>NZ_JAMBOE010000030.1 GCF_023715465.1 Paenibacillus macerans
GGTGACTTTTCCTCATTCCGACTCGCACTCTGTTTTTCAAGGTAAGCGAAATCCTGCGAATAAGTGAGTATTCGTGAGAAAACACCTTAAATACGAGGGACGGTTGTAGCAGCGGCTATTTTACGAATAAAGCCCTTTTCGAAATTCTAACGGATGTGATCGCCGTTATTTGCCTGAATCTAAGCAAAATGAGCCGGGTTTCAGTGGAATAAGCGCCGTGGCAACCGTTAGATTTTGAAATCAACGTTTCTGGGACAAATAGCGGTTGTGGCATCCGTTAGAATAGTTTTGCGAGTCATGGGGCAGGGCTTTTTCGTATGCATAAAATTTTGATTACATATTTTTTAAACTATTATATATTTACTTTAACTAGATTTTCAGACAGCCAGAGGGGAAATGTTTACAAGTTGATGGGAGGAACTTTCTTGAGTAAAAAGCTTTATATCAAGGTAATAACCACGGCAGCTCTGCTTAGCGCCGGCGCGCTGCCGGCCCATGCGGCAACCACTTTCACGGACATCGACGGCTCTTATGCCAAAGACGCGATCGTGAAGCTTGCGGAGTCCGGGATTTTGAACGGCAAGGGCAACGGGAAATTCGATCCGACCGGAACCATTGAGCGCCAGGATTTTGCCATCATCCTCGCCAAAGCGCTGGGACTGGATGTGTCGGCGCCCCCGGCGTCGGCCACCTTCCAGGACGTGCCCGCAGCCAATTATGCCTATAGTGCCGTGGAAGCTGCGGTCAAAGCCGGTTTGATTAACGGCTACGGTAACGGTGTTTTCGGCAATGGCAACAATTTATCGCGGCAGGATTTGGCGGTTATTCTGGTGCGGGCGCTTGGGGTTGATGCGGCCGGTAAAGCGGCGGACCTGAAATTCAGCGACGCAGCTTCCATTTCCGGTTACGCCAAGGATGCGGTCGCAGTAGCCGTTGAATTGGGCCTCATCTCCGGCTATCCCAATGGCACGTTTAAACCCGACGGCAGCGCGCAAAGGCAAGAGGTAGCTTCGCTCACCAGCAAATTCATCGAAACGCTGGACACTCTTAAAGGCGAGGATTCTTCCCCGGACACGAAGCCTTCCGAAGGTGATACGGACGCATCCAAGCAGCCTGAAACAACTCCTGCGGCAACCGGGACGAACAGCGGCGGCGGAACTTTGATTGCTGGCCGCGGAAACAGCAATAGCAGCGGCGGCGGCAGTGGTTCAAACCGGCCGGATACAACCGCCCCCACGGTCACGGTTGTATCCGCTTCACCGGTGAAGATCGGACAAGCCGTTGCCGTCAAATCCAGCGAAGCCGGCTACGTTTACCTTGTCCCGGCCGCCAACAATCCGTTGACCAAAGTGGATTTGGATGCCCTGGTCTCGGCAGCAGCCGCCAGCGGGGCGGTCGTTTCCGCAGCCGACGGCATGGCCGAAATCCCTACCTCCGACCTCACGGAAGGGGATTATAAGGTTTACGCGGTCGACTCCGCCGGCAATGTGTCGGCGCCTTCGGGACCAGTGTCATTGACCGCCGCCCAAGAGCTGCCGCTTGAAATCAGGCTGGAGGAGGGAGCCACGCTTTATCTGAACAGCGGTCTTTTGCCGGATCAGGCCGCCGTTACGATTTCATCCGGGGATACATCCGAATCCGCAGGAGCGGAATACAACAAGCGGAATATCAAGGACCTCTTGCAAGTCAAGCGCGGTGAAACGGCCGGAAGCTTCAAATACGATCCGGAAAAAGGCGGCTTCAACGTGACCGATTCGTCCACCAATGCCGTGATCGCTACGGTTACGCTGAGCACTTACTCCGATCTCGTTTCCATCATTCAAAGCAGCGACGGGATCATCATCATTCCTGCCTTGGAGGCGACGGAAAATACGGAAGCGTCCCTGTTCTTTAACCTTTGGGAAAACGGCGTCTTGCTCGGCAGCCAGGAACTTCGGATTACGTTTGACGAGACGCCGCCAACCGTAACCGGCAGCACGTATAACGAAGACGGAACGATTAGCTTAACCTTCAGTGAGGATCTGTCGGTTTCGCCGGACTTTGGCGGCATCACGCTTGATTATTCGGCCAGCGGCGATTTCACGGATGAGGACACAAAGCACTTGAATCCCTTCGGAGATTACACCTTGACGATGCTCAGCCGCCATGAATTCAAAATCGAGCTGAACCCCAGCACGGCTGCTTACCTGAAGCTCCAAAGCCCAGGCCGATTCCGCATCGCCGCAATCGGCGGTTGGGATTTTGCCAGAAATCCCGTGAAGCTGTCCGAGCCTGTCTTTATTGATATCCCGGGTGAACTCTTCTAGCACGGGGCGGACAGACACATATGGAGGGACATGCTGGTTGCCATGCGGCCGCTTGTCCCTCTTTCCGCTTCACCGAATTTAATTTTTAGATAGAGAAAGAACAGGCAATTACTTCTCTATTTTACAGGCTCAATCTAGAAATCGGGGCTTTACTAACGACGAAAACGTCGGCTAAGCCTGCAAAATAGCGACACTTTATGTGCTTATGATCCGGAACCAGGCATGTTCATCCTCATTAGCGGCATTTTTTGCGCTTATTTTTCTATGAATGGCCCGGAACGCGAGCATTTACTTGCGACCGGAGAGAATAGCGACATCATTTTCCTCTATTCCTCTCAAATGGACGGATATCGCCGGAATAACGCCCTTTTGGGTTTTGAGCTATTTTACGATCGCAAATGTTCGTTCAGCACGTTCTCTTCCAATACCTCGTAACTCCCGTAAACTTTGTGAATATGCTGCTCGCCCCAGGCGCAGAGCGCGTCCAAAATACCCCGCAAGCTTTGTCCGTATTCACTCAGCTCATATTCCACACGAGGCGGAATTTCGTGATATACGATCCGCCGAATGATGCCGTCCGCCTCCAGTTCACGCAATTGCTGGGTGAGCATTTTTTGCGTGATATCGGGCATCAGGCGCTTCAATTCACTGGTGCGCTTGCGCCCGTGGGTCAGGTGGCATAAAATGACGCATTTCCACTTTCCCCCGATGATCTCCAGCGTGGCCTCCACGGCGATGTTGTATTTTTTCTGTTTCATTCCCATCTCTCCTTATGCCTTAGGCACTTCAAAGTACCTATATTACCATACGGTACCTATATTACTTCAAAGTGCGTACTTCTCATTAACAACGCTATATTCCATAATAACATTTGCCTTCCGGGTCCGCCGTATACCTTTTGGATAGGCTTATCCTTTATGGCAACATCATCTTTAGGGAGGGAAAGAAATGACTCTGGATAAAAAACGGAGCACGCTGGCGCTGCTGGCTTTAGCGGTGAGCGCTTTTGCGATCGGAACGACCGAGTTCATCAGCGTCGGTTTGCTGCCGCTCATCGCGGACGATATGCACATATCCGTGACCACCGCCGGCTTAACCGTTTCTTTATATGCTTTGGGCGTCACCATCGGAGCACCCGTTCTAACTTCCGTGACATCAGGAATGTCGCGCAAATCGCTGCTGCTGTGGATCATGATCGTGTTCATGATCGGCAATACGCTGGCCGCCACGGCTACCGGCATCGGCATGCTGCTTGCGGCCCGCGTGATCTCCGCGTTCTCGCACGGCGTATTCATGTCGATCGGCTCCACGATCGCCGCCGACCTGGTACCGAAGGACCGCAGGGCCAGCGCCATCTCGATCATGTTTACCGGTCTGACCGTCGCCACGGTCACTGGGGTGCCGCTAGGCACCTTTATTGGCCAGCAGTTCGGTTGGCGCGCGGCTTTCTTCATGATCGTAGCCGTCGGCCTGCTGGCTTTTATCGCGAACAGCATGCTGGTGCCGTCCGATCTGCGGAAAGGAGCGCCCGCCAAGTTCCGCGACCAGTTTAAGCTGGCGGCCAACGGCCGGATGCTGCTGTTGTTTTTGATTACCGCGTTAGGCTATGGAGGCACCTTTGTCGTCTTTACCTATTTGTCGCCGATTCTCCAGGAGATTACCGGTTTCCGTGAAGGAACCGTCGCCGTCATTTTGCTCGTATACGGCATTGCGATAGCAATCGGCAACATGATCGGCGGGAAACTTTCTAATCGCCAACCGATCAAAGCCTTGTTTTATATGTTCATCATTCAGGCGGCCGTGCTGCTGGCCCTGATGTTTACGGTGCCATATAAGGCGGCCGGTCTGATTACGATCGTGCTCATGGGCCTGCTCGCGTTTATGAATGTGCCCGGGCTGCAGGTTTATGTGGTCATACTGGCGGAACGTTTTGTCCCATCGGCGGTGGATGTCGCTTCCGCGATCAACATCGCCGCCTTTAACGCGGGCATCGCCATCGGATCTTACCTGGGAGGTGTCATCACCGACTCTATCGGCTTGATCCATACCTCCTGGATCGGAGCGCTTATGGTGGCGGCCGCCGTTGTCCTGACGGGCTGGAGCCGCGCCCTGGAAAGAAAGGATCACCGCGAATCGCACGCACAACAACAATTACAGCACAACAACAATTACAATGGGAGGTTCAATCATAATGATTTCAAGTCTGCAAGATAAAACAACGCTGCGTAACGGAATAAGCATGCCCTGGCTCGGCCTCGGCGTATTTAAAGTGGCGGAAGGCCCCGAATTGGTAAACGCGGTCAAATTCGCCATCACCCACGGGTACCGCAGCATCGATACCGCAGCCATCTACGAGAATGAAGCGGGGGTCGGCCAAGGTATCCGCGAAGGTTTGAAGGAAGCCGGAATCCCCCGGGAAGAATTGTTCGTCACCTCGAAAGTATGGAACGCCGATCTCGGTTATGAAACGACTCTAGCCGCTTATGAGACAAGCCTGAATAAGCTGGGGCTGGAGTACCTCGATTTATACTTGATTCACTGGCCGGTGGCCGGCAAATTCAAAGAAGCCTGGAGAGCGTTGGAGGCGCTGTACAAAGCGGGGAAAGTGAAGGCGATCGGCGTCAGCAACTTCCAGGTTCATCATCTGGAGGACTTGATGCAGGACGCGGAGATCAAGCCGATGGTCAACCAAGTCGAATACCATCCGCGTCTGACGCAAACGGAAGTGCAGACTTTCTGCCGGGAGCACGGCATTCAAATGGAGGCCTGGTCGCCGCTGATGCAGGGCCAGTTGCTGGATCACCCGGCGCTGCGGGAAATCGCCGGGAAATACGGCAAATCGGCAGCCCAGGTGATCATCCGCTGGGATTTGCAAAACGGCGTGATCACGATTCCGAAATCGACCAAGGAACACCGGATCGCCGAAAATGCAGCCGTCTTTGACTTCGAGCTGAGCCCGGAGGACATGGAGCGGATTGGCGCTTTGAACGAAAACGATCGAGTCGGACCGGATCCGGACAACTTTGATTTTTAGATCAGCGAATTTATAGCGCCAGAGAGGGGCTGGCCGAGACGATGATTGCGATCGCCTTCGGTCAGCCCCCATTGCAGTAAATGGGCAACCGGATGGTTTAGAAGCGTTTTTCTTTGGTCACAAGAGAACGGGGTGCTTGCTGTAAAGCTCGCTTTTGCCGATGGAATCGAACAAGCGCATTTTGTTGCGGATCACTTCCTTGGCCGCGCTGATGCAGTCCGGATAGATGACGTTGGGGTCCCACCATTCTTCACGGCTCAAAATTTCCCGCGCCTTGGCGAAATACGCGTGTTTCATGTCGCTCGAAATGTTGACCTTGCAGATGCCTAGCTTCACGGATTGCGCCACTTCTTCATCCGGGTTCGAGGAACCTCCATGCAGCACAAGCGGGATATCGATCCGCTCGGCGATGGCTTTCAGGATATCGAGCTGCAGCTTCGGTTTGATGTGTTTCGGATAGATGCCGTGCGCGGTCCCGATCGCTACCGCCAATGTATCCGCGCCCGTCCGGGCGATAAAATCCCGCGCTTGCTCCGGATCGGTATACGTTACCTCCGTTACCCCGCCTTCGACGGAATTGCCCGTGCTCCCGATCGTTCCCAGCTCCGCCTCCACCGAGACGCCGACCGTATGGGCAAGCTCCACGACCTGCTTGGTCAATTTGACGTTCTCTTCGTAGGGGAGCAGGGAACCGTCGATCATCACGGAGGTGAATCCGCACTTGATGGCCCGCATCACCTCAGCCACCGAGCCGCCGTGATCGAGATGGATGACAAACGGAATCGGACTTTTGACCGCGCGGTCCCGCGCATAGCTGAAAAATTCATCCGTCAAAAACTCCAGCTCGCTGGGATGGATGGAAATGATCGCCGGTGCCTGGGAATGTTCCGCTTCTTCAATAACCGCGCGCAAAAAGCTGCTGTCCGCCACATTAAAAGCACCTACGGCAAACCGTTTCTCTTTTGCTACGGCCAACAATTCTTTCATCGTCAACAACATATCTCATCCGCTCCTTTTTAGTTGTTCTTCAAAAAGCCAACTTCTTTTGATCACGCATTTTTAATATCTTTTTGGATTTTTACTGCGCTTTCTCCAGCGTAAACGTGATGTCGTCATCATCCACACTTACGCCAAGCGTATCGTCGAATTCTTCATCAGCCTCGGTTACCGTTTTTTTGATCATAGAGAGGACGACTCCGCAAAGAACCGTTCCGATCAAAAGCGTGGCGGTAAACAGCCAGGGATGAGTGAACAGCGGCACAACGAACAATCCCCCATGCGGAACTGGAGCTTCCACGCCCCAGGTCATAATCAATCCGCCCGCAATGGCGGAACCGATCACGCAGGAGAGAACCACCCGGAACAAATCCCGCGCTGCGATCGGAATAACGCCTTCCGTGATCATGCATATTCCCATGGGAAAAGCTGCTTTCAGCGCTTCCTTTTCCGAACGGGTATACTTCTTGCGGGTGAGAAAGAAAGATAACGTGATGCCGAGCGGCGGAATTATCGAACCGACGAATTTAACCGCTTCCGGTCCGTAGACACCTTGCACGAGTAAGCCGTCCGCGAACAGGGACATCGTTTTGTTGACCGGTCCGCCGAAATCGAATGTCGCCATCGCCCCCATGACCGCGCCAAGCAGGAATTTGGACCCGCCCTGCATGGATTCAAGCATATGGGTCAGACCGTTTTGCGCCCATACGATGGGCTGCCCGATCAGCAAATACATGGCCAGCCCCGATAGGATGGTTGCCAGCACCGGTATCACCATAACCGGCATAAGCCCTTGCATGGATGCGGGCAAACGGACGTATTTCCGAATGGCGAGCACCACATAGCCGACCAGGAAACCGCCAACCATTCCACCGATAAAACCGGCTTGGATCTGCGAGCATACGTAACCTACGATCAGCCCGGGGGCGACGCCCGGACGATCGGAGATGGAGTAGGCGATGGCCGCGCAGATCAACGGGACGACCAGCCCCATGCCCAAACCTCCAAGCTGGTTGAGGTAATAAGGAATGGTCCCTGTCTTCTCCGCTACGCCGGTTCCTCCAAGCAGTTGTCCAAGCGCAATACAAATGCCGGCGGCAACGATCAGCGGAATCATATAGGATAGCAGGTGTTTCTTGATGATTTGGCCGATATGGCTGCCTTTATTAGTCATCGTCATTCCTCCTTTTTGAACTACCTTTTATGCGGGGTTTTGGTTGGAGGCCAGCGAATGCTCCACCTTCTCGATAAACTGAACTGGCGATTTGATAACGGTTTGTGTCTTGACCCGAACGACCGGTTTTCCTTTGAACCTTTCTTCGCCTCCTATCTTGATATCCGTCGCCAAAATCACCACATCCGCCTGCTCGATGTCTTCAGCGGTCAGCGCGTTCTCCGTGCCGATGGTGCCCTGGGTTTCCACCAAAATGTCGTGCCCCCTTGCCGCCGCTCCTTTAATCAGCTTCTCCCTGGCGATGTACGTATGGGCTATGCCGGCCGTGCATGCGGCAACCGCAACGATTTTCATATATACCCCTCCCGCGATGATATTTACTGAAATCAAGCTTGAACTTTAAACAGAGAAATTATTTTCCGCGGATCTTGTTCGACCAGTAGCGCATCCAGCACTTTTTCATCCGCCAAGGCGGATGCAACCTGCGACATCAGCCGGATATGGGTGGTCGTTTTGTCCGTCATCCGCACCGCAAACAGAATGACGCAATGCACCGGCTTGCCGTCAAGGGTTTCCCACGGAATCGGATGTTCGCTTCTGCCAATCGCCAGCGCGGTTTGCAGGACGGCTTCGGATTTGCCGTGCGGGATGGCGATATGGTTTTCCAGTCCGGTCTGCCCTTCCTCTTCACGTTTGTACACATCGGCGATAAAATCGTCGACCGAAGACAACACCCCCTCCTGCAGCAGCATCCCGCTCATCTCGCGGAACACCTCGTCCTTGGTGGCGGCCCGCAAATGGAGATTGATCCGGTTTTCATTGAGAATTTGGGCGATATCCATGATGCCCCTCCTTGTTCAGATTCAACTGTCCGCGAACCCTTCGTTTCTGCGCGGAACTAATGATGATGCCTTGCCGGTTGACAAAGCCTTGCGCGTGATACCAATCATACAACTGGCGGAAAACCCATATCAGCTCCTTTTCGCCCGGGCAAGCGATCATCCAGTCCAAAGCGACGATTTCCCCTTCTCCGCCTGTCGTGATGACCAAGCCGATTCGGGGTTGCTTGATCCTCCCGGACGGCACCAGATACAATCGGTCTCCGCTTGAAAGTGTAAGGCAGTTCAGATCTTGCAATCCGGCCGGATCATTCAGCCTAATTTTAAAACGTTTCCATAAATGCTGCACCGCTTGGTCTCGAGGCTGGCCTGCGATAAATAGGTCGGCATCGTCAAGAATGTCTGCCAGAAAACTCCGGCCTGGGCCGGCTTGGCGCCCCTTTATAGCCTCCTGAACGATCCGCACGGTAACAAGCTTGACGTCAGCCTCACCAAATAGAGCGCTTACAAGAATCACCGGGACATCCGTTTCACTAAGCTTGACGGTGGAAATGATCAGGTCGGCTTTGTCCTTCCAGGATGCCGCCGCCTTGGCCGAAGAGACGGTATCGACGATTTTCCAATCGGGAAAAGTGCGCAAAATCCGGGTTTTCAGCAGATGGGAAGTTCCAATCCCGCTTGAGCAGACCAGCAGAACTTTCTTGTATTTCACCTGCTGCTCGATGGAATTCTGGAAGTATAAGGTTAAATATCCGAGTTCGTCTTCGCTAACCTCCCGTCCTTTCCACTCGGCGGACATCAGAGCCATGGACATTACCGTGATGTCGAACACCGCCGGGAACTCCCGCTTAATTTCGGCAAGCATCGGATTTTTAATGGAAATCCGATATTTCAGCCGATTCATCATCGGTTTAAAATGCACGATCAACCCGCTTCGCAACTGCTCATCCCCAGTAAGACCGGTTTGGATCAACGTCGAAAAACAAGCGACCAACCGGGCGGCGATCCGGGGGATATCGGGATTTTCCCGCACGATAAGCTCGGTGGCCGAAAGGCTATAAGCGGATATCCCGGCTCCGGACGAAATCAGATGTTGATAAATAAAATAGGTCTCCTCCTCCGGCAGACTGCCGCCAACGTATTGCTCGACGTGCTTTATAATCGAAGCGGCAATTTTAAAAGCGTTTTCGTCCAAGGATGAATCTTGCCGGGCATCCGGTTTGCCGGGCAGAAGCTTACCTTTTTCAAACCTTTTGATCAAAATAAGCAAATGGGACAGCATATTAATATAATACGGATCGCCAATCGGATAACTCAGGTCGTGTTCGGTTTTCTCCAGCAGCTCCTGCACAAACCTGACGGCTCCCGGTTCAAACTGCCGCTCCAGTTCCCGGTAGGTTTGGCGGTCGATCCGGTTTTGCTCGGCGCAGCCGCTTTCCTTGGGATAGGTGAGGATCAGTTCGTTGACGAGGTACATAAAAGCTTTGCGGATATCTTCCTCCGCTCCCCTGATGTGCGTCCCCTTCTGATTGCGGACCAACTGCAACCGGAAGGGTTCCAGCATGCCCTCAATAAATTTCAAATCGTTGACAATCGAGGCATTGCTGATGTAATACGCCGCCGCCAGCCTGCTGATGGACGTCTCTTTCGGCGCCTGGCTCAGCAGTTCGGATAGAATTTGAATCCGCCTGGCCCCGGTGGACTGATCCGATGGTTCAGGGGGATCTTCGAATTGATATCCCTTATTCCGGGGCATGACCGGCAATTCCAGCATGTACCCTTTTCCCGGCTGTTTTTTTAGCCCGATTCTCTCGCGTTCCAGCCTTTCTTCCACCGCCTGCAGCTCGCGGTAAATCGTCTTTTCCGACAAGTCGAGCCTGTCGGCTATCCATTTGGCGGTAACGTAGTTCCGCTGCCGGCTGAGTAAGTTAATGATTCTTTTCTGCCTGCTTGATAGCGCTATCATGAGGATCACCTCCTTAACTCACGTTTATCATAACACCCCCTCGATATCACGAGAAATACTAAATCATGTCCGTAAATTACGGTCAAATTAATACGTCCCCCGCTCCTCTAAACCGTTCGTTATTTAAGTAGGACATACTGGGCGGAAACGATCGGCGAAGTGGTCTGCATTCCGCCCGGGGCCGACGGGCGCGTCAATCCGGAACATCTGGAGCGGGTGGGGGAGCGAACGCATGCTGCGCCGCGTGCGGGAGCTGACGGAGGTGCTGCTGCGGGAGCATGACTCGGGAACGAACGAATAGCGGCATATTTGCGAGCGGCGGCCGGCATTGGGGGAGGTGGTTCGAATTTGCTTGAAAAATAGCCGGATTTAAGCGAAATAAGCGCTGTGCCAACCGTTAGAATATTGGTGTGGCTAGAAAATGTATCTTGTCAGATTTAATGCAACGCTAGTGCTCTCATTAAGTCATAATTTCGGCAAGCGCACTTCAAACTGCGTGCGGATGACGTCGCTTTGCGCTGAAATGGAGCCCTCATGCTGTTCAATGATATTTTTGGCGATGAACAGGCCGAGGCCGGTGCTGCCTTCCTGATGCGTCCGCGCCCGGTCGCCGGTGAAAAACATGTCAAACAGATGCGGCAGCTCGTTCGGCGGAATGGAATCCCCGTAATTGATGACACGGATGACCGCGTTCCCTTCTTCCATCCGGCCGTGGATATCGATGTACCCTCCGTCTTTGCCGTAACGGACGGCGTTGGACAGCAGATTCTCGAACACGCGGGCCAGCAGGTCCCCATCGCCGGAGATCATCAGTTGAGGGGCGAGGTCGAGGCGGACGGTCAGCTCGTTTTTTTCGAACAGGGGGTACAGTTCTTCAGCCAGTTGGGTCAGCAGTTCGCCGAGGTCAATCGGCCCCCGGTTCAGCTTCAGCTTGCCGTAGTTCATCCGCGTGATCTCGAACAACTCGTCGATTAGCTTCTCCAGCCGCTGCGATTTGGTATAGGCGATGGAGGTGTAATGCTTCATCTGTTCGGCGGTCAAATCCTTGCCCTGTAGAATGAAGTCCAGGTACCCGATCACGGAGGTCAGCGGCGTTCGCAAATCATGGGCCAGGTTGAGCACCAGCTGCTCTTTGCTGGTTTCGGCGAAATCGCCCCGTTCCACTGCCTGCTGCAGCTTTTCGCTGGCCAGGTTGATGTCCCGCGCGATATCCCCAAGCTCATCGCCCGACGGAACATGAACCCGGTAGCTGAAATCGCCCCCGGCCAGCTGGTTGATTCCCCGGGAAATTTCCCGGAAATAAGCGACGTAACGACGGGTTAGCAGATAGAAGTAGAAAAATGAGATCGGGAAAAAAATGATCAGGAACACGTTAATATCGCCGATATCTCTGATCGTTTCGCGGATTCCGAACATCGGATTTTCTCGAAACAACGTATGGTAATACTGCTGCAGCGCCAAGTAAATTAGAAAAGTAGTGCCGGCAGACAAGATCATACTCAGCCCGAACAACTTGATCATCTGGAAGCGAAAACTGCGGAATTTGGTTTTAGCCATTGAACGTATAACCTACTCCCCACACGGTTTTAATCAGCTTGTTTTTGTGCTGGTCTTCCCCCAGCTTCTTGCGCAGGGTTCGGATATGCACCATCACCGTATTTCCACCTTCGTAATAAGCCTCGCCCCACACCTGCCGGAAAATATGCTCCGAACTGAACACCTTTTTCGGATGGCTGGCCAGCATATATAAAATATCGAATTCCTTGGGCGTCAGCTCGACCCGTTCGCCGTACAGGAATACGGTCCGCTCCTCGGGATGGACGACGAGCCCGCCGGCCTCCAGCACAGGGGTCCCCGCCTGCGTACCCGCCGACGGGTTGAGCTCCATGAAGCGGCGCAGCTGCGCGTTCACCCGGGCCACCAGCTCCATCGGGTTGAACGGTTTGGTCATGTAATCGTCGGCGCCGCGGACCAGCCCGGTAATTTTATCGAGGTCGCTGGCCTTGGCGCTCAGAAAAATAATCGGCAGATGATGCCGCTCGCGAATTTGCCGCGTCGCTTCGTACCCGTCGAGCCCCGGCATCATGATGTCCAGAATCGCCAAATCGACCGGCTGCGTCCGCACGGCGTCAACCGCCTGCTGCCCGTCGGGAACTTTGATGCAGCGGTAGCCCTCTCTAGCCAGATGCAGCTCAATCAGATCGGCGATTTCCGCCTCGTCATCCGCAATCAATATCGTGATTGGTTTCATCGTTAGGCCCTCTCCTTTTCATCGACAGCATAACCGAGATCGGCCTACGATTTCAAATGTTCATTCTTATATTCCAGAAACGTTCACGGCTGCGTTGGAGGAGGCTAATGAGTATGCAGATTTAGAATGGGTACGGGAGACGGATGAAGAAACACTGCAAATGAGAAGCCTGAAGACTTTGCTTGCTTGGTAGAGGGAATCCTGTCGACAAAACGCAGATATTATACGGTAAGACATTTTTTTGGAAAGTAAAACCCTGATTTTACTACGCTAAGGAGAAAAGTCAGGGTTTTACCTGCTACTGACGTTTCAACCACTCTTCAAATGTCATCATTTCAAAATCTTCTTCTGTATCTAATCGAATTGGAGTTATCAGTTCAATTGAGTTACCATCTGGATCATCAAAATAAATTGCAGCATGTGCTTGAAGATTGTTAGGTAATACAAGTGGTTGGCGATGTTCATCAAAGCCAAAAGAAGTGCGAATGGCAATCCCTTTTTCATTTAACCATTCTTTCGTATGTAAAATATCCTCCTTGTCTACATAAAATGCCATGTGACGTATTGAAGGGTGATATGGGATCTCTACTCGTTCAGTTTCCCATAACCCAAGTCAACTCTCTCCTTTTACAATCCAGAAAAACACTAACTTATCTTGTTTATAAGCTATTTCTAATCCCAACTTTTGTAAAATGAAATCGAATTTTCTAAGTTACTTATTGGCAAATGCGCTTCGTATAACCCTTTATCAAAAGAAACACCTCATTTTCTCAATATTAGTTGAAGAAACCTAGAACCGGAAATTAACGATTTTAGCTTGAAGTTCAAAACCCAAAAGTTATGAATGGGCCAATTATGTGAAATTGGAGCAGCCGACTTATCAAATACTTCCTGGGGTCGTAATTGTCAGCCCTTTGAATTATCTTCTATCATTTTCAAGAATTTGGTATAATAAAATGGACGAGGTGCACCGGTGGGCGGACGCGGCGAAGCTACCCGAAAGGGGGGGAGGCCGTGTCCATTCTTGAATTGTGCTTGAAGCTGTTGGACGGGGTGTCGAAGCTGGTCGGGATTCTGACCGGAATTAACACGTTACTTACCGCCCGCAAGCAGGCGCGAGACAAGAAAAACCACCGGGAATAGGTTGGCTGCCCCCCGGTGGTTTTTCGGCCGTAATGCTTGAAATCTCGCCGTGGTTGCCCATCGGCCCTTGTCTGCCGCGATCCAGCATCGCGGCATTTTTCATTTTGCGTGTTTTCTAAGCACATTATACCACAAGAAGAGGTTACGTAAAAGCTTGATCCGCCTCCGTTGGCTTATCGCGGCCAACTCCGCGACCGTGGCAATATCTACACCGGGGGTGCTGACGAGTTCACGGCAGAACGAATGTCTCAATCGGCGTGGGGAGACGCCGTATTTATACAGCATACGCTGCACGGTTATATCAACGTTAGTATTCTACTGTTCATAGTGTGATTTTGATTTCAAGCTTCGTATCATTCGATCTATTGCGAAACCTACCAAAAACCAAAACAACATTGTTATTACATAAGTGAGGGTAATTGGGAAAGGTATCTGTCTTAGGGCAGGAAAATTTATTGACATCCACATTACAGGGATAGACAAGGCAAGAAGGATATTGTAATCATCATATCCTGAAACATTTACAATGATGACTATTGCTGATATCAACACGAGCCAAAAACGACCGGTGTTTGTAAAGGAAGGGGCGGGCCGAAGTGATGATACTTCGGTCCGCCCTACGCTTGGTTCGAACTGATTAACTTTTTAAGTCCAACGTTTTCCGTAAAAAGGCCACATTTAGCCCCGTAGTATCCGGCAGGACAACGTCCGCCCCCGACGCGGTGAGCGCAGCTTCCTCGCCGATGCCCACTGCGGTCATGCCCGCGGCCTTGATCGCTTCGATCCCGGCCTGGGCGTCCTCGACGCCGATGCACGCCTCCGGCCCTACGCCGATTTCTTCGGCTCCGCGCAGGAATAGATCCGGGGCGGGTTTCCCCCGCTTGACCGAATCCGGCGGCACCACGTAACTGAATAAGTCCGTGAGCTCCAAAGCGCGGAGAATCTGCGGCGCGTTTTTGCTGGCCGACGCGATGACCGCCGGAATCCCTTCGTGCCGCAACTCCAACAGCAGTTCACGTATGCCCGGATACGTATCCTCCGGTTTCAACCGCTCCAGCAGCGAGACGTAATGCTCGTTTTTCCGCCGCGCCATTTCCTCTTTTTCCTCCGGCGTATAAGCATCTGCCTTGCCGCCGTGAACAAGAATCCGTTCCAGCGATTCCATCCGGCTGATGCCTTTAAGCTGCTCGTTAAACGCCCGGTCGATGGCGATGCCCAGTTCTTCGGCAAGCTGCTTCCAGGCGATGAAATGATATTCGGCGGTGTCGGTGATCACCCCGTCCAAATCAAAAATGACCGCTCTTAGTTCCATATTGTCTAGAACACTCCTATCTACTTTTTTCAATAGTCCTCCACGTTGGAAAAAATCCAATAGATTAGCGGATATAGACCGCCATTTTGAGCGCTCATTGGAAAATATCCAATAGATTTCGCTCAAAATGCCCATTCCGTGTTCTGCCGAAACTCATCTATTGGAAAAAATCCAATCAAGCTGCTGTATCTGCCAGTAGATTTCCAATTCTATTGGATATTATCCAATCAGAATTGGATGGCCAGGCGGGCGAATCCGGCGAATTCGGCGCCCGGTGAATCTCCGCTCCCCCCTAATTCCATCCATTTTTTTACTTCCTTCTACTTCCCGCCAACTTCCCACTCGATCCAGGGCTCGCCGCTTTCCAAACGCTCCCCGTTCAGTTCCAGCACCACACGCCATCTTTCATCATTGCGCACGGTGACCACACGGCCCTGCCCGCCCGTTCCGGGCTTAACAACGATGTCAAACCGGGCGCCGGCGATGTTCAGCCCGCTGAGCTTGCATTCGCGGTCTTGCCAGGCAGCCGGCAGCTGCGGGTTCAAGCGCAGCACGCGCTGGTGCGCCTGCGGCCGGACGCCGAAAAAGCCGCGAATCAACGGCACCGCCAGCGCGTAAAGGGTCCAGGCCTGCACCACGCAACCGTAGTCCGGGGACATCTCGGAAAAAGAGCCGGGAAGCGCCACGGAAAACGTGCGCAGCATCCGGCGCAGCAGGTCCAGCGCTTCGTCCGGGTGCCCGTTTTCCGCTTCGGCCACGGCATGAACGCCGGTCGAAATCGTCATCGTCCCCTGCTGGAGGATGCCGGACAGATAGGTGCCACACTCGCCGACAAAAACGTCCGACCGCATCGTTTCCAGCGCTCTGGCGGCTTTGTCCGGATCGGCGATGCCTGCCTCCATCGGCGTGACGATGACCCAGTTTTTGTTCAGCAGCCAAGGGATGTCTCCCTCATGACCGGCGGTATCCCCAAGGATCTGCTCCATATACTCCCCGTACCCGGCCACACCATGTTTCTCTGCCAAGGATACCATAGTCTCCCGCTTGGCCGCGACCATTTCGCGGGGCGCCACGGCGTCGGCGTACAGCCCTTCCGCTTCGCACCAGAAGACCCGATTGACAGCCTCAACCGCCCGCTCGGCCAACTTACCGTATTTCGCCGACCGCTCGTGCTCGCCAAGGAACTCGCTCATAGCAGCCATCGCCCGCAGTGCTTGGGCGGTATAAACAGCGCTGTCGATCAGCTCCATGTTCAGCCCGGCGATTTCGATAATCCCATAGCCGGAAGGGAACAAGTCACCGTCGGGGTCCATTTCTCCCAGCAGCCAATCGATCCCTTTCACGCAATAGTCATAATGGCGGCGCAGCAGCGCTTCATCGCCGGTCCATTGAAACAGCTCCCAAACAAACGCGATGTAGTGCGCGGTCTCCTGGGTATTGCCCGGATTGGCCACCGCCCCCAGCGTTGTAATCTCATGCACGACCCGCCCGTTGCCGTTTGTTTCCTCGGACTTTTGCAGCAGCAAATCCAGCGTATCCTTCGCCAGCCCGGGATCGCCGATGGCCAGCACGCCCTGCAGCGCATACGTGCTGTCGCAGCCGAACCACCAGGGGTACGTCGGTCCCCCAGCGGTCAATCCGCGACCCAACCCGTCGACCGTCTGCACCAGCCATTGATTGTTCCACTTGGCCCAGGCAAAAGCTTCGTTTAATCCCGGTTCGCCCTCGATTTCCAGGCTGGCCCGCTCCGTGATCTCCCGGTACAACGCCTGCTTCTCCGCAAGCAACGCTTCATGCCGTTGCGAAATCAGCACGTAGGTACGGTCGCACTCCTCCCGCGAGGTATACGAACCGGCCGCAAACAGCCGGAAATCGAACGTTTCCCCCGCCTGAAGCTCCAACTCCGCGGCAAATGAGATTCCGCAGCCGGCCCCCGCCGTAAATTCAGGCCCGTACAACTCCGGATCGGCTTCCACGGCATCGCCGGGCAAGTCGGTCCCTACCCGCACGAACCACGGATGATCCTGATCCTTGACCAGCACCTGGCGGCCGGCGATCTCCACCGGCAAGTCCCGTTCCCCGTCCACGACCCCGGCCTGCTCCGAAAACCAAACCGGACGAAGGTCCGTCCGCACGAGCAGTTCCAACCGCAAACGTACGGGTTGCCCGGCATTAGCGTGAACACGGTAATTGGCGGCAAAGCCTTTTTCCCGCTCCGGGGCAAACTGGGAACGCTCGACGGAAACCGGAATATGGCCCAGCCAGTGATCGTATTCAAAACGGCCGCCCCAAGGCTCACTCGCGTAAGCGTCGGCTCTTGCCCAGACGGAAATTCCCCGGTCCAGGTCCGTGACCTTCAGCCAAAAACCGTCCAGCAGCTTGATCGGATGCAGCCACACGCCCCCCATCTCACCCGCGAGATGATGGCCGAAATCGGGAAAATACCCGTCCTGCGAGCCGCAAATTTTGACATATTCGCCGCCGTGATAATAAAGATTAAGTGGGTGTCTGCTCGTTAATCGGCTCATGAACTTCCTCCTTGATATAAATCAGCCTTTAATCGCCGAAGAGATGGAGATGCCTTCGATGAAGTATTTTTGCGCGACGAAAAAGACGATCAGCGCCGGCAGCATAATCAGGATCGTAGCCGCCATCAGCATGTTCCATTCGACATTGTAGAGCCCCTTGAACATCGAGAGGCCCAGCGCCAGGGTGTATTTTTCCGTGGAATTCAAATAAATCAAAGGTCCTTGGAAATCGTTCCAAACGCCCATGAAGGTAAAAATGGCTACGGCAATCAGCGGCGCCATGGACAACGGCAAAATGATGCGCAAGAAGATCTGCAGCCGGTTTGCCCCGTCCACAAACGCCGATTCGTCGAGATCGCGGGGGATAGCCCGCATAAACTGGCGGATCAGAAAGATATTAAACGCCCCGCCCCCGAAAAAGGATGGCACGATCAGCGGTAAAAACGTATCGACCCAGCCCGCCTCCTTGAACATGATAAACATCGGGATCAGCGTCACCTGGGAAGGCAGCATCATCGTCGCCAGCAAAACGAGAAACAGCGTTTTTTTCCCTTTGAAGCGGAATCTGGCGAAGCCGTAGGCGCATAGAGCCGCCGAAAACACGGTTCCGATCAGCACCGGAAGCAAAATGATCAGCGTGTTGAGCAAAAAGGTGAAAAATGGGATTGCCCGCACGGCGTCGGCATAATTGCTCCACAGCCAGGTCGTCGGGAAGAAGTTGTCCTTGAACACCTCGGCCGGTGTTTTCAAAGACGTAAAAAAGGTCCACAGCAGCGGAACAATTACCACCGCCGCCCCGGCAATCAGTATCAACTGGCTTATGATCCCGGATATGCTTATTTTTTTGAGATTGCGTTCCATTCGCTTGCGCCTCCTTTAATCCTTTTCGTCGTCGCCCTGGTAGTACACCCACATAGAAGAGCTGCGGATGACGAGGAGCGTGAAGACGAGAATGATAACGAACAAAATCCAAGACAGCGCGGAAGCGTAACCCATTTCATAATCCTGAAACGCTTTGTTGTACAAATACAAGTTGTAGAACAGCGTCGAGTTGAGCGGCCCGCCGTTTGTCATGACAAAGGCCTGGGTGAAATACTGGAATCCGCCGATAATCCCCATGATCAAATTAAAAAAGATCGTCGGCGAGATCATCGGCAGCGTAATGCTGGAAAAACGGCGCAAACGGCCCGCCCCGTCCAGTTCGGCCGCTTCATACAGCTCTTCCGGGACCCCTTGCAGCCCGGACAAATAGATGATGATCGTGTTGCCGATCCCCCAAATGCCCATGACAATCAGCGCACCCAGCGCGTAGGAAGGGTCCTGCAGCCAAGCCGGGCCCTGGATGCCGAACAAGGCCAAAGCCCGGTTCAGAATCCCGTATTCCGGGTTAAAGATCATCACCCACATCATCGAAACGGCGACCGCCGGAATGACCGAAGGCATAAAGTAAATCAGCCTGAACAGCTTCATGCCCCGGCTTCGCATGTTCAGCAGCATCGCCGCGAGCAGGGAGAGAATTTGGTACAGCGGCACGGAAACAAGCGCAAACACAAAGGTCACTTTTAAAGACTGGTAAAACAGATCGTCCTGAAAAATCGCCCGGAAATTGTCCAACCCGACCCACTCGATCGATTTGACCCCGGTGATGATGTCCCATTTGCTGAATGCCAGCAGCAAGGAGAACAGCATCGGACCGATGGTGAACAGCAGCAGTCCAAGCAACCAGGGAAGAATAAACAAATACCCGGCGCGCTCCGATTTTGAATTACGCATGGAAAAACCTCCTTGATGAGACGGGGTGAAGCGAAGAGCGCTGCGCGCCCCCCGCTTCACCCGCCGGTCACTTACTTGATTTTGCCGTCCACATTTTTGGCGGCTTCATCGAGCGCACCTTTGACATCCTGTTTGCCCAGCAAGATTTTCTCCAGCGCCTTGTTGAACTCCTCGACGAATACCGGGCCGTTGGCGGAACGCATCGTGACCGGCTTTTTCGCGTAGTTCATCATTTCGATCACCGGTTTGTCGGCCACCTCGGTCTCTTTCACCTGATCCAGTTCAGTGACGGTGGCGGGCAGCACCTTGCTGTTCTCCGCGCGCAGCTTCTGGGCGTCGGTGCCGGACAGCCATTTTGCCAGCTCGTAGGCTTCCTGTTTGTGCTTGCCAGCGGCGTTGACGGCCCAGCCGGCGCTGGCGATGATACTTGTTCTAGTACCGTCTTCCCCTTTGGGAATCAAGGCCGATCCGTATTGTACGTCCGATTTGTCCAGATCCCCTTTGATCCAGCGTCCGGTCACCATCATCGCCAGCTTGTCGGTCATGAACATGGAGGAGTCTCCGCCCATCGTTTCCGTATCCTGCGGCGTCGGGGAGACGCGGTCCGGACCTTTGGACAAGGCCACATATTTTTCAAGAGCGGCCACGGTCTTGTCCCCATTCATGTAACCTTCCGCTTGGGTGCCGTCCTCGTTGGCGATGTCCGTTCCGTGATCCCACAGATAAGTGTAAATTGGATACTCCCATTTCGTGGCGTTGAAGCCGAATTGCGTATATTTGCTGCCGTCTTTTTTAGTCAGTTTCTGCGCCGCAGCAATCAGGTCATCCCAGGTCCAGTCGTCCGTCGGATACGGGAGCTTCGCTTCATCGAACATCCGCTTGTTGTACCACAAGGCCAGCGGATTGAAATCTTTCGGCAAATAATACTGCTTGCCGTTGATCTTCATGTTGTCGATCAGATCCTTCTGGAAGATGTCCAGGGAGAAGGAGCTGTCGTTCTTCAAATAATCGTCGAGCGGTTCAATGACGCCTTTGTCGACATATTTGAAATAGTCGCCTTCGCCGATCAGGAACACATCCGGGGCCTGCCCGGCGGCCAGCGAAGTGGTCAGCTTCGTGCCGTAACCGTCGCTCGGAATCGGTTCGAATTTGACCTGAATATCCGGATGCGCCGCGTTGAATTCATCCGCCAGTTTCTGCTCGTTGGCGCCAGCGTTTACGTCCCCCCAGACGGAGAAGGTCAGGGTTACTTTATCTTTCCCGCCTTCCGTGTTTCCGCCGCCGGAAGCGCCTTTGCCGCCTCCGCACCCGGAAAGCACCATCGCTGCAACCATAACCAAAATAACTGCTACCGACCATTTTTTGCTCATTTCTAATGACCTCCCTTAATAAATTCAATTTCGATATAACGATTACAAGCTTACAGCTCGAAAACTGTTGATTTTGCCAAAATAACGGCGCTGTGGTCCGTTAGGAGCTTGATTAGGATTGCTTGATCGACTCGTAATCGTAATGCAGCTCACCGGTGAACTGTACGCGTTGTCCGTGTATGAGCAGCGAAACTTCCGCGTTCGCGTTCTCCGCTTGAATATGGAGGCGCTGGCGGTCCAGCGTAAACCGCAGGCGTTCACCCCGCCAATACAGCGGGAAGGAAAGCTGCTCCCACGCCTCCGGCAATTTCGGGTTCACATGAAGCTCCCCGCCGAGCATCCGCACGCCGGCAAAGCCCATAACCACGGACTCCCAAATTCCGCCCAGCGAGGCGGAGTGAATGCCCGCGTCGGACGAATGCATATAAGGGCCGAGATCGATTTCGGTGGCCCGCCGGAACAGCCGGTAAGCCAGGCTGCGATCCCCGAGATCGTTGGCCAGAATGCAGTGCGTCGACAAGGACAACGAGGAATCATGCAGCGTTTTTTCTTCGTAGTAATCGTAGTTGGCTTTTTTCACTTCCGGGGAAAACCGGTTCTCCAGCAGGAAAAACAGCATCATGATGTCCGCCTGTTTGGATACCTGCATTTCTCCCACCTGATCGAGATTATAATCATCGAAAATGCCGCCGACCTTCTCCTGCTGTTTGTATGGGGTAAGGTCGATGATCTTTTTCTGCAAATACGTATCATCCTGCGGGATGATCCCCGCGTCATTTGGCTTAGGCAAATAAATGAGCTGCGCCTTAGCCGTCCAATCGGACACGGCCTGCTCCAAGCCAAGCTTCGCGTTCAACTCGGCAAACAGCTCCTTGTCTTCTTCCAATAGCACGTTGTAATATTCCATGGCCAGCTCCAAATTAAAGTGAGCCATATAGTTCGTGAACGCGTTGTTGTCGACATGCTCTTTGTATTCGTCAGGCCCGACAACCTCGTTGATTTCGTAGCGGCCCAGATCCTCGTTCCATTCCAGCCGGCTGGCCCAGAATTTGGCCGTATCGAAGATGATCTCGTACCCGCAGCGGCGCATATACTCCTGGTCTCCGGTCGCCTGGTAATAATGCCAAACGGCGTAGGCAATATCGGAGGTAATATGCTGCTCGATAAACCCGGACCAGATTTTGGTCTGCTCGCCGGTGACCACGTCCACCGCTCCCCATACGGGAGTCACTTCGCCGTCGCTCGGCCAAGCCGCTTCCCAAGGATACATCGCTCCCGCAAAGCCGTTGTCGCGCGCTTTGGCCCGCGCCCCTTCCAGCCCCAGGTAACGGTATTCCAGCAGCGAGCGGGCAACCTCGGGATTCGAATAAATATAGAATGGCAAAATAAAAATTTCCGTATCCCAAAAGGAATGACCTTTGTAGCCTTCTCCGCTTAAGCCTTTGGCGCCGATTCCCATCCTGTGGTCATGCGCGGGCGTCATGGCGACCAGATGGTAGACCGCGAAGCGGACGGCCAGCTGATCGAAGTCATGGACCGATTGAATCGACAGGTCGTACCGGTTCCAGACATCGGCCCAGGCTTCCTGGTGCCGGCGGAACAAATCGTCATATCCGGCGCGGTGCATATCCTTCAGTTCGTTCAACGCCGCTTGGCGCAGCGCATCCAGCGTCGTGCCTCCGGCAAACTCGCGGTCGCGGCTGGTGTAAACGGAAGCCAGCTTTTCAAACACGACCGCGTCCCCTTCCGCTAGATCCAGCGAGTAAGTGACGGCCACTTTGCGGCGGTCGATATCCATTTTGGGGACGATATCGGTCTGGCTGCCGTTGAGCTTCAGACGATGGGCCGCTCCGAGCACGAAATCAACTTTCGACTCTGTCGTCGTTTGAATGAGCTCCAGATACGTTTTGTCGTAAATCCGCTTCTCACCCTCATGAAAATGCTGGCTGCCGCTGTTGCCGGCCTGGCCGTCGATGCCCGAGTTGATCGAGAGGCGCGCGCCTCCCTGAAGCAAGCGGATCTCCACCTGCATGCCGATCTGATGCAGATGGGCCAAAGAGACAAACCGCCGGAACGTGAAGGCGATTTTTTTGCCCCGGTGCTCCCATACGAAGCTGCGAACCAGTTCCGCGTCCCGCAGATTGAGCCTGCGTTCATACTCGGTCACCGTTCCGAGCTGCAGCGACAAGCGCGTGCCGTCGATCTGGATGTCAAGCTTGGTCAGGTCGGCCGTATTGGGCAATTCGCTCACTTCAAACTCATCAAACTTGTTGAATGTACCGTTGACGAACAAATTTCTTTTTTCCCCGATGTAAGGTTCTTCCGTTGACGAACGCAGCCCCATGTAGCCGTTTCCAAGCGACATTACGGCTTCGCATTTTCCGAGCGCCAGCGGATCAAATTCAGCTTCGGAGAAAGTCCAGTTTCGCAACTCTTCCCCACTTGCCGGGTTATAGTTAAGCATTGCAGTCATCCACTCCATATCTCTTTTTTGAAAGCGCAATCGAAATCGTTTTCGAAATGATGGAAAAAATTCGAAAACGATTTCGATCTCAGCAAAATAAAAAAGGCATTACTTATTCGAAAACGTTTTCGACTTCATTATTGCACCTTTATCGTCTCTCTGTCAACAATTTCGAACGGAAGAATTTTATGATACCCTGCCGTTTGCTTTTCCAGCATGTTAACCACCTGTTCAAAAGCGGAATAACCGATTTTGGTAAAGTCCTGTTTGACGGTCGACAACCTGGGCGTCGTATAGCTAGACAATACGATATCGTCAAATCCCATAACCGATATCTGTTCCGGAATCGCTATGCCCAGTTCCCGGCAGCGGGTCATAAATCCGATCGCCATCAAATCGCTGACCGCGAAAACGGCGGTGATCCCAGGGTTGTCCCGAAGATAAGCTTCAGTGGCCTGATAGGCTTCTTCCTCGTTAAAATTCGCGTCGATCACGCGCTCGGGACGATACGGCACCCCCGCTTCCTCCAGGGCTTGGCGATACCCTTCCAGGCGCTCCACGCTAACTGCGGCAAACGGGTGCCCGTTGATCAGTCCGATCTCCCGGTGGCCTTGGCTGATCAGGTATTTCACCGCCTCCTTGGCGGCGCTGAGGTTGTCCGTGGACACGGAGCCCGAATGGGGACCGACGATATCCGCATCCACGATGACGCTCGGCAGCTCGCTGTTCACCAATTCCTCGAAATAAGGGTCGCTTGTACGCAGGCCGGAAATAACCACCCCGGCGATTTTATTTTCCTGGCAAAACTGCCAGTAGGATTTGTCCTGCTGCTCGGACAAGCTCCGCGTGTAGATGACGACTTCATATTGGTAATGCTGGGCGGCGGTGTAGACCCCGCTCATAATCTGGAACATTACGCCGTCTTTGCCGTTGGCCTGCTCAAAGTTGGAAATGATCAGCGCGATCGTTTTCGTCACTTTGTGTTTTAGATTTTTGGCCAGCATATTCGGAAAATAGTTCAATTCCTGCGCGGCTTTCATTACCTTTTGCCTTGTCGACTCGCTGACGTCGGAATAGCCGTTTAACGTCTTGGATACCGCCGAAATCGACACGTTGGCCCGCTTGGCTACATCTTTGATTGATACCATCGTTTCACCACAACATTTCTTTTAAGAGGTTGACTTTTTGAACCCGCACTATAAGGTTCAAGTTCTATTGTATCGATTGCCGGCAAAATAGCAACCAAATGGCTAACCGCTTACCTCGATTTGTTTATGTTCGGTTTCGATCGAGTAGTCCTTTGCAGCCCCGTCTTTTTTTGCCGTAAATTCGGCTATCCCGTACACCTCGTATGTGCCCGGCTCGTCGATCTTGTAGGAAAAAGATTCGGCGATTTCCATGTTGGCCGGGAATTCCTGAAAGATGGCCGAGTCAACCATGACCGTGACGGTGTTAACTCTTTCTCCCGACTCGTCCTGGATCACATAGTGAAATATGTCAGGCCGGCTGCGCAGCTCCACCGTCGAGTCGAGCCCGTTTTTCAAATAGGCTTTGATCTTGAAAGTCTCGTTAAGGCCTGCTGTCTGCGGCAAAAAGATGCGGGTTGAGAAGAAATTCCGGTCATCCGGCACCTCCAAAGGAGCTTGCAAATCCGGCTTTGAAACGGCCTGCTCCACCGGGTCCAGGGGCCGGCATCCCGCTCCCGCCAGACAGATCAGGATCATAAACCAAACGGATACTTTCCGCACGGCGCGCTCACCTCCATCTGAAAAGACGCAAGCCGGCTCGTTTTGTTGCAGTTAAAGCAAAAAGCGGCCGGTGCTCGCCACCTAAGACCGGCGGTTGATTGGAAAATATCCAGTAGAATTGGAAATTCAACGGCAAATAGGGCGATGTGCTCAAAAAGTGTGTGATTTCCGTCAATCTACTGGATTTTTTCCAATGAGAGGCGGTGTGACGGACCGGGTTGCCTTCTGCATAAACCCAAGCAAAAAAATCCAACTTAACCATGAACTCTTGGATTGGATAAGGAGGAACTCGCTGATGAATTGGTCTTGGGTATGGGAATCGTCGGTTCTCGTCCTGGCCGGGATCGTACTGCTGCGGATTGCCGGCAGAAAATCGATCGCGCAATCGACCGCTGCAACCACCGTAATCATCATTTCGATCGGGACGATGGTCGTCCAACCGGTCGCCTTTGATCCGCTGTGGAAAGCGCTGGCTTCGGCAGCGGTATTTATCTTCTGGCTGATTGTTGTCGAATACTTACAGTTGAAATGGGACTGGTTCGAGGGCTTGCTCAGCGGCCGTTCCATCATCGTGATCGAAAACGGACAAGTGGTGCCGAACAACATGCGCAAGCTGCGCATAACCGTCGATCAGTTGGAGGTAAGGTTAAGACAGATAGGCGTCTCCAACATCGCTGATGTGAAGACGGCCACTCTGGAGCCAAACGGACAGATCGGATACGAGCTGATGGAGTATGCCCGCCCCGTCACCGTCGGCGATCTGGAGCGTATGCTTGGGCTCAAACCCGGCATGTCCCTGGACCAGTCCATCCTTTTTCAGGAAGTGCGCCAGAACCATCATCCCACTCCCGTTAATCCTAAATTGCAATAAAAAAGTTTCCTCCGTATGGCCAATTCATGAATTCGGCATAACCGGCCGCCGCCAACTACATACTAGAGTCATCTTGCAGCGATGGAGGCTGGAAACGATGGAACAAAAAAGAATGAATCTGCTGATGTTCAGCGGGGAATACGACAAAGCGATGGCCGGACTCATCCTGGCTAATGCCGCGCGGGATATTGAGGTGGAGGTGACGATGTTTTTTGCCTTCTGGGGGCTGTTTCTCGTGCGCGATCCCGATAAAATGACCCTGGAGGATAAGACGCTGTACGAAAAACTGATGACCTGGATGACGCCCAAAGGTCCGGAAGAACTGCCTTTATCCAGAATGAATTTTAGCGGGCTCGGCAAGCGGATGCTGACGGAGATGATCGAAGACAACGAGGCGCCGAAGCTGATTCATTTTTTGAAGGGCGCACGGAAAAAGAACATCAAATTCTACGGCTGCAAGCTCTCGGTGGAGATTATGGGCCTCAAACCGGAGGAGTTCATTCCCGAACTGGAGATCATCGATGCTCAGACTTATCTGCGCGATGCGCTGGAATCCGATGTCCAGCTGTTTATTTAGAGACTTGAAGCAAGCCGGGAGGCTCATCCAAATTATTACAATTTCCTGACAATTGTATCCTCCGCTTAACCCCTTTGGGCGAATGTACGTAACCTAAACCGATGTTAAAAGAAGGCTAAAGGGGAGACACGGCATGCTGCAGGCCAAAATCGGAAACGCCGCTTACGAATACGAAACCGGGTGCGGGCGGCGCGATATTGCGGAGGAAAATGAGTTCCATTGTTATCGGGAAAATACGATCGGTTATGGCCACAGCTTTATTTCCCCGTACGGAAGGCAAAGGCTGCTTTACGCCGATTGGGCGGCCAGCGGCCGTTTGTACCGGCCGATCGAAGCCAAACTAGCCGAGGAGCTCGGCCCGTTCGCGGGAAATCCGCATACGCATTCCAATCTGACCGGCACGGCGATGACCACCGCTTACGAAGAAGCAAAGAGCATCATCAAACGCCATGTCAACGCCGGCCCGGACGATATGCTCCTGTTTGCCGGAACCGGAATGACCGGCGCGGTGAACAAGCTGCAGCGGCTGCTGGGACTGAAAATACCGCAGCGCTGGCAGGCGGCCCGATCCATGATGGCCGAGCGGGAGCGCCCGGTCATTTTCGTGACGCATATGGAGCACCACTCCAACCATATTTCCTGGGCGGAAACGATCGGCGAAGTGGTCTGCATTCCCCCCGGAGCCGACGGTCGCGTCAACCCCGAGCATCTGGAGCGGCTGCTCCGCCAGTACCGTGAGCGGAAACTCAAGGTGGGGGCTTTTACCGCTTGCTCCAATGTGACGGGCTTTGAAACGCCCTATCACCAACTGTCGCGGATTATGCATGAGCACGGCGGAATCAGCGTGGTTGATTTCTCCGCCAGCGCTCCTTATGTACGCATCGATATGCACCCGCCGGAAGCTCCGGAGGATAAGCTCGATGCTGTTCTGTTTTCCCCCCACAAGTTGCTTGGCGGTCCGGGAACGAACGGTGTGCTGATCATGGACGCGAAGCTGAGCGCCGATCCGGTCCCCGATCATCCCGGGGGCGGTACGGTCTCTTGGACCAATCCTTGGGGAGAGTACCAGTATTGGCCCAACCCCGAAACGCGGGAAGACGGCGGCACGCCGGGAGTGATGCAGGCGGTGCGCGCGGCGTTATGCCTGAAGCTGAAGGAGCGGATGGGGAGCGAACGCATGCTGCGCCGCGAGCGGGAGCTGACGGAGGTGCTGCTGCGGCAGCTCGAATCCGTTCCGGGCCTGCACGTTCTCGGCGGAACCGGCCGGAAGCGGCTTGGGATCGTGTCCTTTGTCACGGAATCCGTTCACTACAACCTGATGGTGAAGCTGCTGAACGACCGCTTCGGCATTCAGGTCCGGGGCGGCTGCTCCTGCGCGGGAACGTACGGCCATTATTTGCTGGGCATAGGCCGCGCTTCGTCCCGGCAGATCGCCCGCCTGATCGCGGCCGGCGATTTATCGCGGAAGCCCGGCTGGGTCCGCGTGTCTCTTCATCCGATGATGACCGACCGGGAAGCCGTATTCATCGGGACCGCGGTCCGGGCGGTTACGGAGAATATCCAGGAGTGGAAACAAGACTACATCTATGACCCGGGAACAAACGAATGGCGGCATATTCGCGAGCGGCGGCCGGCATTTGGGGAGGAATGGTTCGAAATTCCTTGGGAATAGGCATATTCCGCCGGAAAGCGCATAACGTATGGCGATGCCAATGATTCTGCGTAAAGGAGTGAGACGGATGGACTCCGGATACCCTACCTATCCGCCTTACGGTCAAGCCGCCTTTGACAAGCGGGCTGCCGGCGCCCCTTTTTTGTTGGCGAGGTAGACGCCGCCAAGGATAAACACCAGCCCGGCCACCAGACGCCAGCTAATCGGCTCATGGAGCAGCGTGAATCCCCAAATAATCGCGCTGGCCGGCACCAGATAGGTGACCGTTGTGGCGAATTGCGGGCTGCCTTTTTGCACCATGAAATAGAAAAGAATATAAGCAAAGCCGGAGCCGAATACCCCCAGGCCGATGACCGCGCCGAGGGTGGCAGGCGAAGCCAGCGGCGCTAGGGAGACGCCTTTGGTCACCGCAGCCATGACGCCGCTGCCGAGCATGGCGCAGAGCAGCGTGCCGAACGTCACCTGATACATCGACAGCCCTTCGGAGAGCTTCTTGGACAAATGCGAGCCGATCGCGTAGCATAGGGTGGCCGCCAGCATGCAGGCGAAGCCGAGTCCGTCAACCGAGACGATCGAAGTAGGACTTACGCCGAGCAGGACGATGATTCCGATAAAAGCGATGCCCATCCCCAGCCACTGCCTCCGGCCCGCGGCGACGCGAAAAAACAGGACCCCAACGGCCAGCGTCCACAGCGGCGTCGTGGCATTCAACACCGAGGCCATGCCGCTCGTCAGCCGCGTTTCGCTGAAGCCGATGAACGCCCACGGAATCGCGGTGTTCACCAGCGCCATGACGGCCATCGGCAGCCAGGGAATGCTGCGGAAGCCAAACGGCTTGCGCAGGATCAGCATTACCGCGGAGATCGTCGCCAGCCCGAAGGCCGACCGCAGGAAGGCGATCGCCCATGGGCCGTAATCCGGCAGCAGAATTTTGATGAAGAAAAAGGAACCGCCCCAAATCAGACTTAATAGAATCAATGCAAAATAAAGTTGACGCGCCACTCCAATCCCTTCTTTCTTTTAGCGTTTGCGCTACATACTCTAACGGTTGCCACAACCGCTATTTGTTCAAAAAACATTGATTTCGAATTCTAAAGGTTGCCACGGCGCTTATTTCACTTAAATCCGGCTCATTTTGCTTAAATTCAGGAAAATAACGGCAATGGCAACCGTTAGAATTTAGAAAAGGTCTATTTTCGTAAAATAACAGCTGCTACAACCGTTAGATTTCCGGCGGGTGATAGTTCGGTTCGAAAACTTGAGCTTTGGCGAGAAATCTGGAAAGTATCAGGGCAACCAATGTCTTGTGTAAAAGTTAATGCAATGCTAATGCTCCTCAGGCGGAAACATAAGGACCAAAAAAGGCGTTAATTCGGCGAGATCACCCACTTCACGAGAAATAGAGGGAATTTATGGCGTTATTTTCCCGAACCGTAGGGAGATGTCCGCCTTTCACACCGTTCATTGGAAAATAAGGGCATAAAATTCCGCTAATGGGGAGGAATCATGCCTCGCCCCGGAAAATAAGACCATAAAGCTCCGCTTTTCTGAGGGAGGGGGCTCGGGCAGCTGAGCTTTCTTGCTGCAGCGATACCGATTGTAGCACGGCTTCGCTTCGACTGTGATCGAAATGTCGATGTTCCATGAAATGGAGGAGGATGCTCATGAAAGTCGGGTTCGCACGAACGGCGGCCGCCCAGTGGGTGACGGAGCACGCCGCCCGGGAGGCCGAGTTCCTGGGAGCCTATTTTAGCGGTTCAACGGTTGACCTTCCGAATGACGCGCCAATGTCCCCGAGCTCAGATATCGATCTTATGGTTGTGACCGCCCAAACTGAACCTCCGCCGAAACCGGGAAAATTCCTTTTCGAAAACACATTGTTGGAGGTAACGTACCTGTCCTGGAGCCAGCTGGCCTCCGCCGAAAACGTCCTGACGGACTATCATCTCGCCGGAAACTTTCGGACAGATACGATCATCGCTGATCCAACGGGACGATTGCGCAAGCTGCAGAAGGAGGTGGCCCCCCGTTTTGCCGAAAGGCCGTGGGTGCGCCGCCGCTGCGAAAACGCCCGGGAGCGGGTCGAGCGCGGGCTTCGCAGCATCGATCCTTCCGCGCCGTGGCATGATCAAGTGACGGCGTGGCTGTTTCCGACCGGGATCATGACCCATGTCCTGCTTACGGCCGCGCTGCGCAACCCCACCGTACGGCTGCGTTACCTCGCCGCCCGGCAGGTACTGGCCGACTACGAGCTTAGCGCCAGGTACCCGGAGCTGCTGCGGCTGCTCGGCTGTACTCAGCTCGGGCCGCAGCAGGCGGAGTCCCACCTGGACGCGCTGGCCCGGACTTTCGACGCGGCCGCAGAGCACGCCCGCACGCCGTTCTTCTTCAGCAGCGACATCACCGCCGCGGCGCGCCCGGTCGCGATCGACGGCAGCCGCGAGCTGATCCGAAATGGCCGCCAGCAAGAGGCGGTGTTTTGGATCGTCGCTACCTTTGCCCGCTGCCTTAAAATTTTGGCCGCCGACGCTCCAGCCCTGCACAAAAATTTGCTTCCCGGCTTCAACGACATGCTTGCCGATCTGGGCATTAATGGTTCCGCCCACCTTCTCGCCCGCGCCGGGGAGGGGCTGCGCTATCTCCCGCGGCTTATGCAGGCGGCGGAAGCGATCATGGACGCCAACCCGGAGATTAAGACCGGGCAAGGATGATCCAGCCTTGCGCCACATGCTGCCGTCAAAAGCCCCCAATCACGGCGTTCGAGTGCAATTGGGGGCCCGATTTTCTATGAAATTACGAGCTTAGTCGATACGCAGCTCGCCATCGTAGGAAGTGATGATTTTGTACAAATCCGGCCGGCGGTCGCGGAAAATTCCCCACTCGATGCGCTGCGTCTCCAACTGATCAAGGTCGAACTCCGCCACCAGCACGGTCTCCTCGGTGCGGTTTGCCTCGGCGATTTTGTTGCCCTGAGGTCCGGCGATAAAGGACGAGCCGTAAAACGTGATGCTGGAATCCTCGTCCGTTTCCTCGCCGACGCGGTTGGAAGCGATGACCGGCACCAGGTTCGCGGCGGCATGCCCGAGCATGCACATCTGCCAGTGATCCTTGGAATCGATCGAGCCGTCCTGCGGCTCCGAGCCGATCGCGGTCGGGTAGAACAACAGCTCGGCGCCCATCAGCGCCATGCAGCGCGCGGCTTCCGGATACCATTGATCCCAGCAGACACCGATGCCGATTTTGGCATAACGCGTTTTCCACACTTTAAAGCCGGTATCGCCCGGGTTAAAATAAAACTTCTCCTCATACCCCGGCCCGTCCGGGATATGGCTTTTCCGGTAACGTCCGAGCAGCTCGCCGTCGGCGTCGATCACGGCCAGCGAGTTGTAGCGGGCGTTGTTCTTTTTTTCGTAGAAGCTGATCGGAAGCACCACTTTCAGCTCCTTGGCCACCTGGCGAAAATGCCGGATCGCCGCGTTCTCTTCCAGCTCGGTGGCATAGACGTAGTAGTCCGATTTTTCTTTTTGGCAAAAATAAGGCGTCTCAAACAGCTCCTGCAGCAAAATAATCTGCGCTCCCTGCCGGGCGGCCTCGCGGACCAGCTTATCCGCCTTGGCGATGTTGTCTTCTCTATTTGGGGAGCAGCTCATCTGCGTGGCCGCTACCTTCACCTTTCTCATCTGGAGTCCCCCTTTATGCTTGTTGATTTAAACGCGTACCCGTCCCGCCGGCATTTGCTGGGTCGTGCAGTGCACGTTGCCGCCCTCGCGGATGATCGCCATACCGTCCACCGTGCGGATTTTGCGGTCCGGAAACGCCTCGCTTAAGATTTGCTCCGCCTGCCGGTCGGTTTCCGCCGCAGCGCCGCCGAACACCGGCAAAATGATGCCGCCGTTGACGAAATAAAAATTCAAATAGCTTAGCGTTAAGCGGCTGTCTTCATACATGGTGCGCGGCGGCTGCGGAATTTGGACAATCTCCAGCTTGCGCCCCTGCGCGTCCACCGCGGCGTTCAGGATCGCCAGGTTTTCCTGCGTAATCTCATAATTGTCATCTTCCGGGTCGGTGCACACCTGCAAAATCACCTTGCCCGGCGCGGCAAAGCAAGCCACGTTGTCGACATGGCCATCCGTCTCGTCGCCGCTTAAGCCCCGCTTCAGCCAAATGATGTGCGTGGCGTTTACAAAGTTTTTCACGGCCGTTTCGATCTCTTCCCGGCTTATCTGCGGGTTCCGGTTCGTGTTCAGCAGGCACTCCTCCGTCGTCAGCAGCGTACCTTCACCGTCCGTATGGATGGAGCCGCCCTCCAGCACAAGCGGCGCGTCAAACCGCTTCACGCCCAGCGCTTCGAGAATTTGCGGCGCGACCGCGTCGTCCAAATCCCATGGCGCATATTTGCCGCCCCAGGCGTTGAACCGCCAGTTGACCCCGGCCAGCTCGCCTTCGCCGTTCACGACAAAAGTCGGGCCATTGTCGCGAAGCCAAGCGTCATTGTGTGCGATCAGCAGGCATTCGATCGGGTGGCAGTGGTTGCCGCCGCTGAAGATTTCCTGCACTTTCTCCAGGTCAACCGGATTGACGACGACCATCACCGGTTCGAATTCGGCGATCGCCGTGATGAATTCAGCATAACCCCGGCAGACCGCATCATACTGCTGCGGATAACACATCGACGCCTGCACCGGCCAGGAAATAAATGTGCGTTCATGCGGTGCCCATTCGGCCGGCATTTTATAGTTCAAGTCTCTAGGATACATCGTTTCCCTCACACCCTATATTTAAAATCGTTAGACATGAATTCCTGGTTCACCATGATATCATATAACAAAACATACCCGCCCACAATGGAAGTGTTGACCGCCTGCGGGACGGGCTGGAGCGAAAAAAATCGCTGCCCGATTTTCGGCGGCGGGGCGGGCCGGCGAGCGGTATAATTTATACACAATATGACGCATTGGGACAAGACAATTTGAACAGAAAGCAGTCTATACAGGAAACATCAAGACGGTAAGTACGGACACAATCTAATCTCAGGGAGGCCGCGCATGATCCCCACGGACCGTAAAGAGGAATTTTATAAAGCTTTGTTGGAGAAAAACACGGAGTACGAAGGTTTGTTCTACGTCGGCGTGAAAACGACCGGCGTCTTTTGCCGCCCCACTTGCCCGGCCCGGAAACCGAAGCTGGAGAACTGCGAATTTTTCGAAACCGCCAAAGAAGCGCTGCTCGCTTCTTTTCGGCCATGCCAGCGCTGCCGCCCGCTGTCACCCCCGGGCCAGGCGTCCGATCTCGTCCGGCAGCTGGTGGAAGCGGTGGAGCAGCATCCCGAGAAGCGCTGGAGGGACGAAGATTTTCGGCAGCTTTGCGTCGATGCGTCGACAGCGCGCCGCCAATTCAAAAAGCGCTTCGGCATGACCTTTGTCGAATATGCCCGGGCCCGCCGCATGGGTCTGGCGATGAAGCATATCCGCTCCGGCCAACCCGTAATCGATGCTCAGTTGTCCACGGGCTACGAATCGAGCAGCGGGTTTCGCGACGCGTTTTCCCGGATTATGGGCGCGCCGCCGACCCGGTTGGAAGAGGGCCGGATTTTGCGGGCGGCTTGGCTCGATACGCCGCTGGGGCCGATGATCGCCATCGCCGACGAAGCGGCCTTGCATCTGCTGGAGTTCGTTGACCGCCGCGGACTGGAGCGCGAGGTGGAGCGGCTTCGCCAGCGGACCAAGGCGGCGGTTATCCCCGGCGTCACCGCGCCGATCCGCTCGATTGAGAAGGAGCTGGCGCTTTATTTTGACGGCCGATTGCGCGAATTCAAGACCCCGTTGTTTTTGCTGGGGTCGCCTTTTCAGCGGCAGGTGTGGGCACAGCTGCAGCAAATCCCGCCCGGGGAAACCCGCTCGTACGCCGAGCTGGCCGTTGCCGTGGGGAATCCGGCGGGTTACCGCGCCGTGGCCCAGGCCAACGGAGCCAATCAGCTCGCCATCGTCATCCCCTGCCACCGCGTCATCAACTCGAATGGCGAGCTTGGCGGCTACGGCGGCGGCCTGTCGCGCAAAAGCTGGCTGCTGAACCATGAGAAACGCGGCGGCAGTGTGGAGGCAGCGGCGAGTTATACGAGTTGAGTCGGTTGAGCGGATTGAGTAAATGGAGTTAGTGGCGCAAATGGGGGGATGAGTTTGGGAGTTGGGCGAGTTGAGTAAGTTGGGCAGGTGGAGACGGAGCGGGTGGAGTAGTGGCGTAAATTGGGCAAGTGGAGTAGGAGCGGGTGGAGTAGTGGTGTCACTTTGGCAAGTTGAGTAAGTTGGGCAGGTGGAGCGAGTTAAGCGAGTCAAGAGAATTAAGCTAGTTGTAGAAGCGCTGCCCGTCTCGGAGAAAACATAAGGGCATAAAACGGCGTTATTCCAGCGATATTTGTCCATTCGAGAGAAATAGAGGCATTTTATGCCGCTATTTTCTCGAATCGCCAGGAAATGCCCGGGTTTTGGCCCATTCATAAGAAAATAAGAACAAAACATTCCGCTAATGAGAATGAACATGCTAGGCTCCGGATAATAAGCACATAAAGTTCCGCTATTTTGAAGGCCTGGGGTTAGACGCCGACTACGTCAAGACCCCGATCGCCAGCTCCAGGCCCAAAACGATCCGATCCAGCGCCATGCTTGGTGCCCCGGGATGGCGCACCGCCTGTTCCGGCAGATAAGGAACATGGATGAAGCCGCCTCGGATCGGCCGGCCGCTGACGGCAATATGGTGCATCAGCCCGTAATTTTTTTCATCAAATTTCCTCCTCCCCCTTGAATAAAAAACACCATCTGCGCTATACTGTGAAAAATATATCGGAATCATGCCTATGAAGAGCATCCAACTCGGAGGCGTTTTCGTCAAGGGGAAAACGGCAAACACTGCGCAAAATCCCCCTAAGTTAACCGGATCCGCCCGTTACCGCGGAAGCAAGTGGATTAAACGGCTTAGGCCGTTTGGTCAATTTGGGTGGCACCGCGAGAATACAAGCGCTCCTCGTCCCAATCGGACGGCGAGCGCTTTTTGTATTTCTATAACAAAGGAGCGGATAGCCATGTTAGACATCAAGTGGATTCGGGAGCATCAGGAACAGGTTCAACTTATCGCGAAGCAAAAGGGGATTGATCTTTCGATCCCCGAGCTGCTTCGAAGAGACGATCAGCGCCGGGCGCTGCTGCTGGAGGTCGAGCGTTTGCGGCAGGAACGGAACCGGTTGACCCGGCGCATTCAAGAGTTTATTCGGGAACGCGCGGAGGAGGAGGCCGAAACGTGCAAAAGGGAGGTCAAAAAGCTGAATCGCCGGCTCACCGGTCTGGAGCATGAACTCCAGGAAGCGGAACAGGAGTATCGGGAGCTCATGCTGCTCGTGCCTAACCCGGCTTCGCCGGACACGCCCATAGGCCTGTCGGACCAGGACAATGTGGAGATCAAGCGGACCGGCGAGCCGCCGGCGTTTGACTTTGAACCGCGGGACCACGTGGCGCTTGGCGAGCTGCACCGTCTCATCGACATTCCCCGCGGCGTCAAAACGGCGGGCAGCCGCAATTATTACCTCACCGGCATGGGCGTTTTGCTCCACCGGGCGGTGCAGCAGTTGGCCGTCGATCTGCTTGTTGGCAAAGGCTTTACGCTGCTGGAGGTCCCGTTAATGGTTCGGCCTGCGGCGATGTATAACACCGGGTTTTTCCCGCTTGGCCAGGATCAGTCCTACCGGATCACCGAGGAAGACCGCTGGCTTGTCGGCACGTCGGAAGTGCCGCTTGTCTCGTATTTCGAGGACGAAATCGTCGATGTCGCCCGCCCGCTCAAGCTGGCCGCGGCATCGCTTTGCTTCCGGAACGAGGTGGGCTCGGCCGGCAAAGACGTGCACGGCTTGTACCGGGTTCGCCAGTTTGCGAAGGTGGAACAGGTGATCCTCTGCCAAAATGATCCGGCGGTGTCGGAGCAGCTTTTTCAGGAAATTACGGAAAATGCCGAGGAACTCCTGCGGCTGCTGGAACTCCCTTACCGGGTAATGGCCGTCTGCAGCGGCGACATGTCGCAAAAAACGTACAAACAATACGATATCGAAACCTGGATGCCGAGCCGGGCGTCGTACGGGGAAACCCATTCGTCGTCGCAACTCCTCGATTTTCAGGCTCGCCGGTCGAACATTCGGTTCAAGGATCACAGCGGCAAACTGCAATACTGCTACACGTTGAACAACACAGCGGTGGCGTCGCCCCGCATCCTGATCCCACTGCTGGAGAACCACCAGAAGGAGGACGGCAGTGTCCGCATTCCACGGGCGTTGCGCAAGTACTTGAACGGCTTGGAACAGCTCGCACCAACAAATAGGTAATATTTACTATAAAACAAATCCGCACCGGCTCCGTTTAAATATATAAAACTATCCAGAATTAGGTGATTTTATGACGAAACGAAAAAGTACGATAACGTGTATGCTGGCGGCCTCCCTGGTGTTGTCCGCCTCGGCGGAGGCTGCAGCCGCCGGTACGGCCCCGCAGGTGCAAGCCGGTACGGACAGCCGCATTGCCATAGAACTGGACGGACAGCCGCTTGTACCTGAAATCTCACCGGTCTTGGCCAACGGAACCGTGCTCGTTCCCATCCGCGACGTATTTGAACCTTTAGGAGCAAAGGCGGCATGGAACGGGGAGAACAAAACAGTGACGGCGGCCAAAGACGGCATGACCCTTGTTTACCGGATCGGCGAGCGGGAAGCGCAGCTGAACGGCCAAACGATGAACCTCACGGTTCCCGGACTAATCGCGGACGGCCACACTCTAGTCCCGCTCCGCTTCGTGAGCGAAGCCAGCGACGCGTTAGCGGAAAAACAAGCGGACAAGCTGATCGCTTACGGCAAAACCTTCGAGGGAACGCCTTACGAATTCGGAGCTTCACCGGATCAAACGAAAACGTTCGACTGCTCCTCTTTTGTCAAACACGTATTTGCGAGCGTGCTGTCGATCGAGCTGCCGCGCGTCTCTTATGATCAAGCCAAAGAAGGCAAAGAGGTCAGCGTGAACGAACTGCGCAAGGGCGATTTGCTCTTCTTCAGCTCACGCGGGCTGGACATCGGCCATGTCGGCATTTACGCCGGGAACAACAAAATCCTTCACACCTATTCCAATGAGTGGGGCGTGCATATCGGGGAATTTGACGGCCAATGGAAAAAACGGTTCGTAACCGCGCGCCGGGTGTTTTAGAGCCGATGGCGCTGCAATTTCTTCGCGGACGTAACGAATTTGCCAATTTCTGCCGAAATATAAGGTATAGAGAAGATTTTACGGCAAGGAGGTGAATCCGTGCGTCGCAGGACGTAAGCCTGGTAGATATTTCAGGAGCAATCTGCTGGTCTTTGCCACGCATGGAGGGCGATGTGGAAATGGCTGAAATCATCAAAAACTTCCCCCGAACCGGTCAGTACGCCTGAGGCAACGGGCAAATCCGGCGAGGCTGTTGAGGCCAGCGAGACCGGCGGGTCCGGCGGGGAGACGAAGCAACAGGTCATTATCATCACGGGAACGAGCGGATCGGGGCGCAAAGATATTGCCAAGCGGTTAAGCTCCGAGCTAGGCATTCCTTACGTGCTTCCTTGCACGACGCGCACGCCCCGCCCGGGCGAACAGGACGGGGAGCATTATCATTTCATCTCCGACGCGGAGTTTCGGGCGCTGCAGGAAAAGGACGAGCTCTGCGAGTCCGTCCGTCTTGAACGGGGCAGCTACGGCATCTCACAGCATGAGCTGGACCGGGCGCTGCAGCAGCGGCAGGCCGCAATCGTCGTCGTTAACCACGAAGGCGTCCGGACATTCCGGAAGTTATACGGTGAAAACGCCGTCCGGATTTTTCTGTACGTCACCAAGGAAGACATCCGGCTTCGCCTCGAGCGGGAAGACGCTCCCCCCGAAGTGCTCGAAGAATATTTGCGGAATTACTCCGAACAGGTGGTTCACAAGCGGGAAAGCGACTTTTTGCTGCAAAATATCGAAACGAACGCAACGCTGGAGAAAATCAAATTGTTTCTGCAAGAGCGAATATAGGCCGCAATCAATCAAGCTGTCCCAAGGGCTGTCCTGGCCGGGGGCGGCTTTTTTGCTGCCGTGGCAACAAGGAATCGCTTGATCCGGCCTTTGCCTAAAAGTTAGGCTGGGCTGTTGCCGCAAACTCGTGCCGGTCGTGGTTTTTTGTCCATATCGGGGGTGAAAGGGGGACGTATACTAGGTATGAAATGACTATTAGCGAGAGGTGACCCTTCCCTGATGAAATTCAGCGTCATCATTCCTGCGTATAATCGAGCTTTACAGCTCATGCTTACACTCACCGGATTTGAAACACAGGCGTATCCGATGGATCAATTTGAGGTGATTGTCGTTAATGACGGCTCCACCGACGATACGCTCACCAGGCTGGGGCAATACCAGCCTCCTTACCGGCTGCAAACCGTATCCATAACGGAGAATACCGGAAGATCGGCCGCCCGGAATCGGGGCATTGCCGAGGCAAAGGGAGAATATATTATTTTCTGCGATCCGGATTTTCTCGTAACCCCCGATTTTGTCAGCGTCCATGCGTCGTATCATCAGAAGCACAAAAATGCGGTCGTCTCCGGCGTGCCCCATCTTTTCAGAATAGCCTACCCCCATTTTTATCCTACTTTCTCCGAAGAAGAGAAACATGCCGCAGTACAAGTTCTTCAGGCATCGGGATTTTGGCGCGACGATTACGGGTATGCCCTTGAACCGGTCGAAATCGTAACCCGGGAAGATGTTTTGCACCAAACCGGAAAACTTGCCCAAGTGGCCCCCCCCTGGGAAATGACCAAACAGCATTTCAAGGAATTCTCCACCACGGATGTGGCTCCTTGGCTCATGTCCATCACACGCAACCTGTCCCTGCCTAAAAGATCGTTGCAGGCCGCGGGCGGGTTCAACGAAAGCTTTCGGAAACACGGGCTTGAAGACTGGGAGCTGGGTTACCGCCTTCATCGACAGGGCTGTAAATTTATGACCATCGAAGAAATTATCGGGTTTCACCAGGAACATCCGGCTGGACACCGTTATGAGGATCCGGAGAAGGAGAACCTTCGGCTCATGTACAAGGAGCATGGTTTTTCCGACCCTGAGATAAGCATGTTTGCCGTGCTGTCGCCATCAGAAGGGGTTGAGGACTATAAAAATACGCTCCGCATTTTGAAGGTTTTGCGCAAGAGCCGGCATAAATCGTTCCGCCAAACAGCCGGACTGCTGCGACGGGCTTTGACGCGAGGCGCACGGCTTTTCTACGCTCAGCCCGATTCACCGGAATACGGGCACCTCAAAGCGTCGCTGAAGCAGGCGGCCGTAACCGCCAACCAGTTATATGCCCAGCCGGATTTTCCAAACAAATTCCGCTCTATCAAAGACCTTTTATATCAAACCTGCCGCCAATTATTGCCGCCTGCTCCCCGCAAGCCGGCCCGGCGCAGAGCTTCCGGCTCAAGCAGGTTAAGAGCACGCAGATTGGGGGACAACGGATCTAAAGTACGCAGAACCAGAACGCGCAAACCGAGGGCGTACAGAACTGTTCCGGGGAAGTTTACATCACCAGGACGGAAAACGCGGCGGCGGAGAAGCAGGGGCTGAATCCAGTTGCAAAACAGAATGGGGCAGTCTCTTAAGGCGCAGAAGACGTACGCCGGAGATGCCCCATTGACCTGCATTTTACCAGACGGAAGCCGCTAATCCTCCATCGCCAAGGCGAAAGCTTCTTTCAAGCCCGCCTTGCCTTGCGGCGTAATTTTGATCGCTCTTGTATTCGGCAGACGCTGCACCCAATTGAGCTCCAGCAGCCTTTCCAGCAGCGCGTGACCCAGCGCTCCGGCCAAATGATGACGGCGTTCGCTCCAATCCAGACATTTGTGGGAAAAGGAGCGGCGTTTGCTTTTTACCTGGTTCAGGTCGATTTGAAAATTTTCAAAAAAAGCTTCCCCTTTTTTCGTCACTTCAAACCCGCTTGCGCCTTCCTGCAAAATCCCTTCCCGGACCAGGCTTTGGGTCAAGCTCACCCCCAGGCTTCCGGCCAGATGATCGTAACAGGTGCGCGCGCGGCGCAGCGCTTGATTTTCCGCCGATTGCCCAAGCGACTTGATCTTCACGGGCGGCGCAATGGACATTAGCGATTCCATCACCTGCGCAACCTCCGGATTCCGGATGCCATAGTACCGGTGCCTGCCCTGCTTTTCGACGGCAATCAACCCCGCGTCGGCCATTTTGGCCAAGTGAAAACTTGCCGTTTGCGGCTGGATGCCCGCCATGCGAGCCAATTCTCCGGCCGCGTGGAATCTTCCGTCCATCAAAGCGGTCAGCATGGCCGAACGGGAGGCGTCGCTGACCATCGAGGCGATTAGGGCCACATTGGTGTTGACGGTTGCCATGGGTAACTCCCTCCTTATCGCAAACGTTCTTTTTTGTGCATTCCATATTTCGATCATAGTGGAAATGTTCTTATTATACAATGGGAGAGAAGTTCGGAAGAAGTGATTGAAGGAGGAGCCAAGATGAAACATACCACGAATAACACGGAAGCAGGAGCGCCTGAAACCAGGGTAATCCACCCCAAAGTTTTATATTACGGAACCCCGGTAATTTTGCTGAGTACACTAAACGAGGACGGTACCGCCAATATCAGCCCGATCTCGTCCTCGTGGGCGCTGGGGGATATCATCGTGCTGGGCATCGGTCTGGGCGGGAAAGCGGCGGAAAATTTGGACAGGCACCGAGAGTGCGTCATCAATCTTCCCGGCCCGGCCCTGTGGGAGCATGTGGAACGCCTGGCCCCGACAACCGGCAAGACCCCAGTGCCGGAAGCTAAACGGGAGATGGGCTTTACCTTCGAAAAGGACAAGTTTGCGGTTAGCGGCTTAACGCCCGCGGCGTCGCATCAAGTAAAACCCGCGCGTATCCGGGAATGTCCCCTGCAGATCGAAGCCGAAGTCCTGTCCTTGCGCGTACCGGAACATACCCCGGATTTCGCCATCGTTGAAACCCGGGCGGTCCAGGTTCACGCCCACTGGAACATCATCCTGGACGAGAACCATATCGACCCGCGCAAATGGAGTCCGCTCATCTACAATTTCCGCCACTACTTCGGCTTGGGGGAGCGGCTGGGGAAGACGTTTCGGGCGGAGAGTTGAGGAGGAAATAAATGCATCGGCTCTGACTTCTACTTTGGAGCAATTGGCGGCTCTTCCTCAACTTTGGACGCTGCTCTAACGGACACCAGCGACCTTATCCGCCCATTTCCCGGGTATTTCCCAGCCTAACGGACACACATGACCTTATTTCGCTCTAAACCAGTTCATCCAGGACGATTTGAGCTAAATAAGGGCTTCTGTGTCACTAGCCATGCGTAAAATCTAACATGAAACGTTAGAAATTAAAGGGAACGAAAAAGTTCAAGCACTTTCCAGGATTTGGTCTTCCCAAGTAAAAAAAATTCTCCTAATGTGGAAGTGTGGCACACGTTATCCGTCACACTCACAAAAGGAGAAATTCCCATGGATAACGTACCGAATTTATCGACCATT
>NZ_JAMBOE010000031.1 GCF_023715465.1 Paenibacillus macerans
ACAGCATTCAAAAGCGATTGTTTAAACTCGTCTACTTGCTGCTCAAATTCGCTTGGTTCATCGTAAAAATCATCATATTCGTACATCTTCATTCGCTCCTTAACTTAGTTTTAATCCCTGTATACTTGGTTAACGCGTTGTGACGCTCTAGGAGGCTTTGTAAGTGGCCTCTAAGCTGCGTATTTCCAGAAGTACTTTCCATTACCTTCGCTGTAATAGAGGCGCAACATGGCTCCGTATTGCTTTTTCCACGCTCGACCTTCCTTTGTGTTGTCCGCCCAATCGTGACATGTACCTTTCCAACCGTGAGTACCGCACAGATTCATGATGTTCCAAGGTATGTTCCCGGGTCCGAGATGGGACGCTTCCAATATATGCGCCTTGCTCAAGTTCTTCATGGTGCCGCAACGTTCACAGACAGGAACATCCACGTTTAGAAGCTCCATAGAGCGGCGATTGACTTCTGACCGTACTTGCGGAGTAACCTTCGTTAAATCGCCTGCCTTCGGCTTTCTACGCTTGCTATGGAGTTGCTGGGCTTTGCTATACGCTGGCATGGGCTTGTCCTCCTTTAGAAAGGTAAATCATCATCAGAAATGTCGATCGGTTTACCATCATTAGAGAATGGATCATCATTGTATTTTTTAGCCGGACGTTCTTCTTGGCGTTCTAATTGCTGACCACCTTCGCGATTCGATTCAAGGAAGCGCACATTGTCGGCCACAACTTCCGTTACATATACGCGCTTGCCTTCGTTGTTATCGTAGTGACGAACCTGTATTCGGCCTTCTACCGCTGTCAGTCTGCCTTTCTTGAGATAATTCGCGCATGTTTCAGCAAGTTGGCGCCACGTTACTATCGGGATAAAGTCGGTTTCTTTCTCTCCGTTTGTTAAGAAAGGGCGTTCCACTGCCAAATTGAATGTTGTAACGGCAACCCCGCTTGGGGTATACCGCAGGTCAGGATCCTTGGTTAAGCGTCCGATAAGAACCACTCGATTAAGCATGTTATGCACTCTCCTTGTTTTTATCTTCTAGATTTTTATCAACAAGTTTTTTGGCAAGCATTTCATGTAATTGATGCAAAGGAGCACCTTTTTCTCGCATTTTGTTCACCCATTCAATGAATCCATCTAAGGAGTGTTCATTAAGCACCTTCCACTTTGTTTCCATTTGACGAAGAATCTTTTCTTCATCTCCTGAATCTTGTTCTTGTTTATATCCAGACGGCAAAGCCCATTCAGGTAATGTAGGCGTATCCCAGTACCCTTTTATATACTCTTCCTTACCTTGCACTCTTACTTTTACGTTTGCGTAATTTTGCCCACGCTCTTTCAATGGAATGCGGTTTTGATCAAGATTGTAAAGGTACCGTCCAATTCCCCACTGTACCGCTGCGCGTTTCATAGCTCCTGATAATCCGCCTTTTACAGCGTCCATGTTGCTATCATCTGAACCATCCCATTTTGTGACCCATTCACCGTCGATCTTTACAGAGATTCCGCATAATTGGCTTCCTTGCTTCCATTCACGAAACTCATTTTTCCAACCAGTAGGGCCGAAAACTTCATCAAGTCGGTTCATAATGGCGCGATTAGTGACGTACGCAAGAACAAAGACATAATTACCTTGGCCCGTTTTTTGCCCGCGATCGACTCGCCATTCAATTTCATTAGGAAGGAATGGTGCTTGAAGTTTCTCTATTAATTCATTACTCTCCATCTCCTGTTTCCCCCAATTCATAAGTTACTTTTACTGGTACTGCACGGAAATCTTCTGGTTGTTCAGGTTTAAATCTACCATTCAAAAACACTTCGACTTCATCTGTATCATGCCAGCGTGTTGCTTTCATAAAATCGAAAGTCTTTTCGCCAACAACATTGATAAAATATCCTTGATGTTTATGCTGTAAAATGAAACGTGTTCGTTCATCTTTCGTTTTCATACCACCAACCCTTTCATTTGTGATATAATAACCGTGATAATTTTGTTATGATCCCGTTTTGGTCGCTGTTGACGCAGCGGCCATTTCCTTTTTCCAGACTCTTGCGTAGTTACTCAGGCAAATTCTCACCCATTTTTTGTCCTGTGGTTTCGCCTTTGCCGCCTCCAGATAAAGCGTTTTGTCCTTCGGTATCATGCTTGCCCTCCTTTTCATCACCTCCCCGGCGGTAGTGGGACAGTATATCATCAACGGTTTTAAGACTCATGCAGAAAGCTTGTCCTCTCTTTCCGGAAATTCAGGTTTTAAATCTAGATCAACTGCCCATGTCGGCCACTCGTCACGTCTTTTACCCGATTCAATGCATTCTATTAAATCATTGATCCAATAGACTTGATTGCGTAGGTAATTAAGGTAACTCTCCCGATTCATTCTGATTTCCATCAGCAAGCACCTCCATGTACACGCCGGCCGCCGGCTTCTTTCATATAATGTTCAACCGCACAGCGATCCGAGCAAAACAGCATATCATCAATTTCAAGATAATCATCGAGTAAGGTGTAAATCTTGTTCCGGCATCCTTCCCAGGCACAACGTGGTACTAATTCCACGGTTCCTACTTCTTCAATAGAAGGACGTTGAAGCTTAATAACATTCAGTCTAACTACAGCGTTCTCGATTTCATGTTTACTCTTTGCCATGCTTAACACTCCCTTTATGTGTAAGTTTGTACACGCATCATACATTTAGTGTAAAATGTTCTTTTGGGTGCCGTATCTTGTGCTTGTCCACCGCGAGAGGATTAAACCGCTTCCCCTCGTTCAACAAGTTCGTCAATGATCGCCCACGCTGCCATGGCTATTTCACGGTCCACCTTTTCGCGTTCTTCGGGTGTCTTACATAAGGATGAATTGTCGATAAGTACTTTGGTTTTGCCTACATACATTTCTTTTACGATCATCGAGTTTTCACCTCGATGTATCTTATGCGCGAGGTTGGAGTGGACTACTTTCACGGGGTGAAGCACCTCCTATGCAATCATGTTTTTGAATTTGTTCAGGAAGTACATTTGACCACGGCCAGTTACTACAGTTGTTTTGCTTATGCGAGGTTCTTCACCCGGATTGTTGATCGTACGCGTCTTAACTTCGAACAATCGAAGTTCCATCGAGCGCTGAGTCGGCATGTTGTAGTGATCACCGTGTTTGCCTAAGTATCCATTTTCACGAAGCCAGCGGTATAAGCGTTTTTCGCCTGTATCAACACCGTTTTGCTTAAGCAGTTTTGCTAGATTTGCAATTAAGATACAGTCTTGAGAGGTTTGGAGTGATTCAGCAAACAATACTTTGGTCTTGTCCGAGATGATTTGTTGTTGTAAGGACGCCGATTTTTCTTGTTCCTTCTTTAATTCAGTTGCTAGATTGATAATGAAGTCTGGATTGAGAATCGTTTTTTCGATGGTTTCAGGTGTCATGTAGGCTCCGTGTTTGCGGATAGTAGGAATTACCTCGCCAGTAATCCATTTGCGAAATGATCTAGCTTCTGGTTTCCGGCTTTCAAGAATGACATCATAAAGACCATCTTCATTTATAATGGTTGTTTCTTGGTGGCGTCCAATTGAGTCTAAGATGGGGTGATTTGAAATCACATCATCAGTCAAACGACGCTTAATACCGGCTACTTGATCAATATCTAGTACATTACAAACATCCTTAAGCACGAACCAAGGTTGACCATCCTTTTCAATAGTGCGGATCTCATTGCCGCCGAAGTTGAATACTTGCAAATGATTCATTTAATTCGCTCCTTTGTTTTAATATTCGATCACGATGCGCGATCATTAGGGGTAAAAAAAAGTTCGTCCACAGTTGTTTCAAAAAATTGGGCTAGTTTAATCGCCAGTGTTTTCCTCGGGAATCTGTGACCAGACTCAATCATTGCATAAGTGCTATAGGGGATTCCGATTTGTTCTGCTATTTCCCTAAGAGAACGGTCACCTCGAAGTTCAATCATTTTTTCGTTTTTCATATGTTCCTCCTTTCGATCACGTTTTGTGACCCTTACAATCACATTATATAATCACAAAACGTGATCGTCAACTCTTTTTTTCTCTTTTCGTGATCACACTAATAATGTTCACGAAATGTGATATATAATATTATGGATTGGGGGTGAATTCATTGAAAACTTTTGGTGAGCGACTTTCTTATTTAAGAAATCAAAAGGGGCTTTCTCAAGAAGAATTATCACGAATATTGAAAGTTGCTAAATCAACACTGGGAATGTATGAAATAGATAAAAGAGAACCTAATCACGAAATGACTGCAAAAATCGCAGATTTTTTTGAAGTGTCTATTGACTGGCTTACAACAGGGAAAAACGATAAAGAGAGTGCCGATGCACTCCCTGAAGACATTGTTTTAAGTATCATTAAAGAAGCCGAAAGTGAATATAAGGTTAACCTTCGAGACGATCCTGTTGTCGAATCGGCTGTACGGGATTTGATTCAAAATCTTGCGAAAATGAAAAAATCTGTTCGGAAAAATAATTAATCAAAGTCATACTATCTACTAGTAACCGCTTTCTTTTAATTATAATTTCCGCCGATTCAAACAGTTTGTTCATTGTTCAACAGCTCCTTTTTGCAAGGTATGGGTAAATGATACCAAAAAACCGTTCAATTAGGAACATATGTTCTTGATTTATTCAAAAAAATAAAGGTGGCAGCGCGAATGGAGCTTTATCCCGTTCGCTGTCGCATCCCGCAATTACTCAAAAAGATTGGAAAAAACCAACAATGGCTTGCAGATATAACCGGAATGAGTAAGCAGACAATTTCTGATATTGTACGTCTGCGGAACGATAATATCACTCTTAGAAAAGCTGCACTCATTGCATATTACTTAAACTGCAAGATAGACGATCTTTTTGAAATGGAATGGCGATAGCAGAGTAGTTTTTACTACTCTGTTGATTGGTACTGATATATACGTACTCAATCGTTGCCTATTCAATCTCCCATTGTTGGTTGGTGAGTTAAATATAACAAAAAAACATTGTCAAATGCTGTCGAATGTTAGTTTTTTTTATTTGTACAAATGGGGTTTAAGATGTCTTGACTTTTTTTATTAAATATGTTTCTTGCGCACATGTATGTAACTATAATCTTTAAAAGTAATTTTAGAACCATTACTTTCAGGATCAATTGACAATACATTTTTAAAATTCACTACTGTTGACCGATCTACTAATCCAAAACCGTATTTACCATAAGCTTGTGAAATATCTTTTATTATACTTAGTGCAAGGAATGAACCAAAGGGGGTATGATATGCCGGAACTTTTGCGGAATGTTCAGTAGGACTCCACAAATCAACAAAGTTAATATCTGATAAATTTATTTCAACAAAATCACTATTATCTCCGACACGATTAAACATTTTCACTACTAATATTTTCATGATGTCTCCTAAAATGGGGCTTAGAAAATTTTACATCATGATTATTCATTAATCATCGAACAAAATGTGGAAATGACGGGAAATAGGAAGTAATATGTAGGAGTACATAATTTTTAATAACAAGTACCCCAGCCGTTGGGGATTTAGAGAGGTTGATTTATTTTGAAATCCAGTTTTTTGTTACTTATTTATGGTTACATTTATATCTTTTTATTTTTCTTTTTTATTACATACATAATAAAAGTTGTTATTAATTGGTTGTTAAATTTAACCAAGTTAGATGACGTTAATAAAAATTGGCTAACATTAGTTTTAAATATTATTATTAGTTCTACATTTGCTGCAATAATTGGATGGACAAGACTTGAAGTTGTTCTATTAAGTTCAGTTATTACATCATTTATTTGGTTTTTAAATGAAATCTATTTTAAAAAATCTGGTCAATTATATAGCCTATTAATCAAGACCGTTCCAAAATGGTTAATAGGTATTCTTAGTTTTATTTTAATGTTTATGCTCTCAACAAATATCTCAGGTTTATACGACCCTTTATTTATCAAACAACTAATATTGTCACTTATGATATTGGTTGTTATTGTACGGAGAAGAACTTCTAAAACACATTAAAAAAACTAAAAATGAGGTGTTAGTATGAAGAAAATAGTAATGGTAATTTCTTTAATTGGAAGTATGTTAATTGGAGGTGTAGTATCTGCTGCAACAACAAATTTATGGGGATCATATAAAGGTAATGATATAATTAGATTAACCGTTAATGGTGACCCAGTTAAATTATCGGACGTACCAGCAATTAGTTATAACGGTAGAACTATGATTCCTATTTATTTGCTTCAACAAGCAGGAATAAACTATAAATGGGATCAGTCAAATCAAACAGTGGACATAATCCCACAATCAGAAGTAAATATTAATATAAATAAAGAATTTATTAGAAAAGCGAACTTATATAAAGATTTAGAAGATTTAGGTGAAAATTTAAATGACGTAATTAAAAGCTACGACTTAGCAATTTTGAATATTGCAGCAAATAATAGTGATGATAGTCAGGCCCGTTTAGCAAATACTAAGATGAACTTTTATATTAATAAATATAATGAAATTATCCAAAGAAGCGATTTTATTGAATTTTCAAAATATGATAATAATGTACACCAAACAATGAATGGATATTTTGATTCACTAGAACTATTGAAACAAATAGATTCTTTAACTTATCAGTTCTTATCTGGAAATACACCATATAATCTAGATTCATATTCTAATTTGGCAGACTCTGTTAGAAATAAGATTAACAATTCCATTAAGTTGTCTACTAATGGTTATTCAAGTAATATTAATAATTCGCTAAAATAGTTACTTCAGACCATATCCAATAAAGGGTATGGTCTTTTTATATCCTCTCCCCTACAATACAGATAACAACGTAAATCGATAACAGCGGAGGGTTTACCATGCTTAGATACTTGGTTCGTGATCTTGCAGCACATACAGAAATGGCCGGCGGAAAATACAATGTGACGATGCTTCGGGTAGCTATTTATCTTCGCAAAAGCCGGGCCGATCTGGAGCTTGAAGCGCAAGGACAAGGGGAGACTTTATTTAAGCATAAAAAGGCGCTTTTAAAATTAGCCAAAGAAAACGGATATACAGTAGTGCGCATATTTGAAGAAATCGTATCCGGGGAAAGCCTGATTCATCGGCCACAGATGCAGGAACTTTTAAAATGCGTTGAACGCGGGGAGTTTGACGCCGTACTCGTCATGGATATGGAACGTTTGGGGCGCGGTAAAATGCAGGAGCAAGGGCTTATTTTGGAAACATTCCGTGACTCTGATACGAAAATCATCACTCCCCGAAAAATATATGACCTTAACAACGAATTTGACGAAGAATATAGCGAATTTGAAGCTTTTATGTCTCGCAAAGAATTAAAGATGATCACCAGACGTTTGCAACGTGGCCGCGTTCAATCGGTTGAAGGCGGCAACTATATCGGAACACGGGCTCCGTATGGATGGGTCATTAAAAAAGAAGGAAAATCCAGATGGTTAGAGCCTCATCCTGAACAATTTAAAGTCATGTGTATGATGTATGAATGGTATACGAATGAAGATCCTGAAAATCGGTTAGGAAGCGATAAGATAGCGAACAACTTAAATGAATTAGGATTTAGAACATATACGGGTATGTTATGGGATGGAAATAAAGTTTTAAATGTAATTAAAAATTGGGTTAATAATGGTTTAGTTGAAAACGGAAAGAAAAAATACAAGAAAACTGCGACTGGTAGAGAAGTAAGAAAGCAAGATGAATCCAAAGTAACCAGGGCAGTGGGTAAGCACAATAAATTTATTACATCTGAACTACGGGCGAATTTTCTAAGAGCACAGGAATTCCTAAAAGGCAATTACCACGTTCCTTATCAACTAGAAAATGGAATAACTAATCCACTTGCTGGGATTGTTCGCTGCGCAAAATGCGGGTATTCGATGGTTTACCGTCCATACGTCAATCAGCCGGCGCATTTGATGTGCTATAACAAAGCATGTGATTGCCGTAGTTCGAAGTTTGATTATATAGAACAAGCCGTGATTAGAGCGCTTGAAGAGTGGTTGCAGTCCTATAAAGTTGAATTTGGGAAGCATAAACGGGAAGATAATTCAGGCCATGAGGTTGAACTTAAACAGTTGGCTTTAAATTCGCTTGAAAAGGAAATGATCGAATTAGAGGCCCAGCGTGGGCGATTGTTTGATTTTTTAGAAAGAGAAATTTATTCGGAGGAATTATATCTCGAGCGGTCCCAAAGTTTAGCTAAGCGTATGGATGAAAATAAAGCAGCCATTGAGCACGCTCGAGCGGAATTAGAGGAAGCCAAGAACAGAGAGAATAAACAAAACAATATTATACCCATGGCTCAAAACGTAATTAAACTGTATAAGCGTTCGAAAGATGCTGGCAAAAAAAATGCGCTACTCAAATCCATAGTTGATAAGGTTGAGTACCGCAAAGAGAAGCACCAGCGCAATGATGATTTCGATATTAAGTTAATTCCAAAGTTATGATTCAATACAGATAACCTATTGGTGTAATCTCATTAACACTTGGAGGTTATCTGTGTTAGTAACTTCCCTTGATATATCATAACAAAAAAAGCCCTGCTTTTGCAGGGCCTCCGTTCAACTCGCTTCTTTTTTCTTTTGTGCATTGTACTCCAATACTGCCTTTTCAATGGCGGCGTTGATTTCCTCTGTTGTTACTTTTATGCCGATCTTCCCAAGTTTTTCGGATACATACATAAATGCCTGATTCATTTTCGCTGTACCCTTCAATTCCTTAAACTGTGTTTCAGCATATGCGAATCCTTCGGAAGCTATCTTGTGAAGCATTTCATTCTTAATGTAGGAAAAAATCTTTGTCTTAAGCAGTCCGTAAAATACAATAATTAAACCTGCCGCCACACCAATCAAGTCTTTTACTATATCAGTTACTGCCGGTTGTAACGCTTCCCAAATTGCATTCCACATTTGAAATCACGCTCCTTTATAGATATCAACACGATTGGGATTAGATTTATCCCAAAATACCTTAGCACCCATGACGTTACCGAAGTCTCTCGCTTTTACATAGCCCAACCCATTAATCAGCTGCGTTTCAAGAGGCGCTCCATTAATGGTTACTTTCTTTTTGGTGTATCCTACTTTGGCGCCACAAAGCTCGCCGATCGGTCGGGAAGGTATCCACGTTGTATTCTTGATGTTGTAGCCGGTAAAGGTTTGATCCTCATGAGCACGTACCATGATTTCCATCTTAGGGTAATCCACATCGTCAATTGGCGTGGGTCTGTCCGACTCTTTGAAATATTCAAGAATAGCTTTAGCTACCGCATCCACTACTTTATCCTGGAATGTAGGGTCAAACAGTTTGATTTCGTCAACAGGATGGTTGATAAAGGCGACTTCAAGGAGTGCGGCCGGCATTTTTGTTTCGCGCGTCACGGCAAGATTCCCCACCTTAACCCCACGGTCACGCAGTCCTGTAGCAGATGCCATATGTTTGTGCAATACTTCCGCAAAGGTTTTGCTGTCCGGTCGCGTGTACCATGTTTCTGTGCCGCTGGCGGACCCTGGCATCGTTGAAGTGCTGTTTGCATGGATGGAGATAAATGCATCAGCTTTTAAGTCGTTGGCGATCTGAGCACGGGTTGAAAGCTCTAGATAAACGTCGTTCTGCCGTGTTAATACCGCAGCCACTTGGCTTCCGGAAAAGCGGTCCGCTAGTTTCTTAGCCATTGTTAGCGCAAAATCTTTTTCATGCGTTCCCGTTGTTCCGCTCGCTCCCGGGTCCTTGCCTCCGTGTCCAGCATCGATTACAATAGTTTTCATGTTCTTCCTCCTTAGTTTCCCCCGGTCTATGGCCGGCTGTAATAAGTTCAATAATGTATTTGAGTTCTTCGGATCCGCTACGTTGAATTTCGTCATAGGACCATCTGCACAAGGGTCCACCCCCATTTTGATCATGATCCGGCGTTGATTCTCCATGATGATAAGTTGATTTGTCGCATAGGCTCGGACGTCATTTTCCTCGGCAAACATCCACGGAAAATACTTCTTAAGTCGTTTCTTGATGCTCCTTTGCTTGAGTAGGACAAAGATAATGGCCCCTGCTGAGGACAGGGACCATCCATGTCTAAATATCGCTTCTAAGACTGAAATCAGGAAGTCGTACATCCGTCACCACCTTTGGCACCAAAAGCATGTCGCGCACCTCGGGACCATACATGTCAAAGATGAATTTTAAGGTTAGGTCAGTTACATCGGTGTAGAGAAATTCAGATTCGTCAAATTCGATCATTTCGACACCTTCAATCCAAGCCGTTTCTTGAATTCATTGCGGCCTTTCTTGCCGGCTTCATCAAGTATTTTCAGAATGCGCGTAACCTTTTTCTCTGTGGACCATTCTGGATTGATCTTCTTCAACCCTTCTGCCGTATACTCTCCAACAATCGTTTGCAATTCTACGTATTGTTCAGGAGTGAGGTCTATTCTTACTTGTTCCCCTGTTGCTTTATCTGTGCCGCTGATGAACTTAGCTACTGCCCGTGGTGCAATGGTGTTATCTCCTGTTTCATTGATCAAATCAATGACCATTTGAGCCTCAGGAGTAGGCTTAAATTGGCTACGCTGCGCCGGAGAGATATAAACATCCAGGAACGTATTGAGCCGCGTCTGTGGCTCACCTAATGTGTTTACACGCTGCGGGAGTTGCTGCGCCAATCCTGGTATTGTAGATTCCGCAGAATTTGTAATTTGACCCAATACGTCGTTCTTCATGGCATACGTTTCACGGACTGTATCATCTGATATTGTGTTAAGCTGGCGTAGCATACTCGGTACAAATTGCCCAGGGACTTGACGGGCCAGGTTCATAGCCACATCCTTAAACGGGTTTTGGCTGTTCATTGGGATCGAAAATATCTCCCTGATACTTGAAAGCACAGACGAATCCAGTAACGTATTAAATGCCGCAAATGCTGCATCTGTAGTTGTCTTTGCAACTCCTTTATCCTCTTTGACTCCCTTATAAACGTTAGAACCAACAGCGACCGGCATAGATATTGGTTGGGCCCATTCATACGCCCATAAGGTGTCACCTGCTTGGAGTTTTGCTGCTTCGTCAATATCTTCTCCCGATAACGCAGCTTGAAGCATACGCGTAACTGCTGAACCGTTGATTTGAAAATCTTTAACGCCGGCGCTTTGCATCAATTTGCGGACCTCTGGATCTTTATCAGATTTTCCCCAGATTGCCCCTTTATCCGCTAACCAATACGCCATGATGCCGATTCCCGTACCGAACAGCGCACGGCTGACGCTCTCGATTACATCTGCTCTTGTCAAATCAGTTGCTGGATTTCGTAGTACATCGTGCATTTGTTTCATAGCCTTGAGTACGCCGGCCGGGGAATAATCCAGACCGCGCAATAAGAGGTTAGCCGGTGTTTTGGCAAAGGGGACTACAACAGACCCTAATCCAAAGTGTTGCGATCCGGTTGTTATTTTGTTCGCTCCCCTTCTAAACCCCATGATAGCCCTTGCAAATGCCGAATCATTTTGGAATGTAACGAATTTACCGTAGTCCTTCGCTATGCTGTACATTGTATCGTCAATATTAGTCATTACAGTCTGCATATGCTGGCGGATTGCTTCATTACCTTTGATACCTTTGTTTATGGCATCCAAGTAAGCCATTTCGCTTATGCGTTGGTTCGCAGCACGTTGATAAGCAGCATAGTCGAAACCTTGCAAAACCGCCCCTAATGATTTCTCCATGTAAGTTAAAGGGTTATATTTACTACGAAATGTTTGACCCTGAATTTCATACTTTGAAGTAAGCCCCTCAGGGTTAACTCCGCGCCATCCTGAACGAGAACCTTCGCCTAAAGCAGACACGAAATTTTTTGTGGGTTGAAAAAAGTTCTCCCACACTGACGGACCTCGTTTAAATGTTATTGTTCGTGGCCCTCCTGTTAGTTTCGATGCTGCGATATCAATAGGAGTTGCCACAACACGTTGGAGACGTTCCAGACGGTACAATAATTCGTTACCTACTACGTTTCTAATCTGTGTCAATGGGTTAAGGAGCATAGCGATATATTGGGCACTTTGAAGTTTTCGACCGATCCCAACCTTTTCAAATCCTTGTAAAACGGCTTGAAGGTCTTGAGATGCCAAGCGTTGCTCTTGTCCCGACAATTCAGATACTTTTCGAGCCAGGCTCTGCACGAAGTTAATGTCAGATTCAGACAGTTTAGCTTCATTACGCTTGATATAACTGGTTGCAACACGTTCGGCTCGGCTGATTACTTGTTCATTGATTTTCTTAACACTCTGCGTTTGAAATTCCTTGGACTTTTCGTAAATATCATTGAGATATGGACGAATATTTTCCCCAAGATCACGGACCATTTGTTCCGACCAATCAGCAAATTTAATTACACCTTTGGATAATTTAGCAGCGCCTACAATCGCATAATCGGCCCATTCATCAAGTGGTAAAGAGTTCATTTGGCCACGGCGTTCTCGGATTCTTTGAAGTGCCGCTTGCTCTTGATCATCTAAGAACGACACAACGCGATCGCGAACGCGACTATCTTTCATTTCCTTTGGTACAACCGGAGGTTTAGGAGATTTTTGTTTTGTCGGTTTCAAGAATTTTTTTGCATCCTCTATAAAGTCGAGTACTTCCTGACGTTCAGCAGCGCTGATATTTTCACCATTTCGTACTCGACTCATAATTTCGGATACTGTGCCGGCGCGTTCTTGGCTTAATCCAGCGTTTTGAATGTTTTGAGCCGCTTCAGTAATCGCGCTAGCTTGATTATCAGTGATTTTTACTGGTGTTTGTCCTCTTAGCAGGTTTTCGTTAATCCTCTGTACCTTTCGCTGCGCCGCCAACAATGCTCCTTCTGGAGATAGACGGTTCCAAATAGACGCAGCCTGAACGGTTTGGCCGGCTTTCGTCAATTCAGTAGCTAATCTGTCTGCAATCGTTACAGCACGCTGCACATTTCCGCTTGATTGTAATTCCTGGATCAATCTCATTCCAGTCGCCACATCTTCGGCAGTGTATTTTTTCTTATTCAACAGTTGCGCTTCGGCTGCATCAACACCTATACGTTCGATTTTTTGATTTGCTTTTTGAACAGTTTCCGCATTTGTTATTGGCGTATATCTGGAGTCCAACTGCTCGGCCACTTCTCTAGCTGTATTTTCCGAATTTCTAAGCGTTGAAACAAAGCCGCGTTCAACTTGACCGGCTGTTCTTGGTGTAGCAGATGCCGCCCTTTGTACCGTATTCACTTCTGAAACTGGCGCCGTAATCTCTGGTGTGGATGTTCTAAGTTCCGACATAGACGAAGTGAAACGTTCCGGTTGTGACAGAATTGTAGGCCGGCGTACAATCGGATTTAAACCAACGATTTCCCGCATTTTTTGGGCCTCTCTACCGCGTTGCAAAGCATCAGAAGATATATTCCTAGTTGGTGGTCTTAATGCATTGTCTAGGTTATATCCCATTTCTCTCGCCACTTGGTTTGCAACTTGAGGTAAGCTCATGCTGTTTTTAATCTCGTTTGCCAAGTTGCTCATTTGGGTGTAATCCATTTTGCGGATTTCATTTAGTGGAATATCATCACCCAAATTGGATTGAATCCACTTTGCAAGCTCTCGCGGGTTTTCAAGCGGCGGCGTCATGCGCTCTATCACAACTGGTTTAATATCCGTTAGAATCTTATTTAACGATGTTACGCGAGCCGTTGTTGGTCCTGCGGTTCTCATTAACTCGTTGAAATAATTGTCAGCCTGCTGACCGGGAGAAGTAATAGATTCCGCCACTATTCTGTCTGTTGTGTTAAGAGGTAATTCTGTATTTTGAATGCTTCTTTCCAAGGCGTTACCGACCGCGCGATTATTAAGCGTGCTTTTTATTGCTGATCCAGCCGCACCACCAATGCCTCCAAGTGCACCGCCAACGAGGGAACCTAAGGCAGCATTTTCAGCCAATTCACGGTTCGTAGGCTGTCCAGATGTTGCGGCGAGCGCAGGCCCCTGTAAAGCGCCGGCTGCACCCTCACGGAGTACCTCGCGTGTCACCGCTTGAGCCATTCGTGGATTAACCATAGGAGCTTTTGACAAGGTATTTGCTATCGCACTTTCAGTCCGTTGTATGCGCGGAGAGGCGGCTATAACGTTGTCTACGGCGTTGTATGGGGCTGCTATAGGGCCGGCTCCAACGGGTGCTCCGGTTGGTACTGCAAGTGTTAAACCGGTACCGATAATGTCAGCTACTTTATTAGTGGTTGGGCCTAAATCTGGGCGAACTGTAACAGGGTTACCACCGCTCATGATTGTATCGGGCATACTGCCTACGCGTGTTACAAACTGGCCAACCGGATTGCCCTGTGTTAGCCAGTTCATTGCGCTAGAATAGTATTTAACTGGATTGTATGGACTAAGTTTGTCGATTCCCTCTTGGTTGATTTCGTATTGTGTTTTAGATGGTTTGACCTGTTGGTTTCCCTTTTCCTGATTCATCCTTTGTTGTTGTATTTGTTGCCCCGTTTGTATAGAAGAATTGATTATATCAATTGGCGTTACATGCCCAAACCGTTGCTGTAATTGAGACATGGGCGTTCCTATTACATTAGATTCTGGAGCAGGAGCCGGAAGATCGGCCCGGCGATTTCTGATTGCATCAAAATTAAGGGCTCCATCGTTTTCGTTTTTAATATTAGGTTTATTGCCATATACACGGTCTAAAACACGTTGCCGAGCCGAATCACCCTCTTTTTTCCTGCTACGCAGACTATCAAAGTTTAAAGTCATTGTCCCACCTCCCTAATACCATTTGTTGTCGTCCCAAAATTCTAGCGCATCGATTGGATCGCCATAACGATCTTTAATGCGTTTTAATCCTGCAACTGCCTGCTGGTATGGATCATTCCAGTCAACCTTATCTCCCCCGTAATCTTTTCTGGTAGCATCTAAGAACTGAAAAAGACCGGCAGCGGAGGATTTAGGATTCTTTGCGCTTGGATTAAAACTTGACTCCCGGGCCACTAATTCAAGAGTAGGAGTAAGCCAACTTTCGGGATAACCCAGGTCTTTAAGTGCCTTAGAAATCGCATTCCGAGCAACTGTATAGTTTCTTGGATTAGCCTTCGCATCCTTTTCGGCTTTGTAATAGTTTGTATATGCCCCGGAGTTACCGGGGCTGCTCAGTTTCCCGAAGCAGCCTCTTTTATTGCATTCTGCATTTCCTCTCTTGCAAACCCTAGTGAGCTTAATACAGCTTGAATTTCTGCATTAGATAGTCCTGAATCAACAACATTTTGAATCAATTGTTTTCTTTTTGATGGTTCAGAGGTTATTTGTTCTGTATCCGGGTCTGTATAAATAGACGCCATACTTTGTAAAACTTGGTTTGCTGAAAGAGGGCTACTCACAGTTCCGGGCTGAGACATTTCATAGTCAAGTGCTGCCCATTGGCGCATATTATCGTCTTGAGAAAGCGCAAGTTGAGAATTACGATATGCTTGGTCATTGCGTTCCGCTTGTTTTTGCAAGGCATATTGAAGTCCAAACTGCCGTACATCCTCTTCAAACTTTTTAGTTTGCATCTCTTGGTTATACTTCTGATTTTGAGCATTGATAGCAAGTTCCTTGTTAGCCAGTGTAGGAATACCGATCTGCGTTCCTCTGGCCGTGTTGTAGTTGACATTAGCCCCAACCAAGCTTGAGTCAATACCAAATGCATCAAGCCGTGAGCGAAGTTGATCGGCTTGGCTACTAAGCTGCGCACGTTGTTCCCTAGTAACGTTTGGAGATTCTGCCGCTTGTTTAAGTTGTAATATTTGATTGACAAGTTCCTGTGCCTGTGGAGGCATATAGTTACCTGTCAACTGTCCTGCCGTAACGGAATTTTGGAAAGCGCGTTGATCTTCGTTATTCAAATATCCCAGTGTATCCATGATATTGCTACGTTCAGTTAAAGCCCGATTATCAGCATATTGTTGTTGACTCATCAATGGATTAAGCAGGCTCGCGATATTCGCAAATTGTTGTTGTCTTCGCGCTTCTTCGTTTGCAATGATCTGCGGTAATATCTGTGTTTCAAGGTATTCGTTTGCCTCGTTTTGAATGCCCTGGGCACGATCTGACAACATTGTGGAGCGTCCGAAACCAGATGAACCCAGCGCCTCCTGCGCCGCTCTAACGCCCTGTTGTGAGCTTTTCTCTGCCTGCGCCTTACGCGCTGCATATTCTGCCGTGTCATACGGATCAAAATCACGTTGATTCTTCGCATAATCCATTAGATAGTTAATCTGGTCGGATATTTGCTGCGTATATGGATTTGTTGGCATCTGATAATTCATCAACGCATTGGTCATACCGTTCCGTTGAAAGTTGGTATAATCGCTTTGTAAAGCGGACGGCAGGTAGTAGGATGTTCCATTTTGATTTAATGTAGGCTGACCAAATGTTCTGTTATCTACCGTTACATTGCCGTTGTTGTATCCTACGCGGTTGTTGTCGATACCGTATGATCCCAGACCTTGCCGTGTTGATACTAAGCCACTTGGAACCGTTGTTGCGGTGCTCGTTCGTGACGGTTGGCTTTTGGATTGATATGAGTTCCAGGCTTTGTTGAAGCCGGAAACAGTATCATAACTGACACCATCCAGGACTTTGGACGGTTTCATAAAATCCTGGCCTTTGACTGTGACATACCCTGTAGCCTTGTTATAGCCGATATCATTATTATTAACGCCTTTGCCTACTAAGCTTTGTCGTATATTGCTACCGTAACCGGTAGGCGTAGAGGTAGATGTTGCCATATAGACCCTCCTTTTTAGTAATAGAAAAAGGACCCCCGATGGAGTCCTTTCATGGTATAATATGGTTTGTACAACATATCGGTGTAAGGGCGGTCGGATTAATCTCCCGGAAGGGAGGTGATCCAATGGAAGTGTACCAAGCATTGACGTTAATGATTTCATTTGCGTCGTTGGTTGTGTTGATACTTTCTTTCCATAAAAGGAAATAGACCGCCCTGGTAGGAAACGGTCTATTCCTGATCGCTTTTCCGAAAGCCGACCGCTCTTATAGCGGCTGTTGTGCAGAGGGGCCGGCTGCAACCGGTCCCTTATTTATTCTTATCTTATCATAAGCTGGAATATACCTCAATCCGTAAAAGATTATTTAGATTCTTCGGCCAATTTAGCTTTTCTTTCTTCTATTTCTTTTTCCAAATTTTCAATCCTGCGCTGATACCCATCTATCAAAAGTTGTGCGTCTTCTGGGTAATTTTTCATTTGAGAAGTTGGGTTAGACAAACTTTTGGTGGTTTGATCTATCAACGCTTGCCAATATTCTATATCCTCCTGTGCCATTTTAATGCTTTTATCATCTTCCCAATTTACAGGAAGCTTCCCTTTATTGGTTGTTTGCTCCGGTTCCGGTGCTGTGTCGTTTACTGGATTTGTTACTGCTTCTGGTGTTTCCCGGACTTCCTGAACATTTTCCGTCAAAACAATTCCCTCCTTCCCGTATTCCACTTGCATTTTTGCGGCTTCGGCAATAGCCCGCACCGGCGCATAGCTTTTCCCATCAATCACGACCGCCTTATCTGACAACTGCGAACCGTTGGCCGTAACTGTCACCTCGCTTTGTATTTTCTTCCCGATCAAGCTAATTCCATCAGCAAATGACGAAGCACCCAACATAAATAATGCACCAGCAATAAATCCAGCAACAATTTTCTTCATGTTCTACCATCTCCCCGTGCCATTTTCCACCAGTATAGCACGCGATTTCATGGTGTGGTAGTCCCTCCTGAGCCGCCTCCAAGTTGGGAATATATATCGTCTAAAACATCTTGAAGGGTTTGTCCATCTCTTCGGCTAAACAATTGGTCCCAACTAGGCACAACAACACTTCCCTCGGCTTCTAATCTGATATTACCGCCAGCATTAAGTTCAATGCTCCCCTGAAGTGCGTTTATAGCAGCGCTTAATGTTGAACTGAAATTTAATCCCCCAAATAGATTGATGTATCCACCAAGATTTCCACTATTTACAAAAACCAAAGCTGGCGATCCGTTTTGATCGGAGGTAATGTATATATAATTACCACTATCATAGTAAGCCCCGAACAACTCATTTTCAGGGTCCATAACAACCCTTGGATAACCATTTGCACTTTGGATTAAAGCGCCAGTCATTGTAACGAATCCGTTCATGTCAACGGTAAACGTATTATACGAGCCATTATTCACCACCATGCCGCTGCCATTGATTTGAATAAATCCGCTGGCTGTAAGATCCGATCGAATTGTTACTACATTTGCATTAATGGTTCCTGCATCGATGTGATCGGCCGTAAGCGAGACAACATTGAGGGAATCAAGGTTCACCAACAAATTGTTATACTTGGCCACAATATCATTAGTCTTATTTTTCAAATCTTCAAATTCAGCCCAGGGAGGGACGCCAGAAAGGTCCGGTATCGGCATATTATATCAGCCCTTCTACAGCTTTTTGTGCCTTTCTGACTTCTTCTATTTTATTTTCAATACGTGCTACCTCTTCGGTGTTTTCAATTGCCAAATTAGCTGTTTTGTCCATCTCAAGAGAAAACAAGATTTGTCCATATTGCTGAATCCGTTGTTTCACCATTGCTTTCTTTTGTTCTAATGTTAACTCCATATTACCCCTCCTTAAATTTGAATAGGATGTACTTTGAAATATCTTTCAAAACTGTATAAACGAAACGGCCCCGTACCCGAAAACCGGAATCTAATCCAGTTTGCAAGTGGAACCGTATCTAACGGGATTATGATGTTCTGATTTTGTGCTGATGAACTGCCGACGATCGGATCGCCGATCTGATACCACGTTGTTCCTTGATCGATTGAAACTTCAAACTTTACAGCGGTTCCTGTAGGCGCGTACATCTGCTCGCGGATTTCATTGTATTCTTTCTCGGCTTCGGACCGATCAAAGTCCTTTGTTTCAACCATCCACGCTCCGTTAGTAGGTGCGGCATTAAGTTTAAATGTCTGGCCTGATGGATTACCGGCATATACTTCGTTGTTGAAATATGTTCCATAGATGTACTGTTCATTGATTCCAGCCACTTGCCAAATCTTAAATCTAACATCGTATACAAGGCGTATATTGGGCTCTGTGGCGTTATCTATAACGAGGTTGAGGTAATACCTTAGCCCATCCGTAAACGCGCAGCATTTGCTTAAATAAGTCTGATTAATGCGTTTGATGAACGTGCGCACTGGTTCACCAACCCGATTAGCCGCGCCTGCTGCTCCAATATATACATCGTCTTGGCCTAACCACGCTAAGAACTGCCCCATATCTACTAATGTTTTTTTATTCACACACCCTATGTTGTCCGAAGATGGGACCAAACGATAAAACGCCCTTGAATCACCTGTGTGATAAATCAGGGCAAAGGAATCTTTTTTGAATACCCATATGCAGCCGCCATAAGAAATCATGGCTGTTACCGGTCCGCCATTAGGCGTATAGTATTGGACAGTACCAGCGTTCTCTTCTGCTGTCCAATCGGTAGCATCTTGGAATTTACAGTAATGAATCCAATCTTGTGAATCATCGGAAGGTGCGTCTGAAATAAATACCCGCAAGTTATCAGCAGCAATTATACGTCCTTTAGGGGCTGCTGACAGCGTTTTTAGGGTTGCCCCATCCCAATACCTTACCGAATCCGTGCCATTTGTCATAATAAGCGCAGGTCCGTTTACATCGAAGTTTGTGGCGCTCCATTCTACATTTGCAAAACCGCCGCTGATATTCTGCCACGAACCTGACCCGTTGAACTGTAATGAAGTACCAACGGCGCGGACCAAATCCATATTCCCGAAGTGGGTTAACAAATTTGTTCTCGCGCCGCCTGATACTCCGTAGGCTACTGGAGCCTTTGCTGTAGTCTTTGCAGGATAATTTTCGTCTGTATCCCAACCATATTCATTAACTGACTGGTTCTCACCTATATCAAAACTGTTCAAACCGGTATAAATTCCACCAGATAGGTTAACTTCGGCTCTTAAATCTCCACGGGTATCAATGTACTTTCCGGACGAACTACCAGCAGGATATCCACTCCATTGGGCCATATCATCACCACCTTACCAACCATTGACTACAAACCCTTTAGTATGATTTCTAAACTTCATTGTAGAAGTCGGCTGAACAAATTCCGGTTCTTTTAATCTACGTGACCAAAGTACATCTGCGATCTTCTCTTGATATTCCAAGTCGTAGTTGTTGCGCATGACAATATCTTTCCGGGCGCCGGCAATGCGTTTCAATACTCCTAATTTTAAAATCTCCAGATACTGTACAGGTAGTTCACACGTTTGATTCATCGTTGCTTCTGTCACTTCGGTTGGAACGCTATCACAGTAGATGTATACTGTCATGTCCCCGGGCATCTCTCCGTAGTAGTTAAGATACATAGTATCAGAAACTATCGTGTACCATGGTCCGTCAGGAGCAAATACATTATCATCGTTGTCCTTAAAAGGAACTTCCCGGAATGTTGGATAAGGTGACGATGAATTAATTTGCATACTGACTACTTTTATTTTGGTAAAATCGAATCCATCCGGGAAGGGATACAAATTATTAGCCTCTACCGTTTGGAATGCGTATGGTGGAGAATCAATTTCCAATACGTCAAAAAGCTCGCGCAACTCTTCGTTGAGCCATACAAGCTTTTGAGCGTTTGTAAATGTATTTCGATAACGCAAGTTTATGTCCGCCATTATATCCGTTATCAGTAGCAAAACTATACCCCCCGTCCAATGATATTTTTATCCAACAATAAGATACTTCCACCGATTCGCTGCGATATCATCTATGAATTCTTTTAGTACGGTTACATATACGTTTTCCAATCCAACTGTTGACGGGTGGTTCACGCCATTACCTCCATAGGGAGATTTAGTATCATAGTCGCCGTCAACGTGATTTCCCCACATCTCCTTTTCTAACAAAGATGGCGTGTAGTTCTTATATGTTCCTTTATAAAATCTAAAATTTCTTAGTTGATATACTGCTGATCTTGTACCGTTCATTCGCATGACAATGTGCCCGGGAAGGTTATTTATAGCTACCAAATCACGGATAAATCTTACTCCATTCACAAAGATATTTACTACGTCTGATCGTTTCTCCACGCGTACTGTTCTCCAGGTGGAATCCGCCCAACTAACAGTATCAGAATGACCAGCCGTGGTTGAGTAATGTGCGGCATCCAAATAGTTGGCATAATTTTGTATAGCGCCAACGCCTGAAAATGATGGGTAAAATAATGCCACTGTTTCAAGTGTACCGATACGGTTGTAACCAAACCACAGGTTACCATCTGGAGACTGGAAGTTAATATCAAACTCAAGTGTAAAATCAGACGCCTGGACATCCAGTAGGATATATTCCCCATCTGCATCCATTGTATAAATACCGCCGCTTTCTGAATAGGTTCCCGATATCAATCCAGTTAGATCAGCTCTTTCCATAATCGGGTTACTATAATCTACGCCCGTCCGTAAAAGGTCTGATACCCGATTCGCGTCAATAACGTATCCGCCCAGTAAACGTCCTGCGTAACGTGTAGTATAAGCAGCTAAGTGTCGGCTCAATTGGGAATCATACGTCCCCCATTCATCTTCCAGCGCCATTGTTGGCCTCGGGGTTGTCACCCAGCAAACAGATGGTTTTTTTGTATAATTTGCATTGATATAGTTTGTGATTCGGTCCATACAGAATCGGAAGGTGACTCCAAGCGAAAGATTTGTGTTCATGCCAAATCCGATAATCAATAAATCGGGGTTAGTGTCTTTGATGTGTTCCGACCATGGCTTGCTAACGCCGTTGAATGTGACTACATCTTCGCTACTTTGTATCGCTTTACCACCGATAGCTCTGTTATAAAAATTAAATGTGACATTAGGAAATTTAGCTGTTAACATGTCAACGAGTCGGAGGTATTGGGAATCAGCAGGGGTTAGCCCGTTTGGTGACTGCTCTGTTGTTCCGGTGTGGTTAGTGTTGTACTTGATACCAATGATGTCGGAACCGCCAGTCAAAAGGCTGTCTCCCCAAACTGTGACATTAATAGTTTTGTTTTGCAGAGCGAGTGCAACTGTTTTGAAAAGCAAATCAGTTTCAGGGTACAGATTATATTTCCCGTTAAAACTTGAAAGATTATCGCCTATCTGGATAAAATAATTTTTTAGATTATAGCTTTTGATCCGCGCTCCGCATCCTAGTAATATCAAATCACGCGCCCCTGTGAGGTCGCCGCTTACGTTGTAAGTGTGAGGTTGATCGAAATATACATATCGTTTACCATTTGCTTTTGCGGCAGTAAACAGACTATTCAACGCATTTGTAGCGTCGGCAGTACCGATCGATGAATTTACACCGTGCCAACTAGCTACAAACAAGTCCTTAATTAACGATTCAATGCTTAGATAATCTATGAATGAGTTTATTGTTCTACCATAACCACCAATAAATTTAGCGCCGTCACCAAAATAAACGATTTTCTCGTCATTGATGATAGATGTGACATAATAATCACCTGGGAGAAATACAATTGTAGTTCTACCTTCTGAATTCGCCAAATTTACAAGCTCTTGAAGCTTCTCGGTTACATCAATCCCAGGTACTATTCCATAGTCCGCAGCATTATAAAACAAGCCGCCCCAGTTTTTAATATTGCTTAATGTATCGCCTAAATTAGCGCTTACGAGAGAACTTACCTTTTGCATTGGGCTTGCCATATCCTCACCGCCTCAGTACATTACTTTAATACCGGTTGCTGTTGTTCCGGTGCTGTTGATGCGGATTACTCCGATTTTATGGAATACGCCGGCCGCAAGATTTGTAAATATCATTCCGCTCCCGTCTGCCAGAACAGCGCTTACGTCCCCAGCAACATCAACGTACACCGATCTACCGTATGGTGTACCTATCGGAAACGTTATATTTACTGTATCACTAGGCGTTACCACAACGCCGCCTTGATAGCTTTCATCCACTCTTGTGCTCATTGATTTACAACCCCTTTTTCACGTCGGTTATATTGACGCTTTGGCTTGATTTCAGATAGTTCAGTTACCTTTTCTTGTTTAGGTGCACTCTCAAGTAGTTGTCTCAGTAAACTATTGGTTTCTCGCTGTTCGTTAAGCATTTCGTTTTTCCAACGATTATCCGGGGTAATATCTTCAAAATAGTTCATGTGATCCCTCCTAAAGAAAAAGAGGGAGCTTCTGCCCCCTCATTCTCCTTTTTCTTTCATAAGTCCGTTTTCCTTCAAAGTATTGACCATAAGGTTCCACAGTCTGACGCTTTCTTTCTCGGCATCAGTACTTTTAGGACTATTACGCATTGTTGGAACGTATTCGATTTTCTGACGGTTTACAGCAGGGGAATTTCCCCATGTGCTACGTTGTTCCATACGGCACCTATCCTTTCAACACCTTGATTTTCCAGGTGCCTGATGCAAGATCAATGGTGCCAGCAGAAGCATTAAACACCGTGATTTTAACCGTGTTGGCTGCCGATACGCATCCACTGGCAATGATCCCGGTAATGTCGTATGGAGCCGATACAATGACGTAGTCACCAAGCGCAGCCCCTGCTACCGTTATTGCCGATGATGCTGTACCTGTATATGTTGCTAAGGATGCCGGATCAAACGTTGTTGTGGCATTGATGACGTTGGTAAACAGGTCCTTGTCGTTTATCGCCAAGCCCGTGTAATTGGTCGTTCCTGCACTTGCCATTATTACCCCTCCTTATAGACCGGTAGAGCCAACGATTCCACGAACATCCTCAATTGCTGTACTGTGACGGAAATAACCATCCCATACATACGCGCCATTGTCAGTTTTATATGGACGCCGAAGGAATTCAACTGGCACTCTCCAGTAGTGCTGCATTTGATGTCGGGCAGCTTGAAGGAACCACGATGTTTTGCTCTCAGTATATAACAAATCAACAATTTGCAGGTCAGGAATGGTGTTCTTGTCATTGTTTGCTGTACCAGATTTCAAAACAGAGTCGACAATTTCCGCTGCTTTGAACTGTAGGGCTTGATTGACGATCAGCTTTTTGGGGCGCTGATTAATTTGCAAGCCTGATTCATTCTTTTGCTCACGGAACAAAATAATTCCATCCTTCAAATTCGTATCAGTCAACGCACCAGTCATAAGATTTGACCATGTTCCGCCTTGCGCCCCCCTGTAAGGATGAGCATTAGAGATCAAAGGTTGTCCGTCATATACAGGTGCTGTGAATGCATCGTCAAGCACCTTTGCCGACTCTCCTTCTACAGTATCACGAGCACCATGACCGGCATCACGCGTCATATTCTCAACTTCATTGAATTTAAAATCATCATACAATTCGCGAGACATTTCAACTACGATTGACCATGGTTCATGTTCTGTGATAATCAAATCAGCAGGTTTGAAAGACCGTTGTTCAGGATTTTGCAGTTCTCCTTTCTTTGCCCACTTCCCAGTGCCGGCATACCGCTGAACAACCTCAGCATATTGGTTAGATGTTTTGTCATTCAGATATTGGGACCATTGTTCTGGTTCTTCGTCGTATGCCTCAAAGAATACACGGTCAATTTTCTTAAGAAATACGTCCTGGAATTGGTTAGTTTGCATTGGTGTTCCCATTTATGTCACTCTCCTTATACGAGATATTGAGCAGCAGCAGTTACTACTACATCAACCGTCAGTTTTTCATTGTCAAACCCTACGACTTGCAGGAACCCACCTGTTGTATCGTCTGGGTTAAGCGTAGTTGCGTTGCTTAAGCCGTAAGACGATCCGTACAGGTCGGCAGTTGTGAATGTTTTCTTTGTACCTGCATTTGTAAAGTTCATCCGAATGACGGAGTTTTTAGCCAGTACTACCGGATAATCTTTCGTGGTTGTTGCCGATGCACCATTAGCCAGCGTGAAGTTTGCCAGCCCAACGATTTCTCCAGTAGTTGCCGCTGCTGCGTTTTGCAGAAGCCCCGAAGCGACAACTACAAAGTTACCTGCTGTAATCGTTTGGGAAGCGTCAACGTCAAAGTTTTCAATATCTGGATTGTTATTACCGGCACCGATACGGCGTACTACAAAAGGGGTAATTGCCATTTGTTAAAACCTCCTATTTTTTCTTTTTGGCTCGATATTCATTGATGTTCTTAGCATCAAAATCCGCAAGCTCCCGTAATTCCTTTTCGCTGATGCCCATTTGTTTGGCTTGAGCAAGGATATTACCGGGAATTACTTTCTCCGTGCTCGCTGCGGAAGGCGTATCCTTTGCAACTACACGCGTACGGCGTTGGACCGCTGCACGTTGTTCGGCCTCACGCTTCATTTGCTGTGCACGGGCCTGACCGCCTAGCGCCCAATAAGCTTGCGTTACATCAAGAGTTCCATTGGATTTGGATACAAGGTCAGCAATGTCTTTTTTTAGACCAATGATGCCAGGAAAGTCCGGGTTATCACGCAAATCATTTATCTGATTAGCAATACGCAATTCTTGCAACTCTTTTTGTAACTGTAGCTGCTGTAACTCTTGCTGCTTAACCTGTGTTTGCTGTTGGACATACCACTGGGTTTGGCTATCATCCCAACCGTTGTACTCTGCCAGTTGTTGAGCTTGCGCTTGAATCTCGCTTTGTATCTGTCGTTCCGCTAGCATTTGTTCGATTTTGTCAGGATCGCCACCTAGTTTTTCAATTACCTTCTGATGCTTGGAATACTTTGCCTCGATTTGTTTGGACAGTTCTTCCTCCATCTTGCGTTTCTCGCGTTCCAGACGCTTCTCAAAGGCTGTTTTCTCCTTGGGAGATAGTTCCTGCTCCTCTTCTTGTTCATCGTCTGTAAAGGTGTCTTGAATATCTTCCGGTGATTCCTCAAAATCTTCGGTTCCCCCGACCTCTTCCGTTTCCGGTTCGCCGATTTGTTCCTCTTGTACAGCGGCATCCTGTACGTCTGCGGATTCTTCCGCAAATACGCCCGTGTTGTTTCTGTAATCCTCAAGTGTAGCCATGATTTTTCCTCCTTTTTGCTGGACGGCATCAACCAGCTATCGCCCGATCCCGGACTGTTCCCGGTAGGTCACCCACAAATGGGCATAGAAAAGGCGCTAGGATTCTCACCTAACGCCCGTTTATTCGTTTGAATCTTCCAAAAATTCGCGTGTAATCATCATTTTGGCATACTCTATCATTCCAACAACTTGAAAGTAAGTTAATTCATCAGGGTTTTTGTAGTCGATTGCTCCATTAATCATATCGATTTCGATAATAAATTGTTTAGTTAAGGTTGGCGTATTCATTTGCTACCCTTTCCCGGCTTGCCTGTTTCCTTATACGTCTGTCGCATTCCCTTTGCACCGGCTGACGTGTCGTATGTCTTACCGCCTGATTTCACACTACCAGGACCACATACATACGGTTTCTTTTGATTGATGTTCATATCACCGTTCATTATTTCCACCATCCTTCTTTGAGATATTGCCTCGTCTTCATGACGACAGGACCTTTGTAACCGCAACTCACACACACCATGCCGCCCTCATGATGGAACCCGGGTTTTTCACAATGCGGACAAATCGGTTGGCTGGTGATCCTGCGGTAAGGATTTTCAAATGCTGCTTGACGGGCAACAAAGTTCTTCATCATCTCGTTTTTATGCATAAAATGTTGCCACGCCTTTTGCTCTGTTGGTGTAAACCCTCTAGCCACCCATTACACCTCCTTGCATTGGAACTACGTTAGGCGGAAGTGGTGCGGGAGTGGGCTGGGACTGACTCGCCTGTAAAACCGCCTGCAACAACGCTGGAGGTATTTGCGGCATTGCTGGAGGTTGCGGCGCCATTGGTTCCGGCATTTGTCCAGGCATCGGCATTCCCTCAGGTGGTAATTGGGTTTGTTGTTCCTGAATGAGATCCTCTTCATCTTTGAGTGGTAAGCCTACTTCTTCCTTGAGGTATTCACGCAACTCATTCCAGAAAATAAGCGGCTTACCTTCAATAACAAGCTTACTTAGGTCTACGATCATATCAAAAATAAAGGCTTTATTGCTTGGCAGTCCGTCACCGATCGTAAGTTGTAGGTCGAATTCAGCTTCTCGCTTCATCTCCTTACCATCATTATCTGTAAGTGGAACGTGCTCCGCATCTCCAGGAATTTCGGGATTAAATGCTTCATTCGGAATCATCACCGGAACTTTTTTCAATATCCTTGGATCATAGAATTTATAATCCGGTAACCTTCCCTCGATACGTACCCACATTTCTTCATCCCAGTTCTCGATCATCTCATCATAAAGAAGTTGCAATACCTGCTGGAATCCAGCCTGTAGCATTTCTTTTTTGTGGATGGTCCCTTTCTGACCGGCTTGCTGCAACGCTGCAATAGCCCTAAACGCTGTCACACCAGAAGGTTGCTGGCCTCTAGTTACGTCAGGTCGTCCACTTATGATGTCGGCCTCTTGGAATGCTTTTTCGCGCCGATTTATAACGTCAGGCGATACAGGTCTAGCTTCAATGACCCGGAATGCGTTAACGTCTCTCATGGGCACTCTCAGTCCTGATTCAGCCGTCCATTTACGTGGATCAAATCCACGTCCTGCATTTATTCCAAATGCAATCTGCGGGTTACCCATCAGTCGCGCGTTAATACGTATCTGATCATCCAGATCATCAACCACATCTTGCGTAGGTATTAGGAGTTCAACGTCACCTTGTCCCCACAAAATCCCGCGCTGTGGATAGCAAGGAATCACCACGAATGGGTACATATTGCGGCGCTGTAGCTCACCTTTCTCTTCGCGTGTGTCCTGTAAAACGATGTGCTGCGAAACAGTCAAACAGTACAATTTTCCTTCGTCATCTTTCATGTAGCATTCAAGCAAAAGCGCCCTTTGTGACGTGGTGTATTCCGATTCGTCGGAGTTGTCACTATCGTAAATTTTCGGGTCGTATAGTACGTTAAGTTGCCGAATGATGTACTTTCCACGCTCGGGAAACTTACGACGGAACCAGCTTAACGGCTTCCAAGTTGCATGAATTATAAACTCCGCTTCCTGCATCAGATGGTACGATGTGACTTTTGGATCAGGGAAGAAGTTCGCAGGATTGATGATCTCATATGTCGGAAGGCCGCGCCCTCCTAAAGCATCGTCGTCAAAATAAACCTTGTACACGCTCGTCCCAAGCTCTAACCGATCATGTTCAGCCAATTCTAGTTTCTGCTTAAACTTGTTGTGATCGAGAACATATTCCAGCATGTGTTGTACTTGTGTGGAGTAAAGTTCATCACTCAATTCAATGCCCCGCGCCTGTACCGCTTGCGGTGAATCCACCAAATCAGCGATCTGGCTATCAATAATTGGCTTGATGATGTTCGTATTACTCGCCGGATCGTCTGGTGATTCCTGCACACGTTGGCGACTGTGGTAATAATCATCAAAGGTGCGCCACTTGGAATGTAACTGCATGTTCTGTTTCGCCAGCCAAGCACCCTCAAAGAGTTGTTGAACGCTCTGCGCCTCTTTCTCTTCTTCCTCAGTTTGAAACACACCGCTTGGATTCTCCTGTAATCGCTGGTCCATATCATCTACGATGTCGGATTCGTTTTTCTTCGCCATGATGTCACCCCTTTCGAGCAAATAAAAAAGGCCGCTAGATTAGCGCGCCTATACGTATTCTCTATTACTCAACTGTCCCGGATCCCAACCGCCAGCAGTTATATTTCGGCGTTTGTTATCTCGTTGCTCCTGCTGATATTGCACCTCAAGTTGTTTATACTCAAGCGTCATGACTTCCATTTGCTGTTGCATCTCTTTGATGGCTTGCTCCTTGGCTTCGTTATCACGCTGTACGTAGCCTATTTGTCGGCCAAATATAAATGTTGTAGTTCCTACGGCAGCAGCCAAAGTAATGCATATAAAAGCTATGAGTACTGTCATTTCATCACCATCCCATCTTTCTAAACCAACTCGCCTCGTCGCTATCCTCATTGTTTGGGCGCTTGGCTTCGTCTTCGATTTCGCTTACGTGTTTCACTGTACCGTCTGACTTGTACACAAATGATTGCCCATCCTGTACCGTCTGTTTACTTTGCCCTGCGATTTCCGGCATTTCCGTAATGTACGGGTCCATAACAAGCAAAATAATTGCCGATGCTGTGACGGTATCATCGTTACCACTCGCGGCATTCGTGTCTCCGTCCTCACCAACTACGTACTTGATACATTCTTTTATCATGCGTTCGGATTTACAACCAAGTTGACGTTCACGAATGAGCTTTGCTAGGTTGTCGATCATTAAAGGTTTAGTGCGGGTAGATGTAAACCAGCCGATTTCCTGCTTTTCCTGGTCTGTGATCTTGTCATGTGTCGTCCGTTTGTACAGGTTAGAATAACTCAACTTAATCGCATTGATTGTAGTCAGGCCGTGGTTGTTTTCCTCGACCGCAATCAGAGCCTCGTTGTACCATTCCCCTAGATTGATCAACACTGGATTACCTAAAGCATCAGGATCAATATGCCCGTGCCACATAGCGACAAGGTTCTTATCCGCATCGAATACCGGAGCACATGAATAGTCTCCGTCAGCCTTACCCTTAGCCACGTCAACGCCTATGAAATACTGCTTTCCGGGCCGAGGTTTTTTCCACACCTCAAGGTTCCCGCTGTCGTCCTTCACGAACACCACTTTACTGCCGTGACGTTCCAGCCTCCCGACTTCACCAGGCACACAATGTTTCAGGTATTCCATGAGGGTTGGGATATCGAATCGCGGTCTACCAGATGCAAGGAACGCTTCCTCTGCGGTACATGGATACTCTTGGTCCAGTTTTTCCTTCAAGTCCTTGTATTTACCGTAATACCAGTAAAGTTGTTCCCAGCTCAGACCCTCAAAGTCCAAGAGGTACTTCAACTTCTGGAAGAACTCCGTCTCCCCCCTGATTACATCCTGCTTAAATTGCTCTTCGCGCTCTTTATCCTCAAATCGAAGCACGTATTCAGGAGTCAACCACCATTGATAGAACTTTGGATCCCAGTTGTTCATGCCCTTTTCAGCATCGTCCCATAGGTCCTTAAACTCGTTCAGCCCGTTTGCGGTGGTCTCAAGGATCTGGATGCTGTCTTTCGTCAACGCTTCACCCAAACCAGTCATAATCGAGTCAATTGAGTCCCAAAACGCAGCCTCTGAACCATGAAAAAAGTTGATCGTTTTAGAACGACCAACCTCTTTATTCCCGGCTGTGTTTACACGCCAGCGGCTATTCAGATTTTCAAAGTGGAACTCGCGCCGGTTGTTGTACTTTTCCTTGGGTTTAAGCAGTTCCGGTAACTGATTGTACACATAGCGTGCCTTATCCTCAAAGATTGTGCTGGTGTTATCTGCGCTATCTGCCAACGTAAAGCCGGAAAAGTTCTTTCCAATGATCGCATTCGCTAGCTGATATCCGGTTATAAACGATGTAAAGCCCTGCTGCCGTCCTTTCAGTACCAGGAACTTCATTGTGGATCGCTTACCAGCGGCATATTCTTCTTTTGCCTTGTTAATGTCGTTCAAAAAACTTTGCTGCACCTCATTGAGAAAGAATGGAACGGTTCGTTTGTCCTTATCTACGATGACAAAGGAAATCTCGATCAAATATTCAGGGTATCGCTTGATTTCCTCTCTCACCGCAGTATTTACAGGATCAACAATGTATTCAACTGCGGCTTGTACAAATTGGTTATCTCTCTCAATATCATGATGTTGTACCCACAACTCTTTACGCCGGTGTATGATATCTATACATGTTCTCATGCGAAAAAGTCCTCTAGTTTCTTAGTTACAACAGCATCAACTTTTAACTTATCGTTGAATATTCCTTTGTATCTTCCAAGCATTTCAAGCGTTTTATTTGCCGCACTGAGTTCTCCGACCTCTTTGGCCTTAATATATGTGTCCTTCATCTCTGCGAGCAGCCATTCCACCGTAATTTCGTTCTGTTCACCTATTTTCTCTTGCCGTTTTTCGATCTCAGCAGCAATCTGAGGTTTTCTGAGGTTTTCATAACCAGTTTCAGCCGCCGTATTCTCACTGTACCCCGCTCTAATAGCCGCTTGTGTGGCATTGAGGTCTTTTAAATATTCTTGGACGAAACGCTCTTGCTTGGCCGTCAATGCCATAGTGATCACATCCTCTCAAATGTAATAAAGTACAAGTAAATTACCAAAATACCGACTATTATATCTGAGCACCATGTAAATCAGTGCAAATTATCCTTACTCCCGATCGCAGCAAACAATCCACGCACATAACCAGCCGGCGTATGAAAGTCACTGACGTATAACGTTGTCGGCGGTATCACCTTAAACGGTTCCTTCTTAACCTCAGTGAGTTTGTTGTATAATGCTATTTCTTGTGGAGTACCTTCTATGGTTCCGTCTTTATGGAGTTTCATAATCAATCTCCTTCACCATTTCTCGTCGTCAATGGATTTATAAAAATAACCTTCTGGCCAATCTGAAAAATCCACTAATCTAATATAAACTCCACATCTTCTATTTACTTCAAATGTTCTAAAGTGAGGATTTTTCAAAGTTCCTATAATGTTTTTCACTGATTCAGATGTTAATCTAATATCATTTAGTAATCCTCTGCTCCGAGCACCTATTTCTCCTTCGCGTTTACCAACTCCGTTTACAAATATGTAATTGTCTGCTTTTGAGATGTGTACTAACTGCGAATCTTTCTCGTTCACTAATTCAATCACACTGCAATCTGCTCGCGGTAGATCCTTGATCAATGGATTGATGTATCGGTTTACCCACTTTTTAATTACTCTTCGTTTCATCTAATCCACCTCCTTTGAAAAAAACATTATCCGGCCCCCGCTTCGCTGGGATTATTCGGTCGCAATCGATGGCCTCCGGCCTTCTTGCACACGCTTTTCATACACTGTCACTATTCTCGATGCTGCCGATTCAAGATGCTTTCGCGTATCTCCGCTATACTCTCGCCGGATGCGCTCTAATTTTTCCTTGGCTTTCATCAGCATCTTTTCATCATGCGTCAATGGTTACAACTCCTTATATAAATAAAAAGAGCAACGGTTATCCGTTACTCCTTGGTTAAATATATAATCCGGTTTTTGTGTTTACACGGCATAACCGGAAAGCCTGTCAACTGAGAGGGCATAGCATTGCATGATTAGAAAACAGCGTGAACGTGCCTCGCGCGTTCGTGCCTCGCTCAATTCACTGTTCCCTATGCTATTATTTTACTATTTCCCGTGATGTATTTGTGTGCAAAAATGATGCACAGAGATGCCCACTAACCTATATGGTCGGTGGGCTTTTATATGTTACTTTATGGCTTGAGTAGTTACATACGTATAAACGTTGTTATCGTAATCATCCAGGGTGTGTTCGTATAGGTGTGCGCGAGTTGCGCCCTTTTCCGCTGCTTGTTCGTGAATTTCTGCTTCCGTTCCTTCGATAAGCTCGAAACGCAGTTCGTTGTCCTCCTCGATTTTTTGCGCCGGTGCGGCCGTGGTATTGTTGATGATTGCGTAGTATTTATCCATATTTATTCGTCCTTTCGTTCTAATATTTGGTATTATCTTAATACGCCTACAAGGGGCGGAATTAGTTTCACCAAGGATATCCACCCAAACCTTTGGTGGGATCTTCTTTGATCCATTCAACTTTATCCCGGTCATCGCGTTTTACCGTTAGCCTTTGAGCATTTTTAAACGCTTCTTTCTCATCTTTTCCAGATACCGTCTCATAATAATCTTCGCGGTTATAAGAATTAAATTTAACAGTCCATACCTTCATGGTTAATCATCCTTTCACTCAAATTTCGTTATTTACTTATTTCTCCAAATTCCCGTTTAATCCTTCTTGATTGTCCAAACCAGCGCCACAACCGAAAGGATCAGCGCCGCCACCGAAACAATCAGCGTTACTGTTTCCATGCGTTATTCCTCCTCTAGCTTATTCATCCACTTCGCGTCCGCTTCGGCATCGCGTTTGCGTGGCGTTGGCCGGTCCGGCATCCAGGATTCTGTTTCGGTGTTCCAAATCCCCCAGCTCGTTGGATTGTTGAATGGTCCGTAAGTGTACGGGCTTGCTACATATTTCTTTTTCGTTTTCATCGTTTATCCTCCTTAGAGGGGCCGAAGCCCCCTGTGTTATTTCGACGCTAACAACCATTGCTCATAGTCTTCCTTAGCTTGTTTTAATTCTCCGGCGAGTCTGTCGGCCCATTCCCAGTCACATAGATTTAACGCCGCTTCATATTGTGCTTTCACGATCATATATCGTTTTTTCATCCCGTATCCCTCCCACGTAAGCCCGTCGGCAAGTTGGTGGGCTGAAAGCCCCTAGCATGCCTTAACGGCGTAATCCTCTATCCCACCCTCGTTATGCACTGTATACACGCTGTACTCGCCATACGTGCCATCATATACGGCGTCTCCTGGCAATTCGTTCAACGTTACAAGCGGCATAGTCTCCATGCCATATTCCATAAATACCGATACTTTTTTCATCTTCATCCCTCCCGCGTAAGGCCGCCGCCAGATTGTATGTGATTGTTTAACTCGTTTGCTCTTATTGATACCAATATTACACCATAAATACACCATTGTAAAGTGTTATTTTATTTTTGGTGCAAAATAAACATAAATATGATATATTTATTACACCAAAGTATCAGGAGGAATGAACATGAAGGATAGACGCACAAGCATAACCGTGCCTGCCGTACTGGACAATGAGATACAAAAGCATATGGAGCAAACGGGGATAAAAACATGGAATGCCGCTCTTTGGGATTTGGTTAGAGCGGGTTTGGAGGCAAAGAAAAAGACCACAGAGAGTTAATCTCTTGTGGTCTTTAAATTTACGCCGGCTCTTTAAATGTCCAATCAGGATCAAACATATGATCGAAGGTAGTTATTTCCGCATACTCTTCGCTAATAGGCAACAATGCTATAGCCAATTCATTGATCGCCTCTTTATGCCATCTGCCTACAGTTGTGCGATCTTTGTGTAATAATGTTGCAATCTCACTCAAAGTCGAAGTGTTTCTGTCCATGTACTTCCGCATAATAATAGTCCTCTGATCATCATCTAAAACGAAATCCACCGCCGATTCGATCATTGTCACAATTCGACTGTATCTTTCCCTGTCAAAAGTTTTATCGTACCGACTGATAAACAATGGAACGCGTTCGGCATATATCGGCCGCATCATATTCTTGTTAATGAGGTCATCTATCTCTAGACCAAGATTCATTACGGCAAATTTGTAAGAACGATATCTTTTTAACAATTTCGTCACTGTGTTATTGTCCATCTGTCACCCCTCCTTAATCTTCTTCGTACCTCTCAGTACCATCTTTTTCGATGAAATATCTTCCACTCCCAAACGGCCATGCTGGCAAAAACGCTTTTTCAATCCACTCTTCCTCATATCCATACGTACTACATCCATATTTATTAGTTTCCTGCCAAGGATGAGTCGTTTTGCATTGAAAAATAACCCATCCATCTCGCTCAAAATCATATTGCACTCTAATTCCATCAGCGGACCGTACATCAGTTAGATTAATTTCGATTGTGTCCGGCTTTCCTTCAAGTTTCGGATATTCAAGATCAACCTGTATAATATTCAATTTTTGCCCTCCTTTTGGAGAAAAGGCAGCGGTTAAGCTGCCCCTTTTACCCCGTTCAATTCTTCTTCTGTAATCACTCCGCCCGTTCTGTTTATCAAGACGGCCAAAATGTCATTTGTTGTCGCATAACCAATTTCAAGAAATTCTACTTTTTCCTCAATTGTTTTTCCTGCCACTTCCAGACTAGTGTTGTCTTGATCCATTCTGTCGGTTGAGGTGTCTTCGTCGTCCTGAAATTGCATCGGCGGAGGTGTTAGCTCCACCCCTTCCCCAGTGTCCACCTGAGCACTCTCTTGAGCACGTTTGGCCGCATACTCGGTGCGAAACACCTCCGCCTCTTCGGCGGTCACCTCACGGTACTTATTTTTTTCAAGATACCCGAACTCAATTTCCTCACCAGTTTCAGCCAACTTTGCGACAAATTTAGATTGTTTAAAGTCTACCGGCTCAACGTCATAAATAGCCACTTTTGAAGCTTCCTCTGCCGCTTTTGCCGCTTTCCAAGCATCCAGGGATTCGCCAATGTCAATGACTTTCGGAGCGTTTGCGGCACCCACAGCAATTTCCTTGCGGAGATCATCCACTTGAGTGTTAAGGCGTTTGATTTCTTTTTGCGCTTCTTCCAGTTCGGCAGCTGCGGCGTCACGCTTGGATTCGGCATCAGCAATAGCTAGAAGAAACGAGGAATTTTCACTGCTCAGTGTTTTGTTTTCTGCCTGTAAGATTTCTCTCTCTTCGCTTTCAGCTTCCAATTGTGCCAAAATAGATTCTTTTTCCGCTCTTTCAGCAGCAATATCTTGCTTGGCCTTTTCTGCTGCTTCTAGCAAACTTTGCTTCCATGCCGTGCTCACGATACGATAAGCCATTTCTTCCATTTCCGGGTTGCTGATTTCAAACAGTTCCCTTAAAGGTGTGCCGTTGATAACCATGTCGTCTACCGCGCTGACTATAGCCTCATGCGCTGCCGTTTGTTCTTTTTCCTCGATTAGTTTCGCTAACCCTTCAATTTTCGCTTTCAATGCTGCAATTTTACCAGCATCCGCCAAACTTCCGCGCTGATTCTCCGTGTTCAGTTCGTATTTCGCCTGTTCCAATTCTTGAATTAAGTTACTCATTTTTGCACCTCTCCCGAAATTTAGTCTTATATCCTCATTATACTATATTTTGTGTAGTAAAGCACTTATTTTATAGTGAAAATACTATATTTTGCGATTATTTAGCTTAATTTAGGATTTGACTTTTAAAATTCTTCTTCAACTCCGTTAATATCTTCTTCATCAGGCTCGAACGCCCCGAATTCCGCCTGAATTAAAAGTTCCTTTGCAAATCTGATTACTTCCGGGTGGTCTTCTCCTTCTTTCGCTTGTTCTAATACCCAATCTGATAGTTTTTTCATCGATAGAATCATTAAGCACTCTCCCTTCTATTAAGTTTTTTGTACACAAGTCCGCTAAACCACTTAGACGGAGTTTTGATGCGCTTGTTATTCAACCCTAGTATTTGCTTGTCCAAATCTATAACTATGCCCACAGGATGCCCCTGCTCGTTTATAAGCGTATATCCGTTGTCGTTCACTACGTAACAATACATCATGCCGCTTCCACCTCCCAAATTTTGATTTCTATCCTTGGATCGTCGGAATATAACTTCCGGGCCAGTGTCGAAACGACAAGGTTGTCATCTTTCCAGGCTATCTTATTCAGAGAGTCATAGATCCCTTTCACGCAATTATCCAAATCCGGTTTGACGATCGGTGTTAACTTACCATTCCGCGCTTGCTCTTTATCTTTCTTGCTCCATCCTTTTGGAATCGGGTAGAAGAATGTAATGATTGCTTGAACCGGTCCAGTGAATGGGGCCTTGATATGCTTACGCGCTTCCAACCCAACAACGCCCTTGTAAGCTAAGTACTTCTTTGCCCTGTTATCCTCCCATTTGCTCCGTTGCGTCATACGTACAGCGCCCATAGGTTTGATGTTTACGGTGAATTCAATCAAGCCGCATCACCTCCATTTTTCTTCTTGGCTTCCATCTCTTTAGCCATTTCAATGAGTTTAGCCATTTCTTCGTCAGATACCCCGGGCTCATTAGGGGTGTTTTGTACGATCTGAATATCAGGCTTCTGGTTGCGCCCACCTTTGTATGTCCCAACGGTGGACGCCGGCTGAACTTGGGACAAAGTGGTTTTACCTTCTGATACCCAACCTTGCAAAGTGTTAATGGCGTAATTGATGTGCTTGTCTTGTGCCTTTTTAATTGCTCGTTCAATAACAGGCTGTTCAACTACTTTGATAAACGAACATATTTCTTCAATCCCGATAATAGATATTTTTTGAAGGTTACATTCATTACAGAGTTTTAAAATTTCATTCCGAATTGAATCGAGCGAAGCGGGGGCGGATTCAGTTCCCTTCCCTTCCTCTTCAGTTCCCTTCTCTTCAGTTCTATTCCCTTCTATTCCCTTCCCTTCAGAGGGAAAATTCGGGAAGTTCCCGGAAATTCCGGGAAAATGCAGGTAACTTTCGGAATCTCCCGGAGGTTCTGGAAGCTTTGAACGTGTTCTTTTGTGCAAACCCTGCTGATGATCTTCAAAATTTGCAATTTGAATTACTAGTTTATTATTTACTTTGTACCAAAGTATTAGTTCGGCCTCTGCCATGCTCTGCAACGCTGCTCTAACGTCTTCATCAGTATTATTTCGTCGCGGTATTACTAAAGCGCGAACAGTTCCCGGAGACCCTTCTAACCTTCCAAAATCATCAGTATGAGGTATCATCCATGTGTATAAAAGTGCATCAAAATCCGACAAGTTATTTACCTTTTCCGAAATCGATATTACCTTTGAAATCATTCGCTTTTCAGCCACGGGGATTCACGCCCCTCTCTTATGCTTCTCGTATTCCTCATATTCCCGAATCTTCATTTTGCTGTATCTTATCCGTTCTTCATTCCAAACAATTGAACCAAAATCATCATATTTTTTCGCCGTCTCTAAATCACTAATTGCTCTTTCGAGCTCACCTTCCCATAACGCTTGTTCATGGGTCATGGTATACCTCCTAAAATAGATTTATGCGGCCCCCGGCTGCGCCTAAGTGTATTCGATCGTTGTCGGAGGCCGTTCGGCCTATTCTTCCATTTCTTCCCATCCACCATCAATGTTTTTGCCCCATAGCCACTCTCGCCACGCTTCGTCTAACAGTTGGTCCCTTTCTTCTTCGGTCGCCCCCTCAAGGTCTTCGTCGGGTATTTCAATAATCTCTTCGCGTCTTGCACCAACAAATCCGATGTTAACCGTAAATCTGAACTTTGCCATTGTTATCCTCTCCTTTTGGTTTAAATACCTTTACTTCATTGCTTCCAAACGTTCAATTTCCGCAAACAGTTCGTCAATTACTTCGTCATATGATTGGCACGCCATAACTAGTGCTTGGATTGTATGTTTCGTTTTTGGCTGCAAATTAGTCGTTTTCACATGTCGTTCCGTGTTTTTAATCGCTAGTGCCAATTCAGGCTTTGACCATGTGTGCATCTTTTTCAATTCAGCGATTCTATCGTTCATTTTTCTCCCTCGCTTTCGGGTGTAAACCAAGTCATGTCCTTAAAGTGAGGCGGTAACTCTCTTTCGGGTAGGGTTATTTCTGCGTAGTGGGTTACATTATGAATCCGATTGCCCACTACACTGCAATACCATTCGATTCCATCGTGAGCTAACAGACTTCCAGAGCGAACGTAACCATTAGCAAGCAGCAAGTATTCTTTACCTAATTCTGGCGGATTCTCTGGATCATATTTCACCCAAGGTATCATGCTTTTTCCTCCCCTAATACGGCTAATAGAGCGGCTTTACAAATGGCTTCTGGTGCCGTTTTACACCTAACCGCGTGCGCTTCGCCGAGTTTACAATGCCATCCCTCTCCATGCGAATTTGATGCGTCTAACCAGTTAAGATTAAAGGTGTTAAGGTCAAATTTATTTACTGCTTCCATTGCTGCGTTCATATCTTTGGAGTAGTATGGAATATCAATCCATCGCACAAAACCATCTCTAACTTTGACCATTGCTGGCCCCGGGCCATGTTTAGGCCATCTATAGCCCTTCATATCGTTCCCCATTACTTCGGTGTGAACGGCTAAGTCTAAGGCTCTTCCTTTCAAGTCTTGTATCTCTTCCCGTGTCATGCTTCCGCCTCCTCAATAGGTTCGCAATGTTCCTTTGCACATTGACTATCCACATCACATATTGCCTTACCATCCTTTAAAAGGGTTAAGTCACCGTGCCACTTTCCCAAGGTTAGTATGTCTCCCGCTTTTGCCGTACCTTCCCAACCTTCTGGTATGTCTTTTATTACTCTGTATTTCACTTTGCTTCTTCCTCCTCTGGATACAGGGATGCCAAAGCTTCCCTCAACCGATTACAAGCCGTTCTAAAAGCTTCATCGTTGATATCCTCTATTGCCGTCTCTATTACTTCACGTAGTTTCTTTTCCCGGGCTTCTGCGCCCCTGTACGCCTTTGTCATGGATGAATGCTTATCTAATAAGGATTCATACTCTCCACGGCTTACGCCGTCATCTGCAAGCCCTCGGTAAGCTAATTCGGCTATGTCGGCACGTTGTTTCTCTTCTTCAAGTTTGAACTTTTGTTTAAGGGAATGTTCTTCCAAATGTAGATGTCTGTGTTCAAGATCAGTCAAATCTTCTTGGAGATTATCTGCACGTTCTTTCTCTGCTGCGTATTGCTGGAGCCAGTATTTCAATATCTCTTCTACAGGTTCCTTCGGAACATCTTGACCATGTGCTTGCGGAATCCATCCGTGAACCAGCGTTTTTGCGTGTTCATACTGTTCTATCAGTTCCATATCCTTTTGCCAGTCTCTAACCTCCATATATTCCACTCCTTAAATGAGATTCAAGCGCGCTTACATCATCTGCGTAGTCTCTCGCCCGTTCTTTTTCAATTTCCTTGAATGCTTTCCGTATCATTTTTATGTCTACGCCCATGTCGTACAGATCGCATATGAGATTAAATGAATCATAATCATCTTCTAACGCTTGGTAATCGGCGTGTTTATCAGGATGTAACTGCCATGTATGCCGTTTTTGTGGTTTGGGAGGTAATTCCGCCGGCTGACTACCATCTGTCGCAAATGGATCGTCCCAGTCTCTAACCTGTTTAGTCATGGGATACCTCCAGATCATCAAAGTACACGTCATACTCCTGACCGTCTTTAAGCACCGATATCATACATAGCCCCATAACCCTTACTTCTCCCAACTCGATGTGCTTCACCT
>NZ_JAMBOE010000032.1 GCF_023715465.1 Paenibacillus macerans
CCCTCAAGATGAGATTTCCCAATTAGTAAGACCCCTTGAAGACGACGAGGTTGATAGGCCTGAGGTGGAAGTGCAGCAATGCATGGAGCTGACAGGTACTAATCGGTCGAGGGCTTATCCAAATGAATATCTAAAACACAAATTCGTTTCGTATCCAGTTTTCAAGGATTAACACCTTGAATTTATGGCTTGGAGAGATACCCAAGTGGCTATAAGGGGACCCTCTGCTAAGGGGTTAGACTGCGTAAGCGGTGCGAGGGTTCGAATCCCTCTCTCTCCGCCATTTGTACAAGTTTATTATATGGCGGCGTAGCTCAGCTGGCTAGAGCGTACGGTTCATACCCGTGAGGTCGGGGGTTCGATCCCCTCCGCCGCTACCAACAATTTTGATTTGGAGGCTTAGCTCAGCTGGGAGAGCATCTGCCTTACAAGCAGAGGGTCGGGGGTTCGATCCCCTCAGCCTCCACCATCAACTATTATTTTTTTTGCACTGTGCCGGTGTAGCTCAATTGGTAGAGCAACTGACTTGTAATCAGTAGGTTGGGGGTTCAAGTCCTCTCGCCGGCACCATGAAGTCTTTTTATTGCGGAGCCGTGGTGTAGAGGCCTAACATGCCTGCCTGTCACGCAGGAGACCGCGGGTTCGAATCCCGTCGGCTCCGCCATTACATCATTGAATATTTCCACAATGAAGTGGGAAAGTTACCAACTTAACCGCTTTATTTTTTTGGCCAATTACATACGGCTCGGTAGCTCAGTCGGTAGAGCAGAGGACTGAAAATCCTCGTGTCGGCGGTTCGATTCCGTCCCGAGCCATTTTTATGCCCCCTTTTGGATCGTTACCGGTCTAAATGGGCAGCATATATTACATGGAGGCTTAGCGAAGCGGCCAAACGCAGCAGACTGTAAATCTGTTCTCTTACGAGTTCGGTGGTTCGAATCCATCAGCCTCCACCAGTTTTTATGAGCCATTAGCTCAGTTGGTAGAGCACCTGACTTTTAATCAGGGTGTCGAAGGTTCGAGTCCTTCATGGCTCATCAAAAGTCGTTGACCTTTGGGTTGGCGGCTTTTTAGTTGATAGAGTTTGGTCGTCTTGGTTCTGACTATTAATTGTAAATCATACAATTAACTTTTTATCCATTTACCTAATCATTTGTTTAATTGCATTTCATACAAGTATTTCCTCTTTTTTTAGCCCCTTCTTCGAAAGATAGCGGAATAATTGCAGGTTTTACACTTAATCGAGCGATGTGCAGCATTTCCGGATAAGTAACGGTGTATTTTGCAGCTATTCCATTCAACAATAGACCTCAAGAAAGCTAGAGTAGGAACAGGTACGTTTAAGTGGGATGATCGTTTTACTATATCTGCTGCTGAAGATGATTCACGAAGTCGCCGCGAAATCCGGGAATGCTTTCTCCTTTGATCCAGTGCCAACTCCAGATCATGATACCGCTTATTATATAAGAAGTTGCTTCAAACCCCTTCAATTGGATGAATCCAATAGATTGGCCGATATCGAACGTAATTTTGAACCTTCATTGGAAATATCCATTAGAATCTACTCAAATCGCCTCGTTTAATGCTCTCCGCTCCTGATCTATTGGAAATATCCAATCAAGCTGCTGTATCCCCAATGAATTTTCAAATCAATTGTGAAATTTTCGAAATAGATATTTATTGCACGGGGCCGCTGCGCAAATTTATAATTAAAAGCCCGGTTATGATAAAATAAAATGGCAAACGCTAAAATGGATAGTGGGAAAGGCGTAATCATGGAGATCAAAAAGCTAAAGCAGCAGGTGGAGAGCATCATCGGCACTTCAATTACAGAGTCGACTTGGGACGTTCAAGTTTGGCGCGAGTCCGTGGAAGTGGAAGCCGGCGGCACTGTGGGAAGCGGGCCTGTACGCAAGGATGGCCGGGTTGTTTGGCATTGGAACACGAAGGCGGACGCCGTTCAGGTGTTGCAGGCGGATGCGGGAGAAGTGACGGACGCGGAAGCGATGCTGATTCAAATGTTGTTATCTGCGGCGCGCGATCAGCGGTCTCAAACCGCCCCTTTAAAACAGGACGATGAATCCCGGAGTATCCAGTTTGGGGAATGGTTGCTCGAACGCATGAGCCGTCATGAAATCAACCTTTCTGTTCCGGACCCGTTCCCGATCAAGTCCCGGTTAAAAGGATGCATGCTTCCCTTTCTGTTAAGTTGGGACCACGCAGGCCAGGGGCAGACAGTATCATTTGCCAAGCTGCATAAACTGCTGCGCAGTTATTTTGGCGGGGATATTGTGTTGGTTCCGCTTAAAGAGGAATGGCTGATCCTGCTTGGGGAAGAACTTTTGACGAGTCTGCGCGAAGAAAGCGAAGAGGGCGCCGAAACGGAAAGGGATATGCTCGGAGCGTTATGTCAGGGACTGTACGAACTTATTACGAATGAATGGGTTGGCGGTATTCATATCGCCGCAGGCAACGCGTTAGTGGGAGAAAGGGAACTGACTTCGGCCGCATTGGCGCTGCGCCATACCATGACCCTGGGACGCATTTTTAATGTTACGAATAAAATTCACCTGCCGTGGGAGTTAAAGCTGGAGCAGCTGGTGTACAGCATTCCGGAAGATGAGCGGCTGCATTTTATTGAAGGGAACGGAGATCACGCCAAAGTGTTTGAAGATGAGGAGACACTGACGACGCTGGAAACTTTTTTTGATCTGGACTGCAATGTCAGCGAAACCGCGAAGCGTTTATATATTCACCGGAATACGCTGCTGTACCGGATCGATAAGTTCAAACAGGAAACGGGACTGGATGTCCGGACGTTTCGTGACGCCGTTTTAGTGAAATTGGAGCTCTTATTGTATAAAGTGACGAAAACCCGGTAGTTTTTTTGTGCAGTTTGTGGATGGATGGGCTGCCTCCTATCGATTAATATATAAATATAAAATGTATCCGATTACATGAAATTGTTAGCATCATACTAAATTCATTTAACGGGAGGCAAAATTCTATGGCAGGCGTACGCTTAGAACACATTTTCAAGAAATATCCAGGTGCCGATAAGGCAACAGTAGCAGACATCAACCTCGACATTAAAGATAAAGAATTCCTCGTGCTGGTCGGACCATCCGGTTGCGGTAAATCCACGACCCTTCGGATGATCGCCGGGCTTGAAGAAATTACCGACGGCAAACTGTACATCGGTGACCGCGTCGTGAACGACGTAGCTCCGAAAGACCGCGACATCGCGATGGTATTCCAATCCTACGCTTTGTATCCGCACATGAACGTTTACCAAAACATGGCGTTTGGTTTGAAATTGCGTAAAGTGAAGAAAGACGAGATCGACCGTCGCGTTCGTGAAGCGGCAAAAATCCTCGATATCGAGCATTTGCTGGACCGCAAACCGAAGGCTCTGTCCGGTGGTCAACGTCAACGGGTTGCCCTGGGCCGCGCTATCGTCCGCGATCCTCAAGTGTTCCTGATGGACGAACCGCTTTCCAACTTGGATGCTAAACTGCGCGGTCAAATGCGCGCCGAAATCACGAAGCTTGTTAAACGTCTGGAAACGACTTGCATCTACGTAACACACGACCAGATCGAAGCTATGACGATGGGCGACCGGATCGTTGTTATGCATGACGGTATCATCCAACAAGCCGCTTCTCCGGAAGAACTGTACAACCAACCAGGGAATATTTTCGTGGCTGGATTTATCGGTTCGCCTACGATGAACTTCGTAAACGGCAATTTGGTGGAAGAAGCCGGTGCTGTTCGCTTCAGATCGACTAATTTGGATGTGGTTGTGCCTCAAGGCAAAGCCACCATTCTGAAAGATAAAGGTTATATCGGCAAAGACGTGATCATGGGGATCCGTCCGGAAGATATTCATGAAGAGCCAGTATTCCTGGAAGCTTCTCCGCAAACGGCTTTCACCGCAAATGTATACCTGACGGAAAACCTGGGTCACGAAATGCAATTGTACCTGAACGGCGCAGGCAGCGACACTTTGATCGCCCGCGTGGACGGCCGCTCCAATACGCGTGAAGGCGACAATGTGAAACTGGCCATCGATATGAACAAAATTCATATCTTTGACAAAGAAACGGAACGCAACGTATTTTTCGGCTAATTCGTTAGACAACTAAGAAACCGTCCTTCGGGGCGGTTTTTTGCTGTTATCGGAAAAATGCCGTTGTGAAAGCCGGCGGAAATAGCGTGCGGCGAACGAATGATGATGACCTGAAAATGGGATATTGCTGCGATGATTGATTTACGCTGCAATTTCCATTACGATGAATACATTGGAAGATCTAAGCCTATGGTGAATTTGTGTTGTTTTACACTGGATATTGGTACTGAAGACTAGGACAGACTTTATAGTTTGGACCGCGTGCAGGGGAAAGGAAGAACAACATGGTTAAAAAAGTAAAGGTGTCGGAATTGGTTAACCAATTCGGGCTCGAGGTCGTTTCCGGAGAGCAGGGATTAAAACGGGCGATTACGGTGGATGATCTGTACCGCCCAGGCTTGGAAATGGCCGGCTATTTTGAATATCATCCGCCGGAGCGGGTGCAAATTTTGGGGAAGACGGAATTAGCCTTCTTCGAAATGCTTCCGGCGAACGAACGAAAGGAACGGATGGAACGATTGTGCAGCAGCGACGAGACGCCCTGCATCATCGTCACCCGTTCCTGGGAAGTGCCCGAGGAGCTTATTCAAATCAGCTCGATTAAGCAAATCCCCGTGCTGCGCAGCAGCATGGCAACAACGATCCTGTCAAGCCGGATTACCAGCTTCCTGGAGCGGAAGTTGGCGCCTACGGCAACGATTCACGGGGTGCTTGTCGATGTGTACGGGGTCGGCATGCTCATTACCGGCAGCAGCGGCATCGGGAAAAGTGAAACGGCACTGGAGCTGGTGAAGCGCGGCCACCGTCTGATTGCCGACGATGCCGTAGAAATCCGCCAAACGTCCGATAACCAGCTGCACGGTTCGGCGCCTGAGCTGATCCGGCATCTGCTGGAAATCCGCGGTGTCGGGATCATCAACGTCATGACGTTGTTTGGCGCCGGGGCGATCCGCAACAACAAACGGATACAGCTGGTCGTTAAGCTGGAGGCCTGGCAGCAGGAGAAGCAGTATGACCGGCTGGGACTGGATGAGGAAACGACGCGCATCATCGACACCGATGTGCCGCTGGCTACGATTCCGGTGCGGCCCGGACGGAACCTCGCCGTAATCCTCGAGGTTGCCGCAATGAACTTCCGCCTCAAGCGGATGGGGTATAATGCGGCGCTGCAATTTACGACGAAACTTACGGAGACCATTGCCGAAGATATCGACGATTTGGATTAGGAGCGTGAACAATGGGAACCTTGTTATTGGACCCGATAGCTTTTTCTATCGGTGCTTTGAATGTGCATTGGTATGGCCTGATTTTGGGGAGCGCCGCTTTGGTCGGACTTCTGCTGGCGATCCGCGAGGGGAAGCGCTTTGGCATTCCTCAGGAGTTTTTTATGGACTTGCTGCTCCTTGGCGTACCGTCGGCCATTATCGGCGCGAGAATTTATTTTGTCGCGTTTATGTGGGAAGACTATAAAAACAACCTGTGGGATATTTTTAAAATCTGGAATGGCGGCATCGCCATCTACGGCGCGCTGATCGGCGCCATAATTTGCGCTGTCATCTTCGTGCGGCGCCGCGGGTACAACTTTTGGCGGATTGCCGACATTTGCGCGCCTTCCCTGATCATCGGACAAATGATTGGACGCTGGGGCAACTTTGTGAACCAGGAAGCCTATGGCGGACCGACGACGGAAAGCTTTTTGCGCGACCATCTGCACCTGCCGTCTTTTATCGTCAATCAGATGAATGTGGCCGGGACCTATCATCATCCCACGTTTTTATATGAATCGTTGTGGAACTTGGCGGGTCTCGTTTTGCTGCTGATTTTGCGCAGACAGAAATTTTTGCGGGCCGGGGAGCTGTTTGCCTCTTACTTCATCTGGTATTCCATCGGCCGCTTCTTCATCGAAGCATTGCGTACGGACAGCTTGGCGTTTCAGGGTGCGGCTTGGCTGGCTGCGTTCGTTAATGGTCTGTGGGCACCGATGACTTGGCTCGGCTTTGAACAGGGATATCTTGCACCTTCTTACGGCAATGTGAGAATTTCGCAGCTGCTTGCCCTGCTTATTGTGGTGGCCGCCGTAGCATTTATGATTATCCGCCGCCGAACCGTGCGCGGTTTGCCGCATTACAGCGATCCGATTGTTTCGACCAAAGCGGCTGCGGCGGAAAAATTGTCGGCGATGGAGTCGGCCGAACCGGAGCAAGCCGAGTCTATTTCCGATAAAACGGAGGACTTGCCGGACAGCCCAGAAGAGAAGAAGGAGTAGCTGCTGCATGATTGACACGGTGTTATTTGACCTCGATGGAACGATTATCGATACCAATGAATTGATCATTACGACTTTTCTGCATGTCATTCAGAAAAATCAGTTGCGTCCGCACACGCGGGAGGAAATCATCCCGTACATGGGGATGACGCTTGAGCATCAACTGCAAGTTTTCTCGGGCAGGGAAGAGGTTGCGGACCTGGTCGCCGATTACCGGAAATACAACCGGGAGCGTCACGACGAATTGGTTGGTGAGTTTCCGTATGTCAAGGAAGTGCTTGGTAAACTCCATGACCAGGGGATTACGCTTGGCGTGGTGACGACGAAGATCAGGGAGACGGCCATGCTCGCCTTGGAACGGTTCGGGTTGCTTGAGTACATGAAAGCGATTGTGACGGTGGAGGATGTCGCGCATCCGAAACCTCATCCCGAGCCGATTTTGACGGCGCTGGAGAAGCTTAAGGCCAAGCCGGAGCGGACATTAATGGTCGGGGACAGCGCAGCCGATCTGCAGTGCGCGCATGCCGCCGGGGTTCTTTCGGCAGGCGTGGCTTGGTCGCTTAAAGGCGTGGAGGAGCTGCAAAAATACGAGCCGGATTATATCCTGAAAGACATGACCGATTTGTATGGGGTGTTAGGTTGGGAGACCGTGAACTCGTGAGAAAGGTGAAGCGTTATCCGGTTGAAGGACCAAACGCATTGTGGCAACTGTACCGGACGGTAAGTCCGTGGAAGGGCGTGCGAAATTTTATTTTTATCCAACTTTCGCGTTATTGTCCGGTTCTATCTTTAAAAAACGCAATTTATCGCCGCATTCTCGGCATGAAGGTGGGAGAGCACACCGCTTTTGGCCTGATGGTGATGGTGGACGTGTTTTTCCCGGAATTGATCACGATCGGCCGGAATTCGGTTATCGGCTACAATACGACCATTCTGGCGCATGAGTACTTGATCAAAGAGTATCGCCTGGGTGAAGTGCATATTGGCGACGAAGTGATGATCGGGGCCAATTGCACGATTTTGCCGGGTGTGACGATCGGGGACGGCGCGGTGGTCGCCGCCGGGTCGGTGGTACATAAGGATGTGCCCGCAGGCGCTTTTGCCGGCGGCAACCCGCTGCGGCTGCTGGAGCGGAAAAGCCCGGAGGGGCCGGACCCTGAGGGGATAACGGGTGGAAGTGTGTCTGTGGAATAAAGGAAAAGCCGTCCCAAGGTCTGATAACAATCTGTCTTGAGACGGCTTTTTTTGGCAGTTATTTTAATTTAATATTGAATTCCTGCGGCTGGTAGTCACTTGTCAAAGTTTCTGTTATGGTGAAGGTCAACGGCTGGGTGTACTTTTTCTGTTCCAGGGGATAGCTGATTGTTTCCGTGTGATCGTCAAAGTAGTGGTGTATTGGGTTTTCCCCATCGAAACCATACTTTGCCCCTTCGCCATCGGTGAAGTAATTTTGGGCTTCAAAAGGAATAACTACTTTGGAGCCTCTATCCAATTGGATGTTCACCTCTGTAAAGTTTTCCCCAGGCACGATGTCGACTTTTTGAACAGCAGGTACAGGCGTCTGCAATTGTTGTTTAGCTGTATCGATGACCAGTTTCAGATCTCTTGTCGTCTTGCTGTAGATCCCCCATCCGTCGACTTGCAGAGTGACCTCGTTCCAATCCTCGTAATATAGACTGTCAAATACGATGGCTGATAATAAAGCATCGGCTTCATTTTGACCGCCACTGTAAATTGCGGTTCTCGATTTGATGTAATATCGGAACTGCTTTTCCTTTTTTTCTCCCAAGTAAAGCTTGGCTTGCATATTCACTGCCTCATAAATGCTGACGGTAACTTTTGGATCAAACCGGATGGTTGTGCTTAAGGGCCGAAGGATCACGTCACCGATGTTAATATGCCGTCCGTCGATCTTCGCGGATTGATTCACAGGAACGGTTCGCTCCAAACCGGCGTATCGGCTGGTATCCAACTCGATGGGAATTTTAACGCTGGATTCAGCAGCAGGAATAAACTTTGAACCGGCCGTGAAAATGATATGGCTAGGTGTAGCGTCTGAAAAGGTTAGTCTAGTATAGCCGTGTTTGACACGTTCTGTATTATTTACGGAATAAGAACTCACCTTCCAAATATCGGGCGCCATCAGGAGATTCCCATTCGCATCAAGGAAATCGATATATATATCTTTGGACTCGCCTGCACCTGATAAATTTTCCAACGTATAAAATAAGATCATGGTTTGGTTGTCCGCCAACACCCCGTCCACGGTAACCTTATAACCCTCGGTTTCCGCCGACTTATTCATCGGCTGGTATAGTCCTTGGTCCGCGGCTTGCTCCATCGGGGTCGTCATTTGGCTTAAGACGTAATCAGGAATCCCGGGTTGGCTGCTCATGACGGTAGATGTACCGGGCATGGGCCAGACCGGCCAAACGGCCGCGATTAGCAGGCAGCAAGCCAACACTCCGGCCGCGACCACCCCGCGCCGCACCACCCGCTTGCGGCGAGCGGCCTTGCCGCGGGCAAGACCGGCCTCAATAGCGGATGCCAGTGCGCCTTCGGATACTTGCTGCTCCGCCAGACGAGCGCTGTCAAAATAACGGACCAGTTGATTTTCCTTCGTTTCGACCATAATACAACTCACCTCCTATGCTCATATGGCGGCGAAGCTGCTTAAGCCCTTGATGAAGCCACGATTTGACGGTGCCTTCCGGGCAATCCAGCACCCGCGCTATTTCCGCTAACGTCATGTCCTGGTAATATTTCAAGGTGATCACATGGCGGTATTTCGGTTTCAGCCGGTCCAGCGCCGAATCCAAATCGAGTTTGTATACGCTGACCATCTCTCCGTTTCCCTGCGGCGGAGCCGAAACGAACGGAAGAACCCGTTTCCGTCTTTTCAGCTCGTCGATGCAGCAATGGATCAGGATACGGATCAGCCAGGGTATAAATGCATCAGGATCCTTTAAACTCCGGCATTTCACCCAAGCTTTGCACACGGTCTCCTGAATCGCCTCAAGCGCGTCCGGCTCGCTGCGCAAATAGCTGTAAGCGATGCCGTAAAGCTTTCGCTGATGCGCGGCGATCAGTCGGCAAAAGGCTTGTTCGTCCCCTTTGCAAGCAGCGGTGGCCCATTCTCTCTCTTCCACAAGCGGGCTCCTTCCCTTCCTACTGATAGTTCCTGAAGCGCCGAAGCATCCCGGCCGGGTAATTCAACGCTCTATATAAAGACGCCGCAAGGAAATAAACGGTTTTAATTAAAAGTTGAAGTGAAGAAAAATGTTTGACAATTTGAAAAGAGGTTTTGAAAACACGGGGAGATGCGAGTATAGTAAATAAGGCGGTGCATGTAACCTTTTCATGCAAATGCGCGTCTAATTTCATGGGTAAACGTATTTTTTACATAACGATTAGGAGTTGATCTAGTGAACAAAGTGGTCAAGGAGCGATTGCCGCAGCTCGACCTATTTCGCGCAATTGCCATCTTTGCAGTCATTCAGGTGCATTCTTCTTCATTTGCGGCTGCGGAGCAAGCGCTGACTTCACCCATTTATTATTTTTATAGTTGGATGAACATTTTTTTTAAGTTTGGTACTCCCACGTTTATATTTTTGAGCAGCTTCGTTCTTTTCTATAATTACTATGACCGGCCGCTCAATAAAGAGCTAATCGGCGGGTTTTACAAGAAACGGCTGCTTAATATTATCCTGCCGTACATTTTGGTTTCCTGTTGTTATTTTTTGGTGGTGGCGATCCAGCGTCATGATTTAATCAACAACTCGAAAATGTATGAATTGCAAAAACTGATCAAGGGACTCTTAACGGGTACATCCTACACCCATTTGTATTTCGTATTTATCAGCATCCAGTTTTATATCCTGTTCCCGCTCCTGCTCTGGCTGTTCAAGTCGTTCCGCAACAATAAGGTGCTGATTGGGCTGATTTTGCCGGCGGGACTGGCCATTCAATGGGGTTTCGTGTTCTTGAACAAATACCAGCTTCATTTGCCGAATAAGGGAAGTTACGCTCCGACTTATATGGCGTACTACTTAATGGGGGCCGTGGTCGCCATTTGCTTTGACCGGATCAAGGGGTGGTTGCAGACGGACTGGCGGGATATGGCCAAATCGCAGCGGATATTAACGGCCGCAATGTGGCTCGGTTGGCTGGCGGTCGCTTTTACCCATATCCAGCTGTGGCATACCTACCGCCTAGGACTAAGCAGGCCCAACACGTTTTGGTTCGAACTGGCTTGGAATGTGCAGGCCATGTTCGCGGCGATGGTGCTGATGAGGGTGGCCTTTCTCATTCAACGCAGGGGTTCGGCGTTTTGGGTAAAAGCGCTGACCCGATTGGGCGAGCTGTCGTTTGCCATCTACTTGTTCCATCCGGCGGTTTTGCTCGTATACCGGGTATTCCGAACGAATAAAAATCTGCCTGGCGATTCGCCGCTCTACTTGCCTTACATTATCGGCGGGTCATTGTGCGCATTGTTTATCTCCTGGGCTTTCGTGCAATTTTGCTTCCGCAGAGTGCCGTTTGCCTGGGTGTTCCTGGGGAACGTTCCCGCTTCCTTACGTAAAAAGAAACTGCCGAAACAATCTGACAGCGGTCAAACTCCATCGGTTAACACGAATATGTGATACGCTTCAAAGCCCCGGCCCGGGATGGCCGGGCTTTCTTTTTGTGCGGATTCGGGAATAATGAAGAGACAGACGCATTGCTTTGAAACTGGCCGCGGCGCATTGACGGTTTCAAAAATAATATGATAAGATAGGCCATATACTTTAATTTGTTAGCACTTTAATATAATAAAGTAAGTTTTGAAACGGGTGAGGTGAAGGTGTTGTCTAAACCAAAAGGATTTGAGAAGCCTGCCGGCGTTCGTGACTATCTGCCTTTCGCCGTAGATAAGCTGCGGGCGATCGAGCGGCGTGTCCTCGACTGCATGGGGGGCTGGGGATACCGGCAAATCATGACGCCAACGATGGAATATTACGATACGGTGGGCGTGGCCAGTTCGACATCGGATCAGAAGCTGTTTAAACTGTTGAATAATCGGGGAACGACGATGGTTCTCCGTTCGGATATGACGACTCCGATCGCTCGGGTCGTTGCTTCGCTGCTCAAGGAAGAACCGCTTCCTTTAAGATTGTCTTATCATGCCAACGTATTCCGGGCGATCGAAGAAGAGGCGGGGAAGGAAGCCGAGTTTTATCAAACCGGCGTGGAGCTTGTTGGCGATGACTCGCCCGACGCTGATGCAGAGGTGGTCGCGCTGGCGGTAGCTTCATTGCAGGCGGCCGGAGTTAAGTCGTTTAAGATCGCTTTGGGGCATGTCGGGTTTCTGAACGGGTTGCTGGAAGAGGCGGTGCCCGGACGCGAGGACATCCGTGATGCGCTCAAAGGCGGGCTGCTGCACCGTGATTTCGTTGGCTACCGCGAAACGCTCGCCGGGCTTGCTTTGGGGGAGCGGCAGCATGCCGTGCTGGAAGGGATTTTGCGGCTGCGCGGAGGCAAGGAGGTTTGCGGCCAGGCGCTGGAGCTGAGCGAAAATCCGACCGCCAAGGCGGCGGTAGAGCATCTCAGCCTCGTTTGGGATGCGCTGGAGGATTTCGGCGTGGCCGAGCATGTAATGATTGATCTAACGATGATCGGGGACTTCTCGTATTATACGGGCATGACGTTTGAAGGGTATGCCGCCGAGCTGGGGTTCCCGGTATGCAGCGGCGGGCGGTACGACAATTTGCTGCAGCAGTTCGGGCGTCCGGCACCGGCGACGGGCTTCTCGCTAAAAACGAACCGAATTTTGGACGGCGTCGACGGGATTTCGGCCGAGCGGCAACTGCCGATCTTGCTGCAATACGATGCGCCGAACCGGAAGCGGGCTTTTGCTGAAGCGGAGCGGCTGCGCCAGGAAGGGCGCAATGTGCTGATGCGGCATGTGGGCGCGCCGAATGAACTGCTGCCGGGGGACGATCAGGCGGAGCGCGTCCGTACGGGGCCGCTTGGGCCGTTGTACGGCGAAGTCCGCACGATCACAAGCTTTTGACTGGACTTCACTTCGCGAGCAAAGGCACGAAAGGAGGGCCCTGGACTTGGGACAAATTATCAAAGTAGCGATGCCCAAAGGGCGTATTTATAAAAAGGCGGCGGCTTTGTTTCGCGAAGCGGGGATCGATATCCCGCATGACGTCGACGAGACCCGCAAGCTGGTCATTCCGCTGCCGGAGATCGGCATGGAATTTATTTTGGCAAAGCCGGTGGACGTTCCGACTTATGTGGAGTACGGGGTGACCGATATCGGCATTGTCGGGAAAGACGTGCTGATGGAAGAAAACCGGGATGTGTACGAACTGCTGGATCTCGGGATCGCCCGCTGCCGCATGTCGGTGATCGCGCTGCCCGACTGGAAGCCCGGCATTCAGCAAAGAGTGGCGACGAAGTATCCGAACGTGGCGTCGCAGTTTTTTCGCGAGCATGGTCAGCAGGTGGAGGTCATTAAACTGAACGGCTCGATCGAGCTGGCGCCGCTGATCGGCCTCGCTGACCGCATCGTCGATATGGTGGAGACGGGACAAACATTGAAGGAAAACGGACTGGTCGAGCTTGAACGGATCTTTGACATCACCAGCCGCCTGATCGCCAACCGGGTGAGCTACCGGATGAAAAACGCGGAAATTCAGGCGGTATGCGATGCGCTGGCCAAAGTGATCATGCGGGATCAGGCGAAGGCTTGAGCTTCGCAGGCCGCGAATCGCGAATGTTATAAAGACCGGCATAAGTTGAGCTAAAGATAAGAACGGGAAATAGGCAAGAGGGGTCAATATTATAGAAGGATAAACAAGGCGGGGGGAATGGCGAATGAAAATAGTGTCGGCCCAGGAGTTTGATTTACGGCGGGAAGTCGAATACGGTTCGCCGGAGCAAAACGAAACGGTGCGCTCGATCGTCAAAGCGGTCAAAGAGCAAGGGGATGCGGCTTTGCTGGCGTTTACAGAGCGGTTCGACGGCATGAAGCTTGACGCCGCTTCGCTGCGGGTGACGCAGGAGGAGCTGAAGGCGGCGTACGACGCCGTGGAGCTGTCGTTCGTTCAGGCGATCGCGGCAGCGGCGGACAACATCCGCCGTTTTCACGTCCGGCAGAAACGCAATTCGTGGATGGATCTGCAGCCGGACGGAAGTTTGCTGGGGCAGATTATCCGGCCCTTGAAGCGGGTCGGCGTGTACGTTCCCGGCGGGAAAGCGGCGTATCCTTCCTCCGTGCTGATGAACGTCATCCCGGCGCAGGTGGCCGGCGTTCCGGAGATCGTGATGGTGACGCCGCCGGCGACGGGCGGGAAAGCGGGCATCGACCCGTACATCCTCGTCGCCGCCGCCGAGGCCGGCGTGCACGAAATTTACCGGGTCGGGGGGGCGCAAGCGATCGCCGCGCTCGCTTACGGCACGGACACGATCGCGCCCGTCGATAAAATCTGCGGGCCGGGCAACATTTACGTCGCGCTTGCCAAACGCGAAGTGTACGGCGCCGTCGATATCGACAGCATCGCCGGTCCGAGCGAAATCGCCGTGCTGGCCGACGACAGCGCCGATCCCGCCTATGTGGCGGCGGATCTGCTGTCCCAGGCCGAACACGACGAAATGGCTTCGGCGATCCTGGTGACGCCGTCGGAGGTGTTCGCGCAAGCGTGCCAAGCGGAGATCGCGCGGCAGCTTGCGGAATTGCCGCGGCGGGAGATCGCCGGAGTGGCGATTGAACGCTACGGGGCGATCATCCTCGTAGCTTCGGTCGAGGAAGGCATTCGCGTGATCAACCGGCTGGCGCCGGAGCATTTTGAGCTGATCGTGGAGAATCCGATGAATTATCTCGGCCTGGTCGAAAATGCCGGGGCGATTTTTCTCGGCCCGTACAGCTCGGAGCCGGTGGGCGATTATTACGCCGGTCCGAACCATATCATTCCGACGAACGGGACGGCAAGGTTCTCCTCGCCGGTCGATGCGGACGATTTTATTAAGAAATCGAGTTTGATTTATTACAGTAAAGAAGCGCTCCTTACGAACGGGGCGACGATTATGGAGCTGGCGCGCCGGGAAGGGCTGGAAGGCCACGCCCGGGCGATTGAAATCCGGCTGAATAAGGAAGGAAAGGCGGGGAATCAAGATGGCGGCAAACAATGAAGCGGGAACGGTACGAAAATCCGGGGTGAGCCGGAAAACGAATGAAACGGACATTCAGTTGGAATTTGCCCTGGACGGCAGCGGCCAGACTCGTTTGGAGACGGATGTGCCGTTTCTGAACCATATGCTGGATTTGTTCACGAAGCATGGCCAATTCGATCTGGCGGTGCGGGCTAACGGTGACATCGAGATCGACGACCACCATACGGTTGAGGATATCGGCATTTGCCTGGGTCAGGTGATCCGGGAAGCGCTCGGCGACAAAAAAGGAATCAAACGTTATGCCAGCGTTTTTATTCCGATGGATGAAGCGCTCGCCCAGGTTGTGATCGACGTCAGCAACCGTCCGCATTTTGAGTACCGGGCGGAGTATCCGTCGGACCGGGTCGGCAGCTTTGAGGTGCAGCTGGTGCACGAGTTTTTGTGGAAGCTGGCGTTGGAAGCGCGGATCACGCTGCACGTCATTGTCCACTATGGGCAAAATACGCACCATATGATCGAAGCGGTGTTTAAAGCGCTCGGCCGGGCGCTGGATGAGGCGACAGGCATCGATCCGCGTGTCAGCGGGGTGCCGTCGACGAAAGGAGTGCTGTAGCGATGAAGCTCGCGATCGTCGATTACGGCATGGGCAACCTGCACAGCGTGGGCAAAGCGGTGGAACGCCTCGGCTACGAGGGGATCGTCACCGGCGACGAGGCGCGGGTTTTGGCGGCGGACGGCGTGCTGCTGCCGGGCGTCGGCGCTTTCGGCGACGCGATGGAGCATCTGCGCGCGTCGGGCCTGGACGCGGTGGTGCGGCAGGCGGCCGCGAGCGGCAAACCGCTGCTCGGCATCTGCCTCGGGATGCAGCTGCTCTTCGACGAGAGTGAGGAGCATGGACGGAACGAGGGCCTGGGCTTGCTGCCGGGCAGGGCGGTGCGCTTTGCGGGCAGCGAGGGGTTGAAGGTGCCGCACATGGGCTGGAACCGGCTGGAATTTCTGCAGCCGGAAAACCCGCTGTTCGCCGGGCTGGAGGAAGGGCACGTGTACTTCGTGCACTCCTACCATGTGCTGCCCGAGCGGGGGGAGGACCTGCTGGCCGTCACGGACTACGGCCACCCGGTCACGGCGATCGTCGGCCGCGGCAACGTGTACGGGATGCAGTTCCATCCCGAGAAAAGCGGCCAGCTCGGGATGGCGCTGCTGCGGAACTTTCTGGCGCTCGTGCAGCGCCAGGCCGGCAGCAGCGCCGGTAGCCTGCGGCGGTAGGCCGCGGCGAGGGCTGGCGGACGTGGTCCGGGCGGTGAGCACAGGCGGCGGAAGCGCGAAAGCGTGCGGGTCGCACGGCCTAAGGAGGCGGCGAGGGCAGCTTGCGGCGGTAGACCGCGGCGAGGGCTGGCGACCACGGCCCAGGCGGGGCGGTGAGCACAGGCGGCGGAAGCGCGAAAGCGTGCGGGTCGCACGGCCTAAGGAGGCGGCGAGGGCAACTTGCGGCGGTAGACCGCAGCGGAGGCTGGCGGACACGGCCCAGACGCGCTGGAACGCAGGCGGCGGGAAGCGGTGTGCGAGCTGGTGATCGGTGGCGGGTTGCGGGGGCAAGTCCTACGCGCTGGCAGTAAAGTAAAGTTGCATAAAATGATTCTAACGGTTGCCACAACCGCTATTTGTGCACAAAACGTTGATTTCAAATTGTAACGGTTGCCATGGCGCTTATTTCGCTGAAACCCGGTCATTTTCACCTAGATTAAGGGAAATAACGGCGCTCGCAACCGTTAGAGTTTGGAAAAGGTCTTTTTTCGTAAAATAGCGCCTGCTACAACCGTTAGATTTCCGGCCGGTGATAATATTGGCTCGAAAACCTGAGTTTTGGCGGGAGATATGGAAAGTAGGTATCAGGGCAACTAGTTGTCTTTGTGTAAGAGTTATAGAGCTAGAGTAGATGCAGCGCTAGTGGATCGCTGCAGGCTCATTAGCGGTAATTTTTGGCCTTATATGGGCTCGATTTCCGGCCTGGCTGAAATAGCGGTAAAAACTGGTCTTATTTTCACCAAAGCGCCCCAAAAGCACCCTAATCGCTCGCGTTTGAGAAAATAACGACAAAAATGTCCGCTATTTCGGGCCAATCTCGGAAAAGTGCCAATATAGCGCCGTAAATTACCTTTATTTTTCGGGAAAAATTATTTGCGGCGGGAGGAACAGAATCCGATGTCATCATTTACTATATATCCGGCAATCGATATTCGGGGCGGCCAGTGTGTCCGTCTTGTGCAGGGCGATTACGACCGGGAAACCGTGTATAACGCCAATCCGGTGGAAGTGGCCAAGTCCTGGGAAGCCCAGGGCGGGGCGTTTATCCATGTGGTCGATTTGGATGGGGCCAAGGCCGGCCATCCCGTCAATGACGAACTGATCGGCGAGATCGCCCGCAGCGTGCAGGTGCCCGTGCAGGTAGGCGGCGGGCTGCGCACGCTGGAGGACGTGAAGCGGCTGCTGGCTCTGGGCGTCAGCCGGGTTATTCTCGGCACGGCGGCGATCGAGGACCGGGACTTTACGGAAGCGGTGCTGAGCACCTACGGGGATAAAGCGGCGATCGGCATCGACGCCCGGAACGGGTTGGTGGCGACACGCGGCTGGCTGGAAACGTCGGAGGTTGAGGCCGAAGTGCTGGCAAAAGAGCTGGCGGGCAAAGGGGCGGAGACGTTTATTTTTACCGATATTTCCCGCGACGGGATGATGCAGGGGCCCAATGTCGAAGCGATTTTGTCGCTGGCCAAAGCTTCCGGCAAAACGGTGATCGCTTCCGGCGGCGTTACGGTGCAGGACGATCTGCTCCGCCTGGCCGCGCATGCGAACGAGGGCGTAGGCGGCGCGATCGTCGGCAAAGCGCTGTATACCGGCAATATCGAGCTGGCGCAGGCGATTGCCGCGATTCAAGCTTTGAAGTAGTGTGAGGCCGGGTTCAAGGCCATCCGCTCCAAGTTTCAAGTTGGATTCAAGTTGAAATAGAAAGGAAGTCGAACCACCATGCTCGCAAAGCGAATTATCCCCTGTCTTGACGTCAAAGACGGCCGGGTCGTCAAAGGCGTCAATTTTGTGAACCTCCGCGATGCTGGAGATCCTGTGGAACTGGCGGCGCTGTATGACCGCGAGGGAGCGGATGAGCTTGTATTTCTGGACATTTCCGCCTCGCATGAAGGGCGGGCCACTATGGTCGAGGTCGTAAAGCAAACGGCCGGAGAAATCGCTATTCCGTTTACGGTAGGCGGGGGGATTTCCCAGGTGGATGATATGAAGCGCCTGCTGCGGGCCGGGGCCGACAAGATAGGGATCAACACGGCGGCGGTGCTGAACCCGCAGCTGATCTCGGACGGCGCGCGCCGTTTCGGCTCGCAGTGCATCGTGGTGGCCGTGGACGCCAAATATAACCCCGAGTGGGGCGAATGGGAAGTATATACCCACGGCGGCCGCAAGGCGACAGGCATCCGGGCGCTCGCATGGGTGCGGGAGGCCGAGAAGCTTGGCGCGGGGGAGATTTTGCTGACCAGCATGGATGCTGACGGCACCAAGGACGGATTTGATCTGCCGCTGACCCGGGCGGTCGGAAGCGCGGTGGGCATTCCGGTCATCGCTTCGGGCGGGGCCGGGGATATCGACGATTTTTACGAGGTGTTCACCGAAGGGCAGGCGGACGCGGCGCTGGCGGCGACGATTTTTCACTATAAAGAAATCGCGGTTCCGGATCTGAAAAAAGATCTGAAAGCCAAAGGGGTGGAGATACGATGACGGAAAATCAACCGTTGCAATATACGTGTTCGATAGAGGAACTAGAGGAAACGATCAAATGGGACAGCCAAGGGCTCGTTCCGGCGATCGTGCAGGAGGCGGCCGGCAAAGAGGTGCTGATGTTGGCGTATATGAACCGCGAGTCGCTGCGCAAATCGCTGGAGACAGGGAGAACCTGGTTTTGGAGCCGGTCGCGCCGGGAGTTGTGGAACAAAGGAGCCACTTCGGGCAACACGCAGCGGATTACCGCGCTTCGTTACGACTGTGATGGCGATACGCTGCTGGTGGAGGTTCATGCGAACGGTCCAGCCTGCCATACCGGCGAAAATACTTGCTTTTACCGTACGGCGGCGACGGTGGACGGCTCTATCGGCGCCGGGGGCGGCTCTACCCGCACCGAGGATGGTCCGGAGGCCAAGCCAAACGGCGCCGGCCGGTTCGCGGTGCTCGCCGAGCTGGAGCAGCTGATTGCTGAGCGTCACGAGCAGCGGCCGGAAGGGGCGTACACGACTTATTTGTTCGAGAAAGGCCTCGACAAAATCCTTAAGAAGGTCGGCGAGGAAACGGCGGAATCGATCATCGCGGCGAAAAACGGCGACAATGACGAACTGCGGTACGAGGTGAGCGATTTGATTTACCACTTGCTCGTGCTGCTGCGCGAGCGGGGCTTGCCGCTGGACGAAATCATGCAGGAACTGGAGCGGCGCCACGAGCGTCCGCGCCGCGACTAGGCGGGGAGGAAGGCCTTAAGATGCTGATCGATTACCATACGCATCATGAACGCTGCGGCCACGCCGTCGGCAAGCTGGAGGAATATATCCGGCGGGGGATTAAAATCGGCTTGTCCCAGATCGGTGTATCCGATCATATGCCGCTGATGCATGTCGATCCGGCTGATTATTATCCGGAGATGGCCATGCCGCTGGAGGAGCTGCCGCATTATGTGGAGGAAGCTTTGGCGCTGAAGGAGAAATACCGCGGCCAAATCGAGGTAAAGGTCGGATTGGAGGCCGATTACATCGAGGGCTGGGAGGAACGTATCGAAAGCATCGTTCACGGTTATCCTTGGGATTATGTGATCGGTTCGGTGCATTTTCTCGGGGAATGGGATGTTTCGGATTTCCGCCAAGTGCACCATTGGGAAGGCCAGGACGTTTTTGCGGTCTATGAGCGGTATTACGATGCCGTAACTAAAGCGGCAAAAACGGGCTTTTACGATATTATGGGCCATTTGGACGTGATCAAGCGGTTTGGATATAAACCGGAGCCCGCGCTGCAGGAGGCGAATGTGCGGCTGGAGCGACAGGCGTTGACCGCGGTGGCGGAAGCCGGGGTGGCCATGGAGTTGAACGCCTCCGGGTTGTCCAAGCCTTGTGCGGAGATGTTCCCGAGCGAGCGGATTTTGCAAACGGCGATCGGGCTGGGGATTCCGCTGACATTGGGCTCGGATGCGCATGATCCGAACAAGCTGAGCGAACATCTGGATACGGCGCGGGCGACTTTGTACCGTCTGGGGGTTCGCGAGCTGGCGACGTTTGTGGGGCGCCAAAGAACGATGGTGCCGCTTCACCCGTAGGAGGGCTTAAAGAGGTTGTTCAAAAAGTCATCTTTCCATGACGAAGCCGTTCAAGAAGAGGATTCGACGTCGAATCTTGAATTCAGCCGGGCCTTCCGTTGCTCACGTAGGCTCACCTACGCTCCGCTACTCAGTCCCTAGCTTCATCCAACCTTCTCGGTCCTGAAAACCCGACTTTTTGAACCCGGGTTTAAGGCCAACCGGAGCAGGAATTAGGCATGTATGCCGCGAAATTGGAACACTATAGAAATCAGAAGCTCGGGCGCTTCAGCCTAATTTATCGATATTCCGGGAGGATGTTATGGAAGGCAAAATGCGAATTTTCTCCGGTTCGTCCAATCCAAAGCTGGTGGCGGACATTTGCGAGCGGCTCGGCGTGGAACCCGGGAAAATCAAGCTTTCGCGGTTTAAAAGCGGAGAAATCTACGTCCATTATGAGGAAAGCATCCGCAATTCCGACGTGTTTCTGGTTCAGGCGTTGTCCCACCCGATCAACGAGCTGTTCGTGGAGCTGCTGGTGATGATCGACGCGGCCAAGCGGGCTTCCGCCCGGACGGTCAATGTGATCCTGCCGTATTACGGCTACGCCCGCCAGGAGCGCAAGTCGGCGCCCCGGGAGCCGATCTCGGCCAAGCTGGTAGCCGATGTGCTGACGACGGCGGGGGCCAGCCGGGTGGTCACGATCGACTTGCATGCCCCGGCGATCCAGGGCTTTTTCAACATCCCGGTCGATCATCTCACCGCGCTCGATTTGATGACCGAATATTTGAAATCCCGGAATATCCAGCGTCCGGTGATTGTGTCTCCTGATGCAGGACGAGCTTCAATGGCCGAAAAGCTGGCCAACGGGCTCGATTCTCCGTTTGCGATCATGATCAAAAAACGTCCGGCCCACAACCAGTCGGTCATCACGCACGTGATAGGCGATGTGGCGGGACATACCCCGATCATTATCGAAGATTTGATCGACACCGGGTCGACCATCGTTAACGTCGTGGAAGGACTGAAGGAGCGGGGGGCGGAGGACGCTTACGTGTGCGCGACGCATGGATTGTTTTCCGGCGAGGCGCTGCAAAAGCTGCAGCACGAAAACATCCGCGAGGTTGTAGTGACCGATTCGATCGCGCAGCCGGAGCATCTTCCCCACTTCAAGGTGCTCCCCGTTGCGCCGATGCTGGCGAAGGCCATCCATTTTATTCTTGAGGGTGGGTCTATCGCCGCTTTGTTTAAAGATCGCGGGATTTGACTTGGAATAAGCGTAAAACTGGAACGACGAACCGCCGGCCTTCAAAATAGCGGAACTTTATGTACTTATTTACCGGTGCCTTGGCATGCTCACCTCATTAGCGGCATTTTATGCCCTTATTTTCCCATGAATGGTCCAGGACGGGGGCATTTCCTTGCGATTCGAAAAAATAGCGACACAAATTACCTCTAGTTCTCTTTGAAAGGGGTATATCGCCGGAATAACGCCCTTTTATGCCCTTATGTTTTTTGCAAAGAGCACCGCCAGGCTTATCGGTGGACTCCCTACCGCTTCTTCCGCTTGGCCGCGGCCTGTTCGAGATTTTCGGCGGCCCGGAATCGGGCGATTCGCCCGATCAGTTCCAGCGGCAGCGGCTCGTCCAAGGGGAATTGCACGGAACCTTTAGCGTTTTTATACAAGGACAGCTCCTCCCGGAATTCCTCGATCCCGCTGGGGGTCGGGTAAAAACCGATATGGTTTTTAAAAGCGGCAAAATGCACCAGGTTTTTGCCGGCCAGCGCAAAGGTGGGCATTTGGTAGCTGATTTTCTCGACGGCGTCCGGCGCGGCTGCCTGGATCGTACTGCGGATTTGCTGCAGCTTGCCGCTAACGTCCAGCGGAAATTGGGCGATATATTCATCGATTGTGGCAAATGTCGGCTTGTTTCCTTCCATAGTTCCTCCTTGGGCGCCCCTTATCTTCGGCCGGCCTACTTCACCGCCCGCATAAAGTCGTCCAGTTTATTACCCTTCACGTAAATGTCCGGCTTGATGTGTGTGTTCATGATATTGTTCTGCTTGACGTTCCAATAGTGGTTTACGACGTAGACCATGATCCGGTTGCGCTTGTCTTCAAAAACTACCTGGCCCACGCCTTTGCCGAAGGTGTCGCGGCCGACGACGGTGACGTTGTTCAGGTAGGTTTTGAGCCCCAGGGTCAAAAGCTCGGCGGCGCTGGCCGTATTTTCGTCGACGAAAATATAGATTTTCTTAAATTCGGTATGCGAAGCGTCGGAGTAATAGCTGCTGGTGTAGCCGTCCTGATAGATGATCGTGCTGGTCACCAAATCGGGCAGCAGCACGTCCAGCATGGCATTGGCGCTATAGGACAGACCTCCGCCGTTGCCGCGCAGATCGATGACCAACGTCTTGTCGCCGGGATTCGGAATCCGGTCCAGGAGCTGAATGAATTGATCATCGGTCGTCTCCGCAAAGCTGTCGAAGGCGAAGTAGTACAGATCTCCCTTTTCTTTATAAGTGATAATTTCATCCTGTGCGGCCGTCATTTGGTCGTACGCGTCTCCGTAGATCGTAAAGGTAAACCTGTCGTCCGCCAGCTTGGCGTTGTTAATCACCCGTCCGATCTGTTCAGTGGACAAGCCGGGCTGTTTCAGCTTCTCCAAGGCCCGCTCTAATTGATCGCCATTCTTCCGGTACAGATAGTTGTCCAGGAAAAACTGGCGGATCCGCTCGCCCAGCGGCTCCTGATTCTCTTCAAGCGAACTTTGCACATAAAGGGCCGTCGCGTCTTCGTCATAGATTTTCAACGCCCGGTCGCTGTACTCCTTGGCCTTCGCATCGTCCCCGAGCAGCAAATAAGCGTAGGCGAGCTGCGACAGGGCTTCATAATCTTCGGGATTGAGGTTCACCGTTTGTTCGAAATAAGGGATAGCCTCCTCATCATTTTCCAGCTCAAGCTGGCATTGCCCGATGTACCACGGAATATCAGGGTCCGTGACCGTCAGATCGTCAAGCTTTTGGCCGAACTCGACGCACTGGTAGTATCTTTTACCCCAATTCAGGGCTTTGAGCTTGTAAATATAACCGGTTTCGTCGGCCGGAGCCAGCTTGATCGCCCGTTCGAAAAACGGGACCGATTCCATGTATAGCCCTTGATCCAGATAGGCATTGCCCATGGCATTATGGATTTCCGGCATGTCCGGGCTTTTCGCGTACACCGTCCCGGCTTGGTCCAAATCCCCCTGGGCGCTGGCAGTCCAGATCAGCCATTTGTACACTTTCAGGTCGTCCGGGAACTTATTCAGAAGCCGGTTAAAATGGTCCGCCGCCGCATCGTAATCGCCGTTATCGTAATACAACTCGCCCAGCTTCAGTTGAGCTTCCGGAAGATCGGGGAATTTCTCCCCGGCCTGTTTGTAGAACTGCTCGATTTCATCGTACTCTGCAGTTGCTTCCAGCATATATCCTTTGATCATGTATCCGTCATAGCTATCCTCATACTTCTCGAAGAAGGAGTTGGCAAATTTAGTGGCTTTTTCGTCCCGTTCCAGCGCTAAAAGGGAGTCGATGACCATCTCCGCCGCGTCGGTATCGGACGGCACGAGATCCAGGTATTTCTTGAACTGCGCCAGCGCTTCCTCATAGTCGCTTTCCTCGTAGGAAATCAGCCCCAAACCGTAATAGGCATTGGCGCTCTGGCTGTTCAACGCAATAGCCTGCTTATAACTGTCCATCGCTTCCTCGCTCCGGTGCAGACCGTTCAGCAAGTTGCCTTTGTTAATATACTCCTCATCGGTATTGGGGAGAATCAACAGGGATTTCTCGATATAGTCCAGCCCTTTGGCATAATCGCCGAGTTCGTAATAAGCCCAGCTTATATTGCTAAAGGGAGAGTCGATTAGCTCCGAGCGCTCGACCTCCTGTTTCAAATCTTTAAGGCTCGGGTCGAGTTCATAGACGTATTCTATGGCTTTGTTTAAAAATGGCAAGGCTTCTTCATACGCGCCTTCTTCAATCTTCTCATAGCCTGCTTCGTTGCTGTTGTAAATCTGCATCTCCAAAACGCTAGGCACGGTCGGCTTGTCCTGATCCAGGCACCCGCTCAGCATGCCGCCGCCCGCCAATACGGCAGCCACTACAAAAGCTCTGATTCTGTTTCGCAAAAAATCCCCTCATTCTGCCTCATTCTAAATAATAACTCTGCCAACTAATTCTGCGTTTTTCTCCGATTTTCCTCTTGCTTTCGAAAAACCGTTATTTTCCGCCCTGATTTCCCATGGGAGGACAGCTTTACCTATGGTATACTGTGTGGTGGAGAGTTTACGACCACGTACTAAGCTGACGATTCGATCTTAAAATAGAGCGCATAAATTAAAAACCAGAGGAGGTGCCTTGCTTGCACGAGAAAAAACAACCGTCCGGGGACACGCGCGGAAAAGTGCTGCCGCTCTCGATGGATGCGGGCTTTTTCTTTGAGAGAGCCGTCTCTTCGTTAGACCGCTATCACTATGACAAGGCATTGAAATATTTTCGCAAAGCCGTGGAATATGAGCCGGAAAATCCGGTGAACCACTGCAATATGGCGGGCATTCTTTCGGAGATGGGAGATTACGAGGCGTCCAATGAGGTGTTGGCCACCGTGCTGCGGGAAATCGATCCGACCATGACGGAATGTTATTTCTACATGGCCAACAATTACGCCAATATGGACTTGTTCGAAGCGGCGGAGGAAGCGCTGGTGACGTATTTGGAGGAGGATGCCGGCGGGCATTTTCTGGCCGAAGCGGAAGAGATGATGGATCTGCTCCAATACGAACTGGATCGTCCGACCAAGCTGAGAAGCATCAAGTCGAGGGAGGGCTTGTACGAGCATGACCAGGCCAGAGCCCTGCTTGAGGAAGGCAAGTTCAACCAGGCGGTGAAGCTGCTGGAGGAGCTGGTGCAAGGCCGTCCCGACTTCCTGGCCGCCCGCAACAACCTGGCGCTTGGCTATTACTATCTCGGGCTGTTCGATAAGGCGATGGATACGGTTCATGAGGTGCTGGCGCAGGATGCCGGCAATTTGCACGGGCTGTGCAATCTGGCGGTGTTTTACCAGCATGAGGGGAACGAGGAAGCGCTGGAGGAGCTGGCGGAACGCTTGGGCAACATCGTGCCGTTTCACCAGGAGCATGTGTTCAAGCTGGCGACGACGATGGGCATGTTGGGCCGGCACGAAGCCGCTTTCGGGCACTTCAAGCGCCTGCTGCAAAACGACGAGATGCGCCGCGAACCAAGCGTTTCCCATTATGCGGCTGTAGCCGCTTATTACACCGGGCGGTATGCTGAGGCTCGCAGGCTGTGGCAGCACGTGAAAAGGCTCGATCCCGACTCTTCCGTGGCCGATTTTTATCTGGAGCAGATGGATCAGCGCGGCGGCGAGGCTGGCGTGTCCGGGATTTTTTCGGTCAATTATCAGTATCTGCTGCCGTTTGAGGAGCAGCTTAAGCGTTGGGAGCAGTCCGATGACGGCATCCCTGCCGATCTCAAGGATAATCCGCTCGTCCGCTCCTCGTTCTTCTGGGCGCTGCGCCACGGGGATGCGAAAACGAAGCTGCAGGTTATTCAAGCGCTGGGACTGATCGCCGACCAGGAGGTTGAGGAAGCGCTGCAGGCTTTTTTGCTGGAGCCGGAGGAAGACGAGTATTTGAAAGAAATGGCTCTTTTTGTACTGCGCAGTTTGGGTGTAAGCAAAATGCTTCCGGTCCGCTTCGGAGGGGCCACGACGATGGTCGATCCAAGCCGTGTCACGACGAAGCTGCCGGTTTGGGAGCGCGAGTGGCAATCGGTGATCAACCTGGCGATGAGACAGATGCGGCCCAGCTATGATCTCCAGCAGCAGCATGATATGGAGACGCTGTGGGTTGATTTTTTGACCCGGCTTTATCCGGATACGCCGAAAATAACCCACCTGGAAGGCTGGGCGGCGGCGCTGGAGTATTTGACGGCCAAAATGCACCGGCGGTCCGTAACCTATGAGCAGGTGGCGAGTAAATACAATATTTCCGCTTCGACGGCCCGCCGGTACGCCTCACGTGTTGATGAGGTGTGCGGCGTGAAGGAGAAAATCGAGGCGATTTTTCCATCGGTGCGATAGTTTTGGGGGTAAGTCGGTCCAACTTGGGGAAAACTTGTAATGGCGAATCAATGGCATGTATGGCAAGCATGACGGATTGATTTTTTATTTCTAAGGGAACCAAGGAGGTAGACGATATGCGTAAAACGATGGTGATCGGCACCGGTCCGGCCGGACTGACGGCGGCGATTTATTTGGCGCGGGCCAACCTGAGTCCTGTCGTGATTGAAGGGACGCAGCCGGGAGGGCAGCTGACCACGACGACGGAGGTAGAGAACTTCCCCGGTTTTCCGGAGGGCATCATGGGGCCGGAGCTGATGGACAATATGCGCAAGCAAGCGGAACGCTTTGGCGCCGAATTCCGAAACGGCTGGGTGGAGCAGGTCGATTTCTCGAAACGTCCGTTTAAAGTGAAGCTCGAAGGCGGGGAAGAGCTGGAGGCGGAGTCGGTCATTATCTCCACGGGCGCTTCGGCCAAATATTTGGGCATCCCGGGCGAACAGGACAATGTCGGGCGCGGCGTTAGCACCTGCGCGACTTGTGACGGATTTTTTTTCCGCGGTAAAAAAATCATCGTCGTAGGCGGCGGCGACTCCGCGATGGAGGAAGCGAATTTCCTGACCCGGTTTGCCACCGAGGTGACGGTGGTGCATCGGCGGGCGGAGCTGCGCGCTTCGAAAATCATGCAGGACCGCGCCAGGGGCAACGGGAAGATCAGCTGGGCGCTGGATCGGACGCCGCTTGAAGTGGTCACGGACGAGACCGGGATCGTGAAGGGGCTGAAGGTGCGCAACAACGCGTCCGCCCGGGAGGAACTGGTGGAGGCGCAAGGGGTGTTTGTGGCGATCGGCCATACGCCGAACACGAATTTCCTGGGCGGGGCGATCGAAACCGATGATCACGGCTACATAGTGGTGAAGCCAGGAACGACGGAGACGAACGTGCCGGGCGTGTTCGCCTGCGGCGATGTCCAGGACATGCGCTACCGCCAGGCGATTACGGCGGCGGGCTCGGGCTGCATGGCCGCGATGGACTGCGAGAAGTTCCTCGAAGGCAGCATGGTGCACGATTGGAGCGGAAACTAAGAGAAGCGGGATGTAAGAAAAGCGGAATTTAAGAAGAGTGGAATTTAAGAAAAGGCGCCATTAGGCGTCTTTTTGACCTTATAGAATTTATAAAATTTTGGTCATGGTATAGGGCGAGGTGCAGGTAGAAAGGGGTGGAGAAGAGGGACGTGGGGGCTAAGGGACACCAGAGCCGTTATTTTTGGAAAAAACGGATTATTGCAAAATGTAACGGACACCAACGACCTTATTTAGCTCAAATCGGCCTGGATGAACGGGTTTAGAGCGAAATAGGGGCATTGGTGTCCGTTAGACTGGGAAATACCCGGGAAATGGGCGGATAAGGTCGCTGGTGTCCGTTAGAGCAGCGTCCAAAGTTTAGGAAGAGCCTCCAATCGCTCCAAAGTAGATGTCAGAGACACTAAAGGACGCTGTCAGGTGTTTTTCTTACGTGTATAAACCGGGGAGTAGTAGAAGGTGGGGCGGCTTGACTGGATCAGGCGCAAAAGTGCATTCTATTTGCGGTAAAGCCGTATGGGCGCATACGGGCTGCACTTTTGCATTTCGTGGGGGTGAGGGGCTTGTTGCGCATAACCTCTGGTCACCAAGGACCTGGCCGTTATGGCCAGGTCCTTCTCAATAGCTGTCTGTTACACCCATTGCCCGTCTTCGGGGATTGTCACGCGTTGCAGCAAGTCTTCGGTTTCGAGGCGCTGCCGCAGATCGCTGCGGGTCACAAGGCAGTGGTTAATCGCCTCCATGTGCACGGCGATGACCTGAGTGTCGGAGTTGTAGCGGCATAACTCGACGATTTGCTCGGCGTCCATCGTAATTGGCCCCCCGACGTTAAACCGCGCCCCTCCGGCGTTGACGACCGAAATGTCCGGATGATGCAGATCCAGCGCCTGTTTCACCTCATCGCACCAAATCGTGTCTCCGGCCAAGTATAGCGAAGGTTCGTCAGGGGCCCGGAACACAAAGCCCGATACGCGGCCCATCCGCTGTCCGATTTCACCGGTCCCGTGCCTGCCGCCTGTGCGCGTTAGGGAGACTCCGGGACCTTCCAGCTCCAGCCGATACTGAATAGCCGTTACCCGGGTAAATCCGCTGGAGCGCAAGGCTTCTTCATCTCCCGGCTGGCAGAGGACAAGGATGTCTTTGGGCAGCTTTTCCACGGCAGCTTCGTCCCAGTGATCGGGATGCAGATGCGTGACAATGACGGCGTCGAGGCCGGGACGAAGCCAATGCTCTGCCGGCTGGGGCATCGGAACGAGCGGGTTGCGCCGCTCGTTTGGCGTATTGTCGATCGGCGGTTTGGAGCCGGCGTCGCCCAGCATCGGATCGATCAGAAACCGGCGATTCGCGTATTCGAGCCATAAGGTAGCGTGGCGGACTAATTGCAATTTCATCAAAAACACCTCTTATTTCCCCAAGGGTTATTTGTTACAATTCCATTGTAAAGGAGTGCAAGCAGTTTACCCATAACTTGATGAAAGTATATGGCGCAGGGCGCTTTCGCGATGAAAGGAATGACGGGATGATGACGGCAGCTACTCCGGAACTGAATGAAACGGATTTGCAAATATTGCGGATTTTGCTTGAGGATGCGAGTTTATCTTTTAAAGATATCGGCCGTTTGGTCCATCTGACCGGTCAGGCCGTCGGCGCCCGGGTTCGCCGGCTGCAGGACCTCGGCGTGATCGAGGGGTACACTCTGCGCTGGAATCCGGAGCGAATCGGCCTTGCGGTCCACGCTTTTATTACGGTATTTATGGCTTCGGGTGCGACCCATTCCAAGTTTCTGCGGTTCGTCGCAGAAAACGGGAGCATTGCCGAAGCGCATCGGGTCGGCGGGGAGGGCTGCTATCTCTTGCGGGTACAGGTTGGCACGCAGGCCGCCTTAAATGAACTGCTGGACAGCCTGCTGGCCTTTGGCAATTACAAGCTCAGTCTGTCGATTGAACGTTTAAAGTGACAAATAAGCCGAAAAAATCTTCCTGGCCGTGTGGTGTGGCCGGGAAGATTTTTTTATGGAGGAAGGTGTGTTATGGAGAAGCAAGCTGGCGTGTGCTAACGCCGCAGCAGATCTGTCATAAGATCGCCGCAGCAGGTCTGTCAGTAAAAGTGCTGGCTAGCAAGGTTGCCGTTTAAGAGGCCGCTCTCAGACGGCTTTCCGGCGGAAATACAGCATGCCCGCGGCGAGAAAAACCAGGAAGCTGCCCAGCACTGTAATAAGCAGGTTTTCTATGGGCAGATTAAACGCGCCGTAATCGGCTTCCCCTTTCGGCATCATCGCCAGCACCGGCTGGGTCCAAGGGTAGAAGGGGGCGATTTTGTCCGAGTAGACGATCAGCAGGCTCGGAATCGTCAGCGAGACGTTGACGGCGAGCGGGGCGGCAAAGCTGGACCAGGCCAGCGATACGCCAAGCTGCAGCGCCACCAGCGGCAAGCAGGCGACCAGGCCGCCGATGAGGCTTACGGCGATCATGCTCCAGGGAATAGGCCAAACGAGGCCCTGTACCTGGGAGACGATCAGCAGCATGATCAGAAATAGCAGCTGAGTCCCGGCCAATAATGAAATCACGACGGTAAATTTCGCCATATATACGGCCGGGCGTGAAACGGGCAGGACAAGCAGCTGCTTCCAGCCGCCGCCGGTATGCTCGTAGCGGCAGATGAACGAAGCAAACAACCCGGCCATGATCGGCAGGAACAGCAAGCCGTGCAGCATGGACATCCCGCCAAGGAGCGCCGGCCAGGCCGCGGCCCCGTCCGGCAGGTTCATGAGCAGGCCGATCAGGGCGGACAGCACGGGGCTGGCGAGCAATACCAGCCAAAGGCGGGAACGCGACATTTTGAGCCGCTCCGCGGCAAGCACGTTGAGGAACGTCTTCATGTCAATCCACATCCTTTCGGTTGAAATGAACGAGTCCGGCCAGCAAAATCACCGCGCCGACGGCGATGCCTAACGCCACGAACCATTCCCGGTGCGGACCTTCGTACCCGAATACCGGCCAGTTGAGGGGAAACCATTCGGAAAGGTCCAGCGTGAACGGGGAGACGAGCGACAAAACCACGCCAAGCGAAACGGGCAGCGACGGGTTGCGGTAAGTGAGCGAAAGCCAGAGCTGCAATGCGAGCAAGGGCAGCGCCGCAAACAGCGGGAAAAAACCGATCCGCGCCAAATCTGCCAACGGCATCCCGCTTGGGGCAAAGCCAAAGGCCAGGCCGAGGATCACCGTAGCGATGGGCAGCAAAATGCAGGAAACGGACAGCAGCAGCAAACAGAGCAGAAACTTGGCGCCAAATACGGCTGTACGGGAAATCGGCAAGGCCAGCAGCTGTTTCCATGAGCTTAGTTGATGCTCTACATTCGCCACCAGGGAACTGACCAGCGTGCAGCCGAGAAACAGGGCGATCGGGACGAACTCGGAAATGTTTTTTAACAGGCCGCCCCAAGGGTCGTCGGCGTATGTTTTCATCAAATAGTCGAAGCGGAGTCCGAAATTCAGCGCCTGCATGGCCACCAGCCCGAGCGGGGCGAGAAAGATCAGGAACCATATGCCTTTGCGGCGGATTTTCAGAAAGTCCGCCGACAATGCGCGCAGCATCATAGGGAGTTTCCCTCCCCGACGATCCGCATAAAGATGTCCTCCAGGGACTTTTTCTTTTGCTCGACCCGGTAGACGGCGTGTCCGTTCTCCACCAGGGCTTTCACCAAACGGGCGACCTGCACGTCCGGCAGGCCGGGGAACTTGAGCGTACCGTCCTGCAGCTTCCCGACCGTCCCCAAATCGCGGGCGATCCACAGGGCCGCGTCGGGCTCGGAGACGACCAGCTCCATATCATGCGCCGTAGTGAGGCGCAGGTTGTCGATCGTATCCTGGAACACCATCTGGCCCTGACGGATAATGCCGACCGTATTCGCCATCAGCTCCATTTCTCCGAGCAGGTGGCTGGAGACGAGCACGGTGATGCCGTACTGCTTTGGCATGTTTTTGATCAGCTCGCGGATTTCGTGGATCCCGGTCGGGTCAAGGCCATTCGTCGGCTCGTCCAAAATAAGCAGCTCGGGGCTGCCCAGCAGGGAGGCGGCGATGCCAAGCCGCTGCTTCATGCCGAGCGAGAAGCCCTTGACCGGGCGGCGCGCTTCGCCGCGCAGCGAGACGATGTCGAGCACTTCGTCGATGCGCGATTTCGGCACCTCCAAAATGCGGCGGATGGCCTCAAGATTGTCGATCGCGCTTAGGTGTCCATAGTAAGACGGCGACTCCACCAGCGAACCGATGCGGCGCAAAATCGCCAGTTTGTCCTTGTGCAGGTCTTTACCGAACATGCGGATCGTGCCGGCCGTTGGCTGAATCAGCCCGAGGAGCATCCGGATCGTCGTCGTTTTCCCGGCCCCGTTGGGCCCAAGGAAACCGTAGATGTCGCCTTTGGCGATTTTCAGACTTAAATTGTCCACTGCGGCGCGGCCGCGGTATTTTTTCGTTAAACCTTCCGTTTGAATAATCAGTTCATTCACGATTTATCACCTCGGGAAAAATCATACCGCGATGAGTTTAAACGGGAAGGTGGGGCAAGTTTAAGTTTTGTTTAAAAGTTGCGGAAGCGGCCGGCCGGGAAAAATGTATACGCGCGTGCCCGCGCTGGAAGATTCCGTCTCCCGCACCAGGCCCATTTCCCGGAGCAGCAGGTCGACGATTTGCAGGCCAAGTCCGGCCCCTCCGGAGGGCGACTCGGCGTTCATGCCGGGGCCGCGGTCGCTGATGGCCAGGGCGATGGCCTCCCCGCGCGGCTGCAAGGAGATGCCGACATAACCGCCGGAGCGGGCGTACCGTACCAGGTTCTGGAACAGGTTGTCCAGTACGCGGCGGAAACCCTGCGTATCGACGTTCCAGTATAAAGGCTGATCCGGCAGCTCGATGTCGGCGGCGATGCCTTCTTTTTCCCAAAGCGGATACCAGGCCGCCGCGCTTTCCCGCACGAGCCGCAGGACATCGAGCTTTTCCGGCGACATCGCATACCTCCCGGAGGAGAGCAGGCTGTATGACAGCAAATGATCCATCAGGCCGGACAGGTCGCTTAACTTGGCTTCCATCAGGGCCAGGGATTGCCGGCCTTGTTCGGTCAAAGGCTCCTTGCGCAGCGTATACAGATGGCCTCCCAGCACGGTCAGCGGCGTCCGCAGATCATGCGACAGCTGGCTGATCAGGTTTTTGCGCAGCTCCTCCTCTTCGTGCTCGCGCTGGCGGCTGTCTTGAAGCTCGTACACCATATGGTTGAACGCTTGCTCAAGCCGGCCGATTTCGTCCGGCCGCCCTTCCTCGATCGGGGACGGCAGCCCGGCGGGCCCGGTTTGCGTCATGCCGGCTTCCAGGCGCAGCAGTCTTTTGCGGATATCGCGAAAAAACAAATACGACAGCAGCACGAAAATGGCCAGCATGATCCCAAGGAACACGCCGTAAAACCGGCCGTCGTTCCGCTCCGATAGGTCTCTCGCCATGAATTTGCGCGGGAGCTCGAACACCATAAATCCCTGCTTGGCTTGTTCGTCCCCGCCAATAAAGGCCACGACGGTAAACGGGTCGGCGTTGACCCGCTTTTTCATGAAGGCGATGGTATCTTCCAGGGTCCACTTTGCAGGCACATTCGCTTGCTTGGGGATTTGCAGCCGGGTTGTCCCGGACGAATCCACCCAGTACAGCGCGGCGTCGGGATACTGCTCTTTCCATGCTTCGAGCCGGGCGTCGATCGTCTCCGGGGCCGCATTCCGCAGCGCGGCTGCTTCCTTGTGCCAGGCCGTTTCAATATCGAGCCCGCTGCCGTAATAGGGGCGTGTGCCTTCACCGGTATGCGGAGGATACAGCAAAATGTTAACGCCCCAGCTAGCCATGAAGCTGAGCGGAATGAGCACGGGAATGAATACGAAGGCCAGCATCAAGATCAAGATGTATTTGTTCAGCAGCGATTTTCTGTATTTTCGAATGGGGTGCAGCTTCATGCTCTCACCCGGTAGCCGATGCCGCGGACCGTCTCGATGACTTCGGGATTGGCCGGGTCGCGTTCCAGCTTCTCGCGCAGGTGGCGGATATGGACCATCAGCGTTTTATCTCCGTCGAAATACGGTTCGCCCCAGACGGCTTCGTAAATTTGTTCCTTGGTCATAATCTGCCCGAGATGGCGGAGCAGATAGTTGAAAATGTGAAACTGCTTGCCGGTCAGAACGATTTCTTCACCGGTGTCCCCGTTGATGATCCGGTTTTCTTTTTCATACACAAGCAGATGTTTGAGCGTCAGCGTTTCTTCGGCCGGGCTGCCGCTGCGGCGCAGCAGCACTTCGATCCGGGCGGCCAGCTCATCCGGGTGAAACGGCTTGGTCAAATAATCGTCCGCGAACCGCAGCCCCTGCAGCTTGTCGTCGATGGAGGTGCGGGCGGACAACATCAGCACCGGCAGGTTCGGGAACCGCTCTTTGAGCCGGCTGCCGACGGTGAAGCCGTCGAGCCCCGGCAGCATCACGTCGAGAATGACGAGCTGGCAGTCTTCGGCTTGCTCCAACGCCCGCTCCCCGCTGGTTAGCCAGGTGACTTTAAAGCCTCGTTCCTGCAGGTTTTGGCTGACCCATTTTCCGATTTCAATATCGTCTTCTATGTATAGTAAATTGGTATTTGTCATCGAAACCCCTCCTGTCTCTATTGTGGCAAAATCGCCCCGAAAAAGAAACATCGTTACTCCTTTTAGTGGTTTGTGATTTGAGTCACAAGAATTGGCTTGGCTGCGTGTTACTTTTTAGTTGTGAGAATGTTTATCACTAAAATTTGAAACAGTCAGGCTGATCTAAATAAAAAAGAGGAGGAACCGGAGATGAGCGAGTTGATCAATAACCGGGAATACGCCGTGAACGGGGGGGAGGGCGAGCCGGAGCAGCGCCGCCGGCAGGAGCTGCTGAAGCAAATCATTAAAGAGCTGCATCAGGGGAAAAGCGTGGAGGAAGTAAAGGCGCGGTTTGAAGAAGCGGTCGGCGATGTGTCTGTCGCGGAAATATCGGCGATGGAGCACGCTTTGATGGAAGAGGAAGGCATTCCGGTGGCGGAGGTGCAGCGTCTTTGCTCGGTGCATACGGCGATTTTTAAAGGCTCGATCGAGGAAATCCACCGCTCGGCGAAACCGGAGGAGCAGCCCGGCCATCCCGTGCATACCTTCAAGCTGGAAAACCGTGAGGTTGAGCGGCTGGTCAATTTCAAGCTGCAGCTCCACCTCGATAAATACCGGAAGGAGGATAAGGAGGAGCTTGTTTTTAAACTGCTGGACGATTTGAATTTGCTGCTGGACCTGGACAAACACTACAGCCGCAAGGAAAACTTGCTGTTCCCTTACCTGGAGAAATACGGGATTTACGGGCCAACCAAGGTAATGTGGGGCGTCGATGACGGTATCCGCGCCATGATCAAGGAAACCAAAGCCAAGCTGGCGAATGGGAGCGCTGATAAAGAGACGGTATGCATCGACCTGGAGCGGATCATCAAAGAAGTAAATGAAATGATCTTTAAGGAAGAAAATATTTTGCTCCCGATGGCTCTGGAGAAGCTGACCGAAGACGAATGGGTCAAAATCGCCCAGGAAAGCGATGTGATCGGGTATTGTTTGGCGGCGCCCGAGCAGGAATGGGTTCCGGAAAGAGTACCGCTGGAGTCCGGTGACGGCGGGGCCGGGGAAGGCGGTCCGGAGGGCGGCGCGTTGGCGGAGCAGGGGCATGGCGTGCCGCAGGGATTTATCAAATTCGACACCGGCATTCTGTCCATGGAGCAGCTGGAAGCGGTGATGAACCATTTGCCGGTTGACCTGACGTTTATCGACGAGAACGATGTAGTCCGGTACTTTTCCCATGGCAAAGAGCGGATTTTTGCCCGGACCAAAGCCGTGATCGGCCGCACCGTGCAAAACTGCCATCCGCCGCAAAGCGTACATGTGGTCAACGAACTGCTGGCGGATTTTAAGGCCGGGCGTAAGGATGTCGAGGATTTTTGGATCCCGATCAAAGACAAGTTCGTATATATCCGGTATTTTGCGGTGAGAAGCGAAGACGGGCGTTACCTGGGCACGTTGGAGTTTACGCAAAACATCGCCCCGATCCGCGCCTTGGAAGGGCAAAAACGGATTTTGTCCTAAAGCCGCCTTGGGTAAGGTTTGTTCATAATGCTTGACGATGAAGCCCTGACGTTCGCACCTTCGCGAATGCCGGGGCTTTTTGGTTAGAGGGGAGCAGGCGGCCTGCAGTTTTGTGGAGGTGAAGGGGCAGGGGAAGTCGTGTGACGGTAAAAAAGGGCCTAACCTCGAAATCGGCGCTTGACTACGGGGTCAGCCGGCCAAATCAGTTTTAGTTGGAATAAATGGTTCGGCATCCCGAGGCTTCAGTATTTCGATAATATAGAATTTATAAAATTCCGGACATGATAGAGGGAAAAGCGCAGGTAGAGCGGGGGGAGAAGAGGAATCTGGAGGCTAAGGGACACCAGAGCCGTTATTTGAGGAAAAACGGAGGTTTGCAAAATGTAAACATTCCTGTGTAGGCTAAGATTTCGTCTTTGAAAAAAACAGGAGCGCCTCGTATGATAGGGGTGTGACGGGTCAAAAGCCCTAAAAACCTATCAGGAGGCGCTTACTATGAAG
>NZ_JAMBOE010000033.1 GCF_023715465.1 Paenibacillus macerans
CCGTTTGCCGAAAAAGACAGTGTCTACTCCTCATTCCGACTCATGCCCTGTTTTACAAGGTAGCGAAATCCTGCGAATAAGTGAGTATTCGTGAGAAAACACCTTAAATACGAGGGACGGACACAGATGACGTTATTTACCTCAAATTGCCCTGGATGAACTGATTTAGAGCGAAATAGGGTAGTTGGTGTCCGTTAGGCTGGGAAATACCCGGGAAATGGGAGGATAAGGTCGCTGGTGTCCGTTAGAGCAGCGCCCAAAGTTTAGGAAGAGCCTCCAATCGCTCCAAAGTAGAAGTCAGAGCCATTAAAGGACGCCGGCAGGCGTTTTTTTTATGGGCTGCAGGGCAAGCTGAGGCAAGGCGCGGGCAAGGGGCTAACGAATGGGGCACGAAAGGGCAAGGTCCATCCAGTACGGGCTCGGCAGGCTTTTTTTGGCGGACAGGTTTGCCGCCGTCACCGTATGAACTGATGCGGCTCCACGCATACTAACCATGGTTCCATATCCAAGACCCCAAAGGAGGGCTGACCGTGTCGCGCAGAAGACGAAGCGTAATGTCGGAGGACCTGAAGGTCGAATTAGCCAAGGATCTGGGATTTTACGATACCGTGAAGCAGGAAGGCTGGGGCGGCATCAAGGCGAAGGATGCGGGAAATATGGTGAAGCGGGCGATTCAGCTCGCTGAACAGGCCGCAGCAAAACAGCAGCAATAGCAGCAATAATATTTGGCGGACGAAGCTTCCCTTACGGGAAGCTTCGTTTTTTTGCCGGGATGAAGTAAGATAGTGTAAGATGAATGTTGATCTTTTGTACATAGACGGACTGCGGAGTATTTTTTAAAATAAAGAAACGGTAAGGATTGCTGAAGGTGGGTGAGGGCCTTGAAAATTTACGAGAAAGCGCCGGCAAAAATCAACTTGATGCTCGACGTATTACATAAACGTCCGGACGGCTACCACGAGGTCGAGATGATCATGACGATGGTTGATCTCGCCGATCGGTTGGAAATGAGCGCCCTCCCGCGGGATACGATTATTATATCGAGCCAAGCCGGATATATTCCGCTCGATGAGAAGAACTTGGCCTTTCAGGCCGCCAAACTGATCAAGGAACGGTATAACGTGCACAGCGGGGTGTATATCCATCTCGACAAAAAGATTCCGGTCGCGGCCGGTCTGGCCGGCGGAAGCAGCGATGCGGCGGCAACGCTGAGGGGGCTTAATCGGCTTTGGGGACTGAACATTTCTGCGGAAGAGCTGAAGAAGCTGGGGGCGGAGCTGGGATCGGACGTACCTTTTTGCGTGACGGGCGGAACGGCGCTGGCCACGGGGCGTGGAGAGGTGTTGACGCCTTTGCCGAACCCGCCGCAATGTTGGGTCGTTCTGGCGAAGCTGCCGATTAACGTATCTACGGCCGAGGTGTACGGACGGTACCGTAACGTACGGATCGAGAAGCATCCCTCGGCCGAGCGGATGCGGGCGGCCCTGGAAAGCCGGTCTTTTCCGGAGGTGTGCCGAGAGCTGGGCAACGTTCTGGAGAGCGTGACGCTGCACGCGCATCCCGAGGTCGCCCATTTGAAAGAAACGATGCTGCGCCTGGGGGCGGACGGCGTGCTGATGTCGGGAAGCGGTCCAACGGTGTTCGGGCTGGTCTCCAAAGAAGCGAAAGTGTCCCGTATTTATAACGGGCTGCGCGGGTTTTGCAAAGAGGTTTACGCGGTGCGTCTTCTGACCTGATTGGTAACGGTTTGGTTCTTAAGCACGAAGCATTCCCACCCCACATGAAAACGCAGATCATGCTTGGACAAATCCGTACAAAAATGTTATAGTTTCAATAAAATATTCGGATTTTAGCGAGGGGTACTTCGTGAAAAAATTAAAAAGAAGCGCTCGTTTGGTGGAGATGACCCACTACTTATTGGCCCGGCCGCATCATCTGATTCCGCTGACGACCTTTGCCCAGCGGTACGGAGCCGCGAAATCGTCCATCAGCGAGGATTTGGGCATTATTAAAGAGGTATTTGAAGAAGAGGGGATCGGCGACTTGCTGACGCTGGCCGGAGCCGCCGGCGGCGTGAAATATATCCCGCGGGTGGGCCGCGAGCAGGCGCTTGTCTTTATCCGCGAGCTGTGCGACAAGCTCGCTCAGCCCGACCGCATTTTGCCGGGCGGTTATTTGTATATGTCCGACCTGCTCGGGCAGCCGGCTTTGATGAATGAGGCGGGCAAAATGTTCGCTACCGCGTTTGGCGATTTGGAGATCGACTGCATCATGACCGTGGAAACGAAAGGGATACCGCTCGCATACGCGACGGGCGCCGAGCTGAATCTGCCGGTCGTCCTGGTGCGAAGAGACCATCAGGTCACGGAAGGGTCGGCCGTAAGCATCAATTATGTGTCCGGATCGCACAAAAGCCTGCATACGATGACGTTGTCCCGCCGGGCGCTCAAAGAACATTCGCGCGTGCTGATCGTTGACGATTTCATGAAGGCCGGCGGCACCATTCAGGGGATGGTCGACCTGCTGGATGAATTCAACGCGAAGGTTGCGGGCGTAGGCGTCCTGGTCGAATCGGGGGAAGTGGATTCCGAACAGCGGCTTCTGCGCGATTATGTGTCGCTGGCGACGCTTCGGGCGGTGGACGCGAAAGGCAAAGAAATCTCCGTGGAGCCTGGAAATTATTTTTCCAAATTCGGGGTAAGTTGAAATCTGTCGATAAAACCGCAAAACCGAAAGTTTTGCGACGAAATGTGTCGAAAAGCCCGTCATATCAAAAAAAATCGAGATTTTAAGGCATTTTGTTCTCTAAAAAAAAAGGATTTCCGTTTGCTATGTGGAATATTACACCAAGTCTCTGATGGAAAAAGGTGGTGAACACATATGCAAATTACGGATGTAAGACTCCGCCGAGTCAGCTCTGAAGGCAGAATGAAGGCCATAGCATCCATTACCATCGATAACGAGTTTGTCGTTCACGACATTCGCGTGATCGACGGGAATAATGGAATGTTTGTAGCTATGCCGAGCAAGCGCACACCGGACGGGGAGTTCCGGGATATCGCGCATCCGATTTCCTCTGGCACTCGCGAGAAGATTCAAGCCGCTGTTTTGGCTGAATACGAACGTGCGGCCGACCAAGAGGAAGCTATTGAAGAAGGGGCGTAAGTCGCATTTTTAATTCTTGACCAATTGGGGTTCGAGGAAAAGGGAGCCATGGGCACATGGCTCCCTTTTCTTTTTGCGGTAAATGAGATATATTCAGTAATGAGTTTAAGTGAGAGTTACTACCTCTTTGAGTGAAGGAGGCCAGGGCCTTGAAAAGATTAGCGATTGTTCTTGCCGCAGGTCAGGGGAAGCGCATGAAGTCCAAGCTTTATAAAGTGCTCCATCCTGTGTGCGGCAAACCGATGGTCGGGCATGTCTTAAACGCTGTGCAGCAGGCCGGCTGCGAACGAACCATCGTCGTTGTCGGCCATGGTGCCGAAGCGGTAAAATCATACCTTGGATCATCGGCGGAGTACGTGCTGCAGGAGCAGCAGCTGGGAACCGGGCATGCGGTGAAGCAGGCAGGTCCGCAGCTCGCCGGAGAGGAAGGCACGACCGTAGTGATTTGCGGCGATACCCCTCTGGTGACCGCGGAGACACTTGAAGCCCTGTTCGAACTTCATACCCGCAAGGGTGCAGCGGCTACCGTGCTCACGGCCAAAATGGACAATCCTCAAGGATATGGCCGGGTGATCCGTGGAGAGAACGGTACGGTCGAGCGCATCGTCGAGCAGAAGGACTGCACGCCGGAAGAAGCAGCGGTACAGGAAATCAACACAGGCACTTATTGTTTTGATAATGCTAAATTGTTTGCCGCTTTGGAGAAAGTAACCAATGACAACGCGCAGCAGGAGTATTACCTGACCGACGTCATCGGCATTTTGGTACAAGCCGGCGAAATTGTGGAAGGTTATGCGGCGCAGGACCACCGGGAATCGATTGGCGTCAATGACCGCGTTGCACTGGCCGAAGCGGAAGCGGTTATGCGCGAACGGATCGTTCGGCTGCATATGCTGGGCGGCGTCACGGTGATCGATCCGGCGTCGACTTATATCGGGGCTGATGTGACCATCGGTTCGGATACGGTGATTTATCCGGGAACCGTGCTTTCGGGGCGAACCGTCATCGGCGAAGATTGTGTGATCGGGCCGGCGTCCCAAATTGAGGATAGCGTGATTTATGACGGCGCGAAGGTGAAGCATTCGGTTCTAAGCCAGGCGGAAGTCGGCAAAGAAACGGCGGTGGGACCTTTCGCTTATTTGCGTCCGGGGGCTAAACTTGGGGCAAACGTCAAAGTGGGCGATTTCGTCGAGATCAAAAACGCGACCTTGGACGATGGAGCGAAAGTTTCACATCTGAGTTATATCGGCGACGCCAAAGTCGGCAAAAACGTAAATATCGGCTGCGGCGCGATTACCGTCAATTACGATGGTTATAATAAATCCATTACGGAGATTGAGGACGAAGCTTTTATCGGCAGCAACGTCAATCTGATTGCGCCGGTGAAGGTCGGGAAAGGCGCTTATGTGGTCGCCGGTTCGACCATTACGCATTCCGTCCCGGAAGGCGATTTGGCGATCGCAAGACAGCGTCAGGAAAACAAGTCGGGTTACGCCGAAAAAATCCGCGGCCGCGCAAAGGCCAAAAAACAGAATAAGCAGGACTCTTAAGCCGTTTTATCATAGGATGTAGTAGCAATTGCCGGATTCAATGTTTCGGAATGTGGATGCAGTGACGATTTCTAATGACGGGGTAGCTCGAAGGCGGGTTCAGCGGTTTGATCCCTTTCGCTATCTACACAGCACGGAGGGTTTTAATTTTATGACTTATTGTGATTCTAAATTAAAGATATTCACCTGTAACTCCAATCCTAAGCTGGCGCATCAAATCGCGGATTATATCGGAATCCCGATGGGCGATTCGGACACGACCAGTTTTAGCGACGGCGAAATTCAGGTCAAGCTGTCCGAGAGTGTCCGGGGCTGCCACGTCTATGTCGTTCAATCGACGTGCGCTCCCGTCAACGACAATCTGATGGAGCTGCTCGTTATGGTGGATGCCTTGAAAAGAGCTTCAGCCAAAAGCATAAACGTGGTTATCCCATATTACGGTTATGCCCGCCAGGACCGGAAGGCCCGTTCGCGCGATCCGATTACGGCTAAGCTGGTTGCCAATTTGATCGAGAAGGCCGGTGCTCACCGCGTTATTACGATGGACCTGCACGCCATGCAGATTCAAGGCTTCTTCGATATCCCGGTTGACCATATGCTTGGGGTGCCGATTTTGGCCCAGTATTTCCGCTCCAAACATATCCCGAATCCGGTCGTTGTGTCACCGGACCACGGCGGGGTGGTGCGTGCCCGCAAACTGGCGGATTTCCTGAACGCGCCGCTGGCAATCATTGATAAACGCCGTCCGGAGCCCAACGTCAGCGAAGTCATGAACATTATCGGGAATATCGAAGGCAAAACGGCGATTCTCGTTGACGATATCATCGATACCGCCGGAACGATCGTGCTTGGCGCGAATGCGCTGAAGGAGGGCGGCGTGGAAGAGGTATACGCCTGCTGTACGCACCCCGTGTTGTCCGGTCCGGCGATGGAGCGGCTGGAGAATTCTCCGTTGAAAGAAGTTATTGTGACCGACACGATTCCGATTACGCATCCCAATCCGACCAGCAAGCTGAAGGTGCTCTCCGTCGCTCCGCTTATGGGCGAAGCGATTATTCGCGTGCACGAGGAGCTGTCGATCAGCAAGCTGTTCGAGATCGAATAAGGTAAGGCTACTGCACACAGGGGTTGCATCCTCCCGCCGGGGGGTGTAACCCCTATCGGCGTGTTTGCCGGGGGTGAGGGCGCAGCGCACAACGTTTGATTGGAAATGGAGGTCGATTCCCGCCAACCTATTGGATTTTTCCAATTGAAGGGCGGAGGAACGAGCCTTAAGGTGCTGCCAGTTGCCACAAATGTAGGAGGTATTGGAACAAATGAAATGGATCGTAGGCCTCGGAAACCCGGGGAAACAATACGAGAAAACGAGACACAACATCGGTTTCATGGCCGTGGATGAACTGGCGAGGCGGCACGGCATCGAGATCAAACAGAGCAAATGCAAGGCTTTGATCGGCGAAGGCGTGCTGCCGGGCGGCAAGGCCGTTTTGATCAAACCGATGACGTTCATGAACTTGTCCGGCGAGGCGGTTCGCGCCTATATGGATTATTACAAAGCGTCCCTGGAGGATATGATCGTCGTATACGACGATCTCGATACCGAGATTGGACGCAACCGGCTGCGTTACCAGGGCAGTTCAGGCGGCCATAACGGAATTAAATCGATTATCCAGCATACCGGGACACAGACGTTTAACCGGATACGAATGGGCATCTCCCGCCCGGAGCCCGGTTACGCGGTGGTGGACTATGTGCTTTCCGGGTTTGCCAAAAAGGAGCAGCCGCTGCTGCAGCAAGCGATCGAAGCGGCATGCGACGCGTTGGAGTACAGCTTGGACCACACGTTTGAGCAGACCATGGCCAAGTTTAACGGATAAAGCTTAAGGCGAGCGAGCCGGTTAGAAGCCAAATCGCGTCTTGCTGCCGTTCAGAATCAGGGCTAAAAGGAGTCAGTCTGGGGCATACTGGAGACATAATGAATCTTCAGGAGGCATATAGATGGCTATAAATTATGTCTGCCGGCACTGCCGGACGGTGATTGGTAGAATAGAGGCCCCCCAGGTCACGGAAGCCCAATTAGGCTTTCATTCCTTGACCCCCGAGGAACGGCGAGATATAATAGCGTATGATTCGAATGGCGAAATGACGGTTCGGGTGATCTGCGATTACTGCAGGGAAGCGCTGGAGCAAAACCCGGAGCTGATGCTGCTCGCGAGTCCCTTGCAATGAGCGGGGGCAAAGGCCGATGAAGAACGATAAATTTACCGGTTAAAGCGGTTATAGAGCCTTGGCACGTTTGCTGAGGCTCCTTTTTGGTTCGTGTAAATACATTGTCCTGCCCGGCCAGGTCAATAGATTGAATAAGCAGTAAGAGAGGTGCCACACTTTGCTACAAGCGCTAATAGAAGCTTTTTCACGGGATACCGACTTTGCTTCGATGGTCGCCGGCGTCAACTCCGGTATGAAGGAGCAGTTGATTTCGGGATTATCCGGTTCAACGAGACAGGTGATGCTGGCCGCGCTGCACCAGGAGGTAAAGCGGCCGATCCTTGTGGTGACCCACAATATGTTCGCCGCCCAAAAAATTTATGAAGATTTACAGGAAGCGCTCTCATCGAACGAAGTGCTGCTGTATCCCGCCAACGAGTTGGTTGCCGCCGAATCGGCCGTATCCAGCCCGGAAACGCTGGCCCAGCGGATCGAGGTGCTGCTGCAATGCTCCCGCGGATTTCGGGGCATTGTGGTGGTGCCTTATTCCGGCATCCGCCGTTTTATCCCGACGCCGGAAGTGATGGCGGAGGCCGGACTGACGATCACCCTCGGAGGGACGATCCAGCATGGCGACTTCCTGAACAAAATGATCGAGCTCGGTTATGAGCGCGTCGAACGGGTTGAATCTCGCGGGGAAATGAGCTTGCGCGGAGGAATCATCGACTTTTACCCGCTGACCTCGGCAACGGCTTACCGGGTGGAATTGTTCGATGACGAAGTCGATTCCATCCGCACCTTCGATCCGTCCGACCAGCGTTCGGTGGACCAAGTCAAGGAAGTATTCGTCCCCCCTTGCAAGGAATTGATCGCTTCTCCGGACCGGCTGGCGACGGCGGCTCAAGGTGCGTCCGAACGCCTGGAGCGCCAACTTGAAAAAATGGCCGACCGCCAGGCGAAAAACAAGCTGCAGGAGGAGATCTCCAAGGAGATCGAGCTGCTGCGAGAGCATGTCTATTTTCCGGAAATCTATAAATATATTTCTTTGCTCTACCCTGAAAGAAAAACATTGTATAACTACATGCCCAGCGACACGCTGCTCATTCTTGACGAGCCGGCGCGCCTGCTGGAGACGGCCAAGCAGCTGGAGCGCGATGAATCGGAGTGGAATCTGCATTTGCTGCAAAACGGCAAAAGTCTTCCGGAGCTGCCGCTGGCGGTAGAGACTGACCATGTGCTGTACCACCGTCCGTTCCAAACGTTGTTCCTGTCCTTGTTTCTGCGCCAGGTTCCGCATTCCCAGCCGCAGAATATTCTCAACTTCGTCAGCCGGACGATGCAGGACTTCCATGGGCAAATGAACGTATTAAAGGCGGAAATGGAACGCTGGAAAAAAAGCGGTGCCAACGTCATCATGCTGGCCAGCGGCGAGGAACGCATGGACCGGATGCGGCGGGTGCTGCAAGATTATGGAATCGAAGAGCCGACGCTGCTGAAGGGCAATCTGCAGTCGGGCTTTGAGCTGCCTTCCGTGCATCTGGTCGTCATTACCGAAGGGGAAATGTTCTCCCAGAAACAGCGCAAAGCGCGCCGTGTCGCCAGCAAAAGCATGGACAACGCCGAACGGATCAAGAGCTATGCCGAGCTGAAAGTCGGCGATTATGTCGTTCACCAAAACCACGGGATCGGCAAATATATGGGGATCGGTACGCTCGAGGTTGGCGGAATCCACAAAGACTACATGCATATCATGTATGCCGGCGGCGACAAGCTGTCCGTTCCGATCGAACAGATCGACATGATCCAGAAATACGTCGGCTCCGAAGACAAAGAGCCGAAGGTCTACAAGCTCGGCGGCAATGAATGGCAGAGGGTGAAGAACAAAGTCCGCTCCTCCGTGCAGGATATCGCCGACGACCTGATCAAGCTGTATGCCGAGCGGCAGGCGGCGCCGGGGTATGGCTTCGAGAAGGACTCGCCGGAACAGCAGGAGTTCGAAGGCATGTTCCCTTACGAGGAGACGCCGGACCAGCTTCGGGCCATCGAAGAAATCAAGAAGGACATGGAAAAAAGCCGGCCAATGGACCGCCTGCTTTGCGGCGATGTCGGCTACGGAAAAACGGAGGTGGCGATCCGGGCCGCTTTCAAAGCGGCGATCGAAGGCAAGCAGGTTGCGGTGCTGGTGCCGACCACGATATTGGCGCAACAGCATTACGAGACATTCCGCGAACGGTTTGCCGGCTATCCGATCAATATCCAGACGCTGAGCCGGTTCCGCAGCCGCAAGGAGCAGAACGAGACGATCAAGGGAATCCGGCAGGGGACGTTGGACATCGTGATCGGGACCCATCGGATTTTGTCCCAGGACCTGGTGTTCAAGGATTTGGGCCTGCTGATCGTCGACGAAGAGCAGCGGTTTGGCGTAACGCATAAAGAGAAACTGAAGAAGCTGAAAACGAATGTGGACGTGCTTACCCTGACGGCAACGCCGATCCCGAGAACGCTGCATATGTCGATGCTTGGCGTACGGGACTTGTCGGTCATCGAAACGCCGCCGGAAAACCGCTTCCCGGTGCAAACCTATGTGGTCGAATACAGCCAGGCGCTGGTGCGGGAAGCGATCGAACGCGAAATGGCCCGGGGCGGGCAAATCTACTACCTGTACAATCGCGTGCAGGGAATTCATGAGATGGCGGGGCAAATCTCGGCGCTCGTCCCGGATGCCCGCGTAGGCGTCGGCCACGGGCAGATGTCCGAGCAGGAGCTGGAGAAGACGATTCTCGACTTCCTCGACGGGGAATACGACGTGCTGGTCAGCACCAGCATTATCGAGACCGGCGTCGACATTCCGAACGTCAACACGCTGATCGTGCACGATGCCGACAAAATGGGCTTGTCGCAGCTGTACCAGCTGCGGGGCCGGGTTGGCCGGTCCAACCGGATAGCCTATGCCTACTTCACCTATCAGAAGGACAAATCGTTGACCGAAGTGGCCGAAAAGCGCCTGCAGTCGATCAAGGAGTTTACCGAGCTCGGCTCCGGCTTCAAGATCGCCATGCGCGACCTCGCCATCCGCGGCGCGGGCAATTTGCTGGGGGCGGAGCAGCACGGCTTCATCGCTTCCGTTGGCTTTGACCTGTATTCGCAGATGCTGGCCGAAGAAATTCAGAAGCGCAAAGTGACCATGCTCGGAGAGGCCGAACCTGCGGAAGCGCACTGGAATACGACGATCGATCTCGGCATCGATGCTTATCTGCCTTCGGATTATATTTACGACAGCATGCAAAAAATTGAAATTTACAAAAAAACGGCCTCCGTGGCCTCGTTCGAGGACGTGGTGGAGCTGGAGGACGAGCTGCTTGACCGTTTCGGCGAATTGCCGGAAGCGGTGCAGAACCTGCTGTCCGTGGCCAGAGTGAAGCTGTACGGCAAGAAGTACGGCATCGAATCGATCGCATTGCGTGGAGAGGAAGTTACCGTCAAGTTCCACGAAGGCCGGGAGCAGACGATCGTGCCCGCCAAGCTCGCGGAAGTTGGCAATCTGTTCGGAAGACGTGTACAATTTATTCAAGGGTCCGTGATGCTGATCCGGATCAATATCAAAGGTATGGACGATAAAGCTTTGATGGGCTTGTTGGAGCAATTTCTGACCGCCCTGAAGGATGCGTTCAAAGCGAAAGGGGAACTACAAGATGTTTCAAAGTAAAAGGCGTTCCTGGCGAACGCTGCTGATTGCCCTTGTGGCAGTGCTCGCTTTTTCCATCATGGCGGGATGCGGGAAGAAGGATGTTGTCGCCACTTACGAGGGCGGGGAGATCACGGCGAAGGAATTTGATCTGGACCAACGCATCTTGCTGGCGGTTTCGCCGCAGGCGGCACAACTGCTGCAGATGGACGAATTCCGCGAGTATCTGCTCAAACAGGAAATTGCGTACAAGTATTTGGCGGCGAAAGCCGATGACAAGACGGCGGAAGCCGGGAAGAAAAAGGCGGAGCAGCAGCTCGAAATGATGAAGGCCTCCTACGGCGGCGCCGATGCGTTCAAAAAAATGCTGGACGCCCAGAAAGTGTCCGAGGCGGAAGTCAAAGATTATTTCAACCGCCTTTACATCGCTATGGAAAACGAGGAGAACAAGGTTACGGAAGACGATATGAAAAAGGAATTCGAAGCGGCGAAGGAAAACTTCACGACGGCTTCGGTTCGCCATATCCTAATCGGGTTTACCGATCCGGGCGGCAAACAACGCTCCGAAGAAGAAACGCTTAAATTAGCCAAAGATATCAAAGCCCGCTTAGACAAAGGCGAGGATTTTGCCACGCTGGCCAAGAAATACTCCGAGGATCCGGGTTCCAAGGACAACGGCGGATTATATGAAAATGCCAACGTCAGCGGGTGGGTTGAGGAGTTCAAGCAGGCTGCCTTGACGCAACCGGTCAACAAAATCGGTGATCCGGTCAAAACGAGCTACGGCTACCACATTATCCGCGTTGAATCACGTAACGAGAAAAAATACGAGGATTTTACGCAAGATGAAAAGGACCAACTTAAAATGTCGGCCGCCTCAAAAAAAGTGGACGAGTTCATGACCGGGGATCTCGAGAAAAAGATCATCAAGAAAATTAATCTTCCGAAAGTGGAAACCCCGAAGGATAATGGCGGCAACGCGACGAATAATGGCGCAGGCGCCGGAAGCGGGGCTGGTACCGGTACGAATGCTGGCACAGGTACGGGCACAAACGCGGGAACCGATGGGTCCGGAAATGCCGGGGCGTCGGGGAACGGTGGCGGCGGAGCTGCCAATAATGCCGGCACGAGCGGAACCGGCAGCGGCAATGCCGGAAAATAACGTGACGATGGCATGAGGAGGGCAGCGGCTGAGCGGTCGCGGAACTAGCGGTAAAAAAGGGCCTTATTTTCGGCAAAAAGAGGGATATACCAGGAATAGAGGATTTTTTTACCGTTATTATAGTGAGATGAGGGCAAAAGATGCCTTTTTTCAAGCTGGCTCCCCAGATAGAGGTAAAAAGTTCCGCTATATTGCCCAGAATGGATATAGTCTCAAAATAGCGACATAAATTACCGCTATTTCCGCAACAGGAGGTTGCCTCCCTTCCCCTCCTCCCCATGCAGCACATCAAACAAACCGCCGGAGTGTATGTCTCCGACGGTTTTTCTTAACCAAACATTTATGGGGGGGCAGGGCTATTTTTTTAAAATGATGGTTGAATATGATGAATAAGGTGCTCCTCAGGGATGAATACTAAGCACAGAATCACAGGTACAGCCAATCCCCTGTTCGCCTCAGGCATCGGTCAGCGGCATTCCGCAAGCTTGGATCGCACTTTCGTCTGCGTCCGGCAGATTTTTGCATAAGAGATCGTATATAGAACTGGTTTTTGATTAGGCTATATCCGAGGAAGCAGTAGTTCAAAACTTCTAAGAAAGCGGGGCAACATGTGACATGAAAGCTACTGGTATTGTACGCCGTATTGATGATTTAGGCCGCGTCGTCATCCCTAAGGAAATTCGCCGGACCTTGCGGATTCGCGAAGGAGATCCGTTGGAAATTTTTGTGGACCGCGACGGAGAAGTCATTTTGAAAAAGTATTCGCCGATCGGCGAATTGGGTGATTTTGCCAAGGAATACGCCGAATCTCTGTACGAAAGTACGGGACATGTTACGCTGATCTCTGACCGGGATACGCTCATTGCCGTGGCGGGGGCTTCGAAAAAGGAATATTTGGACAAGCCGATCAGTACGCTGCTGGAAAACAGCATGGATGGACGCAAAATCTTAATGGAAACGGAATTGGGCGAATACGAAATTACGAAGGACCATCCGGAGAACATCTCTTCTTTCGTGATCGCACCGATTATTGCCGGAGGCGATCCGATCGGGACCGTCATTTTGTTAACGAAGGATAATTCCGTGAAGATGTCGGAATTGGAGTCGAAAATGGCGGAAACAGCCGCCGGCTTTCTGGCCAAGCAAATGGAACAATAACCAGGACTCCTCTCACCTGTGCTATTCTCAAACTTACACACCCCCGATTTACGCGGCGGCCAGCCGTTCGGAGCGGATGTGTAAGTTTTTTGCGTTGAGCACAAAATTAGCCGTAACCCTAGGTTTCGTCATATAATGGAACCTGCAAGCTGTGGCATGTCCATTATCTGAATTGCACAGAAAGGGAAACCATGAAAGAACCGAGCGAAACCTTGGCTTCCAAGCTCCTGAAGGGAGCGGCCATCTTAAGCCTGGCGGCGATTTTTACCAAGCTGCTGGGCACTTTTCAGAAAATACCGCTGCAAAACATCGGAGGCGACGGGGTTTTTGGCATTTACAACACCGTCTATCCTTTTTATACGCTGCTTATTACGTTGACTACATCGGGTTTTCAGGCCGCCGTATCCAGTTTTGTGGCGGAACGCCATGCGGTCGGGAATGAACCGGAACAACGGGAGGTTTTGCGGCTGGCGGCGGCCATGATGACGGTGTTCGGCGTGGCGGGAGCTATCCTGCTGTACTTTGGAGCTCCGCTGCTGGCCCGTTTGATCGGCAGCAGCTTGATCGTCCCGGCCTTGCAGGCGGCTGCGCCGGCGTTGCTGTTTTACCCGGTCAGCGCCGCGCTGCGGGGATATTATCAAGGCCTGCAAAATATGGTGCCGACGGCGGTGTCCCAGGTTACCGAACAAGCGGTGCGGGTCACCGTCATGATCGCGCTGCTGCTCTATTTGAGCCGGATTCCGGTAGGCGACCCCGCGTTGGCCGGCGGCGCGCTGGCCGGCTCATCGGCGGGAGCGGCGGCCAGCCTGCTGGTCATGTTGTTATATTGGCGGGTTTATGTGCGAAGGGAAGGACTGCAGGGGGCGGGCAATCCGGGTAACACGGGACTGCCGTCAAAGGCTAAAAGGGAGCTTCTCCGGGCGTTGCTGAAATACGCGATTCCGATTAGCTTGGCCGCTTTGGCTGTCCCGTTAATTAGCTTGGTGGACACGTTCTCGCTGCCGCGGCTGCTGAATGTCCATGGGGACGAGATTCGAGTTATGGGGCAGGTAGGCATATACAACCGGGGCATCCCGCTTGTTCAGCTCGTGACCATGCTGGCCACTTCTTTGTCGGTGCTGTTTATCCCGGCGATGGCCGAACTGCGGATAAAATCCGACATCGCCGCCATCCGCAGGCAAACGCAAACCGCGCTGCGCTGGTTTTGGCTGATCGGGCTGGCGGCGTCCGTGGGGCTGGCGCTGCTCGCGCAGCCGATCAATGTGATGCTCTATGAGGATGCGGCCGGCAGCGCCACGTTTGCCTGGATCGCCTGGACGGCCGCGCCCAGCGCGCTTATGGTCGTGACCAGCGCGCTGCTGCAGGGGCTCGGCGCCCAGCGTGCGCCGGCGCTGCACCTGTTCGCGGCGGCGCTGCTCAAGGCGGCGTTGAACGCGCTGCTCGTGCCGCGGCTCGGCATCACCGGCGCGGCCATCGCCAGCATCGCCGCCTACGGCGCGGCCGCCGCGCTGAACGCCGCGCTGCTGCTGCGCCGCGTGGGGCTGCGTCCGCGCCTGCGGGACGCGCTGCTGCGCCCGGCGGCGGCCCTCCTGGCGCTGGCCGCCGCGGTGACGGCGCTGCGCCTCGCCGTCGCCGAGCTGCTGCCGCCCGGCCGCATGGCGGCCGCGGCGGAGAGCCTGCTCGGCGTGCTGCTTGGCGCAGCCGTATTTGCCGCCGCGGTGCTGCGCACGCGGCTGCTCAGCGCGGCAGAGCTCGGCGCCCTGCCGCGGATCGGGCCGAAGCTGCTGGCGCGGCTTCGGAAGCTGCGCCTGCTGCCGTAGCCCGACCCGATTTCATATTTTGCCCCGGCAGTGGTATATTAGGTACATGCAGAAACGGACTGAAGCAGAGGGAGGAAGAGAGCATGAGCGCTCGCATTACGGTCGTCGGGCTCGGGTCGGGCGATCCCGACAAGCTGACCTTGGGAAGCCTGAAACGCCTTCAGGGGGCGGGAGAGGTGTACGTGCGGACGAAAGACCATCCGGTCGTAGCCTGGCTGGAGGAGACGGGAGTGTCGTTCGTTTCGTTTGACGACGTATACGAAGCGAAGGAGGATTTTCCTTCCGTCTATGAGGAAATTGCCGCACGGCTGCTTAGACGGGCCGAATATGGCCCGGCAGGCATGGAAATCGTCTATGCTGTGCCCGGGCACCCGATGGTTGCCGAGGCGACGGTCAAGCTGCTGCGCGAGCGCTGCCCGCAGGCGGGAATCGCGCTGGAGATCATTGGGGGCGAGAGCTTCCTGGACGAAGCGTTTGTCCGCCTCGGGTTTGACCCGATCGAAGGGTTTACACTGCTTGACGCGACCGACGTTGGCGTGGGACGGATCGATTCCCGCCGGCATACGCTGATCGGTCAGGTGTATGACCAACTTACCGCGTCTGAGGTGAAGCTCGGGCTGATGGAGGTGTTCCCCGATGATTATCCCATCGTTGTCGGACATGCACTTGGCGTCAGCGGACAAGAGCAGATCCTGCACATTCCGCTGTATGAGCTGGACCGCGTCGACGGCTACGGCAATCTGTCGCTCGTTTACGTGCCGGCCAGCGAGGACGAGGCCTTACGCATCCGCAGCTTCGAGCGCCTGCACGAAATCGTGACGATTCTGCGCAGCCCCGGCGGATGCCCTTGGGACCGCGAGCAAACGCATCAGTCGATCCGCAAAAACCTCATCGAAGAAACGTATGAGGTACTCGAAACGATCGATGACGACGATCCCGACCATATGCGTGAGGAACTGGGCGATCTGCTGCTGCAAATCATGCTCCATTCCCAGATGGAAGAAGAGCTGGGCACTTTTACGGTGTATGATGTTATCCGCGAATTGAACGAAAAGCTGCTTTACCGCCATCCGCACGTATTCGGCAATTTGAGCGCGGAGGATGCCGAGGCGGCGCTGAACAACTGGGAAGCGATGAAAGCTGAGGAAAAGCGGCGCAAAGGCATAGAACCCGAGCAGCAGTCGGCTCTCAGCGGCGTGCCGCGCGATTTGCCGGCTTTGATGAAGGCTTACAAGCTGCAGAAGAAAGCCGCTAAGGCAGGCTTTGACTGGGAGCAAATCGACGGGGTATGGGACAAGCTGGAGGAGGAGATCGCCGAGCTGAAGCAGGCGGTGAAGGACAAGCAGGATCCAGAGGCACAGGAGCTCGAATTGGGTGACGTCTTGTTCTCGGTCGTCAACGCCGCGCGGTATATTGGTGTAGACCCGGAGCAGGCTCTGGCGCGGACGATCGCCAAATTCACCCGGCGGTTTCATTATGTGGAGGAACGGCTGAAAGCCCAGGGAAAAACGCCCGGCGATAGCTCTTTGTCAGAAATGGATGCATTTTGGGAGGAAGCTAAGTCGAAAGAACGGGAATGATGGGAGAAAAGGCCTAAAATTCGGTTTTTTTGCGAAAAAACCAAAAAAAAGTTCCCGTGCGGGCAGGAATTTCAATACGAAGCAAGAATACTGTTACAAAGATATCGTTATGGCTTAAAGGCAGGCCTTTTGCCTGTAGTGCCAAGGTATCACCTATTTTTTTATTTATTGGGAGGCATTATTAATGAACAAAACAGATCTGATCAACAACATTTCCAGCAAAAGCGGTTTGACGAAAAAAGACGTGGAATCCGTATTGAACGGTTTTCTCGGTGAGATCACGGAAGCTCTTGCTGGTGGAGACAAAGTACAATTGATCGGCTTCGGCACGTTCGAAACCCGCAAACGTTCCGGCCGCACGGGCCGCAACCCGCAAACGGGCAAAACGATTGAAATTCCGGCATCCAATGTTCCGGCATTCAAAGCGGGCAACAAACTTAAAGAAGCTGTAAAATAATGCGTCTTGATAAATTCCTGAAGGTATCACGGTTAATTAAGCGGCGTACGGTTGCAAAAGATGTCTCCGAACAAGGCAGAGTTCTCATCAACGGACGCGAATCCAAACCGAGCAGCACAGTAAAGGTGGGCGACGAAATTACGGTGCAGTTCGGCCAAAAGCTGGTTACCGTCCGCGTTGAACGCCTGGCCGAAACAACTCGCAAGGATGAAGCTGCGACCTTGTATACCTTGATTAAGGAAGAGCCGATCGCGAAGGATAACGGTCTGGATTGGACCTGATTCGCGGTAGGCCATGAGCATGTCCCGTTTTGGCGGGGCATGTTTTTTTTAACCCTATAGAATTTATAAAATTTCGGGCAAGGTAGAGGGCGAAGCGCAGGTAGAGAGGGAAGGAGAAGAGGGGCGTGGGTGCTAAGGGACACCAGCGCCGTTATTTGAGGAAAAACGGAGGATTGCAGAATGTAAACGGACACAGACGACCTTATTTACCTCAAATCGGCCTGGATGAACTGGTTTAGAGCGAAATAGGGACATGTGTGTCCGTTAGGCTAGGAAATACCCGGGAAATGGACGGATAAGGTCGCTGGTGTCCGTTAGAGCAGTATCCAAAGTATAAGTATAGGAAGAGCCTCCAATCGCTCCAAAGTAGAAGTCAGAGCCACTAATAGAGCTAGAATAAAAAGGACGCCGTCAGGCATTTTTTTATTATGGGGTGGGGGAAATAACGGTAAAAAAGGTCACTATTCTCGCCAATAAAGGGAGTCCAGCAGAAATAGGGGAATTTTTTGGCGTTATTTTAGCAACATGAGGATAAAGAGGGTCATTCCCAGGCTTGATCGCCAAATAGGGCCGAAAAGCTCCGCTATTTTGCGCGGGGAGAGGGCAGGTCCCGGAATAACACCCCAAATTACCGCTATTTCCGTCACCGGAGGCGTATGCCCATTTCCCATCTCTTCTACGCGTGCGCCCATTGTCCATCCCTTGCCTGCGTACCCCCATTGCCATCCCTTCCCCGCGCACGAACCTAACACCGTCTAAAGTATGGGTTCGCACCTACAAAACCGCCGACTCCTCCCACGCCATCATGGCGGAGGGGAACAGCTCGATCGCCTGCGGGAACACGCCGTGGATGTAGGCGATCAATACGCCGTAGTTGACGATCGGCACGCCGGCGGCTCGGGCCTCGTCGAGGCGATGCAGCATGTCGCGGCGGTTCAGCATGCAGGCGCCGCAGTGGACGATCAGCGCATAGCAGGCCAGGTCCGGCGGGTAACTATGGCCGGAGAATTGCTCGATATGCAGCTGTTTCCCCGTCACCTGGCGCAGCCAACGCGGAATTTTGACGGAGCCGATGTCGTCGGACTGCCGATGGTGGGTGCAGGCTTCCGCGATCAGCACATGATCCCCGTCGCGCAGATTTTCGACGGCCCGCGCGCCTTTGACCAGTTCGCCCAAATCGCCTTTATGGCGGGCGAACAATATGGAAAACGAGGTCAGCGGCACTTCTTTTGGGGTATCAGCAGCCACTTTAAGAAAAACCTGCGAGTCGGTGATGACCATCCGCGGGTTGCCCTTCAATCGCTCCAACGTTGCCCGCAGCTCATGCTCCTTGGTTACGACGGCGATGGCGTCGCTCTCCAAAATATCGCGGATCGTCTGCTGCTGCGGCAAAATCAGCCGGCCTTTAGGGGCGGCCTTGTCGATCGGCACGACCAGCACAACGACGTCGCCGGGGGAGAGCAGGTCGCCAACGATCCGGAAACGGTCGTCATCGTTAGGGAGCGCGCCTGTGATCGCTTTCGTAAGCTCGGTCACGCCCGTCCCTGCCGTGGCGCTGAACGGTACGCACTCCAGCCCCAATTGTCCCTTCACCCGGGCCCGCGCCCTATCCACCTCATCGATGGTGTCGATTTTATTCAGCACCCCGATCACCGGAATGTTTTTCTTCTTCAACTCAGCGAGCAGGTCCGGATAAAAACCATCGGCTCCTGTCAGCAGGGCCTCCGCCGCATCGATCACCAGCAAAGCGAGATCGGTGCGCTCTATCAGTTCCCGCGTTTTTTGCTTGCGCAGTCCGCCGAGCAGGCCCTCGTCATCGAGTCCGGCGGTGTCGGCCAGCACGACCGGTCCCAGCGGGAGCAGTTCCATCGCTTTATATACCGGATCGGTTGTCGTCCCCCGAACCGGGGATACCACGGAAATATCCTGCCCCGTCATGGCGTTAACCACACTGGATTTTCCGGCATTCGTCCGTCCCAACACCGTAATATGCGTCCGCTCTCCGCGCGGCGTAGCGTTTAAGCTCATCACAAGTTCCTCCCTGATTTGCCGGGAATCCCCGGCTTGGTCACTTCAAGCGGGTTCAGAATCCGGGCCGCCTGCTCGGCGGTCAGCAGTCCGCGCTCCAGGGCGGCCTGCTCCACGGTTTTGCCTTCCCGGCTGGCCTCACCCGCGATTTCGGCGGCAAGCTCGTACCCCAAATGGGGGACGAGGGCTGTCGCCAGCGCGGCGGAGCGCTGCAAATGCGCGCGGCACGCCGTCTCGTTCACGGCGATCCCGCGCACACAGCGCCGCTCGAACAGCTCCACGGCCCGCTGCAGGGTCTCCAGCGATTCCAACAGGGAATCGGCGATCAGCGGGCCAAACGCGTTGAGTTCGAGCTGGCCGCCGGCGGCCGCCAGGGTGATCGCCGCATCGTTCGCGATCACCCGCATGGCGGTTAGCCCGGCCATCTCGGCCATGACCGGGTTGACCTTGCCCGGCATGATCGAAGAGCCGGCCTGAACGGCTGGCAGCACGTACTCGCCGATGCCGCCGGCCGGGCCGGAGGCCAGCAAACGTAAATCGCCGGCGATTTTGAGCAGGGTGACGGCCGCCGCCTTCAGCAGGCCGGACACCTCGACAAAGACGTCCCAATTTTGCGTCAGGTCCATTGGATATTCGCTTTGGGCGAGACCCAGCCCCGACAAATCCCGCAGCATCTCCGCCACCTGGCAGCTGTATGACCGCGGAGCCCCAAGCCCCGTCCCGATGGCGGTGCCGCCGAGCGGAATCTCACGCAGCCGCTCTTCCGCCTTGTATAACCGCCACCGGTCGCGCGCGACTGCTTTGGCATAGGCGCCGAACCCTTGTCCGGCCATCATCGGCAGGGCGTCCATCAGCTGCGTGCGGCCCAGCTTGAGCGTGTCCGCGAATTCCCGCTCCTTCTCCTGCAGCGCATCCTGCAAGGAGGCGTAAGCCTCGCTGAGCGGGCGCAGCAGCCGGATCGCAGCGATGCGCAGCGCGGTCGGGTACACGTCGTTGGTCGACTGGCAGCAGTTGACGTGATTTAGCGGATGAACCAGCCCGTAGTCGCCTTTTTGCCCGTCAAGCCGTTCGATGGCCAGATTGGCCACAACCTCGTTGACGTTCATGTTGGTGGAGGTGCCCGCCCCGCCCTGCAGCGCGTCGACCGTAAACTGGTCCTGCAGCGCGCCTGCGGCGATTTCATCGCACGCTCCAACGATCGCTTCCGCCACCGCCGCCGGAATCAGGCCCAGCTTGCCGTTTACGGCGGCGGCCGCCTTCTTCACCAGCACGAGCGCCGTGATCAGGCGGCGGTTGACCGGCCTCCCGCTGACCGGAAAATTGTCCATGGCCCGCGCCGTATGAATCCCGTAATAAACGTCCGCGGGAATCGCTTTTTTGCCAAGGGGATCGGATTCCCAGCGGTATTTTCCCTCATGTTCGGCCCCTTCTTTGCTATCTTGCTCCATCAGGATTCGCCTCCAAAAGCCGCTTTTATTGCATCCGTAATTATCGTAAAAAAACAGCCTGCCAAATCCTGTAAAGAAAGTCACTTAAGCATGTTGAAATCAGGTTGAAGTCTTGTGAAGTTATCCGGTTCTAAAGCCGACAATTCGTCCATAAGCTATTGGTAAGAAGGAGGGGTACATGCCATGGTCGAACAAATGAAAGGAAAACACCAGGAGCTGCATTTAATGAATCGCAAGCTGCTGGAGATTTCGGGAGTCCTCAATGTGGAAAGCTTCGACAATGAGGAGTTTCTGCTGCAGACCGAATTAGGGCATTTGACGATCCGCGGACAAAATTTACATATTAAAAATCTGAACCTCGAGCAAGGGCTTGTCAGCATTGAAGGCCTGGTCAACACTTTGTCGTATTTGGAACAGGGCTCTCATCCGTCCGGCAAGGGCTTGCTCGGCAAACTGTTCCGATGAACCTGGAAACGCAGTGGGTGACCCTTCTATGGATGTTCGCCTCCGGGGGAATTATGGGGATCGTCTTTGACAGCTATCGCGTCGTCTCGGGACAATTCCGTTTTCCCCGCTGGAGCGTCCATGCCCTTGACCTGGTGTATTGGGCGGCAGCCGCCTTGTTTGTATTCCGTATGTTATACCGCAGCAACCACGGGGAACTAAGGTTCTATGTTTTTCTCGGGTTGTTTCTAGGTATTTGGATTTATTTTTTGCTCCTTAGTGTTCTAACGGAACGATTTGTGTTAATGTTAATATGGATAACTAACCAAATTTACCGATTTATCGTAAGGATTATCCAGCTGTTCATCATTGCTCCGCTCCGCTGGTTGTTTAAAGGAGCCAAGCTTCTGTTCGGTTTTATCTGGATCGTGCTGCTGTTTCTCGGGCGGATCACGCTGCTGCCGTTATGGAAGATAATTGCCTGGGCCTTCAGGCCTATGTGGAAGCGGCTGCGGATTCCGGAAGGGCTGAGCAGACTGAGGAGTTGGCTGGATGCCTGGAAGAAACGTATTATGCGTTTGTTACGCTGGTTTATCAAAGAGTGATGCTTTAAGGAGGTGTCCCTGATGCGTACGGTTACGACAAATCCAAAGATGTCAAAAAATCCTCGGAATTCTCAAAAACCCGGAAGCGTCGGGGGACGGCGGCGGCTCCGGTTGTGGCTAGGTTTTATGATCGTATTCCTCGGCTGGGCAGCGTATACGTATATTTCCCAATCCGAAGAGATCGGCGGAAAGTCGCAGCAGCTTGCCAAGACGCTGGCTTCCAAGGAGCAAACTGAAGAAAGTTTGAACCAGCTTAAATATGAAGTGAACCGTCTGAAGGACCCCGAATATATCGGTCAAATTGCCATGAAGAAATACGGGCTGTATAAACCCGGGGAAATTCCGGTTAGGGTATCGGAATCCGAAACCGGAAATAACTGATCCCATGCGGGATATACGTCTGTTGACCTTGTTTCAGTCATTCGGTATAATCAAATCACCGCAGTCATGAATTTCGAGGCCTGGCTGTATATTTTTAAGGGAGGATCATTTTATTTTATGGCAATTGAAGTGGGCACCAAGTTAGAGGGAAAAGTGACAGGCATCACGCATTTCGGAGCATTTGTGGATCTGTCAGGAGGTGTCACGGGTCTCGTTCACATCTCGGAGATCGCCGACAATTACGTTAAAGACGTTAACGATCATCTGAAGATTGGCGACACGGTTACCGTCAAGGTAATCAATGTCGATAAGGACGGTAAGATCGGACTTTCCATCAAACAGGCTGTTGACAAACCGGTAGAGGCTAGACCGCCTCGCGCACCGAGACCGGATCGGCCAAGCGGAAGAGACGGAGACCGTCCGGGCGGCGGATTCAATCGGGACCGTGGAGGACGCTCTTTCAAGCCCCCAGCCAACAAATCTTCCTTCGAAGACAAAGTATCTCGATTCCTTAAGGACAGCGAGGAGCGGATTTCATCGCTCAAGAAGAACACGGAAGGCAAACGCGGCGGACGCGGTGCCAAACGAATGTAACCCTAAAGTGATCAAAAACTTCAGACCCACCGCAGGTGATCAGCGCCTGCGGTTTTTTGTGCGCTTTTTTGCGGCTATCCCCGGCGAATCCGTAGCTTTTGCTGGAGCAAAGGAGGTTTTGTCGGCTGTCCGCTTTTGCCGACAGGTTCTTACGCAATTTTACGAGGATTATGCTCCCTTGGCGGCGTCCGCATTGCAAAGTCCATGCGAACATAGGGACGCTTCGGGGCAACCATCGCCATGGCGGGCCTGCATTCGCGCCGTTTCGTAAACCCCTCTCAATTTGTCGGAAATTTCTTTGGACGCTCCTCCGGTATCTGACAAACTTTCCGCTTCCGCGCTCCTATAATGGGACATACCTTACAAATTTGGAAAAGGCGGTGCCAGGATGTTGAACAAGTGGAATGTCACTCTGTTTCCAGGATTGAAAAAGGAAAAGGCGTGGAATAAAGAGGCGTGGTGGAACGAAATTTTAAATCTGCCGGTCATTGGGCGGGCCGCTCGTTTTCTTGCGGCGAGCAAATGGAACGGACTGCTGATCCTGATGAGTTTCCTGCTCGGGCGGGCGACGATATTGGACGAGCTGGCGCCGTTCGCGGTTGCTTTTTTTGCTGTCATGGTGTTCATGCGGCGGGACATAGCTATGGTAACGGCGGCGGTGATGGTGGCGGGGGCCATGTTTACGCCGGGAGCACAGGTGCATGCCGCCCAGATTGCGGTGGAGCTGCTCATTTTTTATTTGCTGCAAAAAGGACTGGAAGCGTTTGAGCGGGCGGACATTTCCTATGCGCCGATCATGGTGTTTACAAGCACGTTTTTCGTCGGACTGTTCGGCGCGGTCATCGGGCCGTCGCTGACCTGGTACGCGCTGACGATGACCGTGATGGACGGGCTGCTCAGTTTCGTACTCACGCTGGTATTTATCCAGGCGGTCCCCGTCTTTACCTACCGCAAAAGACACTACCACCTGCGGGGCGAGGAAATTTTATGTCTCGTCATCCTGCTTGCCTCGGTTATGACCGGCACGGTCGGATGGGAAATTTCCGGGTTGTCCGCTGAGCATGTGCTGTCCCGCTATTTGATTCTGCTGTTCGCTTTCGTGGGCGGCGCTCCGCTGGGCGCGTCGGTTGGCGTCATAACCGGGCTTATCTTAAGCTTGGCCGACACGTCGGCGCTCTATCAAATGAGCTTACTGGCCTTTTCCGGCATGCTCGCCGGCATGATGCGGGAAGGGCGAAAATGGGCCGTCGGCTTCGGCATGCTGCTCGGTTCCTCGATTCTTTCTATTTACATTGCCGGACCTGCGGACGTCATGTCCTCGACTTGGGAGAGCTGCGCTGCGGTACTGCTGTTTCTTTTGACCCCCAAAAAAACGGTGAATATGATCGCCAAATATGTTCCCGGCACGCAGGAGCATGTGAAAACGCAGCATGAATATGCCAAGCGGGTGCGCGACATTACGGCCGAGCGGGTGGCGCAGTTCTCCCAAGTCTTTAAGCAGCTGTCCCGGAGCTTTGGCCAAGTTTCCAGTTCGGGTGAAATCGCCAGGCGAGGCGAGGAAATCGACCATTTCATGAATGCCGTAACGGAAGGAGCTTGCGCCACCTGTTACCGCCGCGGCACGTGCTGGGATGGTAAATTTTATCAGACCTATAAATTGATGACGGAGATGATGACGGCCATTGAAGAGAAGCCGGACATTCTTTCGGACGAGCTGCCGCCAAGGTGGGGCAAGCTTTGCGTCAAAACCGACCAGGTGCTGGACGTGATGAAGCGGGAATATGAACTCTACCAACATGATATGCACTGGAAACAGCAAATATACGACAGCCGGCAGTTAGTGGCCGAGCAATTGTCCGGGGTGTCCCAGGTGATGGAGGACCTGGCGAAGGAAATCAAGCGGGAAGGACAAGCCATGTACCGGCAGGAGGAGCAAATCCGCGAGGCTTTGGAAAAAATGGGCTTGTCGATCCACAGCATCGATATCGTCAATTTGGATCACGGCAACGTGGAGATCGAAATCGTGCATGCTTACACGCGCGGGTTTGATGAATGCCGGAAAATTATCGCTCCGCTGCTGTCGGATATTTTGGGCGAGCATATCGCGGTGATAAACGAGACGATGCACGGGGGAAAAGAGGGTCTTGCGACCGTCACGTTCGGTTCGGCCAAAGCGTTTGAAATTACGACCGGGGTGGCCGGCACGGCAAAAGGGGGCGATTTGCTGTCCGGCGATAGCTTCAGCGCCAAGGAGCTGGGCAACGGCACCTATGCGGTAGCCATCAGCGATGGCATGGGCAACGGAGAGCGGGCGCGTCTGGAAAGCAGCACGGCGCTCAGCATTCTCGAACAACTGCTGCAGTCGGGCATGGAGGAGACGCTGGCGATCAAATCGGTCAACTCGATCCTGATGCTGCGCTCGCCGGACGAGGTGTACGCCACGGTGGATATGGCGCTGATCGACCAATATACGGCGCGTACGATCTTTATGAAGATTGGGTCCTCCCCAAGCTTTATCAAACGCGGGAAGGAGGTGATCCCAGTTTCGGCGAGCAACCTGCCGATCGGGATTATCCAGGACATCGAGGTCGATCTGGTGACGGTGCAGCTGTATCCCGGCGATACGCTGATCATGATGACTGACGGCATTTACGATGCGCCTGGGCCGGCCGTGAACAAAGAGCTGTGGATCAAGCGGCTGATCCAGGAGATCGGGGCCGACGATCCGCAGGAAATCGCCGATTGTCTGCTTGAATCGGTCATCCGCTATCAGAAAAACGTCATTCACGACGACATGACCGTCGCGGTGGCCACCGTCGACCATTTGCGGCCGCAGTGGTCCACACTGCACATTCCCGGGATCAGCCGGTTGGAAAGGCCGCGTACGGTCAGTTAAGGGAGGACTTGAGGTGAGAACCTCAGGTTCTTTTTTTTGAACTTATAGAATTTATAAAAAATTTCGGTCATGATAGAGGGCTAGAGGGCGATGTGCAGGTAGAGAGGGAAGAAGAAGAGGAATCTGGGGGCTAAGGGACACCAGAGCCGTTATTTTCGGAAAAACGGGAGTTTACAAAATGTAACGGAACCAGAAGACCTTATTTACCACAAATCGGCCTGGATAAACGGGTTTAGAGCGAAATAGGGTTGTTTGTGTCCGTTAGGCTGGGAAATACCCGGGAAATGGGGGGATAAGGTCGCTGGTGTCCGTTAGAGCAGTGTCCAAAGTTGAGGAAGAGCCTCCAATCGCTCCAAAGTAGAAGTCAGAGCCATTAAAGGATGCCGTCAGGCGTTTTTCTTAATCGAATTGTTGTCCTGTTTGATTTGATGTTTTTCCTGAATTGGGGGGGAGCACGCTATAATAGAGAGAGAAAGGGGCGTGTGGAATTGGATTACCGCGTGAACATAACATTTGAACCCCAGTATGAGCTATTGAGCAGCCTACATACAATTATTTGCCGCAAGTCGCATAAAAAAATCGACCTTGCCCCGGCCTGGGTCAAGGAAACTTTAAACCTTCTGACGCCCGAGTTCGCCTTCATGCTGAACGAGATGGAAGCCGACAGCGATTGGAAAATCACCTACCTGCTGACCTATCTGTGTCCGGCCGGACTGGCGCCGGAAGCCTTCCTCGCTTGGCTGGAGGCCAAGACACCGGGCGATTTGTATGAGCTGATCGCCGGATACACCCAGCAGTTCCCTAAGGATATGGGGCTTTACCGTTCGCGGACGCTCGAGGTGTTGTCCATGTGGAACGAGCAGTATTTCCGCCGGCTGGATCCGGCGGTGCCGGGCGCGCTGCGGGCGGAAGCCGGACATCGCAGTGCGGAACTGGACGGTGCCGTCGACCCGTTGGCGTTTGTTGAGCAGACGACCAATGGGCTGGCGTTTGCACCGAAGGAAGGGCTGGAGCAACTGGTGCTGGTGCCGCAGTATCATTTTCAGCCGATGAACGTCATTTATCACTTTGGTAAGGTAACGTTATGCCATTATGCGGCGCGAATCTACTTCGCCGAGGAAACGGATTTTCCGCCGCAGGAATACCGCATGATCCGGGCGCTCGGTGAGCAAAGCCGGCTGAAAATCCTCCGTTACTTAAGCGAGGGCCCGCGAACATTTACCGAAATTGTCCGCCATTTGCAATTGTCGAAAGGGATAACGCACGATCACGTGTCCAAGCTGCGCAGCGGCGGCTTCATCCGGGCCCACTTCGAGGGAGAGACGGTCACCGAGTACAGCCTGCGTGCGGAGATGCTGGATGTGATGCACCGGAAGCTGGTTGATTATATTAGGCCGCAAAAGTGACGGTAAAACGGCAAAGGGAGCTCAATCTCGGGAAATCGGCGCTTAACTTACGGCAACGAACCGCGGCCTTTAAAATAGCGGCATTTTCTTGCGATCCTAAAAAAATAACGACATAAATTTTCCCTATTTCTCTCAAATGGACGGATATCGCCGAAATAGCGACGTTTTTTGTCCTTATGTTTTTCTCAGTCAGGAGTCGCTTAGGCAGCCTGATTTTGATCTCCAAAATGTCTCTGTTTTTCCCAAAGAAGAAGGGCCGGCCCTTACAGGCAGGTCGATTATGGTTAAACCACCATGATCGGCCTGTTTTTTTATTTTGTAGTTATATTTTGAAATTCTCTGAATAAAGAAAAACAAACAAGTTCTCTATTTACAGAACAAATTGTCATCCGTATAATGGTAAAAGCATATAGTCGAGTTATCTTATCGGAATTTAAGAGTATCATAAGCCACGATCTGTTTTCAGGCAAATGGGAGGGAGAAGGATGAACAAGATGAAGAGAACAAGATTAACCGTACTGATGACGTTTTTGCTGACCGGTGCACTGGTGTTGTCGGCCTGCACCGGCAATAACGGGGGCAGCGCCGCTCAGGGAGCCGGCCCAGCGACGGAGGCCGCCGGGAACGGTCAAAGCACAGCCGCAGCCGGGAAAGGCCAAAACGCAGCAGCCGCCGCCAATGACGGCGAAGCTGGGCCGGCGGCCGCGCTGCAGTTCACTCCGGCCGGCGATTTGTCCAAATTGCCGGCCGTGGCCAAGCAGCGGACCGACACGATCATTGTCGGGCTGACCGATCCGAGCGGGGCGTTTACGCCTTATTTTCACCAAAGCGGCTATGACGGCAATGTATCTTCCCTGTTGTTTACGCCGCTCGTGACGGTGGACGACAAAGGGCTGCCGGCTCCGGGGCTGGCGGAAAGATGGGATATTTCCGCAGACCAGCTGACATATACGTTCCATCTGCGCAAAGATTTGAAATTCAGTGACGGCTCACCGCTGACGGCGGATGACGTGGCTTTTACCTGGACGCTGCTGCACGATAAAGCTTATGACGGAGACTCGCAAATTCCGACGCTGCATATCGAAGGCGGCGAAGCTTACAAAGAGGGTAAAGCCGGCAGCATCTCCGGCATCACCGTCAAAGACCCGCTGACCGTCTCGGCCAAGCTGGAGCAGCCGAACGCCACGGCGCTGGTGCTGCTTGGCAGCGACGTACTGTCCAAAGCCTATTACGGCAAGGATTACAAATTCGGCCAGCTCGACTACATCAAGAAGCTGCACGAGAAACCGCTAGGCAACGGGCCTTACGTGCTGGAGAAATTCATTCCGGGGCAAGAGGTGCGCTATGTTGCCAATGAACATTACTATGCCGGCAAGCCGAAAACGGAGCGGTTCATCTATAAAACGTCCGAAGGCGACACTTGGCAGTACCTGGAGACCGGAGAAGTGGATTACGCTTCCTTCAGCGCCACAACGGAAAACATCGATAAGCTGAAAAGTTTGGGTTTCGTCAACATTTTGCCTTACACACCAAGCACTTACGGTTACCTGCAGCTAAATCTTGAACATGAGTCGCTAAAAGATAAGAAGGTTCGGCAGGCGCTAACGTACGGGCTCGACCGCCAAAGCATCTACGTCGACGCGAACCAGGGCGCCGGGCAAGTCGCCAATATTCCGGCCTCGCCGATCTCCTGGGCTTATACCGAAGAAGGCATCAACGATTACGCTTATGACGCGGACAAAGCCAACGAACTGCTGGATGAGGCGGGTTGGACGAAGGGCCAGGACGGCATCCGCGAAAAGAACGGCAAAAAGCTGACGATCCATTTCCTTGGCTCCAAAAATGCTCAGACCGATATTTTTATCGCGGTCGCTGCGGAGAACTTCGCCGCCATCGGCGTCGATTTTCAGCCGGAGGTGTTCGCCGACTTCAACGCGCTCGTCTCCAAAGTGGAAGGCGGAGATTATGATATCGCCTCCTTCTCCACTCCAATGCTGACGGACCCGTCCGAAGGGGTGGTGCAGTTTGTGGACGGGGAGATCAAAGGCTACGATAACCCCAAAGTAAAGGAGCTGTACGACAAGGCGCTGGCCACCGGCGACATCGAACAGCGCAAGGCGGTGTACAAAGAACTGTTCCAACTGCTCAACGACGAACTGCCGGTAATTTTCACTTCCTACAAAAAGACCGTTTACGCCTATAATGGCCGTATTCAAAATCTGTCCGTCAGTCCGTTTACCGGCCTGTCCTCCAGTCTGCCGAACTGGACGCTGCAATAAGATCAATGAGCGCATATATCGCCAAACGATTGATTTATATGGCGGCGATCCTGCTCGCCGCCTCGCTGCTGATCTTCTGCTTGTACGCGCTGACGCCCGGCGACTTCATCAGCGGCAACATCAAGCTGACGCCGGAGCGGAAGGCCGAGCTGCGGGAAATCTACGGCTTGAACAAGCCGGTCCTGGAGCGGTACGCCTTATGGATGAAAAACGCCTTCCACGGCGACTTCGGCTACTCGCTGGCCCAGCAAAAGCCAGTGCTGGCGCTGTTCAACGACTACATCTGGAATTCGTTCCTGCTGGCGGCGGTGTCGACGTTCCTGACCTGGTTCATCGCGGTCGTCGTTGGCGTCGTTTCAGCCTACAAGCAGTATTCCTGGTTTGATACGTTGGTGCTGGTGCTGATTTTTGCCGCGATGTCGCTGCCGTCATTTTTCATCGGCCTGTTTCTGATCAAGATTCTCGCCGTCGACTTCAAATGGCTGCCGCCGGGCGGCATGCTTACGACCGGCAGCAACGCCACCGGACTGGCTTATGTCAAGGAAGTGATCCATCATATGACACTGCCGGTGATCGTTATGACCATTTTGGGCGTCGGTTCGCTGACGCGTTATTTCCGCACCAACATGATCGACGTCATCAAGCAGGATTACATCCGGACCGCCCGTGCCAAAGGGCTGAAAGAAAGTAAGGTGCTGTACCGACACGCCCTGCGTAACGCGCTGCTCCCGGCGATCACGCTGGTCGGCTTCGAACTGCCCGCCTTGTTCGGCGGTTCGCTGATCATTGAGAAGATTTTCAACTGGCCGGGCATCGGGCAGCTGTATATGTCCTCATTTTCGCTTAGAGATTATCCGCTGCTGATGGGCTTTACGATGCTGATCGCGATTTTGACCGTCCTCGGAACGCTGCTGTCGGATCTGCTGTACCGCGTCGCCGATCCGCGCGTCCGATTGCATTAGGGGGGCCAGGCGAAATGACCTTATTCCAGGAAAAAATATCGCAGCCGGGCCAAGTGGCCGTGCCTGCTTCTGCCCTCAAGAAGCCATCGCTTTGGCGGCAGTCGTTGCGCCGGCTGCTGCGCAATAAACTGGCTGTGTCCGGTTTCGTTGTCGTCGCCTTCATGTTTGCCGCCTGTTTTTTAGGGCCGCTGTTTTCCCCTTACGCCGACAACAAAATCAACATGGCGTTCATGAACAAGCCGCCGAGCTGGCAGCATTGGCTGGGCACCGACAAGCTGGGCCGGGACGTGCTGACCCGGGTGCTGCAGGCGGGCCGCATTTCGCTGACCGTCGGTTTGGCCTCGATGGTGTTGTCCGTGTTCCTCGGCACGCTGCTCGGAGCTATCGCCGGGTATTACCGCGGCATCGTCGACCAGATCATCATGCGGCTGGCCGACCTGCTGCTGACGATCCCAGGTTTGCCGCTGCTGTTCATCTCCGGCGCGCTGCTGTCGGAATGGAAGGTGCCAACCGAATACCGCATGTACATCGTCATGCTAATGCTCAGCCTGGTCAACTGGCCGGGGCTGGCGCGGATGATTCGCGGCCAGATGCTCAGCCTGCGGGAGCGGGAATTCATGCAGGCGGCGGTAGTGCTGGGACTGCGCGACCGGCGTAAGCTGATCCGCCACCTGCTGCCGAATCTCATGCCGCTGATCATCGTTATGGCGACGCTGAACATCGGCGGGGCGATTTTGAGCGAATCGGTGCTGAGCTTCTTCGGGCTTGGCGTCATGCCGCCGACGCCCACCTGGGGCAACATGATCGACGCCGCCAACAATATGATCGACTTCCAGCAGCATCCATGGCTGTGGATTCCGCCGGGGTTGTCGATTTTCGCCACCGTTATTGCCATCAATCTGTTCGGCGACGGTTTGCGCGATGTGCTGGACCCCAAAATGAACAGGTAGGTGAACGATAGATGTCAGCTTTGCTGGAGATAGAGCGACTGAGTACGCATTTTACCACGGAAGAAGGAAAGATCAAGGCGGTTGACCAGGTGAGCCTGCGGATATTGCCAGGGGAAACCGTCTGCATCGTAGGCGAGTCCGGCTGCGGCAAAAGCGTGACGACGATGTCGGTTATGGGCCTGCTGCAAGGAGCTGGCGTCGAAATCGGCGGGAAAATCAAATTTGGGGATACCGAATTGCTGTCCCTCGACAAGCACCATATGCGAACGATCCGGGGCCATGAGATCGCGATGATTTTTCAGGAGCCGATGTCTTCGCTCAACCCGGTCCTGACAATCGGGGAGCAGATGATCGAGCCGATGGCCCTGCATCTGAAGCTGAGCAAGAAGGAAGCCCGCCGGCGCGCCGTGGAGCTGGTCGAGCAGGTCGGCATCTCCCGGCCCGGGCAGATCATGAACAATTATCCGCATGAGCTGAGCGGGGGAATGCTGCAGCGGGTCATGATCGCGATGGCAATCTCCTGCGGGCCGAAGCTGCTCATCGCCGATGAGCCGACGACGGCGCTCGACGTGACGATCCAGGCGCAGATCCTCGACATGCTGCAGCAGATCAAGGCCGAATCGAACATGGCGATCCTGCTGATTACCCACGACTTGGGCGTCGTGGCCGAAATGGCCGACTATGTCGTCGTCATGTACGCCGGGAAAATCGTCGAGGAAGGCGAGGTGACCCGGCTGTTCGCGTCGCCCAAGCATCCGTACACGCAAGGGCTGCTGAAGTCCAAGCCGATTTTGGGACAACGCCAGGATGAACTGTTTTCGATCCCCGGGCAGGTGCCCAACCTGCTGGAGCTAAAGCCATCATGTTATTTTCATGACCGCTGCGCTCATTGCATGGATGTTTGCCGGACGAAGGAACCGGTGCTAAGGCGGATCGGAGACGGGCAGAAAGCCGCTTGCTGGCTGTATGAGGAGGGAGAGCTTCATGGCTGAACCGCTGCTGGAGGTACGGCGTTTGAAAAAGTATTTTCCGGTGAAAACGGGGCTGCTGCAGCGGACAACCGGACAGATTAAAGCGGTGGACGACATCAGCATCACGATCCGGGCTGGGGAAACGTTTGGCCTGGTCGGGGAATCGGGCAGCGGCAAAAGCACGGTCGGCCGCAGCATCGTCCGCCTCACCGAGAAAACGGGCGGCGAGATTCTGTTCAAAGGCACTAACCTGTATGGCCTTTCGGACGCCGAACTGCGCCGGTTGCGCCCAAAGCTCCAGATGATTTTCCAGGATCCGTACGGATCGCTGAATCCGCGCATCCGGGTGGGCGACGCGATCGGGGAAGCGCTGCTCGACCACGGGCTGCTGCCCAAGGCGGAAATCCGCGACCGTGTGCTGGAGGTGCTCGCTTCGTGCGGCTTGTCCTCCTATCATATCGACCGCTATCCCCATGAATTCTCCGGCGGGCAGCGCCAGCGGATCGGGATCGCCCGGGCGCTGATCCTGAATCCCGAGCTGATGATTGCCGATGAGCCGGTATCCGCCCTGGACGTGTCGATTCAGGCGCAGATCATCAATCTGTTCCGCAAGCTGCAGGAGACCCGGGGGCTTACCTATCTGTTCATTTCCCACGATTTGAGCGTGGTCGAGCATCTCTGTACGCAGGTCGGCGTGATGTACCTTGGCGGCTTGGTCGAATCGGCCTCGCGGGACGAATTGTTCCTTCATCCGCTGCACCCGTACACAAAAGCGCTGCTGTCCGCGGTGCCGCTGCCCATCCCGAGATTAAAGCGTGAGCGGATCATCTTGAAAGGAGATATCCCGAGTCCGGCCAATCCGCCTTCCGGCTGTAAATTCCATACGCGCTGCCCGTTTGCCCTCGCCGAATGCAAGGAACGCGTCCCGGAATTCCGTGATGCGGGCGGGAGACACTTTGTGGCTTGTCATCTGGTCTGATGAAGGGGAGTTTATATCTCGATAAGGTTTGGCATGTCCGAACCAGAACTTAGGGCCATCCTCATACCCATTTGCCGCTTCAGTTCTACTCCGAGAACCTTTCCTGAGCCGAAGCACCGAGTGCCTCGGCTCTTTCCAAACTGTGTAGTCTACATCCATGGACGCTGCTCTAACGGACTCCAGCGACCTTATCCGCCCATTTCCCGGGTATTTCCCAGCCTAACGGACCCACGTGACTCTATTTGGCTCAAAACCAGCGCATTCGGGCCGATTTGAGGTAAATAAGGTCATCTGTTTCACTAGCCATGCGTAAAATCTAACATGAAACGTTAGAAATTAAAGGGAACGAAAAAGTTCAAACACTTTCCAGGATTTGGTCTTCCCAAGTAAAAAAAATTCTCCTAATGTGGAAGTGTGGCACACG
>NZ_JAMBOE010000034.1 GCF_023715465.1 Paenibacillus macerans
GGTGACTTTTCCTCATTCCGACTCGCACTCTGTTTTTCAAGGTAAGCGAAATCCTGCGAATAAGTGAGTATTCGTGAGAAAACACCTTAAATACGAGGGACGGTTGTAGCAGCGGCTATTTTACGAAAAAAGACCTTTTCTAAATTTTAACGGTTGTGAGCGCCGCTATTTTCCTTGATCCAGGTGAAATTTGCCAGTTTTAAGTGAAATAAGCGCGGGTGGCAACCGTTAGAGTTTGAAATTGGTGTTTTTGGAGCAAATAGCGGCTGTGGCAACCGTTAAAATAGTTGCGTGGTTAGAAATGTATCTTGTCAGATCAGATTTGATGGAACGTTGGTGGTGCAATACGGATTTTTAGCAGACAAATTTTAGCAGACGGCCTTGCTTGTTTTGCCGGGTTTCTTTACAATAGGAATGTTAGGCAAGCCATTTAAGGATAGGAGAGATCGTATGAACGTGAAAATTACCCGCAACGCGGCGAAAGTGATAAAAAAAGAATTGGAAAAGGAAGAAAACCAAGGCCTGGTGCTTAAAGTGTTCATCACCCACTCGCATGGCGACCATGCCCACTATGGCCTGGATCTGGTGAAACCGGACGAGAAGGGGCAAATCGTAAAGACGGATAAGGAGATCGACGTGCTCGTTGAAGGTACGGACCCGCTGCTCGACGGCGTGAAGATCGATTACTTGTATTTTCCGGAGGAAGGTTTCGTTATCACCAATCCGTCCAAAGGCAACCACGGAGATCACTAAGGCAAAGCATCAGTAAAGAAGGGACCAAGCATGGCTAACGATATTCGGATTTGCGATAAATGCAATCATATCCGCATGAAGACGTTTGTACCGAAACTGCAGAAGCTCGCGCCGGACGCCGAGATCAAGGTCGGCTGCAAATCGTATTGCGGCCCTTGCGGCAAAAGAGCGTTCGTATATATCAACGGCCGGTACATCAGCGCGTCGACGGAAGACGAAGTGCTGGCCAAAGCCGCACCGTTTGTGAAAAAACCGAAACTATAACAGGCAGCCGGTTAGGGCTGCCTGGAAATTGGGCCGAGAGACACGGCCAAGGGATTACCGCCGGGGATTAGGCTCCGGCGGTTTTTTAGGGCTGGCTCAACCGCGCCAGCTGGGTCATCTGCGCTAAGTGCACTAAGAGCGCCAAGTGCGCCAAGTGCGCTAAGTGCGCCAAGTGTGCCAAGTGCGCCAAGTGGGCTAAGTGAACCAACTACACCAAGTGCAAAATTGCATGCGGTTTTCGTCGAAATTCCTCGAAACGGGTGGTTCAACTGCAAAAATGTAGTTCATTTTCAGTCAAACCCCCCTTTTTTATCGAACAGCCCCTAAAGAGATGCACTTTTGCATTTGATCGGTCATTATCGGGGAGGATTGCCCCCAATCGCCTGCACTTTTGCATTTCATGAAATGTCGTAACCTTCTCCAATTGTCGCATTGTCCTTATATCGTTACATTACCCTCAAATTGTAGCATCGAGCGCAACACCGCGCGCTGGGAACTGCTCACGAATCTCAAGCGCGAGCGTTTCCAGTCACCTTACACGCATCATATCCTTCCGCCGATAAACGCTGTAGATGAGTCCGATGGCCGCCAGTTGCGCCAGCAGTCCGCTTCCTCCGTAGCTGAACAGAGGAAACGATACGGCGGAGATCGGCAGAATCCCCAGCGACATACCGATGCTCCAGAAGAATTGAATGGCGAATAAAGCTCCGAGACCGGTAATGAGCATTTTTCCGTAGGATTCTTTTATGGCCAAACCTGCCTTCATCAAATGGAAAATGAAAAACAGAAAGCTGAACAAAACGAAGGCACCGAACATCCAACCTAAACTGTAAACAAGATATGTAAATATGTGATCCGTATGAATGTATGGTAACCAGTCCATTTGCAAGCCGAAGCCATGCCCCCGCCATCCTGCTGAACGAATAGCCTCATCAATTTTCGTATAAGTGTATCCCGAACCGTCGGCGTCCCGATAGCGCCATAAAAAGCCGATCAACCGATCCTGGCCATACCCGCTAAGCAGCGCCGGCAAAAGAAAAATCGCCGTGACCAGGGAAAGGTACGCCATTACCCAGCGCCGGCCATACCCGGAAAAGCATAACATCAAGGCGAAGGTAGCAGCGTAAAGTACCAGGTTTACGAAGGATGGAATCAACGCAAACAGCAGCAACGGGATGATGCCGAAAACGACGAGCTGCCGTAATGCGGCCCGGCCGTTCTCATATCCCCGGGAAAGAACGCCTGCCGCTGCGATGGTAAAGAGATAGGGGGAAAGCACGGTAATATCCAGCCCTAGCACCCCCAGCCCTAGGTTAAACCAACCGCCGTTAGCTTGCTGTCCCGAGAGATGTTCCCCCAGTAAAATCACGATCGTTATACCATATAACGTCCACGAGTACTTTAACAGTTTACGATAATGAATCCGGCTCAACGCGAACAAGGCCGCTAAACCCAAAACCATATGGAATGCTTGTCTGTCGAACGGATTAAGGTCCGACATTCTGCCGGTACCGGCCTTATAACTAAGCTGCACAGCATACATGGATAGCAGCGCAATCCCCAGCAGCAGCGTCAAGACGGACAGCATGGCCCATGGGACGCGTGGCTTGTGCACCCGGTTCAACCCTTGCGCGACCGCATCTGTATCTCCCATCTGGGCGATGGCCTGCCGGGCGGCCGCTTCGTCATCCAAGCCTTGGGCGCGTAAGGATTCCCAAAGCTCGTCCAAATGGCCGGCTATCTCCTCGCTTATTTCTTGGCGCAGCTCTCGCGCCTTTACTTGCCTGCACACCTGTTTAGCATACTCCTGCAGAAGCGGATGCAGATTTCTCATGCCGGTCCCTCCCCGAGCACCCGATCGACGGCCCCCCGGAACAACTGCCATTCCTGCTTCTTTTCCTGAAGCTGCCGTCTGCCGTTATCCGTGATCCGGTAATACTTGCGTTTACGCCCCTCGGCTTCTTCCCAATAGGCTTCCAGCCAGCGTTCGGTCTCCATGCCATGAAGAATCGGGTAAAGCGTACCTTCCTTCAAGGCAAACGTGCCTTCCGACATACGCTCCAGCTCTTTGATCAACTGGTAACCATACAGGTCCTGCTTGTCCAGCAGCGTCAGGATCAGCATGCCTGTGCTTCCCTTAAGCAGTTCCTTATTTACTTTCAATTTTAGTGCCCCCTTCCATTTTCATACCAATCATTATACATAGAATTAATATGCATCGCAAATCTATGTATTAACAAGTGTCGATTTTGAGGTTGAGCTCAATTTAACGGTAAAAAAGTCCTCTACTCAAAGCGATCCAACGAATTTTGCCCCGTTACCGGACATTTTTGTCCTTATTTTCCCAGCGAAGGGCCGTCAATGGTGGTTACACCGCTTGCGCTAAGAAATAACGCCACAAAATGTCGTTATAATATAATAGAGTAACTCCATCACCGAAATAACGCCCCAAATTACCGCTATTTCTCCTAGCTCCCGACTTGCTGCTGGGTGACCTGGCTAACTTATCCTAGAATAAGCGGTTTGATGTATTCCGGACGGAAGGATAGAATGGACTCAAGCGTGTTTTCAGTAATATATGAAAAATAAGGAGAATGACATGGGAGCGATTCAGGAGCGTATTGCGGAAGTGGCGAGGTACCGGGCCGAACGTACGGCGGGAGAGGATTTTGACGGGTTCTGGAGCCGGACGCTGGAACGGTTTGCGTCCAAACCTTTGAACGGCCACCGGGAACGCACGGAAACGATGATGCAGGGGATAACGGCCGACCATGTGACGTTCGAAGGCTTCGACGATACGCCGCTGCACGGCTGGTTTTTGGTGCCGGGCGGGAGCGGAGAAGGGAAAAAGCATCCCTGCCTGGTGATCTATCAAGGCTACCAGTGCCATCGGGGGCTTCCGGAAAATTACGCCGCCTGGCTGCTGATGGGATACGCCGTTTTTGCCGTCGATACACGGGGGCAGACCGGGGAGACGGGGAACCGGCTGACCTCCGGCCAAGGCATCGTGAAAGGGTGGATGACCCAGGGCATCCTGGAGCCGGAGCAATTTTACGCCAAAGCGATGACGATCGACGCTTGGAAGGCGCTAGAATGGGTCAAGGCGCAGCCGGAGACCGATCCGCAGCGGATCGGGGTGTACGGAACGAGCCAAGGGGGCGGACTGGTCCTGCAGATGGCGGCTTTAAGCGACGTCCCGCGCGCGGCTGTGGCCAATGTCCCCAATCTGTGCCATCTGGAGTTCGCCTTGATGAATTCGACCGGTTCGGTAACGGAAATCGCCGAGTTTCTGGCCAGAAATCCGGGAGAACTGGAGCGGGTGCTGACGACACTAAGCTATTTCGATAATCTGAACCTGGCCGAAAAAATCAATATCCCCGTGTTGTATTCGGCGGGCTTCAAAGACATGATCTGCTGGCCGGAGACGATCGCCGCGGCATACAACCGCAATCCCGCGCCGGGCAAGGAACTCCTCCTCTATCCGTTTATGGGCCATGAGGAAGGGCCTGACGAACACCGCTTGAAGGTCTACGCTTTTTTGCGGGAACAGTTACAGCGCTAAGCCGGGCAGCTGCCCGGGCGTTTCATTTTTTCACAGGTTCAAGATTCGCCGGCGCGGTCCCCCTCAATTCTCATTAGGACCGCCTCGCGAGCCGCCTTCGTCAGCCCTTTGAGCACCAGATCATAGGAATGATCGATCATCGCTTGCAGATCGTCGATCGGCAGGCTGCCATCAGCGGTCACCGTGTTCCAGTGCTGCTTGTTCAAATGGTAGCCGGGCTGAACGCACTTATGCTGCTCCCTTAGATTGGCGGCGATCACCGGATCGCATTTCAAGGAAATCTGTACTGCGGATTCGTTTCCCGGGACAGGAATCAGGGCGAATATTTTTCCCCCAACTTTCATAACCAACGTGTCCGGACCAAAGGGATATTCCTGAACGGCTCCTTTTTTCGATAAGCAATAGGCTGTTAGCTTGTTGTACATAGTCACTGGCATCTCCCTCAACTATCGGCTATATAATTCCGGTGTAACTAACTATACCATGCCCGCCGGCAACGTGCGAAGAGCCGGGGGTGGTTATTGCTTGACACGTTTTTGATTTCACATTAAAATCTAAACAGTTAGTTATTTTTTATGGAGAAGATGATGATGACCGACAGAAAGAAGAGGACTTACGATGCCGCCCGCACTAAAGCGATCATTCTTGACGCGGCGGAAGGATTGTTTGCGGAACATGGCTACTCCGCTACGCGAATCGATGCGATCGCCGATGCGTCAGGATATAATAAAAGTCTGATTTATCAGTATTTTAAAGATAAGCTGGGACTTTATACTGAGGTGGTCAAGCGGGCCGATCTGTTCGGAAACAAAATGTCGGAAGAGCAGGTTGGGGATTTGCTTAAGGATGAGACAACCGCTTCGGACCCGGACAAGTTCCGGCGGCTGCTTGAACAGGTGATCGACTTTTCCTATCAGCTATTGACGGACAATCCCCGTTATTTAAAAATATTCGCCTGGGAAGCTGCTGAGAACTGGAAGACATGGAAGAAAATTGCCTACAATCCGGATGATGATTTTCCCCGATTGTATAAATTGACTTTGGCGGCGAAGAAGAATGGAATGATCAGGCGGGATATGGAACCTGTGATGGTGCCGATGATTCTGATGAATACGGTAATCCCATTCCTTCAATCGTTCCGCAGAGTTAGCGAGATTTTTCCGGATGACCGTATGCCGCCGATAACGCAGGAACAGTTTAGAGAACAGATTGCAAAATTCGTTATTTACGGCGTAATGGAGCCAAGTGTCCTGTAGTTCAGGGAGCTTGGCGTTCTTTTCGTCTCAAATATAAATAACTAGTTAGATTAAAATGGAGGAATGATTTTATGAGATTTCAGGTTTGCACCCTGCAGGCCGATTGGGCACGGCTGAGGAGGTCGCCAAAGCGGTTCTGTTTCTGGCCAGTGACGATGCGTCATTCATTACGGGAACCAGCCTGATGGTGGATGGGGGGTATACGGCGGTATGATGAACATGCAGATTTTTTATTTTTCGGGAACAGGCAACTCGCTTTTTATCGCCCAGGAGCTGCACAAATCGTTTCCCGAAGCAATCGTTGTACCGGTAATCCAATGGTCGGACTTTCATATTAAGGCTGATGCCGTAGGTTTCGTTTTTCCGGTTCACGCGTTTACGATGCCAGCACCGGTTAAGCATTTTTTGGAGAAAATAAACCTGGTGGAGGCCTCCTATCTTTTTGCCATAGCCACGCGGGGAGGCTCTCCCTGCAATGTATTTCTTGATATGAACCGTCAGCTTCGGAAAAAAGGAAAGGTTCTGAACGCGCACTGGTTTATCGATATGCCCAACAATTTTTGCCATATCGCGGATACGCCTGATCAGGCGCTCATAGAAAGGTTGTGCGCGGAAGCGCTGGTCAAGCTGGAACCGATAAAAACAGCCATCAGGAACAGGGATGAAGTGCACGCAGCGGACTCGGAAAAGTCGTTTTGGAGAAAAAGACTGCTTTTTCCGGCTTTGTCGGTCGTTTTGCGCAAAACGAACTATTTGCACACGGACAAAAATTTTTATGCCGACGACCGTTGTAGCGGATGCGGCCTGTGTTCGAAAGTATGCTTGTCCGGGAAAATTGAGCAGCAGGACGGCAGGCCGGTTTGGAAAGAAGAGACGGAATGTTATTTTTGCTTCGCCTGCATCAATCACTGTCCGCGCCAAGCCATCCAAATCCGCAAAACCAGGTCTATGACCAAAGGCAGGTACCGTCATCCGCTATACACAACACATGATATTGCCCAGCAGAAAAGCAGGCTTAACAATCCGTCGTCATCCTAATTTTCCTTTCTAAATTCAGCGATCAGGTTGCCGGTGATGATCGTGTCGGAGATGCGCAGCCTTGTCTGCGCTTCTTCGTAGGGAGCGCGGCAGCGCTCGATTCCGGTGGGCGACCGGCTCTCCAAATCGTAGCATTGCCCGTTTTCGAAGCGGTTGTCGGCCGACGGGATGTAATACAGCTCGTCATCGGTGAAAGCTCCCGAGCGCAGCACGACCAGTCGTTCCGTTTCGGCACCGGCGAACAAATTGTTGCCCATCATGTAATATGGCGCCGAAGAAATGCCCAACAGATGAAGCAGCGACGGGGCCATATCCAGTTGTCCGGCAGGCCGCTTATCGGTGCCGCTTAATTTGCCGTCCGGCAGATGGATCAGCAGCGGCACCTGATTCATCATTTGATGCATGTCCAGTTCGGACAGAGACCTGCCGAGAAACCGCTCGTAATCCGCTTTGTCCGTAAGCGAGTTGTCGTGATCCCCATAGAAATACAGGATCGTATTGTCCCATAACCCCGCTTGTTTAAGTCCCTCAACCAGTTCGCCCAGGGCGGCGTCCACGTAGTGGACGGACTGCAGATAATCGCCGAACATCGTGCCCTCGAACTCCCCGGTGTCCAGTTCTTTCTTGTCGGCCGGCAGTGTATACGGATGATGGCTGGACAAGGTGATGAGAAAGTTATAAAAGGGCTGCTTCTCCTGCGCCATCCGGGCCAGCGACTGGCGGAAAAACGCTTTGTCGCCCAAGGACCAGCCGAGCGGTTCGTCCATGGTAAAGTCTTTTTTGCTGAAAAATCGGTCGTAGCCCATCGCTTGGTACATATTGTTGCGGTTCCAAAAGCTGCCTTCGTAAGCGTGAAAAGCCTCCGCCGTGTATCCTCCTTGTTCCTTCAATATCTGCGGCAGGACATCATACGTATGGTTCGGATAACGCATGGCCACCGAGCCGACCGGCAGCGGATGCAGCGAGCTGTGTGAAGAAAAGTCCGCATCGGAGGTGCGCCCCTGCCCGGTCTGGTGATAATAGTTCGGATAATAAAGGCTGTCCTCCAGCAACCGGTTGAAATGGGGCGTAATCTCTTGTCCGCCGACTTGTTTACCGATCATGAAATTCATAAACGCTTCGGCTTGAATCACGATAACATTGCTGCCCACAAATCCGCCGAACGTTTCGTTTTGCAGTGCGCGGCGGCTTTGGGCTTCATCAAACCAGCGCCTAATCTCTGTCTGTTCCTGCGCGGACACGGTGTCTGTTCCGCTCAGCCGCTCCTTAACGTATTTCGATGCATCGTAAAAATGAAATCCCAACAGGCCGGTCACATTGTAAAGCGATACGTTCCACCAGTTGTTTTCAAACAGGCCGCCCGCCCATGTTTTGGCGTAATGGCGGATCGGTGCCACGGCGAGGACAAAGCCGACCACAAAGGCGATGACGCCGGCGGAAAAGCGCCCCAGCAGGCGGCGCCGTCCTTCTTGGCGCCGAGCGGCCTCCGGCAAGAGGCCTGCACCGCCCGCCGCCCGCCGTTCTGCCTGTTGGGCCATCGGTTCGTCTTGTCCTTGTCTGCCGCGTCTGAATCTTTTCTTCAGCGCCATCATCCCCAGCTTCAGCGCCAGCCACGCTCCCCAATCCGCGATCAGCCACAAGTCGTACGGATAAATCAGCGACCGGATGCTGCCGCCCAGCTCTCCGACCTGACCGGCTTGCAGCAACACGGGCACCGTAATGAAATCCCTGAAATAGCGGTAATATACGAGATCGGAAAAAATCAGCGCGGTGAGCAGTACGTTCAGCACGGCAAGAGCGATTGACCTGCCGCGCGGCGGCAGCCACAGCGTCCAGAACGAGACAAGCATCACCGAACCGATGGCAATCAAGTCATCGAGCAGGTTCATGTCGATATAGAGGGCGTGCAGCTGACTGTGCAGCATCTTAAGCTTCAAAAAAATCGCAAGCACAAACAAAATATATCCAAACGGACGGTACCGCAGCAGCCAATTTATCCGTTTGGCAAACCCGCGATCCCCGGCAAAACGCAGCATGTTCTAAAAAAACTCCTTTCCTTAACTTACTCGTTCAAAAAGTCAGCTTTCAGCTATAGTTCAAAAAGCCAGCTTTTCAGCACCGAGAAGGTTGGATGAAGCTAGGGACTGAGTAGCGGAGCGTACGTTTTGGGTACGTGAGCAACGGAAGGCCCGGCTGAATTCAAGATTCGACGTCGAATCCACTTCTTGAGCTGCTTCGTGATCAGAAGCTGACTTTTTGAACTTCCTATTAAGAGGGAGAACCCTTCCTCCGCGGTTAGTGGCGTGGAGGAAGGGGTCCGAGGAACTGCAAATATTGGCATTCGATACGGCCGTTGAACAGCTTGCGTCGTTTGTCCGCTTTGCGCTGAAAATCATGCTCGAATTGCTTGGTTGCCGTCAGCGCGAAAAAGGACCAGGTAGGCAGTCCGGCCATGATCCGGCCGAGCTGGGCGGTCAGCTTCCGCACTTCTTTTTCCTCTCCGATCCGTTCGCCGTAAGGCGGATTCGTAATCATGCAGCCGTAATCGCCATGCGGTTGGATTTTGACGGCGGGGAGGCATTCGAACTTGATCTCCTTCGCCAATCCGGCGCTTTTGGCGGCGGCCTTGGCGATTTCGATCGCCGCCGGGTCGATGTCGCTGCCGGCAATGTTCAGCGGGATGTCGTCCCGCACTGCGTCAAACGCCTCTTCCCGGGCCTCTTGCCATAAACGTTCCGGCACGGCCGGCCAGCTTTCGGCATTAAACGTGCGGCGCAGTCCAGGCGCCAGGTTCCAGCCGATCATCGCCGCTTCAATCGGCAAGGTGCCCGAGCCGCAGCAAGGATCGTAGAACGGCCGCGCCGGATTTTGGTTCCAGCGGCTGAGCAAAATCAGGGCGGCGGCCATCGTTTCCTTTAGCGGCGCCTCCGTTGCATGCTTGCGGTAGCCCCGCTTGTGCAGCGCCGGCCCGGTCGTATCGAGCGTGAGCAGCGCCTTGTCGTTCAGTAGATTGACTTCGATGACATAACGCGGGCCGGTTTCCTGAAACCATTCGGTAGAGTGTGACTGCTTAAGCTTTTCGACGACGGCTTTTTTGACGATTCCCTGGCAGGCAGGGACACTGCTGAGCTGCGACTTGTGCGACCGGCCTTCCACCGGAAATTCCCCGTCCGCGGGAATCCACTCCTGCCAAGGCAGCGCTTTGGTGCCTTCAAACAGCTCGTCAAAGGTCAGCGCGGTAAATTCGCCCATCTTGATCAAAATCCGGTCGGATGTCCGCAGCCACAAATTACAGCGGCAAATATCGATCAGATCGCCGGTAAAATGGACGCGGCCGTTTTCGACCGCCGTATCTTCATATCCCAATTCTTTCAATTCGCGCGCCACCACGGCTTCCAGCCCCATCGGGGCGGTCGCGATCAGTTGCAAAGGTCCAGACATTCCTGTAGATCACTCCAGCTTCGGCATTATACTTGTGAGAACTGCGTAAAAACCATACAATTCAGTATAGGCCAATGCTTGTCAAGTTACAAACGGTTCTTTGGAGCGCGATGCAAAAAAACGTTCCGAAGCGATCTGTGCCATATACATAAGGAAATGAACGAAAGGATGTAGATGATTGCGATGCTGACGCCGGAACAATACGGGGACGAACTATATGCCAAGGATGAGGTGCTGGAGCGGGTGACGCGGTCTATCTTGGACAGCGGACTAAAGGACGTGTCGATCGCGCCGGGGTATGGCCGGCTTTTGACCTTGCTGGTTAAGCTGGCGGGAGCCAAAGCGGTGCTGGAGATCGGCGCCCTTGGCGGCTACAGCGGGATCTGCCTGGCCCGGGGACTGCCGGCGGACGGGCGGCTCGTGTCGCTGGAGCTGAAAGAGGAGAACGCCGGATTGGCGCGGCGAAATTTGGCAGCCGCCGGATTCGGCAGCCTGGCCGAGTACATGATCGGCCCCGCACTGGACAGTCTGGCGACGCTGGAAACCAGGGGGGAGCGGTTCGATTTCTTTTTCATTGATGCGGACAAAGAAAATTATCCGGCCTACCTCGAATACGCGATAAAACTGGCCAAGCCGGGCGCGCTCATTGCCGGGGACAACATTTTGCTGCGGGGGCGCACGCTCAACGAGGAGAAAAACGGCCCGTCGGTACAGGCGATGCGCAGGTTCAACGAGATGATCGCCCGGGACGGGCGGCTGATCAGTACGCTGCTGCCGGCTTATGACGGCCTTGCGTTGGCGATGGTAAAATAGAAAAAGCCGTGGTTCATGCGCCGTTAGCGTATGGATCACGGCTTTTTTGTCAATTTCTCCACCTGGCCGCCCATTTTTCCATTTCCTTAAGCGAGCTTTGAAAATCCAGGCCTTTTGGCGTCAGCGAATATTCGACCGTAACCGGGACGGTGGGAAAAACCTCGCGGCGGACGATGCCGCTTTTCTCCAAATGCCGGAGCGCATCGGTTAACGATTGCGTACGGACGATCTTCAAATCGCGGTGGAGCTGCTGAAAGCGACGCGGGCCTTTGGACAGCTCGGCAATGATCAGAAAAGACCATTTGGCTCCGAGGATTTGCAGTACGGAACAGATATCGGAAAGGTCCTCGGTTTCTTTTGGTTGCTGTTCCATTCTTCTCCCTCCTCGAACTTACTTAAATATAGTTAGTCAAAATAATTGGATAATATCCAAAAGATTTGCCTTCTTACATATCGTATGTAACCTCATTATAATGCAATCAAGAAGATGTGAGGAGGAGAATTTAACATGAATAAACTAAAGCTTGCAATTTACATGTTGACCATTGGCGTATTTCTTACGGCGACCTCGGAGCTGATCGTTTCGGGGATCATCGGTACGATATCCGAAGATTTGGGCGTTTCGCTGGCGTTAGCCGGACAATTGGTTACGGTTTACTCACTGTCTTTCGCCATCGGTACCCCGGTGATCATATCGCTAACCTCGCGGCTCAGCCGTAAACACATGCTGCTGGCCTCTTTGGCGGTGTTTATCTCCGGCTGCCTGGCGGCATGGATGAGCCCAAATATGGCCGTGTTGATGATTTCCCGGGTTATTTTGGGCGTGAGTTCAGGGGTCTTTCTGGTCGTCGTGTTCGGTGCAACCGCCAAAATCGTCCCCCCAGACAAAATCGGCAGCGCGATTGGAACCGTTGTTCTCGGCTTCAGCAGCGCGATGATTTTGGGAATTCCGCTTGGCATGGCCATTGCCGAATGGCTGAACTGGCGGGCGATTTTCCTGATCCTGGCCTTGCTTAGTGTAGCGGTGGCGTACTTGATTTACAAGCTGGCTCCGGGCATGGAAGGAGATGCGGCGGTTCCTTTTTTCCGGCAGTTTAAAGTTCTCGGCAGCGCGGTCATCGTCAGCGGACTTCTGATTACATTGTTTAGAGAGTCGGGCAATAACCTGCTGCTTACGTACGTCATACCTTTTATGCAAAATATCCTTGCCTTACCTGTCTCCTACAGCAGTTTCGTCATGCTCTTGTTAGGCATTGTCGGGGCGATCGGATCGCGTCTGGGCGGCTATTGCATCGACCGCTGGGGAGCCTCCCGCGTGCTCCTCGCCGGTCTGGCGATCCATGCGGTGACCATTTCGATGTTGCCTTTGTGGGCGGGCCGGACGATCCCGGGGATTGTGTTCCTTTCCTTGATGGTGATGGCCATGTTTGCCACAGGAACGGCGATTCAAAGCTATTTTATCGCGCGGGCGCCGCAGTCCTCCAATCTGGTGTTAAGCATCAACACCTCCATCACCCACTTGGGGCTGGCGCTTGGCGCAGGCGGGGGAGGCCTCGTGCTCGAATCGGCGGGAACGCTATTCTACCATCCCTGGCTGGGAGGGCTTTTGATCGGGTTAGGCCTTGTGGCCGCCTCCGTAAGCATCGCTTGGGGGAGAAAGAAAAGCCGGATCGGATTATCGCTAAATTAACTTTGCCGGTCTTGCGGTTCTGATTGCACTGCGAAATAAGCGCTCGCGAGCGCTGGACTTAGAGCCTCGTGCTCCATTTATTCTTGGAGCAGGGTCAACTCCGTAGGGACGAGTTGCAAAAGTGCAGTTGATTTTCACCAAAACGCCCCAAAACGGCTGATCAAGTGCAAAAGTGCATCTCATTAGAGACTGTTCGATAAAAAAAGGTCTTTTGGCCGGAAATGAACTGCACATTTTTGCAGTTGAGCCACCCTTTTCGAGTAAATTCGACGAGAATCGCATGCACTTTTGCATTTGGCGGGAAATCTCGTGCGCCTCGCATCCAACGGAAAAGTATCGGTCGGTAATTCTTTAAATTTAACGAATAAGGGGCGTCCCCAAGCCGTCAGACGACTTACGGGACGTCCCTTGCTGTTAATAGCGGAGTCCTCCTGGCCGATTCTTTAAGGTCCATCGTGGTACAGATGAGCCCAGCCGTTTCCGATGACCTGCGGCCGCCGGGGATTGCCGTCGCTTTGCTGGTACGGGCGGAGACCGTAGCCCTGGTTGTAGGGCGGGCGGCTGGCATGGGCTGTGGTACTGGGCTGCGGATTTTGCGTTTGGTAACAGGCGACCTGATTTTCTCTCGGGGAGCCGGTTGGCGGCCCGATGATCACGGTTTGGTTCAGCGGCGCAAACGCCTCTTTGACTTTGGCCGGATCGAGGCAGTACATGTGGGCGAGAGCCTCGGGTGGCGTGAGCCGGAGCATATCGGAGACGGGAATGATTTCCGGGAGCGGCGCGTCGAAAATGGCCAAAAAATGCGTCCCGTCCACGGTAGCGGTGTCATAATGCCACCACCCCCGGGGGATGCTGGTCACCTGGCCGGGCCGGTTCGGATAATGCCTGAGCTCTTTCGTAAACGGATTGATGATCGAGACGACAACCTCGCCCGCAATGCAATATACGAGCTCCGAGGCGTTTGGGTGGTGGTGGGGTTCGATGGCGTTGCCTTTGTCCAAATAGGTGTCGAGCATCGACATATTGCCGAGCGTATTTAAATTTCTGATGGATAGTTCGTTAATGTAATTACGTTCGTCCTTTTTGAAGGAGGTGTTACGGTTGACGTCATACGTAAATTGCGCGGTTGGCGAAGTGAAATCCATATTGGAGACCGCCATGGCTGTTCCCTGCCTTTCTAATTTTGCTTAGGCGTTGTACTGCTATTCGATATCTATGCTTATGGCGAGTGGACTATGATTCGTTTGCGTTTGCCCCCGGCGGTTTGTATCATAAGGGGAAAATAGGATTTTAACGAATGGGAGGGCGAATCGCGTCATGAGCAACTTTCCGAAAATCCTCATCGTTTCCGGCGTTGTCCTGATTGTCATCGGGCTTGTCTGGATGTTCCTCGGCCGGTTTATCCAATTGGGCCGGCTTCCCGGCGATATCGTGATCGATCGGGGCAACTTCAAGTTTTATTTTCCGATCGTCACCTGTATTTTGATCAGCGTTGTGTTCTCTTTGATCATGTACGTAATTCGCTGGTTTATGAAATAATGCCGCCTGGGCCGGGTATTTGCCGCCGCGCTCCGGCAAGGCCCAAAACGCCCCGGCTCCGTGTACCAATTTGGAGCGGCGGGACGTTTTTTCGCGTTACTCGGCTCCATACTTCTTCCGGTAATGCCCGAGCGCCAGCAGCGGCCATATGTAGCGGTAGCTATGGTAATGCACGTAAAAATGCCCGGGCAGCCCGGCGCCGGTCGGATAAGAGGCGGTCCAGCCGTCTTCGTGAAGCATCGCGATCAGCCTGGCGATTCCCTGGTCGATCTCGGCCGTGGGCCGGTCGTGCACGGCGATCAGCGCATCCAGCGCCCAAGCCGTTTGTGAAGGCGTGCTCGCGCGAAGCGGCACATACCGCTCCTCCTGGTCGCTGCGGCAGGATTCGCCCCAACCGCCGTCCGGATTGCGGATGCTTAACAGCCAGCGGGTGCCTTGGGCAACGGCTTCGTGATCCGAAGCTAGTTTGGCCGCTTTCAGCCCCGTAAGCGCGGCCCAGGTCCCGTAGATATAGCAGACTCCCCAGTGGCCGTACCATGATCCGTCCGCTTCCTGATGGCGAATCAGCCAGTCGGCTCCGCGCCGGATGAACTCATGGCGGGTGTCCAGCCGCGCGAAATTCCCCAAAAACTCCAGTGTCCTTCCGGTAAGATCCGCTTCCGAAGGATCGATGGCCGCCGCTTTGGCTCCGTCGATCGCGAGCCAGGTGAGTATTTCTTTGTTCGTGTTTTTTTCGAAAGCCGGCCAGCCGCCATCGTCGTTTTGCATGGAGAGAACCCAGTTGAGCCCGCGATTCCACGGTTCGAGGTAGGCCGGTTCCCGTTCGGTCAGGCTGTGGATCGCCCGCAGCGCGGCCGTTGAATCGTCGACGTCGGGAATGATCGTGTTGGTGTCCGAGAACCCCCAGCCCCCGGGCGCGACACCGGGATTGTGAATTTGCCAGTCTCCGGCTTTGCGGTGCTGCCGGGAACGAAGATAGGCGGCGGCCTTCCGGATCGCGGCGTGATCGCCGCTAAGCCCGGATTCCTGCAGGGCGTAAGCGATCAGCGCGGTATCCCAGACGGTGGAAGGGGAGTTCTGGATCGTGGTTCTGCCGCCTGTACCACCCGCGCTGCAGCGCATCGCCGACAAGCCGTCGACGGCTTGTGTGATAACCGGGTGCCGCCGGTCATATCCGAGGGCAAGCAGGGCGAACACCATCAACACCGTGCTGCTGGCATACGTGTATAGGGTGCCGTCCGCCTCGATCCGCTCCAGCATATATTGTTCGGCCCTTTTCACGGCGGCCTGGCGGATGTGCTGCGGGGGGCCGATCAGCCGGTTGATCCCCGCTTGGATCTGGGCGAGCAGATCCCGGTTTTCCCGGGAAATGATCTCCTCGTCCCAGGTGCGGCCGGCATACAAATCGCTTAAATCCGGAGTGAGCGGCGTTTTCAGGGAGAAGTTCCGGCTGGCCATGATCAGCAGCGGCACCAGATGAACCCGCGAATACCCGGAAAAATCAAAAAAACTGACCGGAAAAGACGGCGGCAGGAGCAGAATTTCAATCGGAATGGAGGATAGCGAAAGGGGCCATTTGCGCTGCCCCGTGGCGGCGAGCAGCGCTTTCGTGAGCAGGCCGGTCGCCCTCCCGATCCCGCCGGCGGCTTGAATGTACCGTTTGGCCCGGCGGATCGGTTCGTCCTCCGGCCGGCTGTACCCGGAACACAGCAGCGCATAGTAGGCCTCTACCGTCGCCGACAGGTTCCCTTCCCGCTCGTCTTCATACCATCGCCAGCAGCCTTCGGGCTGCTGCGCGGCGAGAATGCGGTCGTGCAGCGAACGGATCAGCTCTTCACTGCCCGCGTTCAGCGAGCGAAAGAGCACGATCACGCTTACGTCCAGAGCCGTCCCATTCTCGAAGCAAAACCGCCAGGTCCCGTCCGGCTCCTGCCGCCGGACCAGTTCGCCTGCCAACCGGCCGGTTTCCCGGTCTACATCGCCGATAATATGACCCATTCCTTGCTCCTCCTTAAGCCGTTTTCATCCGTAACAGTATATGAGGGGTTAAAAAGGGAAATGAGGGGCGGCCCGGTTTAATTTGCCGATGTTGGTCCGAACACCGGAGCAAGCTTGGAGCGCGACAGTTGATCACACGGGGGCTAACGGACTAGGGCGACCTTATTTGTCTGAAAAGACGGCGTTTTCATTTTTAACGGACTGGAGAGCCGCTATTTGCCCGAAAATGGTCGGATTCGTGCATATTAGCGCTGAATAAGGTCTGTGGTGTCCGTTAAAGTTTTAAAATGGTTGATTTATCCGAAATAACGGCGCTGGGGTCCGTTAGGATTGGCTTTACGCCGGATTATTCTCCTGGTCTGACCTGTCCTTTACCGCAGGCGGGAAAAATTGTATGGTAATGGTACTTGGAACGGGAAGGAACATGAAATATGACAAAAAGGCTTTATTTCGAATCTGCGTATCTTACCGAGTGGCAAACGCGCGTCAGCCGGACACTGAAGCGCGAGGACGGGGATTATGTCGTCCTGGAGGAAAGCGCCTTTTATCCCCATGGGGGCGGGCAGCCGAACGACGAAGGAACGATCCAGGGTATTCCGGTGCTTGACGTGATCAGCGAAAATGACGAGGTGCTGCACAAAGTGGAGCGCTTGCCTGACGATACGGTCGTGAGCTGCGCCGTGAACTGGGACCGCAGGTTTGACCATATGCAGCAGCATAGCGGCCAGCATCTGCTGTCCGCCGTCTGCCGCGAGCTTTACGGGGCGATGACGGTCAGTTTCCATCTGGGGGCCGACTACTGCACGATCGACGTGGAGCGTCCGGAACTCACACCGGAACAACTAGCCGCCATCGAACTGGCCGCAAACCGGCATATTTACCGGAACCACGAGATCATCAGCTATTTTGTGACTGGGGAGGAAGCCGCTAAGCTGCCCCTGGTGAAACGGCCGAAGGTGACGGAAAATATCCGCATCGTCGAGATGAAGGACGTGGAATATAACGGCTGCGGGGGGACGCATGTCTCGTCCACAGGCGAAATCGGGATGATCAAGCTGTTAAAGGCGGAGAAGCAGAAGGGCAACATCCGGGTCTACTTCAAATGTGGTCTGCGCGCCCTGGAGGAATTCAACGAAAACCAGCGGATTTTGGGGCTGCTGACCGGCAAACTTAAAACGGGCCGGGAAGGGCTTGCCGAGCGGATCGAAAAGTGGGAGCAGGAGCAAAAGCAGCTGCAGCAGGAGTTGGCCAACGCGAAGGCCCTCAATGACGAATACGTGGCGCAGGAGCTGATATCGCGGCGGGAGGGCGGCATCATCGCTTTTGTTTTTGCGGACAAGTCTTTAAAAGATCTGCAAAACCTGGCGGCGAAGCTGACCGCAGCCGCAGACGTAGACACGCTTGTGCTGCTTGCGACCGCGGCGGACAACAAGGCGGTGATGGCTCATAACGGAGGAGCTGCGGTTTCCTGCGGCGCGTTTTTTAAAGAGCATCTTCCGGCTTTTAACGGCAAGGGCGGCGGCAGCGACAAGCAAGCGCAGGCCGGGTTCGATACCTGGGAAGATGCGCAAGCTTTTGTCGAATTCGCTAAACGGACCTTAGGTTTCTAAATCCAATCTTTGTCCATACGGGTTTTCCCGAACGAGCCGGATAAATGCCTCCGCAGCAGGAGACAACGGCTCGTTTTTGCGCGTGCAGACGGAAAAAATATTTTGCGGCTCAGGTCCCTCCACGAACACGCGGGACAATCGGCCGCGTTCCACCTTCTCCCTGACGACAAGCGACGACACAAAGCTGGCTCCGTACCCGGCGATCACGGCTTGCACGGTTTCGTTCAGCCCGTTGAACTGCAGGGCGATGCGCGGCGCGGGGGCGTTAAACGTCCGGCATAAGGCCAAAAAACGCTCCCGTGTGGAACTGCCCGTCTCCCGCATGACGAACGGCTCCTTGACCATTTCCGCCAAACTGACCTGCCGCCCCGCGTAACGGTGATCCGGAGCGACAACGAACCACAGCTCGTCCCGGAACAGCTCCTCCGAACGGATCGTCTCCGGATATTCCTCCGCCAATCCGCCGTAAAACGCCAGATCCACCTCTACCCCCAGCAGCTGCTTCAGTGCATCGCTGGAATTCGTCGTGTTGATCGTCATCTCCACCTGGTCAAACCGCTGCTTGAACTTGGCGATCCAGGTCGGGATGAGAAAATGGGCGGGCAAATACGTGGCCGCCATACGAAGATGGCCGATTGCTCCCTCCTGATAATCCTGCAAAAACCGTTCAATTTGCTGCTCAACGGCAAACAGCCGCGCGCTTAACGCGTACAGTTTGGCGCCGCCGTCCGTCAGGGCGATCCCTCTTCCTTGCGCTTTCAGCAGGGGGAGAGACAACTCTTTTTCGAACTTTTTGATCTGTGCGGAGATTGCTGGCTGGCTGATGTTTAACAGCTCCGATGCACGCGTCACGCTGCCCGAGGATGCGATCACGTGAAATAGCCGCAAGGCGTGCAGGTTCATAGAGACACTCCCTTTCGTTATCGACTCATATACCAAATCTATAGATACTTAATAAAGATATATTATATTTATCATTCGTATTCAACTACAATGGCCTCAAAAAGGAAGAACACCCTTTCCGGACAAAGGAGCTGAACAGCAATGGAAATTTTGAATCCGGCGTTTGATTATGACAAGTATGGTCGGGATTATTCCGGGTACCGGCGTACGGACCCGCGGATTGCGGAGTACGTGCTCCGGGCTTTGGGCGACGCCAAAACCGTCCTGAACGTAGGAGCCGGGGCGGGCTCTTACGAGCCGGCGGACCGGCATGTCGTTGCCGTGGAGCCTTCCCGCGTCATGCGCGAGCAGCGGCTGGCCCGGGGGAAAGCTCCGGCGGTGATCGGCTGGGCGGACAACCTGCCGTTTGACGATCGCACCTTCGATGCCTCCATGGCGATGGTCACCATCCACCATTGGCCCGATGTACGCCGGGGACTCGCGGAGCTGCGGCGGGTGACCCGGGACACGGCGGTCGTGATGACTTTTGACCCTGCCGCGATGGACGGGATTTGGCTGGCGCATTATTTTCCGGAGTTGATCGAATTCGAGCGAAGCCGGATGCCTGCGCTGGACGTCATTGTCGAAGCCTTGGGAGGAGACTGCGAAATCGTGCCGGTCCCGGTCCCGTTTGACTGCATCGACGGATTTCAGGAAGCTTTTTACGGGCGGCCGGAAGCGTTTTTGGTGAAAGAGGTAAGGGCGGCGCAGTCGGCCTGGGGATTCCTGCCGGCCGGGGCGGAGGAAAAGCTGGTTCAACGGCTGGCCGAAGAGCTTAAAACCGGCGCATGGGACCAGCGCTTTGCGGCATACCGGAATAAACCTTTCCATACCTGCGCGTTAAGATTGGTTGTGGCGGACGTGCGTGGTTTTTAACGATATTTAATATATTTGACTTTAGCTTGATGTTCCGATCACGCTCTGTTGACACCTAAGCCTTACACTGGCAAAGGAATTACCGGTTATTTATCGGAAAGTGGAGCAAGGCGCTTGTTTAATTGCAAATCATGCAATTAAAAATCATGCAATTAAACCCCTGCTATTCGCATGACAGGCAGAAATGTATGGATGTAGCTGCAGAAATGCAATTAATCGTTCGAGCCGGATCTTCCAATGCGAATGTAACGCGGACCCAGCACCTGCAAAACTGCCGACGTACGGCTAACGGACTCAAATGACCTTATTTGGCGCAAAAGCTGGGGTTTTATTTTCTAACGGACCGGAGAGCTCTTATTTGCCCCAAAAAGTCCAAAAACCGCCGTTTAATCGTCAAATAAGGCCTCTGGTGTCCGTTACATTCCGAAAACTCTTGATTTCGCTAAAATAACGGCGCTGTGGTCCGTTAGGATCGGAGGCGGTACTGGATGTAGACTGCTGGCAACTTGGCTCACTTACACTAAACGGTCGGAGTGTGGTCAGCAGCGTCATTGCATGAGCCGCACGAAACATCTCGCCGGCCGCGTAGGAGAAGCCAGCCGGTTATGAGAAGCCACCCGCGTATGAGAAGCTCTGCCTACCCCGGCCTACCCCCGTCCATGTCGCAGCATCGCAACTTTCGGCTTTTCGTACAGCTTGATTCGCACCCATACCGTGTTGAGCAGGAGCAGGATGCCGGAGATGATAAACAGGCCTTCGATCCCGATAAAACCGGAGAGAAAGCCGCCGATCAGCGAGCCCAGCATGTTGCCGAGGGCGAGTGTGCTGCTGTTGAAGCCAAACGCCCGGCTTTCCATTCCGTCGGGGGTGTAAGAGCGGATCAGCGCGTTGACGCTTGGCAGCAGCCCGCCCATAAAGACGCCCATCAGAAACCGGATCACGATGAGCTGCCAGACGGTATGGACAAACGCCTGCGGGATCAGCGTGGCCGCCGCCCCGATCAGGCAGTATGTCAGGATGCGATGAGCCCCGACCTTGTCGCTGACCCGGCCGAGCACCGGCGAGGTGACCATGTTGGAAATGCCGGTGACCGCGCTGACGAACCCGGCCCAAAACGAAACGTTGGCCGCCGCGCCATGCAGCTTCTCCACATAAAGCGGAAGCAGCGACATCGGGCTGAGCATGGCGAACTGCAGCAGAAAGGTGACAGCGAACAGCGCCGTCAGCTGCGGCGTTTTATTCAGTTCCAAAAAGCCTTGCAGCACCGAAGGCTGCGGGGTATGCGCCGCTTCCTCGCGGTTGAAGTTTTCCCGTACGAACACGAGCGCCAGCAGCGTGCCGATAAACATCAAAGCACCGGTTATGTAAAAGATCGGGCGAAAGCCGATCCATTCGGCCATCAAGCCGCCGATGAGCGGTCCCAGAATCGTGCCGGCGACGTTGCCGGATTGAATCGTGCCCATGGCAAAGCCCATCCGTTCTTTTGGCGCCGTACCGGAGATGAGCGAAACCGAGGCGGGGTTGAAGCCGGAGATCGTCCCGTTGAGCAGCCGCAGCGCCAGCAAGTGCCACGGCTGGGTCGCGAAGCCCATCAAAGTGATGACGATAGCCATGCCGAACCCCGAGCGAAGCAGCATGATTTTGCGTCCGTACTTATCGGAGAGCTTGCCCCAAATCGGCTGAAAAATAAATGATGTCGCAAAGTTGGCGGCGAAAATCGTCCCCGCCCACAGGCCGATGGCGTGTTCGCCCTGCACATGCAAATCCCTGGCCAGATACAGCGAGAGAAACGGTGTAATCATCGTCATCCCCGCATTGACCAAAAACGCTCCAAACCAAAGCACGATGAGATTGATCTTCCACGTCTGCAAAGTGCCTTCACTTCCTTTCCGCGCATCTGGTTGCAAACAACATCCTTTAAGAGGTAGTTCAAAAAGTCCGCTTACGATCATGTCTTTTAAGTATATCACAACTAGGCTGGCGTAGTTTGCGGGCGACTTCATTGCATTTTCATACGATTGTCATGCGATCGTCATCCGATTCTCCGTTGTGACAGTTGTTACTTACATTTAAAAAGGGCATAATGTAAATTAGAATGTTTATAGAGGAAGTAGAACATCACTTAAAATGTATGTCCTAATGTCCTAACTGTATTTAGAATTGCTCTTATAGCGTATTGGAGGCGTGTTGGTTGGTTTATAACGATCGTTTGATCCGGGCCTTGAGAGGGCAGGAGGTAGATCGTCTTCCTGTTTGGTACATGCGCCAGGCGGGCAGATATGATCCCGATTACCGAAAAATCAAAGAAAAATACAGCTTGCTGGAAATTTGCCGGCAGCCGGAGCTCGCGGCGGAAGTCACCCTGATGCCGGTCCGCAAGCTCGGGGTGGACGCGGCTATTTTGTATTCCGACATTATGAATCCGGTTGCTTCGCTTGGCGTCGAATTCGACATCGTGAAAAATATCGGTCCGGTCATCGAGCAGCCGATTCGCACGGCGGCGGATATCGATCGTTTGAAGCCGATTGAGGTGGAAAAGGATCTGTCCCATATTTTGGAGACCATCTCCATTCTCGACCGGGAGCTCGACGTGCCGCTGATTACGTTTGCCGGCGCACCATTTACGATCGCCAGCTATTTGATCGAAGGCAGCCCGTCCAAAAGCTATATCCGCACCAAAGAGATGATGTACGGCGAACCGGAGCTTTGGTTCCGGCTCATGGACAAACTTGGCGATATGGTTATCGCTTATTTGCGGGCCCATGTACGAAGCGGCGGCAAAGCGTTTCAACTGTTCGACAGCTGGGTTGGAGCACTGGCACCGAAAGATTTTCAGAAATATGTGCTGCCGACGATCACTCGTATTTTTGCCGAACTTCAGGATTTGGATGTACCGAAAATTTATTTCCCCGGGGTAAGTTCGGGCGAGCTGCTGCCGACGCTGACCGGCCTTGCGGCGGATTGCATCGGTTTGGACTGGCGCGTGTCGATTTCGGAAGGCCGTCGCCGCACGGGCGGGAAGTTTGCGGTGCAGGGCAATCTGGACCCGTACGTGTTGACCGCGCCGATGAACGTCATCAAACAGCAGGCCAAGGAAATTATCGACGATGGCGTCAAAGCCCCCGGCTTTGTGTTTAATCTCGGCCATGGCTTGTTCCCGGAAGCTTCGATCGACAAGCTGCGGGAGCTGACTGAATTTGTGCATGCTTACTCGGCCGAAGCGATCGCCAGCCAGACGGTGCCGCGGACATAGGCAGGCGGGGCAAGCGCAATTTATAAAATTTCGAAATCATAATCAGAGGTGACCCCATAATCGTGAAAACAAAAATCGGTGTTCTGGTGATGTCTTACGGCACGCCGGAAAGTATGGATCAGGTAGAGGCTTATTATACGCACATTCGGCGCGGCCATCCGCCAACCGCGGAGCAGCTCGCCGAACTCGTCGGCCGCTACGAGGCGATCGTCGGCGGCGTTTTTCCGCTGCGCGCCAACACGGACAAACAGGTTGCCGCGCTGCAGGAAACGTTAAACCGTCTGAACGCCAACGCGGACCGGGAATTCGTTTGCTATCAGGGACTGAAGCACGCCCGGCCGTTTATCGAAGACGGCGTGGCCGAGATGGCCAAAGACGGGATCAAGGACGCGGTCGGCGTCGTGCTGGCCCCCCATTACTCTGTGATGAGCATCGGCGGCTACATCAAACGGGCCGAAGCAAAAGCACAGGAAACCGGCATCCGCATGAGCTTTGTACATAGCTATCATTTGCATCCGAAGCTGATTGAGGCTTTTGCCGGCCGGGTGTCCCGCAAGCTGGATCAGTTTGAGGAAGCCGGAGCCAAGCGGGACGAGGTGAAAGTGCTGTTCAGCGCCCACAGCCTGCCGGAGAAAATTTTGGACATGGGCGACCCGTACCGCGACCAATTGCTGGAAACGTCGCAAGCCGTTGCGGACAAAGCCGGGGTATCCAATTGGCAGTTCACCTGGCAAAGCGCGGGGCGGACGGCCGATCCATGGCTTGGTCCGGACATCCTGGACACTTTGAAGGACTTGAGTCAGGAGCAGGTGGAAGACGTGCTTGTGGCTCCCGTCGGATTCGTGTCCGACCATTTGGAAGTGCTGTACGACCTCGACGTGGAGGCCAAAACGATCGCCAAAGAGCTGGATATGCGGCTGGAACGGATCGAATCGCTGAATACCGAACTGCTGTATATGGAAGCGCTAAGCGACGTCATTATGAATACATGGGAAAAGAGATGAGAACGATGAGCGAATCTTCCCGCAGGGTTGTCGTCATTGGCGGAGGATTGACCGGACTCAGCGCGGCTTTTTACATTCGCAAATTTTATATGGAAAAGGGCGTGGAACCGCAAATCACGCTGCTTGAAAAAGGAAACACCCTGGGCGGTAAAATCGACACCCTGGAGCAAGACGAGTTCGTGATCGAAAAAGGACCGGACTCTTTCCTCGCCCGCAAAACGGCGATGATCGATCTGGCGCGGGAGCTGAGGCTGGAGCAGGAACTGGTGCAAATGAACCCGAACGCGAAAAAAACGTACATCGTCAGCGGCGGCCGTCTGCATCCGATGCCGTCCGGCCTGGTGCTCGGCATTCCTACCGAACTGGAGCCTTTCCTCACAACCGATCTGGTGTCCTGGAACGGCAAAATGCGGGCGATGCTCGACTTGGTCACGCCGCCGCGCATGAGCGAGGAGGACGAATCGCTGGGGGCCTTTATCGAACGGCGGCTCGGCGCCGAGGTGCTGCAAAATATCACCGAGCCGCTGCTGGCCGGTATTTACGCGGGCGACACCTACAAGCTCAGCCTGCAGTCGACCTTCCCGCAGTTTGGCGAGGTGGAGCGGGCCTACGGCAGCTTGATCAAAGGCATGATGAGCGGGAAAAAGCCGGTCGAGACCCATACCGGAACGAAGCGCAGCGCCTTCCTGACGTTCCGCAAAGGCTTGAAAACGCTCGTGGAAGGCCTGGTGGCAGGGCTTTCCGACGTGGATCAGCGCCTGGAAAGCGAAGTGGCGGAGATCCGCCGAACGGAGGAAAAACGGTACGAGGTCGTTTTGGCTTCTGGCGCAAAGCTGACGGCGGACGACGTCATCGTGACCGTGCCGGCGTTTGCCGCGGCCGACCTGCTTAGACCGCACGTCGACGTAGCCGCGCTTGATGCGGTCAATTACGTCTCTGTGGCGAACGTTGTGCTCGCTTTTGAACGGGAAGACGTGACCGGCAGCTTCGACGGCTCGGGATTCCTCGTGCCGCGCAAGGAAGGGCTGAACATCACGGCCTGCACGTGGACCGGGATCAAATGGCTGCATACGAGCCCGGAGGATAAAATGCTGCTCCGCTGCTACGTCGGCCGCTCCGGCGATGAGGACAAAGTGTTCCTGTCCGATGAGGAGATCACCGAACTGGTGCTGGGGGATTTGCACAAGCTGATGGGCGTGACGGCCCGGCCGCTGTTTGCGGAAATTACCCGTCTGCCGAAATCGATGCCGCAGTATCCGGTAGGCCATTTGCAGAACATCGCCGCTTTCCGCAAGCGGCTGGAGACTTCGCTGCCGAACGTTTACGCGACAGGGGCTGCGTTTGAAGGCGTAGGCCTGCCCGATTGCATTAAACAGGCCAAAGAGCTGGCCGAGCGGATGGCGGCCAAATTGACAGTCGCACAGACCTAGAGACAATCCCCTTGGAGAGGGACTTTGCGACCCCTTGCCTATAAAATAGGCGAGGGGTTCTATTTATTTTCCGATCCCTGATATAATAAAATTATACGGTCAAATACAGCGTTAAAAGGAGTCTGTAATGTACCCGCGAAGATCGGATAAACACAAGCAACGAAAACTTGAAAAACAGCGGCGGCAAAACCGCATGTGGGTGTTGATCAATCTGACTCTCATCTCGTTGATCATCGTGCTGGGAACTTATTTCTATTTGGAAGAACGTACGCGGCAGGACAGCGCAAGGAACGGCGCGGAACAAGCGGGCGACGATCTGAACATAGCTCTGGGAAATCAGGGGAATAACGAAACGCCGGAGGTCTCGTCTGACGATTCCTCATCAGGCAACGAGAACTCCGGCGAGGGAAACGCCGCTGCGGATGACGGAGCAGCCCAGGACCCGGTCGAACCCGGTCTGGAAGAGACGCCAGATCCGGGCGGTACCAAAACGGAGAGCGGGGCGGAGCTGCTGATTCATTTTGCGGGCGATACGATTTTTACCGGCAAGGTGGAGGAACAGCTGGAGAAAACCGGTTATGATTATCCTTATAAGTACGTCCAAGATTTGTTTCAAAACGATGATTTGAGCGTGCTGAACCTGGAAACGCCGGTAACTGCGGGCGGAGAAGCGGCCGAAAACAAAACATTTGTGTTCAAATCCCCGCCCAAGGCGCTGGGCCCGATGGCCGCTGCCGGCGTCGACGCGGTGAACCTGGCCAACAACCATGTATTGGACCAAGGCGTGTCCGGTCTCAAAGATACGCTAAAGAATTTGCGGAAGAACGGAATTTTATATGTGGGTGCGGGCGAAAACAGCAAGGAAGCCTATGCGCCGGTTTATGTTGAACGCAAAGGCGTGAAAATCGCTTTGTTCGGCTTCAGCCGCGTCATCCCGGAGTATGAGTGGACCGCTTTGAAAAAGCACCCGGGCGTGGCGGCCGTATATGATCCCGGTCCGGCGCTTGCAGCAATCCGCGAGGCGCGCAAGCAGGCCGATCTGGTGCTGGTGGTGGCTCATTGGGGCAAGGAGCGTGTGACCGAACTTGAAGATCATCAGCAGGAATTGGCCCATGCGTTTATCGACGCCGGAGCCGATCTGGTGATCGGCGGCCATCCGCATGTGATGCAAGGTCTGGAGAAGTACAAAGGGAAGTGGATTGCCTACAGTACGGGCAATTTTATTTTTACGAAATCGCTGGATCAGAAAACTTGGGAAACCGCCGTATTTGCGGCGAAATTCACGCGTGAGGGAGATTGCAGTCTGCAGCTCATCCCGTATCGCACGGAGTTGGGGCAGCCGGTGCCGATGGCGGCGGAGGACGGGAAGAAATTGCTTGAAGAAGTAGAGAACTTATCGCCGGGCGTAACCATCGATGAGAAAGGCGAGGTGTCCGCCTCGGGCTGATCGGCGCGCATGTCTGAACATGAGGACGAACGGTATGGCAGCAGGGGAGGCGATAAGCTTGCGTAATCAATGTGTAGCCCATCGCGGGTTTTCCGGCATCGCGCCGGAGAATACGATGGCCGCGGTCAAGCTGGCGATGGAGCAGCCCGATGTCCGCTGGATCGAGGTCGACGTTCAGCTCTCCAAAGACGGCGTTCCGCTGCTGATTCATGATTTTACGCTCAATCGGACAACAAGCGGGCGCGGTCCGGTCAAGGACAAAACGTGGGCCGAACTGCAGGAGCTCGACGCCGGCAGTTGGAAATCGCAAGTTTACGCGGGCGAACGGTTGCTTGGCCTAAGCGAGTTCCTGGACGCGATTGCCGGCCGCCTGCGCGCCAATATCGAAATCAAGACAGAAGGCGATCTTTGCACCGGCCTGGAGGAAAAAGTGATTTCCGCCGTCAAGCGGCGGCATATGGAGCAGGAGGTTGTGCTTACTTCCTTTGAGCCTCGCGTGCTGGCAAAAATCAGAGAGATCGGCCGCAGCATCCGCACCGGTCTGATCATCGACCATTATCCGAAAGATCTGCTGCTTCGGCTGCAGCTCCTGCGCTGCAACTTCTTGTCCATTCATTACCGCGCCTTAACGGCAGAGCTTGTGGACAAGGCGTTCAAGCGCGGGATCGAGGTGATGGCCTGGACGATGGACGAGGTACGCACGCTGCGGAAGGTTGCCGCGCTTCATCCCGGTATCCTGCTGTGCACGAACCGGCCGGATGTTTGGCGCAAGGCTATTTTAAATTGGAGGAAATGCCATGATGAACAAATTGATCGCTAATGTGTATTGCGTCGGCCGGAATTACCGGGCCCACGCCGAGGAACTGGGCAACGATGTCCCGGCCGAGCCGATGATCTTCCTGAAGCCGTCCCACGCCGTAACCGTGATGGACGGGAGCGGGATCGCGCTGCCGGCGGACCGGGGAGAAGTTCATTATGAAGCCGAACTCGTGTTGCGGATCGGCCGCGGCTACGAGCCGGGTATGACGGTCGGCGAACTGGTGGACGTGATGGCGTTTGGCATCGATTTTACGCTGCGGGACGTGCAAAGCGAGCTCAAAAAGAAAGGCCATCCCTGGACGGCGGCAAAAGGCTTTCTTCATTCCGCGCCGATCACGCCTTACATCGCTTTCCCCGGTGCGGGCGAAACTGCTGGGGAGGACTTTCAGCTAAGGAAAAACGGCGAAATCGTGCAGCGCGGCAACATCAGCCGGATGATTTTTTCGTTGCAGCAGATCGTGGATTATATCGCCGGACATTATGGGCTTGGTGAAGGAGATCTTATCTTTACCGGAACGCCTGAAGGAGTAGGGCCAGCTTATCAAGGGGATAAGCTGGAGCTCGCGTACGGATCGCGAACGCTCGGCAGCTGTGTGATAGAGGCCGGCCCGTCGGCAATATGATGATGGATTGGATCGTAGGGGCGCTGTGCGCCCTGCTTGTGTCTGGAGCGGCTTACCTGAAACAATCCTTATCCCTGTCGGGGACGGTTGCGGCTGTGGTAATGGGGACGGTGTATTATGGCGCAGGCAACCTGTTTTGGTTTGGCCTGCTTTTGCTGTTTTTCATCAGCTCGTCCGTGCTGTCTCATTATCGCGGCGACCGCAAGGAGGAATTGGAGCGCTCCTATGCCAAAAGCGGGCGCAGGGACGCCTCGCAGGTGCTGGCGAACGGCGGGCTCGGCATGTTGGCCTGCCTGGGCAACTGGATCTGGCCGGATCCGGGCTGGGGCTGGTTTTTTGCCGGCACGATGGCCGCGGTCACCGCGGACACCTGGGCGACCGAGCTGGGCGGCCTTAGCCGGACGGCGCCGCGCTCCATTGTGACCGGACGGCGGATCCCTCCGGGAACGTCAGGCGGGGTGACCTTGCTCGGCAGCGCTGCGGCGCTGGCCGGGGCCGTTTTCATCGGCGGGGCAGCCTGGCTGCTGCTTGCCTGGACGGGGAATGCAGCGAGCGGCGAGTCCATTAGCGCATTTGAGCTCGTGCGGTGGGTGCTGATCGGCGGCCTGTCCGGCCTGCTCGGCGCGTTCGCGGACTCCTGGCTCGGCGCGACGGTGCAGTGGATGCACCGCTGCACCGTCTGCGGCAAAGAGGTGGAGGTTGCTTCCCACTGCGGCCATGAGACCGTACCGGTGCGCGGCTTCCGCTGGATGAACAACGATGCGGTAAATTTACTCAGTTCCCTGGCCGCCGGCGGGCTGGCCCTAGGAATCGGGATGCTGGTATAAATTGAGAGTTCAAAAAGTCAGGTTTTCAGCACCGAGAAGGTTGGATGAAGCTAGGGACTGAGTAGCGGAGCGTACGTTTTGGGTACGTGAGCAACGGAAGGCCCGGTTGAATTCAAGATTCGACGTCGAATCCGCTTCCTGACCTGCTTCGTGATCAAAAGCTGACTTTTTGAACAACATCTAAATAAAGTAGGGATTGGCATGAATATACTAACCGTGGAACATATCACGAAAACCTATGGAGAAAAGGTGCTGTTTCAGGACGTCTCCTTTGGCATGGAAGAAAACGACAAAATCGGCGTCATCGGCGTCAACGGCACGGGCAAATCGACGTTTTTGCGGGTCATTGCCGGGCTGGAGCCGGCCGATGACGGACGCATTGCCATAAACCGGGATGTACGGGTGAATTTCCTGGCCCAGAACCCGGAATACGCTCCGGAAATTTCTGTCTTGCGCGGAGTGTTTCAAGGCGGCGGGCCCGAGCTGCAGGTGGTGTCCGCTTACATGGAGGCCGAGGAAGCGCTGGAGCAAAGACCTGAGGATGCCGCCCTGCAGGCGGAGCTCACGCGGCTGGCCCAAGAGATGGACCGGCTGCAGGCCTGGACGCTGGTCAGCGACGCCAAAAGCGTGCTGTCCAAGCTGGGCATTGGCGATTTTGACCAGAAGATGGGCACCATGTCCGGCGGGCAGCGGAAACGGGTGGCGCTTGCTTCCGCCCTGATCGTCCCGTCCGAGCTGCTGATTTTGGACGAACCGACGAACCATATCGACAACGATTCCGTGGCCTGGCTGGAAACTTATTTGCAGAAACGGCGCGGGGCGCTGCTGCTGATTACCCATGACCGCTATTTTCTCGACCGGGTCTGCAACGTTATGCTGGAGCTTGACCATGGGCGGCTGTTCCGCTACGAGGCGAATTACAGTCGTTTCCTGGAGCTGAAAAGTGAACGCGAGGAGCGGGAGACAGCATCCGAGCAGAAGCGGCAAAACTTGCTGCGTACCGAGCTGGCCTGGATTCGGCGGGGGGCGAAAGCCCGCTCGACGAAGCAAAAGGCGCGGATCGAACGGTTTGAGCAGCTGCAGGCGGCAAAAACCGAATATAAAAGCGATACGCTTGATATTTCGGTCGCCTCCACGCGGCTAGGGCGCAAAATCGTGGAGATTCAAGGCATCCGCAAATCGGCGGGAGAACGGCTGCTGATCGGCGAGTTGACCTATACGGCGGTGCCCGGAGACCGCGTCGGCATTGTAGGCCCAAACGGCAGCGGCAAATCGACGCTGCTGAACATGATCGCCGGGCGGATCGAGCCGGATCAGGGAGAAATCGTAGTCGGCCAAACGGTTAATTTAGGGTGTTTTACCCAGGAGCATCAGGAGATGGACGGCAAACAGCGGGTGATCGAATATATCAAGGAAGCCGCAGAGGTCGTCACCACGGCCGACGGGACGCGGATCACCGCGGCGCAAATGCTGGAGCGCTTCCTGTTTCCGCCGGACATGCAGTGGACGCCGATATCCAAGCTGTCGGGCGGCGAGAAGCGGCGGTTGTATTTGCTGCGCGTGCTGATGGGCGCGCCGAACGTGCTGCTGCTGGACGAACCGACGAATGATCTCGACATCCAGACGTTGACCGTACTGGAGGCGTATTTGGACGAGTTCCCCGGGGCCGTGTTTGTTGTCTCCCATGACCGCTATTTCCTTGACCGCACCGTCGATAAAATCATGGCGTTCGAAGGCGGCGGTGTGGTGGCCGTGCATGTCGGGGACTACAGCGACTATGAGGAGCGGCTGCGGGCGGACGGCGGATTAAGCAAGACCGCGATTGGCGGCGGAGCGGGTAAACAGGGATCCGGTGTCGGAGCGGGCAAAACGGCGGGCAGCGGGCTGAAAGCTTCCACGGGAAGCGGTTCGTCCGGGCCATCTGGACCGGGAGCCGGCCAATCGGACGCGGCAGCGGCGGCAAACGCCGCGAACAACCGCGGTGCTTCCCGCGGCGACAAGCTGAAATTCAGCTATAATGAACAGCGGGAATTTGAAACGATCGAGGCGACGATCGAAGCGGCCGAGCAGCGCCTGGCGGATATTGCCGGGGAGATGGCAACGGCGGTGAGCGACGCTGCCCGGCTGCAGGAGCTGATGAAGCAGCAGGTGGAAGCAGAAGCGGAGCTTGAACGGCTTATGGAGCGCTGGACGTATTTGAACGAGCTGGCGGAAAAAATCGAAGCCCAGCGGAACTCGTAAAGCGGCTGGCTTCATGTCTGTTGCGGAATGCACACATCTTTTTTTGGAAAATGGAGCTATTCTAGGATTTGAGCGCCAAAAAATGGATTCAACTTAGAAATCAGCGTTTGATGCCATGTCACTGAATCAACTAACCATCATCCTTCAAAAATAGCGGAACTTTATGCACTTATTATCCGGATATGATCAGGCCCATCCCCATTAGCGGCATTTTTTGTGCTTATTTTCCTACGAATGCTGCAGATCGGGTAGCGTCAAGAAGTTTGTGTAAAAGAGCAGAGAGTAACTTCTCGGGTATTCGTTATTGGGTGTGGGTGTTCTTTGGGGCGGGGGAACCCCGCCCCAAAGAACAAGGGAAAAAGGCTACTTCCCT
>NZ_JAMBOE010000035.1 GCF_023715465.1 Paenibacillus macerans
GGATCGAATTTCAATGCCGGCGTAAACCGGATTGGAATTCATCCATTTTAATTCTCATTTAATACTCACTCGTTGTTCAGTTTTCAAAGATCAACTTTTCGTTCACCGCCATATCTCAGCGGCAACTCTTATACTATATCATGTCCGGCGTTATCTTGCAAGCATTATTTTTTTCTGCAATTTCTTAGCTGACTGTCATAATGCCTACGAATAACGACCGGATTTATAATATACCACCTTTTTCGGGATGGCGCAACCTATTTTAGAGCTTTTTATTCATGCAAATATATCCATACACCGTCACCCAAAAAAAGGAGCCCGGTCATAGCCGAGCTCTTAGTCAAAACCAAAATCGATTAAACCTCTGAACGCATATGCGGGAACAGCAGCACGTCGCGGATGGAAGCCGAATCAGTGAGCAGCATAACAAGGCGGTCCACCCCGATACCAAGCCCGCCGGTTGGCGGCATTCCGTATTCCAATGCACGAATAAAGTCTTCGTCCATTTCATGAGCCTCGTCGTTCCCTTTTTCCCGTTCCAGCAATTGAGCCTCGAAGCGCTGGCGCTGGTCGATCGGATCGTTCAGCTCAGTGAACGCATTGGCATGCTCGCGCGCAACGATAAACAACTCAAAGCGGTCGGTAAAGCGCGGGTCCTGCTCATTTTTCTTGGCCAGCGGGGAAATTTCCACCGGATGTCCGTAAACAAACGTCGGCTGAATCAACGTTTCCTCGACGAATTGCTCAAAGAACGCATTCAGGATATGGCCAAACGTCATATGCGGCTCGACCGGAACTTTATGCTCCTTGGCCAGACGATGCGCTTCTTCGTTGCTCATTTGTACGCTGAAGTCGACACCGGTTACCTCTTTGACCGCATCGACCATCGAAACGCGGCGCCATTGCGGAGTCAAATTGACCTCATGCCCCTGGTAGTGAACCACTTGCGTTCCCAACACTTCCTGGGCGATATGGGCGATCATATTTTCCGTCAAAGCCATAATATCCTTATAATCGGCGTAAGCTTCATAAAGCTCAATCATCGTAAATTCCGGGTTGTGGCGCGTCGAAACCCCTTCATTCCGGTACACGCGGCCAATTTCGTACACCTTTTCCAAACCGCCGACAATAAGCCGCTTCAAATGAAGCTCGATGGCAATCCGCATGTAAAGCTGCATATCCAAAGCGTTATGATGCGTGATGAACGGCCGGGCCGCAGCTCCGCCGGCGATGCTGTGAAGGGTTGGTGTTTCCACCTCCAAATAGCCGAGCGAATCCAGGTAACGCCGCATCGATTGAATAATCCGCGAACGCTTAATGAACGTTTGCTGCACTTCCGGGTTTACGATCAGATCAACGTAACGCTGGCGGTAGCGGAGTTCGACGTCCTTCAAGCCGTGATATTTGTCCGGCAGCGGATAAAGCGATTTGGACAGTACCTCCAACTCTTTTACCTTGATCGTCGTCTCCCCGGTTTTGGTTTTAAATACTTCCCCGGTTACCCCGACGATATCGCCCAGATCGAGAATATTAAACGCCGCATATTTGTCTTCAGGCACGCTGTCCTGACGCACGTAAAGTTGAATTTTGCCGGACAGGTCCTGAATATGCGCAAAGCTGGCTTTACCCATAACGCGTTTGGCCATAATCCGGCCGGCAACCGACACCTCTACGTTCTTTTCTTCCAGCTCTTCTTTGGAAAGCCCGCCGTAGTCCCGGATAATGTCCCCGGCCATCGCGGTGCGTTCGTATTTTTTGCCAAAAGGATCGATTCCGAGTCCGCGCAGCTCGTCCAATTTATCGCGGCGAATCTGCAGCAGTTCGCTAACTTCTACGGTTTCCTGATTGTTGAGTTCCTCGCTCATGCCTATCGCTCCACTCCTTAAAAGAAACTTATATTTGATAGCGGCCAGAGGAAACAGTGAAAGAAGCTTCCGCGGGGGAAGCTTCTTTCGTCGCTAATTCCGGCTTTATTTCTTAATATCCACAATTTTGTATTGAATCACGCCCGCCGGGACGTTGACGTCGACGACTGCGCCTTTTTTCTTCCCGAGGATGGCTTTGCCCACAGGGCTTTCGTTGGAAATTTTGTTCTGCATCGGATCGGATTCCGCCGTCCCGACGATCGTATATTCCATTGTATCGCCGAACTCCAGATCTTCCACCGTTACGATTGAACCGATGCTGACCGTATCCGTATCAATTTCATCATTATTGATGATCCGGGCGTTGCGCAGCATTTTTTCCAAAGTAATAATTCGCCCTTCAATAAAGGCCTGCTCGTTTTTGGCGTCTTCATATTCCGAGTTCTCACTGATATCCCCGTACCCGATCGCAACCTTGATCCGCTCCGCCACTTCGCGGCGTTTTACGGACTTCAGGTTCTCCAGTTCTTCTTCCAGTCTTTTAAGACCGTCTTGGGTAAGAATTACTTCTTTATCACTCATCTCAACCGATTCTCCTGTCATGGAAATAATTTTTGCACCTGGTGTAAGGCGCCCCTGCCTCTTCCGTTCTGGCAACATCCATGTGCGTGCTAGCTTCACCCGAGTATATCTTATGCGATCTTATGGAATGGTCAGACCACCACAATTTACACGTTGTGGCAGTTAACTCCTGAGGCGAATTTTATATTGTGAAATTATAGGTGAACGATCCCCAAATGTCAATGACACCAGGTTTTACAAATGTAAACGTTTTAAAAACATCCACCCCATGTTCGCCCATAAAAGCCCCTGAAAGCATAAGCTTAAGCCGAAACCTCTTCGCGGGATGCGTCTTCGGACAATTCGGCGACAAAATTCTCAAGGATCCGGACCATTTCATCGCGCCGGGTTTCTTCCATGATAAGATCTTTGATGCGTGCCGAACCTTTGAGCCCTTTCAGATACCAGGCCAGATGCTTGCGCATTTCGCGAACGGCCACGTGTTCACCTTTCAGCGCGGCCAAACGGTCCATATGGAGGATGGCGATCCGGATTTTTTCGTGTGCGTCCGGTTCCGGAAGCAGTGCTCCCGTTCTGAGATATTCTACCGTGCGGTACAACATCCAGGGATTGCCGAGCGCCCCGCGTCCAATCATCACCCCGTCGCAGCCGGTTTCGTCCAGCATGCGTCTGGCATCCTCCGGCGTGACCACATCACCGTTCCCGATAACAGGGATCGCTATGGCTTCTTTAACCTGCCGGATGTAACTCCAGTCCGCCTTGCCGGTATACAGCTGCTCCCGTGTCCGGCCGTGCACGCTGACGGCTTTGCCGCCGGCCGCCTCGACCGCTTTGGCATTGTCAACCACATAGATGTGGTCGCTATCCCAGCCAATCCGCATTTTTACCGTGACCGGCTTGCTGACGGCAGTCACCACTGCGGACACCATCTCAAAAATTTTATTCGGTTCCAGCAGCCAACGTGCACCCGCATCGCATTTCGTCACTTTCGGCACCGGACACCCCATGTTAATATCGATGATATCGGCATTGGTGTCCTGGTCAACCACCTTGGCCGCCTCCACGAGGGATTCCCGATCACCGCCAAAAATCTGCAGGCTCAGCGGCTTTTCGCGCTCATCGACAAACAGCATTTCCTGCGTGCGCTTGTTGCCGTGTATGATCGCTTTATCGCTAACCATCTCCGCGCAGACAAGCCCGGTTCCAAATTCCTTGGCAATCAGCCGGAAAGCCGGATTGCATACGCCCGCCATCGGGGCGAGCACGACTTGGTTTTTCATTTCAATATCGCCGATCTTCAGCAAGATGGTTCCCCCCTATACAAAATAATGTTGGTAAACTTCAATTTATCCTTCCGCCAACAGCTCAGCCAACTCAACGCCGAGAGCAGCGGAAATTTTGTTTAATAATGGCTCATCCGGCCGGCGGTTGCCCCGTTCTACAGCCCCAAGGACCGCGAGGGACACCCCGGTTTTCTCGGCAAGCTGCTGTTGCGTCAAGCCTTTCAGTTTTCGGAAAGCGCGGATGCGCAGTGCCAGGTGTAGGTTTTCCAAAACCGGACGCCTTCCTTTCCTTCTATGGAGTCCAAAGCCGTTTGCATGCGCTCATAAATCCCGGAGGACTCCCCCTTCGGGACGATATCGGCAAGGGGAATCAGCACAAACGCCCTTTCCATCATGCGCGGATGCGGCAAAGTAAGCAGCGGCGTATTCATTTCCCTGCCTTCGACCCACAGCAGATCGAGATCCACTGTGCGCGGACCAAACCGGATTTTGCGCTCCCGTCCAAGCTGGAGCTCGATGTCCAGCATTTCCAACAGCAGCTGCTCAGGGTCCAGCGTCGTCTTCAGCGCCAGCGCCATGTTCAAAAAACAAGGCTGATCCAGATAGCCAACCGGATCGGTCTCGTACAGGTGCGAACAGCGCAGCACTTCGATCGCGGGATGCGCCTGCAGCCCGGCAATCGCCTGCGTCAAGGTCGCTTCGCGGTCGCCCAGATTAGCCCCTAAAGCAATATAAGCCTCTGAAAAGTCAGAGGGAGATGGTGTGTTCATAACGGCTTCTCACTTTCTGGAACGGTACAACTCCACCGTCACGCCTTCAAAATGAATATCAAACGGAGGGTGCGGTTTCGTCACCTTTACCGTTAAGGCATCTACCATAGTATAAGTGTCCAAAACGGAGGATGCAATATGTTCAGCTAGCGCCTCGATCAATTTGAAGCTTTTTTGCTGGACAATTCCTTGCACGAGCTCATGGACCTCGGCATAATTTACCGTTTTCGCCAGATCATCGCCGGTTCCCGCCTCCCGCAAATCAAGCTCCAGCTCCAGATCAACGTAAAAACGCTGGCCCAGCTTGCGTTCTTCCGCGAACACCCCATGATATCCGTAATATTCCATGCCACGCAGCACTATTTTATCCATTCAGTATACTCCTTTTACTGGAAAATAAGTCAAGCATAAACGATCGCATCGCACATTAGTACGGTCCGTTTGATTTCTTTGACGTCGTGAACGCGGACGATTTGGCACCCTTGCGCGATGCCAAGCGCCACGGTGGCCGCGGTTCCGAGAACCACTTCGTCCACCGGCAAATCCAGGACCGTGCGGATAAATCTTTTGCGGGAGGTGCCGAGCAGCATGGGATACCCCAACCGGACCAGTTCGTCCAGCGCCTGCATCACGCGCAAATTTTCCGTATAATCTTTGGCAAACCCGATCCCCGGATCGAGAATGATTTTGTCGTCGCTGATCCCCGCATTGCGGGCAAGTTGTACGCATTCACGCAAATCCGCGGCGACATCCTGCAGCAGATCGCGGTAATTCCGGTCGTGGCGATTGTGCATCAAAATGACGGGGCAAGCAAATTCCGCCGCCACCTGCGCCATTTCCCTGTCCGCCTTAAAGCCCCACACGTCATTGATGATATGGGCCCCTGCCTGCAGCGCTTCCCGCGCCACACTGGCTTTATATGTATCCACGGAAAGCGGCAACTGCGGCATTTCGCGATGCAGAGCTTCAACGACTGGAATGACCCGTTCAAGCTCCTCCTGCTCATCTACCGGTTCGTGCCCCGGACGGGTCGATTCCCCGCCGATGTCGATCAAATCCGCCCCGTCCTCCACCATTTGGCGGGCATGCTCCAGAGCCAGGTCCACGCGATTGTAACGGCCTCCGTCGGAAAAAGAATCCGGCGTTACGTTCAGGATCCCCATCACCAGCGTCCGTTCGCCCAGCGTAAGCTCCGCGCTTCCAAGCCGATAGCTCCGATGATACAACGTAGGCTTCATGTAAAATTCCTCGCTTTCTGTCGATACTTGTCCAACAGCCTTTGCGTGACCGGCCCGATTCGTCCGTTCCCGACCTTCACCGCGGGTGTTCCTGGGCCAATGAGCTCCGTCACCGGAACGATTTCCTGAATGGAGTTGGTCACAATAACCTCCTCCGCCTCAAGCAGCCTGTCCCACGTATAGTAGCCCTCTTCCCGTTCATGGCCGCATTCCGCAGCCAACTCCAGTACCACGGCGCGGGTAATTCCCGGCAGGATGCCCGTACCGATATCCGGTGTATATAGTTTCCCGTTTTGCACAAAAAATAAATTGCTGACGATCCCCTCCGCCAGCCAGCCTTCAGCCGTCAAAAGCAGCCCTTCTCCCGGGGCAGCGTTATGCGGCGCAAAGGCAGAAACTCCCGCCTCCCGTTCCAGGCGCGTAAGTTCGCGTTTGGCCAAGATGTTGTTCATATAGTGCAGCGATTTAAAACGGACCTCGCCTTCCGGCGTGTTTCGCGACGTCTCGAGCCGCCAGAGCGGTTTGCCATCGGAATACAGCATTGCCGGCGGTTCGGGGAGCGGCTTCACATAAATAATCGTCGCCGGCTCACCATAGTCTCCGGCCGGCAGTCCCAGCGGCCCTTCCCCGGCCGTAACCGTAATCCGGATGTACCCTTCGGTCAATCCGTTCAGCTTGAGCAGCTCGGCGATTTGCCCGCGAATGCGGCCTGTGCCGGATGCTCCGGAGGCGAGGTCCAAACGGATGCCCAGCGCCTCGCATCCCGCCCGCAGCCGCTCCAAATGCCGCTCCAGCAAAAAAGGCCGGCCGCCATACGTCCGAAGCGTCTCAAACAGGCCGATACCGTACATGAAGCCGTGATCCATTACGGATATCACGGCTTCGGCGGCTGGGGTAGGAACTCCGTTTACCCCGACGTAGTTCATGCTTTCGCTTCCGCCTTCCGGCTTAGAAAATTGCGGAGCATTTGGTGGCCGTGCTCGGTAATGATCGATTCCGGGTGGAATTGAACCCCTTCGACGGCATATTCCTTGTGGCGCAGCCCCATAATTTCGCCTTCCTCCGTCTCGGCCGTGATCTCCAGACAATCCGGGAGACTCGCGCGTTCGACGATCAGCGAATGGTAACGGGTTGCGGTAAACGGCGACGGCAGCCCGGCAAACACCGACTCCCCGCGATGATAAATCGGGGACGTCTTGCCGTGCATCAGCCGCTCGGCGCGGATCACCTTTCCGCCGAAAGCCTGGCCGATCGCCTGATGGCCCAAGCAAACGCCGAAAATCGGAATTACGCCTTTGAAGCGTTCGATCAATTCGAGCGTAATTCCGGCTTCATTGGGCGTGCAGGGCCCCGGTGAAATCAATATATGATCCGGCTGCAAAGCCTCGATACCCGCAAGATCGATTTCGTCGTTGCGGCGGACAGTCACTTCCTCGCCAAGCTCGCCTAAATACTGTACTAGGTTATACGTAAAAGAATCATAGTTGTCGATAACCAAAATCATGTCTCGTCTCATCTCCTGTCCCCAGCTTTGCCCGGACGGTTCTCGCTTCTGCGAACCGCCAAAGCGACCGCTTTGGCTTTATTATGGCATTCCCTAAACTCGCGGTACGGAACCGAATCGATCACGATGCCGGCTCCCGCCTGAATATAACCTACGCCGTCCTTCACGACCAGCGTACGTATAATAATATTTAATTCCATATTCCCGTTATAGTCAATCCATCCCATGGCTCCGGTGTAAGGACCGCGGGTGACCGGCTCGAGCTCCTCAATGATTTCCATCGTGCGCACCTTGGGAGCTCCGGTGATCGTCCCCCCGGGAAAGACGGCGGCAATCGCGTCATAAACCGTCCTGTCGGGCGCAAGCCGCGCCTCCACTTCGGATACCAGGTGCATCACATGCGAATAGCGTTCGATGGCGAACAGCTCGCTGGCCCGCACCGATCCGTAATCGGCGACGCGCCCCAAATCGTTGCGCAGCAGATCGACGAGCATGATATGCTCGGCCTGTTCTTTTTCATTTGTGAGCAGTTCTTCCTCCATTTTCCGGTCTTCTTCCGGCGTTCTCCCGCGCCGCCTCGTTCCGGCAATCGGCCGGGTGCTCACCCTTCCCTGCTCGACCTTGACCAGCAGCTCCGGGGAAGCAGAAACTAGCTGAAAATCCGGGAAGCGGAGCAGCCCCATGTAAGGAGAAGGGTTCAACCGCCGCAGTTGCTCATACACTCCCTCAGGTGTCCCCTGCATGGGGAACGTATGCCGAAGGGACAAATTCACCTGAAACACGTCACCCGCCGCAATGTAATCCTGTACCCGCGTTACGGCGGCTTCAAAAGCCTCTTGCGTCATGGACGCCCCGGCAGCCCCCAAATCGGCCTCGAGCGGGTCCGGGCCGGGGTGTGCGCCAACAGGGTGTACAATGGCCGGCTGTGCGTTGGCGGGTTGTGTGTTGGCAGATTGTGCATTTGCGGGTTGTGCATTTGCGGGGTGTGCGCTGGCGAGTTGTGCACCAACAGTTTGTACGCTAGAAGGTTGATCCCTGCCGGGTTGGCCGGGCCGTTTGCCGCTCCCTTCACCGCCCGCTCGTCCCGCAACCGCAACCTCGGCAGCCTCGGCACCAAGCTGGACAATCTCCGCCCAACGCTGCTCCATTTGCTCCGCCCGCCGTTCCGCCTCTTCGTACAAAACCGCCAGTTCGGCATCGCTGGCTCTCATGCCCTCATCGGCTGTTTGGCCCGCCCCCCGTTCTCTCGGCAGATCTCCAATCCCCGGACACGCACGATGAACGATACAGTAAACATCGCCCAGCTCCTGATCGATGACCCATAGCTCCTCCACACGCATCCAGACGTAATCATCAAGGCCCAAATCATCCTTGGCCAGCTGGGGCAGCCGTTCCAGCGAACGGACGACATCGTAGGCAAGAAAGCCGACGGCCCCGCCGCAGAACTTGGGCAGCCCGGGCAGCGCCGGCGACCGGTATGGAGCCATCCAGGCCTGCAGCAGTTCCAGCGGTTTGCCCTGAAGCTTAGTCTCGGCCGTTCCGGAGGCTATAGATCCAGATGGCGTAGACTCGGAGGCCATGATGTGTGAGTTCGTGTCCACGAGTGAACTAGACCTGGATAACGTAGCTCCGAAAGCCAAATCCAAAACGACGGCCTCCTCTCCTTTACCGCGAATGACCGAAACCGGCTCCAGTCCGAGAAACGTGTACCGTCCCCCTTTCCCGCTCTCCAGCACAAATGAATACGGATTGGCCCGCTTCCAGGCCTGTGCCCAATCCTCCGGCAGCATCACCGCGCCCGCTTTGACCTTCCTGGCGTACGGCAGCAGCGTCCACGTTCCTTCTGCGGCCCAAGCCCTCCACTGCTCCAAAGTCGTTATCGTCTCTATCATCAGCCGCCAAATCCCCCAGAACAAATTGCGTTTATTGGTAGCTAGTATACTAAAGAATCGTTGCAATTTTAAATATATATTTGCAAAAAATTAATTCAGCGAAAAACATAAGGACAAAAAAGGTCGTTATTCCGGCGAGATCCCCCATTGAACAAGAAATAAAGGAAATTGTTGTCTCTATTTTCTCGAATCGCAGGGAAATGCCCCTGATCTCCATCATTCTCGGGAAAATAAGTACAAAAAGTTCCGCTAATGGGGATAAACAACCTCATATCCGATAATAAGACCATAAAGTTCCGCTATTTTTGCAAGACGACTACCGGTAGCGTGGGTTGAGACGACGAATAGTTGATCCAGTGCCGGCCGTCAACCGCCGATTTTTTTAGCATAAGTCTCTTTTTGCAAAAAAACACCCCGCCCCGTCCCTTCAAGGACGGCCGCGGGGCCTTGTAAGCTCCTAATGGAACTTTACACTTCAAAGTTGTAAAGCGGCGTGCTGAGATAACGTTCGCCGTTGCTTGGAATGATGGCGACAACGCGTTTGCCTTTGCCCAGCTGTTTGGCCACTTTCAGCGCGGCAAATACCGCTGCGCCGGAAGAAATCCCCGACAGGATGCCTTCCTCCTTCGCCACAATGCGCGCTTGTTCGAACGCTTCCTCATTTTCGACATGAACGATTTCATCATATATTTCCCGGTTCAAAATTTCCGGGACGAAGTTGGCGCCCAGCCCTTGGATTTTGTGAGGGCCCGGTTTGCCGCCCGACAAAATCGGGGATGCCGCCGGTTCAACCGCGTAAATTTTTACGTCTGGAAAGCGTTTCTTCAACACTTCGCCGGCGCCGCTGATCGTCCCGCCCGTACCGATTCCGGCTACGAACGCATCCAAACGGCCGTCCAGCGATTCGATCGCTTCGACGATTTCCGGACCGGTCGTTTCACGGTGGATTTTCACGTTCGCCTGGTTCCGGAATTGATCCGCCAGGAAGTAGTCCGGATTGGCCGCCAGCAGTTCCTCAGCTTTCTTCACCGCCCCGTTCATCCCTTCGGCTCCCGGCGTGAGCACCAGCTCGGCGCCATAAGCGCGCAGCAGATTACGGCGTTCAAGGCTCATCGTTTCCGGCATCACGATAACGGCTTTATATCCTTTAGCGGCGGCTACCATCGCCAGTCCGATCCCGGTATTGCCGCTTGTCGCTTCAACAATCGTACCGCCAGGCTTCAGCTTCCCTGCCTTTTCCGCTTCCTCCACAATGCTTAACGCAATCCGGTCCTTAACGCTGGAGCCCGGGTTTTGGTATTCCAGCTTCACGTAGATTTCCGCGCTGTCTTCCGGAACGATCCGATTCAACCGGACCAGCGGCGTATCGCCAATCAGCTCCGTTACATTGTTTACGACCTTTGCCATATTCAATATCCTCCCTTTTGGATAAAAAGATAACCCTAATCATGTCGTGATGCGGCGCACCCGATGTCAACGATGCCCGATGTCATGCTGTATGCTGCGCCTAATGAAAGCCTGGTCCGAAACTATAGGATACGCTGATCCATCCGCTTTCATTTATTTCCGAGTAAATAAGTTGGTTTTATTACTATTATCTTAACAATCCCGACCTGTGTTGTCAAGAAAGTCACAAAAAATACTTTGCTTTCCCGGGCATTTTGACCCAGGTCCCCAAAGTATTCCATCGTATGATTTAGAGGATATCCGTTATTTCTCCGTTTGAGCGATTAGTTGATCAAGATCCTCCGGAGTGAAATGATACACCTCATTGCAAAAATCGCACACGACCTCGGCATCCTTCCCCTCGTCCCGCAGCTCCATCAATTCATTTTTTCCCAAGCTGATCAGCGTACGCTCCACTCTTTCCCGGGAGCAGCTGCAGGAGAACACAATATCCATCTCCTCCAGCACCTTGAAGTCGGGCACGAGCCGGCGCAGCAGTTCCTCCAGCTCCAGCCCTTCATCCAGCAGCTTCGTCACCGGCGGAAGCTGGCCCACGGCTTGCTCGATCGCATCGATTTCCTGGTCGGTCAAACCCGGCAGCAGTTGAATGATAAAACCTCCCGCCACAATGACGGAATTGTCGACGTCGACCAGGACCCCCAGACCGACGGCGGAAGGCGTTTGCTCCGATATGGCAAAATAATATGTAAAGTCCTCGCCGAGCTCGCCGGAAATCAGCGGAACACTTCCTCTATACGGCTCTTTGAGCCCCAGGTCCTTCGTTACGTTGATAAAGCCGGTCGTACCGACCACGCCCCGTACATCAAGCTTGCCTTGGCTGTTGCTGGGCAAATGCACGTGCGGGTTTTTCACGTAACCGCGCACTTCCCCCTTGGCGTTGGCATCGACCACGATCGGTCCGATCGGCCCGTCACCCTTGACCTGAATGGTCAGCTTCTCCTCGCCTTTCAGCATGGCGCCCATCATCGCCCCCGCCGTCAGGGTTCGTCCGAAGGCCGCCGTCGCGGTCGGATACGTATCATGCCGGCGGCGCAGCTCCTCCACGAGCCGCGTCGTCCGCACGGCAAACGCGCGGACTTTCCCGTCCAGGGCGATGCCGCGGATTAACCGGTCTTGTTTCTCATTTTGATCCATTTAACGAAAGCCCCCTTTCGACTAAGTATGCCCACCACAAGCTTATTGATTTCGCTCGTAAATAATCCGCAGCCCCTCCAGGGTCAGCCTCGGATTCACCTCTTCAATCGAGCGCGTCTCGCTTGCGATCAATTCGGCCAGCCCGCCGGTCGCAACGACCTTCGGTTTGACGCCCATCTCCGCCGCGATCCGCTCCACGATGCCGTCCACCTGGCCGGCGTATCCAAAAATAATCCCCGCCTGCATCGCGTTTACCGTGTTGCGGCCGATCACTTTTTTCGGCTTCTCCAGCTCGATCCGCGGCAGCTTGGAAGCCCGCTGATACAGCGCCTCGGTCGCAATGCCGATGCCCGGCACGATCGCGCCGCCCAGATAATTGCCCTGGGCATCGATGCAGTCGAACGTCGTGGCCGTGCCGAAGTCGACGACGACAAGCGGCCCGCCGTACTGCTCGATCGCGGCCACCGCATTGACGATCCGGTCCGCGCCGACCTCGCGCGGATTTTCGTAGCGCAGGTTGAGGCCGGATTTGATCCCAGGCCCGACCACCAGCGGTTTGCGCCGCAAATATTTCTCGCACAGTTCCTCCAGCACATGCATCAATGGCGGCACCACCGAAGAAATAATCACCCCTTCGATGTCTTGCACCTGGATACGGGACATTTGAAACAGGTTGTAAATCAGCACCCCGTATTCGTCCACCGTCGACTGCCGGTTCGTGCCGATCCGGAAATGATGGAGCAGCTCCCGTCCCTTGTAAATCCCCAGTACGATATTCGTATTGCCTACGTCGACGACAAGGAACATTCGCTTACCCCTCCTTTTTACCGTTCAGATCCAGACTGATGTCCAGGCTTTCAAAAGAATACGTCAGCCGCCCGACGGAAATAATGTCTACCCCGCTCTCGGCAATACCGCGGATCGTTTCCAGCGACACGTTGCCCGAAGCCTCCGTCTTCACGTGCGGCGCCCGTGCTTTAATCCGTTTCACCGCTTCCTTCATCAGCTCCGGCAGCATATTGTCGAGCATGATGATATCCGCTCCGGCCTGCAGCGCTTCTTCCACCTGCTCCAGGCTTTCCGTCTCCACCTCGATCGTCATCGTATGCGGAATCCCCGCGCGGGCGCGGCTGACCGCCTGGGCGATGCCGCCCGCCCCCTTGATGTGATTGTCCTTGATCATGACGGCGTCGTACAGTCCGAAACGGTGATTCGAACCCCCGCCAATGCGGACGGCGTACTTCTCCAGCATCCGGTGGCCTGGCGTCGTTTTCCGCGTATCCACCAGCCGGGCCGGCAGCCCTCCAAGCGCATCGACGAACGTTTTCGTCCGTGTCGCGATGCCCGACAAGCGCTGCAGCAAATTCAAAGCGAGCCGCTCCCCGGTCAAAATGCTATGCGTGCTGCCCTCCACTGCGGCCAATATCGTTCCTTTTGCCACGAACTGGCCGTCTTGGACATGCGCCGTAAACGTAAGGCTCGGATCCACCACCTCGAACACGAGCTGAGCCACCGGCATCCCGGCGATCACGCCATCCTGTTTGGCATGGATGATCCCTTTGGATTCATGCCCGGGCGGAATCGTCACGGCGGTCGTCACGTCCCCGGACCCGACGTCTTCTCTTAGCCAGCCGCGGATCGCATCGATCAACCCTTCGTTATATCCGTTAAACATCATTGTTTGCTTCCTCCAACATTCCTTTTTCCCGCTGACACAAAAGATGCTTGCGCCATTCCCCGTCACTGCGCTCCGGAAAATCTTCGCGGTAATGGCCGCCCCGGCTTTCCTCGCGGGCCAGCCCCGAGCGCATTACGAGCAGTGCACTGGTCAGCATATTGGCGTATTCCCACTGTTCGCGCGTATCCAGCGCCTGGCTAAAAATCCCCTCAAGACGCTGCAGCTCCTCAAGCCCATGCGACAGTCCGGCCGCCGTCCGGCGTAATCCCGCACGGCGCACCATGACTTTTTGCAGCTCCAGGCGGCGCTCCGCGATCGAAGGCGCATCGGCAGCCTGGCGTTGCTCCCGATAGGCGATGCCTTCCCCGGTTTTGCCCAGCGGCGGCAGCTCCTGTATCCGCTGAATGATCCGCCGGCCAAACACGACCGCTTCGGAGAGCGAATTGCTGGCGAGCCGGTTCGCACCGTGAACCCCGGTCGACGACACCTCGCCGCAGGCAAACAGGCGGTATACGTTCGTTTCGCCGTGATGGCCGGTCCGCACGCCTCCCATCATATAATGCGCAGCCGGTGCAACCGGAATCCAGTCGGCCGTCAAATCAAGTCCATAGCCGATGCAGGTTTCGTAAATCGTGGGAAACCGGCGTTTGACCGTTTCCGGATGCTCGTGCGTAATGTCCAGATAGACGAAATTAGCGCCAGCCGCTTCCATTTCGCTGACGATCGCCCGGGCCACGATATCGCGCGGGGCCAATTCCAACAGCTCATGATATTTGCTCATAAACCGCTCGCCTTTGATATTCCGCAGCACCGCCCCTTCTCCCCGCACGGCCTCGGAGATCAGAAAGCGGGGAGCTCCGGGGTAACAAAGAGACGTCGGGTGGAACTGAATGAATTCCATATCGCGAATGACCGCTCCCGCGCGGTAAGCCATCGCAACGCCATCGCCTGTGGCGACCTCCGGGTTGGTGGTGTACCGGTAAAGCTGCCCCGCTCCGCCCGAACACAGGATGGTGGCGTTCCCCCGCAGGAAAATCCGCTCGCCATCAGGACGCTGCACCAGCGCGCCGAGACATTCGTTGTTTTCGGTAATCAAATCAATCACATAGTGATTATCCCATATTTCGAGGTTCGGATGAACCGCTGTCTGTTCCGATAACGCCCGCGCGATCTCGTAGCCGGTGGCATCCCCGCCCGCGTGCAAAATCCGGCGGTGGCTGTGCGCCCCTTCTTTTGTCAACGCCAGTTCGCCGTTCTCGACATCAAACGCCGTGCCCAGTTCCATCAGCTCTTTAACGGCGTCCGGCCCTTCATGGACCAGGATGTTCACCGCTTCCGAGGAGCATAACCCCGCGCCGGCGAGCAGCGTATCCTCACGGTGGGAGGCCGGAGAATCGTCTTCGGAAATGACCGCCGCAATCCCGCCTTGCGCATATCTCGTGTTGCTTTCCAGCAGCGCTTTTTTGGTAATCATGATTACGCGCGATTTTTCACTAGCCTTGATGGCGGTGAACAGGCCGGCAATGCCCGAACCGATGACGATCACATCCGTATCGACCACCGGGAGCTTAGCCAACTCAAAATCAACCAAATATTGTGGTATCACAGTCGTCACCTGTCTTGAACAAGAGAGTAGCGCATGCTACTTGACTTGTAACATGCGCTCTAAAGAAAGTCTTGCTTTGTCGGCAACGACGGGCGGTACGTAAATCTGCGGCTGCATCGTTTCCAGACATTTGACCAGTTTTTTCAGATTATTGACTTTCATATTCGGACAAACGAGGAACTTAGTGGCAAAATGGAACGTTTTATCCGGGCTGTCTTTGCGCAATTGATACCCGGTTCCGTCTTCGGTCCCCACGATGAACTCTTGGGCCGGCGAGTTTTTGCAGTAGTCCAAAATCGCCGTCGTGCTGCCCACAAAATCGCCCATCTCCACTACTTCCGGACGGCATTCCGGGTGAACGACAAACTCGGCGTTCGGGTATTTAGCCTTCATCTCCACCACATCTTTGACCGTCAGCATGTCGTGCGTATTGCAGTAGCCTTCCCAGATGATCAGCTTCTTGTCGGTATGCTGCTGGACGTAGTGGCCGAGGTTTTTGTCCGGTACCCAGATGATTTCGTCGGCATCGATCGAATTGATGACCTTCACCGCGTTGGACGAAGTGCAGCAGATATCCGTCTCCGCCTTGATTTCCGCCGAAGAATTGATGTACGTCACCACTTTGGCATTCGGGTGCTGCGCTTTCAGCTTCCGCAATCCATCGACGTTCACCATGTCGGCCATCGGGCATCCCGCCCGTTCGTCGGGGATCAGCACCGTTTTGTCCGGCGCCAAAATCTTCGCGCTTTCACCCATAAAGTGCACCCCGCAGAACACAATCGTTTCCGTATCGGTTGAAGCCGCCTTTTGGGCCAGCAAAAAGGAATCGCCACGGAAGTCGGCGACCTCTTGAATTTCATCGCGTTGATAATAATGGGCAAGTATAATTGCATTCCGTTCCTTCTTGAGCTGGAACAGTCTTTCCTTTAGTTCCCGGTTCATTTCCGCTTTCCGCTCCAGCGCTAGAGCCTCCACCCGATTTCCTCCCCCTAGAACGTATCAAATTTCACACGGTGTTTACCAACTAATTTACACAAGCTGAAAGGCGCTGTCAATGAGGCAGAGCGCCGAGCATAACGCCGAATCCGAGCGATTTATAAGGTAAATTCACGGTTAAAGGGAAGATTCGTTAAAATTTTAATTTTAAGTAAAACGTCTGTCGGCGTCCTTTAATGGCTCTGACTTCTACATTGGAGCAATTGGAGGGATGGGTACAGGTAGAACCTGGCTTCCCCTTCTTTCATGAACAGAAGCAGCGAGTACCTCGGCCCTTTCCAATCTGTGGACGCTGCTCTAACGGACACCAGCGACCTTATCCGCCCATTTCCCGGGTATTTCCCCAACCTAACGGACCCACATGACCCTTATTTGGCTCAAAACCCGTTCATCCGGGCCGATTTGAGGTAAATAGCGGCATCTCAGTCCGTTAAAATTTTCGCACCTCTGTTTTTCCGCAGATAAGGTCTCTGGTGTCCTTTAGCCTCTAGCTTCCTCTGCTTTCTCTGCTTCCTCTAGCTTCCTCTTCTCCCTCCTCCCTACCTGCGCATCATCCTCTACCCGCTGGAAATTTTATAATTTCTTATAAAGTTAAAAGCCCCCCGGAAACCTTCCGTTTCCCAGGGGGCTGCATGCGTAATGCTAAATTTACACGGTTGGCGGGTTGCCTCCGTTGTTGTCCGGGCCTTTGTCGGGCTCACCTTCATCGGATTTGCCCGGCGTGTCGCTGACGGTGCCTTGCGGCGCATCGACGACCGGATCGTTGGTGCGATCGTTTGCCGTACCGCTTGGCACATCGTTCGGGATATCCCCGACGATCGGGCCGGACGGTGCCGGATCCTCGGTTTTGCCTTGGATGCGGACGCGGACATCTCCGATGTTGTCGACGGTCGCTTCGCCTGGCTCCGCAGGACCGCTGCCATTGCCGCCGTCTTCACCGGTTCCTTCCAGCGAGCCGGTTTCGATCAGCTGCTTGATTTGCTCAAGCTCCAGCGTTTCCACCTCAAGCAGCGTTTCCGCCACAAGGCGAACCTCGCGCTCGTGCTCGGTCAGCAGCTTTCTGCAGCGTTCATACGATTCGTTGATGAAGCGCTGCATCTCCTGATCGATTTCGTAAGCGATCTGATCGCTGTAGTTCTGCTCGTGCCCGATATCGCGGCCCAGGAACACCTGGCCCTGCGATGTGCCAAACTGCATCGGGCCGAGCTTCTCGCTCATCCCGTATTCGACGATCATGCTGCGCACGATGCTCGTTGCTTGCTGGAAGTCGCTGTACGCGCCGGTGCCGATTTCACCGATGTATATCTCCTCGGATACACGTCCGCCAAGCAACCCGGTAACTTTATCCAGCAGCTCGTTTTTGGTAACGAGCATCCGGTCTTCCTTCGGCAGCATAATGACGTAACCGCCGGCGCGGCCGCGTGGAACAATCGTCACTTTGTGAACCATATCGGCATGCTCCAAATAGTAGCCGACGATCGTATGCCCCGCTTCGTGATAAGCGACGATCCGTTTTTCGCGATCGCTGATCACGCGGCTGCGTTTCTCCGTACCGACGATGACGCGGTCGATCGCTTCGTCCACTTCGCGCATGGAAATATCTTTGCGGTTCCGCCGTGCCGCAAGGAGCGCCGCTTCGTTCAGCAAGTTCTCCAAATCGGCCCCGGTGAACCCGGTCGTACGTTTCGCGATGACGTCCAGACGGACATCCTTCGTCAACGGCTTGTTGCGGGCGTGAACCCGCAGCACCGCTTCACGGCCTTTGACGTCCGGACGGTCGACCGTAATCTGCCGGTCAAAACGTCCCGGCCGCAGCAAAGCCGGATCAAGAATATCGGCGCGGTTCGTGGCCGCGATGATAATGATGCCTTCGTTGCCGCCAAAACCGTCCATTTCGACGAGCAATTGGTTCAGCGTCTGCTCGCGTTCGTCATGCCCGCCGCCGAGACCGGCGCCGCGCTGACGGCCCACCGCGTCGATTTCATCGATAAAGATAATACACGGTGCGTTTTTCTTGGCGTTTTCAAACAAATCCCGTACGCGGGACGCCCCGACCCCAACGAACATTTCCACGAAATCGGAACCGGAAATGCTGAAGAACGGAACGCCGGCCTCGCCAGCTACCGCGCGAGCAAGCAAAGTTTTACCGGTACCCGGAGGGCCCACGAGCAAAACGCCTTTCGGAATCCGCGCGCCCACGGCGGAAAATTTCCGCGGATCCTTCAAAAACTCAACGACTTCAACAAGCTCTTGTTTCTCTTCGTCTGCCCCCGCCACGTCCTCGAACGTGACCTTTTTCTTCTCTTCATTATAGAGACGGGCCCGGCTCTTGCCAAAGTTCATCACTTTGCCGCCGCCGCCCTGCGCCTGGTTAAACAGGAAGAAGAACAAAATGAACATGATCGCAAGCGGTACGATCGAAGTCAGGAAGGTGACCCAGATGCTTTCGCCCCGCATCTTCTCCCATTTCACCTCAAAACCCTTCTGCTCGCTCAGGTCCGTAATTTCCTTCAGGACATTCGTGTCGTAAGGAATATAGAGAGAGAAGTTCTTCGTCTTTTCGTTCCCGACGACATCTCTATACTTACCGGTTACCAGATAAGCGTAACCGTCGAATTTACCGGTGATTTCAGCAACCTTATTATCCTTGAGCTGCTGGCGCAATTCCGTGTAACTAGGGGTGACGGTTGCTTCTTGTCCGCCGTTGAGGAATTGGACGATGCCCACCACGACTAAGAAAAGTATCAAATAAAAACCAGAATTCCGGATGAACCGACTCATCCCCTACCTCCTCTCAGAACCTTAAGTTATTTTACCATAGCCGCACACGCCATTTCAAAAATCAGGCGAGGTGGTCTTTCGTCCGAAATGGGACGACGAAATTAACTGGTGTAAATTTCCGGCTTCAGTACTCCGATGTATGGGAGGTTGCGGTATTTCTCGGCATAGTCCAGACCATATCCCACAACAAAAGCGTCCGGCAGAACAAATCCCGATAAATCAGCTTCCAGTTTCACCGTACGCCGCGCGGGTTTGTCAAACAGCGTAACGATTTTCACCGATTTCACTTTCCGCCGTTCCAGCACATCGATCAAATAACTGAGCGTCAGCCCGCTGTCGATAATATCCTCCACGATCAGGATATCCCGCCCTTCGACGGAGTTATCCAAATCCTTGATGATTTTCACTTCACCGGAAGAACGGGTCGAAGCGCCATAGCTGGAAACCGCCATAAAATCGAGTTCGATCGGCACGGTAATTTCCTTCACCAGATCCGCCATAAAAATAAAGGCCCCTTTAAGTATACAGATCACAAGGGGATTGCGTCCCTCATACTCTGCGCTAAGCTGTTTTCCCAACTCCTTGACCTTGGCTTCGATCTGTTCCCGGGTAATCAATATTTCCTGAATATCGTTCTGCAAAATAAGTAAACCTCCTACGTTATACTATGAATGCCGGTCTTTCGCTAAACCTTGGGGAGTTGCCAGGTTTGCCGATTTAATCCCAAACCATGTGCAACGCCACGGACGTGTGCCGGCTCACTGCGGCATGCGCGGAACGGCGAACGCCGGGAATCCATAATATCCGGCCATCGGCATCCGTCACCAGCGGGATGCGGGAGCGAAGGGATGGAGGTATTTTCTCGTCGATGAAAATATCTTTTACCTTTTTGCTACCGTTTAGTCCCATGACTTTCATCGCGTCTCCCGGGTGCCGGGAACGCACTGTAAGCGGACAGACCAGCTCATCCGCATCAAATAAAGCTTCATCGTTGCTTGCTGCCTTTGCAATAGCGGTATTTATGCCGGCCGGCAGCCGCGTGATCCGCAGCGTCCGGCCTAAGCCCGGAATCGTCACTTCCGCAGGGAATTGCTCCACTGAATATGTATAGGGAGGAATCTGACTTTCCGCAGCGCCGGAGACAAAACGGATCGTGCCGTACTCGCGCAAGGCCCGCCAGCCGCCGCCAAGATCAAGGCTCCATGTCGTGGGCCGGTCCTGAACCGCCCCGTTGCGAACCGCTTCAATCTTGATAAAATCGCTTTCTTCCGTGCTTAAAGGCAGATAATTTAATATTAGTTTAATCAACCTCCGTTGTAAAGCGACATGTAAAGAGGCAAAAGGCGCAATTTCGAACAATGCCCCTCCTTTGTCCGCACGGACGATTTCGGCGTAAGCCTTGGAGGCTTCTTGGACCAAAAAATCATCCTCCGCCCCGGCCACCTCGGCCAGCCGGTTCAGTGATACCGCCAACTGATCATTATATTGCCCCAAAAAAGGCAACACATCCAACCGCAGCGAATTTCGCGTATATTCCGTAGACAGGTTGCTGCTGTCGGTCATATATGGGATTCCGGATTCCTCGCAAGCCCGGAGCAAATCCGTCTTGTATATACGCAGCAGCGGACGGATGAGTTCCACATTTTTTTCCCGGCGCTTGAATCGCATTCCCGCCAGCCCCGAAGGGCCGCTCCCCCGCAGCAAACGCATGAGGACCGTCTCCGCCTGATCGTCGGCATGGTGGCCCACAGCAATCGACGTCGCTTCGTACCGCGCGGCGGTGCGCCGCAGGAACTCGTATCTTTTTTCCCGCGCCGCCAGCTCCAGGCCTTTACCAGATTCCTTCATATAAGTATGCACGTCGGCATAGCCCAGTTCAAACGGGACGTCAAGCCGCAGCGCCAGCTCCCGGACGAAGTCCGCATCGCGGTCCGCTTCGCTCCCGCGCAGGCCGTGGTTCAAGTGAGCGCAAATCAGCTCCAGCCCCCCGCCCGCGGCAATTTCTTTCATTATATGTAAAAGAGCCGTCGAATCCGCTCCCCCCGACACGGCCACGACGATCCGGTCCCCGCGGGACCACAGCCGTTCCTGCCGCCCGGTGCGCCGAACGAGCTCCACCAGGCGATGTAACGTTCGTTCTTTCATATAAATTCCTTCTCCCATCAAAACCGCAGCGTCAAATATAGCGCGCAAGCCAGTAAGGTCAACGACACCGCAAACGCGCCCACGATCCAGCGCGGTGTGGACGGCCTCGCCTTCCGCTTGGGGCTGAAATTGGCCGAGACCAGCTCTTTCCATTGCCGGCACGCCTCCTGCGTATCCGTAAACTCGCCGTTAATCGCTTTTTGCAGCCAACCGCGATATGAAGCCAGCGCCGGCGTTTGGTTGACGATGACCAGCAAATCGTGGCGGCTGCGCGTTTGCGGCAGCTGAATGGCCGCTTTTTTGAGCGGCTGCTCGGCCAGCAGGTGGATGCATACAACAGCAAATGAAAACAAGTCGTACGCGGGGTCCGCCGACCGGCTCCCCGCATCCCAAAAACCGCGGTCATACCACTCGGTAAACTGCTTAATGCTGTGGCCGATGGCGGTCACTCCGCCGTAATCGATCAGTTCCACCTCGCCGTAGGCTGCGACCAGGACGTTTTCCGGCTTCAGGTCACCAAACACCCACCCCGAGCCATGCAGACGCCGCAGCTGCTGCAGCAGATTGTAACCGGCGACGTCCAGCCACCGGCTCCCCCGGCGCGCTAGAAAAGCGCTGAGCGGCTCCCCTTGCACATACCGCATCACGTAGAACGGAATCTCCCTGCCCCGGTAAGCAAAGTCGTCCACCTCGACCAGATAAGCAAGATCCCCCTCTGCGGCCCCTCTCCGCCGCCGTTGGCGCTGCAGCGCTTTCAGCACGTTAATTTCCGATTGGATGTCCAGTGTGTCGAAGCCGAGCTTCAGCGCGTATAATTTCGTGTTTTTCTCCTGTTTCACCAGGTACACGACGCCATTGGCCCCTTTGCCCAGCAGACGCTGGACCACATAACGGCCGCCCTTCCAGCGGCCGCTGATGCGCGTCCCTTGCGGCAGATTCAGTTTAAACGACGTAGTCTCCGAGAATTCCATCTCTTCCATCCGTCTCCTCGCGCCAAGACTTTCCATGTCCATCCAGTGTACCATATCGCATGAAATCCATCACCTTCAAGATGGCCGGACCGGTTGGCGTCGCCCCCCGCATGACGAGACGCTGAAAAATCGACCGCGCCGTCCCCAAATCGCCGGTCCAATCCATGTCAAGAACAGCATCCTCCCCGCCGTGCGCCCCGGGAAAATGAAAAACCGCCAGCTTGCTCTCCCCTTTCCTGGCGCCCAGGCTGAGCATCATATCGCGAATCGCCTCTTCCACCGCACGCAGCTTCGGCTTCATGCTGGCGCTGGCATCGATCAGCAAAGCGACCTGCAGCGGGCTGCTCTCGCTGAGCTCGTCGATCACCTCAACGACTTGCGAACGCGTCTCCGGCGGCAAATCGCCCACCGTTTGATCCCCGAGAATTTGGCGAATCTCCTTATTAACCGCCTGCTGGATCGTTTGCACCACCGTTTTCCGCGTCATCATCTGCATCGTTTGCGCCAGGTTTTCCGTGCCGACGATCCGGCTCATCCCCCCGCCGGCCTTGGCGATTTCGGCGATCTCCACGCTCCCGAGCTCCCCGATCGTCCCGTAATCCACAATCCCGACAACGTTGACGGTGATCCCCTCCTGCTTGGCCAGCGCCGCCGCCATCACCGGGCTTTCCCCCACATTGGAGCACCCGTCGGTAATCAGCATAATCTGTTTCATTCCTTATCCCGCCTTCCAAATTATATAAGTTGAACTGTTGATTGTACGGATCAGGGCAGCCGTGTTGCCTAACTTCCGCATTTCTTTAGTTCAACTTATATAGATTCATAGTCTTTCTTTCTAGCATTTCCAGAGAGGCGGAAGTATAAACTGCAAGGAAGAGACAGGGGGGCCACATTTCGCAGGAACCTGACTCCAACAGTAGATGAATCCCATACCCATCCCTTCCCTCTAATCGCTCTGACGTAGGTCAGAATCATAAAAAAGACGCCGTCAGGCGTTTTTTTAAAGGCGGGCCATAAACTTCCGGCTTTGAGTTTATTTATACATTATAAAGTTTATTAAATTACAAGCAGGGAGTAGAGGACGATGCTCAGGTTAGGAGGAGAGAAGTAGAGAAGATGAGTCTGGATGCTAAAGGACCTCAGAGACCTTATCTGCGGAAAAACGCAGGTCTGCAAAATGTAACGGAAACAGATGCACTAGCCATGCAAACAACCTGACATGAAAAGTTGAAATTATGGTCCAATTACTATTTTGGTAATTAATGAAATATATTTACAGGTTTGTTTCGGTCTTAGATTCAAAAAGGAAAATGTCCGCGGA
>NZ_JAMBOE010000036.1 GCF_023715465.1 Paenibacillus macerans
ACTTCATAGTAAGCGCCTCCTGATAGGTTTTTAGGGCTTTTGACCCGTCACACCCCTATCATACGAGGCGCTCCTGTTTTTTTCAAAGACGAAATCTTAGCCTACACAGGAATGTTTACATTTTGCATTCCTCCGTTTTCCCTCAAATAACGGCTCTGGTGTCCCTTAGCCCCCAGGTTACTCTCCTCCTCCCCTCTCTCCCTGCGCATCGCTCTCTACCATGGCCGAAATTTTATAAATTAAAAAACGGCTCCGCCGGAGGCGGAAGCCGTTTACTCAATTCATCATGATGTTCACGGTTTAATATACGAAATCCGCACCTCGTTGTTGTCGTCGCAAATCATGACCTCAACAGATTCGGTTAGTATATCGGCATAACTGTAAGACACACGCTTAAATGTCTGATGCTCCTGGTCCAGCTTCACGATAAAGACCGAAGGATAGGTTTCCTCCAACACTCCGGTGCGTTCGATGGTCTTTCGGCGACCTCCGTTTGCCCGAAGCATAATTTTTTGTCCAACGTGGGCGTCGAGACTATGCTTGATTTCCGACAGCGCATTTTTAGCCATTACCTGTGACCACCTTCTTTCTCAAAACCATTATACAGGAAATGATAACCCTTGTCAAATCAAAATAATTAATTATATCAGCATGGAAAAACTCATGTCAATGAATTTTTTTCGACACGACCTGACTTCTCCTTCCCGAAAGAATAAAGCTGCCGGTACAACCGGCGGTCGGCATGCAAAATAGCGGCACTTTATGTACTTATTATTCGGAGACCCAGCATGCTCATCTTCATTAGGGGAATTTTATGTACTTATTTCCCTACGAATGGGCCGGAACGTAAGCATTTCCTTGCGACGCAGGAAAATAATGACAAAAATTTCCTCTATTTCTCTCAAATGATCGGATACTGCTGGAATACCGACATTTTTGGGTCCTATTTTTTACGCACAACCTAAAAATAGGGGCTTTCCGCTTTGAGCCTTTGCCAAAATAAACGCGCTCCCTCGCACAACGCAAAAAACCGGAGGCCCAAAAAAACTTTGGAACTTCCGGTTTAATTCGCTCGCTCTCACATGGAAGGCACAACTTTAAGCGTGGACAAATCTTTCAGCTTGGGCAGGCCGATCCGGTAGCTGCCGCGCGTTTCAATGCCCCCGACGCCCTGAGCGCCGCTGATCGTATGGTTCAGGACATCCGTAATTTGAATCGTATCGCGTATGGATGTCAGCGAGGCCTTGGCGGCGATATACACGGGGTCCAAGGCGTGGATCAGCACGCGGCCCGGGGAACTGGCAAAATTGGCCCCCGCCTGCAATAACGCTTCGAAATGCGACTGGCAGGCGCCGGCCACGATCGTTAACGTATCGAAATTGCGTTCGAATTGTCTGGCCGTCTGAATGGCTTCCACGAAATGTTTGGAATTTTTATAGCTGGTCAAATTGTACAGGTCGCCGGTAGGCCGCTGCTTCAAAACGCCGTCATGGCCGGTCAGCACCACGATATCCGGGCGGACCGTCGGCAGCAGCCGGTACAAGGCATTAGCCATCTGCGGCTCCGAGACATAGTAGCCTTGAGCGGGCACCCGCAGCTTCTCGTACAGGCTTAAGCTTTTTTGTAAATATCTTTGATCCCCGTCCAGATGCAGCACTTTGCCCGGCACTTCAAAATAAGCCGGCTCCCCCAGCGAGTACCATTCCCCGCCAATGGTCATCCGGTTGCGCTCCGCCAGCTGCTTCCGGTCCTCGGCCAACCGCTTCAGCGACTCCGTCGCCTTGATGCGCGCGCGCTGCGTTGTTTCTCCGGGGGCATCCCGGTCTATACGGATCAAATCGCTTAAAGGCGCATCCGCCAGCAGCCGGAATTCCGTTCCCTTGATGATCGCTTCACTCCGCGCGATGCTTGCTACCCGGAACGTAACATCCCCGCCATAAGATTTGCGGACGACCAAGTCTCCCAAATTCGTCAAGTTGATCACCTCTATCCCATGGTATGGGCAAAAGGTGGGATTGGTTACTGCGGCGGCCCCTGCTACGTCTGCTTCAATCCGGCTTGCAGCAAGATGTTGCTCAGCCCCGCGAACTCCGCCAAATCCAGCGTTTCGGCGCGGCGCGACGGGACGATCCCAGCCTCCTCCAGCAGCTGCTCCAGCCGTTCCCGGCCTTCGCCCGGGAAGAAACGGCTTTTCAGATTGTTGGAAATCGTCTTGCGCCGCTGGGCGAAGGAGGCCTGCACTACCTCGAAGAAAAACGCCTCATCCTCCACCGACACCGGCGGCTCCTTGCGCACCGACAGGCGGATGACAGCCGACTCCACGTTCGGCTGCGGGATGAACACGCTGTGCGGCACCGTGCAGACCAGCTCCGGCACGCTGTAGTACTGAACCGCGATGCTAAGGCTGCCGTAGTCCTTGCCGCCCGGCGAAGCCGCCATCCGCTCTGCCACTTCCTTCTGGATCATCACGACGATATGCTCCAGCGGCAGCTTCTCCTCGAGCAGCTTCATCAGGATCGGCGTCGTTACGTAATACGGCAGATTGGCGACGACGCTAACGCCGCTGACATCGGCAAATTCGGCGGCAAAGAGCGCCTGCAGGTCCAGCTTCAGCACGTCCCCGTGAATGACGTGAACGTGCGGATGCGGCTCCAGCACCTCCCGCAGGATCGGCAGCAAGCGCTGGTCGATCTCCACGGCCGCGACCTTGCCCGCTTCCTGAGCCAGCTTCTCCGTCAGCGCGCCGATCCCCGGGCCGATTTCGAGCGCCCCTTTGGAGACGTCGAGGCCGGCGGCGGCAACGATTTTGCCGAGGATATTCTGATCGATCAAAAAGTTCTGTCCCAAGCTTTTCTTAAACGAAAATCCGTACCGATGAATGATCTCCTTCGTCCGGCGCGGCGTGGACACGTCTTCCCTTATGCTCATGGCCTCTATACCCCTTCATTCTCCAACTTGGCGAGCGCATCCGCAAACTCCTCGCGGCTGATCCGGAACACCGTCAAACGCTTGTACAGCTGTTTGCCGTTGCAGTACCCGATGCCGAGCAGTTCCCCCAGCGCCTTGCGCCGTGCCGCCGCCTCCGGATGTACGATCAGCCCCGCCGTCATCAAGTCTTCCCAATCGATCTGCCCCTCTACTCCCGGCGCTTCGCTGCGCACGCGGGATAACGCCTCGCGGATCGCTGCCGGAGAGGCGTTTTCGATCCCGATATCGCCCCGCTTCGTCGCGTCCGCTTCCCGCAGGAACGCATGCTTGCAGCCAGGCACCCGGTTGGCGATGATCTTGCGGATCCGTTCCCCGGCATGGTCGGGATCGGTAAAAATGATCACTCCGCGCCGCTCTTGCGCCAGGGCGATTTTCCGCAGCGTCGTCTCATTGATGGCGGAGCCGCCCGTTTCGATCGTATCCGCCTCCACGGCCCGCTTGACGGCCACGGTGTCATCCCGGCCTTCCACCACGATGACTTCTTTAATCATGTGTCTTCTTCCCTTCCGTTTACAGCAAAAAGAAGAGGAACGTATCCTCTTCTAATCCAAGTGTCTTATTCATCATCATAATAGAGGTTGTTCAAAAAGTCATCTTTTTATCATGAAGAAGGCTTTTTGAACACGCTCAAAGTATCTCGTTCCCGTCCACACCAGGACGGGGCGAATTAATTCAATTCCGGTTTGGTCGGACCGATCACGTAAACGGTGCGGCCCTTCTTGCGGCCAAAATTATTGGCTGCCTTTAAACTGTCGTAATATACGTCGATCTTGTTGCCGTCGATCGCTCCGCCGGTATCCTCCGCTTTCCGGAAGCCGATGCCTTCGATATAGACCCACCAGCCCAGCGGTACGACGTCTTTGTCCACGGCGATCGTCTGCCCCTCGGTAACGCGGGTGCCGGAAGCCGTGCGCGTTCCGATGCCGTCCTCCTCGGAGGAATAAGCGGTGAGCGTGACGTTTTTAAGTACCTTTTTATATTTGAATGAGACTCCGCTTTTCGTTGTCGTTCCGCTAACGCTGACCCCGTCCGAACTGCGGGTCATGCTGGCGGACATCACCGCGGTCGGCTGCTTGGTGCCGACGGCAATGACTTTCGGCTGTGCGGTCTTGGAGACCTCTTTGCCGAGCCATCGCTTCGTCACAAACTTGCCGTCCTCATAAGTTTTCTCCACGGTGTGGACAACCAACCCTTTGCTGCCTTGCTGAACGACCTTGGTTTCACCTTTCGGCAAACTGTCATCGGCCGTTTTGACAACGGTAAACGGTACGGCTTCTTTTTGCTTGACGGTATGTTTATTCACCCGAACAATTTTGATGTTCATGCTGGCTGCAACTTTGCTGTCCAAAGCGGGCGTTACCTTATCATTCTGATCCAGGGTGATGCCAAGTTCGGAAATGGCGCCCTTTACGGTGCTCTCAGACGTAAAATCAACTTTGGCCGTTCCATCGACGATGATCTTCACCGGAACCGCCCGTTCGATCACGATGCGGTCTCCGTCCGAAAATAGGCTGTCGAGCGGACGCGATACGGTGTCTTGCGGCGCAAGCTTAATGGATTGTTCCTCCAGCAGATGAGCCACCTTCGATTCCGTCGTTTCCACCGACTGGGCCTTCCCGTCGATGACCAGAGATACTTGTTTACGCTCCTGACCAAACGTCCAGATCAGGATGATGATGATTAGTGCGATGCTCAGTACGCCGACAAGCGTAATCTGACGAAAATTCTCATGCTTCCATCGCATTGCGTAAGACATGCTGGATGAGCGTGATTCATGGGTCTCCCCGTTTCGGAAAATGCCCATTTCTTCCGTCCTCCTTCATAGTCCCGCCGTAAGGTCGATGCATGATACGGTTGACGCGACTACAGTTCTTGTTTACGAAACGCGCTTAGAGGTTGTTCAAAAGTCATCTTTTGATCACGAAGCAGGCCGCCCTGACTTTTGAACTCACATTTTAAAAAAACAAACCGCGCATTTCGCATCCTTCCCCAGTCTTATCGGCATTTGTCACCTCCTGTTTATCAACAGTATGATGACCCTATTACTTTTATTCAAAACAAAAGAAGCCCAAAGAAAGAGTTAGAGGAACTCCCTTCGTGGCTTCCTGATTTGTCTAGGTGTAATAGGCTGCACGAGTTACCTCTCTTGGTACGCTTACGAGGTTAGCTGTCGGGTTCGGACGAAAGAGAGCCGCCCTTTCTCAGTTCGTTCGCTCATGGCGCAACGACCTCGAATTCACCCCTAAGACCCTGAAAAGGAATCATTTGCAAACCTGGCCGGCATCATCCGATCCATGTTTGCACCGGTTCCCCCGTTCTCCATGCGGAGACTCAGCGAGACTGGTTCACGGAACCAAGTTATCGAACGGCTCGTCAAGCTAAAAAATGAGCCGCAGCGATTACTGAAAAAATTCTATCCTGTTTCGATGCATGTTGTAAAGAACCAATCAACCACGTTTTTTTAAAAAAATGGTTAAAAAAATGTAATAAACATGCTGTTTTCAGTTAAAATGCATTAATCTTTCGATTATCCTCATTTTTTCAGCGGTTTTTCTCCGTTATACTCCGTATGCCAAATAGTTCCAGTCCATTTTGGGTGGTAATTTCGGCGATTTCCTCCAAAGAGACCCCCTTCAGCTCGGCCGCCATTTCGGCTACCAAACGCACATGAGCCGACTCGTTACGTTTCCCACGAAATGGATGTGGAGTTAAATAAGGGGAATCTGTCTCGATCAATAAACGGTCCATCGGTGTCTTAGCCAGGACCTCTTTGGGCTGCTTTGCATTTTTAAACGTAATCGGCCCGCCAAACGACAAATGAAATCCCAGATTTAGACACAATTTAGCAATTTCCCAGCTGCCGGAGAAGGAATGCATCACCCCTCCGACTTCATTCGCCTTTTCCTCGCGCAAGATCCGCACGACATCCTCGTGGGCGTCGCGGTTATGAATGGAAATCGGCATCCCCAGACTGCGGGCCAGGCCGATTTGCTTGCGGAACACCTCATGCTGAATGTCTTTGGGCGACGTGTCCCAATAATAATCGAGCCCGATTTCGCCAATGGCTACCACTTTTTCGTGCTTGCAAAGTTCGGCGATCCAGTCCAAATCGCCCTCCTTCATCGTGATCGCATCCTGCGGATGCCAGCCGACAGCGGCGTAAATGAAATCATACGTTTCCGCCAGCTTCATCGTCGACGGGATCGTTTCGCGGTTAAATCCGATGTTGATCATGCGCGTAACCCCTTGCTCCACCGCGCGCTGAATCACTTCCTCCCGGTCCTCGTCGAACTGTGGAGCGTCCAAATGCGTATGCGTGTCAAATAACATAATTGTATCGTTCCTCCTAACGTGTCTGTTCAAATATTCGGGCAATGGCCGGCGGCAATTGATCCCGCACCGCACACAATTTATTATCCGGATAATACAAATGGTATTTGCCGAGCTGCAGCCCGCTGATTGAACGGACGATGTCCGACACTTCGGAAATTTCCCGCAGCCGCTCCTGCCGGTCCAGCAGCAAAATCTGCTTTCCGGCGGCAGCCTCGTCCGGACGGAACACATCATACGGCAGATCGGTCGGAAAATCAATTTCCAGGTCGTATTCGGGATGAAGACCGGCCTGTTCAAACGCCTGGCGGATCTGTTCGACCATTTCCAGCTCGCCTGACTCAAGTTCTACATATTTATACAATTTCCGGTCCAAAAAACGGCCGCAAAGATCGCTAAGCAAGGCATCCGGCTCGCTTTTCCACTGCATGAAGGCGGTCTGCATCAGCGCTTCGTCAAGCAGCAAATAATCGCGCACACCGATATCGCCCTGAAACAGACAAGGAAGCGGGTGAGGCAAAAATGAAAAAGTATAGCCGTCCCGGTACAATTCCTTGGCCCGCCGCAAAATTTGCCGCAAAATGATATCCGAGCTGCGCGTAACCGGGTGAAAATACACCTGCCAATACATCTGATAACGGGACATCAAATAGTCTTCCACCGCGTGCATGCCCGATTCCTTGACGACCACCCGCCCGTTATATGGGCGCAGCATCCGCAAAATCCGGTCCATGTCGATCGTGCCGTAATTGACGCCGGTAAAATAAGCGTCGCGCAGCAAATAATCCATCCGGTCGGCATCTAGCGGGCTGGTGACGAGATTGACGACGATCGGATTGTTGTAATCTTTGCGGATCACCGCGGCGACCTTGTCCGGAAAATCCGGCTCCACTGTGCGCAGCACTTCCCCAACCTCGGTATCCCCAAGCAGGATTTTACAAGTCCAATCCTCGTGATGCATTTGGAATGCCTCTTCGACCGAATGCGAAAACGGGCCGTGCCCCAAGTCATGCAGCAGCGCGGCGCATAAAGCAACCATCTTTTCCTCGCTCGGCCAATCGGCGTATCCTCCGCGCTCAAACTGGGAAATGATCCGGCGCGTAATTTCATAGACGCCGAGGGAATGGGAAAAACGGCTGTGCTCAGCGCCATGAAACGTCAAATAAGACGTTCCCAGCTGGCGGATACGGCGAAGACGCTGAAACTCCGGGGTATTAATCAGGGACCAGATCACTTCGTCCTGTACATGAATATAATTATGTACGGGGTCTTTAAACACTTTTTCCTCGGAAAGCGGACGATGCATGGTAACACTCCTTTTTTGTCATATTAGTTTTTTGAAAAATAAAGGGGGAACTTGACTGAAATTTGCGGTTTATGTCGAACCGTGTCGTATTAAGTCAAATCTCTGTTTTCCAAAATGTCGAACCGGCTCATTCCTTGAACTTCCTAGGTAAATAAGTAGTTTTTAAAGGTATGTAAGATATTTTTTTAGAAATTTTGCTGAACTCTACCATAAATAGGTTGACTATTCTGGCAATGGTTGGTATTATAAAAAGCAGAAAAGATAGAACAATGTCGAAAAATGACATTAATAAATTATAGCGAGAGGGGCACTTATCAGTTATGATGAAATCAACAGGTATTGTAAGAAAAGTCGACGAGTTGGGACGTGTTGTTATCCCGATCGAATTGCGCCGTACGCTCGGCATCGGCGAGAAAGACGCGCTTGAAATTTATGTTGACGGCGAGCGGATTATGCTGAAGAAATACGAGCCCGCCTGCATTTTCTGCGGCAATGCCGAGAACGTCACTTACTTCAAAGGCAAAATTGTTTGCCATGAATGTATTACGGAACTACCTACCCCTGTGACAAATTAAGAAATATAGTATATAATAGATTTACTGAAACTGTTAATTCTAACCTTTTTCATATCTCCTTGGCGCCTTCCCTTGGCTTGAACCCGGCCTAGTGAAGGCCCCTTTTTTTTGGCTGTTCAGCATTTTTTGGGTGTTCTAGCGGGTTTATGGACCCCTAGAGCAGCGAATTATAAATATCGCGTTTGGATACTCCGCGGTCGGCGGCGGTTTTTTTCATCGCGTCTTTCCGCGTTAATCCTTCTTCCCGCTCGTAATGCGCCACATGTTCCTCTACCGGTAAATCTTGCCACCAAGCTTCCCTTTTCTCCTTTACCTGATCCGGATTGGCCCCTTCCACCACCAGACAGTATTCCCCAAGCGGCGGATGCTCCTCCAGCCATTCCAGGCAAGCCTGCAGTGAACCTCTGGCCATCTCCTCATAACGCTTGGTCATTTCGCGCGCCATCACGATGCTGCGGTCTCCAAACACCTCCAGCAGAGACTGCAGCGTTTTGCTTAACCGATGAGGCGATTCATACATCAGCATGGTGCTTTCCTCGTCCTCCAGCGATTTCAGCAGCTTCTCCCGCTGCTTCGGGTCTCGCGGCAAAAAGCCCAAAAACATAAACCGCTCCGTAGGCAGCCCCGAAACGATCAGCGCGGACAATGCAGCATTGGCCCCCGGAATCGGGATGACGGAAATACCCGCGTGAAGCGCCAGCTTTACAAGGTCGCTCCCGGGGTCGGAAATTGCCGGCAGACCGGCATCGCTGACCAATGCCAAATTTTTTCCTTCCATTATATACCGGATCAGTTCAGGTCCGCTCGCCGCCTTATTGTGTTCATGATAGCTCAGCAATTTGCCCGGCGATATTTCGAAATGGGTGAGCAGCTTCCGCGTCTGTCTCGTGTCCTCAGCCGCAATGATGTCCGCTTCGCGGAGCGTCCGCACGGCGCGGAAGGTCATGTCCTCCAAATTGCCGATCGGCGTGCCGACCAGGTACAGCTTGCCGAAATCCGTCCGTTCTCCGGCCCCGGCTTCAAAACTTTTTTGCACGTTTACGTTCATCGTTTACCCTCTTTTGGTCCATAATAAATGTCCATGATTTCCCGGCAATACTGCCCATCCTCCCCGTATACGATCAGTGGGGGAAGCACCCGCAAATCGGATTTGCCGTCCCGCAGCGCCTCGATCAGCACCATGTTGGCCTCGGCCCCGGCCCGCGGATGCACAAACCGGATGAGCTTCGGCTCCAGCCGGTGCTGCCGCAGTACCGTTACAATCTCCCCCAAACGCTGCGGCTTATGCACCATCGATACTTTGCCTCCCGGCCGCACCAGCCGCATCGCCGCGATAGCCACGTCCTCCAGGCTGCAATGGATTTCATGGCGGGCGATCGCCTGATGCCTATTAAGCTTCAAATCGCCTCCGGTCAGCGGCATATAAGGCGGATTCACCGTAATCGCGTCATACACCCCATGGCCGGTGATTTGAGCCAGCTCGCGCAAATCACCTTCGCGGATCAGAATCCGCTCCGCCAGATCGTTCATTTCCACGCTGCGGCGGGCCATATCGGCCACCCGCGGCTGAATTTCAATGCCTTCGATCGCCGCCTTCGTCCGTGTCGACAGCAGCAGGGGGATGACCCCGTTGCCGGTACAAAGGTCCAATATTTTCCCGTATTTCGGAACCTGGGCGAATCTCGCCAGCAACACGGCATCCATGGAGAAGCTGAACACCTCGTCGCTTTGAATGATGTGCAGGTCATGCGTGAGCAAATCGTCGACCCGCTCGTTGTCATAAATCGGTACGTTGTTCATGAATTTTATCCTTCTTTATGGTCATTGAAAAAAAACCGTAGGGCCGATCCCCACGGTTTATTATTCATTTATTTATTCAAAAATGACAAGCAGAACAAGCAATCGCCTTCCGTACGAAGATGTCCATAATACACATTGCAAATATGAAAACCTTCATGATAAATACGCGCCAAATTATCATAGCCTTCGCCCACGACATCGATCGCTTCTTTGCCGGCCAAAACCGGGTCCGCAACCTTGCCTTCGGCCGTTATCGGCACGCGGTTCTCCGCGCTTTCCCGCTTTAATATTTTGCGCAGTTGCTCATTCTCCAGCAAGAGCCGCTGGTTCTCCTCCACCAGCTTCTTCACTTCGAGCATGAGGCTGCCCAATTCGCCGTGAACTTTACCCATTTGTGATTCCAGCGCCTGCATATGGTTGAAAATGTCCTTGTTCTCCAAGTTCCCACCCCAGCGTCATCTCTAAAGTCTTGAAAAAGCCTTTTCTTATTTAAGGACAACGTCGTCCAGCGGAAGCTCCTTCACTTTTCCGATCTCAAACAGCTGAACGTGCACGGTGCGCGACCCGGCGTTGAGCCCAACCACCTTCCCGTCGCCCAAAGAAGTGATCACCATTTTGCCAACGGACGGGAGCTCCTCTTTCACGCTTTCGTAGTTATCATGCTCAAACTTGAGGCAGCACATTAACCGTCCGCACAAACCGGAAATTTTCGTTGGGTTTAGCGACAAGCTTTGATCCTTGGCCATTTTGATGGAGACCGGCTCAAAGTCGCCAAGCCAGGATGAGCAGCAGAGCACGCGTCCGCAAGGACCGATACCGCCAAGCATCTTGGCTTCGTCTCTGACGCCGATTTGTCTCAGCTCAATCCGGGTGCGGAAGATGCTGGCCAAGTCCTTCACCAATTCGCGGAAATCCACCCGTCCCTCAGCCGTGAAGTAAAAAATGATTTTATTGCGGTCGAACGTGAATTCCACATCGACCAGCTTCATCTTCAGGTCATGATCCTTGATTTTATTTAAACATGTGGCAAAAGCGCTTTTTGCCGCAAGCTTGTTCTCCTCGACTACACGGGCGTCGGCTTCGTCGGCGATCCGGATGACCTTCTTCAGCGGAAGGACGACATCCGTTTCTCCCACCTGCTTCTTGCCGACCACCACTTTACCGTATTCGATCCCGCGCGCCGTCTCGACAATCACGTTCTGATCCTTCTCGACAGGAAGATCCAGCGGATCGAAATAATATATTTTGCCCGCTTTTTTAAAACGGACGCCCACTACAGTGTACAAAAACTAACCCCCTCGTATACCTATAAAACCCCCATAAATGGTGATACGCCAAAAAAGCATCGCTCGAACCAGCTTTCCTTCTCATTCCCTGCTCTTTCACGGGAGAAAGTTTCAAAAAAGTGCCTGAGTGCTGCCTGCCCGGTTGGTAAAAACGTTCTACCGCTGCCCATCCACCGCGATGAGGAACTGCTCCACGCAAAGTTGGGCATTCATATGCTGCCGCAGTTTCTTCTTGCTCTCCGCAGCCAGCGCCATCGCTTCAATCCACTGCTGCGGGCTGCGCGAGGCGGCATGTCTGGAAATAAACTCTAACTCATCTATGAAAACGACTTGATCATGCTTATGATAGAGCGCGTGGATCATATCTTTAAACCACAAATGGAAAAGACTGAACAACATGTCCAAGTGGTCGCTTAAACCGGCCTTGAACAAGCTTTGCTGCGCTGTAATTAAAGGAGAACCGCCACGGCCTGCGATCTCCTTCCCTAATTGTAACACTACGTTTCTAATTTCTGCAAACCAATTCTGCTGGATAAGCTCGCGGCACGGCCCCAATCCTGCCGCAAGATGAACGGCGCTCCGGGCCAAAGTTGCCGGAAATCCCTCATCCGCCAATATTTGGAGCATCCGCTCCGGGTTTAGCGGCAAAAATGGCACCCACTGCGCCCGCGACTGGATTGTCGGCAGCAAAGCCCGTCCATTGTCGGACAGCAAAATAGCGACCGCCGGCGACGGAGGCTCCTCCAAAAATTTCAGCAGGCTGTTCGCGGCCTGAACTGTCATTTTTTCCGCCTCGTCGATGATATAGGCTTTCGGATTGCCGCTCTCCGTACGATAAGAGAAAATCCGCTGCAAATCGCGGATTTGATCGATTTTGATCGTTGCCCCATCGGGTTTGATGGTAAAAAGATCGGGGTGATTGCCGTGCAGTACCTTGCGGCATTCCAGGCATTCCCCGCAGGCGTCGTCCCCGCCCCGAGTACAAAACAACGCCTGGACGAAGGCCATGGCCATTTCCATTTGCCCGCTTCCAGGCGGTCCACTAAAAATATAGGCATGCGATATTTCGTTTCTCCGCAGGCCGCCCTGCAGCAGCTGCTTGGCGGTATCCTGGCCGATGATATCTTGAAATGACACGTGTCTTCCTCCATTTGATACTCGCACTTTTTAGAAACACAAATTGATCAGCATGCCGCGGATTTCGCCGATTTTTTGCAGCAGCTCAATTTTTCCCTGCTCGGTTTCCAGCAGTTCATCGGCCATGGCAAGCAAAGCGGCGTCAACTTCGTCCAGCAGCTTGTAACGTTTCCCCCGGCCGCGGCGATCCCATCCTTTGACCTCCTTAATAAGGACGCCCCGGCGGACCGTATCTTCGAGAAATCTTTTGACCATAAGCCGGTATGCCTTCAGCTCCCGGATGGTCATGGAACGGGCCAGCCGGTCTCCCTGCATTTGAATCTCCTTAAACCGCCGGCCCAGCTCTTCCTGCGACGCCTGCTCGCCATGCTGCTGCATGACATCGGCAAAGCTCTTGGACTGGACCGGCTTCGCAGGGCCGTCAGTCACTCCTAAGCCGCTTTGGAGCGGCCGGAATCCCGGATCAATTTTCATCTTCGATCACCGCCTACCTTTGGAATTTACTCAACTGACTGAACGTGACGTATATTTCTATTTAATCGTATTTTCTCAGAAATGTTCAAACCGGTCTACCGGCAGAACGAATACGGTGGCTCCGCCAACCTGCACTTCCACGGGGAGCGGCAAATACGAATCGGTGGTACCGCTCATCGGCGTTACCGGGGTAACCAATTGCTCACGAACTTTACAACTGTTGCGGATGACGTTCAGCACCGCGTCCACCTGGTGGTCGTCGACACCGATCATAAACGTCGTGTTCCCCGCCCGAAGAAACCCTCCGGTACTGGCCAGCTTGGTTGCCCGGTAGTTTTCCTTGACAAGCGCGCTGGACAGCCGGTTGCTGTCTTTATCCTGGATAATCGCAACAATCAGCTTCATTTGCAGTCCCTCCTCATTATATTAAAAATGTACCACACCTTATTATTTGACAACTAGTCCTTAAATTCCTTTAAAAATGCGGAAAGTTGGCCGCGAATGTCGGCAGCCACCTCGTCTTTGCTCTGAGAGGCGTCGATTTGCTTGATCCGCTCAGAGTACATCTCGGCAATCTGCAAATAACCTTCCCGAACCTTCCGGTGAAACTGGGTGCTCTCCAGATCGAGCCGGTTGACCTCCCGCCCCTGACCTGCGGCGATTCGGGCCAAACCGGCCTCCGGTTCGATATCAAGATAAAAGGTCAGATCCGGAAAACGGCCTTTCATGGCAAACATATTGATGTTCAGCACCTCTTGAATGCCGAGTCCCCGCGCATACCCTTGATAAACCAGGCTGCTGTCGATAAACCGGTCGCACAGCACGCTGACGCCCCGCTCCAAAGCCGGCTCCACTTTCTCGGCCAAATGCTGGCTCCGTGATGCCGCGTAGAGCAGTGCTTCTGTACGGGCATCCATCGCTGTGTGCTGCGGGTTTAAAATGATGTCGCGGATTTTCTCGGCGATCTCAATCCCCCCCGGCTCACGCGTGGTCATATAGGCAACGCCGTGTTCTTCAAGCACTTTGGCCACTTCGGCCATCACCGTCGTTTTGCCTGAACCGTCACCGCCTTCCAGCGTAATAAATAGTCCTCTCGCTTTACCGTTCATGTGGTTCATTCCCTGCTTTCTTGATTAACTTCTTCACTTGGATGGTGAGCAGCAAAGGATCTGCCGCCCCCTGGCATTTCGCCTGGGTCTGCCGCAACCGGAGCAGTCGGCGTTTCGTCTCTTCCGTGACCGTCTCCCCCGGATACAGCAGCGGGATGCCCGGAGGATAGGGGATGACCATCTCCGCAGCCTGCCGGCTGGCGCTGTCCTCTACGGGAATCGCTTCGATCTCCTCCGGGGATAAGGGAGCCAGAGAAAACGCCACAGCCTCCGAGATGTCGGGAAGGACGCCTCTCTGATCTGCGTCTATGCCCGGAGCGGCAGGTTCCGTGTCTGTAAGCGTACCGGTCACTTGCACAACTATACCGGCATCGGCTTGGGATCGGGCTTCAACATTTCTTTTTCCGGCATCTGCCGGTTTCGGGTCCGGCGAAATGTTCCACGTGGAAAGTTCCGAAAACGGATCGCTTTCGGCTCCGGAACAACCCTGTTCCACTTCCCTTTTCTCCGCCACCTGCGTTGCCGCCTGTACTGCCGTTGCTGCCGCCTTCTCTTCCGCTTTCTCCGACGCACCCTCCGCCGCTTCCGCTGCAGCTGCGATGTGCTCCAGCGCCTGCAGCAGCCGCTCGGCATCCCGCTCCGTCGTCCCCGGTCCAAACGCCAGCACCACGTACCGCTCATCGCTCATTTCCGGCACGCAGCCCTCCGCCTCAAGCCGCTGCTGCAGCTCGTAGCCGCTCCACTGGTTTGTTGCGTCGTATATTACAAGCTTAAACGGGTCTTGAATAGTATATGCAGCGTCCCCTCCGCTCGCGCCCGGCGGCTTGACGACGCCGAAGCGCGGCAGTTGGCCAAGGCCGCTGCGCGCCGTGGCAGCCGCGGCCAGCCCGCCTGCGAACAGGGCGGGCCCCTGGGCCGCCAGCAGGCTTCGGCTCACGTCGAGCGAAGCCATGATGGGGTAGGACGGGCTGGAGCTCTGCAGCAGCGCCAACCGCTGGCGCAGCAGCGCGCGGTCGAGCAGCCCGCCCTGCACATGCAACATCGCGCCCATCGTGAGCGCGGTGAGCATCTTGTGCGTCGACTGCACGACGCCGTCGGCGCCTTGGGCCAGCGCGCTCTCCGGCAGCGCCGGATGCTGGCCGAAGTGGGCGCCGTGCGCCTCGTCGACGAGCAGCGGCACGCTGTGCGCGCGGCAGAGCTCGGCCAGCGGCCGCAGCGATGCGCCCATCCCGTAGTAGCTCGGGTGCGTGACCAGCAGCCCTTTGGCGCCGGGGTGCCGGCGCAGGGCTTCACGCACCGTCTCCGGCGACGGGATGGTTGCCAGGCCGCTTCGCGCATCGAGCCGCGGCGCCAAAAACACCGCGTGCGCACCCGCCAGCATCAATCCGTGAATGACGGATTTGTGTACGTTCCGCTGCACGAGCAGCACATCGCCCGGAGCGGTGCACACGCTCAGGACGAGCGCTAAATTGCCGGCGGTGCTGCCGCCGACCAGAAAAAACGTCTCCTCCGCCCCAAACTGGGCGGCGGCCAGCTGCTGCGCCTCACGGATAACTCCTTCCGGATGGTGCAGATCATCCGTCCCGGTAATTTCCGTGGCGTCAATCTCCATCACCCGGGACAGCAGATCCTGCTCCCAGGGCATTCCGCCGCGCAGGGCTTGTCCATTTTTATGCCCCGGCACATGAAAGGAAACATCGCTTTTTTTCATATATTGCATCAAAGCTTCATATAATGGAGCCCGATTAGCTTGTTCCGGCATCTCTATCCTAATCCTTCCAGCTATGATCCTGCTACCCATCCCACACCGCTTCAACCTTAGTTCGCGGAAAATATCATTGCTTCATTTTACCGCTTATTTCCCCGAATGGGCAATATAAAGCCTACAGAAAAGGACCCGTTCTCCCAAAGAACAGGCCCTGTCACCTCATCAATTTATACGTTTTATGCATTTTTTTGCATCCAAATTTGCTTCATTTGATGAATAAAGAAATGGTATTTTTCCTCCTGAACATCCGTATGCACCATTTCGGCCTCACACGAATCGCAAATAAATTCCGATACGATATGAATGCCTTCGGTTTTTGGCTCCCCGCAAATAATGCAGGTTCTTTCGGTCCGCTCATCCATGCCCGAATCCCACCTTGTCTGTTTTACTATCAGTATGACACAGATTCTATTATTTTAAACCTTTTCATAGTCCCCTACCTGTTTTATCTTATGCCGCATTGCCCGTGGCTGTGTTTGTACGCTGCATCTTTAATTATCGGTAGCTTGCTCCGATATAGTAATATAGGTATGTCCGAGTTTCAAAGAGGTCGTTCAAAAAGCTTGCTGCTGAAAAGTCGACTTTTTGAACACGTACTTAATGTAATTTATAGGAGGGTTGATGGGTGAAATCCGCTGATCCTGAAACAAATGCGACGTTTTACCATTACCGGCTGCTAAAAAAGGTCGTATTGCCCAAAGCCTTGATCTACGGCTTCGCAACGCTTCCTTTTCTCTGGCTTGCCGCCGAGATGATTTTTCTATCCTGGACCAGCCTTTTTTTCTTTCTGATTGCCGCGCCCATTGCGTTATGGATTCAATTTGTCATTTCCCGGTCGGTCCTGATCATCTTAAGCCATTCCTACCGCAAACGCTGGCGTTTTTCCCGGCTGCTGCCCTGGATCGGTTATATGCCCGAACAATACGTGGCTTATTCCGTGTTTCGCAAAGTCCACCTGCATGCCGCCTGGATCGGTTGCTGCATCATAGCGGTCATCATTCCGTGGTCTCCGGCTTCTTTTGTGCTGGCCTTGTTCTTCTGGCATTTCTGGCTGATCGGTCCGCGTTTGCTCGTCCTTGCCTGTGTTAGAGGCCAACGTAAAGACGGCATGCTGAAAATCACCGGCCTCGACATTTCCTACTATCTGCAGTGACGTACTCTCAAAGAAAACAGCCCACGTTTCGCAGTAGTTTATTTTACGATATCAGGATGCCATGGCACCGAAGCTTTTACTTTCTGACTGACCGGATATAACGATAATTTATGTCGCTATTTTGAAGATCTCCACTCCCCCGCAGAAAATAGCGGAACTTTTCGTACTTATTTGGGCCTACATTTAAAAAAAGGTGCCTCCTTGGCCCTCTCTTTCTAAAATAAGAGTAAAAAAGTCCTCTATTCCCGCCGTACTCCTTTTTGGGACGAGAATAAGGACATTTTTTACCGTTATTTTCTTTGACCTTCACAAAAAGCCTGTTTCCTGCTGTTTGCAAGGAACAGGCTGGTGCATTTTCATCTTGGGATTAATAAGCTTATAATTTATGCGATTTCCGCATTTTGCTGCATTCGACGAATCAAGGACTGCTTTCCAGACCTTGAATCACCGCCTTATCTTCCAGTTTTGGGACAAGCACCGTAAACGAATCGTCGTGAATCGTCAACTGTACGATTTTCTTGCCTTTCTCGTAAACTCGGGTTGAGCCGGTGCTTTCCTCTTTTTTTTCGGTCCAGCCCCATGCCTCTATGACCTTTTCATAAGCCTCAGGTACGCCGCCGCTTTCGCTTAACCCCTTTATAGAGTAGTGAATATAGTCCATTTTCGAGTTATTTAATGCGTTATCCGTCTGACTGGCTTCTTTTGGCACCGGGAAGCTTTTTTCTACAGCCGCCCCTACGTAATTTGTCCATGAAGGCTCGGAAGACGCACAGCCCGCGATGACGAACATCATCATCAAGACTCCCCACATGAAGCATAAGGAATATCCAACTCCTTTTCGCTGCATGATCCATTCCTCCTTACCCTGCCTATATGCTGAAAACGTTATCCCATGTTGTCAATACCTGATATAGATTACGGAAGGCTATATGCCTTGACATATCAGTATAATTATAACGGTTGACTTGCCACTGTCGGTAACAAAAAGGTTACATTCTTTTTGATAGGCTCTAAGTATAGTAAACCCGTATATCTCAAAATGCAATACCGGAACAGAATTATCATGTAAGTAAAATGTTATTTTATTTTACAGAGATTTTTAACTAGTTTATTTTCGGATCACATGAATTCATGAGAATTACAAAGAAATATAAATAAAATCAATTATGTATGCGTTTACTTTCGACTAAAGTACCCTTGTTATAATACCTTACATGAATTTATGATTATAACCAGAACTTTACATACGATTTCAGGAGAGGAGAACAAAATAAGATGGAACTACATCGCTGGAATTGGAAAAAAAGCAGTGCCCTGCTATTAACCGGGGTTCTAATGACCGGGTTATGGACCGGCGGTAGCCCGCAAGCGGAGGCCGCTTCAGCCTCTGCAGCAGCAAGTAGTGTCAGGACCGCTGCGGCTCAAGCCCAAGGTATGCCGGGGCAAACGCTACCGGCGGGGGATACGCCGGTTTTGCACGGTCGCGTCGTGAATTCCTTGAAACCGTTCGTGCTCGAAGAAGCGACAATCTCCGATATGCAGTTAGCGATGGATCAGGGCAAGCTGACCTCCAAGCAACTCGTTCAAATGTATTTGGATCGCATTGCCAAATACGACGACCAGGGCGTCTCGCTGCAGGCCGTCCTAACCTTAAACCCTGAAGCATTGAGCATTGCCGAAGCCCTCGATCAAGAACGGGCCACGCAAGGACCACGCGGACCGCTTCATGGCATTCCTATTTTAGTGAAGGACAATTTCGATACGGCCGGCATGCCAACCACCGCAGGCTGCTTATGTTTGAAGGATTCCATTCCGGACAAGGATGCCGATCAAATCGCCAGATTAAAAAAGGCCGGCGCTATTATTTTGGGCAAAACCAACCTGCATGAGTTCGCCTTCGGCATCACAACATCCAGTTCCCTTGGCGGGCAAACGAAAAACCCGTACGCACGTGACCATTATCCCGGCGGCTCCAGCGGCGGCACCGGCGCGGCGATCGCGGCCAACTTCGCCGCAGCAGGCCTCGGGACCGATACGGGCGGATCGATCCGAATCCCGTCCAGCTTCAACAGCCTGGTGGGCATTCGCCCTACGATTGGATTATCCAGCCGTGACGGCATTATCCCCTTGGCATTGACGCAGGATGTCGGCGGCCCGATGGCCCGCACCGTGGAGGATGCTGCCATTTTACTCGACGCCACCGCCGGTTATGATCCGGATGATATCGCAACCGCGTACAGCGTTGGACATCTTCCCGCAAGTTATACCGGTTTTCTGGATGCCGATGGTTTAAAAGGTGCCCGCATCGGTGTCGCTATCGAATTGTTTCAGAACGGCAATGATCAGGAAAAGTCCGTCACCGACATTGTTTACCATGCAGTCGATGAGCTGAAGGCCTTGGGTGCCGCGGCCATTCCGATCACCATTCCGAACCTGGCCGAAATCAACAAATACCCTAGCCTTAGCGGATATGAGTTCAAGTTTCAACTGAACGAATACCTTCAAGAGCTGGGAGACGATGCACCTTACCATAGCCTGGCGGAAATTATCGCCTCGGGAGAGTATGATAAAGCCCAGGAGCAGTCCATGAAAGCCCGCGAGGCCCGCGAAACGCTGGAAACCGAGGAATACAAAGATATTTTACTGCAGCGGACCAAGCTGACACGTGATGCCCTCTTAAAAGTGATGGCCGATTACGACTTGGATGCGATCGTTTACCCGACTACGACACAACCGGCAGCAGTTATCGGCGAGAATCAGGTGTCCGGCGCCAACAACCGGCTCAGTCCCTTCTCCGGATTCCCGGCCATTACCGTCCCGGCTGGATTTACCACAGACGGCTTACCGGTCGGCATTGAATTCCTGGGCAGGGCCTTTGACGAAGGGACCCTAATCAAGTTGGCCTACAGCTATGAACAAGGGACTCACCATCGCCAATCCCCTAAATCGACCCCATAACAAAAAGTAAAAAGTAAGAAAACCGTCGCTCAACGTACTTTCAAGGAAGCCAGACCGTGTCTCTATTGCTTAGCGGCATTTTACCGGAAACTGGCCACTCGCTGGCCACTCCGCCATGCTGCAATACCACCTAACGGACTCCTGTAGTATCGCCTTGTAGTATACCTAACGGACTCCAGCGACCTTATTCGCCCATTTCCCGGGTATTTCCCGTTCTAACGGACTCAGACGACGCTATTGGGCCAAAAATACGGACTTTGACGCCAATTTGAGAGAAATAAGGTCCGCTCGGTCCGTTAGAATTTCTAACCCCTCGTTTTCGGCCCAATAACGTCGCTCAGGTCCGTTAGCCTCGTCCGTTAAGTTTCACCTCTCCATCCCCCCAGTGTCCGCAATAACGT
>NZ_JAMBOE010000037.1 GCF_023715465.1 Paenibacillus macerans
CACCACTTCGATACGCACTTTCTCGTATAGCTTGCTTGATCGTCGCATACTGATCGTCCTCCCTTAGAAATACAATAATATATTGTAGGACAGGACTCCAATGCAATTAGGGGGCCGTGGGGAAAGTGCAGTTGAAAAATCGGGATTAAAGACAAATTGGCTCAAAATGGTGAAAATGGCCTGCACTTTTGCAATTCTCCAGTTAGTTTCGGGAGGTTTTGACAAAATTCGCATGCACTTTTGCGCTTGGTCCAACTGTCCGGTCACGTCCCGTCCACTGCCCTGCTTTCCCCAAAGGAGTCCAGCAGCATCACTGCTTGCCGCCGGGCAGCTTGGGATGCACGTGCAGCAATACATTGGCGGCAAACAAAACCACGCTGAACACGACCAGAATTCCGCCGATCGCCACCAAAGGCTCAAACTGCTCCGAACCCAACTCCAGAAAGGCGAGGCTGATCATCATGATCGGCAGGCCAAGCGAATAGGTCCAGAATTGGATTTTGCTAAGCAAACTTTCTCCGGCCTTCGGGAACAGCACATAAATCAGCCCGGCCAGCGCAAACGAAGCCCATCCCAGCAAATTGACATGCGCGTGCACGCTTTCCAGTTCATGCGCATGCCCCATCGACATATACATGCCCAAAAGTACGCCGATGACAAAATAAATAACGGAAATCCTAATATACGCGATCCCCACGGCTATGCCCCCTGCTTGGTCAATTTTTTTGCATGTTCAAAAATATGACTCAATCGGCAGGAATATTCGTGAAGATGCCCGTCACTTTCCGGTGAGGGCGATCCCGTAATCTTTGGCCAAATAATCGTGGATCCGTTCAAAATCGGCCGCCGTCAGCTGATTTAAGCGTTTATGGTTCTGCTTCCATTCATGTCCGAGAATGATGCCGATCGTTTCCCCGGCCAAACCGGTGGTTGGAATGACCCTGGCGCTGCCGTAAGCTTTAATTTTGGCCCCGATATTTTTCCCGGCCACCAGCACGTTGTCGTAAGACTTCAATTCAAAAGAGCGCAGCGGGATGCCGTACCGGTCCGGTTTGCCGTAGCCGATCCCCTTCGCAATGGCGCGAGTGCCCTGCAAATCGATCGGATATCCGCCGACGCTGACGTTATCCCAAAACATCCGGCTCGACTGCAAGTCCGGGTAATCCAGCACGTATTCCGTTTCATAGCGGTCGAAGTCGCGGATGTACAAATATTCCGGATACCCGTTTAACTCGGCTTTCTCGAAACCGGGAATATGCTTGCGCAAATATTTGACGATATCAGGCGCTTCCGCCTTGGCTCGGCTGACGGCCGAAGCTACCGATTGAGGATCCGCCGGGTTCACGTCGTAAATCAGCAGGCTGTTGATGATCACCTCGCTGTCTTTTTGATACGTGGCATTAAGCCCCCTGAGCAAGAGTTGCGAGTCGCTCGGTTTATAATTAAAAGTCAGATTGCTGAACCCTGTGGCAAAATGCCAATCCACATAAGTGTTGGGACCGTATTTCTTCTGTACGTTCGTAAGCGGATATTCCTCCAGCACGGCTTGATGCAACTTGTTCCAATTGACTTTTTTGACGGGAATCATGTAAGTAGCCGCCATGTAATCCGGCTTCTTGCCGCCATAGATGCTTTCCATGCCTGGAATCCGCTTGCCTCCAAGCTTGCTGGCCAGGGCGGCGAAATCGGTGTTTTCCACAAAATAACCGGCCTGAACCGTATACCTTTTTCCATCTCTCGCCCGGTACGTCAGCGATTTGAGCGATTTCCCCTTCCCTTGGGGAACGATGTCCACCCCTTCGATCGCGATGCCGCTGCGCAGCGGGATGCCCTGGATCAACTGACCGTAAAACCGTGCAAAGGCAGGCAGCTTGCGGATTTTTCCGGCATTGTATCCGTCGTACAGTTGCTTCAGTTCGCCCTGCACCAAACTGCGCTTCCGGTTGTCGTTCGGCTCGTCCAGCACCAGCATCTGCCCCTGGATCAATTCGCCGCCCGGTTTACCGCGCGGATCAAGAATAAGTACGTTTAATCCCAAATCATGGGCCGACTTGGCCAGCAATACCCCCTCGATTTCACTGCCGATCAGAACGACGTCATAACGGCTGCAGCCCGGTCCGCATTTCGGAGTCCCGGTTTGTGCGGAAGCCGAGGAAGCCCCCATCAAAGGGTCTGTCCCCTGAAGGACGATGGCGGCGATCAACACAGCCATCACGATTCGCATGTACTTTGGCAACCTAAATTTCATCAAGCGACAATTCTCCCCTCACCTAGTAGAACGATCCGAAGATAACATGTATAGCATAACCACAAAGCTAATGCGGCCATCTGAACGCGTAAAGCTTATATGATTGAATGAACGCATAAAGCTGATATGGCCGACGGACGGGTAAAGCGATGTGGCCGACGGGACGGTTAAAGCGATAAGGCGAACAGGACGGATAAAGCGAATGTGTGGCCAGCCGACCACCAACTTACGGTCCTAACGGACTCCAGCGCCGTTATTTGAGTGAAATTCGCAGTTTTCAAAATGTAACGGACACCACCGACCTTATTCGGCATCTGCATGCACGTATTCGGCCTTTTTCGAGCAAATAGCGGCTCTCCTGTCCTTTAGAAATGAAATTGGCATTTTTTCAGGCAAATAAGGTCGCTCAGGTCCGTTAGCCTTCATTCGTTCTACTCTGCCAACGCCAACGTTCACGTTACATCAAGAGCAATCCTGCTCTATTTTGGTATTTTATCTTTTGCAAAAAAATTGATATCCAGATTATATCATTAACCATGCAATATTTTGACCTAATATGAAAATTCCCCGCAGCGATTGCCCGAAAAGCTCCTCAAGAGCTTGTCGTTTCCAAAGCAAGCATTCGCCACAGGGAAAATAACACAAGGAGTCTATTCAATTTGCGGATTGCGGCGGATTCGTATGGAACAACGCGGCGGCGCCGATCAATCCCACATCGTCGTTTAAGCCCGCCGGGACGAGGGTGTAGCTTTGGCGGTAAGGCGCCATCACAAAGCGCTCCGTCTCCGCCCTTAGCGCCGGAAAAAGCTGATCGCCCGCACGGCTCACTCCTCCGCCGATCACGATCCGGTCCGGGTTAAAGGTATGGATGACATTGGCCAGCCCCAGGCCCATATAATGAACGGCCCGGCGGATAACGTCGATCGCTACGGCATCGCCCTGTTTTTGCGCTTCAAAAACATGCTTGGCCGAAACGGCTTCGCCCTGCCCTTCGGCCAGGGTCCTGATCAGGGATTCACGCTCCCGCATTAAGGAGAGGGCGTAATCGCGAATCGCCGTCCCGGAAGCAAACGTCTCCCAACAGCCGCGGTTGCCGCAGCTGCAGGGCGCTCCGTTGGGGTCGATCACGGTATGGCCCAGCTCCCCGGCAAACGAGCGGGAACCGAGCAGCAGCTTCCCGTCCAGCACGATGCCGGCGCCCACGCCGGTGCTGAAGGTGATGTAAACCATATTCTCCGCGCCCTTGCCGGCGCCGTGGACATATTCGCACCAAGCGGCGGCATTCGCGTCATTGACCACCTTGACCTCCACGCCAAGGTCTTTTTCCATCCATTTTTTGAGGGGAACATGATTCCATTCCGGAAGGTTGGTTCCGTTTAACGCAATGCCTTCCCGGCTATCAACCGCCCCGGGAGACGCCAGCCCGACGCCGGCCAACGGGTAACCCGCTGAGACGGTCCGGATCATTGAGACCATGCGCTGCACGACTTCCTCAGCCGTACGGGCGCCGGACGTTTCCATCTGCTCTCGTGAAATGATTGCTCCCGCAGGATCGAACAACGCGGCTGCGATCTTCGTCCCGCCCAAGTCGATGCCAACAACATATTGATGTGATGTATGCAATAAGTTCACCTTTTTCGCTATATCGATATGTTTATTAATGATGCAGATGATCGGCCAGCGCTCGCAGCTTGACCGGATCGAGCGGGGCCAGTCCGTTCCCGTTCTTGCGGACGGCGGAGCCGAAATGCACCTCAGTGACGCCCGTCTCCGCCACAAACGTTTCGATCGTTTCCAGGTTCAGCCCATGCCCCGCGAGGATGGTTAACGAACTGCCGCGCGATTCCCGCACCAGCTCCCGGATGGCGGGCATCGCTTCCGTTGCGGGTTTCGGGCCTCCCGAAGTCAGTACACGGGTGACCTGCGGGCAGCGCATCAGGGTTCGCAGGCCGGCCTGCAGGTCCATAAGCTCGTCGAACGCGCGATGAAAGGTCACCTGAAGCCCTGCCGCCGGGAGCAGAAAACGTTCCAGCGCCGCTTCGTCGATGGTGCGGTCCGCGGTTAAGGCGCCGATGACGATGCCGGCGGCTCCCGCTTCGGCAATCGCTCGAATTTCCGCTTCCATCGTCCTAAGATCCGGCTCGCCGTACACAAAGGTACGGCTGTGCGGCCGGACCATGACGTGCACGGGAATCCGGACCGCGCGGACCGCTTCCCGGATCATGCCGATGCCGGGCGTAAGCCCGCCCTCCGTCATCGCGGTGACCAACTCAATCCGATTCGCCCCGTTTGCCTCGGCCACGATGGCGTCCTCCACGCATGTTGCAATAACCTCTAAAATCATCTGAATCTGCTGCCTCCTTTCGGCCTTTGGAATCCGTTTGCGGTTCACTGCGCCCCTGGGCTGAAGCGCCGCATCGCGTAATCCGCCAGCAGCCGCGCCCCGTAACCGGTCGCTCCCGCCGCAGAGTAGCTAACCTCCTGCTTATACTGGACCGTTCCGGCCATATCGATATGAACCCACTTCATCGATGGATCAACGAATTTGCGGATGAACAACGCGGCAAGGATCGCCCCCGCCATGCCCGAGGTGCCGACGTTGCGCAAATCGGCGTAATCGCTGCGCAGCTCCGCTTCGTACTCGTCCATCAGCGGCATCGGCCACAACCGCTCCCCGTTAAGCTCGCCGATGTCCACAAGCGCCCGGCTCATGCCGTCATCGCCCAGAATTGCCGCGATGCCCAGGCCCAGCGCCTGGCCGACATTGCCGGTAAGCGTGGCAATATCGATCGCCTCCGCCGCGCCCAGCTTGGCGGCGTGAAGCAGCGCATCGGCAAGGATCAGCCGGCCCTCGCCGTCAGTGTTGGCCACCTGCACGGTCAGGCCGTTCGGATAGCGGATGACCGATGAGGGCAGCATTGCGCGAGCGTCCGGCAAATTGTCCGCGACCGCGATCAGTGCGGCGACGCGGACAGCGGCGCGCTGGCGCACGAGGATGTCGAGCGCACCGATGACGGCGGCCGCTCCGCCCATGTCCATGCGGGCGTCGCTGATGTCGCGGACGGTCTTCACGTTCATGCCGCCCATATCGAAGGTGACGCCTTTGCCGACCAGGGCGAGCAACGGCAAATCGGGAGATCCGCCCTCATACAGCAGCTCGATCAGCGCGGGCGCCTGCTTGCTTCCCGCGCCCACGGCCAGCAGCCCGTTCATCTCGCGGTCGGCGAGCTCCTGCCCTTTGTACACGCGGATGCGCACCGGCGTCCCCGCAAAATGGCTTTGCACCCGGGCCGCGAAGCGCTCCGGATTCAAGACATCGGGCGGCTCATTCACCAGGTCACGGGCCAGCATCGCGCCTTCCGCCCGAATCCGCGCTGTTTCGCGTGTGTCTTCCAGCTGCCGCAAAGACAGCTCGGGCCAGTCCGCAGGGCGCACAATCAGCTCCACGCTGGCGTCGGACCTGGTGAGCCCGCGGTACGTATCGAAGCGGTACAGCCCGAGCAGCCAGCCTTCGAGCCAGGACTGCAGCCAGGCGGCTGAGGTAGCGGCGGTGGCGGCAGCGCTTGTGGCAGCGTGCTTGAGGACGGGAGCGGTGCCGCTCCCTGCAGCGGCAGTATGGAATGCTAGCACGGGGCTGCCCAGTGCGCCGCTGGCCCCGCGCACCAGCACGGCGGCAGCGCGCCCTTCGCGCAGCAGCGCACGGGCCGCAGTCCCGCCGGCGCGCCGCACCGCCTCCAGCGTTTCGCTGCCCCGCTGGCCCAGGCCGACGGCAAATACGTCGGCCTCCCCGTCCTGCCGGGCATACAGCCATGTAGCGGCGCCGCGGTGCTTGTACTTGTCCCGCAGCGGCAAAGCAAACGGCTCGCCCTCATAAGCCGGGCACACGAGCGTTTCTTCCGCCCGCCGGTTCCCGGTGTCTATCGTAATTTGCATCGCTACCCCTCCTTCATCACTATGGATCTGAATAACGGTTACGGGTGTTTGAATAATGTTTGAATAATGCTCGAATTCCTCTTACACCAGACAAATTACTAGTTGGCTCCTGAAATAACACGAACGTGGGGCAAATCCCACCGCGTCGGTGCCTAACGGACCCAAACGACCTTATTTGCCTGAAAAGCCGCCGTTTTAACTTCTAACGGACAGGAGAGCCGCTATTTGCTCGAAAAAAGCCGGAAACGTACGCATCAATGCCAAATAAGGTCTGTGGTGTCCGTTACATTTTAAAAACCGTGGATTTTACCCCAATAAGGGCGCTGGTGTCCGTTAGAGCAGCATTCCGGCATTCGGCCAACCACATTTATTTGTGCGGCCAGCCGGCCACATTGGCTTTAAGTGCTCAGTCAATCACATTCGCTTTACCCGTCCAGTCACCACATTTACTTACGTTCAGTCGGCCACATTCGCTTTTTGGTTAGGGTTACCGTTACAGTTGCTATTTGCTCCAGTTACTGTTGATGTTACGATTCCACCTATACGCCTATACACGTTAATTTCCAGGAATTTTTCCCGATCGTTCCACTAGTTGTACAAATGGCAGGCTACCTGATGGCCTGGCTTCACTTCCTTGAACTCGGGTACCGCCTGCTTGCAGATTTCCATGCAGGCCGAGCAGCGCGTGTGAAAGCGGCAGCCTGATGGAGGATTGACCGGGCTGGGCAAATCGCCTTTCAGAATAATCCGCTCCTTTTTCAGCTTCGGATCGGGCACCGGCACGGAGGACAGCAGGGCCTGCGTATACGGATGCAGCGGATGGTCGTACAGATCGTCCTTGGCCGCCGTTTCCACAAGCGCCCCGAGATACATGACGCCGATCCGGTCGCTGATATGCTCGACGACGCTGAGATCATGGGAAATGAACAGGTACGTGAGCCCATACTCCTCCTGCAGATCCTGCATCAGGTTCAGCACCTGCGACTGGATGGACACATCGAGCGCCGACACCGGCTCATCGGCGATGATCAGGCTCGGCCGCACCGACAGCGCGCGGGCGATGCCGATCCGCTGCCGCTGCCCGCCGCTGAATTCATGGGCGAACCGCTCGGCATGGTAGCTGTTCAGCCCGACGGTTTCCAGCAGCTCGCGGGCCAGCTTGTCGCGCTCCGCACCGCTTAACTTGGTATGAATCAGCAGCGGTTCGGCGACGAGCTCCTTCACCTTCATGCGCGGATTCAGCGAGGCGTAAGGGTCCTGGAACACCATCTGCATCTCCTTGCGGAGCGGGCGCATCTTGTCTTCGCTAAGTCCGCCAATGTTCTGGCCGTTAAACCAGACTTCGCCGGCGCTCGGCCGGAGCAAACGGTTCACCAGCCGCCCTGTCGTCGATTTGCCGCAGCCGCTTTCCCCGACCAGGCTGAACGTCTCTCCTTTGCGGATAGCAAACGAAATGCCATCAACCGCCCATAATTCGCGGCTAGTCCCAAACCAGCCCTTACGAACGGCAAAAGCTTTCCGCAGCTCCTTCACTTCAACGAGCGGCGTCCCAGACGTGAGCTGCGACCCAGACATGCTCCTGGACATGCTCCCGCTCGTGCTCCCAGCTGTGGGCTGCGACCCGGACGAGCTCTCGGATATGTCCCCGAACGTGCTCCCGGATGCGGGCTGTGCTTCGAACGTGCTCCCGGCAACAAGCCGCGCCCCTGCTTCCCGCTCCTTCCGCAGCTCTGTCGATCCCATCATCACCGATCCACTCCTTCCTCTTCAAGCCTCGTAGCTTTTGCCGTCTCTGCGGCATTGCCAGGCGGCTTTGCAACTGCATCACCGGCTCTTACCGCTTCCGCGGCACCGCCAAGCGGCTTTGCAACTGCATCACCGGCTCCTACCGCGTCAGCAGCGCCGCCAAGCGGCTTTGCATCTGCATCACCGGCTCTTACTGCATCCGCGGCACCGCCAAGCGGCTTTGCACCTGCATCACCGGCTCTTACCGCTTCCGCGACACCGCCAAGCGGCTGCGCTCCTGCATCAACGACTCTTTCCGCATTCGGGAGATTCCTACCGTCCCCGGACCCGGGGCCAGCGCCATTCCATGCGCTCCCCTCTTCCACCAGCCAACACCGGCTTAAGCGGCCCATACCGGCCTCGCCCTTGTACGCCCCGACCACCGGAAGCAACTCCGGCTCCTGCGCCAGGCAGCGCTCGGCCGCATGCGGGCAGCGGGGGGCAAATTTGCAGCCGGCCGGCATATGCGCCAGGTCCGGGACGTTGCCCGGAATCGAGTCGAGCCGGCGCACCTTTTGCCGCAGCTTTGGCACGGACCGGATCAGCCCCTGGGTGTACGGATGCTGCGGATTTTCGAAAAGTTCCTCCACAGGGCCTTGCTCGACCACCCGGCCGGCATACATGACGACGACCCGGTCGCACATTTCTGCGACGACGCCAAGGTCGTGCGTGATGAGCAGCATCCCCATCTCCCGCTCCTCCTTCAGCCGCCGCATCAAATCAAGAATTTGCGCCTGGATGGTCACGTCGAGCGCCGTCGTCGGCTCGTCCGCGATCAGCAGCTTCGGGTGGCACGACATCGCCATCGCGATCATCACCCGCTGCCGCATGCCCCCAGACAACTGGTGGGGGTAGTCGTTCATCACTTCCTCCGCCCGCGGAATCCCGACCAGGTTCAGCATATGGACCGCGTGCTCGCGCGCCCGTTTCCGGTCGTACCCGAGGTGCAGCCGGATCGGTTCTTCGAGCTGCTTTCCGATCCGCAGCACCGGATTCAGCGATGTCATCGGCTCCTGAAAAATCATCGCCAGATCCTTGCCCCGAATCCGCCGCATATCCTGCTCTTTGAGCGCAACCAGATCCGTTCCTTCAAACCGCACTTCCCCGGCGGCAATCCGGCCCGGCGTATCCTTGAGCAGCCGCATGATCGACAGCGAGGTTACGCTTTTTCCGCAGCCGGACTCGCCGACCAGCCCCAGCACCTCTCCTTTGCCGATGCGAAAATCGATCCCAGCCACCGCCAGCACGCTACCACCTGCCCGCCGAAACTCCGTTTTCAGCCCCTTTACTTCAAGCAATGTCTGCGTCACAGCCCTTCACCCCCATTAGTTTTTCATTTTGGGATCCAGAGCGTCGCGCAACCCGTCCCCGACCAAATTAAAGGCAAGCACCGTCAAAAAAATAGCCAAACCCGGAAAATACACGATATGCGGAGCGATGCTCAAATAATCCCGGCCCATGCTCAGCATGGCGCCCCAATCCGGCTCGCTCGTCTTCGCGCCCATGCCCAGAAAGCTCAGCGAAGACGCGGCCAAAATCGCCGTCCCGATCTTCATCGTCAAGTTGACGATCACGCTGGGCAAAGTTTCGGGAAAAATATGCCGCCAGATGATCCGGCGGTGCTTTGCCCCCATCGAGCGGGCCGCCTCGACGAACACCGACTCTTTGGCCGCCAGCGTTACACTGCGGATCACCCGGGCAAACGATGGGATACCGAAGACAGCGACCGCGATGACAACATTCGTCAGGCCCGGGCCCAAAATCGCCACGATTCCGATCGCAAGCAAAATATCCGGGAACGAAAACAGCACATCGCTGCCCCGCATGATAAGCCGGTCGATCCAGCCGCCGTAATAGCCGCTAAGCAACCCGAGAAACGTCCCGATCACCGCGGCGATAAACACCGAGCTTAAGCTGACCGCCAGCGACAAACGCGTTCCCGCGATCAGACGGCTGAGTATGTCCCGGCCGTATTCGTCCGTTCCCGCCCAGTGATGGGCCGAGGGACCAAGCGTCAACTCGTCGTAATTCGGCGCATCCGGATCGTACGGCGTCAAATACGGACCGAAAAGGGCCACGATAAAAAGCAAAACAATAAAAATGCCTGCTGCCAGCGCCATTCGCTGCTGGCAAAATTTGCGCCAGAACTCGGCGGCACGGCCACCCGGCGGCCGTTCTGCGGCCGAAGAGGCCGGCGCGGGCGTCATAACGGAGGCCCTATTCGCCGGTTGCAATTGGTCGTTCATGGAATCCCCTCCCGAATCTTTTGCCCATTTCCGTATACGAAACCGCCCTAGTTCCCCGCGTAGCGGATTTTCGGATTCAACACGCCGTACAGCAAATCCACAATCAGATTGATCAAAATAAACTCCGCAGCGAACAGCAGCAGTTCAGCTTGAATGACGGTGTAATCGCGGAACTGGATGGAATCAACGAGCAGCCGTCCGAGCCCCGGGATGCTGAATACCGTCTCCACCATCACCGAACCGCCCAGCAGGAAGCCAAACTGCAGCCCGGCCACGGTAACGACCTGAATCAGCGAATTGCGCAGCGCATGGCGCCCGACGACAACGAATTCCCGCAGGCCTTTGGCCCGGCCGGTGCGGATGTAATCCTCCCGCATCGTCTCCAGCATCGATGACCGGGAAAACCGGGCCAGCATCGACATAATCCCGGCGCCCAAGGTGATCGACGGCAGCACATAACCTTTCCAGGAATCGACGCCTCCGGTCGGAAGCCAGCCGAGCTCTACCGAAAAGATCTGGATCAACACCAGGCCAAGCCAAAAGCCGGGAATGGAGATCCCCGATATGGCCGTCAGCATTCCGGCGTAATCGGGCCATTTATTTCTTTTTACCGCCGATATAATACCGATCAAAATCCCGATGATCAGCGCCCAAACCATGCTGAAGATCGTCAGCCAAATCGTCGGCATAAACCGGCTGCTCAGCATGTCCGTAACCGGCTGTCCGGTTTTCAGCGATTTGCCCAGGTCGCCGCGAAGCAAATCGCCTAAGTAATCGATATACTGCTTCCAAATTGGCTGGTCGAGGCCGAGCTCGGCCCGGATGCCCTGAATTTCCTCAAGCGTCGCTTCCTTGCCGGCAATGAGCCGGGCCGGGTCGCCGGGAATGAAGTGGATAAACAAAAAAACGAGCACGGAAACGACGAACATGAGCGGAATTACCCCGATGAGCCTTTGCAGCGCGTATCTTCCCACCTGCCTAGCCCTCCTTTAGCTTGAATGAAACGAAGGCCGCTTCCCATGAACCTTGAGAAGCAGCCCCCGTCTTGTCATCCCCAAACCTCCGATGATGAATCAAAATCGAATTATTGCTTCACTTCGGTATTCAGCACATTGATGGAACCGTCGGGGAACATTTTCACGCCATCGATATAAGATTTCTTGCCGGAGACGATTTGGTCCACCCCAAGGAAGGCCCAAGGAGCGTCCGCCCAGATCGTCTTTTGAATGTCGGCATAGATCGTTTTGGCCTTTTCGGCGTCAACCGTTTTGTTGGCCTCTTTGATCCACTGATCAACATTGTCGTTTTTGTAATACGCCGTGTTGGAGCCGGCCGGCGGGAACATTTCGCTGCTGAACAGGCCTCTCGTCGCGCCGTCCGCATCACCCGAAGAAGGCGACCAGCTGACGTACCACATTTGGATTTTGGCCTCTTCCGGCGTGGCCGCCGAGTTGATTTGCTCGGAAAGCGTGCCGCCTTCCATCGATTTCACGTCAAGCTTGATCCCGGCGAGCGCCAGCTGCTGCTGGATAAACTGCATGCCTTTGATCGTTTCGGAGTCGTTTTCGCCCCAAATTTCAGCTGCAAAACCGTCCGGATAACCGGCGTCCGCCAGCAGCCGCTTCGCTTTTTCAAGGTCGTAATCGTAACCGGTTTGCTGCGAGTAATACTGGGTTTTGGACGACATCGTCGAGTCGAGCTTGGAGGCTTCCCCGGATTTGACGACCTTGATGTACGCTTCCTTGTCCAGCGCATAGTTGATCGCCTGGCGTACCCGGATGTCGTCAAACGGCTTTTTCAGCGTGTTCAGCGTGACGTAACGCACGATCGTCGAATCGATCCGTTCGATGACGTTGTCCGTGGAGCCTTCCATTTCGGCGACCTGCTCGGTGGGCATCGGGTAGATAAAATCGGCTTCTCCCGTTTTCAACATCGCAACGCGGGAGCCGTTTTCCGGCACAGGCTTGAAGGTGACGCTGTCGACCTTCGGCAAGCCGGCCTGCCAATAATCGGCGTTTTTCTCGACGACCAAGCGGTCGCCCTGTACCCATTCCTTGAACTTGAACGGTCCCGTGCCTGCCGGGTGCTGGGAAATGTCTTCCCCGTACTGCTCCAGCGCTTTCGGGCTGACGATCAGCAGCATCGCCATTTTGTTCAGGAACGCGCTGTATGGCTCCGTCAAGGTGACCACAACCGTTTTGGCGTCCGGCGTCTCTACCTTGGCTACTTTCGTAAAGCTTCTGCGCATTCGCAGGTTGTTGTTTTCGTCGAGAATCCGGTCGAAGTTGGCTTTAACCGCCGCGGCGTTAAAATCGGTGCCGTCATGGAACTTGACGTTTTCCTTCAACGTGAATGTATAAACGAGGCCGTCTTCGCTTTCTTTATAACTTTCGGCGAGCACCGGCACGACTTCCATATTCTCGTTGAAGCCCATCAGGCCTTCGTACATCGTTCTTTCTCCGGTAATGGAGTTCGTGTCGCTCGTATTATGGGGATCCAGTGTAATGAAATTGGCGTTGGTGGCGATAACGATATTGTTGCCGTTTTTCGGCGTTGCGGTTCCGGTTGTTCCTTCCCCGGTCTGTGCGCCGCCATTGCCGGCCGCGTTGCCTCCGCTTCCCGCCTGATTTCCTCCGCCGCCTCCGCAGCCCGCGATCATGAGCGCGAGGGCCAGCAGCATGATGAGGATCGACCCTTTTCCTTTGGACTTCATTTCATTTCCTCCCTTTTGAATCATGTAAAATTTATGGTAAAATGCCGCGCGCGGTCTTAAGACTCAAGGGTAAAAACCGCGCGCCGCAAGCCCACTTCCGTACCGCCGTCATTGACGATGATGTTGGGTTCCAGGGCGTATAGACGGTCGATCGTCGCTTGGTTGCCGTAGCCGATGCGCTCAAAAATCGAAGCGATGATGCAGGGCCAGACCTGTTCCGAGCCGTCGGAAACTTTCAGCGAAATGCCCAGCCGTTGCTTGCGCAGCCCGATGCCGTAAACCCCCTTGGCGCCGCCTTTGGCGATCAGGTTGGGGTCTTTGAGCAGCGCCGAGCATACGAATTTCCGGTCGGCGATCATGTCGGGATTGGCGTTCATCAGCGCGGCAACCACGGCGGCCGCCTTGCGGGCCTCCAGGTCAGGGATCAAATCGGGACAAGCGAGCTTGAGGTAAGAAAAGGCGATTTTATGAAGAGGCAGGGCAAAAATCGGCAGTCCACAGCCGTCCACCCCAAGCGGAATCGTAGCGGCCGGAACCTCGGCAATCTCCGCCATGGTACTGATGATTTCCCGCTGTACGGGGTGCTCCGGCAAATAGTAGGTTTGTTCGTCCCAGCCCATATGCTTGCTCAGCGCCAGCAATCCGGCATGTTTGCCCGAGCAGTTGTGGAAAAGCTTGCGCTTCGGCTCATGCGCCCGCTGCCGCTGCGCTTTGGCCTCCTCGTTCAAGGGATACGTCATGCAGCAATAAAGCTGCTCCTCGCGGACGCCCGTTTTTTGCAAAATCGATTCCAGCGCCGCAATGTGATAATCCTCCCCCCGGTGGGACGCCGCGAATAGCGCAGCCTCCTCCGGCGATAAACCGTACACCCGGTCGATCCGCCGCTTCATTCCCGGAATGGCCTGAAACGGTTTAGCTGCCGAGCGCAGAAAAGTCATATGCTCCGGATCGCCGGCCCGGTACAGGATGCGGCCTTGCTCGTCCACAATGCTGACCGCGCCGTAATGCACGTTCTCCAGCACCCCGCCGCGATACTCTTCAACCAGTGGCGTAAATCTCACATGAAGCCCTCCTTTTTTTCACAAATGTTAAAATCAATCCAGTTCAAAAAACCAGTCCTGCGCCAAGATTCCCGAACCGATGATGACCCCCTGCTCGTTCAGCCGGGATCTAAGAATATGGAACGAGCCGCGCACCGGCTCCCACACGAACCGGGTCCTACAAAGCGCTTCGACTTCTTCGTAAATGCCGGGGAACCTGTCGATCAGCTCTCCGCTTAAAATGACGCTGTCAGGATTATACATGCAGACGATGTTGTTCACCGTAATCGCCATGTATTCCAGCGCCCGGCCGATCAAATGGACCGCCCACCCCTCGCCCGCGCGCCTGGCCTCAAACAGCTCGTCGATCGTGCGGATCGGACGGATTTTGCCCGCCTCGCCAAGCAAGGAGCTGATATTGATGTAGGTTTGCAGGCAGCCCGCTTTTCCGCATTCGCATAGCGCACCATTCGGGTCCATCGTTGTATGGCCGATTTCCCCCGCGCTGTTCCAGTCCCCGCGGTAGATTTGGCCCTCCAAAATCAGTGATGAGCCGACCCCGTTGCCGAAACCGAGCAGCGCCGTCCGGCTGGAGCCGATCGCCGCCCCCCGCAAGTGCTCGGCCAGCGCCTTGACCTTAAGCTCGTTATCCACGGCTACGTTGAAGCCGGTCAGCACTTTAAGCCGCTCCGCTAAGGGTATGTTTTTCCAGCCAAGCTGGACCGAAAACAGGACGATACCCTGTTCGTGATTGACGATGCCGGGCAATCCCACCCCGATGCCAACCACTTTGGAACGATCGATCTCATGCCGTTTCAAACCGTCAGCGATGATGCTTTCGAGGCGTACGATCGTATGGTCCGGACTTTCGTCGGCCGTCCGCGGGTAAGCTTCGCTGAACACGACGTCGCCCTTCATATCCACAACGCCGATGCCGATTTGATGCGTGTCCAGTTCAATTCCGATCGACAGCACCGAAGAGGCTGCGATGTCCAGCAGCGTCGACTTCCGGCCGAGCCCGGACGATACCTGCTCCGATTCCGAAATATAACCCTGCTCCGCGAGCTCTCCGACAATACGGCTTACCGTGGTGGCGCTCATCCCCGTCCGCTTGGCGATCGCAGCCCGGGAGATCGGGTGCTCATTTTTGATAATTTCGAATACAGTCAGCCGGTTTTGCCGTTTGATAAAATCCTGGTCATGCTTTTTCATGAACGAGCTCCTCGAATTATTTTCTCGGGTTTATTAATTTGTGGATGCAGATAAATAAATTAGTAAAATAATGCTAAATATTCGCTTCGAAGGACGTTTATTCCTGCTTTTTCCCCTTTATATTCTCCAATGATGTTATTAATATAATGAACTCTTTTCCTAAGTGTCAATATAAATGACATGATTTTTCTACCCCGATTTTTATGCAAACGCTTGATATGGTTATATATTGAAAATATATAATAAAATTCTTATATATCTTACATGTATATAACATAAGGTGATGAGTGAAAATGATAAACTCAAGAAAGTGAATTGAGAATAAGCTTTGGGAGGCTGATTTTTCATAGGGAGCCGCGAGCGGCGGCTAATTAGCGGCTTATCAAATCGAGGGGGCCGCGAGAAAAGGGTAGAAAAAGGGAGGGCCGTCATACGGGGGATTCGGGGGATTCTGCTGTGCTACTTCTGTTGCTGCTGTGGCTGCTGTTGCTACTGTTGCTTCTGCGAAATGCAAAAGTGCATGCGAATTTCGTCGAAAATCCCCGAAACGGGCGGTTCAAATGCAAATGTGCAGTTCATTTCCGATTAAAAGTCTCTTTTTTATCAAAACGCTGATATTCAAATGCATTTTTGCATTTCAACCGCCCAAAAATGGAATTTTAAGAGAAATCAAATGTACTTTTGCAATTGCTGTGAAGAAGGAACAGGCGAGATACTTGCCGTTGTGCATCATGCAGTACATATAACATCAACAGTAGGGGTAGCATCAATAGCAGATGTACCATCAAATAGCAGATGCAGCTTTAATAGCAGACATACCATCAAATAGAAGGTGTAGCATCAATACAGATGTAGCTTCATAACAGGCGTGGCATCAATAGCAGCCGTAGCATCAGAACATCATCAAGTAGCGTCAGAAACGCATCAAGTTACATTAGAAAGCCTTCAAGTACCGCCGTTAAGCGGTTTTGGAGGCTTTTTTCGCGGAAACGGTTACAGAAAAAAGTGCTTGATCTTCATCCGCCGACCCCTAATAATAGGAAACTGGACTTAATCGAATTCATTCGAAGACTTGTACTTCAGAAAGGTTGTACAGCATGAATACATCTCCGGCAATACGCAAACAAGCCACTGCCGTTAAAGAACCGTTTCCCGTCGCACTCCTTTCCCTGACCGTTGGCTCGTTCGCCATCGGCATGACCGAATTTGTCATTATGGGGCTGCTGCCGAATGTGGCGAATGACCTCGATGTCAGCATCTCCACCGCCGGGCAGTTGATTACCGCCTACGCCATGGGCGTGGCGATCGGGGCACCGATTTTGACGCTGCTGACCCAGCGGATCCCACAAAAAGGACTGCTCTGCCTGCTGATGCTTCTCTTCATCTTTGGCAACGGTATTTCCGTCGTGGCGCCCAACTACGAGGTGCTTATGGCCGCGCGGATTCTGACCGCCTTAACACACGGCACCTTCTTCGGCGTCGGCGCCGTTATCGCCGCCAGCCTCGTCCGGCCGGAAAAACGCGCCGGCGCGGTATCGATCATGATGGCCGGGCTGACCATCTCGAACATCGTCGGGGTTCCGCTCGGCACGTTTGTCGGCCAGCAGCTCGGCTGGCGCGCTTCCTTCGGCGCCATTGCCCTGATGGGCCTGATCGCCCTCGGCGGCATCCTCCGCTTCGTTCCGCGCCTTCGCCAGGAGGAGCCGAGCGGCGTGGCCCGGCAGATCCGCGCGCTGCTCCGCTCCAAGCTGCTGCTGTTTTTGCTGATCGCGGCGCTGGGAAATACGAGCTTGTTCGCCGTTTTCACCTATATCGCGCCTCTGCTGCAGGACATCACCGGCTTTGCCGAGCATAACGTGACCTGGATTCTCGTCATTTTCGGCTGCGGTGTCACGCTCGGCAACATGATCGGCGGCAAGCTCGCCGACTGGAAGCTGATGCCGTCCTTGCTCGGACTGTTTTTGGCCGTGGCGGTCATTTTGGGCATTTTCACCTTCACCGTTCACAGCCCAGCTTTGGCCGTCATTACTATCTTCCTGTGGGGCATGGCCTCGTTTGGCGTAATGCCGGGGATGCAGGTGCGGATCATGAACCTCGCCAAAGCAGCTCCGGCGCTGGCCTCCACTTCCAGCCACGCGGCCGGCAACTTCGGTAACGCGATGGGCGCCTTTATCGGCGGCCTGGTCATTACCCATATCGGCCTGTCGTCGCTGCCTTGGGTCGGCTCGCTGATCGTTGTTCTTGCGCTGGTGATCGGCGCCGTCAGCTACGCACAGGAGCGGAAGCAAGGGGCGGAATGACTGCGGCCTAAGTCAAGGCCCATACACCGCCATATCCGCATATTCCGCGATCAGCGGGGCCATCTGGCGGAAGCCGATTTTCCCGCCGGCCAGCAGCGGACCGTAAGAAAGCCCATCATCCAGCCACGAAAACACGATCAATTCATTGATCGCAAACGTGATGGACGGGCCTTTTTTGACGATCAGCATCCGGTACGCGCCGGCAGCATCGGCAACCCCAGGCAGCGGGTCGGCGCCCTGCGCGACCAAATGGAAGCCGTAGCTTTTGCGCAAATTGCAGGTATGGAAGCTGCGTTCCTCGGCCCACATGCGGCGAAAATAAGAAACATGGAAGGCATCCATCGCCCCGTGGTGGTATTGGTCGTATTCGCCCGTGCGCGGCGGCAACGCCGGGTTGAACAGCTCCCTTCCCTCCGACCCCCTAGCGCTAAAAAACAAGATCGCAAGCCCTGGCTCCCGAATCGGCCGAAACTGCCAGGACACCGCCATATCCGCGGGAAACTCCTCCGGGCACCAGTACACCAGGTTGGCCTTTTGCCCTTCCCCCGCACTCCGTTTGCTTTCCAGGCGCAGCCGCCCGAGGGGAAAAGTCGCGGCTCCGTCCCCCTCCATCCTAAACCCCGCCGTATCCTGCGAAGACTGCAGCGGATTGCTGTACAATAGGTGCCAGCCTTCGGGGATGAGAGGGCTGCTCTCCACAGGAGGATCAACATTCGCCAAAACCGGCAACCTCCCTTCCACCCAGCAGTTGGGCGACCTCAATCCCCGCCAGCCCCTCAAGGCCGACTCCATGCAGGCTTCCGGTTCCTCCAGCCAGCCGCGGCGGACGCCCCGGGCAAACGCGTAAATGAACATCGAGGTGCAGGACGCCTCCTCATACGAGTCCGGGTCGGTCAGCATCTGATGCCAGAGCCCGTTTTTACCTTGCAGCCGCATATAACCTTGGCAAAGCTCCCGATAAACCGCAAGCAGCTCCGGGCAAAGCGCATGCCGGTCAGGCATCACCGTCAACAGTTCCGCCAGCGAAAAAACGACCCAGCCGTTCCCTCTTCCCCAAGCCACCCCGTTTGGCCGGCCAAACTTCATATCGTAGACATGGTGCATAATTTGGAGTTCAGACATAAACAGCTTTTCCTTGTAACGCAAAAATTGCGCGGCCGCATCCTCAAGGCAAGCTTCTTTTCCCGTCAGCTCGTAATATTTGCTTAAAAAAGGCGTGCTCATGTACAGATCGTCGCACCAAAGAGTGTCTTTCATAAAGTCGGTCGTGCCCCGGGCCCGAGCTACTTAGGTTCCCTGTTTCAAGCAGGGAACCTAAGTAGTAACAAAAAACGTCGCTATTTCGGCGTTATCCCCCATTTTGAGAGCAATAGAGGATTTTTATGCCGCTATTTTCTCCAGTCGCAGGGAAATGGCCGCTTTCCGCACCGTTCATTGGAAAATAAGAGCAAAAAATTCCGCTAATGGAGATGAACACGCCCCTTCTGGAAAATAGAACCATAAAGTTCCGCTATTTTATCGGAGTAGGGCTCCTGAAGCAGCATGGGCCGCATATATTAGGCAGACTGGACCGTATATACTAAGCAAGCTGGACCGCATATAGTGGTAGGTTTTGTTTTAAAACTAGTTTTTCTTGCAGCATCAGGCGGCGGTTACTCCCAAATTCCATGAAATGCAAATGTGCATGCGGTTTTCGTCGAAATAGCCCGAAAATGACCCGTCAAATGCAAAAGTGCAGGCCATTTTCGCCATTCTGATCAAATTTGTCTCTAAGCCCCATTTTCAAATGCACTTTCCCCACGGCCCCCTAATTGAATTGGAGTCCTGCCCTACAATATATTATTGTATTTCTAAGGGAGGACGAACAGTATGCGACGATCAAGTAAGCTATACGAGGAAGTGCGTATCGAAGTAGTGCGTGA
>NZ_JAMBOE010000038.1 GCF_023715465.1 Paenibacillus macerans
GTATTGCGTTTAAAGGTTTCATCAAAATGTTGACGCTGTTCTCCCATGATACACCTCGACCTCTTTATGTTGTTTTCTATTGTACCAGGTGGCTGTTACAGCGTGTCTACTTTTTAGTCTACATCCACCTTACCGCAATGATCATGGGGCTAAGGGACACCAGCGCCGTTATTTGAGGAAAAACGGAGGTTTGCAAAACGTAACGGACACAGATGATCTTATTTACCTCATATGGCCCTGGAAGAACTGGTTTAGAGCGAAATAGGGTCATCTGTGTCCGTTTAGGCTGGGAAATACCCGGGAAATGGGCGGATAAGGTCGCTGGTGTCCGTTAGAGCAACGTCCACGGGATGTAGACTACAGTTGGAAAGGGCCGAGGTACCCGACGCTACTGTTCATGAAAGCCTCTTTTGAAGGATAAACGTGCGGCAGTTCATAGTGCATTTGCACAATACATTTCGTCCCTTTATCAATATTTTTTCCGGCGGGGGCCGATTATACTGAAAGCGTGTTCAACAAATGCATGGGAGGAAGACAGATGGAAGGACTAACGATCAGTTGGATTGGCGCTTTGGCGGGGCTCGCTATAGCCATCGTTCTGATATTAAGAAAGTTGAATCCAGTTTATGCGTTGTTTTTGGGCGCGATTGTAGGCGCTTTAATTGGCGGAGCCAACCTGGAAGAGACCGTTGGTGTGCTGGTCAGCGGGACGCAAAGCGTGATGGGGACGGTCATCCGGGTGCTTGCGGCCGGTGTGCTGGCTGGGGTGATGATGGAGTCGGGGGCGGCCGAGACGATTGCCCAGGCGATCGTCAGGAAGTTCGGCGGAAGTAAAGCGATTCTGGCGCTGGCGCTCGCGACCATGATCATTACCGCGGTGGGCGTATTTATCCCCGTTGCTGTATTGATCGTAGCGCCGATCGCCTTGTCGGTCGGGAACAAGATGGGGATTTCCAAAATTGCCCTGCTTCTGGCGTTATCCGGTGGTGGGAAAGCGGGGAACATTATTTCCCCGAACCCGAATGCGATTGCCGCTGCGCGCGGCTTCAACCTGGACTTGAGCCAAGTCATGCTGGCCGGCCTGATTCCGGCGGTTTGCGGCCTGATCGTTACGGTCATCGTCGCTACGCTGCTGAAAAATAAAGGAGCCAAAGTAACCGATGCAGAAGCAGTAGATGAGGCGGTAGACACGTCGAAATATCCCCCGCTGGGCAAAGCGGTCGTTGCGCCTCTGGTCGCCGTCGTCCTGCTGATGATCAACCCGATCGGCTCGCTGTCCGGTATTGAGGCGCTCGCGAAGTTTAAAGTGGACGCCATGTACATTCTGCCGATTGCCGGAATCATCGGGATGCTGGCCATGGGCCAGGGCAAAAAGATTTTGGAGTACACCGCCTCCGGCTTGAATAAAATGACGGCAACCGTGTTGATTCTGATCGGCGCGGGCGGCATTGCCGGGCTGATCTCCGCTTCGGACCTGTCGACGCAGGTGGTGTCCCTGATTGAAGCCTCGGGGATTTCGGGTACCTTCCTGGCGCCGATTTCCGGTATCCTGATGGCCGCGGCTACGGCATCCACATCGACGGGCGTTATTTTGGCGACCGGTTCGTTCGGACAAGCCATCCTCAATATGGGCACGGCTCCGCTGGCGGCGGCGGTGATGGTCCATACCGGGGCCACTGTGATCGACTCCCTGCCGCAGGGCAACTATTTCCACGTTACGGCGGGAGCGATGAAAATGACGATCAAGCAGCGGATGGGCCTCATTCCTTACGAAGCCATTGTCGGCGGAACGATGGCCATTGCCGCGACGTTGATTTACGGATTTTTGTTCTGAAAGTGCTAAAGTTGGACTTTCCACAATTATAGACGAGGTGAAAGAATGAACGCGAAAACATTTGTGCTGGCGCCGGATTCGTTCAAAGAGAGCATGACGGCCAAGGAAGTGTGCGATGCGATGGAAAAGGGACTGCGCAAAGTTTACCCGCATGCCGACTATATCCACGTTCCGATGGCGGACGGCGGCGAAGGCACGGTGCAATCCCTGGTGGATGCCTCCGGAGGGCGGATCTATTCGAAGGTGGTAACCGGTCCGCTTGGGCAGCCGGTAACGGCACAGTACGGCATTTTGGGCGACGGAGAGACCGCCGCGATTGAAATGGCCTCGGCCAGCGGGATTCACCATGTGAACAAGGGGACGAAAAATCCGCTGATCACGACCACGTACGGCACCGGCGAATTGATCCGCGAATGCCTCGATCAAGGCATCAAGCGGATTATCATCGGCATTGGCGGCAGCGCGACCAATGACGGCGGCGCGGGCATGGCCGAGGCGCTGGGCGCCCGGTTTCTGGATGCGGACGGCTTAGCGCTGCCCCGCGGCGGCGGAGCGTTGGAACGGCTGGAGCGGATCGATATTTCCGCGCTTGATCCAAGGCTGCGGCAGGTGAGCTTGATCGTGGCCTGTGACGTGACGAATCCGCTGTGCGGCGAGCATGGCGCGTCCCATGTGTTTGGCCCGCAAAAAGGCGCCACACCGGAGATGGTGCGGCAGCTCGACGCCGGCTTGGCTCATTATGCGGACATTGCGAAGCGGCAGCTCGGCAAGGACGTGCGCGATATCCCCGGCGCCGGGGCGGCCGGCGGGCTGGGAGCGGGGCTGCTGATTTTTACGCAGGCTGTGCTGCGGAAGGGCATCGAGATCGTTATCGAATACACCGGCCTGAAGCAGAAGGTGGCGGCGGCGGATGTGGTGTTTACCGGCGAGGGCGGCATCGACTTCCAGACGAAATTCGGCAAAACCCCTTACGGGGTAGCCAAAGCGGCCAAAGAAGCAGGTAAAAAAGTCATCGCCGTCGCCGGTTACATCGGCGAAGGGATCAACGCACTGTACGAGGAGGGCATCGACGCGGTGTTTGGCATCGTCCCGGGCGCGGGCGAATTGGAGAAGTTGCTGGCCGAAGGGCCGCAAAACGTGGAGCGCACCTGCGAAAACATCGCCAGAGTGCTGAAGCTGAGCGAGTAGTCCAGAGTGCTAAGGCTGAGCAAGTATCCTGAGTGCTGAAGCTTAGCGAGAGCCGACGTGGGCGGGTGAATGGAGCACACCCTCGTACAACATGAAAAGCCGAGGGAGGAAGGTTGCGTTGCAAGCGGCCTTTCTCTTTTTCTATACCTTTAGCTGTACAACGATAACAAGCCATGGGTAAGCTCGAACAATTGCAGCACGTTCCGGGGATCTTTGCCGGTCAGGGTTTCGATCCGTTTCAGGCGGTACTGCAGCGTGTTGCGGTGGATATTTAGTTCGGCGGCCGTCAGGGAAACGCTGCAGTTGTTGTTGATGAAGCTGCGCAGCGTCTCCAGCAGATCCGCCGCGTCCTCGAGCTTGCCGACGGCATGCAGGTCGGCGGACAGTTTTACTTGGCTAAGGTTGACCAGAAACGGAACCTGCTCATAATAGATCGTCCGCACCGGCAGCTTCAAAGCCAGCAATACGCCCATGGCCGACTTCGCCTGCCGGCAGCTCTCCGCGATACTGTTCTCAAACCGGCTGACGGAGATCAATACATCAGGTTGTCTTTTCAGCAGCTGGCGAATCAGCGGCTCTGTGTCCGATTCGTGCTGCACGAGGATGAGGCAAGTGTCTTCTTCCAGGAGAAAAGAAGGATAAGGCCGCAGGAGCTTAGACGCCTCTTCGTCCCATTGGAGATGCTTCAGATAAAGCGCCGCGGTTTTTAGCAGCAGGTCCAGCTTGTAGGCGGCAGCTTCTTTTTTCAGCTTCTGGGTGTACGGCCCTTGCGCGGCAAGCAGCATTTCCAGAAACGCCTTTTTGCGGGTGGCTTCATGCGCCAGGTTTTCCAAAGCGGTTTTCTGCTCGATCAGCAGCGCTACGGTCGTCCTTACGATATTGCAAAAAGGCCGGACCTCGTCCGGGTTGCCGCTGATGCCAATGACGCCGACGCGCCGGCCGTCGATGACGATCGGTTCGTTCGTGCCTTTTTTCTCAAACCGTTTGTCCTCCCATACCTCCACCATTCGTCCCGTGGCCAACGCTTTGACGGCGCCTTGGTGGACGGTGCCCACCCTTTCTTTTTTGCCGCTGCCGACGATGATCCCCCGGTCGTTCATAATACTGATGTTATAGGGAATATCCATCATCATTTTATCTACGATTTCCTGGGCCTGCTTCTCGGAAAGCTGGAACATTTCGGGGTCCTCCTTCGCCAAAAGAATCCGCCTGTCATCATTTTACCCTTTGGCAAAAAAGTATACATCATTTGTGCATTTGCATGAAATGATGAAAGACGCAAAAAAACCGGTGCTCTCCACCGGTTTCTTGAATTTTCGCATATATTTTCATCAAATCATACGAGGGTCAGTTTGCCGGTGAAGTCCAGTTTGAAGGGAGGCGCTTCGTCGGCGTTGGTAATGATTTCATGAATATCGTTCAACTCGCAGACTTTGACTAGCGCGGATTTGCCCAGCTTGGTTTTGTCGAGCACGGCGGCGACTTCGCGGGATCTGGAAATAAACGCCCGCTTCACTTCCGTCTCTTCCAGATTATAATCTGTCGGCCCGTCTTCATTGTTTAAACCAGCAAGGTTTAAGTAAAAACGGTCGAATTTAAACTTCAAAATCGTTTCGATGGCAATCGAGCCCACGTTCGCCATTTCCGAATTGCGCACAAACCCGCCGATCAGGTAGACGTTTAGGCTGCTCCGGCACAAAATGGACGCGGCTTGCACGGAAGAGGTAAAGACGGTGACGGACAAATTGGGCCGCGTAATCAGCTCTTTAGCGATTTCTACACAGGTGGTGCCGATATCCAGGGCGATAATCTCTCCGTCTTTAATCCGGGAGACCACGTATTTGGCGATTTGTCTTTTTAAATCCAGATTGTGCCCCTCGCGTTGAATGTGTATCGTTTCCGCACTGATTTCCCGCAACATAACCATGCCGTTGTCACGGATTACCATCCCCTGAGCCTCCAGCTCGCCTATATCCCTTCGGATCGTCGGCAGCGATACTCCCGTCAGCTTGGCCAGTTCTGCGACCGGAAGGGGAGACGTTTCATGCAGCATATTTAGAATATCGCGCTTCCGGTTATAGTTTTTTACTCCCATACTCCAACCTCATTTTCGAATGAATTTCATTTTTTTCCTGCTGCAATCAAAATCGGGTAAATAAATATTTCTAAAAATGATTGCAGAATCATTTTGTGAACATTTATGAATTGATTTTAACCCATCCGCCTCTAATTTACCACCCTTTGCGTTCCGCTGTACTTGATGTCTTTGCATGCCGCCAATAAGAATGTCGATCACTAAATGTTATATAATCTAACATAAGAAAATTTTTATTGTTAAAAACTTGTTGACATGTCGAAAATTCATTCTATAATGACAATATAACTTTCGAAAAACGATTTTTAATTTTCTAAAAATGATCGAAATGAAACAAAATGTCGATGAAAAATATGATATGTCATATAAGATGACATAACTGATGGCATTACCAATATGGAGGTCTCGAATTTCCGGCGTTTCTTCACCTCTTGTTACCTATCCAATTCAAATATAGGTATGTCAACAAAAGATCATTTTTAAGGAGGGAATCATGGTGTTAAAGAAAAGCTTTTTGTCGGTTTTGGCAGCTGTCTTGGTGATCATTGCGGGATGCGGAGCCGGGACGAATACAACGGGAGCGCCGTCCGGAGAAAACGGAAACGGCGGCAGCGGAAGCGAAGCCGCGGTGTTTTCCACGAGCGAGGAACAGCTCGCAGCATGGAACGAGTTCACCGAAGGGTTAAAAGGGAAGTGGCAGGGCAAGACGCTGAATATCGTTTCGGTATCCGACCCATGGGTCGAATCCATGACCGGATTGATTAAGCAATTCGAGGATTTGACGGGAGCCTCCGTCAATGTCAGCCAATTCGGATACGATGCCGCGTACTCCCGGGAAATTCTCACCGGAAGCGAGCAGTCCTCCGCCGATGACCTGTTTGTTTATGACGTACCGTGGGTCGGGGCCTTGTCGCAGTACTTGCTTCCGCTGAACGACCGGCTGCAGCAGTCGGCGGCGGTTGCCGATTATGACGACTTCTTCGGCGTAATGCAAAAGGCCAGCACTTGGGAGGACAACTTGCTCGGCATGCCTTTTGCGCCTTACTTTGTAATGCTGGCTTATAATACGCAGCATTTTGAGACGGCCAAGATCGATGGCCCGCCGGCAACGCTCGACGAATATGTCGGCGACATCAAGGCGATCTCCGAAAATAACGATCTGCCCGGCGTGTATGGCGGTGTGCTGAACAACCAGTCCGGCACGGCCGTGGGACAAGCTTATTTCGAATATATTTACAACGCGGGCGGAAAGCCGTTCGAAAGCATGTATCCGGGCTCGGAGGATCCTTACGCAGACATGACGCCGCTGTTCTCTTCCCCGGAAAGCCTGAAGGTAGTCAAAATGTTCAAGGATCTGCTGCCTTACGAGCCGGAAGGCGCGCTGAACATGTCCTGGAACGAGCGGGCATCCACCTTTGCTTCCGGGCGCGCGGCGATGATGCAGCCTTGGGTTACCGACATTGCCCCGCTGTCCGATCCGGAAAAATCGACCGTCACGGAGAGCTATGCGACAGCGCCCGCTCCGACCTCCGAAGGCGTTAAACAGTCCGCGCCCGTTGGCGGGTACTCGATGGGCATCAACCGCTTTTCCGCACAGCAGGATTTGGCTTGGGATTTCCTCGTCTGGTTCACAAGTCCGCAGACGTCTTATCGGTTCGCCGATACGGGCGGCTTCCCGAACCGTTATTCGGTGCTGAACGATGAGACGCTGGCCGGCAAATACGTCTACTACGCCACCGAGCGGGAAATCGTGGACACGGCCGAAGCCTTCTTCCGGCCGCAAATTCCGGAGAGCTTCGAAATCATCGACACGCTCGGCACTCATATCGGAGAATACCTTGCAGGAACCGTGGGGCTTGAGGAAGCGATGGCGGCGGCGGATCAGGAAATCGGAGCCATGCTGAAAAAAGCGGGATATACCGTAAACGATTAATATTTGCCTTTTACTAGCGGGGGGGATGGACAGAACCGTCCTCCCGTACAGGAGGGGAGTTCAACATGTCTTCACCGCGATCGGCGCAAAGCAAAGAACAACGGATGGTGTCGCGCAGCTTTTTGTATCCGTTGCTGGTGTTTCTTTTTATGGTCACAACCTTTCCCGGTCTGTACTCCTTCTGGATCAGCCTGACCGATATGCAAATCCGCACGAGCGGGTCGGGCCGATTTATCGGCCTGAACAATTATTTGGAAATTTTAAGTCCCGGTTCTTTGTTTCTGAATTCGCTGGGCAAGACGGCGTTGTTCGTCGTGATTGCACTCCCCCTGCAATTTATTCTGGGGTACGCGGTCGCCAAAATTTTCGCCCTGGCGGGCCACCTGCGGGGAACGGCATTTCTGCGCACCATTTATTTACTGCCGGTTATGATCACGCCTTTGTCTGTAGGTTTGTTCTGGAGTTACTTGCTTAATCCGCTGCTCGGGCTGGTCAATTACATTCTGAGCGTTTTCCACCTTCCGCCGCAAACCTGGCTGGCAACCCCCGGGCAGGCGTTGGCGGCGCTCATCGGGATTTACTTGTGGCAGTGGACGCCGTTTGTCGCCATGCTTGTGCTCGCCGGACTGCTCGGCATTTCCAAGGAGATTTACGAGAGCTCCGAGGTGGACGGCGCCCATTGGTGGAACCGCGTGCTGCAGATCGATCTGCCGCTGCTCAAAAAAGTGTTGTCCGTGGCTGTCATTTTGTCGGTCGTACAGATCATCCAGACCTTTGACCTGGTGTTGGCCACTACGAACGGCGGTCCCGGAACGAGCACGATGGTAAGCGGATTTGCGGTGTACCGCGACGCGTTCAAATATTTTCAGACCGGGAAGGGCGCGGCCGAATCAATCGTCATTATGGCGCTTACCGTCATCCTGAGCCAAATATTCGCAAAATACGTGCTGAAGGAGGACTGACCGGATGAAAACCGTCAAAAACACCCTGCTTCGCATCGTCTGTCTGGGGATTGCCCTGTTCAGCGTGTTCCCGATCTTGTGGGCGATCGGCACTTCATTCAAATCGTACATCCAGACGCAGATGTATCCGCCGATCTGGGTTCCGGATCAACTAAGGTGGTCCAACTACGCCAAGCTGTTCGACGGGGCCGGTTCCATTCTGCCCTCCCTGCTTAATTCGCTGATCATTGCGGTGCTGACGACGGTATTCGTAATGCTGCTGGCGATTCCGGCGGCTTACAGCCTGGCCCGCTTTAAAACCGAACGCACGCAAAAGATTCAGTTTTGGATTATCAGTTTGCGCATGATGCCGCCGGTGGCGGCCATGATTCCGCTCTACATTTTGTTCAGCCGGCTTGGCCTGACGAACACCATCTGGGGCATGGTCATCGTGTATACGATGGTGAACGCAACCTTTGCCGTGTGGCTGCTGGCCGTCTTTTTTGAAGGCGTCCCGCGGGAGGTTGAAGAAGCGGCGATGATCGACGGTCTCTCTTATTTCGGCTCGATGATCCGCATCCTGCTGCCCCTGGCGGCAAACGGGGTGTTCGTCATTGCGGCGTTCGTGTTCATCTTCTCCTGGAACGAGCTGGCGTTTGCGCTTGTGCTCACCGGGCAGGGGAGCCAGACGCTGCCGGTCGTTCTGTCGGGATATGCCAGCGACGTATCCGTCCAGTACCAGACGATGGCCGCCACGCAGATCGTCCAAATCATCCCGGTTGCAGTGCTGACGTTCCTGATTCAGCGCAACATTTTGACCGGCCTTTCCTTTGGAGCGGTTAAGGGATAGCCTCTGGACTTGAAAATAAACCTGCAGGAAAGGATGAGAAAACAATGAGCAATGAGAAGAAGCAGACGGTGCTGATTACCGGAGGCAACCGGGGCATCGGACTGGCGATCGGACGGCGGTTCGGCCAAGAGGGGTATCGGGTGGTGATACTTGATCTTCCCGCCGAGCCCGGCGCCGCAGCGGCCGCGTTGACAACGGACACCGGGGGCGCCTACTATTGCTGCGATATCACGAGAAAAGCGCGGGTGGACGAGGTCATCGCGGACGTGCTCGGAACGTTTGGTTTCGTCGACGTGCTGGTCAACAATGCAGGCGTGCTGAAATGGACTTCGTTTATTGATACGACCGAAGAGGAGTTTGATCTTCAGTTTAACGTGAACGTCAAAGGCATCTATTTCGTTTCCCAACCGATTGTGCGCAGCATGATCGCGCGCGGCCGGGGCAATATCATCAACATGGGCTCGATGGGCGGCAAGGACGGCGCAGCGATTCAGACCGTGTACTGCGCCAGCAAAGCGGCCGTGATCCAACTGACCAAAGTGATGGCAAAAGAGCTTGGACCGCACAATATCCGCGTGAACAGCCTTTGCCCGGGCATCATCCAGACGGATATCGGCAACGACGCTCCGATGTCGGCGGATTCTTGGCTCGTAAAAACCCCCTTGGGCCGGCTGGGCGATCCGGAAGATGTGGCGGGCGTCGCTTATTTTCTCGCCTCGGATGACGCCAAATATATGACCGGACAGGCCATTAACGTAACCGGAGGCATGATGACGTTCTGATGGTTTAGGACGGCGGCGTTTTGGGCGGTTTCGGGCGACAAGGAGGGATGAGAATGGACGTTTTGCTTGGGGTGGATATCGGAACCTATTCGGTTAAGGCGGTAGCCGTGAACGCGCAGGGAGACCTGCTGGATACCGCGGCTTTGCAACACGATGTATCGTTTCCCCGGCCGGGGTATGCCGAACAGGACCCCGAAAGCGTTTGGTGGGAAGGCTTAAGGACCGCCGTCAGGCAGTTAATTGCGCGCGGAACGTTTCAAGTATCGCAGGTGCGGGCATTGGGCGTAAGCACGTTGTCGCCGTGCGTTGCCGCCCTGGACCGGGACAACCGCCCGCTTCGGCCGGCGATTCTGTACGGTATGGACGTTCGCGCCGGCAAGCAGATTCAGCGGCTGAATGAGGAACTGGGCGAAGGATTCGTGCTAGACCGCTTCGGTCAACTGCTCTCTTCGCAGACGGCCGGGCCGAAAATCATGTGGATTCGTGAGGAGCAGCCGGAACTGTTCCGGCAGGCGGCCCGTTTTGTGCCGGCTTCGACCTATCTCGTTCACAAGCTGACGGGCGAGTGGCGGATCGATGCGTATATCGCGCCCAGCTATGCCCCCTTCTTCCGGATGGACACGATGGAATGGGACGATGAAATGATCCGGACTTATTTGGCGGACGACACCGCTTTAAAAGACGGCATCGCGTGGCCGGAGTTGGGCTGGCCGGGGGACCTGGCCGGCGTTCTGACCGCGGAAGCGGCGGCGGCAACCGGGCTTGCGGCCGGCATTCCGGTCGTAATCGGTTCGGCGGACGCGCTCGCCGAGGCGATCTCCGCCGCCGCGCTGACGCCGGGCGATCTGTTTATGATGTATGGCAGCTCGATGTTTTTTATCGCCACGACGCATAAGCCCGTTACCCGGTCCGAAACGTTCTGGCCTTCCCCGGGGCTGGCGGAGGGAGCCTGGGCCGTGGCCGGCGGCATGTCAGCGGCGGGTTCGCTGGTGCGGTGGGTGATGGACTTGGCGTATCCGCCGGGCACACCGTTCGAGACGTTTTTCGCAGCGGCGAAGACAAGTGTTTCCGGCAGCAACGGGTTGGTGATGCTGCCTTATTTCAGCGGCGAGCGCACGCCGCTGGGCGATCCCGACGCCCGGGGAGTCATCGCCGGATTGAGTCTGAAGCATAACGCGGCTGATCTGTCGCGAGCGGCGTTGGAGGCGGTCGCCTACGGCATCCGCCATAACATCGAAGCGTTCGAGGCGCTGCTCGGACCGGTTTCCCTGATCGGGGCCGGCGGCGGCGTGACCGATCCGTTCTGGGCGCAGATCGTGACCGACGTCAGCCAGCGCCCGCAGCGGATTATGCAGAACACGAACGCGGCGATCGGAGATGCGCTGCTCGCGGGGACGGGGGCGGGATTGTTCGGCCATTCGTTTATGAAGGAGCTGGCCCTGCGGATCGGCCGTCCGGTGGAGCTGCAGCCGAACCCCGAACTGGGCGAAGTTTATGACGCCCGCTACAAAGTATACAGGGAGCTGTATATCAATACCCGGGAGCAGATCGTTGAACTGGGAAAAAGATAGAAAACAGGAGGTATTTCGGCTTTGGCGGCGCGGAAGAGCTGCGCGGAGCAAGCCGGATCATTCACGCGCTTCCCGAACTGCTGGAGATTTTTCCGGACCTCGGTTAGCGAAACATGTATTTTACAATGGAGGGATTTGCTGATGAATTGGTTACAAGAGCTGACGGGTACGGATAAGGCGGTCATTGCCATGTGCCATTTGCAGGCCATGCCGGGCGACCCGTACTACGACAAGGCCAAAGGTATGGATTACGTTGTGGAAATGGCCAGGCGGGAGCTGCACGCCCTGCAGGATGGCGGAGTGGACGCGGTGATGTTCTCCAACGAGTTTAGTCTTCCGTATTTGACGGACGTAAGAACCGAGACCGTTGCGGCCATGGCCCGCATTATCGGGGAACTGAAAAGCGAAATCAAAATTCCCTATGGCGTCAACGTGCTGTGGGATGCCAAAAAGTCGATCGATCTGGCGGCGGCGACGGGAGCGCAGTTCGTGCGGGAGATTTTTACGGGGGTGTATGGCAGTGATTTTGGCTTGTGGAACACCAATGTTGGCGAAACCGTCAGACACCGGCAGGCCGTCGGCGCGGACAATGTGAAGCTGTTGTTCAACATCGTGCCGGAATCGGCCAAGTATATGGCCGCGCGCGATATTCGCGAAATTGCCGTATCCACCGTGTTTGTCGGCAAACCGGATGCCTTGTGCGTCTCCGGGCTGACCGCCGGAGCTCCGACGGACTCGCAGTCGCTGCGGATCGTGAAGGAAGCAGTGCCCGGCACGGTGGTGCTGGCGAATACCGGCGTCAACGCCGCCAATTTCCGGGAACAGTTGTCCATTGCGGACGGCGCGGTGATGGGAACGGCTTTTAAAGCAGACGGAAAGTTCGAAAACCAGGCGGATGTGTCGAGAGTGCGTTCGCTGATGGACCGGATCAAGGAGTTTCGTTCGGGGTTGAAGGGCTGACGCGGCAGCGGATGTACTAATAGTGGACCTCTAATTACGGGAGAGTGATTTTGACATGGAAGAAACATTAAAGCTGCTGGAGAAACTGACGTCGATCGGAGCGCCGAGCGGCAATGAGGTGCCGTTGGCCAAATATTTGAGCAACTATATGCGGAGTTTTGCGGAGGAAGTCGTGGTCGATCACCTGGGCAACGTCATGGGCCGGATTACCCCGCTCAGACCGGATGCGCCAAGGATCATGATTTCCGCGCATATGGACGAGGTCTCGTTCATGGTGCACAAAATTCAGCCGGACGGTTTTCTGAAAATTACCCGCAACGGAGGCATTCCAGAGAAAAATTTACTCGGGCAGCTCGTCGAATTGCTGGGGGACGAAGGATCGGTCAAAGGCCTGATCGGTACGCGTTCCCACCATTTGACGGGCATGGATCAGCGGTATCAGGTGGTGCCGATCGAGGACCTGTTTTTGGACGCGGGCTTCCGCAGCAAGGAGGAGGCGGAAGCGGCGGGGATTCGCGTCGGGACGCCGGCAGTATACAAGCGTACCTTTTTCCGCAGCGGCTCGCGGGTGTTCTCCAATGCGCTCGATGACCGGATCGGCATCACGGCCATGCTGGAGGCGGGAAAACGGCTGGCCAAAGAGCGGGTGGACGCGGAGGTTTGGCTGGTCGGCAGCGTACAGGAGGAATGGAGCTTGCGCGGGATTTTGCCGGCCACCCGGTATCTGAAGCCGGACATGGCGCTGTGCATCGACATTTATCCGGCGACGGATACGCCGGATTTGAACGCCAAGGCCGACCTTGGCCTCGGCAAAGGCCCGGTCATCAGCGAATACAACTTCCACGGCCGCGGCACGCTGATGGGGCTGATTCCCGACCAGGCGTTGCGCGATACGGCAATCGAGGCCGCGCGGCAAGGGGGTATTCCGATTCAGCGCGGCGCGCTGATCGGCGTGCTGACGGATGCGTCGTACGTGCAGTATGAAGGGGCGGGCATCGCCACGCTGGATATGGCGATCGCGGCCCGCTACTCGCATTCCGCTGTTGAGAGCAGCGATATTGAAGATTTGCGGCAACTGATCGATCTGATCGTCCGTACGACCCTGTTATGGCCGGCGATGCCGAAGAAGACGCGCAAGGACCTGATTCTCAGCTAACGAAAGGAGGGACAACTCATGGGCTTTATTTCGGCCTCTTTTCCGAGAGAATTGACGATCCCTTGGCTGCGGGAAGGGTATTTGAGCGGAGCGTTTACGCCTGCGGACGTGGTGGGCGAGATACTTCGCCGCGTCGGGGAAGACCGCGGGATGAACATTTGGATCGCGCCGCCGTCTCCGGAGTCGGTGGCCCCGTATCTGGAGCGCCTGCGGGACGCCGATCCGGCAGTCATGCCGCTGTGGGGCATCCCTTTTGCGATCAAGGACAACATCGACTGGACCGGGGCGGAGACGACGGCCGGCTGTCCGGCGTACGCGTACCGGCCGGACGAGAATGCGGCCGTCGTGGAACGCTTGATTGCCGCGGGCGCCCTCCCGCTGGGCAAAACGAATCTGGACCAGTTTGCCACCGGACTGGTCGGCACGCGCAGCCCTTACGGCGAGACGCATAATGCGCTGCGGCCGGAACTGATCAGCGGCGGCTCGAGCTCCGGTTCGGCGGTGGCGGTGGCCCGCGGGCATGCTGTTTTCGCCCTGGGCACGGACACCGCCGGCTCCGGCCGCGTGCCCGCCGCGCTGAACAACCTCGTCGGCTATAAGCCAAGCCTCGGGGCTTGGCCGGTGCACGGGGTTGTTCCGGCCTGCGCGAGCCTGGACTGCGTGAGCGTGTTCGCGCACACGCTGGAGGATGCGCTCGCGGTCGACGACGCCGTGCGCGGCCCGGACGCCCGCGACCCGTGGTCGCGCCCGCTCCCGCGGGCGGCGGCCCGGCTTCCGCGCAGGCTGTGCCTGCCGGATCAGGCGCCGGCCTTCTACGGCCCGTTCGCGGAGGCGTACCGCGCCGCATGGGAACAGGCGCTGCGGCGGCTGGAGGCACTCGGCGTGCCGGTCGAATACGTCGACGGCGGCTTGTTCGCGGAAGCGGCCTCTCTCTTGTACGGCGGCCCGTGGGTCGCGGAGCGTTGGGCGGCCCTCGGCGGCTTCGTCGAAGCGCATGCGGAAGCGGTCTTTCCGGTAACCGGACAGGTGCTGCGCTCAGGGGCGGACCTGCGGCATACGGCCGCCGCGCTGTTTACGGCGAAGCACCGCCTGCAGTTGCTTAAGCTTGAGGCGCGCCGGTTGCTGGCGGATGCGGTGCTGGCGCTGCCGACTTGCGGCGGGACGTGGACGCGGGAACAGCTTCGAGCGAATCCGGTCGGCGCCAACAGCGATATGGGCCGCTACACGAACCACTGTAATTTGCTGGACCTGTGCGCAGCGGCGATTCCTGCGGGTTTCGCAGGGAATGGGCTGCCGTTCGGAATAACGCTGTTTGGAACGGCGGAGCAGGAAGCCTTGGTTTGCGGCTTGGCCAGGCTTTTCTTGAGCGAAAATCCAGGGGGAGCGGCAGTGCCTTTGAAGGAAGCGGCGGCATCGCCCGGAACCGGGCAAGCGGTTATATCTGCGAACGGACAAGGGGAATCAGATGGCGGGCAGGAAATATCCGCAAACCATCCAGTGGCGCTCCGCGCACCCGCATCAACGGCCACTGAAGCTGCTTCACCAAAGAACGGGGTGGAGGCTACCACGCGCGTGGCGGTCTGCGGCCTGCATATGCGCGGCTTCCCGCTGGAGCGGCAGATGCAGGAGCATGGAGCAGTGTTCCTGGAAGAAACAGTGACCGCTCCGGTCTACCGCATGATCAAGCTGCCAGCGGACCCGGCCAAGCCGGGACTGATCCGCGTAAGCCGGGGCGGAGCTTCCCTGCGGCTGGAGGTGTGGGAGATGCCCCTTCGTGAGTTCGGCGCATTTGCCGCCCAAATTCCGGCGCCGCTTGGAATCGGCAAGGTGGAACTGGAGGACGGAACGGCAGTTCCGGGTTTTATCTGCGAAGCGTATGCATCCGACGCCGCGGGAACGGAAGATATCACATCATCCGGCGGTTGGAGGCAGTTGCGTCAGCATTGAAGGCTGCTGAAAGGCCGGGTAATGAAGCGGGTTTGCTCCTAGCTAACGGACCCCAGAGACTCTAACTGGCCCCAAAACAGCGGCTCCTAAACTTTAAACGGACACAAGAGCCGTAATTCCCTGCAAATCCGCAGATATTACCTTGTTTGCAGCTAAATAGGGTCACCTGTGTCCGTTAAAATGGGAAATAACCAGGAAATGAGCGATTAGCGTCATTTGGGTCCGTTACGTTCGAACTGAAGATGAAAATAGCGAATTTCGAATACGGGTATACGAAAGCGCACAGTTTATAACTGGGCGCTTTTCTTTTTGCTTTAATGAGAAAAGTATAGTAAAATACAAAAATATAGTTAATATAATGAAGCGGGGGACCGATCATGGAAATTGGAATCAGCACGTTTGTGGAAACGACACCTGACGTTGTTACCGGGCAAGTCATCAGCCATGCCCAGCGGCTGCGCGAGGTCGTGGAGGAAATTGTTCTGGCCGACCGGGTGGGGCTTGATGTTTTTGGTGTCGGCGAGCATCACCGGAAGGATTATGCAGCGTCTTCGCCAGCCCTTGTACTGGCGGCGGCCGCGCCGCAGACGAAACGGATTCGCCTCACCAGCGCGGTGACCGTATTGTCGTCGGACGATCCGGTCCGGGTGTTTCAGGATTTCGCCACGCTCGACGGCATCTCGAACGGACGCGCAGAGATTATGGCGGGGCGCGGTTCTTTTATCGAGTCCTTTCCGCTGTTCGGATATGATTTGAACGATTACGACGAACTGTTTGATGAGAAGCTGGACCTGCTGCTCAAGCTGCGGGAGTCGGAAAAAGTAACCTGGCAGGGCAAACACCGCCCGGCGATTCAAAATCTGGGCGTCTACCCTCGCCCGGTGCAAAATCCGCTGCCCGTGTGGATCGGCAGCGGCGGGAACACCGAGTCCGTCGTCCGGGCCGGGGTGCTTGGACTGCCGCTGGTGCTGGCAATTATTGGCGGCAGACCCGTCCAGTTTGCGCCGCTGGTGAAGCTGTATAAACGCGCGGCGGCCGAGGCCGGACACGACGTTTCCAAGCTGACGGTGGCTTCGCATTCGCACGGGTTTGTCGGAGACAAGCTGGACGAGGCGGTCGAGAAGTTTTTCCCGCCGACTCAGGCCGGCATGAACATCGTCGGCCGGGAGCGGGGTTGGGGTTATTACAGCCGCGCCAGCTACGATGCGGCCCGCAGCCTGGAAGGTGCGCTGTACGTCGGCGATCCGGAGACGGTCGCGGCCAAAATCATCTATCTGCGCAAAAACGTCGGCATCACCCGGTTCATGCTGCACTGTCCGCTTGGCACCATGCCTCACGAGGACGTCATGAGATCGATCGAGCTGCTCGGCACCGAGGTGGCGCCTCGCGTCCGCGAAGAAATCGCCCGCTGGGAAGCGGCGGGCGGGGAAGTGGAGTAAGTTAAAACCAAAAAGCGCGAGTAATAGGGGAATGTGTCTTTGTCCTCTATGCTCGCGTTTTTTTATCCTATAGTCAGAACTTGTAAAATTTCCGACATGGTAGAGGGCGATGCGCAGGTAGAGAGGGGGAAAGAGGAATCTGGGGGCTAAGGGACACCAGAGCCGTTATTTGAAGGAAAACGGAGGATTGCAAAATGTAGCGGACACAGAAGCACTAGCCATGCAAACAACCTGACATGAAAAGTTGAAATTATGGTCCAATTACTATTTTGGTAATTAATGAAATATATTTACAGGTTTGTTTCGGTCTTAGATTCAAAAAGGAAAATGTCCGCGG
>NZ_JAMBOE010000039.1 GCF_023715465.1 Paenibacillus macerans
CTCCGCGGACATTTTCCTTTTTGAATCTAAGACCGAAACAAACCTGTAAATATATTTCATTAATTACCAAAATAGTAATTGGACCATAATTTCAACTTTTCATGTCAGGTTGTTTGCATGGCTAGTGTGATCCGGCACGTTATCCCGTCCGTCACAGATGAGCGCCGCTCCCTCTTCCAGGCCCTTTTCGATATATCGAAGAGTCCGCTGTTTATTCTCTTCCCGGATGACCGGGCCAAGAAACACCCCGTCGTCCAAACCGTTGCCGATTTTAGCACTCTGCGCCTTTTCCTTGAGAAGGGCGATGAATTCATCCGCGATCCCCTCTTCCACGGTAACCACAGCGCAGGCCATGCATCGTTCTCCGGCCGATCCGAAAGCGGCGCTGATCACATTGGTCACCGTGTCCTCCAGATTAGCGTCATTCAGCACAATGGTATGATTTTTGGCGCCGGTCAACGCCTGCACCCGTTTCAGGTTTTGGCTGCCGCGCTTAAACACATATTCGCCGACCGGCTTCGAACCGACGAAGGAGACCGCCTTGACCTCAGGGTGATCAAGAATACCGTTTACGACATCGTGAGCCCCGTATACAACGTTAAACACGCCTTTAGGCAATCCGGCCTCCTCGAACAGCTCCGCCAGCCGTCTGGTCAACAGCGGTGTACGCTCTGACGGCTTCAGTATAAACGTGTTGCCGAGCGCGATCGCCATCGGAAACATCCAGCAGGGCACCATCATCGGAAAGTTGAAAGGTGCGATTCCCCCCACTACGCCAAGCGGATAGCGATAATTAGCAGCTTCTACATCCGTGGCGATGCTGGCCAGCGAATCTCCCATCATCAACGTCGGGGCTCCGGCGGCAAATTCTACGTTTTCGATGCCGCGCCCCACTTCGCCCAAAGCCTCGGTGAGGTTTTTGCCGTTTTCAATCGTGATCAGCTTGGCCAGTTCCTCTTTGTGCCGGGTCAACAATTGCTGATAGTTAAATAAAATCCGGGCCCGACGGGGGACGGCCACTTTCTGCCAGCTTTTAAAAGCCTCGGCCGCGACTTCAACCGCATGATCAATTTCTTCTTTCGTTGATAAAGGAACGCGAGCGATAACCTCGTTAGTCGCCGGGTTGTACACGTCTTCATAACGGTCAGTGGCACTCTCCACCCATTTACCATTAATGTAATTTTTTAAGATCTCCACTTCTGACACTTTCGTCATCATAGCATCCTCCTTGTTCCAAAAATCCCAACCTTTAATCAAGTTTTTGATAACAGTTGATTAACTCATGGTCATATATTATTATTTAAACCGTTTTCAGTCAATGGTAAATACAAAAAATTTGCTATTAATTAAAAATAATTAACACTATACATGCCTTTATTACTTTATATTTCAAATCACTGGGTATGTGTTGGTGATGTTTAATTCGGATAACTAAGTGTAAATAAGAGGCTTTATAGTAAGCAGCTAGTTGCGGTATTCATAATAATCAGGTATACTTTAGCCATAATTTAACTGGCGTGAAGCACATGCCGCTTTAATACGAGCCTTCGTCTGGCTGCCGTATTGGAGCGGCTTTTTGTTTGCCTGCAACTAAATTGTGATACAATAAAAGAAATGGAGTTGAATGTCAAATTGACGACTGAACTTCTTGATCCACGGAATGATTTCGTTTTCAAACGGATTTTTGGCAGTGAAGACAACAAAGATGTGCTGCTGGCTTTCTTAAATCGAGCCTTTGCGGAATCGGGCGAGCCGCCGCTAACGGAGATCGTCCTCTTGAATCCTTATACGGATAAGGACGCTCCGCTCGACAAACAATCGATCTTCGATATCTGGGCCAAAACAATCGAAGGCAAACTTATTAATGTGGAGATGCAGCTATTTAATAAATACGACATTGAGAAACGAACGCTCTACTATTGGAGCAGACGTTATTCTAGCCAGTTGCAGGAAGGGCAATCCTACAAGCAATTAAAGAAGTGCGTTACAATCAATATTTTGAATTTCACGGCCATTGCCAACGACCGGTATCATAATGTCTATCATTTACGGGAAGATCACACGGGTCTTGAGCTATGCGAAGACATTGAAGTACATGTTATGGAATTATCCAAACTGGATGATCAGTCGATTTCGATGGAGGGCGGTTTGGTGAACTGGCTGCTTTTCCTAAAGAGTGCCGACAAATCGAACTGGGAGGTGCTGAGGATGAATGAGCCAAACTTGAAGAAAGCGATGGATACGCTGGAGTTTTTAAGCCTGGATCGGGAAGCCCGCCGCAAGTACGAGGAGCGCCAGAAATATCTGCATGACGAGGCGTCCATGATTGAGTGGGCAACGGATAGGGGTATGGCTAAAGGTATGGAAAAAGGCGTGGAGAAAGGCATAGCTCAAGGTATAGTACAGGGAGAACAAAAGAAAGCCATGGAAATTGCCAAGAACATGCTGGCCATGGGCATTGAGGTTTCCGTTATCGTGAAAGCGAGCGGACTAACGAAGGATGAGGTTGAATCTTTAAAGTCCGCTCAATAATTCGCAAAATCAGCGTCTTGCCTTTTTAATAAAGGCAAGACGCTGATTTCTATGTTCCAATCTATTCGTATTATTTCACTACTACCCGTACTGTTCCCGTTACTTATCAATGCCCACTTTGGGCTGTCGAAACTAGGGGTCTTGGATGCCGACAGCAGGTAAACCCATTCATTACGCGTGGCGATGGACACATAATCTTTCAATGAATTCTCTGGAACGGTTTTAATCAACTGCGTCGGCAGCCTCGTTTATGTTGTTTCTAAGATTTTCAGAATTCCCTGTTCTTAGCTATGGAGACATAATCTTTAAGCAGCGTTTCGGGAACCTGTTCCATTAGTTCGCTTACGTTCCATGCTTCATCCGTCTTTTTGATTTCCTTGACAATCTCGGGATCCGAGTAAAGCGAGACGCGACCGCCGCCTGTAACGGTGAACACCGCGCCATTCACGTATTGGGCCTGCTCCGTACAAAGGTACACTAGGAACGGAGCAATATTTTCGGCCGGACCATGTTCCTTTTCGGATTCTTCGACTCGTTTATCGTTAGGATCGGTCTTAATTCCATTCTCTGCCATCATCGTTTTCAACGTTGCGCCGAAACTTACATGGCCGGGAGAAGCCGCCTGTGGACAATATACGTTAACTGTAATGCCAAATCGATCGAGTTCTTTCGCTGTCGACTTGGTAAGTCCGACGATGCCGGCGTTTGCAGCGCTATAGGCGCTGAGGTTTGCAATTCCCGTCCAAGCATCAGAGCCACAGTTCAGGATCCGGCCGTATCCTTGTTTTATCATGTAAGGGACGGCATGTGACATCAAATTATAGGCGCCTTTGAGTTTGGAGACGGTTTGATAATCCCAATCGGATTCTTTTGTCTGAACGAAGGGGCCGAACCCTAGACCTGCGGCGTTATTTACGATGATGTCGATTCGTCCGTATTTCTCTATGGCGGTCTGTACCAATCGGCCGGCAGTTTCATAATCCGAAACGTCTCCGTAAAAAGGAGTCGCTTCGCCCCCGTTCATCATAATTTCCTGAGCGGTACTCTCCGCGTCGCCTCTCAGTGCAAGGATCTTCCTCATTTCCTCCTCGTTAAACTCCGGTGTACCTTTAATGCCGATCGGCTTGAACGATTCGGTTACGGAAACGGTATCGTTTCTCTTGGGAGCGCGATTATTCGTAATGACAATGGCGCCTTCTCTCGCCATTCCAATCGCGATACCTCGCCCGACTCCCTGACCTGAACCCGTAACGATAGCGACTCTACCCTTAAGCGTGTTTCCCATTGTTTTATACCTCCCGATTTTGAAAATGAATGGAAGAACGGACATTCATCCGGCCCATTGCACCTACTTTTTACTGCCTATCGTCCTAGTGAGAGTGTCGATTAATTATGGCGCTTTCCTCTCAGATCGATTCTTTTGAGGAGGGGGTGAGCAAAGAAAAAATAAAATTGCTTAGAATCGATCTGTCAGGCATTTTTTTTTGCGATTTTTGTCTAAAAATGCCCCCTTAAAAATTTAACTCGACACTCTCAGGACCGCTACACGAACACGTCCAAGGTTTTGGACCTTCGCGTAAGCCGTGCTCGCGTCCCCTTCGCGTTGGGATGTCGCTCGTAACGCCGGGTAAAAAATACCTGGCGTAGAAAATGTGTACGTCTCTGTTACCTCCACCGTCTGTCTCGGTTCATCAAGAAACGATTCCGTAAAGCTTCCGTTCCCTTCGAAATCCCATTCGAGGCTTACAACCTCGCCTTGCTTCGGCGGTACCTCAATTTTCGCCGTGAAGGTGACGGCTTCGCCGGCGGAGATATCTATTCGGTCGTCGCCATTGACGGTCAGATCGACGACAGGCTGTATGCCGCAGCGAGCTCCGGCCTTCTTCGGCAGCTTGATTTGACCGTCGACAAGCTCGTAACGAGTCGACGGCGCAGGCTCCTCCCCCCTTTCTACCCAAGCGCTCAAATCCCGAAGTGCCTGCTCATAAATGCCGTCATATTGTACAAGAATATGATTACGAGGACCGTATTGAATATGATCCGCATTGTCGTTGTACCAGAGCCGAAAGTTGTCATTGTAGCTCTCGCCGAGGATCTCCTTCACTTTTGTGCTGTACCAGTCTGCATGCCAAGGGTAAGCGTCAGCATCGAGCAGGTTGGCGATAACAATGACTTTTCCTTGAATCTGCCCGTTATGCGTTCCGCCGCCGGTTACATTACGTGAGATGATCGGGCCAATCTCTAAAGGCCGTTGTGGGTAGATCTGTGATGCGTCTGCTGCCTTGTAGTGATCCCAGGCGTAATGACCTGTTTGGTCCGGCAACTGATGACGATGATAGGAAAGCAGCGCTAAAGACCATCGGTTATCGATTCGAATGTTGGCACCGACTTCAATGGAGCTCAGCACGCTGTCGGAGTTCCCGCCTGCAATCGTAAAGCTCCTTGTAGCGGGATCCAATGAACCCGCCAGCGTCCCGATCTCCGTCGTTCCGTCGATGGCATAGAGGACGAAGTCCGCACCGGTTTGCGCCGGAACCGTCGGTACGGTGGCAAGGGTCAGGCTTGTCGGCTCGCCCCGTCCATTCCGAATCACCTGAGTAATGGCGGCCATTTGGTCAACCCTGGCGTTGCGGAACAAATTGCCGAGGTCCGACTGTTCCGTCCCGATATATCCCGGCTTGCTCCAGAAGTCCTCGACGTACGTAGAATCCATCCTCCTAACCATGCTTCCGAAGTTTAGAAGTCCCTCAGGGTTGTTCAAACCAAGCAAATACGGATAATCTTCCCAGCTCCGCAATGGGACGCCTAATTTCGTTACTTCGAGCAGCACCTCCCGCTCGACGTCACTAAGCGTCGAATAGGTGTCTCCGTTACCGCCCGGGCTAACTGCGTCCGCTATCTGTTGAGCCTTGTTCCTCAGTACAAATCCCGCAAAAGCCCGGATGAAGAAGTTATTCGGGATGGAGGTCGGTATGGCAGGGATGAACGGAACAGCGCCATCCCACACCCCTGTGCTACTCTCTATCGCTCCGAACGTCTGAAGGGAGCCGCCGCTTCCGCCATACACATAGCCATAAATCCGCTCGGATGTATTGTAGTATTCTGCAGCGACCTTCCTGGAAAATTGAGCCGCCGCCGCGTCAACCCGGTAACCGCCGCCCCCGTTCGTCTGGACCGTATATGCCCCGCTGTCAACACCGAATCCAACAATACGATCAGAGGCGTTTTCATCTTGAAGGGGGTATAACTGTTGGTAAAATCGTCCTTTCCACTCACTCTTTAATGGAAAGTAGAAGGTAAACTTTTTATCCGTTCCCTCAAAGTGTCCCGACACCTTACGATGCGGCAACGGGGTCGTTATATCTGTCTGGTTGTCTATGACCGGTCGATTGTAGAGCGGGTCTTCAATTCCGTCGTACAGCTTTTTCTTACTTTCATTCATCGCCATGGTTTCTTCCTCCTATTTATCTTTACATTGGCCCTGTGTTATTGGCCGGGCTCGCAAACAGATGTAAGCATTTTCAACATGTATTATGGCATACATCATGATTGTCTTATGGTACAATATGAAGAAAAATTGTACGTAATTGAGATGATCTTCATGTTTGTTACAGATGACGCTCCAGACTTGTCTTATCTCTGCAAATTGCTGTCCGAACGATGCGCTATACGCCAAGCTCTTGGACGATTACGGCATCCCGAACCGGGATCGGGCTTGTCGAACTTGCTGAAACATATCCTAATTTAAGCACTGTCCGCATTTTTTCTGCGCGCTTCAAGATCTTTGGCGATTTGTTTTTGCTTTTCCTCTGTAAGGTCAAACCACAAGATGGACAATCCAAGGGCTCCCAAAATGACAGGCAGCACGAATACGATGATCTTAAGTCCAAATAGCGTAGAGGCGCTTTGTTCGATTCCCGGTACATATCCAATCATCGTCAGTGCCACAGCAGCGATTGAGCCTGATAATGCAGTTCCAAAGGTTTTTATCGTGCCATTGATCGAAGTCATGAATGCATTGATATTCAGACCGGTTTTCCACTCGGTATAATCGATAGCCGCTGGCATTAACGCCCCAGAAGCAGGCCCGGAAAGGGAACCGATTAAAACAGAAATCACTGTAAAAGCGAGAAAAATTACAAGACCGGTGTTATTCGCCGGTATGAATAACAATATCGGGCATGCGATTATGTTCATAACAATGCCGGCTAAAATCGTTTTTTTCAAACCGAGACGCTTAATAACCATTTGACTTAAAGCAATGCCCAAGATGGATGGAACAATAGCGATTACTCCCATAACAGACATTAAAACCTCATTGTTAAAAAAATATTTAAAAAAATGAATTTGAACTGCGGATCTGACTCCAGCCGATAAAGTAGATCCGAATAAACTTACATATAAGATAATAGCCGCTTTATTGGTAAAGGTAGCCGCAAACATTTGTTTAAATGAGGGCGACGAAGGCGACTTTTCATCTTTTTTGCTCCCTACGATATATCTTTCCTTAATTCTGCAGCTCTGATAAACGGCAATGAGTACGGTTACTACAGCAGCGACAGCCATGAGCAAGGAAAAACCTCTAGCGTCATTACCATTGCCTAGAGCTTTGTATAAGGGGACGGCTCCAATGGAAACAATCAACGCTCCCGCAAACGTGAATAGATAACCAAATTGCCCTAAAGATACACGCTCATCCACTCTCTTGGTAACCGCTGGAATGACCGCTCCGCCCGGCAAAGAAACTACTGCGGATAAAATACTATAAATCGTATATGTCATGACAGCGTACACTAAGTTTCCCGCAGGACTTAATCCAGGGTCTGTAAAGGTTAACCATCCGGCAATGCCGAAGGGAATGCCAAAGATGACAAACCACGGCGTATATTTCCCCCACGGTATCTTTGCCTTATCTATAAGAGCTCCGAGAAAAGGTGTTGCTACAGCGTTAATAATACGAATAACGAGAAAAAGTACTGCTACATAAGCGGGGTTAATTTTCATAAAGTCCGTATAAAAGAAAAGCAAATACATTTGAACCATTTGATAATGAAAAGTGCTCGGTGTGCTGCCGATAACGAGTGCGATCTTTTCACTTAACTTCAGTTTTGGCTCTTCAAATTGTTCGCCAGGCTCTGCAGGTTTAACCGCTTTTGTTGAACTCATACTATCTTCCACCTTTATGCCTTATTAGTGATACATTATTAGCATAACGATTGGCCCCACTGCAGACTAACGCTTTGGCGACTTATTTGATATCGCTTTCACGACTTATTTGCCCCTGTCCTAAATCGTAAACCGATTTCTATACTCCGTCGGCCCTATCCCGGCATATTTTCTGAATATTTTCGAAAAGTGCGAAAAATTAGTATACCCTACGGATGAAGCGATGGAGCTTACGGGAACTTTCGTTTGGGACAATAACTCCTTTGCAAGCTTGATTCGCTCGAGCAGGATATAATCGGATAATGAATATCCGGTTTCTTTTTTAAATACTCTGGAGAGATAATCCGGATTCAGAAAGACTTGATGCGCGATCTTTTCCCTTGACAAATTCTGATCTAGATTAAGAGCGATATATTCCCTGATGAATTTAACAACCGAATCCGACGCATTGACCGCCTCCACCTGATCCATCGCCCTGTTGACAACATAATGAATCCAAGCGAGCATATCGGTTACGGAGCGCCCAGCCGCTTCCGAGATTCGTCTTGATTCTTCGTCCCCAAATAGTTGATGCGCTTGAATCCCCCTTTGGATCAAGAAGGAGTACAGCGTTTGCATAAAATCTTGAACAAATTGATGGAGGATATTTGCGTCCATCTCCTGTTTTTGAATGAAATCGTCAAGAAACCTTCTTACCTCCTGAATAACGGCTTCTTTTTTGCCTATCTTGAGCAAGGATGATACTGAACTCAGTGCCGGCAGTCGAATGGACGAATGAGTACGCCCGCCATCGCGATGGGAATAAACCTGATTGATAAAAACGACATTATTGCGCTCACGGATCCTAAGCTTCGCAACCATGTCGGCCATATCTTGCACCTCAACGGGCGCCCCCAAATAGCAGGACAAGTCACAGCTAAAATAACGATTGCAGGAAGCGATGTATCGCCTGCAGGTATCCATGACCTTCCTTTCGTCCAGACCCGCTTCTCCGCTCGCAACCAGAATTACAAATAATTTCCCCCTTTCTAGGTAGAAGCCTATTCCGTTGCCGTGGCTCTGGATAATAATTTCTTCGGCTGAATTCTTCAGGGCATACTCTAAAATCTTCTCATCTCTTCGCTTTAGCGGTTTGTGCCATTTTTGCACAGCGATCAAGATCGGAAGATATATCGCTCCTTCCGCGATTGGAATTTGGTTACTCTCTACCCGATCACGGATACCGTCCGGGTAGCTGGGGATGGAATGATTAATCAGATCCAGCCAAAAGCGCTCGATAATCAGCGCGTGATGCTTCAGCCACAGTTGATGGAACATGCTGTTTCTGCTTATTTCACCGTTCCGGTCAATGACGCTCTGCGCTTTGCGAATCGCTTTCTCTAAGTCGCCCACAAGAACGGGTTTCAACAGATAATCGAGACTCCCCAATTGCAAGGCTTCTTTGGCATATCTGAAATCGGCATGACTGGTCAAAAAAATCGTTGCCGTTCCCGTACGATGCTCCTGTACCCAGGACAGCAGCTGCAGGCCGCTGCCTTGCGGCATTTCAATATCGCACAGCAAGATATCGATATTTTCCTTCTCAAATACGTCTTTCGCCTGCCTGATATTGTAGGCCGTAAACAATCCGGCTATCTCCAATTTATTCAGATCCAGATCGGCTTTTACTCCTTCAATCGCATGTACTTCATCATCAACAATAAGCATTTGATAAGTCATATTATGTTTTCCTCCATCGTTGGATTAGTAGGAAGAATTATCGTTATTGCTGCTCCGCCGGTTTCCTCATCGTTACCGTATTGAATAAATGCATTTTCTCCATACAACAGTCTTAAGCGCCTTACAACGTTCCAGATCCCGGTATGCTCCCCCCGTTGATTTACCAGGCATTCGCCTGCCTGCAGCGCTTTTAGCACCGGATCGTTGAATCCGGTCCCTGTATCTTTAATGCTGATTTTCAACCTGGAATAACTCCCCTCATCCAAATAATCGATCTGTACGAAAATAGAAACGGGACCGTCCATGGTTACCGCGTGTTTAATCGAGTTCTCAACAAACGACTGAATGATGAGTGGAGGAATGAGCGCATCCGTTACATAGTCTGGCGCTTCAATGCTCCAAACCAATTGGCCTGGAAACCGTAAGCTCTGAATCCTTAAATAGTTTCGCGTATGCTCCAGTTCATCGCACAGCTTCACGAAAGAGGTGTTGCTGCGGAACATAAAGCGGAAATAGTGAATCAAAGTTATCGTCATTTCCAGAACAAGTTCATGGTTCTTGACTTTGGCCAGATTATAAACGATGTTTAACGAGTTCAGGAAAAAATGGGGATTGACCTGCAACTGCAAGCGTTGCAATTCCTCCCTTTGCTTATTAAGCTGCTCTTCATAAACGTTGACACGAAGTCTCTCGATCTCTGTCATCATCGTGTTGAACGATTCTCCTAACAGTCTAAGCTCATCGGAAGCGTCATTCAGAACCACCCGAGTGCTCCAATCTCCTTCACGGACTTTCTTCATGGCGCGCAATACCCGATGTATCGGAACAAGGATGGTACGCTTCATGGCATAAAGTCCAATAGGGATAAAAAGAAAGGTGGCGACTGTAATGATCCAAATAATTCCTTGAAGATAAGGAAGATTCGCTAAAATATGTTGGTTCGGAATAAGCGTAACCAGACTGAAAGGTTCTCTGTCTGCTGGTGTGCCTACAACCAGAAATTCTTTGCTAGGTGTCGCTATATAATAATCCTTCATTTTTTTATGCAATTCTATTTCATTTTCATGTATCCGGTCCGTTCTAGTTATCAGCCTCCATTGCTCATCTACTAACAGAACCGTCCCGCCTTCACCAATTTGCAGCGATTGAAGCGGCTTTAACAATAGATCGGTTTTAACCCATCCTCCCAAATATACATTCCCCGTTTGAACAATATCGATTAAGTAGTAGTCCTGTCCGATCTGGAAATATTTCCATCTTTTCTCGGAAATTCCTTTAGAAACCTGACTAGAATGAATCGACTCGATAATTTGCTTCTGAATGTTTTCTTTTTCCTCAAAAGACAAGTCATTATCCTTGGAAATATCCATAAAATCTTGGCGATCCCTTTGATATACAAAAAATGAATTTAATGAATTGTGCAAAACAATGTCTTTGGAAAGCTTGTTGTACAAATAAAGCTTAGCACTATAGTAATCCGTATCCGTATCAGCTTGTGCAAGCGACACTAAGGAATAGTCGGAAAAGGCCGCCGTATTCAAGTAAGCATCAATATCGTTTAAACCAGCTTCGATCTGGTCCATATAAAGGTTAAGAAGGTTCCTATAGGAATCAGCAACATTTTCGCGAACGACATAAATGGAATAAAAGTTGTTATACAAAAGCATGCCAACCAGCGGAAACGTCATAATGATTACGCTTAGGATCAACCTGTTTCGCAAGGAACTCTGCCACCAATGCCATTTACGTTCGTTCATACCCACCACTCCTTAAGCCAGTACAATTCGCTTGCTTTTAACATTCCAAAATAAAGTTCAAACGCCACCAACAATTAAACTGTTGTGGCGTTTTAGATTTTGATCGCTCAAATTTATTTTTCCAGCGTATTCTTGCTGGCGTGTTCACCATGAGATTCTTTTATGTTCAATTATACAAAATACAAAACTTCAGAATGTATTTAAAAATCTATAAAAACTTTATTTTTTCTTCGAACCATCCCTGTGCGATGTGCTATTAGGGCGCTGACTTTAGAAAGTGAATACATAACAAACTCCACCCAAAGTTACACCTAGTGGACCACAACGCGAACGCGCTCATCGTAGTAATCCTTCTATTTGCTACTTACACCTTTTTAGTTTGGCAGACGCTCTCCTGGAAATATGGTATATTACATATAAAAATCTTATAAAATCGAGGTTTATATGATGTACACAACGAAAGATTTTCCCGATTTGACTTATCTGTGTAAACAGCTTCACGAAAGTTTACAGCTTCCGGTTTATTTCCAACCGAATGCCGACTTTGAAGAGGAAATAATCTTAAACGCCTGCCTTTCACCCCATCCCTTCTTTGCGGATCCGGCTGAACTTTTCCGTTCTGTGGTTAGTCAAGAAACAGATTTGTACGGCCCGCTCCTCCGCGAAACCAATTTCATGGAGCAGTTTATCGTTTTGCCGGTAAAACAACACGGCCATGGTCAAGCCTTCATCGTGATCGGCCCGGCCATCCGGCAAAAGCTGAATGACGAGATTTGCGCTAATCTCTTAAACGATTACGGATTGCTGAATCCGGAGCGAACTAGATGGACGGAGTATTGGAACAGCCTCCCGGTCATGAACCGCCTGCGAATGCTGCATATCGGCGTATTGACCAACTGGATGATCAACCGGGAAGCATTGGATATTACGGACGTGCTTCAATCCAGCTTGCAATATGGACTTCCGAATCGGCAGAAGGAGAAAGTGGAGCTTGCCCTGGCGGAGCGCCGCGAGTTTTCCATCTTCCATGAGGGGATCGAAAGGGCAAACCGAATGCTTGCTTTAATTCGCAACGGGAATAAAACCGATCTGATGAGGAAGTTAGCCGAAGCTACTTACGATGAAACCGAAGTACTCTCTAATCGAAGCCATCTTCGCAGCGTGAAAAACCTCGCGATAAGCGGGGTCTCCATAAGCATGCTTGCGGCCATCGAAGGAGGTTTATATGAGGAATTAGCCTTTACGCTCTGCAATATGCAAATTCAACATATCGAAGAACTAAACGAGGTAAAAACGGTAGAGGCCGCCGCCATCCAAGCAATGTTGGATTTCGCTGACCGTGTTGCCCAATGCCGTAAAAACAGCGTCTCCAAACCGGTTTATATTTGCAAGGAATACATCTACAGCCATCTGTTCGAAGAAATTCGTTTACAAGAGCTTGCGGAGCTGTCCGGGCTTAACCCCGAATATTTGTCGCAATTATTCAAGAAGGAAACCGGGCTGACATTAATGAACTATATTCAATGGGAACGGATCGAAGAGGCAAAAAAGCTGCTCGCCCATTCGGGTGAGCCGATTTCAACCATCGGAGCACGGCTCACCTTCTATGATCAATCCCATTTTATTAAGGTCTTCAAGAAACACACAGGAGTAACCCCTAAGCAGTACAGGAACCGGGTTCGAACAGACTGAACAAAGCCAATGTTTGTGTTAAAATTAACTTTAAATAAAAGTGGAGGGATATATGTGGACTTTCTATCTGTAATATCTTTTTTAGGTACAGCAATCGTTCTTACCCTTATGCCAGGACCGGATAATTTGTTTACCTTGGCACAGAGTATATCAAACGGGAAAAATGCGGGGATTTTTACTACGCTCGGACTTTGCACAGGATTATTAGTTCATATTACTGCCGCAACCATCGGAATTTCAGCAATCATTTATCAATCGGCCTTAGCATTCACATTAGTTAAATACGCAGGAGCTGCATACTTGTTATTCTTAGCCTATAAGTCATTTAGACAAAAAGGTTCAAGTTTTAACCTTAACAGCGAGGACTCCTTAGACTACAAATCCTTATACAAAAAAGGAATCATAATGAATGTTTTAAACCCAAAGGTTTCTCTGTTTTTCTTGGCATTTTTCCCGCAGTTTATTCATTATGAAAATGGCAATGTTTCCATGCAAATGCTTGTTTACGGAATCTTATTTCTAGTCCAATCTTTAGTGATTTTTATGTTAATAAGTTTGTTTGCTGGGAAAGTAGGTTATTTCCTGCGCAAAAATAAATCATTATCTAAAAGGATTAACATTATTCAAGGATCTCTGTTCACACTTATAGGTTTAAAAATCGCCTTTAGCCAAAAATAGTAATTTGTAGGCTTATTGGAGGAATTTTTAGATAAAACGATAACGGTTATCGCTATTATACAATGAATCAATTCATCTATCTGGATATTATAAAAATTTGTAAGCAAAGTAATGTAAGTGTTAAAGAAATTAAAGCCTTATTTGCTAAAGCCGATACTAATTACCTTAAACTTTACTTAGAACAGAAAAATGAAGAAATTCATAAAGAAATAAAGAAATTAGAGGATCTTAATAAACGAATAGAAATATTAAAGGCAGCTATCCATTCATCTGAAGATGAACTTATGAACCATGGATTTAAAATTCATACATTTGAAGAAAGATACTATTTAAGTTTACCTACACAAGGTGGACAACTTAATGAGATAAAGTCATTCGATAAATTGGATGAAAAATTAGGCGAATTTGCAATCCATACATTTCAGTATGGATTAATTTATTCATGTCACGATGATCATTGGGAAATCAGTGATGTATTTCGTCTAATAACATCAGATGATTATAGATTACTTAAGGATACCTATAATGTATCTGAATTACCAAAGGGAGAATATTTAACTGTTAACTGTACGGCAGATACTGAAATTGAAACATTTCAATTAGTAAAAGGATATTTGGAGAAAAACAGTTTGACGTGTAATCAGGTTTATATGTTTTATTTAGTGACAGATGTTTTTAATCCATATAATCACTTTTCCCAATTTCAAATAAGTCTAAAGTCCACCCCATAAATGAGGTGGACTGACTTTCAGCTTAAAGTTTATATTCATAAATAAAATTTGTATTTTCGAGTTTGCCGGTAGGTAGATTAAATACAGTTACTTCTTCATCAAGACGGACAAATCCATTATGTTCATAGAATCCATAATTACTCATTGTGTCTGTATACACATAAATTTTATTTGCTTTTGTATCTCTTAAGTAAGAGATGAGCTCACTAAATAATTTTTTCCCTATCTTTTTTCCTCTAGCTTCTGCAGAAACAGCAAAGAATTCTAAGCAACCTTGAAACTCATGTTCTTTTCCTCTAATTAACTTGCCGTATGCCTCATTAGTCATGGACGTGAGTTCAACAAATAGTTTTCGTTCCATGTCATTTAGATTTAAGAGTTGTAGCAATTCACTTGTATAATCTTCTTGCAGCAATCTATAAGATGTTGTTTCACCAACTCTTGAACCAAAAATGACACCAATAACTTCTCCATCTAATGTAGCTACTCTTCCAAAAGTGCTTTTGTTTAATATTGGATTTATGAACATCATTGTAATTGCTGCACTCATTACGTCTTCATCCTCAATAAACCTGTTCGCGTTCCACGTATTGGAAATGATCGATTTAATAGGTTCGATATCCTCGCTTCTAACGTCTCTGATATCCAAGTTCATTTTGACTTCCTCCTTTTAATTGATTAGCTTACACATTGAGTTTAATGTCTCCCCTATAGGGGAGAGTCAAGCATTTTGGTCTAATCGCTTCCACTCTCTAGAATATCGTCGCCTTGTGCCCTAATCACCTTCACAAGCGTTTAGTTCATGTTTATATATTATTCAATGTTATTCCACTATAAAAATTCATTTATTTAGCTAAAAAGGTTATAAACAACGCTTTTTTCTTGTTCTAGCCCCACGGCCCCCTAATTGCATTGGAGTCCTGTCCTACAATATATTATTGTATTTCTAAGGGAGGACGATCAGTATGCGACGATCAAGCAAGCTATACGAGAAAGTGCGTATCGAAGTGGTGCGT
>NZ_JAMBOE010000003.1 GCF_023715465.1 Paenibacillus macerans
CACTTCGATACGCACTTCCTCGTATAGCTTGCTTGATCGTCGCATACTGTTCGTCCTCCCTTAGAAATACAATAATATATTGCAGGGCAGGACTCCAATTCAATTAGGGGGCCGTGGGGCTTTTGCATCTCATAGGTTAAAATAAGCGAATATTTCGAAAATAAGATGCACTTTTGCATTTGATTCCACCAAGAGGAGCAACTCTCTAAAAAACAAACGGCCTGCCCACAACAAGTGGATAGACCAGCCGTTTGATTTATTTAAGTAGTTGCCTTACGCCCCCACAACAAGCCCGCGAATTTGCTCCAGGCGCTGTATCTCATAGGTTGGCCGGACGCCGGAAGCATTCGGCTGCAGCAGCGGATTAAACCAGCAGGTATCGATCCCGTAATCCGCTCCGCCCCGGATATCCGAGCTTAACGAATCGCCGACCATCAACACCCGGGTTTTGTCCGTAAGCCGCAGTTTGTCAAACGCGTAATCAAAAATACCCCGCTGCGGCTTATGGAAGCCCGTTTCCTCGGACACAATAATTGCTTCAAAGCAGCCGGCCAGCTCCGAGCCTTGAATCCGGCTCATTTGCACTTCTTTGATGCCGTTCGTGATGATCGCCAAGCGGAGGCCCGAATCGATCAAGTCCCGGCAGACCGGAGCGGCGCCTTCCACTAAAAAAGAAGCTTTCCCCAGAAACTGCGTATACAGTTTGCTAAACGGGCCAACCCCGGAGCCAAAGGCAAGGTCCAGCTCGCGGAACAAACGTTCGAACCGCTCCGTTCTAAGCTTGTCCTGGCCGATTTTACCCTGCTCGTATTCGCTCCACAGCTGTTTATTAATCGTCTTATACGCCTGAGCCACTTCGTCGGTGCAGGTTACCCCTTCATGCTTTAACGCTTCGCTTAACGCAAATGCTTCCGCCTTGGAGAAATCGAGCAGCGTTTCATCAGCGTCAAACAAGATGTGCTTATACTTCAAAAACTAGTCCTCCTCTTTACCGGAACGTACAATTCGACTTTTGCCTTGCCCTCGGGATCGTCTGCGGGATTGTTCATGCTGAACTCCAGACAATCCCTATCGTCCGGATCGTATTCACTGCTTGGCAGCCACCCGCCAAAAATACTTTGATACAAAATCGCGAATTTATCCAGCGTATCGTAAAAATAAAACATCGCATAAAGTCCCCCCGGCAGCGTCCTGAATTGCACTTCGGGCGGAGCGTCCTCCCGGTTTAGCTTATCCGGCACGGTTACGCAAGCATCGTAACGGCAGGCGAACTCTTCCGTGGCAGCCGGATCGTCCAGAGATATGCCGATAAAAGAATGCTCCGGGGGAAACAACCCGTTTTGGCCCGCCCACTCGCCCAGCTGCGCCCAAGCCTTATACGTCTCCAGATAACTGCCTACATGCCTCACATAAGCCACTTCAAAATCGGGCAATTCCTTCATTATTACGTTCATTTGCCAAACCCTCCTCAAAAAATTACGATTCCTATTTGAATCATACAGAGAGGCAGCGGGTTCGGCTTCCTGGTTATTGCGGAAAGATAAAGAAAAATTGCGGTCCTTTTGCCGCTCCCGGCGAACTTCGCTTGGTGTTTTGGCAAAATGCTTCCTGAATGCGGCGTTAAAATTCGAGGCCGATTCAAACCCGCACAACGCGGAAATTTCCAGCACCGTTTTATCGGTTTCCAGCAAATAAGCCAGCGCTTGGTTTAATCGCAGACGGTTCATATAAGCTATCGGCGTCAGCCCCGTTGCTGCGGCGAACACCCGCGAAAAGTGATATTTAGAGAAATGGGATACCTCAGCCAATTGCTCCAGGCTCAGCTTTTCGCCTAAATTTTGCAACATATACGCCTTTACACTTTCGATCCGGTCCAAGTAATCGCTCATGTGCCGCCCCCGTTCCAATGGTCCGGGCGGACGAATTGCGGCGGCAGCTTGGTGCGCCCGTCGCCCTTTGCCGCATTCAGCTGCATTTGGGTCAAAAAAAGGCAACTCGACAGGTCCGCGCCACGCAGATCGGCATCGCGCAAATCGGCCCCGATTAGATCGGCCATGCTAAGGTCGGCATCCCTAAGATCGGCGGCGATCAGATAGGCCCCTCTGAGGTTTGCCCCCCGCAGATCCGCCCCTTTGAGTTTAGCGCCGATCAGGTCCGCGCCGCGCCCGTAGGTTTTGCGGCGGCCCGCCGTATTCTTGAGCCCGCGAAGCGCGGCGTTCCGTACCCGTTCGCTGGTCTCCAGCAACAGCTCGTTAACCTTCGCACGCTGCACCGCCGCATCCGCTTGTTGGAGCTCGGCCGGGCTCAAACGGGTGAGCCGTTCCGTTTCGTCATAAGCCAAACGAAGCCGCTCATGAAGCGAACCGGCCGGCTCCAGGGCCAATGCTTCGTCCAAATACCAGAGCAGTTCGTGAAGCTGCCACATCACCGGGAACAGTTCATACATCAGCGCTGCGGACTCCGGGGCTTCCCGCCAACTGACGCCGCCGAAGGTTACCTGCGATATTTTCTGTCCCGCCCCGAAGCAGTCGTAAACCGTGCAGCCCCGATAACCCCGCTGCCGCAGGCTGTCATGGACGCCGCAGCGGAAATCGCCCCGCAGATTGGAGCAAGGCTCACCCGCCGCTTTATCGGCCGCGAAATCCACCGAAGCCGCATAAGGCAGCGCCACGCAGCACAGGCCAAAGCAATTCTCGCAGTCGGCTTGCAGATCAGCCCTGCTTCTGCCTTGCGGCCGTTCCTTATGAAGATGCTCTCCAGACATTTTTCCAATCTCCCCCACTATCTTCACGTTCATCTTAAATAGCAGCCGCTGTTAATATCAAACGTCGCTCCGGTATAATGCCTTGCTTTATCGGACAACAAAAAGATCACGGTATGGGCCACGTCTTCCGCCGTCAGCGGCTGATTTACCAATTGGTGGCTGACATACTCCCGTTTCCGCCATTCCGGAATACACTCCATCATCGCCGTGTCCACCATGGTAGGCGCGACCGCGTTAACGCGGACATAAGGGGCAAAATTCATAGCACAGCTTTTGGTAAGTCCCAAAATGGCCGCCTTCGAAAGGCCATAAACGGCGTCAGAGCTTCCTTCCAGGCCGGAGACGGAGGACATGTTGACGATAACCCCCTGCTTACGCTGCTCAAGCCTTCTTTTTCCAAAAAATTGTGAAAAATACACAGCGCCTTTGATATTCACGTCTAGTACGCTGTCGATCTCCTCTTGCTTATAGTCCAGTATGCTTTTTCCAAGATAAATTCCCGCATTGTTCACTAACCCGTCAATGTCGCCATGCTCTCTATCCAAAGCCGCAAACAGCGCGGCCACTTCGTCATAATGGCGTACATTCACCTTATACGTAAACAAGTTCGGGGAAGCGGCAGTCTGTGCCAACTCGCTCAGCCGCTCCTCATTTAAATCGCACGCAATGACGGAAGCCCCTTCCCGTAAGCATTGCAGAGCGATTTCTTTTCCGATGCCGGAAGCTGCGCCGGTAACGATAATTTTCCGCGTCGATAACATGATTGTTCTCCTTAGTTTCACATTTCCCGGCCTTGCCGGTTCATGCTTTGGCGTCGATTTTTTCCCGTAAATAGGCTTCGTTCAGACCCTGCTGGGTAAAAGAAAACTTTCTGCCGGTCGCGGCTTGAACCCGGTCCAGCACCTGCCCGAGATGATAACCGGTATGTTCGGCCAGATGATACAGCTGGTGAACCTGCTCTTGATCGAGAGCCTGTTCGCGGCTTAAGTATTTCATCATAAGCAGCTTCCAAGCATCCAGTTGGGCTTCGAATAAAGCAAGCAACTCTTCGTCCGTTTGCCCATTGGCCGGAAAATAGTTCTCGAAACCGGGCTTTAATTGCTGCTCTAAATTTTGCAGCCTTAAGCAGCTTCTGGCGATGTGCTCGCACACATGCAGAACGATCCCCCCCAGCGTATTTCCCGCCGGGTACGGTTCGTGCCATAAAATTTCCCGGTCAACTCCGCTCATAGCGATTTTTAATTTCGGCCAATACATGTCGCACATCCGGTGATACGTAATTTTCAAAAACAGTTCCTCGAACTCCCCATGCTCCACGCCGCTCATCTCCTGCGGATTTTTTTAGGACCGCCCGAAATATTCCCGATCCAGCATACCCATGATAAACAACGAGTCGAACCGGTCGCCGGCCTTGACGCATTCCCTCAGCTTCCCTTCAATTTGAAAACCGGCCGATTCGTAAACATGCTGCGCCCGTAAATTGAAATCTTTCACGTCAAGCCACAGCCGATGGACCCTAAGGCCGGTAAAAACCAACGTTTTAACCAATTCCAGCGCTTCTTTGCCGTATCCTTTGCCTTTATCGACGATTACGATCCTTCTCAGTTCAATGTTTTGATTGCTGCTTTCGATACCAAACAGCATCGCAAATCCAACCGGGTGGCGGCTTACATCCTCGATGATGATGTGCAGGCAATCCTTTTGATCCAATGCCTGTAGATGACGCTCTTTCGTCCAAAGGGTGATGAATTGCCGGTTCTGCTCATCTTGCTCGGCCGCAAGAACAAATTCAATATCCTCGGGTGCCGTTAGCCGCAAATGAAGCTTGTCCGAGACGGGAAAATCGATCTTCATTTTATACCTCCGGCTACAAAGTTAAGAAGTAGTGATAAAATTCCGTATCCTTGATATATCCGCTTTTTTCGTAGAGCCGTTGGGCCCGCTCATTGGCGATGGCCGTGGACAGCTCCAGTCCTTTGGCGTTCGTCTGCAGCGCATAAGTTCTAGCCGCTTCCAGCAGCAGCTTCCCCGCCCCCTGTTTGCGGTACTCCTCCCGAACGTAAAGATCGTTGAGAACCCACAAACGCTTCATCGATATCGAAGAAAAGGACGGATACAGCTGCGTGAACCCGACCGGCGTTTGATTGACCTGATCGACGGCTAGAAATACGACGGATTCGTTCCGGGATAGCCGTTCCGACAAAAATCTCGTGGCTCCCTCCATATCGGAAGTTTGCTCATAAAAGATACGATATTCATTAAACAAAACGGCCAGTCTCTCCAAATCCTTCGGACCGGCTTGTTTGATTGAAATAGGGGTGCTCATAAGATATTCTCCTTATTAATGTATAATACAGCTTTATGGTCTTTGCTTTGTTCTGTCCTTATGTCCACGGCTAATCATCCATTCGCAGATTTTATAAATTCCCAAGCCCAGTCCAAAACCTAACGCATTTAGAATAAAATCGTCTACGTCGAAGCTCCCTCTTTTTAATAGAAGCTGGAGCGACTCCAACACAAAAACACCGGTTATAAAAACGGCCCATGACTTTCTCAGGCTGCCTCGAAAAACGAGCGGCAGCAGGATGCCGAACGGAATGAAGACGCCGATATTTCCAACCAAATTGATCAGCCAGATTCCGGACATAAAATCATACGAGCGAAGATAAAGGCGGATCGTGGAGAGCGGCTTGAGATTATACATGTACGTATTTTGGGTTGCTCTGCCGAATCCAAAAAGCATCCAGTAGATTAATAGCAACGAATAACCGATAAGCAAAATCAATGCTTTGCTGCGCGCGGATCTCATCAATGCCACGATAATCTCCCTTCAGGTTTCCTTTGCAAGCTCCTTCATCTTCGTAAACAGCAGCTCGTAATATTCAGGCGTTGCTGGCGTGAAGTCGCCAATGGACCATGTTTTCGTCAAGCTGATCGTTGCTCCGTTCACTTCGTCTACGAGGATACCGTCCGAGGAAAGAGACTCCGTATTCCCGCAAAGCAGTTGCTGGAAATCGCTGAGCCGCACCCAAAACAGCCCGGAAATCTCCTCCGTTTGGATGCGGTAGTCCTGCAGATCGCGGCCGCACTCGTAAATAAACACGTGATTAAATTCCCGGTCGATTATTTGTGGCGGCACGATATGCTCCTGGGCCACCTCCCGCAGGTAGGTTAATTCGTCAATCGCCACCGCGATCCCAAGCTCCTCTTCCAGCTCGCGCACGCCGTCCGGCACGTCCTCCCCCGCCTGCAAATGTCCGGCGCAGGAAATATCCAGCAGCGAAGGAAACACGTCTTTGTTTTTGTGGCGCAATTGAAACAGCAGATAAGGTCCTTCCGGTGACTGCTTCCAGATCCAGCAATGAAACGTCTGGTGCCACAATCCCTTGGCATGGACAACGCTGCGGGCTTCCTTGCCTATCTTGATCCCGTCCGGCGTAAAAACATCAAAATATTCGGTTTCGTTCATGTGGTTTCTCCAAGATAGTAAATTTGTTTTAATTACCGAGAAAATCGGTGAATATATCCGCCAAGGTTCGCAGATTTTCCATGCTTTCGTGAATGCTCGCGCCTTCCAGCGAATGATCGGCGTCCGGAATTGCTATCACTTTCCTGGTGTCCGTTTCGGCGATTTGCTTGGCCATTTCCTCACAAAATAGCTCATCCTTCGTGCCGTAAACGACAACGCCGGCGGATTGGTTGATATATGGAATCGTTTCCCGAACCGGCGTCAGATAAAGATGTCTGACGGGGACTCCTAGCCGGCCGGCAACCTCTCCGGCAACGACGGTGCCAAGGCTTTTGCCGATAAAAACGATCTCTTCATACGAAGTTACAATAGGCCGCAACGATTTTTCAATGTCTTCGATTACTTTGGGAAGTTCTACGCGCTGTAAAGGGACTCTGGCCGCCTGATAGCCGTATTCCAGGGCGAGTAGATCAAACCCGTTTTGAACAGCCGCCGCCCCGGCATAATGCAGCACCGGTTTGTCGCAGGAGTAATGGAGCCCCGGAAAAAGCACGGCAAGCTTGCGCTTTTCCTCGGTAACCTGAATATACTTATGATTCATTTCCGCATTCCAAAATGAAGGGACTTTCACGATATCTGCTTTCACGACCGGTTCTCCTCCTTTTCACCGCCACGGGCTATTGTTCCATTATAACCGAAACCTTTCCCGAATGGCCTTTGCGGTTTCTTCCGGACTAAGGAATGTATTGTTGATTTTCATAAAGTTTTCTTTCTGGATCTCGCCCTCGTAAGAGTTCAGTCTGTATTTTTCCATGGTTTTCAACAAATCTTGCTCGGAACGTTCAATGTTTCTTTTCGTAGGTTTATGCTGCAGCCGGTGTGGATCCTTGTTTCGTTCCAGCCTTGCGGCCAAATCCGCTTCAAGCTCAACCCAATACACCTCGGCGCCCCTGGATTCGAACAAATCGCTGATTTGCCGGACGTAATCCCAATCCTCCTGCAGATTAAACCCCCACACATAAGTGAAAATCAACCCCGGAAGCTCGCTTTTCGCTACTTCTTCAAATATTTCCCGGCGGAACAAGCTAACCAATCTTTTCCCGGCCGGCATGCCGTAGTCAAAGAATTGGGAAACCAATTCTATGGTCATGTGGTTATGGAACAATTTTAGTCCCGTGATTTTCGCCAACTCCTGTCCAACGGTCATCTTGCCCACTGCCTGCGGCCCGAACAAAACGATGAATTTCATAGCTCCTCCTCCTACCTTATTCCCATGATTATACATCCATGTTCTGAATCCTATAAACCTATTTTGGAAAATATGAAAATTCTAGTTGTAAAAATATCATTTCACACCTTATAATGGAAATGTAATTTTATGATAGCGCTGTCATTTGGTGATGTTTTTTGAACAAACTTTAAAAAGGAGTGAAATTGATGTTAAAGCTTGGCAAACCTCTCTACCTGTTTCTGCTGTTTACTCTCATCCTGTCTTTTTTCCCTGCCGCAAATCCCAGCGCTTCCGCCGCAACCGATTGGAAACTCGTTTGGAGCGACGAATTTAACGGCTCTTCGCTGAATACGGCCAACTGGACCGCCGAAATCGGCACCGGCAGCGGAGGCTGGGGGAACAACGAGCTGCAGTATTACACCAACCGGCCGCAGAACCTGCAGGTGACGGGCGGCAATCTGGTCATCACGGCGCAGAAGGAATCTTACGGCGGCATGAATTACACTTCGGCCCGGATCAAAACCCAGGGGCTGAAAAACTTTACTTACGGAAAAGTGGAAGCCAGAATCAAGCTTCCCTCCGGACAAGGGCTGTGGCCGGCATTTTGGATGCTCGGCTCAAATATTTCCTCGGTCGGCTGGCCTTATTGCGGGGAAATCGATATTATGGAACGGGTTAACCACAATCCGTTCGTGAACGGCACCGTACATTGGGATGCGGGCGGGCACGCGGATTATGGACGGACATCCGGGAACCTGGACTTTTCCCAATATCATACGTACAGCATCGAGTGGGACTCCAAATACATTCGCTGGTTCGTGGACGGCAATCAATTCAATGAATTTTATATCGAAAACGGGACCGGGAACACCGAGGAATTCCAAAAGCAGTTTTTCATCCTGCTGAATCTTGCGGTCGGCGGCAATTGGCCCGGAAGTCCGGACGGTTCGACGCCTTTCCCGTCGCAAATGCTGGTTGACTATGTTCGGGTATATCAAGCCTCGGGCAATTCAACCAACATTGAAAGCGGCGCCGTTTATACTTTAACCTCTAAAGCCAGCGGCAAAGTGCTGGATGTGACGGAGGTTTCCATGTCGGATGGGGCCAAAATGCAGCAGTGGACCAATTACACCGCAACCAACCAGCGCTTCAAGGTAGAGCATATGGGCAACGGCTATTATAAGCTGACGGCGATGCATAGCGGCAAGGTACTGGATGTGCCGAGTTCAAGTAAGGCCAGCGGCGTGCAACTGCAGCAGTGGAACGATAACGGAACCGATGCCCAGCGGTGGAAGATCGTCGATGTAGGCGGAGGTTACTATAAGCTGGTCTCCAAAGTCAGCGGCTTGGTCATGGACGTGTCCAGCTCCTCAACGGCGGACGGGGCGGCGGTTCAGCAGTACACCGACAACGGTACGGATGCGCAGAAATGGTTGTTTACGAAAGTGAATTAAACGGCGCATAACCGAACGAAAAAACGGGAAACCCGGAAGCGTTAAGCGGAGGGTTTCCTGTTTTTTCATGCGTTAAATCAATATACACTTCCTTCCCTCTGCTTTCCGTTTTACCGTCTAGTCCAGCTTGTTCTGACGTAGCCGATTTTCATGCCGGCCCGCTCCATGTTTCTGTGGCTTTGCGATAAAAAAGCGCACTGGCCGACGCCCAGCTTGCACCCCTGGCGGGATGCCTCCGCGATCCGCCGATGCAACAGCCTTTGCTGCAAGCCACGATTCCGGAATTGCGGCAAAGTGGCCGCAAACGTAAACGAAGCTATGCCGTCCTTGATATACATCACGCCGGCGGCGGCAGGCTCCTCCTTCACATAGGCCAAATAAAATGTCCAGCCAGGCCTGCCATAAAGCACCTTGTTATTTTCGGCGACATAAGGTATGCCATCGTCCGATAGCCCGGTTCCCCGGCAATGAATCATGGCATAGGTCATAAACTCGTCTTCCTGAAGTTTCTTAACGGTGATCTCATCCTGCTCGTCGATTTGGGGAATTTGGGGCTCTGAGAGGTATAAAGAGGTGTGAAATCCCGATTGATAAAATCCGCGTTCGGCCAAACGGGCAAGTATATTCTGATCCGCCAGCGACGGGACGAGTTCAAATTGGGGGATTCGTCCTCTCGATTGGTAAAACTCGATGATCGGGTCGATGAAATCCACGTCCCCGGCGGTTAGTCCTTTTACAGTATTAAAAGAAGGCCAGGGCATGGTCCGGCTGTAAATGCACAAGGCGTTGCCGAACCGGCGGAGCTCAATTCCCTCGGGATTGCCCGGCCGGCTTTGAATGGCCAGCATCCGATCATACATATAATCGTTTTCGGATGACACGATTTGTTGGATTAAAGCTTCCGACGGCAAATTGGGCATGTTCCACCTCGCAAAAATATATTGGCGATAGAAATATCATTTTCCCCTTTTAAGGCAGCACGGCGTCCAAATAACGGGAGGTCATCCCATCTCGCAAAATTTCCATATACAATTCGTCGTAAGCTTTTCCATTAACGAGATAACTCTCGCTTCTTCTTCCAAAGAGGCGGAACCCGGCTTTTTCGTAACACTTGACGGCCGGCTCGTTAAACTCGAAAACCCGAAGCATGATGTTGTTTAAGTTTAGTATTTTAAAGCCGTATTCGCACAGCAGCTTGATGGCTTCCACCCCATAGCCCATACCTCTCTGCCGATCTTCGCCGATAAAAATACCAAGTTCCGCGACTCTTCGAATCTGATCGATGTCAAACAATGAGCAATTCCCGATCAGTTCATCATTATTTTTCAACACGATCGCAAAATTTTGCCCTTCCCGGGCCATATTTTCGAGCACGCTTTTTTCTCGCGGCAAACTGAACACTTCGGCGGGAGAACCTATTTTCACAGACAAAGATAAGTTATTGATCCACTTTGTGTATGTTTCGATATCCTCCGGATTTACCGGGGACAAATACAGATTGTCCGCTTCCATTTTTTTGAAATACCTCATCCATTATCGCTCCTTATTTAAGTCATTCTGCAGGAATACGGTTGTATCTCCGGTTTCAATCACTAGGCTCGTATGCTTTAAAATGCTTCTCAAAAAGCGCTTTGATGTTTCCCTCAAATTCGGGGTTAGGTTTATAGTAGACGCCTTGGATGAGATTTGGAATAAACCCTAGCTTTTTTTCCTCTCCCTCATATAAACTTATGCCAAACATAAAACCCGTCCTGTCTTCCTGGTTCTCATCGGGCATCAGCTCGATATCTTTCATGCGGCTAATCCATTCCGTAATTTGCTGCCGGTCTTCGATCGCCCTTCTTGCTCCCGTGGAGCCATCCACCAAAATCACTTTATCGACTTGCAAAATATCGCCGGGATAAACCTCCGATAAGGAAATGGGGCGTAATGGGATTGCTTCCGCCGAGCTCTGGCATCCGACGACCAATACGAACACCAAGACGATCCATAACCGTTTCATACACAAACCGCTCCTCTAAGACGGATTAAGGCCTAATTATTACGCCGAGAAAACCTGCAAAAACCAGGCTGTCAAGCGCCGATTTCTAAGTTGAGCGGAACTTCCTGCTTATTCCTTCCGCAAAATAAACTCCCCGGTCACCGCGTCGATAAAAGCGAGGCACCGCTTTTCCCCCAGGCTGTTCGTCACCGCAGGATCGGATTGATACACAAGCCGGTATTCCGGCGGCTCATGATCACGATCCAAAAACCACTTCAAACGAAGCTTCAACTGCATAGTATATAAATCGAAGGCTTGTTCGGGCGTAATCGCCGGGTGGAATTGCCTTGAAGCGAGAGCCTCGATCATTTCATAAGAGGTCCCCATATACAGGCAAATGGTTCCGGTAGCAGTGCACACGCTGATCGTTACCCGTTCGAGATGGACGGGAATACCATGGATATAAACCGGCAGGTAAAAAAATTCCCTGGTGCGCTCCTCTTCCCCCTCATCCTCGGCATCAATTTGCAGTTGGAGATACTTCGTATAGTCCGGGAAAACCATCCGCAAAAACCGTTCCGCCACTTCCCAACATTCGGCTCGGCTGAACGCGGGATATCTTTCCTCGCCACAGCCCGTATGGTGGTAACCAACCAGCCGTCCCGTCGATTTTTCCACCTGTACCATAATCGAAGTTTTGCGGAAAAAGCGCAGCTTGTCTCCCCATTTTCGCTCCATATAACCTTCCGCCGACAGGGGATCCCGTTCATTCTCCTCTTCCGCTTGCGTCTTAAGCTGATAAATCCGCTTTACTCTTTCCCCATCGTCCGAACATTTTTCCAGGACATAACGGTTCATGTCGATGCCTAGCCGCTGCTCCCAGGACTCTTCCGAAAGAGGCGGCGCTTGCGTTATGTTCTCACTCGAAGATAGCGGGCGGCTCGGCGGCAGAACATAATGATCAGGTCCAAACAGGTCGCGGCCGGTGGTCGCGTCGATCAGGGCATGGTCCGGCTCCGGCTCATAAACAAGCCGGTCTTCCGGTTCGGCGCCCTTCATTTCATAGATGGAAGGATGCAGGTTCAAAATGGTGGGCTTCATCCGCAGACGTTGTTTGAGGTCCTCTAAAATTTGCGCTTCAGACGTAATCGCCTCGGGCCAATCCGGTATAGGAATCGCGTTGTGCAACCGGCTTTCCAGCCGATAACGGGTGACGTTGAAGCGATGATCCACCGTCAGTTCACACCCCGTGTCCGGGAGCGGCAAACCCCCGGCTTCCTGGCGATAAGCGAACGTATACGGAATTCGTCTTTTCATAGTTTCGCAGATGGCCAGTTTGCCAGGATCGGGATGATACTCGGCTACAAAGGCATCCGCAGCCTTTTTCGCCAGCTTAAGCTTGTCTTCATCCGCCATAAGGCCTTCGGCTTCCGTCAAGTTATCCGCTTCAGGCCCGTTAATGCTTAGCCGAGTAAGAACTCCTGTGGCGATGTCCAGAGAGACTTCGATTTGATGCTCCTCTGCGTCAGGATCTTCCCAAATAAAACAGCGCTCCCGCTCATCCTCCTGGGGAATGCTGTCCTCCATCTCCAGCCGGTAGTGCGGGGGGATTGTGACAATGGTTTGCGCGATTTGGCGAAGTTGATTGACATCGGTGCTCATGAGTGTAGTCTTCCTCCCTTACTTCAAGCGTTTCAGTTCATCGTCGGTAAAGTTTTTGACGGCCTTGTCTTGGGAAAATTTTGTCTCAGTGTATGTTTTAGAACGGTTTCTTGGGATGGACAGGCTGTCCCAGTCCGTTTTCTTCAGAATCTTGGCAGCATAAATGATCTGCCCGACATGGTAAGGGTAATGCGCCAGTTGCCTGTTGATCGCCTCCATGACGGTATGCCCTTCATTGCGGATATAAACAATTTGCGTCAATTGATCCGGACGGACGGAATGAATCGCGCTGAGCAAGCAATCCCAGCCTTCATTCCATTTTTGCAGCAGCTCCTCTTGGCTTAGGATGTCATTTTCAAACTCGGCATCGCGGTTGCGCCAAGGCTTTTCCCCGTCGGACGTAAGAAAATCGGTCCAGCGCGAAAGCATGTTTCCCCACAAGTGCTTAACGATCGTGGCAATACTGTTGGAATCCTCGTTAAAAGCGACAAACCATTGGTCAGGTTCCAATTGATCCATCGCTTTTTCTCCCAGCGTTTTATAGTACAGAAATAGCTTCTCCACACTTTCCAGATAGACTTGATTTACGTCCATGGGATGTTCCTCCTTCTTTTTACCTTCCAGAATTTTCATATATCTTAACATGGATACCTGCCCCCGGGAAATACAATTCCGTAAAGGATCAAACGGTTCTCAGCATCTAGTTTCGCCGGTATCCAGATCTACAGCTTTATGGCTTCTAACGCCTGCATCAATTCGGTGATGGAAGGGGTCAGCACGCCATTGGGATCCTGCTCCAAATCGCCAAAATTTCCGTATTCGGTATCAATCCATTCAACCGCCCCCGTTTGATTGTTGAAAACCAGCAAGATTTCGCCGATATTCGCATAGATGGAACCGATCCAGATCCGCTGTCCAAAGTCATTTTCGCCGGTCCATGCGGTGTAGTTATACATGAGCTGCTCATTCATTGTCTGGCTTGGGTCCAAACCTTGAAGCGCGACATGGAGCTTAGATTCTTTATTGAATTCAAACCAGTTTCCCCATTGATCCGTAGGCGGCACCTGGGACGCATCGATAACCCCTTCCAGCTCCTCAAAATAAAAACTCCCGTAATATTCTTTCAGTTCCGGATGAAGTGTAAACCCAAGCTCCCGCTCGGCCGCCAAAAAATCAACTTGTCCCGTATTTACTTGATAGGCACCTGGATAATGTTGTTGCAGAAAGTGTTGAAGTGTCTCTTTAAGCATCATATATAGCTCCTTTATTCCCCGGATAATCCCAGTATAGCATGCTTTATAGGCATTCTCTGCCATAAAACGAATCACTGCTCAATTCACGTTGGAAATATCCAATAGAATTTGGAGCCTGCCTCCAAATAGCAGGGTTGATTGGATTTTTCCAATAGATTTACCCCAACCTCGAAAAAAAGAGCCTGACCGAGCAAATCTATTGGATATTTCCAATCAGACAGCCGATTCAGCAGTTTCTAAGGCTAATCTATTGGATTTTTCCAATCAGCTAAAGCGTTAAAGTGTATCAGACCGAGCTGACCGACGACGGTTCGCATTCCCGCATCCCCCGCCAAGCCCCAAGACAAGCTCGCTTTAAAGGACGATATACGGATATTTCCCTTTCCAAATATTGCCGCTACAATGAGAAAAAATCGGCGGGTGCTCATCCGCGTGAAAGTGAGGAAGATGAAGATGTTAGCTCATCGTTTAAAGCGGAAAGGCGGCGTTTCCTGTTGGTTGCTTAGGCTGTGCATCGCGCTACTGACCGCGGCATTGCTTCCCCTGTGGCCCCTAGCTTCGCTTCCCGCCGCATCGGCCGAGTCCTCCTTGACCATCGACACGCCTGCAGACGGCGAGGAGGTGCACGTCGGGACGATCAGCGTATCCGGCCGTTACACCGAAGCTTACGCCATCAAACTGATCGTAGGCGGGACCGAGCAGCTGGATACCCGCATGGAAGGGGAAAGCGGCGCCGAATCCGGTACATGGTCTGCCGAACTGGATACGAGCCGGTACGATGGAGAGATCACCCTGGCCGCCAAAGGAACGCAAAGCACCACCCGTTATGGCGTAACCAGCTCCCCTGTCGTCATCACCGTAAACAATCCGGATGCGGTAAAGCCGGTCGTGACCATCATCAGCCCGCACGACGGAGGGCAGGTCAAAGGCTCTAGCACGACGGTTCAAGTCTCCGTTGCCTCCCCGAACCCGTTGACGAGAGTGGAGGTAAGAATTAACGGAGGAGCGTGGAAACGGGCCGGGAAATCCGGAGAAGTTTACAAATACAACTGGAGCACAAAAGGACTCGGCAACAAAACGTCCAGCATCGAGGCCAGGGCCGTTGATTCGCGGGGGAATATCGGCCGCAGCCTAACCGTCTATGCTTCCACCGGAAGCGGAACGCACGAGGATGTTACGCTGGAAAAACAGGATCGGGCCATGTGGATTTGGGAAAAAGCGGCCTACAACCTGTTCCTTAATCCGGGTTCGCAAACCGCGCTAAAAGCGTTTGCCGACGACACCTCCACCTTCGACTCGGACCCGATCACCACTTTTTATATCGGCGTGTTCCCCTATGGCGAGGTAGACATCCTTGAGGAATATCCGGAAAAAGTCCGCGATTTCGTGCGGTGGGCGCACGACAACGGGTACCAGGTTCATGCCTGCATCGCCGGCGGTACCACTCCCCCATATTTGGGAGCGCTTACACCATATCACGAGCATGCGATCCGTGAGATGGAAAAGGTTATCAACTACAACATCTCCTCCGCGCCGGACGAACGCTTTGACGGCGTCAACGTGGACATTGAACCTTATATCCTGCCCGAATTCGGAGCCGAAAAGCCCTCCGTTCAGCGGCAATACCTGGACGTCCTGCAAAAAATGATCGGCCGCCGGGACACCGCCGGCATCGATTTGCCCTTCGGGCCGGCCATCCCGCGCTGGTTCGACAGCGGCGCAAGCTCCAGCGATATTACGTGGAACGGCGAAACGAAATGGCTGTCCGAGCATGTTCAGGACATCAGCGACTATATTTCAATCATGGATTACCGCGATACCGCGGACGGCAGCGCCGGCATCATCGCCCAGGCGCAAGGCGAACTGGCTTACGCCAATGCGATCGGCAAGCCGAATTCCGTCGTGGTCGGCGTGGAAACGCTTGATATCGCAAACAGCGGCGATCCTGAAACGATCACCTTCCGCGAAGAGGGCCGGACTTACATGGAAGCGGAGCTCGATAAAGTGTACGCGGCGTTCAACGGCAATCCCGCGTTTGCGGGCATCGCCATGCACCACTACGATTCCATCCGCTGGCTGCCTTCCGTCTGGGGACCGGACGGTCATTTGTGGCGCGTTACGCCGGAGGATACCTCGCCCCCATCCGCTTTAAGCGGAGATCCGGCGGCGGCGGCGTTCGATTATCAAAGCATCAGCCTAAGCTTCGGCCGGGCCGCGGACGACTCCGACATTGAGCATTATTTGATTTACCGCAGCACAGAGCCGGATTTTACCACGGATGAACACAGTCTCGCCGGAAGCTCGCGGAATTTGACCTACATGGATTCGGGCCTGCTGCCGGATACGACCTATTACTACAAAGTTGCGGCCATGGATATCAGCGGAAATGTCGGCCCCGCCAGCTCCGAAACCTCAAGTGCGACGGCATCCACGTATCTGCGGCCGATGATCATCGGCGATATGGATGTGGTCTTTAACGGGACGCGCGCTGAGGTATCGCTGCACATCGTCGACCTGGATACCGGCGATAGCGTGACCGCCGCCGTATACGGCCGGTTTACGCAAAGCGGAGGCCGATACATCGAAATGCGGACCGATGCGGAAGGTTTCGCCGCCGGAAGCTCCGAAGCGTTGACCTTCCCGTCCGGTGAAGCCGGTTTCTGGCCGCAGCGGATCGTGGCCACCGGCTACTACTGGGCCTCCGCCTACGATGAGCGGCGAAACGCGACCGCCGCGTGGTCCGGGGCGACATCTAGTACAACGCCTGATCCGCAATAACCTGCCGGAGCGCTTCGATTTCCTCACTGGTCATTTCATAACCGGTGATATCATGCGCGGCTTCCTCCGGGATGACACCGGATAATACCAGGCACCACAGCATCCGCAAAATGTATTTGTCCATCGGCTGGATAAACGTGTGCTCGGCATAAGCGTCAACGCGTGAGGAAAGCGCCAGAAAGACTTCGAAATTACCCTCCGCGAACGCCTGCATCAGATCGCGCTGAATGGCCGGGAACGCGGCCCCCAATCCGACCAGGGCGCTGCGGGCCCCGCGCATCAGCGAGTAACCGAACATCCGGTCCTCCCCGGTGATGAGCAGCTTCTCCGGGAACTCGGCCGAAATCAGCGTGGATACGTCCTGCAGCGTCATGACGCTGTCGAGCGTGGCCACTTTGATGCCAAGTGTCCGCGGCAGCGCGAGCAATTCCCGCAGCACTTCTGCGGAATACGACACGCCTCCGGCCTCGTCGTACAAATAAAAAAGCACCAAAGGGCAGCCGAACCGGGACAGCTTGCAGTGATAACTCACGATCGCCTCATCCCGCTCCCCGGGCGGCAACTCCTTGAAAATCGCCGGCGGAAACACGAGCAGGGCGTCGGCCCCCCAATGAATCGCATCGGCCGCCATCCCCAGGCTGTCCCTTTCCCACTGGCGGATTTTCATGCTCCCCAGCAGCCGGTTGTCGGGAATCGCTCCCACCCCGGCGATCAACAGTTTTTGTCCCCCTAGCGCGGATTTCCAAACCTCCAGCACCTGCTTGCGCTCATGCCGATCCAAATGCAGCCCTCTGCCCGTGTGCGCCCAAACGGCGGCGCCGGCAATCGGCTGTTCCGAAAGATACTGTGCGTAGGCTTCCTGCGCTTTCGCATGGATTTGTCCCGTATAATAGCGGGGCACGGGCACGGCGGGGATCAACCCCCAAGCACATGCTTTTTTCACGGCATCCGTGTTATTCATTCATACAACCTTCCTTTTCTTTTTCTACTCCAGAAAAAAAGCGCGTCCCCGGTCCCGATACCAGTTCGTCACCTCGCGGAATGAAGCTGTCCCGCCGCGGCCGGCGATTTCGCCCGTTTCGCGCAAATGAAGCATCCAAGCAACCAACCCTACATCGGGATGGAAAAATAATTCATGCAACGCACGCTGCGTTCTGGAGCCCCGCTTCATGCTGTAGGCGTCGCCCGGCAACTGAAACAACGTATGCATCTGCAGACTCGAAACGCCGCGCAGCGCATACTCCAGCGCCATTTTGCCGGAGTGCACGTTGCCCGTTCCCGACAGGACAGGCACAGGGGATGGCAGCTCGCCTTCCAACTCCAGCCTGCGCAGCCAGGACAGTATCCGCAGATTGCGCACGCTAAGATCCGGCCCGCCATAAGCCGCCCCGGCATTACCACCGCCGGCAGCCTGCCGCCCGGAGTCATACAGCCGGTTCGCATACACGATATAATCCGCCCCCTTGTCCCCTTCTTCCACCAGCGTCCTTATAGTCCGCAATTGGAACTCATCATCAAACAGCGTGTTCATCAGCTTGATGCCCAGCCGGATGTCCCCGTCCGGCAGCGCCAACCGGATCGCCTTAGGCACCTCTCTGAGCCAGCGAATAATCGCCGGACGCTCGGCGGCCCGGTCCGAGCCGGCCAGGGTCGGGCTGAAATCTTTTTCCAGCTGGAGCGGACCGGCTTCGCCGGACTCCTCCCAGACTTGCGCCAAGCGCCGCGTTGTATAGCGGTATTCATCCAGCCGAAAATCCTCGCCTATGGCAGGCAGATGGTATTTGCAGGACGGCACGACCACGGTTCCCCGCTCCCGCCCGAGTTGGATCGCCTCACGGACGAAGCTCAAATATTCATTAAAACTGCCGTGCCAGCCCCGGCCGTGCCAGGTCACGTTCCACCCCGGTTCTCCCGTTTCTTTGCCCACGATCCGGCCCACTTCCATCCGCGTCTCCTTGACGGCCCATTCCTTCATCGAGCGGTCGCCCTGCTCGTCCTCCGCGATGACCGTTTTGAGCACGACAAAGCCGAGACCTGCTTCCGCATCGGACTGGACCTGGTGCGCGCTGAGCGATAGTTGGCCCGAGGCTTTGCCGAAAGGATTTTTAATCGGGCGCGGCCCGTAAACCGAAGATACATCCAGTCCGTACTGTTCGAGCAAATAGAGTTCGACCCGCTCCGGCAGCCCCGTTTCGCTGAACCGCTCATAATCCTGGCGGATCCGAACCGCATCCTTCTGAGAAATCCGCGGTGGACCGGCCGGCAAAATAAGGTGGTTAATCATCTTCATCTCCTCTGATCATTAGGTTCATGAAGATGTGTATTCAGAAATGGCGGACCGTATCCTTATTCCGGCAAATTTTTAACATTTGCACCGGTAATTTGGGATTTACCCTGAGCGGATATTGTCCAGGTTGAGCGTGTAGATCTGCCTTGGACGGCCGCGCCCCACCGGCTGTTCCTCGCCTACAATCGAGGCGATGCCGTATTTTTCGAGCGCGGCCATAATGCGGCGAGCGCTGCGCAGCGTAATGCCGAAGCCCTCCGCCAGCTGTGCGGCGGTCAGGGTCGAGGTGCCAAGCCGGCGGCAGAGCGAAATCAGCTTATTGATTGTGCCGACGCTAAGCCCTGCTTTTTTCGCCAAAGAGATCAGCTCCGGGTCCTCGCTGCGCGCCGAATATTTTAAAGTCAGTTCCGATCCCAGCGGCCCGTAAACAAGACCGTCCTGCATAATCAGAAAGCAGTTGCCCCCGCCCCCCGCCTTGGCTTTCAGCAGCGCTTCCCGGGCCTTTCCTTCCGCTTCGTTGGCCGTCCGGCCAAGTCCGATGCCGATGCTGGCGTTCCATTGCAGCCGTTCCATCACCTCCAACAGCAGCGGGGCCTCCTGAAATTTCCGGGTCACCTGCTCGATGATGCCGTGCGTCGTAATAAAGGACACTTCTCCCGAATCGTTCCATTTGATCAGCGACTGCGTCGCCTCGCCGAAATCGACCAAAATTTGTTGAAGTACGATTTTTTTGCGCTGGATATCGTATTCGGAGACCGCTTCTTTAAGCACCCGCTCATAATGGTCGATGCTTAATATCCCGATGGCGATTTGCGTGCGGCTAAGCCGCAGGCTTTTTCCTTCGAGCAGCGCCCGGCTGAGGCAGTCGCGGATCGACGATCGGGTGGGAATGACGCGGAAAGCCGGAACGCCCAGTTCGGACAGCTGCTGGTAAACCGAAGTCACACAGGTGACGGTGGCGGTTACGCAGCCTTTTTTCCATAAATCGTAATGAAAAGCGACCAGGTCGTCATGACGGGTTCCGGAAGCGTAGGATTTCACGTAAATTTGCCGGCGTGTCAGGCCCAGTTCGTCAAGCTGTTCGGCCAGTTCTTGAATTTGGAGCACGTCGACGCTGATGCGGACCTCCTCGTCAAAGGCCGTCGGCCGCCCTCGAAAAAAATCAAATAGCACCTTATACAGCGCGGTTCCGGAATAATGCACATGCACCATCGGCAGCCCGGGATCGCTATCCAGCGCCAGCTGGTATGGGATCGGACCGGTGAACAGCAAAATATCCGCCCGTTCCCGCATGCCGGTGATGACGTTCAGCGTATCCTGCTCGTGCTGATAAGGCGCGGGAAACATGGACAACTCATGAAAAACTTCACCCGCCTGAAGCACCGGTTCCACCAGATCGTGCGGTCCAATCACCGCCACCTTCATGTTCATGACGGCCGTCACCTCCGTTTTTCGCTTGTAAGGTCTTTTTCGGTTCAGGTTGTCGTGCGGGACAGGCACTCCCTCACCTCGGCATACGATTGCCGCGTAAGCTCCAGAACATCCTCGCCGAAATATTCAAAAGAAATAAAGCCGTCGTAGCCTTGGGCCCGCAACTCCTCCAAAATGGAGCGGTGATCCGCATCACCCTGCAGCACGGGAACCGGCTTGCTTAACTCCCAGTTGTCATGGTTCCAGCGGTAGTCCTTAAAGTGAACATGCGTAATGAAGCCGTAAAACCGCTTCAGCACCGGCAAAGGATCGAGCCGGTCGACAAACAGGTTAAAGCCGTCGTAAATAAGCTCCAGCTCCCCCGGTTGCCCCACCTGCCCGATTAGCGCGACGAGGCTGTCCGTCGTATCGGCAAACGTCCGGTTGTGGATTTCGACCGCCAGCTTGACTCCCTGCTCGTGGCAAGCGTTTAGCGCTTTATCCAAGCCGCTGACAGCCCGGCTCCACTGCTCGCCGCTCGCCTCCCGCGAGGCCAGGTGCCCCGCAAACGTGCGGATGCGCGGGCAGCCGGCCGCCGCGGCCCACCGCGCCGCTTGGCTGATGCGGGTTACATCCCGCTCGGATTCGCTGTCGCTCCGGGAAAAGTACGTGTACTCGCTGATCGCCGGAACGGCCAACCGGTGCCTGGCGAGGAGCCGGCGGAGTTCGGCGGGAGTGCCGCCCCGGTGGGTGAAGTCTTCGAGATGGCCGATCCACAGCTCGGCGCCATGCAGCCCCAGCCGCTCGCACGCAGCCAGCACCTCCTCCAGCGGTAGCGATTTCAGCCCTGTCGAGCAAAGGCTGAATTTCATGCCATTGATGCCGGGGGCAAAGGAAGTTTGGGGGATCGGGGCATCCAGCACATCCAACGTGTCCGGTGCGGCTGGCGTTTCCGGTGTGTCCGGTGCACTCGGCGTACCCTGCGGCGCAGCGATTAAATAGCGTTGGCAATTTTCATGCGGCTTACGTACTTCGCACAATTTGTTCCACCCCCGTCTCATGCGAGCGGTACACCGCTTCGAGCGCAGCGATGACGGAACGCGCGTAAGCGCCGGAGCTGTCCGGCTCCGCACCGCCCTTGATGGCCCCCAGCAGATCCTGGAGTTGCAGGCAAAACGGGTCTGCGGAATCGCCCCGCTCGCCGCCCGTAACCGGCTCATACCGTCCGTTCCGGCTGATCCACAGCCCTCTGGCGGAAATTAACTTCGCCATTCCGCCGGTGAAGATCAACTCGGTTTCGTCCTTTGCCACGCCTTCGTATCCCGACTGGACGATGACCGCCCCCAGGCCGCTCGCCGTCTCCGCAAAAACCACGCCGCTTCCTTCCACGTCGCCGATCCCGCCTTCATAACTAAGACTCGCTTTGACTTTGCGGATACGGCTGTCGGTGAGCCACTGGATTTTGTCGATCGAATGAGCGCCAAGGTTCATCATGATTCCCCCGCCGGCCTTGATCTTCTCGAAAAACCAGCGGGGCCGGTTGTCGCTGTAGTAAGGCAAATGCCTCGTGTCGTGGATCGCCACCAGCTTTCCGAGCTGCCCGCTGCGAATGAGCGCTTTGGCCCGTAAGTTAGCCGGCAAGTAATGCTGAGTGTGGCCGACCATCAGCTTGATCCCGGCCTCACTTGCGGCGGTTAGAATCGCGTCGCACTGGGCCACGTTCAGCGCCATCGGTTTCTCCAACAGCAGATGGCAGCCATGCGCCGCGCAGAAAACAGCGCACTCCTCGTGCAGATAGTGAGGCAGCGCAATAATGACGATATCCGGCCGCTGCTCGCGAACCATATCCCGATAGTCGGGGTAGAAGGCAAGGCCGTATTTTTCCACGGCCGCCCGGCCTTTCGCCTCATCCGTGTCCGCCACGGCCACGGCGGTTAACCGCTCGGGACCCATCCGCGCGATCGCCTCCAAATGATGTCCCGATATGATGCCCGCCCCGATCAGGGCCACCCGGCAGGCCATCCTGTTCCCTCCCCGGTCAAAATATAATGGTTACGATGCGGTTCACGGTCGGTACACAGTGCGGTTCATGGTGCGGCTTATGGTATAGTTCATGGTATAGTTCATGATAAAGTTCTACAGACCACATTACTGCTCACGGTGCGGCTCGTTTCTCAACTCGACCGGCCGTTGAGGCCAGCGGCACTCTAACGGACACCAGCGCCGCTATTTCGCCGAAATCACGAGTTTTCAGAATGTAACGGACACAAGAGACCTTATTTGCCATTCAAACGTGCGATTTCCGCCATTTTTGGGCAAATAAGAGCGCTCCTGTCCGTTAGAAGTTGAAACCCCGTTTTTTCGGGCCAATAAGGTCGTTTGAGTCCGTTAGCCAACCGCACTGCGGTTCAACGAATGAGCCCCGATAAAATAGCGGAATTTTATGGTCCTATTCTCCAAATCTCAGCATGTTCACCACCCTTAGCGACACTTTATGTCCTTATATTCCAACAAACGGTGCGGAAACGGCCATTTCCCTGCGATTCAAGAAAATAGCGGTAAAAATTTCCTCTATTAAACTCAAACTAGGGGGATGCCGCCAAAATAGGGACATTTTTTTTCGTTATATTTTTACTTGAGTCGTGCTCACGTTACTTGATACCGGCGGAGCTGCTGTCCCGGCAGAATTGCTACCCTGGCACAACTCTACCGGCCTACTTTATCCCGGCAGAATTACTGCCCCGGCACAACTCCACCGGCCCTACTTAATGCCGGCGGAGTTGCTGCCCTGCACAAAATATTTCTCCGCGAACAAAAACACGAGCAGGATCGGGATCAGGCTCATCAGTGCGGCGGCGACCATATATTGCTCGTTTCCCGACCATTGGCCCGACATGGACAAAATGCCGATCGGCAGGGTGAAGTTTTCTTCGGAGGTGAGGAAGATCGCCGGGGACAAAATTTCGTTCCACTTCGTCATAAACGTAAACACCGCCAGCGTTGCGAAGGCCGGCTTGCACATCGGCATAAAGATGCGCAGGTAAATCTGGAACGGGTTGCAGCCGTCGAGCCGGGCGGACTCCTCGTAATCGCGAGGAATGCCGAGGAAGGCCTGGCGCATCAGGAAGATTCCAAACGGCTGGGCCAGCCATTCGATGATCCACAGCGGAGTCAGCGTATCCAGCATATGCAGCGACTTGAAGACGACAAACTGCGGAATGATGAGCACGACCGGCGGGATCATCATCGTTCCGAGCACGACGAGGAACAGCGTATTTTTCAAAGGAAATTTCAGCCTGGCAAAAGCGAACGCTACCATAGAGCAGGAAATCAGCGCACCAACGACCGACAACGCCGTGATGATGACGCTGTTTAGCGTATACTGTCCGAACGGTCCCATTTTCCACACTTCGGCATAGTTGCTCCACTGCACGGGTGAAGGAATCCATTCTGGGGGCACCTGCGTATATTGGGCATAACTTTTCAAGGAATTAAACAGCGTCGTCAAAAAAGGCGTGAGCATCACCAGCGCGCTTAAAATCATCACCGCATATCCCGTGACGTCCCGCCAGCGGTTCCATTTCATGTGCCAGCCCCCCTCCTTCCGCTTTGGCGTCTTTTCTCATTCGTAATGCACCCATTTTTTCTGCAGCGACATTTGTACGACCGTCAGCAAAAACAGGATGACGAACAACACCCAGGCGATCGCCGAGGCGTAGCCCATACGCAGGAACGAAAAGCCTTCCTGATACAGGTAGATCATCAGCACCAGACTGGCTTTGTTCGGACCGCCCGCAGATGAAGCATCCAGCGCCCCGCCGGTCATGACGTAAATTTGCTCAAACGCCTGAAATGTCGAAATCGTGCTCATGATCAGGACCAGAAACGTCGTGCCTGAGATCAGCGGCACTGTAATCCGGCGGAACTTTTGCAGCGTCCCCGCGCCGTCGATTTCCGCAGCTTCATATACATCGGAAGGGACGTTCTGCAGGCCCGCCAGGTAAATGACCATAATGTAGCCGATCCCCTTCCACACCGCGATCATCACGAGCAGCGGAATGACGAGATGCTCATCCTGCAGCCATTTTTGCGGCGTCAGGCCGATGGTTTGCAGCAGCGCGTTGGCAAATCCGAACCGGGGGTTAAACACCGCGTCGGACACGTACATGATGACGGTCCAGGAGGAGATCACCGGCAAAAAATGCGCCAGCCGAAAAAACTTCAGCCCTTTAAGCTTCTGGTTCAGCGCCACGGCCAAAATCAACGCCAGCACCGTCTGCAGCGGCACGAACAACACCGTGAAATAAACGGTATTCCCCAGCGCCTTCCAAAACACCGGCTCGTTCAGCAGCTTGCGGTAATTGTCCAGCCCCGTCCACTGCGGCGGGTTCAAAATGTCATACTTAGAAAAGCTGAAATACAAAGAAGCGAGCAGCGAGCCCAACACAAACACGATAAAATGCACGAGATAAGGGGTCACCATCAGGAGGCCCCATTTGCCATCGTGATTAAGTCGTTTTTTGCGGATGCGGGCCGACTTCTGTCCGCCTTCGATCCTCACGGTTTCCGTTTTTTTCAACATGCTTATCACGCGCTTTCCGTCTAGTTCTTATAAAATTCGCCGAGCACCTGCTGCACGTCCTTATCCGCCTGGCTCAGCGCCTCGTCGGCGCCGATCTCGCCTTCAAACGCCCGGTTGACGCTGTCGCCGAACTTTCCGACCCATTCGCTCCACACCGCGTTGACGTCCAGCGTTCCGGCAAATTCGAAGCTGTCCAGGAACGCCTGCTTGTTGTCGGGTTCGCCGCTTAAAAACCGCGCGGAATTGGCCACCGATTTTTTCACCGGAACCGCTTCGCCGAGCGACGCCCATTCGTTCTGCACCTCGTCTTCCGTCGCCCAGTACTTCACCCATTCCCAGGCCGCGTCCGCTTTGGCGCCCTCCGCCTTTTTGTTGATCACCCACGAGTTGGCGATGACCGGGGAAAAGCGTTTGCCTTCCGGCCCCCTCGGGAGCAGCGTTACGTCGTAGTTCAACCCTGCGTTGTTGGCATCGATCGTACGGGCGTAAATGCCGATCCGCATCGCCGCCGCTTTGCTTGGGAACGGAGCCATGTTGCTCTGGAAGCTTTTCAAATCCGAAGGCGCCGTAAACAATTCGCGCTGCATGCCGTCGACAATCCATTCCATCGCCCGCTTGTTTTCCGGCGTATTGATGATCGACTTCGTTAACGTTTCATCGAGCACGCCGCCCCCGTACGATTTCAGCACGGTCATCCAACCTTCGGTAATGCTGAAAAACGTCAGGCCGTACTGGCTGATTTTGTTTTTGTCAAAGGCGGCATCGGTCGCATAAGCTCCGGTGGAATCCTTGGTCAGCTTTTCGGCGGCGGCCTTGAGGTCATCCCAGGTCCAATCCTCGGTCGGGTAGGCGATGCCGGCCTCATCAAACATGTCTTTGTTGTAGTACAGCACCGCGATTTGGATGCCTTGCGGGACGCCCCAGTATTTGCCGTTTGCGTCTTTGTTAAAGTCGAGCCCGTAATATTCGTCCTTATTAAGGTCACGTTCGATCAACTCAGTCAGATCTTTGAGCACACCGCGCTCCGCGTATTTAGGCACGAACACGCCGTCGGACAACCAGACATCGGGGGCGCTTTCGGCGGCGATTTGAGTATCAAGCTTCTGAAAAAATTGATTGTACGGCGAGGATTCCGTTTTGATCTTAATGTTCGGATGCTTTTCCTGGAATTTGCCGATCAGCTCCTGCATTTTGGTATCCGTTTGGGCGGAAGAGTAATAGCCCAGCCGAAGCTCCACCGTTTCCGCAGCCCCGCCTTGCCCCTTATGCCCCTGGTTTTGCTGCCCGGCCTGTTCGCCCGCTCCACCGTTTCCCCCCGTGGTCGCCCCGTTTCCTCCACCGCCCGAACAGGCCGATATGAACAGTGCGAATATCAATGAAAAAGTTAATATAAGGCCCGCACGTTTACCCATCAGCCGCTTGATGATCAGCCGTTCCATGTGCATCCCCCCAGGTCGAATTTCCACCTCTTGTTATTTTTTTCTATAGTATCCATGGCAAGTGTGGTTTCCTTATTTTCAAAGTACTTGCGCTTTTACTAAAGGTGAACGTCCTTAAAACGACCTAAAAAATTTCAAACCTTCACGGTGTATGTCCGGACGGCATCGCCGGGCGTGGCGGTTTTTCGCACCAGCAGCACGTCGCCGCTCAGGTGGACATCGGCAAACCGGTAGCCGCGCGGCCCCTGATGGGAGAACAAAACCGCATCTTCCCCGCCGTCTTCGCCTTCGCGCGCGATCGACAAGGCTGTAGCCAGGTGCGGCGCAACCTTGTAGCCATAGCTGTCCAACACTTCCAGCTCACTTACGGTTAGCATCGCCTCCCCAGCGCGCTCGGCGGGATACAGCACCGTTACGAATTTGGTGAAGCCGCTCCCCTTTTGCCGGAAAACAAGTCTGCTCGAGAAGGTTCTTTCGTTGTAGTTCCGGGAAATCCAGCACGGCTCCACCTCCATCTTTACCTGCCCCAGCGGGATCAAGAGCAGCGAAGGGCCGCTTCCGTTCGGGGAGCAGGCTTTGGCGAGGCCGTCCTCAAAGCTTAGTTCCAGCCCCTCGGCAAAATGAAACGGGAGCCTGTAATCATGCTCCACCTCACCATGCGCACGGCAAGTATCGACCACGACCCAATAATCCGGTTTGACGAACAAAATTTGCCGCAGCACCTGCACCGGATGCGGCAAACGCCAGTACCCGTCATGACCGGCCTGCGCGTAATCGTATTCCGGGGTGAGTCGCCACCAGACATCAAGCGGGCGTGCGGGGTCCCGCCATTTCCAGGAGTCCACATAGGTTGAAATGGTCCTGCCGTCGACGGACAACGTATTGTGCTGAAGCGACTCCTTGAAATACTGGCGGTACGCATTTTCCATGTAGGTGTTGCGCCCGGCATCGGTCAGGAACTCCCGCCCGTAGGCGAACAAATTGATATGCAGCAGGTCGTCGTGTCCGTGCGCCCGGATCACGTCCATATGCCCGGCGTCAAACGTCAAGTAGCGGGCCGAGCGGCGCCAATCGCTGCGCATAAAAACGTATCCGCTTTGCGCCAGCCCGATCGAGGCGAATTCCGGCTCCCGCGCCGGAAGCCGCTCATAGTCGGCGAAGCCTTTGGGGCCGAAAAACCAAATTCCTTCATAATCGAGCGTCTCATAACCCTGCGACTTCAAATCGCCGCGCCCAAACAAAACCGCTCCTCGCGCCAGCACATCGCGGATGTCCGTCATGTCGCTGTCGCTTAAGGCCGGCTGATGCCCGTTTGGCTGCACCAGCGCCAGTGAAGCGGTGTACATCCGGTTCAAGGTATCCTTCAAGACGGGCGGCAGCGGCACGCTGTTCAATTCCCCGAGCCGCACAGATTCGAACAGGCAGTGCAGCACCTCATGGTGGTACATGCAGCACTGCTCATTATGCAGCCCGTCTTCGAACACCTGCAGAGAACACATCTCTTCAAGCCACCGGATCGCCGCCGCCAGCCGCTCGTCCGCACCTTCAACCCCGGGGAACAGCAAAGCCAACTGAAACAAGCCGTTCGTCTCCAAAAACCCCCAGTTACTCTGTCTATCATGCGGCGTATAGGCAAGAATCAGGTACATGCCGTGCCGGCGGACCGCCTCCTTGAACAACGCCTCCTCTTCCTCGCCCCAAAGCCCGGAGACGCGGACGCAATAGTACCCCTTCAACCAGTGCGTGATCCGGATGCCGCTGTCCAGCTTGCGCCAGGTGTCTTTTACGTTATAGGCCCGGTTGGCGCTGCCTCGCACTTCTTCCTCAGTCAGCGGGTTTTGCGTCATCCAATCTTTCAGCAAGCGAATATAGCCTTCCGCAAACCGCTCTTCTCCAGTGAGCCAATAGGCTTGCCCCAGCTCGCCCATATATCTAGCCCGGTTCAGCATCACCAGCCACTCCAGGTCGCCACGGTGACGATAATTCCAGTTGATCCGCCCCGGAAAAGCGACCTCTTCCTCGCAGCGCTCCATATCCCAGCGATGGGTAAAAATAAACGTGTTCCGGCAGGCAAGTTCGGCCCGGTGAATCACCTCCCCCACCTCTTCCGGCCAATGTTTACGGCAAGCGTCCGCAATAAACCTGCGATCTTCCTCCTTCCAGTAAAAACGTCTTGCCTGCAGAGAACTCTTTCCCGCCGCGGTATCGTTTGGCAACACCGGCTTCATCCGCCTCCTTTTTTGTGGATTGGCTGTTTGCTTAAATACGTCAGCCTACGCTTCATTGAGCCACTCGTCCAGATGCCTGCGGACGAACTCATCGTCATTAAGATCAGGATATGCACGATAGACGCGTTCAATCTCTTCATTTTGTCCCGGCGACAATTGTTCGTCCGGATTGAGGCACCAGTTGCCCGCCAGCAGCCCTTGCCGCCGCAGCACTTCATGAATGCCGGGAATACAGCCTTTGAACCCGTTCGCCGCGTCAAAAAAAGCCGCATTCGCGTCGGTGATCCTGACTCCCCGGCTCAGCCATTCGGCGGAAGGGACTTCTCCCCGCTCGCGCAGCGCGATGATTTCCTCCAGCAACTCCACTGCCTTTGACGTCCACACCGCCCAGTGCCCCAGAAGGCCGCCGGCGATGGTTTTCTTCGCCCATTGTCCGTCCGCGGTCCGGAACCGGTACACCGTCAGCAGATCGGCCACAATGTTATCGTCGTTCCCTGTGTACAAAGCGATCTCATCCCTGCGGCTGGACTCGCACACCGCGCGGACGACATCCAGCGTCTGGTACCGGTTGAACGGCGCGATCTTGATCGCCTTCACCCCGGGAAGCTCCGCCAGCTCCCGCCAAAACGTGTAGCTGAGCCGCTTGCCGCCAACCGCAGGCTGCAAATAAAAGCCGAACACCGGAATCACCGACGATATCGCTTCGCAGCGGCGGATCAGTTCCGCTTCGCTCGAGTCTATGAGGCCGCCGCTATTGACCAGTCCCAGATCGTACCCCAGGGCGGCAGCCGTTTCCGCTTCGCGCACCGCCTGCTCGGTGGGCCCGCAGATTCCCGCCACTTTAATGAAGGGGCGGTCTAGCCGCGCCCGCTCCACTTCCTCGGCGGCAAGCCGTAACACCGGCCCATACAAACCGATCCCGGGTTCCCGGATTTCGAACTGCGTTGTATGCACGCCTACGGCGATGCCGCCGCTCCCGGACGCGATATAATACCGCGTTAACGCCTGTTGTCTCCGTTCATCGAGCCGGCGGCCGGCGTCGAGCGCAAGCGGGTGGGCCGGAATCACGGTCCCGCGATGCAGCAGCTGGTGAATTTCGGGTTTTAGCGACGGAAGGCCTTGAAGCCCGCTATGTCCGACTAAGCTGGATTGGCTGGGGTGATTGAGCTGATTGGGTTGCGCGGGTAGCTTGCTTTGTCTGCTTTCCTCCATCAGAAAACACCTGCCCGTTCCTGAAAATGCGTTGGCTTGCTGAGCGTTTCTCCCCCGGCTTCCACCCATCCCGCCGTCCATTCGATCATCTGCCGAAGGGATACCCGCGGATAACCCAATTTGGCATGGGCGGCCGAGGCGTTGCTAAGGAGCGCGGTCGGCTGCTCTTCGCCGGCGAAAACCGGCTTCACGCCAAAGGCATCGCCAAACCGCTCGGCCAGCCAGCGCACCGATACCGTCTCCGGGCCGGTTACGTTCAGCGTAACCGGAGGCGATGCGCAAAGCAGCAGCGAACGGATAGCCATTTCGTTGGCGTCCCCCTGCCAGATCACGTTGACCATCCCCATGTTCAGGTCGATCGGCCTGCCTTCCTTGACCGCCTTGGCGACCTCCAGCAGCACGCCGTACCGCATATCGATCGCATAATTTAAGCGAAAGTTTACCAGCGGGGTCCCGTTTTTGCGGGAAAAATATTCAAATACCCGCTCCCGCCCCAGGCAGGACTGCGCGTATTCGCCCACAGGCGACGGTGCGGTCTCCTCCGACGCCCCGCCAAGTTTAATGTCGGTCAGCGGATAAATGTTCCCGGACGAAAAGGCCACGATCCGCGAAGTTTTATACTTTTCCGCCACCCGCCCCGGCAAATACGCATTCATCGCCCAGGTGAAATATTCGCGGCCGGTCGTCCCGAATTTATTGCCGGCCATGTAAATGATGTTTTGCGCTTCCGGCAGGCCTGCCAGGGCCTGCTCATCAAGCAGATCGGCCGCCAGCGTAGTGATCCCGGCCGCCTCCAGTTCACTCCTCAGGTCCCCCAACGAAAACCGGGACACCCCCGTGATTTTGGCCGGTTTGCCGGCCGCCGCCAGCCCCCGCCGGAGCAGCCTCGCCAGGCTGGGCCCCATTTTACCGCCGACGCCCAGGATCAGGAAATCGCCGTCCAGCTTGGCCAGGTCCCGAACAAGCCGGTCGGACGGCTCGCTTAAACGCTGCTCCAGCTCATTTACCGTTTTCACAGTTCCCACCTCTTCCGCGCAACTATTTTTTTCAAATGTCCTGCTGCGTTACCTTTATGTTAGAAGCGGCGGGAATACGAGACAACGACCATATATCGTCCTAAATTGCCTGTGCTGTGTGAGTCCTTGCGAACTTCTCCTTATGCGCGTGTTGCGTGGTCCGGGGCATGTTTGGATGGCTGTCGGCCGCCCAGCGGCTTCATATTTTGAGACGGACTTTCCTAGTGCAAAACCAGTGAGAAACCAGTGCGAAACCCTAACGGACTGGAAAGACCTTATTTGCTCATTTCCCGGGTATTTCCCACTGTAACGGACCGAGGAGACGTTATTTGGCTCCAGATGAGTCTATTTTGGAGAATTTATAGGGAATAAGGTCATCTGGGTCCGTTAGAATTTTCCCACCTCTGTTTCGGAACAAATAACGTCCCTCACGTCCGTTAGGCTTCGCGCCTCAAACCAATGTTTCTTTCGCTAAATAAAAAACGCCCGGCCAAGAGAGCTGCGTCTCTTCTGACCAAGGCGTCTAGTTATCTATTTTTTGCTGCCACGTTACTCCGAGGCGAATTTTCCGCAATTTTTCCGATCAGTTTTCCACATGGTGAATCATGGCATACTTTCGCGATGAGCCTTTAATTTTAAGTTCCCGCACTCCACCTCCATTTGACAATCATCGACCACGATCAATTCCGCCGGTGACGAAATCGCCGGCAAATCCGTGGGGAACCACGGTCTGCCTTCTTTTACAAGGACCAGAACCCCGCTCTCATCGCCATAAAAACAAAAATGATCCGAATTTTTGGAGAATATATTGGATAGCTGATTGACTTCAGAAATGAATTCATCGAGATTATCGACGGGAACACCGAATTCTTGCACGCGGACCCAAGTCTTTTCAGCGGACATTTCCTCTACAGTAGGGAGAATTTCCAAAATATTGCCCTGAGCATCCTTAAAATACACTTGTTTTCTTTTCCACGCTCCTGACATAAATTCGGTCTGACCCGTTTCATCCGCCAACAAGGGGCTATGTTCAACAATATTTTCTAGAACTCTATCAAAATGCGCTTTATTCACGTAAAAAGCATAATGGTAAAACGTATGCGCTTCGGCGCTTTCATAAATAACCACGGTTTCCCCCGCATCCACGGAAAATGAAGTATTCGTTTCTTCCAGAAAAGGCAGCTGAAGCACGTCGCGATAAAATGATTTCATTTCGCTAAATTTATTGGTTTTCAATTTTAGCTGTCTAATGATCATAAACTGCCGCCTCCTTTTCCTTTACTCCACCGCAACTTCCATTTCTTTTACAAACACTCCCGTTCCCGTAATAAAAACGTCCATACTGCCGCCATTGCGCACCGCTCTCACCCAAACTCTGCCGTCCCTGCCTATTTCCTGGCCTTGTTCAACCGCAAATTCCAGCAAAGGCAGCCGATCGTCGATATACTTCAGGTAATACGCCCCCATCACGCCGGAAGCCGTGCCGGTGACCGGGTCCTCCACCGTACCGGAATAAGGCGAAGAAAAATGCCGAGCATGCATCAAGGCTTTCTCGTCATGTGCCTCAAAACAAATCGGATGTACGGATGAGCGCGGATTTTCGGCCAAAATCTGAGGGAATTTCTCATTACGGGGCTGCATGGTTTTAAACTTGCTTAACTCCTTGATGGGAATCAACAACGTCCAAGTCCCCGTGCTGCCGTACACGATCGGTTTGGAAAGATCGAGATCTTCCTTAGCCAAGCCGATGGATTCGGCCAATTTCTGTACATCCCCTTCAAACGGAATAAAGCGGGGAGCGTCTTGCTTCATTGTAATCAAAATCTGTTCATCCTTATTTTCAAAAGAAACGGGCAGCACGCCAACATTGGTTTCGATATGGAAGTTGTTTTTGTCCTCAAGCAACCCCCGCGTTCTCAGGGCATATAATGCGCCGATGGTAGCATGACCGCATAAGTTCATTTCGTGTCCGGGCGTAAAATACTTTAGCCTTAAATCCGCTTTGTCCGACTTCAGGACAAATACGGTTTCATTAAACCCGACTTTCCCCGCAATGCGGAGCATGTCGTCTTCGTTCAAAACTTGGCAGTCCAGCACCACCCCAGCCGGATTTCCTTGATTGACAACGGATGAAAAGGCGTCATAATGCAGAACTTTTACTTTTTTCACGTGTTCTCCTCCAAACATTCCGGTTTACGCATCAGGTTCTCCCGGTTGCCATCCGGTTTCTTGCGACCAGAGATGGGCCCGGTGCAATATCTCCCATACGATAGGGCCCTTGCCTTCCACATACTTGGGACGGTCATGCGCAAACAATTTCATGAGCCGATGCTTCTCTTCGGCGTATTTCCGGCCATCCTCTGGATACTCCCTTAAATAATCTCTAAAAAGCAATGTCATTTGTTCCGCAAAACTCCCGGAGCGCCTTACATGAATATGCGTTCTTCTGCTGCCGGGCACTTCGCGAAAATAGCGTTTGGACTTGTCAGGATTATCGATTCTCCATTGAAATCCCAATGATTCGATTTTATCGCGGTAACTAAGTTCATCTTCCAAAACGGCAACGGATATCTGGATATCGATAATCGGCTTGGCGTCCATTCCTGCAATCGACGTCGAACCGATATGATCGATGCGTAACGCCGTTTCTTGAAGCGCACTTCTCAACTTGTCACCAAGCTGCCAAAATAAATCTTTCCATGCCGGATCATACTTGGCTATCCTCCATTGGTCCTCTATGTTTAACAGCTCCTTTCCCCCGTACTTTATAGCGGATCCAGGGTGATTTTTTTTAGATTTCCTTAATTTTACGAATATCTTTAATGATTAAATCAAGTCTCTCAATTATTCTCTCATCATTTCCTATCTTAGACCGGGTCGAGTTGTCCGAATATTTTATGTATCCATCCATGATGCATATCTCTTTCCGTTCTAACGGTTGCCACAGCGGCTATTTGCGTGAGCAACGCCGATTTCAAATTCTAACGGTTGCCGTGGCGCTTATTTCGCTAACCCCCGGCTATTTGGGTTCAGATCAGGGCAAATAACATCGCTCACAACCGTTAAAATTTAGAAAGGGTCTTTTTTCGCAAAATAGCGGCTGTTACAACCGTTAGATTTCCGGCGGGCGCGGGTACCTGGTAAAAAAAAGCACATTTTCACAGAAAATCCCAAGTGGAATAAGGCTGCAAAGTATGCTGGTGATCTTGCGTGAGCGTTAATGCAACACCAGTGCTGAAGAATGCGTCCGTTGACCGAATGCGGTGTCACACTTCTTCCCCAATTATTTTAAAACCACAGTATTCAATTAGGGCTTTAAACACATCGCTCCCTCCATATGGCCAGGAAAACGGGTGAAATTCAAGCCTTGCCTTTTTTTCGGAAATTTTTTCGCAGGATATCAATTTATATTCTCCATTGGCAAAAGCATCGATCATCGATTCAAAGTCCCACGGGGTTTCCAGCTCCGGATCGGTAAGACGCTGTTCAATCGGAGTTTCGCTCCATAATCTTTCATATTCTTCAAGCTCCGTACTGGTTGGCCACCAAAACTTTGATAAAACGTCCGCATCGAAATAATCCAACCATTTGGAGTCGTCGGCATCCAATACTTCATTTTCTTTTTCCGCTTTGATCGCGTAAAAGAATTTTTGCAGCTTTTCAAAGGCAAACTCATCAGCAACTTCAAATTCAAAAAAACAATTTTCCATAGTACCTCCTCTCATTGGAAAAATCCAATAGATTGACGGACATCGAACGCCATTGGGAGCCCTCATTGGAATTATCCAATAGAATCCGCTCTAAGCGCCTGTTTTGTGCCCTCCCAAACCTAATCTATTGGAAAAATCCAATTAAGCGGATGGATCACTGCCCAGTCTCCAATTCTATTGGATTTTTCCAATCAAACCGTTGCATCAGGCCACTGGAATGAAAACGACCCAACCTTAGATAACTCATATCCCAGGGTGGGTCGGCTTAGGCCTTGAGCTCCTGCCATGATTATACCTTTTACAACCATGGGGCGACAGCCTCGCTTATTTTTTTAGTTTTAGCCGACATCACTTGCCATTTCCGAATATAGTCCGGGTTTTAGCCCGTCATCACTTTATCTCGACAAGCAAATTTTTGCGCGCTACGCCGCTGTCTATGGCAGCTTTGGCCACCGCCAGCCGGATTCGTTCCACCACACGGGAATCAAACGCATCCGGGATGATATAGTTTTCGCTTAACTCCGAAGGATCAATCACGGAGGAGATCGCTTCCGCCGCCGCCAGCTTCATCTCGTCGTTGATGTCCGTTGCCTCGCAATCAAGCGCTCCGCGGAAAATCCCCGGGAAACAGAGCACGTTGTTGATCTGGTTCGGAAAGTCGGAGCGGCCGGTCGCCATCACCTTGACATAGGGTGCGGCAAGCAAAGGATCGATTTCCGGCGTCGGGTTGGCCATAGCGAACACGATCGGATCTTTGGCCATGTTCCGCAGATCGTCGACCTTCAGCACGTTTGGAGCCGAGACCCCGATAAATACATCCGCTCCCTTGATCGCTTCCGACAATGGTCCCTGTTCATTATGCGGATTCGTATATTTAGCAAATTCACTCCAGTGCTGGTTCGCGTACGCCACGTTGCGATGGATGGCGCCTTCGCGGTCGACGCCGATCAAATTGACCGCGCCCGCCTGCAGCAGCATTTTGGAGATGGAGATGCCCGCGGCGCCAACGCCGTTGACGACGATTTTGACCTCGCGGATATTTTTCCCGCATACCTTCAGCGCGTTCAACAATCCCGCAAGCACCACAATGGCCGTTCCGTGCTGATCGTCATGGAATACGGGGATGTCCAGCTCGGATCTCAGCCGCTCCTCGATGACAAAGCAGCGGGGCGAAGCGATATCCTCCAGATTGATGCCGCCGAAGGTCGGAGCCAAAGCTTTTACGATCGCAATAATCTCCTCCGTATCCTTCGTATCCAGGCAGATCGGAACGGCGTCCACCCCGGCAAACTGCTTGAACAACGCGGCCTTGCCCTCCATGACCGGCATGGCCGCCTTCGGTCCGATATCTCCCAAACCGAGCACAGCCGTTCCGTCCGAAATGACGGCGACGGTATTCTTTTTTGTCGTAAGCTGGTAGGCCTTTTCCTGGTCCTCGGCGATGGCCTGACAAACCTTGGCGACCCCCGGCGTGTATACCTTGGAGAGGTCCTCCTTGCTGAGAATCGGGTGCTTAAGCGTCGTTTCCAGCTTTCCGCCCTCATGCAATTGCATAATTTCCATTAGCCGCTCCACGATATCGCCGCCGCCAAGCTTTTGGGCCGCAGTTTCGATAAACTCTTTGTCCTCCTGATATTGCACCGAGATCTTCACCTCGGCCTCCGCCATCCCCTGATCGTTCGGATCCTGAAGCTCGACTTGAAGCACGGTTCCTTGATACGTCTCCACAATGTTCACCAGGTTTGCCATATAGTCGCTGCCGCTTTTGTACTGCACACGCAGCGAAAACAAATAAGAATGATCCAGCGTTTGATTCATCGCGAGTCGCCTCCCATATCGAATGTTGTATTTTTTATGACAATGTTCCTATCCAATAAATCCTTAAGTTCAGCCTCCCCAGACGGAGATCAGCAGCGTGGCCGCGACAACGGTCAGCGCCCCGCCGATTCGTGTGGAGATTTGCGCAAAAGGCATCAGCTCCATCCGGCCCGATGCGGAAAGAATGGCCACATCGCCCGTTCCTCCAAGCCCTCCGCGGCAGCCTGTCACAATGGCGGCTTCTATAGGGTACATCCGGATCCATTTTCCGACTATATAGCCTGTCACAATCATTGCGGCAATTACCGACGCGCAGACTAGTACGTAGGGAATGGAAATAAGTGCGGCAACATCCTCCAGCGGGATGTACAAAATGCCAAGACCGACCATCAGCGGCCAGGTCAGGGTGCCGGACACGAATTTGTAAAGGTGGTACGCGCCTTGTTCAATTTTGTACGGAAGCAGCTTGAAAATTTTCAGCAGCGCCGCACCGAAGATCATCAGGATCGGGCCGGGAATGCCAACATAGGGTGACAGCAAGCTACCTGCGATAAACAGGCTGCAGGCAAACAGCAGGCCGCCGCCCATCAGCGGGAAATCAATTTTTTCCGCATCATAATGGCTGCCGCCAAGCTGCTTGCCGCCCTTCTCCCGGACAAGAACGCCGTTGCCGGTAATCGACGGGTTTTTGTCGGCCATTTTCTTCAAAATGCCCGCCCCGATAATCGCGAAGACATTGCCGATGACTGCGGCCGGAATCATCTGCGCCACATATTGGCCCGATTCTCCGCCAAGAATTTGCGAGAAGGCGATCGATAAAGGCAAGATGCCTTCGCCTACGCCGCCGCCAATGATCGGAACGACAATGTAGAACAGCGTGTGGTGGGCGGTATAGCCAAACAGCATGCCCACGCCCAATCCGACCGCAACGGCCGCCGCCGTACCCGCGATCATCGGAATGAAAATCCGGATAAACCCGCTGATCAGCGTCTGGCGGTTCATCCCGGTAATGCTTCCCGCCACCAGGCAGGCGATGTACAGGTAAAGAAAGTTGGACGTTTTCATCAGCGTGTTCACGGCGTCAACGACCGGAGGATTCAGCACATTCCAAAACACGAGGAACGACGGAATCATCAGGGACAAAATCGCCGGGCCGCCGATGTTCTTCAGCAGCGGCAGCTTGAAACCGAGATGGCTCAGCAGCACGCCCATAATCATGATGACGGCCAAGCCGCCGATCATGTCGTTTGGCAGCTCGCCAACGGCGGCGGCAGCGAAAATGACCAAAGCCAGCACGATGTAAATCGGCAAAGGAATCACACCGATCTTTACGCTAAGCACTTTGGACAGCAAACCGTCCGCCTTGTCGGCGGGCTGTGACTTCGGTTCACGCGAAATGGCCTGCGTCTGTACAGTTTTTTCCATAGGGGAAATAGGCCTCCTTTGTTTAAATTCAGCCTCATCATAGCTTTTTTGTAAGCGCTTTTGTTTTTATGTAGATATTGATCGAATTTTTAAAGTTTTTAAAGTAAGCGCTGTCACAAAATAGACAACCCCCCTTGCTCGCGCAAGGAGGGCGTACTTTATTGCAAATATTTCGCGATTTGGATCTTTCCGTGTGGCGTTATTTTGTACTTTTGCACCGGCCTGCCTACGGTCCCATAGATCAGCTCCATTTCGAGGATGCCCCTGGCCTCCAGCTCGGTCAAATATTTGCCGGCGGAAACCCGGGAAATCCCCGTCGCCGCGGAGATGTCCACGCTTGTAAAGCCTTCGGCGGAAGCCGCCTCGATTGCGTTCCATACGGCTTGGAGCGTCTGACGGGTGAAGCCTTTGGGCAGCGGTTGGCTCCCGCCCTCGTTCGCGGCGGCATGCGTGATCGCGTCAAGCTCCGACTGGACCATGCTATCGGCTTGCTTGAAGAGCGCGGCCCGCTTTCGATATGCGTCCATGGCCATGCGAAAGCGGTTGAACTCAAACGGCTTGATCAAATAATCAACCGCCCCATTGTTCAACGCCTGCCGGATACTGCTCTTGTCTCTGGCGGCCGAAATGACGATCACATCCGTAGGCAGCGCTTTGCGGCGGATTTCGCTCAGCAGCTCCAGCCCGCTGCTTCCCTTCATGTAAATGTCGAGCAGCAGCAGGTCGTAATGCGCGGAATCCAGCAGACCAAGCGCCTGCTCGGCGGATTCGGCCCAACCCTCGGCCCGGAAATCCTGAATCTGCTCCAAATAAAATTTGTTCATTTCGGCAACCATCGGGTCGTCTTCAACAATGAGTACATTAATCATGAGTCCCCCATGCTTTTGCTTCGTACGGTATGCGTACGATAAATTTCGTTCCCGCGCCTTGTGCGCTTTGGCACCAAAGATGCCCGCCCAGCTTGTTGACGCCGCGCATCACCAGGTACAAGCCGATGCCTCTGCCCTTGCCTTTGGTCGAAAAGCCCTGCTCGTAGATCCATTTGATCATCTCTCCCGGGATGCCCGCGCCGTTGTCGCTAACGGTCACGGTCAACTGCGAGTTTTCATGGGAAAAGCCGACGGAAATATCTTTGCTGTCTTCGCCCGGTTCGGCCTCCAGCGCATTTTCCAGCAGGTTGCCCACAATGGTGACCAGTTCATGGGCCGTTTCCGCATCCGCGCATTCCGGCAGCACGTCCTCTTCAAGAATATGCATCTTCACGCCAGCTTCGCGCGCCCGGCTCAGCTTGCCCAGCAGAAAGCCGGCCATCACGGGTTCCTTCACCTGCTTTACGAGCATACCGGCCTCCGACTGGAAATGCCGGATGGTTCCGCTCAGGTATTCCTCCAAACGATCATAGCGCCGCATATGGTTTAATCCGGCCATGACATGCAGCTTGTTCATAAATTCATGGGTCTGGGCCCGCAGGGCTTCGACATACAGCGAAACGCCTGACAACCGCTCCATCAGGACGTCGATTTCGGTCTTGTCCCGAAACGTGGCGATGGCGCCCTGAGTTCGCCCATTCACTTTGACGGGCACGACATTGGCCAGCAGCGTCATCCCGTCCTGCTCCATCTCCATGTCGTTCAGCGGCTCCCCGGTCTCCAGCACCTTGTCCATGCGCAGCAGCGGGCAAAGCTCCTGCGCGTTGCCTCCGGCTTCGGTTATACCGATAAGTCTCCTCGCTTCGGCGTTGATCAACGTGATATATCCCCGCGCATCCACAGCGATGATGGCTTCTTTGGCGGATTGCAGCATCGCGCTGCGTTCCTCCAGCAGCTTGGCGATTTCGTCCGGTTCCATACCGAACATCATCCGCTTAAGCCTGCGGGCCAGCAGCACCGCCCCGGACACGCCGAGCACGCCGCCGGCGGCCATCCCCAAATAGATGATCCAGCGATTCTGCCGTACGGCCGAATTAACATCGTTCAGCGCCAGCCCAACCGCAACCGCGCCAACCGGCTTGCCGCCAACGATCACCGGAGAAAACGCTCTCACGGATTTCCCCAAGGTTCCCTTGGCGATGGATACAGATTCCCTCCCATTTAGCGCCTCGGCTTCATCGCCGCCGATAAAATGCTGCCCGATCTTATCCCGATCGGGATGGGACAGCCGGATGCCTTGCTTGTCCATAACGACGATGAACTGCACCCCGTTCAGCGTACGGATTTCTTCGGTAAACTCCTGCACAAGCTTGGCGTCGGCCTGGCCGTTTAGCGCGCTCTGAACGGTTGGATCCTTGGACACCGTGCGGGCGATTGTAATCGCTTTATGCTCCAAATCTTCCCGGGTCAACCCGGAAATTTTCATATTAAACAGCAAATAGACGGCCAGCAGGACCAAAGCCAGCACGGAGCAGACCATCAGGGTAATCGTCGTTTGCAAACGCAACGTTCGGCCGAAGAATTTCATATTTCGCCATCCTTCGAAGTTTTCTTTGATTATACCCCGTTATTTCGCCAAAAGTCAGTGAAGGTTATGTGAATCCGATCGTCCGGTTACGCCCTTCGCGTTTGGCACGGTACAAAGCCTCATCAGCCGCTTGAAGCACCTCAACGCGGCTTACGCCATGCTCCGGAGATGATGAGATGCCGATGGAGACGGTAATCTTCCGGGAAAAAGGGGTTGGCGCGGTGCTTATCGTTAGGCGAATTCGTTCGGCGATAGCGTATAACTGCTCCATATCATGCTCACGAAGGAGGATGACAAATTCCTCCCCGCCATAACGGGAACATACCGCCTCTGCAGGACTGGACTCCGTGATCACGCTCGCGACCGTTTTTAAAACTTCATCGCCGGTTTGATGACCATACGTATCGTTTACCGCCTTAAAGTGGTCGATATCCAGCAGCAATATAGCATACCGATCCCCCCTTTTATCCCATAAATCCAGGTTGCGTTCCATTTCTCTGCGGTTGAACAGTCCGGTTAACGGATCGGTGATCGCTTCCTGCTGCAACGAAGAAGTTTGCTTCGCCAGCGTTTCGGCCGCCGCTTTCATCATCCGGTTCAATTGATCAGCTTCCCGGTTCCAATGCGGTTTGAATTCCTGCAAAGAAACATCTTGTCCGGCGGCAATAACTTTCGTGATTTTGTATAACCGGGTAAATGGCGCGGCGATTTTGGCGGCAATATATCCGGCAAGGATCAACATGACCGCAATCGGAACGAGCATGCCCCGGATCAAGTGCAGCAGGTTGTCGTTGACATCGGCCATAATCGATAGTTTGGAGGTCTGCATGACAATGACCCAGCCGTTGATGGCGACTCTCGCGTAACCCGCCAAATAATCATCGCCCTGCGTATTTTTCAAATGCAGTTCACCGCTATTGCCCGCCTGAAACTGCCGTACCACCTCTTCAGGCACATTCTCCCTCAAGCGGTTCTTATCCGGGTGGTAAAGCAGCTTGCCCGCGGAATCAACGATATAGGAGTAGGAGTCCGTTTCATTGCCCGCATTGGAGCCAAAAATATTATGCAGGACATTATCCTTCTCCAGGTAGATCGTCCCCCCGATCATCCCGCGATAACTGCCAAGCTCATCGAAAACCGGCTCACTTACAAAAACGATCAAGCGGCCTGTAGGGCTCACATACGGATCGGAGATGTAGGATTTCCTCCCATTTAAAGCTTCCAGAGCCCATTTCGTCGTTACCCGAGCATTGTTCATATTGCTGCCATAAGGAGAAACAACCTGAAATTGTCCAGTTTCATCCGTCCAAAATATCGAATTGAAATACGGACTGCTTTGCAGTACAAGATCAAAAATGTGCTGCAATTCCTCCTTATCGGATACATCCATGGTGCGGATTTGCGCAATGTTGGTTACGGAATGGAGGGTTTTCCGCATCGATGAAAAAAGCGCCTCGGTCGTGACGGCCATTTTTTGCGCCGATGATAGATTGTGCGACATCGTATTTTGGAAGAGGGAATGTTTTTCATTATTATATTGGATGTAGGTCATGATAGACATGGTTATCAAAATAGAGAAACAAACCATGACAGACAATACTAGGGAAAGACTGATTTTGATGGATTGTTTAGAAATGTGCATGAAGCCGGCTTCCTACTCCTCGTGATAAATTAACCTGCTGCCAAACTCTTATCATCGTACTTCAGAAACGCACCCGAGTCTATACGGTACGGCGAAATACACGTAGGGAAGATCGTTTGGCCGCGATGGCCGAGGCGAAAAGGCTGCTAAAACCAGGCGGCATCCTCATTGCCAGCGTCATCTCCAGATTTTCCACCACCTTATGGGGACTGTCCGTATTCGGCCAAAATTTACAGCGTGGAAGGGCCCGCCTGGATCGTGCCCGCCTTTGAAAACAAATGGAACGATCCCGAAGCCAAAGCCAGATTGCTGGAAATCGTCCGCAAGGTCGAGCAGCAGGAATCAATGCACGGCATGAGCCCTCATTTGTTGGGAGTGGCTTTTTGTTGAACTGTTTATTCATACTTAATTTTATCGTATTAATTAATGTTTTAGCTTCCTCCAGTGAATACTCCCCGCCTCATGCTGCAATGACCCTTCGATTCGTGAGTTCTGCGTGCAGCGTGAGGATTGAAAACCTCTCGGGGTATCTTTTAGGCGAAACATAACGGCAAAAAATGGCGTTATTTCAGCGATCCCCCCATTCAAATAGGAATAGCGGAAAATAATGTCGCTACTTTCTCAAATCGCAACGAAATGCCCGCAAACTGGACCATTCCTAGGAAAATAAGGGCAGAAAATTCCGCTAATGGGGATGAATAGGCTCATATCCGGATAATAAGGGCATAAAGTTCCGCTATTTGGGGAGGCTGGGTTTAGACCGCCATTGGTCGTCCAGTAGCCGGCCGTAAAGCACCGTTTTTTTATCTTGATCCCTCATCTTGTAGTTAATTACATAAAGTGCTCAATTCTTGTGCTAATTCATCATTCAGCATATTGGTATCTAACAACTCACGTATTAAGGCAGCATTCGCTTTATCCTTGTTTTCTTTAAGGTAATTTAGCAGCAGATTTGCTTTGGTTGTTCGATTCATCAAATAATACGCCACGTACCATATTTCAGGGCTAGAAATAGGAATGCCGTCCCACGTCCCCAAATGACTCACCGGCAGCTGTAGCACTCCATGATCCGTATGTAAGGCAAAATAACCTATGAATTCAATATTGAGCGAATCTATTTTGATCCGATACTGGCTGGCAAATGGATGATCTCCGCTTTTTTGTTCCACCCAGTCATAGTCTTGGATGGCCTCGATAAGGGTTTCTTTTGCGCAATCTACGGTGATATCCCAATCATTTATAACATCAACCAATTTCAAATAATACAATAGCGCGCTGCCGCCCAAAGAATATGTAATGTTGCGCTTTTCCAACCTTTCAATGACCGGAAAAAGTTCATGATTTCTCATCAAATGCCCTCCCTATCCATCATCTTACCCACGCTCCAACGAGGTTCTAATTCAACAGCAACAGCCAATACAGGCCCCTCTATCCCGCCCATGTTAAAGACTCCTGCGGCGACTTCGCTTCCCTGCCGAATCATTTGCACTAAATAGGATTGATATGCATTTTGGGAAATAACGACCCGGTCAAGACGATGAAAATCGACTGTGCTTATATTCCCTGCAAACTCGCCATTACGAACTCTGATGCTTTCATACGTCCCATGTTGCCCGGTTTTTTGGAAGATCTCATCGTGGAACCTATCCATGAATTCTCCATATAACTCCGCAGACTCCCAAAATCCGAAAATGTGAGCTTCCAGTAAATCACCTTTGCGTTCCCATCCGCCGATCTGACCGATGAACCCCGGCACTTGCGAAAGCAAGCTCCACCGTGACTGGGCCTGTGAAAAAGCTTCTTTATTTGCACTTGCTACCGTGCAGGTAACCCATTTTGTTAACATAAAACACCTCAAGTTAAAGAGATCCAATAACGTTGTATCTCAACTCCGCCGACGATCGCCTCGGAAGCCAAAATGCCGTTGTTTTTTTGAATCGCTTTGGCCGATCCGATATTATCCTTGTCGCAAGTCACCAAAGCGCGCGGTATTCCCATTGATTTGGCGTGTATTAATGCCTGTTTGAGAATCTCTGTGGCGTAGCCCTTTTTTCTGGCCGTGGGTCTTATTCCATACCCGATGTGCCCGCCGATATTCAGCAGGGAATCGTTTAGTCTGTGTCTGATATTCGCCGCGCCAACCACTCTTTCATGATCCTCAACAAGCCAAAACGTTGAACTATTTACCGTCTTTTCATCTTCAACCGGGCCGTCCCTTAAAATCAATAATCGCTCCAGAAATGAATCGAAATCTTCATAATCAAATCTTAGCACAAATGGAACCAGCTTCTCTCCGGTTTTCTTCCATTCCTCGATCATTTCGATGTATTGGCTTTGATATGCTTTGGCCGGTTCAATTAACGTGAGATGGTTCATCATAAAATGTCCTTTCTTGTTCAAGCTTCTTCCATGATTATACATCACGAAACCGGTGAGAAAATAAACAAAAAAGCCAGGAGGCCAAAATCCTCCTGACCCAATCCTATCATTCATCTCCCAATCCGCTAGTACAGCCGTTCCTCGCCCGTTTTCGGATTTTTAAAGGCGGAGCGGTAATCGTGGGCGCTGAAATCTTCGGCAAATTCCGTATCGTTTTCCCCGGATTCCCGGGATTTGTTGATTTTCGTCGTTTGGTCTTCAGCATTGGCTTGCTGGTTGGGCTTATGTTCCATTGGAAAAAACACCTCCTAGGTTACGATTTCCTCGTACTTTAGGATGCACTTTCCATACTTGTTTATGCATAAAGGGGGAATTCGTCAGATCACCATAGCTCTATCGAAAAATTCCCCATCGTGGCCGGCATGTTTCGCAGGGTGGTGAACGGTCCTGATAAACCGCATCGTTCCGGTTTTGGCCCGCAGCACCATGGAATGCGTTTCGGCGCGTTGGTTCGTCAGGCCCCTTACCCCGCCCAAAAAATCTCCATTTGTTACGCCGGTGGCGGCAAAAATGACATCATCGTCGCCCACCAGATCTTTCATCAACAATACCTGATAAGGGTCGGCAAGTCCCATCGAGATGCAGCGCTCGTATTGAACCTGGCCGTCCGGCATTAACCGGCCTTGGAATTCGCCGCCCAAAGCCTTCAGTGCGGCAGCGGCCAAAACTCCTTCCGGCGCGCCGCCCGAGCCGAGATAGAGGTCAATTCCCGTTTCCGGAAAAGCAGGGGCCATTGCGCCGGCGACATCGCCATCGAGCAAACAATTAATCCGCACACCGCACTCGCGCAACGTGTCCATCAACGTCCGATGTCTCTCGCGGTCAAGCACCATCACGCTTAAATCGGATATTTTCTTATTCAACGTTTCCGCTGCTTTGGCCAACGTGACCTCAACAGGATCAAGCAAACTAAGCTTCCCTGCCAATGCAGGCCCTACCGCCAATTTTTCCATGTACATATCGGGCGCGTGCAGCAGATTGCCTTTCGGGGCGATTGCGATGACCGACAAAGCGTTGCTGAGGCCATTCGCCACCAGTGAGGTGCCTTCCAGCGGATCCACCGCTACGTCAACCTCCACGCCGTGCCAGTTCCCCACCTTCTCTCCGATGTACAGCATCGGAGCCTCATCCATTTCGCCTTCACCGATAACGACGGTTCCCTTAATGGATAAGGAGTCGAGCGTGCTTCTCATCGCCGAGGTTGCCGCATCGTCAGCGCTGATCTTATCTCCTCTGCCAATCCAAGGCGCTGATTGCAGCGCGGCCATTTCCGTAACGCGAACGACCGCCAACTCTAATTCACGGTTCAAACTAATTCTCCACCTTTCTTTATCCATTCAGGAACTAGGTAATTTTTTGTAGTTCCACTATAATACGAATCGAACCATTTAAGAAATTGATATATTTTAATATGGATATAGATGAGGTTTATAGTGAAGAGAAAAATATAACCCTTGACTTTTGGCGCTAACCATACAGGTACTTGACAGCCGTATGCTATATTTAAAGTGCGATTCCACAAGTGTAATGGCTCGTTAACATAAAATGAGAAAGAACCCATTTTCTAAGCGAGGAGATGAATCATAGATGCTTGAAAATCACGGAGACAAGGAATTGGATCAAGATCAACAATTATACTTCCTGTGGAAAGAGCGGCTGGAATGCACGGCCATCACCAAAAATGGCGTACCCCTCAAGGGAACGGTTGAATTATTCGATAAATATGTCATATTGTTTCGCACACTCTCCGGTAAACAGAGCATGATTTACAAACACGCGTTATCCACGATCATTGCCGAACCGACAAATAAAATTACCAGTTAACTCTCTAACGAAACACAGGAGGCGTTCAATGTTTCAATACAGCAATCAGACCTATGAAGGAGTAAACTTTAGCACGCAAGATTTAAAATACGGCGAACTCATCGTCTGTACATTTAACCGCTGCTCATTTTCTAACGGATCACTGGACGAGATTGTGTCGGGCAACTGCCGTTTTGTAGAGTGCGATTTTCGCGGGGCGTCTTTAAACGGTTCCATTCATAAAGAATCCGCTTTTGTGAACTGCAACTTTCATGGCGCCGATCTGTTTGTTGCCAAATTCGACACATGCAAAATGACCGGTTCGGATTTTTCCGGCTGCCATATGGATGGGATCACGATTTTACAGGGCGATTGGTCCTATACAAATTTACGGCATGCCCGTCTGGTGAAACAGGACTTGCGTGGGGTTAAATTTTACGAAGCGGACTTGTCCGGAGCCAACCTGGAGAAAGCCGATTTAAGAGACTGCGACCTGACCATGGCCGTGCTTGCCAAAGCAAAACTGCAGGGTGCCGATATCCGGGGAGCCAAAATGGAAGGCGTGGATTTTAAAACCTTTGATGTTACCGGGTTAAAAATGGACAGGGAGCAGTCCGTTTTGTTTTTGCTTTCTTACGGAGCCAAGATAGGTTAAGGGCCATAGCTCAGCTCTGCTGAAACACTGTGGCCGTCAGCCTATCCCCTGGGCATATGAATATATAGAAAATACCCTCCCCTAAATCGAAATCCGCCCGTTTTGGCATCAACAAGGCCGGCTGGTTGTTTTTGTCCAAAATCCCGCTTATATAAGCAGTTCTAAATCCGCTTCAAAGATCGGGAGCGGCTGATCGTTGTCGAAGCTGCCGTGTACCTCCATGAGCCTGACCGGCCTGGCGGGAAGCAGGTCCGGACTATTCAAGAGTACTGTATCGAGCTTGCCCTCCTTCACCTGGGCCAGATACAATGCCGAACCCGGCGTTTCTCCGGTAATAAGCAGCCTTCCGCGCCATGAATAAACGCCAGAGCTTAAATCCGGGAACCTGCAACGTATCTTGAGCAAGCTCATCCACCTCGCCTGAGGGCCGGAAAAAATTAAGCTGCAATCCCAAACTGTCGTCATAGGTCGGGATAATCACGCCGCTCCTTTTTTTTCATCCTGTTTTCTCTCCCCTATCCAATCGTTGTTACCACATTACCTTCCTGATCTTTGATATGCGTTTTTACGACTTGAATGGCCATCCCTTTTAAGGAAGTAAGCTTAACCGTCGCTTCCTTCGGCTGCATTTGCCCGGCGAGCTCGGCGACGGACGCTTCATCCAGCCGCAGCACAATCTCGTCCTCGCCGGCTTCGAATCCGGCCTGCTCTCCCGGTTTCATGACGACCCGGATCCCCTGGCCTACCAGAGTAAGATCCTTGCCTTTGAGGATCCGGCCCCGGATCAGTTTCCCGACAACTCCGGCCTGTTTGGCTCCAAGCGTAAGCGCGGCCGGCGTTTTGCCGAACAAGCGGTTTTTCCCCGGCTCCCAGGCGAGCTGATCCACAAATAAAAAGCCGGTGCTCGAGCCGTCACGCTCCATTCCGTTTTGCACCGCTTCGGCAATCGCCGGAACCTCCAGCACGGAATCGCGCGATAAATCCGTGACAAGACCCGGCAGCTGTCCTTCGCACGCCTTCAGCATCCCCCGCGTATTCCAAGCCTGCATCGCCTCAAGTTCATCGCCCGTAATACCGATCATTTGCAAAAACTCGACCTTCCCGTTCGGCGTGTCGATTTCCGTCAGCTCCGGGTCCCAGGTGAATGCCAAGGCGGTCAACTGCGTATCGTCGCCGACGCAGATCGGCCCGTTGGCATCCAAATAATCGCCCGCTCTAAACACGTTTCCGCTTCTGAACACATATCTCCCCATATTTTGCAGCAAATTCAGCGCCCAGGCCGGCGGCTCTTCCTCATCCTCCGCGCGCGTCAGCCGGAAGGTCAGTTCAAAGCCATACCCGCTGTACTCAGTATCCTCGGATTCCTTTCCGTACAGCTCGGAGAACCCGAAAGTGACAAAATGCCAATGCGGAACCGGCTTATCCGCCATATAGGCGCTGATCCCGTCCAACGGGTCCGGACCTCCCAGCACATATTTAATCAGCGTACCGTAATGCTTCGGCTCCTGGTCTTCGTAAATCCGCTGCATTTGCGCCTCAATGGCGTCCCAACCGGTCGTAACCATTTCTTCTTCGCTCATTGTTGTTTCCTCCAAAAATAAAGTTGATTCCCATTATTAATATGTATAAAAATCAGGAGATTGGATCCCCTATTTTCCATAGGCGGATTATATGAAGGAAGGGATTTCCATTAGCCTGCTGATGTATTAGTATAAGGCTATGCGCTATGTATGATCAATTAACGAGGTCGCCGGGAAGGAGAAAGGATTCCTTGGACCTATCACATATAAGTCCGTGATCCCTATTTAATATTCGAGGTGAATAGTTCCAATGACGCAATTTTGAAAAACAGTTTTAGGATTACATGATAGCCCCCTCCTAACTCAAATTTACTCTATATTAGCCCGTTTGGTTCAACCGGTTTGCTCAGCCAGTGCTCATCGGTTTGCACATGGTTTTTCCGCACGAATTTGGCGACGGAATGTTTGAAATCCTCATAGGCGAATGCCGCGGCCAAGCGGACGACATACCCTTCCTGTTCGCCGCCGCAGCGCGACCGCTTCGTGTAGCACGCTTTGGCCGCCTCCTCGCTCCAGGGTCCGCGGTACAGGACAGGAACGTGAGGAATGCCCAGCTTCGCCGCCCAAGCTTCGGTTTCATCCCAGGGCAGGCAAAGATTGCGCTCGTTCCACACCGAAAAGAGCATAAAATAACCCGGCAAAGAAGAATAAGACAGCGAGTGTTTGGCGTACACATTTTCCCCGCACAGGCGGTAGCCTTCCGGGATCAGATAACGTATTCCCCCATGCAGCGTTTTGACATAATGCCGGGACGAATGATCTTTGCTGTCCAGCGATCTCGCGTGGATAAAGTCCGGGTACATCGTGGTGTTTTCCCCGTCCATTTTCTCGGTGATGACGACCTCTTGCCCGGCAAAATGTGCGGTGCTCCGCAATATTTTATCGTCGTCCGTATAACTTCTCGACCAGGGCAGGTGCATCGTTTTCGGATATTTCATTCTCATAGATCCCCCCCCTTTCCCTTCTATTTAGCGTACGTGTCGGCTTCCGCGAAAAAATACAGCTCCGCCAGCAGATGCCCGCCCAGCAAATGATAAATCCTCGACGCGCCGGCATCCCCGCCGTGCAGAATCTCCATGTGAAAGCTGACCATATTTACGACACGCAAAATGAAATCATCGTCATAGCCCAGCTCCTTCAGCACATGGCAGGCGATCTCCGCCGATACATGCTCATGTCCGAAATACGAATAATAGCCTCGGGCCGGCTTCCACACCTTGCAGAACGGTTTGCCCGCATCATGAAACAGCGCCGCGAGCTGCATTTGAAGCAGATATTCCCCTTCATAAAAGGCGTTGATATATTCTAGCACTGCGTAGGTGTGCGCGGACAACGTCTTGGAATGGTACGGGTTCTCCTGGTCATACCCCAGCATGGCCGCGAAATAAGGAGAGGCGCGCAGATATCCGAACAGTTCGTCATGGTCCGGTTTGCCCGCCAACACTCCTTCCAGTCCGGCTCTGTCCAGCTTCACCTCCGCGGGCGCATGGACGATATGCAGGCGTGTGAAGCCCTCGCCCAGGACGGGGAACTCGAAGTTTTTAGCATACTTCTCCAGCACCCTATCCTCGATCTTGCGCTTTCTCGCCCGAGTCCTTTCCCTGGCGATTTCGTACGGAGTGTTGAAGATATGGCATTCTACGGGGACATCTTTGAATTTTTGCAGAAATTGGAGCCGACGGTCCCGGCCGACATTGGTTGCGTCGAACACGACATTTCTTCCCGCCGCCAACGCCTGTTCGACCTCCGCATGGGCCTGCTGAAACACCAGGTACGTATTTTTTTGCTTGGCTTCGCTGCCGAACAATCTCTCCCGGATGGAATCCGTCGCCACCAGTACGGCGCGGTGCCGCTTGCAGCACTCCTTGGCGTAATGGCTTTTGCCGCTCCCCGGAATCCCGGCCAGCATGTGTACAGTACTCATCATCATCACCTCCTTTCACCATGTAATATGATGTATATCGGCAAAAAGTTGCGGAATGTGTGCAAAACGCGCCTATTTTCCCACAACAAAAAGGCGGAATCAGGCAATAAATGCATGAATCCGCCGATAGGGGTCGAAGCAGTTCTTGTCCGGACGCCCTACTGCACAAGCGACAGCCAGGCCCGCTGATTTCTCCAATCGACCTGCACGGGGGTTTCAAATAAATCCGACAACCGCTCGCCGTTAATCACCTCGGGGGTTCTCCCCGCGGCAAATACGCTGCCCTTGCGAAGCAGCAAGGTGTGTGTAAATTCAGGCAATATTTCCTCCACATGATGCGTTACATACAGAAGCGTGGGTGCATCCTCTTGGTTCGCCAGTTTGGCGATCGCTTGCAGCAGCGATTCCCTGGACAAAATGTCCAATCCGTTGCAGGCTTCGTCCAGGATCAGCAGCTCCGGCGAAGCCATCAGCGCTCTGGCGATCAGGAGCTTTTGTTTTTCGCCTTGCGAACAGGTTTGGTACCCGCGGTCGATGAGGTGCCCGCAGCCGAGCGTTTCCATCAGGTGGACGGCTTTTTGAACCTGTCCTTCCCCCGGTTTATCGAATAACCCGATCGATGCGTGCAGCCCGCTGATCACGAGATGCTGCGCTTTCTCGCCCGGATGAATCCGTTCCTGAAAGGACGAGCTTACCCAGCCGATCCGCTTGCGCATCTCCCGTAAATCGACCGTCCCGTAGCGATGTCCCAGCACGGAAATCTCTCCCTGCGTCGGCCAAAGATAGCCGGTGATCATATTGAGCAGCGTCGTCTTTCCCGAACCGTTCAATCCCAGGATCGCCCAATGCTCTCCTTTGCGGACCGTCCAGTTGATGTCTTTTAAAATGATTTTCTGTTCGCGTCTCCAAAGAACGTCTTTGATCTCAATCCGATTAATCATAATCAGTTCCTCCTATGCATTTGGGGTAATCGATGCTTCGAGCGCTGCCGGTTTCAGCCTTAACGCGGTATCCGTCGGAAGAAATGCGGCGAGCAGACCGATTAACGGCAGGTACGCGCAAATTTGAATGACGAACGTAATGCTCGTATGGTCGGCCAGAGTGCCGAGTACGACCGATCCCAAGCCGCCGAGTCCAAAAGCAAGGCCGAAAAACAGCCCCGAAACGGTGCCCACTTTCCCCGGCAGCAGTTCCTGCGCGTAAACGATAATCACGGAAAAGCCCGACAGCAAAATAAATCCGATAAAAAAGCATAACACCGCGGACCAGAACGGATTGGCGAAAGGAAGCAGCATCGAAAAAGGCGCCGTGCCCAAAATCGAGAACCAGATCATGTTGCGCCGGCCAAACCGGTCCGCCAGCGGCCCTCCGGCAAAGGTACCCAGCGCTCCGGCGACCAGCAGCACAAACAGAAAAACTTGCGCTTGCCCCGTGGTTAGTCCGCGTTTTTCAATGAGGTAAAACGCATAAAAACCGGTCATGCTGGCCATATATACGAATTTTGAAAACAGCAGCATAATCAGAACTCCGATGGCGTAAGCCACTTTCGATGCGGGCAGCCGGTTTTCCCTTGGAAGATTCTCTATTTTCTTTACGGCTTGCCCCTGGAGATACCCCCGATACCAACGAGCAACGTAAATTTGCACGATAATCGCGGCCAGCGCGGCCAACGTAAACCATATAATGCCAAACTGCCCGAGCGGGACGAAAATCAAGGCCGTAAACACCGGAGCCAAGGCCTGACCGACGTTTCCCCCGGTTTGAAAGATGGATTGGGCCAACCCTTTACGGGGTCCGGCCGCCAGATGAGCGACCCGGGAAGCTTCCGGATGAAGCACCGAAGAACCGACTCCAATGAGCACAACCGACAAAATGATCTGCCAAAAATCGGAGGCGAAAGCCAAAACAACCATTCCGAGCAAAGAAAACACGACGCCGGCGGGCAGCAAAAAAGGTTTCGGTTTCGCATCCGTGTATAACCCGATCAGCGGTTGAAACATGGAAGCCGTGATGTTCAAGGTAAAGGCAATCCAACCGATTTGCGTATAACTTAACTGCAGCGATTGTTGCAGAACCGGAAATATCGCGGGAATAACGGATTGAATCGAGTCGTTCAGCAGATGGACCAGGCTGACCGAAAATAATATGGAGTATACGGTGGCTTGCCATGTTAAAGATTTCATTGTTCTCCTCCGATCATGAACATCTTATCATCAGATGTTTTAACGCAAAAAAAATAGTTTACAGCTCGGCAATCGTGCCTTCCAGATTAAGAAGCGTCCACTTTACGGCAAGATCCGGGTCCTGCTGCTGTATCGCCTCGTACAACTGCTCGTGATAATAAGAATGCGGATCATGCGAACCGTATTCCTTGTTTAATTTGCGCAAAGCGTCGGACAGCACTTCGGAAAAGGTGCGGAACAAATCGATAATCACGCCGTTTTTGCTGGCGATCGCCACGGCCATGTGAAACTCGATATCGGATTTGGCGTAGAGCTCCCGGTCGTTTTGCTGCAGGGCCAAGCCGCGCTCGTCCAAATGTTTGCGCATATTTTGCAGATCCTCTTCATCGCGGCGGAGAGCGGCCAATCGGGAAATCTCCAACTCCAGCATCTTTCTTGCCTCGTACACCTCCATGAGCTCAGCGCGATGCAAGCGCTGCACAAGGGGTTCCTGGATAACCGGGCTGGCTTTGAGATAGGTCCCGAACCCTTGTTTTTTCTCCAGCAGTCCGGCGTGCACCAAAACGCGGATCGCTTCCCGGATGGTGGACCGCCCTACTCCGAACATCTCCATCAGCTCCGGCTCCGTCGGAATTTTATCTCCGGGCCGAATATCCCCCCTCGAAATTTTATGCTGCAATTGATTGACGACATCATCCACAAGCTTGTGATGGCTTATCGTCTTAAACGACAATTTATCATTCATCTGATCATCTCCTGTTTATGAAGTTTATCACACGGCTAAACATCACACAACAAAAAATTCCATCCTTATTGACGAAGCAATCCTTTGGCCGCTTCCGCCCGGAATTGTCCCGGCGTTTGTCCCGTCCATTTTTTAAAGGCGCCGTGAAACGCGCTTGGTTCCGAATAGTGAAGCAGGTAGGCGATCTCGCTGATCGAGTATTCGTTTTGGTGCAAATGGGCCTTCGCCAGCTCCATCCGTCCGCCGGCGGACAAATCGTTGTATGAGGTTCCTTCCTCGCTTAGTTTGACCTGTAAGGATCTCGGGCTCATCCGGAACGCTTCCGCCGTCTGCTGCAAGGTCGGAAAATACGCTGGCAAACACGACAGCATCCACTGGTAAACCCGATCGGATAACCGCTTCCCCCGGATCAATTTATTTTTCAACTCCTCCGCAATCGGTTCAAAGGCTTTGAGTAGTCTCGGGTCCGCGTACAGAATCGGGTACTGCAACACTTCCCTGCTCATTCGCAAATAGGCCTCTTTCCCGCCAAACCGCGGTTTGATGCCGAACAACGAAACATATGCGCTGAGATCGCCCGGAGCGGCATAGGTGAATTGAAGCTCGCGAACCGGGATAGGCCGGTGGCTCATGCGGACCATCAGATGGTACACCGAACTCACCATATCATCCTGGCATTGCCGCGACATGGGCACCGCATTGGACTTGGAAAAACGGAGCAGCACCTCTTCCCCCAATTCCTCCCAATCGAGGATGTACCCGCTGCAAAGAATGACGTTATACCTTTGGTAGGCCTGCAGGGCGCGGGCGATGGTTTCGCAATGCGTCATCACGTAACCCAGCATGCCCATATCCGCCATCTCCGTGAGTTCCCCCTGATGCAAGCCGAAATTTTCATCCTTGGTGAACTCCGCAGCCTTGCTCATCAAACGCTCTAGCTCCAGCTCGTCAATGCGGGCTTCCACATCGTTTATTATATCGGAATCAATAGAAGCTTCCCGGCAAAATTGCCTAAAATCAGCTCCATGGCGAGCCATCGTTTTCATGATCGGGTACAAAATTGAAACCGCAAATCCTTGGGTTTTCATCATCCGCCTGTCCCTCCTTTGCGTAAATTCTCAACTATTGTTCGTTTTTCATCATTTAAGGGATCGCCAGCTTGCTTTAAGCTCAATTATAAATGGTTATTCAAAATCATATCACACTTATCACGTTCAATCGCTAAGGAGGAGTTAACTTTGAATATTCTCGTCATCACAGGGCACCCCGACCCGGAAAGCTTTTGCTCCGCTTTGTCCCGGGCCTATATCGAAGCCGCCGCAAAGACAACGGCAAACGTCCGGGAGCTTGATTTAAGCCGAATTTCATTTGATCCCAACTTAAAATACGGGTACCGAAAAAGAACCGAGCTGGAAGCGGATCTAATCGAGGCGCAGGAATTGATCCGCTCGGCGGACCATTTGGTTTTCGTTTACCCGACCTGGTGGGGGACGGTGCCGGCCGTTTTGAAAGGTTTTTTCGACCGTGTGTTTCTGCCCGGCTTCGCCTATAAATACCGCGACAATTCCCCGCTTTGGGATAAGCTCCTAAAGGGGAAAACCGCGCATCTGATCGTCACCATGGACACCCCGCTCTGGTACAACCGCTGGGTTAACTGGCGGGCGGGCCATCTCGTGATGAAGCGTAATATTTTGGGGTTTTGCGGCATTAAAACGGTGCGCATCACGGAGTTCAGCCCGGTTTCTTCCTCGACGGAAGCCATGCGTGCCAAGTGGCTAAAGAAAGTAAGTGAGCTTGGAGCGTCGCTTGCTTGAGTTTTTTAAAAGGGCCGTTGATCCAAACTTAGCCTCACGGAACAGAAATGAGTATAATGGTGAGGAAGCCTATTATATTACATGGTGAACTGTTCGCAGAGGAGTTATTATGATAAACACGATTTCTGATATTGCCCGCATGGCGGGCGTGGCCAAAAGCACGGTTTCCCGTTATTTAAACGGCGGACCGGTCAGCGAGAAGACGCGGCAGAAAATTGAGCATATCATTAAAGAGCAAAATTATGTCCCCAACACCTTTGCCCAAAGCCTGAAAGCAAAGAAAACCAATTTTATCGGCACCGTGGTTCCCCGCCTCGATTCCTTCGCCACCTCGCAAACCTTGATCGGGATCGATGAAGAGCTCCGGAGCCATCATTATCAAATGCTGATTTCGAATACGAGTCAGAATATGGAACGGGAAATTGAAGCGATCTATGATTTTGCCCGGCAAAAAATTTCGGGCATTATCCTGTTGGCCGCCCAAATCACGGAAGCCCACTTAACGGCGATCAAGAAGATCGACATCCCCGTGATCCTGGTGGGACAGAAAAATGAGCAAATTCACAGCTTGATTCACGATGATAGGCAAGCTGGCCGGCTGATGGGGCGGCATGTCTTAAGCAAGGGACACCGGAAGATTGTCTATTTGGGGGTTACCGAAAAAGATGAGGCTGTCGGCATACGCAGAAAAGAAGGCTTCAGGGAAGCCTTGGCCGCCTGTCCGGGCTGTGAGGCAAGCTACCTGGAGACGAGCTTTAAAATGTCCGACGCCGTGGTCACGGCCTCCCAGCTGCTTGAAGACGCGCGGCCTTCCATCATCGTGTGCGCCACCGACAATATCGCGCTTGGCGTAATTAAAGCAGCCCATTTAAAAGGGATTCGGATCCCCGAAGAATTGTCGGTTACCGGCTTTGGCGGATACGATATTACGGAAATCATCCACCCTGCCCTGACGACGGTGAAATATCATTATTATGAGGCGGGAAAAAAAGCGGCCAACAACATCATCCAACTGGTGAATGAGAAAGCGGTTGACAATCTGACCTTGATGGACGTTGAACTAATCCAACGGGAAAGCGTTGACAACTTATCATCCCATCCGTTATTATAGTTTCACAGGAACCGGTTCCACCTTAATAAAGGTGGGCCGGATAAATTTTGGTTTTAACTGGAACCGGTTCCGGTATATTTTTTCATTGGAGTGGAACCGGTTCTGGTGTGATCGATCACAACTCAGAATGGAGTACAGCAATGAAAATGACGAAAGAAGAAAAATACCGGCTGATTACACAGGCGAAACCCGGTGAATTGGCGGAACTCCAGGATAAAGTCAACCGCAGCGTCTGGCGGCAAAATTACCATATTCAACCCCCAACAGGGTTGCTCAACGATCCGAACGGCTTTTCCTACTATCAAGGCGAATATCACCTGTTCTATCAATGGTTCCCTTTAGGGGCCGAGCATGGCATGAAATATTGGTACCATACCAAGTCCGCCGATCTGGCCACCTGGGAGAGCGCAGGAATCGGCCTTGCGCCCGGAGGCCCTTACGATTCGCACGGCGCCTATTCGGGCAGCGCCATTGAAAAGGACGGCCGGTTGTATTTGTTGTATACGGGAAATACGCGGGATGAAGCGTGGAACAGGCATCCTTACCAATGTTTGGCCTGGATGAATGAAAGCGGTTTAATATCCAAGCTCGGGCAGCCGGTGATCTCCTCGGTTCCTCCCGGGTATACGGATCATTTCAGGGATCCGAAGGTTTGGAAATCGGGAGACGATTACTACTGCGTGTTCGGTGCCCAACGAACGAACCGTACAGGCAGCGCCGTCTTGTACCGGTCCAAGGATCTTCTCCAATGGGAGTTTTCAGGAGAGCTCAAAACCCGGCTGCCTCGTTTCGGATACATGTGGGAATGCCCCGACTATTTTGAATTGGATGATTCGGGAGTTTTGCTGTTTTGCCCCCAAGGTCTGGAAGCCGATGAGGACAGATTCAACAACATCTACCAGACGGGTTATGTGATCGGAAAACCGCTTAATCCGTTAACCCTGGAATTCGCTCATGGCCCGTTTGAGGAATTGGATCGGGGGCTTGATTTTTACGCGGCACAAACGATGCTAGCCCCGGATGGGCGGCGCCTCCTGGTGGGCTGGATGGGGCTGCCGGACGTGGATTACCCGACGGACACAAACGGTTGGTCGGGCTGCTTGACGCTTCCCCGGCAATTAACGCTGCGGGACGGAAAGCTGATCCAGCAGCCGATGCCGGAGCTCGCCAAGCTTAGAAAAGCGATGCGCAGCGCCGAAATTACCTTAAACAATGAGACAAAACGCCTAAACGGTTTCGAGGGCGTCTCCTACGAACTGATCTGTGAAATTGCAAATGGGGACGCCGCAGCGGTTGGACTTGAGTTTCGCGCCGGCGGCGGGGAGAAAACGGTGCTAAAATACGACAGAGCCGCGAACAAACTCATCCTCGACCGCTCCTTATCGGGTCAGGCCCTGGGAGAGATCAACGGAAATATCCGCCGCTGCCGCCTGGCCGCAGGCAAGCTCAAATTCCATCTCTTCGTGGACGTGTCCTCGGTTGAAATTTTTGTCAATGATGGTGAGGAAGTGTTTACCGGCCGAATCTTCCCGGATCCCGGGAGTACGGAAATACGCTTGTTTTCTTACGGCGGGAGCGCGGAGTTCCGTGTCCTCAAATGGGATATAACATCAATGTAGAAAAGGGGACGAAAGCAATGTCGGAAAATCAGCAAATTGCTAAAGAAGTGATCCAGGCTGTCGGAGGCAAGGAAAATATCGCCTCTTTCGCCCATTGCGCCACACGTTTGCGGATCATGGTGCTGGATAAGGATAAGATCAATCAACAGCAAGTCGAAAATATCGATAAAGTCAAAGGCGCATTTTTCAACTCGGGGCAATATCAAATTATTTTTGGAACAGGAACGGTCAATCGAATATTTGAGGAAGTCGAAAAGCTTGGCATTGAGAGCACCTCGAAAGAGAATCTGAAAAGCCAAGGAAAAAAAGAGGGCAATGTATTCCAGCGCGCAATCCGCACGTTCGGCGACGTATTTGTGCCGGTTATTCCCGTGCTGGTGGCAACCGGGCTGTTCATGGGCCTGCGCGGTTTGCTGACCCAGCAGGTGATTCTTGCCTGGTTTGGGGCGACTCCCGAGGGATTATCACCTAACTTCCTGTTATTTACCCAAGTTTTGACGGACACGGCCTTTGCCTTCCTCCCGGCCTTGGTGGCCTGGTCGGCGTTCAAAGTTTTTGGCGGAAGCCCGGTGCTCGGGATTGTGCTCGGCCTCATGCTGGTCAATCCGGCACTCCCCAACGCCTACAGCGTGGCGGACGGTTCCGCTCACCCGCTGATCATGTTTGGCTTTATTCCGATTGTAGGTTATCAGGGATCCGTATTGCCGGCGTTTTTTGTGGGCTTGATTGGCGCTAAACTGGAGAAGTTTTTGCGCAAACGCATTCCGGAAGCGTTGGATTTGATTTTAACCCCGTTTGTTACTTTATTGATCATGATTTCGCTGGGGTTGTTCGTGATCGGTCCGGTCTTCCATTCCCTGGAGGAGTGGGTGCTTCATGGAACGGTAACCGTGCTCGACCTGCCGTATGGCATCGCCGGTCTCGTTATAGGCTTTCTGCACCAAATTATTGTGGTTTCGGGCGTTCATCATATTTTCAACTTCCTGGAAATCCAGCTTCTCGAACAGAGCGGCAGAAATCCTTTTAACGCCATTATCACCACCGCCATGGCCGCCCAAGGAGCAGCCTGCCTGGCCGTAGGCTTGAAGACGAAAAACATGAAGCTCAAAGTGCTTGCCCTGCCGTCCTCGCTGTCGGCTTTCCTGGGCATTACCGAGCCTGCCATTTTTGGCGTCAATTTAAGATACATGAAGCCGTTTATTATGGGGTTGATCGGCGGTGCGGTCGGCGGTTTCCTGGCCTCATTCTTCCATTTGGCCGGAACGGGCATGTCGATTACGGTCATCCCGGGCACGCTTCTCTACCTGAACAGTCAGCTTCCGTTGTATATTTTGTCTAACGTAGCGGCGATGGCCGTCGCCTTTGTATTAACGTGGATCTTTGGTTACAAAAACGAAGCGGTTAAAGAAGAAAGCGAACCCGCAGCGTCTGAGGCCGCGGCAGAAGCGCCGGCCGCCAAGCCGGCCCTTGCTCTTGAGAAGCTGGAGATCCCCTCCCCCATCACGGGCAAGGCCGTATCCATCACGCAGGTCCCGGATCCGGCATTTGCGGAAAAACATATGGGGGAAGGTATCGCCATTGAACCGACGGAGGGCAAAGCCTTCGCTCCTTTTGACGGAACCGTTGCCCATGTGATGGATAAAAGCAAGCATGCGGTTATTCTTGAACATGAGAGCGGCGTACAACTGTTGATCCATATCGGCATCAATACGGTAGGATTAAAAGGAACCGGGTTTACGGCCCATGTGAACACAGGGGACAAAGTGAGCAAAGGGCAGCTTCTCATCGAGTTTGACCTGAATGTGATCCGGCAGGCGGAACTGCCGGTGGTTACCCCCGTGCTCATCCCTTCCGGGTTGGATTCCGTGGAACAAGTCCTCCCTTCCGGGGAAGGCAACGTAACGGCGGTTCAGGATAACGTGATTACGGTAAATTTGAAAAAATAATCGAACAAGACGGGAAAGCTAAATTCCAGCCCTTCCGCTTCCGATAGGAAGCCGGAAGGGCCTTATTCGTTTTCTGGCGGTAAGCGGTTACATCTCACTTATCGCCCTTGTTATTTTCAAGTACCGCCGCAAGCAGTGCCAATGCCAGCCCTTGACCCCAGCCTTGGGCCCATTTCTTGTCCACGCCGAGGTAACCTTCAATGTCCTTCATGACCGCGGTGCCGCCCGAAACGTTCAGTACCCGCCCATTGCCGGCAATACCCGCCAGTATACCGTCCAGCGCCCGCTGCACATATTTGGCATGCAGCGGATTGCCTTGCATCACCATCGCCGCCGCGATGCCCGCTGTCGCCGATACCTCGCCGTACGATGCCGGATAGTCAAGCACGGTGCCCCAGAGACCGTCCTCCCGCTGCAGTGTTTTGATCGCCGCAAGCTGGTCGCGCAAAGAACTTCCGATATGCATAAAAGGAGGATACAAATAAGCTGCCGGCAGCACCTTTCCCACCCGGGACATCGTATAAGCGGCCCAAGCGTTGGCGCGCCCCCAGAAAATGCCGGACATATGATCCTGGCTGATGTGGTTGTAGCCGTGGTACCACAGGCCGGAGTCCGCGTCCTGCAAATAATTAATATGCCAATAAAATTGGTGCAGCGCATCATCGATCAGGGGCTTCTCTTCCAGCTTCACGCCGACACGCAGCATAAAATAGGCTGCCATAAACAAGGTGTCCGCCCAACACTGTTCAGGGAAATCGTTATTCGCCGACACCGTATGCTGAAGCACCCGGTCCCCAAAGCGCAGCGCCTTGTTCTGCAGGTAGTCGACTTTGCTTAAAATAAGGTCGAGATATTTCCGGTCCTCCGTTTGTTCATACAAAGTGAGCAGCATATGCCCCATCGCGCATGTATTTACCGTCCAACCCGGAAGCCCAGCCTCGATATACTCATCGCACCACTCGGCCATCCGCTCAAGATAGGCCTGCTCCCCGGTGGCTTCAAACGCCCGGCTGATCCCGTAATAGGCGACGCCGCACGGCCAATCCCAGGTCAAATCCATCCCAAGGGTGTAGTCCACTACGCGCCCGATGATTTGCTTCAGCTCGGACGGGTCCGCATTCAATTTCATCGTGTCCATCTCCCGCTAAATTTTTTAAGAACAGCCCTTATTTGTAATTGCCTGCATCGATCGCAGCCTGCTTTTCGTCGAGAATTTCTTGATACCCGGCGTCAAGATAGGTTTTCTTGGCCGCCTCGTACGTGGCATCGAACTCAGCTTCGGGCGCGATGGCAATCTTCACGTACAGCTCCTGGAAAAGCGAATTGAGATCCGCCTTGTATTCGTTCACTTTTTCGAGCACGACGCTGAACAAGGCATCCGGCGTGCGGTATTCCGCATACTTGTCGTAGTAGGCCAAGGAATTTTCGGCCAAAGATTCGTAGCCCGGAGGCGCCATGCTGCGGAGGTAAGCCACGCGCATCTTTTCCGGATTATCGTATTTGACGGTTTCGATGACAAGGCACCAGTAGTCTTTGTTGTTATTTTGGGAAAGAACCGATTCACCTTTAAAATCCGCGCTCTTCACGGCAATGCCATCGGCATCGAGCGTATAGTTTTGGCCTTCGACGCCGTTCTGCAGGAAGAACAGATTTTCCGGCTGGCTCATCCATTCCAGGTACATCCAGATCGCGGCCCGTTCCATTTCGGTGGATTCATAGTTAATGCCCATAATCATGCCAAACGGCCAGTAGGCGCGCCCCTGGGGCTTACGTCCCTCCGGCGTGCCGGCCTGGATATCCAGAACGGCGAATTCCGCTTGCGGATTATTCTTCAGAGTCGCGGTAATGACATCGGTATTGTTCGAGAGGTAGAAGGCATACGTGCCGGTCTTGCCCGCAACGAACTCGGCCTTGATCTTGTTGTCGTCGTCGCGCAAATAAAATTCCTTGTCGATCAAACCGTTGTTGTATTGATAGTTCAGGTTGCGCAAATAGCGCTCGGTGTCGGCGGTGGTCAGATCCGCGACGCCGAGATCCGAATAAAGCGCGCGGTATTTCTCGTCGGCCGGCCAGTCGCGGAAGACATAATTGTAGGTGAAATTGTTCTTTTTCAGGAATTCGCCGCCGGCGCCTAGTCCCGCTTCCTTCCACTTGGCAAGCATCTCGTTATATTTCTCAAGCGAGGTCAGGTCCTCCATTTTCATCCCGACCTTCTCAACCCAGTCCTTGCGGATCAAAGTTGTAAAGCTGTCCAAGCTCGGACGCTCGCCGAAGAAGAACACATTTTTATCGTCCACAGTACCATACTGTTTAATGGTTTCCCCCATATTTTTCCAATAGGTAGGGGCATAATGGGCAATTTCGTTCAGGTCCAGTTCCTGCATAACGCCCTCACCATAGTAGGCCAGCGCCTGAGGCATGTCGTAATGGAAAATGATGTCCGGAGCTTTATGCGAGGCCAGCAGCTGCTCATAATCCGTGACCTCGTTGCTGCGGGTGATCGGCACGTACTTCAGGGTGACGTTATATTTGTCGCCGAACTCTTTTTGCATCCAGCGCGTGTAGTAATTGTCGGTTACGTTCCAGCCCTCGAACGCCCGTTCATAGACCGGAATTTCCAGGGTTACGTTTTCGGGAAAACCGGCGGAGTAATCTGGATAGTCGCCTTTGGCCGTATTGTTCGCGGATGAAGCCTGCCCGGATGAGTTGCCGTTCGCCTTTTGATCGCCGCCGCTCATGCAGCCCGACAACAACCCCACGATGACCAATAAAGCCAAACTCAAAGAAATGATTTTCTTTTTGCCCATAGCTTATTTCCCCCCGTGAAATATAGTTTGAACCTTCCATAGCAAGACGAAGTTGGTTATTCCTTGACGGCTCCGAGCATCACCCCTTGCACAAAATATTTCTGGATAAAAGGATAAATGCAAAGGATCGGCAAGGTCGCGAATACGACGCACGATGCTTTAAGCACCTCAGGGTTGCTCAGCGATACTTGCGTGGCCTCCAGCTGAAAGCTTTCGCTCGCCTGGATGACCAGGTAATACAATTTAAGCTGGAGCGGCCGTAAATCGACCTGTTGCTTAATGTAAAACAGCGCGTCTTGATAAGCATTCCAACGTCCGACAGCGTAGAAGAGCGACAACGTCGCGATGATCGGCTTAGAAAGCGGAAGAACGATGCTCCACAAAATTCGGAAGTGCCCCGCGCCATCGATTCTCGCCGATTCCTCCAGGCTGACCGGGATGCTGCTGGTAATCGCCGTCTTCATAATCAGAAAATTGAACGCGCTGAAAGCCTGCGGCAGGATCAGCGCCCACCACGTATCGAGCATGCCGAGATTGCTGACCAGCATGTATTCGGGAATGATGCCGCCGCCAAAGTACAGGGTAAACATAAAGATAAATGTCAACGCCGTGCGGCCCTTCAGTTGCTTTCGGGAGAGCGGATAGGCCGCGCAGATCGTGATCAGCATGCCCAGGATGGTGAACATGACCGTTACCACCACCGACACGTACAAAGACCGCAGGATGCTGGCGTCGGCAAAAATTTTCCCGTACGCCTCCAGGGTAAACCCTTGCGGCCAGAGAAACACTTTGTTCGCAATCACAAAGGCATCATTGCTTAAAGATTTGGCCACGACGTGAATGAACGGCAGCAGGCAGGCCAGTGAGGCCAGGACCAGCGCGAGATGGATCAGCACATCCCAAATGTCAAACCGCCGTTTGCGGTGCGCGGCCAGCGTGTTTGTGGCTGCTTTCATATTTCGCCTCCTTTCTTACCTGAGCGTTTACAGCAGGCCGTCTTCGCCGAGTTTTTTAGCAATTCGATCGGCTAGCAGCACGAGTGTAAGCCCAATGACGGACTGGAACAACCCGAGCGCGGTCGCGCGGCTGAAGTTGCCGCTTTCGATCCCCCACCTGTAAACCAATACCGGGATGGTCGTTGTGAACTCCGTGGTGGCCTTGTTCTGCAAAGCAAAAATTCGCTCGAACGAGCCCTCCATGACCCGGCCCAAGTTCATGATCAAGAGTGTGACAATGGTCGGGCGGATCGAAGGCACCGTGATATTCCATACCTTCCGCCACCGCCCCGCACCGTCCACGGTCGCCGCCTCGTACAGCTCCGGGTTGATGCCGCTCATGGCAGCCAGGTAAATGATCGTCCCCCACCCCATGCTCTGCCAGACGCCGATGGCCAAATAACTGATCAGCCAGTTGGTGTCCTCTTGCAGGAACGGGATGCGCGTGCCGCCCATCATTTCGATGACATGGTTGACCACCCCGTTGCTTTCGCTGAGTAATTGGTACGCGATCGCGCCGATAATAATCCAGGACAGGAAATGCGGCAGATACAGCAGCGTCTGGTTAACCCGCTTAAACTTGACGCTTTTGATCTCATTCAGCAGCAGCGCGAGCGCAATGGGCATCGTGAAGCTAAATAAAAGGTCGAGTGTGTTGAGCAGCAGCGTGTTGCGGACGGCGCGGCCAAAATCATGTTTTGCAAAGATGTCGGCAAACACCTCGAAGCCCACCCACTCGCTGCCCCAGAAGCCCCTGGCGATTTTGTAATCCTTAAAGGCCAGCACAAGCCCGGACATCGGCGCGTATTTGAACACCAGCACAAATGCCAAGGGAATCAACAACAGCAAATAGAGCTGGCTGTCCCGCCGGAGATAATAAGCGAATCCCCGGTTGACCGCTTTTCGGTTCGCTAAAGCGGGTTCATTATTTGAAGCGCTTTCAAGTTTCAATGTTTCACCTCCCGAATTATGGTTTTCCTCAGGTCCATTGCTGTCCAAACGAGCAAGTGGTCCAAGCAGCCGAGTGGCAATGGCGAGTTTGTGTCTCATCATACGCTCCCGGCTTCGGATCGGTAAATCATGAGTTTTGATTTTCCCTATCATTTTTGATTGTCCGGCCCTTGGAAGCCTTGTAGCTGCTCGGGGGCATGCCCTCGTATTTGCGGAAAAACCGGTTGAAGCTTTGCACATTGTAGTACCCGACCTCCGCTGCGATCTGCTTTATAGTCAGCTTCGTCTCCAGCAGCAGCCCTTTCGCTTTTTCGATTCGCAGCAGGTTGATGTAGTCGATCAGGCTTTTCCCCGTCAGTTCGTATACGATCTTGCGCATATAGGAATAACTGATGCCGATGTCCTTCGCCATCTCCTCATATACGATTTCCTCGCAAAAATGGGCCTCCAGGTAGCGGATGATTCGCTCGCTGTAGCCGGTCTCGCCCGGGTTCCGCGCAAGGTACTGAATAATTTCGCCGAAGAACTCGCGCAGATATTCTTCAAGCTCGTCAAGGGTATCGATGGAAGCAAGCGCGGAATAGATGTTCCCCCGGCCCGCAAAAATACGCGCGGTGCTGATATTATTTTCCCTGAGATGTTTTATGGTGACGCCAAGCAATTGATTGTAGATGAACATGATGTTGTCGTAGGAGATATATTGGGCGGATTGAATCTCGCCGCGGATAAGGTCGAGTTCTTTCATGATGCTGTCGAGATCCCCGGCGTCCAAAAAGTTGAGAATACGCCTTTCACTGTTCGCGGGGTAAATATAGCTTTTGCCGTGTTCGGTATCCTGCCTCCAGAAAGTGATCCCGCCGCTGCCTTCGATCATGCGGTGTTTAATCACCTCCAGCGCTTCCACCACGCGGTCCTGGATCATGGCGCTCGTCTCCGCCCGGCTGCTGACGCCAATTGTCACGGTATGGCCGAGCAGTTCCGCCGCTTTGCTTCGAATCGCCACGAGCGCTTCCTTGATTCCGCTTAAGCCGCGTTCAAGTTCCTCCTGCCCGTAATTGATCACGATGGCGAAGCAGCCTTCCCCTTGATAGACGCAGCGCGCATGAACGCCCGCCGGAAACAAGCCGTCGCATTGCGAAATGAGCAGATACCGGTGGTAGCTGCGCGTCTCCGGGTTCGTTTTGTTCACATAACGCCTGTATCGGTCTATGGAGACGACAGCCACCTGAAAATAAGGTTCCGGGAACATCTCCGCGACCGGTTTCGATACCTCGCCCCGCAATAATTGATGGATCGCCAGGCTGCGGGTATCCTGTTCACGCTCCTGCAGCAGCTTGTAGAGTTCCTCCTCTTCCTCCTGCATTCGCCGGAATGCCGTATCAAGGAAGGCAAGCTCATTTTTGTCCGCCACCCCCAGATTGCCGCGTGCCCGCACGGTCCGCACCAGCTCGCGCAGCGGCCTGGACAGCCATGTCGCAAGAAAAACCGTCAGTATGGAACCGCAAAAAATAAGGATGGCCGTCAGCAAAATGATACTGCGCTGCAAAATGAGGGTTTTGGCTATCAATTCGTCCATCGAAAAAATGTTGACATTCCACCAGCCGAACAGATTTGAGCGCGACCACGTGTACAATAGCCGCTCGTTTTCGAGCTCATGGTACGCATATCCCTCTTTCGCCCCGCTTTCCAAAACCTCTTGCATAAATGGCTGCTTCGTGCCGTCGCTGAGCAGCAAGGTTTTGTCGTTGTGCGAGATCATGGTGCCATCCGATTTCATGAGCAGGTAGCCATGTTCACCCGGCTCCGATGAACGCAGATACTCCCCGATTTGCTTCTCCCGCAAATTGACGACGATGGTGCCGCGCGTCGTGGTCGAAAGGCGGTTTAGCGGCAGCACATACGAGACCACGGTTTCCCCCGAGGCCATCCGGCGCGGATACCATACGCCGCTGATTCCCCGGCGTCCGGCAAGGGCTTCCTCCATCCACCCGATCGGCTCATAGCGGTCGAGCGCCGTGATGCCTTTGTCGGTTGAAACCACATAATCCGCACTCTCTAGATAAAAATAGGAGGAATATACACCATCCACCCGGTGATTCAAGTTCACCAGTTCCTTGAGCACCGCTAACGCACCGCTCACATTGTTGTAATTTTCGTTCAGTTCGGCAAGGGTTTCAAAGCCGCGAATGCGGTCGAAGATGTTGGTGGCGGCCAGGCGCACCGTATCTTGAGCGAGGTTGTTCAGCGCGTTTTCGTTCAGCTTGCGGTTGGCGTTTAATCCCGCCAATGAAGATTCGGCGATGGCGGCTTCCGAATTGCCCATAATCTGCGTACCGCTATACCAAGTCAGGATTGCCGCGGGAACTGTCATGACGCAAAACAGGATCAGTCCCAGTTGAAGCATCATCGGAATTCGTTTCATTTTTCCCCTCTTCCCATCATGGATTAGCTGTTGAAGCGATCAGTTCAACTTGTGTTCAGACATAAAAGCGCTTACAAATTTGCGCGCATCTGGCTCCCCGAATACATACATGGGTAAATTATACAACAAAAGGTGCCGGATTTTCATCCAACACCTTGTTGCTGTGCGTGTAAAGGGTTACAAAAAAATGGTTATTCATCCGCTATTCATTAGCGGCAATGGTTATCTAGTTTAGTGCACTGCCTCCAACGGCAAAGTCTCTTTTAGACCCAGAGTTAGGGCTGCTGAAGCATGAATCTCGCCAATAAGCTCCGGGTTATTCGATAGTGACGCACCATAAGAAGGAATCATGGCTTTAATCTTCGGCTCCCATGCATGGATATGTTCCGGGAAGCATTTTTGGATGACCTCGAGCATGACGGAAACGGCGGTAGAAGCCCCAGGAGATGCCCCGAGCAATGCGGCAATAGAGCCATCGGCGGCGCTGATCACTTCCGTACCGAATTGCAGCGTGCCTCTGCCTCCGGCAGCCGTATCTTTAATAATTTGCACGCGCTGGCCGGCCACCAGCACATCCCAATCTTCGCTTTTCGCGTTTGGAACGAATTCCCGCAAAGCTTCCATACGTTTTTCCTTTGATAACATCACCTGCTTGATCAGGTATGTGGTCAAGGAAGCGTTTTTGGCACCCGCCGCCAGCATCGTTACAAGATTATGCGGTTTGACGGAAGTGATCAAATCCAACATGGAACCGAACTTCAAAAACTTAGGCGTGAAGCCGGCAAACGGTCCAAACAGCAGCGATTCTTTGTTGTCGATAAATCTGGTGTCAAGATGCGGCACGGACATCGGTGGAGCGCCAACCGGAGCTTGGCCGTAGACTTTGGCATGATGCTGCGCGACAATTTCCGGGTTCTGACACACCAAAAACAGTCCGCTTACCGGGAATCCTCCAATTCCCTTTCCTTCGGGAATACCGGACTTTTGCAGGAGATGAAGGCTTCCTCCCCCGCCGCCGATGAAGACGAATTTCGCTGTATTGCGTTCCATAGCACCGCTTTCGACATTCCGTACTTTCACTTCCCACGAGCCGTCAGCGGAACGTTTAATATCTTCCACATGGCGGTTGTAGTGGATACCGACGTTTTTATGCTTTAAATGTTCAAACAATATGCGCGTTAATGCGCCGAAATTGACATCCGTTCCGGCTTCGCTTCTCGTGGCTGCAATAGGTTGATTGGACGTCCGGTTTTTCATCATCAGCGGAATCCATTCTTTTAGCTGGTCCGGATCGTCGGAAAACTCCATCCCTTGGAATAGCGGATGATTTGAAAGCGCTTCATAACGTTTTCTCAAAAAGGTTACGTCTTTTTCCCCTTGCACAAAACTCATATGAGGCACTGGCACAATAAAATCTTTCGGATTGCGAATCAGCTTGCTGTTTACGAGATAAGACCAGAACTGTTTGGAGACCTGAAACTCTTCATTCACTTTGATCGCTTTGCTAATATCAATAGACCCGTCCGGCTTCTCGACGGTATAATTGAGCTCGCACAAGGAGGAATGCCCCGTTCCCGCGTTGTTCCATTCGTTGGAGCTTTCCTCCCCCGCTATGGCGCGCCGCTCGAAAACTGTAATTTCCCAGTTTGGCGCTAATTCTTTCAGCAGTGACCCCAAGGTCGCACTCATGATTCCGGCACCGATCAAGATAACGTCTGTTTTCGTTTGTCCGTTGCTCATTTTATCAGTCCTTATAACCTAAGATTTGCAGAAGGAAGCAGGCGCTCCTGCTTAGTCGCTGCAGCAAGCCAGGCAGTGATATAGACACATAATTATTTGTGCAGTTAATTATATCATAGTGCATCCCTGCAAAAATGGATAAAAAATATTATTTATCCGGATCATAAACGATAGTTATAGGGTGTTTTTGTGGTCACTAAATTTATAATTATTTCCGACTAATTTTCCGTTATCCGCTTGCAAGAGATCATATAATCCTAAATGAAACCATTCCCACAACATAGATTTGAAATTATATGCTACCATAAGTTCCTGCAGAGAATTTCTAATACGGACTTTTTACGATAGGTAAACGAAAATCGGCCACTTCGCAACCGATGCGAATCGAGGCCGATTTTTGGTGATCTGCAGTATTTAAGAAAATCGCCGCTCACGGCGGAGTTTGGCCAAACATCAGAGTTGAAAATAGGGATTCGATGCGATCTTAACCCATGGTTCAAGCATTAAAGTCTATGAGCTTTTAAACCTTCAATAAATATGCGTTGTAATCCATCAAGAACTCGTTGGCTCGTAAAGCCTTCATCTTGGAGATGGTAATCGATATTGTGAAGCACAGCCAGCAGGGCTTCAATGGTATATGAAATGTCCACCCCGGATACGTCTCCCCGTTCAACGGCCTCATTCAGCAGATTTCTGCTTATATTGCGCATCCATTGACATAACGGAGATTGTAAAGGACGATGCCCGGTTGAGGCACGACTGACCTCGCAGAGCCAAGGAACTTTCGCCTCTAAAAAAGAAACATATCTTACGATTACATGGTAAAGCCGATCCAAGGCAGCGGTTTCTGGGGATTGATCAAGAAATGCTTGAACTTCATCAAACAAGGGTTGATATTCTTCACACGCGATCTCTTGACAGATATCGCCCTTATCCGAGTAGCGGCGGTATAGGCTTGCTTGACCTACTCCAGCAGTCTTCGCAATCTGATGCATATTTACATTGTCAACACCGTTTTTGATGAAAAGTTCTCTAGCTGACGCCAAAATTCGTCTTCGGTTTAACTCCTCTCTGGGAATTTTCGGAGAGGCAGATTGCGATTCTGAATTCACTATAAAAATCTCCCTTCATCATTAATTTAACTGTTATTTAATACGAAAACGGACAATATGCCCGTTTTTCGTGTATGGGACATGTTGTCCGTCAATTCATATTATAATACATTGCGTGAAAGATTAAAAATCCATTCATTTGGGTGACCGATGAACCTTTTTATTGCTTGGTATAGTACTTTTTGTAAATTGGAGGCAAATGCGGTTCAATGCCCGATAGGTCTAGTTCCTTCAAACTTGCGATCGTAGGAATAAACTGCTCGTACGCTTTTTTGTTGGCGCTCGTCGTATCTGTTCCAGTTTCGGTCGATGCTTTCCTATTAACTTCAGAGTTAAGTTGCTTTTGTTCCATAGGATACCCTCCATCAAATTTAGTCAGGCTTACAAATCCGGGTGTCTCTTGTGCCAGTCGGTATTCTTCTCATAAGTATTGCCGATACCTAGTACTGTCGCTTCTTCGAAGGGGCGGCCAATCAATTGCATATTAATCGGCAGACCGGAAGGTGAGAAACCGCAAGGCATGCTCAGGCTAGGCAATCCGGTCAAATTGGTCGGAACCGTAAATGTGTTCAATCTGAATACACTAGCATTATCGTCTGCAAGCGGCGCAGTGATCGGTGTTGTCGGCGTCAACAAGATGTCGATTCCGGACAATGCATTCAAAAAATCATTGACAATTAGTTGCCGGGCCCGCTGAGACTGGAGGTAAATGGAAGCCGGAATATCTCTGCTGCTTTCAAGAAACATTCGGACATCCGGACCATACTGTTCCAATTCTGTCTCAAGCCATTTCTCGTGGTTCGAGTACATCTCCGTCATCATAATGGCCATCGTCGCGCTTTTAACATGTTTGATCATAGGAAGGCTAACTTCGATGATTTCCGCTCCCAGTTCTCGGAATTTATGGATAGCGGCCTTCATCGCAGCTTCCACTTCCGGCATCAAATCCTCGTAATAGTAGCTTGTCGGCAATCCGATACGTACACCCCTGAGACCATTTGGATACATCTTGATACCTGGCGCAGGCAGATCGACCGTCGATTCATCCTTCGGATCGAAGCCAGACATCACATCCAAGCACAGGGATGCATCCATGACGCTTCGGGTCAACGGACCCGAGTGGTCCAATGACCAAGCCATTGGAATGATACCATACCGACTGACCCGACCGTACGTCGGCTTCATCCCTACGACGCCGCACAAGGCAGCGGGTATGCGGATCGAGCCTCCGGTATCCGAGCCTGTGCCCAGATAAGCAAGTCCAGCCGCTAAGGCAGAAGCCGAGCCGCCGCTTGAACCTCCCGTTACAAGTTCAGTGTTCCACGGATTGAGGCAAGGACCGAAGTGCGGGCTAGTTGTTGTCAATCCCGCAGCAAACTCGTGAGTCTGTACTTTGCCTAGCAGAACTGTTCCAGCCTCATGTAACTTAATTGTAACCGTCGAATCGTAATCGGGGACGAAGCTGTTCAATATTTTTGAACCGGCGGTTGTTCGGATCCCTTTAGTGTAATAAAGATCCTTATGAACGATGGGAATCCCGTGAAGTGGCCCTTTGTACCGACCATGCATTATATCGCGTTCCGCTTGCTTCGCTTGTTCAACCGCCAGCTCGGACGTTTGGGTAACGAAGACGTTCAGTTTCGGATTCAAACGTTCTATGCGATGAAGTGTATGTTCTGTAATCTCTACCGGGGATATTTCCCTTGTTCGGATCCTTTCGGCTAGCTCATGAATAGCAGCAAAGGACAGTTGAGAATTTAATTTACTCATTTGGTCATCCTCCCTATCTTTCGGACAAGTCGTCCGTCTCCCAAACTAATTACCATAGCTTCCGCTAGGATTTGTTTTTCTTGCAAATAAGTATGTCAGGATTGCCAACAAGGCAATGGTAAAATAAACAACAGAAAAAGGCATTTTTAGATCAATCAGTCGTCCGACCAGCGCAGGACCGAATGCTCCGCCTAACAGATAGGCCAGTGTGAAAATACCCATCCCCACACCCAGCTCAGCCGAACGGAGTGTCGTCGAAACTAAATTGCTGCTAGAGGTGAGGACACCGTTGAATCCAATCATAAGAATAATGATTAATAAAGCATCGATCCATGGCGGCAAATTTACGGATACACCCAGTAGTATAAATCCGCCGATGACGAGAGTTTGCGATATGACAAGCACGCGGGAGCTTCCGAAACGATCCGTCCAACCTCCGATCCGGGATCCGAGCAAGGCTGCGCAGGCGGCACCGGGAAGCATCAGCAGACCGATTTTGCTAGTCGGTAAATGAAAGGCGTTCTTCATCATGACAGGAAGAGTAAAGGTTAGCCCCGTGTTGCATACGAAGGTAAGAAATCCAATCCCTAAAATTCGTCGGTAAGGAGCATTTTTCAGGAAAGATGCATCGATAAATGGATGTTCTTTTTTCTGAATATGAGTACCGAACCATAGAAGAACCGCTGCTCCTGCAATAAGCATAAACCAATAATTCGTAACCCCTAGCAATACAAACGCCAGTCCGGCGGAGAACAAAACAGCTCCGAGAAAATCGAATGAACCGCGGTCGAGTTTCTTGCTTGGAACATACTTGAATACCAAAGGGATAACAAATAGGCTTAAACTGGACACGATGAACAAAGCGCGCCAGCCAAAGTATTGCTCCACGAAGCCGCCGAACACAGGCCCGAAGCCGGAAGCAAAGGCGATTGTGGCGGATAACGTTCCCAGTACCCGTCCCTTGACTGTAGGCTTAAAATATAGGGTTACTGCCGCATAAGACAGGGGAGAGATGGATGAGGCCCCTGCTGCTTGCAGCAGTCTCCCAATGATGACTTGCAGGTATGAAGCTGCAAAGAAGCCGATCATAGAGCCGAAAGTTAAAAGGATTAAACCAATGACATACAGCTGACGGAAGGAAAAGGACTCCGTTAGCTTGCCGTAAGTACCGGCGCCGATAGCCATTAAAATGCTGTAACCGACCATGACCCAACTCACCTGCGAGGAGGTCAGGGCAAAGTCAGCGGAAATCGACGGTATAGACAAGTTAAACATGGTCATATTGATATTCCCGAAAATAATGAGCAAGCACAGTGTCCCCATTAATTTCCGCTCTTTGCCGGATAAAGCCATTGATTGAGCATCCATAGCCTATTCCTCCATTACAGGAAGTCAGGAAAGGTGCGGCATATTTGCGCTTGATCTCTATCGTGTCCCAAGAAAACATAGGACGGCCGAACATCCTGAATCAACTCCTGCATGCGAATAATCGATTTGGCAGCCATCTCTTGATCGAATGTCAAGAACGGTACGCTACTCTCGAAGTTCTCCCGGGTATAAGCAACATCAATCGTCAGAAGCACTGGACCTGACTTTTCCGTTGTGACGAGAACGGATTGATGCCCAGGGGAATGACCCGGAGTGAAGAAAATTTGAACCCCCGGAATCAATTCATGGTCACCCTCAATGATTTGATATTGTAAATCGGGCAGCCTGCACTCTAATGGAGAGTAATCCTCATTGCCTATGGCCGCATCATACTCTGCCCTTTGAATAAGGATCGGCGTATTGCGGAAATGCCCGTTTCCCCCAGAATGATCCAAATGTAAATGGGAGCTAATGACCATCTGAATATCGTCAGGCCGATAACCGACACGTTTTAAAACATTCACGATCGAGTCGCCGGCTGACATGTTGGGGACGACGCGCCCTTCACGTCTAGTCCCCTTGTAGTAATCGGGATTGTTGATAAAAGCGTCGGGCATCCCCGTATCGATGAGTATCGGCCCGCTGGTTGTTTCCAACAGAAACGACCACACAGGCATTCCGACTAATTTCCCGGGGGTAAGGGTTCGATTAACTGCCGATTGATCTAGGAAACATTCGCCTACAGGTAAAAAATACAGCTTCTTGATATACATCCCAGTTTCACCCTTCATATTATAAATTCGGACAAGTTGTCCGTTATGTGTATTTACTATAACGGACAACTTGTCCGATGTCAATTCGATGGCAGTCGGGATTCGGCAAAAGCTTTACGCTGCAAAAATCCGCCAAGCTGGAGAATGTCGCCTATGTGGAGTGCAAAGAAACGATCGGGCCGAAAAAGTTCTATTATTGAAGCTGGATGCAGACCACTTCCTCTTCTAACGATTTCAGAATATCCGAAGCAGCCCCTCTGCCGCATGCGAAAAACGAAGTGTTTTGCCGTATAGTTTGTTCTTGTCAAGGAAAGCATGACCGTGGCTTTGACCTTTGGGCACATCTAATAGCCGCAATCACGTATATTGCAGGAACCGGTCGTCGGCGGCGTCGCTACAGGCGAATGCTATTTCTTTCACAACGCAGCTGCGTGCCAGAACGGCGCAACGGACTGATGCCAAAAACAAAAAACATGGCCTTTCTCCAGGAGAAGGTCATGTTTTTGTTTTCTGGCGCGTACTGACTTACCTGCGCGTTTGATAGTATCGTTACGCCAGATCCTTTTTATAGGCGTCATTGTACACATAGGTGGTATATCTTACCGGATACCAAAAGGACGAATTCTGCTGGCTGGCTGCCGTCCCGGATCCATCCGGCAATCTTCGCCAGATTGGAATCATCGAGTTCGGAACAGGAGACAAAGATCGCAAGGATTTTTACATCAGAAGTCAAAAGCTGTTTACCGGTGAAGATAAGAGAGCTTTGTGTACCTGGAAACGAGTATTCGCGCCGAAGTTAAAATCAGAAACTGGACCAAGGCAGGTCTACTCCGAGATCCAGTTTTTTACAATGTTTATAGTTTAGACCATTTCTGGGTATTTTTAGTACAACATAAGCAAATATTAACAACAAAATCAAACCATATATTACTTTAAGAATTATTGGAGCTTCAACTATCAAATCTATTAAATACTACGCGGCCAAATATAAAGCATGCAATGGAAAGAATGATAAGTATCATCATTTTTTGAGTTAATTTTGATTTCTTCATGTACACCCTCGACTTGTTTAAATTCCAATGCTTCCATTCTTTCTCTCAAAAAATCTTTATCGTGAAACTGATAAAATAGGCAGCAGGTATTAATAAAAATTGTGCAAGTAAGGTTCCGAAAAACCTCGAAATCATTAGCAACAAATAGATCTTTCCTAATTTCTCTTTGTAGATCGCATTATTGCAAGCCTTATCCGTAATTAATCCTATCTGTGGATCTATAAAAATCGTCAATAATATCGTTGCAATACCGTTAATTAGTCCAGATGACTGTGAGGCGGATGTTCCCAATTCTGGGACCAAATACGCTGCGTAAAGCGAAGATAAAACACCAACCGTATAAATAGCCGTTACCAAGACATTCAAAAGTATAAATCTCTTTGGAATCCCTAGGTACCGGATGCCTGAAAGCTGAAAATAAGGTTTTTGAACATAATGCCTTGTGTTCATTAATTGACCAATTGTTACACTTGAAATCAACTTTGGTAAAGACCCTGCAACTTCAAACCTAGATATAACTCGCCCCCATAAGTTAACAAGTGTAGGGAAAAGGAGAATGCCTAATATTGTGCCAAAAGATGAGGCAACTATGATAATCCTTAGATACTCTAAAACATCAAAATTCAAGGCAACCTTGCCATAGTCTATAAACTTTGCCGTCATTGGTGCTTGTATTAGATTAGCTGTCCGGGAGATTAGAACAGTAATCCCCAATAATGAAAGTGCCACGGCAAGTTTATTTATTTTAACCCCAGCTAAACGTAACGCGTAAGATGAAGTTTCAACCATATGTATGATCATAGTTAGTACAAAAACAGCAATTAAGTTATGTACCATGGTACTTCTCCTTTTTAGAGGACATCATTGTATTCCCAGGAGTGTAATATCTCATGGTTCTTTCTTAACAATGATGAATGTGCCTTCTTTGATTAATCATAGCTCTGTTTTTTGAAATTCATGTAAACCAAGGGACGACCTTAGTCGTCCCCCCGCGTGATTTCAATGTTTGATGATGTTCATGCCATCCCCAATTACTTTACACATATTTATATTTTGCGATCACTTCCCCCCACGGAGCCAATCCATCTTCTGTGAATCCTGCCTTTGAATACAATCTTCTTGCTCTCTCATTCTCGGGTTTATATCCCAAAATCAGTACATCCGTTCTATCTTGGCGGTTTCTTATCTCTTCAATTATCTTACAAACGGCTATGAATCCATATCCCATACCTTGAAAGTGTCGATCGATCATAAAACGGTACATCCAATAATTGTTATCATCCGGATCAATTCCATATAACGTATACCCAATCATTGTCTCGTGCTTATATATAGCCATACTCGAAAACCCGTGCAGAAACTGTGCTTCAGCAATTGAATACACATTGGGTGCTATAAATTGTTGTTGCTCTTTTTCCGGTTTTAATGCTGCACATTCTTCCCAATTATCTTTGTTAATTCTTTGTAATCTAATCATCGGAACCCTCCAATTTGTAGAGAGACCCGATACAGCCTCTCTACCTAATATAATGCCTTCACCGACAAGTCCATTAAAATACACTGGTTATTTCTCATACCACATCACACCTTTCAAAAGTTTTAACCCACTATAACGGTATCGCAAAAACAACCCAGCCCTAGATTGCCCCTATCTTAGGCTGGGTCGAAACAACTAAGTACTTTAACTTTAATATTATCATATCATAAATTGGAATTGATGTTACTTTTTGCTTCACCATTTCTTCTTTTGCTCAATAAATTCTTCTTTAATTTCGTCTTCCGGATCCCAAATTGACCAAGCTGCTTCTAATAAATTCCCTTCATTATCTCTAAAATAAAAATATTTTGCTTCCCCAGCCCCTAGCGTATGTAAATCTTCAACCATTATTCCTTTGTCTTTTAGCAACTTATGGGTATATTCAATATCTGGGCAATTAATCGCCATGATAGGAAATGGTTTCCCATTTCTCATGATTTCCAACGATTTCTTGTCATCGGTTTCTATAAGTAATAATGCAATTGAGTTTTTATGCGGGTGATGTAATACTGCAACAAATGAGCCTCGCTCTTGAAACTTATTCATGAGTTTAAATTCTAGGTTCTCGGTGTACCATGCGATGGATTCATCAATTTGGGTTGTTGGAACATAAACGTAGCCAATACGTGAAAAGGCAAACTTTAGGTTCATTGAAAGTACTCCTTGTTTTTTTATGGTACGTCCCGCCTACTTCCGGTTTCACTCCAGAAGTTCTTCACTTAAATAAATATTGTTTTGAACGATTTTTTTCACTCGTTTCGTTGTGCTTGGACCCTTAGGTAGATCGGCAGCTCGATATAATAAAATCCAACGCAAACAAGCAATTGCTTCAAAAATCCGCAAGTCATCCGCAGGGTCAGTTAACCCTAAAAATGCTGAATGATAAATTTCTCCATACCTCTCGCCAGCATAAATCTTCATTAAGAATACTGACCATGCGATATCGTATCTAGGATCACCAAGTTGTCCATTGGTCCAATCGATTATTGTATAGCGCCCCTGTTCCTCTACGATATTCCCTAAGTTATAGTCGCCATGTATTAAACTGTTTTGGCCAAGCTCTGTCATATTAATAACGTTCATTAATGTACGGTTTAAATCTTCGTGCATTTCTATCGAAGGAAAAAAGTATTGAATAAAATCATACCTTGGAATTAATAACGAGGCGCGGTCATCCAAACGAAATTTATGCACCTCGGCTAACATTCGTGCTAGATTCTTAAGTTTGTTTTTGTTTATTTTGGAGACTGGCGTGCCATCATAACTGGTCAGCAAAACTTGATTGTTATCTACGTCAACGCCCCAACCATAAGGCTTCGAGACACTTATACCTCTATTGTATAGTTCCGATAGGAGTTTGTATTGGTTCTCAATATTAGGTTTAGAACTTTTATTCCATATCTTGAGAACATAAGATCTATTACCTGATTCCACTTTTACAACATCCGCTTCAAGCCCTGGTGATAAAGGAATCACTTCGTACGCTTGTGTTTTTAGGTTTAAAGTGTCTTGTTCCAGTTCAACCCAATGAATGTTGAGAGTATTTATTGTAGGTTCCTGCCTTTCATGGGATTTCTTTTCCCCACTCATCCAAATCACGTATTCATTTATAACCTCTTTTAAAGTATTCGCTGAGACAGCTTCCATGAAATGCCTCTGCAGTCCCAGAGTCAACGGTCCGCCGCGTGAATCCAGTGTTATAAGAAGTCTGAGCCCTCCTCAATATCCCCACAAAATGTCTTTCGCTTTAAATTTTGATTGTTAAATTCTACTAAAAATTGATCTTTATAATTTATACAATATTCAATTTGTTCTCTAAAACTCCTCCAAGTTATCATATTCAATGCCTCTTCAATTGTAAAAAATCCAATCTCTAGGCTTTCATTCGATGTTCTAAACGTTCCCCCAATGGGTCTTCCCAAAAATAAGGTGTTACAAACGGATTCCTTAACATTCTGAAACAACCCGCAAAACTTCACGATTTCTATATCTATTCCAGTCTCTTCTTTAGTTTCCCGTACTACTGCGGAGGATAGTGCTTCCCCCTCTTCAACTCGACCACCAGGAATTTCCCAGCCTCGCTTTGGACCATAAATTAACAAAATTTCATGATGGTCATTTATCACAACCGCAGCAGCGGTCACTGTATGCTTTGGAGAATTTTCCACTTTATTGTTCCTTTCTTTAATGTAATAGTATTGATTTGGCTGACTTCATATAACGTTATGGTATTAACGGAATGCCATGATTATACATCTGACAGCCAAGGGAAGAACGAATCTAAGTGCTATATGATGAGATGCTCATTCGATTCTGCTCTCAAGCTAATTTTATTTCTTTTGCTAGGTTCTCAGTGTACATTTCGACAATATAGCCTACACTACATACTATATCAAAGACGCAAAATCTTAATAGAATTAGGCCTCGATATTTGATAAAATAGTTCTATCAAGATTTAAAGTGCGTGTTCAACCTCTTAAAGGAGCGGAACTTATGGACAATGAATTAACAGAGTTGCTGCGGTCCGTTATTAAAGAAGAATTAACACCGGTTAACGAGCGAATGGATCGATTTGGTCAACGTTTCGATCGGATAGATCAACGTTTCGATCAGGTAGATCAACGTTTCGATCAGGTAGATCAACGCTTTGAACAGGTAGATCAACGCTTGGATCGTCTAGAAAATGAACAGCAAGCCATGAAACAAGATCAGGAACTAATTAAACGTGCAGTGCTGGAAACCAATGATCGACTCAAGAATGTGGAATCCATTCTGGAGAATCAGCATAAAATCATCGAATTGCTTTCCGCTCGCTCCATCCAGCAGGAAGCTGAACTGAAAAGAATCAAGTAAACGATCCGGTGGTTGTCATTCGCATCTGCTGCAAAATGCAAGGAGACGGCCATCGCCGTCTCCTTAATGTCATCATAACTATCTCGATTATTGCTCCACGTTATGGCTCGAGTTTTTATTTCCGAGGGAAATCCACCCGAAACGCTGCCGCTTCGATCCACTCGCCCCTCGTAAAATCCCGGCCCCTCACACTTACATGGTTCTTGTAAACTTCCACATAGTAGCCTTGGCTGCCGTCCTTATGTTCATCCTCATCAGTCCACAGGTAAGCGACGGAAGCCGCGTTAAACATGGCTGGCAGCTCACCTTGCCCGGGAAAATAATTGTTGGGCGCCTCCAGCTCCCAATGGGTATGTCCCGTGAACAGAATCGTCTGCGGATGCCGCGCCAAAACGGCCCGCAGCTCGGCGTCCTGGACGACACCGTACCACTTTTGCTCCTCGTAAGACCCGGCGACCGTGTTCTTCAGCGGCTGATGCAGAAATAGGAACACAAGCCGGTCCGCCGCGGCATTTTCCCCCAGCTTGGCGTCCAGCCAGGCCAACTGCTGCTCGGACAGCGAGCAGAAGATCTCCAAACCTTCCTCGGTCCCCAGAAATATAAAATGATAACCATTAATCCAATGATCATGATAGGCCGATTCCGTCCCCGTCTCGTACAGGAAACGGCTTAAACGTTCATCCCAATTTCCCAAGCCCACATCGTGATTGCCCATAGTCATGTACAGCGGTGGTAAAGAGTCACCATGTTGGCGCCAAATTCGTTTCCATTCCTCGTATTCTTCCGGAAAACCATGGTCGGTCACATCACCGACGTGCATCACCCCGGCGCTCCCGGCCCCGTGAGTTGCAATGTCCTGCAGCGCCTTCTCCAGGTTCACGTTATAGGTATGCCGCGCATCCGCCCGAACATGCGTGTCGGTAATCACCTGAAAAGCGAGCAGAATTTTCTCGTCCCGACGCTCGCCGCTCCCGTTCGCCATAGCTGTATTTGCCATGCCCATCATCCTCCCTTGCCGCTCATATTTAAACCGATGACCCCGATTACGATCACACCGATCCATAGCATCGAGGACAGCGATAACTTTTCCTGAAACACAAATCCTCCCACCAAGGAGATCAGCACGATGCCAACCCCCGACCATATCGCATAAACGGTACTGACCTTCATATACCCCAGCGCAAAATTCAGACAAGTAAAGCTGGCCCCGTAAAAAGCGAACATCAGCACCGAAGGACCCCAGCGGGAAAAGCTATCCGACAGCTTCATCGACACCGTGCCGGACAACTCCAGCACAATGGCCAAAGCCAGGAATAACCAGCCCATTTCTTTTCCACCTTCCGTTTACTGGCCTTTCCGAATGGCAAGCTCATCATAAGAGGCAATCACGATATCCGCCTGCGGAAACCCATTTTTGCCCGCTATGCCCTCCGCATCCAAACCGATAGCCGCAGCCGCACCAGCTGAGCGGGCCATCTGCATATCCCCGTCCGTATCGCCGATGACGGCCGTGCGCGCAACATCCACCGCGATTTGCTGGCAGGCGGACTCCACCATATCGGGAAACGGTTTTCCCCGGTTGACCCGATCGGCTCCCAAGCATATCGAAAAAAAACGGCGAATCCCCAGCCACTCCAAATGCTCCTCCGCCGCGCTCGTCTCATCGGACGTGACGATCCCCAGCTTGATTCCGCTGCGCTCGCATTGCTCAAGAAAGGGGAGCACTCCTGGAATTAGCCTGGCCGTCCGGGATTGCTTCAAACCGGCATCCGCCGCAAGGCGGCATGTCTCCGCCAGCACCCAAGCCTCCGCCCAGGATAAACCATGCCTGTAGCCCTCCCAGGCTAACAGTGTCAGCAGATCATCAACCGTTCCCATCGATAAAGGACTATTCCGGTCATAACCGGCAAATTCCCCTGCTTCGTTATAACGCATGCCCCACATCTCCAGAAGGTTGGCGGGAAGGTCCGGCAGCTGGCGCCCCTTAAGCTCTGCGGAGAAACGGGCGAGCAGCAGCTCGCCCCATTTTCCCCAGGTATAAACAAAATCAAGCAATGTGCCATCCTTGTCAAACAATATCGTCTGGATCTCAAACTCCCGGCCGAGTACGGTCAATTGAGCCAAGGGAACCTCCTTATTTGCCCATCCGGTCAAGTTCACGCTGCGCCGTCTCCTTCGCTTCCTTAAGCGCCTCGGCGGCAGGCACGTTGCTGATCTGCACCTTATCCGCGGCAATTTTAAGCGCATCGGTAATTTTGCCGCCCGTAGGATCCTGGAACGGCTTCGAGCCGTGCGTTGCCTGCTTGAGCGGCACGGTGGCCTGCGGATTTTTCTCGCTGAAAGCGACGAATTCCGGGTTATCCAGGGCCGATTGGCGAACCGCGATATAACCGGTGTTCATCGACCAGAAAGCGGTATTTTCCGCGCTCATAAAAAATTTGTACCATTTCATCGCCGCCTGCTGCTGCTCCGGGCTGGCCGCTGCCGGAATACCGGCCATAATCGCCTCGGCGACCGGCTTGCCTTCGCCTGCGCCTTCCCAGCCCGGCTGCTCCATCGCCGCCACGATGTTAAAGTCCAGGTCGCCCTGGTCGCCGCTGGAGCCAGTGTATCCGGCCGCTTGTCCCTTCATGACATCGTCGATCGTTTTGTACCAGTACTCCCAGCCTTGGCCGCCGGAGTGGATGCGCATGATTTGATCCTCATGGATCCATTTGCGGAACAACTCCCACGTTTCTACCCATTCCGGGGAATCGATCAGCACCGTTTTGCCGTCATCGCTCAAAATTTTGCCGCCCTTGCTATATACCGCATCGATCATGTTGCCAGCGCCCCACATCGGTTCCCAGCCGTAAAACACGGTTTTGCCGCCTTCTTTTACGGTCATTTTCGCGGCCGCATCGGCTAGCGCTTCCCAGGTCGTCAAATTTTCCGCTTTGATTCCCTGCTTCTCCAGCGCATCCTTCCGGTAATACATCACTTGCGTCGTCCCGTACATCGGCAGGAAAAACTGCTTGCCATCCACCTTCCCCTGTTCAAGGAACGTCTGTACCACATCGTCCTGATTAAAATCCGGCATTCCGGCGATCAGCTCATCAAGTGGAGCATAGTACCCTTTGCGCGCCCAGTCCACATTGGAGGATAGCACCGCAGCGGGTACGGTCTTCGATGCGATGGCCGCCTGCAGCTTTTTTTCCGTTTCGCTGTAATCTGCCTGCACGACCGGCTTGACGATAACCTCCTGCTGTGAACTGTTGAATTTATCGATTAAAACCTGCATGTTTTCGCCCAGCTTCCCGCCGAGTCCATACCAGAACTCGATGGTTACCGGCTTCGCGGCGGACTGCGTTTCCGTCTTCTCCCCATTTCCGCCGGAAGCGGCCTGAGCCGGGTCAGCCGAGTTGCCTGCCGCGCCGGAGCCTCCCCCGCATGCGCTGATCAGCAGGAATGTGCATGTCATCAAAATTCCGAAAAATGATTTCTTTAAATTTGGCATTTCTTACCCTCCACGTTTGGTTTTCATTTTATTAACCCTTACTTGCACCTGCGGACAAATTGACGCTTTGCATGATCGTTTTCTGGGTCAGCGCAAACAACGCGAGCAAAGGAGCGATCGTGAAAGCGCTGGCGGCCATAATCAGCGGCCATTTCAGCCCGTAAGCACCCCCCTCCACAAAAAAGCTGCGCAGCCCGGCCGAAACCAGGCGCAAATCGTCGATTTTTGGTGATCAGCATCGGCCAGAAATAATTGTTATACTGATCGATGAAGGTAATGAGCCCCAGTACCGCAAAGGAAGAGCGGGCCAGCGGCAGTAGAATCGTCCACAAAATCCGGAAATGAGAAGCTCCGTCGATTTGCCCGGCCTCCACCATTTCATGCGAGACCTGAAGAAAGGCTTGTCTGATCAGGAAAATCGAAAACACGCTCACACAGTTGGAGAAAATCAGCCCGGCGTAGGAGTCCAGCATCCCCAGCTTGCCCAGCAAGATATAACCTGGCAGGTAAACCGCCGTACTCGGCACCATATATCCGACCAGCACCACTGCGGTAAAAAATCCTTTCAGGCGGAATTTCATATGCGTCAAGGCGTAAGCCATCATCCCGGAATTAATGATCTGCAGCACGACAATGGAAATCGCTACAAAAATGCTGTTGACCATATAACGTTCAAACGGAGCCGCAACCCATGCCTCGGCAAACTGCCCCCATTTGGGACTTTGCGGCCATAATGTCGGCGGAAACTGCCATATCTCGTCATTGCTTTTGAGCGCGCTGGTCACCATCCAGTAAAACGGAAACGCCATCAGCAGCGATGCCGCCGCAACCAGTAAGTAGCGAAGCGCACTCCCCAGCTTTTTAAAACCTTGCATCAATATGCTCGCTCTCCTTCCCAAGGACAATCAAGGACAATTAAGTGTAATGAACCGTGCGCCGTCCAACCCAGAACGAAAGCAGTGACAGGGTCACGCATGAGATGACCAGCGTAATGGCCACCGACGATGCCTCTCCGATTTGAAACGACTCAAAAGCGGATTGGTAGTAGAGGTACAGCAGCGTTCTGGTGGATCCTGCCGGTCCGCCCTGGGTAAGCACATTAATTTGGTCATATGCCTGCAGCGACTGGATGACTTGAACGACGACCAGAAAAAAGGTCGTGGGCGAGATCAGCGGCAGCGTTACGCTCACAAATTTGTTCCAGCGGTTTGCTCCATCCAACTCGGCGGCTTCCAGCAAATCGGAAGGCACATTCCTAAGCGCGACGAGGTAAAATATCATCCCCCAGCCGGCCGATTTCCAGATGGTGACAAGGAGAATGCCAACGAGCGCCCAGTTCGGGTCCTCCAGCCAGCGGATTCCCTCGAGGCCAACCGCCTTCAGCAGACTGTTCGCCAGTCCGACTTCGGGTTCATAGATCCAGGACCAGACGATCGACACCGCCACTGTCGGAGTCACCCACGGCGAGAACATCAGCATCCGGTAAAAAGCGCCGCCTTTCATGTTCCGGTTCAGCAGCAGCGCCAGGCCAAGTCCGAGCACGACCACAGGAAGTACACTGCCCGCACAAAACAGTACGGTAACGCGCAGTGACTGATAAAATGCCGGATTGGCGAACAAATCGCGGTAGTTTTGCAGTCCGACGAAAAGCTTGTCCGGGCTCATGAAATCCCATTCCATAAAACTGAGATAGATGATAAACCCAAGCGGATAAAACCAAAACAACGCCAGCGGAACCATGGCGGGAAGCGTGAAAAGCAGCGCCCGGAAGTCTTCCGCTAATTGAGAACGTTTCATGAGTCCTCCTTTTTTCACTGTTCAATTTTTTTTGTTTTTTTGCTATAATTGGTTGTAAAATAGTGTTATTCATCTTCTGTTCAATAAATATTGTACGTTCAAAATTTGGGTAAAGGGTTATCTCTGCGTGAAGCGATGATTAATTTTATGTAAAATTTCGAGGCAGGTGTCATGGTGAAAAAGCCAACTTCGGGGAAAATGAGAGATCCGCTGAACTTTCGGGAAGAGCTGCGGGCCAAAGTAATCGATGCGATCGCCCAAACGATGGACTTGTACGGGGTTAATTATTCTTACGGTCAGCTTTACGGGATCATGTTTTTTGAAGACCGGCCGATGACGCTGGAGGAAATGCAGCAGAGCATGAATATGAGCAAAAGCAATATGAGTTATGCGGTCCGTTCCTTGATCGAATCCAAAATGGTGGCGAAGCTGGACGAAAAAGAGGCGCGCAAGGATCTTTACGCTGCGGAAACGGATTTTTTCAAGGCGTTCCAGGCGTTTTTCGCCACCAAGCTGCAGCGGGAAATCGACGTCATGGTTGAGGCGCTGGAAGCGGTAATCCCGTCCCTGTCCGAGACGATTCTCGATATTTCCACTTCCGAGGAGGAGCGCAAGCTTTGCCTGCAGGATTTGCATAAACTTAAGCATGCTGTGAGCTATTACGAATGGCTGCAGCAGTTTGTAAACCGTCTGCAAAGCGGACAATACTTTGAAAACCATGCCCCCGCCTCGCAGGAAGGATAGAAATAGCTTCCCAAAGCCAAGCCAAGCCAAACAATTCACGAAACAACCCAGCCCTTTACAGATCTTATCTTGGGCTGGGTTGTTCGTTATATTTTGATCTGCTGAAATGCCTATCCGCCCCCGCTTCTAACCATACCAATGCGGATCGAATTCCAAATTTAATAGCTGTCCGAATCTTTTTCCGAATTCTATAAACGCCCTTCCTCTTGCTGTTAATAATCTTCCATCTTGCACAACTAAATCATCACGGTAATTCTCTTCATTAAAAACCCCTATTTGTCTTCGATCTTCTTTGTCAATCCCGACTGTATACTTCCGATTTTCTAATACCCCTGCTTTAGCTAATAAATAGGGGGAACTTGAAATTGAACCAATAATTATTTCGCTATTATACTGAACACATCTTCTAATAAATTCTGTTAAATCATCATTATCAAATAACGTTGAAATATCCATACATCCAGGGATCAAAATGCTATCCAATGTCTCTATGTCTATATCATAAATAGTACAATCGGGCAGACACTTCAAATCGGATTCCCCACTGATAGGTTCGCTACATACCCCGATTATTGTTATTGGTTTGTTGCCTTGTTTCAAAATGGACAATGCAACGGTTAGCTCATACTCACTAAATAGTGGAAATAGTATGACACCTGTTTTTTTCTTCATCATCATCGAATAATCATCCTCACTAAATATGTACGTAGAACGTCCCCGCATTTTCACTTTTCCGGAAGTTGTAAGTCTATGTTTTGAATTGTTTCTAAAAAGTTGTTGTCAGTATACACCTTGTAATTGTTCTTAAATATGATTATGTACTTCATATCCTTCGAAACTTCAAAACCAAGGTTTTCATTTTTAAGGTATATTCTTACCGCATATTCCATGTCAGAAGAAATGTCTCTCACCTTTTTTAATTCAACACTTGATAAATCGGCAAAAATCTTTTCAATCATCTCTTTATCTTTAATGGATATTCTTGCATGGTCTGAATATCTTTCAATAGAGATTTTCACCGTGTCATCTTTGCTTACTTCATCTAAAATTTCCGTTTGCATTGAAGTGTATTTCGTTTTCTCCAGTAAAAACAAGATTCCAATAATTAGCACTATTACTGAGAGAAAAAAAGCCGCGATTCTTTTCAATATTGCCCTCCTCGAAACATCTTCTAATGACTCCAACCATATTGTGCTCAGTATCATCCCCATAAAATAGAGGAACTTTAGGGTCTTGTGTTCCGAATTTGAGCCTATTCATCATCATAGGGGAACTTTTGGGTCTTATTTTTCGATGAACAGGTCGAAAGGCGGTCTTTGAAAAATCGTGAACATAGCGCCATAAAATTCCTCTATTTCACGCAACATGAGGGATATCGCTGAAATAGCGCCCTTTTTTTCCTTTATGTTGTCACCGATATCTTCAATAGATTAATAAGGACCTGATTTCCTATAACGTGCTCGCAACTACGACGCGATCCGGCCTTAGATAGCTTTCATCCTAGGTCGGGTCGTGTGTTGCATTAATATTCTTCATTGTATTCACCCTTTGACAACCAAGGTCGAACGCCACACCGGGCGTCATTTTTAGATTACTTATCTTCTTGGGCTTTGGGGATGTATTCTAATAAATCACCAGGCTGACAATTTAAGGCCGCGCATAATTTATCAATTACTTCTAGCGAAACATATTCGTTTGTATTCAATTTTGCCATGGTGGCTGATGATATTCCCGTTAATTTCAATAACTCCTGTTTCTTGATATCCCAGTCTATTAATAATTTCTGAAATGGTTTGTAACTGATCATTGGCCGATACCTCAATAAGTTGAATTTTTATTTGATTATATTAAAAGTTCTTTGTATTATCAAAAATAAATTTATGTTCTCTAGAAATCTTGTTAGATCCACTGATTCGTAATCGATTAAAGTCAATGTATGAAACGCCCCAGCCTTAGATAGCTCGTATCTTTGGCTGGGGCGTTTGTTGTCTGCGCTTCTTCCATGATTATCAAGCAAAATATTTACGGATAAAATAAGTGGGTGTACAGCTCCATGCATGGCAATAGCTATTGATGAGATTGCTTCCGTATGGAGATAGTCTTTTCTCCTGTGGGTTGTAAACCTCCCAGAATGTATCGGCACCATCCTTGACCATTTCACCCCAATAAGCCCGCATTTGCTCCAGCGCTTTTTCCTTGTTTCCTGTAATAAGCAACGCTTCAATCAAATGATGATACATGTAAGGCGTATTGGGGCCGATCGCCGGCGGTTGCTCAAATAGCCGGTTCATAAGCGCTTCATTGTCTTGCGGCTCCAGCACCTCGGCCAGCGCCATCCAGATTTGCGAGGCCCATGAGATTTGACGATCCGCTCCGCTGATAAAGAAACTTTGATCCAGATCGAATAATTTCGTTACAGCCGCCTTGCTCAGCAAATGAATTCTCGCTTCTATGAATTCCGCTTCATTTGTGCGGCTAAGCTCCCGTGCCAGCACAATCCCCCGTTTGAGGCAATAAATAAATATAGCTTGCGCCGAGGCTTGTTTGTTAAGCTCCGGATGCCAATCCACGAAGCACCACCAGGACGGGTCGTCCGTGACAAGATCACCGTCTCCGACCTTAAGCCATGCCAGATCCAGCTGTTCCCGGGCAACCGGCCATAGCTCCTGCAACAGCTCCTTGTCCCTCGATGCCATATAATAGTCATGCAGAACAGCGACAAAAAACAACGAATAATCAAACAACAACGTGTCATCGACATGCGGCTTGGGATTTTCAAACAGGCAGGCCCCTACTTCCCCTTTGTCCAGCGTCATACCGGCGAACAGATATAGGCATCTTTTAACCAGATCAAAATTGCCGAAAGAAACATAGTTCGCCAACGCCTGCAGCCGCAGATCGCCGATCCATAGCCGCCGGTCCCGCTTCGGCCCATCCTCGAATACGGTTTGCATGCAATCCTGCAGCGTTTTGATCCCAATGTGGTCCATGGTGACCAGATCTTCCGGCAAATGCTCAGGCAGGGGGCTAATTTTAGAAGGATCAGCCGAGCTTACACTTGTACAATAAATCTCCTCAAACGCGGCCTTAAACTTTGGCGAAGTCTCTTGAACGATGACTTTCAAATACCGGAACGCGTAACGTCGCGGAAGCTTCAATTCGCAAGGCAGCACGTCAATATTGATCACTTCGTCTTGAAGCCAGGACCGGCTGATCCAGCCGTTGTAATCATCGAAATTTTCCGCAACCTCGCACGGCATTTCACCGAAGATCAATTTAAGCCGGAGCGGCGCGTCTTGCGGGCTGCCTGTCGCTTTTATTTTGAAAGTCACATAGCCTACCTGATGATCTCCAAAATCGAGGGTAAAGCTCTCGCCTCTATCAAACGGTTTATGCAAAACACGCTCATAGGGACTTAAAGATTTCTTCCCCCAGCCTTGGAACGCGGCTTCATCCGGGTACACTTCAATAAGTTCTTGCGGATAAACTCTTGTTTCCAACAGCTCTGGAATCAAACTTTGCGCCTTCTCAACCCATCCCTGACGTATCGCCACTTTCTATTCAACTCCTGTACCGTAATAGGAATAGCTTACAAATCAGCCCTTCACCGAACCAGCGACCATGCCGGAGACAATCTGTTTGTTGAATATAACGAACAGCAGCAGCATCGGGATCGTGATGATCAAAATGTCCGCAAACAGCAGATTCCATTGGGACACAAACTGGCTCGTAAAATTGTACAACGTCAACTGAACGGTAGCGTTGTCCGATCCAGGGAAGAAGTACAAGGGATTCGTAAAATCGTTAAAAATAAACACGGACTGTGTAATGATGATCGTGGCGGATACCGGCTTAAGCAACGGCAAGATCATTTGGAAAAACAGCCGGTATTTGCCACAGCCGTCAATGACGGCCGCCTCGTCGATTTCCCGAGGGATACCGGCGATAAATCCTCTGTACAATATGACACAGAACGGTAAACCAAGCGCAACCTCAACCGCTACGATGCCGGCCATCGTTTTAAACAACCCGACCAGGTCCAATACCCAAATCGTCGGAACGATCGCCGGAGGAATAATCAGCCCCGAAAGCACAAGGAAATTGATGTAAGGACTTGCTTTGTCATTACGCCGCTGCAGAATAAAACCTACCATGGCGCAAATTATGACTAAAATGGCGATAGAAAGCACCGTCATCACCGTACTGTTGTAAAATGCCCGAAGCAGCATGTAATCTCTGGCCTGAACAACTTCCTTGATGTTCTCCCATAACTCCATCCGCGAAGGCCATTGCAAGTTTAGCAGCGAGGCTTCCTGCGAGTCCTTCATGGCGTTGACGATGACAAAATAGAGCGGAACCCAAAACAACACGATCGTGCCCAGGACCGCCAGCAGCTCAACCGTGAATTGTCCGGCTTTACGTCTCATACTCAAAGGTTTACCTCCTTCCTGTTAAGATACAGGCTGAGCGGGAAGGCGAGCAGAGACACAAACAGGAACAGAATGACGTTTCCTGCCGTGGCCAGACCATAGAATCCGCCTTGGTACTGTTTGTAAATGATGGAGGCGATCACGTCCGTCGTAAAACCTGGTCCCCCCTTGGTCATCGCCCAGATCAAATCAAAGGAACGCAATCCGCCGATGAACGAAAGAATGACAACCGAGTTCATGGCCGGCCGGCTGAGCGGAACAATGATGTTCCAGAATTTGTTCCAGGCGTTGCCGCCATCGATCTGCAGCGCCTCATAGTACTCCTCCGGGATCGACAAAATGCCGGCGACAAAAATGACCGTGGCAAAACCTACGCCTTTCCAAATGTCGACGAATGCGACCGACAAGAGCGCGATCTTCGTATTTCCGAGCCAGTCCGGTCCGGTGATGCCGATCGCTTGCAAGGCTTGATTAATCACGCCCTGGGTCGGGTGCATCATCGTGCTGAACGCCACGCCGACCGCGATCGTACTGACTAGTGTCGGAAAAAACAACACAGATTGCAAATAGCTCTTGGTCTTTATTTTCGACGTCAGAAACGTTCCAAGAAGCAGGCCCAAACCTACTTTGGCAATGCAAGTAACGAGTGCGTAAATCAGCGTATTTTTAAAACCGATGCTTAAAGACGATTCCTGAAAAAAAGTAACGAAATTTTCGAGTCCGATAAACTCCCAATCCGATAACGTCCAGCGTGTCAAACTAAAGAAAAAGGAAAGTGCGGTCGGTATCAGAAAAATAATGGTGTACACGATGGCCGCAGGCAACAAAAAGGTATAGGAATAGGTCTGTTTCCATAACTTCATCATGATTCGGTTTACCAGCCTTCTAATCCGAGCTGCTGCGCTTGTTTTTTGACATCCTTGTCATAGTTTTCCGCGCCCTGTTTGGCACTCGTGATGCCGGAGCCGACTTCAGCCGTAATTTGCGGCAGATTCGGGCCTTTGAGCGGGCTGACAAATTCCAGCGCAGGGGCTGTCGTTTCCTCTGATTCAAAATAAGGCAGCATATCCTTGACGACTTGTGCAACATTGTCCGGTACTTCAATTCCATTAACCGGCCATGGGCCGGTAGGTTTTGAGGCGTTCATCCAAGCGGAAATGCCTTCCGGTGTCGTAAGGAATTCCAGGAACAGCTTGGCCTCTAAGGCGTGCTTGCTGTTTTTGTAGGCATAGGCCCCGGCCGGCAGCCAGATCGTCAAACCGTTCGAATCCGCGGAATCTCCCGGCTGGGCAAAAAATCCGATGTCGCCCATTTTTTCCGGGAAGTTTTGCTCCAAAGCCGGAACCGCGAAGGACAGCATTGGATAGTGCGCTCCTTTTCCTTCGGCCAGCATTTTCAGCCCCGCGTCATAAGTGGTTGCCTGAAAATCTTTGTTCATATAGCCTTTTTCGTTCACTTCATACAATTTCTCAAAGCTTCGCAAAGCGGCGGGAGTATCCGCGAATTTAGCCTTATTGGCTGAATAATTCTCAGCAAACGCCGGATCTTGCTTTTGGACATTGTAATAATCGGCGAGAACGATCAACTGGGCCGTCCAGCTGTCTTTATACGATCCGATCACCGGAGTAATGCCCGCTTCCTTGATTTTCTCATTGTTCGCCATAAGTTCTGACCAAGTTTTCGGAACGGACAAACCGAGATCGGCATATATCTTTTTGTTATAGAACCAACCGCCCGCCATGGTGGAGCCCGCCGGCACGCCATAAATCTTTCCATTGACCGTTACCGTTGGCTTGTAGGACTCCATCACATGGGCCATAAAAGGCTCGTTCGTCAAATCCACAAAGTTCTTTTCAGGAGCGAGCGATTGCAGCAAGGAACCGGAATTGTAGAAAAAGACATCATTTAAGTCCCCGGTAGCGATGCGCGTTTTCACCAAATTGTCGCCTTCGGAACCGCCGGGACGTGTCTCGTGTTCGACAGTAATGTAAGGATATTTTGCCTGAAACGCTGCGATTACCGACTTGGCAGCGCTTACTTGTTCTTGCGTATTATCCGTCAGCAGCGAGATGGTTACATTTTCTTGTGAGGCGTTTGTACCGCTATTCCCGGAAACAGAATGGTTTGTTTCATTCTGTTTATTTCCGCATGCGGCCATCAATATAGCCATAATTACGGCACAGAGCACTGTGGCAACGATTCTTCTCGACTTCCCCATTGGGCTTATCCCCCTGAACCATTTTAGTTTTGTGTACAGAGCCCGGGTTCTCTGTTGGCTTTATTATAAATTTGACTTATCGCACCAGGTACTGCTTCTTTTTATAGATTTCTGTCCGTTTTTTTTGGATGGAGCCTATTAATGATTGTTTCTCGCCTCTTGTTCCTCTTTAAATTGACCGGGAGTCACGCCGATGTGCTTCTTGAAAATTTCCGAGAAATGCCGGTACGTATGATAACCGACGCGCTCGCTGACTTCATGGACTTTATATCCTTTCAGCAGCAGCTCTTTAGCCAGCTCCATGCGCAGCCTCGTCAGAAACTTGATATAGCTCTCCCCCATCGCTTCCTTAAATACCGCACTTAAATAAGCGGCGTTCATACCGACATATTCCGCCACTTCGTTTAAGGATAGATCTCTGGATACATTTTGTTCTATATAGACTTTCGCCCTTTCAATCGCCCCCAGCTTTACGTTGTCGCCGGTTTCGGCTCCCGCTCCGGTTTTAGGGACGTTCTTGCTCTCCTCAACCTGTCTTCTCAACTTCTCCATTTCCAGATCCGCTTCGATTCGGGATAAAACTCTTTGGATAGAGCTTTGGATGCTCTCCAGCGTTACCGGTTTTTCCAAATAATCGATAACTCCAAGCTTGAGCGCCCGCTTCACATATTCGAATTCATTAAAACCGCTAAACACGATACAGTACGTATCAGGCGCTTTCGCCATAATCTCTTCGATCAGCTTTAGTCCATCCATACCGGGCATGCGGATATCGGTAAAGACAATGTCCGGAGTTTGTTTACGGACCATGTCCAGCGCAGACAAACCGTCCGAGGCCGTTCCGACCAGCTCAAGCCCGAAGCCGTTCCAATCGATCAGGTGCTGCAGCCCCTGAAGTACAATATATTCGTCATCAAAAATCGCAACCTTATACATCGAGCTTCACCTCATTGCCGTCCATTTGAATTCTCAGTTCAATCCGGGTGCCCAAGCCCGGCTCGCTATCGATGATCAGTTCGCTCGCTTCACCATAGAACATCTTCATTCGTTCCCTAACATTGCGCAGTCCGTAGCCTTGTTCCGTTTGCTCTATGTCCACGATTCCGACTCCGTCATCTTCAACCACAAATATAAGAAACTCGCCTTCCAGGGCCCCTTTCAGCGACACGGTCCCCTCCCCTACCTTCGGTTCCAGTCCATGGTAAATGGCATTCTCAACCAACGGCTGCAGCAGCAGTTTCAAAATTTCCATGCTCTTGATCTGGCTGGGAACGTCTTCAATATATTTAAATCGATGATTATATCTTAAATTTTGGATGGTCATATAATGATCAATGTGCTGAAGTTCTTTATAGACCGGAATCGTCTCTTTGCCTTTATTCAAGCTCAATTTAAAGCTTTCGGACAAGGAGAAAGCCATCTGGGCGACTTCCTTATTGTTCTGAATCGTGGCCATCCAATAAATCGAATCCAGCGTATTGTACAAAAAATGCGGTTTAATCTGCGCCTGCAGCGCTCGCAATTCGGCTTCCCGCTCCTTAAGCTCGGTGTGAACGAGCCGCTCGCTAAGCTCTTCATTTTCGGAAGCCATCTTTTTAAACGTCTGTCCTATGGCACCTATTTCATCATGCTCAAAAGTTTCGCCGAAATCCCGTTTTCCTTTGGTCCAGTCCAGCATCATTTTCTTTAACTGGAGCAACGGGCGCATTATGCTGCCGGAAATAAAATAGGACAACACCAAAGCGACGAGCGCGATCATTGAAGAAATAATCGTTGTGACCGTCCCGATTTGCCGGGACTGCTTCAACAACTCGCTCAATTTAATGATATGGAGAAATGTCCAGCCCGTCGTTTCATTCTTGAAATCCACGACCATGTAACCTTGTTTTTCAAGCTGCGGATAAAGATCGTTTTTTCTTCCGGCAAGACTATTTAGTTCGATATAGGAGTTTCGCGGATATATAACCCCCATGCTTTCTGAGTTTGAAGTTAATACGATGTATTCTCCATCCGTTTTGTCCGTCTCCGTAAAAATAGAATCAAAAATCGATTTGGAAATATTGATGATGAGAATGCCGATCGGTTCGCCCCTGATATTTTCGGAATCCCGGAACAATTTGACCGTGGAGAAAGTGTAGGACGTATCCCCCAATACGTTATCGGGAAAAAACTCGACTTGCCCCTGGGATTCAACGGCCTTGCCATACCATGGCGACAATTTGATCCGCTCCTCCTGGCCATATCCCTCATAGACACCCAAATTATCTGAACGTCCTAAACAGTGCGCCTTAAATTGTAGATCAACCAGACAAATCGAATCGACGTAACGGGAATTGATAAATAGATTGTTCACCATCTTTTGGAGTTGGCTTAAAATCTTCTCATGCCTGGCGCCGGCACTCGCCTCATCGTAATTTTGACTCGCCCGCAGTTGGTCGCGGATTTCATCATTCAAAATAACGGAGCGGTTCAAATTGACGATGTTGCGGAAGATGAGGTCTGCCGCCTCGCTGGATGACTGGAGATGGACCTGGTCCGTTTTTTTATTCGTTTCCAGCAGCGTATCCTTCGCAATGTTAAAGGAAAGATAACCTAACAGAAAAAGCGGCGGAATCGACAATACGATCATCGCAGCAAGAAAGCGGTTACGGATCTTTTTAAACCGGATTTTCGAGTGGATATGGTGTAGTTTCTCCTTCATCTGGATCGCCCCTTTCCTTCTGCTAATTTTATCTTATTGTATATTAGAATGTGAAAACCCTGTCGAATTTTTTCACAATAGGCCAAACAGATCATTCGACAAATTCCGTTTTATGTTAATCTAGTTCTGGTAAATTAATCCTGCTAATTTTATAAAGAATGGAGTAGAGAACCGAGTGAGAAAAATGGCAGTTTTTGTTTTGGCGGTTTGTTTGGCGTTGGTGAACGTTGCCCCTTCCCCGGCTCATGCAAATAACGGAGAAACCAAAGCATTATGGGTTTGGGATTTTTATCAAGCGGCTTCCGATTCAAACAAGATTACACAGTTGCTGCAGTTTTTAAAAGAGCATGACATCAACTTATTGTTCATCGGGACAAGAAAAACATTGGAGGATCAGCCCGCAACTTATGAGGAACTGATCCGCAGAGCGCATGAGGACGGCATACGCGTGTTCGCACTTGTCGGCAGAGCCAACTGGGCGCTGGAAACCCATCATCGCGAAGCGCTTCAGGAACTCCGCCAGGTGCTCTCTTTTAATTCGTCCCACCCGGACAGTAAATTTGACGGAATCCAATTTGACATTGAACCGCACACCCTGCCTGAATATTTAACCAAAAGAGGCTCTGTTTGCTATCAATATATCCAGGTCCTGAAGAAAATCGCGAACGAAATTGCCTTAAGCAAGGAGAATCTGGAGTTCAATGCAGCGATTCCGTGGTGGTATGCAGCGGGGCAGAACCCGGTCATCGTAAACACCGGCGGGGAGAAAAAACCGCTTAGTTATTTTGTATTGGACATTGTGGACACCGTATCCATCATGGCGTATCGCGACACGGCCGACAAACAAATTCGCGCAACGCAGCTGGAAACCGATTATGCGGCGAAATTAGGCAAGAAAATTTACATCGGCGCAGAGACCAATTCACCCAACGGCGGCACCATCACGGAAGAAATTACGTACTACAACAAAGGTTTGAAATACATGAATCTGCAGTTAAATACCGTAACGGACTTTTATGCGGAACATGACGGGTTTGGCGGAATTGCGATCCACGACTACCCTGCATTTATACAAATGGTGGAAAAAAATTAATTATCCCTCAAAAATGAGTAAAGCCTGTAGCCGGCAATACAAGCCGCTATAGGCTTTTTATATGTTTTCTTCGATATATCACCAGAGCTCTTTGGCCATCTTTTTTGCCTCACGCCGATTTTACTATGATTGTATCATTCCCCGTGTGAGGATTAAATTCGGCGGAACCGTTCCGCCCTGATTTTCGCTTACCGTAAACTTCCGTCAAAGTTATGAACCGCCTCTTTTTCGTCCATACTACACATACATCTGTCAGAAAAAAGTCCGATTACTTTGGGCTAAAAGCCAGATACAGCGCTTAACATCAGGAAGGCACAGTTCTTTCAATCAAGACTGTCATTCTAACGGTTGTGAGCGCCGCTATTTCGATAAAATGCGTCAGATGTACAAGCACGAAAAGGGAGGTTTTATCATGGTTGCTCATCCCCCCGGCGAATCCTCAAGCTTCACCAAGGATCCGGCCCCGCACGCCGAGGTCCCGGTCGAGTTCGACCGGAGCTGGTTCAGCGAGCTTACGGCCCGGCAGGAAAAAGGCGGCCCCTGGGACGACTGGAAGCTGTTTAACCTCGCCCTTGAGGCGGAAACCGCTTCTTTGGTCACGAGCTTTGAGGAAATGCAGTGCCTGAAGCATCTGCAGCAGGTAACGCCGCTGCCCCACCAAACCGAAACCGCCCGCAAGGTGCTGTTCGAAATGCGCGGGCGCGCCATCCTGGCCGACGAAGTCGGTCTGGGCAAGACGATTGAAGCCGGTTTGATTCTAAAAGAGTACATCATCCGCGGACTGGTCCGCAAAGTACTGATCCTCGTGCCCGCTTCCCTTGTGCTGCAGTGGGTGCGCGAGCTCAACCAGAAATTCGGCATCCTCGCCGTTGCCCAGAAAAAAGAGCACTCCTGGGAAAACCCCGTCGTTGTGGCTTCGATGGATACGGCGAAACGCGATCCGCATAAATCGATTCTGCTGAACAATGAATATGACATGCTGATCGTCGACGAGGCCCACAAGCTGAAAAACAAAAAAACGACAAATTATCAATTTATGCTGCAGCTGCGCAAAAAATATTGCCTCCTGCTGACAGCGACGCCGGTGCAAAACGACCTAGACGAGTTGTTCAACCTGATCACGCTGCTCAAACCCGGCCAGCTCGGCGGCCAAAGCGAGTTCGCGGCCAATTTCGTCGTGGACAAACGCCTGCCGAAAAACGAGGATCAGCTAAGAGGTGAGCTCTCCAAAGTGATGATCCGCAACCGCCGCGCCGATGGGGAGCTGGAGTTCACCAAGCGGATCGTCCGGAACATCAACGTCGAACTTTCGCCGGAAGAGAAAAATTTGTACAGCGGGGTCACTTCCTTCGTCAAAGACCAATATCAGGCAGCGGGTGGCGACCTGAACAGCATGCTCTCGCTTGTGACGCTCCAGCGCGAAGTATGCAGCAGTCGCGACGCCGTATTCGTCACGCTGGTCAACTTATCGAAGAAGCTTGCTCCCGATTCCCCTTTACGGGATAAAATCTGGGAAATCGTCGACCTGATCCGGCAGATCAAAGCGAACAGCAAAGCGGAAAAAACGATGGAGCTGATTCGGGAGATGAACGACAAGGTGATCGTTTTTACCGAATACCGTGCGACCCAGGAATATTTGCTGAATTATTTTCGCGACCGCAACATGACGGCCGTCCCCTATCGCGGCGGCATGAACCGCGGCAAAAAGGACTGGATGATGGACCTGTTCCGCGACCGCGCCCAGGTGATGATCGCCACTGAAGCCGGCGGCGAAGGCATCAACCTGCAGTTCTGCCATCACATGATCAACTTCGACTTGCCGTGGAATCCGATGCGGGTGGAGCAGAGGATCGGCCGGGTGCACCGCCTGGGGCAGCAAAATGACGTCAAAATCTACAACCTGTCCACCAAAGGAACGATTGAAGAGTATATCGTGAACCTGCTGCATGAAAAGATCAACATGTTCGAAATGGTGATCGGAGATCTTGACGTGATTTTGGAGCGGTTTGAGAAGGAGCATTCCTTGGAAAAAAGCATCTATAAAATCATGCTCGAATCCGCAAGCGACGAGGAGCTCGCCAACCGCGTCGAATCGCTTGGCCGCACGTTTCATTCGATCAAATCCGAGCTGGACGCTACAGGCGGCGAAAACGAAGGCGGCGATCTTAAGCAGCTGTTGGGAGGTTGACCCGCATGACGATGACGAACGAGCAAATCCGCAAGCTTGTAATGACGTATCTTGAAGCGACCGAATGCCAATTTTTAGAAAAATCGCCCTATCACGTCACCGTAAAGCTGTCGCCCCGGGCCGACCGCGATTTGACGAACCGCCCGTATTATTGGGGGTTCATCGAACGCACCGGGGCCGAGCCGGAGACGATGTCTTTTTCGTTCATCTTCGACCCCGAGCGGCACCGGGAGGCCGAAGCCGGGAAGGCGGCCGCGCCAAACGCCGGCAAGGGAGCTGCGGCCGGATTTAGCGGCAGCGGTCCGGCACCCGCAGGCGCTGCGCCCGGACTTGGCGGCGCCGGACCGCAGCAGCCCGGCCCGGGCCAAACGGGCCAGCCTGGCCAGCCGCCGGAGGACAGCCTCCTCGGCCGCTATTTCGGCCCCGTACGCCCAATGCCGGTCCTGGGGCCGGGCCGCATTCAGCGCGAGGAGCTGACCTTCGGCAGCTCACGGCTTAAGCAAATCTTCGAAGCGGCCAAACGCGGCGGCCGTTTCGTATATCTGTTCGAGGAGCCGGGCCCGCGCCAGCGCACGGCCCTGCTGCCGGCCGCTTACGAGCCGTGGCTCGGCGTCTGCTATAAAGTCGAGTTCTGCTGTGACATGAAGCGGGAAGAGCTCCATTTCTTCGGCGTCTCGCTGCTGAGCGGAAAAATCGACAAAGCTTTTGAGAAGAAGCTATCCGGCGTCACGCTCGCTCCACGCCTTCCCGAGAACGTCCATATCGAGCCGACGAAGTTCACTTTGGACGCGGGCCGGGCCGCGCTGGAAGCAAGGCTGTCCGAATTGCTCGGCACCTACGACAACAGCTGGTCGATCCAGGCTAGGGAACGCCTGCGGGACGAGCTGGAGATTATCGAAGCGTATTATAAGGATCTGCTTAAAGAACCGGATGAGGAACGGCAGCAGGCTGCGCGGAATCAATACGAGGCGAGGCGGGAAGAAATCCGCTGGCAATACGAGCCGAGAATTGTCGTATCCGCCTTGGGCTGCGGCATCTTTCACCTGCGTTCGCCGCGGTGACCAGAAATAGACCGATCTCGCTAAAAGACCGCAAAAATAGAAGCTGGACAAAGACCCTAAGCGCGACAGGTTGCAACAACCTTTTTGCCCCGGGTCCGGTACAATGGACAAGCAATCGCAAAGCTGACTCACTCATCCCCTAAATAGGAGGGCGAACGATGTTCGGAAAGCTCCCCCGAAACCTATCGATTACGATGAAAATGTTATGCAGCATCGGCCTGGCTTGCACCGGCGGACTTACGCTAGCGGGAGAAGCCGTTAGCTATGCCGCTTCCGGTGCGGGTGCAGCGGCCGAATGGGCCACCGGACTTCAAACGGCCGATCACACTCCCGAGCAGCTCCGCCTTTTTGCCGCGGAGGCCGTACAAAAGCTGGCGCAAACCGAACTTTTCAGCTCCTGGCGCGGCGCAAAAACCGTGATCGAGCCGCTTGGCCCGGGAACGCACAGCTGGCTGGTCACCGTGATCCCCGGCGAATCCGGCGGCGATTCGCGCTTGAACGGTTACCTGATCATTTCCGCCACGTCCAATGGCGAATACAAGCTGGTCGAATACGGGCTCGGCGCCAATACCGTTTTTGCCCCTTCCTTGCTGAAGACTGCCCTGAAAAATAGCGAGCTGGCTGCAGAATTGACCGCAGACCAGCTTAGCCATATCCGCGTTACGCCGCTCTATGCCGGCCCCGCCCTGGCCGAATGGATGATCCGCCTGCCGGATGGCGAATCGCCGCGTTTCATTCACGCCGCAGACGGGGAATGGCTGCCTGAAACGGCTGAAACCTGGGACAGACAGGCCGCCCTTTATAAAACGCCCCAGTACGCTGCAGGCAGCGGTGAGGCGAAACTGGCCCCCGGCCGGATCGTTTTTACCGCCGATGCCTTTAATCCTTACGACAATTTGCTGTGGATGGCGGACAGTCCGCTTTCGGTCAAGCAGGAAACGTTCATCCGCAAGCTTCAATCCAGCAAGCAGCTGATTTTCGCCGCAGCGGGCCCGGAACGCACTTATTCGATACCTATGCCGATATTTGGGTACCAAACGTGGCAGGACAGCACCTCCTCCGGCACCGATTCCGTACCTGGCGAAACATCCCTAAACGGTTCCGTATATGTCCTAACCGGCGAAGGCTCTTCGATCCGGCTCATCGCCTTGGATGCTCTGCTCGAGTCAAAGCCGGGCAAATTTATCGCTTATTCCGGTTAAACGAGTTGAACCGCCGAAGAAATTTCCTCGGCGGTTCTTTAATGTTCACACGAGATTTACCCCTCGCTGGAACGGGAATGCTCCCTTTCCTTTTTCCGTTTTACCGGAAGCTGCTCCGCCCATAATGAAACCGAAAACGGAATCATCCCGAACCAGCGGCGTGTCCACGGTTCCTTCGGCTTGGTACGCTCCCGCCGGACTTCCCGGGGGGTCTCCACGAAATCGACGACTTTTTCGGTAATGTATTTCACCAGTTCATCGCCTTTTGCCATGCTAATTATCTCCTTTTCGTTATTTGCTCGCCTTATCTTTAGTTTGCTCCGGCGAACCGTTCTCTAAACCCGCCGCCCCCGGGCAGTTCATGCATGATTTGGACGCCCAAAGCTCAATCTATAAAGGAAATAAGGCCTGGAAAGGTGAGAACCATGAAAATATTGATACGGTATCCGCTGGCGGCTATGCTTATCGTCTCCCTTGCCTTTGGTTTATGCGGAAGTTCCGTTTTTGCGGACGACAAAGACCTACGGCACGCTTTCCCGGAGCCGGTCATCTTGATCGATGCCGGACACGGCGGCATTGACGGCGGAACCTCTTACGAAAATATTGTGGAAAAAGACATCAACCTCGAGATCGGCCGCCGGCTTTACGTCGTGCTGCGAAGCCACGGATACCGGGCGGTTCTGAACCGCACAGGCGACTACGCGCTAAGCGACGACAACCGCTGGTCGCGCAGCAGTTCCCGCCATATGAGGGATCTCGCCCAACGCAAGGAACTCAGCGCCCAACTCCCCGCTTCCATCGTCGTCAGCCTGCACGTGAACTGGGGCCGCAACAAAACGAAACATGGACCGCTTGTCCTGCACCAGAATGAAGGGCGCAGCGCGCTGCTGGCCGCCTCCATTCAGAGTGCCTTGGAACGGTTTTACAACCTGGACAGGGCTTCGATCCCCGAGCTCGGCAAACCGTTTTTCCTGCTAAAGCATGTTGAATCGCCGGCTGTCATCGTTGAGATGGGTTTTTTGAGCAATGCGGGAGACCGCGCCCTGCTGATCAGCCGGAACGGCCAGCAAAAAATCGCCGAAGCGATTTACGCCGGCATCACCGAATATTTTACGATCATGTAAACAACCCGCTGGATGAAAATTCCACTTCACAACTCCTGCATCGCAACCGATATATCTTTTCGTTAGCTACTATAGAAAAGAGAAGCATAGGGGAGTTGAAGAGTTGTGAAGGAAAAGCCATCGGGAATAACCGGGAAAATGAAATCTGTTTCATTGCGCGTGAAAATACCTTTTTTCGTCTGTTTATTGGTGGTCGCGTCCTTGCTGGCGACTTCCGTCCTGAATTACCGGGAGGCGTCCAGTTTGGCGCTGCGCAAGAGCAAGGACGAGATCAATGTCATGGCCGACCGGCTGGGAGGCGGATTGTCGACGGCCGTCCAATTGCAGCAGCAATCCACCTTCCTCATCTCGCAGCACAATACGTTCCGCAGCCTGCTTACGCTTAGAGAATCCGGTGAACTCTCGGATAAACAATTTTTCTCGCCGGCCAATCCTTATCTGGACCAGGCGAACGGGATTCTGAACAGCAGTTTGAAAGGAACCAGTGATATCGAGTCCTACTTGCTAACGGATGCCGAAGGAACGATCGTAGCCGGAACGAAAGCGGAAAATATCGGACAATCGCGGTCGGATCGGGAATATTTTAGCGAAGCGCTCAAAGGGGAGCCTTACATCAGCGATGCCATCGTGTCAAAAAGCACAGGCAACCTGCTGCTCGCCTTCGCCCAGCCGATCAAGGATTCGGACGGCAAAGTGCTGGGCGTTTTCGTAACGACGATCGACAGCCAGTTCTTTTTCAGCACATTAGGTGAAGTTTCCATCAATCGGGAAGGCAGCATCGAAATCGTCAGCCGCGGCGGAACGGTGTTATATAACTCCCTGGACCCTTCAAGAATCGGTACGGTCATTGCGGAACTCGCCGGTTCCGTAAAAAATACGGGCAGTCAAGAAATCGAAAAATCCAGTCTCGAAATGAACAACGAGTACCTGCGGATCAACCGGATTCCGGGCCCCGACTTAACCGTTACGGTTATCGATTCTTTGGACGACATTCAGCAGCCGATCAAGGAGATGTTCCGCAACACCGTTATTTTAACCCTTGTGATCATTCTCGTGGCTGTTGGCTTTGGCTTGTTGCTGTCCCGTTATATCGCCAAGCCGCTCGCGCAATTAACCCAATTGTTCCGGCAGATGGCTTCCGGCGATCTCACCGTTAGCGCGGACGAGGACCGGTATGAAGGCGAGTTTAAAACGTTGGCGGGCAGCTTCAACCAAATGGTCGGCCGCAACAAAGACTTGATCCAAAATATGAACAAAACGATCGCGGTGCTCGGCACAAGCACGAAAGAGCTTGAAGCTTCCTCGAAGCAAACGGCCGTATCCGTCAGCGAAACGTCCGCCACCTCGCAGGAAATCGCCAAGGCGATGGACTCCCAAGCCCGGGAAACCGAACATATCGTAAACAAATTTTTCGGTTTCGGGGAAAGCTTCGAGTCGATGAGCTCCAAAGCCCAATCCGCCAAGGACCGTTCGGAGGAAATCGTCGGCGTGTTCCATACGAGCAACGCTGTGGTGGACGAATTGATCCGCATCAACGAGCAGAACGAAGAACAGGTGAACAAGATTTCCGAAATGACGTCTAACCTGCAACAAAGCTCGGAGCAAATCAACAGCATCACGGACGCTATCGCCGGAATTGCCAAACAGACCAACTTGCTCGCGCTGAACGCGTCCATCGAAGCGGCGAGAGCCGGCGAACACGGCCGCGGCTTTGCCGTCGTGGCGGCGGAAATCCGCAAGCTGGCCGAGCAAAGCTCGCAGCAGTCCGCTCATATTCAAGGCATTATTCAGGAAAACCTCGCTTTTGTGGAGGATAATTACCAAAGCGTGGCCCAGATTAAAGATATCGCAGCCATGCAGGACCAGTTTGTCGGCCAGACGCGGCAAGCTTTTAACGAGATCTTTGAAAAAATCACCGACATCACCGGCCAGATCAAACAGATGGCGGAAGAAGTCGGCCGCTTGGAAAGCGATAAGGACGTAGTGCTCGGCTCCGTCCAAAGCCTCTCGGCATCGGGCGAAGAGGTCTCCGCTTCCGTCGAGGAGGTTTCGGCCACGATGACGGAGCAGTCGGCAACCGTTCAACAGCTCGCCGGTATGGTGCAAACCATTGACGGACTGGCGAAAGAACTGACCGCGGCGGCGGCACAGTTTAAAGTGGAGTAGCGTATACGGCCGTGGGAATACGGCTGCAGCTAATACGACTGCAGTAAATACGACTGCGGCAAAAAAACGGCTGTAGCGAATACGACTGCGGCAAAAAACGGCTGTAGCGAGTACGACTGCAGCAAACACCGTCTCAGCGAATATCCCCGTGGCCAATCCGGACTCTGACAGCTATCCAAACATGCCCCGGACCACGCACCGTCCGCACCATACCGCAGCCACGAAATTCCCCGGGGAGTACCCGGGGAATGGCCGCGGGTTCCTCGCGGAACGCCCTTTGGAATGCCTCGCTGAATGCCTTTGCGGAATGTCTTGGGAATGCCCTGCGAAATGCAAAAGTGCATGCGATTTTCGTCGAAATTCCTCGAAACAGGTGGTTCAAATGCAAAAGTGCAGTTCATTCCCGGTCAAAATTAACTTTTTTATCAAATGGCCCCAAATCAGATGTACTTTTGCATTTCAAACGCTCCCGGGAGCAAATCTGCGGAAAATAAAATGCACTTTTGCATTTGGTTCAGTTAAAAAGATGCTTCCCCCTCCCGTAGCGACACGCCAAACACAGACAGCTCTTTCAGGAACGGCTCCACGGCAAGATCTAACGCGGTAAGATGCTGCCCGTTCCTTTTCACAACCTGCACCGCTTCGGACAAGACTTCCGGCTCGAACGTTCCATCAAATCGACCAATGTCAAGGCGGACGGAGGCATCCTGTTTTAGTTGCAGGGAGGGGATCTCCACCACGTTGACCGGCTGGCCCCCCGAGCCCGATGGATATTGTGTGTTTTGCGCTTTCACTAAAGCGGCGCGAAGGGCATTCCGTAGTGCAAAAGTGTCATTTAGACCTACACCGCCGTACCAAGCCTCACCCGTACCTACCCAAAACACCGGAAACCCGGACACAGCTTCTCCCAAGCCGATCACCGGCTCACCCTGCATGATGCTTAAGGCTCGTAAGTAGTATCGACAGCGCTTATCATCCACTTTCCCCAACCGAACGCAAACGGCGGACGGTATCTGCCCCAGCGGCTGTATTTGTGCACGCTCGTTCGTCCGCTCTTCCGCCTGCTCGTGTGTCTGCTTATGCCTCTGCTCGTGTATTTGCTCCTTTGTCTGCTCTTGCTCCCGTTCGACCGCCTGTGCCTGTTCCTGTGCCTGCTCCTGCTCCTGCTCCTGCCCCTGTGCCTGCACCTGCACCTGCACCTGCACCTGCACCTGCACCTGCACCTGCACCAGCTCCTGCTTCCGTTCTTGCCCGCGATCCCCCGCCTGCTCGTGTGTCTGTCCGCACGTCCGCCTGCGCAACAATTCGCTCAAACAGGCCTGCAAGCCCCGATGGATTGCCTCCTCTACCGTTCCCCCTGCACCGATGCCGATGAATCCGCCTGTTTCATCCAAAAGCGCCTCGGCCAGCCGCGACACATAAGCTTCGATCCCGGCCAGCCCCGCTTCCCGGCGCGCTTCCACATGCGTCAGGCCGGCGCAAACGATGTCCGGAAGCAAGCTTGCCGGGCCCTCCGACAACGGATCGGCCGCCTGGACTCGGCATTGGGCAAGCGGCAGTTGACTCAATGCTCCCTCCTCCCATGTGTGGAAAATTCCGGTTTGCTCCGAGGTTAACCGGCTGAAATAAGAGAACCAGCCATCCGGCGTACTGCCGTCAGTGGATTGTTCGAGCCTGCCATTAGTGGTTTGTGCGCGCCTGCCATCAGCGATTTGTTCGAGTCTGCCGTCAGCGGTTTGTTCGAACCACCGGCCGGAATTTTGCAGATTTTCGATGGCGATCTCCTTCCGGCCGGCCGCGAACGGGTGGGGGAGAAAAGCATGCCAACTCCCTTCCAGCGTCTCCAAATTAAGCAGATAGAGCGAAGCCCCATCCCCCGCTTCGCTTTCTCCGGCAGCGTATTTCAACAGCCGGGATACAAGCACGTTGGCGAGCAACGCGCCAGCTGCCGATGAAACCGGCTGCCGCTCCGGACCCTGGCAAAGCGCAGCCATGTGCAGCCGGCGCCAAGCCGATTCCCAGCCTCCATCCAGCCCGTCTCCTTCCAGGCCAGGTTGTACGAGCGGGCCCGCCACCCCTGTTTGATGCAGGCAGACGGCGGGCAGCAGCGCCTTATTCTCTTCCCGGCAAACCTGCCCAAGCCGCAGCAGTTCCCCGGGATTCCCTTCCTGCGAGGCATAGAGGATCATTTGATACGGCCGCACGACATTCCTCCAGCCATCAGCGTCTTCCCGCCCCAATGCGACTTCCCTCACCTTCGCCTCGGGAGCCGCTATGCGGGTTTGGCCCAGCCATTCCGCCAGCCGCTGCCGGTCGTTCTGCGCCGAACCGGTCATACACAGGTTGATTTCGCTGAACCCGGACTCATTCAAAGCGGACAGCAGCGAAAAGAAAACCGATCCGAAACCAGCGGCCAATATGTCATGCGGCCGTTCTGTTTGAAACCGATGTGGGCTCAAATTTTCATTCCTCCTTGGATTAAACAAAAGGATGAGGATGCGGGTTGAGTTGTTCCAGCGTCAACGGTTCCGCCGCGTATCCAAGCTCCGCCGGTATCCTTAACGCCCGTTCCAGCCCGTGCAGCCGGGTGAGCTGATGTCCAAACGTTATCGGCAGCATGCCCGGGATCAACACTTTGGCGCAGTGCAAATGATGGCGTGAAATTTCCGGAGAGGTCTGGTCGATCACAATCACTTCGAGATTCAGCCGTTCGAATATTTGCAGGATATCCTTCAGATCTTCCGTCAGATCAGAATGGCTTGCCTTGCAAGTAAATTGTTCCGCAAACGTCCGCAGCGGCCCCCGGCCATCCAGCAAAAAATCAAACCTTTCCTCCGCTTGAGGCAAACCGTTCAGCAAAGCATGATCCTCCATCTGCAGGACCAGATCAGGGTCATGGAACATGTCCTGCAACTCGTCTTGCCGCTCCGCAAATTTCTCGTTAAGCACAACAACCAGCCCGCCCAGCTCATGCACAGCGCTTTTCGCCGCCTTTGCCGGGTCAAGATGGGAACCCGCCGCACAGAGCAGATTCATTTTTCCGGGCTCATTGCTTTTCGCCAAGGCCAAAATGACCGGTATCCGGTTTTCCATCGTAATGTCAAACAAGTAAACTTCATACCCGGCCACCGCTTCAAACCTTTCGATCATCAACCTGAGTTCAGGGTCGTCCGCAGAGCCTAGGTCCAGCCGCGGGACAGGCAATTGTCCATACCAGGCGATGAGGAACGCGTCGCGCTCAACCACCTCCAAAATCCCGTACAAAACGGCCTCCTCCAAACTTCCGCCCAAAGCACATCCGTTTGATCCTTCCTCAACAAAGCTCTCGCTGTAGCTCCAGCTGTAATAGGCCAGACACTCCGGAACCAATATGGTTTTCCGCCGCAAAAAAGAATAACCCCAAACCCAATCCATAACGCGGTCTCGGTCAAACGGTTCGAACGGAAAATCCGGCTGCGCATACTGTTCCGGCTTATATAACCCCACTGTGGCAGGGTCGAGTGCTTCGCCGGCAATCCGGTTATAGCTCTCCCGTACCATCGTGCGTTTGCCCCGCGAAACGAAACCGCAGCGCCGCTCCAATCCCTCCAAAATGGCGGTCAGCCCGCTTTCCGCAAAACAATGACTGCGCCCCCCCGAGACCTCGTCTCCCGTCATCCACGAAGGCATATTCACATATACCCCGGCAAACGGGGAAAACAGGTCAATCGTCGCTTTGTTAAACACGCCCGTACGTGGATCCAAATAATCATGAATAAGCGCGTCCTTTAAATCATCGATTCGGCGGGACCGGTAACCGTTTGCGGCTATTTTTGGCCTTGGCGCAAGTTCGATCCGCGCCGACAAAGCAGAATCAGCGGAAAGTTGTCCGCATACTTCGCACAACGGATCCGGCAGGACAAAATGCAGCGAGCTCTCCAGCGTCTCCAGATTAACGATATACAGATGATCTTCCGAACGCGCTTTTTTCCCGTTAAGATAAAGGCGGCACTCGTTAACGGCAATGTGCGCCGCATGCACAAGCCCCGAACATGAAGGAAGCTCTTTACTTGGAATTTCCCCCGGCGCGAGCAGCGAAAACAGCGAGGCCTTAACATCGCCGCCGTCTCGTCCGGCAAGCTCCCGCCGCTGGTCCGCACACCGGTAACATCCTCCAGCCCCCGGTCCAACCAAAGGTCCGACTACAGCCTCATTCACGGAGGTAAGGAAACGCAGCCAAGGGACGCCTTTTTGCCGCAGCGCTTCTTCCTCCTTGAAATCCGCCGCCGAATTTCCGTCATCGCGAATCCATACGATAAGCTCCGTCCCCTCCGGCAACCCGGCAATCCATTCATTGCGATCGTTTCGTTCGTTTTTCCATACGGTCTCATACAGCGCGGATAGCTGGTTATTCACCATCTCAGCGAGCACCCCCTCCCCGATCACCGCCACCGTCCGATGATTCGGACCGGAACCTTCGGCAGGGTCTTGCGGGTTGCCGCCTTCCAAGCTTGTCATTGTAAATCCTCCCATTGGGTTCGCCTGTTTTATCCCTAATTTATGTTCCAGGCATATGTATCGTTACGAAGAAAAATTAGACGATGATGAGAATCGTTACATTCGTCCAATCCAAATTGGTCTAAGCTCAATATATTGGTGTTGTAGCAGAACAAAGGAGGTGGCGAACAATGAGCTCATTTAGCTGTGCAGGTTTCGGATTTACCAGCGTTGGCGTTATTCTCGTGCTGTTCATCCTGTTGGTAATCGTTTCTAGATCTCTGTTCATCTAACCATCAGCTTCCGGGTTGAAATCGCCTATGCATGCATTTCAAGCCGCCATGACGTTCACACCGTTTACATGAACAACCGCAACGTCAAAAAAAAACGATAGACGCCGCTCCACGCGTGCTTAACGCACAGATGCCGGCTCCGCAGCAGCGGTGGCAATCTGGGGCGGCGCCTTAAAAAGAACCGGCTCGCGTTGGCCGGCCGGAACTTAGAAATGATTTGACTTAAGCAAATGGGGATTATAAATCGCAGACAACGCAAAAAAGAATTAACGACCGTTAAAGCCTTGTGAGATCAAGGGTTTTAACGGTTTTTTACATACCGCGCCCGTTTTCACCCGCTTCTTCAAATCCGGTCATCTCAATTCCTCCTGCTGCTCGTTAGCTATGCTAAACATGACGGCGTTCATCCGCCAACTGCTCCCGCAGCCAGGCAAACGCCGGCTCTCCGTTAATTTCATGCCCTCCGGTAAAAAAGTCCGCCTCCACCCGCCCGGCGCCGCCCGCAGCCTCATAGATCAACTTCAGCCGATCCAGAGCTTGCCTTGCTCCTTCCGGGCCGAATAGGTGATCGGTGTTTCCCGATTCCAGAAACAGGCCACGCGGGGCAATCAAACCAAGCAGATCGGGCATTTCCGCGTCCTGCAAGATTCCCGGGATGTAATTATCGAGGCAATGGTTCCGGGTCAGGATGCTGGTTGCAAAAGTCCCCGCATAGCCGCTCACAACCGCACAAGCGAGCCGTTCATCCAGCGCGGCCGTGAAGCCCGCCACCAGCCCTCCTCCCGAGATCCCCATAATTCCGATGCGCTCTGGCGCCACTTCTCTGCGGGTCCGCAGGTAGTCCAGCGTCCTCATGGTTTCATAGATGCGAAAGCCGGCCATCGTTTGTCCGGCCAGCAGCAGCGCCGAGGACAGGCGATAGCAGGAATTCCGGGCCGCATCCTCGCTGGCCCGATCCTCCGCGAGCCGTCTGTCTCCGAAGCCAAGCGCCTCCGGAGCCGCAACGACAAAGCCCTGCTTCACCAGCGATACGGCAAAATCTTTATGCAAGCCGGGCGGCCCTGTTCGTTCGGCTCCGTCCGGCATCAGACCGACAATCTCCCTGCTGCCGTAACCGTGCCCGTGAACGGCGATGACCGCCGACGCGGGCGCAGCCAGCGGACGCTCCGGGAGCAGCAGGTACACCGCCATGCGCATTCCCTCAAAGGTCGTGATCTCCACACGTTCCCGTACGTAGCCTGGGCAGGATACGCGTTCAAGCCTTGCCGGCTCAAGCTCCGCCGGTAATTCGGGGAACCCGCCGAGCCGGGCCGCAAAGCTTGCGGCAAGCCCGGCCCGCCACTCTTCAAAGGGAATGTCCTGACGAAAGGCCAGTTTGCGCGGAGCGGTATCGGTCCACCTTTTCATATGTTGCTCCAATGTGAACATGATCAGCTTCTCCCCTCGGCGGTTTTTTGAACCTCCGGCTTGTGTTCCCGCGGAATGGAGCCTAACGCCTCCTGCAAGCTGCCGTATCCTTCATCACCATGATTGGAAACTGTAATCAGCATGTTTGACTCCTTTCATATTTCGAGGTATTAATTTTATAGATGCGTGTTCAAAAAGTCGGGTTTTCAGGATTGAGAAGGTTGGATGAAGCTAGGGACTGAGTAGCGGAGCGTACGTTTTGGGTACGTGAGCAACGGAAGGCCCTGCTGAATTCAAGATTCGACGTCGATTCCGCTCCTTGAACTACTTCGTCATGGGAAGACGACTTTTTGAACAACCTCTTATAGATGCGTGTTCGAAGAAAAGAGGCAGATCATGGTCAACGTAACGGGTCCGAATCCCAAATATCATATCGAACAGGGGCGCTTCAGTATTCAGCATATGATGCGCAAGGGCGCTACCGCCATGCCGCGTCCCCACAGCCACAAATGGATGGAGCTTTATTATCTGTCGGAAGGGGAACGGGTCTATTTTGTGGACAATCGGGTGATCACTGTCCACAAGGGAGAGCTCATCCTGATTCCCGGCGGGGAGCTTCACTCCACCGCTAGCTCCGAAATCGCCGAATTCGAGCGGATTCTGATCCATTACGATCCCACGCTGCTTCCGCACGCCCTGCGCGATGAATCCGTATGGTTTCATGGCCGGGGATACCGCTTGTTCAGACTGACCTTACGCGAACAGGATGATGCGGAGAATCTCCTGGACCGGATGCTGGAAGAATGCCGGCTGGGCAAGCCCTACTACGAAAGCTGCGTCATCGCTTTGCTGACCGAGCTGATGATTTTGCTGCAGCGTTCTGGGGGCTCCCCAAAGGCCTCCGAGCGGAATCATCCGCTGCATGAACTGGTGACCGATGTAGCCACCTATATTCGCGCCCGTTACCGCGAGGCTCTCACCATAGAGGAAACGGCCAAGCATTTTTTTATTAGTCCGTCCTACTTAAGCCGAATCTTCTATCGTTTCACGGGCTTCCACTTCCGTGAATATATCGTCCATCTTCGCGTCAGGGAAGCGGAACGGATGCTCGCCGGGTCCTCCGCCAAAATCCAGGAAATCGCCGCAGCGGTCGGATTTGAGCATCTGTCCCACTTTAATAAAACCTTTAAGAAGTCAACCGGACTTACACCGCTTCAATACCGGAAGGAGGCCCAGTCCCGTGCTTCGTTCGGCTCGGGCCCGAAGGAATAACGCGAGTTAGCGCGGGCGGCTCCTTACTCTGTCGCGACAGCGAGATCGCCCGAACGGATTATCCGGATCTCGCCGCAGCGATGAGCCAGCACCTTGGGCTGCTCCTGCTCCGTGGTTTGCAATACAACATCGTCCAGAACCAAGTCGGCGGCGTTGCGCAAAATTATGCCGCGCTCGCTCTTCGCGCGGAAATTCCTGACGGTCAAACCGGCCAGCGGCATTTCCGGCAGCCCGTTGACGAGCAGTGCAGTGGCCGCTCCCCGGCAAACCAGATTGCTTAGCCGGATATTCCGGAATACGGGGGTCTCCTCGCTCACCGGAAGCGGCTGCTCTTCGTAGCCTTCCGAGCCTTCAACTCCCGCGTAGAACATATGAAAAGACACGGCCTCATGCACAATGCCGCTCATTCGGATATTCTCCATCACAATGTCCTCGACCACCCCGCCTCTTCCCCGGGCACTTTTAAAGCGCAGCCCGATATCCGTGCCGATAAACGTACAGTCATGGACCCTGACCGCATGGACACCTCCGGACATCTCACTGCCAATCACCACGCCGCCATGACCGTGATACACCGTGCATTGACGGATGGTGATATACTGGCTGGGCAGGCCCAGCCTGCGTCCCTCTTCATCCTTGCCCGACTTCAGGCAAATGGCGTCATCCCCTACATCAAAGCTGCAGTGCTCGACAAGAGCGTGCGAACAGGACTCCAGGTCCAGGCCGTCCCCGTTCTGTGAATACCACGGATTTCGCACCTGGACATTCCGTACGGTAATTTGCTCGCAGCCTCGGGGATGCAGGCACCATGCCGGCGAATTCTGGAAGGTTGGCCCGTCCAGCAGCACTCTCCGGCAGCCCCGTAAGCTTAGCAGTACCGGACGAAGGTAGTCGCGGGCAGCCATATAGGCTTCCCGGCTCGTCTCCCCCTCCTCCCGCAGTCTCCGGAGGAGGCTCTCCCCCTTCAGCGCCTCGCGGGAAGGCCACCACATTTCACTCTGCGGATCCACCGTTCCGCCGGAGGCATTCAGGCGATTCCATTGCTGCTCGGTCATCTTGAAGCGCTTCACCGGTCTCCAGCCCTCGCCGCTTCCGTCGAAGATTCCTTCGCCCGTGATGGCCACATCGCTTAGTCCCTCGCCGTCCAGCGGAGCCTGGCAGCGCCAGCCGGAGTTGCCCTCGTAATGGGAAGAAACCAGAAGATACAGCGTGAAATCGGGGTCAAACAGCACCAGCGCTCCCCGTTCGGCGCATAGATTGATTCGGCTGCGCAGCGTCAGCGGTCCTGTCCGCCAAATGCCGGGCGGGATGACCACCTTGCCGCCACCCGCGGCGGCGCAGTCGTCCAATGCCGCCTGAATGGCGGAGGTGCACAGCGCCAGTCCGTCCCCTTCCGCCCCGTAATCCGTTACGGTAAAAATGCGTTCAGGGATAGACGGCAGCTCGGGCAGCGGATACTCATGACCATTAATATCGTTTGTCATACCAGCATTCCTCCTCCGCTTTGTCCAGCTCTTCATAGCTGAACCAGTCAAAGTCGGCATACCGGGAGCTTTCCGCGCCCTGAGAGCTGGCGTACATGCCAATATAAGCCCCGGTAAAACCGCCGGCCAAATCCGTGCTGAGCACCCTTCCATCGGCTCCTTCGAGCAGGATCGTCCATTTCTCCGTTTCATCGCCCCGGTAATAAAAGCTGTACTCCTGCCCTCTTGCTTCAACCTTTAGCTGCACCTTTCGCGACGTATAAGGCGCAGAAGCGAGCAGCTTCTCCTCGCCGCCGCGGCGTTCGAGCAGGCGAAGCGCCCGTTCTCCCGCTTCCAAACCCAACTCGTACCGGAAATGATAGTCCGCATTCTGCAGCAGCACCAGGCCGGCAACTTCGCCTTCAGCCCCCGGACGGAAGGCCATGTCCGCCGCCGCTCTGAAGCTCAGATGCTGCTGGCGACGCCCCAAATACGACGGGTTGGCCAGGTCCGAAAGCCGCTCCGGCTTAAGGCGGAGCCGCAGATAGCCGGGATGATCGGCAAGGCTCCAGAACTCGCCGCGCGGCGTCCGCAAGAAGTTCCACATCGGCGCAAGCGCAGCGGCTTCAAAATCGTCACGCGCCGGCGGCTGAGGCCATTTCGTCTCCGGCAAATCCGGCGCCGCCGCTGCGAATTCAAGCATCCCTTTGCCCGGGTTCACCACCGGCCATTCATTCTCCCAACTTACCGGTGTCAGAAACGTTTCCCTTCCCAGGTTGCGGAAATATCCCCCGCAGGTTCGGGAAGCCAGACAGAACATCCACCAGTCTCCATACTGGGTTTCCACAAGTTCCGCGTGACCGACGTTGACAATCGGAAAGCTTCTCCCCAGATGACGATGCGTCAGTATCGGGTTGGCTTTATTTCCCTCGTAGGGGCCCGTCACGCTCCGGCTTCTGGCAATCGTAACCGCATGGGTGTGTCCGGTGCCTCCTTCGGCAATCAGCACATAATACCAGCCGCCGATTTTATAAACATGGGGCCCCTCTTGCGCATGGCCCACCTTAAGAGCCCCTTGCCAGATACTGTGTTTTGGCCCAACCAGCTTTCCCGCTTTCAGATCGATTTCCTGCAGCCAGATATCCATATGCTTCGGGTAGTCCTGACCTTCGGGCGGAACGCGGTTGCCGGTGTAGTACACCTTCCCGTCATCATCGAAGAACAGGGAAGGATCAATCCCCGGGGCATCCTCCAGCCATACGGGATCGGACCAGTCCCCGGCCGGGTCGGTTGCCGTTACATAGAAATTATGCTGTTTCTTATCGGTATCGACGTAAGTCGTGATCATATAAAAGACACCCTGGTGATATCGCAAAGTCGGCGCCCAGATCCCCATGGACGGGCGGATTTGATCCAGATTGAGCTGGGACGGACGATCCAGCACATGACCCAGTTGACGCCAGTTGACCAGATCCTTGCTGTGAAAAATCGGCACTCCGGGGAAAAATTCAAAGCTTGAGGTCACCAGGTAATAATCCTCGCCAACTCGGATCGCCGAAGGGTCGGGATAAAATCCCGGCAGTATCGGATTGCTAAATGTTCTCAAAACAGGAAGCCTCCTTCACCCAAACATATTGTAAGCACAGCCAATTATAGTACAATTAAGTTTAATTTTCTTGATTTATCCATGCTATATTTCCATATTTTTATACTTTCATGCTAAGTTTATATTTTTTCAGTGCTTATCAACCGCAAAAAAAATGAAGCGTGCCCCCTTTTTACGAGAGGCACGCTTCATTACGTATTAGTTGGCTGTATGCCTTAGCGCTTTAGACTTTTTCCGTTGGTTGCAATGACTTCCTTATACCAATGGAAGGACTTTTTGCGGTAACGCTCCAAAGTGCCGGAGCCGTCGTCATGGCGGTCGACGTAAATGAAGCCGTAACGCTTCTTAAGCTGGGCCGTCGAGGCGCTGACCAGATCGATGCAGCCCCAGGTCGTATATCCCATCACTTCCACGCCATCCGCAATAGCTTCCGCCAGTTGAACGAGGTGATCGTTCAAATACTGAATGCGGTAGCCGTCTTCCACCGTTTTCTCCCCTGCTTCGTTTACGATCAGCTCATCGACCGCACCCAGCCCGTTTTCCACGATAAACAGCGGTTTTTGATAGCGGTCGTAGAAAGCGTTCAGGACAATGCGCAGCCCTTGAGGATCAATCTGCCAGCCCCATTCGCTGGATTTCAGATACGGATTGGGAATCCCGCCGAGGATATTCCCTTCGCCGGCGGCGAGTTTCTCCGGATCGGCCGTCTGGCACACGCTCATATAGTAGCTGAAGGAAATGAAATCAACGGTATGCCGCAGGATTTCTTCGTCACCGGGCTCGAATTTGATTTCGATTCCGTTCTCTCTAAAGAAACGTTTCATATAACCCGGGTAGGCGCCTCTGGCGTGCACATCCCCGAAGAAATAGTTCCGGTGTTCAAACTCCATCACTTTAACCACGTCGTCCGGATTAGGCGTAAGCGGATAAGTGGGCATGCTCAGGATCATGCAGCCGATTTTGGCCTCCGGATCGATCTCGTGGCATAGTTTAACCGCGGAAGCGCTGGCCACAAGCTCATGATGCACGGCTTGGTAAAGATCCTGCTTGCTGAGCTTGTCTTTTGGCGTGTAGATGCCTCCGCTCATAAACGGCGCTTCCAGAATGGAGTTGATTTCATTAAAGGTCAGCCAGTATTTCACCTTTCCTTTGTAGCGCTTAAATACCGTGGCGGCATAACGCTTATAGAAATCGACCAGCTTCCGGTTGACCCAGCCGTCGTATTCCTTCGACAGATGCAACGGCGTTTCATAATGGGACAAAGTGACCAGCGGCTCAATCCCGTATTTCAGGCATTCATCAAACAAATCGTCGTAAAATTGCAGCCCTTTTTCATTCGGCTCCGTCTCATCGCCTTTCGGGAATATCCGCGACCAGGCGATCGAGGTGCGAAACACTTTAAACCCCATTTCCGCAAACAGCTTGATGTCTTCCTTGTAACGATGGTAAAAATCAATGCCCACCAGTTTCATATTGTCCGGTGTCGGAGCTTCCGTTACCGGCCCGAACAGCCCTTTGGGAGTCACGTCCTGCACGGATAAACCTTTGCCGTCTTCGTTATAGGCGCCCTCCAGTTGGTTGGCCGCGACAGCGCCTCCCCATAAGAAACCTTCCGGAAAACGGATTTCGCCCCCGGCCTTGCTGCTGCTGTTACTCATCTGCCACACTCCAATCATTCCCTAAATTTATGTTACACTGGATGCAACACAATCCATCCTTTATTTTTAGCCTAAATGTTGGAACGGGTTACATGTCAACTTTAACTTTTCGGAAAGGGACATTTGCATGTCAAAGTTTGAACAGATCATGAGGTTATCCGGTTATTCCCGGGCAACGGTGTCACGGGTCATCAACAATTCACCGAATGTGAACCCGGAAACGCGGGAGAAAATTTTGCAGATCATGAAGCAGCTCGACTACGCTCCCAACCGGAACGCCGTAGCGCTGTCGAAAGGCCAAACCCAGCAAATCGGGATCGTCATCGCAGTCCTGCACGAAACTACCATTTCCTTTTTGAATCATTTTATACAAGCTGCTTTGGGATGCGGATTTCAAACCATTATCTATACTTCTCAAGGGGATAAAGAGAAAGAACTGCAGGCGTTTGAGGATTTGCGGAGCAAACGAGTGGATGGCTTGCTGATCATGACTTGCGTGAATGACCCCGGAAAACTGTCCGCCTACTGCCGCTATGGGCCAATCATATCCTGGCAGCGTATGCGGGCAGGCCAAATCCCTTCCGTGGCGATGGATCAGGGCGAAGGTTACCGGCTCGCACTGGAGCACCTGCTGGCCAAAGGGTTTACGCGCATCGCCAACGTTTTCGGAAGACCCAACAGCTTGAATACCAAAAGCCGCAGGCTGGCGTTTGAATCGGTCATGAAGCAACGCGGCCTGCCGGTAAGACGCGATTGGTACCGTTATGAGGTCTACGGCATGCTTGACGGCGAACAAGCCTGGCGCTCGTTCGCCGCCATGAGTGAAGCTCCCGAGGCAATCCTCTGCGCCAATGATTACGCGGCCGCCGGCTTATTAAACGAAGCCCGCCGCCAAAATCTGGCGATCCCGCAGCAGTTGGCCATTGTCGGCTTTGACGATACGGAATTGTCCGCTTCCTTAGGCATAACCACCATTCATAATCCGATCAAGGAGCAGGCGCAAAACGCCTTTTATTGGATATGGAACATCATTGGCGACGAATCCGTGGAGCCGTCACCCTTAAGCTTTCAACTGGTTGAACGCCAAACGACTTAAACTGCCTTTAAACCGGGAGAGACTGCCGGCCGGAAACATTTAACCGCGCTCTCCCCGCCCCCCGTTTTAGGCCCGGCAGGACCCCCGCTCAATCACTTCCGTGTTGACCAAAATTTGCACATTCTGCTCTTTCCGGCCGCCGACCTTGCGCAGCAGCATGTCCATCGCCGTTTTGGCCATGATATCTTTTTTGACATGGATCGTCGTTAACTCGGGACTGATCACCTTGGCCTCGCGGATATTGTCAAACCCCATGACCGCCACCTGCTCGGGCACCTTAATGTTCAGTTCCTGGAACGTTTTGATGGCGCTGATGGCCATGTAATCATTTTCGCAAAATATTACCGAAGGCAAAAACTTCATGTTCTCCACGGCTGTTTTAAAAGCGTCCTGCGACAACAGCGACATCGGGTTCATCGCAAAGGTCAGTTGCTCATCGATCTCCAAATTCTCCTCTTTTAACGCGGCCATAAATCCTTCCTTGCGTTTGACGAAGTTAAAGATTCGCACCTCGGACTCGATGTAGCCAATGCTTTGGTGCCCCAAAGAGATAAGATGTTTCCCCGCCTGATAACCTCCAAGGTAGTTGTTGATCGCAACGAAACTCGCATCGATATGCTCGAAGCAAGTGTCCAGGATGACCAGATTCGGATGAATGGATAAAACGCTTTCGATCATCTGCGCCGATAAATTCGTGCCGAGCAGCAAAATCCCCGCCGAGGGCTGCTCATGTTCGAGCTGCTGGATTTCTTCTTTTAAGCTTTGGATCGGGATAGAAGAAATAATCAGCGTGTGGCCCTGTTCTCCGGCATAGGACGTTAAATGATGAATGAGTTCGCTGAAAAACGGCTGGGACTCGTAATGCTCGGTAACAATATCCACATTTTTACAGGCGATAAATCGCATCACGGAGCTGTTTTTAGCCGAGACTTTATTGGTTTTAAACGTCCGCGGGGTATAGCCGTTGGCCCTGGAAATTTCCAGGATATGCTGGCGTGTCGCTTCACTGACGCCGGCTTTGTTGTTGAGCGCCAGGGAAACGGCGGCTTTGGAAACCCCCGCGAGTCTGGCAATGTCATCTATTTTCATGAATACCACTCCTGCTTCAAAGACTGTGTAAATTATAACACTATTATACACGAAAGTTTACGACTTAAACTTAACTAAACTTAATTTTCTGTTTATAAAAAATAATTTGACTAATTCGCTCGCTGATGCTAATATTCAAGTTGAAAGCGGATTATTTTAGTTAAATAGCTGGTTTACTGATAATAGTTTATATAAAATTAATAAACTATTATTTTCTTTTAGTGTGAAGAAAGGGTAGGTGATTTAAGGTGAACGTATCCATAGCTAAAAACCGGAGAACACTCACGTTAAACGAAAAGCCATTTTTCTATTTAGCGGACACGGTATGGAGCATATTCACCAACGCCTCTTTGGAAGAGTGGGCAGAATATTTGGATTTCCGGAAAATGCAAGGCTTCAACGTGCTGCAAATCAACATTCTGCGTCAATGGGATGCCAGCGAGTCGGATATCCGGATCGATCCCTTTTTATTAAAGGAAAATGGTTCGTACGATTACCGCAGCTTAAACGAGGAGTATTTCGACCGGGCCGAACAAATGCTGAGCATGGCCGTGGAGCGCGGATTCATTCCGGCTTTGGTGCTCCTGTGGTGCAATTATGTGCCGGACACCTGGGCAGAGATGTTCCAGAAAGGCAATAAAATGCCGCTAGACTGCGTCGAGCCTTACGTCAGTTATGCCGTAAAGCGTTTCTCCAGATTCAATCCGATCTACTTGATCAGCGGTGATACCGACTTCCCAAGCGAGCGGGCCAACGCGTATTATATGAAAGCGCTTGAAGTGGTGCAAGCCATTAGTCCGGAAAGCTTAAAAACATTGCATATTCAAGGCAGATTAAGAGATCTCCCGGAAGAGTTCGAAAATCATGACGGACTGAATTTTTATATGTATCAATCCGGGCATAACTCGCAATTTCAATATATGGCCCATGAAATCGCCGGTCATTTTTACACGCGTCCGCAAACGCGCCCCGTCATTAACGGCGAGCCCTGTTATGAACAAATCAGCTACAGCCGCAACGTGTACGGGAGGTACTCCACGTTCGATGCCAGAAAAGCCGCTTGGCAAAGCTTGCTGGCTGGCGGTGGCGCAGGAATCACCTACGGCGCGCACGGAATCTGGAGCTGGCATAAACGAGGCAAAAAGTTCGGCATCGTCGAAGGCGAAGGCTTTGACGCTCCTTATGACTGGAGAGATGCGCTGCGGTTTGAAGGCGCCTGGGATTATTCTTTTATCAAATACCTGTTCGAAAGCTATAACCTGGCAGGTCTCCCGCCGGCCAGCATCGTGCTGAATGACACTGCGGAAATACGCGCCGCCGCGGATGACGAAACGATCGTTTTGTATATCCCGGTGAACACCAAGGTCCGCTTAAATATGGACGTTAGCGGCTATGCTTTTACAACGATTGATCTGGAAAAGAGAAGATTTGCCGTTACGGAGGTTGTCACCAAGGACGGGAAATCCGTGATTCCGCTGCATCGTTTTGATAAAGATGTCGTTGTCATCGGCAAACGCAAATAAAGCGCTGTCTTTTTTCATCTCATGGGAAGCGCATACAGCTCGGGTAAGCATCATTATGACAAGGAGTGAGCAAAGTGAATTACGAAAAAACAGCAAAAGAGGTTCTCAAAGCGGTTGGCGGAGCGGACAACGTAAACAGCGTCATCCACTGCATGACCCGTTTGCGCTTCAAGCTCAAAGACAGTTCCCTGCCAAATAAGGAACAGGTCAAACAGATCGACGGGGTTATCACCGCCCTTGACAGCGGCGGACAATTCCAGGTCGTTATCGGCAATGATGTGCCCAAAGTCTACGCCGAGTTGAAGAAATTGCCGGGTATATCGGCGGATTCCGGACCTGTCGAAGAAGAAAAGAAAGGAAATTTATTCAGCCGTTTTGTCGATATTATCTCGGGTGTGTTCATGCCGGTGGTTGGCGTGCTGGCGGCGGTTGGTATCCTTAAAGGTCTGCTCTCCTTGTTCGTGACTTTCCATTGGTTGACTGCGGACATGGGCACCTACAAAATTTTGTATGCGACAGCCGATGCTTTGTTTTATTTCTTCCCGATCTTTCTCGGCTTCTCCGCAGGCAAGAAATTCGGCGGAAATCCTTACTTGTCGGCGTTGATTGGGGGCGCTCTCGTATACCCGACCATGGTTGCGGCATTTAATGAAGGCACGGCATTGACCTTCTTGAATATACCGGTGGTTCTGCTCAATTACACTTCATCGGTCATTCCGATTATTATCGGGGCTTATTTGGCGGCAGTTGTCGAAAAGTTTATCAACAAGTATATGCCTTCATCGATGAAATTGTTTTTTGTACCGCTGTTAACTTTAATTATCGTCACGCCGGTTGTCTTTCTGGCCGTCGGACCTGTGTCTACGTTTGTCAGCGACCAACTGGCTGCCGGCAGCTTGTGGGTTTATGGTTTGAGCCCGCTCATCGCCGGCCTCCTGCTGGCCGGATTCTGGCAATCCATCATCATCTTCGGGCTGCACTGGGCGTTTATTCCGATTCTGATCAATAACATCATGAACAAAGGATTCGATCCGATCAACGGCATGCTGTTTTGCACCATCTTCGCTCAGACGGGAGCCACATTCGCTATTGCTTTGAAAACGAAAGACAAACGTCTGAAACCAATCGCCACCTCAGCAACGATTGCCGGGTTTATGGGAATTACGGAACCGGCCATTTACGGCGTTACTCTGCCGACGAAAAAGCCTTTTATTCTGGCCTCCATCGCCGGTGGTCTCGGCGGCGCCATCGCGGGCATGTTCGGTACCAATAATTACTACAGTATTGCCGGAGGCGGTGTCTTTGGCATCCCGATGTTTATCGGCCCGGAAGGCGTGGACAAGGGGTTCATTGGACTTCTGATTTCCATAGTTGTGGCTTTTGTCGGCGGTTTTATCTTAACTTATCTGTTCGGATATAAAAACGCCGTTCTGGCTCAAGCCGATAGCGGGCGCCATGCGGCGGACGCCTCTGCCCAAAAGAAGCAAGGAACGAGTGAAATGACTGTTTTCAGTCCATTGGATGGCGAGTGGATTCCGTTAACCGAAGTGCAGGATGAAGCTTTCTCCAGCGGAGCGATGGGTAAAGGTGCGGCGATCATCCCAACGGCCGGCGCCGCTTACGCCCCTTTCTCCGGAACCGTGCACACCGTGTTCAAAACGAAACACGCCATCGGCATGATTTCGCAAGAAGGGGTCGAAATCCTGATTCACATCGGCATTAACACCGTAAAATTAAAGGGTGAGCATTTCACCGCTTTTGTTAAGGAAGGAGACACCGTCAAAAAAGGCGACAAGCTGGTCGAGTTCGATCTCGAAGCGATCCAAAGCGCCGGATACGATGTGACGACATCCGTTCTCGTGTCCAACACTGCCGATTATGCGGAAATTAACGCCAAGGAATACGGACATGTAAACCCGGGCGATCCGTTGTTATTTATTAAATAGTCAAGTTTTGGGGAAGCAACGTGTTTGCTTCCCTTTTTTTACGTTTGCGGAGACTGGCGAAAATAACGGTAAAAAAAGTCGCTATTCTCAGTAAAGAAGGGAGTTTAACCAAAATAGAGGAATTTGTTTCCGCTATCTTCATCATATGGGAGAAAAAGAGGCCCTTTCCGAGCCCGACAAAAAAATAGGACCAAAAAGTTCCTCTATTCTGCGAGCGAGCGGCAAAGTTACAAAAATAACGCCATAAATTACCGCTATTCCCGGCAAAAGGTGGCTCCCCTCTCCTCCTTACATTCCAAGCACCAAACGATGCTCCCCCACACGATCGAGAACTCTCCATAACTAACCCAACCTAAACTAAACTTAACTAATTATTATTATCCATAAATTTAAGTCATTTTTAACTAAAACACTCATTGACTCCGCTTTCTTTCGGTGTTAACATGACGGTATAGAGATAGACAATCTCTTAATCACCATCATTAGTTTAGTTTATTTTAGTGTTCTTATCCCTTAGTTTATTTAAAGCTTGAGAGGAGATGCAGGTTATGAAAAAACTAAAGTTGGGCTACGCCCCTACCCGGCGCTTCACTTTCAGCGCTGAAGATGCCTTTAAGTATAAGGTGGAAATCCGCAAGCAGATCGAAAGCTTCGGCATGGACATCGATATCGTCGATCTTGAGGGCCTTAATGAGGAAGGGCTGCTCTACGATGATCATATTAACGCGGAACAGATCGCCAAACGCTTCAAGGATGAGGAGGTTGACGCCGTCTTTTTCCCGCACTGCAACTTCGGCACCGAAGATACCGTTGCCCGCGTTGGCAAGGCATTGGGCAAGCCCGTCCTGCTGTGGGGCCCTCGCGACGAGGCGCCTTTGGCCGACGGCATGCGCCTGCGTGACACCCAATGCGGGATTTTCGCCACGGGGAAAGTACTTCGCCGGTTCAATGTTCCGTTTACGTATGTCACCAACAGCTGGGTGACGGATCCCGTGTTCGAACGCGGCTTCACCAACTTTATCGCCGCCGCCAATGTGGTGCGCCAGTTCAAAAGCCTGCGCATTCTGCAGATTGGCCCCCGCCCCTCCTCTTTCTGGACGATGATCTGCAATGAGGGAGAATTGCTCGAAAGATTCGGCATTGAAATTCATCCGATCACCCTGGTCGATATTCAGCTTCGCAGCAAAAAAATCGCCGCCGGAAATAGCGCGGAACTGCTGGAAACGATCGATTACATTAAAGCAACCCTGGACTACAGCGAAGTGACCGAAGACGATGTCCGGCGGATTGCCGCCCTTAAAGTCGCCATGAAATCGTTCGCCCGGGAAACCGGCAGCAGCGCGATCGCCATCCAATGCTGGTCCTCGCTGCAGGATGCCATGGGGATTATGCCTTGCCTGGCCAACGCCATTTTGACCGACGAGCAGATTCCGGTCACTTGCGAAACGGATATTCACGGAGCGATCACTTCGGTTATGGTGCAGGCGGCGGCGATGAACACGGCCCCTACCTTCTTTGCGGATATTACCGTACGCCATCCCGAGAACGAAAACGGCGAGCTGCTGTTCCACTGCGGCAACTTCCCGGTATCGCTGTCCGTGGAGGATAAACCGAAGCTTAGAAAGCACTTTTTATTCGACGATCATTCGCCCGGAACACATGAAGGCGAAATTCGCGGCGGCGGGATGACGATCGCGCGCTTCGACGGAGACCACGGGGATTACTCCATTTTCCTCGGCAAGGCTCGCGGTATTTCCGGTCCATACACCCGCGGCTCCTATGTATGGGTTGAAGTCAACGACTGGCCGCTGTGGGAAGAAAAGCTGGTCAAAGGACCGTATGTGCATCATTCCGTCGGCATCCACGCCAACGTTATCCCGGCCATTTATGAGGCCTGCAATTATATTCCCGGCCTGACCGCCGATCCCGTAGACCCTACGGAGCAAGAAATTCAGCGTTGGCTCCGCGGGTCCGACCTGGCGCAAAAGAAGTCTGCCGGCATTCCCAATTGAGATGATGTACGACACGCCGGACAATCCATTTCAAGGAGGACATGAGGAAACCATGAACATTCAAGAACTGAAAATCAAAGCCGCGCAAATCCGGATGGACCTTCTGACCATCATTCACCGGGCCAAAACCGGCCATACCGGCGGATCGCTCAGCAACACCGACATTTTGACCGCCCTTTATTATGAAATTATGAAAATCGATCCGGCGAATCCGAAATGGGAAGAACGCGACCGTTTTATCGCCAGCAAAGGCCATTCCGTGGAATCGCTCTGGTGCATTTTGGCTGATCTCGGCTTTTTCCCGAAAGAAGAGCTTCTAACCTACAGCCAATTCGGCACGCGCCTGATCGGCCACCCCAACAATAAGGTGCCTGGCATCGAAATGAATACCGGCGCCTTGGGCCATGGCCTGCCGATTTCGGTCGGCATGGCGCTCGCCGCCAAACGGGACGGACGCTCCTATCGCGTATTCTGCCTGATGGGCGACGGCGAACAGGCAGAAGGATCGAACTGGGAAGCGGCCATGGCCGGGGCCCATTACAAGCTGGATAACCTCGTCGGGATCATCGACCGCAACCGGCTGCAGATCAGCGGCTCCACCGAGGACGTCATGGGGCTTGAACCTTTGGAAGAAAAATGGGCCGCCTTTGGCTGGCACGTCGTTTCCATCGACGGCAACGATATGGATGAACTCGTCCGCACGCTGCGTTCCGCTCCCGAAGCCACGGGCAAGCCAACCCTCGTCATGGCCAATACGGTCAAGGGAAAAGGCGTTTCCTTTGCGGAAAACGTACCGGCATGGCATCACCATGTGCCAAACGACGAGCAGCTTCGCTTGGCTCATGCCGAACTGCAGGCGCACATCGAAGAATTAACGCAGAAAGGAACGGTGCATGAATGATGAACACAATTCCGAATCGTCAGGTGATTTGCGAGACGCTGCTGGAACTGGCCAAAGAAGACCGCGATATTATGGTGCTCGCGAGCGATTCCCGCGGCTCGGCGGCCATGGCCCCTTTTGCAAATACTTTCCCTGAGCAGTTCGTCGAGGTCGGCATTGCCGAGCAAAATATCGTTGGCATGGCGGCCGGTCTGGCCCACAGCGGCAAAAAGCCGTTCGTCACTTCGCCGGCCTGCTTCCTCAGCATGCGCAGCATTGAACAAGTCAAGGTCGACGTCGCTTACTCCCGCACCAACGTCAAGCTGATCGGGATCAGCGGCGGTATCAGCTACGGCGCGCTGGGCATGTCCCACCATTCCGTGCAGGACATCGCTGTCGCCCGGGCCATTCCCGGCCTGGCCATCGTGCTTCCCGCCGACCGCCACGAAACGAAGAAATTGACCGAAGCGTTGGTGAAATACGACGGCGGCGTATACGTCCGCATCGGCCGCAACGCGGTCGAGGACGTTTACGAAACGGACGACTACCCGTTCGAGATCGGAAAGGCCGTGACCATGAAGGACGGCAAAGACATCACGATCATCGCCGCCGGGGAAACGGTGCGCATCGCCTTGGACGCCGCCGAAGCGCTGGCTGCGGAAGGCGCCTCCTGCCGCGTGCTCAATATGCACACCATTAAACCGCTGGATGAAGCAGCGATTATCGCGGCGGCTAAGGAAACGGGAGCGATCATCACGGTTGAAGAGCACAGCGTCTATGGTGGGCTTGGCGCAGCCGTGGCCGAAGTCGTCGTGCAGAACCACCCCGTTCCGATGAAAGTGCTCGGCATTCCCGACGAACCGGCGATTGCCGGCAAGACGGCCGAAGTGTTCCGGCACTATGGCATCACCGGGGACAACATTAAACAAGTTGCGCTTGAATTGATTAGTAAAAGATAAGGTGAGGCCGATGGAAGCGAAGCAAAAATATATTTTGGCGGTGGACCAAAGCACCTCGGGTACAAAAGCTTTATTGGTCGACCGGCAGGGGGAAGTGACCGCCCGCTCCTCTTTGGAGCACAGACAAATCTATCCCCAGCCCGGTTGGGTGGAACACGATCCGCTGGAAATTTACGAGAACGTCAAAGCCTGCATTCGCGAAGTTCTGCGGCAAACTAATGTTACCGCCGCGGAACTCGCGGTCCTGACCGTTACCAACCAGCGCGAAACCGCCGTGATGTGGGACAGCGTTACCGGGCGTCCGGTCTACAACGCAATCGTCTGGCAGTGCCAACGAACGGCCGAGACTTGCGAGCGGCTGAAGGACGAAGGCCATGAAAAGCGGGTTCGCTCCAAAACCGGACTCCTGCTGGACCCTTATTTCTCTGCGGCCAAATTTAAATGGATACTTGACCATGTGGAGGAAGTCCCCCTCCTATTGCAGGAAGGCAGGCTGCTTGCGGGTACCATGGACAGTTGGCTGGTATGGAAGCTGACCGGCGGCAAAGTGCACGCTACCGATTACACCAACGCCAGCCGCACGTCCCTGTTCAACATTCACACTTTGCAATGGGATGAGGAAATGACCGCTTTGTTCGGGGTGCCTGCTTCTCTGCTCCCCGAGGTTAAAGCCTCGGATGCCGTCGTAGGTTATACCGGCGACGACAGCCTCTTTGCCCTTCCCGTTCCGATCGCCGGCATTATCGGCGACTCGCAAGGCGCGTTGTTTGGCCATTTGTGCTTCGAGCCCGGAACGGCGAAAGCGACGTACGGCACGGGAACCTCGGTTCTGATGAACGTTGGGGAAAAACCCGTTGACGGCGGCGAGGGGCTCGTAACGGCCATAGCCTGGGGAGCCGGAGGAAAGGTTACGTATGCCCTGGAAGCGGTCATCCGTTCATCAGGAGACAGCATCAAGTGGACTCGGGACAATCTGGGATTATTTTCGACCTTTGAGGAAATGCAGCAGTTGGTAGGTGGGCTTTCGTCCAATGAAGGCGTTTACCTCATCCCCGCATTTGTCGGGTTGGGTGTCCCCTACTGGGAACCTTCCGCACGGGCGGCCATTGTCGGCATGAACCGGGGAACGGGCAAAGCCCATATCCTTCGCGCCGCGCTGGAAAGCATCGCTTATCAGGTGCGCGACGCTGTGGAGTTTATGGAGGAGAGATCCGCCATGCCGCTGCGCGGATTGCGCACGGACGGCGGCGCATCATCCAACCCTTGGCTGATGCAATTTCAAGCCGATATTCTCGGCCATGCGGTGACGCGTTCCACCTGTCCCGAATTATCGGCCATGGGTTCCGTATATCTCGGCGGTATGGCGATCGGTTTGTGGCCCGATTTACAGCAGATCGCCGCGGATAAGGAGTTTTACGAGACCTTTCAGCCCGCCATGAACGAGCAACTCCGGGAAAGCAATTATTCCGGCTGGAAAAACGCCGTTCGCTCCATTATAAATCAGTAACGCCTAAGACCGTTGACATGGATACCTGAATCATTGTCAACGGTCTTTAGATTTAGTAAAGCTGTATTTTTACGGTGATCCCCGGTTGGGATGCAGCATTACCCGGCTATTTCAGCCGATGAAATAGCCGGCGGAGCTTAATACAGTGTTTGCTCGGCCTCGGGGGTAAAGAGGACCAATTCGTCAAACCGGCCGGCGCGAATCTTGCTTGCCCAAGCGGGATCGGCCAACAGCGCCCGGCCCACGGCTACCAGATCGAATTCCTCACGTTCCAACCTTGCGATCAACCCGCCGATGGTGTCATCTCCCGCTTCCTTTCCATCCGGCTTTGTAAAACCGCCGTCCAGGCCAACCGATCCGACCGTAATCGTCGGTTTCCCCGTCAGCTTTTTGACCCAGCCGGCCAAATTCAGCTCGGAGCCCTCGAACTCGGGTTCCCAGAAACGGCGTGTAGATAGATGAAACATATCAACCCCCGCCTCGGCCAAGGGCGCCAGAATCTGTTCCAACATTTCCGGCGTCTCAGCCAATCTCGCCGTGTAGTCGCTCATCTTCCATTGCGAAAAACGCAGCCCGATCGGAAAATCCGGTCCGACAGCGCGGCGGCTGGCTTCGATGACTTCTGCCGCAAAGCGGGTGCGTCTGGCGAGGTCGCCGCCGTAGCGATCGGTGCGCGGGTTGGTCTTTTCCCAGAAAAATTGATCGATCAAAAATCCATGACCGCCGTGGAGCTCAATGCCGTCGAAGCCGATCCGCTTGGCTTCGGATGCCGCCTGCGCGAATGCCTGGACGATATCGGCGATATCCGTTTCCGAATAATCGCCGACATGGCCCCGCTCTCCTATATGGGCAAGCTGCGGGATGATCCGCCCGCCCGCCTCGTGCACCGCGGCCACAACGTTGGCCCAACCGGTTAGTGCGGCTTCGCCGAAGAACTGCGTTATGTTCTCCATATGGGACGTATCCGGATGATCGATCAGCGCGCCTCCGGTCACGATCAGTCCAACGCCGTTTTCCGCCCGGCGGCGGTAGTAAGCAGCCATATCTTGACCCGGCACGCCGTTCGGAGCAAATTGCCGGGTCATCGGCGCCATTACGATACGGTTAGGCAGCGTCAAATTTCCGATTGTGAACGGTTGGAACAAAGCTTGGGTGGATTGAGAGTAAGTCATAAAAACCTCCAAATAAATTTTATTTTTGTTTTTTCATCATTGGCTTTTCTTGACTTCATAGTCAAGAATTTTGCAAAAAATTTTGCTTACTGCGCAAGCGCTAAGCACCACCTCCCCACCTCGCTTTTAGAGCCGTCAGTTATTGACTACAAAGTCAAGAACAACGCAAAAAAATATGTATACGCATATATTGACGGCCTCTTTCGTTAGAGTGAAAGGCCGGCAAACCTAGCCGTTCACTCTACGAACAACACCGAGGGTATTCTTGCTTAGGCCCTCCTGATTCTATTAAGCATTTTCCGGGGTCAACAATGCAAAAACCGTACTTAACACCGCATCGACCCGCTCCCGGGAAGCGCCCGACTTCTCCATAATCTTCGCGCCGTTAAGCACGTTGTTCAACAAAGCGGCCAGTTCTTTACTGGTCTGGCGCGTCGTAATCAGTTGCCGCTCCTGGCCGCTCAGGATGATCTCTTCGAGGATGCGCTCGACCTGATCGGACATCAATTCGGCCTCACGGTTGACCTCCCGGTCATCGGCTCCAAATTCCAGCACGGTATTGACCATAAAACATCCCCGGTGCATCGCCTCTTCATGTGGATAAAGCGCAGCTTCACATATGGCCTCCAGTTTTTGCAAGGGAGGCGCCTCCTGGGCGGCCATTCCTTCCAGCATGGTTACGCTCCGTTCGCGATACAGCGCCAGCGCTTTTAAAAACAAGTCGCGTTTGTCCTTGAATACGCAGTACAAGCTTTGCTTCTTCACTTGCGTCGTACGCGTCAAATCCTCATAGGAAGTCGACCTGAAGCCTTTCGCCCAGAACACTTCCATGGACTGGCACAGCGCACGATCAACATCAAATTCTCTTGGTCTGCTCATGGATGTATGATATCAATTCTTGAACGCGGAGTCAATAATGTTATCGTACGATAAAGCGACCAGCACGTCGCCAACCTTAACCCCCTCCATCTTACTTCAAATACTCCTTAAGCGTTTCAATAAACGTGCTCAGAGCTTTGGTCAGGTATACCGACCTGGTGACGATGGTAAACTCTCGCTTAAACGGAAGCCCCTCTACTTTGATCGTGCCGATGTATCCGTTCGTTAGCTCTTTAACAATTGCCCACCCTGACAGCAGACTGATCCCCAATCCAGCCTCAACCGACTCCTTGATCACCTGTGTACTTCCGAATTCCATGATCGTTTTCGGAGTAAATTGATGTTTTTCAAAGAAATTGTCCGCCGCCTGTCTTGTACCGGAGCCTTGTTCCCGAAGAATCCAGGTTTCATCCGCTAAGTCCGAAAGGTGCAATTCGCCGTTCTTTTTTAATAAAGGATGCGACGGCGAAGCAACGATGACCATATGATCCTCCGAAACGACTTCTGAATGTAATTGAGGATCGTTGAAAAAGCCCTCGACAATCCCAATATCCAATTGATATGAATTCACCAAATCGATGATTTCTTTCGTGTTGTGAATGATGATGGATGGCTTGATAAGCGGGTACTCTTTTTTCAGCTTGGCGATAATATGCGGCAAAATATATTCACCAAATGTATAGCTCGCTCCAATGGCAATCGGGCCGCTGGTATTGCCCGCCAAATCATCCACTAAATATTGCATTCTTGTATAGAGTGCCAGGATCTCTTTGGCATGGTGATAGACAATCTCCCCGGCTTTATTCATCCGCACGTGTTTATTGTTCCGCTCCAATAATCTGGTCCCCACCAACCGCTCCAACGTTCTAATGTGTTGGCTGACGGCCGGCTGTGTCATATGCAGTTCCTCTGCGGCTTTCGTAAAATTTTCTTTTTCCACGACCTTCATAAATACCTCTAAATATTGATCCACATTGGACACTTCCACTCATTTTGATTTTCTTGGTTCATATAGATTCACTTATCATCCGTATTATATATCATTATTTTCCTTATAGATAACACAGAGGTACACTGGATTTGCCGAAATTAATTTGGGGTGATGATATGGAAATCCATTGTGCTAAGCCAAAAAAGAAAGCTTCCGTGGGGTTGTTGTTTTCAGGTATTGCCTTCACCGTTGTTATTGCGGCAATGGGGTTTGCTTTATCACAGGTTCCCGGGTTCGATCATGTCGGCCCGCTGGCCTGTGCGATTGTGATCGCAGTGATTTACCGGCAATTTTTCGGTTATCCGGAGGCATTACGGTCAGGGATTCAATTTTCAGCTAAGCGTTTTTTACGTTTTGCGATTATCTTATATGGTCTGAAGTTAAACATAAATACGGTTCTTCACCAGGGGCTTGACCTGCTTATCCGTGATATGGCAGTAATCGGATTTGCGATTTTGGCAACCGTTTGGCTGGGAAAAGTTTTGAAAGCAGAGCCATCATTATCATTGCTCCTTGGGGTAGGAACTGGTGTCTGCGGTGCTGCTGCTATTGCCTCCGTAGCGCCAATATTGAAAGCCGATGACGAGGACACAGCCATTGGAGTGGGCATTATAGCACTAGTAGGGACCGTTTTTTCAGTTGTTTATACCCTTCTTCGGCCTTTATTGCCCATTTCGGATATCCATTATGGAATTTGGAGCGGAATCAGCCTTCATGAAATTGCCCACGTTGCATTGGCGGGGGCCCCGGCAGGACAGGATGCCCTGGCGATTGCCCTGCTGGCCAAATTAGGCAGAGTACTGCTGTTAGTTCCTTTATGCTTTATATTGATATTTTGGATGAAACGGAAAAATTCCGGAAACACCGGCGGTACGAAACTTGAATTTCCGTGGTTCCTTATCGGTTTTATTCTAATGAGTCTATTTGGCAGCTACTGTTTAGGCCATTCGATTCCTATTTCCCAGGGTGTTATGAACGGAGTTTCCAATCTGACGACCTTTATTCTCACATCCGCCATGGTTGGGCTTGGATTGAATGTAAATCTGCGCGACCTCCGAGCAAAAGCTTTTAGACCGCTCATTGCGATGTTAATTACCTCTATTGTGTTATCGGTTGTTGCGTTTTTTATTGCTTAGAACTTCTTCTATACTAATATGTAAAAAAGCTTCTGAACCGTCACAAGGACAATTCAGGAGCTTATTCATTAATAAAGTCCGAAGATGCATTTAAGCCAATGCAATCGTTGACAAGGAGCAAGTACAGTTTTTTTCTGTGCAGGAGAGGGTCTCCCCTGTTCACTGCATCCTCTTTCATACCATGCCGCTCCCCATATGCCGGAGGATTCTTCACTACCGCCGCAAGTTTTCGTAGCCTTCGTTCATATTCACGGGACTCGGCTTCCTATTTCCCTCCTCACGAGGCCTTTTTGACGACGCGACAGGATTCACTTCATGTTACGGCCTGGTCTGTTGCTCCCACTGTCTCGGTACTATCGTCGATGCGCTTCTACGTACAGATTTAGCCATACGTAGGCATCCTAGCTACACGGGGACTCGGCCCCTCCCACAAATTAAATGAATTATAAGAGAGTCAACCCCAAAATTCTAACCCTAATCGTGGAGACAACGACGAATCCCTGAAACGCATAGCTTTTGGGATTTACAGCACATAACCGACTCCCAGTGTTGTAAATCGCTTATCCTCATGGCCTGCTGCCATTCCAATCTCTACGAAATGTTCACTCGATTTCTGCTCATCGTACAAGATCCCAACTTTCCACCAACTCATATCTTTATGGCTCCAAAATCATGGCTTCCGGAGTCCATGAAGGCTAAAATAGAATAAAACGCTCCATAGGGTCATCTTAAGCGCTCCATCTCCTGTTTTGACGGTATGCATCGTCAAATATTCAGCCCAAGCAATCGGCCATGCCCTACACCCTGAATTGATCAGATGATAGATATCATAAAAAAATTGCTTTCTAGAGATGACGCTGCCCTGGTCCTTAGTTTATCGGAACTGCTCCATTACAGCATCCTCCACGCTATCTATGGGGAGAGATCATAATGCCATCCGGCAGGAACCAGCCAGTGATCTCGTCGTCCGCGTTGTTAACGACAGACTCCACAATTACGATATTTGACTCCATCTCCTCTTCTCTCAGCGTATCCCGAACCAAGCAGACAATGATAAAAAACAGCAAACTTTGGACTTGAAAAGCTTGCTGTTTAAGCTTAATGGTATACAGTGTGATGATCAGTCATTTTTCAAGAATAGGATAAATCTTCTGTCAACTCAGATTTCTTATTATTTTTATTGACAACAATAATGACATTGATAATAAAATAATAACAAATATCACCAACCTTGTTATTAACCAAAATCCACTCATATCTGTGCTTCTAACCATATCCATATTTAAACCAAAAAGATTCCCCAAATAAGGTATTGACATTGCAATAACCATAGATAACATAAGGAAATATCTGCTCTTGGCTGTTCCATATTTATATGCAGCCGGTATCACTATTGTATTATATAACAGTGATATGCTAAAACAAAAAAAGGTATACATGATTATAGTATCAATGTCTAATGAAAAAAGTGTGGCACCAATTGTAATTCCTATTACCAGCACAATTAATGACGACATAATTGCAAGCAATAATGTTAAAACATATTTACTTGCGGCTTCTTGGAACGGCGTAATAGGCATTGCGGTTACACTTTTCCTCCATTTAACATTTTCATCTAATGACATAGTAGTAGTAACTTGCACGGCGAACATAAAGGCGATTACCAAAGTCAATATGGGCAAAAAGTACTGTGGATTTTGTGTCACAACAAATGATGGAGCTGCCACTGCAATGAGATATACAGGGCTAATACTTTTCACAATAAGCATAAAGTCTTTTTTAATTAACCCTATCATGAATTAAGTCTCCCTTTATATATAATAACATTATGTCATCAATGGTAGGAGTACTAATACAGCCCATATTATCGGAATACTTTGAGTCGCTCTTGATTAACAGTGAATATTCATTTTCTCTACAAGATGTAATAAAAATATCTTTTGGGTTTATCCTTTGATACTCATCCTTTGAGCATTTTAAGAATATATAGTCTTCTTGGAGTTTTTGAAGCGGTTCATAAAAAATAAGCTTACCATTATGAATAAAAGCAATATCATCAGCTATCTTATCTAAATCACTGGTAATATGAGTTGAAAAAAACACTGTAGTTTGTCTTTGCTGTACATAACCTTTTAATAGCAATAGAATCTCATCACGTACCACTGGATCAAGTCCTGATGTTACTTCATCCAATATTAAAAGTGAGGGATTATGGGACATCGCCACTGCCAACATTAATTTATTTTTCATTCCTTTGGACAGTTCTGAAATTTTTTTTGAAGAGTCTAGATTGAGTTGTATGAGCAGGGAATTGAATTCGGCATCGTTCCATTGTGTGTATATAGAACGCATAATTTTTCGAATATCTTTTGCATTAAGACAAGAGTGAAAACAACATTCATCAATCAAAAAACCTATTTTTTGTTTGATTTTATTTTCTTCTTTGATGTTATCTTCATCAAAAATCTTTATAGACCCACTATCCCTTTTTATTTGATTTAATATTAAACTTATAAGAGTTGTTTTACCTGCACCATTCTCACCTATTAGCCCAACTATTCTACCATACGGTATTTGCAAATTTATATTATCTAGTTTGAAACTCGAATAGTTTTTCGTTAGATTAGAGATATCAACAATATGGTTCATTTTTATCCATAATACACTTTTATAATAGTGTATTTTCTCCCCTCTATGGACATTTCTTCGGATGCGAGAAATAGCTTACAAAGTAGGTTCATAAATTCACCAAATTTCTCACTCAGTCAAGAATAAAGCGGAAATCTTTCCTTAACAATTGGGTGTATTTTTTGATACCATTCACACGTTTTATTTATTTCATGCATGTTTCGAGCCCCAATAAAACCTCTTAGTAAACAATTGGTGCAAAATAAATTCTGTTCACAGTCTTTACAATTATCACTATCCAACATAGGCAGCTCAGTATTCATTAATTCTTTTAAAAAATCCTTATTGTTATCAAAAACTTTTTTTATGGATTGGGTAGTTATATTACCCATATTTAATTTGAAATAATCTCCACTATCCATATTACATAACTTAACATCACCGTTCACATTGATACTAACCTGCGAACAAATAGCACCACAGTTCTTTCTTGTAACTTCTTTTATCTCTGTTATATCCTGAATAAATCCCGGATGTTTTTCAAGGACCAAATCATGTTGTTTTTTAAATTCCATCAAACCTTCTTCATCTGGAAAAATTAAACTAGTATCGCCCATTGTCGCGCGGCCTAAGGGAGTAACAACGGCAGGTGCGTACGATACAGCACCATGGTAGTATGCCCATTCACCTATATCTGCAAGTTCATGTACATTCCCTGGTGTAATTATAGCGCAAACGCGAACGCGCACCCCATTATTTATTAAATAGTCTATATTATTCTTTACTTTTTGTAGTTTATTTTTTGAATTTGTAAACCAATCATAGTATTCTTCATTTAAGCTATGCAAATCAATTTGAATGTATAATCTATGTTTGTTTTTTATAATTGTGTCTAGGAGCTTTTTGTCAAAATATATACCATTTGTTAAGAACATTACAGTTGAAATTCCAACTTCATAAGCCTTTTCTATGGCTTCAGAACTATATGGATTCATAGTAGGGTCGCCACCAGTTAATTCTAATATAGATATTCCAATTTCATTTAACGAATCAAGAATAAAATATAAATCTTTCAACGATAGTATCTTTTGATTTTCTACGCCACCATACTTACCATAACAATGTCTACAACGTATATTACACCGATTTGTCAATTCAATGCTGGCTACTGACGGATAGTAATTTGAATAACTAGATATTATTACTTCTTGCATAATTGGCTCTGATTGCTCCATTATTGAATATCCATATTGTTTTGTAAGTTGATCCATAAATGGTTTAACTTTGCTTTCAATGGAATGGAATGACTCTGAATATTTAGCAGCAAGACACTGTATAATCTCATCAAATGTCTTTAACCCATTCAACATGGAAATTATTTCCACGGCGGTTTTATTTATCATAAATTGTTTCTTATCATGCATATAGTTCTGCTGAAGCAATTCTGGAGAAGATAAATAATACAAGGTTAAAGTTGATGACTTATATTCTTTGATTCCTGCTACTGGCCTTAGATATAAGTATTTTTTCATTAGATTCCCTCCTTTGAAAACGAATTTTCCCTGTTGTATAGACAGGGAAAATTCGTTTTCAAAAAAATGTAATAACCAAATAATATGACGTAATAGTGTGTTTAGCCTACAGTGAAGCTTATGCCCATCCTAATTTTAGCCTTCTACTCATGTGAGGATCAATACATTATAATATCATGAGTATGCAAAAAGCTCCTGAATCTCCATAAAAGGAAATTCAAGAGCTCATTCATTGTCAAGTTGATGCGATCGAGAGGAACCGAACCTCCACGGAGGGGTCGGCCCACACGTCTTCTGTCTTATCGAGCAAGAAAACGGAGCCTATCGTATTCGACAAAGACAGAAGTTCTTCTTCTGTATAGCGTGCAACATCAATAAGCAAATATTCAAAATTCAGCAGTTAAAAGAAAGTTTCCGGACAAGAACACTGGCTTGGTCAATGGTTTGTTTTACAATTGATGCGGCAGGTTGGTCGCCTGCTAACCGCAGACCCTGGCCCGCCCAAAGTGACATATACTCGGGGCTGTTCGCTTTTACAGCCGCCTGGCGAATGTCCCGGGTCATCGCGTTTTGAATGGGGTAAGCCGGGATTGTTCCTGGGTACTGATGCATGTCAATCATAAATTTGGTTTGAATGCCTCTTGAAGCTTTTCCGGAGTATGCACGAGTAATTTCAGTGGAGTCTTCATTTGTCGAAAGGATTTTCTGTTTGTACGTTTCGTGGGCGCCGCTCTCGGGGCAGGCAAGAAACGCCGTGCCCATCTGTACGGCAGCGGCTCCTAAGGCAAGGCTTGCTGCAAGTCCCCGCCCATCCATGATTCCCCCTGCTGCGATGACCGGGATCGACACATGGTCAACGATCTGCGGAACAATAGCCATGGTGCCTATCAAAGCGTGGGAAGGGTCTTTCATGAAGGTCCCTCTATGACCTCCCGCTTCGCTCCCCTGAGCCACAATAGCATCTGCACCTGCCGCTTCCAATTGCTTGGCTTCATCAACAGTTGTTGCAGTTCCAATAATGAATATTCCATGCTGTTTCATGGTTTGGATCACGTCTTGAGATGGTATGCCAAAAGTGAAACTAAATACGGGTACACGCTCCTCCAAAAGTACTTGTACCTGCTCCTCAAATGATTCTGAAAACTTCATAATCGATGGATTTTGAGCAGTGCCAAGTTCGATGCGGTATTTATTCAGATAATCTGTCATCCGGCAAATTGCTTCTTCCGACTCTTCTGATTGCTCAGGCACAAACAAATTCACTCCGAAAGGCTGGTCCGTTTGTCGCTTGATCTTTTGGATCTCGCTACGGAGTTGCTCCGGCGTTAAGTATCCGCCCCCCAGGTTGCCTAGCCCACCGGCATTTGAAACGGCCGCTACCAACTCGGGTGTCGAAACGCCACCAGCCATCGGCGCTTGAAAGATCGGGTATCGAATTTTAAGAGTACGCGTCAAATCAGTCTCGAACACTTTTAAAAACCTCCTTAAATTATAGCGTTTGTGTCTTGGTATCCCTGCATGCTGCCTTGCACGATTATCCCTTTTGTTCAGAGGGGAGAGGGTAGGGGCTAATCATGGTCCTTCCATTTTTCCCGGTGCCTTGCCCCATTCCTCCCGTCAGGTCTGCTTCACTTCTCCTAAACCTCCTTCTCACAAACCTGTCTAACGATCTCGAACATGTCTGCTTCTCCCAAACATATTTCTTCTCCTGAATTTATCTTTCTCTCTGTTTCCGGATCAAACGGGATAATCGTGCAAAGCGTCCAGACAGCTGATATTGATCTGCCGACCAACCACCGGCCTTCCCTGTCAAGCGCTGATTATTATCTTTATAGTAAGAAAAATGAGTGCATCCTAAAACAACAGTTTCATACTTAGTTAAATCATATAAAGATATGCTGCGCTTGAGGATCTAACTAAGCTCTTGATCAGGATGAATACAAGCATGGTTTAAATTTCCCATCGTTGCTTTTTGACTTGAAATGACTGCACCAAACAGCAATATTATAGCAGCAGCAACAAGCACCAATGTGGCCAGAAGAAGCGATAGGCTATAACTATGCGCCACTTCCAAAACGATTCCGGCTCCGATTGGACCGATTATTTGCCCGATACCAAAAAAGCCCGTCATCAAAGCAATTGCTTTATTACCACTGGATGGTCTAGACATACGAGCCGCGGCGAGAGCAACCTCCTGTTTTCTTCATAAGACCTGCCGCTTATTAAACTAATTGTATCCCCCCACAAATATCGTGTAAAATGAATTTAAATGATTTGTAGTATTAAAATTATCAATAATTAGATGGAGGAATGACGTTGGATATCCGGGACTTGCAGATTTTTCTGACGGTTGCGAACGAAGGAAGCATTACCAAAGCAGCCGAAAAAATGGAATATGTTCAGTCGAGTATAAGCATCCGTATCCAGCAGCTTGAAAAAGAGTTGAAAACAGCGCTATTTCGTCGTATGCGGCAAGGGGTTCGGCTCACAACATCCGGAGAGGCACTCAAAACCTATGCCGAGAAAATTATTTTCCTTACTCAAGAGGCGGAACGAGTCGTAGCAGATAACTCAATTGCAAGAGGGCCGCTTCGGATCGGATCACCCGAAACTACAGCAGCGATTCGGCTGCCGTCTATTCTCGCCGATTACCATAAATCTTACCCAGAGGTGGATTTGGCATTAAAAACTGGAACAACGGAAGAACTCATTCATTTCGTGTTGAAATACGAGTTGGACGGAGCTTTCGTAGCTGCGCCAGTTGATCATGCTGAGCTCGAGATTACGGAGATAGGGGTTGAGGAACTTGCGTTCATATCGGGAGGACAGTTCCCCTCAATAGACCAGCCTGCACAATTGCGAAATCTGACGTTACTGGTATTTCGTGTTGGGTGTTCATACCGGCGAAAACTCGAGGATTGGTTGCATTCGCAAGGAATTATTCCTGCTAAGATCATGGAGCTCGGAACACTGGAAGGGATCCTTGGATGTATCCATGCTGGTCTCGGGGTATCCCTTTTACCTCGTTCGGTGGTGGAAAGAGCCATGGTTCAATATAACTTGCGATCTCAAGCAATCTCGGAAGAGTTCTATAAAACCCCGACACTATTCATACGTCGTAAAGATACTTATGAAACTGCAGCCATGTCCGAATTTATCCGGATTTCAAGATAGAGGTTTAATCTTACGTAGATATAGATTTTTCACATACTTGCTTAGGAGGAAAATTCTATGTTCCCAAATAAACTTTATATTAACGGAGAATGGCTTGATACCCAAGAATCGATCCAAGTCATAAACCCAGCTACAAAAAATGTGATCGGTACCATTCCAAATGGCGGAGAAAAAGAAGCCAAATTGGCAGTAGATGCCGCCTATACCGCTTTAAAAAACTGGTCGAAAAAAACAGCTGATGAACGGGGCAGATTTTTATTCGCATGGCATCGGCTGATTGAAGAACACCGGGATGAATTGGCAGAAATAATGACTACGGAACAGGGCAAACCTTTTGCAGAAGCAAAAGGTGAAATTGATTATGCAAACAATTATACTGCTTGGTTTGCAGAAGAAGGAAAACGAATTTACGGCGAAACGATACCCGCCTCCTCCCCTGCCAAACGCATCATCGTGAAAAGACAGCCTGTCGGTGTGGTGGCAGCGATTACCCCATGGAACTTTCCGGCTGCGATGATTACGAGAAAAGTCGCACCAGCCCTTGCAGCTGGCTGTACAATCGTTTTAAAACCATCTGAAGAGACTCCTTTTACTGCATTAAAGCTTGCTGAGCTCTCTCAGCAAGCAGGAATTCCCAAAGGTGTAATTAATGTGGTAACATGATTTGTATGTATGAAGAAACCTTTGGACCACTGGCCCCGATTACATCCTTTAAAACGATTGAAGAAGCAATCGAGCGGGCCAATAACACTCCGTACGGCTTGGCTGCTTATGTGTTCACAGAGAATATCAATGAGGCAGTTGTCATTTCGGAAGCATTGGACTATGGGATCATCGGTTTAAATGATGGCTCTCCCTCCGCTGCCCAAGCACCATTTGGCGGTTTTAAAGAAAGCGGATTGGGACGCGAAGGCGGCCACTACGGGATTGAGGATTATTTAGAGGTGAAATATATCTCGCTTGGATTGAATTAATCAGTTGAAACGTTTCCAATTTATCAGAAGAAAAACGTCAAACCGGCAACTCGCAACGTGAAACCGCCGTGCAAATGATGTTTTTCTCATGATCTTGAACCGTAATCAAGTCGTCTTGCCTTGTCTAAATATAACCGGAAGACGATAAACCTCCCGATTCATCGTTTCGCTGAAAACGGAAGTGACGCTGCCCAGGTAATATTTTTAATTGAAATGTCTGTCGATGCTGACAATCGGAATATCGTTGCTTACGTCATTTTCGATATCATTGTGCGTAGCTTTCTTCGGCTCAAGTAATGAGCAATACCTCGCAAATTCCGAATATGTAAAAAGCTCCTGAATCTCCATAAAAGGAAATTCAAGAGCTTGTTCTTTGTAATGTTGATGCGGTCGAGAGGACTCGAACCTCCACGGGGGGTTAGCCCACACGGACCTGAACCGTGCGCGTCTGCCAATTCCGCCACGACCGCATATTTCGTCGGTGCATAGTTTTGCAGCAACGAAATATATATTATCACGAATATTTTGGGGAGTCAAGCAAAGAAAATATCTTTTTTGCCGTTACTTGATCCCCGCCGATTGTCTTTCGTTCAGATAGTCGGCCATCGTTTGGAAGAACTTCAGCACCGCCAGCAGCTCGGCTTCGGCAAACGAGTCAAAGGCGTCCAAGAATTTGCGTTCCATCACTTGGTGCATCGCTTCATGCGCTTCGAAAATCCGCCTGCCTTTGGGCGTCAGGCTGAAGTACACTTCTTTCTTATTGTCGTTCAACTGCCCCCGCTTAACATAGCCTTCCGCAAGCAGCTTGGCGCTGATTTTAGTAATACTCGCTTTCGATAAATTCAGCTTGTCGGCAATGGAAGTATTGTTGATCGGCTCATGGTTGCCGATGCAGTCGAGCACATGAACGCTCGTCAGATTGTTCGGCAGCGAGTCAAGCCCCATTTCCCGCGCCTGATCGGCGAATTCGTCCAACTCCATGTCGAACGACTGCTCCATCATATGTGAAAAATGGAGAAACTGCCCGTAAACCAGTTGCTTTAGCCTCTCCGACGAATTCATTGCGTCCCCCTTTTCTTTCTACATTGATTTCCGATTTTTGTTTACTTGATAACAATTGATCGCGTTTAATACTTAGGTTCATCGAGAACCATCTTCATTATTCTATTTTAGCAGGCGTTCGTTTTGTTGCAAATCAGGCAAACCAAAAGCCGTCGGCAAGCCGTCAATGCTTGCTGCATTCGCCTTATGCCAGTACGATTCAAGCTGTTCTTTGCTAAACTTCAGCGATATTTCCTTGAGCTTATCCCGGTCGCCCTCATACTTCATGAACGGAACCCCAAAGCCGCACGAGTCCTGCACCTTGTGAACATCAACGACAATCATTTGTCTCGCGCCCGGAAGCGGGTCAAACAGCGGATACAGTTCCTCCCACCGGTTTGAGCCGGGCAGTGCGACCGTCCCCGTGCCGTAGAGCCGGACAATGGCAGGCGGCCCCTCAAACGCGCAGAACATCAGGGTCACTCTGCCATTCTCCAAAATATGCGCGCTTGTCTCGTTGCCCGAGCCCGACATATCCAGATAAGCCACCTGATTGTCCGACAGAATGCGAAAGGAACGGTAACCTTTGGGAGATAGATTCACATGTCCTTCCTCCGACAATGGCGCCGACCCGACAAAAAAAAGATGCTGACGCTGAATGAACTCTTTATGCTTCGGCAAAAGAGCCTCGTGTTTAATCCCCATATCCTCCCCTACCTTCTTCATGATATTAGTATGACATACATATTTTTATTAAATATTGTTAACCTTGAAACAAAAATACCATGATTATCTCTGGAAATCAATAGTAAAATTGATATTTGGCGGGTTACTGACGATTGTCCAAGAACAGTGTGAAAGAGCCGCATTCCTCTTTTAGGATGCGGCCAATTCCCCGTCATGCCAGGGCCCCGGATAATAGGTACGTAAAGTTCCGCTATTTTGAAGTCGACGGTGGGTCGCTTCAGTGGCTGGCCGCCGCCCAGAGTGTAACATCACTTCACCGAGCCGATCATCCCGGCGACGAAATGCTTTTGCATCACAAAGAATACGAGTGCCGTCGGCACCGTCGAAATGACGATGGCCAGCATGATCAGTCCGTAATCCGGCGCGTAGCTGGAGCCCAGCGTCGAAATCAGCAGCGGCACCGTCTGCTTCTCCGGCGTTTGCAGCACGATCAGCGGCCACATGTAGTTGTTCCAGCTGCTCATGAACGTGATGATCGCCGCCGCCGCGTACGTCGTTTTCATCGTCGGCACGTACACGCGGAAGAACAACCCCAGTTCGGACAAACCGTCGATCCGTCCGGCTTCCAGCAGTTCTTTCGGGAACATCTTCGTACTCTGCCGGAAAAAGAAAATCAGAAACGCCGTAGTCATCGTCGGCAGCACCACCGCGGCCAGCGTATCGATGCCGATCAGCGGGATCAGGTTGGTGATTTTTCCGAACATCCGGTACAAGGGCACCATCATCGCCGCAAACGGGATCATCATCGACAGCAGCAAAATGTTAAACACGATATCCTTCGCCTTGCTGCGGTAAATTTCGAAGCCGTAACCGGCCAGCGAGGCGATCAGCAGCGCCAGCAGCGTCGTCGATACGGAGACGATCAGGGAGTTTTTCAAAGCGTTCAAGATATCGACGGAATCCAACAAATTGCCCAGATTCGCCATAAAATAAGCTCCCGGCAGCAGCCGCCCCCGGGTTACCTCCACGGACGGATTCGTCGCGCTGACGATGATCCACAAAAACGGAAAGATGGACACGAACGCCGCCACAGCGAGAAACAGGTACATCGGCATTCTTTTGACTTTAAGCATTGCGGTCACCTGCCACTTTAAATTGAAGGATGGAAAGCACGATAATCATGATCACGATCGAATACGAAACGGTAGCCGCGTACCCAAAATCCGCCGAATATTTGAACGACAAATTGTAAATGTACTGCGAAATCGAGGTCGTGGCGTTGCCCGGTCCGCCCTTCGTAATGTTCATCACCTCATCGAACAGCTGCAGCGTGCCGATCGTCGAGGTGATCGAGGTGAACAAAATGATCGGCTTCAGCATCGGGACCGTAATGCGGAAAAACTGCTTCACCGCCGAAGCCCCGTCAATTCTCGCCGCCTCATAGATCGACGGATCGATATTTTGCATGCCGGACAAGTAAAAAATCATATTATACCCGGTCCAGCGCCACGTAATGGCGATGATGATCGTCACCTTCGCCCAAAACGGATCGGTGATCCAATGAATCGGTTCGCCCACGACATGCAGGCTCATCAGCAGCGAATTAACCAGCCCGCCATCCGCAAACAAATATTTGAAAATAACGGAATACGCCACCAGCGAGGTGATGCAGGGCAGGAAAATCGCCGTCCGGAAAAAACCTTTCCACCTCAAATGGCGGTCGTTCAGCAGTACGGAAATAAATAAAGCCAGCAGCACCATAAGCGGCACCTGCACGAGCAGATAAATGAACGTATTTTTGACCGCGGTGATGAACATCGAGTCGGTAAACAGGCGTTTGTAATTGCCAAGCCCATTGAAGCTCAAATTCGAACCGGTGCCGGTCTGAAACGACAGGATCAGGGCCTGAATCATCGGGTAAAAATAAAAGACCGCGATCATCAACACAGCGAGGATCACAAACAGCCAGCCAACGGCGGAAGCTTTCAGGCGCATGGCGGAGGCGGATGCTCTTATCATCGGTTTCATCTCCTTTTTCTCGGATACAACCCATAAAGCCGGCCGGATCACAGCAAAACCTTGAACCGGAAACAGCCCAAGGTTTTACCGTCATGACCGCGGGATTTTACTGCAATTGCGCTTCGGCCTGGGCCTGGGCGTCGCGAATGACGCTGTCCACGTCTTTGCCGTTCAGGTAATTTTGGATTTCAATGACCAAAATATCTTCGATCGCGTAGGTGTGCAGACCGTAATTGACCTTTGGCACCTCTTCGGTCCATTTGGCGAAATCGGCGTAAATCTTCTGCCCGCCAAAATACTCGTCGGCTTTATCGTAGGCGTCGCCGCTGGAGGCAGCCTTGAGCGAGCCGATGACCCCGGCTTTTTCCAGCATTTCCGAATACATCTCCGCATCGGAGCCAAACGTCTCGGCCAGGAAATTCGCCGCGGTGTCCTGACCGTCCATGTTCATGACGTACCAGGAGCTGCCGCCAAGGCTTGAAGCGTTAACCGAACCGGCGCTATCCGCCAAGCGCGGCGTAGGCACGACCGCCCATTTGCCCGATTGCGACGCTTCCGCCTTAACCGAAGGCGTGATCCAGTTGCCCGTCGGCACCGAAGCCACATCGCCGTTGTTGAAGGCCGCCAAAAACTGGCTCCAGTCCGCGTTCATTTTGACGATATTGGCGTCAAACATCGCTTTGTACGTTTTCAGCGCTTCCTTGATGACCGGATTATCGGCAAGGTTCGGCGTTTTGCCGTCCTCCTGCAAATACCAGGTCCCGGCCGACTGCGCCATCACCCGGATGATGCCGAGGTCGTTCGGGTCCTGGGTCAGCATGTCTTTCCCGGTCTCCTCCTTGACCTTTTTGCCGATTTCGATGTACTGGTTCCAGTCGATGTTCGTCAAATCGTCCACCGTATAACCGGCCTGCTCCAGATAGTCCGTCCGGACGTACAGCCCGGTGGCGCCGGAGTCGAACGGAACCCCGTATTGTTTGCCGTTATAGCTGGTCGGACCGATTTTGTATTCGGCAAAATCCTCCGCCTTGATCGCGTCCGACATCTCGCGGAAGGCGTCGGGGTACGCCTGCAGGAAGTTTTGCGCCCGATAGTCCTCGATCAGCACGATGTTCGGCAGCCCTTTTGTCGTACCCGAATTCAGTCCCGTATTCAGCTTCTGCACGATATCGGCCTGCGCATATTCTACGATGTTCACCTTCACGTCCGGATGCTTCGCTTCATATCTCTCTTTGGCGATTCTAAGCGCGGCGATGTTGAAGTTCGGGTCCCACGCCCAGACGGTGATTTCCTGACTGCCGCCGGAACCGCCGCCGCCATTCCCCGCTCCCGAGTTCACTGTCCCCTCCGATCCGCCGGCCCCTCCCGAGCCGCCCGAACCCGCCGAGCAAGCGGATAAGGCCAACATCAACAGCATAACGGCAAGCATCAGAATCAAGCTTTTTTTCATCTTTGTTCATCCCCCTGCTTGTTTGTTTGGAAAGCGCTTTCGGTTTCCGGTTTTATGATAGCATTGCGGCAATTGGGGCGGTTAGAAATATCTTTGTGCGGATTGGTGATTTTATTGTCCATTGCGGGTAAGCGCATTCATGGGTCTGGTCATATTTTTGGATTTTGGTAAATTATTTGGGCTCAACACCAAAATTAGTGCTTAAGGTTTTGAGCCGTTCATGTTTAATGGGCAACTGACGTGGCTGAGGCGGATCTATAGCGTTGGGTATCTGGTGTCCCTTGCACTTCTGCTTTGCATGATTATCCCTTTCGTTCAGTGGGGCAAGGGTTGAGGCTCTTTCATATAAACCTGTCCAATAATCTCGAACCTATCTGCTTCTCCCAAACCTATTTTCTTCTCCTGAATTGATCTTTTTCTCTGCATCCTGATCAAGCGGGATAATCGTGCAAAGCGTCCGGATAGACGATGTTGATCTTCCGGCCAACCCACCGGCCTTCCCTGTTCTCATGCTTTCAGCGCCCTTCCGCATTTCTTAACACGATCGATTACTGGCTGCACCGGCCACCAGCGGCAGGACGATGCGGATTTTCGTCCCCTCCCCTTTGGCGCTGGAAATATGGACTCCGTAAGACTCTCCGTACAGCAGCTTGATCCGGTTGTCGACGTTTTGGATGCCGATGCCGGTAAACAGCTGGCGGTTGCTTTTTGCGTTAGGCAGTGCACCCGTACCTTCGGTCAGTTCCATGCCGTCGCCGTTGTCGACCACCTCGCAGACGAGTGAACCGTCGTTTTTGGAGACGAGGATGTAAATGGTCCCTTCGTTTTTTGCATTAAAGGCATGGAAAAAGGCGTTTTCGATAAACGGCTGGATAATCAGCTTCGGCACCGCGTAATGCAGACAGTCCGGGGAAACAAAATAGTTCACTTTAATCCGGTCGCCATACCGCACATGATTGATGAACACGTAATTTCTCATGTTCTCTAGCTCCTGCCTGATCGTGATCGTCTCGCTGACGTTGCTGATCGTATTTTGCAGCAAGGAAATCAGCGCGTTGATCGTCTCCGCAGCCGCGCTTTTGCTCCCTTTTTGCACCAGCATTTTGATCGACGCCAATGTGTTGTATAGGAAATGCGGATTAATCTGCCGCTGCAGCGCCGCCAGCTCCGCGTTCCGCTGCTCTTTTTGGGTCTCCAGCAGCCGGCGGATGTAATCGTTCAGCTCATCCAGCATGTAATTAAACGCCTTGCCCAGCTCTCTAACCTCAAAACCTCCACTTACCGTTATGTAGTTGCTGAAATCTTTTTTCGCGATCGTGGACATTTGGCGGACAAGGCGGGTCAGCGAACCGGTCAGCCTGCGCGACATGACGAAAACGACCAGCATCGCAAACACGATGATGATCATGCAGGTGAGCACCACGGACTTCACGTTGATGATCTGCCTTGCGGTATACTGGCGGTCGATCAGGTTCACGAGGTAAAAATTGTATGAGGGCAAATCATGGGACAAAATAATCCGCTCCTTGCCCAGCACGGTACCGCTATGGTAATCGAGCTGGCTGCGGGCAATCGTCACGGCATCGTCCAGCAAATCCGCATTGGTAGTCCCAATCAATTCCGGCCGGTTGGCGGACACAATCACTCCGCTCTTATCGAGCACCAGCACATCGTTGCCGGCACTGGTGAAACTTTCAAAAAACTGCTTAAACTCCCGCTCGCGGATCGCGATGTACAATGTGCCGTAATGGAGCCCGCCGGTCCGGTCCACCAGCGCTTTGCTGGCGATGATGAAATGCTCCTCCGCCCCGTCCGCGCCTTGCCGGGTATCGTATTGGTACAAAATGCGTCCGGGATTGGCCGCCGTCCTTGCGGTCAGCGGGTCCGCCGCCAGCTCCTCCCCCGTTACCGGCCAGTAGGCGCGGTCGGTCGAATAGCTGCGGCCGTTGATGCCCGTGATCGTCACAGCCACATCGAAGGCACCCAGATTGGAGGCGAGCTGGTCCATCTGCTCCGACATGCGGTAGAACACCTTGGACATCGAAACCGAGTCCAGCTCCCCGCCGGTCAAATAGGTTTTTACCGTGCCGCTCTGGGCGGCGTAGGTGGCGGCGTTCACGATTGAATCGTTAAACGAATCGAGGCTGGTGTTGATTTGCTTCAGCACCTTGCCATTGGTGATGCTGAACGTTTCCGCAAACAGCCGCTCCGACATGCGGATCGTAATAAGCGAAGTCAGCAAACAGACGGCGGCGATACTCATCGTCATCACCAGGAACAGTTTGGTAAACAACCGTACACGGCTTAGTTTTTCAAGCGCTTTTTGCATAAAATTAGTCCCTCTTGCCGCAATCCTGTCTGCGGTATTGGCTGGGCGACATCCCCGTCTGCTTCCTGAACACCTTCGTAAAATAACTGTGATCCGAATAGCCCACCCGCCCGCTGATCTCCGCGATGGTCAATTCGCCTTTGCGCAGCAGCTCCGCCGCCTTGTTGATGCGGATTTTGTTCAGATATTCGCTGAACCCTTCGGCATTGTGGGCCGAAAAATAGCTGGAAAGATACGACGGATTAAAATGAAAATGCCGGCTGAGCGAGCTTAGGGTGAGCGGCTCGCCATAATGCTCGTCGATATATTCCAGCAGCATCCTCATATTGCCTTCCCCGGCCGGCGGGGATTGGGCGGCTGTCAGCTTTTCCGCCTCCTCCAAAAAGCCGTTCAACCGCGCTATCGCTTCCCCGGCGTCCTCCGCCGCATCGATCGCTTTAAAATAAGCGTATTTCATGCCGTCCAGTTCCTTCAGACGCTCATTCGTTTCCGTAATGACGACGGTCATGTTAAAAATGGCGTTGCCGAGAAACGACTTGAACTCGAACGGCGGGGTCCGGTAATTGTCCACGGCCCGGGCGGCATAATCGCGCAAGTGGCCAAACGCCTCAGCATAACGTTCCTTTCTTAAGTCGGCCAGCAGCCGCTTCATATCAAAAACCTCCGGCTCCCGGGCGGGCGGCAGTTCATCCTGCAGCATCAAGACCCGGTCCGGAAAATAAAACCGGTAATGGAGCAACTTCAGCCATTCCTCGCGGTAGACCGCCTCAAGCCGGTTCACGTCGGCAAAGCCGGAGCTTATCGCCCAGACCATTTCGGGCATGGCCTCAGCTTTGCTAGCGGCAAGCTCTTTAACCGTGTGAACGGCCTGGCGGACGTACTCCCGCGGCAGATTGACCAGCATCAGCAGCCGTTTGCCATCTGCGGGGATCGTCCGCGGCTGGACCGGAAAAGGCTGCTCCTTCAGACGTACCTCCAGGCTGGCGGCAAGTCCGGCGATATAGCGGTGCGGCTCCCCGGCGGCCCGGCTGAGGTCCGCCCCGAGCAGCACAAACGTGTCGTACGGAAAAAACTCCTGGAGACACTCATCATCCTCCGGAGGAAAGCCGGCCAGCAGCCGCTCCAGCCGTTGCTCCAGCGGCAAGCCGCCATCCCCCGTCCGCTCCTTATAATGCAGCCCGGGAATTTTTCGCGCCGTTTTTTGCAGCACCTGCAGCAGCTCCTCCGTCTCCAGCTTGGGCTTCAGGATATAATCGGCGACCCCGCTCTGAAATGTCGAGCGTACATAATTAAATTCCCCGTAGCTGCTGAGCACGATCACTTCGACCTGAGGATCATGTGCTTTCAGGACGCGGGTAAATTCCTCGCCGTCCATCACCGGCATCACGATGTCCGTAATGACGATATGCGGCGACAACCGCTTCATCATTGCCAGCGCTTCTTTGCCGTTCGAGGCTTCGCCGACGATTTGAAAGCCATATTGCTCCCAGTTCAAATGATGTTTGATTCCCTGCCGCACCAATATTTCATCATCAACGATCAATATTTTGCACAGCTCGCGCATCCCCAGCCCCCCTGTTTAGTGAAAGTTAGATTTTTTGACAGCGTTTTCATTTTTGCATCTTGAGCGCTACTCCCCGCGCTCAAGCATATGGTACAAATCAACAAACCGTTTCAGCCCTTCCCGCGATTGCTGCTCGTTTAGATAAGAATAGCTGAGTCTGATCCAGGATTCATACGACCTTAGCGGATCGCAGATCGAGCCGGGCACAAAGGTGATAGAACGCTTGACGCTTTCGACGAGCAGCTTGTCGATCGAGACCGTCTCCGGCAGCTTGACCCATAAATTAAAGCCCCCCTCCGGGCTGGACCACCCCCAGCCTGAAGCCGCAAGCTCCTCCTCCATGATGTCCCGCCGAATCGCCAGCGCGATCCGCAGTTTTTCCAAATGCTGCTGCATCCGCTGCGAAAAGAAATAATGCAGAAAAATTTTCTGATTCAATAGCGGCGTTCCGCTGTTCGACAAAGATCTGGCTTTTAAGACATGTTTCATCACGGGCGGCCGGCAGGCCGTTGCGGCGATGCTTAGTCCCGGAGCCACGTATTTGCTGAAGCTGCGAATATAGATCGTCCACCCCTCCGTATCATAGGAAAACAGCGGCAGCGGGGGTTTTTCGCCAAAATAGATGTCCCGGTAAGGATCGTCCTCGATCAGCAGGCATTGATATTGCTGCGCGAGCTCGACCAGCCTTTTGCGCTGCTCGGCCGGAACCGTGTAGCCCGTAGGATTATGGAAGGTAGGGTTGAGATAAAAGAGACGTGGTTTATAGGTTAACATCAGCCTTTCCACCTCATCCAGCCGATAACCAAACTCCGAAATATCGATGGGAATGATCTGGGCCCCCTGCCCTCTGAAAACATCAATCGCCGGGCTGTAAGTGGGCCTTTCCATTAAAACAGCGTCCCGCGGTTTGACCAAAACTCTGGCGATCAAATCGATAGCTTCCTGTGACCCTGAGGTAATCAGCAATTCATCAGCCGACAGATGGAAATGATAGTGATCGGTTAAATAACCGCATAAAGCATCCCGCAGCTCCATATCCCCCTGCACGCTCCCGTAGGTGCCCAGAACTTTGGGGTACAAGTCGAACACCTTTTTCACGTATTCCGAGAAATAGTGGTTCGGCAGCAGGTTGGGATCGAGCAGGGCTTTGGAATATTGGTAGACGGCCTGGACCTGATGAATTTCCGAGAGGCTGCTGCCCTGAACGTTAGCCAAAACGATCGGGTCGTCCCTTGTTTCGGCAGGCAAACTGCCGCCGGGCGACACATAGTAGCCGGATTTATCCTTCACGTACACACTTCCGTTTGCTTTCAGCAGCTGATAAGCTTTAAACACTGTAAGCCGATGGACCTGAAGCTCCGCCGCCAGCTTCCGCACGGAAGGAAGCTTCTCGTCGGCCCGCCACTCCCCGCGCCGAATCCTTTCCAGCACATAATCGTAAACCTGTTCGTACAGCTTATCCGCATGAACTGTGGAAAAATTATAGTTTTCCACTTCTCCCCTGCCCCCTTCCTCCAATTTAAAAATCCAATCTGTTCTATTATATTCGATCTGTTCTATGAAGTCTCCTGTATGATGGAAACAATGACAGGAGGAATGAACATGGTTTTGCTGAATTACATCGTCATGTGTCTCATCTTCGGAACGACTTTTTTGGCCATTAAAGTGGGGGTTGATGCCGGGGCTCCGCCTTTTTTCTCCGCGGGGATTCGTTTTTTTGCGGCCGGCTGCGTCCTGTTTGTGTGGATGGCGTGGAAAAAGAAAGCGAAGCTGTCATTGCTGCTTCGCAAAGAGATGTTCCTGACCGGAGCTGCGCTCACCTTCGGCGTGTTTGCCCCGTTGTATTGGGCGGAGCAGTACCTGAGCTCCGGCATTGCCGCGGTTTTATCGGCCACAGCGCCGCTGATGATTTTGCTGCTGGAGACCCGCATTTCCCGGCGCAAGCTTCCCTTCGGCTCGTGGGCCGGCTGCCTTGTCGGGTTCGCCGGACTGATTCTGCTCCTTCTCCCCGGCTTAACGGTATCGTTCAGCAATCTTTGGCTGCTCGCCTGCGCCGCCGTATTGTTTGGACAGATTTTTTACGCTTGCGGCACCGTCTATTCCCGCCGTGTCATCCGGCGTTTTGCGGACACTTCTCCGATCGCCTTGAACGCGGCGCAAATGATGTATGGCGGGGCGCTGCTGATGATTTTGTCGCTGTTTACGGAGAACATAAACATCGGGTCCATGCTGGCGCCCAATGCGCTGCTGCCGCTGCTGTACTTGGTCGTGGCCGGTTCCATGATGGGCCATACCATCTTCTACTGGCTCGTCGCCAAGACGAACCCCGTGTTTCCCGCGACCTGGCTTTACATTTCGCCGTTGATCGCCCTGACCCTGGGCGTGCTGCTCTACCATGAGCCCCTTTCCTTCCTGTCCGTGATCGGCGGGATTACGATTATCGGCGGAATCGCGCTGGTCAACCTGGACAACCTGAAGCAGTTAGCGGGGAAAAAGGTAGTTGATTCGCCAGTTGGCCCCGCCAACTAAGAAAAATGTTCCCTTTGGGAGGTCCTTTGTCGTGCAGACCTATACGCTGGTTGCACAGGAGGGATGGGTATAAGATTTCCCTTTCGGTTCTACTCCGAGAACCCTTCCCCTCTTTCATGATCAGCAGCACCGAGTACTTCAGCACTTTCTAATCTGTGGACGCTGCTCTAACGGACTCCAGCGACCTTATCCGCCCATTTCCCGGGTATTTCCCAGCCTAACGGACTCAAATGACCTTATTTCGCTCTAAACCAGTTCATCCAGGACGATTCGAGGCAAATAACGTCATCTCTGTCCGTTACCTTTTACAAACCTCCATTTTTCCGCTGATAGAGCCTCTGGAGTCCCTTAGCCTCCACCTCCATCTCCACTTCCGCCTCCATCTCCACCTCCATCTCTATCTCCCTCTTCTCCTCCCCTCTTCTCCACTTTCTCCACTTTCTCAACCTGCCTCATCGGCCTCTACGGCCTAAAGTTTTCAAATATAATGTAAAAAAACCGCCATTCACATATAATGGCGGTTTCTTCATTCAGAAAAACTGCGGATACTGCTTGGCCATGCTGTTCACTTGCTCCAACAGGCTGTCGGAATGCTCCTTCACGGCTTGGCGCAGGGCTTCCGCGTCGCGGCCTCGAATGGCCGCAACCATGTTTTCATGCTGATGGATATGGGACTCTAGTACGCCTTCCATCTTGCCGTGCAGCAAACAAATGCGATTAAAATGGGAGGCCACCTCTTCAATCGTATACCAGGCAAGCGATTCTCCCGCCGTCTCAAAAATAAGCTGATGGAAACGGTTGTCCTTGTGGTAAAACTCGATAAAATACTTTTTATCCGTATATTTCTTCTGCTTGTTGATCAATTCCTGCAGCGTATCCGCCACCAGTTCGCTGCACTTGCGGATAAATTCATCCACCACGGCGGATTCCAGCGACGTCCGAATAAACCATTCCTCGCGTACTCGCTGCAAATCGATTTTGGAAACCACCGTTTTGCGCTGGGGATAGATTTCCACGAGTCCCGACTGCTGCAGGCGCACGACGGCTTCCCGTACCGGCGTCCGGCTGACGCCATAACGTTCGGACAGCTTTTGAACGCTGACATCCATGCCCGGCTCCAACGTCATGTTCATAATGTCTTCTTTGATATTATTGTAAGTTACATCGTTTAATGAATTGCTGTTATTTATAATCTTCAACGGTTTCCCTACACCTTCCCGAACCCACTCCTAGAACGTCACGATATATTTCTTCCGCACCGGAAGAATCGTAACTGAAGTACAAAAGAAAATCCAGAATAAACGGGGAATAATTTAATTTATTCAGCTCCCGGGTAAACGCCATGGCTCCGATTTCACTCAAAGCGCGGATCGTCGAGCGGTGCTTAAGCCCGAGCAAATTCCATAATATAATCTTTTCAGTCCGCGTATAAATTTCCGGCTCAAACCGGTCTTCCACAACGTGAAAAATTTCATGCCCCAAGATAGTATTCATTATATCATCTTGCCGGAATAGATCAACCAAGCCCGCAGCTTCCCCGGACACCAGCCGAGCCGCCTTGCGCACGGGTTCTGCCATCATTATTATTTTGTCAGGCGGTGTATAGCAGGCAAACAGAATCCGTTTTCCCGTCATGGAAACTTCCTGAAACTCGATCCGGAGTTTTAACCTTTCAGCAAGCAAACGTACGTCCCTGCATCCATATTGCTCGCTGATTCGCCTGGCATACTGCCTGCCGCAAGAAACCGCCCCCGCAATCATCTCCGCTTTTTGCTCCGGTTGTATACGCTGGTTCAAAATATCCCTTGATAAAGCATACCGTCCCCACGTTTCATCATCCACCCTGAGCAGCGCCCCAAGCATATCTCCCAACTTGCTTTGCTCCCGCATGCTTCCTCCGTTTTCCGCCGATTTCAACTTTGCTTGATATTGGCGGCGACCACGATAATCTCAGTATCGGGTTCAAAAGTGGACACTTCAATATCCATCAACAGTTCCAACTGCTCGAAATCGGATGCGGTAAAATCCATGACACGCGCGCCGATGCACAGATAAAAGTCCGGCCTGGCGATGAGTTCCGTCTTATAAACGGCCATTGCTTCCCACAGTTTTTTCACGGCCCGCAAATACTCTCCGGCGGTTGTCTTGATGGCCATGGCCCGGCCTCGTTGAATTTTGATGAAGCCTTTGCTGTCCAGGATACGGACGGCCCCAGCGTCTCCCGCTTTTTCCACCTTTTCGCCAAAAATATGAAAGTATCTGGTTTTTTCCAGCAACTGCGTCCGCTCGGGGGAAATCCGCATATCGCCTGCGGCGATTTCCTTCAGTTCTTCTTCGCTGCATTCCTTTAACAGCTCATTGGTTTTGACCTCCGTGGAACCGGTGGCAATCGCGGTCACCTTGGAGGTTTGCGGATCGATGTCGATATGAATTTCCACACTTTCCGGCGTTGCCCCGCTTTGGATCGCTTTATTCATCGCTTCCATTTTCAGCGCGCTGATTTCCTCTTTGGACGGCGACGGGATGATCCGTTCCACTACGTCCCTGACCATGGCCAGGGCCACGCCGATCGAAGAAATGACCTCGGCATTTTCCGGGATGCTGTACTTTAACCCCATTTTTTCCGCAAAATACACGATCAGCGAAGCCGCTCCGCCGCCAACCCCAACTAAAGAAATCTGATCTTTCTCCAGCTTGTATTTGTCCGCCAGCGACAAAATCACCGGTTCAATTTTGGCGTACGCCTTCTCCATAATTTGCCCGGCGATATCTTCCACCGTTGTCCCGCAATAATCGGCTAATGCCTGCATTGCCTTTCTGGCGGCTTCCACATTGCCGTAGGAAAAATGCTCTTCCTTCACCAGCCCCAGCACGTTGGCCGCGCAGGAATTCGTGATCGTCACCCGTTCGCCGTTTTCCAGCCGGATCGCCACATAGTCCGCCGGATCGCCGGGTTTTGGCGAGAAAAATTCCACCTTAGCCCCTTTGATTTTGGCCGGGTCGGTAAACACCGCATAATCAAGCCCGGCGATGTGCGCAGATCTCGGTCCGACATCAATGACCCCGGTTTTGGCGGCGCGAACCATCGACCCGCCGGCCACGCCAAGCACCCGCACATCCAGTGAATTGACATAGGTGGGGTGACCGCCGACAATCGAGTAATCGATCGCCGGCCGGCCGTTTTTGATCACACCGATATTGGTTGTTGTTCCACCGACCTCAAAATACACGCCGTTAGAGGCCCGCAAATACATCAAAGACCCCATCACTGAAGCGGCCGGACCGGAAAGCATCGTAAGAATCGGGCGTTTTTTCATTTCACTGATTTCCATCACGCCGCCGTCGCCGCGCATAATCATTAAAGGCACGTGGACGCCGGCTTCCCTTACGGACCGTTCTGTTGAACTCGCCGTATCCAGCATTTTGGGAAGAATGCTGGCGTTAATCGCCGCCGTTCTGGTTCTGCGGGTCAGCCCGTACAGTTTCGTAATGTCGGACGCCATCGTGGTCGGAAGGCCTTTTTTCTCCGCCTCTTCATACACCAGTTGCTCGGGTCTGCCGTTATCGACGCCAAAAGCCATGGACGGAACAATGACCTGCGCTCCCATCCGTTCCAGTTCTTCGATGACTTGCAGCACAGTTTCTTCCGTCATTTTTTTGACATTGATAAAGCTGTTAAAAATTTGAATCGCTTTGCTGTTTCCCAAATCGATGTTCGCTAGTTTCGTCTGTCTTTTGGCCAAAAAGCCTTCGATACCGCCTTTGCCCATCCCAATAATGCCGACCTGGGCGATATCGCCTTCAATCAAGGCATTGGTTGCTTGTGTCGTACTGTGCGCCACAAAAACGACATCCTCCGGACGGATGTTATTTTCCTGCAAGCAGTTTTGGAAACATCTCACCACCCCGGCGGCTACGCCTCTGGTATCGTCATGAGTCGTTTTGACCGATGATTTGCCGATAATTTCGTGGGTTTCATTGTCAATGGCCACAGCTTTGGTATGCGTTCCTCCTACATCAATCCCCATGCGAATCATTCTGTCCATTTTTTCCTCCAACTTAAACGAGATTACCGTACATGACAAAAACGACGGCGCAAAGAATAACTCCGATGATCCAGCCTGTTGGGATGGACATCTTCATGTAATCCCTGGCCGGTACCTTCGTATATCCAAATCCCCAGGCGACCCATGACTGGGTCACGTCCAAATGCTGCGGCGCAACCGTGGTGACGGCGAATAACGGATACAAAAATTGCACCGGCCAAGCGGCCGTCGATACAACCACAGCCAGCACGGCCGCCCCGGATCCAACCAGATTCATCGGCCCGCGGAAGAAACCCAGCGGCGTTAAAACCGCAAACACGATACATAACATTAACGCCGTCTGGGGCATAAATCCGCCAAACAGGATTTTAAAATAAGGCGAAGCATATGTAGCGGCATTGTTAAACATGGCGAGCGTCAGCAAAAAGCCGATCATGGGCGCCACATCAATCGCTCCGTCGGCAAACTGCTTCGAAAGCATGCGGCAAATGCTTGCAAAACCGCCCTTTAATTTGCCGCAGGTCCATAAAGCGAACAGACCCGCTACAATAAATCCGAAAATAATCGGAATTTTGAACGCGACCACGCCAATGACCGGAAGAATGATCGCAATCCAGGAAATGGCCGGTGCATCCCCTTTATTTTCTTGTTCAGGCGTTGTTGCCGCCCAGGCGCGGGAGATCTTTTTCTTATTCATGGAAAGGTTAGCCACAATAAGCACAACGATCAGCGAAACGGCCATCGCGATCATGCCAAAAGAGAAGTAGGCGTTATAATCATAACTGGCATAACTTTCGTTGGCGGTTGCGAAAATCGCCTGATACTGTTTGAAGTTCACAATATTCCCGAAAATCCCGGCCATAATGGAGCCCATGAAGGAAAATAAGGCGATCGGGGAAGGAATACCAAGCGAAAGCATGATCGGCAATACGATGACGGCAATGGAAATGACCGGCCCAATTCCGGTCATGGAGGTGAAAATGACGGCCGTAACAATACAGAGGAGCGACATCGTCACTCTGGGTTTGTCGCCTCCCAGTTCCACCACTTTACGAATTAACGTGGCGGCGATCCCGGTGTCAATCAAAATTCGGCCAAAAAAGGCCCCGAAGAAAACGTTTACAAGTATAGCTTTACCGTAGTTTTCGGGTCCCGTTTGAAAGACATTCGTCAGCACGGAAACCCACGTCTCCCCCTCCATCGCTCCAGTGGGAGAAATGGCGTTTCCGATCAAGGCGACCGCAGTCCATACTACCGACATGATAAAAAAGCCCACCATGAGGTTATACCCCTTCACGCAGTACCACACGAGCCCAAAAAATGACAGCACCATAATGAAACCGATTACAAAATTCACAACATCCACAAAATGCCCTCCTTAAAGATTTGTGAGCATTGCTTCCTCAATAAATGGCATCGTACAAAACTGGCGTCGGAAGCACTACTAAATTAGGAATAAAACAGCTTTAACTAACATACTAACATGTTAATAAGCATAACTAACATGTTAGTTTTTCTTGTCAAATAGTACCACGGCTGTTGTATAACGTCAATATACATCTTCACATTGATTTGGGCTTGTTTATCGATTTTGCCCAGCCATTCCGCTTGTTCCGTCAACCACAGAAATGATAAAATGGCTTATAAAAATACTTAAAGGTTGGTTACGGCGTATGGAACAAAAAGACCGGAAATTCATGGCAGCTTATCGGATCGGTGAAGTCGCAAATATGCTCGGCATGCATCCTCAAACGATTCGCTACTATGACAAGGTAGGTATCGTGCTCCCTGGTGAAAAAAACCACAAAAACGAAAGATTATACGCATCCTATGACGTATATATGATTATGATCCGAAAACAATATCAGAATATGGGATTTTCCATTGAAGAAACGGAAAAAATCTTCAATGAAAATGATATCAAAGATTTGGCGGAAAGCCTGGGTAGCAAGATCGCCGAAAATGAAAAGGAACTTTTGAAGAAGCAGTATTGTTTGGAAGGAATGAAGCAATTAAAAGAACTGGTAGGATCCATACCGGTATTCTACAAACGTTGTTTTTACCGGGTACGTCCTGCCAGATGGCATCATTTGCACTTGCGGGAGGATATTCTCGAAAACACGGGCAATGGTACGTTAGCCAGAAAAATCGGAATGGAAGCCATGCCTTTATGCCGCCATACTTTAGGAATCAAACAATCGGATATTGAAACGAAAGAACACCCGGTCTCCACTTATTGCGACTTGACCTTGGAAAAAAGGTATGCCGAATTTTACGGATTCGACCGAATTCCCACCTCCTTTTTTGTAGAGCCGCAGTCTTGCATCTATACGATCGTCAAAGTAGATTCGTACGACTCGGTGAAATGGAGTTATTTGGAGTATGTAGAGCAGTTTATGACCGCCAACCGCCTGGAGCTGAACGGCGACGTGCAATTGGTTACCATCGCCAATACGTTCGAAGGAACGAACGACGAAAAAGAACGGTACCGCTATTTCGAAGCATGGGTTCCCTTTAAAAATAAAGCACAGTGACTGTACAGGAAGGCCGAAAAAAACAAAAACGATGATGAAAAATACTAAAATCAGGCATAAAAAGGAATGGACTGGATCCGCTGGGATTCGATTTCGTTCCTTTTTCTTTTTTATCTTATAAAGCAAGTATTGACTGTACAGTAGCTGTAGCCCTTAGAATGCAGTTGCTTGATACTTTTTTCACATACTTTTGCGGAAAAAGCCGTCACCATACTACTGTAACGGAGGGTTCTTATGTCAACAAAAATTTTGTTATGCGAAGCAATAAACCAAAAAGGGATGGCCCTTTTGGAGCGGCACGGATTCGAGGTCGTCGTTTCTCCTTCTACCGATGTGGATACCTTGAAAAAGCTAAGCCGGGATGTCTACGGCATCATTGTTCGTACAAGCCCTTTACCGCGAGAAGTTATCGAATCCGCCTCGAATCTGTCCATCATCTCCCGTCACGGAATCGGCGTGGACAATATCGATGTGGATGCCGCCACTGAACGCGGTATCCTGGTCAGCAGAGTTTTGAATGCCAACGCTTACTCTGTGGCGGAATACATTATAGCTTCCATGATGACGCTCGGAAGAAATTTGTTCCCTGCGGACCGGTTAATAAGAACGGGCAAACTGTCGGAAGCGGGGGCTTCTTTGCCCGGATTGGTCAATCGCTATAAAGCGGGCGGCAACGAAATCAAAGGCAAAAAACTGGGGATCATCGGGTTCGGAAGCATCGGCAGCATCATCGCCGAATTGGTGAAATCGCTGCACGTTTCGGTATATGTGTATGATGAATACGTAAAAACGGACAATCCAAACGTTATTCAAGTAAATACGGCCAAAGAATTATACGAGATTTCCGATTTCGTCACCATTAATGTGCCGCTTATGGAAACGACCAAAAATCTGGTAACCCTTGAGACGCTTAAACAAATGAAGCCTACGGCTTATTTGATTAATGCCAGCCGCGGCGGGATCGTCAACGAAGCCGACCTGGCGGAGGCGCTGAATCAGGACATGATTGCCGGTGCTGCCGTCGACGTGTACTCCGTTGAACCTCCGGAACTGGACAACCCTCTATTTTCGGCTAAAAATGTCATTCTCACACCTCATATTGCGGGAACAACGGCCGAAGCTATTGAGAATCTTTCCGTCGGCTCCGCACAAGCGATTGTCGATTACCATCTTGGCAAAACGCCTGCTTACGTAGTCAACCAGGCAGTTCTGAAAAAGTAGGTGAACCCGTTGAAAAACCCAAATACCAAAAAAATTATCGGCGCGATTATCGGACTTGTGTTTGCCGTCGCGATTGCCCTCCTTCCTCCTTTTGAAGGACTGGACCAAAAGTCCATGATCGTGCTGGGAACGCTGGTTTGCGCCATCATTTTCTGGATTGCGGACGTCATGGCGGATTTTGCGGTGAGTCTGATCATGTGCGCTTCTTGGGTCGTTCTGGGCGTGGTTCCGTTTAACGATGCCTTTTCGCAATTTTCCGGAACCAGCTGGTGGATGGTCATTGGCGGTTTGGGCATCGGCATCGCGGTTAGTGGAACCGGGTTGATGAAGCGAATCGCCCTGCATGTCATGAAATTTTTCCCGACGACGTTCAAAGGGCAAAGTCTGGCCGTGTTATTGGCGGGCTTGATCGTTTCCCCCACCATTCCCAGCACCAATGCCAAAGGCTCGATTGCCGCACCGCTCAGCTTGTCGATCAGCGATACGATGGGATATGAAAGAAAGAGCAAAGCGAGCGCCGGCTTGTTTCTCTCCATGTTTTTCGGCTTCGTCTGCGCTTCTCCGATCTTTCTGAGCGCCACGTTCATGAACTATGTCGGCAGAGGATTGTTGGACGAATCCGTTCAAAAACAACTGACTTGGGGGAACTGGTTCCTGTATGCTTTGCCGTGGTCGGTTGTCTTTATTGCCGGCAGCTATTTTGCCATTAAGCATTTTTTTGGGCCCAAGAACGATACAAAACTGCCCGGCGATTTTCTTAAAAACCAGTTAAAAGAACTGGGCGCGATGAGCAAAAACGAAAAAATGACGGCTGTTATTTTGATCGTCACACTTATTTTGTGGATGCTGGAAAAAAGAACCGGTATTTCATCGGCCGTCATTGCCATACTCGCGGTTTCCATCCTTGTTGGCCTTAAGGTGATTACCGTCGCCGATTTCAAAAATAAAATACCTTGGAATGCCGTCATTTTTATCGGTTGCGCGTTGAATCTCGGGACCGTTCTTCCGAAAGTCGGCATCGATAAATGGATCGGCAACACACTTACGCCCGTTATCGAACCGGTCCTGCAAAACCCCTATATTCTGGTAGTTGTATTGGCATTGCTGGTTTACGCCATTCGCTTCCTGCTGGTTTCTCTGTCTGCGGCGGTAACCATTTTCATCCTGATCGTGCTTCCGCTGCTGGCAAACACGGGGATCAATCCGTTCATTATTACATTTGCAACGATCACATCTGTCAATATCTGGATTTTGCAATACCAAAACCCGCCTTTCCTGACGACGTATTATGCCATAGACGGAAAAATGGCGACCGCTAAACAAACCATGCTTGGTTCGGTCATCTATATGGCGGTAAATATCGTCGGGCTGCTGATCAGCATCCCGTTTTGGCAATGGCTGGGGCTGCTGGGGTAAAGACAAATCGCGTAGGAGGGGGCGGTCAACCCCCGTCCTCTCACCTACAAATCCGGATCGCTTATTTCCAAAAAGCCCCTCCCCTGCCGCCAAAAATCCGTCCCCGAAAATACATGTTCCGTGCGATACTCGCGTTCCCCATCCGTGTCTTCCAGACACTCCGCCCACGGAACACGTGACGAGCGCAGCCGGCCGGCATCCTTATTCCTTGTCCCCAATTCCAAATACCGGACCGTCGCCTCATTGGCGGGATTGTTCCAGTTGTCCCAGCCCTCGGGGTGAATATGTTCACCCATCAGGCAATGAATAAACACGGTTTGCGCATACTCCCGCCAAGGACGCCCCAAATATACCGAAGCTTTAGGAACGCCCTGTTCCCCTGTCAGAAAGCAATCGCGGAAGACATAACCATGCTTCTGCCCCAGCGGCGTCGAGGCCGCCGTGATATAGCCAACGCCGCCGCCTTCATGAACAAGGCTGCGGATTTCGCAAGCCTCAAACACCGCCGTCGCCCCGCCGAAGATAAAATCGACCGTTCCTTCGATATAACAGTTCTGGTAAAACTGGCGGTAGTGGGCGTGGTGCTCCCTCAGCGGAATCCCGCCGAACACGGCTCTTTCCCGCGGTGCCGGGGGCAATGGGCCCGTGAACAACGTATCCTGATGCCCTTTTAACGTACAGTTTCGGAACACCGTCTGGTCGCAATGCGCATACACCGCCACCGCCTGGCCAATTTTTTCGCCCTGCCCGGCCGTGTTCGAGATCGTCAGATTTTCCACAACGAGATGGCTGCCGCCCAAAAACAACGTCGGCGTAGCAAACGTCCCGATTTCCTCGCCGTGTTCATCCCGCTCTTTGGCATACCGGTTCATCGCGATTTCGACGTCTCCGATGCCGACAATGTGAAGATGGGAGCGGTAAATCACCACCTGTTCTTCATATCGGCCCGATAAAATGTACAGAGTTTCCGGCTTCATGGAAGCATCCTGCTCCAGCGCTTCCACCGCTTCCCGGAGCGTCCGGTAATCGCAAAACGATTCTTTTCCTACGAACATGGTTTGCCAATCCCTCCGGTCAAATTATTCCGTCCCCTATCACCTGTTCCACCAATTTTTCCGGCTTGGCGGTATTTTTCGAGCGGCAATCCGTAATTTCCACGTCATCCCCGTTTTCAATGTAAAAAGCCGGGCCATCATGGTTTTCAATCGTTACCCGGCTGAACCGCACGTCCCGCACATTGCCCAAGTAGAACCCACGCCGCGCCATGTCGCTGATGCCGGCCATCATCGCCGGGCGCCCGGGAATCGCGTCCTTCGCCATGGAAATGTCGATGTTATCGAAGGTGATTTCGGAAATATACCGCTCCGCCAGACCGTACAGAAACCCGGCGGAAGCGTGAACCTGGCGCGCCGTGATCCCGGAAAAATGAATGCGCCGGAAGCTCGGCGTTTCTTCCGTCACGGGATACGGATTTTTATCCCAAACGTATTTATCCTTGCCGCGTGGTCCGCAGAAATAATAGAGATTCATGATGAACGGACAGATCACGTCTTCCATGACGATATTGCTGATCCGGATATCTTCGACGACACCTCCGCGGCCGCGCCGGGATTTCAGCCGGATGCCGCGGTCCGTTTGCTTGAAGATACAATTCGATATCGTTACGTTGCGGATATTCCCGCTCATTTCGCTGCCCAGCACGACCCCGCCATGCCCGTGCACCATCGTGCAGTTCACGATCGTAATATTTTCGCATGGAATCCGCTCTTTGGTATCCTCGGTGCCCGCCTTGATGGCGATACAGTCATCGCCTACATCGATATTGCAGTTGCTGATGCGCACATTCGTGCACGACTCCGGGTTGATGCCGTCCGTATTCGGCGAATCCGCGGGGTTCAGAATCGACACATTGTCGATCATCACATCGTAGCAACAAATCGGGTTCACCGTCCAACTGGGCGAGTTAACCAGCGTCACATCCCTGATCGTCACCCTCCGGCAGCGGTCAAAGCTGATCAGCTTTGGGCGCGGAAACACCAGCTCTTCCGGGCGGTTTCTGTGCTTATCCCACCACGGTTCCCCATTTCCGTCGAGACAGCCGCTTCCGGTCACGGACACGTTTTGGAGATCTTCCCCGTAGATGCAGGAGGCGTGAACCTTCCTTGTTACCCCTTCCCATCTGGACTCCACGGCCGGATAATCATCCGGGTCCGAACTGAAGGACAACACCGCGCCGGGGCTAAGCCGAAGTTCGATATTGCTTTTCATGAGAATGGCGCCGGTCAAAAACGTGCCGGCCGGAACCACAACCGTGCCTCCCCCGGCTTCGCTTGCGGCTGAAATGGCGGCTGCGATCGCTCCGGTTGCCAAAACATCGCTCTCCCTGACCGCTCCATAATCGGTGATATTATACATGCACATTTTGTTTGTTCTCCGATCTGTTCAATAATGATTCCATTTCGACGCAAGCCATCACAAACGCGCCGACGCCGTGCAGATCATTTTTCACTTTAGGGCGCGTGACGTAGTTGTCGTAATCGCCGGCTGAAGTGCCGATACAGATGTCCGGCAGCACCAGGCGGCCCTCTTCATCCCACTCCACGACACGGGTCAACCCTTCATACCCTTTTTGGGCGGCGCTTAAGGCTTCTTCACCGGCGATTCCCCGCTGCACCGCTTTGATGATGGTGTAGACAAACAGGCAGGACCCCGATGTTTCCAGCCAGTTGTCCGGACGATCGCCTTTGTCGACGACTTGGTACCACAGCCCACTCTCTCGGTCTTGATACCGGATCAAGGCATCTACGAACCCTTGCAAAGCGTTAACAAGTTCATTCCTTCCAGGCTCATGGACAGGCAGCAAATCGAGAAATTGCGCCAGGGCTAGGCCATACCAGCCGAGCGACCTACTCCAAAATTCCGGAGAACATCCGGATTGCGGATCTGCCCATGGCATCCGGCGGCTCTCGTCCCAGGCATGATACAACAACCCGGTCCGGCCGTCCTTCATATGTTTGCGCATTAGCTTCTCCTGGCGCAGCACCTCTGCCCTGAGCCCCGTTCCCCCGAATGCATTTGCATATTTCAGCGAGAACACCCCCGCCATATAAAGCCCGTCAAGCCACATCTGATAAGGATATTTATCCTTATGCCAATAACCGCCTTCGGACGTTCTGTTCAAAGTCAGCAGCAGGTTTCTCAGCTTATCCGCCGCGATCCGGTATTTCGCCGCTCCGGTCCGTTCATACAGCTTGAACAGCAGCAGCCCCGCCTGCACGGCGTCCAGCTCATCCCTGGCAAAATAAAAATTGCCCTGCTCATCCACCAGATCATCCACATACTCCTGGATATACTGAATGTATCGCTCTTCCTGAACGGCTTCCCAAAGCAGTTCCATACCGCACAGGAAAACGCCTTGATGGTAATGCCAGCGGTGCGCCGGAGGCAAACTGCCGGCGGCATAGGTGTCCATCAGCGAATCGCAGGCCTTCCTCGCCCATTCTATCGGTGTGTCGGGACGATGAACTGTCATCTCCAAGCTCCTTTCCCCTCGGAATCATTTTACTCCCTTTGCCGCAGCTCATTTTCTAGTTCATCCTATATAAACCCCTCAGCCTTTAATCGAACCGAGCATGGCCCCTTTGGCGAAGTGCTTCTGCAAAAACGGATAAACGAGCAGAATCGGCACCGTGGCGACCACGATAACCGCCATCTTGATCGTTTGATCCGGCGGCGGCACCGTACCATCCAAAGAGGAACTGTGATCGAGCCCGCTTGCCAGCACGACGATTTGCCGAAGAAGCACCTGGATCGGCCATTTCACGCTGTCATTCAGGTACAAAATCGCCGACATGTACGTATTCCAGTACGTCACCGCATAAAACAGGGAAATCGTTGCGATCGCGGGCATCGACAGCGGCAGCACGATTTTGAACAGGATGCCGAAGTCACTGCAGCCATCGATTCTCGCCGATTCCTCCAGACCTTCCGGAATATTTTGAAAAAAGTTTTTTAATATGATCATATTAAAAGCGCTGATGGCCGACGGAACGATGAGCGAAGCATAAGTATCGATCATCCCAAGCTCCTTCACGACCAAAAACGTAGGGATCAATCCGCCGTTAAACAACATCGTAAATACGACCAGGAAATTGAGCGTTTTGCGGCCGTCGAGATCTTTGCGGGCCAGCGCGTAAGCCATCAGCGCGGTCAGCAGCATGCTGAACAGCGTACCGATCAAAGTGACGCCAACCGAAACGCCCATTGCCCTAAAAATCGTATTTGTTGAAAAAATAAATTTATAGGCTTCCAAACTCCACACCTTCGGGATCAGCACAAATTTATTGGCCGCCAGCTCCGCGTTGGTCGTAAACGAACCGGCCACGACATGGATGAAGGGCAGCACCGTAATGAGGGCAACGATGGCCAACAGCGTAAAATTAATGGCAGCGTATATTCTGCCGCTTATGGATCTGTCTTCTACCATATAGATTCCTCCCACGGCATCTATAAGAGTTAGCTCGCTCGCTCTAATAGACGCCTTCTTCCCCGATTTTCTTAGCTACTTTGTTGACCAGCACGACCATGATCAGGCCGATTATGGATTTAAAGAACCCGATCGCCGTACTGTAGCTGTACTGCCCCTGCCGCAAGCCGGCGGTGTATACGTACGTATCGATAATTTCCGCAACCTGCCGGTTCATCGAGTTCAGCAACAGGTAGACGTGCTCAAACCCGAGATCAAGAACGTGACCGATTTTCAAAATAAACAGCGTGATAATGACGCCCCGGATCGCCGGAAGCGTAATATGCCATACCTGGCGCATTCTGCCGGCTCCATCGATTCGCGCCGCTTCATACAGCCCCGGATCGATGGCCGCAATGGCCGCCAGATAAATAATCGTGCCCCAACCCGCTTCCCTCCAAATGACCTGGAGGATATACATTGGTCTGAACCAGCTGGGATTTAGCAAAAAGTTGATTTTTTCAAATCCGAAATAAACCAGCAGTTCGTTGATAATGCCGCCGTCCATCGTCACCATGACATAAGTAATCGAAACGATGATGACCCAGGACATGAAGTGCGGCAAATAGACGAGCGTCTGAAACAGCCTTTTGAAGAAGTTGCCCCGCAGCTCGTTCAGCATCAACGCTAAGATGATCGGCACCGGAAAATAAATGAACAGGTTAAGGGCAAACAAAACGATCGTGTTCATCAAAATGTTCGCGAAATCCGGTTCGGTAAACAGCCGTTTGAAATGCTCCATACCAACCCATTCGCTGCCCGTGATTCCGTTATAAGGCTTGTAATCCTGAAAAGAAATGATCAGCCCGTACATCGGCAAATACTTGAAAATGATAAAATAAAGCACTCCCGGCAGCAGCATGACATACAGCCATTTGTTTCTCCAAAGCCGCTTCTTGAGTTCACCGGTCTTGCGGCGGCTGCCAGGCTGGATTTTGGGAGTGACATTGGACGGAGCGGTCGCTTCCTGCATGTGTCTCTTCCTCTCTGCTTCTTAATTCATCCGAACAGGCTATTGAAATCATGACATCAACAGCCTGTTCGGATCTCGTTCTATCTGGCAGCGTTATACTCCTCGATGATTTTCGATCCGCCGCGGCTCTTCCAATCTTCCACCGCTTTTTCAAAGCCGGCCTTGTCGATTTGACCATAGATATATTGGTAAGTGGCATCCGTAATGATCTGCTGCAGCTCTACGCCCTTATCCGTATAGGTCTGCGAATCGAGAGCCGTCGTCGGGTCCGGCACGCCTACCTTCACATTTTCCTTGACCAATTCCTCAGCATGAATCCGGCCGGGCAACGTATTGTAGCTTTCGTACATGCCGTTCGTTTCGAACTCGCCGATAACGCTGTCCTTGAACGGCTTCACTTCGCGCTCGATCAATTCCTTGTCTTCCGCGGCTTGTGCTTTTCCTTCCACTACTGTGTAATGCGTACCTTCGATACCCCAGTACATCAAATTGGCCACCTCAGGCGTCATCATCTTGTCAAAGAACGCCAAAATCTTCTTGAGCTCCGCTTCATCCTTCACAGCGGATTTCGGAAACAGGACGATATTGTTATAGCCCGGAATCATCCATTGGGCGAATTTTCCGTCCGGTCCGGCAACCATGCTATGCGTGTCCAGCACGGCATCCGGAACGTTTTTGATCAAATCCTTGTTGAGCGAATCGATATCCTGCATGGACCCGCCAATATATAGTCCGGCCTTGCCGCTGGTGAACATATTGACGGCATCGGTTTTGCTCGTGGCCGCGAAATCCTGGTTAATGTAACCGTTGTCACGAAGCTTTTTGAAAAAGTCCATCGTATCCAGATATTGCGGGAACGTGAACTCCGGCTGGAGCTGACCGTCCTTCTCGCCCCAGTTGTTCGGCGTGCCGAACCAGGAGGATACCGTTTTGAAGGCCCCGTATACCAGTTCGTTCCGGTCGGCGACCCCCGTCGTATCCTTCTGGCCGTTGCCATCCGGGTCCTGTTCGGTAAACGCTTTGGCCATTTCGAACAATTCGTCCACATTGGCCGGCGCGGAAAGCCCTAGTTTATCCGCCCAGTCTTTGCGGTAAATGATGCCTTGGCGGGCAAGCGGTCTGCCGATGTAAAGCGAGTACAGCTTGCCGTCCACTTTCGTGTTGTCAAGAATTTCCGGCTTCAATTTGTTCAGATTCGGGAATTCGCTCAAATAAGGGCCGATTTCCCAGAACTGCCCGTCCTTGATCGCCTCTTTCATTTGAATAAACGTGGTCTGATTTTTGAGGTAAGTCACTTGCGGCAAAGAGCCTGTTGCAAACGCGGTATTCAGCTTTTCCTCATAAGTGTCCGCCGGGAAAAACTGATACGTCAGCTTTGTGTTCGTCAGTTTCTCGAGTTCGGTTTTGATCGTGTCCGGAGGGGTCTCGGATGTATTCAATGGAAGCATGATCGTGATTTCCGTCGGTTTATCCGCCCCTGCGGGTTTGTTCTCTCCGTTCGCCGCGGTGGACGAACCGGGTTCAGTCGCGGCTGCGCCGCCTCCATTGTTACCGCTTCCACAACCGGCCAGCATGACGCTAAGCGATAGAAGTGCGATCAACAAGAGGGTGAAAGGCTTTTTTTTCATACCGTTTTGACCTCCAATGAAATGTAATTGGTTACAACTTCACAGTACATTCCGCCGGAGCATTCCGGAAACAATCATTTCCTCATAATGGCCGCCGTACAGGGCATATCTGAAATAATGATTATCGTGGTAATGAACGAAGGCCCCGATTATACTCGGACCCCTTTACGATCAGTACGATGAATATGTTCTTGCGCACGATGCGTTGCTTCTCGTACAGCTTCAGATTCATACTTTTGAGCCATCCTACTACGGCCAGCTCTCATGGCCGAAGCAATCTCTTCTTGGGACAGTGTCTTCCCGGCTTTTTGGGCTACTTCGTTGATCAAGAGCATAGAAGATCCCTTGTAAAACGTGCCGGTGGCATGATCTCTAAACCGGGCAAGCAACTCGACTTCTTTGCTGCGATTCCGCTCAAACATGGAAGCATGGAAGCGCCAACGTTGAAGAGGGCGTCACGATTCGCCGAGGTCAGCGCATCTACCTTTTGCACCGTAGCCGCCCTCGAGCAGTGTCACAAATCGACGCCCGGTGCGGGGGCTGTCTAAAGATTGGGTTCTTGGTGCCCCCTGCCTGCAGTCTTTGCACGATTATCCCCTTCGTTCAGAGAGCAGGGAGCAGGTCGTGGGGGCTAGAGTAAGGGTTCCAAAAAAGAGATAAGGAAAAAATGAGGCGGTTCAGGTGAGATTTTCGGCTTGATAAGGGAACGTATGTTTTGTATAATGAAATAAATCGAACATACATTCGTAAATTATTGATTCGGGGGCGAGCGAACATGGAGGTTAATGCAGGAACGGAACTTCAACCATTCAGCAGCCGTTATAACAGCGAGCAGGCCTGCATGGAGGCGCTGATCGCGATGAAGTGGCCAAGCGGCTTCGTCTGCCCGCGCTGCGCTCACACCCGGTGCAGTCGTCTGACCTCCCGGCATATCCCCTTGTTCGAGTGCGGAAAGTGCAAGCATCAAACATCGCCTTTGGTCGGCACGATTTTTGAAGGAACGCATCTCCCCCTGGTGAAGTGGTTCCAGGCGCTGGAGTTGTTTCTGCTCCCTGACGGCATCTCAGCGTTGCGGCTGCGCCAGGTGATCCGGGTCACCTACAAGACCGCCTGGTTGATGCTGCACAAAATACGCCACGCCGTCGGGGAATTCGATGCCCAGGAGCTACTCTGCGGAGACGTGAAGGTGAACAGCGATCTGTACGGGTGCGATCCGTCCCGGTGTCAGTTTTCGCATCCGTATGCCACGGCGGTCGTAGCGGGATGCACGGTCACGGAATCGGGCGAGCCGGAGCAGGTCAAAATCCGCCTGGTGCCTCATAAGAGAGGAGACGGACAAAGAGCAAACCGTCACGAACTCGCTGCGTTCATCAACGGGCATGTGGATGCCCGTACATCGGTGGTACAGTCGTTCCCTCTAGCCTTTCGTCTGTATGCGCCCTTACGGAAAGTGGTGAGAGAGGCGTGGGCATCGCTGAAGAGTACGTATGTAGCCTTGGGACTGAAGCATCTGCAGGCGTACCTGAACGAGTACACCGGACGCCGCCGGCTGCACCTGCCCGGAGCGGAAGAAACGATGCGGCAGAAGTTACTGCGCATGTGTGTGGCGATTCCGGCGATCCCTTACCGCCGGCTGATCGCGCGCCAAACGAACCAGCCCCTTGCGGCTGCGGCCTGATCGAGACGCTGGAACGGTGGGGGGAGTTTGACGCAGATCAACTTAATGGATAGGGGTTAGCTTAATGCGGATCAACTTGATTGGTGCGAGCTAGCATGAACGGTGTGGGCGTTGCTATCTCGAGCTTGTCTGCTTCACCACCAAATATTTTCTTCTCCCGAGCTTGTCTGTTTCTCTGCTAACCTGATCAAACGGGATAATCGTGCAAGGCGTCCGGACAGTTAGTGTTGATCTGCCGCCCATCCCACTTCCCTATCCTCAAGCTTTCAACACCCTTGGCAGTTGATTTAGGTCGGGCTGATGGTCTATGACAAATGAAATACACCTCTTTTGTCTGATCGTAGAAGCTCTTCAGCTCAAGGGATCAATCAATTTCCACATAGTGTCACCTGCAAGGGGGCAAAATCGCTGCCATCGAAGGACGTGAAACATAATAAAAAGACCTTAAGTTCCGCCGTCAGGCGGAAGCTAAGGTCTTTGCTAAATCTATTGGCTATTTTACTTCTGAATGATCTGAATAAGGTTGCCGCAGGTATCGTCGAAGATGGCTATTGTAACATCGCCCATTTTTGTCGGCTCCATAGTAAACTTCACGCCGTTGTCCAATAATCTTTTGTACTCATTATGAATATCATCAACGCCAAACATGGTTACTGGGATGCCATCGGCAACTAACTTCTTTTGATACTCTTTGGCGGCAGGATGGTCATTGGGTTCGAGCAAAAGCTCGGTACCGTCTTGATCATCCGGAGAAACAAGCGTGATCCACCTAAATTCTCCGGCGGGAACGTCATGCTTTTTTACAAAACCCAGCGTGTCTGTATAAAACGCCAATGCCTTGTCTTGATCTTGAACGAATATACTGGTAACGATGATTTTCATACTGTTTTTGCCTCCTTTGATATTTGCAACGTTGGTGCTCTACTAACAATCTGGCTCCCATCTGAAAAAATCATACATAATCATTTTACTCCCTTGCCTGCAAGGGAAGCCTCGAATTCCTTGATGATCATTTCCCCTCCGCTCAGTTTCCAGCGCTCGATTTCCTGCCGGAAGCCTTCGGCATCGATGTTGCCGAGGATGTAATTGTATGTGGCATCCGCGATGATCGCCGAAAGCTCGGCGTTTTTCTCATCAAAGGTCAGCGAACTGAGCTGAACGGTCGGATCCTCAACCAGAAACGATTCATTGTCTTTGCTGAGCTGTTCCGCAATGTAGGTCAGATGTTCTTTTTTGGCGACCTCCATAATATTTTTGTTGCTAATGTCGGCAATCAGCAGGGAATAAAGCGGGTTCACCTCATACACCCGAAGCTGTGAAGTTTCTTCCGGAAGGACCACTTTCCCGTTTTCCGTATAATAGTGTCTCCCCTCAAATCCATACATCATCAGATTGGCGACATCCTTGTCCATGGTCCGGTCGAAAAAGCCCAGCACTTCCCGCAGCTCTTGCTCCGTAGGGATCGCCTTTTTGGAAAACAAATAAAGGCCGTTATAATTCGGAATCGACCATACCTTGTATCCGTACGGACCTTTGATCCGGTTGACCAGGGTAAATTCGGCGTCCGGATGGATCGCCCTGGCTTCAATGGACAGCCGCTGAACATCGGTCATGCTTCCGATAAATACGCCCGCCTCGCCACGAATGAACTTGTCGCGCTGAATTTCTTTGCTTGTGAGCGGAAAATCCTGATTGATCAGCTTCTCATCGTACAGCTTTTTCATAAAATTCATCGTATCCGTGTATTCATCCGTCATGAATTCCGGAATGACATGGCCGTCCTCAATTTTCCAATTGTTTGGCGTTCCGAAATAAGAGCTTAACGTCTTGAAGATGCCGTACACGAGATCATTGCGGTCCACAACGCCCAGCGTGTCCTGCTTTCCGTTACCGTCCGGATCATTATACGTAAATTGTCTCATCACCTCATACAGGTCTTCCAGCGTCTGCGGTTCTTTTAAATGGAGGTTGTCAAGCCAGTCCTTGCGTAGAATCACCCCTTGTCGCGAAGAGGGACGTTCGGTATATAGTCCGTATATTTTTCCGTCCACCGTGGTCTGGTCAAAAATTTCCCTGTCAAGCTTGCGCAGGTTCGGAAACTCCTCCAAAAACGGCCCGATTTCCCAGAAAACGTTCGAGCGAATCGCATTTTTAACCAGATTGTAATCGGAAAATTTCACAAAACTGACTTTGGCCAATGAATTGGTCGTCAGCCCGGTCATCATCTTGTCGGTATAAACCCCCTCCGGTACCCAGCGAAGGTCAAGCTGAACGCCGGCCAGCCGCTCGATTTCCGCAACAACATCCTTGGAAGGCGGCTGAGGAAAATGCAGCGGCGCCAAAATCGAAATATACGGGCGGTCTTCGCCGGCCGCCGCGCGTTTCGCGTCCCGGTTTATGCAGCCGCCAAGCAAGGAAACGGCGATCAGGCAAATGGCGAACGTGTACAGCATGCTTTTTACCCCGCAGATTCTTCTGAACAATTGGTAGTTCCCCCCTAAAAATTCGCAAAATGAAACAAAATGATTATTGCCCCACAAGATGATTATTGTAATTATCTGTAAAACATCATACACTTGTTTATAGCCGTAATTCATCACATAAGGTCAGGTGCTGATATTGGTGAAACCATTAAGCTTTTTGAGCAAACTAATGATTTTTACGATCGTAGTCAGTACGCTTCCCGTGCTGTTTATCGGCACCTTTTCCTATTTGACCTCAACTAGGGAAATCCAAAAAAATGTAAACCAAAGCAAAATTGAACTGATTTCACAAATTAACTCAAATGTAGAACGTAAATTGACGACTGTCAATCAAACTTTAAATCAAGTGGTTAACTCGACCGTACTTAGAAGGACACTTAACAACCCATTAGGTGAAAGCGATTTCAAATTATACAACGATTTGCGCAACGAAATCCGCAACATGCAGTCCTTCGATACGAAGCTGGAAGACGTCATTTTGATCAACATGCAGCAGAATTGGATGGTGAAAAATTCGGGCCTCTACCGGCTGGACGAGTATAAGGATCACCAGCGGCTCGAAAGGCTGATGGATACGCCCGACAGTACCTCGTGGATTTTAACCCCGTCGGCGTGGTTTTACAGCGAGGAAAACATCAATTCCGCACCGTGCAGCTACAGCGTCAGCCTGATCAAGAAGCTTCCGGTCTCCAAGCTGCACAAATACGGGCTGGCTCTGGCGAATATTCCCGCTTGCAGCCTGCAGGACAGCATCACGACGGATGTGCAGCCGCTGGACAGCATTATCGTGGTGGACGAACACCAGCGGGTTTTAATGCATCCCGATCCGTCGTTCATCGGCAGGCCGCTTGAGGAGACCGGATTTGCCGATGTGTCCCTGATTGCGGACGAGGCCAAGCTCTCCGGGCAATTTCAAACTTTGATCGGTAAAAAGGATTTTTCCGTTACTTATTTGCGCTCTCAATTGAACGGCTGGGTATACCTGTCGGTGACCTCAATCGGTAGTTTGACCAAGGAATCCAGCAAAATCGGGCAGTATACCTTTTATGTATGCCTGCTCATGCTCATCTTGTCCATTTTACTGGCTTGGTTCGGCTCGCGCCGGATGTATTCGCCGATCGAGCGGCTCCTTAACCAGATGGGCCGGCGAAAAACCGAGGTCCGCCAGAGGCATACCAGCGAATTCGAAATGATCGGCGAAGAGTTCCACCAATTATTTCAGTCGAAATCCCGGCTGGAAACGGAGATTCGCCAGCATATCAGACAGGTTCGCACCTTTTCCTTGATCCAAGCCTTCCAGGGGAAATACAAAAAGCGCGAACTTCTCGAAAAACTCGAACAATACGGTTACAAAGATCATATCGAGGAATGGCAAACGATGGCGGTCGTCACGATGGCGATCGATTATTCGGACGATTCGGCCTACGAGAAAAAGGATCTCAACCTGCTGCTGTTCGCCGCGCAAAATATGATCGAAGAACTGGTGGAGCCCCATAGCAGGTTCGCTCCCGTCATGATGGAACAAACCATCGTCACTTTGATCGGAAGCGCAGACGGAAATGCCGGAACCTTTCACCGGACCGTTTATGCCTTAACCGAAAAACTGCAGTATGAAATCGGTCAGTGCCTGAAATTGCAGGTCAGCATTGGTCTAAGCTTGCCTTTCCAATCCATTCACAAAATTTCACTCGCTTACCGGGAAGGGATTGAAGCGCTGAAATACCGGATAAAACTGGGCACCGGAGTGATTATCCAATACGAGAACATCAACTCCGGCAAACATGTGCTGAATTTGAACTATCCGGCTCACAAAGAAAACGACCTGATGGACGCGATCAAGCTGGCTGAACCGGACAGAGCCAAGGAACTTAACGGGTTGCTGTTTAAATCCTTGTTCGCCCAGGAGCTCTCGCCGCATGAGTATCAAATTCCGCTGACTCGCTTGCTGAACAATTTGCTGATTATGATGCAGGAATCGGGGATTTCCTTGCAGCAGATTCATTATGCAAACAGCTCGTTGTTTGAGGAAATGCTCGACCTTCACACGAAAGCCGAAATCGAGGATTGGTTCTGGACCACGGTCATCCATCCGCTGATCAAAATTTTCAACAGCAGGCAAAACGCGCAGTATCACAATATTTCGGAAAAAATCATCGATTTGATCCAACACCATTACGACACCGACCTGACCTTGGAGGAATGCGCCTCCCGTCTCCATTACAATGCGAACTACATCAGCAGCATTTTCCGCAAGGAGACGCAGTACTCTTTTAGTGAATATCTCACGATGTACCGGTTCAAAATGGCCAAAAAGTGGCTGAGGGAAACGGGTATGCCCGTCAAGGATATCGCGGCGAAGCTCCGGTACAACAACTCGCAGAACTTCATCCGTTCCTTTCGTAAAGTGGAGGGCATGACGCCGGGACAATACCGCGACACCGCCGCTTCACATGGGTCCGGCAAGGTGCGGGAATCGATTTAGGGGCCTGCAAACAAGAAAAGCGCAGCGGGCTACCCCTTCTGCGCTTTCAGCTTAGTCAGTTTTCAAAGTTAGGCGTTATTCACTTGAATCGGCTCTACCTTTTTCATCAGGAACAGATAGTTCACAATCGCAATTACGATTAGCAGCGCGGAGAAAATCAGCGCCGGTACGAAGGAGCCCGTGCTGGCTACGATGAAACCGGTAATGATCGGGCCAACGACACCGCCCATGTTGGAGACGGAGTTTTGCATCCCCGCTACAACGGAGGTCATGTTCTTCGGAGCCACATCGCCCGGAAGCGCCCATACCTGGGATGCAGCCACCGTTGTGCCGGACTTGGCGATACACAGCAGCACCACGGCGAGAACGGCAGATTGTGCAAAAGCAGCAAAACCGATGCAAGCGGCCATCAGGAGGCCAATGACCAGGAAGAGTTTGCGTGTTGCGGTCAAGGATAGCTTTCCGCTCGAGTAAATCCGGTCGGATAACCAGCCTGCGGCGACCTCTACAACCATCGCACACAACAGCGGCAGTGAGGCCACGAACCCCATTTCGATCAGATTCATGCCCCGTTCCTTGACCAGATACGTAGGAAGCCATGTAATGAAGAAATAGGAGTTGTAGTTGATCATGAAGAACCCGATACACATGGCCCAAATATTTCTGTGCTTCAGCAAATGATACCATTTCATCGACTGCTTGCTGTCGGTACCCTCTTTCTTGGTCTGGCCCTCGCGGATGTGCAGCAGCTCCGCTTCATTAACTCCCTTATGCTCCTCCGGGGTTTCCCTGAAATAGAGCAGCCAGATGATGCCCCATATGACGCCGAGCACACCGATAATGACAAAGGTCATTTTCCAGCCGTACATGGCGATCAGCCAGACGATCAGCGGCATGGCAATGGCCCCGCCAAACTTGGAACCGCTGTCAAAAATACCGGAAACGGTCGCTCTTTCCTTGTCCGGGAACCATTTGGACGCGATTCCCGCATTGCTCGGATAAGCCGCCGCTTCCCCGACGCCCAAGGCGACCCGGAAGCCGAGCAGTGACTTGAAGCCTGTCGCAAGTCCGGTCACCGCCGTCGCCAGCGACCACCAGATTACGGCGAAGCCAAGCGTCTTCTTTTGGCCGAAACGGTCGGCAAACCAGCCGGCCGGAATCTGCAGCAGCGCATAGGACCAGAAGAAGCCGGACAGGATAATGCCCATTTGCGCTTCGCTTAACGAGAATTCATCCGTCAGAAATGGAGCCGCAGCCGAAAGCACCGTGCGGTCAATATAGTTAATGGCAATCGCCGCCCACATCAGAAAGGCAATAACCCAGCGGACTTTGGACTTTTTGCGGACAGGTTTTGATTCGGTGGCGGTTGTCAGTTCATTAGCTTGCATGTTGTCAAACCTCCCTGTTCCCAAGTCGGGATACAATGTTAAATATAATTACAGCCCGTTCATCACGTGCTGCGGTGCCTTCTCATGGACGATTACGTCTACAATATTGCGGACACAGGTCATGCCAAGCGTGTTCACCGCGCCATCCGTATACCCTGCGATATGCGGTGCGGCGATAAAGTTCGGCAGCGCGAACAGCGGGTGCCCGGTCAGCGGTTCCTGCTCGAATACGTCCAGCGCGGCGCCTGCGATCCTTTTCTCTTTCAACGCCTGATACAGCGCCTCCTCGTTGACGATGCCGCCTCTGGATGCGTTTACCAGGAAAGCGCTTTCTTTCATCATAGAGAATTGGTCCGCTCCAATTAAATTTCGTGTCTGTTCGATCAGCGGCATATGCAGCGTAATGAAGTCGCTTTCTCTTAGCAGCTCTTCCAGCCCGACCAGACGCACCTTCCACTGCTCCGCAAACTTATGGTCAGGGTACGGATCAAACGCAAGCAGGCTCATATCAAATCCGCCCGCCCTGCGCGCCACCTCTTTCCCGATGCTGCCCAGTCCAATGATGCCCAGCGTCTTGCCGTAAACGTCCGTACCGAAAATTTTCGGCCACTCGCCTGCCTTGGTGCCCTGGTCGGCCGCCGGAATCTGCCTGGCAAGCGCCAGCATCAGCCCGAAAGCAAAATCCGCGACTGCATGTTTATTGGCGTTCGGAACGTTGGTCACCCAAACTTGGCGCTCCTTGGCCGCTTCCAGATCGATGTTATCGACGCCTACGCCGTGTTTACATACAATTTTCAGGCTCGGAATCCGGTCAAGCACATGTCCGTTAATCGGATTAAAAGCAACGATGGCCGCGGCTGCCCCCTGGGCCTCCCTGATAAAATCCTCTTCCCCGATATCAGCAGGCAGATGGACCAGTTCAAGGCCATGCTGCTCCAGGTATCGGAACGGTTCATCCGAATATTTGCCGAACGACGGCGATGTGGAAACTACTTTCATCCTGACTTGCCTCCTTTATCTCAGCTTATACACGCTTTGGCGCCAGCTCGGCAGCGGAACGGATGGCCGCCAGCAGGCTTGCTTCATCCGCCTTGTTCTGTCCGGCAATATCAAACGCTGTCCCATGGTCCACCGAGGTGCGGATAACGCCGCCTTTCAGGCCCACCGTAATGTTCACGCCTTCCTCCAGCCCCAGCACCTTGATCGGAATATGGCCCTGGTCATGGTAGCTGGCCACCACGATATCGAAATCGCCGCGTACGGCCCGAAAAAACACCGTATCTCCCGGCAGCGGGCCTTCCACATGAATCCCTTCCGCCCGCGCTTTTTCGATGCCCGGTACAAGCTGCTTTTCCTCTTCGCCGTTGCCGAACAGCCCCTTCTCGCCCGCATGCGGGTTAATGCCGCAGACGGCGATGCGCGGGCTCGCGTATCCGGCGCGCTTGAGCGTTTCATCAGCCAGCGCGATCACCTTATAAGTCCGTTCCGGCGTGATAGACTGAATGGCTTCAATCAGCCCCTGATGTGTCGTCAGATGAATCACCTTCAGCTTGGGCGAGGACAGCATCATGGAATAGTCTTCCGTCCCGGTCAAATCCGCCAAAATCTCCGTATGCCCAGGATATCGGTGGCCGCCCATATGCAGGGCTTCTTTGTTCAGCGGAGCTGTACAGATCGCCTGAATTTCCCCGGCTTTGGCCAGCTCGACCGACCGCTTCAGGAACTGGAACGCCGCATCTCCCGCAGCCGCCGAAAGCTGGCCGAAGGGCAGATCCTCCGGCAGCAGATTCTGATCCAGACAATCGATCGTTCCCGGTTCGAACCGGCATTCCTGAATGGAATGCACGGGGCTCAGCACCAGATCAGAGCCCGTCACGCCTAAGGCCCTTTTCATGATCTTGGCGTCCCCAAGCACAACCGGCCGGCACTGCGCATATACTTCCCGATGTCCTAACGCCTTCACGATAATCTCCGGTCCGACGCCCGCCGCGTCGCCCATCGTAATCCCGATAATTGGTATCATTATGCCCCTCCTCCTTGCAGTTTCAGCACCGCTTTCTCCATTACAGCTTCCGAGCCGAAGTTGCCTGCCTTGGTCACTGCAAAAATATCTTGTTCTCCGGAAAGCTTACCGAGCGGTATGCCGTTCTCCACCTCCGACAGCAGCCGGAATTCATGCAGGTTCAGCCTTTGGAATACCTGATGCGCCGTGTCTCCACCGGTCAGGAACAGATGCTGCAGGCCGTGCCTGCGCACCAGCTCCGCGGCACATTTCCCCAGCGCCTGCGATATCCGGTTGCTGATCTCCACTGCGCCAAAGCCAAACCGCTGCCCGGCCCTTCTTGTTTCCTCCACTTTATCCGACGAAAATAACACCACATGCCTGTTTTTTCCCAAGGCATCATCCGCCAGTAGTCGCAGCCTCTCCAGTTCGGCCTCCATGACTGCTTCGCCGCTGATCACCCGAACTGTGTCCATTTTGATGCCCGTCACCCCGCTCACCTGCAGCACCCGCTCCAGCTGTCTGCGGCCGGCCGGGCTTACGCTGCCGACCACCAGGAGGACAGGCTTTTCCGATCTCGGCAAAGCCTCCTCGGTATGAACGCGGGACAAGCCGTAAGCCTGGGGCAGATGCCGGATCAGCCCGGATGAGCCGGCCCAAATAACCGAATAGGATAGCGGCGCGATATGCTTCACGATCACCTCCATGTGGGCTTCCGTTGCAGAATCCGCGACGATATAAGCAATCTGCTGTTCCTTGAACGCAGCCATCCGGGCCGCGATATGCTCCGTTCCCTGCTCCAGATCGGCCCTGGACAAATGCGCCACCTTCCGCTGCGTCTGATCGCCGATCAGCTTGACCAGGCAAGCTTCCTGCACCGGTGTCTTGGGATCATGAGCAGCTTCCGTTTCATGCAGCTTTATGCCGTTCACATAATGAATCCCGTCGATCACCTGCCGCCCATTCCCGATATAAGCTGGAGCAATGATGACAAAATCCGGTTCAAACACGTCATATACCGCGTTGAGCTCCTGCCCTACGTTCCCGCGCATGGTGGAATCCATTTTTTTGTACAGCACGTCAAAGGGCTCATTGCGGATTTGCCGGCATGCTTCCTGAACCGTCCGGTAGGCTTCTTCCCCGGACAGGGCCCTGCTGTCCGTATTGAGGATCACCGCTTCGTTCGGGAGCGGATTTGGCTCCCGCCGCCCTAGGACAACCGACACCTGCAGGCCGTAATGGACGAGCTGTCCCCCGCAATCACTGGCGCCTGTCAGGTCGTCGGCAATGACTGCTATCCTCATGCCATCACCTTCAGATGCTTTGCGGGAGCAGCTTGCGGTAGATCACTTTCATCTCTTCCACGCTGACCGGCTTCGGATTGTTGTTCAGCAGCCGGGTAACCTTCGCGGCGGAGAGGGACAACTCCTCGACATCTTCCTCGGATACGCCGTACTGCTGCAGATTTTGCGGGATGTTCAGCTCCTGTGTCCATTCGGCAATGCGCCGGATGACGGCCTCCGCTGCTTGCTGCTCGGACAGCCCGTTCACATCCAGGCCCATCGCCGCGCCGGCGAGCGCCAGGCGGGGAGCCGCCGCGTCCATGTTGAATTCCATCACATGCGGCAGCAGCATGGAATTCGCCACCCCGTGCGCTATCTTGAATTTGCCGCCAAGCGGATAGGCCAGAGCATGCACCGCTGCCGTTCCGGCACTGGTCAGCGCCATGCCGCCGTACATTGAGCCAAGCAGCATGTTCTCTCTTGCCTCGATGGATGAACCGTGATGATATGCCTCAAGAATGCTGGAGGATATCAGGCGAATCGACTCCAGTGCAAACATATCGCTGAGCGGATTCGCCTTGTTGGAAATCAAGGATTCAAGCGAATGCGTAAAGGCGTCCATCCCGGTGGCGGCGGTTACCGCCTGCGGCAGACCTAGCGTCACCATCGGATCAAGGATGACAAGCTGCGGCAGCAGATAGGGGCTGACCACCCCGATTTTCAGCTCTTCCTCCGGAATTGTCACAATCGCATTGGGTGTCACCTCGGCGCCGGTTCCCGAGGTCGTAGGGATGAGCATCGTTGGAATGCCCGCCTGTTTGATCAGGTTCGTGCCCAGGAAGCCGCGGATGGAGCCGCCATTGGCCGGCAGCACGGACAATATTTTGGCTGCATCCAGCACGCTGCCGCCGCCGATGCCGATAATGACATCACAACTCGCACCCGCTGCACCCAATGTTTTTTGATATACCTCTTCAATATTTTCCAGCGTTGGCTCCGGCAAAATATCCAGCGTCACCTGCGCCTGAATGCCCTTCTCCGTGAGCTGCTTCAGCAAGCCGTCCAGGATGCCGGAGCTTTGGATAAACGGCTGCGCCACAACCAAAGCGCTGCGGATTCCGGCAGCCACGGAGTCCAAATGCTCGCCTAAAGTGTGAAGGCTATCTCTGCTGGCGATGATTTTGCCCGCGGTCTGAAACTGATACAAAACCTGCATCGTTAACTCTCCTTCCCGTTATCTGTCTCTAATGTCTATCTCAGCTTGTAGCTGCTGACCATCTCTTGCACAATCGCCAGGGCCTCGCCGGACAGCTCGCTGACCGGCAGTTTCGGCGGACCGACAGGAATGCCGGACAATTCCACCGCTTTCTTCAGTACGGACGGCAAGGTGCCGTATTTGAACGTATCGCGCAGCGGATTCAGCAGGTCCTGGGCCTTCTGCGCTGCTTCGAGATCCCCCTTGAGCCAGTTCTGGTAAATGGACACGACGACCTCAGGCAGCATGTTGGCCGTAGCCGCCACCGCGCCGCTGCCTCCGGCGTTTAACGTATGCAGAATCAGGGAATCGGTGCCTGCCAGTACGGAAAAATCTTCGCCTTGCGTGGCCTGAATATACTGCTGAATGTTCTCAAACTTGCCGCTGCTGTCTTTAATGGCGACAATGTTGGGGATTTTGGCCAGCCGCGCCACCGTATCCGCTTCCAAATGAACGCCTGTGCGTGAAGGAATGTTGTACAGGAGTACCGGCAGTGAAGTGGATTCGGCGATTTTGGCAAAATGGACGTACAACTCCTCCTGTGAAGGAGCGATAAAAAACGGGGTAATGACCGACAAGGCATCTGCGCCAAGCTCTTCCATTTTCTTCGATAGTCCAATGACGTCCGCGGTTGCGTTCCCTCCGCTGCCCATAATGACCGGAACCGTGCCGTTCACCTCATCCACGACGATTTGAGCCAGCTTCAGTTTCTCCTGTTCATCCAACAGATGAAACTCCCCGTTCGTTCCGAGGGCAAACACACCGTTAACACCTGCATCGATCATCCGCCGCGTGAGCTGGCGGGCAACCTGCTCATTCACTTGCTGCTCTTCCGTCAAAGGAGTCAGCATGGCGGGAATAATGCCTTTGAATTCCATGGTTAAGCCTCCTATATTCGAGTGTTCCTGTTTCAGAATTGAACTGTTTTCATATACAAGCGCTTTCAAATGTGATTATAGTCCTGAATGTTCAATTTAACAACACTTTTTGATAAATTGTTCAAATTAAAAACAACATGTTTCATTATGAAACATGTTGTAATGTTTAGCTAGTTACTTTATTTTCCTCCACAGCGTGGTGCGGCTGATGCCCAGCCGTTCGGCGGTTTTCACCTGGTTCATGCCTTCCTCCAGCAACACCTGCTGGATAATCCGCTGCTCAATTTCCTCCAGCGTTCCGCTGAGATCAAAGTCCGGTTTCCCGTATTCGGTCCGCATCCGTCTGGTGGACAACACCGCGCTGATTTCCCCCTGCTCAACGTACAAGCCTTTGGCAAGCAGCACGGCTTCTTCGATCACCTGCCGCAGCTGATGGATATTGCCGCGCCATTCAAACCGTTCGAGCTCCTCTCTCGCCTCATCTCTGAGCCCGACCACCTGCTTGCCGTACTTGGCGTTATATTCGTTGATGTACAGCAGAGAGAGGCCTTCAATATCCTCCTTGCGTTCCCTCAGCGAAGGCAGCGGCAGCGTGACTTCCGCCAGCCTGTAATACAGCTCCGCGCTGAACCCGCCGCTCTCGGTCCGCTCCAGAATATCCTCCCTGGAAGACACAATCCATTGAAAAGTTGGCGTTTGCTTGTCCAAATAGTCCGCCAATCTCTTCTGCTCAGCTTCACCAAGGGCGTCAATGTCGCGCAAAAATACAGTGCTGCGCCCAAGACTGCCGAGCAGTTCCTCATTCCGCTCCTCGTTCAGCAGCGTGTCCCACAGATCCTGTGAAACCAGCCCGCATTCGATTTTCAGAAACGGCCGCTGCCCTCTTTCGCCGCCAAAATGAATAAACTGAGCCAGCAGCTCCTTGCCTGTCCCTTTTTCCCCGGAAATCCAGACGGAAAGCTCCTGATCGCGATAGCTCTGCGCTTTGTCCAGCGCATGTCTCATCCTGCTGTTATGGCTGACGATGTTGCCGGCCACCTGCGCCGCACGAAAGCCAGCTTCTGCCGGTACAAGGGAAGCCCCTCGCAGCCTGAGCTCATCCCGGCTTTTGCCGCCCGCGATCCGCAATACGGCCAATGGCCCGTCCGGATCCGGCAGCGGGTAACCGCTGACCCGCCGGATTTGCTCCGCCTGCTCCAGCATGGTATGGAACGTCCCCTCCGTTAGGATCTCGCGGACGATACCCCCTATTTTTTCTGAATCCATAAAAGGGGCAATCTCCCGGTTGAAATACGGATTGCTGAACACCTGCCGCTGCTCGCGGTCATAAACAGCCACCCCCGCCTGCTCTGCCGCAAGCACCTGGTGGGCCATGCCGTATTCCCGTTTGCACGCTGCAAACAGCGCATGCCACTTTCGCGCCTGCTGGAATGAACGCAGCACGCTCTCTTTGCCTGAGGTCAGCAGAAAACCGATCAAACCGAGCTTTTCCGCTTCCTTGACGGTAATGACGTCCCCGACGATAATCTGGTATCCCTGCTCCCGCAGCTCCTGCAGCACCTGGCCAACCCCGGATTCATCCTGAACCGTGTAGGAGGAAATTTTCATATCCAGCACTTCGCACACCGCCGCCGCACCGGCGACCACCTGGGCGAAGCCAACGATCGCCACCTTGCCGGGATATCCTTTGGCCAGCGTCAGCACCCTCAGCATATCGTATCCGGACACTTCAATCTCAATGACAGGAATGGCGACCCTGGACTGGATCAGCTTGGCCGTGCCGCCGCGGCTGATAATGATATCCGTCCCGTTGCGCGCCGCTTCCTCGGCATATTTTAACCCCTGCTGCAAATCCCCGGTTTCCACCCTCAGCTCCATATCCTGGCCTTCCGCCAAGCTAAGAATCATTTCCTTCAATCCTTCATACGGCGCAATCGCCAGTACCTTCACGTCCATCATCCTCTGTTTCAGAGATAAACATTTCTTAGTAACACTATAAACAAGATGAACGTACTGTTTCAATAACTTACAGCCAAAATAGTACTGTTCCGACTCCATTGGCATGAGGACAAGCCGAAGCACCGAGTACTTCGGCTCTTTCTAATCTGTAGACGCTACTCTAACGGACACCAGTGACCTTATCCGCCCATTTCCCGGGTATTTCCCAGCCTAACGGACAGAGGCGACCCTATTTCGCTCTAAACTAGCTCAATCAGGCCGATTCGAGGTAAATAGAGGCATCTGTGGCCGTTACATTTTGCAATCCTCCATTTTTCCTCGAATAGCGGCTCTGGAGTCACTTAGCCTCCAGATTCCTCTTCTCCGCTCTTCTATACCCACGCATCCTCCTCTGCCCCGCCGGAAATTTTATGAATTCTTGTTCAGGCCAAATTGATCTCTTTGATTTTGGCAAGCGGGATTTTCGGCTTGCGGTCCTCCGTCAGCAGTCCGTTGATTTCCTGCTGCACATCGGCAAGCTGGGTGTAGCAGTAGCCGCAAATATAGTCCACGCTTTTGATCGCCCGGGTCAGACCCTCGAACCGTTCGAGGAATTCCGCTTCCGTGCGACCTGGCGGCCATAACCCCAGCCTTTGTCCGACCTAAAGGCGATCCCGCCAAATTCGCTGATGATGATCGGCTGCCCGCGATATCCGTAGCCTTCGGCCAAAGCGTATTTCCAGTGGTTACAGGTCTTTTCCCTATTTACGATAGCAGCCTTGTTGTCTTTGTACCGCCGCAAAAACCCAGCGCCCGTTTCGACATAATCATGCAGTGTCAAAATATCGGAAACGGTATGCTCCCAACCGTCGTTCGTAATGACCGGGCGGTAGGGATCGACCGCTTTGGTGAGATGGTAGATGCCCTCAGTAAATTTCTGCTGCCTCACGTCGCGGAGGATGGACGGAATGCCCCACGATTCGTTGAACGGCACCCAGGTAATGATGCTGGGATGATTGTACTGCTGATCGACGATTTCCAGCCATTCCTTCGTAAACGCCTCGACCGCGCGGTCGTGAAACTCGAAGGTCGCAGCCATTTCTGACCAGACCAGCAGCCCTTTGACGTCGCACCAATAGAGAAAGCGGGCATCCTCGATCTTCATATGCTTGCGCACACCGTTGTAGCCCATTTCCAGCATCCAGTCGATGTCGGCAATGATCGCTTCCTCACTGGGCGGCGTTAAATGGGTGTCCGTCCAATACCCCTGATCCAAAATCAATCTTTGATAGATCGGTGCATTATTCAGCAGCACCTGGCCGTTCTCAAGCGAAATCTTTCTCATCCCAAAGTAGGAAAAAACACGGTCAACCACCCGATCTTCCGCATACAGCACAAATTCCACATCAAACAAATTCGGATGCTGCGGCGACCAAAGGCATTTCTTCCACGGTCCGTTCGCCTCGTGCACCAAATCAACTTCCACCGACAAGTTCGGGCGATCCGCCGCCAGCGCGACCCGCTTCACCGGTTTGCCCTTCAGCGTCACCATCGCCTCCAACCGCAAATCACCGGCCTTTCGGGCGCCGCTTATCCGGTAATCGAAACGGACCGTGGAGCGGTCGATATCCGGCGTAATTTTGACCGCGTCCAGCCGCTGCTCCTCCACGAATTCCAGCCAAACCGTCTGCCAAATGCCGGTTGTCTGGACATAAAAGCACTCGAAGCTGTCCTTGGTCCAACGCTGCTTACCCCGCGGCTGTGTGCAATCGTCGCTATCCTCTACTTTTACCGTAATTTGATTGTCTGCCCCGAAAACCAGATAAGGGGTGATATCAAAGCCAAACGCTGCGTAACCGCCTTGATGGCTGCCGGCCATCCTGCCGTTGACCCATACTTTGGCGATATAATCCACCGCCTGAAAGTGCAGGATCGCCCGCTTGCCTTCGGCCTCCTTCGGGACATGAACCGATTTGCCGTACCACACCTGCGGGTTGAACTCCTCGATCCCGATCCCGCTCGCCTGCGTTTCGTACGTAAAAGGAACGGTAATCGTATGCGTTCCCGCAAACTTTTCCGGCCAGTTCTCCTGCTCGCCGACATTGTCGTCGTCGAAACGGAAGTCCCATTCGCCGTTCAAATTGAGCCAATTCTCCCGGACAAATTGCGGCCTGGGATAGCCCTTCGCATAAGCTCTGGTTGTCACTGTTCTCCTCCTGTTCAATTGTACGGAATAAGGCGGCCCTATTCCATTTGAGATCACGCCAGAAATCTAACGGTTGTATCCGCCGCTATTTGGCGAAAAAAGACCCTTTCTGAATTTTAACGGTTGTGAGCGCTGCTAATTGCTCTAATCTGAGCCAAAATAGCCGGGTTTTAGCTAAATAAGCGCCACGGCAACCGTTAGAGCTTGAAAACGGCGTTGTTGAAGCAAATAGCGGCTGTGGCATCCGTTAGAATGGAAATGGATTCTACTAGGCCCGTTCGGTGTTAATCTCCAGCGCATACACCGACGCCGGGCGCAGCGGGTAGCCTTGCCGCCAGGCATCAAGCGGCACCGTCCGCAATTGGCAGGCGATGCGGTCCGGTTCGCAGACGGAATTAACCGCTTCAAAGGAATCGCCCGTAATTTCGTGCAGCAGCAACGTCTCCCCGGACGGCTCCATTCCGAGCAGATTCAGCTCGGCGTGGACTTCCTCCAGGCTGCGGTTGGCGATAAAGACAGTAACTACGCTCCCATCTTCATTCACGCACGCCACCACGTCCAAATCCGGCAGCGCACCCAGATCAAACGGAGCCGGCTTGTTCGCGCGCACGGAGAAAGTACCGCAGACCACGTCGGCGGGAAGCAGCCGCCGGATGTCCCGGTTCGCGTACAGCTTCATCACTTCATAGGTCGGCGTACCGTATACGGTCAAAGGATGGCCGCTCCAGCCCGGCGTTTTGCCGCAATATTGGTCGGCGTAATAATCGCCCACGCGAATGCAGCCGCCGAGCCAGCCGTTCACGAGATCGGAGAAGCTGCCAATGTGCACCAGATCGCTGGCCCGCAGCATCTCGTTGAGATTGGCGGCGTTTGCTACCGCGGCTCCCAGTGTATGCTCATCCGGCAGCCCTTTCCGCACCGTGTTGGGATAATACATTGTGTTGTATTCGGTAATCGCCAGCTTCACATGGCGATGCTTCTCATTTACGCGGATCTGCTCCACCGTCCGCCGGAGGTCCTCCCGGGTCCACTCGGAAAAGGAAGCGATCGCTTTGTAGCGCTCCTCGGCCGGCGTATCCCGGTTCATTCCGAAGCGCCCGTAACCGTGGTACAAGTGCAGGGTCAAATAATCGATATGTTCACCCGCGATATCGAGCACCGCCCGGTTCCATTCCTGATCGGTATGCCCGCAGGCCAAGATCACAAGCGACGGGTCCACCGCTTTCATCGCCTCGGCAAACGTTACGCACCGCTCTGCAAACCGGTCCGCGGGACAAGTTCCGACCTGAAAATCCCCCCACACTTCGTTGCCGATCTCCCAGTACCGGACGTTATACGGCTCGGGATGACCGTTCGCCGCCCGCTTCGCCCCCATCGGAGTATCGGTGCCGCCATTGCAGTATTCCACCCACCCCGCGGCTTCCTCGGGCGTCCCCGACCCGTCGTTGACGCAAATGAGCGGCTCCACTTCAAGCTCCCGGCAAAAGCGGATAAATTCGTCCGTGCCGAAATACTTGCACGTCCACCCGCCCCATGCTTCGTTGTACATTACGGGCCGCTCCAATACGGGGCCGATGCCATGCTCGAAATGATAAGCGCTGATGTAATTGCCGGCCAGCCTCATCATGCCGGCATTCAGCGCCCGCGTCATCTCCATCACTTCGCGCTTCACCTCGCCGATATGGTCCGCAGGCAGCAGGGATACGTGATCGAGCCACAGCATGCCGGTGGATACGTGATCGTTCCACCTCGGATGGTCGGCCGGCACGTACACCCGGATTTCGGCGGCGGCGCAGGCGCGGGAGACGGACAACTTCGCCTCGTATTCCCGCCAGTTATGGCTGCCCAGGTCGATCCTAACAAGCCCAAGCAGCTCTCCCGTGCGCCGATCCGCCGCCTCGACGACCACGTACTTCAATTCGACCGACGCCCGTGCCACCAAGCGCACCGCATATTCGACCGGCCCGTGCAAAGCGGCCGCTTGCGCGATCCCGGCATCCGCCTCGTCGTCGCTCAAGATGCGGATGCGCACGGCGCGGCCCGAATGCTTCGGCGCCGGGGCCTCCAACGCGTACTGGGTATTCCGCCCGTTCGTATAAGCGCTCCAGCCCCCGGAAACCGTCCCTCTGCCCTCGGCATCGCTTTCAAAATCCATGTCCTTCAGCGGATAGGCCAGCATCGCTTCCATATGGTCGCGGATATCCTCCACAAAATGCCCGAACAGGTACGGGTTCACCGTATGCCCGCTGGCCCTGCTGCCGTCTAGCGTAATCTTCGCGTTTGCCTTCAACCTGATCCCTCCCAGCTTTTTTAGTTATCAGAGAGTATAGGCTTATGAGCCACTTAACCCTTAATCGAACCGATCATTACCCCTTTGACAAAATGCCGCTGCACAAACGGATACATGATCAGCACCGGCAGGCTGGAAACGATAATGACCGCGTATTTGATGCTCTCCGCCAGCAAAACCTTGTCCTCCATCCCCACAAGTCCGTCCACCGCGTCCGACTGGCTGATCAGCAAAATTTCACGCAGCACCAACTGCAGCGGATACAGCTCTTCACTGCGGATATATATGAGCGCGTTAAAAAACGAATTCCAGTGACCAACCGCGTAAAACAACACCATGACCGCCAGGATCGGCTTCGACAGCGGCAAAATGATGCTGACGAGCAGCCGCCAGTTGGAGCAGCCGTCCATATGGGCGGCTTCCTGAAGCTCCCAGGGAATGCTGGACTGGAAATACGTCCGCATGACGATCAGATTGTACGTCGAAATCGCCCCCGGCACGATCAAGGCCCACATCGTATCGACCATCCCCAGGTCTTTGACCAGCAGGTAGGCCGGAATCAGCCCGCCGCTGAAAAACATCGTCAGCGTCACGATCAGCATCAGCCCTTTGCGCAAGGGCAGGTCCGGCCGCGACAGCGGGTATGCCGCAAGCAGCGTCATGACGATGTTGACGAACGTGCCGACCGCCGTGTAAAGAATCGAATTGGCGTACCCTCGCCAAATTTTATCGTTATCCAAAATGTTAGCGTAAGCGTCAAGCGTAACGCCTTTCGGCAGCAGCCACACTTCCCCGCCCAGCACCTTCGCCGGATCGCTGAATGAAGCGCTGACCACAAACAGCAGCGGATACAACACGATGACGATAATGACCGCCGCGATCAGGTACACAAGCCAATCAAACCACCGTTCGTCGGCCGGTCCGGACTGCGCCTTGGGCGCCGCAACTCGTTTGGACATCTGCCCCGCCTCCTTTACCATAAACTCGTCTCCGACGTTTTGCGGGCAAAACGGTTCACCAGAAGCAGCAGCGTCAGATTGATTACCGAGTTGAACAGCCCGATCGCCGCCGTATAGCTGTATTCCCCTTGCAAAATCCCGGTCTTATATACGAACGTGGAGATCACGTCGCTCGATTCGAGATTCAGATTGTTTTGCATCAGCAATATTTTTTCGAACCCGATGTTCATAAACTGCCCCACGTCGAGGATCAGCAAAATGACGATGACCGGCACGATCCCCGGCAAAGAGACGTGCCAGATGCGCCGCAGCCGGGAAGCCCCGTCCATCTTAGCCGCTTCGTACAGCTGCGGATTGATTCCGCTAAGCGCCGCAATATAGATGATCGATTGCCAGCCCATGTTCTGCCAGATGTTCGAACCGATAAAAACGGTCTTGAACCAGCCGGCGGATTCCATAAACCGGATCGGCTCGCCGCCGAACGCCTGGATCAGCTGGTTGACCGGGCCGGCGGGCGACAGCAGCACCGTCAGGATGCCCACGATGACGACCACCGAAATAAAGTGCGGAATATAGGTGATGTTTTGCAGAAGTTTGCTGTACGTTTTGCTGCGGATCTCGCCGATCAGCAAGGCCAGTAAAATCGGAATCGGAAAGGCAATCAACAAAGAAAACAGATTGATGGACAACGTATTCCACAGCAGCCGCCAGAAATAATACGAATCGAAAAAGCGCGTAAAGTGATCGAAGCCGATCCATTCGCTGCCGGCGATCCCTTTTGCCGGATTGAAATTTTTGAAGGCGATCTGCAACCCGTATAACGGGCCGTAGTGGAATAACAAGTACCAGGCTAACGGCAAAAGCAGCATGAGGTACAGGTCGTACCTTTTGGCGATCTCTCGGGCCAGCCGGGGGCCCCGTTTCGGATGATTCAGGGGCACCGCCGCGGCCAAAGGGGCCTCTGTGTTTTTCATGGGAATCCACTCCTTATCCGCACAAGCTCCGCATCACTTCTGCATCTTGTCGTAAGCTTCCTGATACAGCTTCTCAAGCTCATCCAGCTTCATCTTCTTCAGCGTGGACTGGAATTCATCCCATTTGTCAAAGCTGAGCGCCCCGGCGATAAATTTTGTGCTTTGCTCTTCGTAATATTTGTCGATGTCGGTCCGCAGGATATTGACCTCCTGCGCCGTCTGCTCGTCAAACATCGGAGCCGCGTAACGAACCTGCGGCATATAAGGATCAAGCTTTTGCTGCGCCTCCTGCACTTGCGGCGGATTGATGTAGGAAGCGACCTTTTCGCTGATCAGGTGCGGTGCTCCGCCTCCGGCGTACGGGGTGATTTTCGGCTGCGTCTCCGAAGTCGAGTACTCCTCCTTGTAATAGGGAATGCCGTCTTTCAATTCATAATGCTCGCCTTCCCGGCCGAACCGCAGTAGGGTGGAACCTTCGTCACTATAAAAATAATCGATCCAGCGCATCGTCGCTTCCGGATATTTATTGACCGGGGTGATCGCGAAAGCCCCAAAATCCCGCGGCACCGGCAATGCCTGGGCTTGCAGCCGGTCTCCGTGCGGCCCTGCCGGAGGCGCGATTCCTTCATATTGATCGGCTATCTGCAGGAAGTTGTTGTTCGTCTGATCGAAAAACACTCCCGTTTTGCCCGAGCCCTGTTTGGCCAAATATTGCGCTTCCGTGTGCGAAAACACTTCCGGGTCGAGCAATTTCTCTTTATATAGCTTGTTCAGGTACATCAGCATCTCTTTGTTGCGGTCGCTGCCCATCCAAATTTTCACCTGGCCATCGACGATGTTAATGTTATAACCAAGCTGCTGGTCGAGGCCAAACGACCCGCTCATCATCGTAACGACATGCAGCCCGACGCGGGCGGTCAGCGGAATTTCGTCCTTTTGGCCGTTGCCGTTTGGATCCTGATCCCGGAAAGCCACCAGCACATCGTACAGCTCATCCGTCGTTTCCGGCTCCTTCAGGTTCAGCTTTTCCAGCCATGCTTTGTTGATCCACTTCTTGTCCGTACGCGCCGAGGCCAGCGTCACGATGCCCGGCACCGCGTAAATATGCCCTTCCGGCGTCGTAATCCCCGCGCGGATTTCCGGGTACTGCTCCATCAGCTTCGTTAAATTGGGGGCGTATTCGGCAATTAGTTCTTCCAGCGGGATCAATTGGCCGCCCGCCCCGTAGCGGACCGCTTCCAAAGGCGTCAGCCCGGACCGGTACAAAGCGTCAGGAAGCTCGTTGGAGGCGAACAGCAGGTTTTTCTTCTCCTGAAAACCGTCCGTCGGCGCTTCAATGAATTTTACTTGCACATGGCTCATTTTTTCGTAGTCCTGAAACACCGGCATATCTTTAAATGGCCCGTTTACCGGGGCAATCCGGGTGAACATCGTCAACTGAAGCGGTTCCTGCACGATCGGAAAACCGTCCTTGCTCACCTCATTAGCCGTCGCCGCCTGCGGGGCGGCCTCGTTGTTTTTACCGGCGCCGGAGCTGCACCCGCCCAGCACCAAACCGGCGATAATCATCATGCTGAGTGCCGATCTTCTCCAGTGATTGCGCATTGTTTACGACCTCCTTTTCTTGTCAACAAACGAATGATGTAAGCGTTTGCTGTGGTGTGCGTTCATTATAGTTCAGCCGCCGGAGACCGCGAATTATAAAAATATGACTATTTACTCCACTTTTTTTACGGGACGCTTCATATAGTCATGCGGCGTCATCCCGGTCAGTTCCTTGAACACCTTGAAAAAATAATTGTACGTCGTAAAACCCACCTGACTGCTGATTTGCTTGACCGAATTGCGTCCGCTTTCCAGCAGTTTGCGGCTCGCGTCGATACGCACCCGGTTGACGTACTCGGAGAACGTTGCCCCCGTTTCTTCTTTGAAAATCCGGCTCAAATACGAAGGGTTCAGTCCGATCGCCCCGGCCGCCAGCTCCAGAGTAATATAGCTCTGGTACCGTTCCAGAATCAGCATGATCGCCTGCGACACATGCCGCGAATACGGACCGGCCGCACGCTCCCGCTTCAGCCGTTCCAGCAGGGTCTCATAATAGGACGAAAGCCACCCCTCCAGCTCCTCCACGGTGCCGATCTGCCCCAAAGCTGTGCGCGATGGCCATCCGCCTGCAGTGACTTCCTCCACCGGAAGCCATTTTTTCCGCACCTTGTCCCCGATCGAAAGCAGCTCGCTGACGATCATTTGCACCGGCTGGGCATGGACCGGCTGCTGGCTCACGCTGGCAAACACGGACGCGATCAACCGCAGCGCGCCTTCCTTGTCCAGATTTTCTATGGAAAGCAATAGCTGCTTCTGCTCTTCGATGGTTAAAGCGACGCGCTCGCTGCTGCTCCCCGTTTTCTCCCCGGCCGGGGAGGCGTCCAAGGCCCGCTCCGCCGAGCGGTAGCTGGCAACAAGCTGCGGCAAGCTGGTGCAGAAGTGACCGATAGCATAGGTGCACTTCAGATTCAAGAACAGCTCAAGCGAGTGGCGCAGCTTGCTCATCAGCCTGGCGGCCTCGCCTGCGGCGGCTTGTTCGCTGCGGCCCTGGAACGCCAGGACAACAGCCAAGCGTCCATTTCCAACGTAAGCCGCCGTGGCTTCCGGGAGATCGCTCAAGCTCTGCTGCATGACATCCACAGCCTGCTGCATCAGCCGGTTCGTTTCCACATCGCTGTGCGACTCCGTCAGCAGCAGAAAGGAGACAATTTGCACCGCCGCCGCCATATAGCAAACCACGCCCGCAAACAGGCCATTTTGCCGGGCATAGGCTTCCAGTTCCCGGGCCGCGCCGGGTTTTCCCCGCAGCAAACCTGCGATATGCTCGTGAATCAGCTGCAGACCGGCGCTTGCCGCCAGCTCCCGTTCCCCGCCCCGGCTCTCTGTCAGCCGCTCCCGCTGCTCCGCTTCCCGGACCGCCTTGCGCAACACGGCCATCAGCGTTTCACCGTCAAGCCGGTGCTTCAGCAAATAATCGGCCGCTCCGTTTTTCAGGCATTCGCGTACATAGTCGTAATCGTCGTAGCTGCTGAGCATAATCGTTTTGACCGAAGGAAAGCGCTCCCCGATCGCCCGCTGGAGTTCCACCCCGTTCATCCCCGGCATATTCACGTCGATGATGGCGACATGAGGCCGGGTTCGTTCGATCATCCGCAGCGCCGTTTCGCCGTTATAGGCCTCGTCGCACAGCTCAAAACCGTTGCCGCGCCAATCCGATAAGGTCCATACATGTTGATGGACCAAAGGCTCATCGTCAACCAGCAGCACTTGAAACATGATTCAGCCCACCTCCTTCGCTTGAGTTTCCGTATTCCCCAGCCGGGGAAAGCGAATCTCCACCTTCGTATACAGCCCCTCTTCGCTGTACACCTTGACACCATAAGGCTCCCCGTACATGCGTACGACCCGCTCATGCACGTTGCGCACGCCCATACCGTTAAAACGCGACGGGATTTCCCCTTTTTTCCCGAGCAAGGCTGCGATTTGTTCCTGGGACATCCCCTTGCCGTTGTCCATCACCTCGATTTTCAGCTCGTCCTCCTCCCCGTAAACGCGAATCAGCACAAATCCCCCGGAAGCCGCTGCGCCGAGTCCATGTATCAGTGCGTTCTCCACGATCGGCTGCAGCATCAGTTTGGGCACCCGACACTCCAGCAGGGCGTCATCCTCAATTTGCATATGAACCGGGATTGGCTCCATAAACCTGTATTTCACGATCGATACGTAGCAGGAAACATAGTCCAGTTCCTCCCGCACGGTGAGCAATTCGTTCGAGTTGCCGAGCACGCCCCGCATCAGTTCGATTAACGATCCGGACACCTCTTCAATATTGGGTGCCCCGTTCAGCTTGGCCAGATATTTGATCGTGTTCAGCGAATTGTACAAAAAATGCGGGCGAATCTGTGCCTGCAGCGCGGTCAGCTCCGCCTCCCGCTTGGTCTTCTCGCTGACGCGAATCCCTTCCATCAGCCGTTTCAATTCATCAACCATACTGATAAAAACCCGGTACAATTCGCCGATTTCGTCTTTGGTGCCGATTTCCGTTTTCGGAAAATCCAGATTTCCGTCTTTGACCCGCGTCATCATTGTTTTCAAGCGGCGGATGTGGAGGGTGGTCCGGGAGGACATCTGCAGCGTACCGATCAATACAGCGATAAACACGACTGCCGAGACCTCGACCATCAGATTGCGGATGCGGACCGACTCGCTTAGCAGCGAATCAAGCGGGATCAGCGCCCGCGTGGTCCAGCCCGTATAGTCGGAACGGCGGCTGACGACGATATAGGATTTGCCGTCGATGATTTGTTCCGCCGCCAGCTCGGCCAGGCCTGCCGAAGCCGGATGGGCATAGATCGTTTTTTCCATTTGGGGAGAGAGGGAGGAGGGTGCCGAGTCCGAGTGGTAGACGAGCTCATTTTGCTCATCGAGCACATACAGAATGCTGTCCGCAGTTGGTTTCACACCGTATGTGTTGCGGATAAAATCATAATTCAAATCCACCATCACCACGCCGATCGTTTCCCGGTTATAACGCAGAACGCGGCCGACGGAGATGGCGTCCGTAGGGCCGCTTTGCTTCAAATAGGCGTGGCGTTCCCCGTTTAGCAGCATATACTCCATCGTCTTCGTATCCAGGAACGTCCGGTCGATCCAGGGGCCGCCCGCAAAGAACACCTTTCCGTTCAGGCCGATCACGGCGATCCGCGAAATATAAGGCTTATAATCGATTAGCCCCGACAGAAACTCGATGATCCGCTTCTGCTCCTGGAACCATTCGTAGCTGATTTCCTCGCTCGGGCTCAATACCGTGTCGATGACCGTATTTTTGTTGGTCACGGCCACCGTGTTCAACCGGTCGATCTCCTTTAACATCACGTTAAGGGATTCATCAGCCTGGCGGATGCTGTCCGACACCGAGGTGATGGCGTTAGCCTTAATCGTCTCGCGCATGTTCACGTAAACGATGGCGGTCACGGAGACGATGGATAGCAGCGAAAGCAGCCCGAAGGCGATAAATATTTTCCCCTGAATGCTTAACTTCGGTGAGGATATCCATTTGCGCAGCGATGTCAGTCTCATATCAGGCTCTCCTTTTTCATTCGGGCTTAGATCAGATTTGTAAGCGCTTGCTAAAATGAGCCGCCGCGGCTACCCGTTTTTTGCCGTCCGCATGGCGAGCGGGGAAACCTTGTAATAGATTTTGAAAGCTCTGGTGAAGGTGTACAAATTCGGATACCCCAGCGACAAGGCGATTTCCGTCACGCTCGCGTCCGTTTCGGAGAGCAGCCGTTTGGCCTTCTCCATGCGGATATTTTGCAGGTATTTCTGCGGCGGCAGCCCAATCTGGCTCGTAAACACATTGGAAAAATACGAACGGTGCACGCCCGCAAACGCGGCCACTTGCTGCACGGTAATCCCTTCCGTGGCGTGCAGATCCATAAAATCCATGCACTCGCGAATCCAGGCGGAAGGCTCGGCGGCGCCCGTTGGCACCGTGTCGGGGATAAGCTCGGCGAGCAGCCGGCAAATCCATCCCTGCAGTTGCAGCGATATGGCCGGGTTCCACCGCTCCACGCCGGCCAGCGCCTCGATCGTACGGTCCAGCGTTTCCTGCGCAGGGAGAGAAATCAGCCGCTGCCCATAAGGTCTTTCCGGTATAATCCCCGCCAGCTCGAGCAGTGGCCCCACCCGGCTGCCGTCCAGCGCCAGCCAGTTCATCCGCGGCGGCGGTTCCGCAGGCAGCGCGTAATAATGGTAAGTCCGCCCGGGAAACAGGCAAAACAAATCATCCTGTTGCAGTTCCACCCGCTTGTCGGCGTATTCGAGGCACACCTTCCCCTCCAGCACAAAATGCAGGCTGTAGCATTCAATCCGCTTCGGCCCCACCCGGTAATGGGGTTTGGCGATGCTGCGGCCGGCCCGCACCGGCCAAAGCTGGGCTTCTTTATCCACAAACCCCGGCGTATAGTAAATAAACTCGGCAAACTCGTGGTCGTATTCCTGCATCATCTCGCTTTACCCCTCCGCAATTGAAATCATTTCTAAAGACAACAAAATGACAACTCAAAAATAACAGAAAGCCATTTCTAAAACGCTTCAATTTCAATAATATCATAAGGGGAGGGGATTAACTTTGTCCAGTAAACCTAACATTTTACTAATTACGAGCGACCAGCAGCATTGGGACACGATCGGCGCGTTTCAGCCGGAGATCTCCACGCCGAATTTGGATCGTCTGGCTCGGCAGGGCTCGATGTTCAGCCGGGCTTATTGTCCGAATCCGACCTGTACGCCAAGCCGTTCTTCGATCATCACCGGCATGTATCCGAGCCAGCATGGCGCCTGGACCCTGGGGACCAAGCTGCTTGAGGACCGCCATACCGTCGGGGAAGACTTCAACCGGGCCGGCTATAAAACCTCGCTGATCGGCAAGGCGCATTTTCAGCCTTTGAAATCGGCGCCGGCATACGAATCGCAGGAAGCTTATCCGCTGCTCCAGGACCTGGACTATTGGCGAAATTTCCATGGCCCGTTTTACGGCTTCGATCACGTCGAGCTGGCGCGGAACCATACGAATGAAGCCCATGTGGGACAGCATTACGCCATCTGGCTGGAAGAACAAGGTTGCGCCAACTGGCGGGATTATTTCCTGCCGCCGACCGGGACGATGGATCCCGCGCAGACGTATAAATGGCCGATTCCGGAAAAATACCATTACAACACGTGGATTGCGGAGCGGACGAACGCCCGCCTGGAGGAGCACAAAACATCAGGGCAGCCTTTTTTCCTGTGGGCCAGCTTTTTTGACCCGCATCCCGAATATTTGGCGCCGGAGCCGTGGGATACGATGTACGATCCGGAGCAGCTGACGATTCCTTCCGTTGTCCCGGGAGAGCATGACCGGAATCCCCCGCATTTCCGCCTGACGCAGGAGGAAAATCCGGACTTCTCCCATCTGATGGAGACGGGCTTCGGCATCCATGGCTACCGGTCCCACCACTATTACGAATACGGGGCTAAGAAACGGCTGACGGACTACGACAAAAAGAAGCTGGTCGCCGTATACTACGGCATGATCAGCCTGATGGATAAATATATCGGAAAAATTCTCGATAAGCTGGACGAACTGGGAGTGGCCGACGACACCCTCGTCGTGTTTACGACGGATCATGGCCACTTCTTTGGCCAACACGGCCTGCAGGCCAAGGGAGGATTCCATTACGAGGATTTGATCAAACTGCCTTTTATCGTCAGGTACCCGGGCCGCGTTCCCGCCGGCAGACGCTCGGACGCGATTCAATCGTTGGTCGATCTGGCACCGACCTTTCTGTCCTTTGGCGGGCTGCCAATTCCGCCGTCCATGACCGGCGTCGACCAAAAGGACGTGTGGCTTGGCGTAAGGGAACAAGCGCGGGATCACGCGATCTGCGAGTTCCGGCACGAACCGACGACGATTCATCAAAAAACGTATGTCGACGCCCGATACAAAATCACCGTTTATTACAATCAGTCCTATGGGGAGATATTCGATCTACAGGAGGACCCGGGAGAACTTCACAACCTGTGGGACGAAGCTGGTTATGAAGGGCTGAAATCGCAGCTTCTGCTCAAATACGTGTGGGCCGAGCTGGGCAAAGAGCCGATGCCGATGCCGAGAATCCATCATGCGTAGACAGCAGTAACCAGGCCTGCGAGTACCCGGCCGATAACCCGGCAAAACTGAGGTTTCCGGCGGCAGACAAGCCTTGATTTAGCTGCGGTTCCGCTCAAATATGGAAGCATGAAAGCGTCAACGATGAAGAGGGCGTCACGATCCGCCGAGGTCAGCGTAGCTACCTTTTGCACCGTAGCCGTTTCGAGCAGTGTCTCAAATCGATGTCAGGTGAGGGGGCTGTCTACAGGGTTCGTGTCTTGGGGTTCGTGTCTTGGTGTCCCTGTCTTGGTGTCCCTGTCTTGGTGTCCCTGTCTTGGTGCCCCTGCCTGCAGCCTTTGCATGATTATCCCATTCGTTCAGGGAGCAGGGGTGGGGGCTAGAGCAAGGGTTCCAAAAAAAGAGAGAAGAAAAAGAGAGGGGGAAAAAATGAGGGTTCAGGTGAGATCTTGGGCTTGATATAGGAACGTACGTTTGGTATAATGAAGTAAAGCGAACTCACGTTCGTAAATTATTGATTCGGGGGCGGTCGAACATGGAAGTCAATGCGGGAACGGAACTTCAACCATTCAACAGCCGTTATAACAGCGAGCAGGCCTGCATGGAGGCGCAGATCGTGATGAAGTGGCGAAGCGGCTTCGTCTGCCCGCGCTGCGCTCACACCCGGTGCAGCCGTCTGACTTCCCGGCATATCCCCTTGTTCGAGTGTGCAAAGTGCAAGCATCAAACGTCGGCTTTGGTCGGCACGATTTTTGAACGAACGCATCTGCCCCTGCTCAAGTGGTTCGAGGCCCTGGAGTTGTTCCTGCTCCCGGATGGCATCTCGGCGATGCGGCTGAGCCAGGTGATCGAGGTCACCTACAAAACTGCCTGGTTGATGCTGCACAAAATACGCCATGCCACTGGGGAGTTCGATGCCCGAGAGCTGCTCTGCGGAGACGTGAAGGTGAACAGCGATCAGTATGGACGTAACCCGTCCCGGTGCCAGTTTTCGCATCCGTATGCCACGGCGGTCGTAGCGGGATGCACGGTGACGGAGTCGGGCGAGCCGGAGCAGGTTAAAATCCGCCTGGTGCCACATAAGAGAGACGGACAAAGGGCAAACAGTCATGAACTCGCCGCGTTCATCAACGAGCATGTGGATGTCCGTTCATCGGCAGTACAGTCGTTCCCTCTGGCCTTTCGGCTGTATGCGCCTTTGCGGAAAGTGGTGAGAGAGGCGTGGGCATCGCTCAAGAGTACGTATGTAGCCTTGGGACTGAAGCATCTGCAGACGTACCTAAACGAGTACACCGTACGCCGTTCGCTGCGCCGGCCCGGGGCGGAAGAAACGATACGGCAGAAATTGCTGCGCATTTGTGTGGTGATTCCGGCGATCCCTTATCGCCGGCTGATCGCACGTCAACCGAATCAGCCCCTTGCGGATGCGGCCTGATCGAGACGCTGGGACGGCTGGGGGAGTTTGACGCAGATCAACTTAATGGGTAGGGGTTAGCATGAACAGTCCGGGCGTTGCTGCAGATGGAAGGGTTCCGGCTACAGCAAAATCACGGTCTTTTCGTTTCCCTCGCGTCTTGTCCTTGATCTCCTGTCTTGATCTCTTGTCCGGTCTGTCTACCTCCCCTAAACCTGATTCCTTCTCCTAAGCCCGCCTAAATTATCTCGAACCGATCTGCTTCTCCACCAAATATTTTCTTCTCCCGTGCTTGTCTGTTTCTATGCTACCCTGATCAAACGGGATAATCGTGCAAAGCGTCCGGACAGAGAGTGTTGATCTGCCGCCCACGCCCCCCACCCCCCCACCGGCCTTCCCTGTCCTCAAGCTTTCAACGCCCTTCCGCGTTTCTTTGAAAACCTTCAGTTCAAGGTCTCAAGCTGATTTTTTCTCTGCGAAAGTTGAGTTTTATACTAAACTCAGGAAAAAAATGGCAGCCTTATCAAATCCCGCTTCGGAGATCTTGTTAACACCCGGCTTTGCTTTTTGCCCACCAGCACATCATCCTCAATCTGGACTCCGCCGATACCCAGCAAATATAAGCCCGGTTCAACCGTCATAATCGTATTCTCCACAAACTCGTGTTCGGACCGGGAGTTGATATAAGGCGTCTCATGAATATCCAACCCGATGCTGTGGCCCGCGCCGTGATGGAACAGATCCACCATATTTTCTCTTTTAAAAGGATTGCGGATAATGGCGTCCAGTTCGTTGCTTTTCATCCCGTGACAAATGGCGTTCACCCCCGCCAGTTCCGCCTCCAAAACCAAATCGTACATTTCCGCAAGGCGCGAATGGGGCTCACCTACATGGTCGGCAGGTTTTCTTCAGCCATTTTCTTCAGCAAACGTTCGATGCGCTTCATGGTCGCTCTTCATCCCCTTCGTTACACGGAAAAAGGGAGGAATTTACGTGATCCTCCCCGCCTTCCGATTATATAGTCTTGATATATAAATGATAATGCTCGTGGTTCAGTTCGGCCAACGGCGCAAATTCAAGCTGCTGATCTTTATAGATAAAACGATTGGAACCGGCTACCCGTTCAAACTTTTCAGCAAGATTCCCCTCGTTTACCGGCAGTTCAAAATAATCCTTTTGCTCCGAAACCGCAGCCAGGATATAGGGTCCGAAGGCCAACGAGGCAATGTCGGCTTGATCCGGCATATACTCCAAACGCAACCGTGGTGCAAACTTGATAGTTATTTTGTCCCCTTTGCCCCATTTTTGCGACAGGACGATATAACCGTTCTCTTCCGCTGCTGTCACTTCCGCCTGGTTCACAAAGACTTTAACCTCACCATCATGCCAATAAGGTTTGCGGACTTTTAAATTCGCTCGCGCCAAACTTTCAATGTGAAGCTCGATTTCGCCGCCAAACACCTCGGGCACGGATTGTACCACCTGTACACCTTTATTCTCATCGTTTAATTCCGACGAAACGAATAGATTGACATACAAGGAATCGGCATCCTCAAAATAAATCGCCTCGGCATATTTGAAGTGGTTTTCCAATCCCGTCCCGTGACAGCAGGAGTTCTCCTCATCAAATCCTTTTTGTCCGCCAGGGCTGGTCGGCATAAAGTAGGTGCTGGCGCCCAAGTACTCATGATCCGTTGAGGAAAGGATATGGTTGAGCATCGTTCGCTCATAATAATCCATGTACTTTACGTCCTTCTCAACCCCAAATAGCTGCTTGGTCAGTTTCAGCATATTGTACGAAGCGCAGGTCTCCGCCGTATGTTCGGTCAGATGGACGCCGATTTTGTGGGGCTGCTTAAACATTTCCCCTTCCCCGGTTCCGCCGATGGAGTAAATATGCGCATTCACCACCGATTCCCAGAAAAACTTGGCGATATCGTAATATTTTTGCTCTCCCGTGGCTTCGAAAATTTTGAAGGCCCCGACGACTTGCGGGATATGCTGGTTGGCATGCAACGCGCCCAAAGCGTCCACTTGTTGTTGCATCGGAAAAAACAGGCGATCATTATCGAACAGCTTTGCGGCGGCAATATGGTGTTCCTTATGCGTATATGTGTACAATTCGGCCAGCGATTCATTGATCCCGCCAAATTCGCCGGCGATATACATGCCCCACATTTTTTTCAATTGCTCATGCGGCAGTACGCTTAACCGGTTGTAAATCCAGTCCCCTATTTTGTCGGCAATGGTTAGCGCTGGTTCAATGCCCGCGAGCTGATAACTATCCAGCAAACCGGCCAAAATTTTGTGCAAGGTGTAATAGGGAGCCCAGATTGCCGGATATCGTGTATATTTTTCCAGCAAATCAAACTGTTCTTCGGAATAAGCGCTAAGAAATCCATAGTGGTAGCGATCATCCGCCTCAAAAGCCAACTGCACTTTGTTTAACTCTGTGATCATGTAAGCCAGCTTTTGATGAATCCGTTCATTGCCGGTTGCTGCATAACATAACGCCAGGGCGGAGAGATAATGCCCGGTGGTGTGCCCTTTCAGCAAGCTGTCATCCGCATCCCAGCCGATCATGGCCGGCGCGTTTAACGTATCCAAGCCGGCGGCTTGGCGAAAATTGTAGATCATCTGGTCATCATTGACCGAAAGTAGAAACTGCAGTCTCCGATCCTGCGCGGTTTTGGGCAAGGAGGGGCCTTGAAGACGCACGTTCCGGACCGGGATGGGGTGCAGTTGAAGTTTGGTATGGCTCAATTTTGCAATTTTGTTTCCGTTCTCGATGAGAATAATCGCTTCCACCTCATAAAGCGTATCTGTCAGGTGACCGGCAGCATTGTACTCCCCGTTTTCCGAAAACACACGTTTTCCTCCCCCGCTCCATGTCACGGAATGAGCAAGCACATCCCCGCTTACGGTTTGAATCGAGACGGCGGAAGGCAAATAAAATTCCTGGTTTGGCTCCTGCTTGATCACGATCGGAAAGATCTTATCGACCTGGATTTTATTTTTCTCCTCCAAAATCGTCACTTCAAAAACCTTCTGAAGGCTGGCCTCTCCATACTGAAAGGTGGCGGTAACCGGAACGACCCGATCCCCCTTCCCATACTCGGGCTGGTGCACTTTCCCGGAACCGTCGATCCAACGATCATCTTTCGACACCCAAGTAATTTGGGAGCCATTTTTACCTTCGTGCGGCAAATGAATATCGAACTCCACCGTCTTCAAATTGCCCAGATGCAGGGCCTCCATATCCTCTTGAACGATTTCCAGATCACTCCGTTTACTTGACATCGGCTTTCCCCCTAAACTAAACTTTTAATCGCTTTCACACCATTCATGTTACAAGAAAACATTTTTGAAGTAAGTAGTTCAAAAAAAGAATAGGTGGATTATATTTACTATATATCCTAGTTCGAAATTGGAGGCGTTGGCAGCATGTACTTTGTTGATGAAGAATATTCGGAACAGGCGGCCTTTTTGTCCGCGGGTACCTTTCTTACCAATCAACCCTGGATCCACAAAGAAAGGGTCATCGATAGTTATGAGATCATCTGTCCCGTCGATTCGACCCTGTATATCGAAAGCAACCATATTCCCTACGCCATTGAAGCGGGAGAGATCCTGCTCATTCCCCCGCACACGTTTCACCGTGGGCTTAAGGTTTGCGAAGGCCGCCTGAAATTTCACTGGCTGCATTTCTCGGGGGCCCATTTAGGCCCTAAAAGCGAAGAGGAAGTCATCCGGAAAATCAACGAAAAAGACCCGGACGGGATGGTGATTTTGCCCATCTACACCAACAAAATAGACTCCCGGCGCTTTCATGTCATGTTCAACCAACTGCTCGATTTATATCAGGAAAAGAAACCGAGGAGCTACCTGGACGCCTATTTAACCTGCCTTTTATATGAATTGACTGCGGAAATCAGGAGTTACCTGATCCAAAAAGCGTCCAACGGCAATCGGCTCCAGCCGATTCAGGACTGGATCCGCATCCATGCCTTTGAGGACATCACGCTCGAACAAATCGCCGATCATTTCAAATACAACAAAAACTATTTGTCCAGAATTTACAAGGAAAACACGGGAATCGGAATTTCGGAACAGATCATCAAATTCAGGCTGAAGCACGCGAAAGAATTGTTGACCGAAACCGACCTAAGCATTATTGAAATCGCCTCCGAAGTCGGGTATGAGGATTCAAAATATTTCATGCGCCTGTTTAAAAAATATGTGAATGTCACCCCCACAGAGTATCGCAAAACTTTTTATTGCAAGCACTATAACAAGAAATGATTTGCTGTCATAAAGTCCACTTAAAATAAGGTTTTCGCTACCGTATTTGCGAGGGATCGATGCTACCATTAAAGTAAGCGGTTTCGTGAAATCGAAAATACTTTATATGGGGGTTGCTATGGTAGTGAATACCGGATGGGAAATTGCCGATGCCCGATTCATTGATTTTCATCGCATCGAAATAGATTGGAAAACCGAGATGGAAGGCGCCAATGAGCCGCGAAACTTTATCGTTGAACTGGATGGAGCGAGGTTGCCCGTTTGCTTAAACGAGGACGAAGAAGCCTGGGATACGCGCTGTGTTTACGAGCCAGCGAAGCGAAGAACCACGTTATGTTTGCAGCACCCCATCCGATTGGAGGATTTGGGGAAAATTAAGCTTACTGTGAACGGAACGGTCCACCCTGTCCAAGGGGGGCCGCCTGCCGAACTTCGCGCCTTTCGGGTTAAACATTTTGAACCTTTCTATGCCAGATTTACTCGTACATCATCCGGGATTTTGATTAAATCCTCAGCCCGCGTCGACTTGGCCGTACACGAGATGGCGAGCGAGATGATTGACATCATGTTAAGCCAACGCTCGGAGATCGCGCAAAAGTTGGCGGAATACGGCGCTTCCCTGGCCATTTACGGCCTGCAGGAAGATGCGTACGACATCCCGGAACACCGCGGCGGTGTCGATTTTTTAAAGTATACCGTGGAAGGTTTCGGCGGCATGCCAAGCATTCCCGTAACTTCCGTATCGGAAAAAAATATCAGGCGCTATTGGGAAGGCCCTTACCAGACGAAATATAAAAACGAATCCATCCTGGCTCATGAATTCGGGCACGCCATTCACCTCATCGGGGTCAATAATCTGGAGGACCAGAGCTTGGCCAGACAGTTCAACGATGCCTACGAACATGCCGTTGCGAATAAGCTTTGGCCCGATACCTACGCCATCTCCAATTACGAGGAATACTTTGCGACTTTAACCGCCATCTGGTTTAATGTGATGGCCGAAAGCAAAGATGGCACCTGGGACGGGGTCAGGGGGCCGGTCAACACCCGCGAAGAATTAAAAGCGTATGACCCGGTCGGCTACGCCTTTTTTGAATCCATCTATCCCGCCTGTTCCTTCCCTGAACCCTGGAGCAGCACACCCGATGATTTTTCGTTCTAAGGGCTTGACAGGTAACTATATAACTCAACTTTCGCAGGGCCAAGATCAGCTTGAGTCCTTGTAGCCGAAGGTTTTCCAAGAATTAAGATAGGCGGCTTGCAAAATAGACCGGTGGTTGGCCGGCAGATCAACACTCGCTTTGCGGACGCTTTGCACGATTATCCCGTTTGATCAGGTAGCAGAGAAACGGACAGCCCGGAAGAAGAAAATATTTTGTGTAGGAAGTACAGATAGATTCGAGATAATGAGACGGTCTTAGGAGAAGAAAGCAGGTTTAAGAGAAGTGAAACAGGCCGAACAGGTGATCAAGATAGGAAATCAAGTACAGGACGCGAGGAACACGAAAAGACCGTAATTTTGCTGCAGCCTGAGTCCTTCCGTTTTGCAGCAACGCCCGCACTGTTCATGCTAACCCACATACATCAAGTTGATCTGCATCAAACTAACACCCCACCGTCAAAGGCGACGTTTGATGCTTACACTTTCCGCACTCGAACAAGGGGATATGCCGTGAGGACAGACGGCTGCACCGGGTGTGAGCGCAGCGCGGACAGACGAAGCCGCTTGGCCACTTCATCGCGATCAGAGCCTCCATGCAGTCCTGCTCGCTGTTATAACGGCTGCTGAATCGTTGAAGTTCCGTTCCCGCATTGACTTCCATGTCCGCTCGCCCCCGAATTAAAAATTCGCGTACATACGTTCGCTTTTCCTTATTATACCAAACGTACGTTCTCTTATCAAGCCCGAAATCTCACCTTAACCGCCTCATTTTTCCTCATCTCTTTTTATTCACTCTTTTTTCTTGAACCCTTACTCTTACCCTAGCCCCTCCCCCCCCCGCCCACTGCTCCCTGAACGAAAGGGATAATCGTGTAAAGGCAGCAGGCAGAGATGCCAAAGCAGGTACACCAAGGCAGAGACACCAAGACACGCACCCTTTAGACGCGTCAACTCCGGTTATGGATTGCTGCTTAACCCAGCTACATCAAGGCTTTTCTGCCGATTACTTGCTGCGAAAGTTGAGAATATAAATAAAACAAGGCTGCCCCCATCAGAACAGCCCTGTTTTGTTACCTTGGCGGTTTATTGAGCCTCCAGAATAAACAGTCTGGACAGAAAATCGCCCCGCGGAACTTTGGACAGATAGTCCCCGGAAGTGCTGTCATTTAACAGGATGCCGATTTCCATTAATTCGTCTCCATAATAGTCCCGTTCGTTAACACCTGCGATACGATACTTTTTATCCCCATCCAGCCCGGCCAGCTTCAACCGCTTATACCCGACATTGACTTCGGTCAGCGTACGATAATACCCCACAATCGCGCGATTCCGATCCTTAGAAATGACCATCCACGTGGTTACGTTTCCTGCAAACGGACTAGCCAGCCGATAAAAGATGCCCTGATGGATGAACTCCCGGTTTTTTTTCATAAATTCGACTTGCTCCCGGACCATTGCCTTCTCCTCGTCAGATAGCAGGTTCAGATCCAGTTCATAGCCGAAGGTTCCAAAATAAGCCACGTCCCCTCTGGTGGCCAGCGGAGTGCTGCGATGGGTCTGATGGTTGGGAACCGCCGAAACATGAGCCCCCATACTGCTGACGGGATACACCATAGAGGTGCCGTATTGGATTTTTAGCCGCTCGATCGCGTCTGTATCATCTGATATCCAGCCTTGCGGACAAAAATACAACATGCCCGGGTCAAACCTGCCCCCTCCACTGGCACAGGATTCAGACAGGACTTCCGGAAATTTTCCGGTCAACCGTTCCAATAGTTTATACAAGCCCAAAATATACCGATGATACACCTGCCCTTGAAAATCGCTGCTTCTGCCTGCAGAGAACACCTCCGACATCGAGCGGTTCATATCCCATTTCACGTAGGAAATAGCCGACTCGGACAGAATTTGACTTAAGGCAGCATCCAAATAGTCAATGACTTCGTCTTTCGTCAAGTCCAATACGTATTGATTGCGGCCCGGGCTCATGGAGCGGTAAGGCACGGACATTACCCAATCGCGGTGGTCCCGGTAAAGCTCGCTCTCTTTGCTGATCATCTCCGGCTCAAACCAAAGCCCGAATTTCAGGCCCAGCTCCGTTATTTTGCGGGCAAGGCCGGTAATGCCGTCAGGCAATTTTTCCTTGTTGGGGAACCAGTCCCCGAGTGAGGTCGTATCCGTATTCCGCTGGCCAAACCATCCGTCATCCAGCACAAACAACTCCATTCCCAACTCGGCGGCCGAACGGGCAATCCCCAAAATTTTTTCTTCATTAAAATCCATGTAAGTGGCTTCCCAGTTGTTGATTAAAATCGGACGCGCCCTGTCCCGCCAAAATCCCCTTGCTAATCGTGTCCGGTAAAGTTCATGAAAAGTCTGGCTAATATGGTTCAAGCCTTGATCCGCATACACCATGACGACCTCGGGCGTCTGGAAGCTTTCCCCCGGCAGCATGCTCCAATTAAAGCCGTGCGGATGGATTCCCAGCATCACCCGCGTTACATCATAGCTGTCCACCTCCACCTGCGCCAAAAAGTTGCCGCTATAGACCAGGCTAAATCCGAGCGCCTCCCCGGAAAATTCCGTTGTTACTTGCCTTTTCAAGCCGATGAAAGGGTTATAATGATGACTGCTGTGTCCACGCAAACTGTAGATGCTCTGGACGCCCCGATGCAAGGCATGCGTCTGAACATGCCGCTCCCTGCCCCAAGCTCCGGTCAATACGATCATTTCGTAGTCTTTGTCCGGGAGATCGAGATTCAAGCTCATTGCGGATTCCAGCCGGATTTTTTGCGTTCCCAAGTTGCTTATTTTGATGCTTCGGGCCAATACCGGCAAGCTGTTATATAAGGTATACTGCAATTCCACCTCGCAACCTAGCCATTGATCCAGCAAAAACACACGAAGGGTCTGTGCCTCTCCATCCGACTCCACATAAGTCGCCGGCAATCCTTCGAGCGCAGGTTTGCCGGGAACAATCTCATGCTTCACGTACTCAAAACAAGTGGTGCGGCTGTCGTCTTCCTGAACCATATTAAGACCACAGTGTCTTAAATCCCCGGACCCGTATACGGACAACTCCTGTTTGACCTGTTCCAGCGAAAACTTGTAATTCCCCTCGAACACACAGGGAGACATATCGCGGAAGCCCAGTTCCAGCAGATGTGAAAAGTCCTCACGGTCGCGGATTTTTTTGCCGTAATACAAATGTCCCGGCTGATGATTGGGCATGATGCCAAAAATATAACTGATTTCATCATTATATAAATGAAATTGCCGGGACTTTTCATGATAGACGATGGGCATTAGACCATATCCTTTTCGACATTTTTGGAGAACGCAAAGATGAACAAAGCCGTCACCACCAGCAGCGCGGTCATGATCGGGAATAAATTCACTTGCTGATCCGCCGTTTGATAAAAGTTGAACAAAACTAAGGCGATGCCGTTCCCAATCGTACCCGCTTGTCCCCAAGCGGTCTGCATCTGGGTATGATAGGCGTCCGGCGACAATTTAACCACAAACGATAAACCGATCGGCCCGACCAAATTGTCCGAAAAGGTCAGGAACAGGTAGTAAAACACCATCCACAGCAAGCTGTACGGCGCCTGGTCCTTAAACAGAACAATCGGGATGGTTAATAAGCCGTAGCCAAGCGCCGTAAAAAGAATGCCCAGGCCGTATTTATACGTCGTCCGAATATGGGTTGCGCGCGTTTTGGTCCAAAGCCATACAAAAACCGGGGCCAGCACCAACCCTAACACGGTGTAAATGGTCCCTACCGATCCGGGAGCGACCTCAATGCCGAAAATATGGCGGTCGATTTTCTGGTCGATGAAAATAGCCACCATCGAGGTCAACATGACTCCGCACAACGCCATCACGATTTGCGCCGCAAACAATTTGAGGAAAGGTTTCATTCTTCTTCGATCTACAGCGGTTAAGTCTTTTTTACTCAGCAAATTGGCCAGGAAGACGATCGGTATAATAAAGGTCGCTGAAGTAATAATATTCAGCACGCCCTGGAAGGAAATCACTTTGGTCAGCACCAAAGCGACAATAATGCCGATAACCGCAATCAGAACCAGCACAAACCGGACAAACATTTTTCCGAACCTTCCTGGCTCCAGCGGCTTGATTGGCTTTTCACCCAGGGGGCCAAAAAACTTGTGTTGGGTGAAAAAGATCACGGCGCCATAGAGAAACGCGGCCACGGCAGCGATCAGAAAGCCAACGTGGTAGTTTTTCATGCCAATTTGAGCGACCAATACCGGAGCGATCAGACCGGCAATGTTGTTGCCGATGGTATGAATCGTAAAGGCGGCGTCGCGTCTGCCATTATCGTTTTTACGGTACAATTGACCGGTCAGCGAGGCATTGCTCGCCCCCATAATGGGAAGTGACATCAAAAACAAGCCGATGATGGCAAAAACCCTGCCTTGGGTAAGGGTGAAGGCCGGAATGGCCAGGAGCCCGAAAGCCGTCCCTTTGACGATGTTCCCGATGATCAAGGCTTTGCGCATGCCCAGCACCCGGTCCGCCAGCCAGCTTCCCAATATAACGAAGATGGAATTACACGCGCCCATCGCCGTAACCATAGACGCGGCCTGACCTTGCGTAAATCCTAGGCCATGCGTATACGGAGAATAGAGATAGTAAATTAAAATCGCATACAGCGCTCCCCAGGCGAAAGAATTAAAAAAATTGCCCGCCGCCAGAGCTCCCACTCCCCTTGGATGCCCAAAAAACTTTCTGTCGTCAAGCACTTCCTCCAGCCTCGTTTTGTTGGAATCAGGCCCCTGCCGCAACTCGTCGCTCATCGTAGTTCCTTCTTTCGTGAGTAGTATGTTACCGTTTTCACTTAAAAATATAGCAGATTCCCTATTTCAAAACGGTAGCGTAAAGTTGGGATAGGTGGACATTTGTTACCTGGGAAGCGAAAAGGGAGTTTGGGGGATTGGGGGCGTCGCAATAGTGATAAAAAAGACCCGCCGCTGGCGAGGTCCTTGTCAGAATTTCTACATAGTTTAAAGTACTAAACGGATCAGGGCGATACGAAATCCTGCGAAACGCCGTGGGGAAAGTCCAGGCGGGTTTCACCAGAATGCCCTGAAAAGTGGTGGTCAAAGGCAAAAGTGCATGCGAGTTTCGTCGAAATCCCCCGAAAATGGCTCACCAAATGCAAAACCGGCTTTTGCATTTCAATCGCCCAAAAGCGGAATTTCAAGAGAAATCAAATGTACTTTCGCAGAGCAAAAATCAGCTTGAGACCTTGAACTGAAGATTTTCAAAGAAACGCGGAAGGGCGTTGAAAGCTTGTGGACAGAGAAGTGGGGGGGGGCGGCAGATCAACACCCGCTTCCGGACGCTTTGCACGATTATCCCCTTTAATCAGGTAGCAGAGAAACAGACAAGCTCAGGAGAAGAAAGTATTTGGTGGAGAAGCAGATAGTTTCGAGATAATATAGACGGGCTTAGGAAAAAGAATCAGGTTTAGGGGAGGTGAAACAGACCGGACAAGAGATCAAGACAGGAGATCAAGGACACCACTTCATCGCGATCAGCGTCTCCATGCAGGCCTGCTCGCTGTTATAACGGCTGCTGAATGGTTCAAGTTCCGTTCCCGCATTGACCTCCATATTCGCTCGCCCCCGAATCAAAAATTTGCGTACGTATGTTCGATTTATTCTATTATACCAAACGTGCGTTCCCTTATCAAGCCGAAAATCTCATCTGAACCGCCTCATTTTTCCTCATCTCTTTTCTCCTCTCTTTTTTTTGAACTCTTGCCCCTTGCCCCCCCTTGCTCTCTGAACGAAAGGGATAATCGTGCAAAGGCAAGCAGCAGGCAGGAACACCAAGACACCAAGGCACCAAGACACGAACCCTTTAGACAGCCCCTCACCAGGCGTCGATTTGTGACACTGCTCGAGGGCGGCTACTGTGCAAAAGGTAGATGCGCTGACCTCGGCCAATCGTGACGCCCTCTTCATCGTTGACGCTTCCATGTTTGAGCGGAATCGCAACAAAGCGGTCGAGTTGCTTGCCCGATTTAGAGATCATGCCACCGGCACGTTTTACAAGGGATCTCCTATGCATTTTTGATCAACGGAGTAGCCCAAAAAGCCGAGAAGACACTGTCCGCCTCTGATTCAGTGTCAACTCCGGCAATGGATTGCTGCTTTACCCAGCTAAATCAAGGCTTGTCTGCCGATTTTTTGCTGTGAAAGTTGAGTTATAAATTCCAGGCCCAGCATTAACCCTTTAACTTTTGGGAGTAGGTAGCGGCGGAAAAATCCGTCCGGCTTGTGCATTAGCGTTATTGCCGAATAACAAGAGAGCGGAAGATAGGTTCTGCTCCAGATATTCCGCAGCTTTAGGGCCAAGGGTACCAGCCAGGATATGTTTCTTCTCCGGCGTCCACTCCACTCTGGCCGCGGTTTCCCGGGCGTACAGCAGATCGTTTAGCGGACGCGCGTCAAAGGTGATCTGGCCGCAGGTATTTCCGTCTTTTCCTTGGACCAGGGCTTTCAACACACGCAGTTCATCCCCAAGCGAATTCGGCAGCGGAAGCAAGCCGGTAGCCCCGGCGGACTCGCCCGTGGAACCGTTGACGAGCTGAAACCGGAGGTTCCACGGCGCGCCATCCGCCGGTGCCCTCCACATATCGAAATAGATGGACTGGTCGAATGTATGGCAAAAAACATCGCCACTCGTAAAGACCGGCAGCGCGTTTTCGAAACTTGCCCCGGACCCGGACCCCGCCCCGCCACTGGACAGCGTACACCGGAGCTCAAGCGGAACGCCCTGCGGCAGCCGGAAAGCGCCGTCCATTTCAAGCGCGTACACGGTTACCGCCAGCATCGTGGCCAACGCCTCGTCCAGCTTCGTCATATTCCGCCACCCCAGATCGATGGCCGCGATAAACGGCATGCCGAACTGCGCCGCCAAAAGATCATACAAGGTCCCCATCCTGCCGTTGTATATGGAATCCGGCCCGTCTCCCTCCGTAAAATGATCCAGCGCAGCCGTGACCTTCGCCCCTAGTGTATCTATGACCCTTGCTTCCAGCGCGTTTAGCTCCCGAGCGCTTGAAGCCGCATCCGCGGAGGCCGCTGCAAGGGGATTGTCAAGAACTCCATTGCCCGTTTCCCCGCTCGCTTCGCACTGCCATTCGCGCAATACCGCAGGCAGCAGCCCTTGCGATACCGCCGTTAGCGCTACGTGCAGCACATCGGCGAAATCCCGGTCAGGGACCGGCTCCATCGCTTTCAGCACCGCCTCGGCAGAACCTTGCAGCATGGCAAGTATGGCATGCGAGCCTTCCGGTGAACTGTTGAACCGGGGAATTTCGGAGCTGACCAAAACCATCAGGTTGGCATCTCCCACAAAATATTCCGACCGTCCGGAAGGGCTGAAATCGACAATCAGGTCATATAACACTTCGGACTCATCCTCATCCGTGCTGCCTGTGATCGGCGGTACAGGTATCTGATCCGTACTGCCAGTGATCGGCGGAACGGGCATCCCGGAAATACCGCCATCTTTGGCATACCTGCACAGTTCTCCCTCTGCTTCCTGCAGCGAAGCAACGCCGAATGACGACAACGTGGGCACCGTGTTGATCAAGGCCAGCGGATCGGCGCACAGATATGTTGGCTGGGTGCTGTCCCGCAGGGACCGATAGTTCACGAACGGATGCGTGGCCGCAAACCGGAAGCTGCAATTTTCGAATCGATACAGCGGCCGGCAGGCTCTAAGCGGCGTTGAAACCAGCAAAACGGGTTTCGGCCCGTCCGGCGTCATCACGGTTTGGCCCAACTTTACCTCCTCAATTGGCCGCCTGGACCCATCGGCCATCAGAACCAGCGTTCCCCGTTCAAAACAGCTGCTGCTGGGCGTCTGTCTATAGGTATTGCCGGGTTGGGAGTTGGCGGTGAATTCGAACGAGTTGCTCTCTTTCATACAAGACGGAACCCCGCCGTAAACATAACATTCCTCCTGCAGAATGCCCGCTGTCGCCTCTCCGCGGATGTCGCCCCAGCCCATGTCCCCGCTCATCCAGCGGCGGTAGGTTCGCCATGCGCCCGAGCGAACTTCATCCGGAACGGGCAGCTGCCGCGACACGAGATATTGTATCGTTTCGTCGATCACCGGATCGAGCGCCCCCAAAGCGGCCAGCTTCACCCAATGATGGTACAGCTCCCAGTCCCGGTTCGCCCAGTTGCCGCTTTCGTACTGCACGATTTTGGCCTGAATCCAAGCCGGATTCCGCAGCGCGTTAACGTATATCGTCACGGCTTCGGGATACCGGCTAACCGGAATCGCCGCCAGCTCGTTCCGCACGCCGATCTGATAGAGCATGTACGTGTACCATGACGTGGCCGAGCCGTAAATCCGGTTCATGGACGCGGCGATGGTTTGGCGAATCCGCTCAATCCGCAGTTGGGGACGAAGATCCGAAGTGATGTTCCACATCGCTTCACAGAGCACCGCCACGCTAAGGCCCGACCAGAAATCGTCCCGTAGCCCAGTTACGTTGGTCACGGAGCTTTGATAATCCATTGGTGAATAACGCGGAAAAAAAATATCGATAAACTTCTTTCCCTGCACCCCGATATACGGCGTCGTTGCCCGACCCGGCGTCGCCCCTTTCATGCGGTTTACCAGAACGCGCCGGGCCATCGCACCGGTTTCGTTCGTCCCCGGATTAGGCAAGGCGGCAAACAGCCGCTCTACGACCTGGTCCAAATCGGTGCCCCCAAATAAACGGGGTTGAGTCGTTGCGGAAGAACTAGACATATTCATTCTCCTTTTTCCGGATAAGCTATAGGGACGGAGCCGGTTGCGGCGGTTTCACCACCGACAGGTTAAACATCGTGCTCGCGCTTCCGACCGCATTGCTGACGCTGAGCGTAAAAGCCGTTCGCTCGTACACGGGCGGCACCACACCCAGTTTCTGGGCAACCGTACCGGTCGACGCATCGAACGTCATAAAGTCCGGCAAGCTTGGCGTTACGCCCCAGCTTCGCGGCGAGCTCCCCGGCATGATCAAGGCTGGGTTTTTGGCCACATCCTTGTTGTACGTTTTCAGCTCGATATCCGACATGTGCAGTCCTTGCGGCCCTGTAGAAACCATTTGCAGCGTCCAAGCGTACGGCTCCGAACTCGCTACGACATCCACCCCACCCGTCACGGCAAGGTAACGCTTCTCCACGGAACCATTGCTATCCGCTGCCTTCGCATAAAGCGCAAACTTCGCCGATACGAGCCGCCCTTTGGCATCCAGCGCCGGAGCGGATTGCACCTCGGCATACCACTGCTGCTGGCCGATTTTCTGCGGATCGCTGATGGACTCGGCCGCGACCACCTGCCCTTGCTCATTTAAGGTCAGCACCCGGGAAGCGGCTTGCCCGTTCTCGTCGGTCAGCGGAGCGACGAACGACGCCCGCCCGAACTCGTCGACTTCGAGATAAAAAGCGGTGGCGGCGGTGTGATCCATCACCCCGATGCTTACGCTGCTGTCCGTTTTCATCTGCAGACTGGCGGGACCGCTGCCAACAAGGAGCGAGAGGCCCGCCAACTGCGGACCGGTGTCCGGCTGGAAAATCGCAAAATAGTCGATTTCGGTGCCGTAAGGCATGTAGTAACCGGCGGCTTTGGCCTGCTTTTTGGCGAATTCTTCGATCGGCGAAGGCTGCGGCTGGGACAGGAACACGAGCAGCAGGATCGCCCCCGCGATCATCGCCAGGATGGCAATACCGCTTAAAATCGAGAAAAACGCGCCGACCGTAAGTCCCCCGACGATGACGGACGAGGCCACGCCCAGGCCCCCGGCGATCCAGGCCCCGCCGACCGCGATGACCTCCAGCGCGGCGGCCGCGACGAACAGCGCGTTTGCGGCAACCTCCAGGTCGTTCGGATGTGCGGAGCACAGCGCGTCATGCAGCGAGATGGCGCTGTACACCAGGCCCGCCACCGCCATGATCGCCCCGATCCGCGTGGCGATAAACTCGTTCATATTGCGCCCGAATAACCAGCGCACCGCCCCGGAGCTCGCGGCGATATCCGCTTCGGTCTCCACGCGCGCCACCATCGCGGCGATGCCGAACTCATCGAAGCCCTGGCTCACCTGCGGGACGCCTCCATCGCTAAGCAGCCAGCGGCGGAAGCCGGAGGTCGCCTGCATTTGCGCCTCGCCGAGCAGCTTCGGCGAGAAGAACAGCCGCAGCGCCTGGGTGAAGCCGCTGTTGGCGCTGAACAGGACGCTGACCGCCACGGCGCGGCGCACCACCAGCACGATCATCTGCGCAAGCACGCCGACGCCAATCATCACGATACTGGCCTGCTGCTGCCAAGGAAGGTCGTTCCACTTGATCTGGCCGGTCGCAAATCCGACGATCCCGTACGCCACCGCGGCCATACCAATCCCCAGCACCGCCATCCTCGGGATATTGTTGCCGAAAAACTGGGCCACTTTGCTCTCGAAATTGGACATGAGTTGTCCCCAATTGTACAATCCCCCCGAATGGACGGAGGTCTGTTGGAACAGCAGGAGCAGATCGCTGACCAATTTCTGTTCCTGCAGCTTGGAGAACGCCTCCGCCGCTTTTTGCATATCCGGGTCCGTGCCGTTCAGATACGTCTCGATAAACTTGGTGATGATGGCGTTGACGGCGTAGCTGTAATCCTCCAGGTTGCCGGAATAATCGATCAGTTGGGGAAGGATATTTGCAGTCTGGAACATTTGAATGATATAGACGAACTGTTTGGTAAAAAAGGAGCTCTCATCCAGTACATTCAGCACCGCTGACGTACGCTGCACCCGGCGCATAAACTCCGAGCCGTCCACACCGTCCGGGTTGAACGAGATCGTTTGCAACATGTTCAGAAAAGCGGGATTGGTGGCATATTTGAACACCACGTAAGTCCAGTAGTTCCCTTCTTTCGCTTTGGCCCCAATCTCGTCCAGCGTCTTCATCAGGTCGGCCATCTGGGTATCCGTCGCTTCCACGGAATCCTTCATTTGCTGCTTCCACGCAGCCAGATCCTGATCGATCAGCGGTGCGTATTGCGCCTTGTTCACCAATTGATCCTTTTTAAACGCTGTGGTTTGGGGGAACTTCTGAAGCCAACGGTTATTGTACAACGCCGGCCCCTGCACGGAGAACACATCGCTGAGGCCCGTCTGCTTCCGCAGCCATTTGTCCGCCCTTCTGGCGTTAAGATATTTAGCAGCCGGATCATTTTGCGTTCTGGACAGCAAGCTCGTCAGATACGCCGTGCTAAGCGTGTTGTACCAATCGGCCGGATTCGTACCTTTGCTGCCCTTCAAGCCCGCGATCCCCTTGATGGTCGGATCGAGGTCCGGCGGATTCGGCGTCACAAATTGCTTGCGCATGGCATCATCCATGTTGTACAGCACCACGGAATAGAAGTCTTCCATCGAATCCTGCTGCACGGCATCATACCATCCGCCTTTTTCGTCGCGCGCAAACTGGTCCATATTAACGAGATCCATAAAATTCAGGCTGGTGTCCGCGGCCGCCGCAGCGGGAGAAGCCGCGCGCTGAAGCACGGCCTGCAATGCCGGAAGATGGCTGATTGCCTGCGCCATCTCCACGGCTTCATCGGGAGACACGCGCTGCCCCTGCGCGCCGTTCACCCCTTCCTCAATCGCGCTGCCATCCGCGCTAAGCTTGAAGTAGCCGGATTCCGGCAGCCCGGTTTTGGCCATCAAATCGGCCGGCAGTCCGCTCCATTCGATGCGATTGCCTGTCTGGACGATATTCTCCACCGGCTCTTGATCGATGACCAGCCTTCCGCCATGAAGCCCGATGAGATGGCTCCCAGTCCCTTCCGGCATGCCGTCATGACGAAGCTCGTACATCCCGTTCTGCGCGGAATGATCGTAAACGCCTTGTACACCGTAGACGGTGCCTTCCAGATTGCGTTGTCCGCACAGCATGGAACCGGCAAAATGCTGCGCAAAAGCATCCAGCTTGGCGGTGAAAATATACGGAAACCGCGTGCTTTTGAACTTGGCGAATGGGTTGGAGGGGTCTGGTTGAGGGGTGACGCCGTTGTTCAAGGCGAAGTTCAGAACAAAATCAGAGGTCATGTAGGCAGAATAATTGCCGTAGCCCGGATCCCAGGTTTCATTGGTGTCAGTATCCGTGAACACGCAGGAAACATAATAGACATCTTGTCCGGCAATACTGCCCTCTTTGATGATTCCATAGGTTAATGTCATGGTCGATCCAGTCCATGCGGCCTCGGTCCAACGCGTTGAATTTTTATCCCATTTCAATTGCGGAGCCAGATTGTCCCCAGCCGCATAAGCCGCATCCAGCCCTGTTTTCATCGTGTACGTCACGGGCTTGGCATGAAACTCGGCGGCAAATGCCGTCTCGCCGACCTGCAGCGCGCCGTAACCGGAAGTGCGGTCCCGGACAAGCCGGAATTCTCCGCTCAGATGATCGCTGCCGCTGCCTTGACGGAACGTAAGCACACACGTGACCGGATCGTAATTCCAATTGCTCCGCGCAATCGGCACATGTCCGACGTAAAGTTGATCCTTTGCGTAGTCATCATGATCGGGAGTCACTAACGTAATCGTTTTGGGGGCGGCTGCAAGCAGCGCGGTATGCGTCTCCGCCTTCAGCACCGGTTCCAGATGATCCAGCGTAAAGACGCGGGCATGGGGATACATCTGCTTGACTTGGGCCCGGCGCGAGGCCAGCATTGCGGGGGTGGGCTTAATCAGTGCGGAAATCTCGGGAGCAGACTTCGTATCAACGGACATCCATATTCCTCCTTGGGATAAAAGCGATCTGAGCCTCCTATTTAATAGCTCAATTGTTTATTTCTGCAACTTGATTAAAATTCCTTCATTCGAAATTTTAATTATTTGCCGAGTGCCGAGTCTCTGTACCGAGATCCTGTGCTGAGTTCCTGTGCTGAGTTCCTGTGCTGAGTTCCTGTGCTGAGTTCCTGTGCCGAGTTTCTATGCCAAGTCTCTAACGGACACCAGCGACCCTATTCGCCCATTTCCCGGGTATTTCCCAGCCTAACGGACCCAGTTGACCTTATTTCGCTCTAAACGAGCTCACTCAGGCCAGTTTGAGGTAAATAGCGGCATCTCAGTCCGTTAAAATTTTGGCACCTTCGTTTTGCCGCAAATAGCGCTTCTGCAGTCCTTTAGCAGCCAAGCTCGGTGAAAAAAAGACGCTAGTCTCGCGGAAAGTCCATTACTTCCGCGAAACTAGCGCCTTTTTATTTCCGTTATTCCATCCGCCCCTAGGCTCCTGCGCCTCCGTTCAACCGTTCCAGCAGTTCGGACAACATCGCGTCCGTAAACTTGCCCTGGCTGAACGCGACGGCGCCGCGCAACGGCATGTATTTCATCAGCGCCAGCATCATATCATCCGGCTCGTCTCCGCTCGCACCAAGCAGTCCGGTGGCCGCCATCAATTCCTTGCCGATCTCCCGGGTGGTGGCCTGTTCCATCAGGTCGCCGATCAGCGAATTGGCCGTATAGACGACGGGCAGCGTTGTCGTGGAAACGACTTCGACCGCCGCTTCAAGCACGATGTCCCGGGACGACTTGCCGATGAGAATCCGGTATTCTCCGGACTCGGCATGCCAATCCTTCAGCGTGGCATTGTAGTAGGCAAACGCGTTTTTATCCAGCTCGAAAGTGATCGTCTTCGTTTCTCCCGGCTGCAGCTCCACCTTGCAGAAGCCCTTCAACTCTTTGTCCGGCCGGATGACACTGCTTTGGACGTCCCGGACGTAGAGCTGGACGATTTCCTTGCCCGCCCGGTCCCCCATATTGGTGACCTGCAGGCTGACCGCGACCTTCTCGTCGTCCTGTATCCGCTGTTTATCCACCGTAAGCCCGCTGTATGCGAACGTAGTATAGCTGAGGCCATGGCCAAACGGGAACAGCGGCTCCACGCGTTTGGTGTCATAATACCGGTAGCCGACGAAAATGCCCTCCCGGTATTCCACGCGGTCGCCCTCGCCGGGGAAAAACAGGTAGGAAGGATTGTCCTCCAGCCGCACGGGGAACGTTTCCGCCAGCTTGCCGCTCGGGTTCGCATCGCCGAACAGGACATCGGCCACGGCGCCACCCGCCGCTTGGCCGCCCAAATACCCTTCCAGAACGGCCTTGGCCTTGCCGATCCACGGCATTTCCACCGGCGAGCCGTTGCTCAGCACCACGACCAGATTAGGCTGCGCTGCGGCTACCGCCTCCAGCACCGCGACCTGGTTGGCCGGCAGCCGCAAATGCGTCCGGTCGTAGCCTTCCGATTCGTAGCGGTCCGGCAGGCCGATAAACAGCACCGCCGCGTCGGCCTTCGCCGCCTTATCGGCCGCATCGCGCAGCAGTTCAGCGTTGACGTCGTCCCGCTCCAGCTCGAAGCCTTGGGCATACACAATTTTCGCGCTGCCGCCCGCCGCTTTGCTCAGTTCATCCAAGGCCAAATCCAGGCGCGTCGGGTTGACGTGCGAGCTTCCGCCCCCCTGATAGCGGGGCTTTTCGGCGAATTCGCCGATCACGGCAATCGTTCCCGCTTTGCGCAGCGGTAGAATGCCGCCCTCATTTTTTAGCAGCACCATGCTCTCCTGGGCCGCAATCCGAGCCAGCCGATGATGCTCCTCCGCATCGAAGGCCGCCTGCTCTTTGCGGTTTTCCGACGCCTTGAATATAAAAGCAAGAACCCGTTCCACCGCTTGGTCCAACACTGCTTCGGACAAGCTGCCGTTTTGGACGGCCTGGGCGATTTTGGCGTCTCCCGCGCCGCCGCTGGACGGCATCTCCAGCTCAAGTCCGGCGGCCAGCCCGCGGGCCCGTTCGTTGACCGCTCCCCAATCGGACACGACGAAGCCTTCAAAGCCCCATTTCTCGCGTAAAATTTTCGTTAACAAATCATGATTTTCCGAGGCATATTCCCCGTTCACCCGGTTGTAGGAACACATGACGCTCCACGGCTGGGACTGCACGACCGCCCCCTCGAAGCTCCGCAAATAAATTTCATGCAAAGTCCGCTCGTCCACCACCGCGTCCGTAGACATTCTGCGATGCTCCTGGTTGTTGACGGCAAAATGCTTCAGCGAGGTGCCCACGCCCTGGCTTTGCACCCCCTGTATATGGTGGGCGGCCATTTCGGAAGACAGATAAGGGTCCTCGGAAAAATACTCGAAGTTCCGCCCGCACAGCGGCGAGCGCTTAATATTCGCCCCCGGTCCCAGCAGCATGGCCACCCCTTCCGCCTGGCATTCCTTGCCCAGCGCTTCGCCGACGCTGCGGATCAAGTCGCGGTTCCATGTCGCGGCCAGTCCGGCAGCCGACGGGAAGCAAGTGGCCGGCACGCTGTCATTGAGGCCAAGGTGATCGGCGGAGGCGCTTTGCTTGCGCAAGCCGTGCGGGCCGTCCGTCATCATGACGGATGGAATCCCCAGCCGTTCCACGCCTTTCGTATGCCAAAAATCCAGGCCGGAGCACAGGCCCGCTTTTTCTTCCAAAGTCAGTTTGGCGATGATGTCCTTGATATTCGGTTTCATAGGTTGCACGCACTCTCCCTCATGGATTGGTATCGCCTTCACTACGCATTGCTTTTATTCTAAAGGACATTCATTCGTTCATTATGGTATAATTTTTGCAATTATAGTATTTATTTAACCTACTAGGAGGACGATTATGACCAGACGGCCGGATCACGAAGATCGTTTGGACCGCTTCTGCCGCTTGCTTTACGAAGCAACTTTGCTGCCCCTCATCCGCATGGATCAAGCGGGCCTGATCCAAAGCTGCCGCCCGGACTCGTTCCCGGTAAACCCAAGATACAGCAGCCTGCAGGAGCAGGTCGAAGGCTGGATCGGCGAACGCTCCCCCGCCGCCATTCCCATGCTGCATTCCACCCCTTTCCTGGAAAACTTCCTCCTCGTCTCCACTGGAGAAGAAGCGGAGTTTGCCTGTGGGTGGATCTTAGTCGGTCCGGTGGTTTCGGCGGCTTGGCCGGAGGAACTGCTGACCGGTCTGCTGCAGGACCTCAAGGTCCCGCAGCGGCAGCGTCCCGGCTGGATCGCTTATTACCGGAACCTGCCCGTGATCGACAAGAGCCGGCTGCTGTATGCGGGCCTGCTCGTCCATGAATGGCTTACCGGGCAGTCCCTGGATCCAGACGATTTGATCGATGCGTCCGAACCCGTTGATGAGCGGTCCGCCATGAAACCGGCCGTCCTGGCTTCTCTCCGTCTTTCCGGCACCCGGGAAGCGGGCGTTTATCACCATTCGCCGGACACCGAAAGGCTGTTTCTGAAACACATCCAACACGGGAACAAAAAAGAGCTGTTGCGAGCCTTCACTACCCTCGCGGACCAGGGGGTGGGCATTTTGTCCCGGCGCAGCCCGCTGCGGCACCAAAAAAACATCGCCATCACCGTCATCACGCTGGCGACGCGGGCGGCTATGGAAGGCGGCATGTTTCCGGAGGAAGCTTACACTTTGAGTGATATGCACATTCAGCATATCGAGGAGCTTGGGGAGGTCAGCAAAGTGGAAAGCGCGCTGCAGGCCGCCTTGGGCGACTTCGCCGACGGGGTAAAGCGCGGCCTGGATCAGCGTGTATCCCGGCCGATTGCGGTTTGCCAGCGCTACATTTTCGACCATTTGTACGAGGAGCTTTCCCTGCCGGTGTTGGCGAAGATTTCCGGCGTCAGTACCGTCCACCTCTCCCGGCTGTTCCGGCGGGAAACGGGCATCAGCTTGACTGAATATATTCAACGGCAGCGGGTGGAGGAAGCGAAACAACTGCTGTCCTTGTCCGACTACTCCCTCTCCGACATCTCTGCCCGGCTGCTGTTTCACGACCAGAGCTATTTTACCAAAGTGTTCAAAAAATACGCCGGCGTAACGCCGAAACAATACCGGCACCGCCGGCTAGGAACCGCCGCCTCGGGCAAGTGACCCTACAAAAGCAAAGCGTTGACGGCCTGCCAACTGCCACGTCTTCAAAATGCTTCCGTCCTCGCAAATAGCGGCAATTAATGTACTTATGATCCGAAGCCAGGCATGTTCATCCCCATTAGCGGCATTTTATGTACTTATATTCCTATGAATGGCCCTGAACAGGGACATTTCCTTACGGCGCGGGAAAATAGCGGCATAAATTTCCTCTATTTCTCTCAAATGGATGGATACCGCCGGGATAACGGCATATTTTGTACTTATTTTTGCTGGAGGTTCTTAGGTAGCTTGGTTTTAACAAGTTCTCTCTGCGCAACACAAAAAAGCACCGCCGACTGATCGGCGGGCTTCTGTTTTGATGTTGCGTATTTATTCTAACGGTTGCCACAGCGGCTATTTGCTCCAATAACGCCGATTTCAAATTGTAACGGTTGCCATGACGCTTATTTCGTTAAAACTCGGCTATTTGTGCTAGGATTAAGGCAAATAACATCGTTCACAACCGTTAGAATTTACAAAGAGCCTTTTTTGGCAAAATAGCAGCTGGTACAACCGTTAGATTTCCGGATACACTTAAGGCCGGGAACGGGAAATCTCGCCCGGACTCACCCGCATGGCGTATCACTATCTATGCCCATCCACTATAAATTTGCCCCGGCATTACGTACGTACAGCGGAATTTCGTCCCATGATGCTACCTTAATTTAATACGCCGGCACCCCATATGTCCTTTAACCTTACCGCCCCGCATCCTTAAGCAAAATCCGCTTGAACTCCCCAAACGTTTCGGCCTCGCAAAGGCGGATCATCAGGGACGAATCGTGGACGATTTCCTGGATCAGCAGCAGCAAATCCCGCGCCTCGCTGCTTTTGGCCTGGGCGATCACGAACACGACTTTCACCGGGACGCCCTCCCAGTCGATTTGTTTCTTCAGGATGCCCACGCCAACTTTGGTGACCGCCGAGCACAGCTCGATCGGATGAACGAGCGCAATCAAATTGCCGAAAGCGGTGCTGCCCAAATTTTCGCGGATCAGGCACAGTTCCTCGAAATCGGGCGGGGTAATGCCGGTTTCGGCGATGCGGGCGCACATTTTTTGGATCGCCTCCTGCTTCGTCCCGGCGGATAAAGCCCCATAAAACAAGTCCTCGGAAAAATACCGCCCAATCAGCCGCTCTTTTTCCTTCCGCTTCTGGTAAACCGTAAGCTTCGCTTTATCTTCATCGGTAAAAAAGGGGCTGATAATCTCCACCGGAATACCGCCGATCTCTACCGGCACGGTGGAAAAGACGATATCAGGGGCAAATTTCACCACTTCCTCTTTGTTGAACAGTGAAAACGTCTTGACGAAATGGGCGTTCGGAAACGTATGCTCGATTTTAAACTTAAGCAGCTCCGCCGTTCCCTGGCCCGTCGTGCAGACGATGGCGATCCGGTCAAAGTGGATTTTGCCCCTCTGAACATCCCGTTCGAGCGCCAGACCGATATGCATTGTCAGGTAAGCGATATCGTCGTCGATCAGCTTTTTCTGGTAAATCCGCTGAATTTCTTCGGCCAGCAGCACAGCCAGGTTAAAAGCAAAGGGAAACTGCTGCTTGATCTCCCGCAGAATCGGATTTTTCAAATGCACGTCGTTGTGCAGACGGCCGATCAAAGGCTCCAAATGGAACACCAGCCCGCTGCGCAGCCGGCTGTCATCCCATAACGACACATCATAAACTTGCTCGATCTTTTGCAGAAACGCGTCGATGATCATCTCGATTTTCACCCGGGTGTCCTTTAGCGCGTCCTGTTTGATCGAACTGATCTGGCCGATCAGATACGAGTACAGGTACGTTTTCTCGGAGGCCGGAAGCGTTAGCTTCAGCTCCCGCTCCAAACCGCCGAGAATGGCGTCCGTCAGGTGAAAATCGGGGCTGTCCTCATACCCGCCGCTCCTCTCCAGCTGGATGACATGGCCGATAGCGCAGCGTCTGAGCATGATTTTGATATGATAGATCAAATTTTCCAGCATGATGTCCGAACACCGGATACTGCGGGCTTGAAATTCACCCACTACGATGCGTTCGACGGCTTGAAATTCACCCGGCCGCAGATACTGCTCCTCATGCAGCAGCGAAGCGATCGCCAGCCTTTTGCCCAACTCCTCCCCGGCGATTTTCATCCCGTGGTGCGGCTTGGCCTTAAGTGTAAGGCCAAACGGCTTCATCTGCTCCTTCATTTTGCCGAGTACGCCGTTCAGCTTGCTTTTGCTGATATAGAAACGCTCGCTGATGTTCTCCATCGTCACATAACCCGGCAGATCGATCATCAAGCGGAACACCTGCACCGCCAGCGCCTGCTCCGAAGCCCCCGCCTCCTCGGCAGCCCGCTTGATCGCCGGCTTGTCTCCGCCTTCAAGCACGTATCCTCTGCCGCGTATTAATGTGATTTCCGCCGCAAACTGCCGCAGGGATACGTTGATTTTCCGGACCATGCTGCGCAGCGTTTTATCGCTGACGTCTAAGCTGAGCATCAATTGTTTGAGCGCCAGCGGCTGCTCGTTATCCAGAAACAGCTTTAAGAGGTTCGTTTCTTTTTCGGTTAAGTTCACCTGGATCATCCTAACGTGTCGATCATTTATGTCCTCTGGTCATACCGGTGCGGAACGACATCCCCCGTTTCGAAAAAACACTTAAGCATCCGTTCTTTAAACTTGGCGACCAGCGGCGCGTATGCCGGGTCATCGATCAAGTTGTTCCGTTCATAAGGGTCCTGCTCCATATCGTAAAACTCGTCTTGCTCGTAATGCCGGTAGACGTATTTATATCTCTGATCGCGAATCATCATCGCCTTGGTATGCTGGGGCAGCTGCTCCTGCTCTACCGTCCTGGCCCAATATTCATTGCTTGGCGTGTGCCCGGCGTCCATGCAATGGTTTTCCCCCTCCAGGCGTCCGCCTTCGGCAAACACGACGTCCCGCAGCTCATCCTCCCCTTCCAGCACCCGGCGCAACGATTTGCCGAAATGGGTATAGTCCGGCTTAATTTCCAGCAAATCCAGCAAGGTAGCCTGGATGTCGATCAGTTCGGTCAGCGCGGAGGTAGTGCGCGGCTTAACTTCGATGCTTGCCGGCGGCTTGATGATGAGTGGGACCCGGGTCAGCATATCCTCAAACGTATTTTGGTTTTTCTCGGCAATTTCGTAATCGCCCGTATAATCGCCGTGATCGCTGAAAAAAACGACAAGCGTGTCGTCATAAACGCCTTTTGCCTTAAGCGCCTCCAGCAGCCGTCCGATATAGGCGTCCAGCTCCGTGCCCATCGCATAGTATACCCGCTTCATTTCCTGCAAACGCTCGTCGGACCATTCGTACAGCTTCTGATTGCGGCGGATGCCCCGCAAAATCGCCGGTTTCTTGGCCCACTCTTCTTCGGTGAGGCGAACGGGGGCCGGTACCTTCTCCCCGTCGATCCGGTCGTACCACTCCCGGGTTACGGCGTACGGGGGATGCGGCAGCGCCAGCGCCAGATAAAGGCAAAACGGCTCCTCCTGCTCATAATCCTCCACAAATTCAATCGCATGTTCAATTTGCTCCCGGTCGATCCGCTTGTCGTCCTCAATCACCCCGCGGAAGTGGGAATAATCGTATTCCTTGGGGCTGGGCCCCGGCTCGGCCGCCGCTGCTTGCTGCTGCGCTTTCCGTACTCTCATTTGCTGAAAAAAAGCTCTGTACCGGTCGTCCCTGGTCGAACAGTAGTCGCTCACATCCGCATCGGCCCGCAGGAAATCGTTCCTTCCGCCCCAGTACACATGATAACCGTCTTGTTTCAGCGTCCGCAAAATATTGGCCTCTTCCGGTCCCATTAAATGATGCATCGTACGAAAGCCCCGCGTATGCGGATACCACCCGGACAGAAACGAGCAGCGGCTCGGCACGCAGACCGGGAGCTGGCAATACGCGTTGGAAAAGCTGACCCCTTCCTTGGCCAGCTCGTCCAGGTTGGGCGTGACGGCCGCTGCGCAGCCGGTGTAGCCGATGGAATCGGCTCTCCATTGGTCGGCGACGACCATGACAATATTCGGTTTCTTCGGCATAGGTAGTCCCTCCTTTGCTCTATAAAATTGCGTGTTAAAGAAATGCGAGTTCAAAAAGCCGGGTTTCTAGGACTACTTCGTCATAGGAAGACGACTTTTTGAACAACCTCTAAAAGTTAGGCTTGCACCAGTTCCATCGCCCGCTTAAGCACCTTATCCCCTTTGGACAGGGCGTAGTCGCGGCTGTCGATCACTTCGCACGGCTTGCCTTTGGCCGTGCATGTTTTTTCCACCGAGCGCAGCTTATGGCGAATCTGCGGGCCGAGCAGCACAACGTCGAAATCGTCGATTAAAGCTTCCAATTGATCCACCGGATGCGCTTCTACCTTCCAGTCCGCCCGCTCGGGGCCAAAGGCGTCGCGTATGCTTTTCTCCAAAATACTGGTGGAAATTCCGCCTGCACAAACCAATAAAATATTCATTTAAAGCACCTCCGTTAATTTTTCAACCAAATCGCGAATCGTCAGGGTTGTCATCAAATGGTCTTGGGCATGAACCACCAATACGGACATCTCGACCTTTTGGCCGTTGGACTCGCCGGTCATCAGCGAGGTTTGACTGCGATGCGCCTGGCGCAGCAAGGAGTTTGCCTCCTCGAACAGTTCCCGTATTTTCTCTTCATTTTTCGGCTTGACATAGTCCATCGCTTCCAGGAGAAGCCCCCGGGCCGCCCCGCTTGATGAGATCATTTCCATGCAAATTTGTTCCAAATTGATTTCATGATTAGTCTCCATTCCCATTCATCCTTTATTCAGATTTAAGATGTAGCTTGGCGTTCATTCCCCTGTCGCGGCCAGACGTTCCTCTTCCTGTTCCTCGGCCACCATTTTGCTCTCGAGGCGTTTGTAAAACGGATAATAGATGATCACATCCACCACAATGATGAAGAGCGCCACCAGACCGGCCTTCACCGAAGCCGACGCGGCCATGGCGATCAGGATCACCGGCGTTTGCGCCGGCACGTTCAGGATCGGTGCGTTAAGCATATCGAACCAGTGAAAAGCCGCATAAGTAATCACCGTATTGACCGCAGGCACCAGCAGGAACGGAATCAACAGTCTGGTATTTAGCGGAATCGGCGTACCGAACATCGTCGGTTCACTGATGTTGAATATGGCCGGCAAAATGCCGATCTTCCCGACCTGGCGAAGCCCTTTGGACTTACTGCGGGTATTCAGCAGGGCCAATGCAAACACCCCGGCGCCGCCGATGGCGATAAAGCCGAAATGAACGGGCGTCGTAAACACCTTGTCATATGGCAGGCCCGCAGAATAATTGTTCAGGTTGGAAACGATATTTTGGATTTCGATCGGCAAAATGATCGGCATGACAATGCTTCCGCCATGAATGCCCAGAAACCAGAACAAATTGATCAGCACCATGAAAAACCCGACCATGTAGACGTTGTCAAAGTTATGCACAAGCGGCCCGAACAAGTTGGTGATCAGCTGCGACAAATGAGCGCCCGTCAAGGCGAGCAAAAGCTTGTCCAACCCGACGAAGACAATGACCGCCGCAATGCCGGGAAGAATGGCATTAAACGACGTTTGCACGTAATTCGGGACAGAATCGGGAAAGCGGAACCCGATCTTTTTCGTTTGGAAGAAACGGATCAGCTCGACGGTAATGATCGTGATCACAATTCCCGAAAAGATACCGGATGAGCCAAACGCCGACATCGCCACCTGAAGCGTGGGCGCATCGTTAACCATGACCGTTTGCGGCTGGCCGACGAGCATGAAATATATCATCGCGCTGTTGATGACGGCTCCGGTTTCATTTAATTTGTAGTGCCGCGCCAGGTTAAAAGTAAAAGCCAACGTGAAAGCGATGCCAATGATGCCCGTGGAAATATCGTTGATGCCGCGAAGCCAGGCATTTTGTTCGCCCCACGCCGCCCAGCCCTGGAGCAGGGACGGAATGAACCCGGATGATTCCAAAATGACTTGCGGGATGGGAGGTTTGCCGATGATCACGGCGATCGCTCCGACGATCGTAAGTGTAAGCGTGGATAAAATGGCCGTCATGATCGAACGCAAATAGCGGTTGTTTGACGCCCAGTCCGCAACCGGTGCCATGATTCCCTCAATCCGTTCCAACATTCTGTCGAACATTGCAGACCCTCCTTAAAGTTTTGTGAGCGTTACTTCCTGAAACGACTTCGTACAAAACTCGCTTCGGAAGCATAGGCTTAGTTTTGTGAGCGTTACTTCCTGAATCGACTTCGTACAAAACTCGCCTCGGAAGCATAAGCTTTTGTTGTTATAGTTCAATTATATTACCAATGACAGCGCATTCAATTTGCGTTTTTTCCGAATGAAACGGAAAAAACACGATGAATGCCGCATCTGCCGGACGGTATTTTCATTAGCGAAATGACATATATATATTGCAAAATGTCCGATATATGTTTTATACTGTGACTAAGCAAATCTGAAAGGAGACATCACGATGAAATGGTTCGACAAAAAAGGAACGGTGCGCGATGAGCGCATTGAGCAGTTAAAAAACCGGATTTATAAGGAAATTTACGTGCTGATCGCGATCATTTGCAGCGTCTCCGTCCTTTGGAAGACCTTTGCCTACCGCGGTGAACAATCCATGCTGCTCGAAGTCATCATCCTGCTGGCAAGCAGCTTGTATTACGGCGTCCGCAGCATCGCGCTCGGCATTTATTCGGATGAGGTCGAGGTTTATGAACAAAGCGGCAAACGTTCCTACGGTAAACGCACCTTATTTACGGGGCTCGCCATCGGACTTGTGCTGGCCCTGCTGATTGGCATCCGCAGCGCTGTCCTGTACGGCGATGAGAACACTTACCTAAAGTACTTTGTGTTGGTATTTTTGGTTTCGATCGGGCTGTATATTCCGCTTTTTGCCGGAGGTTTGACGCTGATGCATTTTATGGCCAACAAGCTGAGCCGCAAAGCATCGCAAAGTGACCAAGAGTAACCCGGCGGCCAAGGGAAGGGAGACAGGTGATTTTGCATGAAAAATATCCGATTAAAGATGGCCCGGGTCGAAAAAGACTTATCCCAGGAAGAGCTGGCCAAGATCGTAGGCGTGTCGCGGCAAACGATCGGCTTGATCGAACTAGGCAAATACAATCCCACCCTCAGCTTGTGCATCGCCATCTGCAAGGCGTTGTCCCGCACGCTTGACGAGCTGTTTTGGGAAGAGGATTCATCCTGAACGCCCGGGTCATGTTTCCAAATTTCAAGTGGTGGGGGAGAACATTTTGATGAAACAACAGACTTTCAACCTGGAAATCGGCGCTTGACAGCCGGCTACCTGGAGCGAACCGAGCGTCGGCCTTAAAAATAGCGGAACTTTATGTGCTTATTATCCGGAGCCAAGTCTGTTCATCCCATTAGCGGCATTTTATGTACTTATTTTCCTGTGAGAGGTTCAGAACGCTGGCATTTCCTTGCGACAGGGGAAAATAGCGACATAAATTTCTTCTATTTCCCTCGAATTGATGGATATCACCGGAATAGCGACATTTTTTGTCCTTATATTTTTCGATAGGCAACCAGTTTCTCAGGTAAGTAAACAACAGGGGCTTCCTAATCAGCTAATTAGGAGGCCCCTGTTTTAAAACAGCACGATTCCCGCGACGGCGGACAGCAAAATAACCGCAAAGGGATGAACTTTGTATTTGGTCACCAAGGCAAGACTTCCGGTAATGAGCAGCAGCGTTCCGGCCATGGACCAGCTCAGCAATGGTTCGCTCCGCCCGCTGAGTCCGAAGTTGATGGCGGCGTAAATAATTAGGCCAGTAACGATCGGACGCAAGCCATAAAACGATGATTTGACCCAATCGTTGCTCTGCAGTTTCAGGAAGGAGGCCGTAAGCAGGATGACGATAATAAGCGATGGCAAAATGATGCCAACCGTGGCCACAATCGCTCCCAAAATGCCCGCCTGCGAATATCCGATCAGCGTGGCGGCATTCGTAGCGATAGAACCCGGGGCCATCCCCGCCAAAGCAACGATCTCCTGAAATTCCCCGGCATCCACCCATCCCATGGCGGCCACCTCCCGCTGGATCAGCGTCATGACCGCGTAGCCGCCGCCAAAGGAAATGAGCCCTACCTTGATAAAGATCAAAAACAGCTGCCAAAGCATCGATGATCACCCTTTAGATGTAGTATTCCGGGAAATGAAGCTCCTGTTTTTCCTCGTTCCGCGCCTTTTCCGTCCGCACGGACATCCCGCATTTTCGCTTAAGCAACACAACCGCGATCCCGGCGATCGGCCCTCCCAAAATAAGATAAAACGAATGAATGCCGGTAAATAGGAGGAGCGCAACCGCGATTCCCGCGATCACCAGCGTGGCCGCATCCAGAACGGAGGATTTCCACATCTTGAAGGCGGCTACGATGATCAAGGAAACGACCGCGGCGTGAATGCCTTTTAATGCGGCTGCCACTTTTGCGTTATCTTTGAAAATGTAGTTTAGTATGCTCAAGAGAAAAACGATAATAAACGTAGGCAGCGTAATCGCGGTTACGGCCGTCACGGCCCCGGGGATTCCACCCAGCCGATAGCCGATGAAAGCCGCGGAATTGACGGCCACGCCGCCGGGGGCTGATCCTGAAATGGACACCATGTCCCCCATTTCTTCTTGGTTCATCCACCCTTTTCTATGAACGATCTCCTCTTCGATCGTCGCGATCATCGCGTAGCCTCCCCCAAACGTGGAAGGCCCTATTTTTAAGAATACGCAGAAGATTTGCCATAAAGTGTTCATGCGCTGGGTTAGCGTGTGGTTCATCCGAACTCACCCTTTTCTGTCTCATCATGTTTTACTAGAAGCTACAAGCATTATAACACATTAATTTCATTTTGGATTAAAGTTATGATAATTTTATAAAAAAGATCAAAATACGCTTTTTCCAAAGGCTTCCGAACGGCGTTTTTCGCCCAACATAATTTCAAAAAGAAATTATGTTGATTATTCTGATGAAATTAACTGGAAATAACACAAAGTTGCCGTTATACTTGTGATATCCCGACTAATTAACTTGGAAATGGAGAACCGTATATTATGATTACTCATTCCAATCCTTCGATAAAAAAACAGGTATATGATCGAATTTCCTATCTCGGGACCGTCTCCAAGGCCGATTTGTTGAACGATTTTTCGCTCACCAGCAGCAGCATGACGCGCTTGCTTGAGGAGATGACCTCCCAAGGGCTGATCATCGTCTCCGGACTTGGCCACTCCACCGGCGGAAGAAAGCCGATTTTGTTTCAAACCAATCCGACGTACCGCTACCTGTTCGGCTTGGAAATTTCCCGCCTTTATTCCACGCTGGGACTATACGATATGCATATCAACACCTTGTCCCTGACCCGTTGGAAAATGGACGAACAGATGACGCCCGAGTTGTTTGTCGATCACGTTGCGGCCAGCGCCCGCGAATTTCTGGCCCAACACGGCATCTCGTCCGGCGATGTCTTGGGCATGGGGATCGGAGCGGTCGGCCCGCTGGATCAGCGAAAAGGAATCATCCTTGAACCGGAATTTTTCCCCGCCCCCTCCTGGAGCAATGTACCGATTTGCGAAATGCTTGCGGAGCGCCTGGAATTTCCGGCAAAACTCGATAACGGAGCTAACACCGCGTTAATCGGCGAGCATTGGGCGCTGCGGACCGAAAACATTCAGCATGCCCTTTACGTTCACTCCGGCGTTAACATCCGGTCGGCCGCGATGTCCGACGGCCAGATACTGCGCGGAGCCGTGGATACCGAAGGGGCGATCGGCCAGATGATTATCCAGGCTAACGGGCCAAGGCTGCGGGAAAAAGGCAATTACGGGGCATTGGAAGCTTTCGTGTCGGTGCCGGCCCTTGAAGAACGGGTGCGCACCCAGCTAAAAATCGGACGCGGCAGCCTGCTCTCCGGCATTTCGCCGGACCAGGTCAACTTTGCCACACTGGTTGACGCCCTGGCGCAAGAAGATCCGCTGGTTAAAGAGCAGTTTATGGAAACGGCCGCTTATCTGGGGATTGGACTCGCCAACCTGATCAATGCGCTGCATCCCGAATACGTCATATTGGGCGGTCCGCTCGTTGGCGCGCATCCGCTCGTGTTTGATACCGCGCTGGAGATCGCCAAGAAAAACACCTACCACTATCCCGAGTACAGCCCGGTGTTCACTCAGGGGCTGCTGCTTGAGGAGGCTGTGGCCACCGGGGCGGCCGTGATGATGCTGCAGGAGTGGGAAGGAAACTAGCTCGTGAAAGACTTTCATCCTAACATACGCTGAAACAGATCATTGACGGGGGTATACAACCAAATGATGAAATAAAGCGGGCTGGGGACCTGCACCTTGAATACAGTGCATAGTGTTGCCGAAATGCCGGCTATCCAGAGCAGGATGAAGACGGCAAGCTGGCCGAATCGGCGGGAGCGGACCAAGGAAGGCAAGTCAATCGCTATACAGCATGCGGCAACCAGCAGCACCGCCAGAAAGTCCTTCATTTGGCCTCACCCCTTTATGTCATCCTGAAATGATTTATCGATGGTGCCAATCCGGTTGATATGTACGGAAGCTTGATAATGAACGGGCAGCGTTTTCAGATAAGTTTCCCGTTCTTCCTTCAGCTTCTCCCACACCTTCGGATGGGACTGGTAAATCAGTTGGCCAAATCCCAAAATATCGGAATTGTATTTCTCTATAATATGATCGGCCGCATTTTCCATGAGGTAAATGATCCGTTCTTCCGACTTTTTCTCCAATTCTCTGATCATCCGGTCGTCATCCAGCCGATCCGTGCTCTGTGTGCTCTCAACATTGACTGTAGCGCGAACGGTTATATAAATGTGCGGCTCCCCGCCGATGATTTTGACCTTGCGTTTGGTTGAGCTGCGGAGCACCTCCATCACGATAGGTTTTCCGTCCTCCCCCATGACCGGACCGGCACTCCCGCTGACTTCACCCATGATATAGTTGTAACCTATCGTTTCCATTTCATTGAGCCATCCGAGCAGCTTGTCCTTTCTAAACACGCCAAGGCCGCGAAGCAGCAAGCTTGCTTTGGGCCTCGTGCTTTCCAGGTTTTTCGCCCCCCCGTCCACGGAACGGTCGCCAACAATCTCGATGCCCGACAGCGCCACGTTTCTCCCCTCGGCCACCAAACGGTTAACCAGTTTGTCAATGGTAACGGGCGTGGTTCTGGCGGTTGCCTTGGACGATTTCTGCAAGGAATAATACAGCCGGTTGGCCGGCAATTTGTCCAGCGGCGTCAAAAACTGCAGTACTTCGGAAGCCTGGGCATCACGCGCTACCATGATATAGAAATCCGACCGCGGCTCGCGGCTTCTTATAATGACATCCAGGACCTTGCCGATGCCGTCCCGGGCCAACTCCTCGCCAAGCACCAATACGCGGATATGCCCCAAGTAACTTGACCTGGAGCTCGCTAAAGTGAACTCATGCAACGCTTCGTAAATAGTCTTAACTTTAAAATCGTAAACGGTGACCGGCATTCCGCCTCCCTTTGCGGTGGTGGATGTGGCGATCTCCGAAGGAATAACCACCTGCATCGATACTTTAAATTGGTCTCCTTCCTTATCCAATCCGTACCCCAGGACAAAAGCCAGCTCATTGAGTTCTTTCCTTTCCCAACACCCGCTAAGCAAAGCAGGCAGCAGCATGATCAGCAGGAACCCGCACAGGGTTGATTTCAGCGTTCGCACCATGGTTTACGGCTCCTCCCGCCCGGTTTTTCCTTGCCGCTTTAAGTCGCCTTGCCTAGTTTGCTTGGGTCTCGTTGTTAACTTCGGCCAAGGAAAACGGAAAACGGAATCCTTCAAATCGCTTTGAATATAAGGTCCAAGCGGACTCATATAAGGCATGCCAAAAGACCGCAGCCCGGCCAAATGCAGCACGATCATAAAAATGCCGAACAAAATGCCAAACACTCCCATAAACGCCCCCAGCGCCATCAGGACAAAACGAATGATCCGGGCGGTGATGGACATCCCCGTCTCCGGAATCACAAAGCTGGAAATCGCCGTAACGGACACGATGATGACCATGGCGGATGAGATAAAACCCGCCTCGACGGCCGCTTGTCCGATAACCAGGGTCCCAACAATGGAGATGGCCTGGCCGATGTTCTTCGGTATTCTTACGCCAGCCTCGCGTAAAACTTCATAGATGACCTCCATGAGCATCGCTTCGACAAAAGCCGGAAAAGGCACCGTCTCCCTTTGTGCAGCCAAGCTGATCACGAGGGTGGTCGGAATCATCTCCTGGTGATACGTTGTAATGGCCACATAAAGCGCTGGAGCCAACATCGCGATAAAAAATGCCAAATACCGGATGAATCTCAGCAAAGTGGCGATATCCGCCCGCTGGTAATAATCCTCGGCGGATTGGAAGAAATTCAAAAAGAAAGAGGGGACAAGCAGAACAAACGGTGTTCCGTCCACCAGAATGGCCACTTTTCCTTCCAAAATCCCCGCCGCGATCGTATCGGGACGATCGGAATTATAGATCGTGGGAAACGGGGTAACGGCCGTGTCCTGAATGAATTCTTCGATATAGCCGCTTTCCAAAATACTGTCCGTGTCGATCTTATGCAGACGCCGTTTAACTTCATTAACGATTTCCGCGTTGACAACGTTGTCCAGATACATAATGGCCACATCGGTTTGGGTTACCTTACCGATTTGGAACGTCTCGAGCCATAAATGCCGATCCTTGATTTTCCGCCGGATCAGCGCCGTGTTGGTACGCAATCTCTCGGTAAACCCCTCCATAGGACCGCGTACAACCGCCTGTGAGCTGGGTTCGCCGACATTGCGGTCCTCCCAGCCGGGAAGCGCGATCCGCAGCGCGTTGTTTGCTCCTTCCAACAACAGGATGATACATCCCGATAAAAGATCATGCAGCAGCTTGTCGTAATCGGCGATTTCCTTTATATCTCCAGCCATCAGAATATAATCCTTGAGAAGCCCAAGCTTTTGTTCGGCATTCCGCTTTTTCAGGTCATCATTTTCGGAGAATCCCCGTTCAGTCAGCGAGTAAAGGATGGAATTGTGCAGGATGCCGGTATCTACCAGACCATCGATATAAAACAAGGCCAGCTCCGTGTTTGTGCCCAGAATCAGCTTCTTTTTCACCAGATCCGTGCTCCCGCCAAGCGTTTGTTGCAGCAGGATTTCGTTCTCCTGCAGACTGGACAGCAATTGACCTTTAAGGCTTGTTGATTTATCCATTCTCGTTCACCCAGGTTCTTTTTGCTTATTTTGGTCGAATCGGCCATTATTATTCCGAAAAAATCCAGGGCAGGAGCATACTGTCTATTCATTTCCGGCATACTAGCACAGACTGCCGCTGAAATGAGGTACCCAGCCGGAAAAACTCTACAGGTCGAAGGAGGTATGGGACATGAGCTTGGAAAAAGGGCGCTTATCTTCAAGACAGCTGGCCGTGCTTGCCCTTTTTGTGTTTGTTGGCGACATGGCGCTGATTTATCCCTTAACCATGACGACCGACTCGCATCAGGACGCCTGGATCGCCGGTTTAATCAGCCTGCCGCTGGGACTCGCCGGCATAGCGATTCCGATCAGGGTACATTATTTTTACCCCCAGCTGAACCTTATCGAAAAAATTAACAAAATATTAGGAAAATGGGCCGGAACCGCAGTCAACCTGTTTTATTTGTTTTTCTTTCTGATAGCGACAGCCATCTACCTTCGTGAAATCGAGGATTTCATGTGTACGCAAATTTTTGAAGCGACTCCTGGCGCCGTTTTTCGTGTCATGACTTTGATTCTGGTGGTATACGGCCTCCGCCTTGGTCTCGAGACGCTTGGCAGGGCTGCCGAAATATTCTTGCCGCTGTTCGTGCTGTTTATGGCTTCATTGATGATTCTGCTGCTCCCACAGGTCCAACTGGAGAATCTGCTTCCGGTCATGAATACGCCTTTGCCCAAATTGCTGCACTCCGTGTTGTTTGGCATCAGTTATCCGTTTGGCGAAATGATGGTATTTCAGATGGTGCACCCCTACGTCAAGCTGAGCAGGACTACCAACAGAGATATCTTTCTCTCCATGATTATCGGAGCGGCCGTCCTGAATCTGATTTTATTTCTGTCCATTACCGTCCTGGGAGCATATCTATCCGAGCATCAATTTTACGCCGCCTATATTTTGGCCCAAAAAATCAACATCGGCAACTTCCTGCAAAGAATCGAAGCGCTTATGGCCATCGTGTGGATCATCACCACTTATTTCAAAACGGCGCTGTATTTCTACGCCTTTACGCTCGGAACCGCCCAGCTGTTTAACCTGAAAAATTTCCGTTCTTTAATTTTCCCGGTTGGTTTCCTCTTGTTTGGACTTTCGCAGCTGGTATCGAAAGATATTATTTTCTACATCAAAAGAATCCCAGCCTATTGGGTAGACTGGGATTTTACCATCGGCTTTGTGCTCCCTCTGCTGCTGATGATTGTTTATTATGTCAGAAAATCCAGGACCCGATTACAGCAGCAGCAATAAGTCCGCTATCGACTCCAGCGAATAATCCGCTTCTTGGCAGCTTCGCGCCTCGCCGATGGCCGCTGCCGCCATGCCGCCGCGTTTGGCGGCGACGACTCCGGCCTCCGCGTCTTCAACGACAAGGCAGCCTGCGGGCGGAACACCGAGCTTGCCGGCCGCCAGCAGGAACACCTCCGGGTCCGGTTTGCTGTGCTTGATCCCGTTTCCGTCCGCCACCGCGTCAAAATAACCGGACAAGCCGATCCGCTCCAGGATCACCGGCGTATTTTTGCTGGACGAACCGATGGCGACTTTGTATCCCCGCTCGCGGAGGGCGGACAAGGTCTCCGCCACCCCCGGCAGCATATCACCAGCGGTCAGATCACCTAACTGACTGCGGTAAACCTCGTTTTTCCGCTCGGCCAACTCCAGCTTCTCTACAGGCGTATAACGCTTGCTTGCTTTTTCCAGGATGATCTCCAAACTTTCCATGCGGCTGACGCCGCGCAGCCGGTGATTGATTTGCTCGTTAAATTCGATCCCCTCTTGCCGGGCCAACTCAGACCACGCCAGAAAGTGATAATGGTCCGTCGAGACGATCACCCCGTCCAAATCGAAAATCACCGCTTGGTACCGCCGATTCATGCCGCTCTCTCCTCCTGATCCGTTTTCTTTCTTGATTCCTGCAACTTCTTTATCTACGCAGCTATTTTAGCAACTTACTGCCTCAGCAGCTTCATCTCACTTGCAATCTGCTCACTCACAATCTCGCGTCCCACAAACCGCAGAAGGCGTCAACCGGGCTCGTTCCTTTGAACTCCGAGCGGCCCATCAGCTTGTCGATCAGCGCCTGCAGCACATTGTCATTCGAATTGTAGGCGTTAATAAAGGTTTTCACCCGCGGCACATCCAACAGGTGGTACGGATTCTCGACCGAAATGAACAGCGTCGGAATGGTGGTCATAAAGGCCGGGACGTTGGCCCCCATCGGCTGCTTCCATTCGATGCGCACCACCGTTTGGTTGCTCTTGGTTACCATATTAGCCAGATAGATGATTAGATCATACTTGCCGAGCACCTCGCTTTGCGCCGACATCATGCCTTCAAACCCGGGATTCACCTCGAACGTAGTCACCTCGAATCCTTCGTTTTTCAGCTTCTCCTTAAACAGCTCGGCGGCCCCGACGCGTGCGCTGTACGCCACTCCCTGTTGGGACTCAATGTCATAGAACAGGACGCGCTTGTATTTATTGGGATGGATCGGCAGCACCCCGTTCTCTTCTTTGACCAGAGTGACCGCCTTATCCGCGCACTCGACCGCCCATTGCCGGTGTTCCTCCGCGCCCAGCACCTTGAGCGCTTCCTCCAACTTGGGCGCGAGCGTGCCCTCCGCTTGTTTGCGGTGCAGCTTCAAGGCCGCTTTCAGTCCCAGAATCCGGTTCAACGCTTCATTCAAGCGCTCCTCGGTGATGATGCCGTCCTCGATCCCCTGTTTCATATAGCTGAAATCCTCTTCCAAACTGCGGCAGAACAGGAACATATCGCAGCCCGCGGCGATCGCCTGCGGCACGGCTTGCGATCTTGGCATCGAAATCATCATTCCCGCCATCGTCGAAGCGTCCGTCACTACCAGGCCGTTAAAGCCGAGCTGTTCTTTCAGCAGCTTCGTGACCAATTCGTAGGATAAGGAAGCCGGTAAAATCTCATGATCCTTGAGCGCCGGATTCAGCTTGCGGCTGTAGGCTGGCTGCAGGATGTGGCCAACCATCACCGTCATCGCGCCTTCCTCGATGCAGGCCTTGTACACGGCGCCGTAAGTGGCGTCCCATTCTTCACACGACAAAGAATTAATGCTTTCCACCAGATGCTGGTCCCGTTCGTCCACTCCATCACCCGGGAAATGCTTGATCGAAGCCGCGACACCGCTTTGCTGCACGCCTTTGACATACTGGATGCCCATGCGGCGGACCCGCTCCGGATCGGAGCCAAACGTGCGCGTATTGGTAATCGGGTTGCGGAAGTTGTAATCGATGTCGATAATCGGTGCAAACGCCCAGTTGCAGCCCACCGCCGCACCTTCGCGCCCGCAGACGAGGCCGAGCTTGTAGGCCATTTCATCGTCATCGGTGGCGGCCACCTGCATCACCGATCCGACGGTGGTGCCTTCCGCAGCGATGCCGGAACCGCCCTTCTCCAGGTTGGCCGCGATCAGCAGCGGAACTTTGGCGTTCTGCTGCAGCGTTTGCACCGTGTTTACGATGCTGCTCGCAGCCATGGGGCGGCACATCAAGCCCCCGGCCTTGTAATCCGCCGCCAGCCGCTTTAAATATTCTTCTTCATCGGAATAACCGACCAGACAAAACAGCTGCCCAACCTTCTCGTCCAGCGTCATGTTGGCGATTGTCCGCTCTACCCAAGCAATGTCTTCAGCGGATAAATTAAACGGTTTGGCTTTCAAATCCACCATGTTTTTCAGCTCCCTGGGAGTAAAATGATGTTTGTGTCATACCTAACGATCACGCACGAATCAATGCGGGCCCATCTGTTCCGTAAGCCGCTTTCTAACCAGCTTCTCGATTTCACTGGCCGGATTCGGCGGAAACTCCCGGGGATGCCGGCGCGCCAGTTCGGCGGCCTGCTCGGATCTTCCGGTTTCCTCCAGCCGCTTCAGGTATCCCGGCAAATAACCTTTGGCATGGAAAGGCCCGCCTTCTTTCATCACCGTCCATAACGGATCGCGGTCGTCGCCCGAACGGACCATCATTTCGTCATGCCACTGGTTCAGCAAATAAACGGCTTCCATACATACGTCACGGTTGTCAGCGGCGACATTGCGCTGTTCGTCCGGATCCTCCTGCAGGTTGAACAGCATCTCCTTATCAAACAAATGATACCCATCATGATAGCTGCGAATGTACATCCAATCGCCGAAACGGACGCTGCGCTGCACCACGTGGGCACACTGCGACACCACGAGGTAATCCCGCCCGCAATCGGCTCCGTCACGAAGAACCGGCGCATAGCTGGTGCCGTCCCAATCCGGCATCGGGTCGTGTCCGAGCAGTTCAGCCACCGTTGGCAGCAAGTCCAGATGGTAATGCAGCCGCTCGTCGACGAGACCCTGCTTCATGCCCGGCCAGCGGATGATCATTGGAATCCGGCAGGTTCCCTGATCCGCGGTGGCGTGCTCGCCGTAAATCCCCAGCTGGCCGATATTTTCGCCGTGATCGGCGGTTATGATGATGATCAGATCTTCCATGACGCCCTGCTGTTCCAGGGCCGCAAACAGCTTGCCCAAATGGTCGTCCATATACCGGATGCCGCAGTCGTAACCGTCGACCATTTTTCTCAGGCCGTCCATATTGAGAATTTCCCCAGGGTGACGCGGGAAATCGGGGGAAGTGGCATTGTCGTAGCTCTTGGTTCTGAAATTAATGTTAAGCTCTCGGGCGCTGTGCGAACCAACCATTTCCTTGTGCCGCTCCAGCACTTCCTCGGTCATCCACTCCGGCAGCGGATCGTTTTCGAACGGGTTTCCGTATTCCAGCGGCGTCCGGTAAGGGGTATGCGGATCCCAATAATTCACGTAGAGGAACCAATCGTCTTTTTTGGCATTGCGCTCGATCCAGTCCAGTGCGACAGGAGTGACGTCATCCGCGGACTCGTTGCCGAGATGCCCCGTATTCATGATTTCATTAAAGCCGGCATAAAAAGCGAACGTCGAGTGGCGCTGCGGGAAAGGGCTGATCAAGGTGGTGCTAAGTCCGCCGACCAGTTGCAAGTAGGACGGGAAGGCCCCGCCCCGGGTCAGTCGGCCCATCAGCTCCCGCTTCTCGGCTTCCAGCTTCATGTCCCCCGCCGTGCCGCCGTGGCCAACAAGGCCGTTGCGAATCCCGAACTGCCCGCTCATCAGCGCGGTGCGGGAAGGAGCGCACGGCGCGTCCGAGGTGTAATAATTGGTGAAACGGACGCCTTCAGCGGCAATTTTATCGATATTGGGCGACGTATTGCGATGATAACCGTAGCAGCCCAAATGTTCCGGGTTGGTCGAATCCAGGTCCAAAAACAACACTCTCATAAGGCAATCTCCTCCAAGTTGAAATTTACGGATTGCTAACACTCACTGTATACGGCCTCCATGGCCAAATTCCCAACATACGTACATGTTCTACTCTACAAGCAATCCGGTCACAGCGCCTTAACCGATTTTTTTGTTTGTTGCTCTATTTTTCTGCTTCAAAACCAAAATCAGTGTTTGAACTAAGATGGCTGTTTATCGGGTTCGTGTCTTGGTGTCCCTGCCTGCTGCCTTTGCACGATTATCCCTTTCGCTCAGAGGACAGGGGTTGAGGGTTGGGGGGTGTGGACTAGGGCAAGAGATAAAGAAAAAAAGAGAGCGAAGAAAAAACGAGGCGGTTCAGGTGAAATGTTTGGTTTGGAAAGGGAACGTGAGTTTGGTATAATAAAAAAACCAAACTCACGTTCGCAAGTTCTTGATTCGGGGGCGAGTGAACATGGAGGTCAATGCGGGAACGGAACTTCAACCATTCATTGTTTATTTCTCTGCTATCTGATCAAACGGGATAATCATGCAAAGCGTCCGGACAGCGAGTGTTGCTCTTCGAAAGCAAATTTCGCATCCCGGTACAAGCCGTGCAGCAGAACGGTATTCCGCGAAGATTAGATGCCCCTTCTTCTTCCCAACTGGTATAAAAGAGAAGAAGACACCCCGAAGAGATGTCTCTCTCTTTTTCAGCCCAGGCCTCCCCTTTCAACGATTAAGCCGTAATGACCCGATTGTTCTGAAGCTCCTCTTTCATCGTCTCCTCTTGTTGATCAAGCCGATAGAACATCATGAGCACGATGGAAAGCACGAAGCAAATCAGCGGCACCCACACGAAATTGAACTGTAGGGCCAAGAGCGCGGAAGACGTCTGCACCTGGTTGGGAACGTATCCCCCCATCGACATAATCCAGGCGGCAATCGCTCCCCCGAGCCCCATGCCGAATTTGACACCAAAGGTGGAAGCCGCCATCAGCAACCCTTGCGCGCGTACGCCCGTCTTCCATTCGCCGTAATCGACCGTATCGGCAATCATGGCGAATTTAATGCCGGCCACCACACCAAGTCCAACCTTCGCCAACGATCTTCCGACTACCATGAGCGGAACCGAGAGGAACTCCGAGCCGGCAAAGATAATCAGTTGTCCCCCCACGGCCAGAATGAACCCTAGGAGTACCGTGTTGCGCTTACCGAGTTTTTTGGCCAAAAACGGCACGGCGATGATCCCGACGAGCATCAAGCTCGACAACCCGTTCAACACCGGCACCAAATCCGCACGGCCCAAGTTGTATCTGAGGAAATAGATCGTCGATTGGTTCATCATGATCGTAGAGATAAACAGCAGAACGTTGACGATAAGCAAAATCCACCAAGGCCAATTTCCTTTTAGCGCTTTCACGCCTTGTTTAAAAGGAACCGGCTTATTGCCGTTGGACTGAACCCGCTCTTTCGTATTTGCAAACGTAATGAAAAAGAGCGCGACGCCGACCACAGCAAACAAAATCATCGTGTAGAGAAAGCCCTGCTGCTGGTTGCCTCCGCCCAAAAAAGCGACCAAAGGCAAGACCGCGGCATTGACGATAAACGCACCCGTTTGCCCGCCGACCATTCTATACGTATTGACGACGGTTCTTTCCTGCGAATTGCTGGTAAGGCTCGGCAGCAACGACGATAACGGAATATTGACGCCCGCATACAAAATGCCCAACGCGATGTACGTGGCATATGCGTAAACGATTTTCCCCGTCGCGCTTAAATCGGGGGTCATAAATGTTAATATCGCGACGACCCCAAACGGAATGGACAGCCAGAGGAAATAGGGTCTTGATTTCCCCCATTTGGTGCTCGTGCGGTCGATCAGCACCCCAAATATGGGACCATCCAAAGCGTCGATCAATCTGGCGACCAGGAACAAAGTGCCCACAGCGGCCACATTTAAGCCGTAGACATCGGTATAGAAAAACATAAGATACGTGGTTACGATGGTAAAAACAAGATTGGATGCGGTATCCCCCAACCCGTAGCTGATCCTTTCTTTTAATGAAACCTGATTTTTCTCCTTCATTCGTCACTGCCTCCCGTTGCGGTTTATTCCTATCCGTAAAAGCGCTTTCGTTACCATGCGGCCGCCTGTTCTCTATTCTGCCGAATCACCCCTTCATGCCTTGGCCCTTCCTTACTCTACATTCATTCCCAAGCGAAGTCCTTAACCGATCTTTTTGTTTGTTGCCGGATTTTTGCGGGAACAAAAGAAAACGACCATTCTCCGATGTAACGGTGAACAGTCGCAATGTATAAGAAGGCTAATAACCGAGTTGCTTAGAGAGGACAAGTATAAACTCCGGTGGTCAAGCCTGCACACCCCTCAGAGCTAATCAATTTCCCGGTAAAATATTATTCCGGATTGCCTTCTTCTTCTCCTCGGTGAAAACCCCTGAATCCAACAAGTTCAAAATGGAGAGCACGCCCCCACGAGAACCCCAACTTCCCTCTTCGATGACCTGGAAGCTTACCCACCAAGACGGAGATGGTTCTGGCACCTCAAGTATTTTGGCGAGACTCCCAAGCATATTTTCAATTACCTCTTTGCGGACCTCATTCGGCCAGTCTCCATCCATAACCAGAACATTAATTGTAATTGCATCACGTTCTGGCTGATCCGATAACAATTTCCCTCCGATCGCCATGTAATCGGCCGGACGTTCGGTGAAATGAACTTGGAATCCCTCCCTTGCAGGCGGGCAGTATTGCCCGACTTCCGGAACCAAAACCGCATCCGTTAAGGCTTCCGCCAAAAGACGACGCTGTTCAACGGAAATGCGGCCACCAGGATAATTAACATTAATAATGGTCATATTTGAACTCTCCCTTTGATTTGGTGATGATAAAAAAACTATAAATCCGCATAAAACCATTGTCAATACTAATTATTAAAATAATATATATTATAATAATATACATAACAAAGATGAGACATTCCCTTTGATGAGATATAATATATTTTATAAGAAATCATGACATGGTTTGATGTGCTAAGGGGAGAATGGAATGGCAAAGCAGCCGGGGAAAACCAATACGAAGTTTGCCGTGTTAGGCATACTGGCTCTGGGGCCCCATACCGGTTACGATATCAAACAACATATGGAACAGAGCACGAGTTATTTTTGGAATGAGAATTATGGGCAGATCTACCCTACTTTGGCTGAGCTGCTCGATCAACGTGATATTGAGGTTAAAATCATTCGTCAAAAAGGAAAACCCGATAAAAAACTTTACAGTATCACCGATCAAGGCAGGCAGACATTATCGCAATGGCTGTCTCAGCCGATGGAGCATGAGGTTATGCTTAAAAAAAATGAGCTGCTGTTAAGAGTATTTTTTGGCAGTTATACTTCACCCGAGACGATCATCATGCACATCGAAGAGCATAAAAGAAAACTTGAGGAAAGCTTGAAGATTTTTGAAGAACTCGAGACGTGGCTACAGAATACAGAGAAGAAAGATAACAATTTTAAATATTGGCTGATTACTATTCAATATGGAAAGAGTCAGTTTAGCAGTTTAATCAATTGGTGCGAAAACAGTATTCAAACCCTTAAAAAATGAACAATAGCCGTCTGAAAACTGCTTTTCCACACAAAAACGGCAATTGCTCAGTTCGTGCGCACCGAAGCATGCCTCTTCGGTCCTCTCTAAGCTAGGGAAGCTACTCTAACGGACACCAGCGACTCTATTCCCCCATTTCCCGGGTATTTCCCAGTCTTACGGACACCACAGCCCTTATTTACCATTTCAGTGCACGTTTAGGGTTACTTTCGGGCAAATAGAGTCCCCTGGGTCCGTTAAAAAATAAAATGCCGCCTTTTTGGGGCAAATAAGCGCTCTCCTGTCCGTTACCCGGCAGAGGAGAAAAAGGCCATGCGACATGCGCATGGCCGGGATATCCCGCAACTCGGGTATGTTATTCCTTGGTCTTCCGGTATTCTTCATTGATCTCCCGGATGATCTGATCTCCGCCGTCCCGCTTCCAGGCCGCGGCCGCTTCGTCCACGGCGCTTAAGGGAAGCTGCCCCATGGCTACCTTGGTCATTGTATCCACCCATCTCCCCAGAAGCCGGAGGCCCTTTTGATCAAAGGTCTCGCTGGACAGGCCCTCCGCCGGATTTTTCCAACGGTACTTGGCATTGGTCTCATAAAACTTCAAAACGTTTTTGGCGTACTGCGGATCATCCCATTTGCGGATCTGGACTTCCGGATCATAGCGGCGGAAAAACCAGACGGAGAGCAATTGCGGACGCTCTTTGTCAAACGCCTCCAGCTTTTCGAACGTTCCTGCGGCGGTTTTTTGGTAGTGAATGCCTTCCACGCCGTTTTTGATCAAATCGTAACCTTCGTCGGACAGCAGGTAATTCAACAGCTCCAGCGCTTTTTGCTGCTTGGCGGGTTCTATACGGGCGTTCACAACGATTTTGCTCGTGTTCCCGATCGTATGCGTCGCCTGGAGTCCGCCCCGTCCCATCGGGGGAATCAATTGGACGAGCTCGGCCCCGGGAGCGTTCTTCTTCAAAGCCGGCAGCGTTAGAGTATAAAATTCGTTGGGGACGACGGTGGCGATGCCGACTTTCCCAGCTGCCAATTTGGCCAGCGGATCCTTGACCTTGTTCGTGGCGAATTCCGGGTCGAGCGCTCCTGACGAATAGGCCTCTCTTAGAAAGGTGAGAAACGGCTTCAGCTCCTTCGTTTGCACCTGCAGCGGAACAAGCCGTCCATCCTGCTGGCTCCATTCGTTCCCCAACCCGAAAGCGCCTATAATCGCATCCAGATTGGTCAATTTGCCGTTGACGATGCTGAACGAAAACCCGTAAGTATCGTCCTTGCCGTTCCCGTCCGGGTCCTCCTGAGCAAACGCCTTGGCGACTTCGAGAAATTCATCTACCGTGGTTGGCGCCTTAAGCCCCAGCTTGTCCAGCCAATCCTTCCGGACGATCAGAGAATCCCGAGTGTCCGTGATATAAAACGGCAATCCGTACATTTTTCCTTTGGGATTCATGAGCTCCAAGTATTCGTGGCTCAAATATTTCGTGAAATTGGGGTACTTGGCAAGCTCCGGTTCGATATCCATAAAGACGCCTTTGTCCTTCCACTTGTTGAACTCCGGGCCTTCGACCAAAAACACATCGGGAAAATCATTGGAAGCCGCCAGTACGTTCAACTTCTGCCCGTAAACGTCCATGGGGATCCACTCGATGTTCAGCTTGATGTTCAGCCGCTTATTTAGCTCTCTGACGACCGCATGATCCTCCGGCCAGCCTCCTCCCGCGAAGCTGAAAGTCATCAAATTCAGTTCTACGGGTGCTCCTGTCCCCTCGCTGCCGGGTGCCGTTTCGCCCGCCGGTCCGTTTCCGGGAGCGCTGGAACATCCAAGCAGCCCGGCCAGCCAAAACGCGGACAACAGCATCCTGCACCATCTTTTCATGCTCATCCTCCCTTCACTCGCACTTTTAGCCTGTTCGGACCGCATCGCCTTCTCCGTTCCGTAAAGGAATCCGTATGCTGACCACACTGCCGCGTCCCGCAAAAGAATGTACGGAAATGCCGTAAGGCTCGCCATATTTCAACCGGAGCCGCGCATGGACATTCGCCAGTCCGATGGACTCGCCTTTGAATGTATCTTCGGCGGACGAACTTCCGCGGAATTGATCCTCCAGCTCCGCAAGCCGCGCTTCCGGTATTCCCGGGCCGTTGTCCGCGATTTCGATGACCAGATCGCGGCCCTCGTCGTAAGCGTTCACAATCATCGCCGCATTCCCGCCTTTTGCTTCCACGGCGTATTTGACGGCATTTTCCACGATCGGTTGAATCGTAAGCTTGATGATCGGACAATCCATAAATTTCTCGTTCACCCGGACACTGCTTTCGAATTTTTTCGGATAACGAATGTGCACGATGTCCAGATACTTGATCAACACGCTTAGCTCCTCGCGGAGCGTCACTTCCTGATCCGATCCTTTGGAAGCGTAACGGTATACATCCGCCAAGTTGTGGGCGATTTTCTCGATCAGCGGAACATCTTCCAAATAGGCGATGCTTTTGATAATATCCAGCGTGTTGTACAGCAAATGCGGATTGATTTGGTTTTGCAGTGCTCTGACCGTGGCCACACTTTGCCTTAACTGCAGTTCGACCTCTTTTACCTTGTATTCGGAGATTTCCCGCATCAGATCGTTTAGCTGCTCCACCATATAATTGAAGCTGTTGGTCAGCACCTGGTATTCATGGATGCCGGAGATTTGCGATGCCCTAACTTCCAGATTGCCTTTGGCGACCCGTTCCATCCTCGTTTTCATATGCTTGATCGGGCCTACAAACTGTGACACCAAAAAGGGGATGATCAAAAGAATGCAAGCCCCAAGAATCGCCAAAGCGATCATCGTCGATAAAACCGCGGAGTTCAACCCTTTGGCCATCTCGGCATAAGGGACGACGGAAACGATATTCCAGCCCGTATACTGCGATTCATAGACAGAAACCAAGTAGGCTTCGCCGTTCCACGTTTGGGCACCGGTGGCGTTTTCCAGCTCCAAATTCAGTCCGCCAAGCGGCGTGTCCTTCCGCGCCTTGCCCACCCACTCCTTCTCGGGATGATTGACCACGATGTCCTCCTTCGACAACAGGAAGAAATAGCCGCTTTTCCCCAGCCGGGATTTATCGAAGGCAGCGTCGATTTCGGTCAAGGAAAACTGCAGCACCAGCTTGCCGATCATCGCCGTTGTTTGTGTGCTGTAAATCGGGATGATCATATCCATGACCAGGGGGCCGTTTTCGTTCAGGCGATGGGTAGGCAATACCGTAACTTCCCGGACGTCTTTAAACCAGGCATCCATCATGTGCCGATCTTCCGGGATGTAACTGTTGTTCAGCGGGAGAACCCGCCGGTCATTCGAAACGAGGAACATATTGTTGATTTCCCGAAAATTGAATGACACATACGTGTTCATTTCCTTTTCAATTCCGGCGATATCCTCCACATTGGGAGTATAGCCCTCACTCAGCCACTTTTGCACCAGATCGGTGTTCAGCAGCGTATTCGTCGATTTTTTCATTTGCTGGAAATAAAACTCCAGATGATGGTTCAGCCGGCCCGTGGCTTCTTCCGTGATCATCACGAATTCCTCTTTGACCGCTTTACTGTAGAAATAGTGGGAAAATCCGGCCGTCAGGCCTACCGACAAAATGCTTAGCCCAAAAAACAGCGCGATCATTCTTTGCTTGATGGAACGCAAGGGAGAAAGTTTGATGTTCATAAGCCCAGGCTCCTGCGGTATTCACCCGGCGACTCGTCCGTCAGGCTTTTGAACAACCGGTTAAAATACGGCAAGGAGGAGAACCCGACCATATCGGCCACCTCGTAAACTTTCAGATCCGGTTCCAGCAGCAGCTGCTTGGCTTTTTCGATTCTGTATTTGTTTAAATAATTGATAAAAGAATCTCCGTAATGCTGCTTGAACAGCACGCAAAACCGGGAAACACTTAGATCGGTGTACTCTGCGATTTGCCCCAGCGTGATCTCCCTGGCGTAATTTTGCTGAACGTATTCGCTCACCCGCTTGCCCAGAAAGTTTTTCCGGCCGGAAGAGGCCCCGTTCAAGCGGCGCGACCACTGCTCCAGCAAATGCGCAAAATGAGCTTGCACGGCAGGTTTGTCGGCCGTTTCGCCAAGCTCCCGGTTTTGATGATGCGGATCAACGCTTCTTAGCTGCTCGTTCAGCTTGTCCGAGAAAATGCGGAACAATCCGTTGCGGATTCCTGGATTCGGCGTCTTCACCTTATATATCGAACCCAGGATCCGGCCGGCTTCAGAAACCAGACGTTGATGATCCCACACTTCCATCACGCCCAGAAATTCCTGAATCTGATGGAGAGGCTCGTAAAGGTGGACGGAACCCTGCAGCCGTTCCAAGGAGCGCAGCAAGGCCTGCTTCAAATCCTCGGCCACGACCGGCTTCAGCAAATATTCCGTCGCTCCGTACCGGATCGCCTGCCGGGCGTAGGCAAAGTTCTCGTAGCCGCTGATCACGATCGGAACGATGCCCAGCTTGTATTCATCGCATTTGCCGAGCAGAGACAACCCGTCGAGCTCCGGCATAACGATATCGGTGATGACGACGTTCGGCCACACCTCATTGATCAAATTCCAGGCCTCCGCCCCGTCGCTGGCCTGGGCCACGACTTTGAACTCAAGCCCAAACCGCTCGATCATCTCCACGATGCCGTTGCGAATCCAGACTTCATCTTCTGCAACCAATACATGGAACATATGCATCCTCCGGAGTAGTTTATAATCTCTTCATAAGCTGACTATAGCAAAGATAATTTCATATTGGAATAAAGAACAGGAGTTTCCCCGCTATATAAATCTTGTAAAAGCGCTTTATTTCAGAACTTTTTATTATTTTGACATTATTTAGACTGGATGATATCTTTAAAGTAATTATAGAAATAACATAGACTGGGGGGGATTGCTTTGTCGGGAGGCTGCATGACCAGCGGTCATTCCAACATCGGCGTAATGTGGAAAACCGTATCGGAGGACTGCAATCTGGCTTGCGATTACTGCTATTACAGTACCTGCGGCGGCAAGCCGGGACCGAAGATTAACCGGATCGATTCCGCTATTTTGGATAAATTCATCAAAGATTACATGGAGCACAGCCAAGGCGCCGCCAACTTTGCCTGGCAGGGCGGAGAACCGCTGCTGGCCGGGCTGGAGTTCTTCGAGGAAGTGGTTTATCGGCAAGCCCTGCACGCCCCGCCGCATACGATCATCAGCAACTCGCTGCAGACGAACGCCACGCTGATCAATGACCGTTGGGCTTCATTTTTTAAAACCTATAATTTTCTGATCGGCGTGAGCCTCGACGGTCCCAAGGAGATTCATGACGCCCGCCGGGTGACTTCCAACGGCAAAGGCAGCTTTGACCGGGTTATGGCCGGCATCGAGCATTTGCGGAAGCACCAGGTCGATTTTAATATTTTGACGGTGATCCATAAAGGAAACGTAGGCAAAGCCAAGGAGCTGATGGCGTTTTACCGGGAGCACGGCTTTGACTACGTCCAGTTCATCCCCTGCATGGATTTCCGTTCCCAGCAAGTGAACCAGCCAGGCGTATACGAAATTACGCCGGGGGAATACGGCGACTTCCTCTGCGAAGTGTTCGACGAGTGGTACAATGACGGCGACCCGCAGGTTTCCGTACGCTTCTTCGATAACATGCTAAGCGTTTACATTAACCGCGAAGCGGAACTATGCGTCCATCGGGCGGCGTGCCCGACAAGCCTTGTGCTTGAGCAAAATGGCGATGCTTTTCCGTGCGATTTCTTCATCAACGAGCAGTGGACCGTCGGCAATGTGGCCAGCGCCTCCATCGCCGACATGCTGGCCCATCCGAACTATGAGCGCTTTCACCGGATGAAGCCGGCTTTGCCGGACAAATGCCGGTCTTGCGAATGGCAGCGTTTATGCTACGGCGGGTGCCCGCGGAACCGCAAATGGAATGCGGAAGGAACGGAGTCCACTCCGGATTTCTTCTGCCAAAGCTACAAGCAGATTTATGCCCATGCCCATGAGCAAATGCAGGAAATGGGCGAAAAACTGCGCGAGGAGCTGTACAGCCACAATTTGCAACGCTATTTTGACGGTAAAGCTCCAGGCCGCAACGAGCCTTGCCCTTGCGGCAGCGGCAAGAAGCATAAGGCGTGCTGCGCCGCCGTCTAACCTTTGAAAAAAAGAAACAGGAGCCGCGGTTTCGGCTCCTGTTTCTTTTACACATCCTTCCTCATGACAAGCAGGAGAGCGATCCTTTATAATGAAACCGATACTATAGAAAGCGCTTACCGGGCGTGGAGCACTTCCGGCAACCCAACCAAAGGAGCCGTCCCTATGACTCTTCTGCTGTTGTTTTTAATGGGGTCAGCCCTCATCTTGTTTGTCACCAAAGCCCGCAGCCCTGCCGCCTACTGGATGGCTTGCGTGCTGTTCGGCTGGTTTTTGAGCATGTCCGGACTGGTCCTTTTTCTGGCCAAGTACGGCGGATTTTATTTCAAGGTCAATAGAGTATTGTTTTTTAATGAAGTGATCCGAAACGTGCTGCTGCACTCCCCCCTGCAAATCGGGGACATCAGCCGCATGATTACGATCGGACGGTCCGTGTTTATTTTCGGTTTGTTGGGACTTAGCATAACGCTCTATTTGAACAAGCCGTTCAAGAAATTATGGAAGTACATTGCCCTGAATAGTTTCCTCCCGATCCTCAACATCGTGTTCTACGACCCCGTCGTTTACAAATGGATATTGAACACGGTCGAGCGAAAGTACACGTTCGTCATCGGGTGGGGCACCAGGGGGTGGATCGTGTTGTCCGCGCTGGCCGCCTTCTATTTGATTTGGTGGAGATATCAAAACATTACGATTCCTTGGATCAAAAAACAGATCAGCTTTATCTTGCTCGGGCTCCTTGCGCTGAACGGTTTTTATTTCTACCTCGGCTTTATGGGCCCCTTGCAGGTGACGGATATCAGGACCTATTATGTGCTTTACTCCGATTTTTCGAATTTTAATCCACCGCTCACTTTGTTCGAATGGTATTTCAGCATCCTGTTTACGGGCGGCGTTTCGCTCGTCAGTCTGCTGGCCATCTGGCGGTATACGAGGGTCGAGAAAAACATGGGAAAGCTCGATTTGCGCCTGGAGCGGAAAATCAAAACCGCGGACATGGGCACGAAAATCTTTACCCACGCCCTGAAAAACCAACTCCTTACGCTGCAGGTGCTGAATAAAAAGATGGAAAAAACGGTCAAGCACCGGGAAGAGCGGTCCGACGCCGTAGACCTTCAATTGCTGGAGCAGATCGAACAGTCGGAAGCGATCATTCACCATACCCTGGACCGTTTGGACCGGCTTTACAAGTCGTTCAAAACGAATTATCTCCAACTGCGGCCCGTTTCCGCAGGCGCATTCATGGAGGAGCTGATCGTCAGTCTTAAAGGGATACCCGATTCGGTTCGCGTTGAATACGAGGCGCCGGGCGGCGATCCGAAAATATTGGCGGATGCCGCCCACCTGTCGGACGCCCTTCACAACGTCATCGTCAATGCCGTCGAAGCCATCGGCAGCCAACAGGAAGGACAGGTACGAATCGAAGCTTATTCCGAGGAAAAGTGGCTGGTCATTCGGATAAACGATAACGGCAACGGAATCGATCCGGAGCAGCTTGGGGAAATCTTCGACCCCTTTTACACCAGCAAAAACACAAATCGCAATTGGGGGCTGGGCCTCTCCTACACCAAGCAGGTCGTCAGCGGCCACTTCGGCCAAATCGACGTAACCAGCGCTCCCGGAGCCGGAACGACGTTTCAGATTTTTTTGCCGATTTTTATCACCGACTAAACCCGCCAAAAAGAAAGGGAGCTGCGTATGCAAAAGCAACCTATTCCATTGCCCATTCGCGTTCTTGTCGTCGAGGATTTCGACATTTTGAACGAGCATTTCCGCTCGATGGTGGACACCGCGGAAGACATGCAGCTCGTCGGCCACGCCTTCAGCGGCAAAGCAGCCTGCGATATGGTTGAGCAGCTTAAGCCGGATGTCGTGCTCATGGACATCGAGATGGATTTCAAGCACGACGGCATCCTCGCCGCCAAAAAAACGATTCAGGCGCATCCGGACGTGCGGATCATTTTTTTGACCGTGCATGAGGACGATGAAACGGTGTTCAGCGCCTTCGATTCCGGGGCGGTGGATTATGTGCTGAAAACCACGGAGGAACAAGAGATCCTGGACAGCATTCGCATGGCCTACAACGGCTCGTCTCCGATCCGGCCAGAAATCGCTTATAAAATCAGAAACGAATTCAGGCGCATCCGCCATAACCAGGAATCTCTGCTGAATTCCATCGATATTTTATCCCAGTTGACCCCGACGGAAATGGAAATCATCGATTTGCTGCTGAAACACAAAAAGATCTCCGAAATCGCCGCCGAACGTCAAGTCGAAATGTCGACGATCAAATCGCAGATCAATATTTTGCTCAAAAAATTCAACAAGTCCCGGACGAAGGAAATCGTCAATCTAATCAACGAGATGGGAGCCGTTCCGTTCTTCCGCCAAGTGAACAAAGGGGACAGGGTCGCCCGCTAAAGCGCCCTGTCCCCTTTTATTGCGGAGCTTATTTTTTCACGGTATTCAGGAAAGTATCTTTGCTTACGAATTGGTCCGCGGGAACCACTTCCGTCATTTTGCCGTTGTCGACGAACAATTTCTCAAGGTTTTCAAACCAGGTGTACACCGTGTTGTCCTCGAAATTTTTGGCCATCTCCTCTGTCGTCAACCACTGCGTTGTGTCGATCTGCATGCTTAACGAATCTTCCGGCACTTGCGTGAATTCGCCGGTGAGCTTGACCGTTTCTTCCATGTTGGCGATGCGATAATCGTTCGCCTTGGAAAACGCGCTCAAAAACTTCTTCACCAAATCGGGATGCTCCTCCAAAAACGCCGGCCTTACCACCCAGCTTTGCGGGAACACATAATCCGGGAAAAACGCCTCATTATTGCCCAGCACTTTGATGTTTTCTTTCCCTACCTGTTTTTCGATCTCGGCCGTATAGGGGGACCAGATCGCGACCGCGTCGACTTTTTTGGACACGAAGGCGGATACGGCTCCCGCCACATCCATATTCATGATATTAACGTCTTCGGGCTTAAGCGAGGCCTTCTTAAGTCCGAGGTTCAAGATCATCTCGCCGGACGTTCCTTTCGGCACGCCGACCGTTTTACCTTTTAGATCCGCCCAGCTTTCGATGCCGGAATCGGCTCTGGTCAGCACGGCGTCTCCCGTATTCAGGCTGTCGACGGCGATAATCTTGCCTTGTCCCTGGGCGGCGAGGAACGTCGCTCCGGGGCCGATATACGCGATGTCGATTTCGCCCGATGCCATCGCCTGAAACTCCGGCGGACCGCTCAAGAACTTCACCGCGTTTACTTTAATTCCCGCTTCTTCGAAGAAGCCTTTCTCTTCGCCCAGCACGATCGGCGTTGCGCCATGCATGTCCGGCATATAGGCTACATTGATCGTGGGCGTCTCGCCCGATTTTGCCGGCGTTTGGCTTTCCGTGTCCTTTCCTGTCCCCGCCTGACCGGAAGAACAGGCGGAGGCGATCAGTGTCAGACCGAGCAGCGATGCCATCATTAAAACGCTTACTTTTTTCATAGGTGAATCCCCCTTATTTTTTGACATCCATATATTCTTTGTAAACCTTCGACCAAATCTCGTTTTTGATCTCTACGAAGCGGTCCGACAATTTGGTTTCCTGGGTCCGCGGGTACGGAATGTCGACATCGATCATTTCCTTGATCCGGCCCGGCCTTGCGCTCATAATAATGACGCGCTGCGCCAGAATCACCGCCTCTTCCACGTCGTGCGTGATAAAAAAGATGGTCCGCTTTTCCTTCTCCCATGTTTTCAGCAGTTCCTCCTGCAGTTGCGCCCGCGTCTGCGCATCCAGGGCGCCAAACGGTTCGTCCATCAGCAGCACTTCGGGCTCCACGGCATAAGCTCTGGCAATCGCCACCCGCTGCTTCATACCCCCCGACAGTTCCTTCGGATAGGCGTTGGCAAAGTCTTTCAGTCCCACCAGTTCCAGATACTTTTCGGCTCGCTCTCTGCGCTCCTTGGCCCCCAAGCCTCTAAGCTTCAAGCCGAATTCTACATTTTTCAGCACGGTTTTCCAGGGAAACAAGGCGTACTGCTGGAAGACGACTCCACGTTCCTTGCCCGGACCGGTGACGATCCGGTTCTCCACCTTTACGGTGCCGGTCGTTGCGTTTTCAAGCCCGGCGATAATGTTAAGCAGCGTCGTTTTGCCGCAGCCGCTGGGTCCGACGACGCAGACGAACTCGTTTTGGCCGATCGCAAGCTGCGTGTTTTGCAGGGCGGTGACAGGGCCGGATCGCCCCTGATAGACTTTGGACAGATTTTCGATTTCGATTTTCGGTGTCTTTTCCGCGATCACGCTCATGATTTTCTCAACTCCTGCCAATCCGTTAGTTTTTTCTCCAGGAACAAAACGCCTTTGTCCATGGCCAGCCCGATGATCCCGATGATGATAATGCCCAGGATGATAATGTCCATGCGGAAATACAAGCCCGCTTCCATGATCATGTTGCCGATTCCCTTGTTCGCACCGGTCAGTTCCGCCGCAACCAGCGTCGTCCAGGCGCTGGCCAACCCTAAGCGCACGCCGACCAGAATATAGGGGAACGAAGCGGGGACCACCACTTCGAAGAAAATGTCTTTGTCACCCGCGCCCAGCACTTTCGCCGCCTTGATCAGCGTCGGATCCACACTCACGACGCCCTGAAAGATCGAAATCACCATGACGAGGAAAGTCGCGACGAAAATGATCGACAGCTTCGCCCCCTCGCCCACGCCCTGGACGACAATGACCAGCGGAATCAGCGCGATTGGGGGAATCGTGCGGAAAAATTGAATCCACGGCTCGACGATCATGCGGACCGGCTTGTACCAGCCCATCAGGAAAGCGACGGGGATGGCCGCCGCCAGTCCCAGCACAAACCCGCCCAGAACCCGAAACAGACTGGCATAAATATTGGTCCACAGCCTGCCGCTGGATAACTCCTGTATAAAGGTCTTCACGATCGTAACCGGGTCGGATACGATCGCCCCAACCGACGGAATCCTGGAGATGAGCGCCCAGAAGGCTATCCCGACGGCGAAGGACAACAGGATGATCACACCGCCCGGAATTTGGCTCCAGGTCTTCCGGGGGGGCCCCGCTTGGCGGACGGCCTGGCTTTCGATTTTGGTTGTTTTTGTCGTCATATCGAACAAACCCTTCTATACTGTTCTCGTATGGCCGAAGTTTATGCCTTTATACCGAGCCGTAAGCCGACTCCAGCGTTTCATGCAAATATTTTGCCGCCAGCGCCTCGGCATCTTCGCGGTAACCTTCGTCCCGCAGCCGCTTGATCCACTGGCTTACGGTGACATATTTGAACGGCCCGGTCCGGATCACCTTTTGCAGCGGATCGGTCTTTGCGCCCGGTTTCCCCATATGCTCATGCAGCCAGTTCATCAGGCGATGATCCATCTCCCGGACGACCTCCGGATGCTCGCCGGCGACATTCGTCGTCTGATACGGGTCGTTTTCCATATCGTAAAGCGCCACAGGATCGTAGCGGTAAAGCCCTTCGTGATAGGTGCGCATGTAGTACCACTTTTTGTCCCTGACCGCCCGCTGGCAAGCGTACAAGGCGTGGTCCATCACCAGATGGTCCCGCCCCTGCCAGACTTCGCCCTTCAAAGCGGGGAGGAACGACTTGCCGTCCCAGCCTTCCGGCACCGGCAAACCGGCCATATCGGTGATCGTGGCGATCACGTCCACGTTGTAGGCGAGCCCGTCCGCGATCGTGCCGGGTTTCGTCACGCCGGGCGCCTTGATGATCAGCGGGATATGGTGCACCGACTCCGAGGCGTTCGAGTGCTCCATGTAGATGCCATGCTCGCCAAACGATTCGGCGTGATCCGCGCTGATGACGAAGCAAACCTCGTCCTCGATCCCCATCTCCCGCAGCGTCTCCATGATCTCCCCGATACAGCGGTCCATGTAGCTGATGCCACCATCGTAGCCGTTGATGAGATGAACGAAATCCTCCCGGTCCCGAATCCGCTCGGGCATCGTCTCCGGAATACGGCTTGCCGTATGAAGAAGAGCTGCCGAGCGTGGAAACCGGTCCGCCTGGTGTTTTTCGATCGTTGCGGCATCGGGGAACGCTTTGGCCGGGACATCCTTCCACTGGTCCGCATATTCCTTCGGATACGTGTACATCGTATGCGGGTCCCAATACTGGATGTGGAGGAAAAAGTCCTCCTCGTGCGCATGCGCCTTGATCCAGGGGATAACGGCCTCATTCACCTCGTGCGCGTCTTCGTTGCCTTCTTTCAGCGAATGGGTGTGCACCTCGTTCCAACCGGCGAAGTACCACCAGGCATGGTGACGGTCACCGAAGGAGGAAAACGTCACCGTCTTGTACCCGGCCTCGCGTAAATAACGCGTAAAAAACGGAACCGTCCGGCTGTGGCCGTCCCCGTCGGGATAATCAAAATCGCAGCCCGGCCCCCAGTGGGTCAGCGCCCCGTGGTTGATGCCGAAGCGCCCCGACATAAAGCTGGCCCGCGAAGGCACGCAAGGCGACGATGCGGTGTAGCAGCCGTTAAAACGGGCCCCCTCCGCCGCGATCCGGTCGATATGCGGCGTCGTATTTCTTTCGTATCCGTAGCACCCCATATGGTCGGGCCGGAGCGAATCGATATCAAAATAAATAATTCTCACCCGTATTCCCCCCGTTCATTTTTTGAGAGCAGCGCTTTCTTCAATTTTTATTGAATGCGCTTTCAACTAGAATTATAAAGACCCGCCGCAGATAAAATAAGTTTGAACTTTTTTCAAACCCCGGCCCTACTCTGACCATTTGTTGTAAATCATACAACTAACTTTATATTCATTTACCTAATCATTCGTTTAATTGCATTTCATACATTTATTTCCTCGAATTTTTGTCTTTTCTTCAAAAGATAACGGAGTAATTGCAGGTTTTACATTTAATCAAACGCTGTAGCAGCATTTGCGGAAAATTAACTATACATTTTGCAACTATTCCATTCAACAATAGCCAAGAAAGCTGGAATAGGAAGCATGGGCGCTCGGGTGGGCAATCGCTTTACTACAACTACTGGAACTAATCCATGAAGTCACCTCGAAAACCGAATAGGCCTGGGTCGACCATCCGTGAGGATAGTTTGACACCCAGGCCCTTTGGAACCGGACGTGCGCCTTATGGCGTATCCGGCTCTCCATCGTTTTATAATATTAGCTTTGCGCCGGATCATTCATCTCATCAAAGTATTTTACGCCCCACAACAGATGGTTTTCCATTTTCGTGAGCGCAGCCGGCAAATCTCTGTTTTTAATGCTGCGGAAAATATCCATATGCTCTTGATGGCTGATTTCCATGCTTCTGCGCCGCCAGCCCTTGCTTGTGATATCGCGCCAAAGCTCATGGACTAAACTTTGCATCATGATTAATATACGGTTTCCCGCCATTTCGGCTAACAATTGTTCGAAGGCAAAATGTTGGGCGGAATCTTGCTCAACCGAGGTTAAATAAGATTCAATTTTATCCAACATGATGGGAGTGGCCCTTTTTACGGCCTGCCGGATAATTTCCAACTCGATCGCCACTCTTGTTTCCATGATCTCTTCAACAAGGATCCGTTTATTGTAAAGTTGACCCTGGATCGGAAGCAGAAGCGAAGCCAAATTAATTTCCTTCACATAACAGCCTGATCCTTGCCGAACCTCGATGATTCCTAATGCTTTCAAACCGCTTAACGCTTCACGAACTGAACTTCGCCCTACGCCAAAGTGTTCCGACAATTCCCGTTCGGTGGGAAGTTTATCTCCGCTTTTATAATCTTTTTGTAAGATAAAATTGTATAAGATTTTCGAAAACGGAACTTTTTCCGAACCGGAAGCTTGTTCAGCCATGTTGTTCTCCCATTAATAATATTTTCATAATAATGCAAGTATAACATCTTACCATTAATGAGGGAATAGGAGTGGCTATTAAGCGCTTACAATCAAAGACCTCTACAATTTAAATCTCTCTATTCTGCCTACGATGAGCAAATAACATAAAATGGCCGCCAGAGCATGGATGCCTACATAGACAAGCGCTAAATTAAAGGAACCCGTTCCTTGAATAATGTATCCGATTACAATCGGCGTGATAATACCGGCAATATTTCCAAACGTATTTAGCAAACCTCCGCTGATGCCAAGCGCCTCTTTGGGCGCAACATCAGAAACCACACACCAGCCAAGCGCGCCAAAACCTTTGCCAAAAAACGCTAAAGACATCAGAAAAATAACCAGGCCTTCCGAGTTCACATAATTACAGCCGATGATCGTCATGGACATCAACATCCCCGCTATGATAGGAACTTTTCTGGCTACGGTTAAAGAACAGCCTTTTTTAAGCAAGTAATCCGAAAAGATTCCGCTTAATATACTCGCCGCAAAACCGCAAAGCGCCGGTAAGGAAGCTACAAAACCCGCTTTCAGAATGGACATGCCGCGATCTTTTACCAAGTAAATCGGAAACCAGGTCAGGAAAAAATAAGTCATCACATTAATGCAATATTGCCCGATAAAGATCCCCATCATCATCCGGTTTTTTAGCAGTTGTTTAATATAAGGCCATTTTGATTCTTTGTTCTCCAAGGTCGCTTTGGTATCCAAATCAACCATGGCTCCCCCTTGCTCGATATATTCCAGCTCCGCCTTGTTGATGCGCGGATGATCTTTTGGACTATAGATCGACTTCAGCCAAACCATACTCAACACAATTCCAAGTACACCCATGAGCAAGAAGTTGCTTTCCCATCCATAGGTTTGTGTAACATATGCCATAAGAGGGGAAAAGATCACGGTTGCTCCATACTGGGCTGAAGAAAAGATCGAAGCTGCTGTTCCCCGTTCTTTCGTGGGAAACCAGGAAGCCGTGATCCGGCTATTGGCAGGATAGGCCGGCGCCTCCGCCAACCCTGTTAAAAATCTTAAAACAAAAAGAGTCACTATGAGTGCAGCGCCTACAAGAAAGCCAACGAATCCTTGAAAAAGAGTAAACAGCGACCAAAAGAAAATACTAAGGAAATAGATTTTTTTGGATCCAAAACGATCAAGCAGCCATCCGCCCGGAATTTGGGCACCGACATAGGCCCATGAAAAAGCTGAAAATATATAACCTAAAGCAACTGCATTGATACCGAGCGCATTTTGCATCGATGGAGCACTGATGGAAATGGCTGCCCGGTCAGCGTAATTTAGAGATGAAACGATAAATAACATGAGTATGATCGTCCAGCGAATATGGCTTCTTTTGACTTGAAGTTTGTTCATTTTAAACCTCCCGCTTATTATCGAATTCCACGCTGCAACAGTAAATCGCGGTTGCTTAAAATACCGCAGTTGTCTTGAACGGGTTTATATGCAAATGATTTGGCTGGTTTTCCTATAAGTTTCCCGTCTTCCAACCACTCAACATCATTGCCATATAAATGGGATATTAGAATATCCGTAAGTTCTGCTTTTACGTTCTTATACCCATCGTTGCCGGATAGATCGACCATTTCTTGGGGGTCATGGACCAAATCAAATAACTGAAATTGATTCCCCACAGCGTAGTAAATGAGTTTAAATTGTTCGGTACGGATCATCCTCGTAGCCCGGTCATCTTCCCATAGTTCTCCGTAGACGTAATCTCGCTTATTCTTGTTATTCATCAGAGAGATTCCTTCCACCGTTTGCGGTATTGGGAGATCGCACATATCAAGCAATGTAGGCATTATATCTTTCAGCTCCACCAAACGGTCATCGGTTACATTAAATCCCCAGTCTCCACGATCTACAGCAGGCACGATGATTAAAGGAACCTTAGTTGCATCTTCATAAAAGAGATTTTTTCCCCATAAGTTGTGATTGCCCAGCATCTCTCCATGATCGGATGTAATGACAATAATCGTGTTGTCGAGAATTTTCTCATCTCTAAGTGTCCCTATGATCGACCTGATCGAATAATCGATATGCGTACAGGAGGCATAGAACCCCTTTCTGGCTTTGCGCAGTAAATTGTCCGTTTTAATGTCGTATAGGCTGCTGTAATATTTCACGGGATACGGGGCGGCTTCCGAATCCTTTGCCCAATCGCCGATATAGGGGCGCTCAACATCCACATCATTGTACATATCCATAAAAACTTGGGGAGGAACAACCGGCGGATGCGGTGCCGTGAACCCACAGTACCAAAAAGCGGGTTTCGTCGGGTCCCTGCGGATAATTTGCTCGCACATTTGCCTGGATGTCCAACTCGTCTGGTGCAGCTCCTCCGGCAAGTGCCATGGTCTCGTTATATAATTATTGTTGGACATGCCATGGGCAAAATCCAAGCCTGCGTATCCCTCTCTGTTGATAAACCTGGTGTAATCATCCTCCCTCATCTCATGGGGAAAGTTAACCTTTCTCCCTTCTTCATTTAAAATGACATCATCGAATCCGATCCGCGCTCTTTGCGGATACACATGCAATTTTCCGACGGCATACGTTTGATAGCCGTTGTTTTTAAAAACTTCGGGAAGCGTAGGAACCTCCGGCATTTTTAGAAATTCATTAAACGTTCTATCCCCATGTGTTCTTGAACTTGTTCCCGTCATGATCTCCCGCCGGGCCGGAATGCAAACCGGTGTCGGACTGTATGCGTTACCAAAAATCACCCCAACTTTAGCCAGCTCATCAAGTGTAGGCGAAAAAAAGTCATCCCTGCCTTGACTGCCCAATAAACTTCCCGGCCACTGATCCACCGTGATCAATAGAACATTTTTCTGTTTATTTTTGCTGTTTTCTCTCACTTTATTTCCTCCTCCAAAATCTAACCCCTAAATTTCAAGCCAATAGATATGACATTTGCCGTAAACAATCACCTCCACCTCATATTTGTATGATCAATTTATATATTGGTATGACAAATTAAATTATAAATGATCTTTGCGGATGCTTCAATCCTTTTATTCTGTTTTGTTTTCACGGAAACCTACTGTTAAAATGGATAATATACCATCCTAATAGAAATGAGGCTTTTTGTGATGTCGTCCAGTGTCATTGACATACTGCAGCTTGAATATCAACGATTTTCAGCCAAGGAAAAAGAGATTGCTGATTACGTGATACGCAATCGTCAATCCATTAACAATATCAATATTAAGGATTTGGCCTCGTATACAAATACTTCAACGTCAACAATTACCCGTTTTTGCAAGAAAGTGGGCTGCGACACTTTTGTCGATTTCAAAATTCTGCTGAACCGGGAAGCCCAAAAGCCTCGTAATGATACGGATATTTTTATCAAAACGCAAAATCTGTACAATGACATCGTAAATGCGACAGCCGAAATGCTGGATACCGGAAGAATTGAAGAAGTGGTTGAGCTGATTAAGAAATCCCGCAGAATCTATGTTTACGGGCTGGGCAGTTCCGGCCTCTCCGCCCTGGAATTTAAATACAGACTAAGCCGGATGAATCTCGTAGCCGATGCTGTAACGGATTCACATATGATGACGATGAGCGCCTCCCTTCTCGGGAAAAATGATGTTGTGATTGGATTGTCCAACTCGGGACGTACGACAGAGGTAAGTCATGCTTTGAGTCAGGCCAAAAAAAGAGGCGCCAAAGTCATCGGAATCACCAACTTTGACCATACCCCCCTCTCCGAAGTTTCGGATATTTGTCTATTCACGCCGGATATTGGACGATCCGGAGACGTGAATTTCATCAACAGCCAGCTCGCCATCATTTATATTTTGGACGTGATGTCGCTTCTCTTGCTTGAAGACGAAAATTTAATGAAAGCACGGCAGCAAACACTGCAGGCGTTGTATTCAGCGGAATAAAAACGAGCGAGCATTGGTAGAAATCCGGCCACCGATACTCGCTCTTTTACAAAAATATTATTTTGACCGGTGCTGTAATTTTGCAATCTCCGATACAAAGCGTTCCGTAATCTGCTGCGGACGGGTGATGGCTCCGCCAACGACAACACAATATACTCCTGCTTTCAGGCAGCTTGCCGCCATCTCCGGCGTCATGATGTTTCCTTCCGCCACAACCGGAGTCTTCACATGGGACACAATATCTTTTAATATGGCAAAATCATGATCGTACAGTTTACTTTCGGCTGTCTCCTCTGTATAACCGACTAAAGTAGTAGATATCAAATCAAAACCAAGTTGTTCGGCATTCACCGCTTCAGCGGTTGCCGAGATATCTGCCATCAACAGCAGCCGAGGATATTTACGGCGGATCTCGCTGACAAACTCCTTTAATGTCTTACCGTCCGGTCTTGGCCGAAGCGTTGCATCCAAGGCTACGATCTCCGCCTGAGCTTCGGCTAATTCGTCTATTTCACGCATCGTCGGTGTGATGAATACCGGATTGGTTCCATAGTTTCTTTTTACAATTCCGATGACGGGCAGATCAACCTGCTCTTTAATTTCTTGGATATCTATTGCCGTGTTGGCCCGAATCCCAATGGCCCCGCCTGCTTTGGCCGCTACCGCCATTCTGCCCATAATATACGGACTGTGAAGGGGTTCATGCTCCAATGCCTGACACGATACAATGAGACCGCCTTTTAATCCCAGTCTTTCCAAAGCGTTCATTACCATTACTCCGTTTCCAAATATTCTTCAATTTCATTTTTGATTACCGTGACCTGAGGTCCGTAAATCACCTGCACTCCGTTCCCGACAAATACAACACCTTTAGCTCCTGTAGCTTTAAATGCCTCCTTTTGCACCTTATCCTTATCGATGACCGAAACCCGCAGCCGCGTAGCGCAGCAATCCAGGTCCGTAATATTTTCCGTACCGCCAAGCGCCTTCAATATGGCAGCCGATCTGGATTCTCCTGGCGCCGTTGAAGTACCGCCGTTACCTGGAGCTGCTGCCTCCGGATCAGCCCCTGCTTTATCTTCACGCCCTAACGTTTTCAAATTCAGTTTAACGATCAAAATCCGGAACGTGAAATAATACAGGAGGAACCATATTACACCGATGATCGGCACCAGGATCCAGTTGGTTTTCCCATTGCCCTGCAGAATTCCGAACAGGATAAAGTCAATCAATCCGCCGGAGAACGTCTGGCCGATGGTAATTTCGAAAATGTGCGCCAGCATAAAAGCAAACCCGTCAAATGCGGCATGAATCACGTACAGGATTGGGGCTACAAACAAGAAAGAGAATTCCAAAGGCTCTGTAATCCCTGTTAAAAATGAAGTGAGCGCGGCAGACAGCATCAATCCGCCAACCACTTTTTTACGTTCAGGTTTAGCCGTATGGTAAATGGCCAGTGCTGCACCCAATAAACCGAACATCATCGTGATAAAACGGCCTGACATGAATCTGGATGTCCCGATAAAGTATTTCCCGGTAGCGGGATCGCCCAATTGCGCAAAAAAGATATTCTGCGTTCCTTCGTATACTTTGCCCGCTACTTCCATGGTTCCTCCCAAACCGGTTTGCCAAAATGGAAGGTAGAAAATATGATGCAACCCCAGAGGCCCAAGCATGCGCAAGAAAAATCCGTAAAACAGCGTCCCGATATAACCGGTTTTGTCGACCAGACTGCCGAGGCTAGCTATTCCGGTTTGGATTGTCGGCCAGACCAAAAATAAGGCAATGCCGATGAAGATGGCCGCAAAGGACGAAATGATCGGAATAAACCGGGAACCGCCGAAAAAGCCAAGAAACTGGGGAAGCTCTATTTTATTGTACCGGTTATGCAGCCACGCCGTGACCAAGCCGACAACGATTCCTCCCAGAACCCCTGTCTGTAAGGTTTGAATGCCCAGCACCATACCCTGGCCCGCTCCTGCCAGGTTGTCCGCGGCAAGCTTTCCGGTATTGATCAACATCGCATGGATCGAGGCATTCATAACCAGGTAAGACAGACCCGCTGCCAGACCCGCTGTTCCTTTATCCGCTCTTGCCATCCCCACGGCAACGCCGATGGCGAAGATCAAGGCGAGATTATCGAACACAATGCTTCCGGCACTGCTCATCACGGTAAAAATCTGCTGCAGCCAGGTGATTTGCAGAAGCGGATACGAGCTAATCGTATTTGGATTCGATAATGCGCCGCCGATCCCTAACAAAAGACCAGCGGCTGGCAGTACCGCAATGGGAAGCATGAAGGACTTGCCGAATTTTTGCGCCTTCTCAAAGTATCGTTTCATGAGGGACCACCCTTCTAAATTTATTTTCATTTTCATAATAAATATGAAAACTATTTTCGTCAAGAAAAATATAAATCGCTTTCAGGGCGTGTGAGATATTACCTTACTTGAATCTTGTAATCCCGAAAAAACAAAAAGCTCCTAAATCGCCGCGGGGAGCGAATTTAAGAGCTAAGGAATTCCGTGAAGACATTAACGCTATGAAAAAGGGCTCTCTATCCTAACTCTGCTGAAATTCCTGCGGATGCCGCTTTTTCAGTTCGGGTATGGCGTCGGCGCGGCCCGTTTGTTCCAAATGCTTGACATAATACGGAAGGTGGCCTTTCGCATGATAAGGGCCGCCTTCTTGAATGACGGTCCATAACGGATCGACGTCATAGGTCATCGATGCCATCATCTTGTCATGCCAATCGTTTAGCCGATAAACGGCCTGCATGCAGACTTCCGGATGCTCAGCTGCCACGTCCTGCTGCTCGAACGGATCCGACTTCAGGTTATACAGCATTTCTTTCGGGAACAAATGGTAACCGTCGTGATAGGTCCTCATATACAGCCAATCTCCGAAGCGCACGCTGCGTTGGCAGACATGAACACATTGGGACAAAACCAGATAATCTCTTCCACAGTCCGTTCCTGCGGTTAAAGCGGGCGCATAACTTCGGCCGTCCCAGGTCGGGGAAGGCTCCTTGTCAAGAAGTTCGGCGATCGTCGGCAAGAAGTCCAGGTGATAGTGCAGTCCTTCGTCGACGTTCGTCCGGGTCACGCCCGGCCAGCGAATGATCATCGGGATTCGGCATGTGCCTTGATCCGCCGTGGCATGTTCGCCGTAAATGCCGAGTTGTCCTTGATTTTCGCCGTGATCCGCGGAGATGATGATGACCAGTTCCTCCATCACGCCCTTACGGCCAAGCGCGTCGATAAGCTGGCCGATGTGTGAATCGACGTAGCGGATTCCGCAGTCATAGCCATCGATCATTTGCCGCAAGCCTTCCATGTCAAGAAATTCGCCGGGTTGGCGCGGCCATTTGGGGTTCGTCCGATTGTCGAACATATTGATTTCCCGCGGGCTATGCGGCCCGACTTTCCTCAGGTGCCGTTCCAGCATCTCCTCCGTCATCCACTCGGGTAGCGGTTCGCCGGCGAACGGGTTCCCGAATTCCTCCGGCGCCCGGTAAGGGGTATGAGGGTCCCAATAATTGACGTACAAAAACCAATTGTCGTCCTGCGAATTGCGGTCGATCCAATCCAGCACGCTTGGTGTCACTTCCTCCGCCGATTCCATGCCGCTTTGGCCCGAATTGTGGATTTCCGAGAAACCCGCATAGAAGGTCCACTGCGAATGTCTTTCTCCGAAAGGGCTGAACAGCACGGTCTTCATGCCCGCCGACCGCAGGAATCCCGGGAGACTTTCGGTCGTCAGCAAATCGCGGAATTGCCGGGGCTCCCCTTCCCTCCGAAAGTCCGCCGCCGTTCCCCCATGGCCCACGAGTCCCGAATGGATGCCGAAACGGCCGGACATAAACGCGGCGCGCGAAGGTGCGCACGGAGCGTCGGACGTGTAATAATTGGTGAACCGGACGCCTTGTTTCGCGATGCGGTCGATATTCGGGGACGTATTTCTGTGGTACCCGTAGCAACCCAAATGATCGGGCGACGTTGAATCGAGATCCAAAAACAAGATGCGCATCTTTTAACTCGCTCCTTCATCCATCGATTTATAAACCTAGCCTTTCATACTGCTCGGACGGGGCTTCGTTCGCTTCCATGTTCCGCTTCAACAATTGAATCATCGCTTGTTCCAAATTCTTGTCCTGAATCGGGTGCTGCTGCCGGGGGTCCTGGTGCAAATCGAACAACAGGGTGCCGAACGCATGGGCCCGATTGTAGAGGCCGACACCTTGGACTTTCAGCGTTGGGACGCCCTTCGTGAACGTAAACGGCGGATGGAGTTCCGAGTCGCGAAGTTCCTCCACGGAGAAGCGGCTGCGCATATGCGTGGGCATCAACGTATAGTTGTATAGCGGCATGTTCGTCTCGGTCACCGGGGCGCGCATATAGACGTAGCGCCCGTCCGTCACGTTCACATGCCCGCCGTGCATGCCGAAGATCGCGGAATCACGGACAGGCTGATCGCTTGCAATCGTGGCTTCGAGGTCTTTCCCTTGCATGTCCTTCGGCACGTGGGCCCCGAAGTAGTGGAGCAGCGTCGGCGCCAAATCGATCGTTTGCACAAGACTTTGCCTGCGCTCGCCCTGCTTCCCGCTGCGGGGATCCCAGATGAACATCGGCATATGCGCGATCTCATCGTAATAGGGCATCACCGATTTGGCCCACCAATCGTGCTCGCCGAGCAGAAACCCGTGATCGGTATTCACGATCAGCAAGGTGTCCTGCCACATGTCGAACTCATCCATAACGTCCAGCACTTTTCCCAAGTAGTGGTCGCACATACTGAGCAGTGCCGCATATTCGTACCTAAGATGCTCCACTTCCTCCTTCGTTTCGGTGACCGGCCCGTACGGCGGCCAATCGAAATGCTTGCCCGTATAGTCGTGAGGATAGAGGTCGCGATATTTTTGCGGAGCGTAAAACGGCTCGTGCGGATCAAACGTTTCGATCTGCAGGAACCAGCGGTCCTCGTGCCGGTTCGTCCGCATGAATTCCAATCCGCTCTCCATCGTGCGCGCTTGCGGAAAATCCTGCTCTTCGCGAATGTATTTACGGTTGATCCAGTCGTGGCGGACTAGCCGGCCCATCGCCTTCATCCCGATCGATTCCGGATGCTCCGGATCGGCGACCTCCCCTTTCCATGGATCGCCTTCCTGGCCGCGAATCAGCTCGCACGAATTATATCGGGTATGATAGGTCGCGCCGCCGTCCTCCCAGTAATGCTGGTGATCGGTGACGAGATGGGTGTAAACGCCGCTTTCGCTCAAGAGTTCGGGCATCGAGTCGTCAAAAGGCTCGATTGGCCCCCAGCTGCGATGCAGGAAGTTATGGCGGCCCGTATGAAGTTCCCGCCGCGCCGGCATGCAAGGCATGCTCCCCACATAGGCATGATCGAAAACGACGGTTTTCTCGGCCAACCTTTGGAAATTCGGCGCGTGAACCCAGTCGCATCCGTAAGGGGGCAGCATGTGCCGATTTAACGTATCGAACATCAACATGATCGCTTTCATCGCATTTACCTCGCTTTCTTTCGAAATTTAACCTTTGACGCCGGACGAGACGATGCTGCCGACGAATTGTTTCTGGAACACCAGGAAGGCTACGAGCATCGGCAACGACACCAGAACGGTAGCGGCCATCAGCAAATTGTATTGAATCGTGAACTCTCCTTTGAACAGCGATAACGCCAATTGAATGGTCCGCATCGATTCCGTGTTCGTAAAGATCAGCGGCTGGAAGAATTCATTCCAGACGGAAACGATTTTCAGAATGCCGAGTGTCGCCATCAATGGACCGCTTAACGGCAGGAAAATTCTCAGATAAGTTCCGAAATAACCCAACCCGTCCATATAACCCGCTTCATCGAGGTCTTTCGGAAACCCCGAGAAAAATTGTCTGGCCATAAAGATGCCGATCGACCCGGACAAGGCGGGAATGATTAAGGCATAATACGTGTTCAGCCAGCCCGTTCCGCCCTGGCCCCAAATATCGTTATGACCGAACAGCGGAATGCTTTTCATAATGATGAACTGCGGAACTACAATCGACTGCGCGGGCACCATCATCCCGGCCAGCAAGCACACGAAGATGATCGTACTGCCCCGAAAGCGGATTCTGGCAAACGTATATCCCGCTAGCGTGTTGAATAAAAGGCTGCCGGCCGTCACGACCAAGGTGACGATCAGGGAATTTTTGAAATAAAGCCCCCATTTCCCGCTCTCCATCGCTTGCAGATAATTCTCGAAATGCCATTCGCGGGGCAGGAGGGAAAACGCTCCCGAAATGAGTTCGTCGTTCCCCTTCAGCGAAGTAAAAATCATAACCACGACGGGAAATAGATTGAGCAGCGTAATCACGATCAAAAATACGTAGACTAGAACCTTTGCCATGCTGAGCTTCTTCAACGGTCTCTCTCCCTTCTTCCGTTCAGCTATCCAACGTTTTCGTTCCGACTCTGTAGTTGATCAAAGTAATGACCAGCGTAATGACGAGCAAGAAAATGGAGAGCGCCGAAGCATATCCCATTTCATACTGCGCGAACGAGGTATCCACAATGCTGTTGACGATCGTATTGGTCGTATTCAGTGGCCCGCCTTTGGTCATCACGTAAACGTAATCGAAGACTTGGAACGAGCGGATCGTCGCGGTCACGAAAATGAAAAACGTCATCGGATTCAAAAGCGGCACGGTAATCCGGAAAAATATCCGCAGCTTCGAAGCCCCGTCGATGCTGGCCGCCTCGTATAATTCCTGCGAGATCGATTGCAGACCGGCCAAATATACGATCAACGCGTATCCGGTCCCGACCCAGATGCCGAGAATACTGATCGACATCAAGGCATACTGCGCATCTCCCAGCCAATTGATCGGATTCAGATGAAGCCCTTTCAACACGGCATTAAACGGACCGCTCTGAAAGTCATACAAGTAGAGCCATGTCATGGATACCGCGACCCCGGAGATCACGCTCGGCAAATACAACCCCGCACGAAAAAAAGACAGCCCTTTAATTTTCGAATTCAACAGCACGGCCAGAACCAAACCAAGCGCCATCTGCGGCAGGACCGACACGATCCAAAACACAAACGTATTTTTGACGGCCCCCATAAACAATTGATCTTCCAGCATGCGGGCGTAATTGGACAACCCCACCCAATGACCGGGGGACAGGATGCTGTAATTAGTGAAACTTAAATAGATAACGCATAAAAGGGGAACAAAAATAAAAATGAAGTAGATGAGCACGTTGGGCAATATCAACAGATAGGGCGTTAGTTTTCTTCTCCAGGTCGCGTTCATGCGTTTTCCCCTTTCCATCAAAGGCCCCCTGAGCATGACAGCAGCACATAGGGGCCCCGGAATTCGCTTGTTACTTTTTGGCGCTTTCTTGCCGGGCCGCTTCCGCGGCATCCTTCATCGCTTGCTCCGGCGACTTTTTGCCAAAGAAGGCTTCTTCCAAGCCGATCCGCAGGTACTTGACGATCGTATTCCAGTTGGCTGAAGGCAGATAACTGCTGGCGTCGTTCATAGCCTCGAAAATAACCTCATTGGCCGGATCCTGTTTCACGAACTCGTCTTTGAGCGATTTCAGCGGCGGGATGTAGCCGGAGGCTTTGGCGAACGGCAGCATTTCTTCCGGCGAGAACATGAATTTCAGGAATTCCCAAGCTTCTTGCGGGTGTTCGGTTTTCTTGGCCATGGTCATGAACGTTCCCAGCATCAGTGAGGTTTGTTCACCGTTTGGCCCTTTCGGCGGCAGGGAATACCCAAGATTCTCCGCGCCAACCGACTTGCTTAATTGCGTCAGCGAATAGGAGCTGGCAAAAGACATGGCCGCCAAATTGTTTTGGAACAAGGTTCCCGTTACATTGACATCCGTTTGGAACACGATATCTTGATCTTTCACGAGATCCATGACCTGCTCCAGAACCTTAATCGACTCCGGCGAATCAAATGTCGGATTGCCTTTCTCGTCATACAAGTTCAAGCCGTTCAGCAGCAGCATGCTCAAGAACGGTTGTTCCGAATTCGCGTTGTTGACGGTGCTCGTCGTGATATCGAGACCGGAGCGCACGGCTTTTCCGTTCTCTTTCTTGGCCAGCTTCTTGGCGAATTCAAACAATTCGGCATAGGTCTTTGGCGGTTGTTCGGGATCAAGTCCTGCTTCCCGGAAGTAATCTTTTCTCCAAACAAACGGACGGATCTCGGGAATCAGCAGCCCGTACAGGCCTCCGTTCCACTCCCCGGCTTTCAGGATGTCCGGAAAGAAATCGTCTTTGCCGGACCAACTGTCATTTTGAATCAAGGTGTTCAGATCCATATAATTGCCCTGATCGACCGTCGAGATCAATTGGCCGAATCCGAGCCCGTGGACGTCCGGTTGAATGCCGCCGGCGTAGGCCACCGATAATTTTTGGAAGTAATCGGAGAAAGGGATGGTGGTGATCTCCACCTTAATGTTCTCATGCGTTTTCTCGAAGTCGGCGCCGATTTGCTTATACACCGCGTCGAGTTCCGGCGTGTTGATCGGTACCCATACCTTCAACGTAACCTGCTCCCCCGCGGCGTTTCCCCCTTTACTTCCGCTTGAATCCGCCGATTCCGCGGCATTTCCGCCGCCGGACGAACACGCGGAAACCAGCAGTACGAGCACGGCCATGCATAATGATAGAAAAGCTTTTCCCCTTTTTTGCAACATCGGATCTTCCCCCCGATTTTTAAATTTGATCCCCCGGCTTAAAGCGGCTGATCTTGGCTTTGAATATAGTCTGCCTAAATCAAAAAAAATAGCGTGCATTTTTGATCCGATGATCATCATTTGCACGCCAGCCCAAATGGTCTTTCTTTCGGTGGATGAACCTTTTTTGTACGATGAATGATTTTTGCTAGTAGAGGTTGTCCCACTAGTAGACTTTGCCCGCGTCCAGGCGTTTTGCCGTCTCGCGGGTTTTGCTTTCCCGGTAGTGCCCCGGCGTCACGCCGACATTTTTTTTGAAGATGCGAATGAAACTTTGGGTGTTTACATACCCGACTTTCTCTCCGATCCGCTGCACCGTCTCCGCCGAATCCGTCAACATTTGCTTGGCCCGTTCGATCCGTAAATCAATCAAGTAGTCCATGAAATTTTTGCCGGTGCTTTTTTTGAACAGCCGGCTTAAATACGCGATGCTTAGCTGCAATTCGGCAGCGATGCCGCCAAGCGAAATCTCCCGGTCGTAATTGGCGTTCACGTATTCAAGCACATGCGACATTAAGCCGGAGTGATCGGAACGCTCCTCTTCCATGGTTTCCAGCCAATAGGACAGTTTGTTCTTGAACCAGGCCACGGCTTCCTCAATGCTTTCGATGCGCTGCATGGCCAAATGCATCTCCGCGAATACTTTTTCGACTTGCAGCTTCGAGCCCATCTCCATTAACGCATAGGCGGCCGACATCACAAAATCGATCAATAATTGCTGAACAAACATCATCGGATAACCGTCCAAAGACTCCAAAAACAACTTCGTCCGTTCCAGCTCTTCATCGATTTGCCGGATATCGTTGCTTTTGACGACTTGAAGCAAGGCGTCTTTCCGCCCCCGCGAGACTTCGAGCATATCCGCAAAAAACGGTGTTTCAGCAGCTTGATCCCAGCACATCAGCACATGACAGCCGCCGCCATATCTTTTGCTCTCCATGAAGTTGCCAACCCGATTCCAGCTATCCGGAATATGCCGAACATCTTGGACCGGATGGCCGATCACGGCGGTAATGGTAATTTTCAAATAACTGTTAATTTGGACGACGATTGAATTGATTGCGCTTTCAAGTTGGGCTTTGAAAACTTCTTCCTCCATAGGAACGAGGGCGTTGGCGATCATGACGATATCCCGGCTTTCGGTATTCCACATCAAAACTTTGAAGGACTGACCGCCCATCTCTTCAGCCATTTTATAAGCAAAAAAGCGCAGCAAGCTTTGATCCGCCTTGTTATAGGTCTGCAGAAAGTCGTAATATTTATCGATGCGAAACAAAATAACCGAGAACAGGGAAGTGGAAAACGTGAAGCCGAGTTGCCCCATCTGTTCTTGAATATCCGGCCATTCCCCGCGATCGTGATGAAGCAGCCGATAACAAAGGGCTTTTTTTAAGATCGGGATATTTTTCCGATACATCCATTCGATATTTTCCCGGTGCTCTTTCAAAGCGGCTACGCTGTTAATCAGCACGTTAAGGGAAAAACTTCTGCCGTTCTTGACGCCCGAAACGTTCGAGCTCCCAACGACTTCTTGAATTGTGCGTATTTTTCCGAAGACACTGCGCATCAGGGTGAACGTATAGAAAATCAACAGGATAAACAGAAGGAAAAACGCGAGCCAAAGGGCGGAACCGAAATAGATCCCATGACCATTCGTTACGCTCCCCTCGGGTACCGCATAAACAAAATTCCATCCCGATAACCGGGCAGGCAAAACATCATAAAAGTAATTTTTACCGTCCAATGAAATGGAGTCGGAAGCACCTGGGTCGAACCGGGGAACGTTGGCCATGGCCTCCTGATCGAGTTGCCCCGTATTTAACGAAAATAATCGATGCGAGGGCGACTCCAGCCACATCTTTTCCTGCTGGCCACTCTGAAACGGGTTTTGGAATAGTGACTGGCTGTTTAAATTGATTTTGATAAAGCCGATCGGCTCCGCCGCAATATTGGGAATGCTGCGCAGGATATGCACCGCCGGAGGAGACGAGGAGGCAGCGGCGGCAGTGTCATCTATTCTCCAATTAGTACCCTTTATGATGTCCGCTCTGCTCGCCGCCCATTCGTCATCGCTCATCAACGGGATATTGACGATTTGGCCATGGTTGTAACGAAACGCCTGCTCGCGCGTGTAGATATCGATAGAGACCATGCAGCAAAAGTCGGCGCCGCTATTGATGATGTTGGTGAGGCTGATGTCCCCGCCTTGTTCCGTACCCTTTAATATATTCAGCAACTTCTTGTTATTGGATAGATCGACGGACTTCTTGTCCACATCTTGAAATAAATTGTTATAGTAATTCTTGAATAGTGTTTCCGATTTTTTGCTTAAATCCTCCAGCCTGGCCTTTTGCTGAAGGTGATTGTAAGCGCTGTTAAAAATGACAAAACCTAAAGCGGCCAGCACAACCAACAGGCCCAGCGCGGCGGACAAACGATAGAATAAAGACCGGTATTTATCGTTAAACAGAAGCTCCAGCAAACTTTTCATGATCCCGTGCCCCCCGTTGTCGATGGATAATGTGACAAATCTGTGTCTTTACTTTATTCATCATACCACATAAAAAAACTCCTGAATCGTCCTAAAGACAATTCAAGAGCTTTTTTATTGCTTCAAGTGATCATACCGATACCAGATCAATCTCCTGAAAACGACTGACCTTTTTATTCCAACGCTCCTCGACATACTTAATGTGTACCGGATGATTATTGTAGGCATCATAAACCTGCTGATTTGCAAACAGCATTGAAAATCCATAGTCATATTCATTCTTGGCACTCACCTGACGAAAAACCTCAAATTGTTCAACTCCAGGGATCGCGGATAATTCTTCTTTACTATCTTGCAAGAAGGATTCTGTCTCTGCATTTTCCTTACCGGAATGCAATGTGAATATTACCATATGTTTTATTGAACTCATTGATTAAACGCCTCCTTGTTGTTGAGAAAACTATATCATCATCTTATTCAAGGCTCAATAAGATCGCCGAAATATCTTTGTCTCAGGCCCGCAATTTATTTGCAGGCTTTTTGTCATCATTGTGACACCGAAATGTTATCGAAATGCGCATGCTTGTTTAAGGTTCTTACCCCGATTTTGCCGTGCGTGAACGGATTTAGGCTGGTGTCGGTGTAGTCGATCTTTGGACTCGCCATATCTCCCACAAACACTTTGATGTTCGTGCCGCTAACGACAACTTTTATATGGTGCCAGGTATTCGTAGAATACGACTGCGCAGAGCCGGCGAGAAACTTCCAATTATAATTCATTTTGCCCAGATTTACTCCGCTTGTCGTTAAATAGACGTAGTATCCTTGAAGGGCGTCCAGGTTGTTTTGGCCTCTTTCGGTGCCATGCGAAGGATTGGACACTCGAACGAGCAGCCCCGCGTCGCCCTCGGAATCGATCATCTTGAGATCGGCCTCTACCGTATAATCCGCCCAATCCGCGTCTCCAAACACGGCTTTGGCCGGCCCCGATCCGCCCGAGCTGTACTCCCCGTTTTCCACCGCCCATGTACCTTCGAATCGAGTCCATCCGTTGTCATTGCCGTCATCGAAATGATCGCTTGTAGCCGGGACGGCGGCATGTTTATGGAACGTCATCCGCGAAAAATCCGCTTCGCCGGTGACAAACTCCACTTTCAGCTCCCGCTCTCCGCCGTTAAGATACACCCTTTTCTTCGCGACGGTCCGCCAGTTCTCCCAATCGCCCGTATTCGGCACATCGATCAGGCCTGTTAAGTCCGTGGCGCCGTCCCACACGCGGATTTGCACGCCGTTCATCGTCGTGGCCATGCGGAAGTCGATATCGTAATATCCGCTGGCCGCCACATTCACTTTATATTTATACCATTCTCCGGTTTGATTCCAGCCTAAATTGAACAGCCCTTCGCTGTTCAGGCGGATGTCGCCGGCATCGGACCGGTAAGCGCCGCCTATATTATTGCCCGTCGTGTCGTGATAGGCGGTTCCTTCGCCGCCTTTCATATAATGCACCGCTTCGATCGTGCCCGGAACCGGTTTGTAAGCGTTCCAGGCGCTGCTTCCGTTGACGTCGTTGCTAAAGGCGACAAAACCGAAATCCGCATGGGTATCTTCCGTCATCACGCCGATTTTGCCCGCTCCCAAATTGGCGGTTCGCGTCCCTTTATGCATGCCGTCTACATAATACTTAAACGTGGATCCGGACTTTTCGACACGAATGTTGTGCCATTTCGAATAATCGAAGCCGGCCGGCAGAGGGAATGTCTGCCAAGCTTGATCCACACCGCCGATGCGGAAAAACGTTTCCAGCCGGTTATTTTTCGAGCTGAGCAGCGCGACGCCGTAATTGTTCTCATCCGTATAGGAAAATACAGCCCCGAATTTCGGATTGGCGGAGGTGGTTCCCCGGTTCATTTCCTTCATGTTGAACTCGGCCGTATAATCCGCCGCGCTGGCCGCCGCCGTCACTTGTTTGTACCAGGTTGTATTGCCGAGCGCATTTTGCCACATTAACTGTTGATTATAAATGCCCCAATTGCCGCCGCCCACATTGGTCCAGTTGCTCCCGATCGCGGAGCGGTCAAAATAGTCGTAGAAATCCGGCATTTCCGGATCGCGCTGCGGCGTCGTTGTGGGGCCAAGCACCATCATCCTGTCGTTGTTCCACACGATCCGGTCCATGTTCAAATGGCGCAGCGGTCCGACAACGCCCGGCCCCTCCAAATTATGATAAAGCATATAATGCGTATCCAAATCCGGGCCGACGGCCACCGTATTATGGCCGAGCCCCACCGTCGATCCCTCCGTGCTGATTAGAGCCGGGTTGAGGCTGTCCGCAACATAGCCGGATCTCGGTCCCGACGTGCTCACTGCGTAGTCCACCCGGTACCCTTTGCTGAACACATGGTTTCCGGTATAAGTCATATAGTATTTTCCGTTGCGTTTAAAAACCGTTGCTCCCTCCGTCCAGCCCCCCATCCCGACCCCCGTTGACGCACTTGCCCCGATCGTGGTCGGACTGCTCATCGGGGCGGCGTCGATGCGGCCTGGAGCGGCATGGTAAAAACTGAACGAACCGTCATCATCAATAAAGACATGACCGTCGATCGATTTACCGAGATTGCCGGTGACAACTTGAAACGGTCCGGTAGGACTTGTGCTGCTAAGCACGTAATGCCCGTTCCCGGCGGGCGAGGTGTACATATAAAACGTTCCGTTCCAGTAAATGACCTCAGGCGCGTATGCCCCGTGCGTAATCGGGTCCGTTGCGGCCAGTCCGCGATAGTTCCAGTTCACTAGGTCCCGGGAGCTCCAAACTTTTACCCCGTCGTCGGTATCTCTCGTACTCACATACAAGTAGTAATAGCCGTTAAATTTTAGAACATAGGGATCCCCCAGCCCATACTGCCCCCATTCATCCGGCAAGGTTCGCGGATTTTGATAGGCTGATGCCGTGAACGGAACCGCCGCAAGAGACAGGATAACGATCAGCGTGAACAGCCATCGATACCTTTTCACCACATGATACCCTCCTCATCTTCGCAAATGAATGCCTGACATTGCAGAGTGGCCTTGTGCTGTAAACGCTTAATTACATGAAGCAGGGGGAACCCTTAATCCTCATAAGCAGAAGCACCGGGGACTTCGGCTCTTTCTAAACTTTGGAAGCTACTCTAAGGGACTCCAGCGACCTTATTTGCCTATTTCCCGGGTATTTCCCAGCCTAACGGACCCAGTTGACGCTATTTCGCTCTAAACTGGTTCACCCGGGCCGATTTGAGCTAAATAAGGTCATTTGTGTCCGTTACATTTTGCAAACCTCCGTTTTTTCCGCAAATAACGGCCCTGGTGTCCCTTAGGCCCCAGATTCCTCTTCTCCTCCAGGATTCCTCTACTCCTCCCGCCGATACCTGCGCATCACGACTGCGGTGCAGCACATTTAAGTCGTGTTCACGCTCTCATTGGATATAATCCAATAGATTAGGGGAAATCGAATGCGATTTGAAGCTCCCATTGGAAAAATCCAATAGAATTCGCTCAATTCGCCCGTTTTGAACCCTGCGGAGCTCGATCTATTGGAAAATATCCAATCTAACTACTACATTTTCCACCCAATTTCCAATTCTATTGGATAAATCCAATGACAATGCCGATAATGGCCAGCCAAGGGAGGCAAAGCGCAAAGCCGCAGCTCACACTTTTCACGACGAACCGCGCTCAACCAGCACGGCCTTGTAAGTTCGCAACATCGGCGCAAACGCTTCTCCCCGCAGCCGCCGGTTCAAGCATACCGTAACATCCCGGACCATTTCGGCAATCCGGTTTTGAACGGTCGTTAACTCCGGCGTGGTCACCAGACAGATCGGATGGTCGTCAAAGCCGATAATGGCCGTTTCTGCCGGTACGATGATGCCGCAAGTTTTCGCCGCACGCAGGAACCCGGCCGCCGCCTCGTCGCTTCCGGCCACGATCCCGTCCGGCTTTTTCGCAGAAGCAAACAACTCAAGCCCAAGCGCATAGCCGTCCTGAACCTGATGGATCCCGCTGAATCTTTGCGCCTCCGTACACGGAAGTCCAAAATGACAATGGGCAGCCTTAAACCCTGCCCACCTTTTTTCCTGCAACGGCGTCCGGTGATCCATGCAGAAAATCAGGTGACGCCGCCCTTTGACCAGCAAATGGGTTGCGGCTTGATAAATGGCGTCTGCTTCATCCAAGGCAAACACATCCAGCCATTCCCCAGGAAATGTTTCGTTGCAAACCAGGGCAACGCAGGTTCCCACCTGTTCTTTGACCTCCCGCTCCGAAAAAAGAGAATGCGTAATAACTACTGCGTCCATTTCCCGGCGAGCCAATTTGCCGTACACTTCCCGTTCCAGTTCGCGCGAAAAATACGTCTGATGAACAACCACCTTCAAGCCATGTTCACTGAAAGATTTGCCCAGCACACTTACCAGTTCGCTGAAATAGGGGCGGTTCAAATCGGGGACAATCACGCCGATCATATGATTCGACTGCAGACGAAGCTGGACACCTCGCGCATTTCTGACGTATTCAAGCTCCCGAACGGCCCGCAGCACTTTATCCCGGCTTTCTTTCGAGACATGAGGATGATCGTTCAGGACGCGGGATACGGTCGATTTGGAGACCCCGCTATGGCGGGAAATATCATGAATGGTCGGAATAAAAACCACTCCTTTTTAAGCTATTGACCTGGGAACGTTCCCGGCATGTATCCTAAGTCTAATCCATTTACCGGGAGGAAGTATATAAAACCATGCGCACATTTCAAACCGCACAGGAAACACATCATCTTATTTTGTTTGACTTCGACGAAACCTATTATCCCCATGAACGAACACCGGAGCAGCTTCGATTGCTGCAAGAACTGGAGGAATATCTGCAATTGCTTGCCTGGCGTCACCAGGTCAAAATCGCCTTTGTAACCGGAAGCGGCCTCGCGCATATTGAGCACAAAATGACTTTGGCCGGTCTGTCATACCTTCCCCATTTCATCGGCAGCAACCTGGGCACAGAGCTTTGGCAGACGGAGCCTGACGGGCAGCTCAAGCATAGCCCAGCGTGGGAGAAGATCATCCGGCTGTCCGGCTTTTCCCGTCCTGCCGTGGAAGATATGGTCAGCGAACTTAAGTCGGTATACGGCATCCGGCTGCATGAACAAACCCAGTTTGGCCAAGCCCGGCACAAGATGAACTATTATTACTATTCCGAGTCGCTAACGAAAACGGCATATGACTTGACTATCATCAGACAACTGGCCTTTAACCTGGGAATCGGGCTCAACCTCAATGCTTGCAATCCGAAAGCGGGCGATCCCGAGGGAGCTTATGACGTAGATTTTATACCCAGAGGAACGGGGAAAAAGGCGGTGGCCGACTTCCTGATCTCTTCTACTGGTGTTCCTTTCGAAAGAACGATCGCTTTCGGCGACAGCGGGAACGATCTTGAGATGTTAAAAGCGGTAAAGCACGGGTTCCTGCTGCAAAACGCAACCCGGGAAGCGAAGTCGCTTTATTCCCGGGTTGCTCCATATCCGTATGCGCAGGGAATCCTGCATGTATTAAGCGAGCTTTTTTCGTAGGAAGCAAATAATAACTCGCAGCCGAACTCATAACAGCATTTGCGTCAACAGGAACAGATTCAGTCCGACGACCAGGGCGGAGATCAGCCATCCCAGTACAGTGGTGAAACGCCGGTTGACCAACCCGCCCATAATGTCCCGGTTACTGGTAAACATAATCAGCGGAATCAGGGCAAAAGCGATGCCAAACGAGAGGACAACCTGGCTTAATACCAATGCGCTGGTGGGATTAATGCCCGAAATAATGATCGCTAGCGGCGGTACAATGGTGATGGCCCGGCGGAGATACAAATTGATCCGCTTGTTGATGAATCCCTGCATCACCACATCCCCGGCCATCGTGCCCACCGAAGAGCTGGACAGGCCGGCGATCAGCAGGCCAAGCCCGAAGGAGATGGCGGTAACCGGTCCGGATAGCTGCGCGAACTGGTGAAAGGCAACGTCAAGGTCTTCGACCACCAGCCCGTTTTTGAAAAACAGCCCTGCGGAGACGATAACCATCGCCATATTGACCGCCCCGGCGATAATCATGGCCAGCACAATATCGATGAATTCCAGCTTGAAAATCTTCTTTTTCTCCGCTTCGTTGCGGCCGACAATCCGGTTTTGCGTCAGCGAAGAATGCAAATAAATCGCATGGGGCATTACGGTAGCGCCCAGGATGCCTGCGGCCAGGAGCACACTGTCCACGCCCTCAAAACGCGGAGTGACGATGCCCGTGGCAACCGCGCCCAGATCCGGTTTGGCGGCGACCACCTGGAAGGCGAACGCCAATACGACGATCAACACCATGCCAGCGATCCCGGCTTCCAGCGTGCGGTAACCCCGGCGCTGCAGCTCCAATATCGCAAACGAGCCGATCGCGGTGATAATGGCGGCTGGCAGCATCGGGATGCCAAACAGCAGGTAAAGCCCCAGCGCCGCTCCGATAAACTCGGCCAAATCGGTAGCGATGATGACCAGTTCGCTCTGAACCCACAAAAAGATCGAAACGCCTTTGGGAAACCGGTCATGCGCGACCTCGGGCAAATTTTTGCCGGTGGCGATGCCCAGCTTGGCGGACAACGTCTGGATCAGCACCGCCATCAGGTTGGAGGCGGCGATCACCCATAACAGGAGATATCCGTATTTGGAACCCGCGGTAATATTGGTCGCAAAATTCCCGGGATCAAGATAGGCTACCGCGGCGATAAACGCCGGGCCCAGAAAGGGCAGCAGACGCTTCAATCCCTTGACCTTTCCGTCCAGTGCGGCATGCGCGGATGCATTTGTTTTTTTCGCTCTATGGTCCATCTTAGCCGGTTGTTGCTGTACAACACCTTGCTCTATCATGTCAATCCCTCCTTAACTGCACATGGGATTTGCCTCTATACAGTAAAGTTTCCTCAGTGCAACTTTCTGATTAGAGTATAGTCCTCTTTTTGAAAAATGTAAATACACATTCATGAAATAAAAAAAGCCAGCGGACCGTTTCCTTGTCCACACTGGCTTTTTTTGCCAAATGCTATGCAATCGCGAACGTTATTTTAATGTTTAAAATCCGCCTGCCGCGCTGTGGTGCCGGTAGTCCGGCCCGAAACAGGCCTTAACGCCAAGAAAAAGCAGAGAATCAGCACGATCGCGGCGGAGACGTACGGATAATTGATATTGATATCGAACAGGTAACCGGCGACCAGCGGGCCCGCGATATTGCCGAGGCTGGTATAAGCCGAATTGAGACCAGCAACGTATCCCTGCTGATCCCCGGCCATTTTGGATAATTGCGTGCCGACCGCCGGCCGCACAATATCGATGGACAGAAACACCAGGAACGTCACCAGGAAAATCAGCCAATATTTATGCACGAACAAGGTCAGCAGGATGCACAGCCCACACGTAATCAAACTGAGGGTGATCACCCGCTTCTCCCCAAACCGGTTCAGAATCGCACTGAACACCGTCGCTTGCACGACGGCGCCGGAGATCGAGCCAAACGTAATGATCATGGCGATATCCCGCGGCGTGAAGCCGAATTTATGATCGACGAACAGGCCGAACACCGTTTCGTAATTAGATACGCCAAACGACAGCACGAAAACGATAATCAGGCTGATAAAATAAGGCTGCCGGTACGAACGAAGCAGTTGCACGAGCAGGCTCTCCCTTTTCGGCTGCGGCAAGTTATCCGTTGTTTCCTGCCGCTGTTTGGCGATGCCAAGCGATTCGGGCAGCAAAATGGTCGTTACCACAGCGGCGATAAGTCCGGCAACGGCAGCGGCGTAAAAGGGCATGCGGATCCCGAATTCGGCGATAAAGCCGCCGATCCCCGGGCCGATAATAAAGCCGGTCGTAATGGCCGCGTTGATCAGTCCCAACCCTTTGGCTCTTTCTTCGCCCGTAGTCACATCCGCCGCGTAGGCCATAACGGCCGGCATAATAAGCGCCGCCCCAATGCCTCCCAGCATTCGCGCCGCGAACAGCAGTACCGGGGAGCTGACGGCCCCGAAAAGCCATTCCGACACGGCAAAAACAAGCATCCCGGCGATGATGATTTTTTTGCGGCCAAGCGAGTCGGACAACCGGCCGGCAAATGGCGAGAACACCAGCTGGGTCAGCGAAAACGCGGCAACCAGCATCCCGACAATGCTGCCGCTGATATGAAGTTCGTTCATGTAAGTCGGCATGATCGGAACAACGAGCCCGATTCCCGTAAAAACCAGGAATATGTTGATCATAAGCAGCAGAATCGCCCCGTTATTTCTAATCAACAAAGACATATAGGTTTCCTCCAAATAATAAAAATGCAGTTTATTGTTTTTATATACTGAACGTTCGGTCTGTATCTCGACAAAAAATAGTTTATCTTGGGGTTATACCGCGAAGAAACACGGTAACCGCATCATGATATAAGCGCTGCACGTCCCCGATTTTAACGACCCGGGTCATCTCGCTTAGCCCTGCCAGAAGGCTTTCCAGAACAACGGAGAGGGTTTCCGCGTCGCCGGGCGCAAACTCCCCTGCAGCGATACCTTGCTGAAGCAGTTCTTTATTGAAGGCGAAATGGCTTGCGAAAATCTCCGCCATTTTGGTTTTTACATCTTCAGCCAAATCTTCACTGTTCATAAATTCATCGATCGCTTTCGAAATCGGATGGTTCAACTCGTCTAGCGCCAGTTGGTCGGCCATCCCATACAGTTTATCCGTCGCCGTAGGATATAAATGCACCTGCTCTTCCCAGCGCTGCTCCCATTCCTCGTCCCATTCCTTTATTATATGCAGGAACAAGCTTTCCTTACTCTTAAAATGGTAATAGATATTCCCTTTGCTGCTGCCGGAGGCCTCCACGATATCCTCAATGGAAGTCGCCTTATACCCCTTGTTAAAAATCAGCATTTTGGCCGCATCGGCAATCCGCTTTTTGGTTTCAAGGGTCTGCTGCAGCTTTTTGTTCATCAGGAACACCCCCTTCTATACTGAACGTTCGTTCTATATCTTAGCAAAAACAGGGCTGAAATTCAAGCACCACCGCCTGCTCTTTACTTAACCTTGGCCGGTCTGCTAACCGTTCGTTTTACCATCACCCTTGCCGGAAATATAGAAAGGGCCGGGAATCCCCAGCCCTTTCACATCCAACCGTTAACCCAGCTCGATTTCGATGCGCCGAACCTGGCCGCCGCGGACCGCTTCAGCCAGCGGGCCGGCAATGACCGGGCCGTCGATCACAGTCCGGGCCCCGCCCTGCTCTAGCACGGTCAACCGCCGGATTTCCGCGCGATCGGGCCCGTACGTGTTTTTCTTCTGCGGATTGACGTACGTTACATCCGTCGTGCCCAGGAACCGGAACGAAATCTCGCCCCGCTCGTCGAACAGCCAGCCGGGCAGCAGCGGGTTAAACGCCAGGACCAGCTCGTTTCCGTTCATGCGGAAGACGTGTTTTCCGGCCATCATCGCCGTCCACATGCTGAGGAATTCGGCGGTAGAGCCGCTGAGCCGGGCGACATAGCCGCGCCCATGGGTTGCCGAGTCCGGGTTAACGCTCGTCGCGATAAACGACGAATTCTCCAGCGTGCTGCGGCCGTAAACAGCCGGATCGAGAAACGGGATCAGCGATGTGCGCAGCTCGGCGAAAAACTGCTCCGTCAGGCCGCTTTTGAGCAGCGCCAGCAAGTATTTGTAGCTCATGTGCAAAAATACCGACTCCCGCTCCAGCCAGCCCGGCGTAAAGGCGCGAATCCGCCCGATCTCATGGGATTCCCCGTCAAGGCTGACCGAGGTTTTGTACATGCCCAGCCGTTCATCAAACAGCTCGCTGCCGCGGATTTTTTCATAGGCCTGCTTGGCTTCGTTCACGTCCTCCACCGTCTTCAGCCAGCGGGCCGGGCCTTCCAGAAAATGCGGCAACGCCCGCACTGCGAACTTGTTCACGCGCGCCTTCGGCAGTCCATAGCCGCTGATGATCGGCTCGCCCTGTCCGTTCAGCACCGCCTCGTACTCCGCGGCCTCAAAAGCAAAATACGTCGGCGTCAGCCCGCCGCCGAGCCGGATGGCCTCGCCGATGCCGCGCTCGATCTTCTCGAGCATCGACCGCAGCGTTCCGCCGAGGCTGCCCAGCCGCACCGTGCGCTCGCTCCCCGCAATGCCAAAGCGGACCGCCTCCCGGTACTGCTCGCGGGCCGTGGCGACCCGGTCCCAGTAATCGAACTGGGCCAGCGTTCCGTTCAGGTTCTCTGCCAGCAGCCGCGCCACTTCAGCGAGCAGGTTCGCGATCTCCTCCGGCACGGCGATTTCGCGATCCGCCGCACCCTGCTCCGCACACGCCGCTTCGATAAACCGCAACAGCCGTTTCAGCTCGAACGTTTCGCTCATCCCCGAGCCGAACAGGCCCGGCAGGCCGTTCATCGCGTCGTTCCAGCCCGGCTTGTTGGCTTCCATCTCCACGCCCATCCCAAACGGATCTAGCGTGGCGAACTTGTTCAGCGCCAGCGACAGCAGCTTCACAAACAAGTTGGTGCGGTAGATTTCGCCGGTCCCGTGGCCGATTCTCAGCCAGTTCGTGTCTTTTAATGTCAGCCCGAACTTCTCCAGCTTCTCCTCGTCATGCACCAGCGCCCCGTACTGGCGTACGCCGCCCGCGCCGATGACGTACTTCTCGCTTCGCGGCAGCACGCGAGCCGGGCTGTCGAAAAAGGCGTACTCTTTCTCCTCAAACAGCAGCCATTCCTTGCGATCCGGAAAAATATCCAGGTAGCTGTCGATCAAATCCATATTGTACGTCCAGTGATCCGACCAGTACCCTTCCCCGAAGGAAGCTTCGATATGCTGATCGGCCAGCGATAAAATCCCGGTAAGGAACTCGTTTTCATCCACACTCAAGGCGATACCGCGCCCATTCACAAACGAGATCAGCTTGCCCGGCGTAAATTTGCCCAGGCACAGCTCGGCCAGCTCTTCCTGTCCGCCGGTTGCGGCCGTATTCAGATAAGCGCTGAGCGCGTCCTTGTTAGCGGCCGGAACCCGGAAGCTAGTGCCTTCCACGCCGAGCGGGTTGTAGCCGTCCGCTTGAATCAGACTAAAAAACATGCGGATGTTAAACGTCCCGACGCGCGGATTGAAATAGATGTCGCTGCGGCGGTTCTGGTTGGCGTCGCGGAAGTTGCCGTTACCTTGCGAATAATATTCCGGGGCGATCGAGAAAAAGTTGTAATCCCGCTCCAGATCCCCGTGTTTCCGGGAATACAAGTGAATCACGAAGCCTTCCCGCCCATTTTCGAAAATAAACGGATACCCGCCGCGCAGGAAATTGTCCAGATAGCTTTGCCGGCAATAAGCATCGAATAACGGCAAGGCCGTTTTGGTGGCGATATCCGCGGTCAGGCTCTCCGTCAGCTCGCCGGCTTCGCCGTATTTTTGCGCGAAGTAGGCCGGGCTGGTGATCGCAGGAGCCTTCGCGTTCAGCCGTTCGACACTGTCGATATGCCCGATCAGCGTATAAACGCAGCGGCTTTGCCCCGGGGCGAGCTCGGCGGACAAGGCCGAGAAGCCGCACGGCACCTTGTTCGTGCAGTACTGCGGCTGCGCGGTCAGCGCCGCGAGCGGCTCCGCCGCAAAGCGGTCGGGGTGGGCGAGCGACGTGTTGCCGCCGAAAATGAGCTCGAAGTCGGCGATCGTTGGCAGCATCCCGCCGTCATCGCCAAAGGACAAATAGAAATGGCCGCTTTGCACCTCGCTGACCTCCGCCTCATCATGCGTACTGGAGCGGACGCGGTAATAAGGGATGCCCCGGTCCAGGTTGCCGACCTCCATCCAGCTACGCAGCAGATTGCCGATCTCCTTGTAGCCCGCGTTTTCCACGCCGAACGGCAGAATCTCCGGCAGCCCGTCCAGCAGCTCCAGCTTCAGCGGCGAGCCGGAAATATTCGTAATTTCCACCTTGCGCGCCAGTGCGGCGTAATCGTCATTCGGAATGTGAAAATAAGTTACTTTTACCTTGAGCCCCTGCGCTGCATGCGCTTCTTCGATCACAAGCTCGTTGGGCAGAATCCGCATGCTCCGTTTGGCCGCGGTATCGGGGAACGCACTTTGAAACGGCTCGTAAACTCCTTTTTTTCCCGCGATTTTCACAAAGGTCCGGAACCCCTTCATCGCCACCGACTGATATGTAATGCTCGCCGGGGAAAACTCCATGATCGGGCTGTTTTTGTCCCCGATGCCAAAGCTGCACACCCCCTGACCACGGTTGACGTAAAACGTCCACATTGGAATCCCCTTCAGACCGGCCAGTCCGGGCAGAAAACTGGAAAACGGCTTGGCCTGATCAAACTGTTCAATCACAAACGCATTTTGCTCAAAAGAATATATAGACATATGGCATATCCCTCCGTTTTGGCCGATTTAGCCTTTGATGATGTAGGTAGCGATCGAGTGCGCCGGCAAAGTTTCCGTGACGTTTTCCCCGCCCAGCTCCAGGACGAAGGACTGCGCCGCCTCGCTTTCGTTCTGCACGACTACGGCGACGCCGCCGTCCGGATTGCGAAACGCGGTGCCGAGAAGCCCCGGAGCTCCCGTGGTTTCCAAGCCGATCCGCACCGCACCCGGGCGGATATACTTGCTGAAATGGCCGATGTAGTAGTAAGAGCTGTTGTAGTGCACGGTATCGGTTACCGTATCCGCGATGATCGGCGCGTCGCATAGGTTGTTGACATGATTGGGCCCGCCCGTCTCGTCCAGCACCAGATTCCAGTCCAGATACCCCTCGGTCCAATTGTTGAGGTCCCCGATCATATTGCGCCCGTACCGCTCGCCCGTAAACCAGGCGCCGAGCTGCACGCCGCCCTCCTGGCAGCCCTCCGTAAACAGCAGATGCTTGTCGGGAAACAGCTCGTGCACTTTGCCGACGTTGTCGAACTCTTCGCTGACATACCAGTGGAATCCGGTGCCCCAGACGTATTTGGCGGCTTCCGGATCGGACAGCACGGCCGAAGCGCGCTCAACGATCAAATCCCGGTTATGGTCCCATATCAGGATTTGGACATCCGCCAGGCCTTCCCGGTGCATTACGGGCCCCAGGTAATCGCGGACGAAATCCCGCTCCTCCTCCCCGCTGAAAATACAGGAATCCCAGGTCTGCACCGCCGCCGGCTCGTTTTGCACGGAAATGCCCCAGACCGGTACCTCCGCCTCGCGGTATGCTTTTATGAACTTCGTATAATAGAGCGCCCAGGTCTCGCGGTACTCCGGCTTCAATTGACCGCCGTGATTCATGTCCCCGTTCGTTTTCATCCAGGCCGGCGGGCTCCAGGGGGAGGCCAGCAACTGGAGCGGCCGGCCTGCGGCAGCAGTAGCATCCTTGATGAGCGGCAGCACCCATTTGCGATCGCGGGAAATATCGAAGCTCTTCAGTTCGACGTCACCCTCCTCCACATACGTGTAATTTTCCAGTGCAAAATCGCAGCTGTGAATATGCACGCGGCCAAGTGTATAGCCCAGTCCCTCCTGAGGATCGAAATAGCCGCGAACGACCTCCGCCCGCTTCTCCGGGCTGATCCGGGACAGCGTATAAGCGGCCGCTTCCGTAAAAGCGCCTCCAAAACCGATGATCGTTTGATAGCTTTGCCCCGGGTTCACCCGCCATTTCCGCTCCGCCGCTGTGGGCGGGGCCGTCTGCACTGCCAATTCTCCTTGCAGCGTCAGCCGGTCCCCCGAATCCCGGGAAGTCAATACTTTTGACCATGTTGCCATCGTAATTCTCTCCCTTGTGCATCATTTGAGCTTGCCTGAAACCGATTTCACCCTTGCAAAGCAAGGAACGAAACCGGTTTCGATTTTTTTGAAAAAAAATGGGGCAGGCTTTAAAGCGCACGGCAGGAATCGCGCACGACCAGCTCCACCGGAACACGATCGCTTTGGATACCGGCCCCGCCTTCTATCGTATAGATTAACATGTCGGCGGCCCTGCTGCCAAGCAAATATGTATTTTGCCTAACCGTGGTCAAAGCCGGTGTTAAGTATTTCGCCATTTGGATATCATCGAAGCCAACGATGGAAATATGCTCCGGTACGCTAAGGCCATGCGCCTTGATCGCGATCATGGCGCCTACGGCCAAATTGTCGCCGGCAGCAAACACCGCGGTCGGCAGTTCCTCAGCCTGAAGCAGTTCCTCCATCGCTTTTTTGCCGCTTTCGACCGTAAAATCGTAGCTCCCCTGCACGACATGCCCGGGATGAACCGGCAGCCCCAGCCGTTCCATCGCCTGCAAATAGCCCGCCAGCCGCTGCTCCCCGGCAAACGTCGGCCCGCCGCCGATATGCGCGATCTTCCTGTGTCCCAGCAAATGCAAATATTCCACCGCCAGCCGGGTTCCCTCCGCGTTATCGGAGCAGATCGTGCTTTTTTGGACGGTTTCCTGATCCAGCAAAAGGCACGGAAGGCTCGAATCCAGCAGCTCCTGGTAATAGGGATCGGCCGCGTCCGGCAAAATCACGACCACCCCGTCGATGCCGCGAATCTTGCAGTGCTCCAGGTACCCGCTTTTTTTACCGCCGATGTCCTTGGAAATAAACATCAAATCGTAGCCCCTTGAGGTCGCCACTTGCTTAAAGCTTTCGATCACCCCGCCAAAATACGGATGCAAAACGCCCGCACCGGAAGGCTCGATAAACAGCATGCCGATCGTCCAGGAGCGTTTGGTCGTGAGAGAGCGGGCATGCGCATTGGGCACATAGCCAAGCTGCTCGGCCGTATCCAGTATTTTACGGCGCGTCTTCTCGCTGACATCGGAATACCCGTTAAACACCTTTGATACGGTCGTAGGCGACAACCCGGTTTTCCGGGCAATATCATATATCGTGATCACGGCTTCGCCCCTCCTTGCCGGAATGCTTACAAGACTCATGGAAATTGTAGCCGCCCTGTCCCCGGAAAGTCAACCTTGATCATGTCGTAACTTTATGAAAGGAGCCGATCATAACGGTCCCGAGTGACGACAAAACCGCAGCTTCTCACGCCGATGAACAACCGGTTCGCAGAAATAACGGTAATTTATGGCGCTATTATTGTAGTTTTTTCCTCGCCCAAAAAATAGCGGAACTTTTAGTTCCTATTTGGGAACCAGACTTGGAAAAAGCGTCTCTTTCCCCTCATCTGACAACAATAGCAGTAAAAAATTCCTTTATTTTAGCTGCAACCCTTACTTTTGGAGAAAATAAAGCCCTTTTTTTCCGTTATTCCACGGCTTTGGGAAGCCTTGACTAGCTGTGGCCTCCGCAACTTAACCTGCTCAACCCCTCTTCTCAAAAAACAGGCCGGCAAGTGGGCGTTTTTCTCCCATGCCGGCCTGCCTCTAATATGACTTCAACCATTCGTTGTGGCGTAAAAAGTGGATCGGCTGCTGCCCGTACTTCCTTTTTCAGGCATCAGCTTCTTGTCCCATACTTCTTTTTTCAAGCATTAGCTTCTTGCCCCATGCTCCGCTTTTCACGTATCACTCTACATGCTTTATACTGATTATCCCTTGCCTTTTACCTCTTGCCGCTTAAGGCTCAAGTCCCCATTGCAGGGCCCCGCCAACGTATCCGGTAATTTTGAGCGTTTCGGCATAAGAAGTGGCATCAGGGTTGAAGGAATAGTCGTCGCTTTGGTTGTAATTGCTCCAATCTTCCTTAGAGATGCGAATATGCAGGTCGATGGTCTGGCCTGGAGCCAGCGTGCCGGCCGCCTCGGTAAAACCGAGCTCCGCATAATTGTCGGCCCCGCCTACGGGTTCCGGCAATTTGACGAAGTTTCCAGTCACATTGCTGCTGCCGACCTGAGTCCAGTCACAGAACAAGTTTTGCCCCTTTTCTCCGTCAACCGTGTAAAAATAACGCAAAGTAACATCTTTCAGCGCAAGCTCCTCCGTCCCGGTGTTGGTTAGTCTGATGCGCGGATTCAGCGTGTTGGCCGTGGACTGCAGCGTTCCGTTGACCGCTTCAATCCGCAGGCTGCCGTTTGGCGCCTTAGTCGAATCCACAATCGCAATGTTCAGCAGGGCATCGGATCCGGCGCTGAAGCGGAAGGTCAGCTTCAATGTTCCTGTCGGCTGAGTCGCCAAAAACTTTTGCAGAATCGTCACCTTTGAATCGGTGAGGGTGTAGTCTTCGCCTTCCTTCAACTGAGTCGTCCCGTTATAAATGCCGGCAAACGTCTTCTCATTGAGCGTCAGGGCCACAGAGATATCGGCCTGGTTGCCTTGCTTAAGGTCGAAAGTGGCCGAGGTTGGCGAAATTGCAGCATTTTGCCCCGGTTCTTCCGGCTCCTGTGGTTCTTGCGGTTCCCCTGGTTCCTCTGGTTCCTGCGGCGTCACCGTCGAATCGCCATAGACGATGCCGTAGCCGTTGGTTCCGACATAGACGCGCCCGAAAATACGCGGGTCGCCGGTAATGGCTGAATTGGTGGTGCCATATTGATGCTGGTCATCATTAATGCGCACCCAGCTATCGCCGCCATCATCGGACCGGAAAAAGCCGCGCTCGCCGCCGATTTTCCCGCTCGTGTACAGTGCCATCACTTTCTGTCCCGGGGCAGCCTTGCCAAACCCGATAACGCTGGCCTCCTCCGCGCTCGTCAGCTTTGTGAAGGTAACGCCGGCATCGCTGGAATGCCAGAGACCCGAGTTGCCGTCGAATGCTCTGCCGCCGGCCACCCAAACGTCCCCTTCCCGTCCAGGCATCGCTTTCAGATCGAGATCGCCGGATGCCGGAAGTCCTGTGGCGCTTGTTTTCGTAAAGCTGGCGCCGCCGTCACGGCTGACGTATAGGTTCCCTCCGGACAAAGCGTAAAACAGATTGGAATTGACGCGGTCGGAGGCGACAAGCGCTCCGGCAGGCACGCCGCTGCTGGCTGTCCAGGAATTGCCGCCCTTCGAATAGTGTACGCCGACGTCGGAAGTGCTCCAGACGAGGCTCTCGCCGCGAGCGGCCAGGGCAATCGTGCCTCCGCCGGAAGTGCCGGACGGCTCGCCTCCGCTGTACCAGTTCCCGCCGCCATCGCGGGAGTAGCCGATCGCTTTATCGTTTGGTTTCTCCGCCCGGTTTACCGTGGCGATGCGGACGATGAAGCCCGGGTCGAGTTCGGCGTAATCCATATCCACGGTCCCGGCCGGATTCGTAAACATTTTTGCCGGAGCTTGAGTAAGGTCGTCATGCCGGAAGCCGGTCACGTCAAGCATTCCGCTGAGCAGATGAGCGCCCGACGGCGGACTGATCAGATCGGTCACCGAGGTTTCTTCAATCCCCACGGCCTTCACTTCCAGGTCGATTTTACCGCCTTTATCCCATTCCGTTAAATTGTCGGTCCCGTAAATGGTCGCCCCGGTTCCGTACATCATGCGGTCGGAATTAAACGGATCGATCTCCAGATCGCCGATCATCCAGCCGAGCTTCGGTGAAACTTCCTCAGGAGCCGGAATGGCCTCAAAATCGAGCCATGGAGCGGCGGAAATATCGTGGGTATAACGGAAGGTACGGCTTGGATAACCGTTCCAGTCCCAAATGCGGGTCCAGTTCGCTCCGCCGTCTGTGCTGCGGAAAATAATCGCGTCCGGCCACCAGGAGTTCATCGTGGCTATCATGACGGTATCGGGATCCTGCGCATCAACGGCGAGACCGCCGTATCCGTAATAGTTATCATCGCTGCTGCTCGGCACCGGGCTGATATTGGTCCATTCGCCGGTGGACGTATTCAGCTTCCACACCTCGCCCTTGGTGCCGTCGTATGGTCCAGCGCCGTTGCTATAGGTAATATACAAGAAGCCTTCAGACGACAGGACGCCGTGATGCGGCAAATACCCGCTTGGCTGCCCCGGAACCGCCTCCCAGGTCTCGCCTCCGTCCGTGGTGCGGTACACGCTTTCATTCTTGTCCGCCACCCCGACGTAAATCGTCTGCGTCGCTTGTCCGCGCGAACCTGTTGCAGGATCAAAAGTGATCCAGGCCAACCCGGTGATGTCGCTTTGATATTCGTAGTCGGGATTTTCCACATAAGTGCCGGGATTCGGGAACTGGCTTACTTTGCTCCAGGTCTCCCCGTAGTCGGTGCTCTTCCATAAACCGTTTCCGCTGCGAGCGCCAAAATAAAGAACGTTGTTCTGGTTCGGATCAATAACCAGCCGCTCCCCCAACGACCGGCCCGGCATATTGCCGCCGACCTTGAACGGCAGCTCCGTTTCCTCCCACGTTTCGCCGCGGTCGGTGGAGCGCAGGATGCGCCCGTTATGGGGATCCCAGCTGTTCGTATACGTGCCGACCGCCAAATAGAGCCGGTCCGGGTCGATAGGATCCGTAGCGAGCGCGTCGACGCCGCTCTTGCTCCAATCATCCATACCAACCCAGCCCAGGAGCTGCTTCCAAGTCCCGGTGCCTTGATCCCAGCGATAGGCGCCCCCGATGTCCGTACGGGCATAGATGAGGTTGGGTTCGCTGGTATTGAATATGATGCCAGGTATAAAGCCGCCTCCGCCTCCGGTCACAACGTTTTTCCACACGTAAGCTTCGCTGGCTGCAGGCTCATCAGCTGCTGCCTGTGCCGGGGACGTAAATCCCGAATAAGAGGTTCCGGCGATCATAAACGCAACCGCCAGCACGGACAGTTTTTTTAAGCGATTTTTACTCTTTCCCATAAAATATCCCTCCCAAGTGAGTTATTTTGCCGTCTCTCGTAGTCTCGTTAATATTCGGCAGACAGCAAGCACGCAATCTTTGTTTTTCGACATCCCTCCTTTGGCGATTACCGCCGGGTTTTGTCATACCCGATCTGATAGAGTCTAGTATTGTTTAAATCTTCCAGTTTTAGATTACCTTATTATGTAATATAATTCAATGTTATATATTACTTTGAAATCATTTCTATTTTTAAGAATTTCCCGGTTTGCTCTATTCCAACAGAATGTTATGCAATCTAAAAAAGCTTGCTCTGTGCCATAACACTCGTCGCACAGAGCAAGCCAATTAAGATGATTATTTTACTTTTACGGTCATTTCCAGCTCTTTGATATAGTTCTTAATGGTTTCACCGTTGCTGTCCTCTTTTGCTGTCCCGTTTGGCTCGAGTTCGTACTCGTAAGCTTTGACCGTGATCGACTTGGCGTCTTTACTAAAGGCGTCGGTCACAAAATCGTAATATATAACGCCATTGTTGTCATTATCGTCACTTCCGTGACCGAAAATCTTTTTAAGTTCTTTGCCTTGATCGTCCACAAGCTCATAATTGATAGGAGAAGGCTTACCCTTTTCCAGCCCTCTTACGATCAGTTGAATTCGGGAGGAGCTGGAAGTCAGATTAAGTTTGCCCAGCGTGACGCTTAGTTTCCCGGATTTTTTGGTCAGATTTGGTTTCAAGGCCTTTCCCTTGGTTTTCTGCAAAGTCATATCCAGCGTATACGGTTTGTCTACGCCCTCCATGGTCACTTTTGCGGTAAGCTTGAACTTGTCCGGAAACGCTTTGAGATTGCCGCCAATCCAGGACGGATCGGTCATTCTAATGTCCAACATGTCCTTTGTGGAACCCTTTCCCTGAATGATCTGCGTTTTTTGGGCCATAGACTTTCCGCCGCCGTACTCGTGGGCGGGTTTACCGTCAATAAAGAGACCGAAGTCTTTAATTGCGCCTTTCTCATAAATATAATCCTGGGTCTTTTCATCATATTTTCCAGTTATTTCGCCGGTAAGCCCTTCGCCGCTCCGCTTCAGGGTAATGCCGACATAGTTGCCGTCATAGATTGCTTGGGAAATCTCCAGCGTAATGCCTTGCTGGGTCACGCTTGGAGCTTTGGCCTTGGCCGCACTCAGCGTCCCGCCGCTTTTCGCCGCTGAAGCCGCTGCCGCCGTCGTCCCGGCCGCTTCCGCAGCCCCCCAGGCCGTACCGAGCAGCAGCGCGCCGGCCAGTGCCGCAGAGGACATCACTTTATATGTTTTTTTCATTCAAAAAACCCCTCCATGAAATTTGATTTTCGAGAATTCCCTCTTCATTGAGCTCTCTATTGGATTAGATGGATAAGTACACCAAAACGTTATATTTTGTGCGTGAAAAATTTAAAAGCCAGCAGCGCTTTGCTGCAGGCCCGTCTGCTGCCGGATTTGACTTTTACTTAATATTAACCGCCATTTCCAGCTCTTTGATATAGTTCTTAATGAGTTTGCCGTTGCTGTCCGTTTTATAGATGCCGGGAGATGACGGATCGCCTGGATTATCGGGTACGAAATCGGGCTCGAAAGCTCTGATTGTGATCGACTTAGCGTCTTTCCCCAGGGAACTGAGCACATAGTCAGTATACATATCGCCATTTTTGTTTTTCTCGTCGGTTCCTAAACCGGACTTTTGGTCCAGCAGGTTACCTTGATCATCTACAACTTCTTCATACAAGATGTGCGAATGCTCGCCTTTTTTCAACCCTTTCTCGATCAACTGAATTCGGGTGGAGGTCGATGTCGCATTAAGTTTGCTTAAGGTGACGCTGTAATCCCCACGTTTTTTCGTCAGATTCGGCTTTAGGGCTTGCAGATTATCCGCGTTTTTTTGCAATGAAAAATCAAAAGTATACGGCTGATCCACGCCCTCCAGGGTGACCTTCGCGGTTAACTTGAACTTGTCCGGGAAAGCCGGGGAAGTCATGCCATCGGTGCCGAACCAGGAAGGATCGACCATTTTAACTTCCACCGTATCCGGTGCGGAAGGCGGTCCCCAGCCGAGACTCGGTCTTTCTCCTAGGCCTCCCCCGCCGAACTCGTAGATGGATTTGCCGTCGATAAACATTTCAATGTTTTTAATCGCGCCTTTGGGCCGCTCGTATTCCTCGGTCGCTTCATTAAACTTCCCATCGGTAATGCCGCCGGTATACCCTGTGCCGCTCCGCTTCAGCGTAATACCGACATAGTTACCGTCATATATCGCTTTAGCCTCCAGCGTAATGCCGTTCTGGGTAACGCTGTCGGCTTTGGCCGCGGAAGCTTGCGCCGCGCTGCTCACTGCCGGCGCTTTGGCCTTTGCCGAACCGGCTGCTTCCACTGTTCCCCAAGCCGTTCCGCCGAGCAGCATCCCCATTAAAGCTGCGGTAGTCATCACTTTATATGCTTTTTTCATTGAAAGTCCTCCATAAAAAATTGATTTTCGAGAATTCCCTTTTTATGTCCTGGACAAATTTCTTTTCTTGAGCGCTCTATAGATTAGATGGATAAGTAAAACAAAACGTTATATTCTGAGCGCAAAAAATTGTAAAAGCCTGCAACGCTTTGCTGCAGGCCGCCCATTACCGGTTTTGCTTTTACTTGACCACAACGGTGAGTTCGAGCTCTTTGATATAGTTCTTAATCATTTCGCCGTTGCCTTTTCCCTGGGTTAATTCTGATTGCCGTACAGTTTTTCCAAACCCGCCCGGTTTACCGGAACGGTAATCTCCAGTTCCTTCACGTAATGCTTAACCATCTTTCCGTTGCTGTCGACTTTATATGCTCCCGATTCCCCCGGCTTGGTCGACGGGTCGGCATATTCAGGCTGAAACGGTTTAAGCGTAATCGTATCCGGAACCTCCTCCAGCCGGTCAAACAGCATTTCACTCCGCATGTGCATTTGTCCATTATCGAAGTAGATTCCTATGCCACCTATCAATTCCAAATTCCTGCCTTGGTCGTCACACAGGTCGAACAGTAAATTATTCCTAAGCGGTCTACTTGCTTTATCGTCTACATTGATGTCGAAAACCACCTTCGTCGTAATCGGCGTATATTGGATTTGCTCAAGCGTAAGCGTAATCCCGTTCCACTCTCTCGTTTCTCCAAAGGTTTCAACGAGACGATCCGTGTTTTTGCGAACGGGCAGTTCGAAAACGAACGGCTCCTCAACGCCCTCCAGCCAAAATTTGGCCGTCAGCACAAAACGATCGGGAAGAAGCTGTGACGAATCGCCCGTTTCCGAAATGGCTGACAACTCGTACAGCGCCGCATTGGGATCGGCTGTCGGCCCTCCTTTTGAACTAAATTTATGATTTTTAGAATTATAAGTTGGTTTGCCGTCGATCAGCATATCCCAATCGCGTACAGCCCCTCTTGGGTAAATCGCATCCCTCTCCCGGCCTTCACCTACGAACTTGTGGTCCAGGATTCCCCCGGTAAAACCTTCTCCTTCGCGCTTGACAGCCAAGGTTAGGCGAATGCCGTCATAAACAACCTGGGGGATCCGAAGGGTAATTCCATCATGGGTGACGCTTGCGTCCGTTTCCTCGGCCAGTCCGCGCTCCTCTGCCGTCTGCAGCCCCAGATCGCCGGCCAATTTGAAGATGCCGCCAAGGATAGGGACATTTTTGAGCGATTCGGCCAGCGCCGGCGACACCATGGCACTGCCCAGCCCGATCGTCAAGACGGCGATTGCGGCGGCGGCTGCCACCCCCACTTTAAAAGCCCTAGAGAAGCGGGATTTTCGGCCGCTTCGGGTCTGCATCGGAAGATCGGCCAAGGAAGCGTAGACTTCATCCTGGCGGCGGCGAATAATATCAGGAACCTCGCTGACCTCGGTCATCCGTTCCTTGCCGATGTCGCGAAGCGTTTTTTCAAGGTCATGCGTTTCCATAAGCCAACTCCTCCTTCCCTATTTGCTTAACCTTGTCGGCCAATATTCCTCTGGCCCTATGCAGGCGAGCCCGGACAGCTCCCTCCGAAATTTCCAGCACACTCGCGACCTCTTTGATCGGCAAATCCTGATAATAAAAAAGATGGATAACGATCCTTAAAGTTTCATCCAGGTTTTCCACCGCCTCGCGGAGATCCTGCTTGCGGTTCTCTTCATACTCCCCGGTAAACCGCACCTCTCCCGCCGGTTCCGGCAGCTCCGCCATCACGACGGTTCTACTGCGCATGCGTAATAATTGATTACATTCATTGATTAAAATCCGAATTACCCAGGTTTTAAAATATTTCGGCTGCCGCAATGCCGACAATGATTTATACGCTTTAAGCGTTGTTTCCTGAAATGCGTCCGCACAATCTTCGTCACGTCTCACAATGGACTTCGCCAAGCCGTACAGTTCGGGTTCCAGCCTCCGGAACAGCCGGATAAACGCCTCACGATCCCCCTGCTGCGCGCGCTTAACTTCCAGTACCATATCTTGTTGCACGAATTTCAACTCCTTTTGAGGGCCCTCTGCAAGATTAGATGGGCCAGCCTCTGAAAATGTTATATCTACTTCAAAAAAAGTTCAACGTTCGTTTAGACGCTAGCCCCAATTAGAGTGATTACAATCACCCGGCTGCGGCCGTTCCGGCGGTATTCTTCTGTATATCCGTTAAATTCTCCCAAAGGAGGTTATTTTGAAATGAACCAAACAGCTTCGAATCCGGACATTTCGACGCCGTCCATGTTTTGTTTTCAATGCCAGGAGTCGGCCGGCGGGACCGGCTGCACGATCAAGGGCGTCTGCGGCAAACCGCATGACGTGGCCAACCTGCAGGATTTGCTCATCTATGTGCTGAAAGGCATTTCCTTTTTCTCCGTGGGGACCGAGCTCCCCGAAGCTTTAGACCGGCGTGCATCGGTCTTTATTATGGATTCACTGTTCGCCACGATTACGAACGCCAATTTTGACCGCGACGTGTTCGTCGCCAAAATCCGCGAAGCGCTTGCTTTGCGCGCCGAAGTAAGACGCCACTGGGAGGAACAGCGTACAGGCGCTGCGGCGGAGCTACCCGATGCGGCGGTTTGGCAGGCGGACGACGAAGCGGCGTTTGACGCCAAAGCTACGTTTGTCGGTGTGCTCGCCACTGCCGATCCGGACATTCGCTCTTTGCGCGAGTTGCTCACCTACGGTCTCAAAGGGATGGCCGCCTATACGTATCACGCCCTTCAATTGGACCATTCCAACCCGCAAATCGACTTGTTTATGCGCCGGGCGCTGGCCGCTACTTTGGACGATTCCTTAACGGCGGACGACCTCGTCGGTTTGGTGATGGAAGCGGGCAAGTATGGCGTGGAGGCCATGTCCCTGCTTGATGAGGCCAATACCGGCACCTACGGCCACCCCGAAGTGACCAAAGTCAATATCGGCGTGCGGAACCGGCCGGGTATTCTGATCAGCGGCCACGATTTGAAAGACCTGGAGGAACTGCTGCGGCAAACCGAAGGCACCGGCGTGGACGTGTACACCCACAGTGAAATGCTGCCGGCCCATTACTATCCGGCCTTTAAGAAATACGAGCATTTTGTCGGCAACTACGGCAATGCTTGGTGGCTGCAAACTACGGAATTCGCCGCGTTCAATGGGCCGATTCTGATGACCACCAACTGTATCGTACCGCCGAAGGCAAGCTACAAGGACCGCATGTATACGACCGGCAACACCGGCTTTTCCGGCGTGCGGCATATCCCGGAAGGTCCGGACGGCCAGCCGAAGGATTTTTCGGAAATCATCGCGCACGCCAAACGCTGCGAAGCTCCGACCGAACTGGAGAGCGGCGAAATTGTCGGCGGTTTTGCCCACCATACCGTGACCAGCATCGCCGACCAAGTGGTGGAAGCCGTCAAAACCGGCGCGATCAAAAGATTTTTCGTGATGGCCGGCTGCGACGGACGGATGAAATCGCGTTCTTACTACACGGACTTTGCCCGGGAGCTTCCCCGCGATACGGTCATTCTGACCGCAGGCTGCGCCAAATATAAATACAACAAGCTCGATTTGGGCGAGATCGGCGGCATTCCCCGCGTATTGGACGCCGGTCAATGCAACGACTCCTATTCGCTGGCCGTTATCGCGCTGAAATTAAAGGAAATTTTCGGCCTGGAAGATATCAACGACTTGCCGATTTCCTACAACATCGCCTGGTATGAACAGAAGGCGGTTATCGTCCTGCTGGCCCTGCTGTACCTCGGGGTCAAAAACATCCACCTGGGGCCAACGCTGCCCGCATTCCTGTCACCGAACGTCGCCAAAATATTAATCGAAAATTTCGGTATCGGCGGCATTACGAGCGTGGAAGAGGACATGAAGATGTTCCTTGGGGCGTAAGGTATTATGAGAAAGACCTGACCGGCGGTCAGGTCTTTTGTTTATACAACTTGGGGCGCGACTCCCGCGAAATGCAAAAGTGCAGGCGATTTTCGTCGAAATTCCTCGAAACAGGCTCGGCAAATGCAAATGTGCAGTTCACTTCCGCTCTAAAGATACTTTTTTATCAAATTGTCCCAAATCAGATGTACTTTTGCATTTCAACCGCTCCAAAATGGCATCTGCTAGGAAAATCAAATGCACTTTTGCATTTGATCCCGCGTGGCCGCCGGTTCAGGATACATCATCCAGATAGAACGCGAGCCCGGGAGCTTTTGCTTCCCGCCGCCCGCGTTTTGGGGCTGAACTTTCAGATGGCGAAATCCGCACATAACCTCGTCCCTGCCCTGATCGTCTAACGGTTCCATAGTTTGATGCGTGGTTTATCCCAAACTAATGACCTTGTCCGCCCACTCCCGGTAAAATCGCTCCTCATGGGACACGAGGATGATACTGCCCTGAAATTGCCGCAAAGCCTCCTGCAAAGCCATTTTCGTTTCCGCATCCAGATGGTTCGTCGGTTCGTCCAGGATCAGAAAATTGCAAGGCGAAAGTATCAGGCCGCACAATTTGACTTTGGATTGCTCGCCGCCGCTCAAAGTGCGGATTTCCTGGGTAACCAAATCGTCTTTCACACCACACAACGCCAGGTAACGGCGGATTTCTTTCGTCCCGAGGCCGGGATACCGTTCCGCGATGATTTGCAGCGGGGTAAGCGCGCCGTTGTCCCATTTCAAATCCTGTTCGAAATACCCGACTTTGGCCTGCTCCGAAAACCGGAATCGCCCGGAAATGGCGGCAAGCCGCCCGACCAGCGTATTCAGCAGCGTCGATTTCCCGATCCCGTTGAAACCGGTAATCACAAGCTTTTGTCCCCCCATTACGGAAAAATGGATTTTCGGCAACAGCGGGGCGCCATACCCGACTTCAAGATCGCTGACTTTAAGCGAGGTTTGCGCGGACAGCGGGAGCTCGCGGAAGCGGATCGACGGCTTATGGGTAAACGCCGGCGGAGCCAGCTTTTCCATCCGTTCGAGCTGCTTCCTGCGCCCCTGGGCGATTCTGGAGTTGACGCCGGCGATATTCCGGCGGATGTACTCCTCCGTCTTTTCGATCTTTTTCTGCTGGGCGTGATACCGGCGCACGTAATCTTCTCGCAGATGCTCTTTTTGCCGCAGGAAGTCGGAGTATTTGCCGTAATATTTTTTGATCGTCCCGAACTCGATGTCACAAATACAGGTAGTCACCTTCTCCAGAAACTCGAAGTCATGGGACACGACGATAAAAGCACCGGCAAAATCCGCCAGATAACCAGCCAGCCACGCGACATGCTCCTTATCCAGAAAATTCGTCGGTTCATCCAGCAGCAAGACGTGCGGTTTTTCAATTAAAAGTTTGGCCAATATCACCTTCGCCCGCTGTCCTCCGCTTAACTCCCCGATTTGGCGCTGCATACCGATGGCGTCGATGCCAAGTCCCGAAGCGACCTTCAAAATCTGGCTGTCGACCTGGTAAAAATCCCGCGCTTCCAGCTTCTCCTGATATTCCGCAGCCTGGAGCAGCATGGCGCTATCCCCGGTCGCCGCGCTTTCCTCGTATAGCCGGTTCATACGGCGCTCCATCTCGAACAAATCGGCATACGCCGTCTTCAGATATTCGGCAATCGTATCGTTTCCGTCGATTTCGGCATATTGATCCAAATGTCCGATCTGAATCTGCGACTGCCACTTGACGCTGCCATGATCCGGAATGATTTCGCCCAGCAAGACGCGGATCAGCGTGCTTTTTCCCGCCCCGTTTTGGCCAACGATTCCCATGTGTTCGCCCTTGTATAATTCAAAGGATGCATTGTCGTACAACTTTTTATCTCCAAAGCTATGCAGTAGGTTTTCAACTTGAAGTAAGCTCATTCCGGTTCCTCTTTTCTTAATGGTAAAAATAAAAAAAGCAGAGAGCGGCGTTTTTAGACGCCGGCCCTCTGCTTGATGATTAAGGCGCAAGTCAGTCGAACGGTATAACGTACGGTGAACTCGCTGCCAAATGCAAAAGGCCATCGACAAGCATTGTCGACGGCCCTTACTCTCGGCCAATGGTCACACTTAAAAAAGCATAGTAAAGCTACACTTTTTAAAAAAGACCATTCAGCCGATGAATATAGGAAGCTTTACGCTCCCTGATTAAGCTCCGTACAACGCTTCATCGTGTTCATTTGTACGGAGCGGCGTGTTCTGACGAGTTTGACTAACTTGATATACATTCCAGACCCCCACCTTTTTAGAGGTTATTCATAAAGTCCTGACTTTTTGAACTCGCACTTAATAGAGGTTGCTCAAAAAGTTACTTATGAAATATTATCACATGCTGGTTACAGAGGTCAATTCGGATAAAACTTGTGTTACATCTTCCGGTATTCGCTTGGCGGCAGCCCGGTCGCTTTTTTGAACTGGCGTGAAAAATAAAGGGCGTCATTAAAGCCGACCGAGGCGGCGATCTGGTCCACGGTGAGCGGGCCTGCCAAGAGTTCCTTCGCCTTTTCGATCCGCACCTTCATTAAGTACTGTTTGGGCGAAAGGCCTGTTCGCGCCTTGAAAGCATGAAACAGATGGGCCCGGTGGTAGCCGAGCTTGCGGGACAACTCGCCGATGCTGATCGGCTGGTAGTATTGCAGCGTAATCCAGCGGACCGCCTGTTCCACCTGCCGGTCGATCATCGCGGGCTCCAGCGTTTCGGGAGCTTGCAGGGTCTCCCGGTTCGCGAGCCCAAACTGATGAAACAACAGCGCCAGCCATCCCGACGCCTCCAGGCTCTCCAGCCTTGGGTCATCCGCTTGCCGGAACGCCAAGCGAATCCGGGTATAGAGGTGGTGTAAGGCCGTGATGTCCCCGGAATGGCATACAGGATTGCCTGGCGTAATGCCGATGTCGGCCAGCTGCCTGGAGACGCCCGTTCCTTTTAGGGCAACCCATGCATAATGCCAGGGCTTTTGTGTATCCGCCTCATACGAAAACAAAACTCCCGGAAAAATAACAAAAGTATCACCCGGACAGCAGCGGCGGTATTGATCCCTCCAGCGAAACTCCCCTTCCCCCTCCAGGACACTGTGGATAAGATAATAGTCATGCACGGACGGCCCGATTTTATGAGCGGGAATAGGGCGGCCTTCCCCGCTGAACAGCAGGGTCACGTCTTTTTCCCGGAAATCGGGATTGATGTTGTCTTCAAACATGTAATGGTCGGGAATCATCACAAACCTCCGGATCACCAACATTTTCGGCTTCCTTACCAGTCTACTGCATTTCAGATTCTATACACAACATTTATCCATATCTTTCTTCGATTCCTCCATACTTTTCCCCTTCCGCCTAAGCTATATTGAAGACATGAATATAAGCCGGAAGAATGCGGAAATCCAAGAGGGTATCAAACGATACCAAGGCGCCCTTCCGCTCGGCTGTGCAATCAAAAGGAGGAACTTTTCAATGTCTAAAATTACATTTATCGGGGCCGGAAGCACGGTTTTTGCCAAAAATGTGCTGGGCGACTGCATGCAGACGCCCGCTCTGCAGGGATTTGAACTGGCGCTGTATGATATCGATCATGAGCGGCTGCGGGACTCGGAGAACATGCTAAACAATCTGAAGCGCAGCAGCGGCAGCACCTGCGTCGTCAAAGCTTACAGCGACCGCAAAGAAGCCTTGCGGGGGGCAAAATACGTGATTAACGCCATCCAGGTCGGCGGTTACGATCCTTGCACCATCACGGATTTCGAAATCCCCAAGAAATACGGACTGCGCCAGACGATCGCCGACACGGTTGGGATCGGCGGCATCTTCCGCAACCTCAGGACGATTCCGGTCATGCTGGAATTCGCCGCCGATATCCGTGAAGTTTGTCCTGACGCCCTGTTTTTGAATTACACGAATCCGATGGCCGTGCTGACGAACGTGATGAACACGTACGGCCAAGTGCGTACCGTCGGGCTTTGCCACAGCGTACAGGCCTGCATCCCCGATTTGTTCAAAAGCTTGGAAATGGACAAAACCGGAGTGCAGGCGAAGATCGCCGGGATCAACCACATGGCCTGGCTGCTGGAGGTTACCCGGGACGGCGTGGATTTGTATCCGGAAATCAAACGGCGGGCGGCGGAAAAACAAAAACAGCCTCACAAGGACATGGTGCGCTTTGAGATGATGCTGAAATTCGGCTATTACATCACGGAATCGTCGGAGCATAACGCCGAATATCATCCTTATTTCATCAAGCGTAATTATCCCGAGCTGATCGACCGCTTCCAAATCCCGTTGGACGAATACCCGCGCCGCTGTGTCAGCCAGATCGCTAACTGGGAAAAAATGCGGGAGGAGCTCGTGAACAACACGGAATTGAAACATGAGCGTTCGCATGAATACGCCTCCTATATCATGGAAGCGATTGAAACCGATGTGCCGTTCAAAATCGGCGGCAACGTGATGAATACGGGGCTGATTCCCAACCTTCCGAAGGAAGCCTGCGTCGAAGTGCCTTGCCTGGTGGACGCCAGCGGCATCACCCCGACTTATGTCGGCGATCTTCCCCCGCAGTGCGCGGCTTTGAACCGGACGAACATCAATACTCAACTGTTAACGATCGAAGCGGCCATCACCGGCAAAAAAGAGCATATTTACCATGCGGCGATGCTGGACCCCCATACTTCGGCGGAGCTGTCCATGGACGATATCATCGCGCTGTGCGACGACTTGATCGAAGCGCACGGCGACTGGCTGCCGGCTTACCGCTAAACGCCAAAGCGCGCAGGAGAAAAAATCTCCCGCGAGCTTTTTTTTATGACAATACTCCGTATCTTGCTCCAAGATGGACATTATGTTACTGTGATGACAGCGATCTTTTAATAGTAATGATTTCGTTTAAGTATAATATATATAAACGCCTGGCAGAAGGGTGATAGTTAATGACACGTTCGATAAATACGGCAAATTCGGCAGAAGAATGCGATACAAGCTGCTCGGGATCCCCGGGGGATTTGGCTGCGATTAAAGCAGAGCTCATCGATGACCAAGCGGCGATTCAGTTTGCCGACTGGTTTAAGGCTTTCAGCGATCCGACACGCGTCAAAATCATCAGCGCCCTGCTAAAAAGGGAGTTGTGCGTCCATGATTTGACGGTGCTGCTTGAAATGGGGCAGTCGGCCGTTTCCCACCAGCTGCGGTACCTGCGCAACCTGAGAATCGTTAAGCGGCGCAAGGCCGGAAAGACGGTCTTTTATTCGCTTGACGACGCTCACATCGAGCAGATTTTTCTCCAAACCCTTCAGCACACCAACCACGGATGATACGAAAAACCGCAGATCGGCCCCGTACCGGCCACGGCGGGCAGCACGCCACGGCCCAGTACGAGAGCGGGATCTGCGATTGCACATCTCACCCAAGCCAAATTCCCTTAACTCAAATTGGGCTTGATCTTCATGACGCGCATTGCGTTTAAAACAGCAAGCAGAGTGACGCCCACATCCGAGAACACCGCTTCCCACATCGTCGCAATCCCAAACGCGCCCAGGAGCAGGAAGACCGCTTTGACGAGCAGCGCAAAAATAATGTTCTGCCAGACGATACGCCGGGTTCTTTTCGCAATATGAATCGCGGAAGCCAGCTTGGAGGGCTCGTCGGTCATGATGACGATATCGGCCGCTTCAATCGCCGCGTCGGACCCGAGGCCGCCCATGGCCACGCCGACATCCGCTCTGGCCAACACCGGTGTGTCGTTGATCCCGTCGCCGACGAACACGATCTTTTCTTTGCTCGATTTCTGGCGGTCGATCTTTTCCAGTTCCTCCACCTTATGCTGCGGCAGCAGTTCGGCCCGTACCTCGTCGACGCCCAGCTTTTTGCCGATCGCTTCGCCCACCGCCTTAATATCGCCCGTCAGCATCACAATCTTCTTCACGCCGAGATTTTTCAGGGAACGGATCGCCTGCGCCGAATCCTCCTTGACCTCGTCGGCTATGACCAAATAACCGGCATATTGCTTATCGATCGCGACATGCACGATGGTGCCCAGCTCGGTAGGCGCGGCGAAATCGATATTTTCCCGTTTCATCAGCTTCGCGTTCCCGGCCAGCACCTCCCTGCCTTCGAACGTAACCTGGATGCCGTGCCCCGATATTTCGTTGTAACCCGCAAGCAGTTCTTCATTTAGTTCCCGACCGTAAGCTTCCCTGATCGACTGAGCGATCGGATGGGTGGAGTGCATCTCGGCAAAAGCGGCCTGACGCAGCAGCTCCTGCTCGGTCCATCCGTTTTGCGGATAAATGCCGTTCACTTTAAAGGCACCTTTGGTCAGCGTTCCTGTTTTATCGAACACGACATATTTGACGTCATTCAGCGCTTCCAGGTAATTGCTGCCCTTGACCAGCACGCCGTTCTTGGAAGAAGCGCCGATGCCGCCGAAGAAGCCGAGCGGAATCGAAACCACCAGGGCGCAAGGACAGGAAATAACCAAAAAGATAAGCGCCCGGTATACCCAATCCGCGAAGGTCGCGCCGCTAATGATCAACGGAGGAAGCACGGCCAGCAAAGCGGCGACAATGACGACAACCGGCGTGTAGTATCGGGCAAACTTCGTAATGAAGTTTTCCGTCGGCGCCTTTTTGCTGCTGGCGTTCTCCACCAGATCGAGAATTTTGGCCACGGTCGACTCGCCGAACACCTTCGTGACCTCGATCGTCAGAACCCCGTTTTTGTTGATAAATCCGCTCAGCACGTCATCGCCGGCAGCCACTTCGCGCGGTACGGATTCACCGGTCAGCGCCGAGGTGTCCATAGCCGAGTTTCCTTCCGCAACTTTGCCGTCGAGAGGTACCTTTTCGCCGGGGCGAACGATGATCAGATCTCCGATCCGTACTTCCTCCGGGCTCACGCGTTTGATTTCGTCGCCCGCTTTCAAATTGGCAAAATCCGGTCTAATATCCATCAGCGCGCTGATCGATTTCCGCGACCGGTTGACGGCAATGCTCTGGAACAGTTCGCCAACCTGGTAGAAGAGCATAACAGCCACGCCTTCGGGGTACTCCCCGATCACAAACGCGCCGACGGTCGCGATTGACATCAGGAAGTTTTCATCGAACACCTGGCCCCTGACGATATTTTTCAGCGCCTTGTAGACGACATCTCCGCCTACAATTAAATAGGAGGCCAGAAACAGGATCAGTTCAAGCTCCCGCCCCAAGGGTAACGCGAATGCCGCCGCGCCAATGACAAAACCTGCTGCCAGGCGGGCGACCATAATTTTCAGGCTTTGCGCCCCGTGGTCATGGGAATGGCCGTGTCCATCCTCCGCCGCTTCGGTGCCATGATCATTCGCGTGATCATGACCGTGTCCATGATCGTGGTTATGGGCCCGTTTAACTCCCGCCGCCCCGTGCTCCAATACCTTGACGTCAGGCTCTAATGCGCGAATTTTTTTCTTGGCCTGCTCCAGGATCTCCTCGCTGCGGTTCACAGCCATTTCCATGGTTAACGTTTTGTTTACAAAATTCACCGAACAAGCCGAAACCCCGTCAATGCTCTGAACACCGTTCTCGATTTTCATCGCACAGTTTGCGCAATCCAAGCCTTCTAACACAAATTTACGTTTAACTATCCCAGCAGCCGTTTCCATCCGCATGCTCACTCCTCAATAAAAAACGATATATGAGTAAATGTTCATATATAGTATATTCTTGTTGCTTAGCCAGTGTCAACAAAAATCAACACACTTGGGCGTTTTCTGCGGTTCTGCCGATCCTGTATGATATGATAGAACTTATAATGATGCGGATGAAAAAGGAGCCTTTCACGTGGATGACAAAGACGCCGCGATACTGCAATACGTTGCCCTGGAGCAAAGCCTGACCAAAGCCGCGGAACGGCTGTATATGACGCAGCCGGCATTGACCTACCGGATTCAGCAGATGGAACGTGAATTCGGCGTGCCGCTGATTGTTAAACATGCCAAGGGGACTTACCTGACCCCCGAGGGCGAGGTATTGGCCGCCTATGCGAAAAAAAATCGGGACGAACTGAAGCGGCTAAAGGATTATCTCCTGAATATGGGCAGCCGGGTCAGGGGCACGCTTCGTCTCGGCGTCGCCAGCTATTATGGCCTGTACAAGCTCCCTCCCCTGCTCAAAACATTCAAGGCTCTGTACCCCGAGGTCCAGTTCAACGTCACCTGTGCGCTCAGCCCGGAAATTTTGGATTTGCTGGCCGATCAGGAGATCCATATCGGGATCGTGCGCGGGGATTACCCTTGGGGAGAATCGCGTTATCTGCTGCATGACGAACCGATCTGCCTGATCTCCAAAGAGCCGGTCGACCTGGACAAGCTGCCGGAGCTGCCGCATATCCATTACAGCGAACCGAAAGCCAAGGCAGTCCGCCAAACCCCGTCCCATTTCAGCCAAACAATACAAGCCTGGTGGCATGAGCATTACGATGCGCCTCCCTCCATCGCGATGCAGGTGGACGCCTACGAAACCTGCAAGGAGATGGTCAAGCACGGGCTCGGATACTCCATCGTTCCGGGGGTATTCGTCAAACCTGAGGACGGGCTGTATACTGTTGAGCTTATAAGAGGAAGCGGCGAGCCGATCCGGCGGAACACGTGGATGCTGTACCGTGAATCCTCCCTGGAGCTGGCGATCGCGGAACGGTTCATCGATTTTATGAAGACGGAACATCCTTCCGGAGATGCCCAGTAGAACGATCCGTTAATAACGCGGTCAGGCGGCCGGCCCCTGAGAAACTCCAGCGAAAAAATAAGGACAAAAAAGGGCGTTATTCCAGCGCTATCCTCCATTCAAAACGAAATAGAGGCAATTGATGTCGCTATTTTCGCCGGTCGCAAGGAAATTCTCTCGTTCTGGGCCATTCGTGGGAAAATAAGTACAAAAAATACCGCTAATGGATATGAACATGCCTGACTCCGGATAATAAGAACATAAAATTCCGCTATTTCCCCTCCTATTTTCTCCTGAGTTGTCAAACCTTATTTATGGAACCGTCTACTAGGAGTCCCGCCAGCGGCGCGGGGCTTCTTTTTTTGCCCTTACGAATCCATAAATATTTTTTGGGCCCTGCACAAAAATATCTTAATTGTACATCTCCCTGCCGGAGCCTTTATTATTTAATTCATATTATTGCATAAATATACGATTTTATGTTTGCGGTTAACCGCGGGCACTCAGAATAAAGAACAGGTGGGATAAGCATGAACAGGCAACTTGGGAAAGAGCATAAACAACAAATTATTCAGGCGGTTGACGAGCGCGACACACTGCTGCGGGAAATTTCACTGCGGATTCACGCCAATCCGGAGCTTAGCTTTCATGAGCACCAAGCCCAGGCTTGGCTTACCGAGCCGTTGATCGAAGCCGGGTTTCAGGTGGAAAAAGGTATCTCCGAGCTGCCGACCTCCTTCCGGGCAACCTGGGAAGGCGCGCCGGGCGGACCGACGATCGCGCTGCTGGCCGAATACGATGCGCTGCCGGGCATCGGCCATGCCTGCGGCCATAACCTGATCGGCACGGCGGCGGTCGGCGCCGCGCTGGCCCTGAAGGACGCCTGTCCGCAGCTGCCCGGCAAAATCGTCGTGCTCGGCACCCCAGCCGAAGAGGAAGGCGGCGGCAAAATCATCATGTGCCAAAACGGCGTGTTCGACGAGGTGGACGCGGCCATGATGGTCCATCCGCAGAACAAAACGATGGTGCTGCGCGGCGCGCTCGCCTGCGTGGATGCGACCTTTACGTTCCACGGGAAGCAGGCGCACGCCTCCTCTGCCCCGGAAAAAGGCATCAGCGCGCTCGATGCGCTTGTCAACGCATATGTAGCGATCAATTCGCTGCGGCAATTTATGAAAGAGGACGTGCGGATTCACGGCATTATTACCAAAGGCGGGGACGCGCCAAACGTTGTGCCGGAGCTCGCCGAAATGGTATTTATCCTGCGAGCGTCCACCGTGAATGAGCTTGAAGAGGTCAGAACCAAGGTGTACCGGGCCGTCCGGGCCGCCGCCGAAGGCGTTGGCGCCACTGTCGATATCGCTGAGGGGCTGATTTATGCCGAGCGCAACAACAACAAGGCTTTGGCGGAATTGTTCGCCCAAAACCTTGAGACCCTCGGCATTAAGGTCAACGATCCGCCGCAAAAAGGCGGTGTCGGATCGTCGGACATCGGCAACGTCAGCCAAATGACCGCCGCGATCCATCCTTATATCCGGCTTGGCGACGCGACTACGCATACCCCGGAATTCGCCGCACTTGCCGGTTCCGAGGAAGGCATGATCGAGTTGAACCGGGCCGCTAAATCGCTGGCCCTGACAGCTTACGATTTATGTTATGACCAAGAAGCGATGCGCCAGGTAAGAAACGAATTCGAAACATGGAAAGCGCAAAGAAACGGAGGACAAGGCTCATGAACAGCACGATTAAACAAACGTCCCGCAACTGGTTTAAAATGCCTCATACGTATGTCATTTTGATTTTCCTGGTGCTGGTCGCCGCATTGCTGACGTATGTCATTCCGGCTGGTGAATTCGACCGGGTCAAAGATGAGGCGACAGGCAAATCGCTCGTCGTCCCCGGTTCTTATCATCAGGTCGAAGCCAGCCCGGTCGGTCTGGTAAGCCTGCCGAAGTCGATTGTGCACGGGCTTGTCGACTCCGCCGACGTTGTCTTTTTCATTCTGATTATCGGCGGCACCTTTGAGATCATTTCGTCGACAGGGACGATCGAGGCCGTTACTGGACGCGTTGCCAGGAAATTTGCGAATAAAGGCAGATGGGTCATCCCCATATTTATTACTCTTTTCTCCGTCGCCGGGTTCACGATGGGCATGTCCACCGAGGTGATGGTGTTCGTGCCGATCGGCATCGCCATCGCCAGAGCCCTTGGGTTCGACGCACTGACGGGCACGGCGATGATTTCCCTCGGAGCTTCCTGCGGCTTTACCGCCGGCATCCTGAATCCTTTTAACGTCGGACTCGCCCAGGCGATTGCCCAAGTGCCGATTTTTTCCGGGGTCTGGCTGCGGATTATCCTGCTCGTCTGCCTGATTGCGGCGACCAGCTTGTATCTGATCCGTTACGCGGGTAAAGTGCGGAATAACCCTTCCGCTGGATTGGTGTACGACCTGGAAAAAGAGGCGGATTCACAGGCGCTCGACTTCTCCAAACTGCAGCGTATGCAGCTTAAGCATGTTTTGACGATCGCCACCGTGGTCAGCGGATTTGCCGCGCTCATTTGGGGCGTCTCACAAAAAGATTGGTGGATCGAGGAACTGGCCGCCCTGTTCCTGACCATGGGGATCGTGTCCGGCTTCTGCGCCGGATATGGACCAAGCAAGATTGCAACCGAATTTGTCAAAGGCGCCAAAGCGATCACGTACGGTGCGCTTATTATCGGTTTTGCCCGCGGGATCATCGTCGTGCTGGAACAGGGCAGCGTCATCGATTCCATCGTCAACGGCTTGGCCGCGCTCGTCAGCGAGCTTCCGGGCTCCGTTCAGGTGCTGGGCATGTATGTGTTCCAAAACGTCATGAACGTCTTCATCACATCCGGTACCGGTATGGCGGTAACGACGATGCCGATTATGGTGCCGCTCTCCGACCTGCTTGGCGTGACCCGCCAAACGACCGTATTCGCCTTCCAGCTCGGCGACGGAATTTCGAATATGATTTTGCCGACATCCTCGGCACTGATGGGCAGCTTGGCCGTCTCCGGCATCCCGTATCAGAAATGGGTGAAATTTTTCTGGCCGCTGATGTGCATCTGGATCGCGATCGGTGCCGTCCTAATCGTATTCGCGAATATGATCAAGTATTAGGCATTTACAACAAAACGATCTAACGGTTGCCACAACCGCTAATTGATCCAAAAACGTTGATTCCAAATTCTAACGGTTGCCGTGGCGCTTATTTCACTTAAAACCAGCTATTTTTACCTAGATTAAGGCAAATAACGACGCTCGCAACCGTTAGAAATTAGAAAAGGTCTTTTTTCGCAAAATAGCACCTGCTACAACCGTTAGATTTCTGGCGGGCGATAGTATCGCTCGAAAACCTGCTTATTGCGGGAAATCTGGAAAGTATCAGGGTTACACTCACCCGAGTCGATCCTTCCCTTGTCACTTTACAACAATCAGCAGCATTTTAAAGGCTGCCTCTACCGCCTTCAAGCCATGGGGAATGTTTGCCGGCATAATAATCGTTTCACCCGCTTTAACGGTGTACACTTCATCGCCGATCGTAATCTCGGCTATGCCTTCGATAATATTCACCATCGCATCCCCGGAAGAAGAGTGCTTTTTGATTTCTTCTCCTTGATCAAGCGCAAATAAGGTCATTCCAAGGTCCGGGCGCTGCACTAGCGTTTTGCTGGAACTCTGGTGTTGTTCAACCGTTATTTCATCCGCCAATTTTAATACCTTTGACTGCGGTAATTTATTAATGTTCATGTTCATTCCTCCAAATAAATAAAATAATGTGGCTCTTTTAGCCAATTTGCACAAATTTGCATCTGCCCGCCGCTTGGAGGGCGTGTTTTTTTTGCGCCGAAATCACGACGGATTCCCCTTCGTTTAATACCAGCTTTTTCCCGTCAACCGCAACTTCAAGCTGACCCTCAAAAACATATAACAATTTGGGCGCTTCGGACGATTCGGAGCTTATGCTTTCATTATCGTCAAAGGCAAAAAGCACGGCGTCCACGCCATGATATGAAAAAAAGCGGCTGTTGATTTGCTGGCTGCGGTATTGCACCAGTTCCTTGATGGCAAACGTTTTTTCCGGCTCAAGGTTCATACCTTTCTCCTTTCCCATCGTAATTTAACTCATTCTAAATCCGATCACTCGCAAAAAGAAGGATTCAAATCAAATTTTTAAGGTGGTTCAAGTATTTTTTGGGTTTGATTTCAATCCTCTGCTTAGCAAGCCGGAAGACATACAATCGAGTTGTTCTTAAAATTCATTCCACAGGAGGTTTTCAAACATGAAACCCGGATTCGAAATAAGCAAGGACGTATACTGGATCGGAAAAATCGACAACCGCGAGGTTCCCTTCCACCGGCTGCTTCTGACCAAAGGCACCACCTACAATTCCTATTTGCTGAAAACCGGCAAACCCACGGTGATCGACACCGTCGATATGGAATTCGGCAGAGAGTTCGCCGACCATGTCACCGAACTGATCAACCCGCTGGATATCCAATATATTGTCATCAACCATACCGAACCCGATCATTCGGGCGGACTTGCGGCGTTGGCCGCCAGGGCAACCAATGCCACGATTGTGTGTACGGAAGTAGCCGTTCCGGAAATTCAGCAAATGTACAAACTCCAGCACCGGCAATATCTGGCCGTCAAGGATGGCGATACACTCGATATCGGCGGCAAAACGCTTCTGTTTAAAGAAACTCCTTATTTGCACACCGAAGAAACGATGATCACTTACTGCGTGGAAGATAAAATCTTGTTTCCTTGCGACATTTTCAGTACCCATGTGGCCGTGAACAGCCTGTTTGCGGATGAAGCCGGGTTTGATATCACCGAGGATTTCACCGGGTATTACCGGGCCATCATCCATCCGCACAGAAGATATGTGCGAACCTTAATCGAAGCCGTCAAAGACTTGGACATCCAAATGATCGCCCCGTCGCATGGTTTTATTCTCCGCAGCGATATCGGCAAATATATCCGTTTATATGCCGAACTGAGCACGGAAACCAAGCAAAACAAAAAGGTGGCCATCGTCTATGCAACACTTAAAAACAACACCAAAAAAATGGCCCAAATCCTTAAAGACAGCTTCGAGGAAAACCGTATCGGCGTGGAGCTATGGGACGTGGACAAAGCGGATGAAGCGGATGTGCTGAACAGCATCGCCGCCGCCGATGCCGTCTTTATCGGCAGCTCCACCAAATATGCGGATATGACCGGCAAGCTGGAAAACCTGCTCAAGAAGCTTCCGGACATGAATCTGGAGGGCAAGCTTGGCGCAGCATTCGGTTCGTACGGGTGGAGCGGCGAAGCGATCGAAGTCGTGCAGGATTACTTGAATGCCACAAATATGCAGGTGCAAAGCACCTCCAATGTGATCAAAACGACCGGTATGACCCATGTCGAATTCCCGGTGCGCATCCGGTTCACCCCTAATGACGAAGACAAAGCGAGAAAAATCAAAAACGCTGCCGAGTTCGTTGCGGATCTGCTGCTTAGCGTGATCTAGGCGGTCCGGCGAAAGGAGAGAAAACCATGTCTGAACATCGTCATTACGTTATTGTTGGCGGCGGCGTGGCCGCCATCAGCGCGGCCAAAGCGATCCGCAATCGGCAGGAAGCGGCGGAAATTTCCATTTTCGGCGATGAATCCGGCCTTCCTTATAATCGAGTGAAATTGTCCAAAGGATTATTCACTGATTTGCACAGCGACAGCGTGTTGATTAAGAAGGAAAAATGGTACCACGAGCACAAAATTGCTTACCATGCCGGGACACCGGTCACTTCCATTGATCCGGACTCCAGGGCGGTCACGACCGGAGACGGCCAAACGGTCCGGTACGACAAGCTGCTGCTCTGCACGGGAGCCGTGAACCGCAAACTGACTCTTGAAGGCGCGTCTTTGTCTCATGTTCACAATATCCGCAGCAGACACGACGCGGACAAGCTGAAACAAGATTTGCGTGACGGAGACCGAATCTGCGTTATCGGCGGCGGCATTCAAGGGGTGGAAACCGCCTGGTCCCTGAACCGGGCCGGCTATTCCGTCACGATAGTCGAAGCGTCGCTGCGGCTGATGGCCCGCCAACTGGATGAACGGGCTGCGGCCATTCTAACGGAAAAAATCGCCGAACAGGGAACTGAGGTAAGGCTAGGACAAGGCGTCCGGAGAATTGCCGGCATCAGCGGCGTCGAAGGAGTGGAGCTTGAAGACGGTTCATTTTTGCCTTGCGAGCATGTCGTTTATTCCATCGGGGTTATTCCCAATGCCGATTTAGCCCGCCAAAGCGGACTTGAAGTCGGAGCGGGGATTGTCGTTAATGAGCACATGCAAACCAGTGCGGAACACATTTATGCCGCCGGCGATGTTGCCGAATTTCACGGCAGGGCGGAAGGCCTGTGGAACAGCGCCATGGAACAAGGGAAAATCGCCGGAGCCAACATGGCAAGCCATGTTGCCGTTTACCGCCGGCCGGTGCCGATGACCGTATCTAATGCGTTTGATACTCCTTTGTTCTCCATCGGCCTGACGGATGAGCAGCAATGCGACAATAGCCTATGCGGTCCGGATTCTGGGCCTTACAAACGGATTTTTATCAAAAACGGGGCGATATGCGGAGCTGTTGTCTTTGACAATGTCAGCGCTTCTCTGCCTTATAAAGCAGCCATAGAGCAATCCCTTCAAATCACGGAAACAGAGCTTGTCCATCGTTTAGTCCATTAAACATTCAAACCAGAGGAGATGTTGCAAGATGAAAAAATATATATGCCAGCCTTGCGGTTATATTTACGATCCGGCCGTTGGAGATCCCGATGAAGGTATTTCACCGGGCACCGCTTTTGAAGACCTTCCCGAAGACTGGGTATGCCCGGTTTGCGGCGAAGACAAAAGCCAGTTTCTGCCTATTGAAGATTAGCCGTTAACCCAAACAATGCCCTGCTTCTCCGCAAACGATGGGGGAGAACGGGGCGTTGTCCTAATTAATCAATATAGTCATTCAGTTTTTGGATATCGCAAATCGTAAGCTCCCGTGTTCCGTTGAGTTCAATAATTCCCGCCTGCTCGAATTTACTGAACTTGCGGCTGATGGTTTCTCTTGTAACGCCCACATAGTTGGCCATCTCTTCACGAGATAACGGAAGTCTGATCTTAATGCGCTCTTGATCCTGATCCGCTTTGCCGTATTTGCGGCCAAGCTCCAAAATCATATAGGCGATGCGGATTTCCGGATCGTTGGTCGCCAGACTTTGCGCCAGGTTCTCCGTAGCGGCCAAGCGCTTAGTAATGCTCTGCAGCAGCTTTAACGTAATATCCGGATTTTCCTGAATGATGAGTCCCATATCACTTTTGGTCAACAGGCAAACATCGGTGTCTTCCAGCGCATAGGCGCTAAAGTTGCTGGTCTCGCCGCTGTTGAATATACTCAATTCGCCAAAAAACTCACCCGTTGAAAGAACCCGCAAAATTTGCTCTTTGCCTTGCGCCGTAATTTTCAACAGCTTCACGTAGCCCTCGCGGACAATAAACAATGTTTCCGAAGGTTGTTCTTCCAAAATCAACGCTTGTCCCTTCCGATATTTCCGATGTTTGATCATCGTGCTGATCTTGGCCAGATCCTCTTCGGACAACGAAGCAAAAATAGGAACTTTGCGGGTGCACAGCGCCTCACTGCAATGGTGGCAGCTTTCCATCGTACTTTCCCCTTTTTCCAAAGTCTGGACCTTAGGACATTAAATTTTATTTAAAAGTAACATGAACATACCAACTGTCTTGTGATTCCAGTCACGAACTAGCCATAAACGCGCAAAAAGCGCCCGCGGCTCGCCGATCTAATGGTTCAATCGGTGCGCCGCAGACGCAACGTACGCTTCTCGGCTTATCTATCAAAGGCTTCCAGGGCGTTCACCCGGTGCGCCATCGCTGCGCCGGCTTTCAGCGCCGCAGCCACCAATAGCGTCTCGGCTAGTTCCTCCAGGGTCAGACCGCGCTGCTTCGCCGCCGAGGTGAACAGCTCTATGCTGTAGGCGTTTCCGGTCACATGCGCGGCGGCGACCGCGATGATATATTTCTCTTTCTCCCCGACCAACCCGGCCTTTAGCGCGGTATGCTGAAATGCCGAGAAGGCGGTATACAACTCTTCGTTGACTTCCTCCAGCTCGCCTAAACGATCCAGATTGCTTCGGGCATACAGCTCCTCCCCTTTTCCGCCTTCATAGGCGTTAAGCGCATTAACCGCATTGTAAAAGGTGGAATGTGCGCTCACCGCAGCAGCCACGGCAATCGCCTCGAAAATTTCTTCAAACGAGGCCTGCTGCCCCTTGGCCTTGCCCACATGTCCGTCGATGCAATAAGGACAACCCGTGATATGCGCCACCGCTACCGCTATCAGTTCCTTTACCTTGACCGTCAGGGCTGTTTCCTGAAAAATTTGGCGGTTAAAATTAACGAATGCATCAAATCCCTCCGGCGCGGCTGCGGCCAGTTTGGCCGAAAAACTCGGTTTGTGACGGGTATATAAGCTCTCATTGGACATTTTGAATCCGCCTCCTCAAATCGTATGATCGGTTTGCTCCGCGCCCCGTTGACGCAGCACGAAGCTTAACAAAAGACCAGCGAGCAAAAAGCAGGCCAGCATGGCGATGAGGCCATTCCATCCGTAATGGGAATAGAAGAGCCCTCCTATGGTACCGCTTACGCCGGAACCCACATAATAAAAGAACAAATACAGCGATGAAGCCTGGGATTTGTGTTCGGTGGCGATGATGCCGATCCAACTGCTGGCAATAGAATGTCCTCCAAAAAAGCCAAAGGTAAAAACAGAGATGCCGGCGATGATCATCCCCAAATTTCCCGCGAGCGTCAGCAGGGCGCCGGCCAGCATCATGCCCAGCGCCAGCCCCATCACGGCATACCGGCCGTATTGGTCGGCCAGCTTGCCCATCCATGTGGAACTGATCGTTCCCATCACATAAACGATGAAAATCCACCCCACCAGCGTCTGGCTCAATTCATACGGCGGAGCCGTCAGCCGGTAGCCGATATAATTGAACAAAGTGACAAAGCTGCCCATCAGGACAAAACCGAGCCCGTACAAACAGAGCAGGCGCACATCCTTGCATTGGCCAAGCAGTGTGGCCAAAATGTCCCTAAAGGCAAACGGCTGGCGTTTAAAATGGCGGGAAGCGGGCAGCCAATACCAAAAGAGCAGCACCGCCGCCAGACTAAACAAGGCGATAACCCCTACCGCCACCCGCCAGTCGAAGGCATCCGTCAGCATACCGGTGATCACGCGTCCGCCCATGCCGCCCACCGAGTTGCCGCTGATGTACAGCCCCATGGCATAGCCAAGGCTGGCCGGATCGATCTCCTCGCTCAGATAGGTCATGGCAATCGCCGGCAGGCCGGCCAGTACAATGCCCTGCACAACGCGCAGCGCGAGCAGGGCACCAAAGCCAGGACTGAAGGCGATGAGCAGCGCGACGAGCGCCGCCCCAAACAGCGAACAGCCCATGACCACCTTGCGGCCCAGACTGTCGGACACCGCCCCAACGAACAGCATCGTGACCGCCATCGTCAGCGTCGAAATCGACAATGACAAGCTGGCAACTGCCGGCGAAACGCCAAACTCCCGGGAAAATTCGGGCATCAACGGCTGCAGGCAATACAAAATCGCAAAGGTGCAGAACCCCCCGGCAAACATCGCCAGGGCGGTGTTCCGAAATGACCGCGTGCCTTTCAGGATATATTCCATTGAATATTCAGGACCTCTTTTCAAAAAACAACGTAAGTTCTCACCGCTACTGTTTACTGTCTACTGTATAAACAGCTTGCGGTCCAGATGCGTCAAAAATTCATATCCATCCTTCGTAACCACCACGGTATCCTCGATTTGGAAGCCTCCGGCGCCAAGCTCGTAATACGGCACCTCCACGCAGAACACCATCCCTTCCTGCAGCTCCCGGTGGTCTCCCGGCGCGAGCACGATGTCGTCATACAGCTCCAGGCCGATGGCATGGCCCACATGCTGGCGGCGATAATGCGGAATCCCGCCGCGCTGTACCATTTCAACGGCGGCTGCAAACACCGCCGAAGCCTTGACTCCCGGACGCACCAGCTCCAGCGCCCGCTCCCAGCCGCCGCGGACGGCCGCGAAATGCCGCTCCTGCCACTCGGACGGCTGCCCCAGCACCACAGTGCGTCCAGTATCCGCCCAGTAGCTGTCGAGCTGGCAGCACAGGTCGAACCGCACCTGCTCGCCCGGCCCTACCCGGTGGAAATAGTGCTCGATCAGCGGCAAGGCGCTGCGCGGTCCCGCCCCGACCGCGATCATCGCCGGCGTTCCCCCGGCGCGGATGATCCGGTCCCGGTAATGGGCGGCCAGCTCTTCCTCGTGAACCCCGTCCGCGATCAGATGGATCATTTCCTCCTCGATCCGTTCATTGAGCTCGGCGGACCGCCGCAAACGGGCGACCTCTGCCGGCGTTTTCACCTGGCGGACCTCCCGGAACAAGCCGTAAGCCGGGCGGACATGGCCCGCCGGCAGCGATTCGCCAAGTTTGGCGTAGAGCGCCGGGTTGATGCGCATTTCATCCACGCCAAGCGGTCCCTGCGGGATATCCAGATCCTTCAGCGCCGCTGCCAACGCCTCAAGCGGGCCCGGGTATACCGCCGTCCGCCCCAGCAAGTCATAAAACAAATCGATATCGGGCGTCGAGGGCTGTCCTACGGGCGAACCTTCGACAAAAAAGTCGCTAAACAAATACAGTTCCGCGTCCGGCACGCCCATCTGCGCGATCACGCCCAGCCGGTTTGTCGGTAAAACAAGGCGCGGACGCGCCCCCGGATCCCTTGGCAATACAGCGTAAATCTGCATCGACCAGTTGGTCGTCCGCAGCGGCGCCCCGATCACGTAAGCGATGTTCTCCGGCGTGGTGGCGACCAGCGCCTGCAGCCCTTCCCGCTCCATCACGCTTGCGGCGCGCTCCCGGTTGGCGAGGCCGCCCCGGGCGGCCTCCGGCCGTACTCGCACTTCCTCTGCACTCATTGATGGTTCCTCCTTCGCTTTCCATAGTTTGCATTTGCAGCTATTCATCCTTTTTTCCCAGCACCTGCTGTACCTGCGGCGCCGAACGCAGCAAAAATCCAAAGCCCAGGAACAGCACCAGCGCCAATAGCAGCATCAGCGTCGATACGACCGCGATCGTCGGGTCCTGCCATTTTTCCATGTACAGGAACAGCTCGATCGGCAGCGTATTGTTTTGCGGGCGCAGGATCAACAGGGCCGTCTCCACCTGATCAAACGTAAAGATAAACGACAGCGCTCCGCTCAGCAATAGCCCCATGCGCATCTGGGGCAGCGTGACCGTGAAGAAGGCCCGGACCGGGCCCGCGCCCAAATCGGCCGCCGCCTCTTCGTACTCTTTTTTCAAATTGGCCAGCGTGCTTCCGATAATGGACAACACAAACGGCAAAATCGTGACCGCTTCCCCAAGGATCAGGGCAAACAGGCCGCCGGAGATCTTCATTCGGGAAAACAAAATCAGATAGGCGACGCCCAGGGCGATTTTCGGCACGACCATCGGGGACATAAAAATCGCGCGCAGCAGATTACGTCCGGGAAAACGGTAGCGCTGAATCGCCAGTGCGGCCAGCGTTCCCGCCGTAAGCGCCAGCAGTGTAGCGCAGCCGGAGGCGATCACACTGTTGCGGAAAGCCCGCAGAAACTGCGGTTGCGAAGCCAGGTTTTCATACCATCTGAGCGACAGCCCCTGCGGGGGAAACACGCTGTAGGAGGCCGGGTTCAGGGAGGTGATCACGACGATGATAAGCGGTGCGGTCAAAAAGAGGCAAACCGCCAGCGCGATGGCCGTCAGCGTTACCCCGATCCATTTCGGTCTAAGCCGCATGCCGGTTCCCTCCTTTGGACCGCTGAAACGCGAGCAGATCGGCAAGGCGGTTCAGCACCCAGACCGCCAGGGTGGAGGCCAGAATCAGAAACAGGCTGGCTACGGCGGCCATCGGCCAGTTGGTGTCCAGGGTGCGCTGATAAATAAACGTCGGCAGCGTCATCACTCTTCCCCCGCCGATCAAGGCGGGCGTTGTAAACGCGGTCAGGCATAACGTGAACACGATCTGAATGCCGGATACGATGCCCCGCACCGACAGCGGCAGGGTAATCGTCAGGAACGCCCGCACGCTGCCCGCCCCGAGGTCATGGGCCGCCGCCTTCAATTGGCTGTCCTGCTGCACCAGCACGCTCAAAATCGGAATTACCATAAAAGGTAAAAAAATATGCACAAGCGCGATAATCACCCCGGTTTCGTTGAACGTCATCTCAAAGCCGTTCTCCGTGAGTCCGAGCTTGATAAACAGCCAGTTCAGCAGGCCTTGTCTGGACAGCAGCACCATCCAGGCGTAGGATTTGACGACCGCGCTGACCAGCAGCGGCATAAACGTAATCAGCAGCAGGGTTTGCCGCCATGCCGTCTTACGGACGCCGGCCAAATAATAAGCCAGCGGATAGGCGAGCAGCAGCGTAATTCCGGTCACCTTCAGCGCCAGCGAAAAGGTGTCCCCGATCAGCTTCCAATAATACGGATCGCCGAGAAACGCGGCGTAGGCGTCCCATTGGAAGGCCGGCGCAAGATGCCCCCCGGCAAACGAATCGAAGCTGTAGCGGCCGAAAATAAGCAGGGAGCCGATATAAATAATGCCCATGAGCAGCAGGGACGGCAGCAGAAGCAGCAGCGCCGTGCCCCAGGATCTGTCCGGCGGCGACCAGCGCCGATGCCGGCGATTTGCCGCGGCCTTCACGCTTCTCCCTCCCCGTCCCCGGGCAGCAGAATCGCGTCCTTTGGCTCCCACCCGATCCGAACGGATTCGCCGGGCTCATAGCGCCGGTTTCCCGGATAATGCGGCACGCTCGCCATTAGCCGGTGCTCGCCGTCAAGCCGCAGCTCGTATTGCAGAAACGTGCCGCCGTAACGCACGTTCTCCACGATCGCGTTCATTGTGTTGCCAAGCTGCGCGGCGTCCTCCCCAACCCGAACGTATTCGTAGCGGATGGAAATATAACCCAGCGCGCCGGCAGCGATTGCGGTGCCGCCGGGGCCGACATGGACGCGGGAGAGCGCGCCGGCCGCCCGGACGGAAGCCGCGTCGCCGCCTAGCGAAACAAGCGTAGCCGGCAGCAGATTCGTGTCGCCGATGAATTTGGCGACAAAGCTGTCCGCCGGACGCTCGTAAATATCGTCGGGCGTACCGTATTGCAGCAGCCTGCCGCCGCGCATCACGCCGATCCGGTCCGAGACGTTCAGTGCTTCTTTTTGATCATGGGTCACAAAAATAAACGTCGTCCCGGATTCCCGCTGAATCCGCTTCAGCTCGCGCTGCATGTCAACTCTGAGCTGGGCGTCGAGCGCAGATAATGGCTCGTCCAGCAGCAGCACCTTCGGCTCGTTGACGAGCGCCCGGGCGATCGCCACGCGCTGCGCCTGGCCGCCGGAGAGCTGGGCGATGGAGCGGCCTCCGTAGCCGGACAGCTGAACCAGCTCTAACGCCCGTTCGACCTTGGCGCGGATTTCGGCCTTGCTGCGCCCCTTCATGCGCAAGCCGTAGGCGATATTTTTGTACACATCCATATGCGGGAACAAAGCGAGCTGTTGAAAAATCATGTTGGTGTCTCTACCGTAAGCGGGAATTTTCGTCACATCCCGGCCGGCGAGCAGGATCGTGCCTTCGTCGGGCCGATCAAGCCCCCCGAGCATGCGCAGCAGCGTTGTTTTTCCGCAGCCGCTGGGGCCGAGCAGGGAGACAAACTCTCCCTGCTTCACTTCAAAAGAGACGGAATTTACCGCATACTGCCCGGCGAATTTTCTGACGACGTTTTGCGCTTCAATCGCCGTTTGTTTCTCTGTCTCGGGCATCCCAAGCCGCCCCCTCCCATGCCGTTTTGGTTAATTCAGCTTCGTTTTGACCAGACGGTCCCAAAAATCCTTCCACCCCGAGGCGTCTTTGGCCATCGTCGCCCAATCCGGGTTCAGGCCTTTGTTTTGCTCCTCGACGGAGAAGGACGGATCATCCTTGTATTTGTCGGGAATGGCCGCGGCGGTGCTCGTTACCGGCGTTCCCGTGACTTCCGCGTAGCGGGTCAGGTTTTCCGGAGCCAGCAATTCGTTGATAATTTCGTTGGCTACCCGGGTCTGCTCCGGAGTCGAGCCCTTGACGACCTGCAGGGAATAAGGGAACGAAATAAAGCCTTCCTTCGGAATGGCGACGCCCAGCGGCAGCCCTTCATCATCGATCCAGGTTTGCGCAGTTTGCGAGCTGAACGGAGCGATCAGCGCTTCGCCGGACACCAGCATGTTTTTCAACTGGTCATTGGAGGTTACCAGCGAGCGGACTTGATCCGCATGCTCTGCCCAAAATTTAAACGCTGCTTCCGGCTTTTCATAAGAGGCGCCGATCTCCTGGCCCTTTAGCTCAATGACAGGCGCAATGTAGGCGTAAAACATATAGTCCCAAAGCGCCACTTTGTCCTTGAATTCGCTGTTTTCCCACAGATCGCTCCAACTGGTCGGCGCTGTTTTCACCAGGTCCTTGTTATACACAAGCGCAAAATTGCTCACGCCCCATACGATCCCCCGGTTGTCCGCAGTGTGGTACTGTTCGGGAATATCCTGCATATGCGTCACAACCGCCGGGTCCAGCGGCTCCCACATATCATCGCTGATGCCCTTGGCGGAAGCGTCGGCGTTGAAATAGCCGAAATTCACCACCGGATTGTTGGGATCGGCGTTTTTGGCCGCCAGCATTTTCGGATACATCACGGAGTTGGAGGATTCCACAAATTCAACCTCCACGTTGGGATGCTCCTTGATATAGTTCGCGACGACCTCTTTCGGAACGACATCCTGATTGGCGCCGGCCCAAATGAACATGCTCAGCTTGATTTTTTCCCCCGAACCGCCGTTACCGGCCGGAGTCGTCGGCGAATTGGCCGCGTTGCCGCCGCCATTGCCGCCTTCGGCGGTGCCGCCATTTCCCGAGCCATTGCCGCAAGCCGCAAGGAACACCAGGGACAGGACCAGCAGGATGGATAAAGATACGATCGATTTCGCTCTATACTTCATAGCAATCGAACCTCCTGATTAAATATGAATTGGATTTTTTTAAAAAAATTATCCTTGCAGCACGCCTTGCATTATCCCAGTAGCAAATTGCGGTGAATTTCGCCCATAATTTCCCCGGCATCGCTTGGCCGCACCTGCTCCCCGGCCGCGATTCTCCGGTCCGCTTCCGTCATCGTCCGGCGCTTGAGATAATCGCGCAGGGCGAGCGGATATGCCGCCAGGGCCGCGCCGACGGCAAGCTGCAGCTCATCGCTCCAGACTGCTTCAAAGCTTTCCCGCGCCTCACCATAATGGAAGGAAGCCGTCAGCTTAGGCGCTTCCGCCCGCGTGAGCCGGGTCGCCTCGGCATCCACTTGGCCGCCGCGCAAAATAACGCCGTATTGCTCCCGTGCAGCCGTCTCGGACACCAAGCCGCTGCGCACATCGTTTTGCACCGCTGCGGGGTCCCGCTCATACGGACTGCCGTATCCGCCGCCGCCCTGCGAGAGAAACGTCACCGTGTCGCCCGGCTGCAGCAGCAGCTCATCAATGCGTCCGACATTCTCTTCCGCGGCTTGTCCCGCGTTTTTCAGCGCCACCCCGTGCGCGCCGGCCCGGCCGCCAAGTCTCCCCCAGGGCTGAAACTGGATGCGCTCCATGTTCCGCGCCGTCAGCACCGTATCGGGACTCAGCACCTTGAGCCGCAGATCGATTCCGCTGCCGCCCCGGTATTTGCCGGCTCCGGCGGAATCGGCCCGCAGGCCGTAACGCTCGATCAGCACAGGCATGTCGGCCTCCACCGTCTCGACCGGGATATTGCGGAGATGGCCGACGGCAAAATCCATGCCATCGATCCCGTCCTTCATCGGCCTCGCTCCGGAGCCGCCGCAGATCGGCTGAATGACGCCCACCTTTCTGCCGCCGGAGACGGGATCGGTCATCGCCAGCATCACGATCGCGGCTTGTCCCGCGCCGGCCGCCGGCAGCTTGTTTTCCTGCGCCCGGCTGAGCGCTCCGGTCAGCACATCCATCAGCCGGATAAAGGTGGAAGCCCTCGCGCCGACCGCGGCCGGGAACTCCGGATTCAGGATGCTGGCCGGCGGCGCCTCGTTGCCGATCATCCGCACCATCCCCGAGTTCCAGGGAATCGACGGGTCTAGCGTGCGGAAGTAGCGGGTTAACGCGGGAACCAAGTAATAATGCCCTTGCTTGTTCAGGGTCGGGATATTAAACGAAGCTCTCACCTGGGGATCGGTCCCCCGGAAATCGAGGAAAATTTCGTCCCCCCGGACGATCAGACCGCACCGCAGCCGCACCGGATATCCCCCGGGCCCGCCCTCGATGTAGTCCCAGAACTCGTACGTTCCGTCCGGAATGTCCGCGATAATCTGCCGCACCCGCGTTTCCGCGTAAGCGAGCAGATCCTCGATCCCCCGTTCGATCTGCTCCGGTCCGTACCGCGCGATCAATTCCGTAAGTCTCCGCTCCCCGCGGTTCAGCGCGGCCATCAGCGCCCGCAGGTCCCCCCAGTTCTGATCGGGGATGCGGCAGTTGTGCAGAAACAGGTTCAGCACCTGTTCATTCAATACGCCGGCTTCATACAGCTTCACCGGAGCGATGCGGATACCCTCCTGATGAATATCGTAAGCGCTTGGCGAGACGCTGCCCGGCACTTTGCCGCCAACATCCGAGGAATGAATAAAGCAGAGCCCAAAGGCGATAATCCGCTCGTCATGAAAAAAAGGCTTCAGCAGATAGACATCCGGCAAATGGGTGGCCATGGCGCCGGTGGTATAGGGATCGTTGCAGATCACGATGTCCCCTTCCTGCCACGGCTCGCCCGCGGCGAGCACCTCCTCGGCCGGAATTCCCAGCGACAGGCTGTATCCGGTCTCCAGCGGGGAGCCGAAGGTTTCACCCTTTGGCGAAAGCAGATAGGTGCCGAAATCGCCCGTCTCTTTGACAAACGCCGTAAACCCGGTGCGGAGAACAACATTGGCCATTTCCTCCACGATCGCCTGCACCCGGTTTTTGAAAATTTCCAGAAACACTCGGTCAGTACTCATGCTTCCGCCTCCCCGATCATATTGCCCAGCTTGTCCCGGCAGACCCGATAACCCGGGGGAACAAACACCGTCGTATCGTACTCTTCGATGATGACCGGACCGGATAGCGCAGACTCCGACGGCAGCCCGGACCGCTTCAGCACGCTGGCCGTCCATGACTTGCCGTCAAAGAACAACTGGCGCTGTTCCGGAGCGCCCGATGCGGAACGCTCTGCCGCCCGTTCCGGCGGACGGATCGCCCCGGCCTTGCGGGTAACCCCAACCACCGATGCCCGGAGATTGACGAACGTGACGGGGGCGCCGGGCTGGCTGATGCCGAAAATGTCATGGTACCGCTGATGAAACCGCCGGATCGCTTCGGCCTCTGCCTCCGCTCCTTCTCCGGGAAGCGATACTTCAATATCGAAGGCTTGCCCTTCATAACGCATATCGGCACTGCATTGCACATAACTCGTTTCCAGTTCGATCCCCCGGCTGCTCTCCTCGGTCAGCCAGCGTTGCCCTTGCTCCTTCAAAGCTTGAAACGTCTCGCTGACTTCTCCGGGCTGCAGCTGCTGTTCCGTCTTATAGACCGTGCGGACAAGATCGTTGCGCAGGTCGGCGACCACGCAGCCAGTCGCACACAGCGTGCCGGGGGAAGGCGGAACGAGCACCCGCCGGATGCCTACCTCCCGGGCCAGCAAAAACGCGTGGGTCGGACCGGCACCCCCGTAAGCCAGCAGCGTGAAATCCCGGGGATCGATCCCTTTGCGGGCCATGAGCGGCGTAAACTGGGCGTACATATTGGCGGTCGCCACATCGATGATCGCTTGCGCGGCCGCCCGGGAATCGAGGCCGATCCGCTCCCCGAGCCGGGTCAGGACCGCGGCGGCGAGGCGCTCGTCCAGCGGCATGCCGCCGCCGAGAAAGCGCTCGGGGTGGATGATGCCGAGATGCACGTAAGCGTCGGTTGTCGTCGCCTCCTGTCCGCCCCGGCCGTAGCAGGCCGGGCCGGGATCGGCGCCCGCGCTGCGCGGCCCTACCTTCAGCACGCCCGCCGAATCCACCCAGGCGACCGAGCCGCCGCCAGCGCCGATCGCCGTCACATCAACCGCCGGAATGATCACCGGAAAATCGCCGACCTGGTTCTCGCTCGAGTAGGCCGGTTCCCCATCGATCAGGGCCACATCGACGCTCGTGCCCCCCATATCGAAGGTGATCACCTTATCGATGCCGGCCAGGCGGGCGACATGCGTGGCGCCAATGACGCCGGACGCCGGACCGGAGAGCAGCGTTTTGACCGGCTCCTGGGCCGCGCGCTGGGCGGTCATAATCCCGCCGTTGGACATCGTCGACAACACCTGCGCCCTCAGCCCCTGCTCCGCGGCTCCGGCCTCCAGGCGCTGGAAATATTCGCTCATGCGCGAGCCCACATAAGCGTTCATGACGGTCGCCAGCGTGCGCTCGTATTCCCGCTGCTGCGGCCAAACCTCGCTGCTCGCCGAGACGAACACGCTGGGAAATTCACGGCGGATCAGTTCGGCCGCCTGGCGCTCATGCTCCGGATTATGATACGCGTGAAGGAACGAGATAGCGATTGCGCTAACCCCTTCATCCAGCAATTCCGTCACTGCGCTGCGCAGCTCATCCGGACGCAGCGGACGGTAGATCCGTCCATCCGCCAGGCAACGTTCATCGATCTCCTTGACGAGGTGACGGGGAATTAGCGGCAAGGCCTTGTCCCCGTATAAATCCGTCGTATTCTCCAAACGCAGCCGGCGGATTTCCAGCACATCGCGAAAGCCGCTGGTTACAAGGAGACCCGTCTTCGCCCCGTTGCGCTCGATCAAGGTGTTGACTCCCAGCGTTGTACCGTGGACAAACAGCTCAATCGCCCCGATATCGATGCCGTTTTCCTTTAACTGCCGCAGCGCATTAAAGATCGCCTGCTCCGGAGCGGAGGGTACGGACGGCGTCTTGAGCGCCGCCGCTACTTCGCCCGCGTGGCCGGTCAGCATCACATCGGTGAAGGTTCCGCCAATGTCAATGCCAAGACGGTATTTTTCGGTCATGTTGACCTCTCCTTTGTAATTTTTAGTGAGAGTTCAATAAATTAGGTAACTACTTCTTTTATCGTTTTATTGCTGCCTTGGCTTTACTCCATTTCAGGAGCGGGCCCCGCCAAAGTAAGTGCGGACATCCTCGATCATCTGATTGATGTGGTTCACCATGGCGGATGCCGCCTCGTAGGGGGAATGGCTCACGATACAGCCGATGATTCTGCGATGATCGACAACCAGCTCGCTGCCGACCTCTTTACGGATCATCGCCGTTGCCGGCAAATGGGCTCCTTCCCCCCAAACGAGCTGCAAAGCATGAAGCAAGATCGGGTTGCCGGCGATCCTGGCGATGCGTTCATGAAATTCCCGGTCCTCCGCAATCGGAATTCTGCCCTCGGATAAAGCGGTTTCCTGCAGCGCGATCGATTCCCATAAAAGAACGATATCCTGTTCACTGGCGTTAGTGGCTGCGAGCCAAGTGGTCTCCCGCTCCAAAGCGCGTCTTGCCACCAATATATTGAGCAGGGACTGCTCATCGGATATTTTCAGGGCGTCAAGCAGCCTGGAGCTGTCGCGCAGTTGAGTAAGCTGCCGGCTCAGCTCCGCCAACCGCTCCTTGCCTGCAGCCGTAAGCAAGCGGCCCTTCCGGCCGACGCTTTCGGTGTACCCCAGCGTATCGAATTCCATCAGCTTGCGCCCGATCGACGCCTGGCTGAGTCCGAACTTCTTGTCCAGCACAAGCACCAGCGTCGTGGCGCCTACCGGGGTTTCCTGTTTGTTCAAATTAGAGAGCAGTTCATATTCAAGTTTCATCTGGTCGTATTCTTTGGCAATCATACGTTCCTCCTGCCTGAGAAGCATTAATAATCAGTGATGATTAACAAAAATTAAATGAATAATCGGCTCGGATTCCAGATTGAATTTTATTACCAGTTATGGAATCCTCAACGATTTAAAGAGATTATATAGCCGTTTTTCAATCTTGTCAATTAATCTCATGGGATAAGTAAGGATTTAAATATTCAATATTTTCCCATCCCTTTTTATCGTAGTGAGACGGTGCTGAACATTAGGCTATTTGAGAAACTCCAGCGAAAAACATAAGGACAAAAAAGGGCGTTATTCCGGCGATATCCGTCCATTTGAGAGAAATAGGGGAAATTTATGTTGCTATTTTCTTCAGTGGTAAGGAAATGCCAGCATTCTTGACCATTCATAGGTAAATAAGTACATAAAATTCCGCTAATGGAGATGAACTGCCGAGCTCCGGAATAATAAGTACATAAAGTGCCGCTATTTTGAAGGCTGGCGGCCGGCAGCGTCGTCGGCAGGCGATCGGTCGTTTCAGCAGCCGGCTGTCTATAGCGTTCGTGTCTTGGTATCCCTGCATGCTGCTTTGCACGATTATCCCTTTTGTTCGGGGGTAGAGGGTGGGGGGCTAATCACGGTCAGCTCATTTTTCCCGGTGTCTTGCCCCATTCCTCCTGTCAGGTCTGCTTCACGTCTCCTAAACATCCTTCTCACAAGCCTGTCTAACGATCTCGAACATATCTGCTTCTCCCAAACCTATTTTCCTCTCCTGAATTTATCTTCCTCTCTGCTTCCGGATCAAAAGGGATAATCGTGCAAAGCGCCGGACAGCGGATGTTGGTCTTCCGATATTTCTTGCCACGATCGGTTACCGGCTTGACCTGTCAAGAGCTGATTATTAGGTTGAGCCATTTTTTTATTAAAAATAATATCACTTTAAAGATGGTTTTAATTGCAATATAAAGAAACTGCGGCTCCGAAACTTATTCTTTCTTATATCTTAAAAAAGCACTTAGACAAAGCCCGCGTCATCCGAAAATGAATACAGGCTCCAGCCTAAGTGCTTCTAACAAATTATTCTTTACCTTATCCCTATATCCCTGAATCGTTTTGTTATCTGCTTAACTTCCCTTTTCGACGAAGGACGTCTGTGCCTTCCCAGTCAAGGATAAAATCCGTTCCTGCCCTCAGAATGATGACTCCATAATCCTGACGGGCGCCTTCAACGGAGACAAATCCATTGCGTGTATCCTCGAGCACGAGCCGGGGATTTCGCTGCCACGGATCTCCCCATCCGCCTCCGCCGGCACGTCGGAATTCGATGATTCCTCCGCCGTTCATCGGCACGTGAAACGCCGTTTCCCGTACTTCCAGCGGCTCTTTGTCTCCGGGATGAAGGACAACCAGATTGGAAGGCGCATCCTCCCCGCCGCACAAACCGCGTGTCGTGTTCCGAACCCCCGCCATCATGACGCTGGTATGGCTGGGTTCCAGGTGCTGGATCAGCACATGAAGCCCGGGAGCGCCCCGCCACTGTCCGGCACCGGTATAGTCCGCGGTATATTCGTGCTTAAGCACGCGGCTGGGATACTGAATTTCGTTCATCTCGATGGACGGGAGGATAACCCCGGTCATAACCGGAGGGTACAGCCCCCAGCCGTCGGTTTCGAAGGCTCCGCCGGCGCCGCCGGTATAACCGAAGAAATTCAGGTTCACCCAAGGACGCCCATCCGGGTATTGTCCATTCGTATAGGCAAGCGGAAGCTTATGCGCATTCACTCCGACACGCTCGGGCGCGCATTGGGAGATGGCCAGCAAGACGGCCTCGGCAATTTCCGCTCCCGTACAAGCCGTCGCATGTCCGCACGGAGCTGGCGGCTTCGGATTCACGACGCTGCCAAGCGGCGCTTTTACCGTTACTGGGTTCATGTATCCTTCATTGATCGGAATACTCTCATCACAGCAGGTGGAAATAGCAACAAACGCAAACGACGTTGTGTTCGATAGCGGACTGTTAATAAACCCGGGCACCTGAGGCGCCGAGCCTGCAAAATCGACCGTCAGGTCACTGCCGGAGACCGTTACGGTAGCCTTCACCTTAATATCCCGGTTTCCTTGGAAATCATGGTCCGCATACGTCTCAGCGCTATAGGTGCCGTCCGGCCAGCTGGCAATTTCTTCGCGCACCCGCCGCTCGGTATACTCGATCCGCTGGTCAATGGCCTGCCGTACGGAATCGTAGCCGTACCGGTTAAGCAGCATGTCCGCCCGCTGCGCCGCCAGCTTGCAAGCGCCGATCATGGCGTCGAGATCCCCTTCCAGCCAATGAGCGAGCCGGTTGTTGGCCGTAATCAGCTCGAATACGTCCTGCCTTTTCTCTCCGCGTTCATACAGCTTGAGCGGTGGAATCCGCAATCCATCCTGCCAAATGTCGCGGGATCGCGGATTGTACCCGCCCGCCACCGGCCCGCCATTATCGCCCATATGGCTGCGGACCGCCGGAAGAAGCACCGGGCGCCGGCCGTGAAAGACCGGCATGACAATCGTCCAGTCCAGACTGTGGGAGCCGCCGTAATAAGGATCGTTCACGAGCAGAATATCTCCGGGATGCAGATCGTTTTTAAAAGCGTCCAGCAGCTCATCGACAGCGCTGACCACCGCATACAAATGCAGGGTACAGCCGGGAGCCTGCGCCACCAGCCGGGTGCGGCCTTCCATAAAATCGAAGACGCCGGTCGTGAAGTCATGGGCTTCATTAAACAGAGGCGACCTAGCGGTCCGCGTTACGGCGGCGCTCATCTCCTCCGCTACGGAATCCAGCGTTCCGCCAACAACCTGCGACAAAATCCATTCATTAACGGGACGGGCCATCGTCATCCTCCTTTGCCAATCGTTTCAAGGGTTCCGCCGAAGCGTAGCGGTATTTGAGCGCATCTCCTGCCGCAACCGGGATGCCTTTTGCCGTTCCGCTACGAACTCCGTCTCCGGCAACAACACGCACATCCGTTCCTCCTTCAGGAACAAAAATAGATACCTCATACTTGCCGCTAAGCACGTCCAGCCGCACCTCCATATCTCCGTCTTCAAGCAGCTTCCGGTATCCGATGCGCAGCCCGCTCCGCCACTCCAGCTCCTCGGCGGAGACCAGCCTGCGGGCTCCCTGCAGCACGGGCGCGCTCCATCCGTTCTCCGCCATCGCGAAACCGGGCTCCAGGAACACTGGCTCCACAGGGGTCTGCGAACCGACAGGCGGATACAGGATGGTTAAAGGCGCCGGACCATGGACCGCAGGAAACTCGGGATCAAATTCTGTACGCATCGCCTGCGTTACCGCAGCGGCGACGGCTTGTCCGGACGTCAAGAATCCAAACGCGGTCGCCGCCGGAAAAGCCGCGTGAACCAGGCTCCCTTCAGGCAAAACAAACTCAAAAACGTCCAGCAGTCCGTCATTGATCTCCAGATCTTCCAATGAACCGGACAGAAGCGCCGTTACCGCACAAGCCGCCGCGGTCTCTTGGCTAATATTATAAGGAAGCGATACCTGCTCCGAAGTTCCGGTAAAATCGAACTTCCAGCTCCGATCCCGCCGCTCCATTTGCAATTGGATGCTCACATCCGCCTGGGCTATCGCCAGCTTCGCCGTCCCCGAAAGAGAGCCTGCCACTGCGGGCAGCAGTTCGACCGTCCGTATTCGCGTACGTTCGCTCATCCGCTCAATCGCTTGGTGTACCGCAGGCAATCCGTAACTGCCGACAACCGCTTGAATCGATCGGCGTGCTTCCTCAAGGCAGGCTTGCATGGCCAGCAAGTCGGATTCCAGCAGTTCCGGCGATCGGCTGTTCTCCAGCACGAACCGACGTACGTCACGCTGAAGCTTGCCTCCCTTGTACAGCTTCACCGGGGTTAACCTCATGCTTTCCTGCCAAACTTCGAAAGCTTCCGGATTAAAACCTCCGGGGATTTCACCGCCCAGATCGGCCATTTGGGCCCGGATCACCGGACTTACGATAAGCTCCCCGTCCGCAAATACCGGCAGCAGCATCGTTAGGGTCTGTCCTTTGGTACCGCCTTTATATACATCCGCGGAAAGCAGAATGTCGCCTTCCTCAAGATCGTAAACGAAATAATCCAGTAAATGGCGGGACACCGACCTAAGGGCGTACAGGTGCTCGATTTCGGATTGTATCTGATGGACCAGCGATCCGCTCCCTGTCACCAATCCGGCGGCATAAGCTCCGGATTCGGCGATCAGAGCGGAACGGGACAAGCGCCGAAGCCGCTCACCCGCAAAACGGCTGACCGAAGCCAGCTTGCCGTAAATGATCTGATCTGAAATCTGGTGTGCGGTCGACATCGATTACACCCCTTCTCTATCGCGTCCGACTTCAATGATGCAGTTCCCGCCCGCATCAATTAATGCTTCATGGCCCGGATAGACGACGATCGTTGTTCCCCACTGTTCAATGACCGCCGGTCCGACAATCAGATTTCCGGGCTCTAGCTTTGAACCGTCGTAAATGTTCGTCTTTACCGGTTCGATCCCGAAATGGACCCGGCGCACTTCCATGAGCGCTGCCTGCGGGTCTTCACCTTGGAATGGGGATTCCTGCAGCTCAATGCGTTCGCGAACCCCGATCAAGTCAAGGCGCAGGTTCAGGATTTCCACCTCTTGTCCGGCATTTTTATGCGCATATAAGCGCTCATGCATGTCATGGAACTGTTTGATTGTGGCATCCATATTTAAAGCGGTCACTTTACGCGTTCTCGTCCGGATCGGCACGGTCACTTCATGAACTTCACCCGCATACCGCATATCGACATAACGGCGGATTTCTTCGTGCAGCTTCAACCGCGAATGGCCGCCAAGCTTCTCTCTCGCCGCTTGCTCCATGCCTTCGAATACTTCATTCATTCTGCTTAGATCCAGATCGCCGCCCGAAGCATAAAAAGTCCGCAGCTCTGTTACCTTCAAGTTGGCGGCAACGTCGCCAAGCGCGCACAGCACAGGAGCAAATCCGGGTACAATGACCATTTCGATGCCCAAATCCTCGGCCTGCCGGCCGGCGTGCGCAGCTCCGGCTCCGCCGGCGGCAAGCAGCGCAAACCGGCGCGGATCATGGCCGCGCTGCGTCGTGACAAAACGGATCGCGTTGGACATATTATTGTTCACGATCTCGGAAATCGCCAACGCCGCCTCGATCACGCTAATCCCAAGCGGTTCGGCGATATGTTTGCGAATAGCCTCTTCGGACAATGCCTTGTCCAACTTCATCTCGCCGCCAAGAAAATGATCGGGATTCATGTAACCAAGCACCAGGTTCACGTCCGTTACGGTCGGTTCCGTGCCGCCCCGCCCATAACACGCCGGGCCCGGTGTGGATCCGGCGCTGCGCGGACCGACACGCAGCATGCCGCCGGCGTCGATCCAGGCGATGCTGCCGCCTCCGGCGCCGACCGTGTGGATATCCAGCATCGGCAACGCCACCCGGTAACGGCTGATCCAGCTTTCCGTCGTGAGGGTTGGCTGCAGGTCCTCAATGACGGATACATCGTAGCTGGTTCCGCCCATGTCTACAGTGATCAAGTCGGTATAACCAAGCCGCTCCCCCAAAAATGCGGCGGCGGTCACACCGCCCGCAGGACCGGACAACAGGCAGCTGGCAGCCAGGCGGCCGCTCTGCACGATATTTTGCACGCCGCCTCCCGATTGCATCACGAACAGCTCCCCGGCAAACCTAAGCTCCTTCAGCCGGTTTTCAAGACGCTCCAGATAATGCTTCATGGCCGGAGCCGTGTACGCATTGACCACCGTCGTACTGACCCGCTCAAATTCACGGATTTGCGGAAGAACCTCCACCGACAGCGTGACGAAAATATCCGGGGCAACCTCCGCGAATATTGCTTTCACTCGCTGTTCATGCTCCGGATAAAGGAAGCTGAACAGGAAGCTGACAGCCACCGCCTCGACACCCTCGGCCTGAAAGAACGCCGCCGCCTCCCGCACGGCTTGTTCATCCAACTCACGAATGACTTCCCCCTGCGCGCTTACACGCTCAGGCACGCCGATCCGCAACTTGCGCGGAACAATCGGATGCGGCGCCGGGAGACGCGGAGAAAACACGCTCTCTTTATAGGAACGGCGAAACTCGATTTCATCGCGGAACCCCTCCGTCGTGATCAAGCCGACCTTGGCACCGGAATACTCCAAAATCGTATTGGTGGCCACGGTTGTGCCATGGACGAGGAGCGTGCAGTTTTTCAACAGCTCTTCCGCCGTCATCCCAAGCTCGCCGGCGATCTTGGCGATCCCTTGGATCACGCCGTCCGACGGATCGGGAGTGGAAGGGGTTTTCGTCGCCGTAATGCGCCCTTCATCATCGAGCGCGGTGAGATCGGTAAACGTCCCGCCCACGTCTATTCCTAATTTCCAGCTTTTTGTTTCAGTCAAAGCCATCGTTCACACCCTCCTGCTGTGTTCTTCATCATCGAATCGAAAATCTAGCCTTGGCTTAAGATCAGTAACCGGTGGAGTCCTCGGTGGACTTGCCAAGTTCAAAAGGTACCCGCAGCGCCCGAAGAACCAGAGCAATGATCGGGTAAATGAGCAGGCCCAGAATCGTGGAATTAATCGGACTGATCCCCCACGCAATATGGGAGGCGATGAGCCCGGCCGCAACGACGGCCAAGATGGCCGCCACGTTGATGGCCGCATACTCCGTTCCCTGTCCAAATGCATATTTCCCGCGGCGCACAAACCAATGATCCGCAATCATCACACCCGCAATCGGCGGCACATACACCCCTAAGAAATTCAGAAAAGGCACGAAATGATCCTGATACCCGGTCAAAGCGATCACAATGCCGAGTGCGCCCATGACAATCACAAGAATATATTTCGGCAGACGCACGACATTGCGCAGCCCCAAAGCGCCGGTATAAAGATTGTTGTCATTGTTGGACCACTGGGCAAAGACGAGGATCAAAAACGCGAAAAAGCCCATGCCCAGCTTGGCCATTACGGCCGGAATGTTCGGGGTCGAACCGAGCTCCGGAATCTGGGCGGCAAAGGTCATGGCCGCACCGGCGATCACCGAGAAGATACCGCCGATGAAATAACCGGCCGCTGCGCCGAATCCGCCGGAAAAAGGGGTTTTCCCGTATCTCGTTACATCCGGAAAAACGACGGCACCGAGCGCTGCATTGCCGACCACCAACGTAACCCCGGCAAAGAGGCTCATCAGATCGCCTGTCGGCTGCGCCGCAAATAAATTGGCGAATCCGCCCGTTTGATCGGCGGCGACCCAGATGCCCCAGATGGATAGCACAACGACCATAGGCACTGCCACAAAACTAAGGTACGTAATGCCTTTGTACCCGATCAGCGCCGTAAGCATCATCAGCGCGCCGCCCCAAATAATGGCCACGTTCGGATTCGCGAACCAATATCCGGGGAACATCTGCTCAATGGTGGAGCCGAAAAAGGCGACCTGCCAGCCGAACCAGCCGATGCCCATAGTGAGCGAGAGCAGAATTCCGAACAGGCTGGCCCCTGTCCGGCCGAAAGCTTGTCTGGCCAGCACGGTGGTGGAAACTCCATATTTTGCCCCCATCCAGCCTTGGAAAAAGCCGTATACCGCCAAAATCAACATGCCGAGCAGCCCGGCCAAGATCGCCTTTCCGAAAGTCATGCCCGCCGCTAACGAACCGCCGACAAAAATGGTGGATAAGGAAATAATCCAGCCGCAGCTGGTAAAAGCAACGTTTAACAAGCCTTTGCGCTCGGATTGCGGTACAGCCTGAATGGCATAATCATCCAGCGTTGCTGGTTTCGTCTGTTTTGCTACTGTTGACATGTGGATTCCCCCGTTTTCGTAAATATGAGCTTACCGCCCTTTAAGGTTTTATTTCGTATTCGATCTCAGCACCCCGTTTGATCGTATTGCCAATGGTGCAAATTCTGGAGGCTTGGGTAAGCAGCTTTTCCTTATAAGGCTCTTCCAAATAAAAAGGGAGCTCCACCTGCACGCGGAATTTCTCCACCCGCGGAGAACCTGCCTGCGCTTTGAAAGGCTCGACTTCTATATGAAGCGCTTCGCCCCTGATTTCATCCTGTTCCAGGAGGCGAACCAGCGAGACGGCAATACACATGCCCAGCGCCTCGCACATGATGTCCATCGGCGAAAATTCAGCGCCATCCGGCGGTTTATAAACATAATCGCTTGTCGTTTGATAGGAGCTTCCGTCCCACGCTACAGTAATCAATGCTGTCCCTTCTTTCCGTCCGGTTAATTAGATGCCCAGCAATCCGAAAAATTCGAACCTGGCCGTCTGGGCCGAAATTTCGTCCAACGTAATATCCGGCAACGGCGACTCCGGAGCCTGGGGGCCGAACAGCCATCTGGCGATCATCCCTTCAATAAGGCTCATCAGCATCGCCGCCCGCAGCTTCGGGTCGATAGTCTGCGGGAGCATCTCCAGCTCCATGGCCCGTTCAATGTTGCGCCGAAAAGCCTGCTCCATCTCGAGGCGTGCCTCACTCGCCGCCTGGCGGATCGCTTCGTCGGAAGCCCCGCTGCCCAGCAGCAGCTCCATCAGATACCGGTTCTCGCTGGCAAAACGGAACAGATTTTTCAGCAGGGCTTCGGACGCTTGAACCATGTCAACCACCGTGCCCGAATGGGTTCGGTACCCCTGTGAGATGACCTTGGAAATTTCCTCCCGTCCATTGGCGATGATTTCCAGCGCGATGGCCTCTTTGCTTTTGAAATGCCAGTAGAACGTTCCCTGCGCCACGCCCGCCTGACACACGATATCCGATATTTTGGTTTTGTGATAACCATTTTTGGCGAATAATTCAACGGCGATACTTAGAAGCTCACGCCTTCGTTCCATACTTTTACCTGAGTAAGCGTCCTCCTGCAAGGCCATTCCTCCCGATTGACTCGTCAGTCAGTTTTTTTATGATTAATCCTATCTAAAAACTATGAATTAGTCAATGGAAAATTCCCGTAATAAACAAGGCCTTTCTTCAAAGCGGACGCACCGGGCGTCCATTCCTTGAGAAAGGCTCTTTCTTCTTCTCTCCTATGCGTTCGATGAGATGGATGCGGTGGAATGGCGGTTCGCCGGCACAGGCAGACCCAGGTTTTCCCTTAGCGTGCCGCCTTCGTATTCGGTTCGGAACAGGCCGCGATTCTGCAGTTCTGGGATGACACCATCGACAAAATCTTCAAAACCGCCCGGCACATAAGGCGGCATGATGTTAAACCCATCAGCCGCAAAACCTTCGAACCATTTCTGGATATGGTCGGCCAACTGGATGGGCGTTCCGACCACGATCCGATGCCCGCGCGCTCCAGCAACCTCCCGGTATAACTGACGCAGGGTGAGCCCCTTGTCACGGGCCAGCTTCATCAGCAGCTGAGGCCTGCTCTTGCGGCCGCTTGATTCCGGAATATCCGGAACGGGGCCATCCAGAGAGTAGCCGCTCAGATCGTAATCAAAACGCTCCTGCAGCGTCGCATATGCCTTGGTATCATCAATGAAGCTTTGCAATTCCTCGTATTTGTCCCGGGCTTCCTTCTCCGTTGCCCCGATAACGGGGAACAATCCGGGCAGGATGTGAAGGTGCTCGGGCCGCCGGCCGTATTTCGGCAGCAGTCCCTTCAGCCCGCTGTAGAACACCTGCGCATCTTCGAAGGTCTGCTGCGCGGTGAATACCACCTCTCCAATCCGGGCGGCCAGCTCCTGCCCCGGTCCTGACGAACCGGCCTGGATGATCACAGGCTGCCCTTGCGGGCTTCGGGTTACATTCAGCGGACCCTTCACGGCGAAATATTTGCCCTGATGATTCAGCTCATGCACTTTACGCTTGTCGATGTACTCCCCTGTCTGTTTGTTCACAATATAAGGTTCCGGTTCCCAGCTGTCCCAAAGCCCCTTAACGACCTCCACAAATTCCGCCGCGCGCTCGTACCGGACACTGTGCTCCAGGTGGTCTGTCTGGGAGAAATTCAGGGCCGCTTCGCGGGTTGACGTAGTCACTACGTTCCACGCGGCCCGGCCTTGGCTGAGCTGATCCACCGATGCGAGCAGACGGGCCAGATTAAAAGGATCGTAATAGGTCGTTGAGGCCGTCACCGCCAGACCAATCCGGCGGGTGACGGTGGTTAGCGCCGCCAGCAGCGTGATGGGCTCAAAGCGGGCCACGACGGATGGCGAACTGCCGGCCGACGTTGTCAGTCCATCCGCCAAAAAGATCATGTCCAGCTTAGCCCGCTCCGCGGTCTGTGCAAGCTGCTTGATCAGCTCAAAATTTTCGCTCCCGGACTGCGCATTGGGATGCCTCCATCCCGCCGTATGATGGCCCGCACCTTGAACAAACAGCCCGAGCTTCAGCTTCCGCTCCTGACTCATTTAAAGACGCACCCCTTCCTGTTCCTGATGTTCCGCTGCGAATTGATTGGACGGGCGGGCCAGCCCCAGGTTCTCGCGCAGGGTCGCACCGCGATATTCGGTATGAAACAGCCCGCGATGCTGAAGCTCGGGAATGACCAGCCTGGCGAAATCCTCGAGTCCTGACGGCAGCGCCTGCGGGCGAATGACAAACCCGTCACAAGCGCCGCTTACGAACCAGTGCTCCAGCTCATCGGCAACCTGCTCGGCCGTGCCGGCAAAGGTGCGATGCCCGTTGCCTCCGGAGACTCGCTCAATCAACTGGCGGATCGTAAGCCTCTCGGCTTCGATCATATTTTTCATCAACTCGAAGCGGCTCCGGTTTTCATTAATCGTGGCCGGATCCGGAAGCTCCGGCACAGGACCGTCAAGCGGGTAGGAGAACAGGTCCACCTTCAGCCGCTTGGACAGCCGATGCAGCCCCAATTCGGGAATGATGGATTCGCGCAGCTCGGCCTCTTTTTCCCTGGCTTCCGATTCGGTGGCGCCGACAATGACACTGAAGCCCGGCACGATTTTCACATCATCGGGGTTGCGCCCATATTTAATGACCCGGGATTTCACGTCCGTATAGAAGGCCTGGGCATCCTCCAATGTCTGTTGGGCCGTATAGACCAATTCCCCGATGCGCGCCGCAAGCTCCTTGCCGTCTTCCGAGGAACCGGCCTGGGCCAATACCGGATAACCTTGGGGCGGCCGCGGCAAATTCAAAGGACCTTCCACCCCAAAGATATCGCTTCGGTGTCCTACCGTGTGAATACGGTCCACATCCGCATAGATCCCTCCGGCTTTGTCAAAGAGCGGCGCCTCATCCTCCCAGCTGTCCCACAGCTTGGTCGCAAGTTCTACAAACTCCAGCGCGCGCTCATATCTCTCGGTATGCTCGAAATTACGTTCCCGGCCAAAATTGAGATGCGTCTTCCCGATGCCGGTGGTGACGATGTTCCAGCCCGCGCGCCCGCCGCTGAGATGATCCAGGGAAGCGAACAGTCTGGCAGTATGATAGGGCTCCGTATAGGAAGTGGATACGGTTGCCACAAGCCCGATCCGGTTGGTTACCGCCGCCAGGGCGGATAGCAGTGTATAAGGCTCCAGGCGGTTCAGCGCCTGGAATTTCACATTTTCCCCCAACTCATAACCATCCGCCAAAAATACGGTGTGAAACTTGGCTTGTTCGGCAAGCTGCGCCATTTTTTTGTACAAGGAAAACTGCGTGACCCCTTCAGGCTCGGCTGAAGGCAGCCTCCAGGCGGTCTCATGAAAACCGGTGCTGTTCATAAAAAAATTCAATATCATCTGGCGATTCCGATGCGTGCTCATTTGCTCCTTCACCTCAGCCTTTTCTTGGATTATGTCAGCGGAAAGTGACACGCCGCACGGTGACCCGGCGTATGCTCTTTGAATGCAGGCCGCTCGCGCCGGCAAATGTCCTGGGCAGCCGGGCAGCGCGTATGAAAGCTGCACCCCTCAGGCGGGTTGGCCGGACTGGGAACCTCCCCCTGCAGCACAATACGCTGCTTATTCTCCCGCGGATGCGACACGGGAATGGCCGACAGCAGCGATCGGGTATACGGATGCAGCGGGCGCTCAAACAATTCATTCCTGCCTGCCAGTTCAACCATTTTGCCCAGGTACATAACGGCGATCTTGTCGCTGACAAACTTCACCGTGGCCAGACCGTGTGCGATAAACATAAACGTAATGCCATGCTCCCGCTGGAGCTTTTTGAGCAAATTCAGAATCTGGGCCTGGATCGATACATCAAGCGCCGATACCGCTTCATCACAGACGATCAGCTTGGGCCTTAAAGCCAGCGCTCTGGCGATGCTGATGCGTTGTCTCTGCCCGCCGCTGAACTCATGCGGATAGCGGTCCAAATGAAACTCGCGCAGGCCGACGGTTTCCAACAGCTCGATCAGCCGGCTCTCCAAGGACTCCCCTCTCGGCAGTCCATGGATGCGATACGGCTCGGCGATAATATCCCGAACCTTGAGTCTTGGATTAAGCGAAGAGTATGGATCTTGAAAAATCAGCTGCAGGTCGGCCCGCGCGCTAAGCAGTTGCCTCTCGGACATACCGGTCAGCTTCCGGCCCTCAAACCATACTTCGCCCCCGGTTGGCTCCTGCAATTGAAGGACCAGTTGGCCAAGCGTTGACTTGCCGCAGCCCGATTCCCCGACAATGCCCAGCGTTTCTCCTTTGTTCACAACAAAGCTGAGATCATCTACCGCTCGAACGAGCCCTTTTTGGGTGCCCAGCCAGCCCGTTCTGTAGGGATAATATTTTTTCAGACCGGTTACTTTCAAGAGCGGACTTGCTTCGTTCTCTACAATAGCGCTGCTCATGATTCCCCTCCCTGAATCAGCGGGTAAAAACATCTCACCGCATGGTCCGGATGCACCCGCTCCAGCTCCGGCTTCTCCGTTTCGCACCGTTTGACCGCATAGGGACATCTCCGCTGAAAGGCGCAGCCGCGCGGGAGCTCGTGCAGTCCCGGAACCGATCCTTTGATGGAATACAGCTCCTCCTGCTCCTCATGAATCCGGGGAAGCGACCTGAGCAGGCCGGATGTATACGGATGCAGCGGCTCGTCGAACAGCCTACTAACCGGCGCTTCCTCGACAATCTCGCCGGCGTACATGACCATGACCCGGTCCGCCATCTCGGCAACAATCCCTAGGTCATGGGTGATCAGAATTACGCCCATATCCCGGCTGCCGCTCAGTTCCTTGATGGTTTCAAGGATCTGGGCCTGAACGGTAACATCCAGCGCCGTGGTCGGCTCATCCGCAATCAGCAGACTGGGGTTGCAGGATAAAGCAGAGGCAATCATCACGCGCTGCCGCATCCCGCCCGACAGCTGATGGGGAAAATAATGCACCGCTTTTTCCGGACTCGGAATACCGACGATCCGCAGCAGCTCCATGCTTTGAAGCCTGGCCTCTTTCCGGCTTAAGCCCGCGTGCGTTCGCAGCGCCTCCGCGATTTGGCTGCCGACGGTAAATACAGGATTCAGTGAAGTCATCGGCTCTTGAAAAATCATCGATATTTCGCTGCCGCGGATTTTTCTCATTTCGTGTTTGCTCAGATCCAGCAGGTTGCGCCCTTTCAGCCTGATCTCGCCGGCAGTTTCCCGGCCGGGTGAGTCGAGAAGACCGATAATCGACAGGGATGTCACACTTTTGCCTGAACCCGATTCTCCGACAATGCAGAGCGTCTCGCCTCTTTTTACCTGAAATGAAATCCGGTTTACTGCAGGAACGAGACCCTCCCTTGTCCTGAAAGACGTGCGCAGCTCCTTCACTTCCAGCAGCACTTCGGGCATACTCTCATCTCCTCCCTGATTGGATTAACCCGCACGCCGCATGTTCTATTTCAGTTTGGGATCCAGCCAGTCACGCAGCCAATCCCCCACAAAAATAATCGCCAGCACCGTAAGTGTGATGGCAAGACCGGGAAAAGTCGCCACCCACCAGCTTGTCGCCAAATACTGCCTGCCGTCGCTGAGCATGCCTCCCCACGAGACCGCGGGCGGCTGAATACCCAGCCCCAAAAAGCTCAGCGCCGCTTCGGATATAATGACTCTGCCCACGCTCAGCGTAGCAATCACGATAAAAGAGGACATAATGTTCGGAAGGACATGGACGCCCATAATCCGGAGCGCTTTGGCTCCGCTGACGCGGGCTGCCCGCACATAATCGCGCTCGCGAACGCTCAGCACTTCACTGCGGACCAGCCGGGTATAATTGACCCATCCGGTGATTCCAATGACAAAGATCAGGGTGCCGAGCCCGTCGCCAAGCACCAGCATAAACAGCATCATGAACAAAATAGCCGGGATCGAGACAAATGCATCCGTCACCCGCATAATGACGGCATCGACCCATGAACCGTAATAACCGGCTAACAAACCGAGCGCGATGCCGATAAGGCCCGAGATCGCCACGGAGCAGAAACCGACGATGAGCGACACGCGGGATCCGTAGACGATCCTGCTCCATATATCCCGGCCCAGCCCGTCGGTCCCCAGCATATATTCCTGTGAGCCGCCCTCCTCCCAGGCCGGGGGAAGCAGCTTCTGCGCGATAGCGGCTTTTGCCGGATCATGGGGCGCAATATAAGGGGCCGCCAGCGATATCGATACGATCAATAGCAGCATGATCAAACCGACGGCGCCGGTCTTGCTTTTAAATAATCGCTTCATGCCCTCCCCCGGCTTACGAGTGTCTGTATGGGAGGACAGAGCAGGCAAGGCCGGAGAAGCTTCTGCCTGAACGGATTCGGCCATTTCCATCCCCTCCAGTCTCCATGAAAAATGGTTGTTGCGCTCCGGGTTATTCCTTGAGTGTGATGTCCTCTACATAGAACATTTCGTCCGGACGCGGAGTGAACTTGATTCGGTTATTGACTCCATAGTTGAATTTATTCTGATACAGGAAAATTCTCGGGCGATCCTCGGCCAGAATCTTCTGTACTCGCTGATACTGCTTCTCCCTTTCCTTGTCATTCAGATTGACGGCGGCTTGCCGCAGCAGCTCATCCACTTCAGGGTTGCTGTAGTCGGTTTGGCCTTTGGCGTTGTCCGATCTGAATATTTCCAGCGGCAGCGGGGCTTCAAACATGGAGTTGCCTTTGCCCTGAAGCGCCAGCTCCTTAAAGGTGTTGGAATTGTCCTTCTGCTTGTATTGCGTCTGTTCCAAAATTTCAAGATCGACTTTAAAATTGGCCTCCGTCAGATAAGCGGCAATGGCTTCCGCCACCTCCTTCGTACTGGCCGGACTGCTCAGCGTCAGCTCTACGCCTTCCGGATATCCGGCCTCGGCCAGCAACTGCTTGGCGCGTTCCGGATCGTAAAGGTTCGTGTCGAACAGATCCGGATTAAAGCCAAGAATGCCCGGGCCAACGGCTTCCTGAGTAGGCACGCCCGCTCCTCCCAGCACATTGTCCACCAATGCCTGTTTATCGATGGCAAGCTCAATCGCTTCGCGAACCTTAGGATCAGCCGTGACCGTACCCGGGGTCTGACGTACGAGCAAGCTCTGAACCCTGGCGCTCTCGAGTTCGGTATAGTAGGTTTTGCCGCTGTCCTTCACCCGCTGAATATCACCCGGCGGAATGATGACCGCGATATCGACGGAGCCGGTCAAAAGCTCGGAGATGCGTGTTGTCGCTTCGGGTATGGTACGAAAAACAACCCGGTCCCACTTGGGCTCGCCACCGTAATAGTCCGTGTTTTTAACCAATTCGACCCGATCGTCTTTAATCCATTGAACAAACTTGTAAGGACCTGTACCCACCGGTGCGCTATTAAAGCCTTCCACGCCTTTCTCCTGGAAATAGGCCGCCGGCAAAATGCCGGAGCTGATGCGGCTGAGCCTTGACAGCAAAATCGGGTCCGGTTCCTTCGTAATGATATCGACGGTAAAATCGTCAATCACATCCACACGGTCAATGATGTTATAGGCGGAATAGTCGATCAGGGACGGATCCCGTGCGACCCGCTCCAGCGTGAATTTCACGTCGGCAGCGGTAAACGGGGCGCCGTTATGAAATTTGACTCCCTCTCTCAGCTTGAAGCGCCATGTCAAATCGTCCGTTCTTTCCCAGGAGACGGCAAGGCCCGGCAGTTTCTTTTTCGGGTCGGAGCCATCCTTTTTCACGAGATAATCAAACAGATTGACATGAATCGATTCAACTTGCGTATTGCCGTGGTCATGAACATCAAAAGTAACATTGTCAATGGTGTTGGCGATGGTCAGCACCTTCTCTCCCGCACTGCCTCTGCCGCTGGCAACACCTCCGCCGTTGCCGCCGCAGCCGGTGATCACCAGTATCCATACGAGTACGGCCAATGGCATCTTGATCCATCGTTGCATGTTTTCCCCCGCCTTTCTCGAACTGAATGGACCATAGAGCACCTATGAGCTGTATTTGATCCGCGGATCGAGCAGTTTATAGGTAATGTCCGTGAACAAATTGATTAAAATGACAATGAATGCTATAACAAACACCGCGGCCTGAATGATCGCCATATCATGCGTATTGATCGCCTGGACAATCAACTGCCCCATCCCCGGCCATGAGAATACCGTTTCCGTAACCAGAGAGCCGCTGATCAGATTGGTGAACTGCAATCCGGAGATGGTCACGACCGGAATCAGTGCATTGCGCAGGGCATGCTTGCCCAAAACGATCATTTCCCGCAGTCCCTTGCTTCGGGCCGTTCGAATGTAATCCTGACCGATGATTTCGAGAAAGCTCGATCGAATGAGACGTGTCATTTCCGCCGCAATGCCGGAGCCCAGCGTGAGGGCGGGAAGAATCAAGTGGGACAAGCCGCCTCTGCCTGACACGGGGGTCCATTCAAGCTCCACGGAGATCAGCAGGATCAGCATGATGCCGACCCAGAAGCTGGGCATCGCTTTGCCGAGAACCGATATGCCCGAGATCAGCAAATCCAAAAAAGAGTTTCGTCTGACCGCCGACCAGATGCCAAGCGGAATGGATATACAGCACGCCACCGCCATGGAAGCCGCCGCCAGTTCGAAGCTTGCGGGCAACCTCTCCAAGACAATCGGCAGGGCGGTCTGTCCGTAGCGGAATGAATCCCCGAAATCTCCCTGCAGCAAATTGGATACAAAAATTTTATACTGCACCCACAAAGGCTGATTCAGGCCCAGAGCCACCCTTAAGACTTCCCTGTCTTCCGGTGTAGCTGTATCCGGGAGCATCATGGACACGGGATCACCGGTGACATGCACCAAGACGAATACAATCAGGGTGATGATAAAAAGCACCGGAATCACTTGCAGCAGGGAGCGGATGATATACTTGGCCATAGGCTATTTTCCTTGTGTTGCGGCTTTTTCCCCGGAATCGTTCACAGCGTTCAGCACCACTTCACCCGTAATCGTCTGCGGATTAAGCAGCAAATTATAGATCGGGCAAACTCGCTCGACGGTTTCGTGAAGGTGCTGAATTCTCTCCGGCTCCTCATTAGAGGTAATATGGATTTTGTAATGAATGTTGTGCGGGTAGATAGGAACCTCCTCGAAGCCCTCTTGACCGGCCAGGGGATGCTCCTGCCCATGAACTTCAACTTCCAGCGATTCCAGCGAGACCCCCAGCTTGGCAGCCTGAATCAGTGTAATATGGGTCAAGCAACTCCCCAGAACGCCTAACTGAATTTCCGGAGATGCCGGTCCAAGACTGTAGCCTGCAAAATTTTCCGGACTATCGCTGATAATCTGGAAATCCCGGATGCGAATTTCACGGACTCCGCTCCTCCCTGCCGCACGTACCTTGGCCGAATAGTTTCTGGGCTGGGGATTGGCAAGCGCCTGCTCATGAAGCTTCTGCGCGGCGGCTCTTTTCTGGACAAGGTATTCGTTTAATGTGGTCATAGCTGGTTGTCATCTCCTCTTTACTCTTCTTTTTGCTTTCAACACTGCAGCTTGCGTCACAAAAACCGGAACCCGGGACATTTATTCACCTTTATCCCATGGTTTTAGTTGGTATTAGGACGTGGAATCCCCGCCTTTTTCATGACACTGCTGCTTAATGTGAAGTTGTTATTCACTTTAACCGAACTGACCCAATAAATAAAATACGAAATCGTGATGACAGACCATATGAAATTCCTATGACTATTTTAATGCGAGTTAAACTGCCTCTTATAGAGATTTGTTGAAATCGATCGTTTTCATAAAATGCACAAAGGCTCTTACCTGATTAAGCTGCAGCGATTCCTCATGGTAAAACATGAACGTCCGGCGAATAATGGGTTCGCCCTTCTTGTTTTTAATTTGGATTTGCATCAGCGGCTCCCCGCTAAAATACAAACCCGGCATAATGGCGTAACCCAGACCGCTCAGCACCATTTCCCGGGCGGAGTCCGCATGATCCACTTCCATCCCGACCTTGGGCGGCACGGAATAGTGATCAGACCACCAATTATCGATTTCGGCCTTCAGCACGAAGTCCGTGATGTAATCGATTCGCGGCCGATCCGGCAGCTCGTCCAGCGTTAAAGGCTCCTTGGACACGACACACAGCGTATCCTGGAACAATAAATGCTTCCCCTCATTCCACGTGTAATCGCCCCGAACGAATCCGATATGAATATCGCGATTGAAGATCATGTTGTGAATGGACTTGCTGCGGCCGGTAATCACCTTATATTCAACCTCAGGATACAACTCCTTGAACATCTTCAGAACCCCGGGAAGCTTGTTTTTCGTAAAAAAATAGCCGACCCCAAGCCTGAGCGTCCCGGTGACTTGATCGTCCAAATTTAGCAGATCATCTTTGATTTTTTGATATTTCTTGATCATTTCCTCAGCGGCTTTGGCCATATATTCACCTTGAGGGGTAAAATCCACGCCGCGTCTTCCCCGCTGGACGATCGTAATATCAAATTCCTTCTCGATCTGTTGGATCCGAGCTGTCAAGGTAGGCTGTGACATGAACAAACTCTGGGCCGTCTTGGTGATGTTCCGATGCTTGTAAAGTTCCTGCAGGATGCGCCAATCCCGGGTTTCCAATTCATATCCCTCCGTTCTGTATATAGCAATCCCTTGGTTCAAAGGAATATTTAAAATAATATATATTACTTCTATTTAAATGTATAGTTTTTAGTATGATTGAACCATTTAAAAAGAACAAGAGAGCTTTGATCCGACAAAACAGCGCCGCAAACCTCTATAATCAGGCCGCGGCGCTTCGCTTTTTTTATTAATACCTTTCGAACGGAGCAGGTCCGTTTTCTCTCCTATCGGTCAAAAAGTTGAGATTTTTTTCAGCTTAGTCTGAATTCTATAAATCAATGCAACCAATCATCAAATCATTAATTTTTTGCATTCTTTGAAAATGCTCTAAACCTAGAGTAAACCCGGATCCCAAATAAACGACAGTAAGTTCTCTTTCCGGATCAAACATCATCATCGTCGAACCTCCTCCGATCCCCGCAAAGGAATGTGGAGAGGCAAGTTTCCCCGCTGGTGTCAAGTGGTCTCCCTCACCCCTGATGTATCCGCCCGCCAATCCAAAATTTGCCTTATTGATCTCAATTCCTAATCGATAACATTCGTTAACGACGCTGAGATTAGGCATATCGCCTGTAAAGTTGTTCATGGCATATTTAACCATAGCTGGTGAAAGTATTCTTGCTCCATTATATGTTCCGCCTAAGCGGAGCATTTCTCCAAATTTAAACAGGTCGTATGCTGTGCTGTGAGCATTGCCAGCAGGAAGCTCTCCAGTATTGAGCTCGTTCAGGAAAACTGCTTTTTTCTGGTTTCTCGTTGGACCATAGCAAAATACTGCTGGAACCCTCCTGGTATCGTCTATATCCCTTCCAATGCTCGAATCATTCATGCCAAGCGGCGTAAAAATCTCATCTTGTATAATCCGGGTATAACTTCTCTTTTTCTCATCAGTCAGAACGAGTAAATGAGCAAGGACTGTAAAAGTAACATATGGCTGATAAACTACTTCTCCGATTTTGTTATTAGGCGTTAATACTGCTGCCGTTTTGGCTATAGTTTCAATGTTTGTCATATCGCTCATTTTAAGCCCTGGTAAGGGAAAAGGAGTGTTCCAAAGATTAACTTGATGAGTTAATAGTTGAAGGATCGTTAGATTTGCCTTTCCATTAGCAGCGAATTCGGGGAAGATCTCCGCAACTCTTGTATCTAATCTGAATTTTCCTTGCTCAACTGCCTTAAGAACAGCAACAGCCGTAATACTTTTTGTCAGTGACATCAATAAAAACACATCATCAATTTTCGCAGGTCGCTGTTCTTCAATATCCGTACTACCAATTGCTTCGTAATAACATACTTGTCCTTTTCTGGCTGCTAATACGACAGCTCCATTGGTAACTCCTCCATCAATATCTTTTTGGATATTTTTTGTCACATTTTCAAGACCAATTGAATTCATTCCTACACTTTCGGGCGTTACGATTTCAACTTTCATTATTGTTCTCCTCCTAAGAAATTCATAATTTACTATTCTCACTTGCTTATTTTTTGAGTTATAATAAACAACATGTTGTTGTTTAAGATTCTACGTTAAGCCCCAGTCTTATTCAACAATCAATATCGTTTGATGTGTTGTTTACGCCACACCATTAGGAAATGTGTTTAATAAAAATTAGGAGGAAATAACTTGAAGGAATCTATCACGGATCTACGCATCATTCGGACCAAACAATCTATCCGGGATGCACTAGTGGAATTATTAGATGAAAAAGGTTTCGAGGGAATTACTGTTAAAGATATAACTACTCGAGCAAAAATTAATAGAAGCACGTTTTATACGCACTATCTGGATAAATTTGATTTAATGACAAAGTGTCAAGAAGAAATCATGTATGAGTTGTCCAGAATTGTAAAACTGGCCTTCCCAAGCGTTATTGGCGAGATTACAACGAAATCACAGACTTTATCGGCATTTATTTATGCTGTTCCCCTATTTGAATATCTAAATGAAAATAGAAAATTTCTGAAAGCTGCATTAAGTTCAAAAGGAGATTTGTCTTTCCAAACAAAGTTGAAAGATTTTATTTGGAAAACACTGTTTGAAAATAATTCCGGCATGCTTTTGAATGAAAAAGATCTGCTTGTTCCTGCCCATTACTTATCTTCTTATATTTCATCGGCTTTTATAGGGGTTGTGCAACAATGGTTGAACAATGACTGTAAAGAATCTCCTGAAGTAATGGCTCGAATCCTATCAACTATAACCATGAATGGCCCCTACTTTGCGGCCGGCTTAAAAAAGTAAATGCGGATCTTTCACTTCCGCAAATTACAGCACGACGCCTTGCTGCTGCACCTATTCCCCCGTCATTTTCCGCTTGCGCAAGACGGCAACGATCAGCAAAATCAAAGGGATCAACAGATAAGTCGTTAAGATATGGAAGGGAACCGCCGTCCTGACCAACAATCCGAACACCGGGAAATTGGGCACGTCCCAAATGCCGATGGCCAAACTGAGCAGGGCAAGCGGAAACACGATCGGCCGGTAGTCCGAAAGCTCAAAGCAATGTGCCAGGGAAAGCGAGGCCGCGTAGAGAAAGACGCCGACTTGCAGGAAATTTCCGATGACCCACATCGCCAGCAACAAGGATTCCAAATTTTCCAGGAAGGAGCCGAGCTCGATATAGCGGAAGGCAATAAGCAGCGGGTACACTTTATTCTGCAGACCCGGCCCTAACAGAAATAAGGTGATCAGGTTGGAATAAGTCAAAAACAAAACGATCACGGCCATCGAAATATACCCCCATTTTCTCCCCTTCTCCGGATTGCTCAGACTGGGCAGAAAAAAAGTCATCAGGAACAATTCGTTGAGCCAGCCCATCATGATGAACGACCCTTTCATCACCGGGGTTATCCCATGGCTTAAAATCGGAAATATCGCTTTGGCATCCAGATCGGGAATCAGCAACAACAGAAATAAAACAGGGAGAACAAACAGCGGCAAAAAAATAACGTTGCTCCTAGCCAACATCTCCACCCCGCCGCGCACGGCGATTGCACTCAGCAAGATCAGGGATCCCATAACGATCAGCAGCGGAGTTTTAAACAAAAAATTGCCCGTGACAAATTCCGCGTATTGCCGGGTAACTCCCCCGGATGCATGCAGATTATAGGTGATATAGACGAGGCCGATGATTTTTCCGGGGATTTTGCCGAGAATCCGTTCGCTGTACTGAACGATCGTTTGCCCTGGAAAAAGCTCATGCAAGCGGGTCGCGGTATATACGGTAATCAGGCCTACCAGGATGGCCGGTACGCAGGTGAGCCAAAGATCGTTTTGGGCGTACTGGCCCGTGATGGTCGGCAATACCAGAAATCCGGAAGCCAGCACGGCCGGATACATTAGGAGCCCCATTTGAAAAGCCGAAATTTTTCCCTTTTCCAACATCATCGTTTCCCTCGCCTTGAGTCAATTGTCGCCAATCCAAAAGATCGGTTACGGTTCCACCAATCCGCGGAATGGTTTAAAAATAAACATAAGCGCCGTAGTGGGCCCCGGCGTATTGGGCAAATCGAACATGGACAGGACCCACACCAGGAGGAGCAGCGACACGAACACGGCTTTATCCCTAACCGGTTTTTCTTTCAGTTTCCGCCATTCGAGACGGGCGATCAGCAGCGCGGAGATTGTGACGATGCAGAAAAAAAACCATCTCATTTCTTTTTCACCTCTTCCTTCGGCAGCCCTTCCGGAGAGCTGATCAGTCCCGGTCTTAGAATCTGGGCTTCCACTTGCGGAATGACTTCAACTTTGGAAAATTGCCAATCCCAGCGGTCCTGAACTTTTTCCCATTGTTTGGGGTATTTGCGGTGGAATATTTTGGCGAAATCAAAAATGTCCGCTTTGTGTTTCCGCTGAACCTCGTCGAACGCCGACTCGATTCGTTCTTTGACATCCTCCTCAAACTCCTTGGTCATCACTTTGAGCAGATCCGGATTCATAGGATCCATCGGAGTGCCGTTCTGAATGATGTCTCCGTGCGTATTAACGCGAACGATCATCTTCCATTTGTCGCCTTCAATTTTGGGAATCAGCCTGATACCTGCCTTCACCGGTTTTAACGACACCAGTCCCTCCGCTCCTTCCTTCGCTTCAAACACCACCGTATATTCTTTAATTTCATCTCTTAGCCACATAACGCCCCGGGTGACCTTTTCGGAAATTTCCCCCACCATTTTGTCTTTCTTGAACACGGCGCATCCCTGCATGTAAGGAATCGTTTGAAACGGCGCGGCAGATTGGGGTTTCGGCAGGATGTGAATCATCGGCAACACGGCCGCCCGCGAATCCCCGGATATCATAAGGCTAAGTTGGTGCATCGTGACGCGCATTCCGATCCCCAAATCGGCCAGCCGCCGCAGCACCTCGGCCGAGGAATTTTCGATCGGCGGGAACAACTCGAGTGCTTTCGCCGCTTCCCCTTTGCTGACAAACATATAGGCCCGCTCCCGCGACGAAGGAAAACGGACCAGAAAATCAAGATGTTCCTGAATTCCTGCCTTGGCCACGGATTCGCCGAAGATAAACACTTTGCATTGCCCCCAAAACATCTTTCTGGGGATTTCCCGCTGCAGCTTGGATAAAGCGTCGGTGATATCCCGGCCCATCTCCGAGCGTATGGATGTCCGTTTTGTTGCACCAGCTCCCGCAGCACCGCCTCCCATCGTCCCCCCTCCCGCCTGATTCTGCGGCAGGATAAACTGTACAGTCGCCCGAATCTGATTATTCTCCGCCTGGTCAAAGGCAAGCGCAGTAACCAGCGACAAATCATTTAGCTCCGTACGGTCCCAGCAGCCTCCCAAACAAAGCAGCAGCGGAAGAAAAGCCGTTGTCTTTATCCATGTAGTGATCCATGTCTTCATTCATCCGAATCTCCTTTGTCAGACACATATTTCGGCTGCTTTCATTCGTCCCCGCGAATGGGACCGGGCTTTTGGCCGGATGACTGCCGGTGTTTGTCATACTTTCCCGTTAAGCGCGGGCGGATGTTCATCTGCCAATGAGGTGCCCTAACCAGGACATCCTTCCATTCATTCATATGGGGTGCGCTCATTTCGGACAGATAAGGAACGCCGAAGGAACGTAAGCTGAGCATATGCAGTACGATCGCGATGATCCCCATCACGACGCCGACAAGCCCCAAACTTCCGGCCAGAATAATCAAAGGAAACCGCAGCATCCGCACGGAAATTCCGGCGATATAACGCGGTACCATAAATGAAGAAATTCCCGTAATCGCAACCACGATCACCATCGGCGCGGACACAAGCCCCGCTTGGACCGCCGCCTGGCCGATGACCAGCGCCCCGACGATACTGACGGCGGCGCCAACCTGCTTGGGAAGCCGCACCCCCGCTTCGCGCAGCGCTTCGAAGGTGATCTCCATCATCAAAGCTTCGATCAAAGCCGGAAAAGGCACCTGTTCCCGGGAACTGGCCATACTGATCAGAAGGGAACCGGGGACCATTTCTTGGTGAAAGGTAAGCACGGCCACATATACTGAGGGAAGTACGAGCGAGATGACGATAAAAAGATAGCGCAGCCAACGGATGACCGTGGAGATCAAATAGCGCTGATAATAGTCTTCCTGCGATTGAATCAACGAGAAGAACGTTGCCGGAGCGACCAGGGCAAACGGCGTTCCCTCCGTTAAAATCGCCACCTTCCCTTCCAGCAAACTGCTGCAGACCACATCGGGCCGCTCCGTGCTGAGCAGCTGCGGAAATGGAGAATAAGGCTGATCTTCAATCAGTTCCTCGATATAGCCGCTTTCCAGAATGCCGTCGATCTCAATACGCTGCAGCCGGGTTCGCGCTTCTTTGATCAACGTCTCATCGGCAAGTCCTTCAATATAAGCCAGAATAATATTGGTTTGGGTGTACTCGCCGATTCTCGTCGCTTCCATTTTCAGCAGCGGGCTCTTGATAATGCGCCGCAATTGGGAGGTGCTGGTGCGCAAGGTTTCGGTAAAGCCTTGGCGCGGGCCGCGAATCCCCACTTCCGCCGAAGGCTCTTCGATCGAACGTTTCTCCCATTTCGTCAGCCCTAAGCCAATGCCGGCGTCCTGGTTGTCGCATAACAAAATCGCTGATCCGTTCGATAGAAGTTCGATGCCTTTCTCGAAAGTCGTAAATTCTTTTGTTTGCGAAGCCGATATTTTCCGCTCGATAAGCTGCCTTAACTCCTTGCTTTCATCTGCCTCCGCCTGCATAAGCGGAGCTATGACATACTGCTCGATCCCTTCGGCATCGGTCAAGCCGTCAATGTACATGACGAGAGCCCCGGTCTTGCCGCCGATCAGAAAGGAACGGTAAATGACATCCGAACAATTGTCATAAAGCGAACGAAGCCGGTCTTCGTTTTGCTGCAGGCCCAAATAAAGCCGTTGCGGCTGCGGATTCCGGCTGCTTGCTTGCGGGTCGGGACGACTCCGGTCCCGGTTTATTTTCATCCGTTTGATCAAGCCTTTGAGCAGGCGGCGTCCTCTCATGGAGACGAAATCCTTTCGAAAGATATGGTTTATTTAGATAAATTCACCAATTGGATTCAAAATTATTCGCGGACCATTCCCAAGGATTTCCCTAACAATCCTATAGGGTTCGTGTCTTGGTGTCTCTGCATGCTGCCTTTGCACGATTATCCCTTTCGTACAGGGGACAGGAGTTGAGGGTTCAGGGTTCAGGGTTATGGGTGGCGGTTCAGGTGAATTGTTCGGTTTGAAAGGGGAACGTACATTTGGTATAATAAAGACGATCGAACTCACGTTCGTAAATTCTTGATTTGTTATCTGAACCTATCTGCTTCTCCACAAATATTTTCTTCCCCCGAGCTTGTCTGTTCCTCCGCTCCCCTGATCAAACGGGATAATCGTGCAAAGCGTCCGTACAGCAAGTGTTGATCTGCCGCGCAACCCACCGGTCACCCCTGTCCTCAAGCTTCCAACGCCCTTCCGCGTTTCCTGCCACGATCGGTTGCCGGCTTGACTGTCAAGCATGGATTATTAGATAAATTCCATAATCTTTAAAAAAGGCGATCCTGCCGAAGTATCCGGCAGGATCGCCTTTCAAGTTTTAGCCCAAGGCTATTTCTCCAATTTTTTTTGCAGGGGTATAGATAGAAGCTTTTCGAGCAGCAAAGTGCCTGGACCCGTTAATGCAAAAGCTATGACCGTTCCGATTCCCACGATCCCGCCAAACAAGAATCCGGTGGTTAAAAAAACAGCATCTACACCTATTCTGCCGAAATCATACCTTAATCCGAACTTTGACTCCGTATACCGCAAAATAGCGTCTATGGCATACATGCCATTGCCAAATTTCATCAACAACACATATGTCATGGAGAAGCAAATGTTAGCCATGATGACGATGATAATTTTGTTGAACAACATCAAATCCGCCAACTCCATATTGGCAATAAACGGATGAATCCAATTAATCAGCGGCCCTATCAAAAAGGAATACAAGACGGAAGAAAAACCGATTGATTTTCGATTTAGCAATAGACCCACGGCAAGAAAAACAATACTTAAGCAAGAGCTTGCGAGACCGACACTTATTCCGAGACTTATATGCAATCCGTCTAACAAAACCGTTAAGGTATCGGACCCTATATTACACTCGATAAATAAATTAACAGCTAGAGCGCTTAACGCCGTGGCAACTATCACAATCACCAATCGTCCGCCAAATTTCAGATAAACAGGCATTTACGAAACCTCTAATCTAAGTTTTCTCCATTAGAAGCGATCACTTTTTGCATCCAAGAAAAACTGTCTTTTTTGAGGCGCTTTTTACTACCGTTGCCACGATCATCTTGGTCGACGTAAATAAATCCGTAGCGTTTGCTCATTTCCGAAGAAGAACAGCTAATAATATCGATTGGGCCCCAAGCATAATAACCTCTTAAATCCACACCGTCTTTAATGGCCTCTTTCATCTGCTCAATATGGGCCCGGTAATAGTCAACCCGGTAGGAATCATGGATGGAACCGTCTTCTTCCAAGGTGTCATGGTAACCGATCCCGTTTTCCGTGATATAAATAGGGCACTGATACCGGTCATAGAACAGGTTGAGAAAAGTGCGCAGACCGATTGGATCAATCGTCCATCCCCAAGGGTTGGCCGGAAGTTCGGTATTGCGGTAAGGTCCCGTTTTGTTTTTCATGCTTTCCGCATCGTAAATGCGGGTATAGTAGTAGGAGAAGGACATAAAGTCCGCCGTATTTTTCAGTGCCTCTTCATCGCCCTCTGCAAATTCGACAGTGATGTTATTGTCGGCGAAATAACGGAAAGCATAACCCGGGTAAGATCCGCGAAGCAGAACATCGGAGAAAAAGTACTCCATCTGATTTCTGCGCACGGTGGCAAAGATGTCTTCCGGCCGGCAGGTAGCCGGATAAGCCGGTCCCCCGCACAACATCATCCCGATTTGCAAATTTGGATCCAGACTTTTGGCATATTTCGTGATCAAGCCGCAGGCAACAAATTCATGATGCAAGCCTTGGTATTTGGCGGAGGCCAAATCCTCCACCACATCCTCCGCAATGCCCAGGTGGTTGAAGGATTCATGATCGATCAAATTGATTTGATTGACGATAATCCAATATTTCACTTTTTTATGATACCGGTCAAAAACCACTTGGCCAAAGCGGACAAAAAACTCAATCAATTCTCTGGAGTACCAGCCTTTATATGCCGTCGTTAAATGAATCGGCATTTCATAATGCGATAGGGTGATCATCGGTTCCATGCCGTTCGCGATAATTTCGTCAATCAGGTCATCATAAAATTTCAAACCTGCTTCATTAGGCTGTGTTTCGTCGCCATTGGGAAAAATTCTTGTCCAGTTGATCGAGGTACGAAAGGTTTTGAGTCCCAGTTCCCCTAACAATTTCAAGTCTTCTTTATAGGTGTGATAGAAATCGATGCCCCAACGTTTTGGGAAAACGCGGTTTTCGCTTTTAACGGCTTCTTTAATATAGTCCGTAGTCAATTCCAAATTCGACTTTTTATCTAAAGGAATGCCATCCAAATATTCATTAATATCCGCTACGCTTAAACCTTTTCCATCAACATTGTAAGCACCTTCGATTTGGTTGGCGGCGACGGCTCCCCCCCATAAGAAATCGGAGGGGAATCCTGAGGGAATGTTCTTCATTTTGATTACTTCCTTTCGTTAGTTAATTATTGATCATTTATTTATTATTTATTGATCATTTCCAATTGGGTCAATCTGTGATTAAAGCTCTCGAAAATATCAATTAATCGCTTGGCAACATTTATTTCACTATAGACTGTCATGAGCGTGTCCTGCGCATGGGCAAATAAAACGGAGTACTCTCCTTTTGCTCCTTCTGTTTCTTTTTGGATACAATTCGTTTGCACACGATGAGCGATGACAATTTCCGAATTGGCTAATTTCATTTTCTCCTTAGCGCCGTCAAAGTCGCTTTTTTCAATATCCTTTAATGCATCCGTACAATGTTTTCTTGCTTCCCCTGCGTGCAAAATGATTTGCATCGCATCTTGAGCTACTTGTTCCGATGTCATAATAAAGTCTCCTTAACAGATTAATTAGTTTGTGGTGTTTCTTTTTCAAGCTCTTGTCTTTCATAGGTTTTGAAAAATGGATACCAAATCATCGTGGCTACCGCGACAACGATTAACATCAGGATAATGCCTGTAATGGTTCCCGTTGTAATCCACGTGGAAATTGGAAAAGGAACGTACCACATATCGAAAACGACTTTCGGGATGGGGGCAAAGTGAATGACTTTGGTTCCGATCCAAACGATCAACGGTAAAAGTAAACCATTGATCCACATCGGCAGCATCATAATGGGATTCCATACGATTGAACCAAACACTAAAGGCTCGTTGATATTAAAGATAGAAGGCACCAAACTTGCGCGCCCCAGTGCTTTTAGCTTGGTGCTCTTAGAGAACAGATGCATAATGCCCAGCGGCAACGTACAGGCCACACCGCCTACCCACAAGTATGCCGAATAAATCGTTTCAGCCGTGACGACATTATGCGCCCCCGCGGTAGCGTTTGCCATAATGGCCGCCAGAAAAATCGGCTTGGTCACAGGGGTCAAAATCCAACTGGAAATCCCCATGGAATACAAGAAACAGCTGATAAACAAAATTAACATGAATCCCCAAGGTGTCTCTACTACGCTCGCCAACGGCATAAAGATATTCAAAATGATGTTGTATATATCAATATGAACGAGATCTACCAACACCCAGGCCAGAACGATCGTCACCCCAATGGGAAGCATGGAATCAAACCAGGATCTGACAAAGTCCGGGATGACGGAATCTTCTTTGAAAAAGGAGAATTTTCCGAACAGTCCCATGATATAACCGGTAAACATAGCAGCGATGATGGCAACAAACATGCCTCCGGTGCCCAAAGAACTATGAGTAAAACCAACCGTACCGTCTTTTACGACTTGAGGAGTTACGATGATCAAAAAAGTAACCAAGCTTGTACATCCGGCAATAAAGCGTTGTTTTCTTAACTTCTTCTTTTCCATCAAATTAAACGGAATCAGGAAAGAAACCAACAGCGAAAGCATGCCCATCGTCCAGCCGAACGGAACCCAAAAATCAGGGTAGTTTTTGATATGATACACATCTCCAGGTATAGTCAGCAGACAAAATACCGATCCTAAAAGAATAAAAGGCAACAATTGCATGACAGAATCCTTAAGTGTGATTACCCATACATTGTTATTGACTTTATTCATTTTGGGAGAGAAGTCGTTTTTCAGCCATTCGATTAATTTGTTCATTTTTGTTATCCCCTTTAAATTTTCAATTCGCTCAGCAAATCATCTAAAGCGGCTTCCCCATCTAAAGTGGAATAATACGAAGGTTTCATTAAGAGCACTTTGACATCGGCATCTTTGGCAAGGTCTTCGATTTCTTCAACGATATAAGCCAAGTGGGGACCAACCAACAAAGCATCGATATCATCGATATAATTTTCAATTTCCGCTTCCCCTCTAGCCTTAATATCCATGTTCAGGTTTCTCTTTTTAGCGGCCTTGCGAATATTGGCAGCCATGAAACCGGAACTTGCTCCGGACCCGCAAACTAACAACACGTTTAACATTTCGTTTGAATTTGCCATGGTAAACCCTCCTTGTTTTTCTGTGACTGTACATCGATAGAAGTTTTTCTTATAATGTTTTGACAGCGCTATCTTTGTTACAACCAAACTATAATACAAACCCCGAAACGGGCTCAAATAAAAAACTGCACCCCTATGGTGCAACATTTTAAAGTGAGGAGTCACATATGAAAACGCAGTATATTGATCTAATTCAATACTTAACCGAAAACAGCAATGATTGGATTTCATCTCAAGATTTAGCGGATGAATGCGGCGTGTCCAAGCGCAGCATCAAATCTTATATTAGCGAGATCAATGCTATTCACCACGGGTTAATCCTATCGTCGAATAAAGGTTATAAGGTCGATACTGATAAGGTAAATATGTTTCTGGCAAGTGAACAAAAAGCAATCCCGCAAACTCAATCCGAAAGAATGGCGTATATTCTGAAAAAACTGGTGCAAACCAATGAGCCGATTTATATTTATGATTTAAGTGACGCGTTGTTTATCAGCGAGTCCACGCTTAGACTTGATCTCAAGCTGATCAAAGAAAAGCTGGCCAAAAATAACTTGGAATTGCAGTTGAGTAAGGATCATATTAGATTGCAGGGAAAAGAAAAAGATAAACGCAAGCTAATGAGCAGTATTTTGTACGAAGAGGCCAACGGAAGTTTTATTGACATTGATAAAATCAAAAGATTTTATAAAGAGCTGGATATTGATTACATTCGGGAAGTCGTCGTCGAAACTTTTTCTGCGCATCACTTTTTTACGAATGATTATTATTTGACCAATGTGATCATCCACATCACCATTGCAATAGACAGAATGAAACATGATTTTCAGTTTTTAAATAAGACTGTGAATTATAATGTCGATAACACCGCCTATTTAATCGCCAAAGAGATCGCCTTTAAATTAGAATCGTATTTTCATGTCACCTACCCGGAAGAAGAAATCGCCGATTTGGCGATCTTAATTTCGTGCAATGGGACCAATGTGAACTTTACGCAAATTGAGGTAAGCGACCTGGAAAATATCGCTGGCAAAGATTGCATTGATTTGGTCAGTGAAATCGCCACCGACTTGGATAAGTATTACTATATCAGTATTGCCGATTCCGATTTTATTACACGTTTTACGCTGCATGTCAAAAACCTGTTAATGAGATTAAAAAATCATCATTCGACGAAAAATCCATTAACGAACACGATCAAACGGGAATGTCCGCTCATTTATGATTGCGCCGTACATGCTTCGCATGTGATTAAAGAAAAAACCGGTTATATCATTAGCGATGATGAAATCGCTTATCTAGCTTTTCACCTGGGGTATGCCATTGAATTGCAACGGCAATCGAACGTAAAAATCTCATGCACGGTGCTGTTTCCGCTTTATTACAATATGAATGTGCAGATCATCAATAAATTGCAGCAGTATTTTGGCGATGATATTTCGATTCATTCGATTGTAACGGATGAGAGCGATTTGAATCATGCAACCAGTGACTTCATTATTTCCTCTGCCCAATTGCATAAGATTCCGGAAGTGCCCTATGTCGTGATTACCCCGTTTTTTATCGAAAGCGATCGGGAAAAAGTATCGGACAAAATCTTTGAATTAAAAGAACTAAAAAAGAAAAATCAATTTGAGATCCAATTAAAAACTTTTTTGGACGAAAGGCATTTTTACAACTCTACGGCAGGGTCGGAGAAAGCAGAGGTTTTACGTTTTATCTGTCAAATTATGCATGAGGATGGTTATACGGACGAGGATTTTTTGGACAAAATTATGGAACGGGAAGCCATGTCGTCTACGGCGTTCGGACACGTGGCCATCCCTCATGCGATCAAAATGGAATCCCGCAAAACGGGGATGTTCATTTATTTGAATCCAAACGGGATCAAATGGGACGCTTCCACCGTAAAAATTGTATTGTTGCTCACCATAAGCGGAGAGGACCGGAAAATATTCCGCGATGTGTTCGATGCCTTGGCCACCATATTGACGGACGATAAAAATGTGAATCTGTTAGCTTCGACCCGCAGCTTCGATGATTTTATCAATAAATTACTCGCCTGCTGGGAGTGATTTATAGCCTTCGGGGACTTTGCCCTGGCGGCGGCGCCCAAACCGGGCGTACCAAAAAAGCATGCGCTCCCGGAAGGGGAACGCATGCTTTTGGTTTTTTGGGCAAATCCCCGCCGGCCGGAACCTACGCCTTGATGGCGTATTTTTCCCGCGCCTGCTTGGTGGCCTCGACCATATTGCGCAGGGATGCGACGGTTTCCTCATATTTACGGGTTTTCAGGCCGCAGTCCGGATTGATCCAGAATTGGGCCGGATCGAGAACACGCAGGGCCCGGTCGATCATCAAGCCCATTTCGGCGGCCGAAGGCACGCGCGGGCTGTGAATGTCATATACCCCAAGGCCGATCTCTTTGTCGTAGGTGTTCTTCTCAAAGCTTTCGATGAGCTCCCCGTGGCTGCGGGAGGTTTCGATCGAGATGACATCGGCATCCAGCGCGTTGATCGAATCGATAATGTCATGAAACTCGCTGTAGCACATATGCGTATGGATCAGCGTGTCGTTTTTGACCGTGGAGGTGGACAGCCGGAATGCCCGCACCGCCCATTCCAAATAAGCCGGCCATTGTGCCTGTTTCAGTGGCAAACCCTCGCGCAGCGCCGGTTCGTCGACCTGGATCATGCCGATGCCCGCGGCCTCCAGCGCCTCCACTTCTTCCCGCAGCGCAAGCGCGATCTGATAAGCGACGTCTTCGCGGGATTTATCATCGCGCACAAACGACCAGTTCAAAATCGTCACCGGACCGGTCAACATTCCCTTCACCGGCTTATCCGTCAACGACTGGGCGTACACCGTTTCGGCCACGGTCATCGGCCCTGTCCATTCCACATCGCCATAGATAATCGGTGGTTTTACGCAACGCGAGCCGTAGGACTGCACCCATCCGTTCGCCGTAAAAGCGAAACCGGCCAATTTCTCCCCGAAAAATTCCACCATATCGTTCCGTTCAAACTCGCCGTGCACAAACACGTCCAGCCCAAGCTCGGCCTGCAGCTCGATCCAAATCCCGATCTGTTCATTGATAAACGCCTCGTAGCGCTCGCCCGTCCATTCGCCCTTGCGCCATTTTTGCCGGGCGCTGCGGACTTCCGGCGTCTGCGGGAAGCTGCCGATCGTCGTCGTCGGCAGCAGCGGCAGGTTCCAGCGCTTCCGCTGGAGCTTGCTCCGCACTTCATAGCTGTCCGGGCGGGAAGTCGGCTGCGCGGCCAAAGCGGCCATCCGCTGCTGAACCTGCCGGCTGTTGCGGGACGGCGACTGCTGCAGCGCGCGGCGCGCCGCGTCTGCACCTTCCGCTGCGGAGCGGACGGCTTCATAGCCGAGTTGGCCGGCCTTCGCCAGCAGCGCGATCTCCTCCAGCTTCTCGTCGGCAAAAGCAAGCGCCCCGCGCAAAACAGGCTCCAGCGTCCGCTCATTTTCGGCGCTGATCGGAACGTGCAGCAGGCTGCAGGATGGCTGGATCACAATCAGGTCCGCAGGCACCGCTGCGGCCAGCGTCTGCAGCGTCTCCAGCTTGCTTTCCAGGTCCGCCCGCCAAATGGCGCGGCCGTCGATCAGGCCCGCGCCCAGCAGCTTGCCTGCGGGAAAACCAAACTCGCGGATCGCCTGTAAATTGCGCCCTTTGTCATGTACGAAATCCAAGCCGATGCCGTGAACGGGAAGCGAAGTGACGGCTTTGTAGTGATCCACCGCTTCGAAGTACGTTTGCAAAAACAGCTTGATGCCCGGCGCTTCTTGCCCCAGCTTGTCATAAATGCGGGTGATGCGCTGAATGTCTTCTTCGCCCAACGAGGTGGCAAGAATCGGTTCGTCGATCTGCACCCATTCGGCGCCTTCCGCCGCCAGTTCCTTCAAGATCTGCCCATACAGCGGAAGCAGCTTGTCAATCCAGTTGTCAAGCTGATCCGCGGCGTATCCCTTGGACAGCTTCAGGAACGTGTACGGGCCGACGATAACCGGTCTGCCTTCGATCCCCAGCTCCGCTTTGGCCTCGCGGTAGGCTTCAAGCGGGCGGTTGCGGGTCAGCTTGGGTTTGAGGTTTTCCTCCAGCTCCGGCACGATATAGTGGTAGTTCGTGTTGAACCATTTCGTCATCTCGCAGGCCGCTGCCTCACGGCTGCCTCGGGCCATAGCGTAATAAACGGATAAATCCGGCGTTCCGCCTTCGTAACCAAATCTTTGCGGAATCAGCCCGAACATAACGGCCGTGTCCAAAACATGGTCATAGTAAGTGAAGTCGCCTACCGGAATCACTTCGATTCCTTTTTCCTGTTGCAGCTTCAAGTTGCTAAGCCGTATGTTTTTGAGTTCCTCGTGAAGTTCTTTTTCCTCCAGCTTGCCGGACCAGTAGGCTTCCAACGCCTTTTTCCACTCCCGGTTCCGTCCGATGCGGGGATACCCCAAATTAGCGCTTTTCATATGCATCTCTCTCCTCGTTTGATCCATTTCGATTAGGAATAAGATAGCATACTTTAAAGTTTATAGAGTAAATCTAATTACCTATTACCCGTTATAGGCAAAAGCTATATCAACGGCCTTCGTTCGCCACCGTTTGCTCCAGCGCCTCGATATAGGCCGTGCCCAGCTTGGTCAGTTTGGCGTTCCGATGGCAAATCCACCCCACATTGATCGTTTCGTCGCTGGCGAGCGGAACCGCAATAATCTCATTTCCGTTCAGGTCCGAGCTAAGCACGCCGGTGGAGATCGTATACCCGTTCAAGCCGATCAGCAGATTAAACAGCGTGGCCCGGTCGTTCACCTTGATGCTTTTTCGATGGGAGAGTGTGCTCAAAATTTCCTCGGCAAAATGAAACGAATTAAACTCCCCTTGCTCAAAATATAGATACGGATAATCCTGGAGCTGTTCCAGTGTGACCACGGCATGCTGGGCCAAGGGATTGCGGATGCTGACAAATACATGCGCCTTCGCCTTAAACAAGCTGTTAAAAATTAAATTCCCGTCCTTCAACAGCCGGTTGATTACCTTTGAATTGAATTCATTGATATATAAGATGCCGATTTCACTGCGCTGGCTTTTGACGTCCTGGATAATTTCGTGGGTTTTGGTCTCCCGCAAGGCCAGCTCGTATTCTTCCTGCCCGTGCTCCTGAACCAGCTGCACAAACGCGTTAACCGCAAACGCGTAATGCTGGGTGGAAACCGAGAAATGCTGCGGCGACGGCTTGGCGTTCAGGTAGCGGTTTTCCAAAAGTTCCGCCTGCTCCATCACCTGTCTCGCGTACGCGAGGAACTCGGCGCCTTCTTTGGAGAGCATAATGCCTTTGTTCGTGCGCTCGAAAATCGTCATTTGGATGTTCTCCTCGAGCTCCCGGATGGCATTGGAAAGGCTGGGCTGGGAAATAAACAGCCGCCTGGCGGCTTCATTCATCGAACCGCGGTTGGCTACCTCGACCACGTATCGAAGCTGCTGCAAAGTTATTTTCATAGAATTATTCACCCTTCGGCGTTCATGGATTCTTACAGGTTTCTCCTAACGTAACACCGAACCCGTATTAGGGCAAGCACCCGGGGAATTTATTTACCGAGCAAATTCCCCCCTCTCATTGGAAAAAATCCAATAGATTGGCGGGAATTGAACACGATTTTGCGCGCACATTGGAAAAAATCCAATAGATTAAGCTCAGGTCTGGCGTTTTGCCCCCTTCCGAGCCTAATCTATTGGATATATCCAATGATACAGCTGTATTTACCATTCAATTTCCAATTCTATTGGAGTATATCCAATCAGAACGTTGTGTCAGGCTGTTTGTGCTAATTCCTACTCGTTTAGCGCAGCCTTCAGAGCCTGCAGATTTTGACGCATCACGCCAATGTAATCCAGCCCCTTAGCCAAATCTTCTTCGGTCAAGCCTTCGATCGGATTCAAAACTGCCGACTTTGCCCCGATTTCGGAAGCGATCGTATCGGCCACTTTGGAGGACACCAGGGTTTCAAAAAAGATCGTCTTCACGTTATGCTCTTTGGCAAACTGAACGATTTCGGCCATCTGGGAAGCCGACGGCTCCTGTTCCGGTGACAGGCCGGCGATCGGCACCTGGGTCAGCCCGTATTGTTTGGCCAGATAACCGAAGGCGGCATGCTGGGTTATGAAGTCTTTGCGCTTGCTGTCCTTGAGCGTTTCGGTAAATTCCTTATCGAGCGCCTCCAGCTCCGATACATAAGCATCAGCGTTGGCTTTAAACTGGTCCGCGTATTGCGGAGCCGCTTCGGACAGTCCCTTTTCAATGTTGCGAACCTCTTGAATCGCCAGCGCCGGCGACAGCCATACGTGCGGGTCCAAGCCGCCATGATCGTGGTGGTGCCCGCTATCATCGTGACCATGCTCGTCTGCTTCATGGGCATGTTCGCCATCTTCATGTACATGTTCACCTTCTTCATGCGCAAGCTCGCCATCTTCATGTACATGTTCACCTTCCTCATGCGCATGCTCGCCATCTTCATGCGCATGTTCACCGTCCTCATGCGCCGCTTCGCCATGTTCATGCTCATCTTCCGCGCCTTCCACAATTTCAAGCCCTTGGCTGGCTTCAATCGCCTTTAGCCCTTTTCCCGTGGCGCTGTCCAGCACCTGGTCCACCCAGCCTTCCATCCCAGCTCCGTTGTACACGAGTACGTCAGCCTCGGTAATCGCAGCCATGTCCTGGGGCGTCGGCTCCCAATCATGCGGCTCCATGCCCGCGGGAACGAGGTTTTCTACATTGGCTAGATCCCCCGCTACATGGCGTGTAAATTCATACATCGGATAAAAGCTCGTTTTAATTTCCAATTTTTCCGTGGCCGGCGTATTTGCGGACGCTTCCGGCGCAGTGGACGAGCCGTTCGTTACCGCGCTATTGGCCGGTGTATTGGCGTTTGATCCGCAGCCGGCCACAACCAACATCATGGTTAGAGATAAAGCGATGAAACTACGATTCCAAAATTTCATTTTTCACGTACTCCTTCTTTTTAATTTGTTGTTTGGCAACCCGCCGGCCGCGAACCCGCAGCAGCTTTTGCAATAGGATCGTGACCACCAGAAAAACGAGCAAAATCAAGGCAATCGTTCCCCCGGGCGGGGTGTTGATGTAATACGAAACGCTTAAGCCGGAAAAAACACCAACCAACCCAGTGCCGACTGAGATGGCGATCGCCGCCGTAAAACCGGAAGCGACGCGCAAAGCCAGCGAAGCCGGCAGCACGATTAGCGCCGATACCAGCAGCACGCCCACGACGGGCATGGCCGCGGCTACGGTCATCCCGGTCAACACCGCGAAGGAAAAGGACAACAGCTTTACCCGGACGCCGGAAATCGCGGCGGTTTCCTCATCGAACGTCAGATGATAAAGCGGGCGCCGCAGCAGAATAAAATAAATCAAACTGACCAAAGCAACGACAGCGATTAGGAGCAATTGAGTATCGTTGACCGCGACAATGGAGCCGAACAGATAAGAGCTGAAGCTTTGACTCAAATTTTGCTTCACGCTCATAAGCACTACGGCAAGCGCCAGCCCCGAATTCATGATGATCGCTACCGGCAGTTCGCTGTATGTACGGTAGGAACGGCGAAGCTGCTCGATGACGACTCCTCCGGCAATGGCCACCGCAAAACCGCTGAGCGCGGGATTCAGATGCAGCACCGAACCCAAAGCCACCCCAGCCAGGGATACATGGGACAGCGTATCCGCCATCAACGCCTGGCGGCGAAGCATAAGGTAAACCCCGAGCAGCGGAGCGATAATCCCGATCAAACCTCCTGCCCAAAAGGCGCGCTGCATGAATTCGTAACCGAACATCGCCATCCTTCATCCTCCCCCCGCTCCAATTGAATCAAAGTGTCGAGATACGGCGCCGTTTCTTCAAGCCCGTGGGTAACCATAATCACCGTCCGGCCTTGATTTGTTACGTCTTGCCTTAACAGCTCGTAAAGCGCCGTCCGGCTCGCCGCATCCATACCCGTAGCGGGCTCATCCAATATGAGCACCTGAGGCTCCTGGGCCAGGGCCCGGGCAATGCAGACGCGTTGTTTTTGGCCTCCCGACAGCTCGCCGATTTTACGATCGCGAAATTCCCACATGCCCACCTGTTTCAAGCTTCGCTCCACAATCTGCCGTTGCTCCGCTTTGAACCGGCCGAACAACCCCAAGCGGGAATAACAGCCCGAACGGACCAGTTCAATGACTTTGCTGGGAAAGCCTGCATTAAAAGAAGACACTTGCTGCGGCACATAGCCGACAACCACCTTTGAACCGTCTTCCTGGAACCGGTTGAACCTCACTGAACCACTCCAAGGCTTAAGCAGCCCCAGCATCAGCTTCAGCAAAGTCGACTTGGCCGTGCCGTTGGCCCCCGCGATCCCGATAAATTGTCCGGTATGGATGTCGAGGGACAAGTTTTCGATGACGGGCTCGTTCCCGTATCCAAAAACAACCTCGCGCATGGACGATAAAATCATGCTAATCTCTTCCCTTAATCGTAATCATTACGCATTGACGTCAAATATAATATCGTAATCATTACGATTTGTAAACCCCTTTGCTGTTTTACTTATTCATTAGTTGTGGCGGAATGGGCACCTTTCCCTGGATTTTTAAATATATTGAGGAAAAAGGGGGGATTAGAAATGGAATTAAATGCGGCTCAAGTTCAGCGGGCTTTACTTCTGGCCGCGGTCTGCAGTCAGACCTACGCGCAATTTTCGAACGAAGACGGATCGTTTGTCCTCCCGCCCGGTTATTCGCTTTTCGATACGATCGAAGCCAAATCCTTAATCGGCGTTTGGGAACGGTTTGGGTTTATCCTGCAATCCCCGGAGGAAATCGTGATCGCTTTTCGCGGCACCAGTTCAGCCACCAACTGGATTGCCGACGCCATCGCCTCGCAAAAAAGCTGCGGATATATTAAAGAAACCGCCCTTACACACCGCGGCTTCACCGCCATCTACGCTTCGGCCCGGAAGCAAATCTTATCCGCCCTGCGCCGCTTGCCGCAGGACAAGGCCCTTTACGTTACCGGCCATAGTCTGGGCGCAGCCCTGGCTACCCTATGCGCCGTCGATATTGCGGCCAACACCGCGTGTACCCCCATTCTGTTTACGTTCGCTTCGCCCCGCGTCGGCGATCCCGATTTTGCCAAAGCTTTTGCCAAATACGTACCCAACAGTTACCGGATCGCCAACCTGTTCGACGTCGTAACCCATGCACCGCCTTATATCTACAAGCTGCCGAAACGGGAAAAAACGTACTATTACCGCCACGTCCCGGTCTCCTACCCGCTGAATTTCCAAAACGGCTCCGTACCCGCCAATCACGTCATCGATAGTTACTTTGCCGAACTGGCCAAACTGGATGCGGATTACGCCGAGCAGTTGTCTGCGGCAAGCCTGGGGCTCTGCCCGGTATTCTCTCGTCTATCGTCAAATTCATTTGTTTAAGAACGACAATAGGGGACCCACCTCCAGCGAAAAACATAAGGGCATAAAAGAGCGCTATTCCGGCGATATCCGTCCGTTTGGGAGAATAGGGGAATTTTATGCCGCTATTTTCTCGGATCGCAGGGAGATGACCGCGTTATGGTCATTCAGTAGGAAATAAGTACAAAAAAATCCTCTAACGAGGATCAACATACCTGGCTCCGGATAATAAGAACATAAAGTTCCGCTATTTTGAAGGCCAACGATTGGTCGTTACGGCAGCCGGCTGTCAAGGACCGTTTCGAGGTACGCCATGGTTTACAACCCGCTTATTTTCCGCTAATATGGTTTACATCATGTAATTAGTTACAATGTGTAAACCAAGGAGAGACTATGATGATCCGCCATTTATCCAAATCTGCCAAGTTTCCGCTTTACATTCTGATGCTGAATTTGTTTATCGCCTTGTTGGGGCAAGGCATGGTCATCCCCATCCTGCCTGACTATCTCAAACAATTTCATGCGGCGGGAACGGCGGCTGGTTACCTTGTGGCCGCATTTGGAGCGGCACAGTTTCTTTTCTCGCCGATCGGCGGGCAGTTGTCCGATAAATGGGGCCGCAAAAAGTTGATTATGTCCGGCCTTTTTTTAACCGTTCTGTCCGATCTGCTGTTCGCCGCATCCACGACACTGCCGCTGCTGTATTTCGCACGGTTTATCGGAGGCATTGGACTGGGCTTGATGGTTCCTTCCAACATGGCTTATGTCGCGGATATCACAACACCCGAAACGCGGGCGAAAGGGATGGGCTACTTGGGCGCCGCCATGAATCTGGGCATGGTGCTGGGCCCCGGACTAGGCGGCATCATTGCTGAATTGGGCATACGGGTTCCCTATTATTTCGCGGCCGGGCTGGGTCTTATAGCGACGCTGCTGACGATCTTCTTGCCGGAGACTTTGACGCGTGAACAAAGGCAATTGCACAGCAAACAGACCACTCGTGAACCGATCGCCCGGCAAATTTTGAATTCGTTTCGGACGCCCTATTTTCGCTATCTTCTGCTTATCCTGGTCATGACGTTTGGGTTGGTGAACTATGAAACGGTCTATGCCCTTTTTGTGGAACAGAAGTATGACTTAAACGCCGGCAAAATCTCCATCATCATTACGGTAGGCGCCGTTATAGGCATTATTGTGCAGGTCTGGCTGCTGGATTGGATCATCAAGCGGCTGGGGGAGATGAAGCTTATCCGGTTGTCTTTGATTATGACGGGCATAGCTCTCCTGATGATGCTGATCAAGATCAATTTAGGATATCTTTTGGCCGTGTCCGCCCTGTTTTTTGCCTTTAATGCCTTCTTAAGGCCGACGGTCAGTTCGCTGATCGCTAACGCGGCCGGCGACCGGCAAGGCTACGCTTCGGGACTGAACACCACTTATACGAGCATGGGAAATATCCTCGGCCCGATGATCGCCGGGGGGCTGTTTGACAAACATATTGATTTACCCTATATTTTGGGTGCAATCATTCTGCTGGCTACCCTGTTCTTGACGGTGGACAGCCAAAAATCGAAGAAAGAGCGGATCGCTGTCCATGATTGAGAACTGGCACCAAAACCTGAAGAACAAAAACCGGGAAGAGTTGATCGCGGCCGGCAAGGAGCTTTTTATGAAGCAAAGCTTCCTCATTGTCAACATTAAGGACGTGTGTGGCAGGGCCGGGGTCAGCCGGGTCACTTTCTATAAACATTTCCAATCGCTGGACGAACTGATCTTTGAAGTCCAGATGGAACTGTTGGAGAGCATGGCCGAATTTGTGGTAAGAACAGCAGCGGGCGCAATAAACGGCAAGGAAAAGCTCCGCTCCATGCTGGACGCCTGGATGGATTTTGCCTGGCAGCATCCCGAATATATCAAGTTTATCCTGCTGTTTGACCTGCACTATGAAGCTTATGAATCAAACCAGGAGCTTAAGGAACGTTATGAACGCTTTATTCATGAGAAGAAAGAACAGCATTTTCTCATCGCGGCTCTTGAAGCCGGGAAAAAAGATGGCTCCCTAAAACCCGAGCTTGAAGCTTTGGAAACCGCTCAGTTCATCTTCACCTCCATGATGGGACTGCTGCAAAAACTGAGCCTGGCTCCCATGAGTCAATGGGGCCTTATTCCCAAGCGGTTTGCGGAAATGCTGATCCAACATGTAAGTGCCGCCCCGGCCTCCGGGTAGAGAGGCCACCCAAACTGGTGGCCCCCCCAGAACCCGATTAAATCAGCCACTCTCCATTAAGGTGTTTGTACAACTCTATGGTAACCGGAGCCGCCTTTTTTTGTAAATTATATCGCCAAAACGTGATGTCCAAGTTAAAATAAGGTAATTCGAAAAACAGGCTTAAAACCAGGGAGGTATGGGAATGGTGCAGGATCATTTAATCCGCATCGAAGGAAAGGCCATTGAGCTGCGTTATCCGCGCGTCACGGATTTGGACGCCTATTTTTCCTTTTTGCAGGATGCTGAGATGCTCCGCCTGACGGGGAGCCAGGGGGATTTTACCCAGGAAAGCACGGAAATGTGGCTGCAAAAGATCAGCCAGGCAAATGAGGACCGGTTCGACTTGATGATCGTAGCGAAGGAATCGGGCGGATTGATCGGCGAAGTCGTCTTGAACGAGATCGATCCCGTTAACCGGAGCGCAAACATCCGGATCGGGATCAAAGGTACGGAGCATCGCGGCAAGGGGTACGGGACGGAAGCGATGATGCTTATGCTGCGGTACGGGTTCGAGGTTTTGCGGCTGCACCGGATTCATTTGGGGGTCTACTCGTTTAATCCGCGCGCGATCCATGTTTATGAGAAAATCGGCTTCCGGCGGGAAGGAGTGCTGCGCGACGAGTTGTATCTGGACGGCGAATTCCACGATTTGATTCTGATGTCGATGCTGGAGGACGAATTTCGCGCTCTGCATTCCCAAGAAGGTGCATAACGGCGCCTAACATCTAAAAAAAGGCGATTGGGCCGATATATCCGGCACCAATCGCCTCCCACTTTAACCCATACGGTATTTGCGATGCCCTAAGGCTTGCTGCACAAGCAAATTTACGGGCCATTTCATGTTAAATATCATTTTACAAAGCTTGTTTTCTTCATGATTAATCCCTTCCCCTTCCTCTCCCATAATTCGACAATTTTGCAACAAAAAAAAGCACACCGCCACAACGCCCCTTAGGCGCCAGCAAATGTGCTTCACTTTTTCGTTTATTTTAGCATGGGAAAGCAATGTTGTTTTCGCGAAAAACCATTCCCCGTTTCAATCAGCCGCTAATTTCATTCAATTCCTTGTTCAAATGACGGATTGTTGCGGCACGTTCCTGTTCCTCCTGCCGATCAAACATGAGCTGCTCCATAAATTCCCAAATATCCTCCAATTTGCGTCTGGCCCGATAAAATTGCAGCACAGCGGGGTTGATGGCAAAATCGTTATGGACTTCACGATAGACGGAAACAAAATGATCATAATAAGGCTCGTCAAACCAAAACATCAAATCGGCTTCCACAGGCGCCAGTTTTAGTCCTTCCCAGTCAATCAACATTAGCTTCCCGTCGGATTGCATCAGATTCCAGGGGTGAAGATCGGTATGGCACAGGGCCATTTTTAGACTCCTCTTCCTTAAATCGGCGGACAACTCCTCTACGGAATTCGTTAGCCTCTTGAGTTGTTCCAAGCGAGGGCTTATCAATTCCGCCAAGTCATGAGGAAGCACATTGACCTCCCGAGCCATCGCCATCCTCAGCTGTGCCAAAAACGGAGCGAAAAAATCCTCTTTAATAGCCGTTGTATCCATCGGGATTTCTTCTCCATGTAAATGAAGCGCCGCTACCATGTTTGCAAGCTCGCCAACCTGATTCGCGGTTAACCCTTTATCGCCGATCGTTTCCCCTTCGATATATTCGTATAATAAATAGATTCCTTCGTCATCTTCACATTTGTAGGCGCCGGTTTGGGTTAGCACGGGAACGGGAAGCCTGCCTTTCAAGCGGCTATGTTCCATAAGCCAAATCGTAATCGGCACATAATGATCAATGAGAGCGGTCCATTTTGGGGTCGACGCCCGGCTTTTTTCATAAACCTTTAGGAAGAAGGAGCTCTCGTGGCTGTATACTTTAAAAGCAAGCGCCGCCCAACCGCCCTGTTGCGGTAAAATATTGGTAACTTCCAGATCGTAGTGCTCTTTCAAAAGGTTTGTGATCTTGTCCATAGGTTCCCCCAAAATTCCATCGGATTTTTCATCAGAAAATGATTCAGTTATACTTTAAACCACTTCACGGATAAAGTCTCCTTTTTCTTACGATTAATCTGGTCTAATTAAAGTGTCTAGTATATCGCGCAGTTCTGATTTGCCGAATGGTTTTAATAAACAGTCTGTAACCTTAAGCCTCATTGCTTTTCTCAAATGACTTAGGCAGTAATTATTTTTATCTGTTATTGCAATCCATCTAGTGTCCGGAAACCTGTAACCATAATTCTCAATGAATGTAAGTCCATCCATTCTAGGCATGGTGATATCTATAAATACTATATCCATATGATCCCATTCCATCATAATAAGAGCCTCCTCGGTTGAAGCAGCCTCAAACACATTATGCTCTGAAAAGGTATTTGCAACTATGCGCTTGATGCTTTTCCTCATAACGGCCTCATTATCAATAATTAGAATATTCATTGTCATCATCTTACCTTTCACCCCCTATTAAAAAAAACGACAGCCAAGACGTTGTCATCGTAACAGTCTCAGACTATCGTATTTCATGAAGTGGGTTATTCCGAATTTTGCGGTCTATCCATTTGGAAGATAGTCCTCGACATCAAATTCTCTATCTTTAAAATAATATTTTCGATCCTCTTCCGTGATTTCCCGGACCACCTTGCATGGACTTCCTACGGCAATCACATTATCCGGAATATTTTTCGTCACCACACTGCCTGCTCCGATCACAACGTTATTCCCTATCGTAACACCAGGATTGACGACAACATTGCCGCCGATCCATACATTATCTCCGATGGTAATGACGATTCCGTACTCGTACCCTGAATTTCTGGAGTCCGGATGAAGCGGATGGCCGGCAGTATAAAGCGATACATTGGGAGCAAACATCACATTATCGCCAATAACCACCTTGCCCACATCGAGAATAATACAATTGAAATTGGCAAAAAAATTGTTGCCCACCTCGATATTTTTTCCGTAATCACAATGAAAAGGCGGTTCAATATGCACATTTGCGCCTGCTTTTCCAAGAATACTCCGGATCATCTCATCCATTTTTGCCTCTTCGTCCGGGCGCATTAAATTATACGCATGAACCTTAACCTTGTTCTCTATCCTTTCTTCAGGCAATCCATCCAACCAAGCTTTATAAGGCAGTCCGGCAAGCATTCTTTCTTTTTGGTTCATCATCCATTCAATCCTTTCGTTAGATCCATCAGCTTCTATATCGTCAATAACACGCTTAAAAAGTTAATACAACCCCTTTATAATGTTGATTTATAAAGTGTCCGCACCAATCATGTGATAACCTGTCTAATACAATAGAAGCATAAACGTTGTAACGCGTTACATGTCAAGGTTTAATTTTATTCAAATAGATCCTCAATGGAACGAACCGGTTTCACCTCCATGGGCTGTTTCGACATCGCTAGACACGCATAGGTTCCTGCCCATATGACGGCACACAAGATAATGTATGAAAGCATCCTAAATCCTCGCTTTCTCTTGTTTGCTTAAAATGCGGTTTATTTTCTCCGCGCTCATCATCATGAAGACAAGAAAAGCAAGCACAACAAACGGGAACAAGGTTATGTTCGTCTGTGTCGCGATGATTCCAAAAAGCGGCGGAAGAAATGTGGTTCCCGTATATGCGGCCGCCATCTGATACCCCATCAGCCTTGCCGAATTTTCTCTCCCAAACCGGGCCGGCGTTTCATGCAGAAGCCCAGGATAGATAGGGGCAAGCCCGAGTCCAATCAGAATGAATCCAAACAAGGTAAGCAGGATCGGCAACGGAAGCAAAAGGATGATCCCGCCGGCAATGGCAACAATCTGACCGCACCGGATTAACACACGATTATGGACTTTCAGCGTAATAAAACCGGTAACCAGCCTTCCGATCGTAATTCCCCCATAGTATAAAGAGATCCAGCCGGCAGCCGTCTCCGCCGCAATATTTCTCGCACCAACCAGGTAGGTGGCTCCCCATAGACCCACCGTGGCTTCAACCCCGCAATAGAACAAAAAGGCGATAAGGGAATGTTTGACGCCTTTGATGCGGAGGACATTGGCTTTGGAACTTCCCTCTGGCTGTAACACCCCGGATTCATCCTGGTCGTGATGCACTTCGTTTTGGGAACGTTCTAGCTCACGGCTCGCAGCGACTCGTTTCCATAGGGGGAGCGTAACAAACAAAATAATGACGAGTGCGAGCTGTATCATTGATATTGCAGCATACCCCCCTCTCCAGGAGTTATGGCCGGCAATATAGGAGGACATAATAATCGGTCCCATGGTCGCCCCTACACCCCAAAAACAGTGCAACCAGCTCATATGATAGGCATTATAATTTTCAGCTACATAATGATTCAGCGCCGCATCAACGGCACCCGCGCCAAGACCAAGTGGAATAGCCAAAAGAACAAGCCAGATCATCGTGGGGGCCACAGAGAATCCAAGCAGCGCACCGGCAGTCAGACAACAACTGATCAGGGTAACTTTGCCCGTCCCCAAGCGCTGAATCATACTCCCGCTAGCCAAACTGGATACGATGGTCCCACCCGCTACAACCATGGACAAGATCCCGGCGGAGCCAACTGAAGCACCGATATCGGGCCACATCACGGGCCAGGCCGATCCCAGCAAAGAATCCGGAAGCCCCAGGCTAATAAATGCCAGATATATAATAATCAAAAACCAGGTTGCCATAGCACATCCCCTTCCATAGTGAATAAAAAAGCACCATACTTAAACTACTTTATAAAGTTCATTTATTTAATATGCATTAGCAGTTCTCTTTTGTCAATACATGGAGCTCAAGCAGCAAAAAGAAAACCCCATGATTCCGATCAAGGGGTTCCAAGTCAATTAAAATGGCTTAAGGCCGGCTCCAAGTCTTTGAGCGTCAGCCAGCGCATGCCTGCCTCAAAATCTTGTTGAAATGTCTCTTGCAGAATCACTTCAGGATAGGACGGCATAGGCTTCCTATTCCGATAAGCTTCCCATGCGGGGTTCCAGAGCTCTGCTTCTACCTTGTCCTGATATATCACGATTCTGTCCGGGGCCAGGACGGCGTTGACGCTTTGAATGATTTGACACACTGAGCCCACAAATGTTTCCTTGTCCATCTCATGGTACCAATCCGAATCCATCGGGAGAAACTTGATCTCTCCGGCCATGCCGTTTTTTCCTTTGAATACTTTTCCATCGAGATAAATGCCCATGCCTGGCGGGTACCTCGCAGGGAAATAAATACCCAGCACACATTGCGTATCATCCAAATCCTGCTTTGCACAATACCCGCTGATCGCAGCGTTAACATCATTCTCCACCATAACCGGCAATCCGAATTGCGTTTCAATATCTTCAATCATGCGAACTCCCATCAGCGCCTGATGAGCGCTTACCGTAATCTCGCCATTGACGGCCTGTCCGGGAATGCCGATGCCAATCACTTTAATGGAAGGGTATAACGTGAGAAAGTGTTCGATCATGTCATAGAACTGTTGCCGGTCAAAAACAGGCATTAAATATTCTTCTTTTTGCAAAATATGATCTTCCAGATTCACGACCGCCACGGAAATAAGCTCCTGTCCTTGTTTCTCTTTCATGTAAATGACGAGCGCAAGACTAAAATCATAATTGTAACGATAGGTTAGCGCCGGTCTCCCCCCGTTGGATGGAACGGTCTCGTCTTCAAATATCTCTCCAAGGTCATGCAGTTCCTTCACAAGGGAATTCACCGTAACTACGCTCAGCTTGGTCAACGCGGCCAGCTGTGGTTTGGTTGCCGTTTCCACCCGTTTCATCGCCTGGCGCACATTGTTTAAATTGATTTCTTTTATCAAATTAGCGTTTGCTTTTTTCATTAGCATCCCTCTTTAATTATCACGTTTCCAATCCACAACCTGTTCACACATATAGACAATTTTACACGGATATCCCCCGGTTTTCATCTTTTTCTATCCATTGCCCTAACAATTCCTCGGTGGCACTCCACAACCGGCTTTGCATTTCGGGATCTCCCCCGGGATGTACCGGAACAATAGGCTGTCCACTGCCCACGTTAAAATATCCCCCGGTTACTCCCTGATATTGCGATGCTGTAACTAATTGAAGGATGATGCCCGCCCCTCTTTGCGGATTTCCAATCCTTAAAAATCGTAATACGGATGCAAGTGCCGAAGAGAATCCCAACTCACGTCCAAGGCCTGTCACATTAAACCCGGGATTAAGAGCATTCACGGTAACTCCGGTTCCCTCCAGCCGCCGCGCCAGTTCACCCGTAAACATAATATTGAGGAGCTTTGTTTTTCCATAAATGCGGGAGGAGCCCGCCCTTGAAAATTTTGCTGTATCCGTTAAATCCTCAGGCAGTTTAAGTTCGCCATGGTTGCGAGATGCCTCTGAAGCAACATTAACAATTCTGGCCTGCTGCGAAGCCATTAACGATGGAAGTAAGATGTCCGTCAACAGCCAGGGGGCAAGATAGTTCACCGCGATCATTTCCGGAAGTCCCTCTGCGGTTATTCGCTGTTCGAAGCCATGCAAGCCTGCATTGTTTACCAATACATCCAGCTTAGAATAAACAGCTTTAATTTCGTTTCCAACCCGTTTGACATCTTCCATGAGAGAAAGATCGCCGTAGAAAAAGTCCACTTTAACATTAGGCGCCGCATGTTCCAATTTATTTCTGGTGATCTCAGCCCGCCCCTCACTTCTGGCGGTTAATACTAGATGCGCCCCCTGTTTAGCTAATTCCATTGCCGCCAGCTCTCCAATACCGCTTGTCGCTCCGGTCATTACAATAATCGGCGTTGTCTGCATATATAATCCTCCTAATTCCTATGTTTATTTGTGATTCAAACCTTTCCTTTCAGCTTGATGTATGCCAGGGACTCTAATATAATTGACATATATCAATCATATAGATTTATTTGACATATATCAAGTAATTAAATGTGAATGGGAGAAACAACCGATGAAGGCTAGAAAATTGCCCTCTGACAGAATGCAGCTGGAATTTAATCTTGGCGAGCAGCTCAATGCCCTTCTCAGTGCATCGCATGCCATCAATGTGAAAACAGCGGAGATTTTCGATTCAACCTTACAGCCTGCGGCCTTTGTGCTGGTTCGCTGGCTGCTGTCGTATGGACCGGCAAGTGCAACTCAGTTAGCGGAATCCACAGCTATGGATCGAAGCTCCGTGAGCCGCCTTGTCGCTCACTTGAAAAAATCGGGGTACGTGAAAAGTGAAGCGGATCCTAACGACCGCCGTGGAGTGCTGCTGTCTCTGACAGAAGCGGGGCGTGATAAAGCCATCCTGGCTTTAAAAGAAAAAGAAGCGGAGTTTTATAAACGGATTGAGAACTGGGATAATGATAAGCTTGAATCGTTTGTTCATATGTTGAAAAGCTTTAACGGGCTGGAGAATCAACAATAGAACAGCAATCGATAAGAAACGTAAATTCAATTTTTCGGGTAAAATAAAAACGATTGTCAACCTTACAATTTAGGAGGAAAATGTGATGAGTGATGCCAAAAACAGTTCGCCGACCAATCCCATCATCCCGCACCTGTGGTTCGACAAAGAGGCGAAACAAGCTGCGGAGTTCTATTGCACCGTTTTCCCGGATTCCAGAATCACGAGCGCGGCGACTTTGCGCGATACACCCTCGGGCGATTCCGATCTCGTATCGTTTACCGTCTGGGGACATCCGTTTATGGCGATCTCTGCGGGGCCGTACTTTAAGATCAACCCTTCCATCTCGTTTATCGTCAATTTCGATCCGTCCCGAGAGCAGAACGCGAGGGAGATGATCGACGAGGCGTGGAGCAAGCTGTCCAAAGACGGTACCGCGCTTATGCCGCTGGATAAGTATCCGTTCAGCGAACGGTACGGCTGGATTCAGGACAAGTACGGCGTTTCGTGGCAGCTGATGCTGACGAATCCGGATGGGGAGCCGCGGCCGGCGATCATCCCCTCCATGATGTTTGTGGGCGAAAATTACGGCAAAGCGGAAGAAGCGCGCGAGTTCTATCTTTCGGTCTTCCGCAATGCCAAGCCGGGCAACCTGTTTCGGTATGGCCCCGGCCATGAGCCGGACCGGGAGGAGGCGGTGATGTTCACCGATTTTATGCTGGAGAACACCTGGTTTACGGCCATGGACAGCGCACATGAACACCATTTCAACTTCAACGAGGCGGTTTCCCTGTTGGTTAATTGTGAGACGCAGGAGGACATTGACTACTACTGGGAAAAACTTTCCGCCGTCCCCGAGGCCGAGCAATGCGGCTGGCTCAAAGACAAATACGGTGTCTCGTGGCAAATCTCTCCCGCTGCGATGGACGAAATGATGACCAAGGGTACGCCGGAGCAAATTGACCGCGTCACGCAGGCGTTCTTGAAGATGAAAAAGTTCGACCTTGCGGAACTGCAAAAAGCATTTCAAGGGGAATGACTTTGAAAAAATCTCCCCCTAAAAAACGGGAGGATGCCATGGCCCTAAGCCGGCATTCCTCCCGTTTTGCAACTTAATTATTCAGTTATGCCCAAACTTCGTTTATACGCAAAAATCTCTTCAACAGCTTGCTGATAGCCGCCCGCGGCCCGGAACGAATCGCCGAGTTCAACGCATGCCTTGCGGATGGACGGATCGCTCAACACCCGTTCCGCCACCTCCCTGAGTTCTCCCGCAGTTAAGTCTGCTTGATTTAACTGGACCCCCGCGCCCAGTTCAGCGACACGCCGGGCTATTACAGGCTGGTCGGCGCTTTGGGGCAGCACGATCAGCGGCACGCCATAATACAGGCCTTCACTGGAGCTGTTCATCCCGCCGTGAGTGATAAACAATTTGGCGTGCTGCAGCACTTCGAGCTGCGGTACGTAAGCCGCCACGATAAAATTCGCGGGAATGTCCCCCAATTCCTCAATCCGGGTTCGGCTGCCGACGGATAAAATCACGGTGTACTTTGTTTCGGCGAACGCCGCAAAACAAAGCTTGTAAAAATCCGCCGCTTGGTTGAAAACCGTGCCGAGCGATATGTAAATCAGGCGATCCGTATCCACATGGGTGAAATCAAATGAATCGGTTGAGCGCGGCACGACAGACGGCCCAACGAACTTGTACGTCTCGCCGAAGCTTTCCCCATCGGGTTGGAAGCGTTTCGACGTGTAGACGATGGTCAGTGGTGCGGGATTGCAAAAAACTTCGTAGGCGGAGCCCGCTTGCACATGGTATTTCGCTTGCACACCGTTAACCAGACGCTGAAACTCCTGCTTGGCCTGTTCATTCACGTCTTCCGGAAAATGGCCCGACAGATGCTCCTGCAGACGTTCAAAGCCGGTTTGCCCCATGGCAAAACTTGTGCACGAGTTGACGGCCGGCAAGCCAAGGATTTGCGCAAGCAAACGCCCGCAGCCGAACATCGAGTCATGAATGATGTAATCAAAACGTTCTCCTTCAGTTTGCTCCAGTACACTGGGAATGACGATATCTGCGGTGCGCAATAGTCCGCCCACTCGCGCCCAAGGCGTTCTTCCGCCCGCAAGGAACGCCTCCAGAAATTTACCGACGTCGAATGTGATTACCTTCGCGCCCGTCCGCTCGACGCGATCGCGATATTGTTCGGCAACGAAGTACACCACTTCTTCGCCGCGGCGGACGAGTCCTTGCACCACACCGAGGGTTGGATTGATATGTCCCTCGGAACCTCCATTGATAAATAAAACGCGAGCCACAGTCATCACCTCTCATAACAAAATACACCGCTCCTTAGCGCCTGCCATTTTGCGGTCTTCGCTTAAGTTTTCCGAGTTTGCCCGCAGCCATCCATATCGTTTCTTCTATTCGTATTCTCCGCCGGGCAGCTTCAGCTCGTCAAGAGAAACAAGCGACGCGGCAGCGAACAACAATTGCTCCTTGCTGACCGACTTGGCCGTACTGATGGAAATATGCGTCGATCCGCACGTAATGTACCAACTCCCGCCTGCTTCGCTGTCCGGAAGCCCGATCCATTCCGCCGTAAAATCGGGAAAATACCACTTCTCTCCGGACACCCCGTTTCCTTCCTCCCTCTGCCGCAAATCCGTGCTCGACTGCCGGACGGCAAAATGAGGGTATGTCAGCTTCAACACTCCAGCTTTCTCTTGCTCCGCTGTCATTCCGTAGTCCGTAGCAACGCCTTTTCGCGGTACATAAGGATCAAAAACGCGGGCGGCGGCGGCTTGTTCCCGGATTTGTTTTACTTCTTCGCTAGTATATGGGATGGTAACGAAACGATCGGAGTAGTATTCGTCGCTTGAGTACTGACTGAATTCTTGCAGTCCGTCCTTCTTCAGCCAATACAGCTTGACGAGGGATTGATCCTTCCCGAACGCGGCCAAAACCGCCCTCTCCTCGGTGATGGAAACAGCTTCCGCCTGCAATGCTTCGTTGAGGTTGCTCCACTCGATATGCCCGTCTTGCCACCGGTAAACCGTGGTATGCGGAATCGTCCCCGAGCTCACAATCACCTCAGGCAAACCGTCGTGGTCCACATCCGTTTCCGAGGCATAACCTTCATCGATCACCATTAGCTGCTCCGGTCCCCCATCTTTCAACTCGATGTAACAGGTTATGGAAGCGGCGGCGCCGACGGCGCCCTGGATTTTGACGACTTTTTTACCGAATAACATGATGTTGCCGACGTTCACAGCATCGTCCTGATCGTAATGATACCCGGCCGCCTTCCCCAAATCGTACACGAGATTATTTTGAACCAAGGCTGCATAAAGGAAATTAGTATCGTTCTTACGGGCGTAGATAACGATCTTGTTTTTCCGTGAACCGTTAACCCCATTCAAATCCGTTTCTTTCACAATACGATCCGCCTGCTTTAACCCGCCTTCCAGCACCTGGACTTTCCCGGAACCATCAACTTTTTGCCACAATAGCGGCAGCACCCCGCCTTCAGTGGTACCCGCGGATGTTGCCGAAGTGTTTGCCATGTTAGATATTTGCGGGGATTCCGATCTGTCCTTTGTCCCGGAAGCTTGCCCGGGATCCGCAGCATTCCCGAACGCTGCGCTCAACAACAAGAAGATGACGCCGATTACCAAAATTTTGTCTTTCACTAAAGACCACTCCAAACGACTATGATACTCTTATAGACGCACGAATATGGAAAAAGTTGATATTGCTCCTAACATTGTAGCCGATGAGTCCGTTGGTAAATCCGCCAAAACCACCGGCGACCGCTTGACCCACCTTTCGAGAAAATGAATAGACCGAATAGATGGTACCGTCCTCTCTCAGCCTCGTTAAGTGTTCATGATAATCAATGATGTCCGTGACAAAGGCCCAGATCATTAAGTTAAAGAAAGCATAACCGAACATGCCGACAGCTGAAATGGCCGCAAATTGATTGGCTGTAAGACCCGGTAAGAAGTACAGCATTCCATATACTATGAAGGTCAGAAGAAAAGCCGTAGAGGCAACCTCTTTCTTACCAAACCTGGCAACCAGCGGTTTGGCCAGGGGCATGGCGATGAGAACGGTTACTGCCTGCTCTGGTTTCGCGATCCCCATGGTTTAAAAACAGATATCGCGAATATCGCAGTAAGCGAAATGATCTGAAGAGCGATCCCGGTCCAAAGCTGTCCGTTATTCACTATGAACACCGGGTTTTTAATAGCGTTCAACCCCTCGGCAGATGTCAGCGTCATCGCCTTCAGCGACCAATAGTACATACCGACAGGTCCTAATGCTACGGCAAGGAGAGTCAATACTTCTTTAACCATAATCCAATAAAACCGGAATAACCCCCATCTGGTAAGAACCGAAAGAAGAATTCCAGTTACCAGGGCCCCGATCGTTGAAGCTCGGATAGATGTCTTGGCCAGCACGTACATGCAGAAATAACACGCCTTAAGTACTCCTTCGTCATCCGTAGATGCAGCAGTGATGCTGAAAATCAGGAAGGCGACCGCCCCTCCGATCATGATTCCTGAAAAAATAAGATGGAGTGCGAGCAGCCACTTTCTCTGGGTTTGGTTCAGTTTCTCCGTATTCATCACCCTCAGTCTAAAATCCATTTTATTTACTAAAGATAACAGCTGTCTCTAAAAGGATTCTAAACTAAATTCAAAAAAAGTATAAAAATTAACAACCAATGAGAAATTACACTTCTTCAAATAATGGATTTAAAAGATGGTCAGGAAAAACTTCTTCAGGAACGAATTCAGTTGTCGGGGTATTGTTGTCAACTTCCTGAAGGCTAACATTATCAAGCCACGCTTGCCCCTTCCCGCACAACAACATACCAATATTAATAATGGCTCCATTTTTAGGTATATCCAGTACACAAGAATAATGATTCCATTCGGTTGTTCCTGTAATTGATCTGCTTTGCATGTTATCCAGCTTTAAAGTATCTCCCAAGGCGTTGTCTATCCTAAACCATAATCCGCACCAGCCTTCCACATCTTGAGTTTTTACAAAACCTGAAAAACGCATCCGCTTAGCGATGAAATTTTTAGCACTAATTTGCTGCATGATGGTGCTGTATTCACCGTTGGAAAATTCGTCTGTAAGAGAGCGTATCGTTGCCGATTTTGAGCCCATATGGTATATATTAGGATCAAGGCTTACCAGGTATTTCTCGGGGGCGGTTCCTGTGATAATCCAGTCTTTTATTTCATCTTGTTTATTCATGCTTATTCCTCCTATAATTAAATCTTTAATGGCTGACCTGTATCTTCCTGGAGGTAATTGATAAATACTTTTGAAAGCTCTTGTAAAAGATTCCTGAGATTCAGGAATCCCGACTTCTCTTTGAAAAGTTTTATGAAAATAGAATTTCGAAAATCCGGCAACTTTAGAAACTTCATCTAAAGTCAGTTCCTCGCATAAATTCAGTTCAATATAATTCAAAGCTGTCTGAATTTCTTTGCTGCGTGTCATTCATTTCACCTCCTGGCAATTATCATAGCATGGGGCTAAATTTAATGTTTGACGCTTTTTGCCTTCTTTCAGCCTATCATGAAAAGAGCCCTCCCTGCGCCCGTGGTAGTCACGGAACAGAGAAGGGCTACATCATTAAAGTTTGATCAAAGCCTTATCTTTGGCTAAAGCGAATGGTCTGTAATAACCCACGCTATTGGAAAGCGGCAATACCTCTGGATGCAAATCGATATTCAACATGTTTTTGATATACACTCTGCGCTGCTCAAACCTTTCCCATAAACCCGGATGTTGTTGTTTGATCGCCTCTCTTAAAGCTTCGTCGGCTAGAGCGATGCCTGTTTCTGCACCGGTTCCCCCGTAGCCTTTAACGGAAGGGATAATGTCAACCTGGAACAGCATCCCGCTTTTAAATCGAGTTTGGGAATCGGGATATATCGGCGAACACATCCACTCTTCATCAGCCACCAAGTGGCCTGGATTTAGCGACCAGTTGAATTGTTCTTTGGGCAATACAGCTTGAATACAATCATACATTTCGCTGCCGCTCATGCCTATTTTTACATTTTCCAGCCAAGCCACTACGGCTGCATAATACGGAATTGCAGCTTTTTCGAGATAATCTTGCACATCTTCAGGAAGTTCGCTTGAATCAGATACAATATAACCGGCTCTACTTGTTAAACCGCCTTTGTAACCTGTAGTCATCGAAAACTTATCTCCGAGCTGGATCTGTTTGTTTTGCGGGTACAAGACGGCTTTAGTAAACCGATCACCGGTTGTAAAAATAGTTGTTACATTATGAGGCTGACCAAATGCAGATAAATAGCTGGCGATTTCAATATCCAGTTTGCCCGGCTCTATTTCATCCATCGCTTTTTGTACACAATCAGATGCCAGACTCGATCCATATTCATAGTAGGAAATTTCATCGGCATTATTTACGGTCCGAACCCCGTCTTCCTCCCCGATAAAGAGGTCCGTGCAATTTATTATGGAGCCGTCGCCCTGAATAACCTTCTGTAAAGAATCCACAATATAATAAGGGATATCAAACAATTGATGAGTATCATCATATTTACTGGTGAAAACTTTCCATCCTACAACACCAATTTTCTTATTTTCAATATTGGCGGTTTTAAGAAGCTCAACAAAACTTGATTTGTTCTCCATGGGTTGATTAGGCAAGGAGAAATGGGGAACGTGAATGGCTTTTGCCTCAAACCTTGAATAGTTCGCCATTTTTAGATTTTCGTTTCCGAGCAAGAGGTACGAAGATCCTTGATTGTTCACAATTAATAAAGCCTCTTCAAACCGGGGTATGAAACCGGTGAGATATTCAAAGTTGGCTCCATGTTCTCGATCGGCATAAATCAGGAGCGAATCCAAATTTCTTGCTTTCATTTGATTAAGAACCTTTTTTCTGCGTTCATTCATCGTTTCATCAGACAAAACTACTGTTTCTTTATTGAATTCATATGCGGGCTGCTGCACTTTTTCAAATGCGATCTTGTAAGTTTGTGTCATGGAAATACACTCCATTCTTTTTAAATATCGTCGATGGGAAACATAGGACGAAGAATTCTTTTGTAAGGAATCTTCTCGGTATACTGATACGTCTCGCCAGGGGTTAAAGACATAATGCTTAATTTCGAAATCTGATTCAATTCAGGGAAAATATACCCTTGCTTTACAACAATAATATCATAGGCGTGAATATCCAGATTAGCTGCCGCAAATTGATGCATTTCAGCAAACGAAACAAATTTATTGGATACTGCAACATCGATAGGATATTCGTTCAAACGAATGGTAACAACTTCTCCTACGTTTTCATTGGCACTGCCGAATATTTTCAAGTTTCTGATATAACCTTTTGAAACAATTTCTCCAGAAATACTCACTTGTTGTGACGGAAGATCCGAATAAGCGCCCAACTCAATATCTACTTTTTGACCTACTTCTTGTTTCGATAATACAGACACGGCCAACGTATCCGTAATCGCGCTGATCAGGATTTTCTTATCGCCGAAATGATTTCGTTTTAATAGCTGTCTCAATACAAAGGTGCTTTGTCCGGAAGCGCCGGCCGTGGTGTTGTCTCCGGAATCGGAAATAATGACAGGACTTTCTTCAAATTCAACAGCGGCCTGTAACGCTTCTTCCGGTTCCATAGCGTTCCCGGTAAAGTGAAACTCTTTTCTCTTGGAAAATGCATAATCGGCGATTTCTTCAGCAACCGTTTCAGCGTATTTGGTGTGTTCTTCCTCGGACGGGATGACAACGACACCCGCCCCGCAGGTGTAATTATCATGTCTCGTATAACCTATATAATAGGAAACACTTAAAATCTCCGGTGAAGCTTCCACTTTGTCCAGTACTTTATTGATAGACAACAAAGGCTCGTCTGTAGACACACAGCGTTCCCCACCCAATAAAATCGGCACTCTTCTATACACTGGTTTAATATTTTTTCTGTTATTCAACAGTTCAATGAACATTTTCGCCACATGTCTGTACGTATCGTCAATATCGGTATGCGGAGACTGTCTGTAACATCTTACGATGGTCGAATGGAAGACAAGTTCTTCCGAAATATTACCATGCGGGTCCATGACAACGGCAATTGGAAAATAAGGTCCGGTAATTTTGCGAATTTCCCGAAGCAAGTAATGCTCTCCCGATCCTCCCTCCAAATCTTTGATATAGCTTCCACCGTGAAGAAATAGATATATTCCGTCCAATTCATGAATATTTTCTTTAACTCCCTGAAGAATAGCGCTTGAAATAAAATCAAACGCCTCTTTTGTAACCAATCCTTGAGCATAACCATTGGCGTAAATGGTTGGAACAAGCTCGATATGATGCTGTTCAAAAAGGTCCTTCGCCTTCATCTCATCGATCATTTCATCCCCGAATTTATATACAAAGTCATTAAGACCACATAGTTTTTTTACGGAAGCATTCGACTCGGCATTAAATGAACCAACAAGGACTTTCATACAGTTCCCTCCATCATTGCTTTTTCTTTTCCCGCGAGTAGCGGCTATAATACAAGTAAAATAAATTATCAAAAATGTAATTTATTCCATATACCGTGTATTCCGTAAAAACTCTGGGGTTATCTTCATTCTTGCTAATGTAAAAAACATCGTCATAACATTCCCTTAACTCTGCGTCCCTGTTCAAAGTAAACAACATCTTGTGCGCCGCGCAATATTTGACAATATTCAGTGTCGCTGCGGCAAAAAGACCTGTCACTGAAATCGTGATGAGCAAGTCGTCTTTACCCAAAGCCGCGATAGACGAATGGTTCGCAGATTGCGCGGCACGCAGATCCCCAAAGGTCAAACTGTCGGAGTAATCTGTGACAACCTTGACCGTTTTCCCGCAGAAAAACATCTCTTGCTGAAAAAATTTGGCCATGGTAGCCGCAGTATCAACGACAAAGATAATCACGTTTTTGCTCTGATGCATTTTTTGTGCGACTTCTTCAAGGCGAGCGTCGTCAAGTGTCTGATCAATATCGGTAATCATACTTATCAACTTATTAGCCGTTATTTCTCGAAAGTTGCCAACCTGCACGCGATTGGTATACTGCCTTTGCTGAAATTCATAGTTGATAAAATGCTTTTTCATTTCAACAAAATTGGAGAAGCCGATTTTTTTACAAAATCTCCGCACACTTGCTCTTGAGCAATAACACTGATCGGCAACATCGAAAATGTTTAACTTTTCGAAATGGTTGTATTGATCCAGGAAATAAGATGCCAATTGATATTCAAGCGTTCCCGTCGAAGTGTTGTTGACAATGGACATGAGTGTGCCTAACGGACTTATTTTTGTATTTTCCATACGGCTTCTCCTTTCTCAAACAGTGTTGTTGATTATCCGTAGGTTCTTTTAGTTTTACCTACCTTGCTCAAAATCGTTGTAGCCGCAAAACTGACCACAATGGCAATGAGAGCTGAAATCAGTGCAATCCAAAAATTGAACAATTGTCCGTCCCCGCCGATATAAGTAACAATGGAAGCTAGTCCCGGCGAGACGAGAGCGTACTGTTTTAGCTGGAATATCCCGGCAAATACCCCGCCTACTCCACCGCCAATCATGGCCCCATATAAAGGGGTCATATATTTTAGGCAGACGCCAAACAAAGAGGGTTCGGTGATCCCTAAAATTCCCGTTATTCCTGCGGATAGCGACAATCCTTTAAATTCGCTGTTCTTGGAGAGAAAGAACGCCGCCAACGCCGCACTGCCCACGGCCACGTTGGAAACAAGCATCCCCGGCAGCATAAAGCTCTCATAACCATTTGTCGCCAGAGAGGTGGTGATGACAGACAGGAATGCTTTGTCCAAACCCAACATGACAATAAACGGGCTGAAGAATCCAAACACCCCTAATGAAAGCCAGGCAAAATTCGTATTTAACCAGTCAAGCCCTTGCGCCACAATATTGCTTAAATATACACTGGCCGGACCGAATGCGACCAGAACGACAGGAACGGTTACCAAAACTGTAACTAAAGGCCGTAAAAAGAACTTGAGTGCCTTGGGAATGATCTTATCCACGTTTTTTTCAACAAATGCCATTAACAAAACGCCGAAAATAACCGGCAGCGTGGTCGAAGCATACGTCGTCTGAGCAATGGGAATACCCAGGAAAGACAGGCCTTCCGCATTATTGATCGTACTCGTTAACAGTATGCCGCCAAGAAACGCTCCCATCGTTCCGTTGATGCCAAGCTTTCTGGCCGTAGTGAACCCCAGGTAAACCGGGAGAAAAAAGAATCCAGCGGAATTGATGGCTGACAAAACGACAACAGTTCCGCTATTGCGATCAAGTCCAAAATACATCGTCGAAATGTTTAAGACAGCCGCAACGAGCCCTGCCGCTACCAGAACCGGCAATACGGGAACAAAGACACCGCTCAGAAAGTCAATGATGGTGTGTACTGAAAATTTTGCTTTCTTGTTTGCTTCCGAAGGGGTGTCGCTAGCCGTAGTTTGCTCGCCAGTCGTAGCGATAAAATCGTTGTAAACACTGTTCACATGAGTGCCGATAATGATTTGAACTTCATTGTCCTTTTTGACGACTCCCAGTACCCCTCGTGTGCTTTTTATGGCCTCATCCTTTACTTTGGAGGCGTCATTCACTTGCAGCCTCAGCCGGGTTGCACAATGATTCGCGAATTTTAAATTTTCTTTCCCTCCAATCCCGGCCACAATTTGTTCAATCAACGCCTTGCGATCTGCATCCATTTTTTATCCCCCTTTATCATCCATCATAAGAGTTTATTTTGTAAGCGGTTTAAAAAACCAGAAGGCAAGCGCGCTTTTTTTAGCCTCTGTAAAAATTATAAAATCTATGTAAGCTTGATGCGGAACAAATCTTGTCCCCAAAGTTATAAAAGATTACGATTTCCGAACCTTAGACCCTCGCTTCGAAGTTCTAGCAATGACAAAAACCGTTGAGAGAATAAGAGAAAATCTTAGTAAATCAATCATTTGAAATCTATCATTCAACCATAAAACAGACAGAACCATTGCTACCACAGGTTCAATCGAAGCTAGGAGACATCGTCTGAAAATAACCAGAAGTAGACCGCCTCCGATAAGCATCCCCCATACGGTAATGAGTAAAGTGTCAACATCTGTATGACTCTCCTCTATTGTATATTTCATTTAAAATTAACATTAGAGCCTTTCACCAAAATGTAGCCAATGCTACAATTTAATTAAACTTTGTTGAGGATGCTGAAATTGATGGTAACGATAAAAATCCCGGAAACGCTATATAAATATTTTGAACAAGCTGGAAACCAGGTTCATGTACAGGCTGGCGCCCAAATATACATGATTATCAATAGAGAAGCTTTGTCCAGCTTTGTCCAGCTTAATCCAATCCTAGTTTTAATGCCTCTAGTTACATGATCTCAAGGTGTTGCCTAAAGCAGAATTAAGTAATATGGAGTGGAGAATTATAAATTGACTTACGTTACATCGTGTGTTAGTATGATCTGAGCCAATAACTGAATAAACAAGTTTTCTAGGGTTCCGCAGTCGCAAGACTGGTCCGGTCCGAGAGAAGACGCACAGCCAAGCGGCTGTGACACGGAGGGATAAAAGCCTGGGAGATAAACGCATGATGCGGTTTATTTCCCAGGCTATTTTTTTGTGGCCAAATTTTAAAAAGAGTTTAAGGAGGAATGGGTTATGAACAAAACGTGGATTTCCGTCATTGTTGCGGCTATATTCGAGGTCGCTTGGGTTATTGGGATGAAGCATGCCGATAACTTTTGGGAATGGGGTGGTACACTGATTGTTATTTACATCAGCTTTTATTTGATGATCAAGGCAGCTCGTTCATTACCGGTTGGAACGGTATACGCTGTATTTGTTGGCCTGGGGACGACAGGGACTGTGGTAGCTGAAATCCTATTGTTTAATGCAGACTTAAGTGTTGCGAAAATCGTTTTGATCGGACTGCTGCTCATTGGTGTGATTGGACTGAAAGTGCTTAGTAAGGACAAGAAAAAGGAGGCAAGCGGAATATGAACTGGGTGTATTTGATTCTGGCGGGCCTTTTTGAAATGACCGGGGTACTGCTTATCAACAAGTTTAATCAATCTCGCAATTGGCAATCATTGACTCTTTTGATTATTGGTTTTGGCCTTAGTTTTTTATTTTTGTCATTGGCCATGACAACACTCCCGATGGGGACAGCCTACGCGGTATGGACTGGAATCGGCGCTTCTGGCGGGGCGATCCTCGGAATGATCTTCTATAACGAGCCGCGCAGTTTAATGCGCATTTTGTGCATAGGGTTGGTCCTCGGCTCTGCCGTGGGGCTGAAACTGGTCAGTTAAAATTCGGACAAAGTTAAATGAAGCGGATCTTTAGGAGTCAGGGGGGAGCGTTAGCTCCCTCTTATTTTTTATTGCAAATGCAACAAAATTAAGATAAATTATATATGCATTATTTTGGCTCAACACGTAAGCCTAGCGACAGCGGTGACAATTTACACCAGGATGCCAGACTGAGGTGGCTGAGGTAATTTATTGAGGCGGCTCTATAGCGTTCGTGTCTTGTTGGTCCCTGCATGCTACTTTGCACGATTATACCTTTCGTTCAGGGGCAAGGGGGGCTCTTTCACATAAACCTGTCTAATGATCTCGAACCTGTCTGCTCCTCCCAAACCTTACTGCTTCTCTTGAATTGTTCTTCTTCTCTGCCACCTGATCAAATGGGATAATCGTGCAAAGCGCCAGGATAGCGGATGTTGATCCGCCCCCCCTAGTCCTCCCTGTCTCAAGCTTTCAACGCCCTTCCGCATTTCTGGCTTGACTGTCAAGCTATTGCATTTACAACAAAATAAATTTTAAGGAGGTTCATGATGAAGGAAATCCTTCGTGAAATTGGAATCATCGCCAGAGCATTGGATTCTATCAGCAATATCGAATTTAAAGAATATGACCTTACAAAAGGGCAGTATTTGTACCTTGTCCGCATATGCGAAAACCCGGGCATCATTCAGGAAAAGTTAGCCGAAATGATTAAAGTGGACCGAACAACCGCCGCTCGCGCCATCCAAAAACTCGAAATGAACAGCTTTATCGAAAAGAAAGAAGATGAACACAACAAAAAAATAAAAAAGCTCTTCCCAACGGAAAAAGGAAAGAACGTATTTCCTTTCATTAAAAGGGAAAACGATCATTCGAATCGTGTCGCATTGGCGGGATTTTCCGAAAAAGAAGCGGAAACCATTTTTCAACTGCTTCAAAGAGTCAGAAAAAATATCGAAAGCGACTGGGAATCAGTAAAAAAGGGAAACAAGAGAAATTATTGACCTTATAGAAGTTGTTACACACGCATTTATACAAAGGAGCTATATTAAAATGACCGTAAAAATAAGAAAGTGCAGCCGTGAAGATTTACAAACACTCCAAGAAATCAGCATTGAAACCTTCAACGATACGTTTAAAGATCAAAATTCACCCGAAAATATGCAAGCCTATTTGGAAAGAGCATTTAACGCTGAACAGTTGGAAAAGGAATGGTCCAATACCTCTTCGGAATTCTATTTCATCTGTTTCCATGACGAACCTGCCGGATATTTAAAGGTAAATATGAATGATGCCCAATCCGAAAAAATGGGCGATGAATCGCTCGAAATCGAGCGGATTTATATAAGATCCAAATTTCATAGAAAAGGTCTGGGAAAATATCTAATCAACAAAGCGATGGAAATCGCCATAAGCCAAGCCAAAAAGACGGTCTGGCTGGGAGTTTGGGAAAAGAATGAAAATGCCATTGATTTTTATAAAAAAATGGATTTCGTTCAAACCGGGGCTCACTCTTTTTGTATGGGGGATGAAGAACAAATTGATTTTATAATGACCAAAACGCTCATATAACTTTAGTAAAATTACGTCTTTTTAGTTCATTTCATATAGGAGGAATCACAATGATTTATAGAAACGCTACTGTTGATGATATATCCGCTATATTGGAATTGCAAAAAAAATATCACATTACAACCATTAGTGAAAAAGACAAACCCGATGGCTTCGTTACAACCTTATTTACAAAAGAGCAATTTAAGGAATTAATTGAAAAAGAAAATGGAATCACAATTGCATGTTATGGACAAAAAATTGTTGCTTATGCGATGGCTGCCTCTTGGAAATATTGGGCTAAGTGGCCTCTTTTTCAATATATGATTGACGATTTGAAAGATACAGAATATAAGGGAGTTACGCTTTCTACAGAAAACACTTATCAGTACGGACCAATCTGCATTGATAAGGATTACAGAGGTACGGAAGTACTCCGAAAGGTTTTTGATTTTTCCAGAATGCAAATGAGCAAAAAATATCCGATATTGATAACATTTATAAACCACATCAATCACAGGTCATACGCTGCTCATACCCAAAAGCTTGGTCTTGACGTGATTAAAAGCTTTGATTTCAACAATAATACTTACTATGAATTGGGTTGTTACACTTCAGAGTAATCAGCAGATTAAGGAAATGCAAATCATTCGAAGATTTTAAAGAGATTCTGTTAACCGCATATTTTGAAGTGTAATTCAGATTGATACTGCGGCGTCTTGGCTGAAAAAGTTTTGGGGGCAGTTGACTAAGCAGTTGCCCCCTTAATACGGCGGATTCGATTTCACGATCTTCGGCACAGTTGCGCCAGTTTACTCCTTGCTAACGGTGTCAGCTTAAAGGAAATTCAGGCCTGGTTAGGGCATAGCCATTATTCCACGACCGCCAACATTTATGTTCACCTTGAGTACAACTCAAAGCTGTCTTCGGCTCAAGTGATGAGCAATACCTTACAAATTCCGAGTATGCAAAAAGCTCCTGAATCTCCACGAGAGGAAATTCAAGAGCTCGTTCATTGTTAAGTATGATGCGGTCGAGAGGACTCGAACCTCCACGGGGGGTTAGCCCAAACGGACCTGAACCGCGTATGCAATCCGGAACCAAACGGAATATAAGTCAAAGTAACGGAATTAAAAAACCATCAAATTCCACCTTGTAGTGATTACTTGATTAATAGGTCCTAGCGTTGAATTAGTTTAAACTCAGATGTCTGTCTCCATTCCGAGTCAGCTGAATTAAATGAGTACTTCGCTTTTAAGATCCTTCAACTTTATAACTTACCGGTCAAAAATTGGGCCTCCCCTAGTCCAAAACTCCAATCATCATCATTATTTTCAACAATAGATACCATTAAATCGGTTGGTGCGATGCCGCATTCAGCTTCTAACCTTTCAGCCAGTAAGGAATAGAGTTTTTGTTTCTTCTCTTTTGGCCGGGCTTTGCTTATGATGGAGAGAACAACCAGATTGTCGGTACGGTTAAATCCTAGCCCAGTATCCTCAATAATCATATGATCCGCCGGGTGTTCGTGAACGATTTGATACCGATCTCGCTCAGGAACGTCAAAGGCTTCCACAACAACTTGGTGGGCAACATCCAAAAGTTTTTTCAGGCTTGCTTTGTCTCGTCCTTTTATAAGATCAAAACGAAGTAATGGCATTTTAATTTCCTCCCTTTAATAAAAATCATTCTTTCCTATTTGTTGTCAAACATTCAAATAGAAGATCGTTTTCGGACAAGAACACTGGCTTGATCCATGGTTTGTTTGACAATTGAAGCGGCAGGTTGGTTGCCTGCTAACCGAAGGCCCTGGCCCGCCCAAAGTGACATATACTCGGGGTTATTCGCTTTTGCAGCCGCCTGGCGAATGTCCCGGGTCATCGCGTTTTGAATAGGGTAAGCAGGGATGGTTCCCGTGTACTGATGCATGTCAATCATAAATTTGGTTTGAATGCCTCTTGAAGCTTTTCCGGAGTATGCACGTGTAATTTCAGTAAAGTCCTCGTTTGTCAAGAGGATTTTCTGTTTGTACGTTTCGTGGGCGCCGCTCTCGGGGCAGGCAAGAAACGCCGTGCCCATCTGTACGGCAGCGGCTCCTAACATAAGGCTTGCCGCAAGTCCCCGCCCATCCATGATTCCCCCCGCTGCGATGACCGGGATCGACACATGGTCAACGATCTGCGGAACAATAGCCATAGTGCCAATCAAAGCATGGGAAGGGTCTTTCATGAAGGTCCCCCTATGCCCGCCTGCTTCGCTCCCCTGAGCCACAATAGCATCTGCACCGGCTACTTCCAATTGCTTGGCTTCATCAACAGTTGTTACCGTTCCAATGATGAATATTCCATGCTGTTTTATGGTTTGGATCACGTCTTGAGAGGGTATGCCAAAAGTGAAACTAAATACGGGTACACGCTCCTCCAAAAGTACCTGTACCTGTTCCTCAAATGACTCTGAAAACTTCATAATCGATGGATTTTGAGCAGTGCCAAGTTCGATGCGGTATTTATTCAGATAATCCGTCATCCGGCTAATTGCTTCTTCCGACTCTTCTGATGGCTCAGGCACAAACAAGTTTACTCCGAAAGGCCGGTCCGTTCGCTGCTTGATCTTTTGGATCTCGCTACGGAGTTGCTCCGGCGTTAAGTATCCGCCCCCCAGGTTGCCTAGCCCGCCGGCATTTGAAACAGCCGCTACCAATTCGGGTGTCGAAACGCCACCGGCCATCGGCGCTTGGAAAATCGGGTATCGAATCTTAAGAGAGCGCGTCAAATCAGTCTCAAACACTTTTAAAAACCTCCTTTTATTGAAAAAATCTCAGACTTTTAATTACATTCGTTAATAGCATCCAATCTTTTGAACAGTTTATTGAACTCTTTTAATTTTGCCTTATCCTCGACTTTGACCCCTGAACAATAGAAAGAAATATTGCCGTTTCCTTCATTTAAAGAATTCATTTCTTCCAATACTTTTTTAAATTTTTTGCAGTACCGTGATTTCCATCAATAATATGAACATCCGATGAAACTAATTTTCTGAATATATCTTTATAGTAAGAAAAGTGAATACATCCTAAAACAACAGTTTCATATTTAGTTAAATCATATATAGATAACTGTTCTTGAAGATAAGGCAGTACGACTTGCTCGTCAAACTCAAAAAATCAATTCGCCAATTCCATTTGTATCTGGTTCCAACGCAAATTGCCCGGGATCTAACTAAGCTCTTGATCAGGATGAATACGAGCATGGTTTAAATTTCCCATCGCTGCTTGTTGACTTGAAATAACTGCACCAATTAGCAATATTATAGCGGCTGCAACAAGCGCCAATGTGGCCAGAAGAAGCGATAGGCTGTAGCTATGCGTCACTTCCAACACGATTCCGGCTCCGATGGGACCGAGTATTTGCCCGATACCAAAAAAGCCCGTCATCAAAGCAATGGCTCTATTCCCACTGGATGGTCTAGACATACGCGCCGCGGCGAGAGCAAGCATGGAAATGCTCATAAACGTGCCTCCAAAAAGGACAGACCCTAACGTTACGCCGAAGATATTGGGAAGCCATACCGGCAGTATGACCCCAACAGCCTGCAGGACAAGCGCAATAATCAACGGTTTGATGTAATCGGCTTTACTTGCCAACCAGGACCAGAACACGGTTGATGGTAACGCCGCTATCCCAACGATAATCCAGCTATAGTCGGCAAAACTTGACACCTGAGGCATTTGCTTAACCATGGCTACAAGAAACGTCGCGCTTACTATATAACCTAACCCCTCGAGCCCATAAGCAACAAGAAGCCAGCCGAAGATAGCTGGATTTTTCGCAGACGAACTCAGGGATTCAGCATTTTGAGTTATAGGTTTCGGCTCTTTATCGCGGATAAACGACCAAACGGGAATGATAAGGATGATACTAATGATCAAAAGCCCAATCCAAGTTCCCCTCCAAGTGAAAAAGCTAAAAACAGGAGTAAGCAACCCAGCCAAAACAATACCAATACCAACCCCGCCGTAAAATATACCTGCCCATTTTTCGCGTTTATCTGAAAACAGCGCATCCAACACTAAACTTGAGGATAGAACGAAAATAAGACCGCTGCTAACTCCGGCCAAGAAGCGTAAAATCATCCACCATAAAAATGATGAAGCGATTCCCATAAGCCCCGTTAAAATAATACAGAGTACCAATTGAATTCGAAGATGGTAAGCTCTCCGGGTTCCCCAAGCGATGAAGCCTGCACCAAAGGCAGCGATAAGGTAGCCCATGTTATTGCTTCCTGCCAAATATCCGGACTCCGTAACGGAAAGATGAGCTTGCGATTGCATCAATGGAAGTATGGAAGTATATGAAAAACGTCCGATTCCCATTGCAATGATGAGCATAATAACTCCACCGATCATGGTCTCTGTGGAATTAACCAATTTCACTTTTTTAGTTCCTGAATTCTCCATCAGACTGACCTGTCACCCTTCTAAATTCAAATTATCCCTATTTCAAATCCCTTTATTTTTCAAAAAACCTAGCATTAGTTCTCCAATTTCATAGGCATGTGTTTCCAATGCAAAGTGCCCGGTATCCAACAAATGAATCTCGGCTTCAGGTAAATCTTTCTTAAAAGCTTCGGCGCCAGCCGGAATAAATGAAACATCATTTTTACCCCACGTTGCTAGTAAGGGCGGCTGATATTCACGAAGATACTGCTGAAACTCCGGATACATTTTTACATTATTTTGGTAATCAAAAATTAAATCCAATTGTTTCTCATCATTCCCCGGCCGAGACATATAAGCAATATCAAGAGTGTAACCATCCGGGGAAACTTGGCCTTCCTCAGTTCCATCAACATATTGGTTCTTGATCGTGTCAGGCGCAAATGCTGTCCTATAACTTTCTCTTTTTTCTTGCGTAGGATTACGCCAATATTCTTCTCGCGCCGCCCATTTTTCCCCTAGTCCTTCACGATAAATGTTGCCGTTTTGGCTTATGATTGCCGTTACACGTTCTGGATGGCGCATGGCTATGCGAAAGCCAATGGGGGCTCCGTAGTCAAAGACATATAACGCATATTTAGCAAGTCCTAGTTTATCGATGAATGTTTCAACAATTTCAGTAATATGGTCAAATGTATACTGGAAATCTTCTCTGTCAGGTGACGAGGAATTCCCGAACCCCGGATAATCGGGAGCAATTAAATAGTAGTCTTTTTCTAAAATAGGTATTAGCTCTCTAAACATATGACTAGCGGACGGAAAGCCATGAAGCAATAAAATGACTGGCCTGTCGGGATTGCCAGCCTCACGATAAAATACGTTTAAACCTTCTGCCTCTAATGAATGATAAGTCGTCATACTGTAACCTCCTGGTTTTCTTCATAAGCCCTGCCGCTTATTAAATTAATTGTACCCCTCCATAAATATCGTGTAAAATGAATTTATACGATCTGTAATATTAAATTTTTCAATAATTAAATGGAGGAATGACGGTGGACATTCGGGACCTACAGATTTTTCTGGCGGTTGCGAACGAAGGAAGCATTACCAAAGCAGCCGAAAAAATGGAATATGTTCAGTCGAGTATAAGTATCCGTATCCAGCAGCTTGAAAAAGAGCTGAAAACGACACTCTTTCGTCGTGGGCGGCAAGGGGTTCGGCTCACAACATCCGGAGAGGCCCTTAAGTCCTATGCTGAAAAAATTGTCTTCCTTACTCAAGAGGCGGAACGAGTCGTGGCAGATAACTCGATCCCAAGCGGACCGCTTCGGATCGGATCGCCGGAAACCACAGCAGCGATTCGGCTACCGTCTATTCTCACCGATTACCATAAATCTTATCCAGAGGTGGATTTGACATTAAAAACCGGAACAACAGAAGAGCTCATCCATTTCGTGTTAAAGTACGAATTGGACGGAGCTTTTGTAGCTGCGCCAGTTGATCATACTGAGCTCGATGTTACGGAGGTAGGGGTTGAAGAACTTGCGTTCATATCGGGAGGACAATTCCCCTCCATTGATCAGCCTGAACAATTGCGAAATCTGACTTTACTGGTATTTCGTGTTGGGTGTTCTTACCGGCGAAAACTCGAGGATTGGTTGCATTTGCAAGGAATTATTCCGGCTAAGATCATGGAGTTCGGAACATTGGAAGGAATCCTTGGATGTATTCATGCGGGTCTCGGGGTATCCCTGTTACCTCGCTCGGTGGTTGAAAGAGCCATGGTCCAATATAACTTGCGCATTCATCAGATTTCGGATAAATCCTATTTAACACCGACTCTATTCATACGTCGTAAAGATACTTATGAAACTGCAGCTATGTCCGAATTTATCCGGATTTCAAGACAGAGGTTCACCCATACTTAATCGGCCATCGAAAGTTATCGACAACATCCTATATTTTGGAGCAGCGTCAATAAGTAAAAGCAGCCAGCAGAAAGCTGACTGCCTCTTCCGTTTTTAATTCGGTTTAACTTTTTGATTTAATCAAATCCAATACTCCTCCAACAAGCTCATCCGCTTTTCCATAAGGGTAATTGGTGATCGTTGACTCGAAGTATTTACCGTATTGTTCTTTATCTATAGCATAGCCATTATATTCATTAGCGTATGCAAGGATAAATGCAGGCTTTCCATCTTGAGAGCGGATTAGTTGGCTAAGGTTATAAACGATTTCGCCCGGTATCGTTACAAATCTAATATCATCAAATTCGTATAAATGGACTGTCGGATCTATGGTTTTATCAATCTTCAATGTATAACTCGAAACGGATAAATTGTCCATAGTAATCTCTCTAAAGTCTTTTACTTCAGAAAGAACCCTCGCTATTCCCTGCCCAATTCTGCGAGTTTCTGCGAAATCGTCACCTTGCCGGGTAAACCGTGTGCTTACATCGCCGCATTCACCATTGATGATTATGGCTGGAGTTTGATTTAGATGATAATATTCTTCTCTCAATTCACCTATATAATCACTTGAAATGAACAGATTATCTTTTGCCAAAACCGTGGGATGGCACGCTATATTGATGAAACTAACCAAAGGATCATTGGAATGATTTCTAAATTGCAATACATATCCCTTATTATTAAAAGGGAAGGAGCTGTCGTTTCTATTACAGTAATAACCATTAATTTCACCTATTCCGTAATAGGCCCGTGCTTCCGTTTTATGATTCAAACAATATTCCGTATTTTTAACGATCCGATCCAGCAATAATTGGAGATAGTCCTGAGATGGCGTGATCTCCGGGTAAAACATCGTTGAGACCTTTGGCCCTGAATGCGTATGCGTAGCCTCGATAATGATGTTTTCTTTTGAAATTGAAAATTTCTCGGATAAAAGGCTTTTAACTTTTTCGCCAAATTGTTTTTCGATCAAAATAAGATCAAGCACGTGAATTAAAATAATCTCATTACTTTCAATTAACAACGAATTGATTTCCAGATCATCGTGCTGTTCATAACTTATCCGATCCGCATAGCCATCCATATGGCACGGCAGCTTTGGATTTATGAGTTGTTTTTGGAAGGAAATTTTCATTTTTTCTCCTTTCTACCCGAATCTTAATAGGCCTAATCTGATTACAGCTTACCGTAGCTTATCAATTCGATGTGATGATCCCTGATATACGTGAGCAGATCATGATTCATGAACAGTTTCAAATCCATCTCCCGCTCATCGGCCAAAGAAGACAGAGTGCGCAGCTTGTCATCCGCATAGCCGGGATGGCCGGCAATCTCCACGACAGCGTCGGTGTCTTGCCAGCACTCCAGTATGGACCTCACTTTTTCTTCACTAACTGAGGGGCTGGACGGGTCAAAGCACAACCTGTCGGCCACCTTCACGCCTGACGCGACAATCTGCTCCTTGAGGCGTTCATCAGCGGCCATGGCATCGTCTCTTCGCATCGGCACCTGATATTCCTGGGCCAGTCCGATGACGATCTCCAGCATCTGTTCGTCCATAATGCTGAATCCGTGGTGCGTGTCCAGGTGATTCATTTTGAGCCCCGTCCGCAGAAAAGTTTCGATCTGGGCCCGCAGCTCGTCCCTGACCTCCTGTTTATTGTATGAAGACGGAATCAACTGCGGCTTGCGGTAAAAATCCCCTTGCGGGTCGACAATACTGCTGACCTGTGCGGCGTCCAGCACCGGCTTCAAAAAGGTTATCGTGAGATGAACTCCCATCTCAGTAACTCCCGCTTCACGGGCAAGTACGACAGAGCTTAGGAAATCGGGCGAATTGACGAGCGCAGAGGTATCGGTGATGAAACCGTCCCTCATCCCCTCAAGAATCCCCCGGCTGACCTCCGTCGTAATTCCGAAATCATCGGCATTTACGATCAATCTCATTACCCGTCACTCCTATTTGCTTATTTTCAGCAGCTCTTGCAGCGGCTGAATCGGCCCTTGCGATGCCGCAACCCGAATTTCCCGGAATTCGTGGGTATTCGTAATGACGATCGGCGTTGTCAGCTTAAAGCCTTCGGCCTTGATGCCCTCCACGTCGAATTCGATCAGTACATCCCCTTTACGAACCGTATCGCCTTCACTTACTTTTTGCGAAAAATGCCGTCCCTTCAGTTTGACAGTATCGATGCCAATATGCATCAACACCTCCACGCCATCTTCCGCTCTCACGGCAATGGCATGCGAACTGCCCACGGTCACGGCAACCTTGCCGTCAAGCGGGGAGACCAGAACCCCTTTGTCAGGTTCAATCGCGATCCCTTTCCCCATCGATTCCGAAGAAAAAACAGCATCCTCAACCTGCTCCAGGTCAATCACCCGGCCGTTCAGCGGACTTAAAATGATCGTTTCGCTTTGCTGCGAAGCCGCAGCCTCTGCCGGATGTTCAGTCTGTGCGGTTGGCTGTGCTTTCTTATCGGCCGTATCGTATCCAAACAAGAGAGGCAGAAGGGCCGCCAGCGCCAGCGAAACAAGCAGGCCAATGACAAAATATAATAATGGCGACTGTGCAGGAAGCGTAAATACGTTCACGAAGAAATTGAAAGCGATCAGCCTTACTCCCAATGCTCCCTCGACCGCCCCGCCGACAGCCGAAGCGATAATCAAATAGATGAGGGTTTTCCGGTAACGAAGGATGATGCCATACATAATGGGTTCTGTGACCCCTGACAAAATACCGGAAAGGAAAGTGGAACCGCCTAAAGCTTTCAAATCCTTGTCCCTGGTTTTAAGAAATACGCCCAGTGCAATCCCCATAGCTGCTGCGCTTGATGGTGCAAGCAGCGGGACGATCACGTCCCCATGGCCGGTTGCCAGGTTGCTCATAATGATCGGCACTACGGCCCAGTGAAGCCCCAGCAGGACTACAAAGAACCAAACTCCGCCAAGGATAGCGCCGGCAATAACCGGGTTTGCATTGATGAGAAAATTCACGGCCACGCCAATCCACTGGCCGACGTACACGCCAAACGGACCGATAATTATGGCGGTCAAGGGCACCATAATTACCAGGGAAATAAACGGCACGGCAAAAAGCTGCAGATTCTTATGAATGATACGTTTCAAGAAGCGTTCGAGCACCGCATACAGGCTGACCGCGATAAACATCGGAAACACCGATGATGCGTAATCCAACAGCGGGACAGGTATCCCTATGAAAGAAGTGGAGCCCCCGGTCGTTCCCAGCGCGGTAAAGTTCGGTTCCAGCAAAGCGGCTCCAATCGCGGCCGCAACGAAGGCGCTCACATTATATACTCTGGCAATCGTTACTCCCAGCAGAATTGGAAGGAAATAAAATACCGAGTTTCCGGCAGCCGCAAGAATCGCATACGTGCTGCTGCCTGCTGCGATCCAGCCTAACCTCTCCAATACAATAAGTAGTGCTTTGACAAGCCCCGCTCCGGCAAACACCGGGATCAAGGGCGACAAGCTGCCGGAGATCACGCTGAAGATTTTGGAGGTCAGGCTTGTTTTTTGCGCATCGTTCCCCTGTGAAGCCTCCTTGTTGGCAAAACCGCCCTCTCGATCGATGTGCTTGTATACCTCCGCTACATCGCTCCCGATAACTACTTGAAATTGCCCCCCGCCTACCACGACCTTCAGTACCCCTGGAGTCTGCTCCAGCTTTTTAGCGTCAGCCCGTTCGTTGTTGTTCAGCACGAACCGCAGACGTGTCGCGCAGTGAGTCAAGCTTTGTACATTTTCTTTGCCCCCGACAAGATGCAAAATTTCTTTGGCCAATTTGGGGTGATCCATGAAATATAACCTCCCATTGATAAGTTTGACGATCATTCACTCAGCTCAGCTTTGACAAATACATGTCCTTTACTCGCCAAAAAAGAAAAACCTGAACTGATGCTGCTTCACGGATACATCACCCCATGAAGAAGCATCAGCTCAGGTTTCGCCTGCCGAACAGTCACAATCCCTTTGTATTCGATTGTTTTTGCCTCCAGCTTCGCCGGTTAAATCTCCCGGCTCGTCAGCCGTTGAATGTGAATGACGAGATAAAACATTTCCTCGTTCGTCAGCTTTTTGTTGTAATTACGCTCCAAATAATTGACCAGCTTTTGCGTACAAACATACGCCTCGGGATATTTCTCTTTGACTTGATCATAAAGAGAATCCTGTTCCTCCGGAATCAGCTCATTCTGGAGCATGCGGTATGCAAAGTACTTCAAATGCGTCATAAACCGGCTATAATTCAAGGACTCCTCATCGATCTTGATTCCATAATGGTATTTCACAATATTCGCCAGGTCATTTACAATCCGGGTCACGATCACGGTATTTCGCATATCCTGCCCGGTATGTTGCGCGTTGACAAAATGCAAGGCAATAGACCCCGCTTCATCTTCCGGAAGACGAATGCCCAGCTTTTGTTCAATCAGGTCCAGCGCACCCAGCGCGATGCGAAACTCTTCCTTGTAGAATTTTTTGATTTCCCAAAGCAGGACGTTCTTAATTTGCAGGCCTTCCTCCAATCTGACGAGAGCAAAGCTGATATGGTCGGTCAATGTGATATAAATGTTATCGCTCAGTTTCGCGGACAGATTCCGCTTCGCATATTCGATAATTTCATGAGAAAGCTCCAGATGCTCGACCGGAATTTCACTAACCAGTCCCGCCAGCTTATCGGTGTTTCCCTTGTCCAACACAAACTTTTTGTCTACCTTGGAAAAGTCGACGAATTCCGCATTATGTTTGTTAAACCCGATGCCTTTTCCCATCACGATGATTTCGTTCTGATGCTCATCGGCCAATAATATCACATTGTTATTGAATATTTTTTTGATTTTCATTTAACTCACCTTCACACCTTCTCGCAGTAGGATAACAAAAATACCTAAATTGAAACGATAAAAACCGCTGCACATAAGCAACTTCATATCGTCACAATTTAGGTATCGCCTGCCGAACAGTCACAACCCTAATTAAATTAATTAATGAAATTAGTTTTGGAAGCGCATTAATTTTGATATAAATATAGCATGATCACGGGAACAAATCAAGGGATTTTACATATGGTTTTATTTGGAATAGAGTCTTGAATAGTTGAGATATTTTCGTTTTTTGATGGTTGTGGAGTTATTCACTAATTTCCTCGTACTCTTTTTTGGCATAAGTACGGCAATAAACCGCACTTATGCCTGTACATATATAAGCTCCATATCAAGATATTCATCTAACTTATCATGGTATTTGCATAAGGAGTCGGTCTTGTTGCTGTTCGCAGCCCACCGAGACTTTTTCAGTGTTTTCCCTTATAAGCTATTTTATTTTCAGCCCCAGGTATAGCGATTTTTTCAACAGAAATTTGTCCTGTAATCTCTTTTGCTGCATTGGAGAATGGCGTGATCCAAACATTAAGGAAATTGGACACTTGATCACTTTCTCCGACAAAATGACAAGTCAAGGGTTACAATCACTGCATCTTGATCCAGAATTAATCTTAAGACAAGCGCACCAGAATGCGGCCACGAGTCTTAGATTGCAAAATATCGGAAAGCGCCTCAGGCAGTTCCTGCAGAGATACCTCGCGATCCACCAGCGTCTCCAACCGCTCCGGTTTTAAATCATGTGCCATAAGTTTCCATAAATTAGCTCTCCGTTCTGCGGAGCAATAAACGGAGTCGATACCTAAAAGATTAACTCCACGCAAGATAAACGGCATAACGGTTGTCGGCACTTGCGTTCCTCCGGTCAAGCCGCTAACCGCAACGGAACCTCCATACATGATTTTGCTCAAAATGGCCGCAAGCATATGACCACCTACAGAGTCAACTGCCGCTTGCCATAGTTGTTTATTGAGCGGCTTGCCGCTGTTTTCGACAACATCCTCGCGAGAGATGACTTCACTTGCGCCGAGCGATTTCAAATAATCGGCAGCATCCGATTTTCCTGTGCTGGCAACCACTTGATAGCCTTTCTTATGCAGCATGGCCACAGCCGCACCGCCAACACCGCCAGTTGCTCCCGTAACCAAAATCTTTCCTTTCTCGGGTACAACTCCATTATCTTCCAAACGCATAATGGATAAAGCCGCAGTAAAGCCAGCCGTTCCGTAGATCATGGCTTCTTTTAATGTCAGTCCGGCTGGAAGGGGTACAATCCAATCCGCTGGAATACGGGCATATTCGCTAAATCCACCGTAGTGTGATACACCTACTTCATAACCGGTGACCAAAACCTGTTGTCCCTCTTGAAATCTAGGGTCGGTGGAGGAAACTACGCAACCCGACAAATCAATGCCTGGTATGAAAGGGTACGAGCGAACAATTTTCCCTTCCGGAATGCTGGCCAAACCATCTTTGTAATTTACGCTGGAATAGGCTACTTTAATTAATACTTCTCCTGCGGGCAATTGCTCGAATGGAACATTTTTGACGCCGACTGAAAATGTGTCGTTTTTTTCAACAACCAAGGCTTGAAACGTTGCAGTCATAAAATCGTCTCCTTTGTATAAATTGCATTAACTTAGTTATACAAAATTTATTCTGACCGGTCAACTTTTATTTGTAGTATAATATGGCTAGACACATGGAAAGGACCGGATTGCAGAAATGAACAAATACTCAAAATGCTTTCAAATGATGGGAACCATGATTAATTTGAACATTTATCATGAAAATGGGGATTACTTGCTAAATCAAGCTCAGAATATATTGGGGAAATTTGAAGCTCGTTATACCATCAACAGAACTTACTCTGAACTGATGGAAGTAAATCAAAACTCCGGCATTCAAGCTGTAACAGTTGGTGAAGATTTATACGATTTAGTTAAATTAGGAAAAGAGATCAGTATTCATTCCAATGGCATTTTTAACATTGCTATCGGTCCTTTAGTAAAGTTATGGAATATTGGATTTAAACAGGCGAGAGTGCCCAGCAAAGCGGAAATTCGTGATTGTTTATCATTAATAAATCCCCAAGAAATTAAACTGGACGATTCCCAACACTCCGTTCATTTGCTGAAAAAAGGGATGGTCATTGATTTAGGCGCCATTGCTAAAGGATATTTTGCGGACCAACTAAAAAGATTCTTTATTGAACACGGAGTTAAGGAAGGGATTATTGATTTAGGCGGTAATGTCCTATCCATCGGATCTTCACCGGTACAAAGAGATGGTTATTGGCATGTAGGCATTCAAAATCCCTTTAAAAGCAGAGGAAATATTATTGGGGTTGTGCTAATGAAAGATCGGTCAGTGGTCACTTCAGGTATCTACGAACGTTACTTTCATCAAAAAAATAATACATACCACCATATCCTTGATTCAAAAACGGGTTACCCCATGGAAAATGACATTGCCAGCGTAACCATCATCTCCGACAACTCCGTTACCGGCGAGATTTGGACAACGCTAGGATTTGCCGATTCAGCTAAAATAAGCATTAAAAAGTTGAATGCCGAAAAAAATATGGAAGGAATCATCATCGCAAAAGACGGAAAAATGTATGTCACCTCGGGATTATTGGCTGATCCTTCAGTTGATACTGAACAGGTTGCTAAATTTTTGTATATCTAGTGTCTGATGAATCATCCTTTCAAAAAAGAAAAACCGCGCAAGCAGCCCGGCTAAGATGTGTTGCTTGCGCGGTTTGTTTTGCACCGGAAAGTAGTTTATCTTAAATCCGCCGCATTTTCACCGGCAATACGCCCATACGTAAAGATATCGAGTAAAGCGTTCCCCCCGAGGCGATTCCCGGCATGTATCCCGCCAGCAACTTCACCGGCAGCATATAATCCAGGGATTATATTACCATCCTTATTAATGACATGGGCTTCCGTATCAATTTTCAGCCCGCCCATCGTATGATGGACAGCCGGCTTCCGCGGCGTTGCATAGAAAGGAGCCTTTCCAACCTTTAAATCAAAGGCGCTCTTATGAAATTCCGGATCATAACCAAGATCGACATATTGATTATACTTCTTGATCGTCTCGACCAGAGCCTCACCAGGCACGCCAATTTGCTGGGCCAGTTCTTCCAGCGTATCCGCTTGATAGATTACGCCCTCCCGTATTTCGCGCTCTATCTTCTCGTCGGATGTGTTGGCTGCTGTTTTGCGGATTTCCTCATCGGCTATCATATATACTAACCCGCCGTTATCGTAGAAAGCTTTTGACAACACATCCCTGCTTTCGCATTCGTTAACAAAACGCTGGCCACCCTGATTAACAAACACAAAATTCGCCGGCGGAACAATCAGCCCCGTCAATAAAGCTCCCGACTTCGGATCGGAAACAGGCATGAGTTGGGCAAAACCCATGCCGACCAAATCAGCGCCAACTTCTTCTCCCATCCGTATCCCGTCGCCTGTAATAGCCGGAGAATTGGTTGTTTTAATATCGCCTGGGATATCCTTCCAATAGGTATTGTATTGCTGCAGCATTTTGGTATTGGCGCCAAAACCGCCGGAAGTTAAAATTACGGCGTTATTGACATGCAGAATCACTTTTGTTCCATTGGGTTTGCTGGCTTCAACGCCCACTACTTTGCCATCTTCAACGATTAAATGTTCAGCCTTGGTATCGGTCATGATCCGTCCATTTCTTTCAACTACGTTTCTCTGCAATACCTCAATAAATTCAGCGCCTTTCGGCCGTTTAGGCTTGTGGCTGCGGCGCCATAATGCTCCGACAGGTATGTCAACAACGCTTGTGTTGAAGTCCACTCCTTTATCGGACAACCAGTTCACGGTCTCCATGGCGCGATTCGTTAAATTTTCCACCAGATCGTACTGACCGTATATTGTATTTCCTTTTAAATCCGTTCGTTTCCCGCCAAGATAGGTTTGGATTCGATGCAATTCTACGGAATCAAACAAATAATTGCGGCCTTGTTCTACGTCAGCCAAATAGCTCGCGATCTGTTGCTGCAGCACTTTGAAATCATCTAAATATCGTCCGTTGAACTCTGCATAAGGGGTGTTAGCCAATGCTATTAAAGTTTCTTTTTCGCCGTCCAGACTTGGAAAAGTTCTTTGCCATTCAGGTTGTGCGGCATTCACCCATCCGCCGGTACGAACTGTATTTCCGCCAATGGCCGGAAATTTCTCCAGCAAAATGACAGACTTCCCCTTGTTCAAGGCCGAAACCGCTGCACTTAATCCAGCACCTCCGCCGCCGACAACAACAATATCCACTGTTTCTTCGATGACTTTATTTGACCATTCTACAGTGGCTTTGGGCCGATAACGCAGTACCTCTGAATTTCCGCCAGCTGCCTCTATTGCTTCGGCAACCCCATCAATCACCCCTTGGCTGGTTACCGTAGCTCCTGAAATTACATCCACATTTAACGTTTGACCCTCAATAATCAATTGCGGCAATCGTTCAAAAGCAGGGTTCGCAATGCCTTCCGATTCTTGGCGATCATCCACCACGATACTCATGATTTTATCTTCGGAAAAAGTCACTTCCATTGGTAAATTGCCATTATGTCCCCGAGCCGATACGGAATAAGTACCCGGAACAAAACTTACTTTGACATTTTGCAGTTCTTTCATGCATTGGCGCTTTCGCTCTTCTTCTTGACTGTCAATAATCAAACCATCCATAATATCCCATAGGGGTGCCGGGATTTTCAGGTTTTCCCGCTCGGCAATATCAGCATAAATTTTACATTCTTCATTATTTCTGACTTTCGTAGCCCATGCAGGTTCAACCAAATAGGCCCTTCCAAGACTAACTGCGTCATACCCATCCTCCAACGCTTTTTCTGCATCAGCTTTCTGGTGAATGCCCCCAACTCCCAGAACAGGGATTTTAGCCAGAGCTGCAGTTTGTTGTTTGCGATATTTATGAATTAAAAATTCTTTATCTTCTTTATCTACAATTGATGTTCTTTGCCAGTTATTCATAGAGAAGTGGAAATAATCAGGAGTGTAAGCAGCCAACGTATTTAACAGATACATCGTATCTTCAAAGCGTATTCCAGGTTCTTCAATTTCTTCAGGCGAAAAACGAAAGCCTATAATAAAATCGGCCGCTTGCACTTCTTTTACTGCTCTTTGAACCTCTTCCAATACAGCAATCGGAAATGCCATACGCTTTTCACGGCTGCCTCCCCATTTATCTTGACGGCGATTAGAGTGAGGTGAAAAGAATTGTTGAATTAAGTAGGTATTTGCTCCATGGATCTCCACACCATCGAATCCGGCTATTATCGCTCGTTTAGCGGCTTCTCCAAAACGAAGAATCATTTTCTCAATGTCTTCAGCTGACATTTCTAACGGAATAACCGCACCCTCACGCAATGCCGCTATAGGACTTGCAGAAATAGGCTGAGCTCCGCCATTCAATTCCGGACTACCCATTCGGCCTGCATGATAAATTTGTAAGATAGCCTTAGATCCCTTTTCTTTTATTGCACTCGAAAGTTTTCTTAGACCGTCGATTTTATCGTCGGTATCTGCGCCCAGCGCTCCAGGAAAAGCACGTCCGTGATTTTCCACAAATGCGCTTTCTACAATGATTGCCGCCGCATCCCCTGAGCGCAGTGCGTAATATTCTATCATTTCATTCGTCACTCGACCATCATAAAATGCCGATTGAATCGTCATGGGTGCCATGACGATCCGATTCTTTAAAACAGCTCCGGAATGTAACGTTAGCGGGGTAAACAAATTCTTCATAAAGACTCCTCCACAAAATAGTTTGTACATTGCTTTAAAAGCTTAAATTGTGAATTAATTCACGTATAATACCAAAAAAATTGAAATTGACTCAATTCATTTATACATATTTTATTCTGACCGGTCAATATTATTTTTAGCTTAAGAAGTGCGGCATGATGAAGGTTCGAAATTTTGTGATATACTGAGATTATATTCAATACAGGAGTTTCTGGAGGTCTTATGGTTCGCTATAAAAAATCTGAAGAAAAACAAAAACTGGTCCTGTATGCTGCCTTTCAGGCGGTTTCCGAGCTCGGCTTCGATTCCGTAACTCTTCAGGTTATCGCTGATTATGCGAAGGTGAGTAAAGGAGTTGTTCATTATTATTTCGAGAGTAAAGAAGCCGTTCTTATTGAACTGTTGAAATGGCTGACCGCGAAAATCTATGAAAAGGAATGCGCTGCCATAAAGCTTGAAAAATCCGCCGCCAACAAGCTTCATGCGTATATCGGCTCTGCCTTTGTTTCTCCCGAGAAGAATCGCACATTTTATCGGGTATATTTGGACTTTCTGGCCAAAGCAAGCCGAAATCCGGTTTACCGTGAAATCAATCAACAGTTTTATGATAATTGCAACGCTATTGGGCAGGAAATTATCCAGTTGGGGCAAAAAGAAGGGATTTTTGCCGTAAATCTTTCCGCTGAGCAGACAGCTCCGAAGATTCGCGCAGTGATTGACGGCCATCTGATCCAATGGCTTATGATAGATCGGGATGATCTGCATGAGTTCTATCGGGAAGCATGCTTACAGACAGTCATGAGCATGCTGAACAATTTCGGCGGCTTCGAAGCAAAGAAGTAACAACACTTTAAAACGCTCGAACCTTTAGGTCGAAAAGGGCGTTTTTCTTTTTATCCGCTTTGATCGGTATTTATAAAAGTTCGGAATTCCGTAGTATTTTAAAGCTTACTGTACCCTAAAAAATGTTGACCGGACAGAATAATTATTGTATAAAATGAGCGTTGGACTGGGAAATCCATGTTTCAAACATTATTTTAGGGAGTGAGTAATATGAGCAATAGGTTGGGAAAGACCGGTGTATTCTCGGAACTGATGGCAATCCGTTCCGGTGAGAAGCTTGACCCAAACGAGGTTAACTTTACGGGTCAAGATCCGCTGTTTAGATCACCCTTTCGTATGGGCGAGACGCTGGCCGATGTCTTAGCGGCAAGAGCCGTTGCCGCTAACGATCTGTGGCAGCTGCGCACGGGTCGGCGGCAAACCATCAGTATCGATGTGAGGGCTGCTGCCGCAACATGTCTGGGCGGCGAAGACATGACGCTCAGGCGTGATGAGAACGGACAGTATCGGCCTGTCCCGATCCCGGAAGCTATGAAACATATGGTGGCGTTAACCCAGCCGTGGCAGACGGCGGATCATCGCTGGTTTGTGCCGCACTTCAACCTTCCGCATCTTGAGCGTCGGGTCTTGGATGTGTTAAAATGCGAAAATACGCCGGAGTCCGTTGCTCAGGCCGTTCGTCGCTGGAAGGCGGACGAACTTGAAGAGGCGTTGGCAGCCGTAAACGCATGTGGCGGGGTGGTTCGCACTCTGGAAGAATGGCTGGCGCATCCTCATGGGGCCTACTTGGCATCGCGTCCCGTAATAGAGATTACAAAAATGGCTGACAGCGCTCCGGAACCGCTTCCCCCTGGAACTCAGCCGCAGCCATTATCCGGAGTACGAGTATTGGATTTAACCCGCATTTTGGCTGGCCCGACAGCAGGAATCAGCATGGCTGAGCATGGTGCGGACGTCCTGATGGTCACCGCTCCCCATCTGCCTCAGGTGCCCCCTTTCGTCCGCGACACCAGCCACGGCAAGCGCAGCTGCTTCCTGGATTTTAATCTTGCTCATGAAGCGGCCCGACTTAGAGATTTGGTTCAGGAAGCCGATGTATTCATTGAGGGGTATCGTCCACACCGTCTCGAAGCCCATGGCTTCGGGGCCGATGATCTGGTGAAGCTGCGCCCGGGCTTGGTATATGTAAGTGTAAACTGTTATGGTTCCGGAGGGCCGTTTGCATCGCGCGCTGGCTGGGATCAGATCGCACAAGCGGTGACCGGGATCTGTCATACGCAGGGAATCGCGGAAAAGGCTGGTCAACCCAAGTTGACCCCGGTATACTTGTGTGATTTCCTTACCGGGTTTCTCGCCGGTTTTGGCGCCATGATCGCGTTGGCACGGCGTGCCCGCGAGGGAGGAAGCTATCGGGTGCAGGTATCGCTGTGCCAGTCCGCAATGCTCCTGCAAAGACAGGGATTGCTGGAAAGCTTCGAACACGCTCCAGGCCGGCTGTCCGAGGCAGAATTTGAATCTTACGCGGTATGCGACAACAATACGATTTACGGCGATCTGAAAAGTTTGGGCCCGGTAATCCGGATGTCCGAGACTTCTCCACGCTGGTCTAATACAACGCCCGAGCTTGGCAGCGACAAGGCTGAATGGTTGCCGCGATAAAGTCACCTTCCTACTGGAAGTGAAAATAACGGCGGCTTGCTGTAGGATTTTGTCCCGCAGCTGCCGCCGGAGTTATCTGCTCATCATCAATGATATGAGTGGTAATGTTATTAATGATAAGACTGTGGAAATAACAACTATTTTGGATGCATATATAACATCCTTATCATATTTTTGCGCAAGCATGGCAACTGTGCTTCCGGCCGGCATAGCAGCCAACAATACATTTACACCTATAACTAATGGGTTTAATCGCAGCGATGATAAAACCATAAAAAATAATACCGGTATTGCAATTAATCTAATAGCTGAATAATACAAAGCGGATTTATCGAGAAGTTCAAACCATTTAATGTCACTTAAAATAGCGCCAATAGTAATCATACTGATTGCGGTTAAACATCCTCCAATCGTATTTACTGTACTGGATATAAAACTAGGGATAACGATGTTCATACTTTCTATTCCCATGATTATTATGCCAATATATACGGCGATAATGCACGGATGTAGTGCAATAGTTTTAAATACCTGTTTGCGATCTGTTGTTGTAAATAATGACAGACCCGAAGACCACATAAATATGCGTAGTGGAATCAAAGCAATGGATCCATAAAGTACGCCTTGTGCTCCGTATACACTTTCAATAATAGGCAATCCCATGAAAGCTGCATTTGATACAATGGTTGCATATTTCATAATTAACACTTTTGAATCATCAAAACGACGATATAAAAATTTATTCAATATGCTATATGATAATTGAAGTGCAAATGACACAAAAAAAATAATAATGGTATCTCTGACAATCTCACTTGTGACCTTCATGGAAAATGATTTAATAATAGCACATGGTAAAATCAAATCAATCACAATGTCAGTCAATCTCTTTCTGACGTCCAGGTTGATAATGCCTTTCTTTGCAAGAACATATCCACAGGCAATAATAATGAATATTTGCAATTGAAAATTGATAACAGTCAAACTCCTTATCCTCCTCATGCCAACAACTCAATATAAAAATGGAAAAACACCACTCGGTATGGCGAAGTGAGAGCGCCAAGCTTCCACTGCCACACAGAAGAGGTGTCTTTTATATGATAGATCCAAAGCGACAGCTCAGCGAGCCGAGAAACCTATCTTATTTGCCGATTTACAAATCTTCACCATTAGATTCAATTACATTTTTATACCAATAAAAAGAATCCTTTTTAATTCTCTCTTTTGTGCCATTTCCATAATCATCCTGATCTACATAGATAAATCCGTAACGTTTACTCATTTCAGATGTAGATGAACTGATGATATCGATCGGCGCCCAAGTGCAGTAAGCTAAGATTTCCACACCGTCTTTAACCGCCTCTTTCATTTGCGCTATATAATCTCTAAAATAAGCAATTCTATAATCATCATGTATTTTTCCATCCTCTACCTTATCGATGGCTCCAAAGCCATTTTCACTTATTAAAATAGGAACCTGGTATCTATCCCAATAGGTTGAAATGGCATTATAGAACCCTAACGGATCAATTCTCCACTCCCAGGGTGTAGGTTTTAGATAAGGATTTAATTCGAATGTATACGAATTCATATCACACGTCTCCGCGGAAATAATTCTTGTACTGTAATGACTGAAGCTTAAGTAATCCATTTTATATTTTGCAATCAATCCCAGTTCATCTTCCGTCTCATTGATCCGTATCTTGTTATCTTCAAAATAACGCCAGGCATAACCTGGATACAGGCCGCGCAACCCAACATCAGAGCAAAAATATTGCATCTGGTTTCTTTTCATCGTTAATATTAGATCTTCTGGTTTGCAAGTTTTGGGATACATGACTTTATCCGATAACATGACGCCAACTAAAATATCAGGATTTACTTCTAACGCGATTTTTTTACATAATGCACTGCATACCAGTTGATTATGGACAGCCTGGTAATAAGCTTCGAGCAGATGATCCGAATAATCGTCATATACTCCTGTTGATTTGAATCCGCAAGGGTACAGGAGATTTATTTGATTAAAAGGAATCCAATACTTTACTTTCTTACCGTATCTGCGAAGCACAAGCTCTGCATACTTCATAAACAAATCAATGACTTTTTTATTAGAGAATCCACCATATTTTAACGATAAGTGCAGTGGCATTTCATAATGGGAAATGGTAATAATGGGTTCCATTCCATTTTTGATAATTTCATCGATTAAATCATCATAGAACTGGAGTCCTCTTTCATTTGGAACATCTTCTTCTCCAGTTGGAAATAATCTCGGCCATGAAATCGAAGTTCTAAAACATGTTAACCCTAACTCCTTTAGAAGAGCTAAATCTGATTTATAGGTGTGATAAAAATCTATGCCGTACCTTTTGGGAAAATTTGATGTCGTGTCGGCAGCAAGCCTCTTTATTTCTGCAAAAGTTCCGCCTACTTCACTTTTAATATTTTTTCTTTTATTTGGGTCAATGATGGGTTGAATATCCGATACTGAAATTCCTCTCCCGTCTATATTCCAGGCTCCTTCACTCTGACATGCGGCAAAAGCGCCGCCCCAAAGAAAATTCGCGGGAAATCCATCCGGCTTTTTTCTATTCATGGCATTATACCTCAAGTTCTATGATATTTTGATTTTAAAAGTAACTTTTTTGATATGGCTTTTTTCTTCACAATCGCAATAGGGGTGATGGATATCATTTGGTAAAAATAAGATAAACATTCCCGGTTCCATGGTAACCTTGATTTTTTCTTTCTTCAGTTGATAAAAAGTAATGTCCTTTTCTTCCGAATAAGCTTTTTTAACTGTGAAGCTATCCCTAAAATCCACATAAATATTTTCTTTTCCTTCTAAAACGATAACTACATCATAATATCTATCATGGGTCTCTATATCCGTTTCTTCCCAAGGCTTAGTATCATACTCAGTTAAAAGTGCAAAAAAATCCGTGCCATCAATTAATACTTTTCCGGTTTTGAAGTTCTTCAAATCAATTTTTTCGATGAATTCCTGCATTTTCTCGCAATAGTCTTTAAGAATGCTATAATTGGACATTTCTTTTAGCTCATCACAAATCATGGTATGCCTCCTCGTATTTATACGCTGTATTATTCTTCATTTTGTGCTAATGACAGAGATTCTTCTTCCAACGTCTTTTTCTCAAACACCTTAAAGAATGGGTACCAAATAAATAGATAAATCAAGAAGAAGATGAGCCACCACAAAATAGCTCGCCAATCTTGCGTAATCAGCCAGGAACTAAACGGCGCCGGAATGGTTCCAGTCTGTAAAACGATGCTGGGGATGGTCAGTAATCCGCTTCTCATGATGATCCAAACCAGTGCTGGCCCCAGCAGGGAAATAATCCACATAGGAACCATTAATAAAGGATTAAACACAATAGGCAGCCCGTACATAATAGGTTCGCTAATATTAAATATTGCCGGCCCTACAGTGATTCGAGCAAACTGGCGCAGTTTCTTGCTTTTTGACTTTAGCATTAAAGCAACTAAAGGCAGCGGACTTCCTTGCCCGCCTAACGTTAACAAGCCCAATGTAAACATCGTCTCATAGGTAACTATATACATGGGGTTGTCTCCGGCGGCTACTGCCGCAGCATTCGCTGCAATAGCGACCATAAAAATAGGATTGCGAATGGCTCCCCAAACCCATGGTGAGACTCCGAGCGTAAAGAAAAAAGCTTGAAGGAATGATAATAGCATAAAACCCGGCAAGGTTTGAGCAAAGCTATTAATAGGTGCAAAGAGGTCCACAATGATCTGATAAATATCGAAGTGCAGGCCTAATACTAACAAAGTAGCAATACAAATATTAGTGAAAATCGGCAGTGTGTTTCTGATCCATTCTTTTACAAAATCCGGCAATGTTTCATTTTTGCCAAGTATATTTAACTTTGCGAAGAAGTGGAACACCATGCCCACCATGATTCCAGCGCACAATGCGACAAACATCCCTGTCGGTCCGAACCGCCCAAAACTAAACGTTACATTAGCTTGTGTCTCATCAAACGCCGGATTGATAAAAACCAGAAAAACCAATACGGCGGTTAAGCCCGCAGGAATTGTATAATTTCTCTTGTCCAATTTCTCCATGATCTGCTGGGCAACCATAAAAGCGGTTAAAAGCCCCAACATTTTAAACGAAAACAATAATAACATGGATAAATCCGGCAAAACTTGACTAAAAAACGAATGGAAAATCTGATAAATATAAATAATCGAACCCGTTAAAATAAAAGGCAATATCTTCGTCATGGCCCCGGAAACAGCCGCGAGATAGGGCTTTGCAAAAAGGGCTTGCGCAGCGGGTGCAAACTTGTTAGTTAGCCAATCTACAAATTTATGCATTGTTTTTAACGCTCCTTATGCTCCACTAAGGATAGAGCAAACTCCAACAATTTTTCACCGTCGATCATTCCATAAATTTCTTTGGGAATCACAGCCACAGGCACATTAAACGGAGCGGCAAGCTTTGAAAAATTATTTAAATTTTTCTCATAATGCGGCCCTAAAAGCAAAACATCAATTTTGTCCAAATATTCAGAAACCTGACTCTCCGATCTTGCCTCCACACTTGCATTTAATCCTGCTTTGTTTGCTGCCTTACGGCTTTTTTGGGCCAGCATTCCACTTGAAAAGCCCCCTCCGCAACACAATAAAATTCGAATTTTGTCCATCCTTTTTTCCTCCCGCACTGTTTGGTTTTTTACTTGCTTTCAATTTTATTAAACAGAGCCCTGACTAAAGCATAGATCTCTTCCGACATCTCGATCTGAGCTTTGGCGGTCATAAGCGTATCCTGGGCATGATTGAACAAAAGACTGTTTTCATATGTTTCACCGGATGCTTCGTTTTGAACGAGATTAGTCTGGGCCTTATGCGCCAAAACTATTTTTGAATGCGCCTTCTTCAACAACTCTACCGGAGCGTTAAAATCAAAGTTTCTTAAACTTTTTAGTGCATTTAAGGCGTCTGCTTTTGCATCACTTGCGTTCATTATTATCTGCATGGATACTTTTGCGATTTCTTCACGTTTTTCCAATTTTTCCGCTTCACTATTCATGATCCGCTTCTCCTATTCGTATACATATAAATTGAACTTGACTCACCAAACGTGCACCTATTATTTTCATAAATTCATAATCTTCAGCCCCCTTTGCTTCATCCTCAAAACTTGGATGGTTCCGTCTATGTGCCTTAGAATACTTTGGTTTTTCCTTTTTTTCATCCTAGGATTTGCACACAGCTGTGAAAATCTATATCTCAACCGGCTATCGGGCATATGTTATAGTATTAAAAGACTGCAGGAAGGATCTATATCTGGGGAAATGGAAGCGCTGTAAAAAATCCGGAGGTGCTCTTATGCATGAAAAACTGATTACACTGATAAATCTACTGATGGAAAGTTCAAAGCCTATTCCGGGGGTTGGTATTGCAGAACATTTGAAGCTTTCCAGACGTACTGTAATCAACTACATCAATGAAATAAATGACTATGCTAAGAACAGCATTATTATGTCATCTCCAAACGGATACTATCTTGATAAAGCGGCTGCCGCTTCATTGCTAAATACCAGACAGTCCGCCATACCTCAAAATTATCAGGAACGTGCTTTTTATATCATAAGAGCGTTTCTTATAAATCATGTTGAGCTAATCAATATTTATGACTTATGTGATGAACTTTGCATAAGCTTTTCTTTATTAAAAAATGATTTAAAAAAAATGAATCAGTCCTATTCCTTTCTAAAAGTAAAATTCGTAACGCAGAATAACTGCATTAGAATCATCGGAGATGAGCGAAGCAAAAGACAGTTAGTTAATTATGTATTGCAAAGAATGCAGGATAGCGATTTGATAGATATCCATCATTTAAAAAACTTTTTTGATAATAAAGCACTGGAAGCGATATTGAAGATCATTGATACGGCCTATGTAGAAAAACATTATTATATTAATGATTTTTCAAGGGTTAATTTACTGCTTCATTTTCTAATTATGGTTAATCGAATCAAGAGCGGTAACATCATTAGTGAAAAGACAACAAATACAAATAATTATCCGTTGAACAACACTCCAGAATATGAATTGGTAAATTTTATTAAAAATCAGCTTGAACAATCTTTTTCAATCGCGATAAATAATGAAGAATATATACAGCTCTATCTTATCGTCTGTTCTAATTCGAATTATAATATGAATACAGTCGAAGCTTTAAATTCCTATGTAGATCAGGATTTACTGCATTTTATCAATAAGCTGTTGCAGGAGATCGAGCAAAAATATTATCTTGACCTTCATCGAGAGGGCTTCAGGGTTATGTTTACGCTTCATATTAAAAACTTTCTGTTTCGATTGAACTCGAATATTATCGTTAAAAGCCCTTTAAAGAATGATTTAAGAAATACATTGCCTTTTCTATATGATATAGCTATTTACATCACGGACAGGCTGATTAACGAATTTCATATTACTTCGTCTGTTAATGAAGACGAAATTTCTTTTATATTGATCCATCTGGCCGCTGAAATAGAAAGAAATAATATTATTGAAAAATCCGTCAAATGTCTGCTTTTTGTCCCGAAATACCTTAATATCGAACAAGAAGTAACCAAACGGATTTTGTATTATTTCGGCAACCAGCTGGTAATTACAAAAGTTCTTTCTTATGAAGACTCCATTAATGACTCTGAGTTTGATTTATTAATATCAACGACCAGAATAGCCATTAAATCGAATCACAAAATAATTAACATCAGTCCTTTTTTAACAAATTCAGATATCTCAATGATAAACAATGCAATTGCCGAAATACAGAATACCAAGCAAATCGCTTATTTATCTACCAACTTTCATAATTATTTCAACGCTGATAATTTTATAATTAGTCATTCTCAATTCACAGACAAGTGTGAACCTATCGAGTATCTTTGTGATTTGTTGCTTAAAAATGGTTGTGTTAAAGAGGATTTTTACAGTAAAGTGATATCCAGAGAAAATTCCGTTTCTACCGGATATGATGGTTTTGCGATACCGCATGCTATTAGTCTGGACGCTGTAAGTAATGAAATTGCCGTATTAATTTCACCATCCGGTATAAAGTGGGACAACCAGAATATATATGTGGTATTTATGATGTCCGTTTCTCCGGATACACTGATTGATTTTCAGGAGCTTTACGCAGGGCTTTCCCTATTGCTTACAGAAACAAATGTAATTGGAAAATTAAGGAAATGCAAATCATTCGAAGATTTTAAAGAAATTCTGTTAACCGCATATTTTGAAGTGTAATTCAGATCGATACTGCGGCGTCTTGGCTGAAAAAGTTTTGGGGGCAGCTGCCTAAGCAGTTGCCCCCTTAATCAATCGGCCAAAAGAACCAATCGCATTATCTCTTCTTCCGTGTTATTCATCGTATCTAAGCCATCGTTTCTTCCAGTCGGCAAGATAGGACACTCTCCATTTGTTGATGGTTGCCTGACATTCTTCGGCGGAAGCATCCAAATCAATGAAATAATTCGGATACTTATCCGGATAGGCTCGTCGGAATTGACCTCCCCAACTTTCAGCGGTGGGGTCGTCCACATCGCCTACTCCCCCCACTACCGGTGACAGCAAGTAAAGAAAAGTTGGGGTGTCTCCTTCCTTGAGTACGCCTTCCGGCCAATCCGCGCCCGGAAACGCTTGACCTAAAGTTTCTGTGAATTCAGAATTGCGGGTTGTTCCTTTCGGACGGATAATCGTTTCCAGATAAGCGAGATTCCCCCACTCTCCCGACTGATCCCCGCCGAGATAGTAGCCTCTGAATGTATCATGGGACAAGCGCGGCAACACGCCGTTCTCAATCCACCACAGGTTGGGCCATTTATCCTCCATCCCGTCCAGCAGAAATTCATAGCTGTCCTCATCGTGAACCGTATTCGTGGAACTGATGTAGTAGATTCTAATCCGTTCGGCAATTTCCGGCGCATCGTATAGAGCTTGAGCAATATCCGTAAGGGAACCCCAAGCAAGCACCCATAAAGGCCGGTTCAATCCGAGCGGATCTGCGGCCAGCGCCTTTTTTACAATCCAAGCGGATCCTTCCGTTGACTTTCCTTCACCCGGTTCCCCTGGTTGTATTGCCCCCTGTTTTACAATGGACAATACCTCTTCTTCGCTCAACAATTCGTTATAACCTTTTTGGCGCAAGAAATCCAAATCCGTTCTGCGTACCCATTCTTTGATCCCTTCCGCCTTGTTTATGCTCCCCGGACCGGTGGAGGAAATAATCCCCTCCAACTTTAAAATATCGGAATAATGCAGTAAATGGACCAAAGATTGAATGTCGTCGGGATCTCCGCCCAAATCCGTACTCACTAACACCCGATAAGTAGTGCCGAAGTTTGCGTGCATAGCTACTCCCCCTTGACTCTTATTTTCTTTTGGAATTTTTAAGCATTTTACGAGCAATCGAACGAATACTGCTGCTGGTCAGACTATAGTGATCAAATATTTCGGACAGGTTCCCCGCGACCGCAGGTTCGTCAGGAATCCCTACAATCCGCAGCGGAACCGGACAATGTTGAATGACCAATTCTGCAACCGCTGACCCGAGCCCGCCTATCACGCTGTGTTCCTCCAGGGTAATCAGATGCCCTGTTTCGCGGGCCGCCCGCAATACCGCATCCTGGTCCAACGGTTTGATGGTATGCATATTCAATACCCGGCATCCTATACCGTCCTTGGCCAAGGCGTCAGCTGTTTCCAGGGCCAGGTTCACCGTCTCTCCCGCAGCGATCAGAGTCAGATTCTGGCCATCTCGCAGTTGGACAGCCTTGCCAAGCTCAAAGCTTACTTTGTCCTCCACGGCGTATACGTCTTTCATCGGATTCCGGCCAACTCGGACATATACGCCTCCTTCATGAAGAAGTAACGCTTCCAGCATCACCGTAATCTCATGGCGGTCCGATGGCAGCACAATGGCAAACCGAGGGATTGCCCGGGCCAACGCGATGTCCTGCAGGGAATGATATGCCCATCCCATCCCCCCGCAGCTCACACCCCCATCCAAACCGATCAGTTTCACATTCGCCGAGGAGTAGGCGATATCCATTTTGATTTGTTCAACCGCCCGCATCGTTAAAAAACTGGCCGTCGCCAGGACAAACGGTTTTTTGCCGCTGATCGCCAGCCCTGCGGCAATACCCGCCAGGTGATCCTCTGCGGCATTGGCTGCCCCAATGATTTGATCCGGCAAATCCGCAGCAAGACGGCCGATCTCCTCCGGACCAAACGATTCACCCAGTACGAGAATAATATCCCGATCCGCCCGGGCCTTTTCCAAAAGGCATTCAAGGATCATCCAGCGGGGATCCGCCGAGCTGTTAACTTGGGGTTCACTCATCTTCCGCCCTCCTCTTTTGCGACAAGCAGCAACGGTTTGCCTCTCCGGGATCGCGTCTCTTGCAAAGCCCGATACAGTTCATCGATCCGGCTGCCGTCAACAATGACAACCTCCCACCCGGCATAGCGCCATGCATCGGCCCATTCATGCTCTGGGCGAGGATCGCCCGGGGTTTGGCCAACAGAAACATCGTGAAGATCAACAATGAGGATCAGATTGTCAAGATTGTACCGGGAAGCGGATAATGCCGCCTCCCATACTTTTCCCTGACTTAGTTCAGCTTCACCCATCAATGTAAAGACACGGTGATCCTGTTTATTCATGCGGGCGGCTAATGCCATACCGACGGCCATCGAAAGTCCGTGTCCGGTGACTCCACCGGTCACCTCAATCCCAGGCACTTTCCGGTTAACATGCCCGGTCAGACGGGTACCGTAACGGCAGAAGGTCTGCAGCTCATGCGCCGGAAAAAAACCTTGATCCGCAAGAATGCAGTATAGCGATTCGGCCGAATGATTCCGGCAGTATATAAATCTGTCGCGCTCTTCCCATGCGGGATGCAAGGGATCAAGCTTCATCACTCCGTAATACAATACAACCATAATATTGACATGACTTAGCGAAGCGTCGGAATAACTTGCTCGTGCGCGATGCGTCATCTGCAGTGCATCACTGCGGATTTGAGCAGCTTTTTTTTGCATTTCTGCAGTGTTCAAGCTTCAATCCCCCCTTTTTAAAGGCTTATCCTTTTACGGAACCGGCCAAGCCTTGAACGAAATATTTCTGAAATACAAGATAAATAACAAGGATTGGAATCACCGAAATCAATACGCCGGCGTTCATTAATCCGTAATTTGTACCGAATTCCCCTTTGAAAATCATCAGCCCGGAAGGGATGGTTCTCAATCCATTGGAGGTAAGAAAGGTTTGCGATAATAAAAACTCATTCCATGTGGACAAAAAATCCAGGATGACTAAAGTGGCTACGGCAGGCATCGCTATCGGAAGCAGGATGCGCCAAAATAATCCAAAATCGCTGCATCCGTCGATTCTGGCCGCGTCATCCAATTCTTTGGGGATGGTTCTGAAGAACCCCCTTAACACAAGCACCGCAAAGGGAATACCGAACCCAAGATACACCAGAATGATCCCAAGATGGGTGTCGATGAGATTCGTCCATTTCAAAAACATGCTTAGCGGAACGAGCGTCACCTGAACGGGAATCATCATCCCGACCAGAATCAAAGCGAAAGTGGGATTGCTCCACTTATAATTTAACCGGGTTAAGGCGAACGCGCCGAGCGCAGCGATAAATATACCGGCAGGTACTTTGACCAGCGTAATAAACAAGCTGTTTTTCATATAGAGCCCCATGTTCCCTTCCTGCCAGGCGCTTGTGAAATTAGACCATTCTATATGCTTGGGAATGGAAAACAAGGATGCGCTGCCAAACAAATCTGCCGGACTCTTCAAAGCCGTAAACAGCATAAAGACAACGGGAAGTAGCCATAACAAACCAAAAGCCGTCAAAAAGATGTAAAATAATAATCGTGTAACCAACGAAAACCTAGTTCGTATCATTGCCCGCTCTCCCCCCACGAAGACATCTTGCCTATGCTAATCCCTGGACAACCGTAAAACATAAGGAATCGTCACGATCATAACCAGGATAACCAAAATCCAGGAAAGTGCGCTGCCTGTGCCAAAATTGTTGAATTGGAACGTATGGGAATACATCCATGAGGCAAGCACCTGCGTTTTCTGGGCCGGGCCACCGCCAGTCATCGCATAGATGATATCGAATACTTTCATCGCCCCGATCAAAGTGGTAGCTATCACCACGATGAACGTTTCCCGCAATAACGGAATCGTTACATAGATAAAGGTTTGAAATGAATTGGCCCCCTCCACTTTCGCCGCTTCATAAGGGTCCTGCGGAATCGCCTGCAATCCGGCCATGAACAGCACCATGGGCGACCCTACGGAATGCCACAACGAAGCGACAAATACGGAACCTAAAGCCATGGACGGATCGGCAAGCCAGTCTAGCGGTTCCAGACCGAAACTTTCCAGTACGTCATTAAACAAACCCATGCTGGGATGATAAAGCCATGACCACATTAAGGAAACCACAATGCCCGACAAAATATACGGGGAATAGAATATACCTCTGAACAAAACCCTGCCAAAAAAAGATTTGTTTAACAATAGAGCCAGAAATAAACTGGCGACTGTTGTAAAGATCAGTGAAGCGCAAACCCAAAAAACGGTATTTTTTAGCGCGATCGTAAACACGGGATCCATTGCAAATAAATCATAATAATTCTGAATCCCAACAAACATTTTATTTGGTGATACTCCATTCCAGCTAAAAAAGCTAAGATACAAAGAGTAGAAAGAAGGAATAGCTATAGTAACACATAGTATTAGTAAAGCCGGAAGCAGATACAGAACGGGTTTAGCGATTCTGTTATTCATTCGATCAATTTCTTCCTTTATAGTTATTTATGCCTTCTTGCATAAAGGCCGCCGCTTGCTCCGGAGTTAATCGGTTCAGGCTTACATCGTCCTGAGCCTGGAAAAATTTTTGCAAAACCTCTTGAGGCAAGGCCTGATCCGTGATTAAAAACGCTCCGTTATTGTTCATAGCATCCACAACAGTCGAACCAATCGGCATTTTTTCGGAAATCGGGCTGCCGATTCGCGCTTGGGGGAAGCCTACAATGTCCAGGTTTTTCTCAATCACTTCCGGAGCGGTGATAAACTCCGCGAACGCAATGGCAGCGTCCTGTACCACTTTAGCCGAATTTTTATTTACCTGCAGCATTACGATATAACTTGAGATGCGGTTCGTATCTGTCGGCATAGGGAAAAAACCATACAAATTTGGGTCTTGCTGATCGTCGATTAACAATTTGTTAAAGCCCGGGCTGTCCATGATCATGGCTGCTTCGCCTTTAAACAAAGGAAACTTGGCCTCCAGCGGATCTAGGGTTAGGAAACCTTTGGGGAAATATCCCTTATCGCTCCATTCCTTCCATTTGGCATAGGCATCGATAATCGGTTTGTTATTCTCCCAGGATTCTTCCAAGGCCACCAGCCGATCATGCCCCTCCGCTCCAGCGTAATGCTCGATCAGACCTTCCATGATTCTCATCGGATGCCAGCCGCCCTTGCCGCCTGTAGTAATTGGCGTAATTCCGTTATCTTTAAGTGCCGCCAACACTTGTTCGAATTCTGCAAAAGTTTTTGGCGGGGTAAGGTTATACTTCTCGAATATATCTTTTCTGTAGTAGAACCCCAAGGATGAGACTTTCCACGGAACGCCGGACATTTGTCCTCCAAGTTTCGCCAGTTCAAGGGAAGAGCTCAAATATTTATCCTTCCACTGGTTATCTTCCGCGTGTTGCGTAAAGTCATAGGAGAATCCGTTCTCCGGAAAATAGGAGCCTAATGTCCCGCCCCAGTTGAACCACATATCGGGCAAAGTCCCCGATGCAGCTGCTACCTTAAGCGCTTCCTTATGCGGATCGCTGGCATGGCCGGTAATTTTAATTTCGATACTCGGATTTTGTTCGGTAAATTGGTCGGCCAATGCTCTAAATACAGGTTCATCCGCCGAAACCGCCCAAAAGCTGACGGTTATTTTTTTTCCCGGGTTGTTGCCCGTGCCGCCCTGTCCTTCGTTATTTGCTCCCGCCCCCTGTTTTTCGCCGCCGCATGCCGCCAATAAGGATCCCATTAGCGACAAGATGAGGATAATCAATGATGTTCTTTTCACATTTTCAACTCCCTTTAGAGGTTGTTCAAAAAGTCGTCTTTTGATCACGAATCAGGTCAGGAAGCGCCCTCGACGTCGAATCTTGAATTCAGCCGGGCCTTCCGTTGCTTACGTAGATCTGTCTACGCTCCGCTACTCAGTCCCTAGCTTCATCCAACCTTCTCGGTGCTAAAAAGCCGACTTTTTGAACTCGCATTTTGTGATTTACTTGCTACACTTACATTTTCGTATAAAGCGTTTTCTAAACATAGGAGGCGAAAATGATATATTTTGTGTATTTGCAACCGCTTATGCGGTTTCAGGCATTTGACTTATACTCGTATGGGGTTACACCAACGATTTTTTTGAAAACATGCGTAAAATGGGCGGGATCACTATAACCGATCTGTTCACAAACTTCGTAAACTTTAAGCGTAGGATTAGCCAAAAGCTTTTTGGCTTTCTCTATTCTCAGGCTCATTAAATGCTTGGAAAAGCTCTGTCCTGTAGTTTCTTTGAAAATGCGTCCCAGATAGGTCGGATGTAGGTACACCTCGTCCGCCAGCATTTTCAGTGTTAGCGGCTCGCCGAGCCTGTTGATCATCTGTTCGATCACCATGCCGATCACTCTCCCATTCTTTTTCAACACAAACTGCTTTTCAATCAAATCGGAGGCAACCTCATGTTCAAGTTTCAGCTCATCGTAGCTTACGTTGGTCATATCTTCGCTATCCTTCAAGGATTCAAGAGCCAACAGACTTTCCCTATATCTGCCGCTCAAGTTCTCCAAATCGGCGCATACCGTTCCAATACCCATTAAAGTGCCGATTTTTAGAAGATTCGTAATTTCTCTTTGCAACGAAGAAATCCATTTTTTAAAATCCTGAATCGATTGGGCGCCGGAAGCATTCGTAATAAATACGACAAACACGATATGATGATCCTGCAGCATACCGTACGCAACGCCTTTACCCGCAAACCATTCCTCCGCCAGGTTTTTTACAGCATGAAATGCCGTGGTCTCTTTCCACCCTGAAGAAAGCCCTCCCTTAACAAAGCCGCAGGAGACAACCCGGATTTCCTGAAATGCGGGAAATAAAGCGTTGTCATAGTGGGGAAGAGGGATATCAAACAACAGATCATCCAGCCTTTTTTCGAGAATGCCCCTCTCTCTCTGCTGCTGCAATTGAATCCGGTTTCTCTCCTCGATCTTTTTCTTCTCCACCCGTTCTATAGATTCGAAAATGGTATCCAGTGAACCCGGTTTCAGAATATAATCCGCCACTCCCGACTTTATGGCTTGCTGCGTATATTCGAAATCCTTATATCCCGTCAATAAAATCACTTTGACGTCCGGATAGTAAAGATCGCAACACTTCACGAGTTCCATCCCGTCTACGGCCGGCATCCGAATATCCGAAACGATCAGATCGATACGCTCCCGGCTTAAGACTTCAATCGCCTCCTCTCCATCCTCTACGGCCGCTACAATCTTCCAGTTGTCTTTAGCGTCTTCAATCATTTGACTCAATGTGCGCAAAATAAACGGTTCATCGTCCACCAGCATAATTTTCAGCATCAAATTTCCCCGCCCTTTCTTCCGTACGGATCGGAATTTCCAGTTGTACCTTTAATCCTCCTAAAGCGCTTGCACTTAATTCCAATCCATAAGGCTCGCCGTAGATCAACTTGATTCGGTGCTGCAGGTTCGGCAGGCCGACACCGGATTGCATTGTTTTTTCAGTATCCGGGATGCTCTGAAACTCCAAAGCCGTTTTCATTTCATTTACACTCATTCCTTTGCCGTTATCCTCAATGGTAAAGCAAAGCCGATTGTCCATTTTCACAATTTGAATACGAATCAACCATTGCTTGTTCTTCATTTTCTCCAGTCCATGAGTAATCGCATTTTCCACAATCGGCTGTAAAAGAAGCTTCATTACCGGATAATCAAAAAGTTCCTCCTCCACTTCGATCTCCACGTTCAGCTTGTCCTCATACCGGTAATGCTGAAGTTCAATAAACCGGTTCAATTGCTCCAAATCGTCCCTTAACCTGACAAACTCCGATCCGGGTTGAATGCTGTATCTTAATAGCTCGCTTAATGACAATACCATGCGGGACAAGATATTCTGTTTTTCTTTGACCGCATAAAAATAAATCGTATTCAGCGTGTTGTACAGGAAGTGCGGTTGAAATTGCGCCTTGAGCGCCAACAGCCGGGCCTCGCTCTCCCGGACCTGCCGGTAGGACAAATCCTTAATCGTCTTGTCCAGATCCTCGATCATCGCGTTATAGCTTGAATAAAGAACGGCGACCTCCCTGCTCTTCATATTACCGCGATAAGGAATTAGTTTCCCTCTTTTGATATTGGCCAGCCTTGATGCCAAATGGCGAATAGGTAATGACAGCGTGTAGGAATAAAAATAAATAAAGACAAGAGATGCTAAAATACCGGCGCCCCCGATCGTCAATATGCTTCGCTGCATATGAATCAAATCACTCAGATTCTCATGAATATCAATATATCGTACCGCCGTCCATTTGCTGTAACTCGAAGTAAACGATGAAATATACATTTGTTTCCCGTCTATCATCTTTTTTTCGATAGTCCCGTCTTTGCTTCTTGAATAAATACTTTTGAACAGGCTGTTGTCCACACGGGTGCCAATTTCTTCGAACTTGCTGGAATACGCAATGGTGCCAAATTGATCGATTACCTGAACCTTATCCTTGGAGTTGATCATTGAATCCCCGATAATTGAATCCATAGCCTGCATAGGAATGACCAGGAATAATATGCCTATCCTTCTGGTAGAATAATAATCCAAAATTTCCCTAGCCCCTAGTAGACCGCCTCTGATTTCATTCCGATCCATCACTCCATCGAGATCTGCCAGCCCTTTCATTGTCCAAAGCATCTTGCCTTTATTGACAAAACTTTTTGAAACCATTCTTTTTGCACGATATTACCGCTCTCAGCAGGTAGAGAAAAAATAAAATCCCCTTGATTGTCCATCATATCGATAAAGAGATCATTCGGTAAGTAACCCTGCTCATGCGTAATCACCTTTTCTAAAGCATATACCCCTGGCCTATGGCTCGTCGTTTCTGAATACGAGCTCTTCAGATAAGATTGTGTGGCGGAATTAAATGCAATCCGCAGCGACAACCTATCATACTCACCCAGCATCGTATCCAGCTTTTCACTCATTTGAATAACGGACTCCAACAAGTAATCCGTCGATTTCTCCAGAACCACATCAGATGAGTAACGGTATGAGAAGAAGCTGATCATGAAGATGATCGCCAACAAGATGACCGAGAACCCCATTATCATTTGGAACATAATCGTTGATTTCCACCGGTGCCTCATCAAATGGTCCTTAGCCATTCGGTCTTCCTCCAAATTATATTTTTGTCTTGTATCATAATTGATTTTCGCGGGATAGTACACCATTCAAAAAATAGCATGATCAAATTGACTTACGTTACATCGTGTGTTAGTATGATCTGAGCCAATAACTGAATAAACAAGTTTTCTAGGGTTCCGCAGTTGCAAGACTGGTCTGGTCCGAGAGAAAACGCACAGCCAAGCGGCTGTGACACGGAGGGATAAAAGCCTGGGAGATAAACGCATTTTGCGGTTTATTTTCCAGGCTTTTTATTTTTTTGTGGTAAAAATTTAAAAAGTGTTTAAGGAGGAACGGGTTATGAACAAAACATGGATTTCCGTCATTGTTGCGGCTATATTCGAGGTCGCTTGGGTTATTGGGATGAAGCATGCCGATAACTTTTGGGAATGGGGCGGTACACTGATCGCTATTTACATCAGCTTTTATTTGATGATCAAGGCGGCTCGTTCATTACCGGTTGGAACGGTATACGCTGTATTTGTTGGCCTGGGGACGACAGGGACTGTAGTAGCTGAAATCCTATTGTTTAATGCAGACTTAAGTGTTGCGAAAATCGCTTTGATCGGACTGCTGCTCATTGGTGTGATCGGACTGAAAGTGCTTAGTAAGGACAAGAAAGAGGAGGCAAGCGAAATATGAACTGGGTGTATTTGATTCTGGCGGGCCTTTTTGAAATTTATACCTTTCGTTTAGGGGCAAGGGGGGCTCTTTCACATAAACCTGTCTAATGATCTCGAACCTGTCTGCTCCTCCCAAACCTTACTGCTTCTCTTGAATTGTTCTTCTTCTCTGCCACCTGATCAAATGGGATAATCGTGCAAAGCGCCAGGATAGCGGATGTTGATCCGGCCCCCCCTAGTCCTCCCTGTCTCAAGCTTTCAACGCCCTTCCGCATTTCTGGCTTGACTGTCAAGCACTGATTATTAGGCCGACCTATTTTATTGCATTTACAACAAAATATATATTAAGGAGTTAATTATGAAGGAAATCCTTCGTGAAATTGGAATCATCGCCAGGGCATTGGATTCTATCAGCAATATCGAATTTAAAGAATATAACCTCACAAAAGGGCAGTATTTGTACCTTGTCCGCATATGCGAAAACCCGGGCATCATTCAGGAAAAGTTGGCCGAGATGATTAAAGTGGACCGAACAACCGCCGCTCGCGCCATACAGAGACTTGAAATGAATGGCTTTATTGAAAAAAAAGATGATGAACATAATAAAAAAATAAAAAAGCTCTTTCCCACTGAAAAAGGGAACAATGTATTTCCTTTTATAAAAAGAGAAAACGATCATTCGAATCGTGTCGCATTGGCGGGATTTTCCGAAAAAGAAGCGGAAACCATTTTTCATCTGCTTCAAAGAGTCAGAAAAAATATCGAAAGCGACTGGGAATCAGTAAAAAAGGGACACAAGAGAAATTACTGATCTTATAGAGGTTGTTAATCACGCATTTATACAAAGGAGCTATATTAAAATGACCGTAAAAATAAAAAAATGCCGCCGTGAAGATTTACAAGTACTCCAAGAAATAAGCATTGAAACCTTCAACGACACATTTAAGGATCAAAATTCACCCGAAAATATGCAATTCTATTTGGAAAAAGCATTTAACGCAGAACAGTTGGAAAAGGAACTGTCCAATAGCTTTTCGGAATTCTATTTCATCTGGTTTAATGAAGAACCCGCCGGATATTTAAAGGTAAATATGAATGACGCCCAATCCGAAAAAATGGGTGATGAGTCACTCGAAATTGAGCGGATTTATATAAGAAACAAATTTCAAAGAAAAGGGCTGGGAAAAGATCTATTCAACAAAGCGATGGAAATCGCCATAAGCCAAGCCAAAAAGACGGTCTGGCTGGGAGTTTGGGAAAAGAATGAAAATGCCATTGATTTTTATAAAAAAATGGGTTTCGTTCAAATCGGGGCTCACTCTTTTTATATGGGGGATGAAGAGCAAATTGATTTTATAATGAGCAAGACACGAACGCTATAGACAGCCACCTCATTCAAATGGAAGAGAGTTTTCGAACAAGAACACTGGCTTAATCAATGGTTTATTTTAACGGCTAAGCCGATGAGTTTATAATTATTAATATAAAAACCCATGACTACAAAATTCAGCCATGGGTTTAAATTTATCGGTGTACTAATCAAAGACATTCGTTGTTTTCGCGTCGCGATTCAGGCCGGTGAGACGATCTCTTAGAAGTTGCTTGCCGTCGTTTCCAATTCCGTCATCATCCCAACAATTTCGATGCCATAAGTGGGGCTGGTCGCCCATGATCCGCCTAATGCTTCCACCGTAACGACCTGCCCCAACAAGCCTGGAAAGTGCCTTGGATCGGGTGTATACGCTTTAGGATAGCCTGGAGCGCCTGCGTACAGGGCCAAATGATCAATCTGCGCCTGAACCCCTTCCTGCCAACTGAAAAAGCGCTGATGTGCCAGATGATCCGTGTCGGAGCCACCTACCTGCGTTTTTAAGCCGGCCGGATTATTAAACGTTTCATCCAATAAGCCGCCAAATTTTCCAAAGCCCGTTTCCTTTGCAGCCTGGCAGTACACCACAACCGGATCAACGCCCGCTATGAGTGCCTCCTCCCAGACAATATCCGCTAGATCTATGAATACGTCCGTCGCTCCCTTGGCTCTTGCCCATGCTTTGGCTTGCTCGACAGTAGCCCTTGGAGCGGACAATATGTAAGTATCGCCGGGCGCGGTCCATTCCTCGGCATTGTCTTCTGGCGGTACGGCGTTGTCTTCTAGCGGTGCGGCGTGATCTTCTGCCGGTTTGACGATGTCTTCTGGCGGTTTGGAGATGTCTTCTACCGGCTTCTTGTAAGATAGTGTAACGGTATCGTCGGCGGAGCTCCACGTAATATCCATTCCGGCGAGTTCACTCAAAAATCGTAAAGGGACATAGGTTCTTCCCTGAAGTATCATCGCGCTAGTATCCATACTTATTGGCGTCCCGTTGACAACAGCTGAGTTATCTCCGATTTTCAAATCGACATTCACATCGCCTTTGGATAAAATAAGCGTTTTTTGAGTCCCGCTTCCCTCCCATTTCACGTAAAAGCTCAGAGATTCTGCCATAAACCTGACGGGCACCTGTACTCTGCTGTTTGCATCCATATACGGTTTTGCATCCGGAAAATTAACTTCCGAGCCATTGTATATCAAACGGATGTTGCGCTGGGTAGCGCTACTCGCCTCATCAAGTTGAGGCGTATCGCCAGAAGCATCCGACTTGACGCTTAAATAGCCGGCGTTTGCCCAACCCGTCTGCCCATCCGACAGTTTGACACGAAACCAATCCCCTTCATTGGCTAAAAGGGTGACTTGCGAGCCCTCAGGGATTTTGGCGATAACCTCATATTGCAAGCCTCCGCCGTTTCTAAGGTTTAAACTGTCGACAGTAACCGTAGCTATTTTGCCGGTATCCTGCGAAGCCTGTGAATTTGCGGCGTCGGCGGCGTCTGTAGAGCCGCTGGAAGTTTTGGACCCCCCCAGATTGTCAGGCAAACCGTTAAGTTCGGCCATCGTAACAAAAGCGTAGCCTTTCGACCGGTAGTAATCAATAATTTGGGGAAGCGCCTTGACCGTCTTATCCCGTTTTCCTCCCCCGGAATGCATCAGCACGGTGATCTTGTTACTGGAGTTAGACTTCACAGCTTTGAGAATATCGGCAACAGAGCTGTCCGTGGCCCAGTCCCGGGTATCTATATTCCACAGCGCCTCAGCATGTCCCAACGCCTTAATTTCTCCCTTCACCCGAGCTGATGTCGCCCCATAGGGAGGGCGCATCATGGTCGGTGCAACGCCGGTAATCTCACGAATCGCATTATCCGTTTTTACGATTTCTTGGCGAGCCTTCTCTTTGCTTAGCTTAGTTAGTTCAGAGTGACTCCACGAATGATTGCCCAAAGCATGACCTTCTTGTACGATGCGTTTCATAACATCGGGATACTGCTTAACCCTGTCTCCTATTACAAAAAACGTGCCCTTCACTTTGTGTTCCTTCAAAATATCAAGCACCTTATCGGTATATTTTTTGTCCGGTCCATCATCAAAGGTTAACGCCACCATTTTATTGGCTTTGTTCTCCGTTGAGGAGGCCGCCGCCGTAAAATCTGCTCCGGCTGTAAAAACCAAGGCCAGCGCCATTACGGTAAACACAATAAGTCTGAACAGATGATGCCTTTGCTTCATTTCCATGGACCTACTTTCAGCAATATTATTTTATGTACTAAAATAGTATCAGAGTTCTATCATATAATCTATCATAATTGCATATTAGACGCTGTATTCCGTACGAAAATAGAGCGCATTGAGTTATCAATCGAGCAGCCGGAAGAAATGATAGGTGATATAATAGGGGGATCTCCAACAAAAAGCGAAAAACATACGCTAAGCGAAGATTTATTCAAACAAGCCGGAATTTCCGTACACCAAGGAATTCCGGCTTGTTTTATGCAACTTCTATGGGTGATCCTGCTTACCGCCATTAAGCACTTGCACAAATCCATTTGTCCCATCTACACGAACATAAGATCCATCTTTGATGATTTCTGTCGCTTTTTCGATACCGACAACTGCAGGTATCCCATATTCGCGGGCAACGACAGAACCATGCGTCATCATGCCGCCTACTTCCGTAATGAGCCCGACAGCGGAAATAAATAATGGTGTCCACCCCGGGTCTGTGTAGGGGGCGACTAATATTTCTCCAGGTTGAAGCTTCGCTTCCTCTGGTTTAAGAACAACCCTTGCGATACCTTCCACTACGCCCGCTGAAACCGGTGTGCCAATAATTGCCCCTGCCGGAGCATTGCCTTCGCGCAATTTCCCAGTTATGATTTCTCCTTCGCTAGTCATTACGCGAGGAGATTTGAGCTTTAAGTTATGCTCATACTGTTTTTCCCTAGCTTTAACAATTTCTTGGACATTTCCAGTAAATCGATTTTCAATTAATTCAATAATCTCCTCAAGCGTAAAATAAAAAACATCCTCTTCACGCCGTATTGCACCTTTTCTGACAAGAGCTCGCGCTTCCTCAAGAATCGCTCGTTTATAAATGTACATCACTATTACAAGTACAAATTTATGGTGCTCCCGCATCCCCATTAACGTACGATATTGTTGAATTAGACGAGACACCGTCCTTCTCTCCTGAGGAGGGTACTGCGCTGTAATTTCTTGAACCGCCTCCACGGCTTCGAGCTCGCCTTGCTTAAATTTCTTCCTATGTTCCCCAGCGGAAGAAGTCCGGATGTTACTTAAGATGCTAGGAACAAGGAGGATCGGTTCTTCAATCCATCGGGGTTTCGTAATATCGATTTCACCAACAGCCCGCATGCCATATTGTTGTAAAAAGCAATCCAATGCATGACGAAACTCCATCCCTCCGGTAATGTTTGCAAGCTCGTCATAAAATCTGCTATCGCTAGCACGCTGCAGATGCTGAGTTACTTCGGGATACAACCGCGCAACATCGGCGAGATCGCCTAGCGACAAACCCATCTCCGCCGTGACATTGCCGGGTAATGATTTGTTCAATTTGTTCAACAGGGCAACACGCCTGATTTCACCGAACTGTTTGTCCAGCATTTTCTTGAGACGGCCAGAGGTCAGGATACCCGCAATCCAGTATACGGCAACTTTAGAGAGCACATCAGGCAACATACGTCCCATGCTGTGTCGAACCAGACGAATTCGCTCCGACCCGGACGTTCCGAATATTTCTTTCTCGGTATGTGCAACAATCTTTTCAATTAGGTCGTTCGCAGCTTTAGCCGCATGATTTGGATTTTTGAACCTCAAATTGTTGAATACTTTTAATGCAGCAGGGATAAGGATCGGCACCATTTTCCTCCCAACTTGCATGACCGTCTTTTTCGGTACAGAAACTTGCTGGAAGGCATCGCGCTTAGTAACTTCGTTTAGAGCCGCGGCTAACAACTCATCCATACCACCAAATACTTTCAATAGCCGGTTACGGACAGGCTTAATGGACAAGGGTCCCGTGAAATCAGCAAACGCTCGCCCGCCTGCCTCACGTAGAAATTGAAAGGCATGGGAATCCGGACTTTTCTTTAAAAATCCAGTAATATTGCTCATAAGCGACATAGCGAGCGGTTTCATCGGATCAGTCATCACTTGAATGTAACCAAAATTAACGAACACATGAAAATGGTTGTCGGACACTTGTGGTACAGGGTACAACGATGTAATCGGCCGGCTTTGCAGAATATAAAATTTGCCTTCTGCATAACCCCATTCAATGTCTTGCTCTAACCCATAATGCGTTTCAATGCGCTGGCCAATCGCTGCAAGCTCAATAATCCTCTGATCAGGTAAAGCCTGCTGTTGTTGCTGTTCGAGCGGGAGCTGTTTTGTGACGGTTCCCCCTTCTGGAACACCGTAGATTGCGATCTCCTTTTTTGAAATTTGCTTCTTGGTAATTTTTCCAAATCGAACCTGATATAAATCCGCTGTGACTAAACCAGAAACTAAGGCTTCGCCTAGTCCGAAACTTGCATCGATGGATACTGTGTTTCGTTGCCCCGTTATCGGGTCCGCAGTAAACATAATTCCTGCAACTCCCGGGAAGACCATCTCTTGAACCACCACGGATAGAAATACATTTCGGTGGTCGAAACCATTTTTTGCCCGATATGAGATGGCCCTGTCGGTAAATAAGGAGGCCCAGCATCGTTGAATGGCTCCAAGAAGCGACTCTAAACCGCAGATATTCAAATATGTATCCTGCTGTCCTGCAAACGATGCTGTTGGCAGGTCCTCCGCGGTTGCACTGGAGCGAACAGCATAAGCCTTATTCTGGCCTTGTGCTTTCCACGCCTTCAAAATCGCGGAATGAATGTCTTCAGGCATCCTTAACGAAATAAGATGATCTCGAATCTGTTGCCCATATACACGGATTCGTTCTAAATCGTCATGTTTGATATGGTCTAATTGAGTGAATAGCTGAACTATCGATTCGCTTGTTTGAATGAACGTGCGGTAAGCAGTCGTTGTAACACAAAAACCTTGAGGAACAGGCATGCCAGCTTTTGTCATCTCACCAAGATTGGCCCCTTTACCGCCCACTTCAGGTAAATGGGACTTGTCGATCTCGAAGAAATTCAGTACATATTTCTCCATTGCCTAAGCCTCCTTTATATACATCATATTCCAGAACGACATGGTGATCCAGAAAAAGGACATGATCAAAGTACAGACAGAATATGCTTTCCCCAGGCTATTTTTTTGTGGCCAAAAGGAGACGCTGGTTTTCCAAGCCCCCAGCTTGCCGCGAACCCAAGCCGTCAAGAAGAGGAGCAGTTCGAAGGAGATAAAAACGTGGAATCAAGAAAAACGTGGCTCGTCGCCAAATGTTAAAAAAAGAAAAAGCGAGCATTAGTGGAAATCCGACCACTCACACTCGCTCTTTTTCATTCTCAAAATGGATTCATTTACTGTAGTTTCTTCACATTAGCCACGATTTGATTATTTCCCTACTCTGTATCAATAGCTTTCGCCGAAGGTCAGGTTAAGCGGGACGAGTCCCTACCCAAAAATGTTATACTTTTTGATAGACCCGACTGAAGCTGCTGAATTAGCAGATCCGTAAAGTGTGCGGCATGAGCGGCAACGGCATCCAAATTATCATCGAAGCTGTTAGCCGTCACACCGCCCTGTCCGGCGATATCCGATACCGCTTTTACGGCTAATACCGGTATTCCATATTGCGCAGCGGCCTGCACTATGCCCAGCCCTTCCATATCCGATACCTTGGCGGCGGGGAAGGTTGATTTGATCCTTTCTACCCGCTCCGGCTCACTCATGAATGAATCCAGAGTCAGTACTAATCCGAAATCGAGAGAATACTGGAGTTCTGCCGCTGCCGCTACTCTCCTCGCCTGATCCAGCAAGGCAGCATCCAGATCGTAGCTGGCTGGCATTTGCGGAACCTGACCGGGTTCATAACCGAAGCAAGTCGCATCAACATCGCCATAAATGTACTGCGTTGCGACAACGACATTGCCAACGCTCAATCCTGCGCCAAATGCGCCAGCCGATCCGGAATTTAGGATCAAATCCGGCTGATACCGTTCGATCAACAGCGTGGTTGCGACGGCTGCATTGACCTTGCCGATGCCGCTTTCTACGAGGATTAGGGATTGGCCCCGATACACAGCTTCCTCAATGATAACCTTGCCTACTTGGGTCCTGGCCGTAATTTGTGCCTGACTGCGAAAAGGAGTTATCTCCTCCTCCATCGCCGTAATTATAGCAATCCGCATGGAGCCTCTCTATTCTTGCAGATAAGAGATCGGCTTATCTACAGGCACCTTTGTGCCGCCGAACTCCTGCTCAATATATTTCTGCGTATCCTCGTTGTGATACAACTCACCTAATTTCAAAATGCCTGGATCATTTTGCTTTTCGGAAGTAGTCGCCAGCACATTGATGCTATTCTTCGTATCTACGGAAACTTCCTCATGGAACAAGGAGTCCTTCAGAACATTCAATCCGCCTTCCATAGCAATCGTATTGCCGATCAGTACCAGATCGACGTCTTGAATCACCCGCGGGCCGGTCGTATCGTCGATCAGCTTGAACTTCAGATTTTTAGGATTATCGACAATATCGTTAACCGTACCTGTCCCCAAATTAAAATCATCCTTCAATTTGATCAATCCGGCAGTCTGCAGCAGGCTTAAGCCTCTGGCCGTATTGGCCGGGTTATCTGCCAGGGCGACGAGGGCGCCGTCCGGAACCTCCTTAATATCCTTGATCTTCTGTGAATAGATGCCCATCGGCTCAAGATACGTGGTCGCTGTTGCTACCAGGTTGGCATTGCTTTCTTTATTATAGTTGACGAGATAAGCCCAGGATTGAAAAGCATTCACATCGACTTCGCCTTCATTGGTAGCGTTATTCAACTCTACGCCGCCATTGATCTCCTTGACTTCAATATTAAGCTTGGCATCCTTGGCCGCCTGTGATTGCGCGATATGCTTCCAAATCTGAGCATCGGAGCCCTGCGAACCAATGACAATCTTCTCGCCATCGCCCGATGATTTGCCGCCGCAGCCCGCAGTCGCCAGTATCAATACCAATCCGAGTGCTAGTCCGCCCCATAGTTTACTTTTACCCATATGATCTTCTCCCCTTTTTATCTGGATGCAATTTTTCTCCTAATGCATGGTCATACCGCCAGTTACATTGATGGCTTGGCCTGTCATATACGAAGACAATGGACTGGCCAAAAACAGAGCGACGTTGGCAACATCCCTGACCTCGGCCGTTCTGCCCAGCGGAATTTGGGAACAGTCCTCCGCATAGATCTCCTCGGCCGTCATGCCGCGGATTAATCCGCCTTCGGCACGCTCCCGATGCTTCATCGGCGTCTCCACAATACCCGGACATATCGCATTGACGAGTATGTTATGCCGTGCCAGCTCAATCGCCATCACCTTGGTCAATCCAAGAACCGCATGCTTCGATGCGCAATATCCGCCCATAGCCCGATAGCCGTTCTTGCCGGCCTGCGAAGCCATTTGGATAATTCTGCCCGGCTTTCCGGCATCGACCATCGCTTTCGCAAATACTTTCGATACCAGGTATAACCCCGTAGAATTAATGGAGAATACCTTCTCCCAATCCTCCAGCTTGCTGTCAATCACGTAATCCATCGTGGAAATGCCAGCGCAATTCACAACGATATCCGGAACCCCCGCCTGTTCCAACACAATATTTGACCAGCGATAGATATCCTCTGATCGGGACAAATCCAATCTGGACTCAAACAACTGCCCGTTAACTTCTTTATAATCCCCTTCATGAGCGAGATCGGCAGAAATGACCCTGGCCCCACTCTGCAGTAGAATTTGTACGATGCCTTGTCCAATGCCTGAATTGCCCCCGGTTACAACCGCCGTTTGAAGCGATAAATCCAAAGTAATCATGGCTATTACAATACTCTTTCAAAAGGATCTCTGCTGATTCCGGCTTGCAATACGATCTTCGCGTATTCTTGAGCAGAGAACAGGGAATGATCCTTGTAATTACCGCATTCCAGCGCGGAGACAGCCGGAACCTCGGTTGTTTCCAGCACGCGCTTCAGCGTTCTTTCCAAGGCGGATGCGATCTCTTCGGGATCATGCTCATTCCAGAGAATCAGATAATATCCCGTTCTGCATCCCATCGGAGAAATATCGATGATGCCTTGAATCTCGTCTCTCATATAGGTAGCGAGCAGATGCTCAAGGGTATGAAGTGCTGCCGTCGGAATCGCGTCTTTATTCGGCTGCAGGAAGCGAAGATCATATTTTTGCACAGTGCTGCCTTTTTCGTCATGCTCAAGCCCTGCCGCCCTGACATAAGGAGCCTTTACGATTGTGTGGTCCAATTGGAAGCTTTCTACTTTTGCCATTGTTCTTCAGTCCTTTTTATAATGTTGTATATTTAACCAGTACCTGCCCAGAGGCTAGAGGCAGTATACTGCACAAACCGTAGTAATAACCCGAGGTGTCAATGCGTCGTCTTCTTGGTGAAATAATCCCCGATGAATTGGCACACAAACACCAGAATCAAGATCAGAATCGTAGCCACAAGTGTAATATCCGTCTGAAATCGGTTGTACCCCTTATTGATTGCCAGGCTGCCCAAGCCGCCCGAGCCGATGGCCCCAGCCATCGTGGTCAGTCCAATCAGGTTAATGATCGTCACCGAGGAGGCCCTGATAATCGCAGACAAGCCTTCTTTCAGATACACGCGGAAAATAATCTCAACCGGTCCCGACCCCATAGACTGAGCTGCTTCAATAATCCCGGAATCAACTTCTACTAACGCATTCTGTATTTGCCGGGCATAGAAAGGCACGATGCCGATGACCAGGGGCACAATCGCCGCATTCATGCCGATCGATGTGCCCGTAATAAGACGGGTAAGCGGCACGACAACAGCGATAAGAATGATGAATGGAATGGATCTGAACAAGTTAATGAGCTTCTCCAAGACACTATAAACCAGCCTGTTCTCCAAAATACCTCCCCTGTCCACCACAACCAGGGTGACGCCAAACAATATTCCAAATAACACGGAAAATAACGAGGTAACGACCACCATATAAATCGTCTCATAGGTGCTTAGCAGGATGTCCTCTCTTAAATTCCAGATGTTAGGGAAATATTTCGTAAAAAACTCATTCATGCTGGATCACCCACCTTACTATTCCGAAGAAACCGGGAATTGATAACTTCAACGTCTACCCGAGCCGACTGCAAGTATCGCAAAGCTTCCTCCAGATCACTGGTAGAGCCAGACATAACTACGATCAGATTGCCAATAGGCGTCTGCTGTAAAATCTCCACATTCGCGAACAGAATATTCGTCTTAACCCGGTAACGGGCAGTAAGCTCGGAAATAACCGGTTCACTTGTACTATCGCCGATATAAGAAATCTTGCACAGCATATCGTTATCCTTCAGATGAAGGAGTGAAGGATGCAACGTGAGCTTGTCCAGCATCTGCTCGATATGAGTGGCCGTATTAATGAAATCACGGGTCAACGTATTTTGCGGGCGGCTAAAGATCGAGACGATATCGCCCTGCTCGATAATCCGTCCGGCTTCCATGACGGCAACCTTATTACAGATCTCTTTCACGACCTGCATTTCATGCGTAATAATGACAATCGTCAGCCCCAGCGTTTGCTTTAATTTCTTCAGCAATTCCAGAATGGATAGCGTCGTCTTCGGGTCCAAGGCACTAGTCGCTTCATCGCACAGCAATATTTCCGGATCATTCGCCAGCGCTCTGGCTATAGCTACCCTTTGCTTCTGCCCCCCTGACAATTGTGAAGGATAAGCATTCAGTTTATCCGATAAGCCTACCAGCTCTAGCAATTGTTTAACCTTCCGGTCCCTTTCACGCTTGGAGAGCTTGGAACTCTTCAAGGGAAAGTCCACATTGTCATAGATTGTTCTGGAGTTCATCAGATGAAAATGCTGAAAGATCATCCCGATCCGCTTCCTGGCCAAGCGCAAATCCTTAGGTTGCAAGGCCAGCAAATCCTGCCCATTTACTACTACACTTCCCGCCGTAGGCCGCTGCAGCAGATTAATCACACGAACCAGCGTGCTCTTCCCGGCCCCACTGTAGCCGACAATGCCGTATACGTCTCCCGCGTCAACCTGCAGACTGATATCCTGAACGGCTGTAACCGATTGTGACCCAGTTTCAAAGGTAACTTGAATATTGGATAAAGTAATCATGATGCCCAACCCTTCCTAAACTTCTGTGCACTACGGCAGCTCCGGAAAATTTATTTCTGTCATTTTACATCAGTTTACTCGGAATTGCTACTAAATTTTTTTTCACTCCTGCGAATTTAGTTTTAATTGTTCATTCGTTGAATCAGCTTAACTTACCGGTCAAAAATTGCGCCTCCCCTGTCCAAAACTCCAATCATCATCATTGTTTTCAACAATAGATCCATTAAATCGGTTGGTGTGATGCCGCATTCAGCTTCTAACCTTTCAGCCAGTAAGGAATAGGCATAGCTAGCCCTCCATTGCCAAGACGTTTTACTCCAGTAGAACGAAATTGTAAATATCCACTTGGCAATTTCTTGAATATTTTAAAAAGATCACAATCGATATATGTAAAGGATGAGTCTATTTGAATTTCCGCATTGTCTTGATGGCCGCTGTCACCTTTGTTGTGGGTACAGTCGAGCTTATCGTAGGAGGCATACTGGAGTTGATTGCGACGGATCTGCACATTTCCGTCAGTGCCACAGGTCAGTTTATTACCATGTATTCCATCGCGTTTGCCTTATCGGCTCCAATCCTCATGAACCTGACCGCCAAGATGGAACGAAAAACGTTATATCTTGCCAGTTTAAGCGTATTCCTCTTGTCCAACGTGCTGGTTGCCTTCGGCTCCAATTACGCCCTGATTTTATCCGCTCGCGCATTGTCCGCCATGAGCGGAGCCCTCATTATCGTCCTGTCCATCTCGCTCGCTTCCCGGCTTGTCCCTCCTTCGTACAGGGGGCGGGCGATTGGCATCATTTATATGGGCATCAGCGGCTCGCTTGTACTGGGCGTTCCGATTGGAATGACAATCGGTAACGCGTACGGTTGGCGAGCGCCGTTTCTATTGATTGCCGGCTTGAGCGCTTTAGCGATCGTGGTCATCTCCGTATTTCTTCACAAGTCACCGCCGGAAAAAGCCGTTCCCCTGCGCAAGCAGCTTACTTCGCTCAAGAACGTCAAAATTGTCAGCGGCCAACTCATCTCGTTTCTGTTGTTGATGGGACATTTGACCTTGTACGCTTACTTGGCGCCCTACGTACAGTCGCTCTTTCCGGTCAGTCCCGGAATTCTGAGTCTCGTCTACTTCCTGTTCGGTATCGCGGCCGTAGCTGGCGGCGGTTTGAGCGGCTGGATTTCCGACCGTTGGGGCACAAAGCGGTCGCTTATCGTCATTACGGCATGCTTCGCCTTCTCCATGTTCATGCTTCCCTTGGCGGCAAAAATCTCATTTTATCTGTTTTTGGCTGCTGTTATGGTCTGGAGTGCGCTCAGTTGGGCCATCTCCCCGGCTCAACAAATGTACCTGATCCAGAACACCCCAGAGGAGGCTGATATTCAGCTTAGTTTAAACTCGTCCATCATGCACCTCGGTATCGCGTGCGGATCGTTGATTGGCGGCGTCATCATCGAAACGAGCTCGGTGGCCAACAATTTCTGGGTCGGCGGTCTTCTGGCTCTGGCCGCACTTGGCTGCGTAGTCTTTTCGCTTACCCGCAGCGCGTAGCACCCGTCAACTGTGGCGGAGCAAGCGAAGCCAAACGTAAGCTCATTAAATATGGTAATATTAATGGGTACCGGCACATGCTAAAGCAATTAAAAGTTGGGAGGGAGGCTTCAAGAAATGTCTGAACAATACCTTCGCGTTCTCAAAGAATGTGTCATCGAGACAGGAAAAAATAGTTTGCGATTTCAATCGCGTTATACCAGAACGGCCAAGGGATTTGCGGGGCCATTTATAATCCTTCTACCGACGAACTTTTTTGGGCCAAGAAAGGTTCCGGTGCATATCTGAACAATAAACGGCTTTTGATGAATTCTACATCAGCGGCATTAAGCCATTCATTAATTTCTACGTATATTCGATATGATCAGGAAGAAAAGAAGCTTGGATTAGAAAGGTTTGTACATCATATAGCTAACGAGTCCAGAGGAATCCGTATGATGGGATGCGGCTCTCTGGAACTGGCTTACGTGGCTTGCGGGCGATTTAATGCGTATTTTAGTTCTCTGCAGAAACCGTGGGATTTTGCGGCAGGTAAATTATTAATCGAAGAAGCAGACGGTAAAATTACTTGTTTAAACGGGGATCCGATTGACACATATCTGTCAGGTAGTAGTATTCTTGCGGCGAGCAAGGAGCTTCATCAGGAGATATTAAATATTTCTAAGACAATTTTGTACACATAACGTTTATATAAGTCCATTCCCTCTCGCTGCTTCGAGGTTGCTTAAGGTTTCTTCTAAATAGCGGTCATTGGGGGCGCTATTTCCCGATTTTCCCACTCACCCGCAAAATAGAGGAACTTTTGGGCGTTATTTTCTCGCCAAGCCGTGAAAAAGTAACTGCTAGTCCTCATTCTCTAAAAATAGCAGTAAAAAGTTCCTCTATTTCTGTAATCTTGGCTTCCCGACAGAAATAAGGACCTTTTTTACCGCTATTTCTCCGCTCTCCGGCAAACTCGTGCGATCTTCAGGGTTCTCCGGGCTTCGCAAGGAATCCCGAAGTGCTCGGCGGCGTTGACAAAGGTTTCGGGATGCGGTTTGCCGAAGCGGATTTGGCCGGCGTCGACGATATAGTCGAACGCCTGGGTAAGCCCAAGCCTCTCCAGAACAACCTTCGCGTTCCGGCTTGCCGCTCCCAGGGCCAGCAGCATATTCGCGTTTCTGATATCCTTCAGCAGCCCTTCAATTCCCGGCAACACGTCGCTGGGACGAATCGTTTCGATCAGCTGCCCGTAGACTGTGTTTTTTTGGGCCGCCCACTGTTCCTTTTCGCCTGCGGTCAGACTTAAAGGCCGAGGAGCAGCCGCGAGGAGCCGCTCCAGCGACTCCATGCGGCTTACGCCTTTTAACCGCTCGTTCAGTTCGCGGTCCACCTCGATGCCAAGCTCCTCGCCGATTTGCTTCCAGGCCAGGTAATGAAATTCCGCCGTATCCGTGATGACGCCGTCCAAAATGAACGCTTTCGGCTGCATGGTGTCATGCTTATTATCCCCCATCTTTCTCCTGCGCTCTATTTGGTTTTAACGCCCCCAGTTTGCTGCGGATCCATGCCGTCAGAAAGAGAATTAAGCCGAACACAACCAGCGAGAAATCGAACCAAACGTGACTCGTCGCCAAATAATTAGCAAAATCAACAGCGCCGGAAAGGCCCCAGAAGCTCACGACCAAAGCCAAAAATCCAAGCGGCAAGGCGAGCGCCCGAAAATCCTTGAGTCCAATCCATTCGGCCATTCCCGTCACCGCTACATAGAAATACGTGGCCAATTCGATAAACGTCCCGGGCAGCCATACAGCCAGCAGCAAGGCGTCGATGTGCTGAAAAAACTCCCCGAGTCCAATATAACGAACGACTTCGATAAACGGATAGTTTAATGTACCGGCATACTCGCCAAAAAGAAAAACGGACACAAGCCCGGACGCCGCAAGTGTAATCATTTCCCCAAACCAGGCCATAAAAACGAAAAACGCCGCTTTCCGCTGATTCGACAATAACGGGAAATACACCCCCAACAAAAGATATCCGGAGAACCAGGTAAACGGAACGATGGCTCCCTTAAGCGAAGGGACCGGTCCTTCCCCCATGATCGGCAAAGCGTTCGATACGTCCCATTCAGGGATGGTGAGAATACTCAGCAGCGCGAACACTACGATCGTAACCGGCAGAAACAACTGCGCCAGCCGCCCCAGCACCTCTACGCCCCCCCTTACCGTATACGCCACAAGAAACATTATTCCGCCGGCGGTAACCAGGGAGGGGGTATTCTCCAAAAATACGGAGGAAATAAAATCGCTGTAAATCCGTAAAATAACGCTGGTCAGGTAAGCGGCGTAAAACACAATGATAAGCCCCGCCACTTTACCCGGCAGCTTTCCAAACAGCCGCTTGCTGTACGCGATGCTTGTCTCTCCCGGAAACATGCGGCCAAGCCACAGCATGGCCAGCACGAAGGTTATGCCGGCCAGATGCGACCACACAGGCGACAGCCATAAATCCCGCCCCGCCGCCTCCCCCGCGATTTTGGGAATCAGCAGCAGCCCGTCGTAGCCCATTAGGGAATACTTTATAAGCGCCAATTGACCCGCAGAAATCTTCCCTTTTTCCACCATCCGCAACACCCCGTCAACTTAATAAGCGATATATGATTTTCATATTTTTCCTTCTCACGTTATTTTTGCCTAAAAAGTCCAATTTCATTAAAAAAAAGGCACCGCCATAGGCCGCTGCAGCAGATTAATCACACGAACCAGCGTGCTCTATAAAGTAATCATGATGCCCAACCCTTAAATTTTTTAGGGAATCTACACCAAACCGCACTACCTTGCAAATTCCAAGTATGCAAAAAAGCTCTCGAATTTCCATGTAAGGAAATTCAAGAGCTCGTTCATTGCTAAATTAATGCGGTCGAGAGGACTCGAACCTCCACGGGGGGTTAGCCCACACGGACCTGAACCGTGCGCGTCTGCCAATTCCGCCACGACCGCGTATTTCGTCGATGCATTGTTTTGCAGCAACGAAATTTATAATATCACGGTTCTCTATAAGAGTCAATCAAAAAATTAAATTCGCAACATCAGTTCGAACGTGGTTGAGCCTTGGGTGTTGTACAGATGGAGTTCGCCGCCGTGCAGCCCGGCGATTTGTCTGGCGATGGCGAGTCCCAGTCCGGAACTGCCTTCTTCCCGCCGAGCGGCGTCCCCGCGGACAAAGGGATCAAAGATGGTTTTTTTCAACTCATCAGAGATACCGACACCATTATCCGCGACTGCAAGGGAGAGGCACTGCTCCGATTGCGTGAGTTGAACGGTGACCTGTGTGTCCGGGGGATTATGCTGCAAGGCATTGGACAACAGATTGGATACAGCCCTTCGTATCAGATTCGGATCACATTTCGCCATCACTTCCTCCGCCGGAATTTCCACCTCTAACTGGAAGTTTTTAGCTTCTAACGGCTCATAAAAATCAACGGCGATCTCGCGCAGCAATTCGGCGACATCCACCGGTTCCATGGACATAGGATAACCAGGCCGATCCAGCTTAGCCAGATTGAAAATCTGATCGATCAGCGCCGTGACATGAGTCGCTTTGTTGGAGATCAGCTGCAGAAAGCGTTTCTTCTCCTCCTCATTCTCGAGTATTCCCAGCTCCAGAGCCTTGGCATAACCCTGAATCGTCGTAATGGGGGTCTTCAGATCATGGGACAGATCGGCCAGCATCCGCCGCTTGCTCTCCTGAAGCCGCCGATTCTCCGCTTCCGACCGCTCCAGCGATTCCGCCATATCATTAAAGCGCTGCTGAATGACGGAAAACTCATATCCTGCGGCAATGTTCAACCGTTCGCTATACTTCCCCTCCTCCATCCTTCGAATGGCAGAGGCAATCTGTTCCAGCGGTCCGGTGATCCGCTTGGCCGTCCACAAGCTGTATAAGAGGCTGCTTGCGGCGAACATCCCCAGGAACAGAAGCAGCTGCAGCAAATTCACTTCGATAGTCCGGTTATCCATATCCAGCACAAAAGCCAGGAAGGTCAGAATGACGGCTCCCAACGAAACAGCAAACAGAACATAAGACTTGAACATAGCATAAAAAAGCTTGCCCTGATTCACCGCAAATCCCCCTTTTTGGCGAATTTGTACCCAAGTCCGCGGATGGTTTGAATATAGAACGGCTGCTTTGGCGAGTCCTCGATCTTGTCTCTCAGCCTGGAGATATGGACCATGACCGTATTGGCATCCTCATAATAATGATCCGACCAGACTTGCTCAAACAGCTGTTTTTTGGTAAAAACACGTCCCGGTGATTGCATCAGTGTGGAGAGAAGTTTGTATTCAATCGCCGTCAAAGGAATCCCCCATCCGTTTTTGTACAGCGTGCAATCCCGATGGCTAAGCCTCAGCTCCCCGTTGACCGTGTCCTCCGTTTGCTCAAGCTCAGGCCCGGCGGAATCATTAAAATCATAACTTCTGCGCAGCATGGCCTGAATTCGGGCCACCACCTCCAGCGGATTAAACGGCTTAGAAATAAAGTCATCCGCGCCCATTTGCAGGCCCATGATTTTGTCGTCATCCTGATTTTTGGCGGACAACAAAATGACAGGCAGCTTATATTCCGTACGCAGCAGCTGCAATAGCCGCACCCCATCCATTTCCGGCATCATGATATCCAGCACGGCAAGATCGATGTTTTCCCGCTGAATACATGCCCACGCCTCCACCCCATTATAGGCTTCCACGATGCGGATGCCTTCCTTCACAAGAAACAACCTCAGCAATTCCACGATCTCCCGGTTATCATCCACAAGCAACACCGTTCTTTGCACAAACCGGCCCCCTGTCCCAGCTTTTAGCATATACTCCAGTTTACCATGCCCATTGCCGTTTCACGTCCATTTAAGATGAATTTAAGATTGGCGACAAGTTGATGAAAGCTAGATCCGTTATCCTATTGCATATTGAATTCTATTTAATCAAATTAGGAGGTGTAGTGGGGATGAAACGCCATTGTGCTTTAATTGCCCTGCTGGTTCTTATCATCAATATACTAGGAGCGTCATTCCCCGGAGTGGCGGCTGCGGATGAACGGCTCTCTGCGGCCCGGATCGAGCAACCTCTGGATGCCGTTGTAAACGAGACTATGACCAAGGATCATATCCCCGGGGCCGCCGTCGTGGTTACGATGGAGGACCGGATTATTTTTCAGAAAGGATACGGTTATGCGGACATCGAGCGAAAAATTCCCGTTGATCCGAACCAAACCGTGATGCCGCTCGGCTCACTAACTAAGTCCTTAACAGCCACGGCGATCATGCAATTGAAGGAACAGAATAAACTGTCGTTGGAAGAGGATGTAAACTCCTACCTCACTTCATTCCAAATCCCTTTATACCGGCAGCAGCCCATTACATTGCAGCACCTTCTGACCCACACCGCCGGGCTGGATGAAGCCTTGTACGGGACAAGCGCCGCTTCCCCGGCCAAGATGATTCCTTTGGGTGAGTTCCTGAAACGATACTTCGGTCAACAGCCGCCTGTTCGCCCGCCCGGTACGGAATATGCATACAGTAACGCCGGACTTGGGCTTGCCGCTTATGTCCTGGAGGAAGTTACCGGCAGTACGTTAAATGATTATCTGTCCCGCCACTTGTTCAAGCCGTTGGATATGCCTAGCGCCGCCCTGAACGCGGCGGAATCGCCCGATATGGCTCGTTCATATTCGTACCAGGATGGGGAATACAAGCAGCTTCCCTATTCCTGCGTAAATCTGCCCGGCGCGGGCGGCCTGAGTGTCGTGCCCACGGAATGGGCGCACTACATGATCGCCCAACTGAACGAAGGCAAATACCAAAACAAACGCATGCTCAGCCCCGGCTCCGTCATAGAAATGCACGCCCGCCACTTCGCGGAGCACCCAGATCTGGAGGGTATGGGCTACGGATTTTTTCGCACCCGGCTGAAAAACGGGCTGTTGAGCCTGTGGCATACAGGCGATGTCGACGGATTTTCCGCAAAAATGGAATTGATTCCGGCCCATAAGCTCGGCATTCTCGTTATCAGCAATGCAAGCTCGCCAGGCATCCCTCTGCACGAAAAAGTAACTAGCGCCGTTACCGGCCTGTTGCCTGAAGAAGCCAACAACCAAGCGGCGCAGCTCGCCGTTACTTCCGCAGACCAAATGCCACAATATGAGCGAACGTATACGATGAATCTTGGCCCGCAGCACGGTTGGGGAAAATGGTTCAGATGGCTTGGGGCCAAAGATTATCAAGTCCAAAGCTCCGGCGAGACGCTGGTCATTAAGGGGGTATTTCCCGAAGGCTCCGGGGAGACCGAGAGCAGAACCTACATTCCTCTAAGCCATGGCTTGTTCCAGGATCAAAGCAGCGGGGACACCCTTTCGTTCCATCAGGAGAACGGCAGCTGGAAGTTAACCTTTACCCAAGGGGTAACCATTGCTGAGAAACCTCCATGGTGGCGGCATCCATCTACCGCCTTTGCCGTCTATGCCGCTGTAGGCCTGTTCTGGATTTTCCTGTTCATCACAGGCATCTTTCGTTGCTTGCTGCGATTCATTCTGAGAAAAAAACAAGCCCTGCCCGGGCCTGTAGCATGGATGGCCACTCTGTTAACCGTGTATCTGATTGGGCAATTGCTGTATGGCAATTCGGAGGTTTTCACCCAAGGTTACCCGGTTTGGTATGCCTGGGGATTCTCCTCTCTTCCTTTGCTTGCATTGGCCGGGGCAATCGTCCTGGGTGTCCGCACCTTCAGTGCTCGGAAATCCAGCACGGGACAAAAGCGGCGGCTTAAAACCTGCTTCTCTGCGGTAACGTGTTTGATATGCCTGTTTTACACGATCTTTTTGTTCTATTGGAACATGCTCTCGATTCATTTCTCCTAAAAAAATAACAACCGCAGCTTCATATTGTCGTTAACAGCACAATATGAACCTGCGGTTCATTCGGAACATAAAGCCGCCAGATAAGATTCCAGGAGGCTTTCCAGCTTTTCCACCGGCAGCCGGTCCGGTTGCATGATTTTATGCATGGCTAATCCGTCGATGAACGCATACAATTTCTCGGTCTCCAGTTCGATATTCAGATCGGGCCGGGCTAACCGGTTTCGTATGATCTCTTCCAGCACAAAACGGGAGGCTTTATGTAATCCATCTTGAATATTCGCGCTTAACCTCCTCAATTCGGGATAAACCAAGGCCTTCGCATGAAAAGCAAACCATACCTCCATTTCCAGCGTTCTCTCCTCATCGGCAGGCAAAAACTGCAGCAACAATCTTTTTAAGTCCGCCAGTAGAGGTCCTGTTAGTTCAAAAGCCTCCAATCTTTTCTCGACCCGTTCAACGAATATATTCATGCAAAAAGCAAACAGTTCAACCTGAGATGAGAAATAATGGCGCATAGACCCGACCGACAGCCCCGCCTCTTCCGCGATTTTGCGCACGGTAGCCTGTTCCAGGCCGGATTGCCGGATCACTCTTAATGCGGCTTCAGCAACTAAACGTCTTTGCGTTTCATGGTTCACGATTTTTGGCATAGTCCTATTATACCCTCTTCCCCTTTTTAGTACAACGTGCTAAAATCCTTTTTAGTACATTGTGCTAAATAAACAGAAATGAGAGAGGAACCTTTACATGGGCAAACGCGAAAAAAAGAAAACATCGGTATGGAGAAAATTGATATACGGTTTTGGGGTTACATTCGCCGTTGGGATCACTCTGATCAGCGCTGGTTTCACTTATGAAGCCATCGCTTCCAAACAAGCCGCGAAAGACTATCCTCCTCCCGGCCAAATGGTCGATGTGGGCGGATATGATCTTCATTTGGTGAAATCGGGCAGCGGGTCCCCAACGATTGTGCTCGAGGCGGGAAGCGGAGAAACAAGTTTATCCTGGCGTGATATCCCGGACAAGCTCGCCTCTTATGCGACGGTCGTCACCTATGACCGGGCGGGGTATGCATGGAGCGAAAAGGCCACGCGCGAACGCACCGGGGATCAGATCGTCCGCGAGCTTTACAGCGCATTGAAGCAGGAAAATATCCCAGGGCCTTACCTCATGGTCGGACACTCATTGGGCGGGATGTATGCCCGGCTGTTCGCCCAAACCTACCCGGACGAAGTCATGGGCTTGGTCCTTGTTGACGCCAGACCCGAGGATGATGCCCGGGATACCCAAGCGATCCTGGAAGCGGAGAATTTTACCGGAAACCCGCCGGCGTCCACCCTTAAGCTGCTCAAGCAGTCGGGCATCCTGCGCCTGTTTCAAGAAGCTTTGCTGGGAGGCTTGGTGGCGGAGGAAGACCAGGGACAATTTATCAATGTGATTGCGACCCCAAGCTATTTTGAAGCGAAGGAAGAAGAAGCGGAGCTTGCCTATACCACCGAAGATGCCATTCGGGGACAACGTTTAGGTGCTTTGCCGGTGCGAATTATTGCCCGCGGTCTCCCGCAGAATTACGCCCAAGTGGGCATTTCGGAAACCGCCGGTCAGAAGCTTGAGGCGATCTGGCAGTCCGGACAGCGAAAAATGCTGGATATCTCCACGGACAGCCGTTTAATCGTCGCGGAAAAAAGCGGCCATATGGTTATTCATGACCAGCCGGAACTGGTCGTGGATACCATTCTCGATGTATTGCCGGGGCGGTAGAACCTAATTCTCATAACATCCTAAATTTTGCTATAAATTTCCTTGATTTTCTATTGAAAAAAGCGCTTTAATAGATAGTAGTACCTGTGAAAACAGTAGATTGAACAACCGTGAACTTCATCGGCTACGGGCAGGCAGTTCAACGGATGGAGCACAAACGGACAGGTTAGGAGGCGCTGATGTAGATAGCCGTCATCTGCTTTGGATTTTGAACTCCTCCACATTTCCTTATTACGAAAGGAGTTATAATTATGAAGGCAAAGATGTCTATGATCATGATTTTAAGCCTTGTGTTGTTGCTTGCATTCAATCTCACCGCATTTGCCGCCGAACCCGAAACCGAGACCGTGAATCCGCCCGATGTTATTGACCATCTCGTTAAGGCCGAACCAGGGGTTGACGTTAGCGAAGCCAATCAGCATAAAATAGTCAGTAATTTGGATAGCATTGACAGTTCCCAACGCATAGAATCACATGCCGCCCGTACACTTGCTAGAACAAACGCCGTTTCCGCCACAACGGCCACTTATGCCACTTATTCGGGGGTATTGGCCCGGGAAGGAGAGTCTGCATACTTATACCCCATTTATGTACAAGCCGGCGAGATCTTGCAGGCCCAGCTTGACCTTCCCCGCTCGGAGCAGCTGGACTATGATCTGTATTTATATGAACTCGATGCGTCTACAAATACCCCGGTTGCTCTAATTGACTACTCCATTTACGGCACCTACTTTAACAATTATAGTTACGGGAGATCCACCATTTCGGAGAATGTCGGAGTAAAGAACAGTTCTTCGTCGGCAAAAGCTTATTTGCTTGAAGTCAACGCCAAAAAGGGCGGTAGCATCAATGATCCGTTTTATCTAACCGTTGCTATAAGTAGTGCGTATGACAGCTTCGAAACGGACGAAAATGCTTTTCACGCTTACGGTATCACAGTAAGTACAGGCGGCTCTTATCTTTCCAGCCGTTCGCTTAACTCCATCATCGATAATGACTGGTATGTGCTAACCGTGCCAAGCAGCCGAAATTATGATGCCATGAATATCACTTTAGACAGCGCTTCTGCCGCGAAAGGTTATAAAGCGGAGGTCTATGCGGTGCAGAGCGACAACCGGCTGCAATTAATCACGCCAACCAACAATAACGTGCCGCTTGGTACAGGCTCATATTATCTCCGCGTTTATACCACAGGGACATACTCTGAAACTACCAATTATACTTTGGCCCTGACGCCCGTATTACGAGCCGAAAAAATTCAGATTACCGGTTTCAACTCGGACGGCGGACCTAACGATTATCCATCTTACTATTACGGAAAAAAATATCGAATCACGGGACGAACATTTACGGTGAACGGCAAGGTTACTACTGCGGATAATGTTCCGGTAGCCAACACAAGCGTCATCGTCCTATGGGAGAATCCGTATTGGTCCGAATCCAGCGGCAACCGGACAAGAGTCGGCTACGTGAATACCAACAGTGCCGGGGATTTTTCCGTAACCCTGAGTTTACCGCCCTCAACGGGAAGTATCAGCAATTATTTGCCCGGCCCGATCAGCTTCACCCATTATTACGATATATGCGGAGTAATCGCGGCGGTAGCCGACAATGTCGACGTTAATGCGCAGCAACAAGTGTATCATTTTGCGTACAGCATCTACGGAGGATAAATGAGATTAAGTTAAAAATATGGAAATACATGCCGATATATATAAATATATCGGCATGTATTTTTTATGGGGTTGTACGAGGAGGAATAACATGAAAATCGAAAGTAATGTTATCTCATCGCTTCCAAGAATCGACATTCAAAATCGGGGTAACAACCAAGTGAAAATGGAAACAGGTCCCGCCCTTCCGGGACACGACAGCGTGGAAATCAGCGAGGCTGCCAGGCAGTTGGCTGCCGGGACTGGCGGCCGGGAATTGCCAGTAGGCGCGGTTAAGCACCATTCGATAAGACCGTTTTTTACTGCCGAAATTGATTCTTCTTTAGAACAATTGCTCAGCGGAAAATCACCTGAAGTGGAAGAAGCCGTAAATTACTTAATTAGCTCCAACTTTGTTCCGGACGGCTCCGTTTCGGATGAAAGCGAACGGGCGGCGCTGCTTGAGAGCGGGCTGGCTCAAGCGAAATTTATTGCGGACAACTACATGACAGGCGATGAAGCGGAGAAGTTCCTGGCCACCATGGATAGGATCGCGGCGTATGCCAAAACCAGAACGGTCGATCCGGAGACCGGTCAAGCCAGCTATATCGATATCCCTCGCAAACCTGATGGCGCGCCCGATGATTATGTCAATTTCGACTCCTTGATGAAAAAATATGATCCGGAATCCGCTGATAAATTAGCCGAGATTGTCAAAGATATGGCGAATGGCGGCAGCGGCGAAGGCTTTATGGACATTCTGCTGGGGTTTAATCAGAAGCTGATTAAGAATCCGCAATGGTCGAGGGATTACCGCACCGAGATCAACTATGTGAATAGGGTTTTGAACAACACGAAAATCGACAACCGGTTTGCAGGTGCTGACACCTCAGATATGGCCGCGTTCTTAGAAGATATGAACAGCAAGTTTCAGAACACAGCCTTTGAGAATAAAGACTTTTTAACAAGAAATATAGAGTATTTCGCACTTGTCCTTGGAAAGAAGATATGAGAAGCCGGCCCAAAAATGGCTTCTACAGCATTTGCGGGCCGGTTTTATACTCGATCGCAGGCGAAATCATACTCTTATTTACTATTTCGTCCCTTTATTCCCAGTAACCGGACTGTTCGTGATACCCAAAACGCGAAGCCCGATGCTTTTTGAAAAACCGACAAGCTCTTTGAGAATTTGTCGATATATTCCGGAATTGTCCATTATCCCCGATCTACGGATTTGCGGACCATACCCAGCATCGATCCTTCACCATCAGTATTTATAACTCAACCTTTCGCAGAGCAAAAGGAAGTGGGGTGGACGGCAGATCAACACTCGCTGTCGGAAGACTTTGCATGATTATCCCGCTTGATCAGGTAGCAGAGAAACAGATAGGCTCGGGAGAAGAAAATATTTGTGGAGAAGCAGATTGGTTCGAGATAATTTAGACGGGCTTAGGAGAAGAAATCAGGTTTAGAAGAGGTGAAGCAGACTGGACAGGAGATCAAGGAACCATTAAGTTGATCTGCATCAAACTCCCCCCACCGTTCCAGCGTCTCATCAGGCCGCAGCCGCAAGGGGCTGATTCGGTTGGCTTGCAATCAGCCTGCGGTAAGGAAGCACCGGCACCTCCATGCACATCTGCAGCAACTTCTGCTGCATCGTTTCTTTCGCTCCGGGCAGTCCTCCGGACAGGCGCAGCTGGCGGCGTACGGTGTACTCGTTCAGGTACGCCTGCAGATGCTTCAGTCCCAAGGCTATATATGTACTCTTCAGCGACTCCCACGCCTCTCTCACCACTTTCCGCAAGGGCGCATACAGCCGATAGGCTAGAGGAAACGACTGTACCACCGATGTACGGGCATCCACATGCCCGTTGATGAACGCGGCCAGTTCGTGGCGGTTTGCTCTTTGTCCGTCTCCTCTCTTATGCGGCACCAGGCGGATTTTGACCTGCTCCGGCTCGCCCGACTCCGTGACCGTGCATCCGGCTATGACCGCCGAGGCATATGGATGCGGAAACTGACACCGGGACGGGTTACGCCCATACAAATCGCTGTTCACCTTCACGTCTCCGTAGAGTAGTTCCCGGGCATCGAACTCTCCGACGGCATGGCGTATTTTGTGCAGCATCAGCCAGGCGGTTTTGTAGGTGACCCGGATCACCTGGCGCAGCCGCAGCGCCGAGATGCCGCCTTCAAGCAGGAACAACTCCAGCGCCTGGAACCACTTCACCAAGGGCAAATGCGTTCCTTCAAAAATCGTACCGACCAAAGCCGACGTTTGATGCTTGCACTTTCCGCACTCGAACAAGGGGATATGCCGGGAAGTCAGACGACTGCACTGGGTGTGCGCGCAGCGCGGGCAGACGAAGCCGTTTGGCCACTTCATCGCGATCAACGCCTCCATACAGGCCTGCTCGCTGTTATAACGGCTTTTGAATGGTTGAAGTTCCGTTCCCGCGTTGGCATTCATGCCCGCTCGCCCCCGATATCAAGAATTCACGCACGTATGTTCGTTTTCTATTATACCAAACATACGTTCCCTACTCAAGCCGAAAATTTTACCTGAACCGCCTCATTTTTTCCCCATCTCTTTTTCTTCTCTCTTTTTTTGGAACCTTTGCTCTAGCCCCCACTTCCTGCTCACTGAACGAAAGGGATAATCTTGCAAAGGCTGCAGGCAGAGACACCAAGACACGCCCCCTTACAGACACCCCCTCACCTGACGTTGACTTGTGACACTGCTCGAAACGGCTACGGTGCAAAAGGCAGATGCGCTGACCTCGGCGGAAGTTGCTTGCCCGATTTAGAGGTCATGCCGCCGGCACGTTTTACAAGGGATCTCCTATGCTCACGATGGGCGAGTCAAACGGTTACACCTTTTTGCCCCTCCACTTCGCACTACTTTAGCCCCAGCTACATCTTGCTGGCCTGAAAACATCGGCAAAGAACAACACATGCCCCTTCGGCGGCTTGTTGTATTTGCTGTGCGACGAAGTCAGCACACTTGATTGGCTGGTTAACTTACAACAGTTGCTCGACTTGATCTACGAAGCAGCCCAAAAAGCCGGGAAGACACTGTCCGCCTCTGATTCAGCGTCAACTCCGGCAATGGAATGCTGCTTCACCCTGCTACATCAAGGCTGTAAATGCTCAAAAACGCCCGTATAAAATTAAGGTTTGTAATCAAAATCGGGAATCGAATGCCAGCGCCTTCTCAATTCGTGCGCGGCGGATTTCGGTTTACGGTCGCGGGTGAAGACCCCTTTCTTGTTGCCCTGAACCCGAATGATATTTTGGCTCGTATGGAAGTCGGCGAAATTCCAGACGTGCTCCCCGGCAAAATTGCCGCACTCGTCGAACACTTCATGATTTGCGCGCAAAAACTCGACCTGGAATTCTTCGGTGAACATGACGGGATCGACATCGTGAAACCCGGCGATCGTATCCGCGCCATACTCCGTCATGATGATCGGCTTGTCCGGGCAGCGCCTGTGCCACCCGGCGAATTCTTGGCGGAGCTTGGCTTTGGCCAACTCCCACTCCCCGCCTTCCACATACCAGCCGTAATAGCGGTTTAAGCACAGGACATCCGCCAAATCCGATACTTTGCAGTGCTCAGGGCTTCCTTCCTGCAAAGTCACCACGGTGACCGGGCGCTGCTGCGGGTCGCATTCTTTGGCAAGCCGGAACAGCGGTTCGAAATATTCGTACGCCCCATCCTCCGCTGTCGCCGGTTCGTTGGCGATCGACCACATAACGACGCATGCGTGGTTTTTATCCCTTGCAATCAATTCGCGAATCGCCTGCCGGTGCGCCTCGTGGGTTCTGATTTCCTGCCATGTATTCCGTTTCGGGCCACCCGATTGAATCGCCATAAAGTTCAAGTGCAAGCCCACAGCCGCCACCTCGTCGATGACGACGAGCCCTTCCCGGTCGGCCAAGCGCATGAGCTCCTCCGAATACGGATAGTGCGACGTACGGAACGAATTGGCGCCGATCCATTTCATCAAACGAAAATCCATCACATTGGCCGCCTCGTTGAACCCTCTTCCGTGAATCGGGGAGTCCTCGTGCTTGCCGAATCCTTTAAAATAGAACGGTTTTCCGTTGATGAGGAACTTACCTTCTTTTACCTCCACGGTGCGGATTCCGAAGGGCTGTTCATATTCGTCGATCGTCCCGCCGTTTTGCCGCAGCTCGATTTTCAGCGTGTACAAGTAAGCATGCAGCGGTTCCCAGAGCCTTGCTTCCGCGACAATCAGGCTGCCTTGTGCCCCTTCTCCTGTCGCGACAACGATTCCGTCCTCATCCAGGATGCTGACCCTTGTCTCCGTCTCGCCGCTGATGTCCGCCTTATAATTCACTGCGGCGGAACCATCTGGCCGCAAGTCGGATAAGATTTCAACATCCCGAATATACGTCCAAGGCGTCGTATAGATTTTGACCGGCCGGTGAAGCCCCGCATAGTTAAAGAAATCGAAATTCGGACGATTGCGGACGATTTTGCCGAGACCTTCCACCTCTTGCTCCGTATAGTTGCCGACGGGCAGCGTCGATTCATCCAGCACATTATGGATCGCAACGGTAAGCCGGTTTTTCCCCGCGATTAAAAGTCCGTTGATTTCCGCCTCGAACGGCGTAAATCCGCCAGTGTGCCGGGCCGCCAGCCGGCCGTTGACGTATACCTTCGCCTCATGTGTGGCGGAACCGAAACGGAGAACGATCCGCTCGGAGGAAAGCGCGCTCGGAACGGCGAATTCCCGCTCGTACCAAACCCAGCCGACATGATGGCGAATTTCGGCGCTAACGCCCGCATCGTTGTATGAAGAAGGGACCGCCATCGGGATTGTATCGGCGAGCGGCTGTTCATGCCATTTTTCGGTGAAGCCGCAGCCGGAATCGAGTTTGAAATTCCATATTCCGTTTAAATCGATGACCGCCCGGGAGGCGGTTACAATAGGGTAAAGCATCGGGTTCCCTCCTTATTTGGAATCGATGATTTTCTGAATGCGTTCCTGAGCCTTTTTAACGGTCGTATCCAGGTCCTGGGCCGACAGCATCATCGCGTCGAATTCTTCCACGAACACTTTTTCCAGTTCCGCATGGAACGGCACCGCGACCGCCGCCGTCGTTTGCTTCGTATTTTCAAGAACGTAGAGCAGAGAATCCTTGTCGATCATTTCCGGGGTTTTTGTGCCGGCAATAATACGATCGACGACTTCGTTCATATTCGCTTTTTTCCAGGAAGGAAAGTACTTCCCTTGCAGCGTAATTCCCTCCGTCGTGTACCAGCGGATGAACGTGTACGCTTCCTCCTTGTGCTTCGAATTGCTGTAGATCCCCAGGACATCGCCGCCGACATTGCCCGAAATCGGATCTTCCTTGTTCACCTTCGGAAGGGGAGCGAACACCGTTTTGAACGCGGCCGGCACTTGTTCCGTCCCCCCGGCTTCGGGAACCAGGAACGAGCCCATCGTAATCATACTGGTTTCTTGATTAAAATATTGCGGACGATAGTTCAATTTCTGGCTGACAACTTCGGCATACGGCGTCACGGAGCCCTCCTTCTCCCCTTGCAGCCGAAGCTCCAGCGACTTGCGAACGTTCGGCGTATCCACGTTCGCTTTCGTTCCGTCGTCCGTGGTCAAGTTCGCTCCGGCAGCTTGATTCATATTTTGAATAAAGTACGCCATCGTGGCCCAGCTATGAAAATAGGTTCCGTATCTTGTTTTGCCGCCATCGGTTTTTGTCATCGCCTTGGCATACTGCATATACTCATCCCATGTCCAATCCTTCGGCAGCTCAAGCCCGGCCTCTTTAAGATGATTTTCATTGATGAACACCATCGGCAGGACGGATTTGCCCGGCAACCCGTAGGTTTTTCCCGCGATTCTGGTGTCTACCGTATACTCGTCCGCAAGCACGGCACCTTCTTTCTCCAAATAGCTGTCGATCGGTTCCAACATGCCAAGCTCCATGCGCTGGCTGAGGAAATTCATGTTGCTGAACATCATCACGTCCAGATCTTCCCCGGAGGCGGCCGCCAGATCGAGCTTCTTGTAATATTCGTTGGAATTGTTGTCTTCCGCCGAAACGAACTCCACTTTGATATTCGGATACTTCTTCTCAAATTCCGCGATGGCGACATCCCAATTGTCGGTTTTCTTCGGGTACCAGGTATGCAGTTTGATGGTTACCGTACCATTGTCCGGCGCGCCGCCGTTCGAACCGACTCCCTGATCCGGGTTAGCTCCCGAACCGGAAGCACATCCCGAAACGATAAGCGCAAGGATTGCCGACGCAGCGATAAAACGAGTCCATTTTCTTTTCAACATGTGAGTTCCCCCTTGATTAATTTAAACACATCCTTATATCTTCAAAAGATGACTTTTTGATTTCCTCTTTATCCTTTGACACTTCCCGAGGCCACCCCTTCAATCACTTGCTTCTGGCCTGCGATGAAGATGATCAACAATGGCAAGATTGCGGACACGGCGCCCGCCATCATAAGCGAATAAAATTCGCCGTTAAAATCGGCAAATTTGCGGATGCCGAGCTGCAGCGTAAACAACGAATCGGTACGCAGGAAGATGAGCGGGTTCTGATAATCGTTCCATGTCCAAATGAAACGGAGAATCATGTAGGTCGCAAGCGCGGGTTTGACCAGCGGCAACCCGATCCGGAAAAAGATTCTCCAGTGATTCGCTCCGTCGATCCTCGCGGATTCGATAATTTCGTTATGGACCCCCATGAAAAACTGCCGCAGCAAAAACGTGCCCAGCACCCCCGAGGCGCCCAACAGCACAAGGCCAAGGTGATTGTCGAACAAACCGAGCCAGCGAAACATAATAAACTGCGGTACGAGAATGGCTTGATGCGGAATCATGTACGTGGCGAGCACGAGCATAAAGACCGCCTCCCGTCCTTTGAAATTAACCTTGGAGAATCCGTAGGCCGCCATGGCGGAGATGATCAAAGACAATGCGGTCGTCAGCAAGGTCACTTTGATGCTGTTCAGATAATAAAGCGCGAACGGGATGTTCCCCAACCATACCTGGCTGTAGTTTTCAATGATTTTCCACGTGCTCGGGATCCATTGTATCGGGTATGTCATCACCTCAAGCTCCGGCTTGAACGATGCCGACAACATCCACAGGAACGGCAGGATAAAGAAAATTCCCGCAATGCCCATAAGCGCCGTGATGATGACCCGGTTTAGACGTATGGATTTCATGTTTAACGGCCCCCTAGTAATTTACCCACTTCTTCTGTCCGACCCATTGGATCAAAGTGATGAACAGAATCAGAATTAAAAGAACGATACCCATGGCGGACGCATATCCGGATTCCAGATTGACGAAAGCCGCTTCATACAGGTAGAACACGATGACAGAGGTCGAGCCGGCCGGCCCGCCATTCGTCAACACCATAATCAGGTCAAACACCTTAAATGATCCCACCACCCCCGTAATCAACAGGAAAAAGGTCGTCGGCGACAGCATAGGCAGCGTAATGCTGAAGAATTGGCGAAGCGGCGAAGCGCCGTCCACATCGGCCGCCTCATAGAGATCCTGGGGAATGCCTTGCAACCCGGCCAGATAAATGATCATGTTAAACCCTAGCGAAGTCCAGACCATGATGATCATGACGGCCAGCAGCGCGTAATTGGGATCTGCCAGCCACATCGGCGGGTGATCAATGCCGATCGACCGCAAAAAACCGTTAATCGGACCGCTGTTCGGATGAAACAACACTCTCCATAGCAAAGCGATCGCCACAATACTGGAAATAAACGGCATGAAATAAATGACTTTGAAAAAGCTTTTAAAGTACGTTCCTTTGTTGATCAGCGCCGCCAGCACCATCGCGAGGAACATGGACACCGGAACGACCGCGATCAACACGATGTTGTTCCGCAAGGAGCGGTGAAACGCTTCGTCTCGAAACAAATGGAGGTAGTTGTCCCACCCGACGAATTTCAGCCCGCCAATGCCCGCAATGAAATTCCAGTCCGAAAAGCTGATCACCCCCGACAGCAGAATCGGGATGACGACCAGCGTCATCGTCAGAGCCAGCATCGGTAAAATAAACAAATATCCGGTAACGGTTTCATAAAGCGCTTGCTTTCGAATCACCCTCATCACCTCATTGTCTTTCTCTGGTTCCCCCTCATTATAGGCGCGGCGTATCCGGCGCACATGAAACGATTTTTTCTAAACCAAAAAAAATTTGCGATATTTTTTCCCGCTTAGAAAAAAATGTTGAATGAATCGGTCCAAGAAATGCTTTAATATTTCCTTATAACACAATCGATTCATTGCGGCCGAGGTGGTGGACAACAAATGGGAATAAGGCTGAACTTCAAGCATGTGTCCCTGCGGAAAAAACTGATTCTTACTTCAATCGCTTGCCTTGTGCTGCCGGCGATCGGCATGCTTTATACAACCGGCGTGTATTCCAAAATTATCATCCGCGAGCATACGCTGGGAAAAGCGAGGCAATCGCTTATGATTACGCAGTCTCAAGTGGAAGCGATATTGGAGGAAATGGTATCCATATCGAATTTCGTCCAATTCGACCCGGAAATTAAAACGTTATTGGAAGAGGCCAAAGAAAGTCCGGTGGCCGCGAGGCAACTGACGACCCGGTTGGAGCAAATCGCCGGCGAGAAGCGGGACCTGCGCCTGACCTTGCTGACGAGGGACGGCCGGGCGTATTCCGATTACTCGTTCTACGACTTTGAGCCGCAGCTTTTTTTCCGGGAGGACTGGTTTTCGCGGGCGGAGCACCTGACGGCTTACGAGACGTTATTTTTAGGCGGACTCGATAACTACCTGCCTCCGCTGTACCCTGAACAAAAGTATGTGTATATGACCGCACGCGCCTTGACCGAGACCGTAAATAAACCGCCGTTTGCCTACCTCATGGTCAGCCGAACGGAGGACACCTTCCGCGAGCTTTTTGCCGGTATGGAGGAGGACGTGTTTCTGCTGGATGAAAACAACCGGATCATCTCAAATCGGAATCCCGATTTAATCGGAAGCCGGTTTGAGAGTGTACTGCCGCGGGAGGTGCCCGCTTCACCGGAGATCATTCAAGCAGGCGGAGAAAATCAACTGTTTCTTTCGCTCCCGCTGCGTTTTTCGGGATGGAAGCTCGTGAGCGTAGCCCCTTATGAGCAGCTTACGGGAAAATTGAACGGGATGTATCGAACGATGTTAATACTGCAGGCCATGTTCGCTATCGGCTTTTTGCTCGCCCTCACCTATTTATTGCGGCGCTTCACCAAGCCGGTGCTGGCGCTCGGGGAAGCGGCGAAGCAAGTGGAGTCCGGGGATTTGAGCGTGCGTTCCAACATTCGCGGACCTGATGAAATCGGCCGGCTCGGCCGTTCGTTCGACTTTATGCTCGATCGCATCGAGCAAATCCTGACACAGGTGAAGATGGAGCAGGAATTGAAGCGGCAAGCGGAAATGGCGATGCTGCAGGCGCAAGTTCATCCCCATTTTCTATTTAACGTCCTAAGCTCGATCCGCTTGAAATTGTTGATGAAAGGCGATGAAGAAACCGCCCTCGTCGTCGGTTCACTATCCTCGTTGCTGCGGGCTAGCCTTTCCAAGCAGGATGAATTTGCCCTTCTCTACGCCGAAATCGAAACAGCCAAACAATATACGGATTTAATGAAATTTACCACAAGATTTCCAATCGAGACCCGTTGGGAAATTCATGCCGATCCGTTTGCCGTTACCGTTCCGCGTTTTATCTTGCAGCCGATTATCGAGAACGCTTACAAACACGGATTTTCCCGGAGCGGCGGGATGATCTGGGTCGAGACGACGCAAACCGCCGGTTCCTCCTTGAAAATAACGGTTGAAGATAACGGCCGGGGCATGACTCCAGAAACGCTTGAGGCATTAAAGAAGCGGCTGAATTTCCAGAAGCGGGAGCTGATTGAGCAAATGGCCCTGGGAGAAGAAATCCCGTCCGCCGGAATCGGACTGTTTAACGTTTACAGCCGCTTGAAATTGCTATACGGGGAGCGGTTCGATATCGACATTCAAAGCGAATACGGCCGGGGAACAAGTGTGGAGCTGCTGTTGCCGATCGAAAAAACAGGGGAGGATGACCATCATGTTTAAAGTTCTTATCGCCGACGATCATTATACGGTTTTGGAATATTTAAGCGCCGGCATTCCTTGGCCGAAGCTGGGTCTGGAATTGGCCGCCGTTTGTTCCGACGGCGGCGAAGCCTGGGAGGCTTGTCAGATCCATCGTCCGGACATTCTCGTAACGGATATCGGAATGCCCATGATGGACGGACTGGAATTAATCGAAAAAGCGCGTGCGGTCAACCCAAGGCTGAAAGCGGTCATCTTGTCTTGCCACGAAGATTTTCACTACGCGCAGGCGGCCGTAAAGCTTAATGTGTGCGATTATATTTTGAAGGAAAGTCTCCGGATCGATCAGGTCGTTTCCGTACTGGGCCGGTTGGCGAATCAATTGACCGAGGAAAAACGGTTGGAAAACGACCGGAACCAACTCCAAAACGTAGTTCAGCAGAATTTATCCGCTATACGTTCCCGATTCATCCGTAAGTTTCTTGAACAACCAGTCTGGAATGAAGCGGAATGGGCAAACGAATTTCAAAATTTCGGAATCCTTCTCCGGGGCGGCGTTCCTTATCTTCCGGTTGCCGCCTGGCCGGAACGGGCCGGTGAATTGGAAATCCGCTTTGGCGGAGCCGTCAACATGCAGTTCGTCATCGATAACGCCTTGCAGGAGTTAGTCCGGTTGAGCGAGAGCTTTATATTTGTGCTGAACGAACAGCAATACCTGTTTTTGTTCCCCTTTCCGCATACGTTAAAACGAAATCTTTATGAGGACGTGCGGGAAGAACTGCTGCGCGTTCAACAACAGATGTTTCAACATCTGCGCGTCGGCATTTCGTTTGTCCGCGGTGAGGTCAGCGGCGATTTGCTCCAATTGAAAAAAGAAATTCAGCGCTTGTTTGACGCCAAAACGTTCCGTTTCTATGCGGGCGAGCGTATCTATGCGAAAATGCTGCCTGTGGAGACGACGAAAGAGGACATCTTTCTGCATTATTCCAAAGCCCTGCAAGAGATGAAAGATTGCATTGTTGCCGGGGACAAGGCCCGGATATCGCTGGCTGTCAAGGAATGGAAAGAACTTATCGAAAGCAGAGTCTATCCCGTCGAAGCCGTTAAATGCTGGGTGCTAAAAATGACCATGGAGCTCCAGCTCAAGTACACCGTCATGCAAAACTTCGTCACTAGCTTCAACACCGAAATGCTGCAGCGGAAAATCGCTTCGATCGAAACGCTGGACCATCTGCTAGAATGGCTTCAGGCATTTCTCGAAAAAAAATCCGTCGAAATAGAGGCGCTGCGAGAACAAACCGTACGCCGGGAAATTGCCGAAGCACAGCGATACGTTCAGATCCATACCGGCGAGAAAATCGCGATGGAAGAAATGGCGCATCGTCTAAACCTGAACCCGTCTCATTTCAGCCGGATTTTCAAGCAGGAAACCGGGGAAACCTTCGTCGAATTCGTCACCCGCACGAAAATGGAAAGAGCGCAGGAGTTGTTGAACCAGTCCGATTTGAACGTTGCGGAAATTTCCGAGCAGCTTGGATATGAGCATACGAGCTATTTTATCAAGCTATTCCGGAATTTCGCCGGCATGTCCCCGAACGAGTTCCGGAAGTCGATTTAGCCTGTTCTAAATCGTGAGTGTTCCGCCGCCATATCGGCATCGGCGATCCTTGAAATCGCAAAATGAATGCTTACGCGTTAATATTAAGGAATGGATGAATTATTCAAAAACCGGGATTTTGTAATCGAGCCATTATCGCCATGAAAGGATGGAACACTATGCTGGCTATCCGAAAAGCAACCGATAGTTTGGGAGAAAAAGAACTAAGGGCGTGTTTGCGGCTCGCTCTAATGCACATCGAACGATTGAAGGAGCAGGGGGCATCGCAAAGCGCCGCGATCACCGAACTCATCGAGTTCTACGATGAGCTGACAGCGCTGCCGGACAGAAAGAAAGTCCTCTGGGATCCAGCCCCGGCCTGCACCCATGTTCATATTGTGATCGGTGATTCTTTTGCGGGCAGTATGAAGCAAGCGCTGAAAGGACTGGGCTGGGAAGAGGCTCATAAGCTCATCGTCCTGCGGGAAAATTACGCGATCGGTCCGCTCGCCGATCTGGATTCTCCGGCAGGCCGAAAAGCGCGAAGCGAATGGTTTGGCGACAATATCATAAACGGACTCGAAGCTTACTCAACCTACGAGGACGAGCATATGGTATTGCTGGGCAAGCTGGAGCAAATTCCGGAACAGGCCGAGGTGGTTGTCTGGACAATGCGCAATGCCTGCGAACAGACGGGCATGTGTCATGCGCTCCATCTGCTGCGCCATAAACCCAACCCTCTCTCCGTATATGACGCCTGCGCCATTTGCGAGGCGCTTTACAACCGGCCGGACGCCTCCACCGAATATCGGCACTCGGGAGAACTGTCAGCATCTAAGCTTCAAGCAGCGCTTGTCCGCATGGACGGAAGCGGCAGGTTGAGCGCCGCCGACATCGCAAAGCTGCAGAGGGAATGGCGGACGATCGCGGAGCAAGCCGGAACGTTACGCATTTGGCGGGATGGTGCAGTGATCGACGTACCCGCCGATTATTACGATTCGTACTTGCTGGACAAGCTGGATGGGCTGAAGCCGCCAGCCGGAGATCGCGGTTTCTTGAGATCCGCCAGGCTGATCGGCGAAGCGCTGGGGCATTGCGATCAATATGTCGGAGACGCCTATTTTGAATACCGCCTGCGAACGCTCATCTATAACGGCGTGCTGGAAATCAAAGGCGTGCCGGCGGCGATGAGATTCTACAGCGTCAGGCGCAGACAATAGCGGACTTGGGGCCCGACATAGAAGCCCCCACTTACACCGTCTCATCCTTGAGAATCTCAACGATGGAACCTTGTCTCAGTTTCCGGCCACCCGAAAGGTAAGCCAATATTACGGATAAAACGATCAGCACGGCAAAAATAGTAATCGCCGTCACTGGCATATGCGGCAAGTATTCATAAAAATAGATCGTGTTGATCCCAAGGAACGACCAGATAATCATCACGGTGACCGGAATGCTGAACAAAATCGGAATTAACCCGAGCAAGATCGCTTCCATTAATAACATTCGCCCGGTTCCCCGGGGGGAGATTCCTACGGACCGCAACACGGCAAACTCCTTTTGCCGCTGCCGCAAATTGCCGGAGACGGTGGAAAATACGTTGGATATCCCAATAAAAGCAAGGAACGCCGATATGCCGACGGTGATCAATTTTAGCATCTCACGGGATTGCTCGCCCGTTTTTTTCACCTCAATCATATTCAATAGGTTATAATCACCCGAGCCGTACCATTTATCGCATACCTGTTTCAAATCGGCCGTGACGCGTTCGATCAACTCCGGGGACTCCGCCACAATCGGGATCGAAACATGCCGCGCCCGTATGGCGCGCTCTTCTTCCATATGCTCGATAATGCCAAGATAAACGCTGCGCGGCATAATTTGCACCAGTTCGAAATTGCTGTACCGGTCGCCGATTGGCGGCATTTCTTCCGTCATAAACGCGACTTCAGCAGTAAAAGAATAGCTGCCTTTATCTTCGGCATAGATCTTTTCCTCCAGTTGGAGCTGCTCGCCAAGACGCAGCTTCAGAAAAGGAATGTTAACTTTCTCGCGGCGGTTGCTGTGCAGGTCGTCCTCCGCCTGATTGACGACAATGGTATGCGGCGTATCGTTATCGTAAAAAAGCCGTGCATCCGCGCCGATCCGCTTACAATATTCGGCAAAACTTTGATCATCCAGTGCAACCAGGTTCGTCTGCAACCGGTAGCTTCCATTTTGTTCATACAGCGAATATTGACCGCTGCCGGCAATCCGCGAAAAACCGCCTATTCCGGCAAGGGCATCGCTTTGCCGCTCCTCCTTCACCCATAGCGCCGCGGAAACATCACTTACAAACATCGCGCTTTTTACTCCCGGGACGGACCGGATCTGCTCCTCCGTTTGCGGGTCCATCAAATTGCCGTCCGATATCTTCAGCGAAATATTTTCTTCGGATTCATAAAGCTCCCGCCTGAACAGCGTATCGGTAAGCTCAATGATTGAAATCATATGCAAAAATCCGCTTAGCAAAGTAAAGGACAACGTAAGAGAAATGACCGCGGTACGGTAAGACTTTTTTCGGGCACGCAAGGCGCTGTACGAAAGCTCGCCTTCAATCCCAAGAAGCTTGCCGGCAAGCCAAGGTCTGCGCCATTTTTTAACCTTCATTTCACCGCCCTGGCGAATCGCTTTGATCGGCGACATTTTACTGATTCTTCGCGCCGGAATGGCAGCGGACAACCAAACGGTCAGCAAAGCCAGTACCACGGACGGAAGCGCCGCGGGCAGGCCGAAGGTAAACCGGATATCCGCAACCTCCCGCAGTTTCTCCGCCGAACTGATGTAGGCAATCAAGCCATAGTCCAGAAGCCAGCCGAAGAATACGCCTAGCGGGATCGGAATTAGCGATAATATCAGCGATTCCATGAGGACCGAGCGGCGAATTTGCTTGGGTGAGGCGCCGATGCTCTGCAGCATTCCGAGCTGACGGAGCCGGGCATTTGCCGACATGGCAAAGGCATTGCTGATAATAATGACGAACAATCCTACGACCAGGAGGGCCAAAGCCGCCAACATCAACGGCTGTGAAAACTGCCAAAGATGAAACTGTCCCGTCTGTCCGGAGGGAAACACAAAATATTTGGTCAACAGGCTGGTGTTCGTTTTTACCATGTATTCGCCGTATTCATTGGGCTTGTAGCCTACGGAACGGGCGATCTCGATGATATCTTCATACGCTTTACCGGGATTTTTAAAACGCATGTAGATGGTAAGGCCGTCTTCCGGCTGAATCGAGGCTTCATCCAAATAGCCGTATGCAAGATAGCCGGGGAGCATGGAATTGGTGGCAACATCCAGTTTGCCGACCACGGTGTAGCTCCGTTCTACCGCGTGGGCAAAGCGTTCCCCTTTTTTGAAGACGGACCGGGGCTCCAGTTTCTCGCCGTTCATCATCCGGCTGCCCACCGGCAAACGAATCGTATCCCCTATATCTAACTCCGGATGATGCTCAAAATACTGCTTTGAAACGGCCAACTCGCTGGGTTTATCCGGAATACGGCCCTCCAGGATCAGATGATGTTCGGGCATATCACTCCAATAACTTGAAGTAAGCCCGCGCATAACCAGATACGGCCTGCGCGGATCCTCAATTTCCGCCACTTCCCACGCGCCTTTGATCATGACGCTTTCAACATTCGGATGTCCTGTTACGTATTTCAGCTTGCCGCCGGGGGTTTCGTCGAACAGTTCGGCATGCCAATTGCCTTTTTCCAGGATCGTCAGACGGATGTTGTCCATATAGATCGTATACAAAAAACCGCTAAGCGCGGACAGCATCATTGTAGCGATAAGGATCGCGATCAGGATGGCGCTGCTGCTTTTTTTGTTGCGGCGTACGTAATCCAACGTATACTCTCCAAGAATATTCACCGCTTCACCGCCTCATCGGAGACGATTTTGCCATCCTCAATGGTGATGATGCGGTCTGCCTCCAACGCGATCTTCTCGTCATGGGTAATCAACAGCACCGTCTGCCGGTAGCGGCGATGGGATATTTTGAGCAGTTCTACGGTTTCCTCGGAGTTTTTCCGGTCAAGATTCCCTGTAGGTTCGTCCGCCAGCAAAAGCGCCGGACGGTAGATCAAAGCGCGCCCTATGGCGACGCGCTGCTGCTGCCCGCCGGACAACTGGCTGGGCAAATGGTTTAACCGGTCCGCTAAGCCAAGCGTCGTCACGATTTCGGAGAAACGTTCCTCGTCGGGTTTCCTGCCATCCAAGAGCAGGGGGAGCAAAATGTTTTTGCGTACATCCAGCGTAGGGATCAGATTATAAAACTGATAAATGAGCCCCACTTTGCGGCGCCGGAATACCGCCAGCTTCTCTTCGCTTAACGCGGAAATGTCGGTGTCTTCGATCCATATTTTTCCGCTGCTTGGACGGTCCACGCCTCCCAACAAATGGAGCAGCGTCGATTTTCCCGACCCCGACGCGCCAACGATGGCCACAAACTCCCCTTTGTTCACCGAAAGATGGATGTTATCGAGCGCTGTAACCCGGGTATCGCCGGAACCGTAAATTTTGGTTACATGATCACAGGATAATAACTTCATAGACATGACCTCCTTTACGGACCTCATCGTATCAGCCCTAAATGACATTTCGGTGACAAAGTCCAGAGTCCCGCGCTCCAATTTTTGGCGATACGTGTCAGGCGTACAATTTAACCGTAAATCTCGCCCCGCCGCCCGGCGCGTTTTCGGCGCGAATATGCCCGTTTTGTTTGGCGATGATTGACTTCGAAATGGCCAATCCGATCCCCGCATTGTCTTTGGCCGCTCCTGTTCCCTTGTAGAAACGCTCAAACAAGTGCGGAATATCCTCTTTGTCGAAGCCGGCGCCGTCGTCCTCCACAATAATTTCCGTGTAAAGCGGATTTTGGGCATAGCGGATGGATATTGTCCCGCCGTGCGGCACATGCTCACTGCAATTCTTGATTAGATTTAAGAAAGCTTCCGCTGTCCATGCCGTGTCTCCCATAAAGCTTGCTTCCGTTCCCGCGATGTCAAGCCGCTGGCCCTTTTGATGCAGCGTGTCTTCCAGCGGCTCGGCGGCACGCAGAAGCATGGCATAGACATCCACCGGCTCCCGCTTCATTTCCAAAGCGCCCGCATCGAGCCGCGACAGCATCAGGAGCGAAGCAACAAGCATCTCCAAACGCTGAAGCTGACAGCTCAGATTGCCCACGTAGTTCGCCTCCTCCCCGGTACAGGCATCCGCCAGAAGCTGCGTCATTAACGACATGGAGGTAATAGGCGTTTTCAACTGGTGAGAGATATCCGCCAAATTATCGGCCAGCGACCTGCGTTCCAGCAAAGCCTGCTCCCGCGTTTCCCTAAGCTCTGTGACCGTCTTGTACAACTCGTCCTCCAGCCGGGAGTATTCATCCTCCCGCCGCGCCAGGAGCGACTCTCGGCCGAGATTGACATTTTCCAAGTATGCGGTGAGTTCGTGGATCCGTTTCTGTTTTTTCTTCAAGTTAAACAGCATCCAGGCATACCATGCCGCACCAGGCGGCAGCATAAGCCCCACCCCGATGCCGGCCAGGGCAGCGGCGTGCCGCTCGCGGAAAACGGACGGGTTGTAACCGTATTGGCGAAGCATGCGATCGCCTGGGGTAAAATCCGCGGCTGGCGCCTTCTTCAGCGCATGCACCAGCGTTTCCTCGGCTTGCAAATCCATCTGCTGCGCGGCCCCCAGCATCTGTGCAATCGTCCGGTATTCCTGCCGGGCCAGCACATGGTCGGCGATATAGCCCAGCGCCGATCCGATCAGGATGCAAGCGGCCAAGATCGTCAGCCCCTGCCGGATGGATGGCTTCATCATCATGATGGCTCCTCCATCCGGTAACCGATACCGCGGATCGTTTTGAGACAAGCGGGAAAATTCAGCTTCTCTCGCAGCCGCTTCATGGTCACGGTGAGCGTATTGTCGTTGACAAAATTCCCTTCCGCGTCCCAAAGTTTGTCCAGCAGTTGGGGTCGGGTCAACGTTTGGTTTTTGTTTTCCAGCAGGATGGTCAATAACCGGTACTCCCCCGCCGTCAAGGCCGTTTCCCTCCCGGCAACCCAAACCGCGGTTTTCTGCTTATCCAGCATAATTTCTCCGCAACGCAACACGGTTTGAACGGCATCTTTCGTCCTTCTAAGCACGGCATTGATCCTTGACCGCAGCACCGACAACTGAAACGGCTTGACAATATAGTCGTCGGCTCCAAGATCGAGACCTTGCACAATATCCTGCTCATCGTCCCTTACAGTCAGAAAGATCACCGGAACGTCCTGGACCGCTTTTACCTCACGGCAGAATTCATATCCGGTTCCGTCCGGCAGATTCCAATCCAACAGAATAAGCGCCACATCGGCGTTTTCGTAAAGCGTCCTCCTCCCCTCGGCCAAAGTTGAGCAAGCCAGCGGCAGAAAACATTGTTTGCCAAGCGCGACATTCAATGCGTATAAAATCGTCTCATCATCTTCAAGAATCAAAATTTTCTTCAACGTATCTCCATCTCCTTACGACAAAGCAATAAATAGAAACCACAAAGAAACTATTGTCCTCAACAACTTCTTACTTAGTTCAAGCTAGCATCTTTTAAGATGTTCCTTTCAATTCGACTAGAACCGCCAAATCTCCTTGTCCTCCCCCTCATGTCTTTCGGTCAGGGCGATATCTTTCAAATTCCCAACGGCTGCCGGCGAATAACGGCGTTCCGTTCTCCTTTTACTTTGAAATAGTTGCGAAAAAAAGCTTCCAGCTCCACTAAAACAGTGGTCTGGAAGCTTTTTTGAAGTTCACGAAATTCGTGGCTCAGCTGTCGTAGTGACAAAATCGACTATGCTCTGACGATAAATTGCAAATCATACAACTAACTTATATCCATCCACCCAATCATTCGTTTTAAGTATATTTCATGCAATTATATCCCCGTTTCTCCCCCTTTTCTTCAAAAGAAAGCCGAGTAATTGCAGGATTTGCACTTAATCAAGCGCTGTGGCAGCATTTCCGGAAAACAACTGTGTGTTTTGCAACTATTCCATTCAACAGTGGACCAGGAGCAGTGGAGCGCGGCTTTACCCCATTACATCAACGCTTACCCAAGCCCCGCCGGCACTCGCCGACTTCTCCTCCGCTTCGACCAGCGCCACCGAAGCGGCGGCGCTTTCCGGCGTGCAAATGACGGTCGGCTTGTCGTGGGTAATCGCGTCGATGAAATGCTTCATCTCCCGATAATAGCCGTCATCCGTCGGCAGTTCCGGCTTAAAGCCCGGCTGGTCATTGGGATTAACAGTTACGGAGCTGCCGTCGAAGACGATGTTCCCCCGTTCAAAGTTGACCCGGTAGCCCATGTAAAAACCGAAATCCCCCTCCAGCGTCCAGTCCACTTGGGAGTTGATCACCTTGCCGTCCGGGTAGGCGTAATGGGTGGACGCGATATCGTAGCCGCTGCCCGGAATGACGTTCCGCCCGATGGTTGACACCTTCTCCGGGGCCCCAAACAGCCACCGGATCATATCGGCATCATGAATATGCATATCCAGCAGAGCTGCGCCGCTTAATTGCTCCGTGAGAAACCAATCTTTCGGCGCTCCCGAGCCGCGGTAGAAATATCCGGCAGTCGGCTGGCCAAACCGTTGGTCCTCAATCACTTCTTTCAGGTACTCATAACCTGGCCAAAAGCGCAGGCATTGTCCGATCATCAGCTTGCGGCCGTGCTTCTTGGCGGTTTCGGCCATTTGGCGGGCATCGGCGGAATAACGGGCCATCGGCTTTTCGCAAAATACGTGGTACCCGCGTTCCAGAAGCGAGCAAGCCATCTCCGCATGCAGATAGGTGGGAACGGCCAGATCGATCATATCGAGCTGCTCTGCGGCAAGCATTTTCTCCAAATGATCATACAGCCGGTAGGAAGACAGATCATATATCTCCTGCCCCGTCGACATGTTGCCGTTCGCTTTGCTGTCTTTCAACTCATCGATCCTCAGATCGCAAATCGCCGCAAGTTCAATCGGCTCCCCTTCGGCCACCAGACGAACATAATTGTCAAAGTGCATCCGGCCCATAAAGCCGAAGCCGACAAGACCAATTTTCAGCATTGTACTGCCTCCTTAAAGTACGCATCTTCAATAAAACTGCCTCTTAAAGTTAATAAGCCTCTTTTCGTCCCAAAATGGCATCCATAGCAGCCGAGGTATTGAAGATGATCTGTTCGGAATGATGTTCATAATGCGGGATCATTTCAGCCGTGACGTAATTGGTGTAGCCGGCCTCGCGCAGCGCGGCCACAACAGCGGGATAATCGACATTGCCCGCCAAGAGGTCCACAAAACCATGCAGCCCGCCGGCTTCACGGCGGTAATCCTTGAAGTGCACCTTTTTGATGCGCGGCCCCAGGATCCGAACCCAATGCTCCGGATAACCCGCGTACAGAACATTGCCGATGTCCAAATAGGAACCGACATAAGGCGAGCCCACGGCGTCAAGAAAACCGCGCATTTCCAGCGGCGACAACAGGAATTTGTTCCACACATTTTCGATGCCGATGGAGACGCCGGCCTTCTCCGCTTCCCCCGCCAGCTTGCCGATCGCTTCCAAAGCACGGTCGTAAGCTGTGTCGTAAGGCACCACCTCAGAGCCGGGAATGAAATCCACGCCGACCGCCCCCGGAATCACCAGAATCGCGTCAACTCCAAGCGCCGCCGCCAGCTCCAATTGCTTTTTGCAGATGTCGGACGCCTTGCTCCGGACAGCCTCCTGCTCGCTGGTCATGGAATAAGACCAATACAAGCCGGTGGCCAAACCGCATATTTCCAGCCCCGCGTCCTCCACTTGCCGGCGGATTTGGACAGCTTCTTTTTCCGTAGTCTGCAGACCAAGCTCGCCTTCCTCGTTCAAAGACAATTCAATCCCTTCAAAGCCGGCCGCCTTCGCCAGGCGCGCGCTTTCCGCAATGGCTGTTCCTTCGCGGAACGACCAGATGTTAATTCCCTTCTTCATCGTCATTCCTCCTTATTTTGCATTTTTCCGTTAAGGTGATACCATAGGTATGAGTTTTGATTATTTGTGTTTATATCCTAATTATATTGACCTCGAGACATGATTTATTTAGCGAAAAAAGTTAATTTTTATCTTATTCCGTGATTTTATGAGCAAGGAGGTTCTTCCCATGAGTGAAAATCGTCCTTTATCGGCAAAAACACGCACCGCCCCCTTCACAGCTTGGTCGCCCAACATTCATTACGCCCAATTTCAAACTCTTCCCCCATGCCGGTTCCCCGTAAGGAGGCTGTACGATTTCGAGCTGCTGTATGTCTGCCATGGCCAAATGGCCACAACCATGAACGGGCAGCGCTATTTGCTTTCAGCCGGTCAGCTCATTTTCCTGCCATGCGGGGTCTACCATCAAAACGAGATTGTTTCCGCGCCTGAAGCCAAGCTGATGGGCATTCACTTTGATTTTTTCAGCGATGTTACGATTCAAAAGGAGGAGGATCTGCTGATCCCCGAGGAAGGAATGGTGCGGGACAAGCTCGCCGCCGAGGCCGTGACAGAAACGGATAGAGGGCTGGCCTTTTCCGCGGATCCCGTCTATTCGCCGTCCGTGGAGTGCGTTCAGGCGATGGAGCAGCTTATCCATGAATTTGCCAGGCGTTCTCTGGGGTATGAGCTGGTATGCAAAGGGTTGATGTTGGAGATTTTGGCGCAATTGCTGCGTTCCCAAATGGCCCGCCGGATCGCCGGGGTTTCGGAGCACGGGGAGCGCATCAAACGCCTGGCGGAACGTATCGACGCCGCTCCGGCAGAGAACTGGTCGGGCAGACGGATTGCCGCCGAGCTGCAGATGAGCGTGGATCATGCTGCAAAACTGTTCCGGCAAATCATCGGCGTACCTCCCGGGGAATTCCTGCGCACCGTTCGGCATCGCGAGGCATGCAGACTACTTCGGGACACGGACTGGACGATTGAAGAAGTGGGAGCTCAGGTGGGGTATTCCGATATTCATTATTTCAGCCGTTTATTTAACGCAAACGAGGGAATCTCGCCGCGTGCTTACCGCAAGCTTTCCCGGATTCTCTAAGGTACGGATTTGGCGCGAAACGAAAATGGCCTTACGAGCGGGTTCATTCGCTGTTGCCGCCCGAGGACCGGCGAAGCATCATGGTGTAAGGTACGATCAGTTTCACCGGAACGGTATACCGGTTGTTCAGGTAATCCAGCAGCATTTTAACGGCAAACATGCCCATTTCCAGCTTGGGTACGTGGATGGTGGATAAGGGAGGCGAGGTAAACTCGGATATTTCGATATTATCCACACCAAAAAAAGCGATATCTTCGGGAATTTTCAGCCCCTGCTCGGTCGCCGCCCGCATCGCGGCAATCGCCATCATATCGCTGGCGGCAAAAACAGCCGTCGGCCGATCGTTATTTTTCTCAAAAGCTTGCTTGGTCAGCTCATAGCTTAATGAAACATCCCACTTTACATCGATCACCCAATCTTCCTGGATCGGCAATCCGGCCTCCTGCATCGCGCTTTGGTAGCCGAGAAACCGTTTCTCGCTCCGGAAATCGTCATCAAGCTCCGCGCCGCCGATATAAGCGATCCGCCGGTGGCCTTGGGCAATAAGATATCGCACGGCTTCCTTCGCCGCGGCCGACCGGTCATAGCTGACCACAGGGATATCCTTGTCCGCCAGATCAATCCCCACGATGATGCCAACGTTCGCTTTGAGCCACTTGTACGCCTCCTGCTCGATCCGTTCCACAATCAGCAGGCCGTCAAGGCGGCGTTCCTTCACCAAAGTTTGCAGCTGCTGGAGATCGCCTTGCTTTTCCAGACTATGTACAAACTCCAGACGCATTCCGGAAGCGGCCAGTTCTTTCTCGATCCCTTCCAAAATAATCGAAAAATAAGGATTGTTATATTTGTTCTGGGGCATCGCTACAACGCAAGCGACCCGGAAACCGTGTTTGGGTTGGTGCTTTTTTGCCTTGGCGGCGCGCTGCGAATGATAGCCCATTTGCTCTGCCGTTTCCCAGATTTTTCGCCGTGTTTCCTCACTCACCGAGTGGTTGGCATCATTTTTCATTACCCTTGAAACCGTTGAGATCGACACTCCTACCTGTTCGGCTATATCTTTTAATCTCGCCATTTGTTCTGTTCCTCTCTACAATCCCGCTTCAAGTAATAAGGACATTTTATTTATGCAACTCGCAAAAAAATTGCGCAAAGTTGCGGCAAACTCATTTTATAGTTCATGTCATGATATGTCAAGTTCTTCCTGATTACTTGAGATTAGGCGTGGGCGGACGTTCAGATTGGAAAAAATCCAATAGATTGATTAAAATCAAACGCCTTTTTGAACTCTCATTGGAAAATATCCAATAGATTCGCTTAAATCGCCCGATTTGCGCCCTGCTGAGCCTGATCTATTGGAGGATATCCAATCAAGCTGCTGTATTTACCATTGAATTTCCAATTCTGATTGGATAAATCCAATCAGAATGCCGATAACTAGTTTTACAAAATACCGCCAGAGCCCATCGCTCCGGCGGTATTTCGAAGTGTATACTTTGGATAAATAACGGACATTTATGGCTCTATTCCAGTTTACTTGCCACTCGCCCGCCAAATAGCGGTACTTTTTGTACCTATTTTCCATTCAGCCGGGGAGAACTGGCCTTTTTAGCCCCTCTAAACAATAATAACGGTAAAAAATTCCTCTATTTCGTCTGAACCCCCTATCTTGCCGATCATAGCGCCCTTTTTTACCGCTATTTCGCGGGCCGGTTTCTGTTCGCCGCAAACGCGGGCTGCGGGCCGCGGGCCGCGCCCCCCATCTTTCCTCACTTGATCTGGGCCGCCAAATCCTGAAGCGCGGCCTGCAGATCACCCTCGCCGGCCAGCGGAAGCTTCAGCGCCTGCTCGCCGTAGGTCCAGACGAGATCGGTTTTCTTCGCCGTAAATGGCGAGATAATGCCGAACTTCTGAGCGTCGAGGAAAATTTGATTCGCCTCGCCCGTGGTTCGCACATACGTGTCGGCTGCCGCTTTGTTGGCGGGCAAGGAATAGCCCTGCTTCGCCAGCGCAATCTGGCCTTCGGGACCCGCCAACCAGGACAGCAGCTTATAAGCCGCCGCCTCATGTTTCGTATTCGCGCTGATCGCTACGCCGGCCGGCTGCACCACCGTCTGAGCCGTTTTAAACTTGGGCAGGTAAGTTATCCCGTAATCGATGCCCGCTTCTTTATAGTTCGTCGTATTCCAGTTGCCGCCCGGGTTCATGGCTACCTTTCCTGTGGTAATGCTCAGGTTCACCTGGCCGCCAAGCCCCTCAATCTGGGCGGGGGTCGTGTTGATCTTTTTGTTTTTCGTCAGGTCGATAAACAGTTCAAGCACTTCTTGTGCCTCCGGAGTATCCAGCGCTAGCGAACCGTCCTCGTTGACAAGCTTGGCCCCGTTCGACCACAGCTCCGGCTCAAGAAACCAGTCCATCGACGAGCCCGGAGAGATCGACATGCCCCATTGGACGATTGATTTGGCATCAAAGCCGGCCTCATCCGCGCTTCTGCCGTTTTTGTCGAGCGTCATTTTCGCGGCAATGTCGATGATCTCATCCCAGGTCGGTTCAAGCGATGGGACCGCCGCACCCTGCGGATTTGTTTTGGGATCGTCAAACAGCGCTTTGTTGTAATACCAGACAATCACGTTGCCGTCGATCGGCAGCGATACCTGTTTATCTTTATATTTATGCAAACTCAGCAAGCTCGCATCGATATTGTTCAAATCAAACGAACCGGCGGACAGCAAGCCGTCCAGTTCTTTATAGATGCCAAGCTCGGCGTATTTTTCAATGTAGGCATAGCTCGTTTTAAAGACATCGGGCAGCGTGCCGCCGGCGGCGTTCGCGGTCAGCCCGTCCCAGTAGCTCCCCCAATCCTTGCCTTCCAGCTTCACGGTGATGTTCGGATTGGCCTCCATAAATTGATCAAGCAGCTCTTGCACACGCTGCAGTTCCTCAGCCGTTCCCCATTGGGAATACGTGATCGTGACGGGTTCTCCCGCCCCATTACCGGCCGTTTGTCCGGCAGAATCCGCCGGCGCCGACGAGGGTTTATCCGCTCCTTGAGAGCAGCCTGCCAACCCCATCACCAAAGTCAATATCAGAACCCAGCTGCCGATCAACCATTTGCGCTTTGTTTTCAAGCAAATTACCCCCTATTTGGATAGTGGAAAACAACAACCAAACCCCAGACACCCGGCTGAATTATCCTTTCGTTCCGGTCAGCACCACCCCCTCGACAATGTAGCGTTGGGCGAAGAGATAAAGCAGGCCGATCGGAATGATGCTGATGAAGGCTCCGGCCGCAAGCGCCGGAAAGTCCTGGCTGGTCTGCCCGATCAGCAGCTGCAGCCCCACGCTGAGCGTAAACTTGAGGTTGTCCTTGATGTACAGGAAAGGTCCGAGGAAATCAAGCCAGGAGTTAACGAAAGCAAAAATAATCGTGGTGATCATAATCGGCTTCGATAACGGCATCATCACCCGCGCATAAACCGTCCAGCGGTTCCCGCCATCCAAATAGGTGGCTTCATCCAGCTCCAACGGAATTGTCAGGAAAAACTGGCGAAACAAAAAAATGTAGTATGCGCTTCCAAGCCAAGCTGGAACGATGAGCGGCAACCACGTATCGATCCACCCGAGCTTGGTATACAGCACATAGGACGGAATCATCATGATGGAGGGCGGGATCATCAAGGTCACGAGCACAATCGCAAACAGCTTGTCTTTGTATTTCGTCGTGAACCGCGAGAATCCGTAGGCCACAATCGAGCTTGAAAGGACGGCCCCGAGGACGACAAGAATGGAGATGGCAAAAGAGTTTTGAATCCAGCGCCACATCAGCGGCTGTACGGCAAACAACCGTTCAAAAGCTTCAAAGGTAAAATGCTCGGGCAATAAAGCGGGAGGTACCTTGTAGGTCTCCGCCTTGGTTTTCATCATCGTGGAGAGAAGCCACACCAGAGGTCCGACAAACAACAAAAGCGTTGCCGAGAGCAGCAAATACTTGGATAAGATCGCAGCGAAACTGCTTTTTCGTCCATCATTCATTCGTGTTCCCCCTAATTTTCGGCTTCATAGTAAACATACCGGTTGGATAATTTCATAAGCGCAGCGGTCACCAGAGCGATCAGAACAAACAGGAACAGCGATTGCGCCATCGCCATGCTGAACCTCAGATCGGTAAATGCGGATTTATAAATGTTGTAGACGAAGGTATAGGAGGCATAATTCGGCCCGCCTTTGGACAGCAGCATCGCTTCCGTAAACATCTGGAAGTTGTACATCGTTTGAATAATGACCACGAACAAAATGGACGGGCTGATCATGGGCAGCGTGATCGAAAAAAATCGCCGGACGCCGCTTGCTCCGTCCAATTCGGCCGCTTCATAAAGATGCCGGGGAACATTTTTTAAGGCGGCCAGGAAGATAAGCACGCCGCTGCCGGAAATCCACACCTGGAGCAGGATGATGACCGGCTTGATGGTATGCTCTCCGCCGAGCCAATCGATTTTATCGGCACCAAACATACCAAGCACCGCGTTCAATATCCCAAATTCCGAGTTGAACACCAGCCGCCAGATAATCACAGTGGCCACAATCGGCACCAAAGTGGGCAAATAATAAAACGTCCGGTACAAGGCGATTCCCTTCACCTTGAAATTCAGCAGCATCGCCAGCAGCAACATCCCGGCACAGACGATCGGAACCCCGATGATCACAAAAAACATCGTATTAAACAAGCTTTTGCTGAAGATGGGATCGCTCAGCATTTCGACGAAGTTGCCGAGGCCGATGAATTGATAATTGACCGCACCGGGCAGCTTCGCATCCGTAAAGGCGTAGAAGATCGAGGTGCCGAACGGAACCAGAAAAAAGACGGTAAACCCGATGATCCAGGGCAGGATAAAAAGAAAGAAGACCAGTGTGTCATATTTGCGTAATTGGTTCATCACGACACCCCGTGATTGGTTAATTCCTTCAAATAAACGTACCGCTCCTCGGTAATCGATTTCTCCGCGGCCAAAGCGATCAGCAAAGCATTCCTTCCCACCTCGGCACTGGCAAAAGGCTGCCTGTTGCTGCGGATGCACTCCAGGAAATCAATGCGCTGAACTTGCCCGCCGGTGTGTCCTCCCATAATGGAGTCCGAGATGACGTCGATGTCGAGGTGATCTCGGGTGGAATTCTCCCCGCCGGCGATATCGATCGTTTTGTCGTTTTTCACCACCATCTGCGCGCCATTGCTGCCGATCAGGCCGATTTCAAGCCCGTCTCCCAGCAAATTCATTGGCTTCAAGTAGAGGCACAGACCGAGATTGGCTTTGCTTCCATTATCGTAGTCGATCGTAATAAAGGCGTGGTCCACGACCGTCGGATTGTCGATATTTTTCGCCGGATAGTGGCTGTATGAATTGGTGATCAGGTTCGGCTGCCCCTGCTTGATCATGTGCTGTCCGCCGGAGGCAAACACCCGAACCGGGTTCGCCCCAATCATCCAGTTGAAAATATCAAAGTGGTGGCAATCCTTCTCCACGATCGATCCGCCCGATTTCGTCTTATCATAAAACCAGTCCGCCGGCGGAAAAGAATCGCGGAATTCCTTGCACCACATCATTTTCACCTCGCCAAGCCGCCCCTTCCCCACTTCATGCGCCAGTCTGCGGTAGACATTCGAATAGCGGTAGACCAAACCGATCTGCAGGATGCGCTGATGCTTCTCCGCCGCCGCGATGATGGCATCACAATCTTCCAGCGTGTGCGCGACCGGCTTTTCCAGAAAAACATGCTTGCCCGCTTCCAGGAAAGCCACCGCGATCGGCCGGTGCATATAGTTCGGCACGCTGATGACGACGGCATCCAGATCTTCCTTGTCAAGAAGCTCGCGGTAATCGGAGCAGATAACCGGCTTGCTGTTATGAAGTTCCTTTAACGCCCGGGCTACGTTCACTTCGTTCATATCGCATATGTACCGCACCTCACAGTCGTCCAGTTGGTCAAACCCCAGGGCGTGGTGCGATCCCATATCGCCAACACCGATAAACCCCATTCTGATCTTCTCCATAGCAGCACACTCCTTTTTCATATTGATTTGCCGCAAATTGTTCGATTGAGTACGTGACGGTAATCTCTGTGTTTTGCTTTACAAAGGATTCAGAGTTAGCGAACGTCATCCTGAATAAAATATTGCCCTAAGAAGACACACTGCTTAACCCTCCGTTGTTCTAAACACTCTTGATCCTGTAACGCAAGAAAAACCGGCTTCACGCCATACGCAAATTTCGCGAAATATCGCACCTATATTTGCGGCAAATTTGATGTTATTAACATAAATTATTGCACGTTTTTTTCGTTTGTCAACGATTTTTTGCCATTATTGTTTGCGCTTTTTTGCACATATTCCGAGTACGCAAAAAAAACATGCCTCTCCGACAAAGAGCGCATGCTTACGGAAAAAATCCGATATTTTGAAATGATCTGACCGCCAAAAGCGCCATGGCAACCGTTAGCTTCAGAAGAAAATTCACGAGCTTATTCACTCTAAAAATTGGCGCGGTCGAGAGGGCTCGATGATCCAAGGGGAGTTAGCCCACTGGATCATTTTCCATCACCTTCGCATTTTTAACCTCTCATCGTTCCGGCTCCCCATCGTCCGCGGATGGTGTGCCGCTGTACGCAATATTCTCCAGCACATCCGCGCTTCGATCATCCGCCCAAAGCCGCGGCGTGCGGGAATGGACAATTTCGGCCAGCATGTCGATTCGTTTTTGCAAGGCGCTGCAAAGAGCGTCTCGCCTTGCTGCGTCGATAAACAGCGAATCCTTCAGGATATCCCGAAATTCTTCAGCCAAACCATGCAACGCGGACAAGTCGAGCCAGTCAAAGGACGTGACCAGCTTGATTTGCTGGTTATGGTCATTTTTAAAGGGCTTGCACGTTAGTTTTGCGGTTGGCGAAATGAGCGAAAGCGGCTTGGAAAACCAAAGGGAGGACCCGCTGTCGTAAATCGGAGCGGCCCCGATCCACTCCAGCGTTTCCGCATTCCGGATCACGCCGAAATTGTTCTGATGCCTGTCCTCATTGGCAATAAGATAGTCCACGACAATCATTCGATCCAGCGCATCCACGATGCCGGGAACGCCAAGCGCTTCGCAACAATCCACGTAATGCCGGTACACCGAAACATGATTGGGCTTTTGCCGGGTCTGCATCACATACCATGCCGTCACAAGCTCAGTCCGCGGAGTGATGAAATCCTCGCATACGCTGTATGGATAATTCTCCTGCTCCAGCAGTGTGTAGGAAACGTGAGGGATTCTCAGGCGCTCCATCAATCGGCTTGCCAGCACTTCATTGTAGGGTTCCTGCTGAATCGCACCGCTGCCGCCTTTGACAAGGCAACGCTTCCCGTCCAATAAGGTCCATTTCTTTTTGAGCCAGCCGTCCGACGTGTTGTCCGGCGAGATCAAGCTTAAGCTTTCTCCCGATACGCCTTTGCCAAGCAACACATTGCCTACATCTTCGGAAAAAGTATTGTCGAAAAAATTAACCTGCGACCAGTCAGCATCTGAACTGGGTGGGCAAATCCAATACTGGTCGGATAAACTGAGGCCCAAACTTTTGTCCAACAATTTTTGGGTGGTGGTCAGCTTCAATTGGGCCAACGCTTCCTGGATGCCGTCCCGGCTGGCTGGAATAGCGCGCCCCCGCCACCATTCATTGAGCGCGGCGCGGTCGATGCGGCCTTTTTTGACCGGTATTCCGATGGGAACATGCTGTGCGTCATAAACCTCGCCGATTGCCGAAATGGCACTCGTCGCTTCGTCAAGCTCGATTTCCGCAACCGGGATGTTTTTGTGTTTCAGCACATATTTTTTGTTCCAAGCATCCGCCATATTTTCAACTCCTCTTACCATGTACCTCTATCATATCTCAAATTCGAGGAACTGCAAGGCTGCCCGAAAAGCTATTAATCGGTACGTACAGGCACAGCATGAGGAACATATCTGTTCCTACGCTGTGCCTGCTGTTATCTATGTTTTATTGTTCTGTACCAAGCTCCAATATCCGCACCAATATGGTTACCGCTTCTGCCCGGGTCGCAGTTCCGTTCGGAACGAACTTATTGTTGCTGCGGCCGTTCACGATGCCCAGCTTACGAACCGCCTCAACCGCGCCTTTCGCCCACTTCGGGATGTCCTTATCGTCCGCGAAGCCGGTCGTGGCACCTGCTTCATCAGACAGTTTAAGCGCTCTAGCGATCATCGACGCCATTTCCGCCCGGGTAATACGCGCATTCGGCCGGATGCTGCCGTCCGCGTACCCGCTCACAATGCCTGCTTCAACCGCATTCGCGATCGCTTGCTTCGCCCATCCGCCGATTTTGGCCTCGTCCGTAAACGCAGTTGCTGAACCTGCTCCTTCCAGCTTAAGCGCATTGGCTAGCATGACCGTAAATTCAGCACGGGTAATGGCGTCATTCGGCTTGAACGTTCCATCCGGATAGCCGCTGACAAGCTTCATGCCCGCTGCGCTCAAGATGGCGCTCTTCGCCCAATGTTCCTCAATGTCTGTGTACGATGGCGCCGGATCGTTCGGTTCGCCGCTTTCGTCCTTCTTCTCGCCTACAGCCATGACCGCAAACTTGGTGAAGTGATCCACCTCGGCCGTAATTCGATCGCCTTTCACGACGCCGCCTATTTCAATCCATACTTTCTTTGCTTCGTCATAGTAGAAGATAGCGGCTCTTTGATTGTCTCCTATGAGAGTCGGATCGAACTTCATCGAGATAACGATCGGCTTCTTGAAGTTTCCTGCCATATTTTTAGTCAGTTCAAACACGTTGCTGACAAGCGTTTCCTTATCGAATACGAGGTTTGCCGTACTGAGCAGCTTCTCGATCTCGATGCGCAGCTCTTGCTCCGCCGCTCCTGCGCCGATCGTAAGGATAACTTCGTTATCAAGACTGACCTCGCCGGTCCTGCCGCTCGGAATAAGGATGGTGCCGTTGGCCGATTTGATAACGGAAGTATTATTGCCATTGTCATGATCATTGTCATTGTCATTGCCTGTGCCGCTGCCCGGCGTCTCCGGTTGCGGAGCCTTCGGTGTCGCCGTTACGGCATTGGAGAACTTGCTCTCGCCCCCCGCTCCCACGGCTTTCACTGAGAACGCGTATCGCGTGCCGTTCGTCAGACCGGTTACTGTGTATGCGGTATCCGTGACATTCGCCTGCACTTGCTCCCAATCGGCCGGATCAACCGGAGCCGCAGACCCTGCATACTTGTAAACGACATAGCGATCCGCTCCAGCCACGGCATCCCAACTCAGCGAAACTTTCCGGTCGTCCGCCAAGGCGGCAAGATGAACCGGCGCTGCCGGAACCTGCGACAATGTCGTATTCGGCGTCGCCGTCACGGCCATGGAGAAATCACTCTCGCCTCTCGCATCTACGGCTTTCACCGTGAACGCATAGCTCGTTCCGTTCGTCAATCCGGTTACCGTATACGTGGCTTCCGTTACGCTGGCTTGAGCCAGCTGCCAGTTGCCCGGATCGGCCGGCGCCGCCATGCCTTCATATTGGTACACGGAATAGGTGACGTTTTCCGCCGAAGCCTCCCATCTTAAGGTTACGGATCGGTCACCGGGCGCCGCCGTCAAATTCGCAGGCGAAGCCGGAACAGATACTTCATCCGGCGATGGGATCACTTCGTTCGACGGCGCGGACGAGGCCGATTCCCATTTGGCGTTCCTTGCGATCACCGTAAAGGTATACGCCGTACCGTTCGTCAGACCGGTGACGGTGATTGGGCTGTCCGAACCTTCCGCCGTCGCAACAGCTTCTCCGTTTGCCCACGCAGTTACCTTATAGCCTGTAATTTCGCTTCCGCCGTTATGGATCGGCGCGGCAAAGCTCACCTCAGCGGACCCGTCATGACCGGCGGCATGCACATCGGCAGGTGCGTCCGGAGCGGTAGCAAGAGCCGAATATACTTTAAATTCCCAGAGCGAGTAGCCGTATGTGGTCCCTCTTTTCGTGCCATACATCTGAACGTATCTTGCATTCACGGGTTCGAAGGAGATTCTATCGATTCCGCCGCCTCCGGTTGTGGTGCTGTAAACGGTGGTCCAATTCGTCGCGTCATCGGAAACCTGAATTTGGTACGCCTTGCCATACGCGTCTTCCCAATGCAGAGCGACCTCCTGGATGGACCTGCTAGAGCCAAGATCGACATAGATCCACTGCGGATCGGAATAGTTAGATCCCCAACGGGTACTAAGTGAGCCATCAACTGCATAACCGGGCCCCACATTCGCGGCTTTGGACGAGCTTGCCACTACCGGCTTGCCTTCTGCAAGATTGGGCGGTACTGCTTCATACACGTTAAATTCATGAAGCGAGTAGCCATTTCCGGTACCCTGCTGAACTCCTTGCATACGAACGTACCTGGCACTGACCGGACTGAAAGAAATGTCTTCGATTCCGCCTTCACCCGTCGTCGTTGAGTAAACATCCGTCCAGGTGACAGCATCGTTCGATACTTGAATTTTATAACTCTTCCCGTATGCTTTCTCCCAATTTAGCCTAACTTTATGGATCAAAAATTGATTTTGCAAATCAACATAAATCCATTCATTATCCGCATCGTTTGAACTCCAATACGAAGTTCTGTAAATATCCGTAGCCTTCGAGGCATATAGGTTGTCTTTGCTGGATGAAGCGGTCGCACCTTTATCGTAAGCGAGATCGAATCCGCTGTCGTCGATGGAGGCTCCCTCATTCAAAGTCATGCTTCGGCCTGTGAACGTATCCTTGCCGAGTATATAGCTTGTCGTGGATGTTTCTCCGTTTCGATCCAGCGTCACGTTCACTGTAATCCCCGGTGTTTCGGGATTGGCGACTGAAATGCGGACAGGTGCTGCGGATTCGTCAACGATAACCATGGCGGGTTTATCAACGGTGACCGTCAAACCGTCTCTCACCGTCACCGTCCCGGGTTGATAAAACAGCAACTCCGCAATTCCCAGAGACTTATGCCGGACAGCCTGGACGGACGATGTATTCGAAAGAATACTTATCGGGTTGTCGCTCGCGTAGCTGCTGACCTCTTCGGAGGTTTTGTTCGGCAATACAATGTATTGGTAGGAAGCGTTTGTGGGTTTCACGCCATGATCGAGCCAAATCGAAAAAATCGGCTTGGTCATCACCTCCGTTGAACTTCCCGAGATGACGTCGCTCCATTTTCCGGTTTTCGTCTCCCGTTTTACTTGAAAATCCGTCGGATTCGGGAATATATAGCCGATATGATCGTTATAGGCCCAGCGTCCGCCCGTTTGCATCGTTCCGTCTGTTACCGGATTGCCATCTACGAGAACTTCGCCTATCGCCTGACTTTGGTTCAATGTCGTGTGGATCGGCGCGGTATTCGTCGAAGCGATTCCTGCACCAAGCGCCACCATCTCATCATCGAAAAAGAAGTAGCCTTTCTTTCCGCTTGTATTCAACTTGTTAAAATCAAATGCGGTGGCTCCATAACGCTCGTTTGTCACTCCGCCTACAAACGTTTTGGGATAGTTGAAATTCCCGTCTTTCGTGAGTGCGTAGGGGGCCGTCGTACCGGGAACATGGGCCCAGTCCATCAACGGGTAAACGGGTCTGTATTCATCACCGGTTCTCTGAATGGCAGTGGCTCCTTGCGGCGTCCAGTACAACAGGTTATATCCGCTGGGATTAATCGTTCTCCATTCGCCGCCTTTAACCGTGCTGGAGGACATCTTGACCGTAATTCCGTAGTCATTTCGCATATGGGAGGAGACAAGCGTCTGCCATTGCGTCATATTGCTCACGTCCAGTCCGTTGCTCGTGCTCGTGCCGATCATGCGAATATTGTCAAGGAAACTGGCAAACTCCGCAGCCCGATTCGGATTGGCCGCCTGCATCCATTGCATCGGATCTTCATAGAAGGTCAGAGCCGCGCTCGCATAATCCGGCCAATCAGGTCCATTCATCCCCATGCCCAGATCGGCAACATCGCCTCTCACGAGATACCTGGTGCCGTCCAACAAATATGACGATAACGAATCAATCGCCGCCTCGCTGTACGAGAACGCGGTGCCTGAGGTAATGTAGGCCCAGAATGACATATCTCTGGCAAAGCTTCTTCCATAGCCCGTCGTATAATTCGTTTTGCCATGCATGAAAAAGGACATGTCCGACTGGATTCCCGTCACCGTCGTCGTCACATTCGACAGTACGTTAAATGCATTCACGGCGTTCCGAACGATCTGGGCATCCTCCAGCAGTAAGCCCCGGTACATATAATTTTGATTGTACCAGGACGAATTGGCTCCATCGACAGTGTGCGGGCTGCTGTCTAACGTGCCAATAATATTGGAGACTTGCGTTGCCGTTAAATAGCCTTCACATAGAAGCGCAATTTTTTCCAGCCTTAATTGTTTGCCGATTCCGGTCTCCCACCAGTTGGTTGAAGTCGGCTTTACCGTGAACCAATAATCCAGCGCCTTTTGAATACCCTCCAAAAGTGTTGCACTATGATAGTTTGGATCACTCGGGTCAGCGAATGCCTGCGCCATCGACTGCATCCGGTCTAAGGCAAGGTAGGGCGACCAACCTCTCCCATTGGCGGCGGAAGTTGTACTCGCGTAATCGACATCGCTCCAGCTTCCATCCGGGTTTTGATTGGATAAATAAGTACCTGCCTGTGATTTGAAGGTCCATTCGACCCGACCGTTCGTTCCGTCATTTATGATATCTTTGGAGATGTAAAAATCAACCATACGCTTTTTCATCATTTTCATATCAGCGAGCTCTTGAGAAGCATTCGTCTCCTCGGAAGTGCTCGCCGATACGGGCGAGTATATAAATATCGATGACATCATCAAACAAACCATAGCAAGACATATCCACTTCTTTACAAACCTTTGCCTTGGGTTAGCCATTCTCATGCTCCTCCTTTGTTAAGCTCAAAAAGTTTTTGATAGCGCTTTCACTTCAATGGATTGAAGAAGGCAGCAAATACTGCCCTCAACCCTTCAAAAAAACGTACTATATATATCCTCCAAGGGGATGTCCACTACAGCCATCACTTCGTCCGCGGCACCGTAATACATGCGGATCGTTTGATCTAGTAAAATGGCTCCGCACGAAAACACGACCCCGCCGAAAAATCCATTCACCTCATAGGCGGTTTCCGGCTCCAATACGGGTACACGAGATCTTGCTATCACCTTGGCCGGATCTTTCAAGTCGAGCAGCACTGCGCCCATACAATAGCGATGCTTGCTGTCCGCGCCGTGGTACAGCGCAAGCCAGCCGCGATCGGTTCGAATCGGAACCGCGCCGCCGCCCATTCGAGCCGAATCCCAGCCTTGTTCGCTAAGCCCCATCAAGAAGCGATGGTTCCCCCAATGTATGAGATCGGGCGATTCGGCAATCCACATCTCCGGGGAACCGAACGACTTCGGCACCGGACGGTGCAAAGCGTAGTATTTGCCGTTAATTTTCTCCGGGAATATCATGACGTCCTTATTTTCGGGAGCGAGCATAAGCCCGTGACGCTTGAATGTTCGAAAATCCCGGGTCTCCGCCAGGCCAACGCCAACGCCGCGAGCGGAGGCGGAGCTGTAAGTGATATAATACATGTCCCCGATTTGGGTCACGCGCGGATCTTCAATCCCCCACGCTTCCAGAGCGTGTTCCGGAAACAAGGCCGGCTGAGGCTCGATGTCGAAATGAACGCCATCCTTACTTCGCGCCACCCGCAGATGGGATAAGGATGTGAGCATGACCGTTTGTCCGTCCTTTGCTACGAAGCGCGAGTCGGAGAAATCATAGCTCGGATCGGCCTTGTCGTAGCGCTCTATAAGTACATCGGTGCCCGCTTCGTTAAGCCGGGGGACGAGCACTTCGTCCCCCCGGTCCGATACCGGCGCTTCCGAAACACGCAGCAACAGAATAATTTCATCCCGTACTTGCGCAACGCCTGCATTAAACGCTCCAAGCACTCGAAAGTTGGGGCGAGAGGGTGCAACGTCCCCGACCCGTATAACAGGATTTTGCGCGCAGCGTTTTACGTTCATGTGAGATACCTCTTTCCGTCTTTCAATGATTGTTATTTACCGGATGTAACGGCGTCGATTTGCGCTTGAATTTCATCGATCACTTTTTGTCCGCCGAGGCTCGCCATTTTTTCCTCCAGCGTCGCCTTGCCTTCATCCGCAGACAGCACACCTTGACTAAGCGGCAGGAAAATCGAATCGTGAAGCGGCGTAATTTTGGCATATTCCGTCTTCACCTTTTCAGCGTTAAAGCTGAAGCCTGCCGTCGGACTAAGCGTGAAATTAGCCGGGTCGGCGGAGAAGTCGAACCACTTCTTGTCATCTGGCATCATCGTATCCGGCGTGCGGTTCAGCGTTGGCCGCCAGGTCAGCACAAAGCCCGGGAACGAATAGTTGGACAGCACCTTATAGCTCGTATCGCCGACAGGCTCCCAGTCCTTCCCTTGAATGCCGTATTCCATCAAATCGTGGTTTTCCTTAATGGACAACCAATTGACTACGTCCATAGCCAAATCGCTGTGCTTGGATGAAGTCGGAATGCAAAGGAAATTCCATTGCTGGAAAGCGGTATACGGCTTGGCTTTATCACCGTTCGGAACGAAAACCTCAAGCTTGTCGCTGCCATCCTTCAGCATATCCGAATATTTCAATCCCTCCACACCGTCAGCCGCATAATAGGTGGCCGCATATTTGCCTTGTTTGAACAGCGTTTCTGCATTTTGCTCCTGCGCAATATTTTTGGAAATTATACCGTCCTTGTAGTATTTGGTGACGCGTTCATAACCATCGGCAATCATCGGGCTTGCCCATTGACCGACAACTTTCTTGTCCTTGGTTGAATAGGAGAACATGCTGACGCCGATTTCCAGCACTTCATCGAGCGCCAGATTAGCGGATTCGCTCAGAATAAATGGAAGTTTATCGGCCTTGATGCCGTTAATGACGAAGGGTCTGACGTCCTTCTCGTTTTCCTTGACCGTATACAAAAATTTCTCCAGATCTTCGAGCGTTTTCAACTCGGGAAGTCCGTATTTCTCGCGCAAATCTTTGCGGATAAGCAGGCCGTATACCGGGCCTTGGGTGGTGCCGAGCGGAATGCCCATAATTTTGCCGTCGAATTTGTTATATTCCCACATTTCATCGGGAATGGACGCTTTAAGCTCCGGACGCTCGGCCACCATGGCATCCAGTTCCAGCAAAGAATTGCTGGCGATCATCTGATTCATCGACAACCATGGGGCATCCAAATACATATCGAAATCTTCCCCGGCAGACATCTTCACAGATACCGCATTCCCGTAATCGGACCACGGCAAGAAATTGATATTCAAGGCCGCTCCGACGTTATCCGCTTTCAATTTGTCGTTGACCGCCTGCAGCACATCGTCAAAGCCCGCCGGCTTATCCCCCGGGAAATAAGCTTTCAGGGTCACCGTTTCTTTCGGTGCGGATGTAGTGTTTTCCGTATTCGTTGGAGCATTCCCTTCATTGCCGCCAGTCCCCGTTTTGCCTCCGCAGCCCGCCAGCATCAATGACAAAGCCAATACTGTGGCCGTCACCGCGCCAAACCATTTTTTCAATCTCATTTCGTTAACCTCCCTTTATATAATGAAGAAAATAAGCATCTATGATTAACCGGGCTGATCCGGTTAATGCCGGAAATTCTCGATTACCCTTTGACAGCTCCTACCGTTAGACCTTTGACAAAATACTTTTGAAGCAAGGGATACAGCAAGACAATCGGGCCGATCGTCAGCACGGTTGTCGCCATCCGCACGCCATAGGTTGGTGGCGTTACGGCAATGGCTGCGGCGGCGGGAATGAGGTTTCTGGCGGCCTCCATATTGGATACCATCCGGCGCAGAATCAATTGCAGCGGGAACAGCTTCTCATTATCCACGAACATCAATCCCATAAACCAGTCATTCCAGTAGTTTAGGGCATAAAAGAGACCGACGGAAGCCAGAATTGGCTTCGAGATCGGTATCATAATTTGAAAGAAAATTCTCATCTCATTCGCTCCGTCAATTCTTGCGGCTTCCTCCAATTCCTCGGGAATTGTACGGAAGAAACTGACAAGCAAAAAGACGAGGAACGGCTGGCATAATAATGTTAAAATTAGCACCCAAACGGTATTCTGCAAATGCAGCCACTGACTGACCACAATATAAAACGGAATGATGCCTCCGGAAAAAAGCATAGGCAAATAGCAAAAAATCAGAAACGGCGTTTGCAGGACATTCCGCTTGTTGGCCAGAGAATAGCCGAGCATTGCGGAAATGCACAGCGCGCTTAATGCGCCTACGGCGGTGATAAAAATCGTGACCGCATAGCCGCTCAGCAGCACATCCGATTGCAAAACCGCTTTATAAGCGTCCAGCGATAATTTTTGCGGAAATAAAGTATACCCATGTGCAATCAGTTCCCCCTCGTCCGTAAACGATCCGATAATCATCAGCAGAAAAGGAAACAGACAAAATAAGGTGAACAATAAAATGAACGTATAGGCAAATACCGTAAAACTCCGATCCGCAGCACTCTGTTTCTGTCTCATCGTTACCTCCTAGAATAAAGCGGATTCTTTAGACACCCTTCGGGTTACCCAGTTGGCGGCAATGACAAAGATCAGACCCATAACCGACTGGAACAGGCCAACCGCCGAAGACATGCCGAAGTCATGCAGCTGTCTCATGGAGCGGAATACGAAGGTGTCGATGACGTCGGTAGTCGGGTACAGCAAGGAATTGTCTCCAATGATGGCATAGATCATGGCAAAGTCCCCGTTGAAAATCTTGCCTACGGCCAGCAAAGTCATGATCATCACAGTAGGAACGAGCAGCGGCAGCGTAATGCGCAACACAATCTGCAGCTTAGATGCCCCGTCAATCCGGGCAGCCTCGTACAAATCCTCCGATATGCCGGTAATCGCGGCCAGAAAAATAATCGAAAGATAACCGGCTCCTTGCCACACGCGGATAACCGTCAGAATGAAAGGCCACAGCTTCGACTCAAACATCCAGTTGACCGGTTCCAAGCCGAAACTTTGCAGCCAAGTATTGATCATCGGCTCTTCCCCGCCGAATAATGATTGGACAATCATTCCTACCACAATCCAGGACATAAAATAAGGAAGAAAAATGAGAGACTGCGAAATTCGTTTGAAATACTTATTGCGAATTTCATTGAACATTAGCGCGATTAATACAGCAGCCGCCGTAGTAAACAAAATGAACAGTATGTTCAGCAGCAGCGTGTTGCGCAGTATGACCCAGAAGTCATCTGAAGTAAAAAAATAGTTGAAGTTTTTAAAACCGACCCATTCGCTTCCCGTAATTCCTTTGGCAAAATTATAGTCTTTGAAGGCAATCATAATCCCGTATATGGGAAAATAACTGAACACGAGAAAGAACAGCAGCCCCGGCACGGCCATAGCATAGAGAAAAGGATTACGAACAATATGCTTCAGCTTGGGCCGTTTCCTTGCATTAAGTTGATATTGCATAGGTTTTACTTCCCCCTTTCATCGAAACAGGCAATCGCATCTGCGTCCCGTTATTTATACCGTTACCTTACCGAGCCCTCACCGCAACGGCAATTCCGGCAAGCTCCGATTTTTCCTGCAAGCGCAGATTTACGAACTTCCCAAAAACAACACTACCCTCGAAAATAACCGATTCTGCATACGGGAATGCCTGTTATGCTATAATTAATAATCTAAAAAATTATAATAATCAGGAGTTATAATAACGGGGGATTCAGAGCAATGAAGTTCAGACTTCCACTTTTCACATCGCTGAAGCGGCATCCTACTTATATGAAACTTATTTTTTATTTTGTCAGTGCAAACGTTCTGGTTCTGGCTATATCTTTTGCGCTGCTTTATTGGCAGTCTTCCCAGACGCTTCTGGAAGAGATCGGCGATCATTCCGAATCCTTGCTATTGAACGGTGCCCGGAACACAGCGCGGTTGATGGAATGGTCTTTGGAATTCAGCTTCTCCTCCAGCGATGATAGTACCCTTAAGGTGAATGCCCTTTCGGATCAATACAGCGATTTTGAAACTTATAAGGTATGGAGACGGCTTATCGACATTAAGAACGCCAACCCGTCTATCGATTCGGTATACCTAATCAACGATTACACAAATACTGTAGTAGATTCCAGACTTGGATTGAGTGATGCGGAAGCTTTTTACGACCAGGACATTATTAAGCGCTTGCAGGATCCGGCTACAACGGATCACAGCGTTCTCATTCCGAGAACCTTGTCCATTCCGCTTGTCGGGATTAAGGCCAAAGAGGTGATTAGCATCGTAAGATTTTACGAAAAAGGCAGTTCCATCTCGGCTTTCGTTCTGAATATAGATACTGATAATTTAATGACCTTGCTTCAGAACAATTCGAATTATGCGAACAGGTCGGTCACTGTTCTGAATGATCGGGATGAGACGGTTTTTAGCAGCATTCCTTTGAATCAGGAACAAATTGCGGAGCTCAGGAGCCAAGGGAATAAGGGCGAAAGCGGATGGAAGCTGTTTCAGCCCCGCAATCAGGAAGAGCAACTGATGGTTTATGCAGGCTCCTCCATCAAAGGAATTCAGGATTGGACCTTTATCGAAACTGTACCGAAGTCTGTAATTTTGGGAAAAATCACTGTTCTTCGCAACACAAGTTTGATCTTGTTCCTCATTCTGTTCGTAGCATCATTGACCGTTATCGTTCTGATTTCCAAACGGGTTTACTCGCCTATTCAAGAACTGATCAGCAGAGTGATGCGGCAGCATCAAGCTGAAAAGCCCGGCGAAGGATACAGCGCAAATGAACTTGACTACTTATCCCATGTGTTTACAGCCCAACGCAATCAGATTTATGAACTGACCGAGCACTGGCGGCATACTAAAATTCTGGGTAGGGAGCGGTTTTTACGGGATTTTCTGGGGGGCATCTACCATACGGCAGAGGAAATATGTTCTCAATTTCAAGAATGGGGAATTGCTCTGCCGGAAGATCAACTGTCGGTGGCCATCTTCCGAATCGACCACTTCTCGGAATTTACGGAGGCCTACCCGGAGAAGGACCGGCGTCTACTCCGATTTGCAATGTCCAATATTATCCAGGAATCACTGCAATTTTCCAAGCACAAGCTGCAAACGGTGGACATGGGGAACGATCACGTGGCGGTTGTCTTATCGGCTCCATTGTCCGAAGAATTTGCTGAGAAGCTGCAAGTATCTAAGCAGTTAGTGGAGCAGTATTTGTCCATCGGCACGACTGTCGCTTGGGGTAGGACGTTACCCAGCCTGACCGACATGCATGAGGTATATATGGAGACGTATGAACTAACGCACGAACGGTTCCGATTCGGGCACGGAGCGCTCATCATGAAAGCATGGCTGGCCGACGCGCCAGGAGAACTGTATCATTTGCCTGTGGACAAAGAGCGGCAGATCGCTCAGGCTCTTCCCAAGGGTAACGCGGATACAGTTCTGGAAATCATACGCTCAGCCGTGGTCAAGCTGCGGGGACTGCCCTATTTTGAATGTAAAATGTCGTTGATTACCTTGTTTATGGACATACGCCGGCTCATGCAGGAGCACTCCAGTCAGCCGCTGCCCCATTCATGGGGGCTGACTTCCATCGAGAATCAGATCATACATCAGGAGACGATGGAAAACGTAGTGCCTTGGATGGAAGCGCTTATAACCAAGACGCTTGAAGACATTGAGGCTGCCCGCAGTCTGTCCAAAAACGCGGCCCTGATCGAGCAGGCGGACCAGTTCATTGAAGAACATTTAACCGATTCGAACTTGTCCGCAAAAATGCTGGCCGACCATTTGGGTCTGTCCGTGAACTATTTCCGCAGTTTGTATAAAGCGGAGACAAACCAGTCGGTTACGGAGAAGATATCGGAGAAGCGCCTAAATTACATTTGTCAGGAGTTGCTTGCCTCCGACTCGCCGATAGAGCCGATCATCCAAAAATACGGATTTTCGTCGCTTAACACGTTTTATTCCATCTTCAAAAAGGTGTATGGAATGACGCCAGCCCAATATCGGAGGATGCATAAAAATGGGAAATATTGACATGAAACGCAAGCCTTTCAAGACGCTCATAACCGAGATCAGTGCTTGACGAAATAAATTATGACTGACACTATAGTGTTTCGTTTCTTGGCGTTCGTGTCTTGGTGTTCGTGTCTTAGTGTACCGCCTGCTGCCTTTGCACGATTATCCCTTTCGTTCAGAGGCAGAGGTTGGGAGCCAAGGTAACTGGATAAATAGAAATAAGAAAAAAATAAGGTGGTTTAGGTGAGAATTTCGGCTTGATAAGGGAACGTACGTTTGGTATAATAAATTAAAACGAACGCACGTTCGTGAATTCTCGATTCGGAGGCGAGTGAACATGGAGGTCAATGCAGGAACGGAACTTCAACCATTCAGCAGCCGTTATAACAGCGAGCAGGCCTGCATGGAGGCGCTGATCGCGATGAAGTGGCCAAGCGGCTTCGTCTGCCCGCGCTGCGCTCACACCCTATGCAGCCTTCTGACTTCCCGGCATATCCCCTTGTTCGAGTGCGGAAAGTGCAAGCATCAAACATCGCCTTTGGTCGGCACGATTTTTGAAGGAACGCATCTCCCCCTGGTGAAGTGGTTCCAGGCGCTGGAGTTGTTTCTGCTCCCTGACGGCATCTCAGCGTTGCGGCTGCGCCAGGTGATCCGGGTCACCTACAAGACCGCCTGGTTGATGCTGCACAAAATACGCCACGCCGTCGGGGAATTCGATGCCCAGGAGCTACTCTGCGGAGACGTGAAGGTGAACAGCGATCTGTACGGGTGCGATCCGTCCCGGTGTCAGTTTTCGCATCCGTATGCCACGGCGGTCGTAGCGGGATGCACGGTCACGGAATCGGGCGAGCCGGAGCAGGTCAAAATCCGCCTGGTGCCTCATAAGAGAGGAGACGGACAAAGAGCAAACCGTCACGAACTCGCTGCGTTCATCGACGGGCATGTGGATGCCCGTACATCGGTAGTACAGTCGTTCCCTCTAGCCTTTCGTCTGTATGCGCCCTTACGGAAAGTGGTGAGAGAGGCGTGGGCATCGCTGAAGAGTACGTATGTAGCCTTGGGACTGAAGCATCTGCAGGCGTACCTGAACGAGTATACCGGACGCCGCCGGCTGCGCCTGCCCGGAGCGGAAGAAACGAAGCGGCAGAAGTTGCTGCGCATGTGTGTGGCGATTCCGGCGATCCCTTACCGCCGGCTGATCGCGCGCCAACTGAACCAGCCCCTTGCGGCGGCAGCCTGATCGTGGCGCTTGCACGGTAGGGGGAGTTTGACGAAGATCAACTTAATGGGTAGGGGTTAGCTTAATGCGGATCGACTTGATTGGTGTGGGTTAGCATGAACAGTGCGGGCGTTGCTGCAGACGGAAGGGTTCCGGCTACAGCAAAATCACGGTCTTTTCGTTTCCCCCGCATCTTGTCCTTCATCTCCCGTCCGGTCTGCTTCACTTCTCCTAAACCTGCTTCCTTCTCCTAAGATCGTTTTAAGACCGTCTCATTATCTCAAACCTATCTGTTCCCCACCAAATATTTACTTTTTCCGAGCTTTTTCTGTTTCTCTGCTATATGATCGAACGGGATAATCGTGCAAAGCGCCCGGGCAGTGGATGTTGATCTGCCGGCCAACCCACCGGCCTTCTATGTTCTCAAGCTTTCATTTAGCCTAGTTGAGCGAAGATCTACATAGATTCAAGAAGAGGGCCCGACTCTTTCCATATCATCCACTTGGCTTCAAGCATTTCGGTTGATTTAAGCAACGTGATGGTATAGGCGTCTCTCGCGCGCTCATTATGGAGGTCGGAAGTGTGAAATTGCTCGATCTTTTTCCCGTCTTTCATCACTAAAATATCTTGGCACAGTCCGGGAACAAGCGAGAGGTCATGGGTAATGAACAGAAGAGACAACCCTTGTTCCTGTTGAATGGACTTAAGCAGCTCTATGATCCGCTGCTGCAACACGATATCAAGGTTCGAGACGATTTCATCACAAATCAATAGTTTGGGATGGATGATCAGCGCTTTGGCCAGGCAAGCTCTTTGATACTGGCCTCCACTTAATTTACCCGGCCGGTATCTAAGCAACTCCTCACGAAGCCCTACCTTGTCTAAATACTCCAGAACTCTCTTTTTACGTTCCGTTCTGTTCAAGCTTGTAAAGTTCTTTAACGGTTCTTCCAGACACTGAAACAAGCTCATCGCCGGGTTTAAGGTTGAGGCTGTATTTTGCAAAACAATCTGAATATCGCGATACCACTTTTTATACGGTTTTATTCCTTTGCGGGGCAGGTGTTGCCCGTTAAATATGATGTGACCCGAAGTCGGCTGCTTTAAGGCCATAATCAGCTGGGCCAGCGTGGATTTGCCGCTGCCGCTCTCGCCTACGATAGCGAGGGACCCTCCATCTTCTATCGCAAAATGGATGTCACTTAGAATTTGCTTTCCATTCATTTCTTTGCATAGCTGCACCACTTGAAGCATTCGGGCCGGCACCTCCTTTGCTAAGGAGCCTTTGCGAGCGATACCTGCATAATTGCTTGGTATATTCATGCTCGGGTTGTCCTAATATTCGCTCCGCGCTCCCCTGTTCTATGATTTCCCCGTCACGCATCACACCGATCGTATCCGCAAGATAACCTGCCAGGAGGATATCATGGGTAATAAACAACATACTCATGTTCAACTCCAATATTAGATGATGCAATAAGGAGATGACTTCGGCCTGGGTGGTGACATCAAGCGCGCTTGTCGGCTCGTCGGCGATGACGACGTCGGGCTTTAACAGAAGCGCCATCGCAATCATGACACGTTGATTCATTCCGCCGCTCAGCTCATGAGGATAACTTTTCATCACATGTGCCGTATCTTTTAAGAGCACTTGAGACAACATCTTTTCCGCTTGTTGCTCAGCCTCATGCCTCGATACCGGTAAATGACTAACCATAAGATCACCTAATTGTCTGCCAATCGGGAGCGCTGGATGCAAGGCTTGTTCAGGGTGCTGAAAAATGACGCCCACCTGTCTCCCCCTGATTTTGCGCCAGTCCTTTTGGGATAAATGATTCAGGTTTTTGCCGCGCAACAGGACATCGCCCGACATTTGCAGACCGGCAGGAAGCATTCCTAAAATCGCTTTGCTTGTTAACGTTTTACCACTTCCACTTTCTCCTAATAAGCAGTAAGTCTCCCCTGGCTTCAAACAAAAACTGCTGTTATGAACCAGCGATTGACCATTTGCGTTTCTAATATTCAGACGTTTTATTTCTACTGCCGCATCCATTACTTTCCCCTCCTGAGCCGCTCGCCAACAATCTGGAACGAACAGGCTGTCAGAAAAATCATCAAACCCGGGAAAAACCCCATCCATGGTGCAACCTGCAAATAATTTTTCCCATCCAACAACATCACACCCCACTCGGGTGAAGGCGGCTGCGCGCCAATTCCTAAAAAGGATAAACCGGATAAAGTCAAAATGACCTTGCTTACATCCAAAATCAGCATGGTTCCAAGCTGCGGGGCGATATTCGGGATCATATGCCGGATTATCGTTCTCATACCAAACGATCCGCTTACCCTGCTGGCGATAATATACGGCTCCTTTTTCACATCATGGATCAAACCGCGAATTAATCTTACGTACTTGGCCCACCAGGAAAGAATCACCGCGAAATATACATTCTCCATGCCAAAACCGAGAAAGCCAACCACCACAATGGTGAGCAGGACATTCGGCAAGGCCGTAAAAATATCCGTCACACTCATCATCAACAGGTCAAGTTTATTCCCCCAAAAAGCGCTCAGCGCGCCAACGAACAGTCCGATCAACATGACGACGCTGAGAACTATGAAAACAGGGAACACGGAGTCGCTGATCCCGTGAATCACACGGCTTAGCAAATCTCTTCCCAGATAATCCGTTCCAAACGGATGAGCAAGACTTGGGGGAAGAAGCTTTGCTTGATGATTGGTTTGGAACGGGTCATAAGGTGAAATCCATGATGCGCTTAGCCCGGCAATCATAAGAACCACAATAAACAACAAAGCCGTTGTTGGAAGTTTATTCGCCCTGACGAGATTCATCATAGTTCCCACCTCTGTTTGTCAAGATGAACACGCGGATCGGCCACAAAATAAAGGGTATCGGCCACAAAGTTAAACCCAAATATAAAAGCAGCCACTAGCAGCGCACTCCCCTGAATGACGGGAAAATCACGGCGGTAAATAGCCTCGAGCATATATTTGCTGAACCCCGGAAAACTAAAAATCGTTTCCGTGATGATCGAGGCTCCAAAAAAGCTGGGCAAGCTGGTCGTGATTAACGTTAAGATCGGGATAAACATGGCCCGGAATAAATAAGCCGGATAAAAGATAGCGGGCCGCAAACCTCTGGCTTTTGCCGCTTCAATATAGAAGAATTTACTGTATTGCACGGTGTATGAGCGTACCATCCGAATGAAGTAAACGCTTTGGACCAGGGAAATCGCCGTTACCGGAAGCACATAATGCCGTACGGAAGAGCTTCCGACAACCGGAAGAATCGGCCAGATCACACCAAAAGCATACATCAGCAGAATAGCAAGCCAATATAAGGGGATCGACAACCCCAAAATGGTTAGCGAATAAACCACACGATCCGCAATCGAGCCCGCATTTAAGCCTAACCAGATTCCCGCCGGTATTGAAACAGACATCGTAAGCAAAAAGGAGCCGGCAATCAGTCGGAACGTCGGTTCTAAACGGCTCATGATTTCGTGTAATACCGGTTCGCCGGACATAAACGAATTTCCCAGTTCCCCTCGGAATATCTGAACAACCCAAGCCATGTATTGCTGAGTAAATGTTTGATCAAGCCCCCATTGCGCCTGCAAATGAGCCACCAATGAGCGCTCCGGCACCGCCCCGATGTTTAGCAGCATCATCGACGCCGGATCCCCCGGCGCCAGACGCATAAGTGTAAAGACGAACAATGAAAACAGTACAAACGTGAGCATTAACATCAACAGACGATGGGTAATGGAACGCAGCATTATTGTGCTTCCTTCTTCAAGTGATGCCACTTCAAAGGATCGTCTTCAATGGCATTAAAAGTAAAGCCGGCAAGTTGGCGCGTATGAACAAAGGTTTGCTTGGCATAATAAATTGGCACCGACATTGCTTCCTCATGCATGCGAAGGAATACTTGGTCAAATAACGCCTGCTGCTGCTCTGCCGAGACGGTGGAAGCAATCTGATCCAGCAGGTCCGACAATTGCTGGTCTTGATAAGCAACACCCGGCGCGGATGGCGAACTGTAGAATAAGGAGGACAGGAATCGATACGGCAATTGCGCATCCGTATAAGTCCGATACATAAGCAGATCATAATCCTTGCTGCTCCATAACGTATCATAGTAAGCTGCCCGTTCCTGATTCACGATGTTTATTTGGATGCCGATCTGCTTCATGTTGTCCTGAAAAATTTCCGCCATCTCTTTCCACTCCGGATATTCTTCCGTTTGAATCACCAATCGCAACTGCAGGACTTGTCCGTCTTTCTCGTAAAGCTGCTTTTTCTCATTCCATTCGTAGCCCGAGGCTGCGATCAGTTGTTTTGCCTTCTCCGGGTCGTAAGGATAGAAAGGCTGGTTATCGTCCGTGACAAAGGCGACTTTCTTTTGAAACAACCCTTTGACCGGTTCACCGCTTCCATCTGCGTATTTACTCGTATCATTTCCGTAATTGATCGCCTGGCGTATATTTTTATCCGCTAGAACCGCATTGTTTTGGTTGATGACCAAAAAATAGGACATCGTACTGGTGCCCGTTTCCACCACATACTTATCGTTATTTTGAAAAACACTTAGACTTTCCGCCGGAATATTGCCAAGTTCACCCCCTGCAAGATCCGCCTCGCCGGATTGCAGCGCGAGCACCCTGGCCTGCGGATCCGTAATGACTTTAAAGACAAGCGAATACGCCGATGGTTTCTCCAACCAATAAAACTCGTTGGCAACCAGAACCGTCTCGACCCCCTTCTGATAACTGCCTATTTTCCAGGGGCCCGTGCCGATCGCTTGGTGAAAGGTCCCATTCACATCTCCCGCAGGACTCACCGCGTTTGGACTCATAATCCGAAATGGCCTGGCCTGACTAAGCTCATACAATACTTGCGTTGCGGTTTCTTTAAATGTAAGTACGACGGTGTTGTCATCAGGGGTTTCTATTTTTTCTAGTAAACGGGATATTTCAAGCGTAGCATTCTCTTCTCGGATGACCGCCCGCTCCAAAGAAAACTTAACGGCCGCGGAATTCAATGGACTGCCGTCCGAGAATTTCACTTGTTTTCTTAGATGAAAAGTATAGGTCGTCCCGTCATCAGATACTTCCCATGATTCGGCCAAGCTGGGGGCAATTTTGCCCTCTCCTTCATATTCCACCAGCGCATCGTATATAGCGGCATGCACATGGCGTGTGCCATTATAGGTCGCGGCATCCAGTTTATCCCCTTCAGCATCTTGGGTTACCGCTACAACGATTTGTTTGTCCGCTTCTTGGCCCGAATCAGTAACCGGACCTTTGGCTTGTGAGCATCCTACAAGCAACAAAAACGCCAAAACGACTGCAAAGCTGAAACGATATCTGCTAAACATCTTTACTCCTCCTACTTCTCTCCTGCGATGTTGGCGATTAAACTGTCGCAATGATCATGGCCACTTGCATACGGAGTAATCTTTGTATATTATTAATCGTAATCGTTACGATTTGCAACATATTTTTTTTTTAATAAAGGAGACCAGATTGATGAGTGAGCATAAACTTGCACAACAATATCGTGATTATTGGGATAAAGGAGCAGCGGTGTATGATGAAATCGTAAATACCGAATTTGCCACGGATACATATGATCAATGGAACGCGATCCTGAGTGATCTTTTATCCGGAAAACGGAATTTAAAAATCCTCGATGTTGGAACGGGGCCCGGATTTTTTGCGGTTATGCTTAGCCGTATGGGGCACCTAGTTACCGCTATCGATTCCTCGCCTGAAATGGTGGCTAGGGCGAAACAAAATGCGCAAAAATACAACTGCAATATCAGGATTATAGAGACGGATATCATTGAATATAAGACGGAAGAAACCTTTGATATCATCATTTCCAGGAACGTCACCTGGTTTCTATACAACCCTGTTGCGGCTTATCAAAATTGGCATGGAATGCTTAACGGCGGGGGCCAAGTTATTATTTTCGATGCAAATTGGAATTTGTTTTTGAGTCATCCTCAAGAAGCAGAGCTATTCAGCAAAGCCAAGGAGGAGGCGATGGAGCAAGGTTACTTGCCGTATCGCGAAGAGAAAGACATCGAGGAAGGAGATCAACTGGCGCTTACCTTGCCATTGACCTACGTAAGAAGACCGGGATGGGACAGCGAAATGCTTAAGTTTATTGGCTTTACTAAAATCCAAGTCCATGAAGGATTCGATGCTGAATTTTATAGTCCAGGAGAAAAAATCCTAAACCGCCACCGTCCCATGTTTACGATCGTTGCCGAAAAATAGACGCCTTGCGGCGTCTTTTTCCGGTTCTTTGGAGTGATTTGAAGGGATGACGCTGCTCTAACGGACGCCAGCGACGTTATTCGCCCATTTCCCGGGTATTTCCCAACCTAACGGACCCAAGTGACCCTATTTCTCTCTAAACGAGTTCACTCAGGCCGATTCGAGGAAAATAGCGTCATCTCTGTCCGTTACATTTTGCACACCTCCGTTTTTGCGCAGATAGCGCCTCTGGAGTCCCTTAGCTTCCTGAGCCCTCTTCTCTGTAAATAAAATAATCAAAATCGGCATGTCTGCGAGTACCGCTTAAATCCTGCACGCACATTCCTATGAACGTTCCCGTGAATCGGAGCGGATTGGCGCTGTCATCCGAAAGGTGGAGGATATTGATTTCCGGGCCTACCGGCTTCCATTCGGAGCCAGTGGCAGCATACGAAAACTGCAGTTTCTTACGGTTTATTATCGCCTTTAACTTGACCGGTCCCTCGTTCGGAAGCGGAACATCCGCTTCAAGAATCTCGTCGTACTCCCCTTGTACGGCTTGGATGATCCCAAGCACCCTTCCCGCCCCTTCCAAGTGCGTTATTCTCAAGTAGACGTAATCATCCGTATCATAATATAAAATTAAGCCGGCCATTTGCTGAAAATGCTCCGGGTTGAACTCGATCTCCGTTTCAGCCTCACAGCAAAAGGCTTGCTGCCGGCGAGCCACCAGGCTTTGTCTGTGCCATGAACTTAGCGATTCCATCCCCCTTAAACGCAAGTACCCTTTTCTTTCACTAAGGGAGAGCCAGCTTGAGTCCGGCGGGATACGAAGCGTGTTCCATGATAACCGAAGCTGCGGTTCGTCAAAATCATCTTTCTCAGGTTCTGTCTCAAACGGGTGAGCCGGCAGATTCGGAGCTTTCACCTTTACGCTTGGAATATTCCCCGCGCCATCCAGCCGCAGCCAATCGTTTTCGTCCCAATAGCAGCGCTGCAGCGCCGTTTCCCGGCCCAAGGTGCAATAGCGCTTCGCCGTAGGTCTTGCGCAAAGATGGGCCATATACCACTCGCCCGCTTGAGTTTCGACTAATGACGCATGTCCCGCCTTCTGGAGCAGCAGTTCAGGATGGCCGAAGCTTGTCAGAATCGGGTTATGGGGAGCCACCTCATAAGGCCCGAACAGGAAAGTCGATCTTGCCAGGGTAGCGGCGTGCTCGTATTTCGTTCCTCCCTCGGCGGTTAGCAGATAGTAATAGCCATTACGTTTGTAGAGATGCGGCCCCTCCGTACGCCCAAGCTCGGTTCCCTGAAAGATGTTGGTCACCGGGCCGATTAATTTTTGTTCCGCTGGAGCGTATTCCTGAATGACAATCCCTGCGAACTGGTTTCTCCCTTTGCGGAAGTCCCAGATCATATTCAACAGCCATTTGCGGCCGTCATCATCATGAAACAAAGAAGGATCGAAGCCGCTGCTGTTTAAATAAATCGGTTCCGACCACGGACCCATGATATCCGTTGAAGTCACCAAATAGTTATGCGTATCCTTGAAGGCCCCTTTTCGTGACTTGACGTCCGTGTAAATTAAGTAAAAGATCCCGTTGTCATAGCTCAAACAATGCGCCCAGACCCCTCCGGAATTTACGTTGCCCAGCATATCAAGCTGAGATGTCCGATTGAGCGGATGGGTCAAAACTCTCCAGTGAATCAAATCCTTGGAATGATGAATTTGTATCCCGGGAAACCACTCAAAGGTCGATGTGGCGATATAATAATCGTCCCCCACGCGAAGAATCGAAGGATCGGGGTTAAAACCGGGCAATATGGGATTAATAATGAAGCTCATCGGACTCCTCCTCTATCGTTTCATTTTCCCTCATCTTAAGAAAGCTCGATAACGCACACCCCGAAAGGCTGCATCCTGTAAACGCCGTGAAGAACCGCATCCGTGAGCAGATCACGTTTGGGGACCCGAAAAGCGATCGTCTGCTCTGCATGAGCATAGTTCATTAAAAAGGCATAGCATTTTTGCGTTTCTTCATGCGTTCGAATGGCCAGCTCTACATCCTCGGGCAACTCAGCCCATTCCACGGCCGGGGACGCCAGTCCGATCTCGTCAAGCAGCGCGCCGGCAACCTCTTCGGTAAACACACTTCCGTAGTAATACGAGCTCCCTTCGCCTCGCACGTTTCGTACAAGAGCAGGCTTGCCCGCATAATAATCGGATGCATACGAAGCCAGCACTGCGGCGCTGTCCGACGTAACGCGCAAAATGTCCGCAAAGGCGTCTCCTTTAAGGACACCGCGGCCATTCCATTGTATATCGGGAGCCTGCTGCATCGGCCCGATCAGCGTAAAGTCTTCCACCTCAATCCCGCACAAATCGGCAAGCGGTCCCGGAAACGGCTGCATATAGCACTGGCCTGCCACATCCTTATAGCCGCTGCGGCAGCCAAGCACAAGCGTCCCCCCGCCCTCGACATACCGTTTAAGCAGCACCGCCGTCGACTCCGGCATAATTGCCGGGTGCGGATAGACGAGCACACGGTATTTGGCTAAATCGTCTACAGTCGTCGATGAACGAATGTACTTCGTGTCCGCCGGGATATGGCGGCGCTGCAGCGCCTTGTACCATTCCAGGACGCTTTTCCCGGCAAGCGGTCCGTGCCACACATCCAGCTCGCCGTCCCATTCGTTGTCGTAATCCTTCAGTACGGCAACCTCGGCTTGATAGGTGGAACCAAGCAAAGCCCCGCCGATCCGCTGTAACTCTCTGCCAATGCGGCCGGCTTCCTCTACGCGGCGGTTTGGCCGGTTATGATAATCATTAATGCCATGCCAGTACATCTCCGTTCCCATGGTTGCCGTCCGCCAGCGGAAATAGAGCACCATATCGGCACCATGCGCGATCGATTGATAAGTCCACAATCGCATCTGCCCCGGCTTCGGCGCCGGCATCTTCGTGTTGCCCGCCGATCCCCCGGGGCCGGCTTGCTGCTCCATAACGATGAAATTCGGCGATATGTCGCGAACCACGCTCAGATTCAGACTCCACTTGCGGTCCAGCAGCGGCCGCTCGCCTTGATCCGGCTGAATCGTGCTGAAATTCGGATACGAATCGTAAGCGAACACGTCCAAGGCATCGTCCGTCAGCCGGTGACTGTCCAGATGGCCGAACAAACCGTTCGTCGTGATCCATTGTTTTGGTGCTTTTTCCCGTAAAATGTCCGATTGAAGCTCGGCATAGGAAATCACGCTGTCCGAGAAGAAGCGCTTCTCATCAAGCGCCAGATGCGGGTTCGATGAGCGGCCCGGTATCAGCCGGGATAAAAACACCTGCGACCAGTCCGAATACGTCTGATTCCAAAATACGGAGCCCCATGCCTGGTTCAAGGCATGGAGGCTCCCGTATTTTTCCTGCAGCCAAACGCGAAATGCCGCGTGATCGGCTTCGGAATAGAAGGTGTTGACTTCGCAGTTGAATTCGTTATCGATCTGCCATCCGACAACTGCAGGATGGTCCCTGTAGTGTTCTGCCAACTGCGTAACAATCCGCGCGGTAAGTGTGCGGTAGACAGGCGCATTATAGTTGTAGTGGCGGCGGTGCCCATGCCGGTATAACGTACCGTCCTGCTTGGCGTTTAATACTTCCGGATACTTGGCGGTGAGCCACGCCGGCGGTGTTGCCGTCGGCGTTCCCAGAATGACAAGGATGTCATGCTTGTGCGCCAGATCAATCGCCCGGTCGAACAGCTCGAACTCGAAGCGGCCCTCCTCCGGCTCGAAGATCGACCAGGCGAACTCCGCCATGCGAACGATCGAAAATCCGAGTTCTTTCATGCGCCGATAATCGTCCTCCCATAAGCGCTCCGGCCAATGCTCCGGATAATAACATGCGCCAAGACGAAATTGTTCCGTTCTCCAGTCGCGACCATATTGTGTCATGTTCGGTCCCCTCCTTGATATAGCAAGTTGCGATCCATTCCTCTACCTAGACTGCTTTATATACCTCACCCTCGGTAATCCCTCTTTCATTGAAGGCATCCACTCGGACATATACCGGCTGGCCTTTGACTAAAGCTCGAATCGTCAACTGATTACTGCCGAACACCATTTGACTATGATAAAGCTTATCCGGCGCGAATCCCCAAAGCACGTTGTGCCCGGTAGCATGGTCTCGATCCCATGACACGGAAAGATCAAGTTCGCTTAAACGTCCGGTTTGGACTCCGCTTACCCTGCCTGGGAAGTCCTCCTCGCCGATTCCAAAAATACGAAGACCGGAAATACAGGCCTGTTGGTTATAGGGAAGTTCCTTTACCGTGCAGCGGATATACCTTGCCTTAATACCGCCTTCCGTCACAATGAGATCATGCGGCAAATCGGAATCTGCGTCCAATTTATCTTCGATGACGAAATATTCCGTTCCGTCAACCGATCCTTCCAGGAGCCACCTGGTAACATGCTTCCGTTCGTCAATGTATCTTCTCGTTTTTCTCAATTCTCCGTTTTCCATTATTGTTATACCCTCAGGAAACGGAAGGTGCAGATGGTCATCTGCAAAATTGATTTGCACGGCACGTACATCACAAACATGTTTCAAATCAACTTCAAGCCATTCCCCCGGCTGATTGGACGCCGCTTTCCACCAACTCTGAATATTTTCATTCGTGGCCTTCGAGGCTTCATATCCTTCTTCAGAGGATGATGCATAGGCCGGCTTTCCATAGGAAAGCAGCATCCACTCGGGATTGCCCCATGGGTCCATCCTTACCTGTTCAAGCTTCATAGGCCAATCGCCATATCGTTGATTGCAGAATAATTCTCCATCTTGATCAAAGCCTGCAGGCCACAGCCCTAAACGTCTTTCAAATGGATGATTGACGCTGACTCTCATACTTGCAGCATGCCACCAATTTCCAAACTTATCTTCCATCGTCGAACCATGGCCGGCACCCGGAATAAATCCCCCCGGCTTGTATGAGTAAGGGTTGTTTTTAGCTAGAACAAACGGTCCCAACGGTTTGTCGGATACGTAAACACCATCGGAGTAAACATTATATTGCGTTCCAGGGCTGGAATACTGTAAATAATATTTACCGTTATATTTGTCCATCCACGGACCCTCAATGTACGGATCACCGCCAACAGCAATCCTAAACATCTTTACCTTTTCATCGGGCACGTTTCCGCTTTTCGCATAGGCTTGAACCATTTCTTCAATTTGTTCCGCAGTTTTGCCGAAAATATGATTTTCACCGGTTCTTTCATAACCATGTACCGACGGCTTGCCATAAATAAGCTCGACCGGCTTACCTAGCGGTTTCATGCTTTCAGGATTTAGCTCAATCCCATATATCGGCGTTATGTTGGAACAGCCCCAGTAGAAATAAATTCGGCCATCATGATCAACGAACAGATTCGGGTCCCAAAAAGGAAAATCTCCGCGGATTTCCTCAAACTTGCCTTTGACCGGATCTTTTGTCCTGAAAAAGGAGCAGTTTATACTTTTGGAAGATGCGGAAAAATATATATATTCCCCCATTACACGTACGTCTGGTGCATAGTCATAAATCGGTACGTCCTGCAGGGGATGGAAGTCCCACTCTACCAAATTAGCGCTTGAAAGAAATCCGGCTGTCATGGATGGAAAAAGGTAGTATCTCCCTTTAAACATTATTAGCGAAGGGTCCGCCGCTTCTCTATAAACACTCATCTTTTCATAGTCGACAAATTGATACTTATATTCCATATTCATCGGATTACATACATATTTCATTAGTGCCTTCTCCCACTCTATTGGCATTAAAGAACTCTAATTTGGCATACATATCTTCCAAAATAAACCGGACATCGATATCTCGATATACCCTGATTCGTCTCTCCTTTTGATAATGGACATATGTCATATCCGGAGATATGCGAGGTGCAGGCTTCAAATCATAATCATATGGTTGATCGTGCATTAGCAAACCTACCGCAGGCGAATCTCCCAAGGTCCACATTTCCCCCTCGGCCAATCGCGGCCCGATCAGAGTAAAATCTTCTACCTTTTGTATCCAAAGTCAGATATGGTATTCCATCTCTTTCGCAGTTCATGAACTGCAAATTTGGGCTTTCTTTCACGCGTAAAGATCCCTTTCTTGTTTCCTTGCACCCGTCTGACTCCCTGGCTTGTATTAAAATCAGCAAAGACCCAAACATGTTCTCCTATAAAATTGTCGAATTCATCAAAAACCTCATGATTCATACGCAAGTACTCCACTTGAAACTCTTCAGTGAACATAACAGGATCAACTTCGTGGAACCCGGCAATTGTATCGGCACCAAATTCCGCCATTATGATTGGCTTTCCCGGACATCGCTTATTCCAGCCTTCTAATTCCTCTCGAAGATGAATTTTTGCAATTTCTAACTCACCAACATCGTAATACCATCCGTAATATCGGTTCAGAGCCAGAACGTCCACTAGATCCGCAATTTTGCAATTTTTAGGGGTGGATTTTATCATCGTCGTGATTGTAACCGGTCTTTTTTGGGGATCACAGTCTTTGGTCAACTCCACCAGCGGCTTGAAGTATTCGTATGCTCCTTCCTCTTCCGCCCCTGGTTCGTTTGCCACACACCACATAACTACACACGCATGATTCTTATCCCGTGCCACCAGTTCTCGAATGACCTCATGATGAGCCTCGTGTGTTTTGATTCTTTCCCAAGTTGTGCTGCTATTCCCACTGCCCACACCCGTGAATGCATTGAAGTTTAAGTTTAAGCCAACGGCCGGCACTTCATCGATAACGACAAAACCTTCACGATCAGCCAGACGCATGAGTTCCTCCGAGTATGGATAATGTGATGTCCGAAAAGAGTTGGCACCCATCCACCTCATTAAATGAAGGTCCATAACATTTACAGATTCGTTGAACCCTCTTCCGTTAATGGGGAAATCCTCGTGTTTTCCGAATCCTTTAAAATAAAATGGCTTATTATTAATCATGAATTTGCCGTCTTTCACTTCTACAGTTCTTACACCGAAAGGCTGTTCATACACATCAACGACTTCTCCGCCCTTCAATAGTTCTACTTTTAAAGTGTAAAGATAAGCATTCAACGGCTCCCACAACTTGGCATTCTGGATGCTAAAAGTACCTTTCAAGCCAGCTTCTTGTGCGACAACAAAATCGGATTCGTCGATAATACTTACTCTCGCTTGGGCATCACCGACAATATCCAACTTGTATGTTATAATCCCAGAAAAGTTTGCATAGTCAGTAATCATTGAAATATCGTTTACATACGTTTGCGGAGTGGTGTAAATCTTGACTGGCCGATGGATTCCCGAATAGTTAAAAAAATCGAAATTCGGGGTGTTTTGAATAATTTTCCCATGCCCATCGATTTCCTTTTCGGTATAATGTCCGACAGGTAGGGTGGAATGGTTTACAATATTGTTCACCGCGACGGTCAACCGGTTATTTCCATTTTGTAAAAACCGATTGATTTCGGCTTCGAACGGGGTGAACCCACCTTTGTGCTCCATAACCAGTTCCCCGTTCACATAAACCATTGCTTCATGTGTAGCTGAGCCGAGCCGCAAGACAAGGCGCTGGGATCGAAGCAGACTGGGAACTGCAAACACCCTTTCATACCACACCCAGCCGATATGGTTCCGGATATCAGAAGTGACGCCTATGTCGTTATAGGAAGAAGGCACCGCCATCGGTATAGTGTCAGTCAGTTTCCTTGAATACCACTCATCGGCAAAGCCGTTTCCAGAGTCAAGTTTAAAATTCCAAACACCATTCAAGTCCAGTATTGCACGTGTTTCCGTTATAATAGGATATAACATTCATTCGGCCCCTTTATGATGTTTTTTAATCATCCATACCCTTTGAGTCCAGTAACTCAATAAATTGACTATCTTCGATTCTCGGACATGAACATACTTTTCACCTTGACGGGCCCGATGAGCCCGCTTGGTTCCTGCTGCGCAAAGGCCGACAAGAAGTCACGCTGATCCTTCACCAACGTATTCGTAACTTCAATGACAAGCTTATTTCTGCCCTTCTTTATAAGGCCATTGATCTCCACCCGGTATGGAGGACTGATGCGTACCCCTGCTTGCTCACCGTTCAACCACACCTCTGCCGTTTCGTAAACCTCACCCAAATCCAGCAGAACATGGTTTACGGATTCATCCCATTCAAACTCCGTTTCATAACGGAAGGTACCTGAAAATCGGGGTAAATGATCAGGTCCGCTCATATTCGTCAGAGCCGTCAGTTCTCCCCACTTCTTGAAATGAGGATAAGTTTCAGAATCAGCGGTGGAAACCGTCCATTCGCCCTGAAGCTCAAGCTCCGCCGAAGCGGTATGCCTAGGGAGTGCAGCATAGCCTTCCAGATCAGGTCCATGGAGCAGGACGATAGACTCGTACGGATGAAGGACGAGTTGCACTGCTTTCGCTCCGTTCTCCATACTTACATTTAAATCAATCAACCGATTCAGGAACGCATCATATGCATAAACATCACCTTGAACAGGTAAAATTATCCTCGTGGATAGGGTTTGCTGCGGGTGTTCGTTAAAGAACATAAACACATCCAATTCATCATGACAGTAGTGATAATTCCGCAGGTACGGCTCGTATTTGTCTACTCTAACATCGTAATATCCTTCTGCAATAAGGTCTTGCGCCAGCTGGTCTAAGGCTGCATGCTTCACATTCCGGTGATCGGCTAGACATGACAGTTCGCTAGAAATATCACTCCCCTCACTAGATCGTAAAGGCAGCCCGTCAACAAAGCGAACGGCCAGTCCTTGTTCGGCAAACTCCGCCAAACGCCGAACCATCGCCGCCGGAAGCGCTTCTGCATAGGGCACGATCAGACATTCGTAATCCTCGCGATTTACGGTCAGCTTGCTGTCTTTCACGCTAGCCGTTTCCAAAAGAACATCGACGGGCAGAACGTCGCAGTCGATCTGATGCTGCATCAATTTTTTCACAGGCTTGTGAAAATACATTGCTTCCCCGGACCATTCGGCTTCAGCGTGATATAGAACGGCTGCTGTCGCCACGTGCCTTCCGCCTGAAATCAGGTGACTGATCCGATTCATATATCGATTTAAATGCTTATAGTAGCGGTACTGCGGATTTTTCCCTCCCGCATACATATGCGGCGGACAATCCGGATCCGGAAAAGCTTTCTGGGTAAAGGCATGCGGGACAAAATAATTGACGCCGCGAACGAGCATGTGGTCTGTGAGCCATTTCATCAGCTTTAACCCTTCCGCCCAGCCATACGCCCCATACACTTCGCACATCGTCCTTCCTTGTTTTTTCGGATCGATGTGCCCAAGAGACACACCAAGCTTGGCGAGGCCATAGTGGAAAAATTCACTATCCGTCTCCCCCGTCGGCTTGCGGAAAGGCAATTCATCGAAGCCGGGGACGATCTGCCACAGCACCACATCGATGCCCGACATGTCTTGTCCCCAAAGCGAGCGGAAGAAATGTCCGGTGCCGGAACCAAGCCGGGCATGGACGTTGTTGTCTTCAAGAACATGCCCGATGTATTCTACCCCGCGGGCTCTGCACCATGTTCCGATTTGGTTGCAGAAGTTTTCCGCATAAAGCTTGCTGACATTATCCATATAGGCGTACCGCACGATATTCGACTGTTCTCCAGCATCCTGCCAAAGAAGATATAGACATTTACGGTAATCCTCACCCAGCGCCTGTTCAAGCAGGGTCGGCATCTCTTGGCTCCAGGGGAGCGGCACTCCCTGTTTTCCAGGCTTCGAATCGAAATCAAAGGTTACAGGGTCATTATAAAATCCAGGCTCATCCGAGAAAAACCCGGCAATTGTCTTTCCGAAATCTTCCTGATACCGTTCGTAAAAAGCTTCATACACCGTATCAAGCAAAATACGCACCGATTCCCGGTCCAATGGGTTCAGATAATCTTCCTGAGCCTTACTACCGCCATCCTTATTCTCCGAAATAATAAATATTCGCCAATACCCTCCGGGGATATCCCAATAAAGGATACCGTCATGCACAAGGTCAGTTAAATCGACACAGTCACCCAGCAATGCTCCATCAGATGGATCGCGGCGGACCGCGACCACTGAAACCAGCTTATTTTTGCCGCTCGCGTGTTGGGGCTGCGAGATCGTTGGCCGAAGCCCGCACATTAATAAAGTATCCACTAACAGTGACGTACCCTGGGCAGGACCGATGGTATCGATATAACGTTCACCCAAAAACATGCGATGAAGCTCCGCGGGAGCCTCCTTCACTTTGCCTCCCGCATGTCCCGTTGGAAAATGATCGTCATCGAGAATCCATACCTTTATGCCCCGATTCCGAGCTTCCTCCATAATAATGTCCATATCCTTCCACCATTTCGGTCCAAGAAAATCCGGATGAGGCCGGGACTCCACGCAAACAGCGCCGATTCCGGCTTCATGAACACGGGCCATCTCTTCCCGAATCGCCTGTTCCTCCTCGCCATGCTGCCAGAGAAATGGAAGAATATAATTTTGTTCTCGGTTCTCAAGCACTTCTTGTAGACGTTTGTTCATAATAGCCCCCTGATTCAACTTAGTTTCAACCCTTTCAGATGCCGCAGCTTAGATGGAAATATCCGCCCGACTTCAAATGAATGCCGGGCGGATCATCATGATAAAAAATTTATTTCTTCAGTTTCGCGTACCATTCTCTAGCACGCTTTGTCACTTCTTCGCCGCCCGATTGATACCACTTATCGACGAATTCGTCGAACTTGCTGATCGGATATTGGCCAATGATAATCTTGGTAGCGTATTCCACGTACAGCGTTCGGTTGTTAATGTCAGGGTAGCCGTCGTATACGCTGGCCGGCATGCCGTCACCGGCGATGATTTTGGCATATTTCTGAGCCTCCTGCATATTCCGGTTCACTTGATCAATGGCCCACATTCTATCTTCCGAAGCGGTACTCTTGTTCAGATCGATCATGAAATCAAGGGTGGATATTTTGGCATACGGATCGAGAATCAGGTTCTCCTGTGTACTCTTGTCATCCGGAAGTCTGGTTGCTTGTCCGTCCTTGATCGTATGGTGCATTCCTTCCACACCAAGGTACAGATCCTTCCAATTTTTCTTATCATACATATTGTTCAACAGCTTCATGGTGGCCATCAGCTTCTTCTCATCTTTGTTGTTCTTGACCACCCAGGCCGGCGGCGTAAATCTCTTCCACGTATAAAAGCCCTTATAGCCTTCGACTTCCGGCACAGGGAGTACTGAAAATTCAGCCTTCACGCCGGTGTTCTTATATAAATTTTCCAGAGGCAAATAGCCTGACTCTACCCAGTGGAAGTAGTTCCCTACCTTATCCGAATGAATCTTGCCGTCCCATTTATCCTTGGTGTTCAACAACGACTCCTTATCAATTAATCCTTCCTTGTAAAGCTTGGATAGGAACTCCAAAGCCGCTTTCATATTCGGAGTCACCGCGGAATAAGTCAGCTCGCCGTCGTAAATGTCCCAGTCCGGATAACCTTCGAACATAGCCACCCCGTACATGGCGAACAAATGATCCATCCAGCGGGCTTGCTCCCGGCCGCCTGTCGGAAGCTCATCCTTCTGTCCATTGCCGTTCGGATCCTGGTCACGGAACGCCTCCAGAACCTTGACGTATTCGTCTTGAGTCTTCGGCATCTGCAGCCCCAACTTGTCGAGCCAATCCTGGCGGATCAGACCGGCATATCTCCCGTAATCCACCAAACCAGGAATATAATAGATTCTCCCTTGACCGGTAGGATCGTTGGCCTTAACAATATCCCACATATCCTGCGGAATGGCATTCCACAAATTCGGCGCATACTTCGGCAACATTTCCGTCAAATCCACAATGGCGCCATTTTTGGCTAGGCTGTCTTCAATGCCTTCCTTGGGCAAGAAAAGGTCCGGCATTTCTCCAGCGGCGATTTTCAGGTTCAACTGATTCAGGTAGTTGGTGCCCCCGTTCCATTCCACATACGGATGAATGACGCCGACGCCAAGCTTTTCTTTATAAAATTCATACAGCTTGCTGCCTTTCGTGATCGGTTTATATCCGATGTTGGTACCCCACACTTCAATATCGACAACTTCATCCCCGCTGGAGGCCTGGTTCTGGTTCGCAGCCGCTGAACCTTCAGAAGCGTTTTTGTTTCCGCCGCAACCCGTTAATACAGTGGTTATTGCAAGGATGCTTGTCGCCAGCAATAGGCTGAACTTTTTAAGTTTCATACTGTTTCCCCCTTTTAATTACCCTTTTACGGAGCCGATCATGGCTCCTTTAACGAAATATTTCTGCAGGAAAGGATACACCAGAATGATCGGGATGATCGCAAAGATCACGGTCGCCGCTCTTAAGGTCCGCTCGTTATAGTTAAGATCAGCCGTGGTCGGGGCACCGGCCATAATCACGTTGCCGTCGGTGATGAACTGCCGGATCTTAATTTGCAGCGGAAACCAGTCCGGATTCTGCAAGAAGAAAAGCGGATGCTGGAACTGATTCCATAACACCACACCGTAGAATAAAGCGAGGGTCGCCAGTACAGCCTTGGATAGCGGAAGCACGAATTGGAACAGCATCCGGAAATATCCGCAGCCCTCAAGAAAGGCGGCCTCCTCCAATTCCTTGGAGAATTGCTTGAAGAAGGTCCTCATGATGATTAAATTGAACGGATTCAGAATATGCGGCAGGATCAGGACCAACGGATTATCATAAAGGCCAACGCCGCGGACCGTCAGGAAATAAGGCACAATCGGCGCTTTAAAGATCATGGCAATCACAACTAACACCATAATGACGGAACCCCAGCGGAACTCGGGCTTCGACAGCGGGTAGGCGAACAAGGCGGTCATCAGGAGCGCCAACACCGTACCGATTAACGTCGTACCGAGCGTCAGGAAAAACGATTTCCATAAGTCGGGACGATCAATAATGTATTTCCATGAGTCTAACGTAAATTGCTTCGGCCATAACGTTACCAGGTTCATGTCTACAGCGCTTTTGGAACTAAACGAGGTGGCGATCACGGACAGAAGAGGTATGATCGCTATGATGGAAAACAGGATGAGGAAGACGGTGATTACCGTAACGAATACTTTTTCCCCTCTCGATTCAAGCATACCTACCAGAGCCCCCCATCCGACACTTTTTGCGACAGCTTATTGAAGGTGTACACCATAACAAATCCTATTACCGATTGAAACAGCCCTACCGCCGTAGCAAAACTGTACTGTGCTTGCTGAATGCCCGTCCGAAATACGTACGTATCCAGAATATCTCCTACGTTGTATGTCATCGGAGTGAGCAGATTATACACTTGATCAAAGCCAAGATCCAGGAAATTGCCTATTTCGAGCAAAAACAGCACCAGTATGGTAGGTAAAAGAAGCGGAAAGGTAATGTGGCGGATTTGCCTAAACTTGGAGGCACCGTCGATCATCGCCGATTCATAGAGCTGCGGGTCGATCGCGCTGATGGCGGCCATATACACCACGGTTCCCCATCCGGCATCCCTCCATATCGAAGCAAGCACATAAACAGGCCGAAAGTATGCGCTTTCTTGCATGGCCAACACCGGTTCATGACCAAACCACCCGATGATAATGTTGAACAAACCGCTTATCGCAAAGAAATCGAAGAGAATACCGCCCACGATAACCCAGGACAAAAAGTGCGGAATGTACAAAGCGGTCTGGATTCCTTTCTTCAGTGCCGATTTTCGAATCTCGTTGATCATCAGCGCCAGCAAAACGGGCACCGGAAAAATCAATACGAGCTTGAAAAATCCCAGCATCAGGGTATTGCCGAACACTCGGGCAAAATCCGGATGGTGAAGCAGCGTGTTAAAATGTTTTAGGCCTACCCAAGGACTATCAATGAAACCCCGGAAAACCGAATAATCCTTGAAGGCGATTACAGAACCGGCCAGCGGAATGAATTTAAATACGATCAAAAAAACGATTCCCGGAATCGCCATCACATACAGCGGCCAATATACCTTCATCCGGTGTAATGCAACTGCTTTCAATTGTTTCCCCCCTTGATATCTGGTTGTTGAATTCGCTTACATCTTTACTATACAATCGGGGGCAACCATCGCCAATCGGTCGTTTTTAAGTTCCTACCCGGTCATTTTTTAGGATAGCTACGAATCTCCTTAATACCTGCCTAATAATGAAGTTACAAGGGTCTTTGATATAACCTTAAAAATGACCCGGTGGAAACATAAAAATGACCCACTGAGTGGTTTTTAAGTGGGACGTAGAGTGTATTTTGTAAGCGCATACAAAATTGGACTTACTTTTCAACTCACTCCTAGTAAAGGAGACCCGATTGACGGCGCAAAATTCCTTCTCATTCCGCATTCTTACTTCTTCAGCTAGGATAAATCCCTCTCTCATACTCATGTCTTACCTATTGTCATCAGGGAAAGTACTTATTTCGTATAAGACCAAAGAGGATTTGAATATAACCGATTATTATAACCTGGCTGTTCTCAACGATGACGGAACGAATTTCAAGAGGATATTCTCCGGAGTCATACCGCAAAAACCAAAAGCAAACGGTATTCGGTATATGCCATTCCAGTGCAAGCCCACTTAGAAGATAATATGACAACAACTGTATCATGCTTCTTTCTTACCTTTACGCTATCAGTTGTTTTCAGGCAGTTAAAAGCAGCCGAGTAATCGGCTGCTTTCATCTTTCTTCCTCTAATTTCAGTTTTTAGCCGAGTAACCTCAAGAGCAGAATTATCTCTGCCAATCGGATGATGAGTCGTCTCCTGCGCCCTCTAATAATGGTGCTTAGAATAAGAAAGTCTGTGCCAACCGACAAGATAGTGCCAGTAAAAATGCCGCTGGTAGTTGTAACCTGTACTCTCTTTCCCCGTAATAATTTAGCTTGTCTGCGAAACGTCATGGTCGTTAATCCCCCTCTCTTAATTGATTAAGACACGTAATAGATTATTCCTGATCGTAAGAGTTTGAAAGGTATAGCTGCGGAGAAAGTAAAGCGCAATGCTTTTTTAGCCCAAACTTTTTGTTCCACGTTCTCATAAAATCCAATTCCGTAACTGATGCATTTTTGAGCAAAATACCATCGGGCAAATAGGCGATGCACCAACACCGCAGATATAAAGCCAATGAAAGCTCCAGCCGCAACATCGGATGGATAATGAACGCCTGTCCAAATCCTCGAGACTACGATGCCTGCTGCTAACATTAGCCAGATGAAGCCATCTTTCCTACGAAAAAGCCAGATTGTAGAAGCGATAACAAAAGCCACGGTTACGTGTTCACTTGGGGAAGACGCATTTGCCGGATGATTGATTAATTGAATGACGTTATAGGTCACAAAGGGATGAATTTAATCGGATCTGTTATGAGATCAGCTCCTTGCAAATCGAAAATAAGCACTTGATTATATAATTGTTCGATTATATAATGAGTCTGACTAAAGTATGCCGTTTGTTACGAAAGGAGGCGAGAGGATGGTGGCCACTGAAACATCCATTGCTGATATGGCGGAAACCCTGAAACTGCTCTCCGACAAGACTCGTTTAACCATAATCGCTTTATTGAAAGAACGCGAGATGTGCGTCTGCGATATTGTGGACATCCTGGAGACAACACAGCCGAATATCAGCCAACATCTGAAAAAACTGAAGAATGGCGGAATCGTGAACGAAACCCGGCGCAGCCAATGGATTTACTACTCATTAAACTTAAGTGATAAGCCGTATTTAAACGACATCCTGAACCATCTTCCCTCGATGAAAAAACGGATTGAGGCGCTGAAACCCAATAGCTGCTGTTAATTTGGAGGTTCTATGCTTGTACTTGCTTCTGTTATCTTCCTTGTCACCCTGATCTTCGTCATTTGGCAGCCAAAAGGACTTAATATCGGTTGGTCCGCTTGCGGCGGCGCAATTTTAGCGTTGATTTTCGGAGTCGTCGATTTCCATGATGTTTGGAACGTAACGCAAATCGTTTGGAATGCCACGCTTGCGTTTGTAGCCGTGATTTTGATCTCTCTGATCCTGGATGAGATCGGGTTCTTTGAATGGGCCGCGCTGCATATGGCCCGTTTCGCCCGAGGCAACGGCAATCTGATGTTCGTCTACGTCGTTCTCCTTGGGGCCGTGGTTGCCTTCTTCTTCGCCAACGACGGCGCGGCACTTATCTTAACGCCAATCGTCCTCGCCATGGTCAGGGCTCTCCGGTTTGATGAGCGGATGATTCTCCCCTTCATTATGGCGAGCGGATTTATTTCCGATACGGCCTCGCTTCCGCTTGTCGTAAGCAATCTGGTCAACATCGTCTCGTCCGATTTCTTTGGAATCGGGTTTGTGGAGTATGCGAGCCGAATGATCGTTCCGACGCTCTTCTCGGTAGCGGCCAGCTTACTTGTCCTGTACCTGTTTTACCGACGCAGTATCCCGAAGCTATATAACTTGGAGCAGTTGAAGAAGCCGGTCGATGCCATCAAGGATCGGCGCTTATTCAAAATCTCATGGATCATCTTGGCGGTTCTCCTTATCGCCTATCTGACGAGCGAATGGATCGGGATTCCGGTATCCATCATAGCCGGTGCAGCCGCGATCGTCTTTCTGATTCTGGCGAGACAGAGCCAAGAAATTCATACCTGGAAGCTCGTCAAAGGAGCACCATGGGCTGTCGTCGTCTTTTCCATCGGCATGTATGTCGTTGTGTATGGGCTCCGAAATGTGGGCCTGACCGAGGAACTAGGGCATGTATTTAAGTGGATAGGCGATCAAGGATTGTTCTTCGCGACCGTCGGTTCCGGGTTTGCTGCGGCGATCCTCTCCTCTGTTATGAACAACATGCCGACGGTCATGATCAACGCTTTGGCCATCGACGGCACGAATCCGACAGGTATTCTGCGGGAAGCGTTTATTTATGCCAATGTGATCGGCTCTGATTTGGGACCCAAAATTACGCCGATCGGATCTTTGGCTACTCTGTTGTGGTTGCACGTTCTGTCCGGCAAGGGAGTTAAAATCTCGTGGGGAGCCTATTTTAGAACGGGTATTGTCCTTACCGTTCCCGTATTGTTCATTGCCCTGACCGGGTTATATTTGTGGCTTAAAGTAATTGGCTAAGATTCACCAAAACTTTTATAAAAGGAGCAATCCAAAATGAACAACAAACCGCTTATCTATTTCCTGTGCACGGGCAATTCTTGCCGCAGCCAAATGGCCGATGGCTTTCTCAACGCACTGGGAGCGGATAAATTCGAGGTGAAAAGCGCGGGTCTGGAAGCGCATGGGCTCAACCCTCGAGCTGTTCAAGTGATGAAAGAAGCCGGCGTTGATATTAGCGGCAACACTTCGGACGTCATCGATCCGGAAATTTTGAATCGGGCAACTTACGTCATCACGCTTTGCGGACATGCCGACGAGCATTGCCCGGTTATTATGAATCCTAACGTTATCAAATGGCATTGGGGTTTTGATGATCCGGCGAAAGCCACCGGCACCGAAGAAGAGATCATCGCGCAATTCCGCAACGTAAGGGATGCGATTAAATCGCGAATCGAAATGTTCGTTCAACAAGGGAAATAAGCCAAAAGCCCACGAGAAATGAAACCGTTAGAACAACCAAAGATGCTAAGTATCGAATCCAGTGACGTTGCTGATTCGATCATGTCCAAAGCAGCCGCGTGGATGCGCGAACTGAACCCAAGAATCAAAGAACAGACGATTTCGTACAAGCTTAACAGCTTTGAGCAAAACATCTGTAATTAAATGGAAATAATTTGAATATGGAATGGGTCTACAGCAACCTTTTTGCTATCCTGCAGGTTCCATTTCACCCGCTTCAGAATCCCTGCTTGGAGTGGTCTAGATTACGAATTTCAACTAAGCGCGCGACCGGCTCTTGCGATATTCGCTAGGCTTTAACCCTGTCAATTTCTCGAACAGCCGGGCAAAATACTGCGTATCCGAGTACCCTACCCGCTCGCAAATTTCATAGACCTTCAGATCCGTTCGCTCCAGCAGTTCCTTTGCTTTGCCGATTCGGACCTGGGCCAGAAAGTTGATATAGGTATCCCCGGTCTTTTGCTTAAACAACTGGCTTAAATAATATGGGCTGATGAAAAACCGGGAGGCCAGTTCCGCAAGGGTGATTGGATCATTATAGTGCTGCGATACGTATTCCTTGATTTCGGCGATGATATCCTTCTTCTTGGGCACATTATGCTCTACCTTAAACACAATGATGCACCGAATGACCTGAATCATCCATTTCTCCAGGCGCTCCAGCGTTCGGAAGCTTGCGATGGCCTCCAGAGACAGGATGTTGCGCCCCAGAAAGTCATTCTGCTGCAGCTGCTGAAACGACATCTTCCGCACACTCGATAAAAGGATGTTTATACAATGCACTTGGAGATCCGTGGGGCTCATGCCTTGCTGAACTTCCATGCCCCGGAAAATCTCGTGGATGATGTCAATACATCCCTCTTCATTCATGTTCTCGAGCTCTGCTTCCAGTTTGTTAATCAGTGCTTCAGGAACGGGATGGCGCCGTCCCGTCAGATTGATCGTTTCGGGATAAGGGATCACGGCCCCCTCCCCCTTGATGACCTTGTAGCTTAATGCATAGCGGGCTTCCTCAAAAGACCGGACGATTCCCGCCGCCCGTTCCTGAAAAGTACCGATTCCGGCGGTAATGGACAGGTTCAGTTCCCGGAATATCACATCCCTTAGACCATCTATGGCACGAATCAGTTCCTCGTACGCGGCAGCCCCGTCATGGGCAACTACAATAGCCAACTGAGATCCGGAATACCGGAATCGATGTACTGCCCTGTACCGCTGCAAGGTCCGGTCGATTTGCTGAAACACCGGCTTGAGACCAAATTCTTTTAAGCAACCGAGACCGTCGTCGAATTCCAGCAAGGCACATATGAACCGGACATCTTCCGTTCGTATTTCGGCGATCCGCAGGGCTTCTTCCACATCAACTGTGCTATCGTTGCCGTTATCAAGAATGTCCCGCAGTACATTTTCCTGCATCAGGTTATGAGCCTCCTGCTTCAAATCGTCCACTTCCTGAAGTTTAGCTCTTTCCGTCCGGATGTCCTCCATGACCTGACAGACACAGTCGCGAAGCTCCTCTTCCTCCACCGGCTTGTTGATGTAGAATTGGACTCCCAGTTGCATGCCTCGCTTCGCATATTCGAAGTCGGCATACCCGCTTAAAAGAATGAATTTGGCCGGGTTGCCCGCACCTTTCAGCATTTTGATCATTTCCAGGCCATCCGCCTGCGGCATCCGAATATCCGTTATCACGATGTCCGGGTGCCGTTTTAGAATTAATTTGGCTCCTTCCAAACCGTTATAAGCTGCGCCGACGACCTCACATTCCGGGATATAGCGGCCGATTATTTTTCTAAGGCCGTCCACAATCCCTTTCTCGTCATCCACCAAAATTAGCTTCATCCCAGGCACCTCGCTTTTCATTTCGCACCAAGCAGCATTTCAGATCTTGGGGATTAAAATTTCAACCGTCGTCCCTTGCCCGATTCCAGGACGAATCATCAGATAATACCGGTCTCCATAATGGAGTTTGATGCGTTCCGCAATATTTTTTAAGCCCAACCCTTTACCGGCAGGTTCATCCATCATATCCAGCTTGTATTTATCCGACCCCGCTGCTTCCAACAGAGCTTGCAGCTCCTTTTGTTTGTCCTCGGACATGCCGATTCCGTCGTCCGTAATCCGGATCACGATCTCGCCATCTTCCGTCCAAAAACCTTCAATCGCGATATTCATCGTCTGGCTGTAGTCTTCGAACCCATGGTTAATGCTGTTCTCCACGATCGGCTGGAAAACCAAGGGAATGATGCTGCATTGCTGTATTTCCTCGGGAATTCTTATATCCAGCAGGAACTTATTATCGAACCTTAGGTTCTGGAGCTGCACATAATTCGCCGTATATTCCAATTCATGCTTCACCGAATGCTGTCTGCCTTCCTTCTCCAAAGCGAGCCTAAACATGCGAGCCAGAATCTTGATCATGCCGGCCGTCTCCTCATCATCATTCACCAGCGCCTTCATGCGGATGGATTCCAATGTGTTGTACAGCATATGCGGGTTGATTTGGTTCTGGAGTGCGATGAACTTGGCTCGGCGATGCTTGATCTCCCCGATATACACATCCTCAATCAAGGTGCCGATCGTTACGATCATCTTGTTGTAGCTATTGACCAGGCTGCCGATCTCATCATTGGACTGCTTTTTCTCGATGGGCAGGTATTGGCCTATTTCCGCTTGCTTCATGCTCTTGCGGAGCGCCTTAATCGGCCTCGTGATCGTATAGCTTAATCCAAACGACATGAGTGTGATGATCAAACAGCTCGCCAGGATCACAATCACGGTCACCCCCTGGATCTGATTGATCTTGGACAGAAGCTTTTCACGAGGGATTTCCGTCCTGACCAACAGATTGCCGAGTTCGGTGTTTCCCGTCAAAACAATCCTGTTCTTGCCGCCTTTATCCTTGAGATAAGCCCCGCCGGCCCCCAGCACCTGCTGCCAGGACAAGCGGCCGCTGGCGGCGTCGGATTGATAGACGATTTCTCCATGGCGATTGCTTATGGTGACGCTCATCCCGTATTTGTCCCGGGCCGAGACGAAATCTTGATCAAGCTGCAGCAAGGCAAACGGATCCAGATCGATAAGCAGGATTCCGGCATAGGCCCCGTCCGAGTTGAGGAGGACTCTTCCTACCGTCACCATGGCGCCTTCTCCTTGGTCATCGTAATAAGAACGATCATGCAGCCCGGTAATAAAAAACGTTTCATCGGAGCTGCGGAGCCGCTTAAACCAATTTTGGGATAATAGTGCGTTCTCGTTGACCACGTTAGTGGTAGTCGTATACTGATACACGGCGTTATCGCGGCTGACCAGCATCACGGTGCCGATCTCCGGTTTAAGCAGAGCGACCCGCATGAGCAGCCGCTGAACGGCCACCCGCTGTAAAATCAATTCATCCATCGGCCTGTTCCGCTCGTCCCCGAGCTTATAGATCAGTTCGCCGTCGATGAGTACCGACTTGGTCACCTTGTCGTATTCTTTCATAAGCTCATTCAAAGAAGTTCGGATCTGAGACGTATACAGAGCCGCGAACTCTTGAGAGGATTCTTCCAGTTCCACTGCCGACTGCCGAAAAATGATTACGCTTACACTAATGAGCGGAATGACGCAAATGAGCAGGTATCCTAACATTAATTTGTTTTGGAACTTCATATTCTTTATTCTCAAAGCTGCCCTGCGGATCCAATGATTATGCTCCATGTCCGAGTCCTTCCTTGAATTAGTGTCTACACCCTCCATTTTACCACATTCTTTGTATTCGCTTTCAAACCTTGATTATATCCCTTATTAAAAATACATAAAGAGGACAGTTTTAAGTTCCTGCCAGGTCATTTTTGGGAATAAAATAGTTCGCATGAATACGCCAAGAATGCAAATAGCTCTTGAAACGGCCTTTGAGGCTGGTTCAAGAGCTTATACTCGCGTTCACCGCATCTTAATGTGATATGATAAGAGCCGCTGCCAGCCCCATTCCGATAGGTGAGTCTCCTTTCAGCGTAGTTCTACTTAGACAACAAGCGTCAGCAACTTATCTTGGGCTGTAACCGCTGAGCTTGTTGTTTCAATAACATCCAAATAATCGTCGGTATTCGAGATAATAATTGGAGTGATCGGATCGTAACCGGCTTCCTTAATTTTCTCCAGATCAAACTCAATCAATAGATCCCCTTTGCGGACCTGATCTCCTACCTTAACCCGAGGGGTGAAATACTGCCCTTTTAATTGCACCGTATTGATTCCAATGTGAATAAGTACTTCCGCTCCATTCTCGGATAGCAGAACTACAGCATGACCTGACTTGAGGATGGTACCAATCGTACCGTTCACTGGCGATACGGCTTGGCCAACACTCGGAACAATGGCAACCCCTTTCCCCATAGCACCTTCTGCAAAAGCAGGATCAGGAACCTCAGTCAAGGATTTCACTTCTCCAGTTAATGGGCTGAGAAGCACCTCCTTCTTCAAGCTCGGCGAACCCTCTGTAGGGTTTGAATTTGCTTTCGCCGGAACAGCTTGCCCTTCTGCAGCAGGAGCTGCAGCACTTGCCTCCGTCACTGAAACAGCTTTTTTGTCCTGGTATCCGAAAAGAATCGTCAGAACCAAACCAATGCCCATAGCAGCGGCAATCCCGATTAAATAATAACTAACAGGTTTAAATGCACCGATCGAGAAAATATTCTGGAAAACAAATGCTGTAGCATACGTATGGAATCCTCCGTTAATCGCTCCTCCAATAGCTCCGGCAATAATAACATATGGCATTGTGCGCTTAAAGCGCAGTAAGATACCATAGACAGTCGGCTCAGAAACACCCGCTAACAACAGACTTAACGTAGAGGAGCCCGCAATTGATTTCAGCGTCTTTTCTTTGGATTTCAGGAATACTCCCAGCGCCACCCCGGCCATTGCAAAGTTAGAAGCTGCCCACATCGCAAGGATTGGATCGGTTCCCTTCGTCAGATTTGCCAGCACGATCGGAATAATGCCCCAATGAAGACCAAATACAACAAGGAAGAAGATTAACCCGCCAATAATAGCACCGGTTAATAGCCCGCTTACTCCCATAAGATAATTGATCCCATCCGCTATCGCATTTCCGATATATACACCAAACGGACCGAAGATCATCGCAGTAAGCGGCACAATAATGGCTAAAGACAACAATGGAACCAAGAACGTTTGAAGCTCTTTATGAATGATTTTCTTTAAAAATTTCTCCACGTAAGAGAAAATCCAAATGGCTACAAATACCGGAAAGACGGTTGATGAATAATCCATCAAAACTACAGGGATGCCTAGAAAGGAGGTCGTATCTCCGTTAGCTAATAATCCCGTAAAGTTAGGTTCCATTAATGCTGCGCCGATAACACCGCCTACATAAGGATTGGCTCCAAATTTGGTCGCTGCAGTGACACCCAGAAATATAGGCAGGAAATAGAAGACGGCATTAGCTGCTGCAGCCAAAATGAGGTAGGTCCCACTTTCCGCAGATACCCATCCAAAGGTTGTAAACAGGGTTAAAAAGGCTTTTAGTATCCCTGCTCCGGCCATGGCAGGCAAAAGGGGAGACAGGCTTCCGGAAATCACCGCAAAAATTCTGGACAGAATCTTCTCCTTAGGTTGATCTGCATCCGCTGATGCGGAATTTCCCGTTCCCAATTTACTGGTTTTCACAATCTCTTGATACACGTGTGCAACGTCATTGCCGATAACCACTTGGAATTGACCGCCGCTTTCTACGACGGACAGCACACCCTCTAAGCTTTTCAGCTTCTCTTTATCGGGCAATCGATTATCTTTCAAATTAAATCTCAAGCGGGTTGCGCAATGGACAAGATTCGTTACGTTCTCCTCTCCCCCAATATTCTGCACAATATCCTTGGCTAAATCTTCGTATTTCATTTGCACTCTCTCCTCTAGACCTCATTCTTGTATATAAAATAAAAAAACCTGAACAGGTGATAAAGCACACTGGACGGCCAGTACACTTATCACTTATCCAGGCTTTGCCCAACTAATGGTAACAACCCTGTTATTTATTGTTATAGGCTAATTATCTGCTGGTCACTCGCCTAATATGGAGCATGAAATAGACCATTTCGGCATTGGTTGTCTCAACTTGGTACTTATCCTTTAAATAAGCCCTTACCTTCTCACTGCAGGCGAAAGCTTCGGGATACTTGGCACTAACTTGTTCGTACAGCTCGTCATCCTCTGAAGGAATTGATTCATGACGCAGCGTGCGATACGAAAAATATTTCAAGTGAGTCACAAAGCGGCTATAATTTAACGATTCTTCATCCAACTTAATTCCATAATGGAGAGTTACTATATTAAGTATTTCTTGAACCATCTGGGTTACCATTAAGGTTTGTTCCATTTCCTGGCCATCCTGCTGTCCATTCACAAAATGCATTGCGATAAAACCGGCTTCATCTACAGGCAGTTTGACCCCTGTTTCCTTTTCAATTAAGTGTAAAGCATGCATTGCCGTGTGATATTCTTTTGGATAGAATTTCTGTATCTCCCAGAGCAGCGCATTCTTAAGACTCAATCCTTGTGTATGGCGAGTGATTGCATAACTAATATGATCCGTAAGAGCCAGGTAGATATTATTGCTAAAGGAGGCCTTTAGATCTTTTTTGGCATAACGGATGATCTGATCTGTCAATTCCAGATGCTTGGGAGGAATCTCACTCAGCAGTGCAGATAGCCGCTCAGATAATTCCTTGGTCTCCATCACGAACGTCTTTTCAATTCTTGACGGATCTATATCTTCGCCTGGAGTTTTCTGATAAGCCAGCCCCTTTCCAATAACGATGATCTCAGATCGATTAGGTCCTTCAACCAATGCAACATTATTGTTAAATATTTTTTTAATCCTCATGAGTTCGCCCACTTTATATTTTTTTGCTGACAAAAAAAGCCTAAACTAATCCCCCACTAAATACATAATCTAGCACGGATTGGTTTAGGCTTTGCCTGCAACGCAGTAACAACCCTAAAATAAATTGTATGGTCATTATATAGAATGTGGAGAACGTTTTCAAGTAAAAAATGATATCAAAATTTGGGCACTTTCATTTTAGCAGAGATGGAAAAAAAGTTGTTGACTTTTTTAATGTTCGTATGTATGGTTTTACATGTACATACGATGTGGATTGTAACCGTTTACTCGGGCAAAACCTAAATCGACTCGGCATTGGATTTTTTCCATGTCGGTTCGGGTTAGGTTTTTTTCATTTTAAACGGCTTGATCCGACTCGCTATGTAAAAAATAACACAACTTTGACAACTGGAGGTACTAGGAATGACATTGAAAAAGGGTACAGGTCTGATGCTAACGTTAGTATTGTCGATCGGCACCTTACTGACCGGCGGGCTGCCTGCGAAAGCCGAAGCGGTTTCGCCTGCGCAAATTACCGCAAACACGTATATCGGCGATACGGGAAGGATGGTTGAATCGTTTGATCTGAAAGTAAGCAATGCGAGCGAATATGCCGATTTGAAAGCAACCGATTTTGAGATTACCGGCAACTACCACGGATATCCGGTGAACGAGAAAAACGAGACTGTGCAAGCGGATTATACGGATGACGGGGTTGAATTGAGCTGGCATGAAAACGTTCTATCTCTTAAAGTAAAGCCGTTTAAATATCCTGGGGGGCCGAAGTCCGAGTTTGCCGTGACGAACGAGCGTTACCCGGAGCTGTCGTTTAATCAGGCATCCGTGACGACGGTGAAGACGCGGACAGTCGATGATTTTACCGCAGGGGAATATACGGGCACTAACGGGGAAAAGTTGACCTATCGGCTAAAATTGACCAATTCTGCGGCCCCGCAACCTCTGATTGTATGGCTGCACGGCGGCGGGGAGGTCGGTACGGACAATCTGAAGCAGCTTACCGAGAACAAAGGCGCGGTTGCCTGGATAGACTCGGGTTACGATACTTCTGTACTCGCAGTACAGTTTCCCAAAAACTATGGCTGGAAAATCTATAACAACCCTGAAGAACTTTCGCTGATGCGGGATTATTTCGAGTTGCAGGCGGAGCTGATCGGGGAGCTTGTCGATTCCGGCAAGGTGGACCCGAACCGGATTTATGTAGTAGGCGTGTCCAGCGGGGGAGGCGGCGCGCTTCGATTCCTGATGCAGTATCCCGGGCTGTTCGCCGGCTCCATTGTCATTTCGGCGAAAGACGCTGTAGCCGATTACACCGGTTCCGTGGATACGTTTAAGCGGGAACTGAAGGATCTGACGGATGTGCCGGTATGGCTCGTGCATGCACAAAATGACCCGATCACGGATAGCCGGACGAGTACGCTGGCCTATGAGGCATTGACCGGATTGGGCAACAAGCAGGCCAAGCTGAGCATTTATGACGATGCGTTTATGGCCTCTCAACAGTTGTATGGAGATTTTAGACACTGTTCCTGGGTAACCGTATTTAACGATAAGAACATGTTGGCTTGGTTGTTTGAGCAGAAAAAAACAGCTGCCGCACCGGTCTCGCTGCCGCAGGATGCTCAAGTGACACGCGCGGAGTTGGCTGCGTTATTGGCGGACCGGCTGAACCTTGCCGAGGTGATCGGCACCGATATTTATAAGGATACTGATAATTCGCCTCAGGATCTGGCTATTCGTCAGAATATGACGGCCGGGATCATGAAAGGAATCGGCGGCGGCCGGTTTGCCCCGGATTTGCCCGTGACACGGGCGCAGCTTGCGGTGATCGCCGATAATATCGTGCGGAATGCGGGACTGGATCAGGCTTCCTCTTCGGCATCCGCGGCAAAGTTCAGCGACGTCCCGAGCGGGCATTGGGCATCCGAAGAGATTGCGCGTTCCGTTGCGGCAGGGCTCCTGAACGGTGATTCCGCAACCCGCTTTGCGCCGAATCGGTTCGTGACCGGGGCGGAAGCAACCAAGTTTGTGGAAATGCTGGCCAGTATGAGGTAGGTAAAATGGAACTGCACAATTGAAGCTTGCTTAAAACCTGCATAATTGCAGGTTTTTTGTTTTGCTAAATAGCTAAGTTGAATTATTCCGTACCCGAAGCCGCCGCCCCCTTAACTTCATGGATCAATTGCTTCACCCATGCCCATTCCTGTTCGGTTTGCGTTTTTTTGAAACGAATGACTTCCGAGTGCTTGAAAAAATAAATTATGACTTTGGCTCTGAAGTGGCTGTCTATAGTGTTCGTGTCTTGGTGTCCCTGCATGCTGCCTTTGCACGATTATCCCTTTTTTTCAGGGGGGCAGGGGGCTAATGTACGGGATAAAGAAAAAAAGAATAAGGGAAAAAATAAGGCGGTTCAGGTGAGATTTCGGCTTGAATAGAGAACGCATGTTTGGTATCATGAAGTAATCGCGCGCCAACCGAATCAGCCCCTTGCGGCTGCAGCAAGATCACGGTCTTTTCATTTTTCCCGGCGTCTTGCCCCATTCCTCCCATCATGTCTGCTTCTCCCAAACATATCTTCTTCTCCTGAATTTATCTTCCTCTCTGCTTCCTGATCAAACGGGATAATCGTGCAAAGCGTCCGGACAGCGGATGTTGATCTGCCGACCACCCCACTGGCCTTCCCTGTCCTCAAGCTTTCAACGCCCTTTCGATATTTCTTGTCACGATCGGTTGCGGGCTTGACTGTCAAGCACTGATTATTAGGTTGAGCCTTCTTTAGTTCAACTTATATACGTCATTTTTAAGAAAAAAATAAAATAACCCCTGATCCATACAGGGGCCATCTCTTAACAACTTAGCAGTGTTCCCGCCTCTTTCTATTTACGCAATGCCCGATACTTGGATACATAGGCTTCCGCCAATTCCGTAATTTGGTCGTAGCGGCCTTGCTTCGCCGGAGCCGTAAGGTTGCTGCCGATCCCGACGGCGATACAGCCGGCCTTAAGCCACTGTTCCATATTTTCCAGATCAACGCCGCCTGTTGGCATAATGCTGACATGCGGCATCGGGCCTTTAACGGCCTTGACGAAATCGGGACCGAAAGCGCTGCCCGGGAACAATTTCAGGACGTCAACCCCCAGCTTCAACGCCTCCTTGATTTCGCCCAGCGTCAGAACGCCCGGCATATAAGGAATTCCGTAAAGGTTGCAAAGCTGCGCCGTTTCCTTGTCAAACGATGGACTGACCACAAATTCCGCCCCCGCTAGAATGGCAATCCGCGCCGTAACCGGATCAAGCACAGTACCGGCGCCGACGACCGCTTGCTTTCCATACTCGGATACCAGCCGGCGGATGGCTTCTTCCGCGCCCGGCGTTGTGAACGTCACTTCTATATTGGTTAAGCCGCCTTCAATACAGGCTGCAGACATTTTACAGGCATCTTCCGCATTTTCCGCCCGGATTACCGCTACTACGCCACATTCCTGCAAATTTCCCAACACTTTTAGCTTCTTCATAGAACTCTTCTCCTTTATACACAATAAAATTTACTAAATTATTTTATCAAAATGAAATTAAAATCTACTAATTTCTGCTTCAACTTGATACTAAACACAATTATAGGCTCCGTCAATGCTTTTTTATAATTCCCGTATAAATTCAGTAAATACGGCTGATTACTGACCAATCATATTTGCATTTTCCATGGTAAATATAAAGACTAGCATTGAACAAAACCGGTTTATATGATATTTTGAGGATAATTAGTCTTTAGGGGGAATCTTACATGTCAAAAGCCTTGGCCGCCGTCACTTTCGGCGAACCGATGGTCATGTTCCGCGCCGATGAAGTCGGCGAACTTCACGAAGCTGCTTCTTTCTCCAAAGCACTGGCCGGAGCCGAAAGCAATGTAGCGACCGGTCTCTGCCGTCTCGGTCACCCAACCGGTTATGTCACGAAGCTTGGAGAGGATAGTCTGGGGCGATATATTCTGGATACCCAGAACAGAGAGGGCATTGACACCTCCAGGGTCAAGCTAACTCATGAGAAACCGACCGGCCTGCTTCTAAAATCCAGAGTACTAAACGGTGATCCCAAGGTGGAATATTACCGTAAAGGGTCCGCAGCCTCCACCCTTGCTATCGCTGACTTTGACCCTGCTTACTTTGCCTCAGCCGGTCATCTGCACGTTACGGGTATTTCGGCTGCGCTCTCGCCATCCATGCTGGAATTCTCACGCCATGCCATGGACTACATGAAAAATCAAAACCGGACAATATCCTTTGATCCCAATCTGCGGCCCGTACTATGGAGCGACCAGAAGACAATGATTCAGACGATCAACGAGTTGGCCTTCCGCTCCGACTGGCTTTTTCCCGGCATCGGCGAAGGGCGCTTGTTAACCGGGTTGGAGGAGCCTGAGGATATTGCTGATTTCTATCTCAAACAGGGCGTCTCGCTGGTCGTCATCAAAATGGGGCCAGGCGGGGCTTTCTACAAGAGCTTACAAAGCCACGGCTTTGTGCCGGGCTATAGAGTGGAACGGGTTGTCGATACAGTCGGCGCGGGCGACGGATTCGCCGCCGGCGTGATTAGCGGATTATTGGAGAAGCTGGAAGTCCAGTCGGCTGTCTCCAGGGGGAATGCGATCGGCGCGCTGGCGGTTATGTCACCGGGCGACTCGGACGGCCTGCCAAGCCGCGCTGAATTGGAGGCATTTATGGCATCCGCCTTAACTGTCAGCTAAAATCACAACATAAAAGGACTTTGACCTCCAATGCTGAGGAAGTCAAAGTCCTTTTATGTTCTTGCCGGCTTTACCGAATCTCCATTTTTTTCACCGACTCCCCACGTCGAAGCGCAGGCGGAAAACGATATGTAATGGGTATCGGTCTGTCCCGATCCTCGATGCCGGAAAGGATGACCTTGGCAGCTTGAACCCCCATCTCATGGGTGGGCTGACAAATCGTTGTGATAACCGGATTGTAGATGCGGGCAAAGCCGGCATCGTCTATGCCAATGACCGACAGTCGCTCGGGAATGGAAATCCCCAGCCGGTTGGAAGCCTTCAATAGCTCGGCCAACACAATATCGTTGCCGGCGATCAGCGATGTCGGCGGCTCCGGAAGTGCCATTAGTTCCGAGAGCCGGGCTCCGATCTCCTGCGCCGGGGCACTCACAAGATATTCTTCTCGCAGCGGCAAGCCCGCCTCCTCCATGGCCTTGCGGAATCCGCCAAGCCGCTCCTTGCGCGGAGTAATTCCCTGCTCCCCAAGCGGCAGCGTCATCATACCGATTCGAGTATGCCCGTTATGAACCAGTTCTTCTACTCCCATCTTGGCGGCGATTTCGTTATCAAGCAGCAGACTCTGGGTGCTGACGCCGTCAACAAGCCGGTCAATGAAAACGAACGGCATCTCCAATTCACCAAGACGGCTGTAGGCAGAGGATTGATGCCCCGTAGGGAACACGATCAAACCGTCAACCTGTCTGGCAATCAGTGTTTCAATATAGAGCTGCTCCTTTTCCGGGTTTTCGTCAGCATTGCAGATCAAAACCTGAATCCCCTGGTTCTGCAGTTCGCTTTCGATGGCTCTAACGCACTGGATAGACAAAGTATAGTCGATATCAGCCACAATGACCCCGACGAGATGAGTGCGATTCTGCTTCAGGCTGCGGGCAAGGCCATTCGGCCGATAATCCAATTCATCAATGACTTCAGCGATCCGCTGCCGCGTCGCTTCGCTCATATACTTATACCGCTGGTTCAAGTACTGGGATATGGTGCTTTTGGAAACGCCGGCCCTACGGGCGACATCGTCGATAGTCAGCTTTTTCATCATCAAAGCTCCGCTCTTTCCAAATAAGTTTTGTGCAAAAACAGTTCATATCCTCCATAATAACACAGATTGCGGTCCAGATAGTCTTAAAGTAAAAAAGGCCCTTCTTTCGCAGCATGATTCAGGGCATACCTTGTTTGTCCCTACCTCAGTCTGTTTCCAGAAAGGCTTCTAAATATACGAACTTATTTCAAATATTTATCCAGCGTTTTACGTACGGCCCCCGGAGCTTCCAGCATTTCATAGAACATGCCCTCAATTTTCTCCCCAAGCCCAATCGCGTACAAGGGAACGCCAAAAATCTGCTCATCCTCAAGAATGGCGCGGACTCCGGAGGTTTTATCGCCTAGTTTCACCCCTGCCAAATTCCCCTGCAGCGTTTCCAAAAGCGGGTCCGGACTTAAAGTGAACGGCTTGCCTTCATCATTCACGCCCAGCAAGTAACGGCACCAGGCAGCGATCGCTAACGGGATGGCCGTAAGTTTTGCCGGATCAAGGTCCTCACGGCGAATGTAGGATTTGATTGTTTCACCGAAACGGATGCCCACTTTCTGCGAGGTATCGGTCGCGATCCGCTGCGGGGTGTCGGGAATAAACGGATTCGCGAAACGTTCCCGCAGCACTTCGTCCAGAAACCCCTTGGGACTAAGGATGCCGGGGTCGACCACAACCGGCAGTCCTTCGGTGTAACCTATGGTTTCCACGAACCTGCGCAGCGTACCGTCTTTCATCTCATCCGCAATCAATGTAAACCCTAGAAGACAACCGGATACGGCGAGTGCGGTGTGGAGTGGATTCAAGCAGGTCGTAACTTTCATCGTTTCCACTTTGTTGACGGTATCCCTGTCCGTGAATATAATCCCGGCTTCCTCAAGCGGTGGACGGCCGTTTGCAAACTTGTCCTCGATCACCAGATATTCACTGATCTCCGCATTGACGAAAGGCGCGGTATACGTATTCTTGGAGGTGACGATCACATCCATATCGCCGATCCCCTGCTCCAAAAGTGCCGCCTGCACCGTTTCCGACGGGCGTGGCGTGATTTTATCGATCATGGACAGCGGGAACGTAATATTGCTTTCATCTTCAAGATAATCGATGAATCCGCCTTCAACCAGACCTCTCTTTGCCCATTCCTTGGCAATCGTCAAGACGGCATGCTTTAACTTGTCTCCGTTATGCGAGCAATTGTCCATGCTGACGAAAGTCATCGGATACCGGCCTTTCAAATAACGGCGGTAAGCCAGCGAGGCGGCGAGACTCATGGCATGAATCGGCTGTACGGGACCGTTTTCAATATCCTTCTCCACAATGCCGAGGTACCGGCCGTCCGGCCCTGTTAGAGAATACCCTTTTTCCGTAATAGTGAAGCTGGCCATTTGCAGACTCGGCTGCTCAAAGATTTCGATCAAGCGGCTGTAATCCGCTTCCCGGTTTTTGTCCCCGGCGACGGCTTCGACAATGCTGCCAACCACTTTCTTCTGAAATTCGCCACGCGCATTCATCAGCACCAGCAACGTCAGATTGTCATAAGGCTTATAGACCTTGTCAATCATCTCAAAATCAAACGATTCCGCCGCGATAATGCCGGTATCCGCTTTGCCGCTGTCCAGCAGCTGTTGATGGGCGTTCGCCACAAATCCCCGAAAGATGTTGCCTGCGCCAAAATGGACCCACTGCGGATTGACTCGCGTATTCTTCGCTACCGTCTCCAGCTCGAACTTCGGCAGCTCAACGCCCGCCGCTTCCCAGGCGGATTGACCAGCCTTCAGACTTTCCCGGCTAAGACGCAGCATTATTTTGCCTCCCGCGCCTTTTCCAGGCTGTCCCAAACGCCCAGCAAATACATCACGCCCAGCGCCCGGTCATACAGGCCATAACCTGGACGGCAGTTCTTTTCTTCTCCCCACAAATGCCGCCCGTGATCGGGCCGCACATAACCGGTGTATCCGTTTTCGTGATAGGCTTTTACAACTTCCGCGACATCTACGCTGCCATCGCGTCCGCGATGGGACACCTCGATGAAATCTCCGTTATCAAATACTTTCACATTACGGATATGAGCAAAATGAATCCGATCATGGAACTCGCGGATCATCGCCGGCAGATCGTTTTCCGGATTCGTTCCCAGCGAACCCGTGCAGAAAGTCAGACCGTTGTACGGGCTATCCACGGCGTCCAGCATGCGGCGGATCGTGTCCCGGCTGCGTATAATCCGCGGCAGGCCAAAGATCGGCCAAGCCGGATCGTCGGGGTGAATCGCCATTTTGATATCCACTTCTTCACATACCGGAATAATACGCTCCAAAAAATACTGCAGGTTCGCAAACAGCTTCTCTTCCGTTACATCTGCATAAGCGGCAAACAGCTCATCCAGCTTTGCCAATCGTTCCGGTTCCCAGCCTGGCATCGTGAATTCTCCGGCCCCTTGCAGAATCCGGTCCACCATCTCCCGCGGATTATCCGTAATGGCAGCCTTTTCATAAAAAAGTGCGTTCGAGCCATCGGGGAGCTCCTTATACAGTTCCGTACGCGTCCAGTCAAAAACCGGCATGAAATTATAGCAGATCACCTTAACGCCAACCTTGGCCAACTTGCGGATGGTGTCGATATAGATGTCAATATATTTGTCGCGTGTTGGCAGGCCGATTTTGATATCATCGTGAACGTTGACGCTCTCCACAACCGCGGTGCTAAAGCCTTTGCTTGTGATCTGATTCGCCACTTCTTGAATCCGTTCCATCTCCCATACTTCCCCGGCCACCTTGTCATGCAAAGACCAGACGATTCCCATAACCCCAGGAATTTGCCGAATATGGTCAAGCGTAATATTGTCGTTCCCTTCCCCATACCATCGCCATGTCATATTCATCTCAACAATCTCCTCCTTCTTGTATACAAGATTGAGTTGATCATAAGATACAGGATTGAGAAGCGTCTGTAAGATTTATCACCAGGCCTGAATTTTTTTTGTGTTAACATGATGTATACTAGATAAATTCAAAAACCAAAGCAGGAGTCAACATGTCCATAAAAGATGAGATCATGAAATCGCTGAAAACCGAAATCATTACATTAAAGCTAAAACCAGGCGCCATTTTAAGCGAGACCGCCCTGTCCGAACGTTTCCGGCTCTCCAGGACCCCGCTTCGCGATGTGCTGAAACAGCTTAGTCTGGAATCCTATATCGATATCTATCCCAAAAAGGGCAACCTTGTTTCTTTTATTGATTTGGAGTCGGTCGAACAGATTATTTATTTGCGAAGTGTGCTCGAAAAAGAAATCATCAAAGATTTGTCCTCCCATCTCCCGCTCAAAGGAGTTCATGAGCTCAGGGAGATCCTGGACAAGCAGCAGGCCGTCATCGCTGAGGACGAGGATAGCGAACGATTTCTCGACCTGGACGATGCCTTTCACCAATCCCTGTTTCGCCTGGCCGGGCGGGAGTTCCTGTGGAATTTGATTCAGCAATCCAATGTCCATTACGCCAGATACCGCAGACTGCATATGCTGAGGAAGGAAAAGCTGGTGGACATCCATAAAGAGCATCTAACCATTCTCGAATTTATAATGCATAAGGAACTGGATCAACTTGACGAACTGATCGATCATCATCTGCGGGAGGATATCAATTCACGGTACTTACAGGAGAATTTTTCGGAGTATATTAAAGCTTAGCGTTTTTCATATCAAAAGCGGGGCCAAAGGCCCCGCTTATCCTTTGCTTATTGGGCCAATGCGGCCATAGGGCTCATAATATGCTGAACATACCGTCTGACCTCATTCGGCAGCTCCTCGGGCGATGGGCTGTAAGAGACGAAGGCGGGTAAATAACTCCCATTGCACCGGCTCAGTGTTCCTTGGATCGGTCGCAAATATTCGCTGAGCGTAAACCAATTGTGTCCGCCAGCGCGGTATCCCTCCTCTTCCCCGCCTGTCGTTGTCGCCACGACAAACTCTTTGCCCCTCAAATGGTCGCCGCCGGGCCCGAACGCCCATCCGAAGGTCAGCACATCGTCAAACCATTTTTTCAGCAGTGGCGGACAGCTGTACCAATACAGAGGGAACTGAAACACAATGCGGTCGTATTCCAGCAGCAGCCGCTGTTCTCTAGCAACGTCGATCTGCCAGTTCGGATATTCCTTATACAGGTCGCGAACATGAATGTTCGAATGCTGTTGCAAACCAAAATACGAGACGCAAATACGACCCAAGGCATTCTGGCTACGCTTGATGTGATCGGCGGCAAGTGGAAGCCCTTGATTCTGTTCATTCTTCTGAATGAAGGGACCCAGCGGTTCGGAGAGTTGAGACGTCTGCTGCCCGGCGTTACGCAAGGAATGCTCACGAATCAGCTCAGAGAGCTGGAACGCGATGGGCTTATCAACCGCCGCATTTATCAAGAAATTCCGCCTAAGGTCGAATATTCGATCTCCGAGCACGGGCATACGCTGGCGACAGTGCTTGGCGATATGTGCGGCTGGGGCTTCAAGCACTTGGAATATATAGAGAGTTTGAAGAAATGACGGATCGAGGCGGCTGTCTATATATAGCATTCGTGTCTTGGTGTCCCTGCATGCCTCTTTGCACGATTATCCCTTTCGTTAAGAGAATCTGCCCTTTGCGGCTGCGGCCTGATAGAAGTGCTTGAACTGCGCTGGCATTGATGCAAACGGATTCAGGTTGCAGCAAGATCACGGCCTTTTCATTTTTCCCAGTGTCTTGCCCCATCCCTTCCGTCAGGTCTACTTCACTTCTCCCAAACCTCCTTCCCACAAACCTGTCTAATGATCTCGAACATGTCTGCTTCTTACAAACATATCTTTTTCTCCTGAATTTATCTTCTTCTCTGCTTCTCTGATCAAACGGGATAATCGTGCAAAGCGTCCGGACAGCGGATGTTGATCTGCCGACCACCCCACCGGCCTCCCCTGCCCTCACGCTTTCAACGCCCTTCCGGCTTTTCTTGCCACGACCGGTTGCCGGGATAAGCCGAATTTGAAATGTTCTAAGACAGAAAAACCACTGCAGCTTCAAATCCCTATGTCCCTGACAGTGGGATGATCCACTTGCGCACTTTCCTGAAAATCCCTCCGATAGAACAACCCGATCAAGACAGCAATTGTCGTCATTGCCGCAGCCAGCAAGTACACCTGTACCATTCCAAAGCGGTCTGCATACCAACCCAGGAACAACAAAGATAAACCAAAGCCAAGGTTCGTAAGCACGTCAATCCCTGCCATCACTTTTGGGAGTTGTGCCATCGGAGCACTTGTTTGCAGCAAGGTACGGCGAATAATTCCGGCCATTTGCACCGGTAATCCGGAGACGGCAAAAAGAACAAGCGCAGCGACCGGGATCGTATTGAGAGCAAACACTACCGTAATCAGCACATACACGAACAAGGCTCCCAGCATGTACAAATAGCTATTCTTTTGCAACCGTTTGACCAAACCAACAACAACCAGCCCGCCCAGAATCATACCGGAGAAAAAGGAGGCATTCATAAACCCCCACCAGCTTGCATCCTTATGCAGCACCTGGGTTACATACGCCAGAATAAATACACCAAGCCAGGAGGCTCCCCCAATGGTGTCTATACTGTCCACAATCATCAGAGAACGAATGCGGCGGTTATGCCAAATAATCTTCCACCCTTCCCCAAGTTCTTTCCAATGAGAGCCCTTTGATTCGGCTGCTGCCGCCGGATGAGTAGCGGATATAGATTCGGAGCCTGATTCCTGATCATCCAGCGGATCACGAATGAACGAAGTGACCGTTGCAGCCAGCAAATAACAGCAGGAAGCGATCAAAAGCGTATTCATTGAACCAAGCCAGGCTACAACAATCCCGCTGAGCGCCCATCCTGCACATTTAACTACTTGATCACTGACGGCTACCAAGCTGTTTGCGCGCATGAGTCCCTCACCGATGGTCAAGCGGGGGACAAGCGCATTTCGTGCCGGGTTGGTCCAGCCGTCCAGAAATGACATGCCAAACACCATCACAAAAATGAAAAGAAACGACCCTTGCCCAGGCACGGTCCACAAGTAAAGAAGCAGCAGTGTAAAAATGACAAACTGCCCAAGTTGGGAGAACAGCAAAATCCGCGTGAGCCTGAAGCGGCTGAGAATGATGGGTGCAACCAGCCCGCTAACCACTTGGGCAGACAAACGGAACAACGGAATCAAAGTGGTCTGCAGTAGAGAATTGCTTGAACTGAACACCAATACCGTTATACTCAACATGTAGATAATATCCGCAACATTAGAGATCGTCTGAGACCCCCACAGATAATAAAAAGACCGCTTAATCAAAAAAATTCCCCTTTTCTTTTGCATAGCCTCGCTGATTTTTCAATTCCTTTATATGTCAAGTTTAATATATTCTATATAAACCCTTAATTTCCCTTCTTTTATTTATAAAGGAAATTTATTGACCACTATAAGATTTCGTCAGCCCCATGTCATAAGCAATAAACTAAGTCCTCATCCAAACAAAAAAGGCTCGTAATTGCCTAAGCAACTACGAACCCTGTTTGTAAATTTGTGCGGTTTAATATCCCATATCCTTTAATATTTTGGATAACGTGCGCAAACGCTCACCGATCAACTCATCGTCATCGCTTAACGCTTGGCTGAAAAGCTTAATATCTTCATTAATTCTTTCATTGTCCGTACATATCTCCACGTTCATGGCATCACCTTGCAAACCAACCCGGTCGATGACGGGCTTTTCCGGGTCATATAAATCCTTGTAACGATAGGCTTCGCGAAAATGTTCCAGCGACCGGCAAATCAGAATGGACAAATCAAGAACACGATGGAGAGGCAGTTCCTCCGATTGTCTTGACCATTTTTCACCCGTGTATCTCCATACCTTGGCTGAAATATCGACCTTGCCTCGATCGTTCCACTGGGCCAATCCCAGGGAAAGACCTTTCGCGTCCGTGTTTCCGGCCATTCGTCCATCAATCTTCTCATAATTTTCCGACACGACCACTGGTTTATGTTTTAACGTTGTAGGTATTTTCATCTTTATTCCCTCATTCCGTTTCCCTATTTACTAATTTACTAAACGACGGTTTCATCTTATCTTGAATTTTACCGCGAGTCAAATCCGTGTCCATAGATTCATTTAATCCTTTGGGGGCTTATTATATCCTTTGTCTCCATAGGGCTGCAGCTTTTTGAGCCAAGGCTTCAAAATTTGTTTCTGCTCCCAGCGCATATCCGTTATCTTATCGGTTTCCTTTTGCTCCAGCACCTCATAAGTGAACGCATCGGCCCCGAATTCCTTCCAATCCTGTTGCAGTTGGGCATTTGCGAATCTCCCTTGATCCAGCTGCATTTGAAGAGTAAACCACTTGTTTTTCAAGTTGGGATAGCTGTCGATATAGATTTTCCCGTTGACTTTATTTTGGATTTGGGCAACGCCCATATAAGTCTTGATCTCTTTGAATTCCGCTAGCAGCTTCCTCCGCTTATTCATATCCATGTCTTTTTATCTCTCCTTTTTCTTGACCACAATAGGGAGCAGCAAAAGCGCACCGATCGTCACAAAAACGCCGCTCGCCATATATACACCCAATAGGGAAATCGTATTCTTGAGATAGCCGGAGATGAACATGCCAACGACCATCATTCCCATAAAAATAGGCATGATCGCTCCCGATACCCGGCCTATAAACGCCCCTTCGGTATTCCGGACAAGAAGCGTCTGAATCCCGCCTTGAACGCAAGGGTAGAACAAACCGCTGATCATGAGCAGCATAAGGGTCAACCAAATTTGTTTTGACGCACCCATTCCTACCGTACAGACGGCAGTGACAAGCAAACCTGCCATGAGCAGTAGTTGCGGCTTCACCTTTTTTGCCACCGCCAGGATGGCAGCTCCACCTACTAACATAGCTGCTCCATTGGCCATGACCAACCACTGCAGAAATGGTTTGTCTTGTCCCAAATTCTCGATGACCAGGAAAATCTGAAGCGGCTGCGTCAGGCCTGCTGCCAAACCGACTCCCGAGAAAGTCAAACTAAGCGTTCTTAAGGATTTGTTGGACCCGATATAACGCAGGCCATCCGTCAACTCCTTGAAAAAGCCGCCGATTTTACCTGACTTCGCTTCCTCCGCATCACGGGGAAGGGTGGATAATACAAGGGAAGATCCTAGGAACATCACCGCAGTCAGGATCAGGGATACGTTAATGCCAAACTTAATAAAAATAAACGTGCCTATGACCGGTCCCAAAACCGTAAAGATAGCAACTATCGTTTGCGACATCGCCATGACGCCCTGCAGTTGTTCGGCGGGCACATGCCGCTTGTACAGTTTCATGGCCGAAGGCTGAGAAAATTGAGAAACGCTGGCGGAAACAAATGATCCGATCAGAAGAGCCATCCATCCACCATGGATGACCGCCAGCAGCACGGTCCCGACGGACAAGCCGGATAACAAATCGCTCCATACCATGGTTCTCTTCGGCCGCCAGCGGTCGGCAAAGGTCCCGCCAATCAGGCCAAACAGAAAGATCGGCGCAAATTCCGCAACCGAAATCAGAGATATATCAACCGGATTATTGTGCGTCAAATCGGTCACATAAAGAAGGACGGCATAATTCCGGATCCATACTCCCAGCTGCAACAGCACCCGGGAAAGGATAATTGTTCGAATATAACGATTGGAAAACATTTTTAATACCCCATTTTACTAATTTACTAATATTACTTATTTACTAAATTACTGATTAGAATCTTATCTTGGATTTCATCGTGAGTCAAGTCGTTTTTCATTTCCATTATCTTATAAAAAGTTGAAATGTGAAATGGGTTGTGCTACAATGCTGGTAATTAATTTGGGGAGATGATGAGAATTATGTAATATTTCTTGCTTATTATACGATGATAAAACAAAACTGTTTTATTCTTTGTTAAGCAAGAAAGTTACTTATTCTCTTCACTTAAATAAATAGCAATATCTAATCCATTAATTGGGCTGGATTTTAGTATTTGTTTATTTGAGCTACAAGAAAGGTAACTTTCTTGTAGCTCTTTATTTTTAATGTAAACTTTATGCTTATTTCATATTAGGAGGTTGATGTACATGTTGGAAGTTGTAAATGTTCATGCGAACCGTTCATTGTCCGTTGGTACGGTTCACAATCAAACTAAACGGATGCCGGAGCATTATCCATCTATCGATCGATGCACGTAGCGACTGGAGCTGCAAGCATCACAGGTTTTCATTTAGTTGGTTAATGTAGATGCTAGGCGCTCTTTTTTTGGTGCTCAAGGCATTTTCTCCGGCTCAAGAGGAGAAAAAACATGCAATCAACTTCGAAATACGAAATGATCCAACACATATTAACAGAAATGGAACAACCCGCATATCGGTTTCAACAAATTGCGGATGCGATCTTCAAGCAAAGAATTGGTGAATATGACAGAATGACCATATTACCCAAGGGTATAAGAAACGAATTAATCAAGAACCTTGGCGAACACGTTTTGAACTTAACCCCTATCATGCAACAGACGTCCAGACAAGTGAATAAAGTGCTTTTTTCCATTGAGGGCGGTGAACGCATAGAAGCAGTTCAACTAAGCTATGAGCGCGGCTGGAAGTCATATTGCATTTCCAGTCAGTGCGGATGCGGATATGGTTGCCGCTTCTGTGCAACAGGTACAATCGGACTGAAACGAAATCTAACCGCTGATGAAATTACCGATCAATTGTTATACTTTCATTTAAATGGTGAAGCCTTGGATAGTGTTTCGTTTATGGGCATGGGAGAAGCGCTAGCCAATCCTAATATCTTCGACACGCTTAAGATTCTAACCGATTCACGAACCTTTGGCTTGGGGCATCGGCGAATTACAGTTTCCACCATTGGAATCCTGCCGGGGATCGATCGTCTGACAAAGGAATTTCCCCAGATTAACCTGACCTTTTCGCTGCACTCTCCGTTCGACGAACAGCGGAGCGTGCTAATGCCAATAAACAATCGATTTCCGCTTAATGATGTGTTGAACAAGTTGGATCAGCATATTCGTGATACAGGCAGAAAAGTATATATTGCGTATATATTACTTCGGGGAGAAAACGATTCAACTGAACATGCGGAAGCCATTGCTGCTTTGTTAAAGGATAGAGGTCCTTGGGAACATTTATATCACGTCAATTTGATCCCCTACAATTCAACCGACGTAACGCCCGAAAGCTTTCATCAATCGGACAAAGACCGGATTCGAAGGTTTGCCGGTATTTTAAAGTCAAAAGGAATCCGAGTCACTGTGCGAACACAATTCGGAACGGACATCAATGCAGCATGCGGTCAACTATACGGACACAACAAGTAATTGTATAACGCTAATGAATAGCAGCCAAAATGTTCTAGAGTAAAGGGCAGATGAATTTCTGCCCCTCCTCATCAAACCGTACGTGAGGTTTATCCCGCTAACACAACTGTGGCCGAGCCTCCGGCAAAAAGAGCATTAATATTGTCCAGTGAAGTAATAATCGCTTTACTTTCCGGGCGACTTTCTACAAAAGAAATGGCGGCTTCAACTTTGGGCAACATACTGCCCGGCGCAAATTGATTTTCATCAATCCATTTTTTTAATTGATCGACGGTGACCGCTTCTAATTTCTCCTGGTTGGGTTGATTGTAATTGACATAAACATGATCGACGCCTGTTAAAATGAACAAATAATCGGCCTCGACAAGATTCGCCAGCTTCGCAGAGGCAAAGTCTTTATCAATGACGGCTTCGACTCCCTCATAACCATGTGCTACTTCTTTTACGGGAATCCCCCCTCCGCCGGCCGAGATCGTGACATATCCGTTTTCGATCAGGGTTTTGATGATTGGATACTCAACAATCGTTAGGGGATTAGGGGAAGGCACAACCTTTCGATACCCGCGGCCTGCATCTTCCACATAGATTTCGCCCGTTTCAGCGGCTGCTTTTTCCGCTTCTTCCTGAGTGAAAAACGGTCCTATCGGCTTAGTGGGGTTGCTGAATGCCTGATCGTGTTCGTCAACGACGACTTGAGTCACAATCGCTGCCACTTGATGGTGAAGTCCGGCTTCAGCCATAGCTTCATTCATTGTGTTTTGCAGCCAGTAGCCTATACTCCCTTGAGTCATCGCCACGCATGCATCGAGCGGTAAAGCCGGATTTTTATCGGATTTAGCCAGTGCTTGTTGCAACAACAAATTCCCGACTTGAGGCCCATTACCGTGGCTAATAATGAGCTGGTGTCCTTGCTTGATTAATTCGATTAATTGCTTGCTCGTATAACGCAAAGCTTCAATTTGTCCCTGAGGGGAAGGATCGTCGTTCAATATAGCGTTACCACCCAATGCGATTACGATTCTTTTGCCCATAACTTCCTCCCATTTGCTTGTTTTAAAAAAGTAAGAATACCTATTAAAGTATCGTTTCCAGAGGTTGCGCCGTAGGCTTGTATCTTTTTTATCGCCTCTGTTAGTTGCTGTTTATTTTCGGATTGAATCGCTTGACAAAGCTTTATCCACTGGGCATTTGCATATCCATCAAACAGAGCCTGATAGTACGCTCGACTCACATCTGTCGTTGATCGATGCTGTAATTGCCGCTGCGTCATACCGGTTAAGAAGGTTCCGCTGCCGGTTATACGCTCAAACAGGATCAGCCCTTGCAAAAAATCATCGCCGGCAGGTGTTAAGCCGACTCCCGCGCCGATCAAAGATCGGACAGCCTCTTCAGAAAAACAATTCGGTTCGTTAACGAAGTTCTCGTACAATGGTTTCAGCGGCGATGAAGCGAATCCGGATTGCTCCCAGATATCCGCTTCTTCAAGCAGATGCAATAAATCGCTTTTGCTCAGCTGCTCATGCGGCACGTACGGTATCGATAGATCCACGCGGTGGACCGAAGGGATCGTCATCGTTGTCACCTGAGGCCGGGTGTAATAAATAAATATCAGGCTAAGTTTTTCTTCAGATTGGGAAAAACGGCTGCTTATCTTTACCGGGTCGCCGACAGATAGCCCTGCTTGGATAAGCTTGAAATCTGCAGCGTCGATCGCGAGTCCGATTGCCGATAAGCTCTCCAAGTCTTTTCCGACGAACAATAAGCGATCTTTGTATGTTAGGTTGAATCCATTCGAAAAAATCGAATGGATTCGCGCAAGAATACTTCCTTTTTGCTGGATCATATGCAGTACGTACGGGCTGATATAAACTTTTTCGCATTTTATACTGTGTTCATTCATCTTCCACTTTGATGCCTAACGATTTGGCGTAGGCAACCAATGCTTTTTCAAAGCACACGAGAGGCGCTCTGACCGTACCCGCACCAATTTGACCGACACCGGCTTCCTTATGAGCAATACCTGTATTGATAATAGGCGTAATACCGGTTTCTACAACCTTGCGGATATCAATACCCAATGTCGCTCCTTTGAAGTTCCAGTTCGGAATAGCCCAGGCCGGATTGTTCGTAATGGAAATGCGCTGCATCTCTTCCGAAATGGCTTGCGCATCGTTCAGTCCGCTTAATCCGACAAAACGTGTCACACCCGGCGCAGCGATCATAGCCATGCCGCCAACACCGACTGTTTCCGTTATGGCACTGTCTCCGATATCCGGATTGGCCAGTTCCGCCGAATAGCCCGTAAAGTATAATCCGTCCGGCGTATTCACGGGACCTGTAAACCATTCATCGCCCAAAGCGCTGATCCGAACCCCAAAGTTCTCCCCGTTACGCGACATGGTCGTGACGACACAGCCTTCTTTTACTTTACGCGCATAATCAACCATCGCTTTACTTGTGGCCATCATAATGTTCAGGAAAAATTGGTCGGTATTCGCCAAAAATTGAATCACGTCCGCTTTATCTTGTTCTTGCACGTCAAGGGTGACAATCGCAGGCGTAATTTCTTTTAAAAATACGAGTGACGCTGCGATGTTACGCTGGTGGAATTCATCTCCCATTCCGATTGCCCGAGCAATCATGACGTTCAAGTTCAAGCCTTCGTCGAACGTTCTTAAAGCCTGTCCCAATACCGGCCCCAGAACATCGCGCATCCATTTCAGACGTTTGATGACATTTTCATTATTGGCGCCGAAACGAAGCACTTCACCGATACCTTCGTTCATAATGCAGTAGCCGGTTGTACCGTCCGCTTTATTTTCTACGATGAATACAGGGAAATTGGCAGAAGTGATTCCGCCCATCGGTCCTACTGCACCGACGTGATGGCATGGAATGAATTTCACTTCATTGTTTTCCAATTGACGACGGGCGTCCTCATGATCCGCTGCCCATCCTTCGAATAACATAGCGCCGATTACGGAACCTTTCATAGGCCCGGTCATATTTTCATACTTGATCGGCGGCCCGGCATGAAGAATGACTTTTTCGCCGGTATTCAGTTGCGGAATAACTTCTTTGGCTGGACGCGCATCGACCAAGAAGGGTTGAGATTCCAACAATCGGCTAACGACTTTATCATTGGCCGCATTGATTTCCGCTTCGCGTTTTTCCAGTTCATTCAAGATGCGAATCAACTTCTGGTTGCCGCCGGCTTTTGGCCGCCATGAGAATTGTAAAGCTTGTCCATTAAATTTGATGATGGATTCGGTGAAGCTTGGAAGCCCGACATTAATAACTCTCGGTACGCTATTCAACAAATTCAGTACTTTCTCGCTTGGTTCCGGTACATCCATTTTCGCTTCCGTATATTCAACGCGTCCTTTATCGGCTACCTGCAGTTCATGTCCCATTAATTTCAAGGCAAGTCGAATGGCACGCGCATTGCTGCTTTCAACGATGACGCCGGCCTCTTTTAACGTTTGAACGGCTTGCGCATAATTTTGCGGATCATTGTCCGTTCCGACAACGCTGCCGATGACATACAGCTGGCGCCCTGTTTCTTTAGCTTCTTCCAAAGCCTTTTGGATACTCGGCGCCAGTGCGCCCGCCATATCCGGATGGGCTCCGTATCCCAACACCACATCGACCAAGATGATGCCGGTTGTTTGGTCTTTCAATACTTCCTTTAACTTATGTACTCTGACTTCCGGGTCGATCATCGGGTGAGGCTTGCCCTGGGTATAGACGTCGTCGCCCAGATCCATCACTTGAAATCCTTGCGTGTTTAAAATATAGCCTTCTTCGCCTTTGACGTTATCGAGTCCCAGCGCGTCGGAGATCAGCGTAGCGGCTTCGCTCGCCAGTGTGCCCCCGGAATACAGCCCTTTTACGGTTTTGCCTGCCGGCAGCGGTTGATCGACCTGGAACGCAATCGGATCGTTGTAGTTCGCTTTGACTTCGTCGCCATTGGCGATATCGACCGCGATTCTGGCGGCTTCTTCCAATGTATAGGCCAACGACACATTGCCGACGTGCGCTTCGGGTTTCTCGCCCAAAAACAGGGCAACGACCGGTTTGGATAACGATTGCAGCAACTGCATGACGTTGTCGCGCACTTTTTTTGCCGGCGGTTTGGAAATGATAAGGATCACATCGGTCGGAGCGTGCTGCTCAAGAGCGACGACCGCATCAATCATCGTCCGCGCTTGAACGTCTTCCTTCAGGTCGCGTCCGCCTGTGCCGATCGCATGAACGACGCCGCCGCCTAGGCGATCGATGATCGTGGTGGCTTCCTGAATACCTGTGCCTGATGCGGCAACGATGCCGATATTCCCAGGATTGGTGACATTGGTGAAAGCGATCGGGATGCTGGACAATACGCCGGTGCCGCAGTCTGGCCCCATCAAGAGCAAGCCTTTTTCATGCGCTTTTTGTTTGAGGCGTGCTTCATCTTCCAGGCTCACATTATCGCTGAACGAAAATACGTGTAACCCCAAATCCAAAGCCTTCTCAATCTCGTCGGCAGCATAGATGCCCGGAATGGAGAATAGGGCCAGGTTGGCGTCCGGCATCGCTTCTAAAGCATCTTTCCAATTGTCTACGCTCGATACGCCGTCGCTTTTGTTGCTGCCCGAAAGATCGCTCAAAAAGCGCTGGACTTCTTCAATAACAGAATCGAGCACGTGCTGGCCGTCCGATTCGACCACGATCGCCATGTCGTTGGCGCCTGCCGCCTGGACTTCATCGGTAAACAATCCGGCTGCTTTTAGAATGTCTTTATTGGCATCCGTTGCCATCATGACCTGCCCTTGTTTCACACCATCTAATCTATTAATGGAATTGGTTAACAACATTAAATTGATCGAATCTTGATAACTATTTTTTTGAATCACGGAATATAACATGAAAATCCTCCTTTTGACTTTTAGTATAACCGCTTTCAATAGAGCGAAAAATGAACACTCTCTATAAAAACGCTCCGTCTTTTGTGCACTTTAAATAAAAAAGCCGGGATCGCTTTATGCTATGTTATTAGCAAAATGAAGTGAAAATTAAGTTGAAGGTGCTGATTAAACTGAGTAAACGACCTGCCTACGAGCGCATTACAATCCCTGTTCATACGATCGACGGATTACAATTGTATGGAACCTTTTATCGCGGAAACGGCAATCAAGCCTATAAAGGAACGATTCTTTACTTTCACGGTGGAGGAATGATTTTTGGGCACAGAGAAGATTTGCCGCAGCCCTATATATCACTGCTGACCGAAAGCGGCTATGGTCTGCTCACCCTCGATTATTTGCTCGCTCCCGAAAGTAAGCTGCCGGCTATTATGCAGTCGGTCCGCCGATCCATAGAATGGTTCATCCAGGAAGGGCCGCGTACTTTGAACCTCGATCATTCCGATTACTATCTCATGGGACGTTCCGCCGGTGGGTATTTGGCTTTGTACTCTGCCGTTCATGCCCATATTAAGCCGCGCGGAGTGATTATATTTTACGGATATTACAAGCTGAACGATCCGAGCTTCAACGTGCCCAGCCGGCATTTTCTCCAATATCCGCAGGTTTCCGATCCGATAATGCAGAGCCTTATTGCCGATCATGCCGTTGCGTCGGAGCCTTCAAAGCAGCGTTATCTGCTCTACCTGGCCGCACGCCAGCGTGGGAACTGGATCTCTTTTATTTCCGGCGGTCTACAGCCAAACAGCGATTATGAATTAACAAAGGATCAATTGGCTGGCCTGCCCGCAGCGTTTATTGCCGCCGCAAATCAAGATCCGGATGTACCGGTCAGACAATCGAAAATGCTGCATAAATTCATACCGCAAAGCGAACTTCATCTTGTCGAATCGGCAGAGCATGACTTCGACCGGACACAGGTGGATGAATTGGCGATAGAAATCTACTCGAAACTGGTGGCATGGCTGGATCAAAGCGCCGTCCTTTAAGCTCGAAAAATGACAAAGCAGGACTATCGATTCTATTAGTGCGATCTAATAGTCCTGCTTCTTTATAAGTTTTTAATTAGACGCGAGTGGCTTTGGACGAGGAAGTGGCCGCACTTGCGATAAACATAACCGTACCGATCAGCAGGACGATAGCCCCAATATAAAATCCCCATTGGCCCGAACCGGTCTTATCGATAATGTAGCCGGTCAAAGCCGGCGCGACTACGGACGAAGACATACCGAAGAAGTTGAATACGCCGAGCGTCGATGCGACGGATTTGGAATCGGCTTTGTCCGTAATATAAGAAATCAATACGGGATCGACAGCCAGTTTACCCAGGAAACCGTACAGCAGCAGCACGCCCGCAAGCAGACCCGCATTAGGCACAAACACGGAGACCGCAATCAGGACAAAGGAGGCGATTTCAAGGCCGATAATGATTTTCGTCTTGTTATGCTTCATTTTGTCGGACAGGTGGGCGAAGAATAGCCCGCCCGGAACCGCGGCGACGGCGATCATGGAAGTGATCAAGCCGATCATCGAACCTTGAATACCGCGCTCGGACTCCAGGAACTTGGGCAGCCAGGTCACGATCAGGTAATAAGCGTAACAGGTCGAGAAATACAGCAGATAGGAGGCCACAAGTTCTTTGCGGAACAGGCCTTTTTTCGGTTTGGCTTCTTCCGGAACGGCTGTAGCGAGCGGCTCGATCGTTTGTTCGCTTTCAGCAGCTTTGGCCGCTTCGAGGCTTGGGATATTTTTCGGTTTTTGAGCGCCGATAATCATAATGGCGAACCAGATCACCAAAAATACAACCAAGCCGGCAGAGATGAAGACCATCGTTTGCCACGAAAGATTCAACTGTTTGACGATAAACGACGAACCGGTCATCCCTAAAATCAGACCCAGCGCCGAACCGGAGTTGACGATGGCGGTTGCGATGCCTTTCTTTTCGGGCGGAACGTGTTCTGCCGTAAGTGAGAACGCCGCGCCGTAATAAGTACCGCAGCCGATCCCTGCCAGGACGGAGCCCAAATATATCATCGTTAGATTGTGAGCGAAACCGATTGATAGTACGCCCAGTGCAAACACTATAAAGCCGGGAATCAATACTTTTTTCTGGCCAAATTTATCGACCATGATGCCCGACGGAATCTGCAGCGCCGTGTATCCGAAGAAATAACAGGAGGCGATCAGGCCCATTGCCGCATTAGTCTGCGTTCCGATCGTGCCTTGAATCTCGGAATAGATCGGGGAGAGCATAGACCGGTAAACCCAGATGATGGCCCAGCCCATACAGAACGTAAAGACGATTCTTTTCCAGTAATTCGGAGGGTATATACTTTTATTTTGAATGTGAGACATCGTTACCCAACTCTCTGTTTTAATATGCCAAACGTTTCAGTGCTTCAGCCAAAGCTTGTACGCCCTGTTGAATATCGACTGCTTCCGTATGCTCGGCAGGGTTGTGACTGATTCCGTCGATAGAAGGAACGAAGATCATGCCTGTCGGTACGCGTGGCGCAAAGATTTGCGAATCGTGTCCCGCTCCGGAGTGCATGACTTGATAATGAAGACCGTTATCTTTGCATACGCTTTCGATCGTCTTGATAATTTCGGCATCCATCGGAACCGGCTTTTCATTCATCCAGTTATCGATTTCGATCTCGATGCCCATCTTTTCGGCGATCACTTTCATATCCGCTTCGATTTCCTGTGTGAACCTGGCCAGTACTTCCGCATCCGTATGCCGACAGTCCATCGAAAACAATGTCTCCCCTGGTACGACGTTCACGGTGTTGGGCTTGGGCTCCACTCTGCCGAACGTCAATACGAGCGGATTGCCTTCGGCTTTTGCTTTGTCGATACTCTGCGTAACGATTCGAGCCATGCATTCGACCGTATCTTTGCGGTATTCCATTAAGGTCGTACCCGCATGGTTAGCCTGCCCTTTAAGCGTAATCGTGTACCTTTTTTGGCCGACGATTGCGTTAACGACCCCTACTTTTTTGCCGGTATTCTCCAGGAAATTCCCCTGCTCGATATGCAGTTCAAGAAATGCGGCGATACGGTTATGCTGCGGTTCACCCTGCATGAAGTCGAATCCGGCTTCGCGCATGGCGTCCGTGAATTTCACACCCTGAGCGTCCGCGATCTGTTCAACTTCTTTACGATCCGCAATCCCGAAAATATTTTTGGAACCCCAGAATACGTACGGAAAGCGGGAACCTTCTTCTTCCGCCATCGAAATGATTTGCAGAGACTTTTTCGGTTTGCCTTCAGTTTCCAGCAGTCCTTTCACCGCTATGTAGCCTGCCATAATGCCAAGCTGTCCGTCCAAACGACCGCCTTTGACAACGGTGTCCACATGGGAGCCTGTTGCGATAATCTCTTCCGGCTGATCGGTGCCCGCAATCGTTGCGAACAGGTTGCCGACCGCATCGAATTCGACGGTCATTCCAAGCGCTTCAAATTTGTCTTTTAAAGCCTGCTGCGCTTCAATCCAGGATTTGCTATAAAGCAATCGAGTTGTACCGGGACCTTCGACATCTGATATGCCTGAAATCCAGTCCATCAAGTCATCGATTGTTTGCGGTTCTAGTTGGATCACAAAGCTCACCTCGTTTTGATTTGTATTTGTCAGGCAAGCTCCAGTATAAATAAAACCGCTTACAATATCATTGTTCATTTATACAAAACGTTGGACGCCTTTTGTTTAAACTGCACATCTGCTGCTCGCAAATAGTCTGTATTTACTTGACCACGATCACTACAGCTCTACGGCAGAAATGGTATACTTTATAATGATTCATGCTTTCAGATCCATATAGGCTTACAGAAAGGACATAGATATGACGACAATAGCCGACATCCTTAACCTTGCTCGCTACTCGGATCTAAAACTGCTGACGAACGAGCGTTTGATCGATATACATAAAACGATAGAAAGCGTGGAAATCTCCGAAACGCCAGATATCGAACACTATATTCCCGCCAACGTTTTGCTCCTAACAACAGCGATGAGCTATGCGAACGACCAGCAGGGGCTGATTTCGTTGATCGATTCTTTGATTCGCGCCAAGGCGGTCGGTCTCGGGATCAAGACGGGGCGATTCCTGGGCGAAATCAAACCCGAAATCATTGAATACGCGGAGAAAGTCAATTTCCCATTGATCGATATCCCCAATACCTACTCGCTCGGCTCGCTGCTGCATCAATTGTTAAACAAGATCTGGGGCACGCGTTATGAAGAAATCTCTTTTGCCCTGGATATTCAAAAAAAATTTTTTAACTTATTGCTTCAAAATGCGACTAATCAAATTATTATCAACAAATTAAGCCAGATCGTTAAAACGCCTATTATTTTATTGAATCCATTCAAAGAAATTATGGATCATTCCAAACATTTCAATCATTACAGCAATCCTGCGCAGCATTATGTGAATCAGATCGTACAGAAAATTCACGAAACAAATAAAAAGGACGATTCATTTATTATCAATAGTCCAAAAGGGCATGATATTCAGATCTTGCTTGTTCCGATTCGGGTTCATTCTCACTTTCCGCATTATTTGGTTGTGGTTAATCCCGAACAAATTCCTTATCCGATCTCCAGTTTTGCGATTGACCAGGCGGCTATGGTATTATCGTTTGTTTTATTCAAAAACGAAAAAGTAGCGGAATCCCAACAGTCGATTGCAACTGAATATTTCAAAGAATTGATTGATTACCACGCCAGTTCGGATCCGTCCGTACGTTCCTTTGAATTAAACATGAAATACGGTTACTTATTGTCCGATTATTATCAAGTTGTTCACGTTTTTGGCGAAGCGGCTTTAGAAGATACGGCGCCTAGTCTCAATCAGGAAGAACGATTAATATTAGCCTCGCAATGGTTACAAAAACATATTTCGGATTACTTCACCAACGGCTTGGTGCTGTTCTTCAGTGTTACAAAAGAGACTATCATTTTAATCCAACGCGAAGCCCCGGATCTGGACGAAAAATTATTGGCTATCCGTGCCCAACTCAATGACAGTCTGAATATAGAGTTGATTTTTAGTATCGGAAACCCGTATACGGATTGGAAACGCATTAATCAATCCTATACTGAAGCAAAGCTGGTGTTCGACGAACGTAAAAGCAAGCTGCAAACTCAGCCGATTATCCATTATAAAGATAAAGGGATGGTTCAGTTGTTCCATCACCTTGAAAAAAATGATGTTCGATTTTTCTGCGAGAATATATTGAAAGACTTTGCTTATCCGAAAGACCCTACCCTAGTCGAATTACGCAAAACGTTATCGGTATACTTAGGCGCACAATGCGAAATTGCCAGTGCAGCCTCCACTTTATTCGTGCATCGCAATACGGTCAAATACCGTATTCTTCGCTGCGAAGAAATACTCGGCCACGCTGTCAATTCGCCCAGCCATTCACTGAATTTACGCCTTGCACTCGCACTCAGTGAAGAAAATTATTAAACAAAAAGCATTGAAGATTGAATCATCTGCAAGCCTTCACGATTCAACCTTCAATGCTTTTATCTATTTAATATTAATTTGCAAAAGCGCCGAGTCCTTCATAACGATTGTAATGAATGTCGTCTGACTCAAGGTAGCTAATAATCGATTCGGGAATCTCTACCCCTTCTTGCAAGTTTTTCACGTAACGTTCATGACTGCCTTGTCCCGGGTACTGAACGTAGTCAAAGCCAGTTGCGGGTCTAATCTCATTCAATTCTTTCATCGTACGCGAAATAGATTGTTTGAACAGTTCAAGACCGGCAAAACGCTCGGGATCAATAATGATATAAAGCTGTCCAAGATTACGCCCTTCATGCAAATTCCGATACATCGAGCTAACCTCTTTGCCAAACGGTAATCCAAGCAATACCCCGGATAAAATGTCTACCATCATCATTAGGCCGTAGCCTTTCGGTCCGGCAATAGGCAGCAATCCGTTCACTTTATTCGGATCTGTTGTCGGAGCGCCGTTTTTATCCACTGCCCAGGTATCCGGAATCGCTTTGCCTTTGGAACGCGCATCGAGAATTTTACCCCATGCTTGTACCGTTGTGGCCATATCAAAGATTAACGGATCCGCTCCGTTACTCGGCACGCCAAATGCGATTGGATTGGTTCCGTAATAGGTTTCCGCACCGCCAAACGGTACAACCATTGGATCGGATTGACACATCGAGATCCCGATTAAATTGGCTTCGGCAATTTTACGCACATAGTAGGACAGCGTTCCCGTATGACCCACTCTCGATACGCCGACAACCGCTACGCCGCTTTCTTTTGCCATCTTAATGGCTGGGGCCAATGCTTCGTTGGCTGCATAATGACCTTGAGTATTTTCACCGTGGAAGATCGCGGAGCTTGGACCCGTTTGTTCAAACGAAAACTCGGGATGAATATTGATGCCGCCTTTGTGAATACGCTCTGCATAATATTCAACCCGTACAGCTCCGTGAGAATGGATCCCGCATAAGTCGGCATATACTAAATGATTAGCCGTTTCCACGGCTTGCTCTGCTTTCAACCCCGCTTTGATAAGCTTGTTTTTGATTAATTTGTGCAAATGTTGCCCGCTAACTTTTACTACTTTTTCTTCAGGATTCGACATTCTTTATAGCCCCTTTCTCAACACTTATACACCCGGGTTACGATTCGCGTCTTTGGAGTATACGTAAGTTAAATGTTCCTTGCGGTCCGTTGCATAAGCGGCTTGCGGGGTATAAGCGGCCATAAAGATATAGTCGCCTTTCTCAACCGGATACCAATTGTTGTCCAGATTATACATGCCTTTACCGGACAATAAATAAGCACCGTGCTCTTGATAATGGGTTTCTACATAACCGTGACTGGCAGCAGGTGCAAAGGATAAAATATGCATATTCATATCGAATCCTAAATCATCGGTAGGCAATAAGTTCCAAAACAATACATCTTCCATATCTTCATAATGAATAGGCGTAAGATCAGCGCGATTGCCTACCACTTTATAAGCTTCATGCCCTTCTAACGGCTCGTATTTGCGTTGGTACAAGAAAGCTTCCGTGGTTTCAGTCTGTCCATTTTCGAAATACATCTTTTCGTTTACAGGGAAGAAAGCATAACCTCCCTCTGTTAATTCATGCGTTTCATTGCGATCGCTTACATTTAACTTTCCGGATATTACATAAACAAAAGTTTCAATCCCTTCGCCGCCAAAACCCAAATCATTTTTTCCGCCTTCTAAAAATTCAGCGATAAAGTCGGAGAAGCTCGCTCCGAGTCTGGGAGAACCCAAAATGCTGATCTTCGTATTCTCGAATCCCGGGACAACGTTATTCACTAAACCATCATGTGGCAAAATGGCATAATTGTTTTTTTTAATGACTGCACGCGATGTCAATACACCGTCAAGATAGCCGACATTATTATTTTTATAACCCATGTTTAATCGTTTCCCTTCCATGAATAGTATGACAGTCAACAGCACTGTTTCAATTAATTGTAAACGCTTATTCAGGATGAAACTAGTTTCAAAAGCTACAATTCTCGCTGCAAAGTTGTTGATGATGAACAAAGAAACCCGGTATCTCACACAAAATTTGATGTATAGATGCATCTTGTATCATCGATTCTCGGCTTTCCGCGCATCCACCTGCTCGGCGCGTCCCGTATAGTCCGGAGCGTATCATTTACTTATGAACCCATAGAGCGCGACACAAATATAAAAAAGCCCATTAGAGAAATTCTCCAATAAAGCGGAAGCTTTTACCGCACTTTGCCGCTCGTTCCCGTCTTCCTGGAACTGCTTCTGCGGCTACCGGAAGTGCAACAAGTAAATCAGGCTTTGTACAAAGACTCTTACAGCAACCAATTTTCAGAATTATTCAAGCTCCCGTACTTTCTTGTTCAGGTAAGCCGGAACCGCTCCAAGCAGCAATAAGATGCCTGCCACTGCAAGAAGCAGCCCGATGCCGGCACCGGAGCCATATGGCCCCCGTAGAGCGGGCTCCAGCCATCGGTCGACCAGCGGTCCGGTAACGATGAATGACAAAGGCGCGGTTACGGCGTTTAACTGTCCGATTGCCGCAAATACACGGCCCTGCATATTATCCGGTGTATGCAACTGCACCAGCGATGTAAACAACGCTCCCGTCATCGGCAACGGCAGCATTAGCAGGAAGACCGCAACGCCCAGCACCCAGGCATTGTTCGCGATGCCGAACACCACAAACATCACGGCCGTGACAATAGTACCGATAAACATGGGAAGAAGTCTTCTGCGAAAGGTGAGTCCCGCCAGCACCAGAACGGCTCCAGTGAGAGCGCCTGCGTTCATTGCAACCAATAAGAGGGACATCACAACTTCACTGCCAGTCCTCCCCAGCAGATACGGAATTGCCAGTTCCAGAGGACCGTTAAGGATGAAATTCCACCAAGCCATGCACAATGCCAGCACTAGCAATCCCCTGTGCTCGGCCAGAAATGCAAAGCCCTGAAGCGCCTCTATCCATAGGTCCGATAAACCGGTAGATTCCAACGATCCACCACTTTTACATCTAACTGCATTTTCCGGCTTTCCGGGCAGACGCAGACAAAGCGTGACGATAACCGCGAGCCCAAATGTCATCATATCCAGCAGTACAATACCGCTAATGCTAAGAGGGGCGTAAAGCATACCCGCCAGCACCGAAGCGATTACGCCTGTAAGCGGAAAAAGCAGTTCCCGGATCGCGTTCGTTCGGTCAAGCTCGCTTTCCTCAACCGTCTGGTACGTTACCGCGCTGACCGCCGGCGCCTGCATAGCCGCAAACACGCCTTGCAGAGCGACGATCGCATACAGATGCCACAACTCGAAGTTCCCACTTGTTATGCTGACAAGAAGCAGCAGCGTACCTACCGCCTGCCCTGTATCCGCCGTGATAATAACGGCTATTCGGTTGAAGCGGTCGACGGCTAGCCCCAGCCACATGCCCACCACAAGGGCAGGGAGTTCCTGAAACAGAGAGATGAGTAGCAGCGGCGTGACTGAACCTTGTTCCTTAACGAGCCAAATGCCGATCGCGACCGCCGTCAACCGACTGCCCAGCATGGAAAGCCCTTGCATGACAAGTAAAACAAACAACGATATTTTTCGATTAGTCATAGATATAGCTCCTCAATCGCAGCAAAAAAGCCATCATGAACATACATGATGGCTTGGTAACCGGGCGTTGCAGACAGCACATCCGGGACGCCGCGTTATGTTAGTATCGTTCTGATAAGAATCCGAACATACGCAACATCAAACACGCCCGCAATCAGGGGCGTTATCGGCTAACGTAAGGTTCGGTGTATGCAATTAGTTTGCAGTTCTCTCAGAACAAACAGTGAGGAGCATATCCTATTAATTCCCCTTTGTAGGTGTTAAGTGTAAAGCTCCTTTAACATATCATTCCGTTACGCACCAGTCAACTCATTATTTCGTGTAAGCCGAATTGACCGGCAGCCGCATCTGCCGGATGTTGAACTAACGGGCAGGATAGTTGCAATATATGGTAATATTATATTGAGAATAAGTTGCCTGGCTAAACAAGGGTATCATCTTTTATGTAAAGGAGAGGAGTATGGCTATGGTTACTAAAGAAATAAGGGACATAATTGAAAATTATCTTGAAGCATACAATTCATTTGAAATTGAAAGAATGGTTGAACTCTTACATAAGGACATAATATTCAGGAATATTTCCAATGGAGAAACCACAACGGAGACCAAAGGAATACAAGCATTTAGGGAGCTGGCAGAACAGTCCTCAACGATGTTCTCCAGCCGTTGCCAGACAATTACCGATTACAGTATTATAGATGACAAAGTAGAGGTCGGAATCGATTATGAAGGTATTCTTGCCGTGGATTTTCCTAATGGATTAAAGAGTGGAGATAAGCTGCAATTAAAAGGAAAGTCAACATTCGAGATTAAGGAAGGAAAAATCTCATTGATTGAAGATTACAGTTGAGTACACTACGCGTTTTTTAAGCTAACGGGTACGATAGCTCAATAAGCCGCCTCTTCAACGAGGCGGTTTTCTTATCGTAAAAATCAACATCAGGATTTAACATAGCCTAACGAAAAACAACGGACGGCCATCATCAAGCCGGCTCACTTGCTAGCTCTATTTCGTTAACATCATGGCTACCACTTATTAACCAAGTGTCTCTGCCGCACCGAAATATTCAACTTCCCGTCCGCTTGTGTCCACAAAGCTAAACTTTTTTGTCGTTTTCCACTATCGCCATCCCGTCAACAAAGCCGGTCGCCCAATCATATTACGTATTGGATATATAACACGTTCAAGACCCTTCCTTATTCTCGGGAATTGTAGCATACGCTCTTTCAGACGTCAATTCCTCTTGGAAAACACATTGATCAATAGACATCGATCAATAGATGTTGACTCAATCTATTATTTTGGCTAGAATTTATTAAAACCATTCACTTCGTATCTACAAGAAAGGAGTATTCCATCCATGAAGAAAAAGTCTCTAAAGTGTATATCTTTTGGATATGGATACTCTACTGCTGTTTTTTTCTAGAATTCATTTTATAGGTGAAGTCTGTCTAAAAATGAATAGTGAAAATGGCGGAAAACTTTAGAATGCGAGGTAATTTAAAATGGAAAATGCAAAAATAATTAGGAAAAACCCAGCGGGCATGTATAACCCAGTAGGCAACTACACTCATATTACAAAAATCCCAAGAAATGCAGAGTTGTATGTTACTTCCGGCCAAATCGGGGTAGATCAGAATGGTGAGATTCCCGATAGTATGAACGAACAAATTGAGAATACTTTTAACAATATACAAACAGTATTACACTCAGAGGAATTAACAGCAGAACATATTATCAAAGTAAATATATGGGCTACACAAAAAATCGATTGGGATTATCTTTATGCAAAATGGGAGGAGTTGTTTGGGAGTAATTATCCGGCAATGACGATTGGTTATATTACTGAATTAGGACTACCAGAAATAAAAATAGAAATTGAAATATGGGCAGCGAGAGTCTAAAACTATTTGCGCGCCATTTAACCCACGTAAAAGTCATGATTTTTACGTGGGTTTTTTGATATTCTTTCATTGTGCTACTTCCCTCCATCTTACACAATATTCAACTCAAGTTTATTGGGCTATCATTTCTTTACAGCTTGATCAAGCACCGCTTGCGCTTCGGACTTTACTGTTGCTATTGCTTCATCAAGGGATTTTTGTCCTTTTTTCACAAGTTCTAGTTCTCGGCTTAAGATCGCAGCAAAATCGTTGAAGAATTGGTCAGGCAGCTTGTACCAATCGTCACTATGGCTTGGAAATTTTGATCTTAATTGATAGAACGGCTCTAAACTGATTCCTTCATAGTCCTTCATAAATCCTGATCGACTTAATAACAGTTGCTGACCTAACAACAATTCATTAGATTCGGAGCTGGCACGAGCATAATCTTCACCGCACACATACTTAATAAATTCCCATGCGGCATCTTGATGGACTGATGCTAGATTAATGGCGAATATATCACCTGGAGTTACATAAGTTGATGTAGGATCAAGGGGATCGACGGGTCCAGCGGCAATACCGAGTTCAAAGGGTACATCATCGTTCAAATCTTGCTTGAAATGATCCATAAGTGCTAGCGACATTACAGATCCAATATGCATAGCGGAACGCCCCATGAGAAATGGTTGGCTATCATAAAACTCCTCAACCGTTCCACTGGTGAATAATTCATCCATAGAATTAAAAATAGCTCCCGATTGGTCTGCCTTGATCGCGGTCTGAATCACTTTCTTCCACGCATCAGTATCAATGGTCACCTGCATCGTATTTGTATTCACGATCGACAACCCTTCAGCCCGGCTCATCTTATCAATCAGTGTAACTAGATCCATAGGGGCTTCATATACTTCTCCACCGCTATATCCATAAATTCGTGGCTGTTTATCCACTCCAGTAGGAAAATGGCGGGCCAGATCAATGATGTCGTACCAACTCATTCCATCAGCTGGTAACTCTATGTCATTTTTCTTAAACAGGTCCTTGTTATAAAATAGCGCCTTGTTCGAGAACGACGGAGTAAGCCCATACAATTGACCACCGCCTATTTCCCTAAGTTGATCAACGAGACCGGGAACGAACCCATCCAGATTATAGTTATCTCTAGTACAAAGCGAATCAAGTTCAGCCAGGTTTCCATCGTTAATTTGATTTTTAAACTGATGGGCATCCAGAATCAAGAGATCCGGCTGTTCTTCACGGATAAACTGTGCATACACCTCTTCCTTCGTCTTATCCCCCATATCCATGTAAATATCTGCATCACTGATTACTTCAAATTGGATATGGTCATTAAGCGTGGTGAACCCATCTCCATATTGCTTGTAGAATAATTCCGAATTAGGATAGATGATCTTAAGCGTAGTCGTCTCTTGATTCTTCTTTGATTCCATCGTTGGTTCCATCGGACCCTTAGATTCACCTGTACAACCTACTACTAACAGGCAACTAACAACAAACATCGTAACTATTTGCAACCATGATCTGTTCATCATCGTCTCCTATCTCCGCTCAACATATAGCATAGTCATTTAAAAGGTACTGTCTTAAAATCATCCCAATGGATGGTCATTTCTCTTGTCATGACATTGTCCGGCTCCCCCTGCCCATTTTCTCCATTAACTTTCTTGGCAAGGATTGCTTCATCAAGGGCAACTTGCGCCTCTCGTTGAATCGACTGTAGCGCGTCAATAAGGGATTTTTGAGACCTCTCTACTTGGGTCAATTCACGAAACACAATTTCCCCATATTTTTCTTTGAATTCATCCGTAATCATACTACTATCAGGATCATCATAGTAATGACCTAGCGGCAAAGAGGTCAAGTGATAGAATCCATCCAGGTTAATGCCATAATAATCGCTTGTTTGACCCATACGTGAAGGTATTCCATGATCAGGCCTTCTCGCCAATTTGCTTGCAACGTCATCACCCTGCATAAACTTCAACAATTCCCATGCAGCATCTATATTGGAGGAACTGGCACGAATCGCATATACATAGTCATTACCCAAATTGAGATCTCTTGTTATTTCTTGGTTGGACGGATCCACTGGACCAACCACCATACCTACCCTAAATGGCTTAACCCCTGATTTACCACTTTTTATATAGTCAAGTACACTATAGGCCCAGCTAGGTTCATCATCGATTAACATCGCTTGCCGCCCCTTAGCAAAAAGTTGCTGTCCATCGAAATCTTCATCCGCGTTAAACTCTCCCTTGTGGAGGGTATTCGTTGATAATGCCGCTTGAGCTTGTTCGTACGCTTGCTTCCAGCCTTCTGTATCCATTGTAACTTGCATTGTATCAAGGTTAACTGCCTTTAATCCCATAGATAAACCGATCCGCGTACCTAGCTCATCCAGAGGGTTTTCTTTGTTTAACCCAAAACACGTGAATCCGCCGTATATTCTGGATTGCTCATCCCCATCGGTTGGAAATCGTCCTGCTAAGTCGAGCATCTCTTGCCAAGTCATCCCATCGTGTGGCGGCTCAATTCCATATTGCTCGAACAGGTCGATATTGTAAAAGATGACTTGTCGCTGGAATGTAGGCGCAAAACCATACAACTTCCCGCCGCCTTGCTCCCTCAGAAAGCTGGTGATTGAAGGATAAATCGTGTCGATATTGTAGTGATCCCGCACCGCTAGCGGTTCAAGATCTAACAAGAACCCTGCTGCTGACAACCGATTATAATCATCAATACTTAGGTAAAGAACATCGAGTTGATCTTGTTCGATAGACTGTTCGAGAGCCTCCACATAGTTCGAAGCGGTCTTCTCAAGTTCCACACTTTTGGGTCTAACAAGCTGAATCTTAATCGAACCGTTCTCGGCATGGAACATATCACCGTATTGATTATTAAAGTATCTGTTTTCTTTGTCGTAAGTCATCACCTTCAACTTTACAGTGTTTGCCGCCGGCGAGCTTGTACAACCTGCCAACCCAATCATTAGTAAACCTATAAGCAGCATAGATGTTAACTTGAACTTGCTCAAACTGATTCCCCCTTTTTGAAAAATGATTCAACTTTCCCATAAGGCCTGGCAGCTGTTTATACCATCATTTTCTGTAAAGCTTTCACATAACGTGATCTCGCAATGACAAAGTAGACGGTCTGGGCGGCCAGATAAGCCAGCGCTACTGTAAAAGTAGCCGTATAGACATAGACATATGAGATTTTCATATATCCCAGTACAGGCTTCAAAACCACAAGCGTTTGTATCATGGATATCGGAATCGGAATAAAAAAGATAAAAGCAATTTGCTTCGTAGCCGCCGCGCTCATTTCCCTGCTGCTCAGCCCGATCTTGGACAGGGTATGGTACGTTCGGCTGTCGGCGGATAGCTCCGTATAAAGCTTAAAGTACAAAAAGCTTGCCGTCGAAATCGAGAAGATCAAGGCGATAAAAATCCCGATAAAGCTGAACACGGAGGTCGTATTTTTCGTGCTCCAGTATTTGTCGGAACGAACCGTTAAATAATTAGTGCAATTGGGACAGTCTGCGACGCTACCCCGGTTCTCGTCCATTTGCTTCTGATTCCATGCGTACAGCTCTGTGCCGATCTTGGATTGCTCATCTTGCAGCGAGGGAAGCTGTGTCCAGGATGGTACATGATAGAGATACTCTGGTCTGCTAGATAAATCAGCTGTTAATTGGGTAAAGAAGGCATCTTCAACAATGAGCATAACCCCTGCATCACTAACGCCTCCCAGCTGGGGTATGCTGATTTCCTGCACAATCGTAATGCTGGACTCGGTTCCCTCCAGCTTTAATGGCTGCCTTGGTAAACGTTTTGAGCCCGGATAAACCGCCACAGCCGTTTGCCAAGGCAGATTCCCCAGCGGCGGTAACTCCAGCAAAATCGCCAGTTCATTTAACTGGCTTGCCCGAACAATCTCTACATCGCTACCAGTTGTTGGGTCGTGGGCATAATTCTGCAGCCCGGCGAGAATAGTGTCTATCCGATACCGCTCAAAAGCGATGCCCGCTTCCTGCATGGGCTGCTCAATAGTGGCCAGCTCCGCATCGATATGCTCTGGCAGGTATACGGTATAGCTAAAGGCAAATTTATTGTTCAAAAACTGCTCCTTGTTGTCTTGATCAACGGCCAGTACGAAGCCTGCGCTTATGCAAGCGATCGAAGTAACAACCGTCACCAGAAACAGCATTTTGGCATTATCCTTCAGCTTATGGCTGATCTCGGAAATCCATAGCAAATTAGTGCCGCGCCATACACGCTTTCGATTTCGTTTGAGCAAACGAATGAGGAGAACTGACAGCTGGGAGTAAAAGAAATAGGTGCCGGAAATACCGGAAAAAGCGGCGATCATCAGTACTTTCGGAGATAGAGTGTCTTTGTCAAGGACCATAAAACTAGTAGTCAGCAAAATCGCGCCCAGTATGGAAAGCCAAATCGAAGCTTTCGGCTCCCGCTTCGGCCTGCTGCTGCCCTTCAAAAGCTCCAACACCCGGTTTTTGCGAATAAACAGCAGCGTAAATAGCGATATCGCCATAAATAAAGCAACAAAGCAGCTCGCCGTCAGTACCATTGCCTTCACGGGCCAATAAAAGGCCAGCTCGTTAATACCGATCATTTTTGTACTGAACAGCAAAAACAGCTTGGCCAACAGCAGCCCGCCGGTGATTCCGGTGACTATGGAAACTGTGCCGATGATCATATTTTCCAAAAAAATCAGGCCATTAATTTGTCCTGGCTGTGCGCCCAGCATCATTAAAATCCCAAACTCCTTGTTGCGGGACTTCAAAAAAGCGCTGATCGAGTAGAGCACAAAAAAGATCGCAAAAACAAACACCACGTACGCGGCAACCTGCATGCAGATTAACGTCATTTTGCCCATCGGCGCCCGCTGAATTTCAGGATGATAGATGAAAACGGCATATGTAAAAAAAATCATTACCATAAATGCGTTGCTTAATAAATATCCCGTGTAAGCACGGCCGTTGCGTCTGACATTATTAAACGCGAACTGAGGAAAATTCATTCATATTCCCTCCCCAGAAAGACAAAGTATCGATGATTTTCTGAAAAAAGGTTTGCCGATTTTCCCCGCGGTGAATTTCCGCAGCCAAACGCCCATCTTTAATAAACACAATCCGATGGCAGTAGCTGGCTGCGAGCGGATCATGAGTGACCAGCATCAGCGTAGTGCCCTGCTGTTCATTGATGTCGGCCAGCGATTCCATGACAACTTTCGAAGAGGTTGAATCCAGCGCCCCTGTGGGCTCGTCCGCGAGCAATAGCGATGGAGCCGCGATCACCGCCCTGGCTATGGCCGTCCGCTGGCGCTGCCCTCCGGATATTTCATACGTCCGTTTGTTCAATATCGATGTAATGTCCAAACGCTCGGCAATTTGCCCCAGCCTCTCTTCCATCTCCGACAGCCGATAGTTGTCCAGCGTCAGCGGAAGAATAATATTTTCTGCGACGGTAAGGGTGTCCAGCAGATTAAAATCCTGGAATACAAAGCCAAGCTGCCGGCGACGAAATAATGCCAGTTCCTTTTTTCTTAGCTGAAAAGGATTGCTGCCGTTAATTAGCACCTCGCCGGAGTTGGGTTCATCAATCGTGGAAACCATATGAAGCAGTGTTGTTTTTCCGCTGCCTGACGGTCCCATGATACCTACAAACTCCCCTTGCTCGATGGTCAGATGTATATCGGTTAATGCATGTGTCGCGACTTTTCCCGGGTATACTTTATTAAGAGCCTTCACTTGCAAAATGCTCACGCTTTTCATTCCTTTCCAAGATGCCCAATCATTGGTTCTTTCTCTATTAATGTACCTTATTGGCGGCTTGGGAACTATCGATTTACCTTAATTACAGCTTACATCATGGTTAAGTTTATGTTCGCCTTTGCGTTCGGCAGTCTGCTTAAATTCATTCCGTTCTACAAAACAAACAGAAAAAGAAGTGCAGGAGCAGTCAAAGCTTCCCGCACTTCTTTTCCTGCCCATATGGCGGTCAGGCTATCTTCTTAAAATGAGAGTTCAAAAAGTCGGGTTTGCAGGACCGAGAAGGTTGGATGAAGCTAGGGACTGAGTAGCGGAGCGTAGACAGATCTACGTGAGCAACGGAAGGCCCGGCTGAATTCAAGATTCGATGTCGAATCCTCTCCCTGAACTGCTTCGTCCTGGAAAGACGACTTTTTGAACAACCTCTAACAGCAGGGTTACGGTCGTACCGGCTCCCGGCTTCGATTGCAGCGTAACCTCGTGTCCGAGTCGCCCGCACACCTCTTTAACCAAATACAAGCCCATTCCGGTAGATTCGTGATATTGTCTGCCGTGTTCCCCTGTATAGTAAGGATGAAATACCCGGTTCAAATCCTCCTTTTCAATTCCGATACCTTGATCCTGTACGGTCAGTTTACACGAATTGCCCAGCTCTTCCGCTGAAATCGAAATCATTTTGCCTGTCCCGACGGTGTAGTTCAAGGCATTAACCACAATTTGATCCAACATAAATCGCAGCCATTTCGCATCGGAGTATACCTGCAACCCCTCCCTGATTTGGAGCAACGGGGTGATTCCCTTGCGGATAAACAGCTTGCGGTTGCCGGCTACAACCTGATTGACAATCTGAAGCAGTTCCACGGCTTTGACCGAGAAATCATGCTCGAACCGGTCAAGCCTGGCGGTATACAAAACCATTTCCAGCCCTTTCCGCAGCCGGTCCAGCTCCTCCTGGATGCTGTCGGCAGCAGGCTCCTCCAACTCCTGTAACAGTAGCTGAATGACGGAAATCGGTGTTTTCATCTGATGTACCCAGCGGTTCATGAAAACGAGATGCTGCTCATTACCACTTTGCTGCAGCTGCAGCTGGTCCCTGAAATGCCGGTCGTAGCTGCGCAACAGCTCATGGACCGCATCGGACAGCGGCGCCTTATCCATAGGCTGCAGCAGTTCCTCCTGTACAGCATGCGGCTCTTCTAGACGCCGATACAGCTCCCGGTGCTGGCAGTAGCGGTAAATCAAATATAATGCAAGTACAACCGTGCTTAGCAGGAAGCCGTATAAGACGATCGCAAAAGGCCGTCCTTCTCCGGTAAGCCAATACAGCAAAGGAACCAATGCAACCTGAACCGAATAAAACAGCAGCAGAGGCACATGCTCCTTCCAGAACAGCTTCATTGCAGGTCCTCCCGCCCTACCGCAAGCTTGTAGCCCACTCCCCGGACTGTTTCTACCCGATCCTCAGAGCCAAGCTCCTTCAGCTTTTTGCGCAGCCTTGTAATGTACACATTTAAGGTGTTGTCATCGATAAAATGATGATCTTCCCACATCAGGTCCAGCAGCTTCTCTCTGCTCACAGCCCTTCCCTGCTTCAGTATAAGCGCCTCCAGCAGCTGGCTTTCTTTCACCGTCAGCTCCGTTCCATGGCCCGCGCAGCTTACGAAGTAACGCTCGGGATACAGGACTAGCTCACCGGACTCCAGCCTCTTCTCTTCCTGGTTTGCAGCGTATGCTCCGTAAGCTCTGCGCAAATGGCTGCGTATTTTGGCCATGACGACCTCATAGTGGAAGGGCTTGGTTATGTAATCATCCGCCCCGTTCTCTAGCGCCATCACCTGATCCATCTCATTGTCCCGGGCAGATATAAATAAAATCGGGCAATGCGAATGCGTACGGATTTGTCGGCACCAGTAGAAGCCGTCATACTTGGGCAGGTTTATATCGAGCAGCACCAGATCCGCTCCATATTCCTGAAACTCCTCCAGTACTTGATTGAAATCGACTATCTCCCTTGCTTCGAACCCGTATTTGGACATGTACGAGTGCAGCAGGCTGGAGATTTTCGCATCATCCTCAACAATGAATATTTTGTACATAAGTCCAGCTCCTTCATTTCCAGCCAGCTATATCAGTGATCTAAGCAGCATTCTATTGTATACTCTACCTAAAACTTTATTATAAGATCTTTTGAAATTAGTAATCTATAATCTATTTCACCCGCACCAGAATTCATTTTGTCTAAACTCCACTTGGTATATGCTCTCAAGTAATGAGCAACACACTTAGCAATTCCCAATTATGCAAAAAGCTCCTGAACCGTCACAAGGACAATTCAAGAGCTCGTTCATTGTTAGTTTGATGCGGTCGAGAGGACTCGAACCTCCACGGGGGGTTAGCCCACACGGACCTGAACCGTGCGCGTCTGCCAATTCCGCCACGACCGCATATTTCGCCGATGCATTGTTTTGCAGCAACGAAATATATAATACCATGTATTTTGAAGCAAATCAACAACCAAAAACCTCCCCTTGATTAAAACCGCTCCATTAGAGTATGATAAGAACATAAGTTCGTATACAAAGGCGGTGTTTCCCCATGGCTGTTCCCGGCCTCAAAGAGGATGAGCTCGCGTTAATCAAAAGCGCGCTGCTGCTTGGATTTTTACAGAAGGTATTTCAGCGGGACGCTCGAATCCTCGAGCAAAGCGGGGTGCTGAAAAGCCCCGAGGTTTACGCCGATTTCATCCGTGGCGGAGAACGGCGGGTGGCGCTCGTATTGGCGGAGATTCACGGCAAGTTCCGCGAGCGCAACATCGAAATATACCGGATCAGCCAGGACGAAAACGGCATCCAGGCGGAGTACCGCTGCCGCGGCTTCCATGGCAAGATGCGCATTCTGTGGGCCGGCTTACAGCGTGAGGTGTCGTCGCGGATGCGCGCGTATCTAGGCGGCAGCGGCGGCGCGGCAGCCAAAGAGCAGCCGCCATCCTCCGCAGCCTACCTCCAGAACGCGGGCGATGGCAACTTCCCGGCAAGCGCAGTAAAAAAGGGACCCTCCAAGGTGTGATCCATCACCTGAAGGGTCCCTTTCTTTAGTTACTGCACAGGCGGCGAGGACAAAGCCTGCTGCACGCGGGTTACGCCCTGCGACAGCGCGTTTCCGGCCAAAGCCGCGGAAGCTACGGCGACCGTTTCCAAAATTTCCGCATCGGTCGCTCCCTTAGACTTCGCCTCCTCGGCATGGTAAAACGTACAGATTTCGTTATTCGTGGACAAAGCGATGCCGAGCGCGATCAGTTGCTTCGTTTTGGCGTCCAGCTTACCGTCCGCAAGGCTTGCTCCGGTAAACGCGTGATAAGCTTCCGTGATACCCGGCAACGAATCGCCGTAACGGCCGATCTCGTCTTTGTACGCTTTGATTTTCTCGCTCACGAGCGGCATGGGCTTAAGCATCCTTTCCTGTAGAGGATAGTCAATCGTATCATTATATACGATGTCCCGCCCGGCAAAAAATATGCTATACCTCCGGCGTAACCCGCGGCTCCCGCGAAGGCTGGTAAATATAATTCCGGTCCAGCTTGACCACATTGCGGTTGGGCCTGCGAATGAGCACATGCGTATCATCCCAGGCCACCACAATCCCCCGGACGTCGTTGGCTTCGATCGCATCGCGAATCACCCGAACCTTTTCGCCGGATAGACGGTATGCGTTTAATTCTTCATCCGTGATCATCGGTAACACCCACCTCCAGCTCTCATTATACAATATATCCAGCCATGCAGAAAAAGACCCCGCCGGCCGAAAGCCAGTCGGAGTCTTCAGTACTCCAGAACCTTATGGAAAATCAACATAACTTAAGCTTGCCGCTTACCGCGAAGCATGCTCCTTGGTGTCATTTGTCTCAAACCAAAAATCAAGCACTTTGGCCGACATGACCCTTTGTTCCAAATACCCTACCTGCTGCGGACTGAACTGCTCCTTCCAAGGCACATCGAGCTCTTGGCACAGCCCGGTTATCGTCAACAATTGCGACCATGCTACATAGCGTTTGTACCAGAAAAACTGAGGATGTTCTAGCATATAGGGATAAAGGTCATCAAACTCTGTATGTTTGCAATCCAAGGCACGTTCAAAGGTAACCTTCGCTTCGGACAATTTCGAAAGGAAAAACTCCGCGTCTACTGCCAATTCTTTCCCCATTTTTTAAGCCTCCTCTCCCTAGTAATCCTCATTATAGCGAAAAAAAGGGGGCCTGCAAAGGATTGCTTGCAAAATTGTTTCTTTTTCCAAGCATGCTTTGTCCTTTTTCGCACTTAGTCCGCAAACGTGATTCGCCCATCATCCAGCGATGCAATGCGGACCAGCGACTCCAAACGGATTCCTTGATCGCGAATCGCCTTGGCTCCCGGCTGGAAACATTTTTCAACGACGATGCCTGCTCCAACCAGCTCCGCTCCCGCGCGGCTGATGATTTTGATCAGCCCCCGGGCCGCATCGCCGTTGGCGATGATATCATCGATGAACAAAACCCGGTCATTCTCGCTAATAAACTCGCGCGACACAAGAATGTCCGTAACGATGCCTTTCGTAAACGAAGGCACCCGCTCGCATAGCATGTCCGGTTCGGCCAGCAGCGTTTTTTTGCGGCGCGCAAACAGCAGCGGCACCCCTAGCTCGTAGGCCGTCGCGAACGCCACGGCGATGCCCGACGATTCCACCGTCACGACCCGCGTAACCCCGGCATCCCCAAACCGCTTTGCAAACTCTTTGCCCATTTCCATCGTTAATTTCGGGTCCACCTGATGATTCAGCAGACCGTCCAGTTTCAGCACCTGGTCCGAAACAATCACACCTTGCTCCGCAATCTTTTGCTTTAACAGCTCCATATCTTTTATCCTCCAAAATCATTATCTAAAGTGAGTGTTCAAAAAGTCAGGTTTTCAGCACCGAAGCGTATGCTTCCGAAGTGCGTTTTTTCAAAACGCTTTAGGTCGGATGAAGCTAGGGACTGAGGGGCGGAGCGTACGTTTTGGGTACGTGAGCACCTGAAATGTTTCCGGAGGAAACATGCTTCGGAAGCATATGCTTAGGCCCGGCTGAATTCAAGATTCGATGCCGAATACGCTCCATGTTCTTGCTTCGTGATCAAAAGCTGACCTTTTGAACTACCTCTCTATAGGTTTAAGTCATGTCCCGTTCTTGGACAACATACCTTGTACTATATATAGCACATGAACCGGGGGGAAAACCATGAAAAATAGCGTGAAAGTTTTACAAATCGCTTTCACATATATCGGTACCGTCGTTGGCGCCGGTTTTGCGACGGGACAGGAAATTCTCCAGTTTTTCACCCGGTACGGAAAATGGGGTATTCTCACGATTCTGCTGTCCACGCTGCTGTTCGTTTGGCTCGGCACCAAAATGATGCTTCTCGCCCGCGAAATCAAGGCCGCCTCGTACGAGGATTTGAACCGCAAGCTGTTCGGGGAGCGCGCCGGCCGTGCGCTCAGCCTGTTTACTCTGATCGTCTTGATCGGCGTCAACAGCGTCATGCTGGCGGGAGCCGGCTCGGTGTTCATGGAGCATCTGGACCTGCATTATCAGACAGGACTCTGGATCACCCTGATTTTTACCTTTTTGCTGCTCGGGCGGGGGATCAAAGGCGTTATGCAGCTTAATTCCATCGTCGTACCGTTGATGCTGATCCTTTCGCTGGTGATCATTTTCAATACGGCGAGCTCGCCGGGAGCGATGCGCTTTCTGACGCTGGAAACCGATACCCCTCTCCTGGCCGCCTGGCTGTCACCGCTGATGTACTCCGCCTTCAATCTTTCGATGGCCCAGGCGGTGCTCGTGCCGATCGGCAGCCACACCGAAAGCCGAAAAGTGATCGTCATGGGCGGGGTTATCGGCGGCGCAGGCGTCGGCTTTATGCTGATGGCCGGCCATTTTGCGCTCTCCGCCAATATGCCGGGGATCGTGCAGTATGAGATTCCAATGGGCAGCATTGCCCAGCAGCTTGGGACAACCGTCCAGCTCATTTATGTGCTGCTGATTTTTATGGAAATCTTCAGCACGTTCGTAGCCGACGTATACGGTGTCACTCTGCAGCTAAAACAGTACATTCATGTACCGCCGATGCTGATCTCGGTTACGGTATTGGTGATCTGCTACGTCACCAGCCAGTTCGGCTTCAGCTCCCTGCTTTCGGTGCTTTACCCGATATTCGGCCTGTTCAGCCTGTTTTGGGCCTTTATGCTGGGAGCCTATAAGAGTAAAGGAAAAACCGGAAACTAACTGGCTGCTCGGGAGCCGTAAGAAAGACATCAATCGACGGACCTTCAAAGAAGACAGGCCGCATAAGCCAATCCTAACGGACCACAGCGCCGTTATTTCGGCGAAATCACCCCTTTTCCAAATGTAACGGACACCACAGACCTTATTCAGCATTTTGGGGTGCGTCTGCGGCCATTTCCGAGCAAATAGAGGCTCTCCTGTCCGTTAAAAATAATAACGGCGTTTTTTCAAGCAAATAAGGTCTGTGGTGTCCGTTAGCCTACATGCACCGGATCAGCCGTTAGCCGTCGCCGTCACCAACATTTGCGTTATTTAGAAACAAACCGCCCCCCGATTACATTTCAACGATATGTGCCGCCGGGAGCACCGCTTTAACCCGGCCCACAACGTGTTCGTGGCAGGTCATCATGATGATTTGCTGGTGTTCCGCGACCGTTCGCAGCACCGACAGCGCCCCTTCCAGACGGGAAACATCGAAATTGACGAACAAATCGTCGAGCAGCAGCGGCAGCCTCCCTTGGCCTCCCGCCACCGCTTCGGACAAAGCCAGCCGCATCGACAGATACAACTGCTCCGCCGTACCCCGGCTTAAATGAGCACTGTCGATCGGACCATGGTCAGCATGCTCGGCCATCAGCTCCTGGCTGCCCATTTTCATCACAATCCGCCGGTACGTTCCGCCGGTCATCTGGGCAAAATACCGCGATGCCGCCTGCAGCACGGCCGGCTGACGCTCCTCCTCATAAATGCGCCGCACGCGGGAAATCAGTTCGCGGCATACGGCCATCACCGCATATTTATCGGCGTATTCCTCCAGTGCCGCCTGCTGTTCCGCCAGCTGCTGCGCCAGATCCTCCTGCCGGCAGCGCGCCTCCAGGCTTTCCTGCTCCTGCAGCAGACGGCCCCGCCGTTCCTGCAGCTTGCGCCAGCGGGCTTCCGCGGCTTCGCCTGCCGCACGCGCTTCTTCATGCCGCCGCTTCAATTCCGCTTCGTCCACGCTCTCCAGCAGCCGCTCCAAATCGTTTCGTTTGTCTTCGTCCAAACCGGCAAACAACACCAGCTCGCGCTGCCGCAGTTCCCTTTCGAGCGCTTCCCGCCGCTCGGCTGCGGTTCCGATGCGCAGAAACTCCTCTCCGCTTGCGGCTTGTCCTTCCACGAGCAAGTGCTGCTCCGTTTGAACTACCTGCTGCAGGCGATCTTCCAAGCGCAGCCCTTCCTCGTCCAGCGGCCCCAGCTTGGCGGCCAGCCGATCGCACCCGGCTTTTAGCTCCAGCTCGCGTTCGAGCTCCGTTAGGGCATCCTCTAAGAGTTTTATCGCCGAGCCGCCCCCGGGCTGCGCTATCTCTGATGCCATTTCGTCATTAGCGCCGCCCGTGCCGGCATCCGAACCAGGCACCACAGCGAAGGAAACCGGAATTCCGTCGTTTATGCCGCCGCCCACCGCCTGTTTCTCACCAGGACCGTTCGCCGCTTGCCCGCCAAGCCCGTCGTCGCCCTGCAAAGCCAGGCATTCCCGCTCAAACCGCTCGTTTTCCGCCCGCAGCCCGGCGATTTTGTCCGTCAGCCCATCGATCCGGCTTAACCATTCCCGTCCTTGACCGGCCAAATGGAACACATCCATCGCCGCCTCCGGCGACAGGTCGGCGGAAAGCCGCCGCTCCTCCAGCCAGCGCTCCCATTCGGCAGCGAGCTTGGCAAAATCCGCCTCCCGCCGGGACAACTCCCGTTCCACGCTTTGCAGCTCCTCCTTGGCGGCCGCAGCGTGGCTGCGCGAAGCCGCGGCTTCCGCTTCGAGCCCGTCATGGCGCTGATCCCACAGCTGCCACTCTTCCATCAGCCGCCGCAGTTGCCGCTCCTCCTCGTCCCAGGCTTCCGTGCGGAGCGAAGCCGCAAAGCTGCTTCCCGCTGCTGCGGCCGCCGTCAGCGGATGCCGGACGAGCCGGGACAGCAGCGCCGCGAGGCGCGTCTCCATTTCGCCGGCTTCCCCGGCTCCGGCTGCTCCGGCTGCTCCGGCAGGCCGGCGTGACGCCGAAGCGGAGCGCCGTCCTGACGCCCCCGCCGGCTTGCCGCGGAAAGCGCCGCTGGCGAGGTAAACGTCGAGGCCCAGCAGCAAGACACCCGTAAAGGCGGCGCTCCAAAGCGACCCCGCGGCCAGCCACAGCACAGCAGGGAGAGCAAGCGTCAGCACGCCGGCGCCGGCAAGCAGCTTCCGGTAAAGCGAGCGCAGCCGCGCCTCGGTCAGCGCTTCCGCGTCGGCGGCCCGGATTGCCGCGAGCCGGGAGGCCGCGTTGTCCCGCCAGCGGTCCAGCTCGCCGCGTAGCTCGCCCCACAAGGCGCGGACTTCGCCGCGCTCCTGCGGGAGGAGCATCGCGAACTGCCGGCGCCCGGCCGCCGCGCTGTCCTCGAGCCGCGCCGCCGCGGCAGCGCGGGCCGTCTCCGCGCTCGCCGCCGCCCGCTCCAGCTTGGAGCGCTCGCTTTGCAGCAGCTCCATCTCCTTGTCGTAGGCGGCGAAGCGCGCGCTGAACCGGCGAACCTGTTCCCGTTCGCCGACCGTCCCGGCAAAGGCGCGCAGGTCTTCGGCGCGCCAAGCCGGGTGGATGCTGCGCAGGCACTCCGCCAGCCGGGCCCGGATCAGGGCGGCTTCGCCCGCCAGTTCGGCCAGCTCGCGCCGCCGCGCCTCGTAGGCCGGCAAGCGGGCGGCCAGCTGCCGCAGCAGCGGCTCGCGCGCCAGCACCGCCGCGCGCGGCTGCAGCGCGGCCAGCTCCGCCCCAAGCGCTTCCCGCCGCCGGGCCCAGTCGCTGCGCTCCAGCTCCAGGCGGTCCTGCTCCGCCTGGAGCGCCTGCCAGCGCGCCAGCCCCTGCTCCGGGAAGCGCACCGCCGCCGGCAGCGCGGCCAGCTCCGCGCGGATCGCTTCGCGCTGCAGCCAGTCGCCGCGGCTTGCCGCCGCCTTTTGCAGGCGGACGGTTTCCCGCGCGAGCTCGGCGCGCTCCGCTTCGCTGGCCGTCAGCTCCCCGGCCAGCTCCTCCAGCTCCTCGAGCACCTCGTTGTAGCGCGGGAGCAACGCTTTGGCCGCCTCCGCTTCGCGCTCCAGCCGTTCGACCGCCTGAACCAGCTGCGCGATCTCCTGGTTGCGGCCGCGCGGGCGGTACAGCTTGTCCATGTCCTGGGCCAGCTTTTTCTCCCCGCGCAGCACCGCCGCGCCCCCGCCGATGCCGGCGTGGAACAAAAAGCGGCTCAGCTCCTCGGACTGCAAAGCGCCGACCTCCTGCAGCTCCGTGAGCGAGACGGCAAACAGTTGCTTGTACATCGCCTTGGACAAGCCGCCCAGCAGCTCGCGCTGCATCTGTTCCTGCGTCATCTCCTGCAGCCGGCCGGCCGCATCGCTGTGCGTAATCCGCAGCCGGTCGCCGCGCGGGCTCGGCAGGTTTCTGCCTTCCGGCGGCTGGGCATAACGCTCGATGACCCAGCGTGAGCCATCGCCTGCGGCGACCGTCAGCGCTCCACCGTGCACGCTGCCGCGCACCGGCTCAAACCGCTCGGCGGCAAACGTCCGCGACGGGATGCCGAACAGCATCGCGCGCACGAAGCCGAGCAGCGTGCTTTTTCCCGCTTCGTTCGGGCCGTATAAAACCGTGACCGGGCCCGGCAGTTCCACATCCAGGCCATGCAAATGTCCAAACCCGCTCACCTGCAATTTTTCCAACCTCATGATACTCCCCTCCCGCCAGCCGTTCCTTCTTCCGCAAGCAGCGCCCAGGCGAGTTCCTCCGCACGCCGCAGCAAGGCGAGGCGCTCCTGAGGTTCCAGCTCCTTCAATAACCGCCGCAGCGTCCGGTTTTCCGTCAGCGGCGCCAGCGCAGCGCCGGCGATGTCCTCAAGCACCCCCGGCTCCCGCCCGGCCCGCTCGCCAAGCCGGAGCAGCTCGCCGAGGAAGCTGTCCTCTTCCAGCAGCCCCAGGCGGTCCATCTCCAACGACGTCTCCACTTTAAAGCCGGCCGGCCAAACGACACCGCCCAAGGGCGCCAGCACCGCACCATCCGCCGCAACCGTTGCCGCAATGCCATGGTTCCTTGCCCCACCGCCGCCCGGGGCGCCTCCCGTTTCATCGCCTGCCGTCCTGCCGGATGCATCCTTCGCTGAACCGCCCGCTGCAGCAAACGGCGCATTCTCCGGCGCGATGCCCAAGCCTTCTTCCTCCAGCACCCGACTTTCCCGGCGCCGCAGCTCCTGCAGCAGCTCGGCGGCCTCCTGCCCGGATTGCAGCAGCGTATGGAGCGGGCCGCGCCCGGTGAAGGTCAGCCGGACAATGCTGATCCGGCCCGGCTCGGCTTCCCGCACCTCCTCCAGCGCTTCCTCCACCCGCTCCTTCCACGCCTCCTCGCTTGCCAAACCGTCGATCGGCACCGTAATTTCCCGCCACAACACCTGGTCCAGCCGGTGAAACGCCAGGCTGGCCTGTCCGTTCTCATGCACATCGACGATGTAGCATCCTTTGGGGCCGGTTTCCTTCAAGCTGCGCCCCTGGATGTTGCCGGGATAAACAACCCAAGGTTTTTCACTAAGGATCTGCCGTTTGTGAATGTGGCCAAGCGCCCAATAATCGTAGCCCGCTTCCTTTAACTCGCGAAGCGAACACGGGGCGTAAGCGTCATGCCCCTCTTGGCCGTCCACATTCGCATGCAGCAGCGCAATGTGGTAGAGCGGCGAGTTCGCCTCAGCCTCATCGCGGCGAAAGCGCAGCGCGAGGTTTTCCGTCACCGCCGGCGTTATGTAGGAGATGCCGCTGACGACTGCGACCGGCTCACCGTCGCTCCGCCGGACGGCGACCCGGCTTTCCGCCTGCGCGCCAAACTCCGTCACATGCGGCGGCAGTTCCAGGCGCAAGCGGCGGCTGCCGAGCGGATCGTGGTTGCCGCGGATGAGATATACCGGAATGCCGTGCCGCTCCAGCTTGTCCCAGCCTTCCCGCAGCCGCAGCTGCGCGCGCAGCGACGAATCGGCGGCATCGTAAATGTCGCCGGCAAGGACGATGAAATCGACCGCTTCCGCAATCGCCAGCCGGATCAGGCGGTCAAAGGCAGCAAAGGTCGAGCCCCGCAAATATGCACGCAGCCGATCCGGCACGCCGGACATCCCGGAAAACGGGGTGTCCAGATGCAGATCGGCGGCGTGGAGAAAACGAAATGATTTCATGATACCAGCTCCATCATTTGAATTGCAGATACAGTTTTTTCAGTTCATGCACAACCCGGTTCAGCGAATAATGCGCTTTGGCCTTCTCCGAGCCGCTTCGCGCCAACTGGTAGCGGTAGTCCGGATCCACGATCACTTTCTCCAGCGCCTCGGCCAGCGCCAGAGCGTCCTCCGGCGGCACGAGCAGGCCGTTTGTTCCGTCCTCGATCTGCTCGGCGACTCCGCCAACCGCCGTGCCGACGAGCGCCAGGCTGCAGAGGGCGGCTTCAGCAAACACGGAGCCAAACGCCTCGGCCCGCGAGGGCAGGACGAAAATGTCGAAAAAAGGCATAAACTCCTCCGGATGCAGCGTGTACCCGTAAAAAATCGTTTCATTGTAAATGCCCAGCCGTTGGGCAAGCTGCTCCAGCTCCTGGCGGATCGGGCCGTCGCCGATAATATGCAGCACGTAATTGTGCCCGCGCTTCTTGAGCTCGGCGCACGCGTGCAGCAGGACGTCGAGCCCTTTGGCCGGGACGAGGCGGCAAACCGTCACCAGTTGGGCCACTTCGTTTTCATGCGGCACCGGTTTAAATCTTTTTTCGTCAAAACCGTTAGGAATGACGCCGATCGCCCCGGGCTTCTCCACATAGGAACCCAAGTATTCGGCAAAAGAACGCGACACCGTTAGCAGCCGATCCGTCCGGTGCTCAAGCTCCCCATACAGCGAGGTGAGGAAGCGGTGCTCCGGCCCGTCCGCGCGAATCCGCCCGTTTAAAATCAGCTCCCGCTCGTAACTCGAGTGAATGCTCTGGATGACGGGGGTATCCGGGAAAACCTCCTTCATGGCCAGCCCGGCAATCGGGTGGTGGGCATGGATCAAGTCGTACGGCTGTTTAATCCGCAGCTTGGTCCACCATAAGTAAGCACGGTACGTTTGCACATATTTTTGCACGATCGGGCTGTCCCCGAACTCCTCCCAATCAAAGGTGGCAAATTGTACGGGATCGCTGCCTTTGGTCCGGATGCGTTTCGGCAGCGAAAATAATTCCATTTCCCAATGGGGAAGATTAAACCGGTCTTGCAGGTACGGGATCATCGACGATACGCCCCCCGGCTGTTCCGGAGGAAAAAATAAAGCCTGCAACAGTCTCATAGGGTTCTCCTTTGCGCGTCGTTCTTGTTTTGCGGATGACCGCTTCTATTTCCATTATGCCATAGGCAGGAAGGAACATCCATTCCCCTTTTGAGATTGAAAAGCAATATGATACACTGCTGAAGTAGTGTGTACCGGGATTTTTTGGAGGAAAGGAGCAGCAAAAATATGACTATGCCTACCCTGCCAGCCGCATTTCGGGAATCGGCGCTGGCGATGCTCGGCCAGGACGAAGGGGAGCGGTTTCTCGCCAGCTATGCCCGCCCGCGCGTGTATGGGCTGCGGTTGAATACGCTGAAAGCCAGGCCGCACGGCGCGGCGGCGGCGAGGCTTGCCGAGCTGTTTGCCTTGCGCCCCGTTCCGTGGTGCAGTACGGGTTTTTATTACGAGGAGCATACCCGGCCGGGAAAACATCCCTATCATGCCGCCGGACTATACTATATTCAGGAGCCCTCGGCGATGTCGGCCGTGGAGCTGCTTGATCCCCAGCCGGGCGAAACGGTGCTGGATCTGGCCGCGGCTCCCGGCGGAAAAACGACGCAAATTGCCGCCAAAATGAGGGGACAAGGCCTGCTGATCAGCAACGAAATTCATCCGCAGCGCGCCCGCATTTTGGCGGAAAATGTGGAACGGCTCGGCATCCGTAACGCTGTCGTGACGCAGGCCGCGCCTGCGGAGTTGTCCGCGCGCTTTCCGCTCGCCTTCGACCGGATCATGCTGGACGCCCCCTGCTCGGGCGAAGGCATGTTCCGCAAAGACCCGGAGGCCGTGGCCGAATGGTCCCCGGAGGCGGTGGAGCTTTGCGCGGCGCGGCAGTGGGATATTTTGCAGGACGCGGTGGCGATGCTAAAGCCCGGCGGCCGGCTTGCCTATTCCACCTGCACGTTTAACCGCCGCGAAAACGAGGATACGATCGCCCGCCTGCAGGAGGCGTATCCGTTCCTGCGGCTGATCGCCGAGAAGCGGATTTGGCCGCACCGCGAGCAAGGCGAGGGCCACTACGTCGCCCTGCTCGAGCGGGACGGCGGGGCGGCTCACTTGGCGGAGGGAGACAGCTCACGCGGCGGCGGGTTCGGCAGCGCTCCTGGCGATGGCGGGCCAGGCGGCGGCCGTCACGGCGCTGGCAGGCACGGACGCGGCGGCGTTCTCGCCGCAGGCGTGCAAGGCGCTGCCTCGGGCGGCGGCCGGCCCGCCCTCAGGCGCGGCGCGGACGCTCCCGGCGCCAGTGCCGCGCTCGGCGAGGCCGGCGGCCGGAGCGCGCTGCGCAGCGCCGGCAAGGGCAGCGCCGCCGCCAAAGGCGGGCGCGGGGAGCGCCCCGGCCGCAGCCGCCGTGAGTCCCGTGCCGGCCACGCCGGCCGGGAGACCGCCGCGGCCTGGGACGCCTTCCGCGCCTGGGCGGCGGACGAGCTGCCCGCCTCAGGCGCCTTCGCGCCCGGGAGCGGCACGCCGCTCCTGTTCGGCGAAGCGCTGTACCTGCTGCCTGCCAGCAGCAGCCTGCCGCTTTCGCCGGACCACCTGACCGGCCTGAAGGTGCCGCGCGCCGGGCTGCACCTCGGCGACGTCCGCAAAGGCCGGTTCCAGCCCGCCCACGCGCTAGCGATGGCGCTCGGCGCCTCCGAAGCCGCGCGGGTCTGGACGCTCGGCGAAGACTCGCCCGCCGCGGCCGCTTACCTGCGCGGCGAAACGCTCGAGGTGCCCGCCGATCTGCGCGGCTGGCACCTCGTCACCATCGCCTGCGGCGGCGCCAGCTTCCCGCTCGGCTGGGGCAAAGTCAGCGGCGGCCAGCTCAAAAACCACATGCCCAAAGGCTTGCGGCAGCACCATTAAAGAGAGCGGCCCAAGATCTGAAGTCAGACACGGCAAAACCCCCTTTCGGGAATTTTGCCGTGTTTTTTAACCACTTTACCAAGCTCGCCACCCTCAGAATTACCGCCTGCCGTACGCATACGCCAGTACTCCCCGCAACCTGTTCCTCCCTCCACCCCTGATTGGAAAAACTCCAATAGATTGCCGGATATCGAACGCCATTTGCAGCCCTCATTGGAAAAAATCCAATAGATTTCGCTCACTTCACCCGTTTTGCACCCTACTGACCCGATCTATTGGAAAATATCCAATCAAGCTACTGTATTTACCACTAATTTTCCAATTCTATTGGATATTCTCCAGTCAGCGCTTCCGGAACAATCCCCCCCGGGTTGTTCAGACCCTGCGCTTGTTGACAATACGCTTTTTCCATGAAATAATACCCCTATCTAATTAGATAATTATAAAATCAGGGGAGATAAACATGCAGCTTGACCGCCTCGTTCATTTTCATAAAGCCGTCGGGGACGTCACCCGCATCCGGATCATCGCGCTGCTTCAAAGCGGGCCGCTTCACGGCCAGGCGCTCGCCGGAAAATTGGGCGTTACGCCGCCGACGATTACTCATCACGTCACAAAGCTTCGGGAAGCCGATTTGATTTATGAGCGCCGGGACAAAAATACGATTTATTTTTATCTGAATGAAAAAAGCTTAGCCCAGCAGGCCCAGGCCATTCTGAATGTCGGCAAAACGCTGCCCGCGGCGGCCGACGGCAAACACGATGAAGCGCAGCGGAAAGCGTCCGTCGAAAGCAGCTTCTTCAACAAGGACAGCACGTTAAAGCATCTGCCTGCGCAGCGCAAGAAAAAGCTGGTTGTGCTCGAACGCCTCATCAAAGGTTTGGAGCCTCGCCGCAAATATACGGAGAAGGAGATCAACGAGTACATCCGGAAGTTTCACGACGATTTTGCGACCATCCGCCGCGAGTTTATCATGAACCACTATATGTACCGGGAAAACGGCATCTACGAGCTAAACCCTCCGGAAATGTGGGGAAAAAGCTAAAACCGCCGAGCGGCGCAAATTACCGGAAGCTGGCCGGACCGCAGGCATGAAAAGCTTGGCGGCTATAGTCAATCTCACAATAACGATTTTGGCCGGTAATGCGGTAGCGGACGTACTTAGGACGCCTGGCCGCATGGCCTTTTTTTTGCCCAACAAATTAGATGAATGTCAAATTAGATTGCTACCTTATTTCTGCTTGCGAAGGAGTCTGATATAAAAATGAAACACAAGCATATGCTGCGTGAAGAAAAACAATACGCGCGGCTGTTCACCGCCGGAATCGTGAACGGCATCGGAGACCGCTTCAGCCAGGTGGCTGTTCTTGGAATATTGCTGTCGCTGACGGGATCAGGTTTGGCCGTCGGCATTACTTTTGCCATTCGCCTGATTCCCTATCTGCTGTTCGGGCCGCTGGGAGGGATGCTCGCCGACCGCTTTTCCAAAAAATCGATCATGATCTTTACGGATATCGCCCGTTTTTTCTTTGCCTTGACTCCGCTGCTGGTCCGTCATGCGGACGATATATGGATCATTTACGTCAGCTCGTTTGTTCTGTCAGCCGGCGAGGCCCTGTATGCTCCCGCTCGAATGTCCGTTATTCCCCGCTTGGTCCGCCGGGAGAACCTTCTGGCCGTCAACAGCTTGGAGCAGGCGATGGTCGGTTACGTGCTGATCGGCGGCTCCGTGACCGGTGGGTTCGTTTCCGCCTTGATCGGTGGCCAGGCGTCGTTTGTGCTGAACGCTCTGACTTTTCTCGCTTCGGCTTTGCTTTTGTCCGGATTGGATCTCTCCCGGGAGCCCAGACGGTCTACGGAAGCACGCGGCTCGGATGCGTCGTCCGGGCTTCCGGACGGGGCGTTCACAGAGGCAAGCGCAGAGCCCTCGCCGTCCATCCCCGAGCCCCAAAGCACCCACCCGGGAGCGCTTCGCCAGCTGCTATCCCGTTCGTTGTATTTGCGGCTGATGATCATCGTGTTTGCCATTTGGCCGCTCGGCGACGGGACGATTAACATTTTGATCAGCGTTTACGCGGCGGAAGTGTTTCATATGGGAGAGATCGGCATCGGCTTACTGTACGGCGCTTTAGGGATCGGTCTTGTGGCGGGCTCGAAAATCACCGGCAAAATCGGCCGGCGCATGGAAACGGTGGCAATATACGCCCTGCTGCTGGAAGGGGCGATCCATATGCTGATCAGCCAAAGCCCCGTTTTTGTGCTCGCTCTGATCCTGATGGTCGGCTCGGCCATGGTGTCCAGCATCGGCAACGCCTGCAATGAAACGGTTTTGATGAAGACGGTTCCCGCCGGCTGGCAAGGTCGCTTCTTCGGCACGCTGGCCGCCCTGCAAAATGCAATCATGGGGGTATCCATGTTGTTGGCCGGGTTTCTTCTGGACTTCGCGGCTCCCAGGTCCCTTGGGCTTGCTGCCGGAATTTTATTTACGTTGTTGGGAGCCGGAACAGGAATCGTCTGGGCCGTGTCCCCATCCCGGCAGGCTCGTATGCCCATAAAATCGGAAATTGAACCATAGTCATGGAGTTTGATGAAGCAAACCTTGAAACGTCCCGAGTCACTTTGAATATAGCGGAACTTTACCGTGAATCTGGATGCCGCGTATGGGATAATATGGTAGAAGCACTTATAGAGGTAGTTCAAAAAGTCAGCTTTTGATCACGAAGCAAGAACATGGAGCGTATTCGGCATCGAACCTTGAATTCAGCCGGGCCTTCCGGTGCTCACGTACCCAAAACGGCACGCTCCGCTCCTCAGTCCTTAGCTTCATCCGACCTAAAGCGTTTTGAAAAAACGCACTTCGGAAGCATACGCTTCGGTGCTGAAAAGCCGACTTTTTGAACTCGCTCTTATAAAAACTAAGAGGAGGCAGATCATTTGCCGAAGTTTACGATTCGCAAAATGGAGCGGCCTTACGATTTTTCGCAAGTAGCACCGCTGCTGAATTTCATTTGGTCCGAGCCAACGACGGCTGAACTGTTGAAGGAAGAAGAGGACAAAATCCCCCCGGGGAAGCTGCATTACAACGAGGAAGGCGAGCTTATGGGCTGGGATCGCCCAAAATGGGTGGCTGAAAACGAAGACGGGCTCATCATCGGTTATGCACACGCGTGGCGGGCCCCTTGGTCGGACCCGGGGACTTTGATCCATACCGTTGTCGTGCATCCGGAAAAACGCGGGAACGGAGTTGGCCGGGCTTTGTACGATGCGCTTTTGCGGTGGTCCGTTGAAGTCAAGGCCTCCCGCCTGATCAGCTTCATTCAGGAGAACGATCAGGAAGGAATTGCTTTTGCGAACCGGCGCGGCTACACCAAGGAACGGCATACCTTTGAATCCGTCCTGGACCTGTCGGCGTATAACAACGATAAGCTGTTCGAGTCGATCAAGGCTGCTGAGCAAACCGGGATCCGATTCGCTACGCTGGCGGAGGAGCCGGGAGAAGCAAGCGAGAGAAAACTATATGAGCTGTATAAGGATACGCATCCGGACATTCCCGGATTCTCCGGCGACTTTCCCTGGTTCGAGGAATGGAAAAAATGGAGCATCGAGCAGCCCGGCGTACGTCCGGAGTGGATCCATATCGCCCAGGACGGCGATCGTTTCGTGGGAGTCGTTACGCTGCAGCAGAACGAACAGACGCAGGCGATGTATCACGAGTATACCGGCGTGCTTCGGGAATACCGCGGACGCCGGATTGCACTTGCCCTCAAGATGCTTGGCATCCAAACGGCACGCGCCTGCGGGGTTCCCTATTTAAAAACGCACAACGACTCCATGAACGGCCCAATGCTGCACATTAATCGCGACCTGATCGGTTTCCGGGCGGAGCCGGGAAATTACAAGATGGTGTGCGAGCTACAGTGAGAGCTTGGCCTGCATTTTTGAAGTTATATCGCGGCTAGTAGAATGATCCGGAAATCATATGGCTTATCTGCGGACAGGGGCCATGGATCACTTTGTTCTATATTAGTCTTGTGCTCAGTATCGCCCCCATAAAATAGAGGAACTTTAGGGCCTTATTTTCCAAATTTGAGCCTATTCATCACCATAGGGGAACTTTTGGGTCTTATTTTCGATGAACAGGTCGAAAATGCTGCCTTTCGCCACTAAATCGTGAAAATAGCGCCATAAAATTCCTCTATTTCACGCAACATGGGGGACATCGGCTGAAATAGCGCCCCTTTTTTCCTTTATGTTGTCACCCAGGATTTTCAATAGACTATTTTGCCGTTTTCTCAAGTCTTCACTTGCCATCATGCTAACGTTATTTTCAGAATCGTCTACTAATCGCTAATCGCCCATTTCCCGTGTAATTCCCAAGCAATATTTTTCCAGTGCCAGTTTAACGCCATCTTCGTTGTTGGAAGCCGTTACGGCATCGGCCGCGGCTTTGACCTCCTGCGGGGAATTGTCCATGGCCACGCCAAGCCCGGCGAAAGTGAGCATCGTTAAATCGTTATAATAATTGCCGATGGCCATGACGTTTTCCGCCGGAACGCCTCGCTTTTCCGCCAGCTTTTGCAGCGCAGCGCCTTTAGAAGCATCCTTATGCATCAAATCGATGAAAAAATCGCCGCTGCGCAGCATGTTTAACTCCTGCGGCCATTCGCTCCATTCCGCAAACACGCGGTCGAGCTCCTCCATTTCCCCCGAAACGGTTAGTTTGACGATCGGCTCGCGCAGATCGGCCCAAGCCGGAAGATCCTGCGGCACTACAAAAAATTTGCTGTAGATATCCAGCACTTCCTGGCTCAAGCGGGATGCTCCTTCCACGTATACGGTAAACGTCGTATTGATGTCGAAATGCACTTTATGCTTGCGGCAATACTCCATATATGGCTCCAGCACTTGCCGGTCAAGCGCAAACTCATGGACGGCTTCCTCCGTCCGCACGTCGACCGTGACCGCGCCGTTATGTGTAATGACATACCCCTCCAGGCCGATCCGGTGCATAAAAGGGAGCGAACTGAGCGGAGCCCGTCCGGTGCACAGCACGAATTCCGCGCCTTGATCGGCAATGGCCCGAATCGTTTCCATCGTGCCCGGCGTCAATTCGTGGTCATCGTTCAGCAAAGTTCCGTCTACATCCAAAGCGATTAGTTTGTATTTTATCATTGTCATTTCCTTTCTCAACGGGTCTCATCCCTCCCAAACCCTCCCTTACCGTAAGGGAGGGCCCCAAGGGCCTGCTGCCCTTTGGATACCCGCAAACTGGACTAACGTGGGAGCTGCAGAGGCGCTCCTGCGGCTGTTCCCTGCGGGAATGCGCCTGGCTGCGTGCGTGGAACGCTTTTCCCCCTTCGGGTACGTCTTACTTGGGGCGCTCCCGGGTTACCTGGAAACACGCTGCAGGCACTGCTGCTTTCGCACGCACCCGGGTAACTATGTGGAAGGCAGCCGCTTGTCGCCCTTCGGGCACGCTCTGCTTTTAGCGCTCCTGCGGGGGGTGGGGATTGCTGCGTAGGCTGTTTTTACTGCAACGTTCGTGCCTGGGAGCCGCTCTCCCTTCGGGATTCGCTCTACTTCGGCGCAAGGCTCTGGCTTGTTTGTGCTACTTGTGGTGGGTTATCCGGTTCCTTCGTGCTTGCACCCGCTCTCCCTGCGGGATTCACTCTACTTCGACGCAAAGCAATAGCTACTTTTTATATGCTTTCAAGACAGCCAGCTCGGCTTCGGTCAGCTCGCGGAAGGCGCCCATGGGGAGCGATTCGTCGAGGGCGAGCGGGCCCATGGAAATGCGCTTTAAGTAAGTGACTTTGGAGCCGACGGCTTCGAACATTCGCTTGACTTGGTGGAACTTGCCTTCGGAAATGGTGAGCTGTATGCGCGAAGTTTGGGTGCCGTCGGCGAGTGTTTGCCGCTCAAGGACGTCGAGCTCGGCGGGCAGGGTGACGTAGCCGTCATCGAGTTCGACGCCTTGTTTGAAGCGCTGGGCTTCTTCGTCCCCGACGTGGCCGTCGACGATGGCCTCGTAGGTTTTGGGGACGTGCTTGCGCGGGGACAGCAGGTCATGGGCCAGCCTGCCGTCGTTGGTGAGCAGCAGCAGGCCTTCGGTGTCTTTGTCCAAACGGCCGACGGGAAACGGGTCGAAGGCGCGAAATTCGTCCGGCAGCAAGTCGAGCACGGTTTTTTGCCGGAGGTCCTCGGTGGCGGAAATGACGCCGGGCGGCTTATGCAGCATTAAATAAACGAATTCCCGGTATACGGTTCGTTCTCCGTCGAGCTCGATGACGTCCCCGTAGGGGTCGCATTGTGCGCCGCTATCTTTGACGACTGCGCCGTTTCGGGTCACCCGGCCTTGCTTTACGAGCTTTTTGATTTCGGCTCGCGAGCCGTATCCGAGATGCCCCAGGATTTTGTCGAGTCTTTGCGTTTTTTTGCCCGTACTCATTCGTTATGTCCACCTCCAGCCGGCCGGATACTCATTTTTGAGCAGGCCGTTTTGCCATTTGCCCCAACCGAGGGAATAACCGTCCACCGTGACGAGCACATAACCTTTCGGATCAACCCCATCAGGGGTATGAACTCGAGAGGCATCGATTTCCAGTGTTTCCCCTTTCAAATAACGGACGGCCTCCCCGTCGTCGACGGACAAATCAAGCGTTCTAACTGCCTCAGCAGGTGCCAGCGCCGTAGCCAGCGGATGCCCTGGAGTAAACCTGCCGTTTTTGACCGTGCCGACATACCAGCCCGGGCGTACAACCTTTAGCCCGTCCAGCTGTTCTTTGGCGACCGGCGAAAGGTATACGTTCCCGCCAAACGTCAGCGGCGTCCCGGGCAGCTCGGCCCGCAAATGCTCAGCGGCAAAAGCGCGCCAGATGTCCAGCATCTCCCGTTCGCCTGAGCTTTTTTTGTCCGTACCGGACGCCTGCCGGGAACGCAACGAAGGGCGAGCCGCCGCTCTGTCGCGCAACCTTCCGTCACGCTCCGAAGTTATGAGCTCAGGTCCCGCCGAATGGGCCGGCAAGCCGGCTTGTTCGCTTTTTTGCTCCAATACCGCGACAAAATGCCCTTCGCCTTCCACTTGATGGGGCCACAATCTGCCGCAGCCGGCGGTTTGCTTTTTGATTTCTTCAGGGACCGAAGCCATAACGCCCCCGTCTTTGCCGTCTAGCCAATCCAGCCATTCCGGCCGTCCCGGGGAAATGCCGGTGTTCCGCGGCACGAGCACAACCTCGAAGTCCGGGTTCCCCAGCAAAAATTCCGCGATCATCGCCTCGTTCTCTTCCGGCGCAAACGTGCAGGTGGAGTAAACGATCCTGCCGCCGGGCGCCAGCATTGCCGCCGCCGTTTTCAGAATATCCCGCTGCATGACCGTACATTTCTCAATTGAATGCCGTTCCCACTGCCGGGCCATGTCTTCATCCTTACGAAACATGCCTTCGCCCGAACACGGAGCATCGATCAGGATTTTGTCAAAATAATGCGGAAAAGCCCGGGCGATCCGCTCTGGCGATTCGTTCAGCACCACCGCGTTCCGTACGCCGTAGAGCTCGATGTTTTTGGCCAAGGCCTTCGTCCGCTCCGCATGGATATCGTTGGTGACGAGCGCGCCTGTGCCGTTTAGACGGGCCGCGATTTGCGTCGACTTGCCGCCCGGAGCCGCGCATAAATCGAGCACCCGGTCCCCTTCCGAGACGTTCAGCAGCCCCGCCGGCGCCATCGCGCTCGGCTCCTGTATGTAATACATCCCGGCATGGTAGTACGGGTGCTTGCCGGGCTTAACCTGTTCATCCACATAAAAGCCCGCCTCGCACCACGGAATCGGACGAAGCGCAAACGGCGACAGCTTCAGGAACGAGTCCGGGCCGATTTTTAGCGTATTGACGCGGATCCCCGCATGCCTGGGATCGTCATAGGAGGCCAGGAACGCCTCAAACTCATCTCCAAGCAGCTCCCGCATTCTATCCAGAAAAACGCTCGGTAGTTGCACCGTCATTTTCGTACCATCCATTCTTTAGAACTCTTAATGAAAAACAACGCTATTGTACCACATGTCCCCCATTTCCGGGAAACGCCCGTGTCCCCATAACAGAGGCGCAAATCGTGTTCTTCCATAGCCTCCCATTGGATAAAATCCATTAGATTGATGAAAATGGAACGCCATTTTGAACTCTCATTGGAAAAAATCCAATAGAATTCGCTCAAATCGCCCGTTTTGCCCCTTGCGCAGCCTAGTCTATTGGAAAAAATCCAATCACGCAGCTGTATTTTCCAATCAATTTCCATTTCTACTGGATATATCCAACCAGAGCATTGGGTCACGCCGCGGGAACCTGTCACTCAACGATATCGGCCGGCTGTCTTTAGCCACCGCCAATATCAGCTTATAGTTCGCCGTCCACCAGAATTTGCCTCCTCCCAGAATCATCAGAGCCGCCGGTCTCTCCTCACGCCAAAGTCCCCTGCCCCCAGCTCGTCCAGTTTGCCGGAAACGGCAAAAGCCCGCTCCTATACAAAAGAGGCGGGCCTCAAAATCAGCCGTTTAATTCCCGTTGTCGCTCTTCCAGCTTTAGCCGGCGTTCCTCATGTTTATCGCCTCGCTGCGGCTTGCGCCGCTGCGGGACGTTTGGGGCGATCGCCTCCGCCGCTTGCTCCACGGCGTCATGCAGCGCCGGATCGACAATATCAATCGTTAAATCATAATACGCAAAAAAACGGACTTGGCCGGGTTCCAAAGCTTCCGTATAAGCCGCCGTCTCCCTACGCAGCTTGCCGAGGTTGATCCCCAGCGCCCCTTCCGGATACGGCGCGAGCCGTTCCAGCGCCGACAGCAGCATTTTCCGGCCGCCCGAAACGTTTCCGCTTCGCGCATGGAACAGCCCGACCGCTACTTGCAGCAGCCCTTTGTACAGCGGATCGTGATCCCGCTCCAGCCATAGCTCCTCCAGCACCTCATGGCACTCGAAGTAATCGCGGTCCCGGTTAAAATAAACCAGATACGCCACATACAGCGGCTCATAGCTCATCGCCGGGCTCCTCCACTTTTTTGTGCTGCTTGATCAACTGTTTGACCTCGGTCAGCAGATCCTTGAAGCCTTCGAAGTCCTTCGCTTCCCAAAGCTCGTTAAACCGGCGCTGCGCGTCGATCGCCTCCGAGACGAGATGATAGAAATATAGCTGGTGAATGGCCGCGAGCAGCGATGACACGATATTGGAGTCGTCCTCAAAGCTTTTTTGCGCCAACAGGATTTCCTGGCGGATGCTCGACATTTCGTTGTCCAGCACAAAAGCGGCCTCGGCCGCTTTCTTCAGCCGCGCGCGCATTTCCTCCGGCAGGCTTTCGCGGTATTTGTAGTTCAGCGAGTGCTCGATCGTCGCCCAGAAGTTCATCGCCAGCGTGCGGATCTGGATTTCGGCGAGCACGTTTTTTTGCCCAAACGCGGTCTGCACCGGGTATTCGACGATCATATGGAAGCTGCGGTAGCCGCTTTCCTTGTAGTTTGTGATGTAGTCCTTCTCGTACAGCACCTTGAGGTCTTTGCGCATGCGGATATATTCCGCCACCCGCCGGATATCCTCCACGAACTGGCACATAATGCGGATGCCGGCGATATCCTCAATGCCCGTCTCCAGATCGTCCATGGATACATTAAGCCGTTTGGCTTTTTCTAAAATGCTGGAAATTTTTTTGACCCGTCCGGTCACGAATTCAATCGGCGCGTATTCCTCGCGTTTTTTTAGTTCGGACCGCATCGTTTTGAATTTCACTTTTAACTCCTCAACAGCTTGATCATATGGAAGCAAAAATGTTCCCCAATCTCTACTGTCCATCCCTATGCCTCCTGTCTTCTGTAACCCGGTTTTCTATCGGTGGTCGGCCCCCACCGCCTCGGAAATATGGCTAAATCCGTCGCGCGCAAGCAGCTCCCTCAAGCCGCGATGCAGCTTCCGGTTGATCTCCGGCCCCTCATAAATCAGCGCGGTATAAATTTCCACCAGGCTGGCGCCCGCACGTATTTTGTCATAGGCGTCGGCAGCGGAAAAAATCCCGCCCGAACCGATAATCGGCAGTCTGCCGCCCGTTTGGCGATAAACGCGGGAGACGATTTCCGTCGATCTGGCGGCCAGCGGCTTGCCGCTAAGCCCGCCGGTCTCCTTGGCGTTCTTATGGTGAATCCCTTCTCTGGAAATAGTCGTATTCGTGGCGATCAAGCCGGAAACACCGCTCTTCTCGATCGTATCGACCATATACTCCAGCTCCCGGTCGCTTACGTCAGGGGCAATTTTCACCAGCACCGCTTTGCTTGCGCCATGTTTCTTTGCCTCCGCCGCCATCTGGTTCGTCACCGCCTGAAGCAGCGCGGACAACTCGTCGCCATGCTGCAGATTACGCAAGTCCGGCGTGTTTGGCGAACTGATGTTAACGACAAAAAAGTCCGCATACGGATACAGCGCCGAAACGCATTTTTCATAATCGCGAAACGCCTCTTCATTGGGCGTCGTTTTGTTTTTCCCGATGTTCACGGCGACGGGAATCGGCCGCTGTTTTAACACCCCTAGCCTTGCCGCCATCTCCTCCGCGCCGCGATTGTTGAAGCCCATCCGGTTGATCAGCGCTTCCTCCGGAGGAAGTCTGAACAGCCGCGGCCTGTCGTTGCCCGGCTGCCCGACCGGCGTCACCGTCCCCACTTCCATAAAGCCGAAGCCAATGGCCGAAAAACCCTCCACCGCATCCGCGTTTTTATCGAGTCCGGCGGCGAGTCCCACCGGGGAAGGAAAATGAATTCCGAATAAATCCGTGGCAAGCTCCGGTACTTCCGGAACGCCGTACATACCGCGCATGAGGGTGAGGGCCCCCGGTATTTTGGCCGCATTATGCAAACTGTTAATGACTAGATGATGAGCATTTTCCGGATCCATCCGAAAAAAAACGGGTTTCCCCAAAAGCCGATACAACACGTTATTTGTCCACTCCGATCGCTGTTTCCTGTGCATTTTTTCTATAAACAGTTTAGCCGTTTCCGGCCGAAAAGAAAAGTTTAACCTCGCGCCATGTGAAAACCGCTACAAAGTGATGGAACTTTAAAATGAAAGCCATTACAATAGGAATATAGCAGTTGTAAAAGTTTGGGTTCAAAAAGTCAGGTTTTCAGCACCGAGAAGGTTGGATGAAGCTAGGGACTGAGGAGCGGAGCGTACGTTTTGGGTACGTGAGTACCGGAAGGCCCGGCTGAATTCAAGATTCGATGCCGAATACGCTCCATGTTCTTGCTTCGTGATCAAAAGCTGACTTTTTGAACTACCTATAAAAGGGAGGGAATGTGATTTGTCAACCAAACGTGTACCACCCACACTCCAGCAAAAAAAGGACGAAGTCAACAAGAAAGCGCTCATCTGGTCGATTTCCATCGCCGCGGTGCTTATTGTGGCAACTACCGTCCTCTTGATTTTGACGTAAACTTAAAGCTTTTTTAGTCAAGCCAGTGATATACTCGATGGGGATTGGTCTGATCCTGGCGGTGTCCGAGCTTGAATCTTTCTTTCGGGACGCTTTCTAAAGCGGGCAAAATCCCCTTTCCGATCGTCACCTTCGTTCCTTTTGGAGCGAGATCAAACAGTTCTTCCACGTCTTTTTTCCCCATGCGGATGCAGCCCAGTGATTCGTCTTTGCCGATGCTGTCCGGATCGTTCGTCCCGTGAATCGCGTAGTTCGTATCCGACAGCTGCATGCCGCGGCTGCCGAACTCTCCGTTGTCTCTTCCGTTCGGGTTGATTACTTTGTCCGAAATGACGAAAGAGCCTTCCGGCGTCCTGTCCCCGCCCAGTCCGACGGGATAGCTGCGGATCAGCTTATCTCCGCTGACGACGGCCAGCACATGTGCTTTCGTATCCACGATAATCTCAAACGGCTCGTTAAAATACGGTTGTTCCTCCGGGGCCAGACCTTCTTTTGTCGTGTCCGATTCCGAGCCTTGCTGTCCCGCCATGCCGGAACCGGCGTTTTGCAGCGTCTTCAGCAGCGGCCCAAAAGCCTTGACCATGACAGGATCGCTGCCGGCAAGCCAATTGTCCGGAAAAGGGCCGGTCAAATCGTCCAGACTGGACGGCCATCCCCCCGTACCCTCTTTGTATCTCTGCATCGCCGAAGCAAGCACGCCCAGCGACTCCTGGTACGGAATCCACCGCTCGGCCGCCGCCTGCAAGCCGGAGGCGTCCGGCGGGGTACAGCGGCATGCTTCCGCGTCGTAGGATTGGATCGTCGTCGTTCCTTGATTCGGACTTTGCTCCAGTTCATAAACGACCGGCATGTCGTCCGTCCAGAGCAAATAATCGCCTTTCCGCTCCATGCCCAGCACCGCGGCATTTAGAATCGGCGCGCCGGTGCGGCGCTGCAAATCGACCAGCCCGCTCAGCGCTTCGGCCCCGGCCTGCGGCTTGCCGAAGGCGTAGCCTTGCGCGGTAAATACCGGCCCCTTGACGGCGTTCGCCGCCGCATCCGCTTTCCCCGGATTCTCGCCCGGCGGCTTGGCCGGCTTGGCATCCGGCACAGCGGGGTTCGTCTCCGCTCCCAGTTCGTTCTGAATGCCTGCCGTAGCAGATTCCGCCGTCTTTTCTCCCGGCGCATATGCCGAAGGGAGCCCGACCACCAGCAGGGCGATCAGCAGAGCGATGCCCAACTTGCGCAAAAAGCGGCCGCGTTTCTCCCGGCGCTTCGTCTCCTGCAGCAGATCGGCTTTGTAGCCCATCCATAAATCCTCCGGAATTTTGCTCGCTTCAAAAGCTTCATAGACGCCGCCCGCCTGAATATAGCAGTAACGCGCTTTGCCCGTCTGGCCGCTCGCTTCGTATTCCTTGCCCAGCAAATACCAGGCCATTTTATTTTTCGGGTGGTCTTCCACAAATTTTTTGAGGTAGGCTGAATCCCCCATACGGTTCCTCCATCAATCAACTATTACTATTATTACTATTATTACTATATCGGCAAAACGGATGGCGTTTCTAACCCGAACTTGCGATAAAAGTGTATTTTTGCGACTTAGTACCTACATCGATTCATCATTTCCCGGGACATTTCGGAAAAAGCAAAAAGCGCGGTTAGCAGGAAGTCCTGCTTTTCCGCGCTTTAGAACTATATAAGTTGCCTGACTCCCGCCTTTTCTAGGTTCAGCTTATATAGTCGCTTGATTTAAAATTCCTTAATCCCGGCTGGCCAATTTCGCCAGCAGGCGAAGGATCTCCAGGTACAGCCATACCAACGTGACCATCAAGCCAAACGCGCCGTACCATTCCATGAATTTCGGTGCTCCCCGGTGTGCTCCCTCTTCGATAAAATCGAAATCCAGCACCAGGTTCAAGGCGGCGATGATGACGATCACGACCGAGATGCCGATGCCAATCCAGTCGTTGCTGTGAAGATACGGAACCTGAATTCCGAACAAACCGAGAATAAAGCTGAGCAAATAGACGAGAGCCACGCCCCCGGTCGCGGCGATGACCCCAAGTTTGAACTTCTCCGTCGCTCTGATTAGCCGGGTCTTGTAGGCGATGAGCAAAGCTACAAACACGCCCATGGTCAAAAGAGTCGCCTGCAGCGTGATTCCATGTTGTAGCGTTTCATATTGGGCTGAAAGGGCCCCCAGGAACATCCCTTCGGCAATGGCGTAAACCGGGACCAAATACGGCGCCGTTCTCGGCACAAAGCTGACGATCAGCGCCAGGATCAATCCGACAATCGCTCCCCCGATCGCCATCGGAATCACGTTCATCCCGTCAAAATACAGCATCCATGCGCTGAACGCGCTGCCGAGGAGAATGACCAAAGTGATAAACGATTTGTTTACCGTCCCCTCGACGGTCATCGCGTTCATTCCGGAGAAAGAATCCGGCCTGTCAAACGTATCGCTTCTTAAGGTTGGGTTACCGCTGCGTCCGATCAAAAAACAACACCCCATTTATCAATTTGTTACTATGTTATCATAAAATATTCCAACTATACTAGAACATATTGCCGTTTCCACGTGGGGCCGATCTAGCCTGCCTATTTCCGCGAAGTTCCCACGAAATGCACGAAATCCACGAAATGCACGAAATGCAAAAGTGCATGCGATTTTCGTCGAAACTCCTCGAAAAGGGGGGTTCAAATGCAAAACTACAGTTCATTTCCGGTCAAAAAACTCTTTTTTATCAAAAAGCTCATAATCAGATGCACTTTTGCATTTCAGACGCTCCAAAACTGGTGATCCCTAGTATTTGGAATGCACTTTTGCAGTTGAACCATTCAAACTCCCCACGGCCCCCTGTCCACCCAAACCATTCCTTCAAACTGTCTGTAAAAAAAACAAACCCCACCGCTGCGGTGAGGTCGCCCGTTTTAACTCGCTTTCAGAAATTAACCTTCTTTATTGAACGGCTCATCCGCCACTTTGATGGAGTCGGTCGGGCAGCCGTCGCAAGCGTCTTGAAGATCATCGTACAAATCTTCCGGGATTTCCGTCACGCCGCGGTTCTTGTCCTCACCATAGATAACTTCAGCCAAACCTTCATCGTCGTAATCATAGATATCCGGTGCGGTAGCGCCGCATGCGCCGCATGCAATGCAAGTATCTTTCTCAACCCAAGTATATTTTGCCATCTTTAATCTGCCTCCTGAATAAACGGTACAAGTCCGCTGCTTTATATCACCATGACCACTATAATATAAATAGAAAGCAATTTCAATTCATTTTCCGTATTATTCCAATCGAGAATCAGGATCATTTCCCCGTTGTTCCCGGAGAAAATCGGTCTGCAGCGAGGTGCCGCGAATTTTGTGGTCGCGAATCAGCGCCGACGGGTCGTCGGTCAGCATGCCCGCCGTCAAAACGGCGTTTTCGCCGAACTTGTCGCGCAGCATGTCCATCACCCGCGTGAGCGATTCCCTCTTCGGCTGCTGCTCGTAGTCGAACAGATCAAGCTGCAGCGCGGCCTCCTCTTTGGGCACCAGATTTTGCAGCGTGATGCCAAGCAGGCGAACTGGCTTATCCTCGCTCCAGTGGCGGCGGTACAGCTCGCAGGCTTCGCGGTAAATTTCCTCCGCCTGCTCCGTTACCGTCTCAAGGCTTTGCGAACGCGTAATCGTCTTCATATCCGGCGTGCGGATTGTGATTTGCACCGTTTGTGCCATCAGCTGCTGCCGCCGCAATCTGCGGGTGACCTGATCGGCCAAATTCAGCATAACCCGCTGCACGTCTTCCATCCGGCTGATGTCCGCCGGCAGCGTCGTCGTATGGCCGATCGATTTGTTTTTCTCGCGTTCGTCAGTCACCGGAGAATCGTCGATGCCGTTCGCCGCCCGCTTCATCCAAGCTCCGGCCACGCCGAAACGGTCAATCAGCTTGTTTTCATCGGCGGCAGCCAGTTGGCCAATCGTGTAGATCCGCATCTTCTTCAGCTTCTCCGCCGTTTTGCGGCCGATGCCGAACAACTCGTTGCAAGGTCTGTCCCACAATAGGCGAGAAACGTCGCGGATTCGGAGCACCGTGATGCCATTTGGCTTCTTCATGTCAGAGGCCATTTTCGCCAGCAGCTTATTGGGAGCAACGCCGATGCTGCACGGAAGGCCCAGTTCGTCTTTAATCCGCTGCTGGATTTGGGCCGCGATTTCCAGCGGCGTGCCGAACTGCTTGGAGCCGGTAATATCCAGGTAACATTCGTCGATCGACATCGCCTGCAGCAAAGGCGTATATTTGTATGCGATGTCCATGAACGCCCGGGAATATTTGCGGTACAAATGAAAATCCGGCTGGATAACGAGCAGCTCGGGACATTTTTTTAGCCCCTGGCTGACCGTCATTCCGGTGGAAATCCCCTTTTTCCGCGCCGTGTAGGAGCAGGTGACGATGACGCCTTTGCGCAGCTCAACGCTGCCGGCCACGGCCGTGGGACGGTTCCGGTATTTTTCCGGCTCCTCCGCCTCATGCACCGAACAGTAGAAGGCGTTCATATCGACATGAAGAATGACTCTGCCCCGAGCGGGATAATAATCAGCGGCATTTTTCACGTTGCTTCCCTCATTTATCATTCGTTATTCTCCCCCTCAGCATACCTTCCCAAGGAATACCGGTCAATATTGGACCATGCAATTTCGCAAAAAGCGTGTTACATTTAAAAAAACAGATGCTATAATTAGAAATTAATACACTCGGTGCTTGTATTTTCATGATAACCAAAGGGGGACACTTCCATCATGTCAAAGGCTTTATCCATCTTCGACACCACCTTGCGCGACGGCACTCAAAGCGAAGGCATCAGCCTGTCGGCGGACGACAAGTTGAAGATCGCCAGGAAGCTGGATCAGCTGGGTGTCCATTATATTGAAGGTGGCATTCCGGGCAGCAACAGCAAAGACATCGAGTTTTTCAAGCGGGTCAAGGAGCTTAAGCTTCAGGCAAAAATCACCGCTTTTGGCAGCACGCGCCGGAAGGACAGCTTGGCCGAACATGATGCCAATTTGAACCGCATGATTGAGTCCGGCGTGCAGGCGGTAACGCTGGTGGGCAAATCTTGGGATTTTCACGTTCATACCGCGCTGCAAACGACGCTGGAGGAAAACTTAGCGATGATCTACGATTCTATCGCGTATTTGAAACGTCAAGGGCTGGAGGTTATTTTCGACGCCGAGCATTTTTTTGACGGCTACAAAAAGAACCCGGAATACGCCTTGTCCGTGATGCGCAAAGCGGAGGAAGCCGGCGCCGACTGGCTGGTCATGTGCGATACGAACGGCGGAACGATGCCGCATGAGGTGCATGATATCGTCAGCGTGCTGGCCGGTGCGATCACCGGCTCCCAGCTCGGCATTCATACCCATAACGACTGCGAGCTGGCGGTAGCCAATTCCCTCAGCGCGGTGCGGGCAGGGGCCACGCAAATTCAAGGGACGATGAACGGATACGGCGAACGCTGCGGCAACGCCAATTTATGTTCGATCATCCCGAATTTGCAACTCAAGCTGGGCTACCAGGTTCTCGAACCGGAGCAGCTTAAGCAGCTAACTAATACGGCGCGCTACATTAGCGAAATCGCCAATGTGCATATGCCGGTGAATCAGCCATACGTCGGCACGGCCGCATTTGCGCATAAGGGCGGCATCCACGTATCGGCGATCCTTCGCGATTCCCGGACGTACGAGCACATCGCACCGGAACTGGTCGGCAACCGCCAGCGCGTGCTCGTCTCCGAGCTTGCCGGCCAAAGCAACATCGTGTCCAAGGCGCAGGAAATGGGCATCGACTTTGATCCGGAAAACGAGAGCACGCGGGCGGTAATCAGCAAAATCAAGGACCTGGAGCACCAAGGTTATCAATTCGAAGGGGCCGACGCCTCCCTCGAACTGCTGCTGCGCCAGGCGAACGGTGAACTCAAGGAACTGTTCGTGTTCGAATCTTTTAAAATGCTGGTGGAAAAAACGGCCGACAGACCGGTTGTGTCCGAAGCTTTTGTCAAGCTGAACATCGACGGCGCGAGCGTCTATACGGCCGCCGAAGGCAACGGCCCGGTCAATGCGCTCGACAATGCGCTGCGCAAAGCGCTGATTTCGTATTATCCGGGATTAAAGGATATGCATTTGTCGGACTACAAAGTCCGTGTGCTCGACGACAAAGACGCCACCGCCTCCAAGGTGCGCGTATTGATCGAATCCAAGGATTTCACCAATTCCTGGAACACCGTCGGCGTTTCGAGCAACGTAATCGAAGCGAGTTGGGAAGCGCTGGTCGACAGTATCCGGTATGCCCTGCTGGGGCTGACGAAAAGCGAGGACTACGCAGAAATCCCGTATGCCGCCGGCACGGGTTTGGTGAATCAATAAACGTAAAGCGCGGGGAGCAGGAGACTTCTCTCCTGCCGCCCGCGCTTTTTTGCTGGCCAATCCCTGCTTTACAGCAGCTTTTTAATTTTCTCCTCCAGCTCTTCCGGAGAAATGACGCCGAGGATGACATCCTGAATAATGCCGTTTTCGTCGATCAGCACATTGGTGGGAAAAGCAACGCCGTTAAATTGGCTGTATACCTTCTCTTTCTCATCCAGCAAAACGGGGAAAGTATATCCGTAGTTTTTGACAAACGCCTTCGCATCGTCCAGCTTATCATAAAACGTCACGTTTATCCCGTATACGTCAAGCGAATCCTTGTATTTATCCGCAAGTTTGACCAGCTCAGGCGCCTCTTCCTTGCAAGGATCGCACCAGGAAGCCCAAAAGTTGAGAAGCAGCGGTTTATCCCGTTTGCCGCCGACGTCATACCGCTTTCCATCGAGCCCCGTCAACGAAAAAGACGGAGACGGCGTACCCGGCTTCGGCGCTCCTGCCGCAGCCATGGCTGTGAGCGATTGCCCGTCCTTCCCGGCAGCCGCCTCGGAACCGGCCCCTTTAAAGATCGACCGCCAGCCCTCCTGGGTGCCCCGGTCCAACAGAACAAGCACCAGCAACACAACCAGAACCCCGGACAAAATCCATCGGTTTCGTTTCATCCTGTTCTTCCTTTTCCGGCTATTATTTAAGAACATTTCACCCGTCTGCCCCTATCCGCGCAATCACTAGTTCATTTGTTCAACCTATATAGCCTTCTTTTTACGCTATTGTACCCTTTTTTTGCGATTTGTTACAATATTCGAAACAGCCTGGTGCGGCAGGCCATGGAAAGCGAGTGGGCAAGCGTGGAGAATAAATGGATTTTACCGGCTGACATACGGAGGCAGATGCTAGAACATGGACGGGACTGTTACCCCGAGGAAGGCTGCGGGCTTCTGTTCGGCACAAACGCGGATTCCGCGGTCAAGGTCATCACCAGCTACCTCCCGGTAGCCAATACGTCGCCTGCCCCGCTGCACCGGTTCGAATTAGCCCCCGCTGAATGGGTGCGCAGTTGCTTTGACCCGGCACTGGTCGGCATTTTTCACACCCACCCTACTTCAAAACCTGTACCTTCACCGGAGGATTTAAAGCAGCTGCAGCATTTCGCCGCCCAAATCCGGCTCTACTTCATCGGCTCGCCTGCGGGAGACGAGAAGCCGCCCGGCAAACCGGACGGCTGGAGTTTAAACGCATATTCTATTGTGCGCGAAGCGGACGGCCGCTTTGCGCTGCAACACGCATCCGTAGGAAGACAGGCCTTGATTAGTCTAAACCCAGAGCGGTAGAAATAACGGTAAAAATGGGCCTTATTTTCATCAAAAAGGGGATGAAATCAAAATAGAGGAATTTTTTACCTCTATTTTAAACAGATAGGGCCAAACAGCCGCTTTTTCTAAGCACAATCCCCAAATAACGGTAAAAATTTCCGCTATTTTGCGTAAGAGGGGGTAAATCTCAAAATAACGCCATAAATTACCGCTATTTTCGGCAGAGGCTGCCGGTTTGCACATCAAGGGACCGCATGCCGGAACTAATATAGCCAGCATTCCTCCGGCGGGTTTTTCTTGCGATATAAGGAAGCTATACTTAGTAATCAACTCTTCCTTATCATCAAGTTTTGCTCAAGAACGTGTACAGATCACCTAACGTGATGACCCCCCGGTCCTTCAGGCGGCCGACCAACACTGTCCACAGCTGCGCCGTCATTTTGGCGTCTTCCAAGGCGTGATGGCGCCGCGTAATGGGAATCCCGCATACCTTCAGCCAGTCATCCAGCCCGGAAATCGGGCGGTCCGGCTCCAGCTTGCGCGCAATCATCATCGTATCGAGCACCCGGTGACCCAGATGAGCCTTGGACGTTTTCCACAGTGCCACATCGAGAAAAGCTTTATCATGGGCGCTTCCGTGCGCAACCAGCACCCGGTCGTCCACAAACGCCATAAACTCGCGCAGCGCTTCGAGCAGAGCCGGCGCATCCCGAACCATTTCTGGCGTAATTCCGGTCAGTTCGCTGATTCGCTCCGGGATCGTGCAGGCCGGTTTGGCCAGGGAATAGTAGACTTCTTCGCTAATGTCCTCCCCTTCCACTTTGACGGCCCCGAAGGACAGGATTTCATCGCCGTAATGATAATGAAATCCCGTAGTCTCCAGATCAAAGACCGCTGTTTTTAGTTCGGAAAGCGGAACGTGGAGCGTCTCCGGCCGCCGCTGCCCTTTGGTCAGCGAACGGACAAACGCGATTTGCTGCGCGCTGGGAGCCCCAAGCATCGAAGCGATTCTAGGCACTCCGCCGGCCTTTAACGCATCCCAAAAACCGCCGTTTCCTTTCATAGGTTCTTTCATAGCCATTTCCTTTCTGCGTACCGATGCTGTCTCTGCAACGTCCGATACATCAGCCGGACTGTGCTGAGAGATTCCCGCAGCTCGCGCCGAAGCTCTTTTTGCTTAATCATCGCTTGCGGCAAATAATGGGTACCGGTCAGCATCCCGTCTTCGAGCTTTGGCGGAACGATGGAGCGGAATTTGACCGCGGTGGCAAAAGCTTTCCGGCACGATTCCAGCCACCGGGCCGGAACCGCTTCAAGCTGGTACAGCTGTGAAATCCTTTCCCAAGTCGAGGAAGTCTCGATCCCATATTGCAGGGCAAAATAACGCACCGCGTTTACGATCGGAATATAAAGGCCGTATTTCACGTCAAAATCTCCGGCATGCTCGCCGGCCGGTTCGGTAATCACCTGCCCGAGGATGTTGAGCGCCGCTTTATGGCGTACCGTATTGCGCAAAACCGCGGCGATCACGTCCCGCTCGGTCCCTTGATCAAGCTCCATCACCCGCTTCATCGTTTTGCGCAAAACGCCGGACAGCACCTGGTCCCCATAAATATGGCGCATATCCGAAGCGATCATCAGATAGCGTACATGCTCCCACCCAAGCGCTTCGCGCCACTCCATGAACTGCCTCTCCCAACGGCTCAAGTCGCCCCGCCACAACGGATTCGACAGCATCACATTGCCCGGGCACGGAGGATAACCAACCTGCTCCAAAACTTGCGAGAGCTTGTTCCCGAACGCTTCAAAATAAGCGGCGTTTTCCGCTTCATCGCCGTCCCCGTAAATCAGGCCGTTGTCCTGATCGCTCCACAGCGTCTGCTCCGCTCGTCCGGCGCTTCCGAATGCGACGAAGGCATAATGTGAAGGAGGAGGGCCGAAGCCCTCCTGGCGCAACATCTCTTCGCATAACTGGCAAGCCTGCCCCATGACGGCGTCATGCATTTCCCCAACCGCGCGGTTCCATTCCAGGATCGGCATCGAGGCGAACCGGCCATGCAACACATTCTGCTCCTCGATCCTGACCGACCTGAGCAATCCGGGAGAAGAAGCCGACCGGATCGCTTGCAAACCGCCGTTGTTCATGGCCGTTTCGTGGCTCATGGGCCCCCATCTCCCTTCCTGTTCCCGGATCTCCAAACTTTATAGAGGTAGTTCAAAAAGTCATCTTTTGATCACGATTTGAACTCACATTATTATTATTCAGCCGGAACACCGGAAGAAGTATTTTTGTTCAGCAGATTCATTTGTTCAGGATAACCGTAAGTGCCGTGTTCGCTGATATCTAGGCCCATCGTTTCCTCTTCTTCGGTAACACGCAGACCCATCAGCCACTTCATGGCGCCAAGAATCAGGAAGGAAAGAACCAGAACAAACGCGAACGTGCCGATAACCCCAAGGATCTGTACTCCCAATTGTCCGAATCCGCCGCCGTAAAGCAAGCCAGGCGCACCTACTCCGGTCTTCTCTACAAGCTCAGGCGTTGCGAACAGCCCCGTGGAAATCGCGCCCCACACCCCGGCGATCCCGTGCACGGAGGCGGCGAAGATCGGATCGTCTATCCCAGCGCGCTCGAGCCATCTTCCAGTGAAGAACGTCACGATCCCGGCGACAGCGCCGATCACGACCGAAGCCCAAGTATCGACAAAAGCGCAAGAACCGGTGATCGCAACGAGTGCGGCCAGCACCCCATTCAGCATGCTTGGAATGTCGGATTTGCCCATAACCGCCCAGGAGATAAGCAACGCGGCAACCGCGCCGGCCGCAGCGGCCAGGTTCGTCGTCATCAGGACATAACCGAAAAATCCATCGTTCAGCGGCGTCAAAGCGCTGCCTGGGTTAAAGCCGAACCAGCCGATCCACAAAATGATAACGCCGAGAACCGTCAATACTTGGTTGTGACCCGGAATGTTGTTCGGTTTGCCGTCTCTGTTGTATTTGCCAAGACGAGGTTTAAGCAAAATCGTTGCCGCCAGCGCCGCCGTTGCGCCAGTCAGGTGGACAACGGTCGAACCCGCGTAATCCTGCATGCCCAAATTGCCGAGCCAACCGCCGCCCCACACCCAGTGAGCCACGATCGGATAAATAATGACAATAAAGATCGTTCCGAATACGATATATACGCTAAGCTTGGCGCGTTCCGCCATGCCGCCGCAAGCGATGGCCAGCGAGACGGCCGCAAAGGCCATTTGGAACAAGAAGTTCAGGTTAAGCGGTACGCCGTTTTCGGCAAAAACACTAAAGGAACCAATATCCCCAGCGCCGCCGAACATAAACCCGGTCGTACCGAGGAAGCTGTTGCCGTCGCCAAAAGCGAAGCCGAAACCGAGCAGCCACCAGGCAATTACGGCAATGCCCAGCGTCAGCACCGTTTTACCGGCCACGTGCCCGGCATTCTTCATCCGTACCGTGCCTGCCTCCAGCAAGGCGAACCCGGCTTGCATGAAAAATACCAACATCGCCGCGACGAAAACAAACAATGAGTTCAGGCCCAGCTCAAGCACCGATGCGGTAACCTCCCCTTCCGCTGCATAAGCCGAAACCGGAAATGCAAATACTGCCGCTGCTGCCAATAAACCATAGAGCCATTTCTTTTTCATCTTACACACTCCCCTAATGTCATGTTTCCTAACACAAAATGAATTATTAAAGTGATTATAAGACTAAAGAAGCAGAAATGACAATAGTTTTTTGAAAAAAGTTGATTAATTGCATTTAATCTAACATAAAATGTTATGTTTATAGACGCGTTTTTCATATGACATTTGCTTCGGTAGGCTGGAATCTCTTTATCTTGCCAAAAAAATAAAGCCGCCGGTCAACCACCGAGGAGTCCTGTTTAGCCAAGGCTACTATAAAAAATAAAGTATGACGTTTGACTGTACGCTTGTTGATCGGTATCATAAATATGAATAAGATATAAATATAAGCATTGGATAGGCGGGAGAGGTGATCATATTGGAGTAAAGAAATTGTACCGGATCGGGGAACTGGCCAAGGCGGCCAATGTCAGCGAGCGCACGATCGATTATTATACCAAGCTCGGGCTGATTTTCCCGGAGAAACGAACGCAGAAAAATTACCGTTTATACAGCGCTGAAACCTTGACCAGACTGGAACGTATTAATCAAATGAAGCAGGAGAAATATACGTTGGAAGAAATCCATGAAAAGCTGGAGCAGTGGGATCGCGTCACGCACGAGGAACAGGTGTCCGAGAAGCTGAGTTCGCTGCAAATTCACCTGCAGCAGTTGGAAAGAGAGGTTAAAGAATTGGAGCCCTTGATCTCCAATCTGCAGCCGAATCAGGTGAAACGCGCTTTCGCGCACCTGATGCCGCAAAGCCTCGCCTGCATGGAAGCGCTCCGGTTCCTGATCAATCACGGCCCCTTTTCATAACGTATAATTGCCTGCAGCAGGAAACCTCTGATTCATCAACGAGCAACTTTAATCGTATATGGAGGAATGATGTATGTATTCAGACGTTATGCTGATTCCGATTCTGCTCGCGTTTGGCCTGTCTCTATGGGCGCAATTTCGAGTCAAAGGCACCTTCAACAAATACACGCAGGTTGCCAACATGTACGGCTTGACCGGACATGACGCCGCCAGACGGATGCTGGACGCCAATGGACTGTACGATGTGCCGATCGAACCGGTCCCCGGCGCCCTGTCCGACCATTACGATCCAATTCACCGCGTCGTCCGCTTGTCGGAACCCGTATATTATGAAAGATCGATCTCGGCGGTGGCGGTGGCTTGCCACGAAGTGGGCCACGCGATTCAGCACAAGCAGAAATATCCGATGCTGGTGTTGCGCCACCGGATGTTCCCTGTCGTTAACTTCGCTTCGGGGATTGCGCCTTTTCTGTTGCTCGCCGGCTTTATATTTGGAGCCTTGAACCTGATCGGTCTCGGGATTATTTTCTTCTCGGCTGCGGTTCTGTTCCAGATCGTTACGCTTCCGGTCGAGTTCAACGCCAGCAACCGGGCCCGGAAAATCATGGTGCAGCAAGGTTTCATTACGCACGATGAAACACGCGGGGTAGCCAAAGTATTGAACGCCGCTGCTCTGACCTACGTCGCTGCCGCACTGATTTCTATTCTCGAGTTGCTCCGTTATATTTTGATGTTTGTCGGCAGCAACCGAGAATAATTGAGTTTGATATTTACACGAAGCAAACGCAGGCGGCCGGGGATGATGCCCCGGCCGCCTGCGTTTTATTCTATTCCGGCAAAAATTACAGTACCCGCTATTGGGCCGGCGGCGTATCGACCTGCAGTCCGAAATATTCCAGCAAAAACACCCGGAACGACTGGGCCACCAGCGGCAGCTTTTCATCCATCCTATGGATAAGTCCGATCGTTCGCGTCACCTTAGGCTCGGAAATCCGCACCCGGCTGGGCTGAAGGGTAAAGCTTTGAAACAGCGCCGTCTCAGGCAGCAGACTGACACCCATGCCGGCGGCCACCAGCCCCCGGATTGTATCGGTCTCCTCCCCTTCAAAGGCGATCTTCGGCGTAAATCCCGCTTCCAGGCAGGCATGCCAAACGATCGGCCGCAGGGAATACCCTTTGCTGAACAAAATAAATTTCTCGTCTTTCAGCTGGCTTAGCTTGATGCTTTGCTCCTCGGCCAAAGGATGGCCCGGCGGCAAAATCGCCACCAAATCCTCGGTCAGCACCACGTTGCCCGTTACTTGATCGTGATTCTCCGGGAACGGAGAAATAAAAGCCAGATCCACTTCTCCCGATACGACGTCACGGATTAACGTGGGATAGGTTCCCTGGCGGAAACGAAATTTCACGTTGGGATACAGCTTGCGGAATTCCGCCACAACGCTGGGAATGATGTGAATGCCCAAGCTATTCGGAAATCCGAGCCGGATCTCCCCTTGTTCCGGATCGATAAACTCGTGAACCTCGTTCACCGCCCGGTCCAAATCCTTCAGAATCGTTTCCACCCGGCTGCAGAACAGCTGCCCGACGGCCGTCAAATGCAGGTTTCTCCCCTTTTGCATAAACAGATTGACGCCCAGTTCCTGCTCAAGCTGATGGATTTGCCGGCTCACGGCAGATTGCGCCACATGCAGCTCTTCGGCCGCCTGTGTGACATGTTCTTTTCTGGCCACTTTCACAAAATATTGCAATTGTCTTAATTCCACGAGTTCTGATCGCTCCATTTCGCATCCGCTGATAATCCGAATTAGGGCTTTTAAAAAATAAGGCTTTTTAACATAAATGTACCATTTACTTGCCCCCGGTTCAACGCCGTTTTAACATTCGGATAATCAATCCATAGATGAAAAAGCCTCCGATAAGCCCGCCGAAATGCGCCATCCAGTTGATTTGGGAGGCCACCAGCGAAAAAACGACACCGATGATCAGCAAGCTGTAAAGCGTCTTGCGCGAGCTTTCGTCCATCAGATGACGCTGGAGCAGGGCGATGTACAGAAACGCCCCATACACCCCGTAGACGGCGCCTGAAGCGCCGGCGGAAAGGTGCAGCTCCCCCGATTGCTGATACATCCCAAAGCTGAGCAGATTGCCGACGATGCCGCTGCCAAGATACAGCAGCGCGTACCGCCAGTGACCGAGCAGCCGCTCCAGTGGCGGAGCAAACACAAGAATCGCAAAGCTGTTGGAAAATAAATGGCTGAAGCCCATATGCAGGAACATCGCCGTGAACATCCGCCACCACTCGTGTTCAAACGGTCCAAAATTGGCTATCGCGCCATATTTCAGCAGCGTATCGGTGTTTAGCGAACCCCCGTTAACGGTCAGAACGAGAAACATAATGATGTTCGCGGCCAATAACAAACAAGTCACGGGATAATACCGGATATAACTTCTCCAGTTTTCATAGCGGATAAAAATCATCGGATCCATCCTTTGCATTCTTTTTTTCCTGTTGTTGGACATTTTCTTTTTAAAAAGATTATAATTAATTTTGAATGAATAAATCCATCTGTTTAGGAGGAAATGTACATGGCGCAAGAACGTGCAAACGTAGCTACATTCAAAGGCAACCCGCTCACCCTGGTCGGACCGGAGCTCAAGGTTGGCGACACGGCCCCAGACTTCCGCTTGAATAAAAATCTGTTGGAGGAAGCAACCCTTCAGGACTATGCCGGCAAAATCAAGCTGATCAGCGTCGTTCCTTCTCTGGATACGGGCGTATGCGACGCGCAAACCCGCCGCTTTAACGAGGAAGCCTCCGGTCTGGGCGACGATGTCGTTGTGCTGACCGTCAGCGCGGATCTTCCTTTCGCCCAAGCCCGCTGGTGCGGTGCCGCCGGCGTTGACCGCGTCGTTACGTTGTCCGATTACAAAGACAATTCCTTCGGTAAAGCATACGGCGTTCTCATCAAAGAGTTTGCCCTGGATATGCGCGCCGTGTTCGTAGTGGATAAGGAGAACAAAATCCAATACGTTCAAGTGCTGGGCGAAATGACCGAGCATCCCGATTACGACAAGCCGGTAGCGGCCGTCAAAGCATTGCTGTCCTAAACCCGTGTCAAAACGAAAAGCGAGTAGGAGAGAGAACTCCCTGCTCGCTTTTTTTAATGAATGGCGGCGCATCATCGGAGCTTCTGCGTTCCGTTTCGGCAAACTTGGAACGATATGCGCGGGTTATGTAGATGAGGACGTTTTATATGCGGACAGCTTCTTGTCCAAAACGGAAAACAAATGTAAAATCGTTCGGTAGTTTGCCCCCAAATCGCCCAGCGACCCGCGCGTCGCGGAATAAATGTCCACCGCGCTCCGGACCGGCCCCGTGCCGACGATCGACACCGTAATGTCCATCGTTCTTCCCAAGGCGGTGCGTTTCTCCAGCGTAATTTCGCCGACATTCTGCACCTCGTGCAGCACCTTGTACCCCGGGATTTTTTTGAGTGTGGAGGACACCTCCTCCCAGAGCTTCTCTTTCGAAAGCTGGTAATATCTCGTTTTCAGTTCGGGCACCTTCGCGCGATCGCTCGTTCCTTCCTGGCTCCGGAATATTCCCGTCAACGTTCGCTTCAATGACAACTGTTTTTCCTCCTTCACGATCCTTAAAAACCTGTAGGGTATGCGTTTTCTTTATTATAGTTTAACATTGTTGGAAGACAAACAAAAGCGAGCCTGCAGCATGACCCGCGAACAAAAAAAGCACCTAGTCCCTTTTGTTCAAAAGAGGACAAGGTGCCGTTCTCATTTCGTATGTAGGACCCGCCTATGCCGTCCGGTTTCACAGTCTCGAACCTGCACCCGCAGGTGGGTGACCGCAACGTCGTTTTTGAAGTCCCCGCATCCAATGGATAGGGCCTTTCAGCCACGCCGCAATATAGGTCTCCCGAGACATTGTCATTGGTTCAAAACAACATGGAACCGCAACGCACATCGCAGGACGTAAACCTATTATAGTGCTTCATAAACGAAATGTAAACAGTTCGCTCAGTCCTTCTCCTTGTCTTCTCCCGCCGGCAGATTCAGCTCCAAATCGTCATCGGTTTTGGACAAGTTTATACCGTTTGATTCCTCTTCCGCCTCACGCATTTTTTCCACTTTCTCCTGGATCTTATTATAGGCAATGTAGAAATTGTAGAAAGCGACCAGCGCGGCCAAGCTGCCGAAGCCGAACAAGATCAGCCACGTAAAGCGCATCGTCAAAACTCCCAACACCACCACGCAGATCAGCGTAGACAACGTGCGAAACGGGCGGATGATCGTAAACAAAATCGCGTTTTTGATCAGTTGGAATGCGCCCAAATGGTAATGCGCCACCAGGGAGAAAAAGTTGAACAGGGACAGCAGCAGCAGAAATAACAAAAACAGCATGATCATGCCGATAATTTGCATATTGCTGATTTGAGTCATGTATACCGTGTAATCCACGTACATGATCACGATCAATAGCGTATAGAATATACCGCCCAGCATGCTTTGCTTGTAATTTTCTTTGTATCCTTTGAAATACACCTTGATGATGCTCAAATCGGCCTCGCCCATCACCCATTTCCGCGTCACCGAAAACAACGCGGCCGTGGCGGGAAACAATGTAAACGGTGCCAATATCCCCATCGCCCATAACGTCAGGTTTTCCTGGGGCGCGCCGGGGCTTTGCAGCAGCAATAGCTTCGTCAGCAGGAAAAACAAAAATGGAGATGAACACAGCAGCCACAGCAGATTGCTGCCTGAGATTCTCATAATCCATTCGGTAATTTTATAAAAACCGCCCATAAAACCTTTATATTCCAAGCAAAAATCTCCTCTCGAGCATAGTTTGGTTCCGTCTATCTTAACTATACATGATTCGTCCATCCCATTCCAGCGCCTAATTTGACGATAATAGGTCATCGTCTAATCTCAACCACGGGCTTTGCCATAATATATACCATGCATCACAAACATCCCAAATCTTTAAAGGAGGTTTTCCCATGTCCGCTGGTTTTGGAGGAGGTTTCTTTACTTCCACAGGTGTGATTTTGGTATTGTTTATTCTGCTCGTTATTGTGAGCCGTTCGCTTTTCATCTAAATCAAAGCACAGTGCAAAACAAAGAAGACGGAGTTTGTCTCCGTCTTCTTTGTTTTGTCCGTTTCCGGAGCTGGAATGCATCAATTGTCAAAAGATTTGTTTTCACCATACTTGGAAGGTCTGCGGTCGCCGCCGGAGCGGGGCTTGCGGTCGGAGGAACGATTGGAGTCGCGCCCGCCGTCCCGGCTGTAGCCGCCTTTGGAACCACCATAACCGCCGCGGCTGCCGCCCTCGCGGTTGTCCCTACGGTACCCTCCGCCACGGCTGCCGTATCCCGAAGGCTTGCGCCCGCTGGACCGGATGTCCGGATTGCGGCGTTTTACCCGGATCGGTTCTTCCGGCGTTAATTCGATCGACGAATTTTCCGTTTTATCCCCGGTAATCAGCTTGAATGCAGCCGCCAGCAGGTTCACCGAATCGTATTGCTCCAGCAGTTGAATGGCGATGCCTTTATATTCGTTCAGTTCGCCGGCTTCAACGAGCTCCAGCAGACGCTCCGCGGTAATCCGCTGCTTGCCTTCGATCGCTTCGGCGATGCTCGGCAGAGGCTTGCGGGTAATTTTGTGGCGCGTGATCCGCTCGATAAAATGGAGATGGTCGATTTCACGCGGCGTCACAAACGAATAGGCAGCCCCTTCCTTGCCTGCCCGCCCGGTCCGGCCGATCCGGTGGACATAACTTTCCGGGTCCTGCGGCAGGTCGAAGTTGACGACATGGGTTACGCCGGATACGTCAAGCCCCCGTGCCGCTACGTCCGTAGCCACCAGCACATCGATGCTGCCGTCGCGGAATTTGCGCATCACATTGTCGCGCTGGTTTTGCGACAGGTCGCCGTGCAGCCCGTCGGCGGAATAACCGCGTTTTTGCAAAGCTTCCGACAGCTCGTCAACCCGGCGTTTGGTCCGGCCGAACACGATCGCCAGCTCCGGCGATTCCATATCCAGCAAGCGGGTCAAAGCGTCGAATTTCTGGCGCTCATGCACTTCGATATAGGCCTGATCGATCAGCGGCGCGCTGACCTGCTTCGGAATCACGGAGACATGCTCCGGATTTTTCAGGAACTGCTGCGCCAGCTTTTGGATATTCGCCGGCATCGTGGCCGAGAATAACATCGTCTGCCGTTCTTCCGGCACAAGCTTCAGGATCGACTGAATGTCGTCCATGAAGCCCATATCGAGCATTTCATCCGCTTCATCGAGAACGACGGTCTGCACATCGTCGAGTTTGATCGTTTTCCGGTTAATGTGGTCAAGCAAACGGCCCGGCGTACCGATAATAATTTGGGGTTTCTTCTTCAAAGCGCGAATTTGGCGTACGATATCTTGTCCGCCGTAGATCGGAAGGGAGCGTATGCCTTTGAAGCGGGAAAGCTTGCCGATTTCCTCGGCGACCTGAATGGCGAGTTCACGGGTCGGCGCCATGACCAGGGCTACGATGCGGTCTTCTTCCTTCGCAATTTTTTGGATCAACGGAAGGCCAAATGCCGCTGTTTTCCCTGTACCTGTTTGGGCTTGTCCGATTAAATCACGTCCGGTCAAAGCGATCGGAATCGACTTCGCCTGAATCGGCGTCGCTTCCTCGAAGCCGAGTTCTGTTATGGCTTGTAATACTTTAGGCTCTAGGCCGAATTCTGTAAATGTGCTCAAATTGTTCTACTCCTTCTATATAGTGGACATTACCACCAGCTTAACTGTATTCTTAAGTAGCGTTTAAACGTTTATAGACTGTCCAATCAGCCTGAAATTTTACTCATCGCTCTATCGTCGAAAACGGAAAATGGTCCCTACTCAAGAATATCTAAAACATTATAGCACAAAACATAAACGGAACACCAGCAAGCAGGTTGGGATACTTCTATATATTTATGAGGTGAAGATCCATGGTTAAAGAGGTTCGAAATGTCGCAGTCATTTTGCTTGGAGCGCTTCTGATCGCCGCAGGCTTTAATTTGTTTCTCGTTCCGCTTCACCTGCTGAGTGGCGGGGTATCCGGTTTGGCCATGCTTACCGCTTATTTCTCGCCCCTAAGCATCAGCACGATGTACCTGGCCTACAACGCGCCGATTCTGATCTCCGGCTGGTTTTTGCTCGGCAGACGTTTCGTCGGCCTAAGCATCCTGTCAGTAGCAGGAGCCACCTGGTTTATTTCACTCATCCCGACGCCGGACAAGCTGCTCGCTTCCGACACGCTGATTTCCGCCGTATTCGGCGGCGTGCTTGTGGGGCTCGGCAGCGGGATTTCTTTTCGGGTAGGCGGATCGTCCGGAGGGTTCGATATCATCGGCTCGATCATCACCCGGTATCGCGATTTTCCGGTAGGCAACGTGCTGGTCGGCCTGAACGCCAGCGTCATTCTGGCGATGGGATATTTGGAGGGGAACTGGGATCTCGCGCTAGCCTCCATGATTTCGATTTACATTTCCGGCAAGGTCGTCGATCTCATTCACGTCAGCCACATTAAAATCACCTTGTTTATCGTGACTGACAAAACCGATGCGATGGTGCAGCGTCTGCTAACTCTGCCCCGGGGAGTGACAAAGATCAGAACCGAAGGTGCTTTTACCCATAAGGAAAAAGATATGCTGATGACGGTGACGACGAGATACGAACTGACCGAGCTGCGGGAAATCATCAAACAAACCGATTCGCAGGCGTTCGTCAATATCGTGGAGACCGTCGGTGTGATGGGATCGTTCCGCCGAAGATAACGGCATTTGATTAAACGATCCTCCGTTTTCAAGCGCCGGTTTATTTGTTATAATGAATTAAGCGGTTCCTTGTCAATTCCATAAATATCAGCTTTACCTGCTTTCACAGGCTCTGTGCTTTTCCGATTTAGAAACATTCCGAGGTGAATATTTCTTAAGTGGAAAGGGTGATGAATGTGGAAATGGAAACGGTAAAACTGGAACAAATCGTCATGAAGTGGTTCCCTGACATGCGGCCTTTTTTGAAGCAGAAGGAACTCGATTCGATGATTGTCCTCCGGGATGGCATGACCATCTTGGAACCGCAGGACGCGCTGGAGATCATCCAATTCAGCATCTGCGAGCACCAAAATCCGGCTTTGCTTCATTAACAAAGCGATAACCGTAACACCCGGTCGTTTCTTTTGCTCCGGCAAGAGAAGCGGCCTTTTTTAAGCGATAATCTATGAAACTTTTAAAAATATTTCCAATTGTGACAATCCTGTTCTTTCTGGGGATCTTCCTTCCGATATAATCAAAAGCGAGTGCATACAAGGGAGAGGAATTTGAAAATGAATATCATCTGGACGGTGCTGCTTCTAGCCTTGAGTATGGGGAATGGAGGCGCGCAGCCGGCGACGGATCAAGCCGCGGGGAACGGCAACTCGGAGTCCATCCTTCCATCCGTCATGCAAACGATGGCCGCCAATCTGGCCGCAGGCCGGATCGACGATCCGTTAACGCCTGCCGATCTGAAGCGCGTTACGCTGGGGGAGGCTCCCAAAGTGAAGGGGATTTACGTCACGGCGTACAGCGCGGGAGGCTCGCGTATGAGCGAGCTGGTCGACCTCGTCGATAAGACGGATCTAAACGCCATGGTCATCGACATTAAAGATGATACCGGCTACATCACTTACAAAACGAAAAACCCCGAGTTGAACAAGCTGGGGAAAGCCCAGCCGTTTATTCGCGACATCGACGCTTTAATGGACCGGCTGGAAAAACACGACATTTACCCGATCGCCCGAATTGTTGTGTTCAAGGATACGATTTTGGCCAAAAAACATCCGGAATATTCGTTTGTGCAAAAAGACGGCTCCGTGTGGAGCAACGGAGGCGGCGACAGCTTCGTCAACCCGTACAGCAAAGAGGTATGGGACTACAACATCGAAATCGCCAAGGAAGCAGCCAAACTCGGATTCAAGGAAATCCAGTTCGATTACGTGCGCTTCCCCGAAGGTTTTGAGAAAAGGGCCGATTCGTTAAAATATGAAAAAACCGAGATGAGCCGCGTGGACGCCGTATCCTCGTTCGTGAAATACGCCAAAGAGCAGTTGGAGCCGCTCGGTATCCGCGTCTCAGTTGACATTTTCGGCTATGCGGCTTCGGTGCCGGCCGCAGAAGGCATCGGCCAGGATTTTGTCAAAATTTCCGACAACGTCAACATCATCTGCCCGATGATCTACCCAAGCCATTATACGACAGGCTGGTTCAACGCCAAAGATCCCGACAAAGCGCCGTATCAGACGATCAAAGGGGCCATCAAGGATACCCAGGACAAACTGGCCTCGCTTGAGGAGCAGCCGATCGTGCGCCCGTGGATACAGGATTTTACCGCAAGCTGGCTGGGGAAAGGCCATTACACCAAATACGGCAAACCTGAAGTCGAAGAGCAAATCCGCGCGCTGCGCGACATGAACGTCGACGAATACCTGTTATGGAACGCGTCCAACCGCTATACACAGGGCGTTTCCTATAAATAAAAAACGTTATGTTGCATGATTTTGCGGACAGACTACATAATAGGGAATTTAACGGTAACCATCCAACCAAACCCGGGCCACAAGCGCCCGGGATCATCGAGCAAACCGGACCCGGGCCACAAACGCCCGGGTTTGGTTTGGCGTTTTTGCGTTTTGGCATGGTTTCCGGCACAGGAAATGGAGTATGGACTAATGAAAGAAACAAACAGCTTAAAACAAAAATACGGGCAATTTATTCGCATTCTTATTCCGATTTTAGTGACCCAGGTGACGATGTCCTTAATGACTTTTTTCGATACGATGATGTCGGGGCATGCGAGCCCCGCTGACCTGGCCGGAACCGCGATCGGGTCCAGCCTTTGGGTCCCGGTACAGACGGGGCTTAGCGGGATTTTGATGGGCATCACCCCCATCGTTTCGCAATTGGTGGGCAGCGGCAAGCGCGACAAAGTCGGATACCATGTGATTCAAGCGCTGTGGTTCGCGTTCGCCGTTAGCCTGGTTGTTCTCCTCGCCGGCGGCTTCGCGATCTCCCCCCTGCTGAACGGGATGAACCTCGAGCCGAAGGTGCATCATGTCGCTTTTTATTTTCTTGTGGCCATCTCGACCGGGATTGTTCCGCTGTTCGGATACATCGTGCTGCGCTCCTTTATCGACGCTTTGGGGCAAACCCGGACATCGATGATCATTACCTTGATCTCTTTGCCGCTCAATGTCGGCGCCGGATACCTGCTCATTTTCGGCCACGGCGGTTTTCCTCGGCTCGGGGGGATCGGGTCGGGCATCGCCAGCGCCTTTACGTATTGGTGTATCTTTCTCATCGCCGTCTGGATCGTTCATCGCAGCGAGCCGTTTGCTTCCTACGGCGTATTTCACAAGCTGCATAAAGTATCGCTCGAAAAATGGCGGGAGCTCACCAAGCTCGGCGTGCCGATCGGCTTCGCGATCTTCTTCGAAACGGCGGTGTTTGCCGCCGTCACCTTGCTGATGAGCCGGTTCGACACGCTTACGATCGCTGCCCATCAAGCGGCCAACAACTTTGCTTCTACACTGTACATGATTCCGTTAAGCATCTGTCTTGCGCTGACCATTTTGGTCGGCTTCGAGACCGGAGCCTCACGCCTAAAGGACGCCCGCCAATATGCCGCTTTGGGCGTTGGCACGGCCGCGGGGATGGCGCTTGTTACTGCCGTCCTCCTGATGCTGTTCCGCCAAAGCGTGGCCGAAATTTACTCCAGTGATGCCGAAGTCGTCGCGCTGATCAAACATTTTTTGATCTACGCCATTTTCTTTCAAATGTCGGATGCGATCGCCACGCCTACCCAGGGCGTGCTGCGCGGATACAAAGACGTTAACCCGGGCTTCTGGATCTCGCTATTGGCCTATTGGATCATCGGGCTGCCGCTCGGGTATGTGCTCGCCAATTATACGCCGCAAGGCCCTTACGGCTACTGGATCGGGCTCATCACCGGGCTCGCCGTCGCCGCCGTCCTGCTGTTGCGCCGCCTCGTCGTCATTCAGCGGAGAATCGGCCAAAAGCTTCAGGCCGGCGAACCGCTTTGAGTCACATATCCCGAAGCTGGGTACGATCCGCTCCCGTGCCGGACATGATTCGCTTCTTCTGGTCGACCGCCGTCAAGCAGCGCAACATTTTGATTCTCAGCAGGCAACTGGCCAAGATTAGCGTAGCGCATTTGGGCTAAGGGACCTGAGAGCCCTTATTGCCCCCAAAAAACCGAGTTTCAAATTCTAACGGACCGGTGAGCTCTTATTTGCTCGAAAAAGACTGAAAATCAGTGTTTTTACGCCAAATAAGGCCTCTGGTGTCCGTTAGGTTCTAGAATCTCCCGTTTTCTCCGAAATAACGGCACTCCTGTCCGTTAGAATAAGACGCAGCGCCCGATTCAACCTATTACAGCAGATCCGCTTCTCATAGGTCTATTTGAGCCATGTTATACGGCAAAATGCAAAAAATCGAGCCAAGGGAAACCCTTGCTCGATTTTTTTGACTTGCGCTGCATGGTAAAGGAAAGAGAATAACGAACCCTCCGGGAGTTTACGTCTGCATTTGGGAGCCGCTTGTCACCCTTCTGTCCATTCAAAAGACAAGCGGCGGACAAGAGCGGCCCGAAGATCGTTATTCCCGCTCCTCCGATATGCAGCTATACAAAAGAGCCGGGGAAACCCCGGCTCAGCTTATAACTTGCGCGTATTATTTTACTCAATAATAACGTTTGAGAAGCTTCCTGTCCTTATTGCGACAACCGCGAAGCCAGCTCGTACAACTCCATATTAAACTCCTTCTTCGTGGCAACGACCTTCTCGATGTCGGTGAGCACCATTTCGCCGCCGATCATGCCGCAGGCTTTGTTCGATTCGCCCGCGATCAGGCTGCGAACGGCGAAGTCGCCAAGCCGGCTGGCCAGGTTGCGGTCGAACGGAGTCGGCGAACCGCCGCGTTGGATATGGCCCAGCACCGTTGCCCGCGGTTCCAGGGAAGGCTGGCGCTTCTTGATCGCCTCCACGACGTCATCGCCTTTGCCCACGCCTTCGGCCACGATGACGATGCTGTGCCGCTTGCCGTTGTCGAAGTTTTGTCTCATGCGATCGGCCACTTCGTTCAGATCAAACGGAACTTCCGGCACAAGGATCGTTTCGGCACCAGCGGCCAAACCGGCGTGCAGCGCGATGTCCCCGCAGTGACGGCCCATGACTTCGACGACGGACGCACGCTCATGGGAGGACATCGTGTCGCGCAGCTTGTTGACGGCGTCGACGACGATGCTGACGGCCGTATCAAAGCCGATCGTGTAGTCCGTAAAGGAAATGTCATTGTCGATCGTTCCCGGCAGGCCCATCGTTTTGATGCCCAACTTGCTCAGCTTTTCGGCCCCTTGATAGGATCCGTCCCCGCCGACAACCACCAGTCCGTCGATGCCGCGGTCACGCAAAATTTGCGCCCCTTTCTGCTGTCCTTCCGGCGTCTTGAACTCCAGGCACCGCGCCGACTGCAGAATCGTGCCGCCGCGTTGGATAATGTCGCCCACACTGCGGATATCCATCGCGAAGATGTCGTTGTTCAACAGACCTTGGTAGCCGCGCTGAATACCGTAAACCTCAAGCCCGTAAAACAATCCGCTGCGCACGACGGCCCGCACTGCAGCGTTCATGCCCTGGGAGTCTCCTCCGCTCGTAAGAATTGCGATCTTTTTCACTGCTGACATGATAATTCCTCCTAGAAAATTACAGATATTTGCGAATCCAACGGCTATTGACAAAGAAAAACAACCTCATCAACGGACTTCTTCGCATTAGTCGCCGGGATACCTCACGGATGTCTTCCTGCTGGCTGACTTTCGGATCGGATAAATAAAGCGCCAGCAGCCCTTCTATAATCATTTTATGAAACGAGGAAGCAGGCAACTTTTTAATGTCCTGCCGCGCCCCCTCGACGATAAACGCAATTCGGTCAAGCATCGTTTCCTTATTATCATAATAGCTGCAAAAATTCAAATCCCCGCCAAGCTCGTCCTCCGCCTGGTCAATTAGGTAATCCAGCATAATGTGCAGCCCGCAAACATGGGGGAAATAAGCATCATGAATCACCTTGGCGCTCTTCCCGTCCAAACCCGGGTTGCTGGCCGCCAAAAACAACATGAATACGCCCAAGGTCGAACCGGTAGCTGCGGCAAATTCATTCCAGCGCAATTGCGGCGCCCGGTATTCATGCGTTTCCCACCAGCTTAACAGTTTGGCTTCGCGCAGCTGCGGATCGATATGCTTGTATACCTGAAGATCGCAGTAGAGTCCCACCAAATCGATAATAAACGGCATGGCCGCGGCATATCCGCTTAGCTCGGCAATGTTGGCCCGGCAAGTGCGCACCAGCCGGTGCAAATAGCCCCCATCGTCCTGCTCCGCACGCAGGGCATAGTAGTTTTGCAGCATGCCTCCAGGATTAACGGCATCCAGCATGCTTTGGTGCAATAAGCGGAAATCCTGCTCATCCTTGGAGGTGCTGCGGTCGCACAGGTTGTCCAAATAATCGCTGATCGTCTGAAATGCTACGATTAAGGGGATCAAAATATGGCGCATCGGCAGGTTAGCGGCAGCGTAGACGGCGCCGCCCTGGCAGTGAAATTCTTTCGTAGCGATGCTGGCGAGCGCCTGCCTTCTGAGTTCGGGGTCGGGAATCGCTTCCGCGTCTTCTCTCCAGCCATCCAGTTCCTGACGGACGTCCGGCAAAATAAACTTGTATACCCGGCTCATCAACCGGATCGGCTCTCTCGGAAACTGATTTCGACTTTGCTTAAGTTCAATCACTGCCCTGCCCCCATTACGTTGTGTAATGCGCAGTTTGAAAATCAAACTGAAAAGAAAATCATTCTTTATTATAATATGATCCAACTTTTAGCACAAATATAATCAATATCACATATGCCTTTTGACCGTCGGTTCGTCCTGGGTCGTCCGGTACCAAATATGCAGATCGTTAATCTGGCTGGCGAGCTCGGCAATTTCCCCGTTAAGCCAGCAGCTTTTCTCGAAATCGCTTTCCTCGTTCATCTCCCGCAGCATTCGTTCGATCGCACGCTCCAGCACCATCACCTTGCTTGGTATGCGGCCGCGTATGTCCTCCCAAACCTCGATCATCGACAACCGTTCCTCCAAAGCGTATTCCTCAAAAGGGCGCTCCAGCAGCGGAACGTGAATATCCAGCCGCTCGTCGTAAACAAAACAGGAATGATCCATGGCGAAAAGCCTCCTTTTATCGTATAAAATATACCGTCTCTCCGGCGGAAATTTTAATGCCGCCCGCTTTGGTTTTTTCTGTTATACTAGCGGTAACTTCATTCATCAGAAACGGAGTTTTGAGACCGGCATGAAAATAAGACCGATGGCCGAGCCCGACATCCAGTGGCTTCGCGCCTTTACCTTTACAGTATACGGAACAAGCGTCCTTGTTTCCTCTTATTTTCCGATATTTTATGCGCAGCTTGGTTTTACCAATAGTCAAATCGGCCTCCTGTACGCCCTTGGACCGATGATATCCCTGCTCTCCAATTTGCTGTGGAGCCTCATGAGCGACCGCTATAAAACGATTAAACGGATTTTGATGATTCTGTTGGCCGGCCAGGCCGCGCTGGCGTTCATCCTGTCGGAGTCCACCACGTTTTCCGTCATTATCGCCGTGATTACCGTGTTCTATTTTTTTTATTATCCCGTGTTCCCATTGTCGGATACGATCGTCATCTCCACCGCCAACCGGCATCGCATCAATTTTATCTCGATCCGCTTGTTCGGTTCCGTCGGATTCGCCGTATTTGCCATCGTTATCGGTTATGTGCTTGACCGCGTCGGCTCCGCAAAAACGATGTGGGTGGAAATGGCGGTCGCCGGACTTGCGCTGCTGCTCGTGCTTGGGGTGAGGGATCAGCCGACATCGTTGGCAAAAATGAATTTGTCGGGGATTTGGGCGATTTTAAAGCAGAAGGAGTTGCTGTGGTTTTTCGGCTGCGTCTTCTGCCTGGCGATCGGCATGCGGATGAACGACGCTTTCCTGGCGATTTCCCTTAAAGAGCTTGGCGCCGGCGAAAACTTGATCGGCTGGGCGATGCTGGCCTCGTCTCTGTCGGAAATTCCCGTGTTTATCTATCTCAGTTTCCATGGGGATAAATACAAGGAACTGCCGCTGCTGCTGTTCGCCAGCCTGCTGTTTGCGGCCCGCTTTTTCCTGATGGGATTAACCCAATCGGCCTACGGCATCCTGCTGATCCAAACGATGCACGGATTGACGTTTGGCGTGTTTTACGTGACGGCGATCCGCATGCTGACCCGGTTGATTCCGGAGCAGTTCCGGGCAACGGGTATGGCGCTATACACCATCATGTGGTCGAGCCTGTCCGGCCTGCTGAGCGGCACATTTGGCGGCATCGTGTTCGAGCAGTTGGGAAGACCTATTTTTTACTGGGTGGCCATGGGCTCCTCGCTTATCGCGTTTATCGGCTTTGCCGGCCGTTATTTAGTCCGCCGGGCCAACCTGAACAAATCCGCCGGTCTGGATGAAGAAGCCTGAGGCGCTTCACCTTTCACCTTTCGCAAGTAACCGGACCGCACCCGAGAGACCACTTTATCGCAATATGTTCTCCCTATTAACCTGCTGAAAGATCAGTTGTTGCAATAGGGTTGTTACTATATAATAGTTATCATCAGATGATAGTACCTGGTATTAAAAAATATAAAGCAGGTGAAAATATGGAGTTTGCATTGTTCCAGGACGTGCTCAAAACCCGCCGCAGCATCCGGGAATTTACCGAGGAGCGCGTCAGTCTTTCCGATATCGAGGACATTATCGACTGCGCCCGTTATGCGCCCAGCGATACCAACTCGCAAACCTGGGAATTTATCGCGGTTATCAATTCGGAGAAAATCAAACAGATCGAAGAGTTTACCTGGGAGAAGCTGCATGAGACGGCGGCCCGTGCGGCGGAGAAAGGGCTGGAGCGGGAAGCGAAGCTGCTCGTGAAATCATTTGGACCTTATGCCACCGCATTTTCCGGGGCACCGGCCCTGATCGTCTGCCTTGCGACCCCATACGCTTCCAAATTCCGCGAAAAAATCTTCGATCCGATCGACTTCGTTTCGCCGGAAGTATGGCAAGAGGAAGGGCTGAAAAGCAGCTGCCTCGCCGCTCAAAACCTGATGCTCGCCGCTCACGCCAAAGGTCTCGCCACCTGCCCGATGACCGGCCCGGTGCTGCTGGCCGAGGACAAGCTGCGCGAATTTCTCGACATCCCCGCGGACCGCGGCGTGAACATGGTGATCGCGCTTGGCCACCCGGCCATCGCGCCGAAACCCGTGCCCCGCAAAGAGGTCGCGGAAATACTTAGAATCGTGGAGTAGCGCGGTTAAGGGCCAAGATACGTTGGAAATATCCCATAGATGCCGCAAATCGGCTCTATTTTTGAAGCCAGGTTGGATATATCCAATAGAACTGGAAATTGAATGGTAAATACGGCGGCGTGAATGGATATTTCCAATAGATTAGGGTTGGCAGGGCGGAAAATGGGCGGGTTGAGCGAATTCTATTGGATTTTTTCCAATGAGCGCTCCAATTTACGTCCGATTTCCGTCAATCTATTGGATTTTTTCCAATGTAAGATGGAAGAGACATGCTTCAAGAAAAAGAGGCCCCCCGACAGCTGCAAAAGCTGCTCATGGGACCTCTTTTATCTTATAACCGCCCGTAAGCCTTGAGCGTCTTTAGCCTTTCCACAGTGAGCCAGCCCCGCCACTCCTGCTCCCCTGCCGGACTTACTGCCGGAAACGATAAGGGCCAACCGCCGTCCTCCTGCTGCGATTCGATCAGTACGTCGAGATGGCGGTTTACCTCCTCTTCGGTCACGAGGCGGGCGGCATAGCTGCCCGGCGCAGGTGCATAATCCAGCACCTTGTGGACATAACCGCCTGCCAGCGGATTCCGCTCGATGCCATTTGGCCCGGCCAGCCAGTCATCAAGCACCGCCTTCAACCGGTCCGCCCTTCCCTGGTCCGGCTCCGGCGCATGCTCCAGAAAAGCGATCCATTGCGCAGCGTCATGGTAATCCCCCGGAACGCCCCCGTTCTCCAGCGAGCGCCACAAGAAAGCGATATTGCTCCGGAACCACGCTTCCTCCGTAAAATCCGTCCGCTCCCGCTGGGCAAGCAGCATCCCGATGATGCTGCCGGTCGGGTTCAGCGAAGGAACCCCGTCCCGCTCGGTGGTCCACCAAGGCGCGTGGGGATAGGCGTTCACGTCCGTGGTCGCCCTCGGCAATCCGCCGCCTTCCAATGTGATGCTCCGCAAATACTTCAGCACCCCGCCCACCATGTCCGAGCCAAACCCGCCAACTTCCCGGATCACTATCAGCGCTGTTTCCGTGGTGACCGGCTGGCTGTGCGGGCAGCGCATATCGGGCTCAAGTGCGTTTCCAAAGCCGCCGTCCGCGTTTTGGTAAGGTTTAAGCGCCTCCAGAACCTCTTCTGCCGAACCATTTTCAAAATAGAACGCAAACCGTTTCCGATCCAACAATCTGGCGTTCATGTATATAAACTCCCTGGCGCGCTGCAAAGTAGCCTGTTCCTTTTTTTCCATGCCGCTTCATTCCCTTCAAATAGGTTCATGTTCATGTTCGTTATACCGTCTGATCGCGTGGTATGCCAGTTGTTTGCCTTCATTGGTATTTTTGCGCTAAAGCCAATGCCCGTTCGCGAATCGCCAGGCGCAATTCCTGAGGCTGGGCCACTTCCGCATCCGGCCCCATCGAAGAGAAGAACACCACCGCCCAATCCAGTTCTGAAGCGGGCAAGCGGCAATCCAGCAGCCACTCCTCATCGCTTGTCTGCTCGACCTTATGGCCGAAATGCGGGTCCTGCTCCGCAAGCAGTGAACCGCGATAGGTAAGCTTCACGCGGAGATGTACGGTGTCTCCCCCTGCCGGAGGGGCGGAATTGTCCTTTCCGCCGTTGGTGGCCGTCACATCCTTGGCCCCCCTGCCTCCCGCGCCGTCCTTACCTCCCTTACCTCCCCTTTCGGCGCCTATCGCCAGCGGGGGAGAGGTCTCGGCGATGTCCTCGAACCGGTCGACGCGGAAGGTGCGCACTTCCCCATGCTCCAGCGACTCGGCTTCGCAATACCAAAATCCGTTTGCGGCGTACACCCGCTTCGGCTGAAGCGTAAGGTACCGGCGGTAGTTTTGCGACCGGTACAACACGCGCAGCCATCGCCCCTCGGCGGCGTGGGACATCAACGCCTTCAAATGCGGCGTCTTGTAACGGCGGTCTGGCACCTCCATCTCCACATGGCGGAGCAGCGGAGCGATTTGGCCAAGCATGGGCCCCGGCAGCGCCGACCGGATTTTGTCGGCGGCCGTCCATTTCGCCTGCCCGAAAGGACTGTCGCTGTATTTGGCCATCGCGTCCAAAGCAAGCAAAACGGTTAAGGCCTCGCCGGCATCAAACTGCAGCGGCGGCAGCCGGAAACCGTCCATCAGCCGGTAGCCCCCGCCCGGCCCGGTCAGGGCGCTGATCGGAACGCCGATCTCCGACAAAGCTTGTATATCGCGCAGCACCGTTCGTTTGGAAACCTCAAGCTTGTCCGCCAGGGACGACGCCGTTTCCGGGCGCTGCTGCAGCGCCATGACGATGGCCATCATCCTGTCCATTCGCTTCATCCTGCTCTTTTCCTCCCGCCTATGTCCACTATATCAGGCTATTAGTGACAACAGATTGTCACCAATTTGCCCCGTCTTTTTAGAATACAAATATATACAAAAAAACACAGCCCTATAAGAGCTGTGCTTTTCATTATCGCGCCTGGAACCAAACTTTATAAGTGATCCGTTACCGGAAGTGATCTTATAATTTGATTACGTTAGCAGCTTGAGGACCACGGTTGCCTTCAGTGATCTCGAATTCTACGGCTTGACCTTCTTCCAGAGTTTTGAAGCCGTCACCTTGGATTGCGGAGAAGTGTACGAATACGTCTTCGCCACCTTCAACTTGGATGAAGCCATAGCCTTTTTCTGCGTTAAACCATTTAACTGTACCTTTCAAATGAACAACCTCCTAAAAATAACCGCCATCATTGGCGAATATCCATATTATACTCTATGCCCTCAGACAATGCAACGTGACAATTTTCGAAAGTTTTTTTTGGGCGCGGGACGCGGAGGAACCAACGGTTTTATTTGCTTTCCTTTAGAGCGTGAGGTATCATTTTACATAAAAATATTACCAATTTTACGCAGCGTTTAAATCCGTGAGCGAAGTCAATGATTGGAGAAATTGTGATGATCAAAAAACACGAAATATACAAAAAAGACAAATGGAATATGATGACTGTAGAAGTTCAGGGCAAATACATCGTTCTCCGCGAAATTTCCGATCAGTGGGGCGAAGAATCACACACCTTCCTCAGCCGCCCGGCGATGATGGATTGGGTGAACCGCCGTTTTCCCAAAGAGGATTTTGCCGGCAACGAAGAGGAATGGAGCGACATCATGAACGCCTTCAAGCAGGTTTAGCCTGCCGGCCAAGCTTGCTTGGCCATCATTTTAATGAAACGGAGCAACGGTAAATGTATAGTTCCAGCATTTTAATCTTCATTATTTGTGCGTTTGCGCTGGCCGTCATACTGATCATGAACAAGGACAACATCCATCCCCGTCTCAAACGCGGGCTTGCCCTCACCGCCTTGATTATGGTAGTGGCAGCGTTTGGGTTAATCATCTACAGCTTTCTGGCTTAGGAAGAGGAGAGGGTGGCAAATATTTCTTCGGCAGCCGGCCCATACTAGGATAATGCCCGCGGCAGCGAGTGCTTCGGGTTCCTGATCAAGACAGGGAGGTTTCCTAGTTATGAAATGGCCGCGCACCATCCCTTTGCTGTTATCCTGCTGCCTGCTGATTTCCACGCTGCAGGGCGGCTCCGCTGCGGGACAGCCCGCGGCTTCACCTTACCCAAAACAAAGGAGGATTCCGATGAGCACCTTAATGAAACGCTCGGAAGTATCACAGGAGAACACATGGAAGCTGGGAGATCTGTTTCCCGACCAGGCTTCTTGGGACAAATCGTATGACGAACTGAAGGCATTGAAGGGGAAAGCCGCCGAATTCGAAGGCAAACTGGATAATGCCCAAAATATCAAAGCCGTTTTCGAGCTGGAAGACGATCTTTCCTTAAAAATCGAACGGTTGTACGTTTACGCCCACCTGCATCATGATGAGGATACGACCAACCCTACATATCAGGCGCTTGTGCAGAAAGCGAAAAAGCTGAGCGTCGAAGTCAACGAAGCGCTGTCGTTCATCACCCCGGAGATATTGTCCCTGCCGGAGCAGGAGCTTGACCGTCTGATCAGCGCTCCGGAGCTTGCGGATTATAAATTTACGCTGCAGGAAATCAAACGCGAGAAAGCGCATGTGCTGAGCAAAACGGAAGAAGCGCTGCTCGCCCAGGTCGGCAATCTGTCGCAGGCGCCGCAGCAAATTTTTGGCATGATCAACAATGCGGATATGAAGTTCCCGAAAATCAAGGACGAACACGGGAACGAAGTCGAGTTGACGCACGGCAGCTACATTCAGTTCCTGGAAAACCCGAATCGTGAAGTGCGGGAGCGGGCGTTTAAAGCCGTTTACGAAACGTACCGCAAGCAAAAAAATACGATCGCGGCAACCTTAACCGCCAACATCAACAAAAACATGTTTTATTCCCGGGTGCGCAAATACCCTTCCGTGCTGGAAATGTCCCTGTATGGCGACAACATTCCGAAGGAAGTGTACACGAACCTGATCGACACGATTCATGAAAGCCTCCCGCTGCTGCACCGCTACATGAAGCTGCGGAAGAAGCTGCTTGGCGTCGATGAGCTGCATATGTACGACCTGTTTGCCCCGCTCGTAGAGGAATACAAATGGGACATCAGCTATGAGGAAGCGAAAAAGCTGGTTGAAGATGGCCTGAAGCCGCTTGGCGAAGATTACCTCAAGTCGCTTCGTTCCGGCTTCGAAAACCGCTGGATCGACGTGTACGAGAACGAAGGCAAGCGGACGGGCGCTTACAGCTGGGGAGCTTACGGCACCCACCCTTACGTGCTGCTGAACCACAAGGACAACCTGAACAGCATGTTTACGCTCGCGCACGAGATGGGCCATGCCTTGCATTCCCATTTTTCGGACGAAGCTTTGAAGTACCGCGATGCCCAATACACGATTTTCCTGGCCGAGGTCGCTTCGACGACCAACGAGGCGTTGCTGATGGATTATTTGTTAAAAAAATCGACCGATCCGAAGCAAAAGCTGTACCTGCTGACGTATTATGCCGACCAGTTCCGGACGACCGTGTTCCGGCAGACGATGTTCGCCGAGTTCGAGAAAATCATTCACGAGAAGGCGGAAGCCGGCGAATCGCTGACCCCGCAGGAGCTGTCTTCGATTTATTACGATTTGAACGCAAAATACCACGGCAAAGGCATGGCCGTCGACCAGGATATCGAAATGGAATGGGCGCGCATCCCCCATTTCTACACCAGCTTCTACGTGTATAAATACGCTACCGGCTTCTCCGCGGCGACCAGCTTCTCCAAGCAGATTTTGGAGGAAGGCCAACCGGCGGTCGATCGCTATCTCGGGTTCCTGAAGAGCGGCGGCAGTGACTATTCGATCAATATTTTGAAAAAAGCCGGTGTCGACATGTCTTCGCCGGAGCCGATCCGCGAAGCGATGAGCGTGTTCGAAGACGTCATTGAGCAAATGGAGCAACTGACGAAATAGCGTCCCGCCTTTCCCGGCAGCCCGGTTCCATAAAATCCCTTGCCCCAAGCGGGCAAGGGATTTTATACTGACCTAAAGGAGGTGTTACCTCATGCGAATTCAATGGTCCTTGATCTTAGCGCTTATTTTCGCCTTGATCACCGCCGTGTTTGCCGTTATCAACGTTAACCCGGTGCAGGTCAATTTATTGTTCGGCGCCGTCAGCCTTCCGCTGATTTTGCTGATCCTCGGTTGCACGCTGCTTGGCGGCATCATCGTCGGCTCGTTTGGCATCTACCGCGGATACCGGCTGCAGCGGGAAGTGAAAGGCCTGCAGGCCAAGCTTGTACATATCCAGGAAGCGACCGGCTACACCTTCCCCGAACCGGAAAAGACCGAAAAAAAGCAGAAAGCGGCCGACAAAAGCGAAAAATCCGCCGGCAAGACGGAACCTTCCGCGGAAGATTTATCTTCGTCCGATCATTGATCCGGCGGCAGCGAGTTCCTAATTTTTGAGGAGGTTCCCATGAAGATTCAACCCAATGAAACCTATATTTTAAACATTTTGAAAATGTTGCTCGATACGCCAAGCCCCAGTGGTTTTACGCGCGGCATTATGAGCCTGATCCAGCGTGAAGCGGAGGCTTTGGGCGTCCCCTTCACGCAAAACGAAAAAGGCGGCGCCATCCTGACGCTGCCCGGCCGCGATTCGTCCCGGCGGATCGCGCTGAGCGCTCACGTCGATACTTTGGGGGCGATGGTCCGTTCGATCACCGATAAAGGCACCCTGAAAATCACCTCGGTAGGCGGATTTATGATGCACAGCATCGAAAACGAATACTGCCAAATCCACACCCGCAGCGGCAAGGTTTACACGGGAACGATCTTGTCGACGCAACCTTCCGTCCACGTTTACACCGACGCCCGCGACTTCAAACGCGAGGAGAAAAACATGGAGATACGGATCGATGAGCTGGTGGAAAATAAGGATGACGTGCTGAAGCTGGGCATCTCCGCCGGTGATTTTATTTCCTTCGATTCTCGCGCGGTCATTACGCCAAGCGGGTACATCAAATCCCGCCATCTCGACGACAAAGCGAGCGTGGCCGCCCTGTTCGGCCTGCTGGAATCGAGCCGGCGCGAGGGCTGGACGCCGCGCCATGATCTGGTTTTCCTCATTTCCAACTATGAGGAAGTCGGGCACGGCGCATCGTGGATTCCGGACGGCGTGAACGAAATGATCGCCGTGGACATGGGTGCGATGGGCGATGATTTAAGCTGCAAAGAGACCGATGTATCAATTTGCGCCAAGGACTCCAGCGGTCCGTACGACTACGACATCACCGGCAAGCTGATCGAGCTCGCCAGAGGTTTGGGAATCCCGCACGCGGTCGACATTTACCCGCATTACGGCTCGGACGCCTCGGCGGCGCTGCGCGGCGGGAACAACATCCGCGCCGCGCTGATCGGTCCGGGCGTGCACGCATCGCACGCCATGGAGCGGACGCACAAGCAGGCCGTCATCAGCACGACCCGCCTGCTCGCCGCGTATGTGTCCGAGTAACGGGCAGGGCCGGGAGCTCGATGCCCCGGAAGCAGGGCGTTCGCGCAGCAAGGACGGGGGAGGATCCGAGGGAACCGTGGAACAGGTCCGGCCCGGCAGAACGGGGATGCCTGGAACCGGCAGAACGGATCGGCCTGGGGAAACTGGGCTGCCTGAAACCAAAGGCCCAGGATCGCCCGAGGAAACCGAAATGTCCGGAACCAAAGGCCCTGAATCGTCCGAGTTCACCGGTCCGGACGGAGCCAAAAGGCCAGGAGCACTCGGTGGACTCGGACGTTGGGCCGTTGCCTCCGCCGCGGCGGCGGTCATCTTCCTCGGCGTCCTGGCGATGCTCTTGTGGGGGAACCGATTCCTCCTTCCCCACGCTTATGCTTATTATGAAACCGCCGCGGATAACGGCGTGAAGCTGCACGCGCTGGCCGCTTCGCCGGGGCATATCGAGCTGCGGGCCGCGGACCGGCCGCTGGGCGATTACCGCGTGTACGGCATTAACGGCGGATTTTTTTACAATGACGCCGTTTTGTCCATCGCGGTCAACGATGACCGGCCGGTCCAAGACGCTGCCGGCGACTACGGCTCCGGCTGGTTCAACGCCAAATACGCGCGCGGCACGCTCGTCTGGGACGCGGCGGCCGGCCGCTTTTCGGTGCAGGTCGTCTCCGCCGCCGATGAGCTTACCGTCACCAACCGCAGCCGCTATTTCGCCCAGGGCGGCGTCAGCATGAAGCTGCAGGACGATGCCGGATGGCGGGCAGCCGCCGTGGACGCCGAACATCTGCCCTACCCGGACGAGGAGCGCCTCCGCTCCGGCCTCGTCTACGACGATACGGGGCGGCTGTGGCTGATCGTCACGCCAACCCGCTGTACGGCGGAGGCCTTCCGCGCCGCCGTCAAGGAGACGATCGCCCCCGGCTCTGCCGTGGACGGCATCTTCCTCGACGGCGACGGCTCCTCGCAATTGAACGCCGCCGAGGTCAAGCTCCACGGCGACTCGCGCGATCTGCGGCAGTTTATTGCGATTCAGTAGTGAAAGAACAGCATACAAGATGAATTAATGGAAAGACAATTTGACGGATATCTGCCGGAAAATTGTCTTTTTTTCGTTGTAGAAAGTTCCGAACAAGCGGGTCATTTACGATCGCATAAGATGTAGGACACATAAAGGGCAGCCCCCAGTTGACGTAACGGACACCAGAGACCTTATTTGGTTCAAAATGGCGGTTCCCAAATTGTAACGGACCCAGACGACCTTATTCCCATGAAATCAGCTTAAATAACCGCATTACGAGCCGAATAGCGTCACCTGTGTCCGTTAAGTCAGGAAATATCCGGGAAATGAGCGATTAGCGTCATTCAGGTCCGTTACGAAACATTTTCCAGCTTACAAACGTCAATATAGTTAGTTAAAAAGAAAAATATGGGAGATTAAATTCCATGAACAAATTGATTGTCTATACTGTAACCGCAATTGCTTCTCTAGGAATATTAACGTCATGTGCACCAGATAGTAAAAATGCTGATCTTCAAAAGCAGAACGAAGTTCCCTCTACCAGTACAGCCACCCCTCAAAACCAGCAAACGGAGAAAGAAAACACGGATTCCTTTAAAACCGGTGTTTTTGTCGACCTTGATGCTGTGGACGATCCATTGTTCAATGATGAAATCAAAGCGTTTATGAAAACTGCTTTAGAAGCCTTGGCGAACAAGGATGAGCAGGCGTTTCGGAGTGTATTTATTGATGAGCAAGCAGCTGATGCCTTTATGTATCTGTTTGGGAGAGACTATTATTTTGATCATTTTGAACGTATCGAAATAGATGAGGACTATGGTAAATATGATGGCAGAATAACGGTTTATGTTACAGGCAAAGTCAGATACGATGGCGAGATTCAGGAACCTAATAGTGCTTATTCTTTCATTCAAGACAAGAACAGGCACTGGAAGCTGGGGGGCATAGATTAACCGGGAATTCAATGGAAAAGAACGAGCCAGGCGGCCGACCCTATTAACGAAATTATTGAATATTTCCAATCACAACACCTCTTAGCAAACGAAAAGGGGGCGCCTGTTGGAAAAATCCAACGCCCCCCCCAAAAAATCAAAGCGAGCTTACGACCTCGGAAATGCTCATTCGTTTGATCCGCCGCAATGGTCCGATCACCGATAACAGCGTTACGGTTAGGATGAGGAAAACGATCAAAGTAACCTGCCCGAAAGGGAATCTCCAGATCAAATGAAGGTCGGACAGCACCCCGAAAATAAGCGCTCTTTGCAGCAACAGGCCTAGCACCAGGCCGCATATCGCGCCTGTGAGCGAGTAGACGGCCGCTTCCGTGACAACCATTCTTCCCAGTTGCCCTCCGGACATCCCGACTGCCCGCATGACTCCGAAATAGCGGACCTTCTGGGCGACGCTCGTATTCATCGTATTGATGATATTCAAGATGCTGATCAGGCCGATAACCGCCACAAATCCGTATATAAACACGGCCATCGTCATAAATGTCTGATCGTTTTCGGCATTTCTCTGCCGGCTGTCCAAGTATTCTACGGAAGGCGGAACAAGACCTTTGATCTGCTCGACGGTCCTGGTTTCATCGCGGCCCGTGAGCTGAATGTCGATGGCTCTGTAGCCGGATTGCCCGGTCAATTCCCGAAATTGCTTTTCTGTGGTAATAAAAGTGGTCAGTACAGGCTGGGACGAACTGAACGGAACCTCGCGCAGCACGCCCATAACCATCAACGTTTTGGGACCCTGCGGCGTTTCCATCCGAACTTCATCGCCAACTTCCAACTCCACCGCCTCCGCCTTCGTTCTCCGGTTGTTGATTGTGCTAAAGACGACGGCAATGACGCCGTTCCCTTCGTCCATTTTCGCTTCCGACAGCGCCCCGGCGACAAGATCGTCCCTGGCCCAGTCGAGCTGAACCTGGTCATAGGAAATGAGCCATGACTTTTCCGGCGGCACGAAGCTCCCGTCTTCCTTTATTTTCAGTTCACCGGAATTTTTAACGCCATTAGACAGCTTCGTAGCGTCAAAACTTGCCTCCGCGTAGCCCATCATCCGGCCGTATACGCGCTTCGTCCCTTCCAGTGCCGTCAATGCCTTGTATACATCGTCCTCGATCGTCCCCTCCTTGGCCGTAAGTGTTATATCCGGCGTGTACGGCTTGGTCGTTTTGATACTCGTATGCATAAAATCTACCAGCACCTGAAAGCCGAGGAACAACACGATGCTGATAGCGATAGAAGAGGCCATTAAGATGAGCGTTTTCTTTTTCATGACGGCGTTGTTCAGCCCCAGCGCCACCTCCGCGCGGAACATTCGCGTCAGCAGGCCGCGTTTGTGCCGTTTGCGCGGTTTAAATTCGCCGCTCCCAGTCACGGCGTTGACGGGCGAGACGCGTGCCGCTTTTCTGGCCGGCAGCAGGGAAGCAATATAGACGGTCAGAAAACCAATGACAACCCCCGCGGCGATCCCCGCCGGACTTACGCTAAACAGCGGAATGTCCGCAAACAGCTCATCATTGTAAAATTTCAAAATGGCCGAGCAGGCGAACGTAATCAGCATCCCGGCCAACACGCCGGCCGGAATGGCCATTAGCGTAATGCGCAGCCCTTCCCGACGGACCAGCTTGCGGATTTGAACAGCGGAGGCCCCAATGCATCTTAGCAGCCCGAATTGCCGGACCCGGTCCATGACCGAGATATTGAAAATGTTGTAGATCATGACAACCCCGGCAACGAGGACGATAATGAATAAAACAAAGCCTGTGGCATACAATCCCATAATTGCCTCGCTTCCGCCCTGGCCGGACACCGCCAGCAAACGCGTATTCAAACCGACCCGGTCCCCGGGAATTCCAAAGCGCTCCCTGATGTCTTCGGCCGCCTTGTTCGCGTTGACCCCGTCCTTAAATTGAACGAGCAACGTGACCCGCTTCTCCCCGCTTGGAACGGTCTCCGCTGCGGCGGTAGAGAGCAGAACCCCGGGCGAACCGGAAGCCTTGCGGCCGCCCAAATCATTGTAAATTCCGCTGACGACGAACTCCCCCTCCTTCAGGCCGGGAAGGGAAACCCGTACCTTGTCGTTCAGCTTGGCGCCCAGAAACAAATCGTCGGTAGCCCATTGTTCAATCATGATTTCATTCGATTTAGCCGGAAAATGCCCTTCCACCACGCGTATGTTCATATTCTCGGCAAAAGGTTCATCAAGAGCCCCAAATTCGCTGGACACCCCTTCCACCGTTCCGCCCTTTAGGCTGAACCACCTTCCGGTCCGCTCTACATCCAGCCTGGCGGAGAGCGCCTCGATTTCCGCAGACGCCGGGGCCTCAACGGCCACATGGTAATTCCCGATATCGTGAATGACCTGGGCCTTTTCGAATTTTAGGGCAACGTCGAGCATGGAAAAAATCCCTGTCACGAGCGCAACAGAGATCGCGACGCTGGCGACCGTCAGCCGCGTTTTTCGCGGATGAGACGTAAGGTACTTCCGCACAAGCCCCAGATAGCTTTTCATCGTCCTCCGCCCCCCAGCTCGGTCACGACGCCGTCTTCCACATTCAGCACGCGGTCGGCCACCGAGGCGAACCCCGGGTTATGGGTAATCATCACCAACGTCTGATTGTACCTCTCCACCGAAAGCCGCATCAAATTGATTACATCCTTGCTGTTCACTGTATCAAGATTGCCGGTCGGTTCGTCGGCCAAAATGATCTTCGGACGTGCCGCCAGCGCGCGGCCGATCGCTACCCGCTGCTGCTGACCGCCCGAGAGCTGACTCGGCAGGTGAGCCCTGCGCTCCTTAAGTCCCAGCAGCTCAAGAAGTTCCCGTACATAGTCGGGATCCGGCTTCTTATGGTCCAGAAGCAGGGGAAGCGTCATATTCTCCTCCACATTCAGCTCCGGTACGAGATTAAAAGCCTGGAATACAAACCCGATGTTGCGCCGGCGAAAGACGGCCAGCTCCTTTTCCTTCATTCGGAACACATCCCTGCCGTCCAGAATAACGCTGCCCGATGTCGGAAAATCCAGCGCACCCAGCAGATTGAGCAGCGTGCTTTTCCCCGACCCGGACGGGCCGACAATCGATACGAATTCGCCTTTGTTAATGGAGAACGAGGCGTTTTTTAGCGCCTCCACCCTGGTTTCTCCATCACCGTACGTTTTACTTAAACCGTCCGCTTTCAAGATTTCCATCATTCATATCCCCCGGTCTATGATTTCTTCTACAGGTTGATTAAAACTTGCAATATCAGAATAAACGCGGGAGCTTACCTGGCGATGAATTTCAGCTTACAATTTCGTAAGCCTTGGCAGATGAAGCGTAAATTTCGCGCCCTGTCCGGGTTTGCTGTCCAGCGATATAAAACCGCCGTGCATCTCGGCGATCGTCTTCGCCAGTGTCAACCCGATGCCGGTTCCCTGTTTGTTTTGCGAAAAGCGGCTGCGGTAAAAAGGCTTGAACAGGAAATTGGCGTCATCCGGATGAACGCCTTCCCCACCGTCGGCCACCACGATATCCACCAGCAGCGGCGTTTCCGTAAGCTGCACCATGATGCTACTGCCCGGCCCGGAATGCTCGACCGCGTTCGTCAGCAAATTGCTGACGGCCTCCAGCAGCCATTCCGGGTCGCAGGCATAACTCACCGGACGGACGGCTTCCATATCAAGACGCTTCCCCTCCCGCTCCAGCCGGGTTTCCAAGCTGCCTGCCGCCCGGCGAATCAGTTCGTTCAGTATGACCGGCCTTTTATGCAGCTCGATGATTCCGGCATCCAGCCGGGCCATTTTCAGCAAATTCGTGATGAGCCGCTGCATCCGCTCCAGTTCCTGCCCGCTTTTCTCCAAAAACCGGGACACCGTTTCATTTTTCACCGCTTCCCCCTGCATAATTTCGTTGTACATAAACAAAGCGGAAAGCGGCGTCTTAAGCTGGTGAGATATATTCGTTATCGTCTCCTTCAGGAACAGGCGGTTCTGCTTCCCCTTGGCAATGTGGGTCTGCAGGGAGGAAATCATCGTATTGATCGCCGCGGCCAGCCTCGACAGACTGCCTTCCTCGGTATCGTCGATCCGGGTCGTTCTGCCCCCATTCATGATGTAGTAGACCTCTTCTTGGTACTGATCCACGGTCCCATACAAACGCTTTAGAAAACGATAGACCGTTAGGAGCACAAGAGCGCCGAAAAAAGTGCAGGCCAAACCGTTTATCCATGCATAACTCCGGAATGAAGTCCAAATCGCGGGCAACAGCCGCATGTCCGTGCCGCCGTTATAACCGGCGTCCGCGAGAATCGCCCTGCCGGATTCGGCATCCTCCGCGCGGGGAGCGGAGGTAAACAAAGCAGCAATCTCCGCGGCGGACAAGCCTGGGGAGACGCTTCTGATCCGTCCGGCCAACTCCGCATCCCGCTCCGTAAACATCCCCTGGACCACAGCGGCCTGCCTGTACGCAAGCATCCCCCATACCAACTGGCCCACGGTCAAGATCAGCACCAGCCCCAGTAAAAATGGCTTAACTCCTTTATTGTTCAAAACGTCCATGGCCATCCCTTTACTTCACGGTATTCCATCGGTATCCCATCCCCCTGATCGTAGTCAAAAACACCGGATTTTTCGGGTCGTCCTCGATCTTGTCCCGCAGCCTGCTGATATAAACCGCCAGGGTGTTGTCGTCCACGTAACTGTCGCGGCTGCCCCACATTCTCTCCATCATCTGCTCTTTACTCAAGACGATTTTCGGGTTGCGCATAAACAGACACAGCAAACGGTACTCGGCGGCCGTCAGTTCCAATTCGGCTCCATCCTTCAGGACACGCCCCTCCAGTAGTTTGACCATAATACCGTTGCTGGTCAAAAGCGCCTCTTGTCCGGAGGAAGACTCGGAACGCCGCCAGGCCGCATTCATTCGCGAGATCAGCTCATTCAGCTTCAGCGGCTTGGTCATATAATCGTCGCCGCCGATATCCAGCCCCATCACGACATTCGCTTCTTCATCGGAGGCCGTCAAGAATATGACCGGGACTTCCGATGTCTTGCGGATTTCACGGCAAAATTCAAAGCCGCTGCCGTCCGGCAGCATAACATCCAGCAATACCATGTTAAATATAACGTTCGCAAACCTTTCTTCCGCTTCCTTGACCGTTCTGGCCACGGTAATCTCGTAACCTTGTTTGCCCAAAAAATAACGCAGACCCTCGATCAGGCTGAGGTCGTCCTCTACCAGCAATATTTTTTTCACCTTTCACCACTACCCTTGCACCAAAATGACGGTCACTGCTCCAAAGCGATCAGCAGATCGTTTATCGACGAGAATAAGTGCTTGTTATTTTTTACCTCTATACTATTTCCAATTATACAATAGCTTCCCATTTCCGCCACTTTGTCCGCAAGATCGGCGAACAGGAACATTTCCTCGTCCGTCATTTGGCTTTCCGTTTCGGTAGCGAAAGCCGCAGCGGGGGTTCAGTCTGTCGTTTATCACACGTAATGCTCCTTTCCGTAAAAATCCACATTTTTGGCAACAAAAAAACACAGGCAGTTCTCTGCCTGTGCAAGCCGTAATCGGGTGCGGAAAATAACCTCACCGTGATTTGCCGGGGAGAGCTTCTTTTCCAGGTGCATATAAAATGATAGGTTACCGCATGGGCAGACCAATCCCGATTACTCCGCTACAACTTTCGCCGGCTCAGCCTCCACCAGCCGGTGCCGGTACCATTTTGTCCCGTAGAACCGGCGCAGGAAGATGGCTCCCCGGATCCCCCATTCAATATTCATGGCCAGCCATACGCCAATGACGCCAAACGGCAGGACGACGCCCAAAATGTAGCCAAGCACGACGCGGAACAGCCACATGGACAGCATCGACACGACCGAAGTATATTTGGCGTCGCCCGCCGCCCGTAAAGCCGACGGAGTAATAAAGCTGATCGACCAAAGCGGAATTTGCATAATCGTGTTGATCAAGATAATCGCAAAGATTTCGCCCACGATTTCCGCGGGCGGATGAAACAGTGACACCAGCGGGTGGAACAGCGGCAGGATGATCAGTCCCATGACGATGAACGTGGCCGACGATAGCCAGATGAAGGAGCGCGTCAATTTTTTGGCGTCCCCAACGTCTCCCCGCCCGATGCATTGCCCCACCACGGTGACGATGGCGATCGACAAGGCGTTGGCCGGAATTTGTACCACGCCCGCCAACGACGAGCTGATCGCATTGGCTGCGATCGCGTAAGTTCCCAGGCTGACGATAAAAATTTGCGTCAGGATCTTCCCGCCGTTAAAAAACATCTGCTCCGCGGCAAACGGCATGCCGATGGACATGATTTTTTTCAGCATCCCCCAGTTGGCCATCAACATGTCCCGGATCCGAATGTGCAGGGCAGCGTCCACTCTGACCAAATAATAAATCGCGCAGGCGGCGGCCAAATACCGCGAAACATTGACGGCTATGGTCATCCCGAACACGCCCATGTCGGCCAGATTAATGAACACGAAGTTCAGCAGGACGTAAGATAAGTTCATGATTAGCGACAGAAAAAGCGATGCCCGCGACCTCCCGATCCCCCGCAGCACCCCACACACCGCCTCGACGATGGCAATCCCGCAAAAGGAAACACTGCTGCCGATCAAGTATGTTTTGGCGTTGCTGAACACGTCAGCCTCCGCGGAACCGAACAGCAGGTTCAAGGTTGGATTATGAAGCAAAATAATCAGCAAGCTGATCGCCAGCGCCAGCAAAAATACCGAGGAAACCGAGCCGGCCGCCGATTTGGACACCAGTTGATCGTTCCGGTTTCCTTTGTACTGCGCCACCACGACAGTGCCCCCGGTCGCGACGCCGACAAAAACGTTGATCAGAAAAATGTTCAGCGAATCGACCATATTGACGGCGCTGACCGCAGCAACCCCGGAGGAGCTGATCATCGCCGTGTTAACCAGATTGAGTCCGACGATAAACGCCTGGTCGATCAGGATCGGAATGATCAAGGCGATAATCTGCCGGTAATCCATCGATTCGGCGGAGAAATGTTTGTGCAAGAAACGGTGCGTTTTGGCGCGGATGGCTGCGTTAACCACGTAATCACTTCTTTTTCGTCAAAAATTTAAAGAGAAAAATAAAAGACTCTTCAGCGCGAAGAGTTCTATCAGTCACAGCTTTATGGATCGTCTTAAATGGTCCGCACAATATTATATCAGCAATCATAAATAAAGGCTCCCTGCTGAAATCATCCAATTCCCCGTTTATCCGAAAAAAAGAGAGATTAATAGGGACTAATCCCCATTTATCTCTCCGGAGCTTCCGTTTTTAAAGTTCCTCATCAAAAGGCGATGAACAGGGCAAAAATCAGCGCGAGAATCCCCACAGTGATCAGCAAATTCACCGCTTCACGAAAAACTCCCCGCACTCCCTCATTTAGAAGCCGCTGTTCTTTTTCCTTGAATTTAAGCTTGGCTACCTCTTCATCCAGCGAATTCAAAAAAGGGCGCTGATGATCGCCGCCGTAAAATTCCATGTTCCTCACTCTCCTGATTCAAGATGGGCTCCGAACACTCAATCTTTAGCCCCATGATATCATAAAAAGGAAAATCGCGCCTCCACCTGCCGTAGTGAGTCAAAAGGGCGATTCTCCGAGCTTTCGCTCCGAGCACCGCCCCGTTCGTCACTTATTTCTCAACCGGAATCGTTACTTCGAGTTCTTTGATGTAAGTTTTGTCGCCATGGCTGTAAGTTCCGTTGCTGTCTTTGCCCTGTCCGACAACGCTCCAGTCGTTTTTATTTACCGTAAGGGTAAACGGTTTGATGGTAATCGACTTCGGCGTCCCGTTAAAAGGACTGTACAGCTCGTCAACATGATATTCGGTTTTGGGCTCGCTGTGGAAATATCCGAACTTATTCTGGGTCAGCAGATTGCCCTGATCGTCGACAATATCGTAATACATCATGCTGGCGATATTATCGCCGGTTTGCTCTGCGGAGCTCGGCACTTTCCCGGTGCTGTCGATGACCAGCCGGGTGGTCACCGGTGTAATGACCAGCTCATTTACCGTATAACTGAAATCCTCGTAAGTTTTGGTAGCGTTAGGCTTGAGCAGCACGGCATTGTCCTCGATTTTCACCGGGACCTTGAATTCGAAGGCTTCATCAACGCCCGTCACTTTGGAGCGGATCGTCAGCTCAAAATCATTTCCCCAAGCCGCTTTGTCGGTTAACTGCACCTCTCCGCGGTAGGCATTATCCCGAAGCGAAGTATCTCCAAATCCGGCTGTGCTAACGCCAGCTTTAGCGAAGCTATCTTCACCGAACATGATATCTTTGCCATTAACAAGTACCGTCGATCCTGTCGGTCCTGCCTCTCTAATATAACCTTTTGGTATTTGGTCTTCAGGCTTCTCTCTTTCGGCTAAAGGTACGACAACACCCTCAAGGTCCACACCTTCCCGGTCCAGCACAAAGGACAATCTTGTCCCGTCATACAATAGATCTCTCAGTTTCAGCGTCACACCGTCATGCGTTATGCTTAGGTTCGGGTCTTTAACGAGCCCCTGATCCATCGCGGCCTTCACAGCCTCTTCGGTGGTGCCCTTAAAAATCGTACCGAACACCGGAACTTGCTTTAAAGCCTCCGCCATCGCCGGGGACACAAATCCCGAACCGATAATCCCGCCTCCGAGAATAGCGGCGGCCGAAGCGGCGACTACGGTCCGCTTCCACACTTTTCCTTTGTTTGCAGTGTGTTTTCTCATTCTGCTCATTTTCATCTCTCCAATTTTGTTCATAATTTCATTGCTCATGCTTGTTTTCGGCATCGCCGAATGACGAATCATTCGCTCGATCGCCTCCATTTCAGCGGACTCCGTTCGATCCGGCAAATGTCCCATGGGCCAACACTCCTTTTTCATTTGCTTTTTCCATCAGCTTTTTGCGTATACGCTCGTACTTCTTGCGCAAGGTCGCCGGTTTGATTCCCATCACTTCGCCAATCTCCTCAAAACGGTATTGCTCTACCGACTTGAGCAGTAGGATATGGCGTTCCTCCGCCGTCAGATACGTTAATAGTTCCTCTACTGCCGACTGATGCGGGGAGATCTCCTGCACCGGATGCTGTTCCTGGCAGCGGTCAATCAATTTCAATAATCGTCCCTGCTTCTTCTTCATATTGATCAAATGATGGTAGGCTACCTTGTACAGCCAGGCGGAAAACGAAACTTGATTACTGTACTGATGAAGATTCATATAGGCCCTGATAAAAATCTCCTGAACCGCGTCCTCCGTTTCCGCGTGATTTCGCAAAATGTAATAACAATACGTATACATCTGCCGTTCAAACTGGAGGATAATGGGAGCGTATGCCTCTTTGTCTCCAGCTTTCACGCGCTCAATCTGCGCTTCGATTTCTAGGTTCCTGTCCGTCGTTTCCCCGGGGATGACTGGTTGCAAAAAGCCTCACCTCCTTTGCTGTTTACACCTATATAACAACCCGAAAATACCGTTTTGTGACATGCCCTGCAATTTTGCCGAGGATGATTAAAAATAAAAACCCGGATGAGGCCACCTTTTGCGGAGAGACCATCATTCGGGTAAAGTTGTCCGTTTCATCGCTCATTCATAGCTAAAAATTATGGCGTTATTCCCCGCCAGACATGCATAGACCGCCTTTTTAGGCCTTCCTGCCGGGAATAGGCAGCCTGGTTTCAGGATTTCTCAGCGCATCGGGTTAGGATGTTGATGTGAGAAACTCCGGCGAAAAAGATAAGAGTAAAAAATGTCCCTATTCCAGCGATATCCCCCATTGATAGAGGAATAGAGGACATTTATGTCGCTATTTTCTCGAATCGTAAGGAAATGCCCGCGATCTGCGATGGCGTAAAATAAGTTGTGTACCAAGATTTGGAGCCTAGTCAGGCAACAAAAAAGTAGGGTATTCTCGGGATTACGACACCACCAAGAAGGGACCCTACTTGATGACTATTGTACCCGAAAATCT
>NZ_JAMBOE010000040.1 GCF_023715465.1 Paenibacillus macerans
GTTGGAATACAATCGCATCCGGATCCATTCGTCTATCGGCTATTTGACCCCGCATCTATGCGAAAAGAGGTACTACAAGCAACAACAGGTCGCTTAATTTGTGTCTACTTTCTTGACAGAAGTCCAAGGTAACTTGCCTCTTCTCGTGACCCTTTGCTGGTTCCGCGGACTCCTTTCAGGGGCTTGGCGAAAAATAGCGGTAATTTAGGGCGTTATTTCGAGAATTTCTAGTTCTTGTTCTGGAATAGGGGAATTTTATGTCGCTATTTTTCCCTGAAGCTTGGATTTGCAGCAAATAACACCACTCTACCCGAATATAGCGACACTTTTTTCCTCTATTTTTCAATTTCCTCGCGAGTAGTGAAAATAGCGGAATTATTTTCCGCTATTTTCTGAAGGGGAGCATGAAGGGGAGCATTACTGAATAGTAGCGTTTCTATTCTAACGGTTGCCACAGCCGCTATTTGCTCCAATAACGCCGACTTCAAATTCTAACGGTTGCCATGGCGCTTATTTCACTAAAACCCGGCTATTTTTGCTCAGATTAGAGCAAATAACGTCGCTCACAACCGTTAAAATTTAGAAAGGGGCTTTTTTCACAAAATAGCGGCTGATACATCCGTTAGAATTCCGGCGTGACGCAGGTCCCCGCCTGCAAAGCGGAGCAAAGATTTTGTGTAAGTGTTTATGCAACGCAAGTGCCTTAGCCCCAGATTCCTCTTCTCTCCCCCTTTCTACCTGCGCATCGTCCCCTACCCTATCCGAAATTTTATAAAATAAGGTCAAAAAAGGACGCCAAGCTGGCGTCCCGGGGCCTGAATAAATCAGGCGCTTTCATGTTTTTAAGTCTTATTCGCTTACGGCCTTGGCGGCCGTCTCCAATGCACCGATCACTTTATCGCACCAGGCGTCGAACTCCGGGTCCTCCAGCTGATGCTCGGGATGGGCCAAAATGTATTCCACCGTCCGCTTGATGCCCTGATCGGCCCGTGTCGTGGCTACGAAACCGGGTACCAGTCTTTTCAGCTTGGCGTTGTCGAACACGACGGTGTTGGCCTTGTCGCCGAGCAGCCCGCCCCGCAAATCATAGGGACCGCCGGCCGCCAGAAATTCGGAAGCGACATGCACCGCGCGCAGCTTCACGCCAAGGGCATCGGCGATGATTTCATAAATTTGATTCCAGGTGACGCTTTCGTCCGAGGTGATGTGCACCGACTCGCCGATGGCGTGAATATTGCCCATCAGCCCGATAAAACCTTTGGCGAAATCGCTGTTGTGGGTTAACGTCCACAGCGATGTGCCGTCCCCGTGAATGATCACCGGCTTGTTCTCCAGCATGCGTTTGGCCACCTGCCACGAGCCTTTGCTTCCGTGAACCCCGAGCGGAATGGACCGCTCGCCATAAGTATGGCTCGGCCTGACGATCGTCACCGGAAAGCCCTGCTCCCGGTACTGCTTCATCAAATACTCCTCGCAGGCGATTTTGTTCCTGGAGTAAGCCCAATAAGGATTCGATAACGGCGTTCCCTCCGTGATGCGGTAATCCGATAGCGGGGTTTGGTAAGCGGACGCCGAACTGATAAATATATATTGTTTCGTCTTGCCGTTAAACAAACGATAATCTCGTTCCGCCTGGGACGGTTCAAAAGCGATGAAATCGGCCACCACGTCAAAGGTTTGGTCCGCCAACAGCCCCCTGACTTCGTCCTCATGGTTGATATCCGCTTGAATGACTTTTACGCCGGCCGGCAAATTCCCGTTCCGGGTTCCCCGGTTCAAAAGGTAAAGCTCGCAGCCCTGTTCCGTGAGCTGCCTTGTAATCGCCGAACTGATCGTTCCCGTGCCTCCGATAAACAGCGCTTTCAAAAAAATCCCTCCCTATGGCTTTGCCTTGCTTTTTTTATGGTATCATTTATAAGTATCGGTTGAAAGCGGGCAAATTTCGGTGATCCTTCCGGCTTCATTGACAGAAATCGCCTGTAATGTTATCTTCAACCCTATCGCTAACCTTTGCGATTCGTTCAACTCTTCGTCCGAAGAGTTTTTTCCATTACACGAAAAGAATGTGATTCCTTTGAAACAGGTACTGGCACGTCTGCAAAAAGAGGGCGGCATACTAGACAAACTTTTATCCGGCGAATCGATGGATTACCGGCAAGTAATCGCCTTGTTTTTGCCGATTTTGGTGGATCAGGCCTTTATCGTCGGCCTTAATCTGGTGAATACCGCGATGATCAGTTCCTCGGGCGTCGCGGCGGTCAGCGCCGTTAACATGGTCGACTCGCTGAACGTGTTCCTGATCAATGTTTTTGTCGCCGTAGCCACAGGGGGAACGGTGGTCGTGGCCCAATACAAAGGCAGCGGCAATGACCGCATGGTATCCCAGGCTGCGGCGAGCACGGTCGCCTCAGTATCCCTGATGGCTTTGGCCATCGGCCTGCTCCTGATCGGGCTGCATAATCCCATCATGAACCTGCTGTTCGGCTCCGCCTCCGCCGACGTTCTGGACAGCGCCCGGGTCTACATGATCGGCAGCAGCATCTCCTACATGGGTTTGGCGCTCGTTCAGGCGGTATGCGCGGGACTGCGGGGAATCGGGAAAACACGCGCCTCGCTATCCCTCTCGCTGATCATGAATCTGCTGTACGTGCTGCTGAATGTGGTGTTCATCAACCTGCTCCACATGGGCGTGCTCGGGATGGCCTTTTCCGTGAATATCGCCCGGTATACGGGCGCAATCTGCGCCTTGTATTATTTGTTCAAAATGGAGGAATCACTGCGGCTTCACCTGCGCGACCTGTTCAAATTGCCGTTGTCCATGCTGCGCAAAATCATGTTCATCGGGCTTCCGTTCGCCGCGGAGCAGATGTTTTTTAACGGCGGGAAGCTGCTCACCCAGGTGTTTATCGTCAGCTTGGGCACTTATGCGATCGCGACCAACGCCATCGGCGGTTCGCTGGGCATGGTGTTCCAAATTCCTGCGGGCGCCTTGTCGCTCACGATCGTCACGGTTGTCGGGCAGTGCATCGGGCGCGGTAATATCGCCGATGCCCGCAAGTTCATCAAGTCGTTCCTTTGGCTCGGCTCCGCTTCCCTGACGCTAATCGGGCTTATCCTGATGCCGTTCTTCGGGCCGCTCGTCGGTTTGTTTGATCCTCCCGCCGAAATCGTCGGCGATATTTTTTGGATCCTGCTCATCAGCAACATCGCCCAGGTCCCGCTGTGGCCGATCAGCTTCATCCTTCCTTCCGCGCTGCGGGCGGCGGGAGACTCGCGGTTCACTTCGGTAACCTCGATGCTGACAATGTGGCTGTTCCGGGTCGTGCTGGGATACGTTCTCGGCATCACGCTGGGCTTCGGCATAATCGGCGTCTGGCTGGCGATGTGCTGCGAATGGGGCGTGCGCGGCGTGATTTTTCTGTGGCGGTTCCGCGGGAAAAAGTGGTATGCTCATAAAGTCATTTGAAACGTGGCCGATGATTAAACTATTCGACGCAAATCAACGTCTTTAATCAGCCTAGAAATCACCAGTTTAGGAGTAGATGTTCCTTTGATCGATGTTACGCAAGAGCGCCGCCTGCAGCGCTTGCTGCATAGCTGCGGACACAACTCGCACACGCACTTATACTACCTTGGCGATAAAAAATGGTTTTGGGATTCCAAGCACGAAGCATGCATCGTCTACCGCAGTTTGGGAAACCGCAGCATCACGTTGGGCGATCCCCTGGGCAAACCGGAAGCGATTCCCCGGGTGATCGGACAGTTTATGGATCACTGCCGTGCGCACGGGTACAGCCCGGCCTTTTACCAGGCCAAATCTTCCTTTTTGCCTCTTTACAAGCAGTACGGGCTCCAGTATGCCAAAATCGGCGAGGAGGCCCAAGTCGACCTGGCGAAGTTCCATTTGCACGGAAAAGCGTGGCTAAAGCTGCGCGGCCGCATCAATAAGTTGAAGCGGGCCGGCTTTTCCTTTGAGGTGCTTCTTCCGCCGTTCGAGGATCGGTTCCTGAGCCGGCTGCACGCGATTTCGGAGGAATGGCTTGGCCAGCGGAAGGAGAAAAACTTCTCCGTAGGTTCGTTTTCCCGGGCGTATGTCAAGCGCTTCCCCGTAGCCGTATTGATTGGCCCTGATGGAGAATACGAAGCCTTCGCTTCGCTTGGCGGCGATCCGCCCCCGTGCTTGTCGGATTCGTGTGAGCCGGCCGTGACCCGCCAGATCACCGTAGACCTCATGCGGTATACAAAGGCTTGCCCGCACGGTGCCATGGATGTGCTGTTCGCCTCCCTGTTTATGTGGGCACAGGAACAGCGCTATGATTTTTGCAGTCTCGGCATGGCTCCTCTGGCCAACGTAAATGACCTTCTTTTCGCTAAGTGGTTTTATAAATACGGGAACAAGTTCTATAACTTCAAAGGGCTGTACGATTACAAAAACAAGTTTGCCCCCGCATGGCAGGACGTGTATTTAGTCTATCCTCCATCGGCCCTCCCGGTTACGCTCACCGTACTCATGCTGATGATCCATACTGCTACCGGGTCCCGAAAGCCGGCAAAGGACAAGATGCTTTCCAACTTCGTTTCATAATCGGGCTCCAATATGAAATCAAGCCGGCGCAGGTGCGCCGGCTTGGCTATTTATTGGGCTTCCGTTGTATTCGATTCTTCGGCTGGCTGCTGATCGGCAGGCGGTCCGCCTTGTGGTTTCATGCCTCCCCGGCCGCCTCTGCCTCCGCCGCCGCCCGGGCCGCGGCCCGTCGAATTGCCATCGGTGACTCCGGACTCGTTCAGCCACGTCGTGTGTTTTTCTATTTTACCAGCCTCCTTTCTTAATTTTTTGAAAACCTTCAGCTCAAGGACTCAGGAACCTGATTTTTGCTCTGCGAAAGTTGAGTTATAAATTCTATAATTTAAAAAAGGGCCCCCCCAGAAAGTAGCTTAAGTCTACTTTTTGGGAGCGGCCCCTTTCGTTCATTTATGAAATTAACGCAGCGTCTTCAAAGCGCCGCTCCAAGCGAGCACTTGGTCCAGCATGCCGTTCAAGTTGGTCAGGTGCAGATCGGCCGGTTTAAATGTGCTGTAGTTTTCGAAATCGGTGAACAGCGAAAGCGCAACATGCACACGAACGTCGGCTACGGACAATTCGCCCAGGATGCCGCGCAGGTGTTCAGCCGCGCGGGCGCCGCCGACAGAGCCGTAGCTCACGATGCCGGCCGCTTTATCGTTCCAGGCTTCGCGCGCGTAGTCGAGCGCGTTTTTTAGCGCGCCGGTGATGCTGTGGTTGTACTCCTGCACGATAAACACGAAGCCGTCCAAGGAGTTCAGTTTTTCATTCCACTTCGCCGCTTGCTCGGAAGCGTCGGCTTCACCCAGAAGCGGCAGCTTGTAATCGGCGATATCGACGATTTCATAGTTCGCGTCGCCGCGTCCGTCGGCGATATTTTTCACCCATTCCCCTACTTGCGGGCTAACGCGGCCGTCGCGGGTACTTCCCAAAATAATCCCAATGTTCAATTTTGACATGTTTGTTTCCTCCTTATTGGTTGTTTTTCCAAATAATCTGTCCAGCAGACCCATGAGTTTACACCGCCATGTATATTACTTGCATCTCCAAAATATTATCTTTACATTGAGATGCTTTATTCTGAAACAATCATAAACCCGTAGGTTCCATTTGTCAAGCTACTTACAAAAAGTTTGCAAAAATTTTTAAACTCTATTCCTCATGCACGGTTACAATTACGCCGTCCCTATTATTCCCGGAGATCTCATAACTCCCTTCGACTGGAACCCGGATCGTCCCGTCATCGGTGACAGGGAAATAAAATACCTGGTACGTCTGTCCGTTGACCTCGACCTTGACGGCCTGCTTTTCTTGCAAATAATCCAGATACTCTTCCAGAACCATATCGTTTGTCTGCATAATGGCGCTGTGGGGCAGCCCTACATAACGGAAATGCCAGGGCTCGTATTGAATGCCGGTCACCGCGGTTTTGTTCTCGGGATAACGCAGCACAAACCCGTATTTCCATGCATTCTCTTTTAGCCACTTGCCTTCCGGCGCAACATTCATCTCCGCTTCCGACGAGCCTATATCGAGCGACAAGCCCAGGTTATGCTCGCTATATCCCGCCGGCATCGCATATTCCGCCCCCATTTGACGATACAGCTCATCTTGCCGCTGCTCGTCCCGGTACCCGCTGGTCGCCAGGAAATGGTTCACCCCGTCCTCGCCTGCGGCGGCGACCATCTCGGCAAGTTTTCCCGCCAATCTCTCCGATAGCCGAACCGTGTTGTCTAGCACGCCAAAACCCTGGAGCAATTCCCGATGTTGAGCCAAACTTACCGCTTCCTCCGCCGGGCCTTGACCCGGAACCGGATGGTCTTGATTGACCAGCAGCAAATCGCCCTGATAAACCTGCTCTTGGGTTACTTCTATTGTGAATCCCCGGTCCGCCAGGGTTGGGGAGTTTTCTTCCGCAAGCGTAATTTTATCCAACGGTATCATGGACAGATCGCTTGCTTTGAATTTGACAAAAGCGTAGCTCAGAACCAGTAAGAACAGCAAACAAAAAAACCATTTCTTCATCGTTCGTTATCCTCCTAACCTTTCATTACTTAAGGATAAAGAAAACTTGTTAAGAAGAAATGGGGGTAAAAATAAAATTTTTCTTAAGTTTCGTGCCTTGATGCGTGAGCCAGCTTCTCCACGGCATCGATGACGGCTTGCGGATGATGCTGGGGGATCATGTGGCCGGCATGGGGGAGCTCCATCAGCGCCGCATTTGGCATGTCCCGCTGCAGCCGATAGCTGTGCTCTTTGGTCGGGAAAGGGTCCCGCTGCCCGACGACGATGACGGCAGGCGCCAGAATCCGGCGATAGTTCAGAGCCGTCTCGCTGGCCGCCGGAGCAAAAGCCAAAACGTCCTCCCGGTTCGCCCGGAACTGGGACGGCCGGAGCCACAGCGCCAGCGTTTCCCGTTCATATGCCGCAGGAACCGGCTCCGGGGCAAAGGTCGCTTTAATCATATGCCGGACCATAACTCTCCCCAAGATCGCCAACAGGAGATTCATCACGATCGGCCCCACGACCGGCATCGTTACGATGCTGGAGATCGGATCGCCTTTTTCCGCGGGATACCCCTCTTTATACATGCCGCCCCCTAGTATAACGATCCCTGCCAGATCGCCGGGATACAAGCTGGCATAGGAGAGCACCAGCAATCCGCTCCAAGAATGCCCCACCAGAATCGGCCGGTCCACTCCCAGTTTGATTAAGGCCTCATGCAGCAGCTTGGCTTGATCGATCGGTGTAACCGGCCTGTGGTTCGGGCGGTCACTATGCCCGTAGCCGGGGCGGTCAAAAGCCAAGGCCCGATATCCCTTAGCAGCCGCGAGTTCCATGACCTGGTCAAAATCATGGCCCCACAAAACGCCCCCATGCAAAAACACGACCGGCCTGCCTTGACCCCGTTCCAGGTAATGCAGACGGATTCCGTCCACTTCCACAAACTTTCCGGATGGCGGGAAATCCATTTCGGCCTGCCGGAACTTTTTCTGATTGTATCCGTAAAGCGCCGCCAGCATGATCACAACAAGTCCCAGCAAAACAATAAAAATAACCACATCTTCCTCTCCTCCTTTTGGATTTCCGCAGCGCCAACGCAACAACGTACCAACCAGTATGTTAATGTTATAATTAACGGCTTGCATCGAAAGGAATTTCCGATGAAGCCGGCGAAATCTTTCGCCTTATTGCGGCGATAGTCCGTCCCACAGCAGCCTTGCGGCATCCTGGGCAAATTGGTCCAGCATAAGGCCTTTGGGGGCCAGGATCCATGAGAGCACGATCCCGTTCAGGACGGTCTGCGTATACACTGTCAGCGAGCCCGGATCGATATCGCCGCGGAGCCATCCCTGCGTTTGGCAATCACACAGCAAATCCGCGACTTTGGCGTAAAATCCCTCGAACAGCTCCCGGATTTTCTCCTGAACCTCCGGGTTGCGGCTGGAAGTCAAAAACTCAAAAAACAGCATCGGCCGATCCGGGGTTACCATACAGGCAGCGAGTTGTTCCTTTAACCAATCCGTCAAGGCTTGGACCTTATCCTCCGAACGGGCAATCGCTCCGATCTGGGCAGGAAGCAGTTGCTCCTGCTGCCTTAGATTCCTTTCACAAATAGCCAGATACAGATCGCTTTTGTTCGCAAAATGCCAATATATCGCGCTTTTCGTGTATCCGGCTTCGGCCGCCACTTGATCCATCGCGGCTTTGGCATAACCGTGCCGGGCGAACACCTCCATGGCCGCGTCCAGCACGCGCATCCGGGTATCCTCATGTGCGCTGCTCTCCGGCTCCGGCCCGCGGCCGGCCAGCAAAGCCCGCATCTCATCCTTACTGCCCAAATGTCTGCGCACTGTTGTCCAATGTACGCCAGCGGCGCGGGCCACATCCTCATAGCTGATTTTATTCGCTGGCAGCCGTGTGGCCATGTCCATTAAGGCCTGAATGATTTTGTCGTGATGGTTCAAACTGCCTCTCTCCTTAAAAGTTAAGCGTGTTACATTCACATACCAATAAGTACGTAAATAACATATTCTATTGTTTACGGATATGTCAAACCTCCGTTTCGTGCCAATATATTCGTCTATCGACTGGAACTCTTTTTTTTTTTTGCCGTTGACATTAGGAAGGCGCAGCACTTTTGAGCGGGGTCATCATTCTAACGGTTGTGAGCGCCGCTATTTCGATAAAATGAAGGGGAAAGCAAATCTAACGGTTGCGGCAGAGCTTATTTTGCCTTTTTTCTACGGATTCGAGCCCTTTTTACCCAAATAAGCTGGGTTACAACCGTTAGAAATTGAATTCCGGTCTTTTCGGCTAAATAAGCGCGATTACAACCGTTAGCGTTAGTCTGGTATCAGGGATGCGGGATGCGCACGCAGTATCCGGAATGCGGAATCCGGGAAGCAGGATGCGGGATCCGGGATCCGTAATGCGGAATCCAGAATTCGGATACTGGAATTCGGATACCGGCATGCGGGGCCGGGCCACTTGTCTTAGATCATTGCTATATTGCAGTGCAGAGCAGCGGTAATGCCAATTTATCCGTCAATCTATCCGCAGCACGGCTTTTCCGGAAAATTTGCGGTCCATGAGACTGCGGGTGACGGCTCCAATTTCGGTCCATGACGCCTCCACTTCGATCCGGGGCGTTAACCGGCCGTTTGCGACGAGCCGGGCCAGCAAATGCAGGTCGTCCGCGGCCGAATGGCGGGTGAGCTCCTCGCCGAGGAAGAAGCTGTACAGGGTTCTCCCTCCGCTGGTCACTAAGTTCATCATATCAATCGTCGCCGTAGGCGAAGACGAGAATCCCACCGCAACGCAAATGCCCTGCGGCGCAAGCTGCGGCAGCAAAGCGGCCAGCGTATCGCCGCCGACCGAATCGATGATCAGGTCATAAGGCCCGAAGCTGCGGGCCGTTTCCATGGAGGAAGCGCCCACGGCCACTGCGTCTGCTCCGGCCTCCCGGACCAGCTTCGCCTTCTCCTCCGTGCTGGCCGTGCCTACGGTGAATGCCCCGGACTGGGCCGCCAGTTGATGGGCAAACAGACCGACGCCGCCGGTGGAACCCGTAATCAGGATTCGCTTGCCGAGCAGCAAGCCTCCTTTTCGCAGCGCATTCAGCGCCGTCAGGCCGGCTACGGGCAGAGTCGCCGCCTCCGCAAAGCTGACCTGATCGGGAATTTCCGCCAGCATCGACACGGGGGCGGCAATTTGCTCACTCCAGGCGCCCAGCGGGAGCAACCCGACAACCCGGGTTCCTTTTTGCGGGCCTGTGCCGATTTCCGCCGGCTCAATGACAATCCCGGCAAAATCCCAGCCGGGCCGGGATGACGCTCCTTGATCTATGGCGTCTTTCACCTCGCCGCGATTGAGCGAGACGGCTTGCACCTGCACGATCGCTTCCCAAGGCTGGGCCTGCGGAGCGTCCACTTCTTGGATCGCGAAATATTCCGCAGCATGCGGATCGGTTACAATGGCACGAATCATATTGGATCTCCTCCATAAACTTGGAATAGTGCGGTCAACCTGAATTGACCTCCGGTTTCATAAAGGAGTATACTTTAATCGATTTTTCGGACCAAGTGCAGAACTACTCTTGAAATCGAAGGGAGGAGAAACGGGGCTATGCATACAGAAAGTACGAGGCTAAAAAACATACTGGGAGAAATCGAAACGCTGCGGATGAAGCGGCAGCGGGAGCTGGCCGACCGCGCTTATGCGCCCTGGAAAAGGTTTACGCAGCAGGAGCTGAACGACGAGGCTTGTCCCACGTATAAAAATCTGTTGATCGGACGTTCGCACAGAGTCCCGGATCGTCAGACGATTATAGACATCACGGAATATCTCGAATGCACTTCCGGCGAGCGCAACGATCTGCTGCTGGCCGCCGATTACCTGCCAATTCAAACCGAATTGGCAGGGCGGGCGCTGGAGCTGGCGCTCGCATGGGCGCAGCAAACGATGAAGGCGCTCCCTTTTCCGGCCATGATCGTCACCCATACCCAGGACATCAAGGGATATAATGAGCCGTTTCGCCAATTGTTCGCTATTCCGTCCGGCCCGTCCGGCGACACCCCTTTGAACCGGATCGATCTGCATTTCAATGCCGATTTGCCCGTACGCCCCCGCTCCACCTTCGACCAAACGTCGTTCGAGCAGTGGGAGTCCCATGCCATACAAGGGATTCAGGCGTTCAAAAGAAATCATGCGCTGTCCCGCTATGACGCTTGGTATCAACAAGTGATCCAGCAGGCTCAAAAATACAACGCGATCGAAAAATATGACCATAAGCCGGATGCCGAGGAAGAGCCGGAGCGTACGCAAACCATCCTGGCAGGATCGGCAAGCTCGGGCGAGCTGATTCCGATCCGTTACAAGCAAATGTCCATTACCGCCGGCAGCCGTCTGTACCCGCAAATTCAAGTTTTTTTGCCGGTCGACGCTTCTGCGCGCAAAGTATTCGCGGACTTGGGCTGCCCCGCCGATTGCCAATTTGGCTGGCCCCTCCGGTAAGAGTGGGGATTGACAATGCGGGCTATTCGGCCCGGAGATACCGTTTGTCCCTCAAGAACAGCCACCAGAACAACACGAACACCGGCAGCAGAATCACCGACCCTACGCCGTATCCCCACATGAGGGACACAAACATCGAATGATTTGTGATCCCTCCTTCTACCGTTAGATAAGGATAGACGATATAGGGCGTATGCGCTTTCCCGTAAGCATAACTCGCCAGGGCAAACTGTACCACCACAAAAATAAACGCGAGCCGGGGCCACCCGAGCCGGCCTTTCCGTTTGATCCACAAAGAGCCGTAGCCAAGGACAAACGCCGCGGTGGACAGCATAAACCAGAGCCCCTGCTCCTTCATCCGGGCCACCATCCACATCGCTTCCCTCTCCATCGTAAAGGTGGTTACGACGGCGAGCAGCATCGCCAAAGGCCCGAAGACAACCGCCAGCGTCCGGTAATGCCGATAGGAGGTTTCATCGCCGGCCTGCCGGGAGAAGTCGGAGAGGAACAATGAGGACAGGAACAGTTCGGTGGCGATCCCAAACCCCAAATAGGCGTAAAGCGAAGGGCTGACCAGCAAGGCCCCGTAGTTCAACTGAGGATACCCGCTCTCTCCTTGGATAAATCCGCCAAGCGTAATAGGCAGCACGCTAACAAGCAGCCCCGGAATGAGCAGCCCGGTAACACCCGACACAAAGCGCAGACTGCGGACGTTCCGCTGCGCGGAATAGGCGTACACCATAAAGGCGCTGCGGAACAGCATGAGCACTAGCACGAAGCTGACGGGCAGTAGCAGCAGCGTTCCGAGCAGATAAGCGGCGCGCGGGAAAAAGCCGACCAAAGCGACGACCAGCAGCACCAGAAAGACGTTCGTCACTTCCCAGGACGGTGACAGAAAGCGGTTGGCGAGGCTGGCGGCCTGCGGATTTTTTTTGCTGAAAACAAGCGACCAGAACCCGGCGCCAAAATCGATGGAGCCCATGATCGAGTAAATGAACAGGAACCCCCAAAGAATAGAGATCGCTATCGTGGAATCGCTCATATCCTCTTCGCCCCCTTCTTCTTACCTTGCTTTCAGCATTTCCGGCGTCACCGGATGGCGCTTGAAATAATAACGCAGCACTATAGACGTAACGACCAGCATAAACACGTACAGCCCGATAAAAGTGACGAACAGAGCACCGAGATTCTCCGATTGGGTGGCCGCGGACGCGGTCTTCTGAATATGGTAAATCGTCCAGGGCTGGCGTCCCGTACAGCTGAAGACCCATCCGGTCTCGATGCCGATCAGGGCGAGCGGTCCGGTCAGCACCAGCCCCCTGAGCAGCCAGCGCGGGTACTCCTTCTTTTTGACCAGCCGGTAAAGGATTGTGCCGGCTGAGACCACAATAAGCAGGGAACCGATCCCCACCATCAAGTTAAACAGCGTATGCACGAACAGGGGCGGCCACTCGTCCTCGGGAAAATCGTTTAGCCCCCTGACCACGGTGTCAAAGCGGTTGCCGGCCAAAAAGCTGAGCGCCCACGGAACTTCAATCGCTCCCCGGATCGTCCGGGTTTCCTTGTCGGTGAAGCCGCCGATCGCCAGCGGCGCGTAAGCTTGCGTTTCAAACAGGCCTTCTGCGGCAGCCAGCTTCTCGGGCTGGTGGTGGTGCAGCATCTGCGCGGTTTCATGCCCGTTGAGCGCGGTCGACAGCGCCATCAGGCCGCCGATGGCGAGCGATAGGATCAGGCCCTTGCGGTGATACTGCCGCTCCCGCTCCGGCCGTTTGCGGGCAAGCAGTTTGACGGCGGCCACGGATACGATGGCGAAAGCGCCCAGCAAATAAGCGGAGAACAGCACATGCGTCGCCGTCGTAGGCCAACTGGGATTGAATACCGCCGCCCAGGGGTCGGCATCGACCACTTGCCCGTTCTCCAGCCGGAAGCCCTGCGGAGTGTTCATCCAGGCATGGGCGTCGGTGATCAGCGCGGCCGAAGCGCTGGCCCCCAGCGCCACGAGAGTCACACTGGCGATGCGGAGAACCGGGGGCAGCCGGTCAGCCGCATACACGTAAATCGACATAAACAAGGCCTCCAGCATAAACGCCCAAATTTCGACTTGGAAAGGCAACGCGATCACCTGGCCGACGATTTCCATGAAACCGGGCCACAGCAGCGACAGCATGACGCCGACCATCGTTCCTGATGGAATGCCCACCCCCAGGAGAATGGCCTGGCACTTCGTCCAGCGTTTCGCCATCAAGGCATAATCCTGGTCTTTTTTGACCTGATAAGCGATTTCCGCAACTACGATCATAAAGGGCAGCCCCACCCCCAAAGTGGCAAAAATAATATGAAAAGCCATCGACGATCCAAACAGGGACCGGGCCAACATCACGTTATCCATAAATAACTCCTCCATCACTTGGACTAACGTGAGTATTATGAATAAAAATTTCCAATATTATTCTGTTTGGGATTTTATTTCACATACGTCGGCTATGCCAAATGGGCCGCGAAATGCAAAAATGCATTTCATTTCCCCGAAACTGGGCTATTTTCCCGATTCAAATGCAAAAGTGTAGGCCATTTTCGCCATTTTGACTAAAATCGCTTCTAACCCTCATTTTCAAATGCACTTTCCCCACGGCCCCCTAATTGCATTGGAGTCCTGTCCTACAATATATTATTGTATTTCTAAGGGAGGACGAACAGTATGCGACGATCAAGTAAGCTATACGAGGAAGTGCGTATCGAAGTAGTGCGTGAAGCTATGTCGGGGATCAAGGTGGGGGTGCTGGC
>NZ_JAMBOE010000041.1 GCF_023715465.1 Paenibacillus macerans
CACTTCGATACGCACTTCCTCGTATAGCTTGCTTGATCGTCGCATACTGTTCGTCCTCCCTTAGAAATACAATAATATATTGCAGGGCAGGACTCCAATTCAATTAGGGGGCCGTGGGGCTTTTGCACCTCGCGGGCTTCCCCCTCTTCCTTATCTCGCATTCCTTATCTCGCAACATGGCAGGAGTGGCACATAGTTCCTTTCACGTGCGCCCCAGCTTTTAAGCGGGTTTTCTTTCTGCGGAAATTTCAACTTTCCCGTGCACCTAAAGCGAAATTGCAACAAGTTTCCTGAAAAAGTGCAAAAATAGTGGACAAAAGTACATAGCTTTGGTAGGATGTACTTAATTAAAACATTGTAACTTTTGCGAAGCACGCAAGCTGTGGAATTGTCCCGGTTTGCGTTCTTTTTTGTGTTTTTTTGCCAATCCTTATGTTCACCGCTTTCTTTTGCCGGTTCGAATCTGTTAAAATAAGGATAAAAGACTGCAAACCGGAGGATCTCTAATGTGGATTTCGAGCTGTTATTGCGCGTCCTGATCGCAGGGATATGCGGCGTCCTGATCGGGTTCGAACGCAAGAACCGCATGAAGGAGGCGGGCGTTAGGACCCACTATGTCGTTGCGGCCGGAGCGGCGCTGATGATCATTATTTCGAAATACGGCTTTCAGGATCAGGTCGGCTGGGAGAATCTGTCGTTGGACCCGTCGCGGATCGCGGCCGGCGTCGTCAGCGGGGTCGGATTTCTTGGCGCCGGCATGATATTTATGCAGAAGCATACGGTCAAAGGTTTAACCACGGCGGCGGGCATTTGGGCAACGGCGGGTATCGGCATGGCGGTCGGAGCGGGGATGTATTTTATCGGGATCGGTGTAACGCTCCTCCTGCTGCTTGGGCAAATCATCCTGCACGGCCGGTATAGCTGGCTGACTTCCCCCAAGACCGATACGGTTACCCTTGTGCTGAAGCGGGAGGAAGGGATCATCGACCGATTTCTGGACCGGCTGGAAGAGCTGCATATTTCCGTGCTCAGCTTTGAGGCGGAGCGCCGGGATGAGGAAATCGAGCTGGAGCTGACGGTGCAATTTAAGTCGGGGGCGAATTTGGAAACCTTGCTGTCGTCCATGGATGAAGATATCAAGCGGATGAAAGTAGAGTAACAGGCTGTGAGGTTGCCTATCTTTCATTTTTTTAGTAGGATAATAAAATAACTTATTATTGAATGAATCAGGGAGGTAGACGATGCTTCATTTGGGAGAGAAAATTGTGATCGTCGGCGATGCCTTTGAGCAGAATCTTCCTGTTGGGGAATATGGCTTCGTAATTGCTTATGACCGCAATCCGGATAACGCTTTTGACTATGTCATCAGGTCTCCTAAGACAGGACGGAATTATTTCGTTCCGCAGAGCGATGTGGAATCCGAAGAACGGCTGATTGAGCAGGAAGTAGAGCGAAGAACTCAGGAAGCATTGATCGATTACGCTTTGGCTACACATAACGAGAAGCTTTTCCGGCAAATTATGAACGGCGAAAGCAACGATACAGGCGAGCAAAACGAATCAACAAAGGAAGTAATGTCCCAGGCGGAATTCATCAAACAGGTGAATTTGCGGGCATGGATATAAAGAGTCGGCGTTGCCGGCTCTTTTTCTGTTTTACGCCTGCAGTGACGCTGGTAGTAGCGTATGCGGCTAACGGATTGAATTGACTGTGATTCTACAATATAATTTAAATCAATTGTATGGACATGGTAGAATGGAGCAATCAGGTTTTCCTGGCTTGAATAAAGGAGGGCAACAAAGTGAGTATCCAGATGAAAGACGTTGAACATGTGGCCAAGCTGGCCCGCTTGCATTTGACCGACGAGGAGCGGGAAATGTTCACGGAACAATTGAACGCTATTTTACAATATGCCGAAAAGTTGAACGAGCTGGACACCGATCAAATCGAGCCGACGACACATGTGCTGCATCTCAGCAATGTCATGCGGGAGGATGTGGTCAAAGAGAGCCTGCCGCCGGAAAAAGTATTCCTTAACGCGCCGGACGAAGAGGACGGGCAGTTCAAGGTTCCGGCCGTGCTGGAATAGGAATAGACACCGCACTCGGACTAGCATTCGTTCGGGCTGACATTTAGGTGAAACGTGAAAATTGAAGGAGGAAACAAGCTTGGCGCTGTTTGATTTGCGTTTGCAGGAGATACATAATCAACTGCATAACAAGGAGCTGTCTGTATCCGATCTGGTCGGCGAAGCTTTCGCCAAAATTCGCGAGCGCGATGAGAAGATCGGGGCGTTTTTGACGCTGAATGAAGAAGGAGCCCGGGCCGAGGCTTCGCGGCTTGACGATAAGCTGGCTTCGGGAGAGCAACGGGGACTGCTGTTCGGTTTGCCGATCGGCATTAAGGACAATATGGTGACGGAAGGACTGCTTACAACCTGCGGCAGTCAGTTTTTGAAAAACTATAACCCTATCTACGATGCAACGGCCGTGACGAAGCTGAAGCAAGCGGAAGCGGTGACGATCGGCAAACTGAACATGGATGAATTCGCCATGGGCGGATCGAACGAGAACTCCAGCTTTCATCCCGTCCGCAATCCGTGGGATTTAAACCGCGTTCCCGGCGGTTCGAGCGGCGGATCGGCGGCGGCGGTAGCGGCCGGGGAAGCGTTTTTTGCACTGGGTTCCGATACCGGCGGTTCGATCCGCCAACCGGCTTCGTACTGCGGCGTCGTTGGCCTGAAACCGACCTACGGCCGCGTATCACGATACGGGCTGGTGGCGTTCGCTTCTTCGCTGGATCAAATCGGCCCGATTACGAAAAATGTCGAGGATTCCGCTTACGTGCTGCAAGCGATCGCTGGACACGACCCCAAGGACTCCACTTCGGCGGATGTCGAGGTTCCGGATTACCTGTCGGCGTTGACCGGGGAAATTTCCGGGCTGAAAATCGCCGTGCCGAAGGAATACCTGGAAGGTATCGACCCGCAGGTCAAAGCCGCGGTGCTGGAAGCTTTGCGCGTGCTGGAAAGCCTTGGCGCCAAATGGGAAGAAGTTTCGCTGCCGCATACCGAATACGCCGTAGCGGCTTACTACCTGCTCGCGTCCTCTGAAGCGTCGTCCAACCTGTCGCGGTTTGACGGCGTCCGTTACGGTGTGCGCGCGGATCATGCCGGCAGCCTGCTTGATCTCTATTACGACTCGCGCAGCCAAGGCTTTGGTCCGGAAGTGAAGCGCCGCATCATGCTGGGCACTTACGCGCTCAGCTCAGGCTACTATGACGCTTATTACCTGAAGGCCCAGAAGGTCAGAACGTTGATCAAGCAGGACTTCGATCAGACCTTTGCGAAATACGACGTCATTATCGGCCCGACGGCGCCGACGACGGCCTTCCCGCTGGGCTCTCAAGTCGATGATCCGCTGACGATGTATTTGAACGACATTTTGACGATTCCGGTCAGCTTGGCCGGTGTTCCTGCGCTGAGCGTGCCGTGCGGTTTTGCCGAGGGAATGCCGGTCGGCTTGCAGATCATCGGCAAGCCTTTTGACGAGAGCACGATCCTGCGTGTGGCCCACGCGTTCGAAGCGAATACGGATCATCATCTGAAGCGTCCGGCGTTGTAAGATCCCATAGAATTCATTCAAAGTTTGCAGGAGGACAGGCCATGTCAATATCCAATTATGAAACGGTGATTGGGCTGGAAGTGCACGTGGAGCTGCACACGAAAACGAAAATTTTCTGCGGCTGTTCCACCGAATTCGGCGCTCCGCCGAACACGCATACCTGCCCGGTATGTCTCGGGCATCCCGGCGTTTTACCCGTGCTGAACCGCCAGGCCGTCGACTACGCGATGAAGGCGGCGATGGCGCTGAACTGCGAAATCGGCGATGTGAGCAAATTCGACCGGAAAAATTACTTCTATCCCGACTCGCCGAAAGCTTACCAAATTTCACAATACGATCAGCCAATCGGCTTGAACGGATATATCGATATCGAAGTGGACGGGCGGACGAAACGGATCGGCATTACCCGTCTGCATTTGGAGGAGGATGCCGGCAAGCTGACGCACGTCGATGGCGGGTTCGCCTCGCTGGTCGATTTTAACCGGGTCGGCACACCGCTGGTTGAAATCGTGTCCGAGCCGGATATTTCTTCGCCGGAGGAAGCCAGAGCTTATCTGGAGAAACTGCGGGCGATCATGCTGTATTGCGAAGTGTCCGACGTGAAGATGGAAGAAGGCTCGATGCGCTGCGATGCCAACATCAGCTTGCGCCCGCACGGGCAGAAAGAATTCGGCATCCGGGCCGAGCTCAAAAACATGAACTCGTTCCGCGGCGTGGTCCGCGGACTGGAATACGAGCAGCTTCGCCAGGCGGAGATTTTGGACGAGGGCGGGGAAGTCGTGCAGGAGACGCGCCGCTGGGACGAGTCCCAAGGCAAGACGTTCTCGATGCGCGGCAAAGAGGAAGCGCATGACTACCGTTATTTCCCGGACCCCGATCTCGTCACTTTGCATATCGATCAAGCCTGGAAGGACCGGATCCGGGCGTCGATTCCGGAGCTGCCCGATGCGCGGAAGGCGCGGTACACTGCGGAATACGGGCTGCCGGAATATGACGCCGGCGTGATTACGTCTTCCAAAGCGCTGGCCGATCTGTTCGAGAACAGCTTGGAATATACGAAGGACGCCAAAGCGGTATCCAACTGGATCATGGGCGATTTGCTCGGCTATTTGAACACCAACGGCCTGGAGCTGACGGACGTGAAATTGACGGGGCAGGGGCTTGGCGAAATGATCGGGCTGCTGGAAAAAGGCACAATCAGCTCGAAAATCGCTAAAACCGTGTTCAAGGAGATGTTGCAAAGCGGCAAGCTGCCGCAGCAAATCGTCGAGGATCAGGGTCTCGTGCAAATCAGCGACGAAGGCGCGATCAAGGCGATTGTGGACGAAGTCATCGCCGGCAACCCGGCTTCCGTTGAAGACTATAAGGCGGGCAAGGAGAAAGCGATCGGCTTCCTGGTCGGCCAGGTGATGAAGCAAAGCAAAGGAAAAGCAAACCCGGGGCTTGTCAACAAGCTGCTGGTGGAAGAGCTGAAAGGATAAGCAAGCCGGATTGCGGGCGGCCAGCGGCGAGCGAAGAAAGCTGCAATCCGGTACGCCGCCAGGCCAAGGGGGAATTCGATGATCGCGAGATTGCCGCTGGAGGATGCCGATATTGTGGAGCAAATCTGGAGTCTGCAGCATCAAGCCTACAGGCTCGAGGCCAGAGCCGCAGGGCTCGCTGAGGCTCCGCCCCTGCCGGATACGTTCGATTCGATCCGGAGCAGCGGGGATGTCTTTTACGGCGTGCTGTCAGAGGACGGTGAGCTGTTGGGGGCCGTCGCCGTTCGCAGTGAAGCGCCCGGTGTTTTGAACATTACCCGCCTGATGGTGCATCCCGAACGCTTGCGGCGGGGCATTGGCTCCTCCTTGGTGCAGTACGTCCTGGACAACCATCCGGAAGCAGGGCGGTTTACGGTAGCCGCCAGCACGCAAAACGCCGCAGCGGTCGCTTTATACCGCCGCAGCGGCTTTGTGCCGGCGGAAACGGTTAGCTCCGCCGCCGGCGTGGAGCTAACGTTGTTCCGTTTGGAAAGATAGGCGCTCCCGGAACATGAATATCCCTTGGCAAGAGATTGCCGGCACCTCGTAAAAGCGCGGGTGGCAGGAGTTTAGGGCTTCTGGCACTTGCGCTTTTTCTTTTTGGCCCAGTTCATTCCATGTTACAGGAAAAGGCGATATCGGTTATTATAAAAAGATAGAGAAACTCCCGAACGGATATGACAGGCTCATAGAAAGGGGAGGGGAGAGATGATGCCGGATATGATGCCGATGCAGCCGCCGGCCGGACGTGAACGGACGAAGGGCTACAAGCCGCGGCGGCGTAAACGCAAAACGATTGCCTGTTTGCTGTCCGCCCTGTTTCCGGGTTTGGGCCATTTGTATTTGCGCCTGTTTTTCCGAGCCATCGCGTTTATTTATTTTGTGCTTATCGACGCGTCCGCGCTGATTTACTTTTCAACCGTGCGGATGGCGATTAACGTACCGCTGCTCGTGCTGTTGGGCTTGCTGATTCCCGCAGCTTATTTCTACAGCATTTATGACGTGCTTCAATCCACCGACGTGCTGAACGCCCGTTTAAGAAAAGAGCCGGAGGCGGACGAGGAGGATCGATCGGCGGAAGCAGGCCGGAATCCGGACTCCGGACTGGGCCAGGGGATTCGCGCCAGCATTCTGCTGGCAGGCGGTGGCGCTCTGATGTTTCTGCTCCGGGAAAAGCCGCTTTGGCTGCAAGAGCTGATTCAAATCGGCGCGGAGTACATCGTGGCGGCCGCTTTGATCATGACGGCGCTGATCATGGTGATCCGCGAAGGGCGGCGCCGTTATTGGCGTTCGGGGCGCTTGACGGCTGCGATACTGCTTTTGTCGGTTGCCGTTCTTTTGCTGATTGACAAGTATACCGGCATGGACGATATGCTGCTTCTGCGCAGGTGGTGGCCGCTCCTGTTCGTGTTTTGGGGACTCGAGCATATTTTGGCGCTGATTTGGAACTTTAGAAAAAAGCTCCGTCCGAAGCGCCTGCTGCGGGTGGATGCCCAGGGGCTTTTGCTCTCTATATTTGCCGCTTTTTCCGTGTTTGCCGTGACCCAGCAAGATCACTATATGCATCTTTGGAACCGGGTAAGCCTCGATTTGACGGCGGCCGGAACGGAATTCAGCGCGCAGGAGGGCTACCGGGTCGAGAAGCCGGAGCTCGAAATCCCGATTGATCTGGATACCGGCAAAATCGCGATCGACGGAATCAACGGGGACATCGAAGTGAAAAAAGCGAGCATTGAAAATGTCATCGTCAAATATACGGTTTGGGTGGACCAGTTGGGCACGGAGGATGCCCGGAAAATCGCCGCCGAGACTTCCGTTGCCGCGAATGAAGGGAGCACGCTGGGACTCTCCGTGCAAGACAAGGCGTATGGGGAGAGCGGCCGCCGCCACCCCCGTGTGGATCTGACCGTCGTGCTGCCGGAAAACCGCTTTTTGGATCTGGATATTTCCACCTCCAGCGGCGGCATTACGCTGACGGGGGTTCAGGCCATGAAGCAGGTCAAGCTGCAGACGGGGAACGGGGATCTGCGGCTGTGGGATGTCATCGGCGACGTCTCGGCGAAAACGCTGAACGGCGACATTGAGCTGTATCGGATTTTCGGCGACGCCCAGGTTGATACCCAAGGAGGCAATGTAAAAGGCAGAGGGATTACCGGAAAAGCTTCCTTGTCTACTCTCGTTGGGGATATTACGCTGACGGAGGCCCAGGATGCGATCAAAACAAACACGAAAAACGGGAATATTCGCGTGGACGGCGTGCCGGCGGAGCTTAAGGCCGAATCTTTGAACGGAAAAGTGCATATTTCTTCCTCGTCGGTAGGGGGAGACTGGGACGTGTACAGCGCGGTCGGGGAAATACGCTTCGATCTTCCGGAGGTTGGCGACTACACTTTGGATGGTTCCAGCGGATATGGGGATATTTTTACCGAAATGCCGTTTACCGTAGAGGATAAGGAAATTAAAGGGGCCGTCGGCACCGGCAAATACCGGGTGAAAGTTGATGGGAACAGCAATTTGATCGTAAACCGGAACTGAAGATTTTACAAAATAGTTCTTTTGTTCGGGAAGGCCTGGTTTATACTGCGTTGACAAAAGATTTATCCTAAACGTACAATAAAATTACAGATTCTTGGAAAGTTGCTTGATCTGGAATGAGCTTATTTGAAGGCGGTGGACCTATTGACAACGCGCGTACAGCATGCTTTGGAGCAGCTGAAAAATAACGGTGTCCGCATTACGCCGCAGCGTCACGCCATACTGACTTATCTTTTGGAATCGCTGAGCCATCCTACTGCGGATGAAATCTACCGCTCCTTGGAACCCCGTTTTCCGAATATGAGCGTGGCCACGGTTTATAATAATTTGAAAATGTTAATGGAAGCCGGCATGGTTCGCGAATTGACCTATGGCGACAATTCAAGCCGCTTTGATGCGGATGTATCCGATCATTACCATGTGATTTGCGAACGATGCGGCAAAATCAAGGATTTCAGCTACCCTTCGCTGGAAGATGTGGAACGCAAAGCGGAGGAAGCGACCGGTTTTCAAATCCAGGGACATCGGCTGGAGCTGTATGGTGTTTGCAGCGAATGCCGAATGGAGCATTAATATAAGCGATTTGTTTAATGACCTGCGGGTGTTGGATAACGTGCGGGATTCCCAGGGGAATTCTTCACGTTTTTATTTTTAGCAAGCGGCGGGGAAATCTAGTATGCGGAGGTAGGGCATTGAGGAGCAGGAGAAACACTTATCGCAGTAAAAGACGCGGCGGCAAGCTGAAATGGTGGCTTGGACTCGTTATTGTGGTTGCAGGTATCTACTGGGCATTAAACGTATTGCTGCCGAACCGCGACCATGTCAACCCGGAATGGTACGGGAAGGTGGAGAAGCCGGTATTTCTCGGCGGGGAACTGATGAAAGGGTCAGCTTTGGGGGAGGGGGACAGTTTGAAGCTGCCGCTTCCCGTCATTCAATCGGCTATTGATCCGGATATCCGGTATGAGGAGGAGACGAAATCCGTCATACTGACCACGCCGCGGAAGTTGGTTTTCCTTAAGGCGAACGAAAAAATCGCCAAAATCAACAACAAGCCGACGGAGCTGCTGTTCGCTCCGGAGGAGAAGGACGGGGTTCTTTACCTGCCGGCCCATCTGCTTGAGGAGATCTACGGGACTGAGGTGCAGGAAGGCCCGGAATCGGGAGCTGTCCTGCTGGCCAAAGCCGGGGAGAGCGTGCAGCAGGCCAGCGTGCAGACGTCATCGCGGGACAAGGATGCCAAGGTGCCGCTGCGCACGGGCCCGAACATTCACCAGCCGATCCTGGCGGATATGAAGCCGGATACCGAACTGCGGATCCTGCAGCCGGCCGCCGATGGTTGGTATTATGTCCAGATGAACAACGGTTATACGGGATATGTACCCGAAAAGAACGTGCTTGTCGGCGAGAAAAGGACGGTTCCGGAACTGAAGCTGGAGCTCTCCGCGGACAAGCAAAAGCGGATGTCCAAGAAGATCAGCATGACCTGGGAAGCCGTTTATCAAGTCGCGCCTAATCCCGCCGCCATCGGCAAGCTGCCGGGCGTAAATGTGGTGAGCCCGACCTGGTTTTCGCTGGCGGATAATGAAGGGAATGTGCAAAGCAAGGCCGACATCGCTTATGTGAAATGGGCTCATGCCCAAGGGATGCAGGTGTGGGGGCTGTTCAGCAACAGCTTTGATCCGGATCGGACGACGGAAGCGCTGGCGAATTTCGACCGGCGGCTGACGATGATTTTGCAAATGCTGCAATACGCCAAAATTTACGATCTGGATGGCATTAATATCGATTATGAAAACGTATATACGAAGGATAAGGAAAATCTGAACCAGTTCGTTCGCGAGCTGCGCCCGCTCGCTGAGGAGCAAGGACTGATTGTCTCGATCGACGTCACCCCGAAATCGAACAGCGAGATGTGGTCGGCTTTTCTGGATCGCGCGAAGCTTGGGGAAGCCGTGGACTATATGATTTTGATGGCTTATGACGAGCATTGGGCAGCCAGCCCGGTTTCCGGCTCGGTCGCTTCGCTCCCGTGGGCCGAATCCTCCGCCACCCGAATTTTGCAGGAGGACGGAGTTCCTCCGGAGAAGCTGATTCTCGGCGTTCCGCTCTATACGCGGATATGGACGGAAACCGAAAAGGACGGCAAAACGGAGGTCAGCTCAAAAGCGATCGGCATGAAGCGGGCCCAGGAAATTATCGCGGAAAAGAAGCTGAAGCCCCGCTTGGCCGAAGAAACCGGGCAAAATTATGTGGAGTACAGCGATAAGGAAGGCCTGCACCGGATATGGCTGGAGGATGCATCGTCTCTGGCCCGGCGCGTGGAGCTGGCCAAATCGCTTGATCTGGCGGGCATCGCCGCCTGGAACCGAAGTTTTGCTTCGGATGACGCCTGGGATGTGCTTGGTGAAATCATAAAATAGTTCATAGCAAAAAAAGCGGATCGCTCCTCAAAGCGACCCGCTTTTTTTAGTTTAAGATTATGGACCTTAATATATCGGAAAGTATAAAATTCCGAGGGAGGAGAAGGGGAACCTGGGGGCTAAGGGACACCAGAGCCGTTATTCTTGAAAAAACGGGAGTTTGCAAATTGTAACGGTCACAGATGACGTTATTTACCTCAAATTGGACTTCTGTCAAGAAAGTAGACACAAATTAAGCGACCTGTTGTTGCTTGTAGTACCTCTTTTCGCATAGATGCGGGGTCAAATAGCCGATAGACGAATGGATCCGGATGCGATTGTAT
>NZ_JAMBOE010000042.1 GCF_023715465.1 Paenibacillus macerans
TCAAGCAACTGAAGGAAGAAGAACAAGCCAAATTCCATAGAACGCTGTAATTTGTTGAAAAAGTAAGCAATCGTACGACACACATTATTTTGACGGTGTAGACTCCGGAATTAGGGGGCCTAGCCGCATTTGCATTTGAACCACCCATTTCGAGTGATTTCGACAGAAATCGCATGCCCTTTTGCATTTCGCTTGCGGGTGGCGGCATCGCTTGGATCAGCACGTTCCTAGTTTTAGCATACTTTCGGAGCTATGCATAATCCGAATGGTACATTGCCTCGGGTCATCCATCAAAAAAGTCTCATGCTTCCTCCAGTTTTGGGCATCTTACAAAGTACGGTTCAAAAAGGCCGGTTTTCAGCACCGGACTTTTTGAACAACCTCTACAAGAGTAACTTTTTTGATGGCTGGAGGAACGAATTAATGAGTAAACACCGCAAACACCTGAACAGCCAATCCATGCTGCTTCTGGCGGTCAACGGACTGTTTGTGCTGGCCGGAGCCTTATCGGGGACATTTCTCAATGTGTACATTTGGAAGATGAAGCAGGATCTCCCCCTGATCGGTTGGTTTACGTTTTCCCAGCAGCTGGCGCTTGGCCTTACGTTTTGGATTGCCGGCAAATGGGTCAAGGAGCGGGACAAAATGATTTTTCTGCGGCTTGGCATTGTCGTATCCGGCTTGTTTTATTTGCTGGTGCTCTGGGCGGGGAAACACGCGGTCGATTACATCTGGCCGTTAGGTTTGCTGTACGGCACCGGATCAGGCTTGTTCTGGCTGGCCTTCAACGTCGTATATTTCGAAGTGACCGATGTGAAGACACGGGATTTGTTTAACGGTTGGGTAGGCGTCCTGGGATCGGTTATCGGCATTTTTGGACCCTGGATCTCCGGCTGGCTGATTACGGTCAAGCACGGGGTAGCGGGGTACCGGCTTATTTTTACAATTTCCCTTGTTGTATACGGCATTGGCATATTGCTTAGCTTTTGGCTTAAAAAAAGAAAACGGGGAGGTCCTTACGATTGGCTCGCTCCGGCGCGTAAATGGCAGCACGGCAGCCCATGGCGTCAAGCCGCTCCCGCGTCGGCGGCTCATGGTTTGCGCGAAGGGGTATTCACTTTCATTACTAATTTGCTCGTCTTTATCAGCACGTCGGCCGAATGGCGGATCGGGCAGTTTTCGTTGGTTACTTCGCTGGTATCGCTCGTCAGCTATTGGGCGGTCGGCAAATGGCTGAAGCTGAAATTCCGCTATTACGGGATGCTGATTGGCGCTGTATTGATTACGCTCGTCATCGGTCCGTTGCTGTGGAAGGTGAACTATGGCGCGTTGATGTTTATGGGCATCGGCACCTCCTTGTTTTTGCCCCTGTACCTCATCCCCGTCGTTTCTTCGGTATTCGATTTGATCGGAAATAGCCCGGAAAGCGTGGAGCGGCGCGTCGAGCTCGTCGTCCTGCGGGAGCTGAGCATCACGGTGGGGCGCCTGGCCGGAACGCTGTTGTTTATCGTTATTTATTCGCTATATCCGCGTATGAGCACGATTACGTGGTTGATGTTCGGTTTGGGAGCGACGCCGATCTTAAGCTGGCTGGCGTTGCGCAAACAGCTGAAAAAGGCACCAACGCCTTCGGAGCCAGACGGCCGCCGCAAAAAAACAATCAAGCCCGTTAGAGCCTAATGCCGAAAAAGGAACGAAGACATTCATTTCAAGCGTAACCGTCCAGTTCCGGGAAGCTCACCAGGTATGGACGGTTTTTCTATGCAGGAGCCTAAATTTCATGTAATATAAGTATTAAATTTAGATTCCGAATCACTGGATTGATGCGGTGAAGCGGAAGCATCGCTGGAGGATGAGGGATGAAACAACTAAGCGAATTGAAGCTGAAGGTGCTGGACCTCCTGAAAGAGGACGCCCGCCGTGATGCGAATCTGCTGGCGACCCTGATCGGGGTTCCGGTGGAGGAAGTGGCCGAAGCGATCAGGGAGCTGGAAGATGACCATGTGATCGTCAAATACGCGACAGTGATCAATTCCAGCAAGCTGGACGACGAGAAGGTAACGGCTTTGATTGAAGTCCAAATCACGCCCGAACGGGGACGCGGCTTTGAGGCGATTGCGGAGCGGGTGTATCTGTTCCCTCAGGTCAAATCCGTCTATTTGATGTCCGGCGCGTACGATTTGCTGGTCGAGGTGGAGGGCCGCAATCTGAAAGAGGTGGCCAGCTTCGTGTCGGAAAAGTTGTCGACGCTGGAGTCGGTGTTGTCGACCAAAACCCATTTTATTCTCAAAAAATACAAACAAGACGGCGTCATCTTCGAAGATCCGGAAGAAGACCGCCGTTTGATGATTTCTCCGTAAAGGAAGTAATGTTATGAGCGTTAATTCACAGCAAGCAGATCAGGCAGGACGAACGATGACTTCATATTTGGCTCCCCGGGTTCAGGAGATTCAGCCCTCCGGCATCCGCCGTTTTTTTGACCTGGCCAGCGGGAGCAAAGATATCATAACTTTAGGCGTGGGCGAGCCGGATTTTATTACACCTTGGCATGTACGGGAAGCTTGTGTCTATTCGCTGGAGCGCGGGTATACAAGTTATACGTCCAACGCCGGCACGCCTGAGCTCAGAGAAGCGATTGCGGAGTATTTATCTTCCAGTTATGACGTCAAATATAATCCGAAGGATGAAATTCTCGTTACGGTAGGTGCAAGCGAAGCGATCGACCTCGCTCTGCGGGCGTTGATCGAACCGGGCGACGAGATTCTCGTGCCGGTTCCTTGTTATATCTCCTATTCGCCGATCGTTACGATCGGGGGAGGTATTCCGATAGAAATCGAAACCTACGCGGGCGACAATTTCAAGTTGAGGGCCGAGCATCTGAAGGCCAAAATCACACCAAAGTCGAAGGTGCTGATTTTGAACTATCCGAGCAATCCGACGGGCGGGATTATGACGTACGAGGATTGGCTTCCGATCGCCAAAGTGGTGGAGGAGCACGATCTGATCGTTATTTCGGATGAGATCTACTCCGAGCTGACATACGGGGCCAAACACGTCAGCTTCGCTTCGATCCCGGGCATGAAGGATCGGACTATTCTGGTCAACGGTTTTTCCAAGGCGTTTGCCATGACCGGCTGGCGGATGGGCTATGCCTGCGGCCATCCGGATTTAATATACGCCATGCTCAAAATTCACCAGTACACGGTGATGTGCGCCCCCGTCATGGGGCAGGTTGCGGCGCTGGAAGCCCTCCAAAACGGACTTGAGGAAAAAGACCAGATGGTCGAATCCTACAACCAGCGGCGCCGGTTGATCGTTCAAGGGCTGCGGGACATCGGTCTGAGCTGCCATGAACCGCAGGGCGCGTTTTATGCCTTCCCGAGCATTGAATCGACGGGGCTGACGTCGGACGAATTCGCGCAGCGCCTGCTGCTCGAAGCCAAGGTTGCGGCGGTTCCAGGGAATGTGTTTGGGGCCGGAGGCGAAGGTTTCCTTCGCTGCTCCTATGCGACGGGAGTCAGCCAAATCAATGAGGCGCTGCATCGTATGGGCGAGTTCGTCCATAGGCTGAAGCAAGGCTAGAAGAAAATCCCTGAAGAAATGGTGTAATTAACATTTTTTTCATTTTTTAATTGATCTATGCCATTAGGACATGATATAATTCGAATTTGGAAGAAGGTTTTAGTTTTTCAGGGAGGGATTTCTTTTGCGCAGTGGTGGATACAACCTGCCATTCGATAACATGATAATCGCCGAAGGCAATGATACGAATCAATGGATGAACGGAGAAGATCGGCCGAATTCACCACAAGCTGTAACGTTAGAAGATGAAATTCATCTGCTGCGCAGTAAAATGGAGAAGATCTTTTTACAGGAGAAGTCCTTTACTTCGGATATTGTGATCGAAATCAGCAGTTTGCTCGATTTGAAAATTAACGAGTTTATGAAAACCCATAAAAGAACGAATAATAACGGTTAGCCGCTTGCGGCTTTGAAGGGGATCCCTGGGGATCTCCTTCTTTTGCTGTTTGGTATCCTGCAAAAACCAGGCTGCGCTTAGAAACTGTTGCGAAAAACATAAGGACAAAATATGTCGTTATTTCAGCGATATCCGTCCATTTGAGTGATATAGAGGACATTTATGCCGTTATTTTCTCGAATCGCCAGTAAATGCCCGCAATCAGGACCATTCATGGAAAAATAAGTACATAAAATGCCGCTAATGGTGAATGAATTTGTCTGGCCCTGGATAATAAGAACATAAAATGGCGCTATTTTGAAGGTCGGCCGGCGTTCTTCGTCGTTCCAGTAGCTGGCTGTCTAGCGCCGATTTCTAGGTTGAGCCATAATTTACCGCTGCTTTCGGCAACAGGGGTTCCCACACTTAAAGTAGCGGCCTCTGCATGACCTCCGTTCTCCGGCGGTTTTTGTTGTGGTATCATGGAAGATGGCAAGTTCCGATAGAACGGCTGACCTAAATGCGAGACCTAAATGTGAGGCCTAAATGCGAGATCTAAATGCGAGACCTAAATGCGGCTCGAATCGAATGGGAGGAGAACCTATGCCAATATATACGCGCACCGGAGACCAGGGACAAACCTCGGTCATCGGCGGCAGAGTGGACAAAGATGACGACAGGATTGAAGCTTACGGAACGATCGACGAACTGAACAGCTTTGCCGGGATGGCGGCGAGCTTGGCCGGAACGGAGCTGTTTTCCGATTTGCGGGAACAACTGCTTGAGATTCAGCAGGAACTGTTCGACTGCGGTTCGGATCTGGCCTATGTCAAGCTGTCCGAAAGACGCTATAAAGTGGCGGCACAGCTGGCAGAGCGGTTGGAAACGTGGATTGACCGGTACGAAGCGGAAAATCCGCCGCTGGAAAAGTTTATACTTCCGGGAGGAACCGAACTGGCTTCGGCTTTGCACGTTTGCCGCACCGTCTGCCGCCGCGCGGAACGCCGGGCGGTCACGTTAAGCCGCCACACGGAAGTGAATCCGCATGTGCTAACCTACTTAAACCGGCTGTCCGATTATTTTTTCGCGGCGGCCCGCACCGCCAATGTCCGGCAGCACGTTTCCGACATCGAATACGCGCGCGGCAGGAAGGTGTTCGGCAACAAATCATGACCGAATATTACGATCCGATCAACTATCATGTCACCGAACGCGAGGACGGCTGGCAGATCAAAAGTGTGCTGCAGCGCCGGCTGGGCGTATCCCGCAAACTGCTGTCCAAAATCAAGCTGACGGAACGCGGGGTGCTGCTCAACGGCGAAAGAGTTTACATCAGCGTGCCGGTCAAAGCCGGCGATACGGTTTCTATCACCTTGGAAAAAGAAACGTCTGAAGATATTTTGCCGGAGCCGCTGCCTTTTGATATCGTTTATGAAGACGAGGCGATGCTGGTCGTGAACAAGGCGGCCGGCGTGATCGTGCACCCGACGCATGGTCATTATACCGGCACACTGGCCAACGGCGTTGTGCATTACTGGCAGGAAAAAGGGGAAAAGTTCCGGTTCCGCCCGGTGCACCGGCTGGATCAGGAAACGAGCGGACTGCTGGCGATCGCCAAAAACGCCTACGTGCACCAGCATATCTCCGAGCAGTTGATCGCCGGGCAAGTGATCAAGAAATACACTGCGCTTGTGCACGGCTGTCCGGCAGAGCCAGAGGGGATGATCGACGGGCCGATCGACCGCGATCCGGCCGAGCCGCACCGGCGGATCGTTACGGAGAGCGGTTATCCGGCGCAAACCTTTTACAAGGTGCTTGATGGCCGGAAGGCGGGCTCTCTAGTGGAGCTTCGGCTCGGAACGGGGAGAACGCATCAAATCCGCGTCCATATGACCTCGCTCGGCCATCCGCTGATCGGCGACAAGTTTTACCGGATGCCCGGGTTAGACTGCCTTGGGCCGGAGGACCGCGAGGCGGTGCTGCGGTGGGACGAAGCGATCGGCAGGCAGGCGCTGCACGCCTCGGAACTGGGCTTTATCCATCCGCTGACGGGCGAGCCAGTTCATTTCACGCTGCCGTTGCCTGCGGATATGCAGGCGCTGTATGATCTTTTGTGTAACGGAAGGGGAACTTTAACATGAGCAAATTATTGGTTTATCAATATCCGCCATGCGGCACATGCCGCAAAGCGATTAAATCGCTGGAGTCCAAAGGCCACGAGCTTGACTTGCGGCACATCAAGGAGAACCCGCCAAGCGAGGCCGAGCTGTCCGCGTTGGTGGAGCGGAGCGGTCTGGAATTGAAGAAGTTTTTTAATACGAGCGGCGAGGTTTATAAAGAATTGGGACTTAAGGACAAGTTGTCCGGCATGTCCAGGGAAGAGCAGATAACGCTGCTGTCTTCGAACGGCATGCTGATTAAGCGGCCGATCGTCACTGACGGAAAAACGGTCACGGTCGGGTACAAGGAAGAACAATACGAGCAAGTATGGGGCAAATAGCTCCATGCTTTTGAGGAAGGCGGTTTATATTTTTCATGAGCGAACATAAAATTCTTGTGGTTGACGGAATGGCCCTGCTTTTCAGAGCCTACTTTGCTCAGTCCTACAGTGCCAGACGTCTGGCGGACGGTACCCCGACCAATGCGATTTACGGATTCCTGCAATATCTGTTTGACGCGGTAAATACGTTTAACCCAACACACGTCCTATGTTGCTGGGATATGGGCAGCAAAACGTTCCGCAATGAGCTTCACTCGGATTATAAAGCGAATCGTCCCGAGGCTCCGGAAGACCTGGTGCCGCAGTTTTCTTTGGTCAAAGACATTGTAGCGGCGCTCGACATCCCCAATATCGGACTCGAAGGATACGAAGCGGATGACTGCATCGGCACGGTTTCCAACAGGCTGGGCCAGCTCGGCCATGTGTATATTTTGACTGGCGACCAGGATATGCTGCAGTTGGTGTCGGAACGCATTCATGTCGTGATCATGAAAAAGGGCCGGTCCAATTATGCGGTGTACGACTTGGATTTCTTAAAAGAGGATAAAGGTATTCAGCCGTTCCAGGTGATCGAGATGAAGGGTCTTACCGGTGACACCAGCGACAACTATCCCGGAGTGAAGGGGATCGGTGAAAAGACGGCGTTAAAATTGCTGGCCGAATACGAATCCATCGATGGGATTTTGGACAATATGGAGCATTTGCCGAAGAACGTTAAAGCCAAAATCGAGTCGGATTTGGACAACCTCCACTTGTCCAGAACACTCGCCCGCATCAATATCGAGGTTCCGATCGAATGCTCGCTGGAAGAATGCTTGTGGACGGTGAACCCTGACTCGGCAGCGGACTTATTTGAAAAATACCGGTTTACCTCTTTGTTGAAAATGATTGGTTAGAATCGAAGAGAAACGCTTGCAAGCCATTCCGGCATAACGGGATGGCTTTTTTGACATATCAGAAAGTATAAAATTCCGAGGGAGGAGAAAAGGAAGCAGGGCGCTAAGGGACACTAGAGCCGTTATTTTCGGAAAACGGAGGATTGCAAAATGTAAACATTCCTGTGTAGGCTAAGATTTCGTCTTTGAAAAAAACAGGAGCGCCTCGTATGATAGGGGTGTGACGGGTCAAAAGCCCTAAAAACCTATCAGGAGGCGCTTACTATGAAGT
>NZ_JAMBOE010000043.1 GCF_023715465.1 Paenibacillus macerans
TAACCTGTTTAGTCATGGGATACCTCCAGATCATCAAAGTACACGTCATACTCCTGACCGTCTTTAAGCACCGATATCATACATAGCCCCATAACCCTTACTTCTCCCAACTCGATGTGCTTCACCTTATCTCCCGGCTTTATGGTTGGTAAGGGGATGGGATCGGGAGCAAAGTCACCTTCCTCGATATGGTCGATTACCCACATACATCTATCTACGGTTCCTCGAACATACAAGTCGTTATGTCCAGCGTATTCATCAACAGTCTTAGATAAGCTATCAATTAGTTTATCCGCATCGATCAACTTTGGTTGTTTATTCATCTCTCTCTAACCTCCAAACTGTTCACTTTTTCGACAAGCTCGTTTACTTTATCAATCAGTTCGTTGATTACTTTTCCTAGCGCTGCTACATCTTCGCGCGAGTTGTGAAACATGCTGGTGTTATTGGATTTACGAATGCGAGTATTTATTCTTTTAATCACTATTCCCCACTCCCCTAATACGCTTCTTCTTCTGATCCAGTTAAAATGTCTTGAACATAATCATAAAAATCGTCAGCCTCTTCTTTTGTTCCGTGTTCTTCTATCCGCATCCATTCGTCAGCAATTTTGCTTAAAGCCTCTGCATTTTCCATCAGCCAATTGAAGTCAGACTGACTAATTGTCACTTCATATTCTTGTTCAGTTTTTTGTAACTTCTTTACTTTCGAAATCCTTTGCCATCGTTGCATATATTCCCTCATTGCTATACCTCCCCTAATAATTCGGGATTGTCCCAACGGTTACCAATAACTTCGATTCTGTCTTTCCAATGTTGCAACCCCGCATAACTACGAGTGCCTATTTGTTTTCCGATTAGTCCAGTGTCTCTCCACACAACTACATAACGAATGTTTCTATCCCCTTGATGGTAGATATCCCCCTCATAGATTTCCTTCCCGTTACGGTCTGGGAGGCCTGTGTATTGACCTACTGTTTCGGGATCGACCTCCAAAACGCCGTTTGGAGTATACAATTCAGCACGTTCAACTCCATCATCATCCCAATTGTGAACGCCGAAACCGTAAATTAACTGACCATTATATTCAGATTCATCAATGCACTTTGCTCTAAATTTAATCTCTCTCATTGTTTTATACCTCCCCTAGATGACCTGCGGCCACCGCCTTCGGCTGAGCATATTCGGTCGAAACGATGGCCTTCGGCCTAGTGCATACTTTTTTCGGAATGTGCAACATTACATTGCCTTTAACGTGTTAACCTTCGCTCGTTTTCCAAAAATCACAACTGCATTCGGAAACGGTGCATTCCATTCGGATCCGCCAAACTTCAACCGTCCCCTAACTAGGCGAACCTCACCTTTCATGCAATAATCATGCCACCATGCGGTATCCGTCCGTGCAGGGAGCAAACAAACCACCGTTGCCCCGTTTAAGGATGATTCATAAGCTTTCTTCACCCATTTCCCAATGTTTCTGCCATATGGGGGATTCATCCAGCAAACGCCCCCCCAGTTTTGGGATAGTCCATCATCATCCGGCGAATAAAATGTTTCGCACTTTGCGTTTTCGGGCAACGCGCATACATCGGTTTCAAATTTAAACTCGGCATTGAGTGAATTGAAAAAGTCCTGCGGCGTTTCCCATAAATCCGTTGTCGATGTGAAAAGTCCCTTGTTTATGCTCATTTGGATCTCACTCTCCCTTGTGTCTACTCTTCTATATCCTGCCTCTAGTGCGTTGCTTTTTCGGATTGTGCAGTAATTAGTTAAGATAGTCTTTGTCGTTGTTATATATCCAGTAATGTTCCGCGCCACAACTTGCGCATATCCACTCTGTTAGTTGCATTTGGGGATATTGCTTACGGTTCAACTTCGTTCCCCCGCAACTTTCGCAAGTTCTGCATCCACTTTTGTGGTTTTTTCTACTCACGTGCGGCACACGTTCAATCCGCCGGACCCACTCGTCTAGTTCGTCAAAAATCATTCTGACCGGATACTGCCCGTCTTCCACAGCAGGTAACTGCTCAACGGATTCAAACATTAAAGCTTCCTCCGGTTCGTCAGTCCATGTGCGTTGAGTATCAGTAAGCATCCACTCTTCACATTCCAGATTGACCAACCTTGCGAGTGTGTATCGTACCTTCAAAGCGTCTCCTCCTTCGTGGTTTGGGTCTACTCTTCTATATCCGTATAGGGGCTGGCTACACAACCTCAAATTCCATGATGCGATTTCCGTTTTGCCACACGATCACACGCGCTCCTACATGTGTATCCCGAACAAATGCGATGATCTCGTTAAAATCCAGCACTATCGTTTTGCATCCGTTTTTGTATTCAGCCTCGTAGATCATTCCTTATCACCTTCCCCTAAAGCAGCATCTATGGCTTCTATTCCGGCTATTAGATCACACCACGGGCTTAATGCCTCGTCAAAGTCCTTACATTTGGCTTCGCCAATAGCTAGCGCATCGTCCATTACGTTGCCTGCTTCTTCAAGGGCTTTACGTAGTCTGTCACGTTCAACAATGGCCTTTGCAGATATGGCTGTTTCATCCGTAATTTGTCCCACTAGCACCTTCATATTGCCGTTCTTGATTTCTATCTCTTCCGTCTTGATTCTTAATTTCTGTTCCAGTTTCTTTATGGTTGCGTCCTTCTCGGTAAGCTGCTGGAGTAATTTGAGCGTTGTGCGTGCGATCTGACTGTATTTTTGCTTATACTCAGCATCTGCCCTTAATTCCGCTAATTCAGTTTCGGTTATTTCTTTCATCCCTTTTACCTCCCCCTTCAAACATTGTTTTACGGCTACCGCTTCGCTAAGCGGATTCAGTCGTATTGATCGCCTTCGGCCAATTATTCATCGTCTTTGTACTCATATGTGTTTGTGTCAGGATCAAAAACATACCATTTTGGAATTCCTTCATGAACAAGATCGAATGCTAGTTCATAAGCTTCTTTACTTCGGGATAGATAGTGAATTTCTTCTTCCACTTCGTCATATTTAAATCGATAGATTCCGCAATTGCTACTGCCTAAATCCTCATCAGCAAAACTGTATTCAATTTCGATTTCAGGGAAAATCCAAGCTATTTTTTGAATCAAATTAGGAACCCCGTTCCATGCAGTTTTGAAATAAACTGTGTCTTTACTGCTTCGTTCATCGGGTTGCCCGTAAGCGTTCCATTTAGTTCCCCAGTGCTTTCTGGCCCACCCTAACGAAGTGTTATCCTCTCCCCACCACATTTCGTCTTTCGAACTAATTCCGTAGATGTCGGGAGAATTCCCATAAACCCATTTAGGCATAGGAGTAATCTTATTGAAATCAATCGTCCCAACGTCTAGTTCATCGTTTTTAATGAATTCTAATACTTCGTTCACTTGCTCTTCGGTCCCAATGATCTTTACTTTGTTTGTAATATGGTTTGGCATTTTTACTTGCTCCTTTGTTTGGTTTTGCGGCCTTGCCGCCATCGTTATCGACCGAATCCGCCCGGGCCGTATAAGGGTCTATTCATCCTTTCAGGTGGGATACGACAACTCTTGCGCGAGTGCCACCATCATTGCCACGCTCCCATGGTTCCCAAAGCAATTTACCTTCTTCCGATCCTTCTGCGTAATACTCCAGCGCTTCTTTCATGGCCTCATTCTCCGTTTGTAGTCGTTCTACTTCGGATAGGAGATAATCCAAGTCAAAAGGTGCGTTAGCAATCAGTACGGCATTATTCATATTTGATCCAGTAAAATCGGTTATCCATACGTGACCCTTGGGATATTCTCCGCCGTAACCATCCCCGCGCCGCCAAATTTCTTTTCCTTCCAATTTCCACTCGCCCTCTGTTGCTGCTGATAGTCGTTGTTTTATCTTTTGTATCCGGTCATTGTTACACATGGGACACCATCCGTTTCCGTATGATATCAGCTATCATCATTGCAAAATTCGCTACATCCGCCGCTTCTCTGGCAACATCAAGTGGCGTCGAACTTGATAATGGCATGTCTGCCCAATTCCCTTTTAATCCAACTCGGGCAACAGAAGATTTTAATTCTTTAACTTCTTCATTCAACCGAGAAAATAGATAGTTGATCTCGCAGTTATCCCAGCCGCCTTTATGGTCGTTCTCTCGCAGTTTCATTTCCATCTGCTGTGCAAACCATTCAACGGATTCGCGTAATTGTGGGTTGTTACTCATTGGTTAGCCTCCTTAACC
>NZ_JAMBOE010000044.1 GCF_023715465.1 Paenibacillus macerans
GAGATGTATCTTTCCTTCGGGACAGAGGAGACAGGTGGTGCATGGTTGTCGTCAGCTCGTGTCGTGAGATGTTGGGTTAAGTCCCGCAACGAGCGCAACCCTTGACTTTAGTTGCCAGCATGTAGTGGTGGGCACTCTAGAGTGACTGCCGGTGACAAACCGGAGGAAGGTGGGGATGACGTCAAATCATCATGCCCCTTATGACCTGGGCTACACACGTACTACAATGGCCGGTACAACGGGAAGCGAAGGAGCGATCTGGAGCGAATCCTAGAAAAGCCGGTCTCAGTTCGGATTGCAGGCTGCAACTCGCCTGCATGAAGTCGGAATTGCTAGTAATCGCGGATCAGCATGCCGCGGTGAATACGTTCCCGGGTCTTGTACACACCGCCCGTCACACCACGAGAGTTTACAACACCCGAAGTCGGTGAGGTAACCGCAAGGGGCCAGCCGCCGAAGGTGGGGTAGATGATTGGGGTGAAGTCGTAACAAGGTAGCCGTATCGGAAGGTGCGGCTGGATCACCTCCTTTCTATGGAGAATCGCTTCCTGCGATGGAAGCATTCAAATAGCTAACTCAGGTTAGCGAACTTACTCACTCGTTGGTCAGTTTTGAGAGTTCAACTCTCAATCCGCTGAAATTTTGAACATCACTTTCTGTGATCGTTACAAAATTTCATCATTGATCCTTGAAAACTGGATAACGAAACGAAATTTGCGTTTTAGAACAATCCTTTTAGCTGAACTTGTGTCAAAACAAGTGAAGATATTAGTGGTTTGATATTTTCCCTTCGGGAAAAAATCATGGTTAAGCTACTAAGAGCACACGGAGGATGCCTAGGCGCTAGGAGCCGAAGAAGGACGTGGCGAACAACGAAACTGCCTCGGGGAGCTGTAAGCAAGCATCGATCCGGGGATGTCCGAATGGGGAAACCCGGCTAGGGTAATACCTAGTCACTCATCACTGAATCCATAGGTGGTGAAGAGGCATACCAGGGGAACTGAAACATCTAAGTACCCTGAGGAAGAGAAAACAAAAGTGATTCCGTCAGTAGCGGCGAGCGAACGCGGATTAGCCTAAACCAGAGAGCTTGCTCTCTGGGGTTGTGGGACGTCTCACATGGAGTTACAAAAGCTGAGGTTAGACGAACAGGTCTGGAAAGGCCGGCCAAAGAAGGTAAAAGCCCTGTAATCGAAAGTCTTAGCCCTCCGAGACGGATCCCGAGTAGTGCGGGGCACGTGAAACCCCGTATGAATCTGCCAGGACCATCTGGTAAGGCTAAATACTCCCTAGCGACCGATAGTGAAGCAGTACCGTGAGGGAAAGGTGAAAAGCACCCCGGAAGGGGAGTGAAATAGAACCTGAAACCGTGTGCTTACAAGAAGTCAGAGCCCTCTATATGGGTGATGGCGTGCCTTTTGTAGAATGAACCGGCGAGTTACGTTTGCAAGCAAGGTTAAATCGAGAAGATGGAGCCGCAGCGAAAGCGAGTCTGAATAGGGCGATGAGTTTGTAGGCGTAGACCCGAAACCGTGTGATCTACCCCTGTCCAGGGTGAAGGTGCGGTAACACGCACTGGAGGCCCGAACCCACGTACGTTGAAAAGTGCGGGGATGAGGTGGGGGTAGCGGAGAAATTCCAATCGAACTCGGAGATAGCTGGTTCTCCCCGAAATAGCTTTAGGGCTAGCCTCGGTGTGACAGTCGTGGAGGTAGAGCACTGATTGGGTGCGGGGCCCGCCAAGGGTTACCAAGCTCAGTCAAACTCCGAATGCCATAGACTGATCACCGGGAGTCAGACAGTGAGTGCTAAGATCCATTGTCAAAAGGGAAACAGCCCAGACCATCAGCTAAGGTCCCCAAGTGTGTGTTAAGTGGGAAAGGATGTGGAGTTGCACAGACAACCAGGATGTTGGCTTAGAAGCAGCCACCATTTAAAGAGTGCGTAATAGCTCACTGGTCGAGTGACTCTGCGCCGAAAATGTAACGGGGCTAAACACACCACCGAAGCTATGGCTTGATGCTTTGCATCAGGGGTAGGGGAGCGTTGTATGCAGGTTGAAGGTGTACCGGAAGGAGCGCTGGACAGCATACAAGTGAGAATGCCGGTATGAGTAACGAAAAGATCAGTGAGAATCTGATCCGCCGAAAGCCTAAGGGTTCCTGAGGAAGGTTCGTCCGCTCAGGGTAAGTCGGGACCTAAGGCGAGGCCGAAAGGCGTAGTCGAAGGACAACAGGTTGAAATTCCTGTACCACCGTAATCCGCTATGAGCGATGGGGTGACGCAGGAGGGTAGTGACGCGGGGCGATGGAATGCCCCGTCCAAGCAGTGAGGCTGGTGTGTAGGCAAATCCGCACATCGTAAGGCTGGGCTGTGATGGGGAGGGAAAATTTACAGTACCGAAGGTCATGATCTCACACTGCCGAGAAAAGCCTCTAGCCAGGAGAAGGTGCCCGTACCGCAAACCGACACAGGTAGGCGAGAAGAGAATTCTAAGGCGCGCGGAAGAACTCTCGTTAAGGAACTCGGCAAAATGACCCCGTAACTTCGGGAGAAGGGGTGCCTCGGTAGGGTGAATAGCCCGAGGGGGCCGCAGTGAAAAGGCCCAAGCGACTGTTTAGCAAAAACACAGGTCTGTGCGAAGCCGCAAGGCGAAGTATACGGGCTGACGCCTGCCCGGTGCTGGAAGGTTAAGGGGAGCGGTTAGGGGTAACCCGAAGCTGTGAACCGAAGCCCCAGTAAACGGCGGCCGTAACTATAACGGTCCTAAGGTAGCGAAATTCCTTGTCAGGTAAATTCTGACCCGCACGAATGGCGTAACGACTTGGGCGCTGTCTCAAC
>NZ_JAMBOE010000045.1 GCF_023715465.1 Paenibacillus macerans
GTGTGCCACACTTCCACATTAGGAGAATTTTTTTTACTTGGGAAGACCAAATCCTGGAAAGTGTTTGAACTTTTTCGTTCCCTTTAATTTCTAACGTTTCATGTTAGATTTTACGCATGGCTAGTGTATTTTTTGTCCTTATTTTCCCAAGAATGGTCCAGAACGCGAGCATTTACTTGCGATCGGGGAAAATAGCGACATAAATTTCCTCTATTTCTCTTGGAATGGGGGTATCACCGGAATAACGCCCTTTTTTGTCCTTATTTGCTAAAACGTCTTGCCCATATAATACTCGTCGATGTATTTTTCGTCCATCCTTATGGAATTTTTCTTCGTCCCTTCGATTTCAAAACCCATCTTTTTGTACAGTGCGACAGCCGGCTCATTCGGCACCATGACCGTAAGTTCGAACTTCGTAATGCCGGAACCGGAACGAGTTCGCCAAGCCTCAGCAGCTTGAAAAAGAGCCGTTCCGACGCCTTTCCCCGTGTAGTCCTTCAAAATGCCGATTACGATATGACCCAGGTGCTTTATCTTGTTGGCGCCTCCACCGTTCACTGCCAGATAGCCGACCAACTCATCGTTATCTTCTGCCACGATGATCGTGGAATTGGGCGATCCGGTGATTGCACGAATCCGTTCTTGATGCGCCTTGGCGGATGTTTTGCGTTCGTCCGGCTCCAACAGCATAAATTTCGTTTCCTGATCCAACTTCAAACATAATTTCAAATGCCGCTCGGCATCCTCTTCCTTGATTTCCCGATATGTAATCAATTTGTTAATCCTCCATTTATGACTGTTCGCCTGCGGCTGGCGTCCGGATTTCCGCTCCTGCCAGTCGTCGTTCACCCGATCCGGTAATGATAAATATGCTGCAGTCCTTTGGGGCCCATTTTAGTTAAGCCGCGATCTTCAAAGCCCGCTTTAGCGTAGAGCCTCTGCGCGGCGTAGTTTTGATGGTTGACGGCCAGCACGATCTCATCCGCTTCAGGAAAATGCTCACGGACAAACGGAGGCAACTGCAGCATCGCCGCTTTGGCATAGCCTTTTCCCTGGTGCCTGAAATCAACCGATAACGCGCGCAGCAGCAGCGCCCGCGGATTTTCGACGAGGGGGACGAAATCGGAATTCCGATGCAGTACGAAAAATCCGGCCAGCGTTGTCCCGTCCGCCAAAATAACTACCGGGTAGCGATCAGGGTCGTTTACGGACATGTCCAGCGCCTCAGAGGGCAGGGCGGTAAATTCTGCCTGATTTTCGGGAAGCTCAAAGCGTTCTAGCGTCTCAAGGTATTTTTCATCGTATAAACTAAGACTGATCACTTGATTTGGTAGATTCATATTCAACTCCGTTTGGTTCTACTTTGATTTAATCGGATGTAGTACGTTCCCAATAATTATACTCTATTTGAGGGAGTTTGAACTCAACGTAAACGTCTGGGCCAGCATTTCGTGAACCCCGGGCACGCCCTCGATTTCCACACTTTCGGAGGTTTCCGCATAAATGATCGCATGCCGTTTGTAAAAACTCCGCCAAAACGCTACGGCCGCGGCATTGTTCTTAAGCTGTTCCACCCGCACCCGCCCCGACAACCGCCTTATGACTTCGGCCACCGCCGTTTGCGCGATCTGCCGGCCCCGGTATTTTTTCAGCAAAAACAACTCCTGTACCGTATGATCGATCCCGTCAGGGACAAATGGTGGCGCACAGACGAGGACAAAACCAGCCACATTGCCGGAACAGTGTATAAAGTAGGGGAACAATTCTTTTCGCTCCAAATACAGATCATTGTTCGACGTATCGAATCTCCCATCCTCCGCCGGGTCCTCGCCCGTAAATTGGGATAAATCGTACAAATACAAGTTATACAAGTTCAGAAAAAGCTCTCTATGTTCGGGCAAAATTTCCGATATGCAGACATCCATAGGTCGGCCCTCCTCCATCCTCGATTTTAACGGCGATTACCTTCCCCGTTTTTCGTACAGGTAAATATCCAACGCCTCGATTCCCCGGCGGGCGAGTTTGATGAACAAGACAAGGGCATAGATCCCTAAACAAACAACTACAATATACACCAGCAGCATCAATGCGGGTAAAACACCGAACACTCCGATACTATATAAGTTGAACTAAAGAAATGCGGAAGTTGGCAAGAGTGTGAAATGATTCTGAAGAAACGGCAGTGGTCGCCTTTGTGAACGGATTTCTACCGTATCTGAATTTAGTTCAATTAGAGAAATCCGCGAACAACAGCGATCGTAAGAACATTTCACACGGCTGCCCCGATCCGTACAATCAATAGTTCAACTTATATAGATCCAACTGAATTCATTCTCAGACCTCCTTTAGTCGAAACCTTTGCTGAATAACTATATTCTCGGTACTTTCTGAATATCCTGTCATGCGTGCTCCTCCCCGAAATCGCATGAAATGCAAAAGTGCAGTTGGATTTGACCAAAATCCCCCGCCCAAGTTGATGAAGTGTAAAAGTGCAGTTCATTTTCGAATAATCTACTATTTTTTACCATTTATTCTCCAAACAACTGCACTTTCGGCTAGGCCCCCTAATTCCGGAGTCTACACCGTCAAAATAATGTGTGTCGTACGATTGCTTACTTTTTCAACAAATTACAGCGTTCTATGGAATTTGGCTTGTTCTTCTTCCTTCAGTTGCTTGAC
>NZ_JAMBOE010000046.1 GCF_023715465.1 Paenibacillus macerans
TTCATCAAAATGTTGACGCTGTTCTCCCATGATACACCTCGACCTCTTTATGTTGTTTTCTATTGTACCAGGTGGCTGTTACAGCGTGTCTACTTTTTAGTCTACATCCAAATCGGCCTGGATGAACGGGTTTAGAGCGAAATAGAGGCGTTGGTGTCCGTTAGACTGGGAAATACCCGGGAAATAGGCGAATAAGGTCGCTGGTGTCCGTTAGAGTAACGTTCAAAGTAGAAGTCAGAGCCATTAAAGGACGCCGTCAGGCGTTTTTCTTAAATGTTTTTGTGTAGCCTTAACTCTTGGCCGTGGTAGCGGGCCCTTGCTGCTCCAGTTGATCCGCCGTGATGTTGGCTTTCGTAGGGTCAAAGGTAAGAATCGTTTTGCAGAACATGCAGCGGTCGGTTTTCCCCAGCGTTTTGGTCAGTTTATGGCATTCCGGACATTCCAATTGAACGGCCGAGGTCGATAGCATGCCGGCCCAAAAATAGACCGCAAGGCTGCCCAGCATGGATATTAACCCGATGACCAGGCCGATGCCGGCAACGATTTTGCCGGATTGTCCCCAAAATACGATTCCCGCAGTCCCAAGCACCATCAAACCCATACCAAGCATGGTAAGCAGCAAACCCCAAAGCCGGAATTCATTGATTTTACTTGATTTAAAAAACATTGGGCTAACCTCGATTCCTCATAAATTGCTCCGGAATTTGTATCCGGCGCGCTCCCCGTCCAAAACCTTCACCAGCCAAAAAATGCTAGAAGGAAACTTTAACTAGGCGTAGAACTATATTATAACGAATTGACAGGAATACGCCAAGGGTGGGAGGCTATCCGTGGAACCAACCATTTTTTCGATAATGGACGAAGAGAAGGCAGGCCGTCAGGCGATCGGAGCGATCGGATACCGCCAGGATAACGGTAGTTCTCACGACACGCTGCTGCATGATTTCGAATTTCTGATCCTGGTAGTGCATCATGGATTGGAGGAGCGGACGATCCGGATCGAGCATTGCCTAAGCGGCGATGTGCATTATCAGCTTGTGCATGTCGATTGCAACGACATTGAGGACTGGGTCATTGCCGGGGATAACCGGGAGTTGGTCAAATCCTTTTTGCATGGGGAGATTATTTGGGACATCGCCGGGGAATTGGCAGCCTTCCGTTCACATATTAATCAGTTTGAAGACCGCATCAGGGAAAAACGCAAATTGAAGGAGTTTGCGAAGTTTCTCAAAATGTACAGCGAAGCCAAAAAGCTCACTGCGGCGCAGGAATTACTGGATGCCTATTACAGCGTGCTGCAGGCACTCAAACATTTTGCCCGGCTCGAATTGATCGAACAGGGAATTTTGCCGGAGAGCCGAGTGTGGGAACAGGTGCGTTCCCTGAATTCGGTCGTTTACAAATTATTCGATGAACTGACGGATAATTCGGAGACGCTCGAGCAGCGCATCCAGCTTGTTCTGCTGGCTTGCGAATTCTCTTTGACAAGCAAAATGGAAAGCTGCTGTTCGTTGCTCTTGCGCATATTAGGCAGCCGCAAGGAAGCCTGGAGCATTCAGGAGCTGATGAAGCTTTCCGAACTTGCTCATATGAAGGACGAGCTTCCCCTCGTGCTCAGAAGGTTGGTGTATCGGGGATTGGCCAAAGAGTCCGCCAAGACGCAAAAAGAAAGCAAAGGAGAACATCGCGAATTGCGATATTGGGTTTGAAGAGAGGGTTTGCCGTTGCCATATAATTCCTGTCATTTATGGGTTGACTCCTGCATTAATTCTGTGATACATTATATCTCGCCCTTAAAAAGACAATGAAGTTCTGAAGCGTAAATCGGCATTATGGCTGATTAAATTTTCAAAAAACTTCTTGACTTAATAAAGGGCAGTGTGATATATTAAAAAGGTCGCTGCTGAAATCAAACCGGTGACGAAATATGATGAAATTGAGCTCGGCATTATGTCGAATTGAATGTCATTGTGAGTGGTTTGATCTTTGAAAACTGAACAACGAGTGAGTATTAAATGAGAATTAAAATGGATGAATTCCAATCCGGTTTACGCCGGCATTGAAATTCGATCCTTTCTCGTCAGTAACTGATTGAGCTAATCGCTC
>NZ_JAMBOE010000047.1 GCF_023715465.1 Paenibacillus macerans
TTCGTAAAATAGCCGCTGCTACAACCGTCCCTCGTATTTAAGGTGTTTTCTCACGAATACTCACTTATTCGCAGGATTTCGCTTACCTTGAAAAACAGAGTGCGAGTCGGAATGAGGAAAAGTCACCGTTTTTTCCGGCAAACGGGTATGCGGGAACAGAAGTCACGCTTCCGCGCGCTTCGCGGGTACTGTTATTCCGCACACTCCACTTGGCCCTTGGAGGTTCACCCTCCCATGTCTCAACGGGTCATAGCCCTTACATTCCTTCGTCATACCTGTCCAAGGCGTGGAGACCGATCGCGTTTAGATGACGGGTCATTAAGCCCTTACGGTTGTAGAACTCGGTTCTCTGTGCATTTTTTGAAATCCTGCAAATGAGTCAGTATTCGTGAGACGATAAGGCGACGGTAACTGGATCGATGCGGAATCAGGCTAGTGTTAGGCGGCCTGTTCCACGTCCATCCCAAACCGATACGTTTCTCCGCGTTGGATCATCCCGATGACGATCCGGGCGAGCTTACCGATCAATTTAATTATCGAGGCCATCTTTTTCATCCCCCGGTTCAGGTTGTGTTCATGCCACTGTTTGAAGTCTCGGTTTTCCCGTACCAAGGTGAGCATGGCCAAGAAGAGATACTTACGCAGCGTGCTGTCCCCGCGTTTGGAAAGCTTGATCTTGCCTTTGTACTTGCCGGAGGTGCGCTCGGCCAGATTGAGTCCGGCGCGGCGCAGGAGTTGCCGCCCATGGGTATAGTTACGAAGATCGCCGGCGAACCCCAGCAAGGCTGCGATTGTAATCGAACCAACCCCTGGAATGCTCTGCAGTTGTTTGGCCATAGGCATCTCTTCCAGAAGCGCTTCGACTTCTTGCTTCATCTCTTGCAATTGGCTTGTGGTCTGGTCGTACGCCACCAGCAGGCGCTGCAGTTCTCGCCTTGCCTGCTCTAACCCCTCGGTACGGCCAATGCTGCGTTTGGCCGCCTGGATCAGCTGGACCGCTTTCGCTTTCCCGGTGACTCCACCCGGGCGTTTCATGCCTTGCTCACGCCAGCACTCAATGACTTCGTCAGCACTGAGGCCTTGCAAATCGCGCGGCAAAGGAAAAGCTCGCAGGGAAGCTAGCGAGCGCTCCACCGTCCAGTCTTTGAAGACAAGCTGGTACTCCGGAAAGTGGATGTCGATGAGGCGGACGATGCGATTGCCCAAACTGGTGGCTTGTTTCACCCAGAATTCCCGGTCGCTCATCAGCGTCTTGAGTTGCTCAAATTGGGCGGCTTGCGGAGTATATTCGGTATAAAAGCCGCGGCTGACCGCATCGGCAATGGTTAAGGCGTCCTTGGCGTCGTTTTTGGATGGGCTGTTGTCTCGGTTTTCCTTGTTCCGATGTGTCACGACCGGGTTAACCAGAACAACCTCGATTCCTTGCTGCTGCAGCCAATGGGCCAGATTAAACCAGTAGTGCCCGGTCGGCTCAAGGCCGACTATGACCGATGACAGTCCGTGCTTGGCCTGCACTTCCCGAACAAAGCTCAACAGCTTTTCAAAGCCTTCGAGCGTATTGGCAAAGGTCAGGTGCCGACGAGTAAGTACGATACCACGGAAATTAGTCACTTGAGCGACGTGTTTCTCTTTGGCGATGTCAATCCCTATGATCGCATGCTGCATGGTAATTCGTTCAATTCGTTGATTTGTTTTGTCATTTCGAGTAAACTTCATAGTAGGCGCCTCCTGATAGGTTTTTTAGGGCTTTTGACCCGTCACACCCCTATCATACGAGGCGCTCCTGTTTTTTTCAAAGGCCATTTCTTAGCCTATACAGGAATGTTTAGATTTC
>NZ_JAMBOE010000048.1 GCF_023715465.1 Paenibacillus macerans
TGCAAAATGTAAACATTCCTGTGTAGGCTAAGATTTCGTCTTTGAAAAAAACAGGAGCGCCTCGTATGATAGGGGTGTGACGGGTCAAAAGCCCTAAAAACCTATCAGGAGGCGCTTACTATGAAGTTTACTCGAAATGATAAAACAAATCAACGGATTGAACGAATTACCACTAAACATGCCGTCGTGGGGATTGACATCGCCAAAGAGAAACATGTCGCTCAAGTGACTAATTTCCGCGGCATCGTACTCACTCGTCGGCACCTGACCTTTACCAATACGCTCGAAGGCTTTGAGAAACTGCTGCGCTTTGTTCAGGAGGTACAAACCAAGCATCAGTTGTCCTCAGTCATCGTCGGCCTTGAGCCGACCGGGCACTACTGGTTTAATCTGGCCCATTGGCTGCAGCAGCAAGGGATCGAAGTCGTCCTGGTGAACCCGGTCGTGACGCATCGGAACAAGGAAAACCGAGACAACAGCCCGTCCAAAAACGATGCCAAGGACGCCTTAACCATTGCCGATGCGGTCAGCCGCGGTTTCTATACCGAATATACTCCGCAAGCCGTCCAATTTGAGCAACTCAAGACACTGATGAGCGACCGGGAATTCTGGGTGAAACAAGCCACCAGTTTGGGCAATCGCATCATCCGCCTCATCGACATCCACTTTCCGGAGTTTCAGCTTGTCTTTAAAGACTGGACGGTGGAGCGCTCGCTAGCTTCCTTGCGCGCTTTTCCTTTGCCGTGCGATTTGCAGGGCCTCAGTGCTAACGAAGTCATTGAATGCTGGCGTGATCAAGGTATGAAACGCCCTGGCGGAGTCACCGGGAAAGCGAAGGCGGTCCAGCTGATCCAGGCGGCCAAACGCAGCATTGGCCGTACCGAGGGATTAGAGCAGGCAAGGCGAGAACTGCAGCGCCTGCTGGCAGCGTACGACCAGACCACAAGCCAATTGGAAGAGATGAAGCAAGAAGTCGAAGCGCTGCTGGAGGGGATGCCTATGGCCAAACAACTGCAGAGCATCCCTGGGGTTGGCCCAATCACGATTGCAGCCTTGCTGGGGTTCGCGGGCGATCTTCGTAACTATGCCCATGGGCGACAACTCCTGCGCCGCGCCGGGCTCAATTTGGCCGAGCGCACCTCCGGGAAGTACAAAGGCGAGATCAAGCTCTCCAAACGTGGGGACAGTGCGCTACGTAAGTATCTCTTCTTGGCTTTGCTCACCTTGGTACGGGAAAATCCAGACTTCAAACGGTGGCATGAGCACAACCTGAACCGGGGGATGAAAAAGATGGCCTCGTTGTTTAAATTGATTGGCAAGCTCGCCCGGATCGTCATCGGGATGATCCAACGCGGAGAAACGTATCGCTCGGGGATCGGCGTGAAGCAGGCCGCCTAACACGAGCCTGTTTCCGCATCGATCCAGTTTCCCCGTCGCCCCGTCATCTTACGAATACTGACTCATTCGCAGGATTTCAAATACGCACAGAGAACCGAGTTCTGTGTCCGCAAGGGCTATGACCCGTCAACTAAACGCAATCGGTCTCCACGCCTTGGGCAGGTATGACGAAGGAATGTAAGGACAAGGATCCGTCGAGACATGGGAGGGTGAACCTCCAAGGGCCGAGTGGAGCGTGCGGTATACCAGCACCCACGAAGTACGCGGAAGCGTGACTTCTGTTCCCGCATGCCCGTTTGCCGAAAAAGACAGTGTCTACTCCTCATTCCGACTCATGCCCTGTTTTACAAGGTAGCGAAATCCTGCGAATAAGTGAGTATTCGTGAGAAAACACCTTAAATACGAGGGA
>NZ_JAMBOE010000049.1 GCF_023715465.1 Paenibacillus macerans
GCGCCTCCTGATAGGTTTTTAGGGCTTTTGACCCGTCACACCCCTATCATACGAGGCGCTCCTGTTTTTTTCAAAGACGAAATCTTAGCCTACACAGGAATGTTTACATTTTGCATTCCTCCGTTTTTTCGAAAATAACGGCTCTGGTGTCCCTTAGCCCCCAGATTCCTCTTTTCCTCCCCTCTTTACCTGCGCTTCGCCCTCTGCCATGACCGAAATTATAATGTCAAAAAAGCTGCTCCATCGAGCGGCGGCTTTATTCAAATGAGCCAAACCCGAGCCCATATCGGGGAATTCAGCCAAGGCTGAAATCCAAAAAAAGCACAAGGCCGCCAATTAAGGCGGCTCTGTTGTTCATTTCCTTTTCTCGGGGCAAAAATGAATTTACGCTTCACTCACCAGACCGCGAACGAAAGCTTCAAAGTTCGGGGCAAGTTTGACCACTTTGAACTGGTTCACCTTATCAACATGTACAACCTCGGGTTCACCGTCGTTTCCGGACTCGCGGTAGTCCAGCATGACCACCCCGGACTCTTCCGGGCACTCGCCGATGATTACGCCAAATTCGGGATAACCCTCGTTGTCAATGCGGAATCGGCTGCCCGCTGCCCCGCACAGGGAATGGTTTTTCTCTCTGCCGATGCCTAAAATACCTGTAATCTCGATATGGCCCTTAGTTCCATCACCGGCTTCCCCTATAGGGAAACGCTGGCTCTGCGGGACGCCGCCGTTATGTAATTTCATCATCTGCACATAAAAAGCAGGCAGCTTGAACACGAGCTCTTCTTCCACGGAAGCGATCAGTTCGTCAGTGGGCGGTTCGGATACATACTTCTCCGCGTCCGGGGCGCCATCGTCCCAAAAACTCGCCAAATCCAACTCGCCGTTCGCGCCGGAAACAGCGTAACCGCGCCCACCGGGGCCGCCCGCAGCATGGCCATTAGCACGTCTGTCAGCAGGGCCATTGGTACCTCCACTTGCGCCGCCTTCAGTACGGCTTCCGCCATCGTTAACTCCATCCGCTCCGGCATCCGCCTCAGTCGAAGCCTCAGCTTCACTCCGATCATCGTCTCCCGGCTCGCCAGGCTCCTCCGCAAGTTTTTCCCGGATCCAGCCCAGGAATTCCACCGTGTCTTCATCCCCGGGGTCCAACCGGTCAGCGGCTTCGAAGGCTTTCAAAGCCTCGTCATACCGCTCCAGATAGTAGTAAGCCAGTCCCACCCGGTAATGCCAAAGCGAGTCCTCCTGCCCCTCATCCGCAACGGTTATAAGCTGCTCAACCGCTTCTTCATACCGTTCCAGATTGTTTAACGCCCGCCCCAAATGGCTGACCAGCTCATAATCCCTGTCCTCTGTGGGAATCTCCGTAATCGCATTTACGATATTCTCAAACTCATCTTCTTCATGCCACGTCTCCAACTGCGCCAAAAGATCTTCTCTCAACACAAACTCCTCCTACGCGAAAGCCTTTTTCAAATTATACCATTCCGAGAGGAGCGTTCACCAGCACGGCACCTCCTACTGTTCATCTCTTTCTGTTCATCTCTTTCTGTTCAACTCTTTCCGATCATCTCTTTCCGGCCAACTTTCTCCGATCACGGGAGGTCAGTAACATTCCACGAAATGCAAAAGCGGCTAGGCCCCCTAATTCCGGAGTCTACACCGTCAAAATAATGTGTGTCGTACGATTGCTTACTTTTTCAACAAATTACAGCGTTCTATGGAATTTGGCTTGTTCTTCTTCCTTCAG
>NZ_JAMBOE010000004.1 GCF_023715465.1 Paenibacillus macerans
AGTTGGAATACAATCGCATCCGGATCCATTCGTCTATCGGCTATTTGACCCCGCATCTATGCGAAAAGAGGTACTACAAGCAACAACAGGTCGCTTAATTTGTGTCTACTTTCTTGACAGAAGTCCATAAGGTCTGTGGTGTCCGTTAGTTTTGAAAACTGTGGATTTCACCAAATTAACGGCGCTGGGGTCCGTTAGAATGGATTGCCGTGTGTTGTGTGTTGTGTGTTGTGTGTTGTGTGTTGTGTGTTGCGTGTTGTGTGTTGTGTGTTGTGTGCTCTACACCCCAGCTTTCCGTAACCCGATCAACTGCTCCGCCTCTCATTGGATAAAATCCAATAGATTGCCCTGCATCAACCACCATTTTGAGCTCTCATTGGAAAATATCCAATAGAATTCACTCGAAGTGCCCATTTTGCGCCCTGCTGAACCTAATCTATTGGAAAATATCCAATCAGACTGCTGTATTTGCCACTTACTTTCCAGTTCTATTGGATATATCCAATGAGATTACCGATTAAAGGCCCCTTGGCACTATGCACCATCCTACATGTCCTTCCTATTCGCCATTCACGAGATCAAGTCCGGCGATTTCATAAATTTGCTTTAGCTTCAGATGCCGACGAACATGGTCGGCTAGGCGATTGAAAGCCGCTTCCTTGCGGGAGGCCGCCGTAAAGGTCGCGCCCAAGGGAGCAAGTCCCTTGGCCGTGCGAATGCCATCCAGCCAGGCACGCCGCCACGCGTCGTTATGAAACAGGCCGTGCAAATAAGTGCCGAATACGCGCCCATCGGCAAGAGCGACGCCTTCGGGACAGACCTTATATTCGTCCGAAGACGGCGTGCCGGCAAAAGCGCCGGTCACTTCGCGGCGGATCAGGAACATATCGGCCAGAACGGGGCCGGCGGAAGAGCACGCCGAAGCAGAATCGGATGCAGAATCAGATGCAGTAACAGAGTCCAACGCCGATGCCGAAGCGGAATCCGCCGGCAATCGAACCGTCTCCCCTTGATGGATTTCGTAGCCTTCGATAGGCAGGGCGGCATGTCTGGGTGGATGCAGCCGCACCGGATGCCCGATTGCTGTCGTCCCACGGACGCGGACCGTCTTTTTGCCCGAGCGGAAGGTCGTCGCGAGCGGCAGCCAGCCAAGGCCTTCCGCCGACCGCGGAGCGCCCGCCTCTACCGCCTCGGGGTCGTGCAAACGCACCCCAAGCATCTGATAACCTCCGCAGATGCCAACCAGTTGAGCATGCTCCCGCAACTCCATACACCGGCGGATTGCTTCATCCCATCCCTGCTTCCGCAGGAAAGACAGGTCTCCGATCGTGTCCTTTGTACCTGGCAGGATGATTGCGTCAGGCTGACCCAGATCGGCGGGCTTGTCCACGTAGCGGAGCAATACGTCCGGCTCGGCGGCGAGCGGAGCGAAATCGGTGAAATTGGAGATGCGCGGATAACGGATTACGGCGATATCAACCGCTGCCTGTTCCCGGGCGGACTCCCCCGCCACCGAAGGATAAGTATCCAAAACGACCGAATCTTCGGCTTCAATGTCCAGATCGGGAATATAGGGCAGCACGCCTAGCACGGGTATGCCGGTACGCCGCTCCAACCAGTCGAGCCCCGGCTGAAGCAAGGAAATATCCCCGCGGAATTTGTTGATGATGAAGCCTTTGACCCGGGACCTTTCCTCCGGCTCCAGCAGCTCCAGCGTACCGACCAGGAACGCGAACACCCCGCCGCGATCGATGTCCCCGACCAAAATAACCGGCGCGTCCGCCCATCCGGCCAGGTTCATATTGACGATGTCGCGCTGCTTCAGGTTGATTTCCGCCGGGCTGCCGGCCCCTTCCATAACAACGATGTCGTACTGCCGGCGCAGACGGTTCAAGGCAGCCATCACAAGCGGCTTCGCCTCCGGGAGAAACTTTTCCCGGTAATCCGCTGCGCTGAGATGCTTGTGCGGCTGGCCGTGAACGACAATCTGCGAATGCATATCCCCAGTCGGCTTGATCAGCACCGGATTCATATCCGTGGTAGCGGCGATACCGCAGGCCTCGGCTTGAACTCCCTGGGCTCGGCCGATTTCCCGGCCGTCAAGGGTAACGTAGGAGTTCAAAGCCATGTTTTGGGATTTGAAGGGTGCCGTGTGAAACCCATCCTGTGTAAAAATGCGGCAGAGCGCCGTTACGATGACGCTTTTCCCGACATCCGAGGCCGTGCCTTGCACCATAAGCACCGCGCCGCCCCCCTTGGAATCGTCCACGCTTTCCCCCGCCCCTCTGACATTGGCTTCTCCTGCCCCAACGGCCCCGCCTGGAATGAAGCCTCCAGTCTTATTTTCCATCTACATCCTCTCCCTTCCGTTTTGCCGCGCCTCGCGATCACCGGAATATCAACACCGCCAACAGCAGCAGCGCCGCTTCCAGCCCTTCGTTCAGCGCCCCGTAGGTGTCGCCGGTTAAACCGCCGAGCTTGGCGCTCATCCAGCGGGCCGCCCAGGTTCCCGCCGCCCAGGCCAGCAACGGGTGCAGGCAGGCGTACAGCAGCAATTCAACCAAGGCCGGGTCAATGCCGCCGTGTAGGGTTAGCCCAGCCTTCATCGTCTGTGATATGGGTTGCACGCTTATCGGCAAAATAACCAGCAACACAGCGGGCAGCAGCGCAGCCACGGTCAACATGATCGCCCAAACGGTAGCCCCCCGGGCATCGTGTGCCCCAAACCCGCGGAAATGCCCGGCCAGGCCTTCCCCTTGACGGGCGTCCGGCCACAAACGCATGGCCCGGGTCATAAACCAGCGGCTCCATATGGGCGCCGTTAACAGCGCGGCCCCGGTCTGCCAAGCGCCACCCTGCAGCAAGGAAGCCAGCAGCGAAGCCTTCAGCATAAGCAGCAGCACGCAGGCGAGCACCCCCATCGCTCCAACCCGGCTGTCCTTCATAATTTCCAGCATTTTTTCCCGGGGCCGGTAGCTGAGCAAGCCATCGGCCGTGTCCATCCAGCCGTCCAGATGCAGCCCGCCGCTGACCCATACCCAAACAATCAGCGCCAGCACGGCGGCGGGCAACGGCGGCAGCAGCCATGACGATAAAATCGCGGCGGTCCAAGCGCTGAGCCCCACGGCTGCGCCCACAAGCGGGTAATATCGGGCGCTTCGCCGCAGCAGTTCGGGTGTAAAATCGAGCTCGGCCCGAACCGGAAACCGCGTCAAAAATAGAAAAGCAGCCAATACCGGCTGCCACATGCCGCTCCGATTGCTCTTACGCTCATCGCTCATAGCCGATACTCCCTGCTTTTCAACTCGATCGGAATGCCCGCCGTCACGAGAAACACCTGCTCGGAAATGGCGGCCATCCTGCGGTTCAACCTGCCTGCCAGATCGCGATACAACCGGCCCAAGGGGTATTCCGGCACGATTCCGTCGCCAACCTCGTTGGTGACCATCACCAGCGTACCGGGAAAAGCTTCGGCCGCGGCAGCCAAGCGTGCGATTTCCCGCTCCATAACCTCGGCCGCATCAGATCGGTCCCCTTGCTCAAGCAGCATGTTCGACAACCACAACGTGAGGCAGTCAACGAGCACGACGGCCGCGACGGATGAGCCTGCCTTTTCCGTGCCCTGCTGGTGCAACCCGTTCGAATCCGATCCGCCAGCCCGCAGCTCGTCGCCTAAAGCCTCCAGCTTCTCCGCCAGCCGCAACGGTTCCTCCACCATCGACCAAGCGAATCCGCCTTGTTCCCGCTGCCGCCGATGCAGCGCAATCCGCTCGGCCATTTCTTCGTCGAAAGCTTGCCCGGTCGCGATATACAACGCGGCTTCCGCATGCTTCATGATCCAGCGCTCGGCAAACGAGCTTTTGCCGCTGCGGGCGCCGCCCGTGATCGTTACTTTCATCGCTGTTCCCCCAAACTCATGTTGACTATTGATGCGAATTCGCCTAGGCAGAGTCCCTTCCATTCATTTTACCGGTCGCCGCCCGTGGAAATCCCCGCGCTCTCAAACGTCGCCATCTCCCGCATGATCCGGCTCGCCGCGTCCACCAAATGCAGGGCGAGCACCCCGCCGGTCCCCTCGCCAAGCCGCATGCCGAGCTCCAGCATCGGATCGAGCTTAAGCTCCCTTAGCAGCCCACGGTGCCCCTGCTCCGCGGAAACGTGGGAAGCGATCGTATACCCGGCCGCTTCCGGCGCAAGCCGGCTTGCGGCAAGCGCCGCCACGCTGGAAATAAAGCCGTCGAGCACGACGGGACAACGGCTCTTCGCGGCGCCAAGAATGACCCCTGTGAGCCCGGCGATTTCCAGGCCGCCCACTTTAGCTAACACGTCGAGCGGGTCTCCCGGGTCCGGGCGATTGACCTCCAGGGCGCGCTGCACGACTTCGATTTTGCGGCGCAGCCCTTCATCGCTGATCCCGGTCCCCCGCCCGACGCTTTGCTCCGGCGATATCCCGGTCAAAGCGCTCATCATCGCCGCGCTGGCCGTTGTATTGCCGATGCCCATTTCGCCCGTAACGAACAGACGGACGCCGCGGGATGCCGCTTCCTCCACGAGCCGCGCTCCGATGAGCACGGCCGTTTCCGCTTCCTCCCGGGTCAGCGCCGCGCCTTTGACCATATTGGCGGTGCCGTACCGCACTTTCCGCTGCACCAAAGCCGGGTGCGATAGCTCCGCGTTCACGCCGATATCGACGCACACCACGTCAGCGCCGGCCTGGCGCGCCAGCACGTTCACTGCCGCTCCCCCGGCGAGGAAATTGCCCACCATCTGCGGCGTCACTTCCGCCGGAAAAGCGCTGACGCCTTCCTCGCAAATGCCATGGTCGGCGGCCATCACAAACACCGAGCGCCGTGGAAACTCCGGCTGCGCTTCACCCGTAATGCCGGCAAGCTTGACGGCCAATCCCTCCAGCTTCCCTAAACTGCCCGGCGGCTTCGTCAACCGCCCCAAGCGTTCCTCGGCAGCAGCCATCGCCACCGTATCCAGCCCGCCGATGCTTCCGATAAGTTCCAAAATCGCATCATATCCCATGACCGTTCATCCCTTCCCCGTTCGATTCAACTGTTCGGTTCATCTGCTCGGTTCATCTGCCCGCTTCCTCTGTTCGCTTTTTCCGCCTCAATTTCCGGTTTCGCCGCTCCAATCGCCCTTGGCATCCCCGCTTTCCGCCTTCCGCCTCTGCAAAAGCAGCTGCGGAACGCCGCTGTCCGGATGCGGCACCCGGTGCGCCTTCACTTGATAGACCTCCTCTACCATAGCCGTAGACAAAATGTCTTGCGGCGGCCCCTCCGCCACAATACGCCCTTCGCTCAGCACCAAAAGACGGTCGCAAAACAAAGCGGCCAGGTTCAAATCATGCATCACGGCTACGACCGTCAGCCCTTCCTCCCGCTGCCACCCGGCGACCAGCTCCATGAACTGCATCTGGTAGCGAAGGTCCAAATAGGTTGTCGGTTCATCAAGCAGCACCAGCTCCGGCTGTTGCGCCATCACCTTGCCGAGCGCGGCGCGCTGGCGCTGCCCTCCGCTCAGCGCGCTCAGCGGCCGGTCCTCCAGCGCAGTCAATTCCAGCTTATCCATAATTTCGCCGAGCAGCCGCCGGGTGGCCTCCGGTCCGTCCTTCTCCCTGCCGCGCCAATCCTGATACGGAAAACGCCCCATCTCAACCACGTCGCGAACGCTGTACGAAACCGGAGGCAAACCGTCCTGCTGCAGCACGGCGATTTTTCGCGACAACGCCTTGCGGCCATAGGAGGAGAGCGGTTGGCCTTCCAGCGCAATCTCCCCCGCATCCGGCCGCTCCACGCCGGAAATCAGATTCAGTAGCGTCGTTTTGCCGCTGCCGTTAGGACCGATCAGCCCCCAAAACTCGCCCTTCCGCACGCACCAGCTTACATCGCGGAGAACCGCCTGGCGGCCGTACGTTTTGAAAAGCTTTTTTACTTCAATCAACGCAGTTCCCCCTCCCGCTCCTTCTTTTTCCGGTACAGCAAATAGCCGAAGAAAGGAGCACCGACAAAAGCGGTGACAATACCGAGCGGGATTTCCGTCGGCGCCAATAGCGAACGGGCCGCAAGATCGCTCCACATCATAAATATCCCGCCGCCAAGCGCGGAAAGCGGAATGATCAGGCGGTAATCGGGTCCGGTAATCAGACGGATCATGTGCGGGATAACGAGGCCGACGAACCCGATGACACCGGACACCGACACAGCCGCCGCCGTCATCAGTGTGGCTATGAGCAGCACGACCAGCTTCGTCCGCTCCACGTTCAGCCCCGAATGCGCCGCCTGGCGTTCGCCGAGCGCCAGCAAATTGAGCGTTCCGGCCCGGCTCCACAGGAACACCCCGCCCAAGAGCAAATACGGGAAAAGGATGGCCGTATACGACCATCCGCGTAAGGCTAAGCTGCCCATCGTCCAATATAAAATTTCATTGACCGTTTGCTTGGACATCGCCGTCAAAAACGACACCACCGCGCCGAGGAACGACTGCATGACGACGCCCGACAAAATCAGGCTTTCGATCGGGATTCTCCCGTTTTCGCGGGCCAGCCAGATGACGATCCACAGGGTAACCGCGCCTGTCAGGAAAGCGACCGCCGGCAGTGTAAACACCCCAAGCAAAGAAAACTGCCAGCCAAAAAAAATAAGCACGGCCGCGCCGATCGCCGATCCCGACGAAACCCCGAGCGTAAACGGATCGGCCAGCGGATTGCGCAGCACGCCTTGAAAGCCAGCCCCGGCCACAGCAAGCGTTGCGCCGACCAACAGCCCTAACAAGACGCGCGGAAGGCGGACCTGAAGGACGATCTGCTCCGAGGCCACGCTCCAGTCCGGCGTAATCCAGCTTCCCATCCCCGGAACCCGGTGCAGCAAAATGCGGGCGATGTCGCCAAGCGGCAGCGATACCGAGCCGATCCCGATGCAAAACAGCAGCGTCACGGCCAGCAGCGCCACCAGGACGCCCCCGTAACCGGCCTGCTTGCCGGTCATCATGGCTGAATCAGTTCCGGATAAATCGCCTTGGCGACTTGGGTCAATCCTTGCGTCACCCGCGGGCCCGGGCGGCTGAGCAGATTGTCGTCCAGCCCGACGACGCGGTCTTCCTTGATCGCAGTAATTTGATCCCAGCCGGCGCGTCCTTTGATGACGTCCGCCAGCGTGCGGTTGTTTTTGTCGACAACGCTTTTGGCGTACAGGATCACGTCCGGATTTGCTTTAATGATGTTCTCTTCGTTGATTTCGCTCCAGCCCTGCACGTCGGAAGCCACATTGACACCGCCGGCCAGAGTAATCATTTCGTCCATAAACTCGCCTTTGCCGACCGTCCAGCCCGGCGAAAATTCAATGTACACTTTTTTCTTCTGATCTTCCATCAGCGATTTGACCGCTTCGGTCACCTGGCTTAATTCTTGCTGCATTTGCCCGACTACTTCTTCGGCCTGTGCCTGATGATTGGTGATCTCACCGATCGTCTTAATGTGCTCCATCACGTCGCTCATCGTTTTCGGGTCGGATAGGAACACCTTGTACCCCAGATCGGTCAAGCTTTTGACCGTCTGTTCATCGATCATGCTGGCCGCCACGATCAGATCCGGCTGCGCAGCAACGACAGCCTCCACGTTCACCTGAGACCCGCCCATTCTGGGCTTGTCCTTCACCGCTTCTGGGTAATCGTCCAAATCCGAAACGCCGGCGATCTGCTGATCGAGCCCAAGTGCGAACAGCGTCTCCGTCTCCGATGGAGCCAAGGAAACGATTTTTTGCGGCGCTGACTCAAAAGTAAATTCCTTACCGCTCGAATCCTTCAACGTCAGCGGATACGCCGTCTGTTTGGCGCCCTGTTCGCCCTGCGCCTCCCCGTTTCCAGCATCCGAACCGGCATTCTGCCCGCTTTGGCCCGCGGCCGAGCCTGCCGTGCCTTGGCCGCCCGCGCCTTTATCCTGGCCGCAGCCCGCCAATAAAAGCGCCATCGCCAGCAGCGCGATCCCCCATAAATTCAACCATTTCTTCATCAATATCTCTCCTCTTTTCTGCTTTTCTGCGGGTCCCGTTCAAACAAGAAAACCCCCAATCCCGGGCGGATGGGGGTACGTCCACAAAGTCATGCCTTCAGCGGGAGACGGATAGCCCCGCCTTTAGGGCATAGTGATCTTAGCAGAACGTCATCCTTTCCTCGAAGGACCGTCTTTAATCACCCGTGGGCAGGTCTCCTGACTCTCAGGTTTTGACGGCAGCTCGCCTTCCCATCCCCCGTCTTCTGCGGGTGACAGTGGCAATATGAGCAGCGTCCCTGTTTACAGTGGCGGGACCGTGCCGGATTTGCACCGGCTTCCCTTTTAACCGAGAAGCTGAGCGCGGTAAACGCACCGGCTTCAAGGACCTACGGGCACTGATTTTTCGCTTGGTTCCAGGCTTTTCTTCACTATTGGATTATAGGTTAAAAAAATAAAACTTACAATCTCAACTTTCGCAGCAAAAAATCGGCGAGATCCCTTGTAAAACGTGCCGGTGGCATGATCTTTAAACCGGGCAAGCAACTCGACCGCTTTGCTGCGGTTCCGCTCAAACATGGAAGCATGGAAGCGTCAACGATGAAGAGGGTGTCACGATCCGCCTAGGTCAGCGCATCTACCTTTTGCACCGTAGCCGCCCTCGAGCAGTGTCACAAATCGACGCCAGGTGAGAGAGCCGTCAAAGGGTTCGTGTCAGGTTCGTGTCTTGGTGTCTTGGTGTCTTGGTGTCCCTGCCTGCAGCCTTTGCACGATTATCCCTTTCGTTCAGAGAGAGCTGGGGGTAGGGGCTAGAGTAAGGGTTCCAAAAAAGAGAGAAGAAAAAGAGATGAGGAAAAAATGTGGCGGTTCAGGTGAGATTTTCGGCTTGATAAAAGAACGTACGTTTGGTAAAATAGAATAAATCGAACATATGTACGTAAATTCTTGATACGGGGGCGAGCGAACATGGAGGTCAATGCGGGAACGGAACTTCAACCATTCAGCAGCCGTTATAACAGCGAGCAGGCCTGCATGGAGGCGCTGATCGCGATGAAGTGGCCGAACGGCTTCGTCTGCCCGCGCTGCGCTCACACCCGGTGCAGTCGTTTGACCTCCCGGCATATCCCCTTGTTCGAGTGCGGAAAGTGCAAGTATCAAACGTCGGCTTTAGTCGGCACGATTTTTGAAGGAACACATTTGCCCCTGCTCAAGTGGTTCGAGGCCCTGGATTTGTTCCTGCTTGAGGGCGGCATCTCGGCGCTGCGGCTAAGCCAGGTGATCCGAGTCACCTACAAAACCGCCTGGTTGGTGCTGCACAAAATACGCCATGCCGCCCTAGAATTCGATGCCCGGGAGTTACTCTGCGGAGACGTGAAGGTGAACAGCGATTTGTATGGGCGTAACCCGTCCCGGTGTCAGCTTTCGCATCCGTATGCCTCGGCGGTCGTAGCGGGATGCACGGTCACGGAGTCGGGCGAGCCGGAACAGGTCAAAATCCGCCTGGTGCCGCATAAGAGAGGAGACGGACAAAGAGCAAACCGTCACGAACTCGCCGCGTTCATCAACGGGCATGTGGATGTCTGTACATCGGTGGTACAGTCGTTCCCTCTAGCCTTTCGTCTGTATGCACCCTTGCGGAAAGTGGTGAGAGAGGCGTGGGAATCACTGAAGAGTACGTATGGAGCCTTGGGACTGAAGCATCTGCAGGCGTACCTGAACGAGTACACCGGACGCCGCCGGCTGCACCTGCCCGGAGCGAAAGAAACGATGCAGCAGAAGTTGCTGCGCATGTGTGTGGCGATTCCGGCGATCCCTTATCGCCGGCTGATCACGCGCCAACCGAACCAGCCCCTTGCGGCTGCGGCCTGATCGAGACGCTGGAACGGCGAGGGGGGGGTGACGCAGATCAACTTAATGGGTAGGAGGTAGCATGAACAGTGCGGGCGCGTTGCTGCAAATGGAAGGGTTCAGGCTACAGCAAAATCACGGTCTTTTCGTTTCCCTCGCGTCTTGTCCTTGATCTCTTGTCTTGACTCTTGTCCGTTCTGTTTCACCTCCCCTAAACCTGATTCCTTCTTCTAAGCCCGTCTAAATTATCTCGAACCTATCTGCTTCTCCACCAAATTTTTCTTCTCCCGAGCTTGTCTGTTTCTCTGCTACCCTGATCAAACGGGATAATCGTGCAAAGCGTCCGGACAACAGTGAGTGTTGATCTACCGCTCAACCCACCGGTCTTCCCTATCCTCAAGCTTTCAACGCCCTTGGCAGTTGATTTAGGTCGGGCTGATGTCTAAAACAATGAAAGACACCTCTTCTGTCTGATCGTAGAAGCTCGTCACTCTCGCTTTATCAAACGAAGCGGTGCTTTTCTATTTTGCCAGCTGCCTTTCTTAATTATTTAAAACTCTCAGCTCAAAGACTCAAGCTGATTTTTGCTCTGCGAATGTTGAGTTACAATCTTTATCCAACCTTCATGCATATTTCATCATCGATTCATCACGCCTTCATGACAAAGCTCCCCGGTCCCGGTAAAGTTAAGTTATCAAAACGATACGATTTGAATAATTCATATTTACTAGAGGTGATTAAATGACTATTGATAAAAATCGGTTAACCACCAGCTCAGGCGCTCCGGTGGGAGACAATCAAAACTCGATTACGGCCGGTCAGCGCGGTCCCGTCTTGATCCAGGATGTCCATTTGCTGGAGAAGCTGGCCCATTTCAACCGGGAACGCGTGCCTGAGCGCGTCGTTCACGCCAAAGGCGCCGGGGCCCACGGGGTATTTGAAGTGACGAACGACGTCTCCAAATACACCAAAGCAGCTTTTCTGTCTGAAGTCGGGAAGCAAACCCCGATGTTTATCCGCTTTTCGACGGTGGCCGGCGAGTCGGGCTCTGCGGATACCGTCCGCGACCCGCGCGGGTTCGCCGTGAAGTTCTACACCGAGGAAGGCAACTATGACCTGGTCGGAAACAATACGCCGGTGTTCTTTATTCGCGATGCGATCAAGTTTCCGGACTTTATTCACACGCAAAAACGCCACCCGCAAACGCACCTGAAAAACCCGAACGCCGTGTGGGATTTCTGGTCTTTGTCGCCGGAATCGCTGCATCAAGTGACGATTTTGTTCTCCGACCGCGGTATCCCGGCTACATACCGTCATATGCACGGTTTTGGCAGCCACACCTTTAAATGGGTGAACGCGGAAGGCGAAGCAGTGTGGGTGAAATATCATTTCAAAACGAATCAAGGCATCCAAAACCTCGACATCAAACTAGCCGAAAAATTGGCGGGCGAAAATCCGGACTACCATACCGAGGATCTTTTCAATGCGATCGATCAAGGCGACTTTCCGAGCTGGACGCTGTACGTGCAAATCATGCCGCTTGAAGATGCGCAAACGTACCGCTTTGATCCGTTCGACGTGACCAAAGTGTGGTCCCAAAAAGATTACCCGCTGATCGAAGTCGGTGTAATGACGCTGAACCGGAATCCGGAGAACTATTTTGCCGAAGTTGAGCAAGCGACGTTCTCGCCGGGCAACTTCGTCCCAGGGATCGAGGCTTCACCGGACAAAATGCTGCAAGGCCGCCTATTTGCCTACTCTGACGCGCATCGTTACCGTGTCGGCGCAAACCATAACACGCTGCCGATCAACCGTCCGATCGCTGAAGTGAACAACAATCAGCGCGACGGCTTCATGCGCGGGGACGGCAACGGCGGAGCCTCCGTTTACTATGAGCCCAACAGCTACGGCGGCCCGACGGAATCTCCGCAGCATAAAATTTCCCCGTTCGAAGTGACGGGATATGCCGACAGCGTCGCCTACGACCATGATGACCACTATACGCAAGCCGGCGACCTGTACCGCCTGCTGAGCGAAGAGGAACGTACCCGTCTGGTCGAAAACATCGTAAGCGCCATGAAACCGGTGGAAAAAGACGAGATCAAGCTGCGGCAAATCGAGCACTTCTACAAAGCCGATCCAGAGTACGGAACACGCGTTGCCGAAGGTCTCGGCTTGGCCGTGCCGCAAGGCGGCAACTAATCCTTTAAAAATAAAAGGAATGCGTACTCGTTTAGGACGGATACGTATTCCTTTTCACATAGATTTATGAAATAACGGCCTGTTCCGCGGATGACGGAGCGGGCCGTTTTTTACGCCGTTTATTGCGGAGCAAGCGGGAATAAAGCGCCGAAGACCATCGCCCCGATGATGGCGCCGCCGGCAATTGGTTTTTTAAACGCGTAAAAAACCGCACCGCCAAGGGTCGCGCCAATCCCTACCGGAATCGAAGCCATCACCGCCGAGATGATGATCAGCGGCCCCAGATAGCGGCCGGCCGCGTTCCCCGCCCCCATCATGATGTCCGCCCCGAAGGTGGAGTTGGAGGCGTTAATCGTGTATTTACGAATTAAAATGATCATGCCGCCGACCAAAAACCCGAGTACCGCTCCGGTAAGCAACGCCAGCGGAAACGAAGTGATCGGGGCCGTGATTCCCGCTCCCAGCATCAGCGCAGGGATGCCTATCCCCAGCCCCGTTTGCAATGCACCCCCGATGTCCAAAATACCGACAAGCGGTCCTTCCAGAATGCGGGCAAACAGAAAGCTCGCGCCAAACGCCGCCGCGGCGCCGAAACTCCCGCCGTTGATGCCTGCTTCGAGCAGGGCGATGATCGCAATATCATTAAATGCACCGACATGATAAACGTAATACATATGCGTCCCGGCAAAAATGCCGGAAGACAAAAAAGCGACGAACAGCGGGAACGCCCATTCCGAATACCAAAAGCCTGCTTTTAGTTCGTTATGATTTTCCATCCTATTTCACCTCGGATCCAAAAAATGCGTGCAGATCAATCAGCCACTGCGGTACGGCCACATGGACGCTATGCAGCAAAGAAACATCAAAACCACGGAAGAAGCCGCTCAGCACAAACAAAAGCACCACCGCCGTAACCAGCGTTTTTGTAATCCGGTTCCATCCGCCGTCGTCAACACCTTTGCCGATCAGAATTCCCAGCACGATGCCGGGAACGGCATTGCCCATCACCAGGTGGGATAAGCCGCCGAGAACGGTCGACCAGACGCCGGTTCGTTTGCCCGCATCCATCGCCGCCGTCCAGAACACGATCGGCATGATCGGATTGATCAACCAATTCGCCGCCGGTACCAGCACCTGCGTGGCGATCGCCTGCAAAGATGCGGGGACGGCCGCCGCCGTCGAATTCAGCAGCGTGACCACAGCAGCGCCGACAAATGCGCCGGCCCAGGCCATTTTGCGCGGATTGTGCAGCGTCTCCTCGACATTTTTGTTACGGATCATGAGCGCGGCCGCCGCCCAGTTTGGAATGATCCGGTGGTCGACATCCTGAGTCAGGCCCCCGGCTCCCACCACGGAAGCCCACGCATTAAACAGAAAACCGAGCCCGAACGAAAAATGAGCCACCGGGTCGCCTTCGCACGCATTCAGTTCCCCAAACGTCCGGAAGGCGCCCATCCCCTGAACCTTGGGGGCGTGAAACATTCGCGCCGCTCCGGCGCCTACGCCAAAGCCGACCAGCAAGCCGATGATAATGGACTTCAAAATAATTTCCAAGGTTTCCATCCCTGTTCCCTCCTTAATAATGCGAGTTCAAAATGTCAGGTTTTCAGCACCGAGAAGGTTACCTCATGCGCAAAATACGCCGGACCCGGGAAGGCTGCCGGACTCGTTCGCTGAACTCAAGGTTCGCCAATTCCACCAGCCGCAATCTCACCGTGATGTTGGCCTTGACTTCGTAGCTAGTGCGGATACGCGCAAAAAGGAAGCCGAGGAATTTTTCCGTATATGTATGCTGAACAGCGGACACTACCTCAAAATCCAACGGCTCGATTTGCAGAAGAACATCCGGCGTTTCCCTGACAATGCCTTCCCTCATCCTTAGCAGCGCTTGTTGAAAGGCCGCTTGCTTCGTCTCACCCGAGCCGGTAATCGTAAACGTACGCTCCATTTCCTTGTACATGCCTCAACCTCCGTTTTTCTTCAGATAAGCTTCCGTCAAACGCCTGCCCAGCTCTTCCACATCCATAAACCCGAAGCCAAGCACCTTTTTTCCTTGCTGAATCGCCGTGACCCCCGCCTCGACCGACCTGAGGCCAAACTCCATCGGATATTGATATTTGGTATTGGCCGTCACCGCTCCCGCGCCGCCGCTACCGCAAAAGGAAATGCCGAAATCGGCGTTCTCCCGATGCATCACGTCCCCGAGCTTCATGTCCGCTCCAATTCCCGGAATTAAAATGGCAATTCCCCCGGCGGCTTCAACTCCCTTCGCTACGTTTTGCCCTTTTCCCAACCGGTCGCCGATGACGACCTTGACCGTTTTGCTCATCCGCGTTTCCCCCTCATTTTTAGTGGTTGTTCAAAAAGTCAGCTTTTTAGGTCTGCTGCCTTACGGCTTCAAAATGAACGGCCAGATAAAAAACTTCCGCCCGGTCCAGCTCTCTTCCCGGCGGCAATTCGCAGAGGGACAGTAGCTCCTTGCTTAAAGCCGCCGAGATAGGGCTGATTTCCAGAAACATTTCCTCGGAAATATCGGGAAGATGCTCCCCGCCGGCCAATCTGCGAATAAATGCCAGCAAATGAATGCCGATGATCAGTTCCTTCTGGCTGCCGATGTCCAATCCGTCCCGGCCCGCTTTGCCGCGCAATTCGCCGAGCAGCCGCCGCACTTCTTGCAACTCATGGGCTTCAGCCGTTATTTTCGCCTGAATCGCCACTAGTGTATCGTCAATGGTGCACATGGATATTCTCCTCATTCCAAATATTTCAAAATCGCCTGCAGCTCACTTTCCGTGACTGCGACTTGCCGCTCCTGCAAAATGTCCAACAAACGATCCCTTAGCGGTTGTTCCCCCTCCAAACGGGCCGCCCTGGAGTTCTCCTCCCGGTATTGGATACCGAAAGCGGTGCGCTGCATCAAAAATATGCAATGCAGTGTCAGCGCTTCGACCCGCTCCGCCGCGAAATGACCGCCGATGCCGCTTACGATCTGCCTGCTCAGCTCAAAGCCTTGGAAAACAAGGTTTTGAAACCATGCCTGGACCGCATAGGGGTCATCCATCTGCAGCCGTACCGGCTCAGAGTCTGTCTTGCGCGCTTTAACTCCTAGGCCAGAGTCTTGACCCATTCGCTCCCCTTGCAAAATTTTCCTTACCTGCTCCTGAATGCTTTTAAAGTCCGCTTCCCCCGGAATCGCGCTCACCAATACCGACGGGACCGGCACGTTCACCGGCAAAACGCTGATCACCATATCATGGCCGCCCTGCCGCAGCATTTTATGAAGTTCCATAACAGAGCAGGTACCGCCTACGCTGACATTTTTCAAATTGCTCTCGATGACCGTCTTAAGCAGCCTGCTGGTGCCCCGTCCTGTACCGCATACGACCAATGCGTTCACCTTGCGCTGTCCACGCATTCGCTCATAGGCATTTTGAAAATGCAATGTCATAAAGGCCACATCGCCATCCGTAAGATATATGCGGTACACCCCGAACACCTTGATGCCGGCCGCCTTCACCTGGTCGAACATCACGCGGTAGGCACGCCTGATTTCATGGAGCATCGGGTTCGGTTCGATCACCCCGTAGCTGTATTCCGTCAGCTTGTTGGAGATATGGGCCAGCAGGTCGGTAAACAGATCGGGATATTCCGAAAAAGGGAGATTCAGCCCCTTGCCAACCTCCCGAATCATGCGCCGGGTAATGGAAAAGGAATCGGGCAGCAGTTCCCTGGCAAAATGCTGGTTGTCCGGAGCGGCGGAAATCATCGCTAGCGCCTGCAAACAGACGAACCAGATGTCGGCTTCAGGAAATCGGGTTCCCGTCTCCTCGCCAAGCTTGGTCAGTCGTTTGCGAAACACGGCGAAAATCCCTTTATCTCCCTCCAGTGTTCCGGGAAAATCAAAAACTCCTTGTTCCCGGCCATGCCAGCCATGGCTGCGGCGAGAAATAATAATGCACAAACGGATAAACACGCCGATAATGCACTGATCGGAAAGCAGGACGCCTAGTTCCCGCTCCGTTTCTTTGACCAGCGAGCCGACGGTGACAAACACCAGGTCCAAGTGGTCCACGGAGTCCAAAAAACTTTTCAGCACCTGATTAAAATAGTAGGTTGGTTTTCTTGCCTCGGCCACGGCGGCCACAATCCGGAACATATCGTTCCCGTCCAGTAAATCCAGGATGACTTTCTCCAGGACAAACCACCTCTGCTTTTCCGTTCCGGTGACTTGGATGCCTGAAGCGGATCGTTTAATCCGCAGGCTCCAATCGGCCAAAAACGGCTCGATGACCGCCAGATCGGCCAACGCTGTATTGCGGCTGACCGCGTTTTTCTCCGCAAGGCGGCCGATGGTCAGGCAATCGTCCGCCAGCAGCAGATCCAAGGTGATCGAGCTGATTCGTTCGCTTTGGCTCAGAAACACCTCGTCCCCGCCGTGGCCCAGTTGCTCCAGCAGCTTCTTCCGCTTTTCCTCCGTGCATTCAATCCAGATACCCCGGCTGGGCTTGGATTTAAGCTCCATCCCCTGGTCAACGAGCCACATCCGGATGCTGCCGACATCGTATTTGATCGTCCGCTCGCTGACTCCGAATTCAGCCGCAAAATCCTTGATGCGCAGCGGTCCGGGAGCGTAAAGGATCTTTTTGAGCAGCGCGCGGGATCGAGTGACGAGAGCCATGAATTTCACCCCCTTAAATGCAGCGTTATTCGAAAACGGCGGATAACAGGGCTTCGATTTTCCGCAGCGCCTCTTCCTCCCGTTCCCCGGATGTCTTCAGCACAACCTTGTCTCCGTAATTCATTTCCAAAGCCAATATGCTGACGATGCTTTTGCCATTTGCTTCCCTTTCGTCTTTGATCAATCTTATGTCGCAAGGGAACAACGCCGCCATTTTCATCACCGCCCCCGCCGGGCGGGAATGAATCCCCAGCGGATTTTGAATGATCACTTCTGTCTCCATGCCATCACTCCTTGTTTGCCATTCATTTTGCATTTAATGTCATAATACATTACATAAAATACTGTGGTTCCCCTCCTTTTCTCGCAAGTTCCTGAAAAATTTCAGAAATTAATCGTTTTCATTGCACAATTTAAGTGATGTAATGTATCATGATTTGTAGATTATACTTTCAAGTTAACGAATAAGCGGCAAAATGAACAGACCAAAAAAGCTGCACCCTGAACGGTGCAGCTTTTTGTAAAACCGAAGCTAATAAGTGAAAACTACAATTCTATGAAGCTTGTTTTGCTAGAGTTGGGAGCGTGATATACTCTTATTATGGACTGAAAAGTGGTGGATGTTTTGGGGTCACGGCGTAGCTGCCCTGAAAGGGGGTGACGCCGATGGCCGTACTTGTGGCGTTGCTGGACGTGCTCCGATGGATTGCCGCGATTTTAAGCCTAGTGTTTGGAATCCGGAAGCTTTTCCGTTGGCTGAAGCGCAAGTTTCGCAAAAACAAGCAAAAACCCACCGCATAAGGTTGGCGCCTGACGGTGGGTTTTTGCATCTGAAATAATTCAATGCATACGCCGTGGTGATCCACAGCCTTTCATGTCCTAAGAGTCTTTGCCGCACCAGGGCAGAGGCTCTTCTTAGTTTATGGCTGAAACATAAAACTTCATACAACTGAACAGAAAACTAAATACTTGGTCGCATTTTCATTTTAGCACTTCGAAATTCTGATTGCAATGAGGATCAAAACAAGCACAAGCTTAGCTATATTTGTTACAACGCTATACCGGCTGCTGTGCAGTCAACCACACATGACGGACAAAAGCTCCTTTGTTGACGGAGCAGGAATCCATGATTTTCAGGCCTGCGGCTTCAATTTCGGAATCCAGCGTCTCGGAGGAGACGATCACCGCCCGCTTGCTGATCCGCCTTACGCTGGCAAGCATGAGGCTGCGTTCGGAGGCGGAAAGCATGGAGCATAAATTATAAGGCATATCGACGATCGCCGCATCAAACGCCTCGCTAATATCGTTCAAGTCGCCGATAGCCACCAAGCCCGCATCATCGTAACCGAAATGGCGCAAGTTGACCCTTGCCCCGCGAACGGCCAGCGGATTGATGTCCTGGCCAACGATATCGATGTCCATCGACAGCGCTTCGATCAGCACATTGCCCATGCCGCAGCACGGATCGATCGCCCGAATCCCATGCGGATCGGGCACGGCGATGTTGACGAGCGCCCGGGCCACTACGGCGGTGAGGCCGGTGGAGTAATTTTGCGGCTTATGTTTATGCCGCTGCCAGACCGGGTCGGCCGGCCGGCAAATGCCGAACATCCAGCCATCGTCCAACGACAGCAGTCCAAATGTTATATCCGGCTGCCTCATGTCGGCCTTGCCACGGATCCTTCCGCCTATCTGCCGCTCCAATTCACGCTGCTGCTCATAAGTCCGTTTCAAACCGTTTTTGAGATACAGCACCTTAAAGGTACGCCCATCCAGCTCCAACTCCGCCACCCAGGTGATGATTTCTTCCAGCGTTCCGGCGGCATGCAAAACGTCCACCCGCATGGAAACGAACGGACTCCGGTTCGGTTCAATCCGTAAACGGCTGTTTATCAATGCAAATGCCCCGGGCTCTTGGCCAAACAGGGCGCGAAGCTCCATACGGCATAACTCCCGCTCATTCTCATGGCACGCAAAAGGATAGATATACCGAAAAGGCGTTTGATTCAAATCCACTCTGTCAACTTCCCCTCTAAAATACCTTCCCGTCCATTGTACCAGAACCGCTGGATAACGGACGATGCCAAGGCATATCCAGGCGCTTACTGCAGGCGCTTCGGCTCTGGAGAGTCGGTGCGGTGTCCGTGTCCGCGTGCTCCCTGCACCTCGGTCAATTGCCCCCAGTAGCGCTTGGGCATATGGGACATCTGCGCCCGAGGATTAATTCTCTCCCGGATCGCCACCGTTTCGTAGAATTGCTTCCAGAGGCGGCGGTACGCTAATTCCTGCTCCCCCGCTTCAGGCAAAATCAATTCGTCGACGTCAACGATCTCCGCTTTCCCGGCTCCCGCTTCCTCCGGCCGGTGGATGAGCGCTTGTCCATGGGTTTTGTCGTAGATCATAAAGGACTCCCTCCGGTAGCGGTCGCAAAAATGCCCGGCCAGCAGCGGCAGCACCCGGTTTTTTGGCTCAATGACAGAAACCAGCGCCGCGCCATACACCGAAAAGCGCACGAAGCCCATCAAAGCATGACTCTCCGTGTTCAAATGCCGCACCGCCTTGCGCAATCGGTGCACCGTGTTCTCCGTCAGCATATCCATCGCTGCCCGCCCATGCTTAAAGCCAAGCCGCAGGAACCGGTAAATAAGCAGATCTTTCTGCGGATCGCAGGTAAGAAAACCGCAGCGGACAAGTTCTTGGGCGGCCGGCGATATTTTTTGCCCGATGGCCGTGTACACCCGGTTAGCCTTCTCCGGACAGGTTTCCACCCAGCGGGTTACAAACAGAGTATACTGCGGATCAGCGTCGGAACGCAGGTCGACCAAATCCTCCTTGCGCGCATAGCTCTCAAACACGCAGCTCAGCAAACCGTCAAAGCTTCCGTCGTAGGCGTAAGCCGCATCGCTTATCCAAGCAGCCATGGGCTTAGCTCCTTCCCGGTTTTCCCCGCCAGCTCCTCGTCCGAAAACAGCGACAGCTGTTCCACCTTCGGCTTGGGCAGGAACATGTCGATTTCTTTGCGGGACAGCAGCGACCTAAGAATTGTGCTTTCCTTCACTTTCAACCCCTCAAGCCGCCGGCCCGAGCAGATGATAAAATATTGAGCCCGTTTCAGCACGACGCCCAGCTTCTTTAAGCCGGGAAAATCCAGCCGCGCCGTTCTGCGAGCCGCCACGATCCGCTTGGCGCTACGGACGCCGATACCGGGTACGCGCAGCAGTTCTTCATAAGGGGCCTTGTTGATCTCCACGGGAAACCGGTCGATATGATTGACCGCCCAATGGCATTTCGGGTCCATAAACAAATTGAAATTCGGGGTGTGCTCATCCAGCAGTTCCTTCGCTTCAAAACCGTAGAAGCGCAGCAGCCAATCGGCCTGGTACAGGCGGTGCTCCCGCAATAACGGAGGCTTGCTTTCGAGCGAGGGCAGCAGCGAATGCTCCGCGACCGGGGTATACGCCGAGTAATATACCCGTTTCAGCTCATAATTCCTATACAGCGCCTCCGTTAAGGTTAAGATCCTAAAATCGCTGTCCGGCGTGGCGCCTACGATCATCTGGGTGCTTTGGCCGCCCGGCACAAACCGGGGGGCGTGGCGGTATTTGACGAGATCGGTGCTGTTCTCCCGAATGCCCTGGCGGATCGCTGTCATCGGCTTAAGGATCGCTTCCTTGCTTTTGTCCGGGGCCAACTGGTGCAGGCTGTCCTGGGAAGGCAGTTCGATGTTCACGCTCATCCGGTCAGCCAGCAGGCCTAACCGGGAAATCAGCGCCGGATCGGCGCCGGGAATCGCCTTGACATGGATATAACCGCCGAAATGGTAATTCCGACGCAGCAGTTCCAGCACCCGGATCAACTGTTCCGTCGTGTAGTCCGGATTCCGCATGATGCCGGAACTGAGAAACAACCCTTCAATGTAATTGCGGCGATAAAAATTTATCGTGAGCTCCGCCAGCTCCTCCGGGGTAAACATAGCCCGGCGCGTATCGTTGGAGCGGCGATTCACGCAGTATTTGCAATCATAAATGCAGCTATTCGTCATCAGCACCTTCAGCAGCGAAATGCATCGTCCGTCCGCGGCAAAGCTGTGGCAGATCCCCGCGCTGACGGCGTTTCCCAGCGAGCTGCCTCCGCTGCCCCCGCCGCTCCCGCGCTCCGCCCCGCTGGACGAACAGGATACGTCATATTTGGCCGAGTCCGTCAAAATGGTCAGCTTGTCATACACATCCATACGTTATGGCCTCCCTTTTGACAGCCATTATATTGCGAACACACGTTCTTGTCAATGATTAAGACCGCCGAAGGTCGAAGGAATTCGTTCCGGCGGTCCCTTTGATGTGCAAAGGATGGCCTCTGGCGGAAATAGAGACAATTTATGGCCTCATTTTGAGATTTTCCCCCTTTTACTCAAAATAGCGGTAATTATAGTCGTTATTCGGGGATGAAGTTGGGAAATATCGCCCATTTGACGCCATATATCAAAAATAAAGACAAAAAAATCCTCTATTCTGCTGAACACCCTTTTCTAGCAAAAATAAGACCTTTATTTGCCGTTATTTCTGAACTGTTCCCCTCGGAACCCTGCGATCTTGAAAAACGCCGTCCCGGTTAAACGCTGTTGGTTTATCTTTTTCCGGCCGCCGCGGTGCCGATCACTCCGTACCGCCACAGCACCTTGCGGCCAAACCAGCCGAACAGCCGGTCGGTGGCAAATCCCATCAACCCCAGGCTGAGCAAACCGACAAAAATCCAGTCGGTACGGAAGAACAGCCGGGAATTCCAGATCAGGTAACCGACGCCTTCGTTCGCCGCGATCATCTCCGCCCCGACGATCGCCATATAGGAGGTGCCCATCGCCAACCTGACGCCGGTGAAAATATAAGGCGCGGTCGCCGGCACGATTACGTGCAGGATGATTTGCCACTCCGAAGCGCCCATGCTGCGAGCCGCGCGGATTTTGTCCTCCTCCACCGACAACACCCCCGTCAGCGTGTTCATGATGACGATAAACAGCGTCGCGTACAAAATCAGCGCGATCTTCGACTGCTCGCCGATGCCGAACCAGACGAGAAACAATGTGATAAAGGCGATCGGTGGAATAAAGCGGATGAAGTTCAGCAGCGGTTCGGCGAAACGGCGGATAAAATCCACCTTGCCGATCACAATCCCGAGCGGAATGGCGATCAGGCTCCCCAACGTCCAGCCGCTGAACACCCGGTAAAAGCTGATCCCGATATATTTCGGCAGCGAGCCGTCCCGCAGCAGCTCCAGCGCTCCCGCCGCCGTATCCGCCGGACCGGGCACCACCTCGGGACCGTAAAGCCAGGCGCCGCCTTGCCAGGCGGCCAGGATGAACAACCACAAGAGGAGCAGGCCGGCCCATTTATTTTTCAGCCTAGTCATAAGGTTCGCCCTTTCTATTCGTCAAAATGAGCTTGAATCCGCCGGTAATGCTCGTAAAATTCTGCCGCGGACACGTCGCGCGGATAGGCGAGCGGAATCTCGTAAATCCGCGAAATGTTGGAGGACGGACCCGAAGACATGATGCCCACCCGTTCCCCGAGCAGGATCGCTTCCTGAATGTCGTGCGTCACGAAGACGATCGTTTTGTTCGTCTGCCGCCAAATGCGCACCAACTCCTTCTGCATCGTCCGGCGGGTCATGGCGTCCAAAGCCCCGAACGGTTCATCCATGAGCAAAATTTCCGGATCATTGGCCAGCACGCGGGCCAGCTGAACCCGCTGCTTCATGCCGCCGGACAGCTCCTTCGGAAATTTGTCCCCGTGGCCGGCCAGCCCGACGAGCTCCAAATAACGATGGGATACGGTGCGGCGCTCTTGCTTTGGCACCTTTTTCATCTTCAGCCCGAATTCGACGTTCTGGCGGACGGTCAGCCAAGGAAACAGCGAGGAATCGGCCTGCTGAAACACGACCGCCCGATCCCGCCCGGGCCGGTCGACATCCGCGCCGCCAACCCGCAAACTGCCGCTCGTTTTGGAGATAAAGCCGGCAATCATGTTCAGCAAGGTCGATTTGCCGCAGCCGCTAGGCCCCAGCAGGATAAAAAACTCGCCGCCTCTGACGACCAGATCGACATCTTTGATAATGTAATGAACCTCTCCGCTCCCGGCCGGATGCTGATCGCCATAGCTTTTGCCCAGCCCCGCGATCGTAATCGTGCGGTTCTGCGCAACCAATGACACGGACATGCCCTTCCCTCCTTATTACGGTGTGATCGTTACGCGGTCCGGTAAAACCTCGCGCAGAAAATCCAGCTTGATTTTATCCTTCAGTTCAAAATCTTTTTCGATAATTCCGTTCTCGACCATGTATTTTTTCTGCCTTGTCAAACTGTCGTATGCGGCCTCCGTAAAATCGACGTTCCAATTGAGCACTTCCAGATCCTTAAGCGTAGACTCCCTCGGCTGTTTGACTTCTTTATACAAAATATCCGCGACCTCCTCCGGATTTTCCTTGACGAACCGCGAGGCTTCATCGAGGGCGCGCAGGAAATTCGCCACCGCCTCCGGCTGCTCGCGAATCAGCGCTTCCGGCGCTACGATTTGGCTGCCGATCCGCACCTTTGTCTGCGACATGTCGGTCAGCTGTCGGACCCCTTCGGCGGCCTCGAACTTCGCGGTCAGCGCCGCGCCGCTGACCCAGACCGCGTCCACCTCACCCTTTTTCAAAGCAATATACGCTTCGTCCGAGCCGCCCTGTCCTATGAGCTTAACGTCATCCATGGCAAGGCCGTGTTCGGCCAAATATTCGTCCCATAAATAGGAGAGAAAAGTCCCGCGCAAAAAGCTAAGCTTCTTCCCTTTCAAATCCTCCGGTTTGCCGATTTCGTCCCGCACGAACAGCTTCCACTGTTTTGCGTTTTGTTCGGTCGAGGTGCCGGTCGAGGCGATGATCGCAAACTCCCCTTTGCTCACGGCGTTCAAAATCGGAAAATCGGCACCCCAGGCGATGTCCGCCTGCTTGATGAACAGCGAGTTGATGCCTTCCGCTGGCGTGGCGAAGGTGACCAGCTTCGCTTCAATGCCGTTTTTTTCAAAAAAACCTTTGCTTACCGCCGTGCGCAGCACCGGATTGGTAGAAATGTCGGCGATATTCAATGTAACGTGGGCTTGCTCCTGCCGGTCTTGCACCCCGCCGCTCCCGGTGCCTGCAGCCTGCACCGCTGCCTGGGAACCCTCCTTTACCGAACCGCAGCCGCTTAAGACGAGCAGCAAGGACGCAAGCAGCCAAATCAAGCTCAGCACCGTTTTTGCCTTCGTTTTGGGGGATGTTGTCATACGTGTTCGCTCCTTTCTTCTATATGGGTTCCCGTTAAGACGGAGCCGCAGGCGTGCGCGGCCGTTCATCAATCCGGGCGACGCAAAGCGCGCCTTCGCCGTAGGAGACGGTCCCTTCTACGGTAACGACCGAATCCGTACCCTTCGCCGCGGCGCCGGGCACCCGGAAGCTGGCCACATCAAGCGGCTCGATCGCCCGCTCCTCGGGATGTGAAAGCTGCGGCACCCAAGCGTAAGGGACGCGGTAGGCGCGGTAGACCATGTTGGAGTTCCGCTTGTTTTTGTACGGGGAAATGTATTCCCACACAAGCTCATGCTCCTGCGTCACCTCGAAAATCCTCCCGTCCGCGCCTTCCGTTATCAGCGTGTTGCCGTTTGGCAGGCGCTGGGCGGAGCTGATGTATGGGCTGTAGAAGCGGTAGGCGTCGAGCGGCGCCTGAAATCCGGCTTCCGCCGGCGTGTACTGCCAGACGATCTCAAGGGTGACCGGATCGATTTCCAGCACGCGCGAGTGGTCGCGGACAGCGTTTTTCTGGCCGGTCGGCGACGCCGGATTCGGCAGCCCGTACCCCCCCCAGCCGCCGTTGTCGAACACAAGCAGATTGCCTTCGCCGGGCAGGCCGCGCGGGATCAAATGGGCGTGATGCTGGCCGATGATCCACTCCAGATGCTTCACCTCGGGCGCCGAATAGTCCGGTCCCAGCTTCCAGACGAGGTTTCCGCTTTTTTTGTCGATGATGGCGATGATGTTGCTTTCCCGGGCGTCCCAAATGATGTTGTCCGGATGGAAACGCTCGTCGCCCGCGTCGTAATGGCGGTTTGGTCCCAGCGCCGACACCGAGTTGATGTGCATCCAATCCCCGGCCTCATTGCCGAAAAAGCGGGTATTCGGCTCTTCGCGCAGCACTTTTTTCGCCGCGCCGTCGAAACCGAGCTCATCAAAATGCTCATGGCAGTTCCATTCCCAAACGATGTTGCCTTCCCAATCGACCTCAATGATGGAATCGTCCAGCAGCAATTTATCGGAAATTTTCGGATTGCGCACATTTTTGTGGACCAAAATCAGTGTGTTGCCCTCCAGCGTTTGGGGCTCGAGTCCCGGCGCAAAATACCCTACAGGGCTGCCGGCCCGCTGATAGTCGTGATGGGCTCTCGCCATCCATTGCGGCTCATGCCCGGGATCTTCGATCCATTCGTGACGGTTGAAGCGCCAGACGATATTGCCGTCCCAATCGACCTGAACGAGATCGGCCTCGTCCTGGAACCCGTGCTGCGGATCGCGTTCGGCCGTGCTTCCAAGCACGTAGCCTCCGGGCAGCAGTTTGTTTGGAAAACCGCGAAGTCCTTGCCACAACCGGATTTCCCTCCCGTTCATATCGATCAGCAACGCGCCTTGGTCGGCCGCCTGATAAATCGTGTAGCCGCTATAAGCTTTCTCCGGCTTGTAAATCGTTGCCCCTGTCGGGTAAATCGTCGGATGCCCCATGTTCTCCACTCCTTTAATAAGATAAAAATTTGCTCTGGCTCTGGCCGTGGCGCTGGCTATGGACCTGGCTATGGACCTGGCCCTGGCTCAGGTCTTGCCGCTCACTCCAATCATCGCCCCGGCTTAGGTCTTGCCTGCTGTCCAGCTCCAGCCTCTGGCCCGAACGCTGGTCGCTTTCGCCCGGCTTTTGTCCGGCATTACTCTCCGCCAGCGCGTTCAGCGTTCCGGAGAAATGCTCCAGATTCCCGGTCAGCTTTTGGAAGAGGCCGGCCATTTGCTTTAGCTCCTCCGCGTGGAAGCCATTGAACAGCAGCGTGATGCACGCCGCGCCGATATTGCGGTTGCGGGCCATCATTTCCCTGCCCTGCTCCGTTATATCCAGCCATACCGTTCTCCGGTCGAGCGTCTGGCGGACCCGCCGGGCGAACCCTTTTTGCTCCAGCTTGTCGCACAGCCCCGTCACGGCGCCGGAGGTGAAATCGAGCTCCTCCGCCAAATCTCCAAGCCGCTGCGGCCCTTCCCGGATCATTTTTTGCATGACCAGCAGTCCGGGAAGCGCAATCCCTTCAACTTCCACTTTGTCCCTCTCCTTCACAAACCGTCTGACCATTTTGCGAAACAGCCAGTCGGCTTCCTCAAGCAGTTCCCACTCCGCATGACAACCGGATATGGGTATCACCTCCTTCGGCAAAAATAAAAAGCCTCCGAAAGCTCCCCTCAATAGGGGAACCTCCGGAAGCCTTTGGCGGTCCAATCGGCTGCAGTCCAGAGCATATCTTAGACTTCTCTTAGCACTAATATAATGAGCTGTGAACGATTTTCCATCATATTAAACCAATTATTCTTACCCGTCAAGTGTGAATTAAAAAAACTAGCAGCTTTCAGGAGCTGGTTTATCCTTCATGAGGGTAATGCCGGCCCAAGGGTATGCCAATCCGGCGTTATACCAATATGAGAGAGGCATGCCAATCTTAGGGACATGCTAAACCGGGAGACATGCTAACCAAAGAGACACGCTAACCTGTGAGACATGCTAACCTAAGAGACACGCTAAACCGGGAGACGTGCTAACCTAAGAGACACGCTAAACCGGGAGACATGCTAACCTAAGAGACACGCTAAACCGGGAGACGTGTTAACCTAAGAGACACGCTAAACCGGGAGACATGCTAACCTAAGAGACACGCTAAACCGGGAGACATGCTAATCTGTGGGCACGCCACATCTCGCGAAATGCAAAAGTGCATGCGAATTTCGTCGGAAATCCCCCGAAATAGGTGGTTCAACTGCAAAAGTTCATTTCATTTTCAGGCAAAAGATACTTTTTGATCCGATAACCCCAAATCAGATGTACTTTTGCATTTCGATCGCTCAAAAATAGAAGTTTATAGTGAGTTGAAATGCACTTTTGCATTTGATTCGCTCAAGCCGCCATCCTCCCAAAGGAGCATGCGGAGGCAATGACGTTATCCCACCAACGGAAAACCTCAGACACGCACGCCGCAGCCTATGACACGAGCAGCCGGTAAGACCGCAGCCGCTTCTCGTAATCGGGAATTGGCGTCACGATCAGGAATTCCTCGTTGCCGTATTGCCGCTGCATCTCCGCCAGCCGCTCCCTTACTTGATCAGCCGTCCCGGCAAATCCGCTGAAGGGGGAGCCGCCGCGGGCACGATATGCCGCTTCCACGCTCGCGGCCATTCCCTCGGCCTCCTCCCGGGTTTCGCCGCAAATCACGCTCACCGCGAGGATCGCTCTAGGCGCCGCTTGAAAAGCCGATGGCCGAAAGGCATCCCGGTACGCTTTCAACGTTTCGATGCCGTCGGTTTCGCTCATAAAGCGGCCGAACACGTACCCCGTGCCGAACTCGGCGGCAAAGCGGGCGCTTTTGACGTTCGTGCCCAGCATCCAAAGCTCGGGCGGCGTTTGCGGAATGGGCCGGGCTTGAACCGGATGGTCCTCATAGCGGTATTCGTCCCGGAGCAGGGCGGCAAGATCGCCGGCCAACTGGCGGTAACGGGCCACCCGCTTCAAAAAGTTGCCGCTAAGCGCCATGACAGCATGCGCTTCTCCCCCAGGCGCTCGGCCGATGCCGAGGTCGATCCTGCCCGGATAGAGAGCGGCCAGCAGCCGGAAGCACTCCGCCACCTTCAGCGGACTGTAGTGCGGCAGCAGCACGCCGCCCGATCCGAGCCGAATCCCGCTTGTCCGCGCGCCGATATGGGACAGCAGCACCTCGGGGGAGGCGCTAGCCAGCATCTCCATGTCGTGGTGCTCCGAGGTCCAGTAGCGGACGTATCCCCAACCTTCCGCCTGCTGAGCCAGCAGCACCGCCTGCGCCACAGCTTCCTCCGCACTGTAACCCGGGAGCTTCGGAACCATATCCAGCACCCCAAGCTTAAAGTTCATCTTCGGTACGGCCAAACCGATCCCGCCTTTCTTTTCAAGTGATGTATGTAGTAGCGGGGATCAGTCTCCCCCACCATAATTATCGCGTACCGGACGCCAAAGCTCCCCTGCGCCAGCGCCGTTCCCCATCTCTCATTGGAAAAATCCAATAGATTGACGGAAATCGCCTAACATTGGGAGCTCTCATTGGAAAATATCCAATAGAATTCGCTCAAACCGTCCATTTTGCACCCTGCCGAACCTGATCTATTGGAAAAAATCCAATCAAACCGCCATATTTACCATTAGATTTCCAGTTCTATTGGAAATATCCAATCAAACCGTAACTTTGCAATTAGATTTCTAATTCCATTGGATATTCAGTCGGAACGTTGCAGGACACTTCGTTAAATCCCGTCGCTAGAATTATTGTTTCCAATAAAGCCGCTTGATCCCGCCCGGGGGCAAACGGGTATCCCAAAAGCCGAGCCCGGGCTCCAGCATCGCCGACAACAACGAGATGACCCCGCCGTGGGTGACGATCAGCAGCCGTACCGTTCGGGAGTTCTGCGGGAAAACCTTGCTTGCCTCAAACCCCACATCAACATGTTCGCCCATCGCCTCGATACGCTTCCTCAATGTCTCGGCCGTATCCCTTGCGACCCCAGTATACTCTCCCGAAACCTCTACATTTTCCTGCATCGCCTCGGCCGTTTCCCCCATCGTTTCGGCGTTCTCAGGCATCACCTTGACGTTCTCACACATCACCTTGACGTTCTCACACATCACCTTGACGTTCTCACACATCACCTTGGCGTTCTCAGGCATCGTCTCGGCGTTCTCACGCATCACCCTGGAGTCTAGTCGTGTCTTCGCTGCATTTTCCCGCATCTCCCCGGTGTCTTCTCTGCGGCTCCGTCCACCCGCGGCCAAAGCCCGCAAATATGCCGCCAGCTCCTGACACACATCCTCAACCCGCGTCCGAAACGCCTGCCACGACTCGCCGTCCGGCGGCGTGACCCGCTGCGGATCGTCGATCCAGGCCCTGTACAAGGCATCGTCCTTTAACAGCTCGTACGTCCGGCCTTCCCATGCCCCGAAATCCATTTCCCGCAAACGGCAATCGGCCACGCAGCGTTCCGCCAAATCAGACCGGGCGTATTCCAGCGTCTGCCGGCAGCGGAGCAGGTCGCTCGCGTAAACGGCGGAGAACTCCACCCCTGCCAATTCCCGGCGCAGCGGTTTAAGCCCGGACGCTTCCCCGGGCAGAAGCGCAAGGTCGCTATGCCCCTGGTACCGACGCTGTACGTTCCACTCGGTTAATCCGTGGCGGACGAGCCACCATTCGATCCGCACCGTCCTCTCTCCTTTCGCTTTCGCCGCTCTAAAGTTTCTCCCATGATTATACTCCTCAAAGCCAAGGCTTGGCAGCTTTAGCCGACCCAATTTTAACTTTTCCTTATCGCCCTGGCAGCGGCAAAGCTAGCAAGGATAGTAAGGATAGCAAGGATAGTAAGGATAGTAAGGATAGTAAGGTTGGCAAGGTTGGCAAGGTTGGCAAGGTTACGCCGAAAATAGCAGCTGCGGCAGCTCCGGGCGGCCTGCTGACCCGTGCCGACACCCCCGCCCAAACGACAAAAGGACGGGCCCGGGGTTTCCCCCGTTCCCATCCTTCCCCAATCGCCGCTGTTCAACCAAGTGTGATTGCTTCAAATATTCGGTGTAATGTGGCGTTTGTTCGCCTGCAAAAACTCCGCAGCGTATTTTTGCGCGTTCCGCGTTTCTCTCTCCACCGCTTCCGGGTCGCGGCGCAAGGATGCGCCGTTGTTCAGCAACTCGGCGTGCAGCTCCTTGATATCCAGCTCCCGCGGCTGGATTCCCTGCTTGGCGCTCAGCCCCGCCGCGGTGCCGGCCGCCTGCCCGATCGCCATCACGCTGCCTTGCGTGCGGAAGGAGCCGTGGGCTTCGCTTGTCGCCGAGATGCATCTCCCCGCCATCAACAGCCCGTCGACCTTGACCGGCACAAGGCAGCGGTATGGAATGTCGTAGGAGTCCTTGATGTCGATCCACGCTCCCGCGGTTTCCGGATCGCCGTACCCCGCTTTGCCCGCCATATTATGCACATCGATCGGAAAATAGCCTCTCGTGATGACGTCGTCGAACCTTCTGCCCTCGATCACATCGTCCGCCTGCAGCACATAGTTGCCGACGATATGCCGGGATTCGCGCACGCCGAGCTCGCTGCCGGTCATGCTTAAGAAGGCCTGCTCAAAACCGGGCACATATTTGTTCATGAACTTGACGATCGATTCAACCTGTCTGCGTCCTTCGATCTCTCCCGCCGTTCTGGAATCGGCGTTTGTGCCGTCCACGTCGATCACCCGCGTGGAATTGAAATGAATGACCCCGGGATGAACGGAATTCAGCAGCAGGATCGAATCCCGCCCGATATGCAGCTCCCCGTTGCCGACCGCCTGTTTTACGAACTTTTTAAAACCTTGCGCGACGAAATACTTGCTCACGAGCCTGTCCGAATAATTCCGGATCGGAATGACGTCCGATTTCCATTCGAAATCGTCCGGGTTATCGAGGATATATTGGTAAAGCTTCTCCGTGTCCACGTTGCCCATTTCGAACATCAAGGTCGACGGCTGCATTTTCCGATCCTTGGCCCGCCCCAGCACGAACTCCGCGCCGGCTCCGCTAGCCACGTCCCCGTCTCCCGTCGCGTCGACAACAACCTTGGCCTTCAAAATATTTTCGCCGGATTTGTTGACGACCTTCACGCCCGTCACCCGGCCGCCTTCCGTAAGCGTGCCGCTGAACATAGAATGCAGCAGAACGTCCGCGCCGGCTTCTCTGACCATTTCGTAAGCGATATATTTGTATCTCTCCCGGTCGAAAAAGCCCAGATAAGCCCCGCTGCCGTATGGATCAAGCACTTTGCAATGCCCCGGGCTCGCGCCGTACTCAACCATTCGATCCATAAATTGCTGCGGAATGCCTTTGACGACCTGTTCGTCCCGAATATGAAAAGGAGATATGGGACCCAATGCCGCCGAAGTGGCCGCACCCCCCAGAAAACCGTTCTTATCCACCAGCAGCGTGCGCGCCCCCGTCCTGCCCGCGGCAATCGCCGCGATAAAACCGGAAGGGCCGCCGCCCATGACGATGACATCATACTCTTTTTCGACCATGTTCTCTTCCTCCCATGCCTGATGTTTTATATTAAGCGGAGCCTTTCCTAAGTTTGGAGAAAAGCTCCGCCCAATACCGTTCCAACCGCTTACCTTACTTCTTGCCGTCGTTGTAGTTGCCCGCAACCGCGTCCAGCGTCTCCTTGGCCGGAGCGTTCTGGAAAATGATTCTTTGCGCCGCTTTGGCCAGATCCGTGCTCAAAAGGGTATAGTCCGCCGGATAGAAAACGATTTGACCGCTTTCGCTTGCCTCCTGCTTCCAACGCAGCAGTTCCTCGTAGTTAGGCAACGCAGTTACCGCGGCATCCTCGTAAGCGGAGGACAGCACGGGCATAACGCCGGCCTCGGCCCATTTGATCTGCGATTCTTTGCTCAAGTAATATTTAATGAACTCCCACGCCTGATCGGGATGTTTAGTGTTCGCCCCGATCGCCAGCGTCTGGCCGGCGACCATGGTCGGCGCAGGCTGCCCTTTTTCGAATGGTGGCACCGGCGTCGTCATGATGTTTTGGCCGACCTCGGAGCCTCTGATCGCCGAAGCGCGCATCGTTCCCGACACCGCTGTGGCGATGTTGCCGGCTTTGAGCCCGCTTGTGATGTCGTCAGCCGTCATCGATATCGTCTGATTGCTCATCGCCCCGCTGTCCACCATGTCTTTAAGGAAATTGATCGCTTTGACGCCGGCGTCATTGTTAAACACCGCTTTGCCGTCCGCGTCGAACATCTGGCCGCCCGCCGCCCGCAAAATCGGAATGAAGGTCTCCATGAACGATGCCGCGTTCGCTCCTTCGGACATGCCAACCGCGAATCCCAGCCGGCTTCCGTCTCCCACCTGCTTCGATGCTGCGAGCAGCTCGGGCAGCGTTTCCGGAGCCTTCAGACCGGCCGCGTCGTAAAGGTCTTTCCGGTAGAATAAGGTGAATACCCTCGCCTCCCAAGGCATCGCCATAATTTCGCCGTTCAGCTTGAGCTGGTCAGCCGAATAGATATAATCGTCTTTGCCTTCCTGATCCAGCCATTCCGCAGCGTATTTGGTGATGGGCTGAATTGTCTTAGCTTCGGTATGCATTTTCAACAGATCGGTGTAGACGTTCAAAATATCCGGTCCGCCGCCCGAAGCGGTCGCTTGAATGACCTGGGAATCGATCTTGGAAAAGTGAACGCTTTCAACCGAAACTTTGATGTCGCTCTGGCTGGCGTTAAAGCTCTCGACGATGCTTTTTAACGCCGCCGACCGCGGATCGTCCTGCTGCTCCGGGTTAAGGAACGTCCACAATCTTAGATCCACGGGTTTCCCGGCATCGCCGGTTGCCGAATTGCCCGGCGAGTTTGAACCGCCCGGCGTTTCCCCGCCCCCCGAATTGCCGCAACCGGCCAGCGCTCCGATCATCACCACGGTAAACATGATCACCCAAAGCTTTTTCATTTTAATACCCCCCAGTCGTTTAGTTATGTGAAGAGGTTGTCCCTCTTGACACCGCCGATTACCCCTTGACCGCACCCGCGGACAAGCCGTCCACGAATTTGGACTGCAGACAGACGAACAATACGACAACCGGAATGACCGAGATGACCACAGCGGCCATCAGTTGTCCCCAGTTGATGCCGTACTGGGTAATGTAGTTGTACAGGCCGACGGACAAAAGCCGCAGCTCGTCCTTGGTCGTAAAGGAGAAGGCCACGAGAAAATCGTTCCATACGTAGATGGCGGACAACAGCGCGCCGGCGGCCAGTCCGGGCTGGGATACGGGAAGAATCAGCTGGTAGAAGGTGCGAAGCGGCGAGCTGCCGTCGACCTTGGCCGCTTCCTCGATTTCCTTCGGGACGGAGTCGAAGAACCCGCGCAGCACCCAAATCAGCATCGGCGTTCGCCAGGCCGTGTAAATCAGGATCATGCCGATAAAGGTGTCGTACAGACCGACCTTGACGGCGGTTAAATAAAGCGGAATCAGAATGGCAATGCCCGGAATCATCGAAGTCATGAGAATCAGGAACAGGATTATTTTTTTGCCCCGGAAATGAAATCTTGAAGCCGCGTACGCCGCATGCGCGGAGATAAACAGGGAAGCCAGGATGGAAACGGCCGCGACCAGCATGCTGTTTAGAAAATAGCGGGGAAAGTTGGAATGAAACAGCACGTTGGCATAGTTCTCGAAAGTAGGCTGCGCCGGAATCCATTGCGGCGGATATTGCACGATCATCGCCTCGGACTTGAGCGAAGTGCTGACCGCCCATAAAATTGGGATAAGCGCAAAGGCGGAGCTTAAAATCAATACGACATACACGAGGAGATTAAACCATTTTCCGTTGGATATTAGCCTGCTTTGCATAGCCGCTCCCCCTTTCTTGTGTTCGCTATTCTTTGTTTTTAAGCGCTTTCACATATAGCAAGCTCAATATGATGTTGAAGCCGAAAAGCAGGACACTGAACGCCGAACCCATGCCGATGTTCCAATATTCGAAGCCTTCCTTAAACGCCCGCAGGCTTAACGTCTCCGTTGCGCTGAACGGTCCGCCGCCGGTAAAGACGTAAATTAATGTCACCATGTTAAAATACTCCAGGCTAAGCATGATCAACGTGACCAGAACCGTCGGTTTGATCAGCGGCAGCGTGATGTGCGTGAACGACTTCCAGCCGGTCGCACCGTCGACCCGCCCCGCTTCGTAAAGCTCGGAGGAAATCGTCTGCAGTGCGGCCAAAATAAGCACCAGCGCGATCGGGAAGGTGTTCCAAACATTGGCGGCGATCAGCGCGAGATTGGCGCCCCCGCTGGTGCTGAGCAGATCGACCTTGGCGCCGCCGAACCGCTCGATCACATAATTCACGGGACCATAGTTGGCGTTGATCAGCCATTTCCACAATAGCGCCGTAACCGTTTGCGAAATGACCCAAGGCAAGATGATCGCCGTTCTGAACAAAACTCTGAACTTGATTTTCATATTTAACAGAACAGCCAGCAGCGTGCTTAGGGGAACTACAATCAGAATCGATCCGAATACGTAGACAAATGAATTTCCGATGTTTCTGATACCGCTTTCATTTTTGAAAATGGAGAGAAAATTGCCGGCGCCCACATAAGCTCCCGTTCTTACATATTCCGTTTCGTACATGCTCCATTTCATGGCAACGGCGATCGGATAAAACGATACCAGCAAAACCAGCAGCAGCGCGGGGGCCATAAATACGTACGCAATCCATTTTTCGCTATTTTTCTTCCCGATCGTCTCCATTCGTCTACCTCCTGCCTTATATCAAAGTATAAATGATGGAAGTTGTTCCATATTATAGAACAACGTTCTAGATATTGCGTAAAAAAAAAGCGGAGTCACCCCTTTCAGGCGTACAAAGAGATTAAGGCAGCTGTCTTTCGATTTGTTGCTTGTGCTGCTTCAGCAGGCCGGCGAAAAACTCAATTTTGTCCTCGTCAAACCGCAAGGAAGGACCGGATATGCTGATTGCCGCGAATGGATACCCTCTTCTGTCCATAATGGGAACACCGACGCCCTTGATTCCGTATTCATGCTCCATGTTGTCTACCGAATACCCCCTTTTTCTTGATTTGCTCAGTTCGGCCCGCATCGCCTCTTTATTGGTGATCGTGTTTTCGGTAAATTGGGTAAAATCGTCCTGCAGCAAGCTTTCGAGTTCGTTGTCCGGCAGAAAAGCCAGCATCGCTTTTCCCGTCGCAGTGCAGTACACTGGAGCCATGACGCCCATCTTGGATGTCTCCATGATCGTGCCGGACGTGCAGGCGTAGTCCAGATAGAGCACCTGTTTATTGTGCAGAATGGCGTAATATACGATTTCGTCCGTTTCGTTGGCGATTTGCTTGATGTGCGGCTGGATGAAGTCTCTTTCGTGCAGATTGCTGCTGATAATGTTGCTGAGCTTCAGGATATTGAGGCCCAGCTTGTATTTGTTGGTGTGCGGATTTTTGGTCAAATAACCGTGTTTTTCAAAAGTGGATACGATGTTGTGCACATTGCTTTTGTACAATCCAAGCTTGTTGCAGATCTCCGTGATGCCCAGCTCCGGCTCGTCAACGGAAAAGCATTCCAGCACGTCCAACGCTTTGGATAGGGACTTTACTTTGGATTCTTCCATGGCCTAAGGACCTCTCTCTTTTATCGTCGTTCTTCATTAGAGAACGTCGTTCTATTTCTATATCGACATTATGGAATGCGCTTTCATTCTTGTCAAGTGGTTTTTTCGACTTTATTTCGACATTATTCCTGTGTACTAGCCTGTTGAAAACTCAGGCGGCAGAAACATAAGGGAAAAAAATGGCGTTATTTCGGCGATATCCCCCATGTTAAGAGAAATAGAGGAAATTTATGTCGCTATTTTCTCGAATCGCAGAGGAATGGGCATTTTTTGCAGCGTTCATGGGAAAATAAGGCCATAAAATTCCGCTAATGGTAATGAACAGGTTAGACTCCGGATAATAAGAACATAAAGTTCCGTTATTTGTATGGACGTTTCTGAGACAGCCTGATTTTTACAGCTATTTGGCTCATGCTCGCTGAGTATCCTCGATTCTGGCGCCAAGAACAAGTGGAAATCAGCGTTTCATGGTACTCACCCGCTGATGAACCAGGTTATTTAATAAGCAGGCCGCTAGATCCAGGCAAAACCTCCGCTCCGCCACATCCACAGCACCGTGCCCAGCAAGACGAATGCACCGGCCACCCAAAACAGCAGCTTCGCAGTGCGCCGGATGTCCTCGGGCTCGAGCTCGCGGGTTTTGTCGCCCATATAGGCGCGAAACGAAACGACGCCGTGGTAGCTGTTTTCGCCGCCCAGCCGCACTCCGAGCGCTCCGGCGACCGCCGCCTCCGGGCGGCCGCTGTTCGGGCTCGGATGCTTCGGAGCGTCGCGGCGCACCGTGCGCCAGGCCCGGGCCGCGTCGAGCCGGAGCGTCCAGGCCGCCGCGATCAGCATCAGCGCCGTCAGCCGGGCGGGAATGTAATTGGCGATGTCGTCCAGCCGGGCGGAAGCCCAGCCGAGATCGATGTACTTGTCGTTTTTGTAGCCGACCATCGAATCGAGGGTGTTGACCGCCCGGTAAGCCATCGCCAGCGGGGCGCCGCCCAGCAGCGCGAAAAACAGCGGCGACACCACGGCGTCGACGATGTTTTCCGCGACCGTCTCGACGGTGCCGCGCGTGATTTCCGGCGCATCCAGGTGCGCCGTGTCGCGGCCGACGATCATGCCCAGCGATCGCCGGGCTGCGGAAAGGTCGCCGCGCAGCAGGTGGCCGTGCACGTCCATGCCGGCGTTTCGCAGGCCTTTGGCCGCGATCGTCGTCCAGATCAGCGCGGCTTCCGCCAGCGCCGCGAGCCACGGGCTGACCTGGGCCAGGAGCCGCAGCGCGGCCCAGGTCACAGCAAAGCTGCCGCCGGCGACCAGCAGCGGCAGCAACACCCCCGCCGCGCGGTAGCGGCGGGGAGGAACGAGGCGGCGGAGCGCCGCCTCGAGCGCGGCGACCGCCTTGCCCATCCCGATCACGGGATGGGGCAGCCAGCGCGGGTCGCCGAGCAGCCGGTCGAGCAAATACGCGACCGGCAACACCCACCACGCCGCCGTCATGGGCGCACTCCCACTCCCGCGTCCGCTTCCGCTCTCGCCTCCGCCCCGCGCAGCGACTCCGTCACGGCGGCGTACACCAAGCGGCCCACCGTGCCGCCGAGGTCCGTGGCGGTGCCGGCGTACGCGTGCAGCAGCGGCCAGCCGGCCCGCTGGCTCACGCCGAGCACGACCGCATCGGTCGTGGTGCCGGTGGCCGCAAGGCCGTTCTCGGCGTCGCGCACGCCGAGATCCGCGAGCGCGGCCGTTTTGGCCTCCGTCGCCGTGATCACGGCGTTCACCTGCGCCGCCGGCGTCAGCCGGCCGTCCACGGCCAGCATAATATTGATCGTTCCCGGCGTCCAGGAGGCCGGGAACGTCGTCCGCCGCACGCCGGCCCGCGCGGCGTTTCCGGCTCCCGCCGTCGCACAGCAGAAGACGGCAAAATCTTCGCCGCGCTCCTCCGCCACTGCGGCGTACCGCAGCTGCACGGCCGTCAGCAAGCCGGCCGTTCCCTCCGCCGGATATCCCCACTGCCGCAGCAGCGCCGCAATATCCCGCTGCGGATCATCGCAGCGGTAAGTCCGGTCAACATAGATGTTGACCATCCGCCGCAAGGCCCCCGGCCCGCCGCCATACACCGAGCTGCTGAGACCGTCCAGCTCTTCCGGGGCCTCCAGCAGCAAATGCCGCTCCCCAAAATGAAGGCGCAGTCCCGGCCACACCTCCGCATCATAAACGGTTCCCGGTTCCCCCGTCACAAAAGGCATCGTCATATTTTTAACCCTCCGATCCTCCCATTACCTGTTCCATTTCCCACACCAGTTTCGCGCAGGCCGCTTCATCCTTCACGGCAACGCGAATATCCCGCGCGCTTAAGCCTGGATACATCGCACAGCTGCGCACCAGCACCCCGCGCCGTCCGAGCGCTTCCTGCATCCGCTTTGCGGTCCAGGGCTCCGGCAGGCGGACGAGCAAAAAGTTCGCTTCCCCCGGCCACGTCCGGCAGCCCAGCCGCTTCAGCGCCTCGCGCAACCGTTCACGCTGCCGCTCAACCAACCGGATCGTCGCCCGTTCATAATCGGCATCCGCCTGCAGACAAACTTCGCCGGCCAGCAGCGCCAGCGTGTTTACACTCCACGTCACCTGCTTGTCCCGCATCGCTGCGGCCAGCTGCGGATGTGCCGCCGCAAACCCCAGCCTCAACCCCGGGATCGCGTAAAACTTCGTCATCGAGCGGATGACGATCAGATGAGGGTACGCCCTAAGCTTGGGAAGCAAGGTACAGCGCCGCCCTTCCGGGATAAAATCGATAAACGCTTCGTCCACCGCAATATAGGTGCCGTACGCTTCCCCGGCCTCAGCGAACCGCCGCAGCTCATCCAAACCGTACTGCACCCCGTTGGGATTGTTCGGCTGCCCGACAAACACCATGTCCGTGTCACGGATCAGCCGCAACACCTCGTCCGGGTCGGCTTTGAAATCGCGCGCCTCCGTGCCGAATACCGAAACCACCTCCGCGCCAAACTGCTCTGACAAGCTGCGGTATTCCGAAAAACAGGGTTCGACGATCCCCACTTTTCCCGGAGACAGCGCGAGCAGCGCCAGCGCCATATTTTCCGCGGCCCCGTTGCCGATGACAAACGACGGCTCCGCGAGCCGGTGGCGTTCCGACAGCAGCGCGACAAGCCGCCGGTGTCCAGGGTCCGGGTATCGCACCACCTCCGGCAGCGCCTCCCTGAGCGCTTCCAGCAGCCCCGGAGGCGGGCCAAGCGGGTTGATGTTGGCGCTAAAGTCCGTAAATCCGCCAGCCGCCGCGCCGTACCTAAGTGTTGCCGTTTCCAGGTCTCCCCCGTGCCCGTAAATTTCCAACACGTTCATCATTCCTCTTTTCCGGTTCCGTAAGTTCTTCCACTTTTACCAATGCCCTCATTATGAAGTTCCGGCCAGCCTCCGTCAATCCGCAAAAAACGCGAACTGAAACTACTCTTTGGTTTCAAGGCCGATTCGTTTACAATAGAAGTAAAGTTGTTTTCATAGCTTGCGGAAACGCTGGAACGACGCGTTCGGCCGTCCGCAGGCGAAAAGGATAGGAGGAAGCAAACCTATGTTATTTATCGACAACGAGGGGATTACCGATGCGTCCGTGAACCTGGCCATCGAGGAATACGCCCTCAGACATCTTCCGCTGGAAGACGACAGCTATTTGCTTTTTTATATCAATGCCCCGTCGATCATCATCGGCAAACACCAGAACACGATCGAGGAAATCAATGCCGAATACGTCAAGGAAAACGGCGTGCAGGTCGTCCGCCGTCTTTCCGGGGGCGGAGCGGTGTATCACGATCTGGGCAACCTCAATTTCAGCTTCATTACAAAGGATGACGGACAATCGTTCCACAATTTCCGCAAATTTACCGAACCCGTCGTGGAGGCGCTGAAATCGCTGGGCGTCGACGCGGAGATGACCGGGCGCAACGACCTGCAGGTCGGGGAGCAAAAGATTTCCGGCAACGCCCAATTTTCCACGCGCGGGCGGATGTTCAGCCACGGCACGCTGATGTTTAACCTGAATTTGGACAACGTGCAGGCTTCGCTTCACGCCAACCCGGAGAAATTCAAATCGAAAAGCACCAAATCCGTGCGCAGCCGGGTCGCCAACATCATTGATTTTCTGGACAAAAAAATGACGATCGAAGAGTTCCGCGCCGAGCTGCTGCGCCATATTTTCGGGATGGAGCCAGGAGCGGTGCCGCAATATAAATTGACCGAAAGCGATTGGGCCAAAATCCATGAAATCTCCAGCCAACGCTACAAAAACTGGGACTGGAACTACGGGCTGTCGCCGGAATGCAACGTCAAACACGCGAAAAAATTCCCGGTCGGGATCATCGATCTGCGCATGAACATCAAGGACGGGCATATTCAGGAGATCAAAATTTACGGCGATTTCTTCGGCGTCGGCGACGTCACCGACATCGAGGACAAGCTGCGGGGCGTAAAATACGAGGAAGAGGCCGTGCGCGCCGCGCTGGCCGGCATCGACGTAAAGCATTACTTCGGCAATCTGGAATTTGACGACTTTATCGGGCTGGTGTTCCTTGAAGAATAGGGCGCTTTTAGCAAAATAGAAGGAGAGAAACCATGTACAAACTGATAGCGATCGACATTGACGATACTTTGATCAACGATGACAAGGAGGTGACTCCAGCCACCCAGCAGGCGCTGGAACAGGCGGTGGCAAAAGGCGTCATGGTCACGCTGGCGACCGGCCGGGCCTACGCTTCCGCGCAGGCGATCGCCCACCAGACCGGACTCAATGTGCCGATCATTACTTACCAGGGAGCACTGGTCAAAAACCTGATCGACGAAAAGGTGCTCTATGAGCGTTTCGTCCCGATGGAAGCGGCCCGCAAGCTGTTTGAATACTGCATCCGCCGCAACCTGCATCTGCAGACTTACACCGACGACAAGCTGTACGCTCGTGAAGAAAATCAAAAGCTGATCGACTACACGAACCTGAACCGGACCCGCTATTATATCGAACCTGATTTTGAGAAACTGGTCGAACAGCCGACCCCGAAAATGCTGATCATCGACGAGCCCGATTTTCTCGACGAGATTGCCCCGGAGCTCCGCGAGCTGCTGGGCAAAGGCGTGCATATTACGAAATCAAAGCCGAATTTCCTGGAGATCATGCACGAGGAGGGCACCAAAGGCCATGCCCTGAAATTTCTGGCCGGCCATTTCGGCTGCGACCTGTCGCAAACGATCGCCATCGGCGACTCCTGGAACGATCACGAAATGCTCGAAGCCGCCGGCCTCGGCGTCGCAATGGGCAACGCCATCCCGGCCCTGAAGGAAATCGCCGATTACGTGACGTTAAGCAATAATGAGGACGGCGTCAAACACGTCATCGACAAGTTCGTGCTGAATCCGGAAGCTTAAGTCGTATTAGGAAAAAGAGGTTATCCTTTTCAAGCCGCGCTCAGCGCACCGCAATCAAGGATAACCTCTTTTTTTCGCCCTCTCCAAAACTCCAATCATCCCCGGAGCCCCACCCGCATCCCCGTTCCAGCAAACCCCACGCCGGCCGGCAACCCGTAATCGCGGCGGAGGTCGATATCGTGCGACATGTGGGTGAACAGCGTCCGCTTCGGCCGGATTTCGCGCAGCAGTTCCAGCGCTTCGGTGACGTCATATACTGATCTAGTGGAAAATTCGGCCTCTTCCCGGTAAAAACTCGTCCCCAATACCAGTAGTTCCAAACTGTGCAGAGGTATTCGCTGCTCCTCAGGCAAAGCAATCGAGTCGGAGCAGTACGCCCAAGCGAAGCCGTTTTTCTCCAACCGGTACGCGTACGAAAACCCATTTTTGCCGTGAAACACCTTCCAGCCGCGGATTTGCCAGCCGCCGAGGACGATGCCGTCATCAACCGCATGCATATCGAGTTGTCCTCCCAGCCAGGGATACTGGAGTACGATCGTGTCCAGCACCTCCTGCGGCGCGTACAACTGGCCTCTCCGGTTCAGCCAGCGGCAGGCGTCGGCCCATTCCGGCAGCCCGCCGATATGGTCAAAATGGGCGTGCGTCACCAAAATCCGCTCGGCAAAACGCTGGCCTCTCCGCTCCATTCCCGTTCGCCAATCCGGGCCGCAATCAATCAGGAAGCTCCCTTCCTTCCCCTCGACCGCAACCAGGGAACGGTACCGCCTGTTGACGCCCGAGCTTCGCGCTTCCCCGCAAACCCCGCAATCACAATATACTCTCGGAACCCCCATCGCGTCGCCGGTGCCGATAAATACAAGCTGATCCATGCAGGAGTCCGCTCCTTTCCAGCTAAATTTCCATACCCCCATTCTACCTCTATCAATATATCCGCAACAAGCGAAATCGCCTTTTTACGCCAGGTAGTGAATATCGACCTTACGGACGGCACGGTAATATCGTAAAATAAACCATGTCCCTTTCGAAGGAAATAACTATAAATGGTACAGAGAAGATTTGAATGCTAAAATAAAACAGAAATCATTAACGAGAAGAGTGAAAGCAGTGAGAATAGGATTTTTGGATTCCGGGATCGGCGGGATTACCGTGCTTCACCAGGCGCTGCGGTTGCTGCCGAACGAGGATTACATTTTTTATGCGGATACCTTGCACGTCCCGTACGGCGAAAAACCGAAGGAAGAGGTTAAAGGGTATATTTTTGATGCGGTGGACTTTATTGTGGATCAAGGCGTAAAAGCGCTGGTCGTGGCCTGCAATACGGCAACCTGTATCGCGATCGAGGATCTCCGCCGGAAATACGACATTCCGATCGTGGGTATAGAACCTGCCGTAAAACCCGCGGTGCAGAAATGGGAAGGCCGGCGGAAAAAAGTTTTGGTGCTGGCGACGCAGTTAACGCTGAACGAGGAAAAGTTCCACAATCTGGTCAAAAGAATCGACCACGAGGACATCGTGGAAAGTTTGCCTCTCCCCGGTCTGGTGCGTTTTGCGGAGAAGTTCGAATTCGCCGAAGAGGTCGCCGTGCCCTATTTAAAGGAGCAGTTGTCCTCCTTGGATCTGACCCAGTACGGAACCGTTGTTCTGGGTTGCACGCATTTCCCTTATTTCGAAAATAGCCTTAGACAGTTGTTTCCGCCGGAAGTGGATATCATTTCGGGGAGTTTCGGAACCGCCAAAAACTTAAAACGCATCCTCGAAGCAAGGCGGCAATTGAACGAGGGTACGGGGGATATCGTGTTTTACCAATCCGGCACGAAGGTCGAAGACCATGAAACGTTGACGAATTACAAAAATTTGCTAGCCATGCTGGACGAATTATATTCCCATCCGAAACATGTCTGATTGCCGAAAAGCGCGAGCCGCCAGGGTCATCCCCTGCGCTCGCGCTCTTTTTGTATCTATGCCCTCATCCGGCCGGCGGCTACCGCCCCAGCAAAAGCCAAGTTTGTGCCATCCCTGTTTATGATCGGAATCGTCGTGTTTTCTGGTTAGGTGGACAGGGACAGTGTCTGATTGGAAATATCCAATAGATTGACCAAAAACGCTCCATAAATCTTCCCCTCATTGGAAAGAATCCAATAGATTTCCTCAAAACAGGTTTTTACCGCCAATAAAAACTCAATCTATTGGAAAATATCCAATCTGGCCCGCCAAAATGGAAGTAGAATTCCAATTCTATTGGAAAAAGTCCAATAGAATTATAACACTAGCGATCCAAACAACTAAAAACGCCAAGCGGCCGCTTCCCTTTTGGGAAGGACCCTTGGCGATGGCGTTGAATGATGTCAGATAATGACGCTAAGCGGGTCTGCTTTCAGCGGGTTTTCCAAAATCCAGCTGCGCTCGTCGTCGAACAGATATGCCCGATGGACAAGCACGCGTACCTCTTGCCCGGGTTTTAAGGTCTCTTTTTCCAGCGAGCGGAAGGTCGTTAACGTATGGCCCCCCACTTCGACTTCCACCAGCCATTCGCTGCCGCGGAAATGCAGGTGCTTCACGATCCCCGGAGCCGTGGCGGAAAGGAGTGTAAACTCGTGTTCGGTTCCCACCTCGATGTATTCCGGCCGGATCAGCGCCCGCGTTCCGAGCCCGCCGCTTTCTTCCTCAAACCCCTTGAGGTCGGCCGCCCGCTCGACCAAAGTCGATTGCCCGATAAACGAGGCGACAAACGGGGTTTGCGGCTCCTTGTAAATATCCCAGGGCGTGCCTTTTTGCTCAAGGCGTCCCTGGTTAATGATCATGATTTCGTCGGCCACTTCGATCGCTTCGTCCTGGTCATGGGTGACGAATATCGACGTAATGCCAACCCGCTCGATCAGCTCCCGCAGCCAGGAACGAAGCTCCTGGCGGATTTTCGCGTCGATCGCTGCAAACGGCTCGTCAAGCAGAAGCAGCTGCGGCTGGGGTGCCAAAGCGCGGGCAAAAGCGACCCGCTGCCGCTGCCCGCCGGACAGCTGATGCGGATAACGGCTCTCAAAGCCCTTGAGCCCGGTCAGCTCGACAAGCTCCATCACCCTGCTCCGCACCTCCGCTTTAGGTGCTTTTTTAACCTGCAGACCAAACGCAATATTGTCATATACGGTCATATGTTTAAATAAAGCGTAACTTTGAAATACGAAGCCGATGCCCCGTTCCTGGGGAGCAAGCTCGTTCACCCGTTTTCCATGAAACAGAATCTCCCCGGCATCCGGCTGCTCCAATCCGGCCAGCATCCGCAAAATCGACGTTTTGCCGCCGCCGCTGGGCCCCAGCAAACCGATCAGCTGCCCTTTCTCGATCCCGAAGCTGACATTTTGTACGGCATGAAAAGCGCCGAAATGTTTATCCAGATTTCGTACTTCAACATGCATGCAACGCCACATCCTTTCCAGATTCCGCAAGCCACCCACACCGTCAAAGCGGTTTCCCGCAAAACACATCATCATTCGATCTATTCTGATGCAAATACTCGGTTTTATATATATGGATAGATTACCAAACCCCAGGGCTTCCGTCAATCCGCAAATGGGCGGCGGCCAAGTGTCCGGGAAAGATTTTTATGGCAAAAAAATAAAACCAGCTGTTTACGAAATGAACTGTTTCATCTCGCCTCCACCGGTTTTTGCAAAGTAATGTTATAAAGTGTTGATGCTATAATGGTGTAAATGGTTAAAGCGTTAAGTTAAAGCAAAAACGCCTCATGACGTTATCCGGTAACAGCTGTGGCTCAAAATTTTGACATGGGCTACCGCCGCGGCCTTGATTTCCTCAAAGGTCAGCCGATCCTGAATGTAGTAAGAGATAAATCCATGCATCCCCAAAAACATGCTGAGCGGAAGGGACGGATTGTTTTCCAGCGGGTGCTTCTCCTCCTGCAAAAAACTGCGAACGATGGATTCGAACATATTAAAGCATTTGGTTTGCTCGCTGCGGCAATACGCCAATATTTCCTCATCCCTCAGCATAAACATGATTTCGTATTGGTGCGGATGCTCCAAGCCAAACTTGATGAATTCCAGCATCAGCTGCTCGGCCTTGGTCAAACCTTCCGCGGGCGCGCGTTTGGCCACCTGCTCGCACAGATGGGTTAAAGATTCGAAATCCTTGACCACGATAGCGTAAAATAATTCGGCTTTTTCTTTGAAGTGATAATACAACGAACCGTGACTGTATCCCAAATGCTGACCGATGCTCCGCATGGAAATTCCGCGGTACCCCTTTGTGATAAACAAATGCCGGGCCGCTTCCATAATTCTTTCTCTCGACAATTCCTGATCTACTGCTCTTCTTGCCATAGGCGTTATTCCCCTTCGATAAAGTAAACCTGGTCACCTTCCGTCATCAGCGCCTGTCCCCCCGTCAGATCCGTCATCCAAGCGATGAAGGCCTGCGCTTCATGGTGAAGCGGCAGACAGCAGAGTGTCACCTTATCCGCAAACACCGTGTCCCCCGTACGGATTCCGCGGTTTCGCAGTTCATTTTCCACCTTGCCCAGCCAAGTATATTCCAGTTCCACAAATACTTCCTGGTGCAGCACCCGGGTAATGGCTTCCCCCGCTTCGATCGCCGCAACCGCCCCGTCCGTATAGGCGCGGATGAGACCACCGGCCCCCAGCATGATCCCCCCAAAATACCGGGTAACGACGATGGCGACATTTTTGAGGCCCTGATTTTTGATAACCTCCAAAATCGGCTTTCCGGCAGTGCCGCTTGGCTCTCCGTCATCCGACTGCTTCTGGATTTCATCGCGCTCGCCGATCATATAAGCGGAACAATTATGCGTGGCATTCCAATGCCTTTTTTTGATTTCCTCAATAAAAGCAATCGCTTCATCTTCCGTTGCCGCTGGCATGACGTGTCCGATAAACCTCGATTTCTTGATGACGATTTCTTTTTCGCCGGCTCCTCGAACCGTCTTATACCGTTCCAACATATGAATCCATCCTTATGAATGTGCCAAGAAGCAGCCCGGCCGAAACGTGCGGCGAACTGCTTCCTGGCGCTGTATCTTTCCTTCGAAAAGGGAACCTGCTTCCAAAAAGCCGTTATTCGGAAAGTCTTGCTTCCAATGCGGCCTTTTCCTTTTCGTATCCCGGTTTGCCGAGAAGCGCAAACATGTTTTTCTTGTAGGCTTCAACGCCCGGCTGGTCAAACGGATTGACGCCCAGCAAGTAACCGCTGATGCCGCAAGCTTTTTCAAAGAAGTAAACAAGGTAGCCGAAGGAATACGGTGTCAAATCCGGCACGTTGACGACCAGGTTCGGAACCTGTCCGTCCGTATGCGCGAGCAAGGTGCCTTGGAACGCCTTCTTGTTCACGAAGTCGAGCGTTTTGCCGGCCAGGAAATTCAGCCCGTCCAAGTCGGCCGGATCGGATTCGATCGTGATGTGGCTTGGCACTTCCGTCACCTGAATAACCGTCTCGAAAATGTTCCGGTTGCCTTCCTGGATAAACTGCCCCATGGAGTGCAGGTCCGTGGAGAAATCGACCGATGCCGGGAAGATCCCTTTATAGTCTTTGCCTTCGCTTTCGCCGTACAGCTGCTTCCACCATTCCGACACATAGTGCAGGGAAGGCTCGTAGTTCACGAGAATTTCCGTCACTTTGCCTTTGCGGTACAAAGCGTTGCGGACGGCCGCGTACTGGTAGCTGGCGTTCTCGGCCAGATTCGGGTTGCTGAACTCTTTCGCCGCGTCGGCCGCGCCCTGCATCATATCGTCGATGCTGATGCCGGCGGTAGCGATCGGGAGCAGGCCAACGGCCGTCAGCACGGAATAACGTCCGCCTACATCGTCCGGGATCACGAACGTTTCATAACCTTCCTCGTCGGAAAGCTTCTTAAGAGCGCCTTTGGCGCGGTCGGTCGTCGCGTAAATCCGTTTGCGCGCTTCTTCCTTGCCGTATTTCTTCTCCAGAGCAGCGCGGAAAATCCGGAACGCAATCGCCGGTTCCGTCGTCGTCCCCGATTTGGAGATGACGTTGACGGAGAAGTCTTTGCCGTCGATCAGGTCAAGCAGGTGATTCACGTAAGTCGAGCTGATGTTGTTGCCGGCAAAATAAATTTCCGGCGTTTTGCGCTTGTCCTTCGGCAAAATATTGTAGAACGCATGGGACAGCGATTCGATCGCCGCGCGCGCGCCCAGGTAAGAACCGCCGATGCCGATGACGATCAGTACGTCGGAATCGCTTTGGATTTTCGCCGCCGCCTTCTTGATGCGTGCGAACTCTTCCTTATCGTATTCAGTCGGGAGGTTGATCCAGCCCAGAAAGTCGGACCCTGCTCCCGTACCTTTATGTAACTGCTCATGAGCCGTGCGGACCTGCTCGGTAAAATAATCCACTTCATGCTGCCCGACAAATTGCAGGGCTTTGCTGTAGTCAAAGGTTACTTTTTTCGACATGTTTGAAAATACCTCCGTCTATTTATTTTACCCACTTGCCTATCCAAAGAGGTAACATCCAAAAGTTGAGGCGTGATCATTTAACGTCTTGACCTGAACTTTCCTCTCATACAACTTAAACCTAGGATACTGTAAATTTCTAGCGAAGACAAGGGCACATTATACAGGTTTTAGGCCCTCTATGCTAAAATAATTAAATGCTGTTCAATTTTTGTTGAAAGGTGACCGTTTATGAAAAAAATCGGATTTATCGGACTGGGCACAATGGGTGCTCCAATGGCCTCCAACCTGCTGAAGCAGGGTTATGAGGTTACCGTCTACAACCGCACCGCGTCCAAAGCCGCGGCCTTAACCGAACAAGGCGCCGCCGTGGCCGCTTCGCCGAAGGAAGCCGCTGCCGCCGCAGACATCGTGATCACGATGGTCAGCAACGACGTCTCCATCGCCGCCGTTTACGAAGGGACTGACGGCGTGCTTGCCGGCCTGCGCCCCGGGACTAAAGTCATCGACTGCTCCACGATCTCGCCCACGCTCGTAAAGCAGCTGGCGCAGCAAGTTTCCGCGCTGGGCGGGGCATTTCTCGACGCGCCGGTCACCGGCAGTTCGCCGGCCGCGATCGCCGGCACGCTCGTCTTTATGGTCGGCGGACCGGCCGATACGCTGGCCGAGGTTATGGACCTCTTTGAGACCATGGGCAAAAAAGTGCTGCACATGGGCGAAAACGGCAGCGGCGCGGTAGCCAAGCTGGCCCATAACACCATCGTTGGCATCAACAACTTGGCGCTCGCTGAAGGCTTCGCCATCGCCGCCAAATCCGGTCTGCCCGCCAACCTTTTCCTGGAGCTGGTGCAGCTTGGTTCCGCGGGCAGCAAAGCGGCGGAGCTGAAGGGCCAGAAAATCATCGAACACGATTTTTCCAACCAGTTCTCCCTGGCGCTGATGCTCAAGGACCTGAAGCTCGCCTCCGCGCTGACCGACGGCTCGGGCATCCCCGCGCCGATGCTGAACCAGGCGAAAAGCCTGTTCCAGGCGGGAGAAACGCAAGGCTTCGGCGAAGAGGACCTCTCCTCCGTCGTGAAGCTCTACGAAGCCTGGATCGGTCAAAAAATCGGCGATAAAACGGTATAACGCTCCCTAAAGATTTGTAAAAAGGCAGGTACAGCGCCATAACGCTGTAACCTGCCTTTTTATTTGCTTTTTGCGGCATGCCGCTCACCCGCCGCTAGACGTACGAGCAGCAGTAGTCCGTAACGCTCCGCACTTCCAGCTTGAAGGAAGATTTGGCGGGAACGGTAAACGTTCCGCGGCCGCTGATTTCTCTCCATAACGTTTCACCCGGAAGCAGGACCTTCAGGTCCCCGGACAAAATATCCATCACTTCCAGCGAATCCGTTCCGAACTCGTATTCCCCGGGGAGCATGATCCCCAGCGTCAATTTGCTGCCGTCCTGAAGCCATACGGTCCGGCTGGTCACTTTGCCGTCAAAATAAATATTGGCGTTCTTCTCCACGGTAACATTTTGCAATTGCTGCGCCACGTTCCCCTCTCCCTTCGCGATCCGGCCGCCGATTATTTGTTCAATTGCGCTTTCACGTGCTTCACGACGTTTTCAACAGTAAAGCCGTATTCAGCGATGACTTTATCGCCAGGAGCGGACGCGCCGAATTTATCGATGCCAAGCACGGTTCCGCTTTCGCCGGCGTAACGTTCCCAGCCGAACGGATGCGCCATTTCCACGGCAACGCGGGCTTTGACGCCCGGCAGGATGACGGAGTCTTTGTACGCCTGATCCTGCTTGTCGAACAGATCCCAGCTCGGCAGGCTGATCACGCGAACGTGAATGCCTTCTTCGGCCAGCGCGCCCTGCGCTTTAACCGCCAGCTGCACTTCGGAACCCGTCGCGATGATTTGCGCCACCGGTTTGCCGTCCTTGGCCTCGGAAACGACGTAGCCGCCGCGTTTTACGCCTTCGCGCGCCTGCTCTGCCGTGTTCTCGAGAATCGGCAGGTTTTGGCGGGTCAGCACCAGCGCTACCGGGTTCGCTTTGTTCTCAGCCGCATAAGCCCAGGCTGCGGAAGTTTCGTTGCCGTCGGCAGGACGAATGACCGTCAGACCCGGAATGATGCGCAGGGAAGCGAGCTGTTCGATTGGTTCATGCGTCGGGCCGTCTTCGCCGACCGCAATGCTGTCATGCGTCAGCACATAAGTCACCGGCAGCTTCATCAAGGCCGACAAACGCACCGCCGGACGCAGGTAGTCGGTAAATACGAAGAACGTGCCGCCGAATACTTTCAGGCCGCCGTGCAGCGTAATCCCGTTCATGGCTGCGGCCATGCCGAATTCGCGTACGCCGAAGTACAGGTTGCGGCCGTCGCGGGTTTCCGGCGTGTACATGGCAAGGTCGTTCAAATGCGTCATCGTCGAGCTTTCCAGGTCGGCGGAGCCGCCAAGCAGCTGCGGAACATTAGGCGCCAGACCGTTCAGCGCGTTGCCGGAAGCGACACGGGTCGATACCGCCTTATCCGATGTGCTGTATTTCGGCAGCTTCGCATCCCAGCCGGCCGGCAGATCACCGGCTACCGCGCGTTCGAACTGAGCGGCAAGCTCCGGATGCTGGGCTTTATATTTGGCAAACGTTTCTTCCCATGCTCTATAAGCGGAGATGCCACGTTCCTTAACTTTGGCAAAATGCTCGCGCACTTCTTCAGGAACGTAGAAGTCTTCTTCATAAACCCATTTGTAGAACTCTTTAGTCAGTTTGGCTTCTTCCGCACCCAGCGGAGAACCGTGCGTGCCGCCGTGGCCGCCTTTGCCCTGCTTGTTTGGGCTGCCGTAGCCGATGACCGTTTTCACTTCGATCAGCGTCGGGCGCTCCGTATCGCGTTTGGCTTCTTCGATTGCCGCTTCGATCGCGGCCAGATCGTTGCCGTCCTTAACGAGCAGCGTTTGCCAGCCGTAAGCATCGAAACGCTGTCTTACGTTCTCCGAGAAGCTCAGATTCAGCTTGCCGTCAAGCGAAATATCGTTGGAATCGTACAGGAAAACCAATTTGCCCAGCTTCAGATGACCGGCAAGGGAAGCCGCTTCGCTAGCCACACCTTCCATCAGGTCACCGTCGCCGCAAATGCCGTAAGTATAGTGGTCGACGACCTTCAGATCGCCTTTATTGTAAGTCGCCGCAAGCTGTGTTTCCGCCAGAGCCATGCCGACAGCCATCGCCAAACCTTGACCCAGCGGGCCCGTCGTGGCGTCTACGCCTGCAGTATGCCCGAATTCCGGGTGGCCCGGCGTTTTGCTGCCCCATTGACGGAATTGCTTGATTTCTTCCATCGGCAGGTTATACCCGCACAGGTGCAGCAGGCTGTAAAGCAGCATCGAGCCGTGACCGGCGGACAAAACAAAGCGGTCCCGGTTAATCCAGGTCGGCTCGTCCGGGTTATGATTCATCGTTTTGGCAAACAGCTGGTAACCCATCGGCGCGGAGCCCATCGGCATGCCGGGGTGGCCGGAGTTCGCTTTTTCGATCGCGTCGATCGCCAGCGTCCGAATCGTCGTAATCGACAAATTATCAATCTTATTGTTCTCTAAACTTGGCATTCATTTTCCTCCTTAATCATCAAAAGATCCTTGAAAACCATGAAAACTTAACTCTGCGATTACAAAACAATCAAATTGAAAAAATCATTTTGACTTTATTTATTGTATCATCATTCGTAACCCATTGCCATATCATTATTCCCAAGGTATTACCTCGAAATTACTTTGTAATCATTTTTGCGCTCAGTTCCTTTTGCCGGGCAGCAGCCCGGACAATTATGCCCGTCACCATTAAATAAATAAAAAATGCCCCTTTAGAGAAAAGGACCGTTTATACGGGCCTATTACTTAAAGGAGCTAAATTTGTAATCCTTGTTAAGGAGATACACTCCTAAAAACATCGATAGATTGATGAAAGTAAAGATCGTCTTTCCCAATTCCGTTCTTTTCAGTAAAACTCGATAACTATGAAATGTTCTAACGGTTGTGAGCGACGCTAATACGGCAAAAATCAAGGGGTTTTCCATTCTAACGGTTATGAGAAGGCTAATTTAGCCTTTTCTCGACGTTTCGGGCTTTTTTCCTGTAAATAAGCTCCGTCACAACCGTTAGAAATGGAACCCTCGAATTTTTGACCAAATAATCACCCTCACAACCGTTAGCGTAGACCATCGTCGGATGGCCTCTCTAATCCCAGCCAAGCGTAATGGGTCCACTCATTTATGCTGCGCTACAAAAGGAAGAGGCTAACGTCTGCTTCGCCGCTTGGCCTCCAGCAGACGGCCAAGCGGCGAAGCCCCCGGCCCGCTGTCCTGCAGCGGGCCGGGGGGCGCCGAACCGGCTCCCTCCCGCGGGGGAGCCGGTACTTCGGCCCGCGGCGCCTCGCTCGCGGGCCTCTGGCTCCCGCCCGCCCCGCTGCGTGGAGGGCGGGCCGGCGGGGCGGGCGCCGCAGGAGCCCTGCCGGCGGCGTTCTCGCCGACATCGCCGCCATGGCGGGCGCCTGCCCCGCCGTAGAACGCGGCCGCGCGCGACTTGCGCGCCGCGAGCCGGGCCAGCCCGGTGTCCGCCTCCGCGGACGCGCCGGACGCGGCCCTGTCCACCGCGCCGCCCGGCGCACGGCGGCGCCAAGGCATGGCGGCGCGCACCAGCGCCGCCGCCATGCGGCCCCACGGCAGCGCAAGGCGGCGGATCGCGATGTCCGCGAGCCACAGCAGCAGCGCTGCCGTCAGCAGCGGCCGCTGCAGATCATGCGGCGACGGGTAAAGCTTGGCCGCAAATTGAAAGGCCGCTTCGGGCTTGTTCCAATCCAGCACGCGGCCCCCCGTGCTGTCCGCGATCTTCCGCAGCGTGTCCGGCGGTTCGTCGCCCGGCACCCGGTACTCCGGAGAATAAGGGATGACAAAACCGGTCCCTGTCCCTCCATCCACCTTTTCCCCTTCGCTTTTGCCCTGCAGATGAACGAGGAACGAACCGGGCTCATCGGCTAGCATCGTTCCCCGGTAGACCCCCGGCGAGGTTTGGGCTAGCGGCACCCGCTGCTCCCGCAGATTTTCACCGCTGATCACCGCTTCAAGCTCCTCCGGAGGAGCTTCATCCTCGGCGGTGACCTCAAACTGAACCTCATTTCCGCGTATCGTCGTGTTTACCTCAAAAGGAGACACTGAAAACTGCGGAAACGTCCATTTCACCATTTCTGTGAACAGACCGGCATAGGACGGCCAATTTACCCAATCCCGCGACCATTTTCCGGTCAGATCGCTGGTCCAGGCCACGCTTCGGCCGGAGCCGTACTGCCATCTAACCAGCAGCGGGTCCGGCTCGGGACTGGACAGCACCGTTTGGGCCGTCGCTTTAGGCGTTGCAGCCACATAACCGTAAATTTTCGGCACCCCGCCCGCAAACCATTTTCCCCAATCCCCCGGCGACACCAGGGCCGGCACAAACGGCTTGTCCACAATGTACGTCCGGGCGACCATGGCGGCCTCCCGGCTAAAGATCGCCGGCAGTGTCGTGGCATCCGTTACCGGATAATACCGGCCTTTGGCCTCCTGAGCCAGTGACTGCAGCAACGCCGCGTCTGCGTCTTCCCCGACTGCAACTGTGGAGAGCGTGATTTGGGAGCTATTCATCGTTTCGAGCAGCGCGCCGTATCCCGAAGTCACGGCCGACTGCCCGTCGGTCAGTAAAATCAAGTGCTTGCGCTGCGCCTGGACATCCAGCATCTTGTTCAGCGCTCCTTCAACGGCCGGGTAAATGTTTGTCCCGCCTCCGCTCGGAATGCCGTTAATTTGCGCCAGTACATTTTTCTTATCGCCCAGCTTCTGCGGTTCGACCACCCACCAGGGCTGGTCGTCGAAAGCAACGACGCCGACCGTATCCTGAGGACGCAGCAGCTCGACCGTGCGCTGCGCCGCCTCCTTGGCCAGCTTCAATTTGTCCCCGTCCATGCTTCCCGACCGGTCGATCACGAGAATCAGGCCGAGGGAAGGGATTTGCCGCTTGCCTTCCAGCTCCATCGAAACCGGCAGCAACTGCTCGATCGGCGTTTTGAAATAACCGCCCATCCCGTAGCTGTCTTCTCCGCCGACCATTACAAACCCGATGCCAAAGGAACTGACCGCCTGCTCGATCAACTCCATCGTTTTCCCGCCAATCCGATCGGCGGACACATTGTTAAAGACGATGCTGTCATAGCCGGCATACTTGGTCAAATCCGCAGGCAGCATCCCCGGATCGATCACGGAGTAATCGACCAGACCGGATTTCAAGGCGTTTTCCAGATTGGCGGACGTCCCGCGCTTTCCTTCCACGATCAGCACCTTCGGACTTCCGGCGACCCGGGTAAACGCATAGTTCGCGTTGTTGGCCGATTGCTCATCGCCGTCCGCGAAAATCTCCGCCCGATAACGGTGCATCCCCTGCTTTTGCGCCAAACCCTGCAGCGTGAAGCGGTTGTCCCCGCGCTCCAGTGTCACTTTGTGCCGGCCGATCTCGCGGTTGTCCTCATATAAGCCAAGCTCGGCGCTGCCCGAGAACGTGCTGCGAATCAGTACTTCAAAGGCAAACGATTCCGCCTGATACAATTTCCCGGGCACCTGAAACTCCTCTACGGATGCATCCTTCCGCTCTTTGACGGGAACGGACAGCACATCGACGGCAATCCCCCGCTCCTTTAGCAGGTTGGCCGCCTTTAGCGCATCGCCTACGTTTTCTTCGCCATCGGAAATCAAAATGATCCTTTGGTTACCCCGCCCCCCGAACAAACCGCCGGATAGTTCCAGGCCATGCTCCAGGTTGGTAAAATCGGAATGAACTTTCGCCTTCAGGCTATCTTCGGAGACGGATTGCGTATCCAGACTTTTGTCCACCGCGGCGTTCAGCCCGGCAACTACGATGCCTACGCGGTCTCCCGCTGCTTTTCCTTCCCCGGCCCGTCCAATCCAATCGCGAACGTTTCCCGTCTCCGGCATGCTGGCGGACCGATCCGTTAAAATCACGACTTCCTTGTCCTTCACCAAAGTGTACGTCTGGACGCCGGCCAGCAGCGCTGCCAGCAAAACCAGGATCGCCGCACGCAAGCCAACCGCCAGCTTCCGGCGTACGCCGCTTAATCTAAAGTCGGAGCGATAGGCGTAGACCACGCCGGCCGCCAGCGGCAGCAGGAGCAGCAGAAACCAGGGATGATCAAATCGAACGCCCACGCTGATACACCCCCCATTCCGCCAAAATCACCAGCAAAGCCAGCAGAGCCGCCAGCGGCACGAGCGATTGCCGCGATTGCGGCGGCGAAGCGCCCGAAGGCTTGTTATAATCAGTGTTTTTGGAACCATCGGCGCCCTCAACCCCACGGCTGTCCGCTGGTGTTGCCGAGTCGCCGGATAGTCCAATCGGAAACGTCTGCCCTCCCCCGGGAATGCCCGATTCCGCAGGGTCGGCGGCAACCTCAAGCTGATAAGCCGCAAGCTTCTCACCGTCAGCCCCTTGCATCTCAAAGCGCCATAATCCCGGGATTCCCGGGGAGGTCTGCCGGGACGCCACACGGCCCATCTTGCGCTCTGCGGGAATCTTCGCCGCACCGGATCGCATTGCATAACCGTCAACAGGAACCCATGAGGCCTGCTCCGCTTCCGCCGGGACAGGAATATCGATCCCGGTTCCCGCCGCCAAGCGGCCGAGCCCGGCCGCTTGACCGGATTGCAGCCATTTTACGGCATTGTTCACCAGAATCGGAAATTCCGGGCGCAGCGGCAAATCACTGTCTTCTAGCGCAAACAGAAACGCCAGCCTTCTCCGCCCGGCTTCCGTCCCTGCATACGCCGCCGGCTGTCCGCCGATATCCAGAATCGGTTTTCCCCAAGCCGGAACCTCCTGATCAAGAAGCTCGCCTGTTGGCGGGGTTGTGAACGATAAATAACGGGTAACCGGGTGATTAGCCGATTTCACTTCACCGCTGGCCAGGGACGCTTTTTTTCCATCGCCTCCCCAGGTCCACAACGGCGTTTGACCAAGCAGCGCAGCCCACGGCCCCTCCTGCAGAAACGCGGGAGACACGCCGTCGATCACGATTAGATCCGGCTTATTCCCGGGCAATGCCGGCCGCTCCGCCGCTACATCTTCATCCGTTCCGGCCGGGACCGTATTCATCCGGGTAACGCGGGCGCCAGACAACTGCAGCGCCTTCTCCAGAAACAAATTCCCGGGGGAGATCAACAGGATGTCCGGCTCATCCCCACTCTCGAGAAATGCAAAGGCTTCGTTGTCGGGCACATAGTCGTCCTCGGGGCTTAAGCGAAGCCGATATACGTCTGCCGAAGGCAATTCATTGAGCGGAACCTGCAGGCTTTTTCCGCCTTCCACGGTAATTTGCTTGGAGGCGAGCAGCTTCCCGTCGCCAAACAAATCCAGATTGGCCTGGATCGAGACATCCCGGTAATTCCGCACCATAGCCGTACCCGCAACCAGGTCTTGGCGACCGCCGCCGTTCTTTACCCCGAATTGCTCAACGGCCGCGTTCGCTTCGGCTCCTTCGTCCACGGCTACGATCTCAATCGGTGCGCCGCCCGACTCAAGATCATCGGTACGTTCGGCCCAGCGGCCATCCGTATATACGATGACGCTCGCTTCCGGATCGTCCCGCGTTAAGGCTTCCGCAAGCGACAAGGTCTCGCGGTATGCCGCTTGCCCGTAATCGGGCGCAAGCCCGTCGACCGCCCGGTTCAGCACGCTACGGTCCCGTTCCCGGGACAGCAGCACCACCGGCTCGCGGCCCAATCTCACCAAAGTGATTTCCGCCCCCGTTCCCAAAGCGTTAATGCGCGACCGCAATTGTTCCTTGGCCCGGTCCAGGCGAGAGCCCGATTTGTTCTCCGCCTCTCCGCCGCCCCAAGCTGCGCTCATGCTGGCTGACGTGTCGACGACGATGACCACATGCCCGGTACGGCTGCCGGAGGTCCACACGAAAGGCTGCATCAGCGCAAATACAAGCAAAGCGGCGGCGAGCAGTTGCAGCCAGAGCAGCAGCCGGTTCTGGAGCTTCTGCCACGGACGGTTGGCTTCGATGTTGCGCAGCACGCGATTCCATAGCAAATGGCTGGGCACGACCGTATCGATATATTTTCGCTTGAACAGATACATCAGTACGATCGCCGGAATTGTAAGGCCAAACCACAACCCCGGCCAATCCAATACCCCCATGACTTCATCCCCCCACGTCGATGATCAAACATACGCAACAAATCACGAGCGGCGTCCCGGATCATTGATGAGACAAAAAGAGTCTGCGACCTTAGTCCGTTCCCGCTACTTCCCCCCGGTCGTCCCCGCCTTGCCCATCATTTTCACAATCCCTTGCTCAAGCGGCACATCGGTTGGGGCAAGCACATAACGAATCCCGCGCCTGCCGCAAAAGCGGCCGATTTCCTTGATGTACTCATCCAGCGCGCGCCCGTACTTGTCCAGGATTTTGCCGGTTATAGCGACCTCTTTGCCGGTGCCCAGTTCGCTGTCAAGCAGCCGCAAATCCCCGCTGAGCGCAGGACGAAGCTCCGCTTCCGACAGCACATGAACGAGTACGATCTCCTGGCCGGCGGCCTGAAAAAAAGCCAGCGTCTCCGCAAGTCCCTCGACCCCGCTTTCCAGCCACAAATCCGAAAAAATCCAGCTCATTCCCGGCTGTCTGGGGAGCGCTCCCGGCTGCCGCAGCGCCCCGGCCAAATCTCCCGGCCCGGCCGGCCCTGTCTCCTGCAGGAACGAGAATAGCCTGACAGCCGAAGCCTTTCCCCGCAGCGGCGGCAGCTTACCCTTGATCTCATCCGAAAAAACGGCACCCTGAACCACATCGTCGCCGGCCAGCGCCATATAACCGACGGAAGCGGCCAACTGCTTAGCGTATAGCAGCTTATTCTCCGGCGCTTGCCCGGTTTCGGCGCGCCGCTCCGAACCGCCGCTGAAATCCATCGATGCGGAAATATCTACACACAGGTTGATGCGCAGCTCCTGCTCATCCCAATACTGACGGACAAAAGGGCGCCCCGTACGGGAATAGACACTCCAGTCAAAGCGCCTGATATCGTCTCCGGGCGCGTATTCACGATAATCGGCAAATTCGAGGGAGCTTCCGAAACTGCTGGAGCGCCGTTTGCCTTGCAGCGTTCCCCGGATTCTCCTTCGGGAGGCGATCGACAACCGTTCCAACCGGGGAAGCAGAGATGGAGGCAAGAGGGAAGAAGTCATTGCGCTCCCTCCAGCGCCGCCAAAATGTCCTCAATGATCCGATCCGTCGACACACCCGCCGCCTGCCCTTCGAAATTCAGAAACAACCGGTGCCGCAAGGCCGGCACGGCAACCGCCTTAATATCTCCGGTCGATACGTGCATGCGCCCTTTGGAAATCGCCCTTACCTTGGCAATCGAAACCATCGCCTGAATGCCGCGAGGCCCCGAGCCAAAACGGACGTAACTGCGCACCGATTCGGGCGCGTCCCGCTCCTCGGGGTGCGTCATCATCAGTAAACGCACCCCATACTCCAGTACTTCATCTGCCAGCAGCACCTCTTTGGCGGCCTGGCGGATTTCCAGCAATTGCTGCGCCGAAGCGATTGTTTCCGCCTTGGGCTGATCGGCCGCCGTCGTCCTTCTGACGATCTCCGTCAATTCCTCGGGAGACGGGTAACTCACGTGAATTTTCAACATAAACCGGTCAAGCTGGGCTTCCGGGAGGGGATAAGTTCCTTCATTCTCCAGCGGATTTTGCGTCGCCAGCACAAAAAAAGGCTGCGGCAGCCGCCGCGTCTCCCCGCCTACCGTCACCGTCTGCTCCTGCATCGCCTCCAGCAGGGCGCTCTGGGTTTTCGGCGTCGCCCGGTTGATCTCGTCGGCCAGCACAATGCTGCTGAACACCGGGCCGGACTGGAATACCGTATCGGTCGCGCCCTGCGGTCCAAACCGAATCACATTCGTGCCGGTGATATCGCTCGGCATTAAATCCGGCGTAAACTGAATCCGCGAAAAGGACAGGTCCAGGCAATCGGCAATCGTGCGCACCAGCATCGTTTTGCCAAGTCCCGGAATCCCCTCCAAAAGCGCATGCCCTCCCGCAAAAACACACCACAGGATCTGTTCCACGACCTCCTGCTGCCCTACGATTACACGCGAAATTTGCTCCCGCACGGCCGCGACCGTTTCGCTCAACAATTCCAACCGGGCTTTTGCATCCTCCATCGTCTCTCCTCCTTATACGCTCCTACGCTTACGACCCCGGATCGATTTCGGTAAAATAGTTCTCCACCAGGCTCTGCAGGCTTTGCGGTAAATCGCCGCGCTTCAGCGACTCCTTGGCTTCGGCCGCATAATCGCTGTAAACCTCTTCATACGGACGGCTAACCCCGTCAAATACAGGGGAGCTGCCCCCTTTCTGGACACTGCCGCCCGTTGCCGGTCCACCGTCTTGCTGGGCGTTGCCGCTGCCAGCCAGGTCACGCGGCGTTGTCACCAACGCCCGGCCTCCACTGCCGAGTCCTGCCCCGACACCATTTCCGCCGCCCTGGCCTTGTCCCGCTCCGGGTCCGGTATCTATGCCCGGACCCTCTTGGCCCATGCCAGGGCCGCCGCCTGCGGCCAGCTGTTCGGCGCTGCCGCCCATGCTCCACGTGTCCGATACGGCCAGCCCCGACGCTTGCATATTTTCCGCCAAGTCGAGCCCCTGCTCGGCAAGGGCCGAGGCCAACTCAGCCGCGACATCCGCCTGCCCGGACGATGCCTCCGCCGCTTGCATGTTTTGCAGCATAGCCTCGTTTAAGTTCGCCAGCGCTTGATCCGTGGATAGCTTCTGACCTTCATTCACCGCAGCGGCGGCTTTTTTCAGCGCATCCGCCAGTTCCTTCGCCCGCTCGTCATTAGGCGGCGCTGCTTCGGCGATCCGCTTCAGCTTATCGGCAAGCTCATCCCGTTCCTGTTGCGTCAAACCGGACAGTTGTTTGTGAAAGGCCTCCATTTGCTTGGTCAATTCCGCCGTACTTTTGTTCCTTAAAGCGTTGGCCAGCTCGCCCGCCAGCGGATGAGCGTCCCACCGCTTGAGCCACTCCGTCCTTGCCTGCTGCTGGAGCTCCAGTTTTTCGGACATTTCCCTCAGCCGCTTCATCGTTTCCTCCACGTTTTTCAGCGCCTCTCCCGGCTCCCGGCTCTTCTCCAGCGCCCGGCGTAGCTCGCTCATCTCTTTAGCAAGGGCCTCCTTCGCCTTCATGTCCAGTTTCAGGCGATCCAGTTTGGTAATCTGCCCGTTCGTCTCCTCCTTCTGCGCATTAACCCATCCACGCTCCTCTCGCGCCTGGGCGACCCGCTGATCCAGCGGATTCGGCAGGGTAGCCAGAAGCAGGGATGCCAGAAGGCAAAGCGCGGCGGGAATCCGCCATACGCGGCGGCGCGGCAGCGGCAGACGTTTCTTGATGTCCCGCACATAGGCCGCACCGTATTCTTCGGCCTGCTCCCGCTCGAGCTGCGCCGGAAACGTCTGCAGCTTCGCGTAGGCCAGCGCCGTCGTCATCAGGTCCAGCCGCTCTTGCCCAGCCTCGGGACGATCCATCGTCTGCGCCGCCAAAATAACGGATACCCGGCGAAGCCGTCCCCACACCCATCCTCCGGCAGTGCACAAAACGAGGAAAACTCCGGCCCCGATTTTTCCGTATTCAAGCGGCCACAGCCTCCCCGCCGCAAGCCAGATAAGAGCGGCCGCCAAACCGGTCAGCAGGCCGTATCTCAGCCCGTCCAGCCCCCGAAACCACCGTATGCGGCGGCGCACAACATCAAGCTGACGATAGATTGTCTCCACGCGCCAGTTCCCTCCGTTTCGCGTTTATTTTGTACTACGGCGTTCATGCCCGATGATCCGTCCTCTCGACCTTGCCGTCTACTCTTCCGTCTTGGTCATCGTCCCCAGCTCAGTTGTCTCGATCGCACGGCCTTTAAGTCTTCTTCTCACCGGGCGAACATAACGGATGGCCAGCCACAGAAACAGCACGATCAATGGGCTGTAAACCCCCAGAAATTGCTGCCACAGTTCGATCGGCGCGCCGGTCTGCATACTGCCTCCCTGGACCAGGAACACGGTTTCGGAAAAAGACGGCTCGAACAGGCTGATCAGCGCTCCCGCGGGATTTAACCCAAGGATGAAGCCTACCCACGAATAGGAATGTGAAGGCCCCCCCGAACTATAGTAACTCGCCCGCTCGATCCCCATCGCAATGATATAGGCAATGCCCGTCATCAGAAAAATAATCAAGCCTGTACCATAGGTCATGATGACCGATACGATCGTTTTTTTGAACAAAGTGGAATAAAACACCCCGATCGAACCCAATAGCAGCATGACAAACAGGTAAAACAAAAAGACGAGCATCAGTTGCTTTGGCGACAGTCCCCCGTATAAAAAAACGATGCTGTACACCGGCAAAGTAGCCAGAATAACGAGCGTCATGAAGCTTAAAGAAGACAAGAGCTTGCTCAAAATAATCGTTGCCGAGCTCTGCTGCGTGGTAAGCAGCATGTTCAGCGTCTGCTTCTCCCGTTCGCCGCTGATCACCCCGGCCGTCAAGGCGGGGGTCATGAAAGCGATCAGCACCAGTTGGCCGATGCTGAGCACGTAAAAGATGATCCGGCTTACGCCGGGATCCAACCGTCCGCCGGCGCTAAGCTCGTTAGCAGTCGTCATATAAATGATGGCCATCGCCAGCAGCCCCGTCACCAGAATATAGGCAAACACGATAAACGCCGAACGGGGCGTCCGCATACGGAGACGAAACTCTTTGTCCAGCACGGGGTTGATCAGCCTTCTACGCCAGTTCATCGCTTGCCCCTCCTTTGGTAATCTCCAAAAATACATCCTCCAGATTGGTCTGCGCTTCGTTAAAGGACAGCACCTGGAACCCCGAAGAGATCATGCCGGCCAGCAGTTGCGCCTGCTCCGCGTCCCCGCCTCCGAAATGAACATGCACGCCGGCTTCGTCCTGCAGCACCTCGCTGACATGCATCTCATCCTGAAGCAGCGTGGCCAATTCATCGGCCCGGTCTAGCACGCGGATATGCAGCACTCTTTTGACGCGCAGACGATTCTGTATTTCCGCCACCTTGCCCTGAGCGATCAGCCTGCCCCGCTCGATCACGCCGATTTCGTCGACCATCTCGGCCAGCTCCGGCAAAATATGCGAGGAAATAATGATTGTTTTGCCCATCAGCTTCAATTCCTTCAAAATCTCGCGCATTTCAATCCGCGCCCTGGGGTCAAGCCCGGAGGCCGGTTCGTCCAAAATAAGCACATCAGGATCATGCACAAGGCAGCGGGCCAGGCAGAGGCGCTGCTTCATCCCGCGCGACAGGCTGTCCACGTATGCGTCTTTTTTGTCGCTCAGGTTCACCAGCTCCAGCAGCTGCGGAATCAAGGCGTTGCGCTCAGCGCGGGGAATTCCGTAGCTGGCCCCGTAAAAGTGCAGATACTCCGTCGTTTTGAACTGATCGTACACCCCGAAGAAATCCGGCATATATCCGATTCTTTTCCGCACTTCCTGCGGTTGTTCGGTAACTTCGAAACCGCCTACTTTGGCCGTACCTGACGTTGGCAGCAGAAGCGTGGCCAAAATCGACATCGTCGTCGTTTTCCCGGCCCCGTTCGGACCGACAAACCCGAACACCGTTCCTTTGGCGATGGACAGGTTTACCGACTTCAGCGCCTCGAAGCTGCCGTAGGTTTTTGTCAGATTATTGATCTCGATCATTCACTGTACCTCCCTTGCAGGGAAAGCTCCGGTATATCAAAGCTTGTCCATTCCTCGGCCGTGATGCGGATTCGCAAAGTAATTCCATTTTGCAAATATGGATTGGTCCGATCCGTAAATTTAACCTCGCCGTTTTTCCAACTCAGCTCTTGCCAAGCGTTTTTGTCCTCGTTCCAAATCGCCGCTGTCGTCCTGGTCCCCTTATCCTGCTGACGAATGGCCATCGACAGCTGCGAGTAGGCTAGATTCGGGTCCAGCGGCAGCCGATACTCAATCTGCATTTCTCCGGGAGACATATTGACTCTGCCGCTGCCTTCCTCGCCCCATTCGCTTGAAGTTACATTCAAAACCCGTCCTGCCGCAAAACCGTATGGCAAATACATTTCCCCGTCCTGGCCGAGAGCCGGTTCGAACGGCTGCACCCACATGTTCAACTGATCGGATTTTAAGCTCTTTCCGTTCACCTTGTAATCGCTTAGCTGCTCTTTGCTCCAAGCAATAAACAAATACTTGTCCTGTTCAAAAAGAACGTTCAAATAGCTGTTCACAAGTCCTCTTTGCCGCTCCAGCAGCATATTGTCCCGCCGGGTGCTGCTGCCGCTGTAAGGGAATAAACTCCCCCCGAAATCACCATAGGAAACCGTCATCGAACCGGACGCAATCGGAACGGATTGCTGCTTCGGCAGTTCTCCCAACTGAAACACATTTTTGCCCACAATCAGTGCGGCGTCGCTCAAATCCGTATCCGTGCGGTTCGTTATCGTGCCTTGCAGCCTGCCTTGTCCGTCGAATCCGGCTTCGACGCTGACCGCTCCGAATTCTCTGTCTTCCGGCTGATCCATCCACAGCTTGACAAAGGAACGGTGGGTCATGTCCTTAAGCTTCACCGTCGTACGATCTGACTGCACCCGGATGGACTGCCGGTTCGGCTCCTGAATCTGTCCGCCGGCGAGCAGACCGTCCTCCCGCTTCACCGACACATACGTGCCGGCAGGCAATTCGACATTGTAATCTCCGCCTCTTGGGACGAACAGAGCCGAGGCCGTCGTTCGTTCGGCCCGTCCTTTCCCGTCCAGTTCCATAATATTGAAGGTATGTGTCTGAAACGACGACCCTTCGGAGGTCCCGGCCATATAAATGCCGCCGCTCGCCGCAACGGCAATGAGCGGAATCAGCGCCCAGGCCCACTCCCGCTTGTCCAGCTTTTTAAGTATGTAATAAAGTAAAGGCGCAACGAGCACCGCATAACCCAACAGCAGCCATATTAATAGTGAGAAAGGCGGTAGGGTCACGGACGGAAAATAATCAAGCAGGCCGTCGATTCCCGAAAACAGTTCGCCTTTACTGCCTTCCGGCTTGCCGGTGCCGCTCGTTAGATCAAGCTGCAGGACCGAAGACCAGACCTCGGGATGTCCGCTCCAGGCATTAAGCGGCTCCATAGCAACATCATAAGCCGCATAAATGACCTTGCCTTGCCCCACGGACCAAGACGCGATGAGCGGCTCGGAATCAAACTGTGCGATGGCCGCGGCCCCTTCCTTCAGCTTGGCCGCGGAAACGGGGAACGGATGATCCAGGGAGAGTTTCTTACCGCCCAGTTTCTCAAGCTCGGGCAGCGCGGATACATTCGTATTGCCGGTGTAATCAACCGGAGACAGATCCTCAAAGCCTTTCGCGCTTTTGGGATAACCGGCTCCACCGCTGAGGACGAGCGTGCCGCCCTTATGAATCCAGGAACGAATGGCCCTGGTCCGCCCCTCTCCAAGCGTATCGGTGGAGTAATCGTTAATAAGCAGCACATCCAGCGAAGACAATAGCGTACCGTCCTCGGGCACCTGCTCTTTGGCTAAAGGAATAACGGTCACGTTTCCGCCCGAACCGTTAAGCGTTCTTAGGAAGTTCAGGCTGTCCGGGTCGGAGGCCAGGGCCCCGACCAGCGTTCCGTTCTTGGGGATCGTCTCCAAATAGGAGCTGCCCGCAGCAAACGGGATCATTTTTCCCGATTCCGCCGCTCCCTCGTAAAAACGTATCGAATTGTTATTTTTGTCGAAACGGTTTCCAAGCACCGCAAAGGTTACTTTTTTCGACGAGCCGGCTGGCAAATCTACCGCCTGTACCTGGGTTGTGCTCCCCCCGGTATACGGAATCTGCGCCCCAACAACCAGTTCCCCGCTTATGTCGGCACTACTCGTAAGGGTAATGGTAAGCGGGTTCCATTCGCCCAGCTTGACATTACCGTTAAATCCAAGTTCGCTCTCTATCGTGATGGACGGCTCGTCCGCCGCTCGGGCCGGCTGCGGAACCGCCAAAACGATCCCCGCCAGCAGCGCCGCACAGAGCGCAATTAGCGATACGATCCGTTTTACTTGAAACAACACCTGACACTCTCCTCCCCAATGATCGATTAAATTTGGAAACTATCGTCTTTTATAATAACGTTAATTGGCTGAAAAGGTTACCCTATGCCAAAATAAAAAACGCCGGCACAGCGTGTAGAGTTGCTGTACTGACGTTTATTTGCGTTGTTTTTTTAGTTGAACACGACGGTCTTGTTCTGATGCACCAGGATCCGGTCTTCAATATGCCATTTGACGGCCCGGGCCAGCACGACGCGTTCGATCGTCCGTCCGATACGCTTCAGCTCGCTGACATTGTCGCGGTGCGTGACGCGCTGCACGTCCTGCTCGATGATCGGGCCGCCGTCCAGTTCCTCCGTCACGTAGTGGGCGGTGGCGCCGATCAGCTTCACGCCGCGTTCATAAGCCTGGGCGTAGGGCTTGCCGCCGACGAAGGCCGGCAGGAAGGAATGATGGATGTTGATCAGGCGGTTGCGGTACGGCTCGATCAAGGCCGGAGATACGATTTGCATATATCTCGCCAGCACGATTAAGTCAACTTTGCCTCCGACGAACTCAAGCTGTTTTTGCTCGGCTTCGCGCTTTGTTTCCGGCGTTACCGGGATATGGTAGTATGGAATGCCAAAGGATTCCACGTATTCCTTCATGTCCGGATGATTGCTGACGACCATGGAAATTTCGGCGTCCAGATCGCCGGCCTGCCACTGCCAGAGCAGCTCCACCAGACAGTGGTCCTCCTTGGATACGAAAATCGCCAGCTTCTTTTTGCGGCTGAGCTGATAAATATTCCACTGCATGCCGAACTGCTCGGCGATGGCGGCAAAATCCCGCTCCAGTCCGGCGATCCGCTCGTCTAGATTTTCCAGGTCAAACTCTATCCGCATAAAAAACATGCCGCCTTCGGGATCCATCGTATATTGGTCCGATTGCACGATGTTTGCCCCGTGCTCATGCAGGAAGCGGGACACCGCCGCCACGATCCCCGGTCCGTCCGGACAGGAAATCAGCATGCGGGCCCGATTGCTTTCATAAGGTTTCACCGGCCGCAGGCCTGAGTGAATATGCGTTTCCATTGCTCTCCAGTCCCCTTGCTCCTAATGTTGATGTCGATTATTTGTGCGCGCTCGCAAACCATGCGACCAGACGCTGGTTGATCTGTTCTTCCGATTGATCCGGGAACAGGCCCGCTTCGATGACCATGTCATACAGGCGCTCCAACGGTTCACGCGGATCGGCTTTTTTCGCTTTGGCGTCGTTTTTCAGCACCGTCCAGGTGTCCAACACAAAGCTGCGCGGATGAACCTCCTGTTTGCCGAAAAAGTCCCCCAAACGCTCCACATCGGTCAGGAAAGCGTCGCCGAACCGCGCCGCCGTATCGCCGCGCAGCAGGGCGATTTCCACCTCGTACATCGGACGTTGGGTTTTCGCGTCCTTGCCGACCCATGGCGTCTCCAAAATAAACGGCCGCCCCTGCAGCGCCTCGTGGTGCACGACCCGGTGAATCGCTTCGAACCCGATCCAGCCCGAACCGATCGGCGTATGCCGGTCTTTTTGCGCGCCGGCCGGATTTTTGCTGTCGTTGATATGGACGACTTCAATCCGGTTCAGTCCGATCGTTTGATCAAATTTGCGCAGGACGCCATCCAAATCGTTAACGATGTCATATCCAGCATCATGAATATGGCAAGTATCAAGACAAATCGTCAAACGTTCGTTATGCTGCACCTTGTCGATGATTTGCGCAATCTCCTCAAAGCTGCGCCCCACTTCCGTCCCTTTGCCGGCCATTGTTTCCAGCGCAATATGCACTTCGGTTTCGCTCGTGCCGTTTAACACTTCATTTAAACCTTCGGCAATCCGGTTCACGCCGTACTCGGCATCCTTGTCCGTAAAAGCGCCGGGATGAAGCACGATATTGCGGACACCCAGCGCGTGAGTGCGGCGGATTTCCTCCTGCAAAAAGTCAACGGCAAGCTGATAGGTGTTCGACTTGTAAGAACCTAAGTTTATGATGTACGGCGCATGAACGACGATCTCGCCGATCCCGGCCTGCTCCATCGCTTTTTTGCCTTCTTCAATGTACATCGTATCGATGGGCTTGCGCCGCGTATTTTGCGGAGCCCCGGTGTATATCATAAACGAACTGGAGCCGTAGGATTCCGCCTCGGCCGTCGCGCTCAGCAGGCCTTTGTCCGAGAACGAAACATGGGAACCGATTTTAAGCATAAATATTTTCCCCCTTTTGGACAGTAAATCGCTAAACAAGCCTATTTTAACTTGAATGCTGAAATAAATAAAGAAATAAGGTATAATTTTAATTTGAAATATATTGTAACGTAAAATGCGCAGAAAATCTAAACAAAGCTCCTGAGGTGATGAATTAATGCTGCAAATGGGGGTTCAGATATTAACGGCGGTAGGGCCCAATCGCTGGTTTATGAACGGGATCGCGTTTTGGGGATTTGTGCTGCTCGGCATGATGACGATCGGCGGATTTTTCATGTTCCGCAAATTTTTAAAGGTGCTCCCCAAAGCGGACGGCATGTCCAAGCTGGACTGGCAAAATCATTGGGTCGAAAAAAGCCGGCATCTATGGACCGACGAAACCAAAACCTTTCTCGATCAGCTCGTCGAGCCCGTGCCCGGACCGTTCCGGGACATCGCCAAACATTCCATTGCGGCGGAAATCGGTAAAATCGCCCTTGAGGAAAAAGCTGCCGTAGTTACCCGCGATCACTGCATCAAAGGATATATCGTAGCCACGCCTAAGCGCGACAATAAATTCCTGGTCAAATTTCTGGAAAAGAACCAAATTGATTATCAGCCTTACCGGCATCTACTAAATAAATAACCGCAACGCGAAAAAACATCCGGCCATGAATCAGCTATTCAGACAGCCGGATGTTTTTTTACAAGGAGGCATGACGATGAATATCGCGATTTTTGGCGGCACGGGATTTATCGGCCGGGCCATAACCGCTTATTGGCTGGAGCAGGGGCATCAAGTGATTATCGTCGGCCGTGAAAAAGGCGGCGGCAATCCTCTGCGATCAAAACCCGATGATCAGGCCGCCTTTCAGCCGTCCCTACTCAGCTATGTCACCTGGAGTGAGCTCGAAAAGGACGTCTCTCCGCTCGAAGAAGCGGACGCCTTCGTCAATTTGGCAGGGGCGACGCTTAACACACGTTGGTCAGAACACAATAAACGGCGGATTTTGGAGTCCAGATTAACTGCAACGAAGAGGATTGCGCGTTTCGTGCGGGCGCTCCCCCAACCCCCGGAAGTGATTCTGCAAGCTTCGGCCGTGGGAATTTACGGCACCTCCTTAACCAAGGAGTTTGACGAGACTTCCCCGCTTGCCCCGGATCATGCCGATTTTTTGTCCGAGGTTACCAGCGCCTGGGAGGCCGCCGCGGATGAAGGATTTTCCGGGCAACGGCTGGTCAAGCTGCGCATCGGCGTGGTGCTGGGCAATGACGGGGGCGCTTATCCGCTCATGCGCCTTCCCTACTTGCTGGGGGCCGGCGGCCCCATAGGGAGCGGCCGGCAGTGGGTACCGTGGATTCACCTGCAGGATATCGTTTCATTATTCGATTACGCCCTGACCCATCCGGACATCCGCGGCCCGGTGAATGCCGTCAGCCCAAATCCGGCGACCAATGAACAATTCGGCCGGATTTTGTGCCGCGTCTATCGGCGCCCGTTTTGGCTCCCGCTGCCGTCCGCAATGCTCAAATCGCTGCTTGGCGAGCGGTCCATGCTCCTGTTGGACGGGCAGAAGGTGCTCCCCGCAGCCGCTTTAAGGGCCGGGTTCACCTTTGCTTATCCCGAACTGGAACAAGCGGCTACAAATCTGCGCGGCCAAAAATAAAGGTAAAGCCCAGAACCTGTTGATTCGGAGGTTCCGGGCTTTTTTAGGAGCGCATTGTCCGCGTTTTTGTGGAGGTCGCGGAAATAACGGTAAAAAGAGGGTAATAAGGCCCCTTATCCAAGCATGGTCCCCAAATAAGGCCAAAAAGCTCCGCTATTTCAGGGCACGAGGGGGAAATCCCAAAATAGCGCCACAAATTACCTCTATTTCAGGAAGAAGCTTCCCCTCCCCATACCATACTTTCCTGTAAGTCTAAAATATTGATTTGCGCTTTCCGCTCCCCAAATCAGACCTTTTCTCCAGCTATACTCTGGACTTCGAAAGCAAATACAAGAAGTAGGGAGCTCCAATGATCGCAACGACGATACCGGTCGGAATTTCGTATGGCTGGAGCACCCAACGGCCCAGCGTATCGCCGACGATCACGAGCAAACCGCCCGACAGTGCGGAGGCCGGAAGCAAATACTCGTGTTTAGGCCCGACCAACCTTCTCGCCAAATGCGGCGCGATAAGGCCGACGAACGAGATGCCGCCCCCAACAGCGACGCAGGAGCCGGTCAATCCGACCGCGGCGACCAGCAGGCCAAACCGCGAGCGCTCCAGCGGGGTACCCAGTCCGGTCGCTGTTTGATCCCCCAAGTTCATTACGTTCAATACGCGCGCTTTCACGAAGACGTAAGGCAGCAAAATAACGATCCACGGAACGAGGGCGAGAACGAATTTCCAGGACGTCCCCCAAATATTTCCCACCAGCCAAATTTGCAGGTTCTGGAAATCTTCCGGCCGCAGGCGCAATTGCAATACGATCATCGCAGCGTTAATCCCCGCCGCAACCGCGATGCCAACCAACACCATCCGAATGGGAAGCAAGCCGTAATTTTTCTTGAACGACAATACATAGATAAGCGCAGCCGCAAGCGCTGACCCCAAAAACGCCAGCACAGGCATCATAAACACAGGGGCATCGGAAGTCGTCGGATAAAACGAGATAAACAACGCAACGGCCAGCCCAGCCCCGGCATTAATCCCCAGCACACCGGGATCGGCCAACGGGTTGCGCGAAATTCCTTGAAAAATGCAACCGGCAATCGCCATCCCCATGCCGATCAGGACGGAAATGACGATACGCGGCAAGCGGAATTGATATAAGATCAGTTCCTGTTTACCCGTTCCCATGCCGAACAGCGTTTTGAACACGTCAACCGGGGAGAGGCGAATATGGCCGGTGTTCATGCTAAAAATGAACACGCCGATAATCAGCAAAGCAAAAATGATCATAACGGTATACGCTTTGCGTGACCTTTGCTGCATATGCAATGGATAATTACCCCGGTTCATTCCAATCCCCCCTTCTGTTTCATGGCCAGATAGAGGAAGAAAGGAACCCCGATCACGGCGATCAACGCTCCGATCGGCGTCTCATGCGGAGGATGAACCATCCGGGCCAAGATATCGGCAAACACCAGCAACAAACTGCCGAGCAGCGCGGAAGAAGGAATCACCCAGCGGTAGTCGACGCCTACCAGAAACCTGGCGACGTGAGGGATCATCAAACCAACGAAACCGATCGCCCCAACGATCGATACGGCGCTGCCGGCCAGAACGAGCACGATGATCATCCCGGCGAGTTTGATCATCCCCGTTTTTTGGCCAAGCCCGGTGGCTACCTCTTCCCCGAGGCTAAGCAGCGTGATTGATTTGGCCAGCAGCAAAGCGGCGATAAGCCCAGCGGCGATCCAAGGCGACACCATTTTAATCTGAAACCAGGTGGAGCCGGATATAGCCCCGGCATACCAGAACGCAAGATCTTGTCCTACCCTAAAATATAGTGCGATTCCTTCGCTGATGGCGGTCAAAAGCATGCTGACCGCGGCCCCGGCCAAGGTAAGGCGGACAGGTGACAAGCCTCCCTTGGACAGTGAACCGACGCCAAACACCAGCCCGGCTCCCAGCCCGGCTCCGATGAATGAATAGAACATCATCACCAAAAACGGCGTCCCCGGCATCACCGCAAAACAGATGGCCAACGCTAAACCGGCCCCGGCATTAAGCCCAAGCAAACCGGAGTCGGCCATCGGATTTCGCGTCATGCCCTGCATGATGGCCCCCGCCACGGCGAGCGCCGCTCCGATCAGGGCGGCCGCCAGCGCCCTCGGCAGACGCAGCTCCATAATGATTTGATGCTGCGTCAGTTCCGGCTGGAAATGGAATAACGCGTTCCAAACCGTTCTGAGTTCTATATCCGCGGCTCCTACCGAAATCGATAGGCATACGGCGAAGACTAGCAGCGCCGCTCCGCCAATGAGCACAATGGTTGCCGCAAGCGGCCGGGAACGGTATCGTGGCTTGGAAGATTGTGTGACTGACGACATATGTTGAACCATCCTTTTAAAAAATTTATTGCCTATGCAACTGATGATACCCGTTACACTTTGTAAATGAGAATCATTCTCGTTAATTATAACTGCTTTTGGACGGATAATCTACGGGCAGCATAAATTTTAAAAAAGGAGGTTCGTTGATCCAGTTAGAATCCCTGATACACGATGCAAGCAAATAAACTTAAAGCAATTCCTTGCCAAACTTGAAGGAAACATTCGCCAACATAAAAACATCCCCGGTTTCAAGCTCGTATTCTTTATAAGGAGCGATAAGTTCGCCTTTAAAGCTCGTCCCGTTCCTGGACCCTAAATCCTTGAGGCAACATTTCTCCGGCGTAACCATCACTTCAACATGAGCTCGGGACACGCCCGGCGTATGTTCCACGTACTGCGCCATTTCCTCGGAGCGGCCGATCACAAAGCTCCCCGGCTTCAAGGTTATCCGTTCCGGGCTTGCCCCGTCGTCTTCGTTAAACCTCTCCAAAAAATATCGTGGTGCGAACGAGGACTTGGAAGCGCCGGACAACATCGACTTATTTAAAAGCATCGTTGCCGGTTGAGCTAATACTGCGTTTGAAGCCTCCCCTCGAGAAGCCTCGCCGAGAACGGGCGAAAAACGGGCTTGTCCGCTCCCGGGTATCGCAAACTCCTCTACCTTCTCTCTATACCCCGTCCCTGCTTCATGCTGAAAAGAATGGGCTTGCGCAAATGGAGAATCTCCAAGAACATTTTCTAATCCTCCATTTGAAGCAAAAGCGACTTCCATTCGCTTCGCGGATACCCTTGACTCTAAGGCACCGGGCTGCGCGTCGTTTCTTGACTCTATGGCATCGGGCTGCGCGTCGTTTGCGGTTGCAAGCTGCTTTCGCCCGCTTCCGGATTGCGAAAGCGGCAGCTTCCCGCTGTAAGTGAAGTAGGCTGCCCCGGCCAACAGAAATGTTGCCGCGATACAAATGTAAAGGCCGATGTTCCATGGCCGGTCCAGGTACAAAAACTTCCAGCACAGCGCGTCCAGCAGGATGGCCCCCAAAATGCCGGATGTCGGCGATATCCTAGCTTTGGGCTTGGCTTCCTCCTCCTCCAGGCCAGGCCACTGTTCCCGCTCGGGGTTAGCCGAACCAGCCCTTGGGATGTCTGGCGCATGTCCGGAGAAGAAACCGTCCGGCAAGTATTCTTTTATTACCGTATGCGATGATTTCAATTCGCCCACCGCAGGCGCATCGGCTTGCATCGGTCTTGACAACGGATTCCCTTCAGTCTGCTCCGCTGCAGTCAACAGCTCCAGCAGCATTTTTTTCAATTGCGGAAGGGAAAAATCCTCCTCGCTACCGCAAAAAGAGATGATTTGCTGTATCCCGCTTCCCTCCACCCGGCTCACGCTTACAAGCATCCGTGTGATCAAGGCCAGCAGCGTTTGAGGTAACGCGGCAGCGGTCAGCGAATCCTTCAAAGGCAAATAAGCAAAGTGAAAAATCCCACAGGATAAGGGCTCCTCCACAAAAATATACTCCTCGTCGAGCAGAACATTGGCGGGGGACAGCATGTATTTTTTACAATCATCCAGCACCGTAACCACCTGAAGCAGCAAGCCGTAAAATTCAGACATGCCGATTTTGTCGCTCTTCAGACAGTGCGAAAGCATCTTTTTGCCGGTGATATCGTAATGCAGACTTACCTCGAAATCCACCTCGCGAATATCCAGCCGCAGCAAATTGGGCACCGGAACCGCGGCCAACATATCCCTTTGAACGCGGCTCAGCTCTTCCGAGCGCAGCCCCTCCTCGGCCTTTATAATCATGTAAACTCCGCCGTCCCTGACAAAATCGCTCTGAAGCTGCTTCCGCATGATTCTGCCACCTCCTTATCAAATGCGGAGCACCCGCTTCATTGGTAACAAAGCGACAGGATCGCCCCGGGCAGCACCGCAAGCATAAACGGAAACTGCAGCTGTTCTTTGGCGGTGGACTGAACAGGCGAGATGCTGCGAAAAATAACCGCTCCCCATATGCCGCGGACGACCCGCCGCAGCCGAAACAACATCTCCCGCCGGCATAGCAAAATGAAGAGCCCGATGCACCCGGCGGCCAAAATCGAATACATCATGACGGATAACGTAAAGCTGATGCCCGTCCAAGCCCCAATTCCGGCAAACAGCTTAACGTCGCCACCGCCAACGGCCCTCAGCAAATAGAGGATAAACATCAGTCCGAAACCAACCGCCGCGCCCCTAAAAGCACCCCCTATACCATTCCATCCCCCGGTCAAGGCGTGAAACAAAAAACCGCTCGCCAAACCCGGCAGCGTAAGCCAATTAGGGATTTTCATCGAGCGGATATCCGTCACGAAAGCAGCCGCTAACAGCAAAAAACAACCCCAATATTCCCAAGACATCCGTTTCCGCCCCCTTCACATTATTTGGGACTGACTACTTCAAACTCCATCACCGTCCGCAAGCCATCTTCCGTTTCCACAACAAACGTCCACGTTCCCGGCGTTGTATTTCCCCCGACCAGCCAATTCCATTCCACAATGCCATCGCCGTCCGCCGTAGTTTCCCCCAAATATTTGGCTTGGCTGACGCCGCTCTTGTAATAAACGGTCAATTGGGCCGCCCGCCCCGGTCCTATCCTTGCCTTCACTGTCGCCCGATGTCCGGCGTAAGCCGGATCCGGTTTGGACAGGATGACCGGCGCTTGTCCCTGGCCGTTTTCCCCCGCTTCCAGTTCCCCGGTATCGCCGATCCAAATCCGTTCCTCGGCCCGCGACTGAAGCACGACGCGGTTCGATGTAAACGGAACTTTGATCGGAAGCTCATAGCTGATTTCCAGTCCGAAATAAGGCTGTTTCCCCGTTTTTAAGTCAGGTACCGTAACACGGCTTACATGCAAACGCTCCTCTTTTAACAACGTTCCTTCAAGAAACGGCTGAAGCAGCGGTTTTACCGCGGGATCAAGGACGCTTTCCGCAACGCCTGTTTTGATATTCTGCAGCGGCTCGTCTCCTTTTTCCGCAGCATCCATAACCCAATTGGAGATCGGCTCAGGCAAACCATCGGCATATTGCTTGGCCCATTCGGCCAAAGAAAGGCTTGGCATTCCCCAGTTAAAGGAAGATCCCCCGCCTGACGGCTCGCCCTCGCCCCCGGGATTCTCCGCCGATTCGTCCGAATTAGCCGATACCGCAAGGGCTACAGGGTATAAATGGGCGGAAACCTGCCTGACGGCATTGGATGCGACCGTAGATAGCTGGCTGGACAGCAGCGTCATATGTACCATGTAAATAAACCAGAACAGCACCATTACAAAGACGGGCATGACCAGCGCGGCTTCCAGGACAACGCTTCCCCGCACCGAGCCTCTTTTCCGGCCATAAACATGCCGCCTATCAATAAGAGAAGTCCGCTTGTTTCTCGGCATAATACCGGCTTCCTTCCACATTTCCTTTCAGCACGCCCGCCACTCCCAACGCTCTGGCAACCCCCGGCAAAAACCACAGCGGTATCGATACCGAAACTCTCCCGCTCGTATAGGTCGCCCGCTCACCAGTGTCAATCCCCGTGTTCATCCGGATCACGGCGAGCATTCGCGACAACCTGTTTTCGCTTCTTCCGTGCAGCAGCAAAAATATACGCAAATGATCACGATAGGTCAGGTCAACCTTGATGTAATCGCTCAACTGGATTTTGCCTTCGCGCGTTAAAGCAAGCATATCCAACAGCGCATGTTCCGCACCGTACAACAGTGCGGTAGCCAGAATCAGCAAAGGATTGCCCTTTGATGCGTTTTTGATGAATCCCTCCATCGTCCGGATCGCCAGACGCATCGCAAAGATTTCTCCGTAAGCGGTGGCGATATTACCCGCCGGATTGTGAAAGCCGTACAAAATATATTCGGCCTCCTGCCGATCAGGCGCAAATTGCTCGCCCAGCGCATCCAGTTTGTCCGTGCCGGAACTCCCCTGCAGCAGCTCATTCAGCGCACTTAAATCCAAGCAACGGAAATAGCTGGCGATGTATTCGGTTTGAAAAGCGTTGTCCGTCATTCCTCCCAATAGTCCGGCTAACCCTCCGAATAAACCGTCCATGTCCGTCATCGCCGAATCCCCCGCTCGATAGGGATCGTTATCGATCACGGCGCCCGCCGCCTCATCCCCGCCCGATGCGGCCCGGTTCATGTCCCGGTTCGCTTCGTAATCCGCTTTTAATTGATTAAACCGCTCCTGCTGGGCTTTCAGCTTGTTACCAAACTGCGTAATTCGCGCGAGTAGACCGGTTGCTTCTTTCAGCTTGGCCCTGGCCGTCTTTTCCGCCGACTTGCGCTCCTTATCGCTCCCTCGATGCGATTCCAGCAGCTGCATGTTGGCCTCCAAAACATTCGCCGCTCCCCGATCCACATAGCTCCGCATATATTTATCCGCCTTCGAGCCAGCCCGGCGTACAGCCGTTTGCAGCTTTCTTGAAGACGGTACCGCCGATAATACCCCGCTTTCTAGGGCGCACAGCGAGGCGATTTCCTCGTTCAATTGCTGAAAAGCCGCGGCTTGATCGTCGGTATCCGATTCGAGATCCGTAAAAAGTTCCCCGGAGAGGACAAGCGAACCGCTTTGCTCCCGTATTCTGGCAATTTCCTCCATCCCGCTCACCTGGCCGTCGTCCCTGGTGCTTGGCCCTGCAGCCACTTCGTTGTACCCCTTCTGGGCGGCGCGCTGCCCCGCCTCTTCTATCGTTTGTTTCATCTGCTCATTGATTTGGCGCACCTCAGCAAGCAGCGCTTTGGCTTGCAGCAGCAAATTTTCATGCTTTTCTTCGGCTTTGGCACGAATTTTGTCCAATTGCTTGTATACTTTGGACGTTTCGGAACGGTAGATTTTAATCTTCCATCGGTACTTTGGGTTCCCAGGCCCAGGTTGCTTATCCTGCTCAACCTTTTCCTTGTAATCTTCATACTGGGCAGTAAAGTCCCGGACTGAAGAGATCTTGCCGCCCAAAGATTCGTCGTCTATCGCGAGCGCCGAACCCCTGGGCAGCAATTCCCCGAAACCTTCCGCCGCGTGTGCTGCCCGGCGCTGTATCTCCAGCAGCTCGTCGAGTTTCGCTTCGCGCTTATCGTACAGCTTCTGCAATTTGCCGAGCAAATCAACCGTATTGGACGCTTCTTTCATCACTTGCGCCATCGGTTTGAAGCGGTTCAGAATTTCTACCGTTAGATCAATCGGCGCCCGGTATTTCATCTGCTCCTGAATTTGCCGTTCAAACACGGCGTAGGAACCGAGCGGACGAAGCGGTTCAACCGAAGAGGATTCCAGCTTGGCTCCAAGCAGCGGCAACCCGTCGCTTCGCCCCGCAAGTTGAAAAGAATCCTGAAGCACTTTGGACATAATATAATTGCTGTCTGTTTCTCCCAAAGCAAACAATCCGTACCGCTCGGCCAATTCCCGGTCGTACGAGGACATCACGGATCTAGCGGCAGCATGACCCAAGGCTTCCGTCTTGGCTTGCAGCGCGAACATTCTGGCAAAGTCGATAAAAATAGCCACAAAGGCGAATATCGCCGCAAACACCACGATTAAAAAGACCGTAACCGCTCCCGACTCCGCGCGTTTCTTAGCAAACATACGGTTCCTCCTCTCCTGCTCTTATCCCTCATTCCCGGCTTATTTGCCAAACAGCTTCAGCGCGTTTCCGGCCTCCGTCCGGTCCATCGGGTCCCCTCCTTCACCCTTAAACTTTGCTCCATAATAACGCGCTAATTCGATGGTGCGAATAAATTCCACGGGTTCGATAACATAAGCGCAGGAATTTCCGGTTTGGGCAATATCGGCTAACCAACTCTCGAGCGGCGGTAATGGAACGAGCTTTTCCAAAGCCACCTTAGCTTTACGCACAAGCATACGGTTGTCATATTCCATTTCTCCCGAGATGCTCTCGGGAAGCCCCTTTCCCGTCCGGGCCAGCTTTTTATCAGGCAGTGAGTCGGCGGAGGCCTCCCCGGCAGGCAAGCGAAGCCGGACGGCTCCGTTTGCCTCGCCCCAGCCAAAAATACCTTGCAGCATACCGTCGTCCTTGAGACGCCAGTATAAAGAGTCATATTCCCCTTCCTCAAAAGCACCGGTCAGATCATTACGATGACTGTTATCCCAAGTGTAGGCGCTGCGTTCCGCGGCCACGGAAGCGGCCTGCCCGAGCAGAGCGTTTTGGTACAAATACAAGCAGAAAAACAGCAAAACCAAGATCGCGTAAAAAATGACCGGCAGCACCAAGGACGCTTCCAGCGTAAAGCTTCCCCTCGCATCCCGCAGACAACGCCGCATATTTCGCTTACTCCGCATCCATGAATTTTTCGGTTTTCGTTTTTGCTTTCCCGAGCAGGCTGCTTACTATTTCTTTCAGTTGAGAACGGAAGATCACGGCAATAATGACGATAACCGCGATGATTAAAATCATCTCAAGCATTCCCAAACCGTCCTCATCGTTCCAAAATCCCTTTACTTCATTGCTCATTGCCGTTAACATCGGCCTCTTCCTCCTTGAATTTCAAAATAGCGAAAGTTTATTAAAGTGCTTCGTGATCAAAAGACGACTGACTTTTTGAACTACCTCTTAAAGATCCATGATCATAAATGCGGGTGCGCCAACCAACAGAAGGATCGCCATAAACATCAGCACCATGGGAAAAACCAGCTTGGACGAGGCCTGCTCCCCCAGCGTTTTGCTGACGGCTTTGCGCTTCTCCCACAATGAATGGGACAAATCGCGCAGCGCCAGGGCAAAATCATGGCCCCCGCGGCGATAGTTCAACAGCACGGCGGTCGTGAAGGCGGAAACCTCCTGAATTCCGCAGCGTTTGCTGAATCCCTCCATCGCCTGCTGGAAGGAATATCCCCCTTCCCATTCCCGCAGCATTTGGAACAGCTCCCGGTAAAGGGGATGATTCTCCTGTTCGCGTTTCCGCTCCATACAGAGCTTGATCGCTTGCTGAACCGTTGAACCGGCGCCGACCAGAAGCACGATTTTGTTCAGCAGCTCGGGAAGCTCCAGGATAACGGCATGCTCCCGCCGGACCACCTTGCGGTGCAAATCATGGATCAGCGCTGCCGGAAGCAACAAAGCTAACACCGCCCCGATCAGAAGCCCGGAGGAATCACCGTTCATCAGCAGAGACAAGATGCACCCCAAAGTAAGCAGCAGCCAGCTGCAGGTGAGCGTTTCGGCGAGAAACAGCAGCGTAAACTCACCGCAACGCCGGTCGCCGCAAATTTTCTGCACTGCCCGGTTCACTTTAAAGAACACGCCCGGAAACCGCCGGGACACCTTGATGCGCTCCAGCAAATACAGCATCGGCGGCGACAAACGCTGAAGCCTCAAGCCCTCCATGACCAATTGGGTATATCCGCTATAGCGGCGGAAGGATATCCGGTATACCCATCCCCATCCTCCCAGCAAAACCAGCAAGATCCCCCAAGGCATCAGTAACATCCAGCAAAGCCTCCTTAAACCCGGATATCGACGATTTTAAGCATCAGCCAGGAGCACCCGGCAAAAACGAGCAGCGCGACCGCCGAGATCAACAGCCCGACTCCGCTGTGCAGCGGCTGCATATAATCGGGGGAAGTCATTTCCATAAACAATAAAAACAGGATGGGAGCGGCAAGCATCGCCTTCGCTTCAAAGCGCTTCTGGGCAATCATGACGCTGATTTCCTGCCCGATCTCCAGCTTCTCGCCAATCAGGGCCGAGGTCCGCCGGACAATATCCACCAAATCCCCGCCGGAGCGTTTGCAGGTCGTAAACACGTCGGCAAAATTGCTGATATCCTCCATGCCGGCCCGGCGGCTGAAATCCAGCAGCGCTTCCTCCACGGGTTGTCCGTATTCCATTCGCGCGCAAATAATCCCAAGTTCTCTGATCAAATCGTTGTCCCCGTCCGGGTACAGCAATTTCAAATCATCGATCGCTTCGCGAAATCCGTTTTCCACCGATCGGCCGGCGGCCAGGGATGAGGAGAGCGAATAAAGCGCCTGCTTAAAATGCAAGCTGAGATTTTCTCTTCGTTTGTGGAGCAAATGCCCGCTCCAATACTTCGGTACAAACACCGCGAAGATGGATAACCCCAAAGCCAGCGGAACGGAATGAAAAAAAACGTAGCCTACAGCGACTAACACCGCCCCGCCGAGCAGGATACACAACGCTTTCTGCCGCCCCGTCAAAACGTTGACCCGGTAATCGGCGAGCCCTTCGGAACGAGCATTGCCCGGGGCGTCTCTTTTCTTCAAAAAAATTTCAGCCCGCCAGTTCATGCGGTCCTCCTCCTTCTGCCGGAGCATCCGGCGAAATCCCCGCCATCCGCAGCTTGTCCGTATGCAAAAGCCCAGCCCCGGTACTTTTCAGCCGGCCGATGACTTTACCTTCCCGCTCCGCTTCCTCCTGAAAGATAAACAGCGGCCGCAGCACCACCTCCCCTTCCTTTAATCCTGCCACCTCCGAAATCTCCACCACCCGGCGCGAACGGTCGCGCAGCCGGGACAAATGCACAAAGATGTCAATCGACGAGGCGATCTGCTGACGGACCACGCCGATCGGCAATTCCGCACCGCTAAGCACCATCGTTTCCAACCGGCTGATCATATCCGCCGTACTGTTGGCGTGCCCGGTCGATAAGCTGCCGTCGTGTCCGGTGTTCATCGCCTGCAGCATATCGAGCGCTTCGCGGCCCCGGACCTCGCCGACGACGATCCGGTTGGGGCGCATCCGCAGCGACGAGCGGATCAGATCGCGAATGGCGATTTCGCCTCTTCCTTCCGTGTTGGCATTGCGGGTTTCCAGCGACACCAGATTCGGCACGGTAACGATTTGCAGCTCGGCCGAATCCTCAATAGTAATCACCCGCTCATCCGCCGGGATGAACTGCGAGAGCGCGTTTAAAAACGTCGTTTTGCCTGAACCGGTACCTCCGCTGATAAAAATGTTGTATTTGCTTCTGACGAGCCTCTGCAGCAGCAAGGCGGCCTCCTCGCTCAGCGATCCGATCGCAACTAGCTTCTCCATCGTCAGCGGCTGCGCCGGGAATTTCCGGATCGTCATGGTCGGGCCTTTCAGCGCGATCGGCGGCAGCACGATGTTCACCCGGGAGCCGTCGCGAAGCCGGGCATCCACGATCGGCGAAGATTCGTTGACGACCCGGTTTACACCGGAGACGATCATTTGGATGATGTCCTCCAGCCGCTCACGGGATTCAAAGCGGACAGGAAGCCTTTGCACATGACCTTCCTGCTCGACGAAGATTTCCTCGTGGCTGTTGATCATGATTTCCGTGATAGTCCGGTCTTCAACAAGCGGCTGCAGCACATCGAGACCGCGGAAAGAATCGTATAACCGGCGGACCCATTGGCGTTTGTCGGACGCCGTCAATTCAGCCAAGCGGGCATCGTTCAGCACATGGCCTTCAATGTACTCAAACAGCTGCCCGTCGCTCATCACCTTAGTGACATCAAGCCCTAAACGTATATCGCTGCGCAGGGCGGCGAATATTTCTTCCCTCACCTTTCCCCCTCCCGCACCCGGACATTTGCCGCACCGCCCAAAAGTGCGTGGCACAATTTCAGCAAATCCCGCTGAAACGCGGGGGAGTACGGCAGTTCTCCCTGCCTGCTCCCCTGGCTCCAGGAAGGAATAAACGATAAGGTCGCTTGAATCGAAAGCCCCGGCTTCGGCAAATCGGTTACGATATTTCCGGCGTACTTATTCAGGACAAACCGCGTCTTGCCAAACAGATCATGATGCAAAGCCGCCTTCGAGCGCTCCAGGTGGGACAGCCAAGCCCCCGTCTTCCGCATCACGCTCCATTCATCCGTGACCAGCCATACCAACCGGTCCGCCCGTTCAAGCACACCCTCCGTTCTTCCGCTCGGATAGGAATCCGGATCAACAATGATCGCGTCATAAAGACCGCTTCCCGCGATGTAATCGATGAGCTCGACGGTATCCTTTCGCTCCATCTCCAGCATTTCGTTGATATTCTCCAGCGGGCCAAACGTATCTCCCTGCAGCACAGGATGCCTGTAGGCATACGTGGAGACCGGAAACCTCGGTGCCTCCCCCTTGTCGTCCGCCGCCTTAAGGTCATACAACAACCGGGCCAGTCCAGCCGTTTGCCCTTCCCGAAACGGAGCTCCGGCAAACAAGCTGCCGCTGCATACCGTCTCCAGGTTCAGATAAAACACTTTGCCCCCTTCAGAGGCCAACTGCCGGGCCATATTCAGCGCCACGGTCGTTTTTCCGCATCCGCCGACGCTAGAGTAAACCGCAATGACCGCCGCTTGTCCTTCCGCCGCTGCCCCTCCGGCTTTTCCGCCGCAGACCATGTCCAGCACCGATTGCAGAAGCAGGTGAAGCGGCTGATATTTCTGCACGCAAGGTTTGCCGTCATCTGCTTCGCCTCTTTCACCCAGAACGATCCATGAAAAGCCCCGCTTATCGGCCGCATCCATCGTTTCCCGAAATGCCGATTCTCCCAGGACAGCGTCAACAAACTCTGTTGACTCCTCCAGGTATTTATCTAACGCCTCCCTCCGGCTGAATGCGGTCAAAATCAGATTGTGGCTAAACTCGCTGCTGCGAACGTAATATAAAAAGGCTTCGATATACTGCTCATCCCGCACGGCAAGCACAAGCCGGACTGGCCCCATAAGTTCACCTTCCTTTGAACGGAAACAAAAAAAGCACCGCCCAAAACCCGATACAAATCGGATCATGGACGGTGCTACCGTTCCCGTTATTCCTGATATTTACTGTAATAATATCACAGTTTTGGGACTTCAGCAAGTCCTAAATTAAAAGAAAAAAGCACGGGATGCCCCCGTGCCTGCTTAAGTTATAAAATTACTCCGACAAAAGCTTATCAAACCATTGCCCTTCAGCGATCTGACGGTGGATTTCACCGGAAAATTTCTCCATGCACTGGCAAATAAAATCTTTGCGGCAGACCGGGCACGGCGTCTTTTGAAGCCGGTTGACGTTCGTTAACCGCCAGTTCGGATAGCGGTGGTAAAACACGCGGCATTCCGTACCGTCGGCCAATTTGGCGATAAACTCGTATAATCCATCATTGTCGTTGTTTCCGGCCTTTGTCACGTTCACAACATTCGGTCTGTAAGACATTCGATCACCCGTATTATCAGATTTCATTCCGTTCCAGCGAGACCCTCTTTTAGAGGTTTGAACCCGCACTTTTAGTACTTAGACATATTAAATAATTTTCTCCGGCGTGTCAACTTAAAAAGGCGTTAAATAGCCTGTTTGGCATTATAATTCCTGTATTTGGATAGGATGCGCCAAAAAAAGCGATTTCATTCCCGTGAAGCCGATTTTAAATAAGATCCCCCCTGTCCGTTTATTTTCAGAGCAGGGGGGCTTGTCATTATTCTTTGATCTCTTCAAAGGAGGCGTCGTACAACCGGAACATCGTCTTGTAACCGGACTCGTCGATTTTAATGCCGACGTCAAGGCGGCCGGTTATCTGCAGCGCCTCCGACTTGTAGCGAAGGTTGACATCATCCGGTACGAACACGATCATGATTTTGTTCCAATACGTCTCATCCCCGTTGTCAAAAGGGCATTCCGCACCCGGTTCGGGAATGAGCAGAAACCAGTGGTTTTCAAACGACAGCACTTCACCCATAAAGCCCTTGATGGTAACCGTTGATCCGCTGAGATCCCAAAAGCGCTCGGAAGGCGTCGTCTGATCGTCCCCGTCAAAAAACTCGGACCACCCGATGGTCGTCACACCCGACTTTGCACCCTTTACTTTATCGGAAGCGGAAGTGCGGGCCGATTCGCTTGCGCCGCCGGACGTTTCGGTTTTCGCGGTTCCGCCCGAACCGGCGCTCTTCGACGAAGCCGCCGCGACGTTTTTGCCTGACGCCTTGCTTTGCCCAGCCTTCACGGTATCGGGCTTTTTGGAGCTTGAGGCAGTGGCCCGGCTGGCATCTGAGGTCTTCGGCTTTTCGGCTGTTTTCTTTTCCGCTGTTTTCTCTCCGGCTTTGTCCGCTTCGCCCGCGTCGGCCTTAGCCACCGCATCCTGCGAAGTTCCGGCCGGCGTGTCCGCCGCAGCGCCAGCCTTCTGTACTTCGGCGGCCTCCGGGACGCCAACCGCCTCTTTATCAACAGGGTTATTATTTGAACCCGGATCCTGATCCGGCTTTTCGCTCTCTGCCGTATCGGGGCCTTGCACCTCATAACTGAAAGCTGTCCCCGCTGATGCTGCAGCGCCAAATGATCCGGCTTCTTCCCGGGAACCCGCATCCTTGCCGCAGGCTTGCAGCAGCAGCGCCGACAGCACGAGCAGCAGGCACGGCAGGGATAAACTTTTTTTCACGTTAGGCCATCTCCTCTCGTTACGCCCGAAATAAGGTGAGCGGGTCCATTCTGTACAGCCGGATCGCCGGCCCCAGCGAAGCCGCCAGCCCGATGGCAAGCGTCCCCGCCGCAATATACGCCTGATCCGGCGTAACGCGGAACGGTTCAATCTGAATCCCCCCGTAAGCAAACAGCGCATCCCGCAAAACATAACCGGCGGTATGGCCGGCCAGGATGCCTAGCACCAGCCCCGCGGCGGTGACGAGCAGCCCTTCGCCGATCATCGTCATCCAGACGTAGGTTTTCGATTTTCCCAACAAGCGCAGCAGACCGACATCCTTCGTCCGTTCGCCGGCGGCGGCTATCAGGGACAGCAGAATCGAAATCGCCGCCAAAATGACGCATAGCCAGGTCAGAACTTCAACGATATCCGCCCCGCGGTCCACCAGGTTGACGACGTCGGCAACGGCTTTGCTCGTATAGGCAACCTGGACAGTGCCGGTTTGCTCCAGAACGTTTTTCAGCTGCTGCGCTCCCAGCAGCGTCGCCGGCTTAACCAGAATCGCCGTGATTTCCTCGTCAGCTTTTTGATGCACGGCCCAGGCATAATCGACCGTCGTGAAGACAGCGCGGTCATCAGGCGTGTTGAGCCTGGGAAGTATCCCTTTTACCGTATACTTGAAGCTTCCGTGCTCATCATGCTCTCCGTGCTCCTCCGATTCTTCCTCCAGGTGATGGGCTCCCTCAACCAGTCCATGCGCTCCGGCAAACGTGTCGCCCACCTGAAGACCAAGCATGTTCGCTACGTACGACCCGACCACTACGTCGCCGGTTACCCTGTAAAGCTCCCCAGACGCTAACGCGCGATCCCCGTAACGGGTCAAAAAATAGGACGGTTCGATCCCGACGATCGGATACCCGTTATAGTTGTCCCCCGCCGTCATCGCATAAGCCGCGTCCACGCCCGGGTCCTGCCGGACCGTCTCCAACGTTGCCAGCGGAATGTTGCCGGTCGGCGCTCCGATATGGTAAAACGTGCTGAGCACAAGCTGCGTTTCTCTTCCCGCCGCCCCGACGACGACATCGAAAGGCCCGTACCCTTTCTCGGCCCCCTGCTCCACGCTGTCCCGCGACAGTGAAAGCAGCACGGTAAACGCCACGGTAGCCGCCACCGAAACGACGGTCAGCAGCGATAGAAACTTGCGGTGCCAAATATTGCGGATCAAAATCTGAAACAGGCTCATCCGGTCTGCTCCTCCCGGGACGCAGGCGCGGAACCGCCGCTGCCGGCGTCGGATAATCTCCGGCGCTCTCCGGACAAGCGGTTGATTTCCGCAATATGAAGGCGGCGCGGAAACCGGTCTGCCAAATTAAGGTCATGGGTCACCACCAGCAGCGTATGCTGCTGGCCTTCGCACAACCGAAGCAGCAGGTCCGTCACTTCCTCCGCCGTCTCCCAGTCCAGGCTTCCCGTCGGTTCGTCGGCCAGCACCAGCGCCGGATCGTTGATCAGCGCCCGGATGATCGCCACCCGCTGCTGCTGTCCGCGGGACAGTTGGGACGGCAAATGGCGGCCGCGGTCGCTTAAGCCGACCTGCTCAAACCAATGATCGATCAGTTCCCTCCGCTCTCGTCTGCCTTTGGCGCGGGGCAAGGTAATTTCTACGTTTTGCCTGGCCGACAAGGAAGGAATCAAGTGGAAATCCTGAAGGATGTAGCCGATATGCTTGGCCCGGAAACGGTCCCTTGCCGCTTCCGACATCTGCTGAAGCGCCCGGTCAAACACCTGTACCTCGCCTTCATCGGGACGCATTAAGCCGCTGACGATATGCAGCAACGTGCTTTTGCCCGATCCGCTTGGCCCGGTTATCGCCAGCTTCTCCCCCTGGCGCACCTCCCACTCGGGGATGTCCAGAATCGGAATGTGCTGCCCGGCAACCTGAAACTGTTTTCTCAAACCGCGAATGTTCAGCATGAATGCTCTCCCCCTCCGTTAAGATGGAAAAACAGGAGAACACGGATCGTTCCTCCTGTTTTTTCGGATAGTCTGCCTGCCGGATTACTGCAATGCGATCCGTTCGGAAAGCGCGTCCCACTTCAGCGTTTTGCCGGTCAATTCGTTAAACGCCGCCAGCGGCAGGTACAACGTACCGTTGTCCACGTCGACCGTCATCGACGCCGATGCCCCGGCGGTTTTTGCGGCACCCGCTTTAAGGTCCACCGTAACCGTTTTGCCGCCTTTTCCGCTCAACGTCGCCGTATTGTCGGATTCCTTGTAAGTCCCGCCGAGCGCTTCCGTTAGGGCCTTCGCCGGATAGAGCACTTCATTTTCGCGGTTGATTTTAAATTTCGGGTAAATATATTTGGACTGCAGCTCTGCCGTCGCTTTTTGCAGATCCACGCCCAGCACTTCAGCGCCGGCAAAGGCGATCTGCGTATTGTCGATCTGTCCTTTGACTTTGTCGGCGATCGGCCCGTACGCCCATACGCCCACATCGACGGCGGAGTGTCCGTGGCCGGACCAGCCGATCAGCAGCCGTTTGGAGATGACGGCGTTATATCCGCCCTCGCGTTTGTAGGAAGAACCGTCGCCATCGAGAATCAGCTTGGCTTCTTCATCCGTCAAGTCGGTGATCCAAGTGTTCTCCGCAACGATTTTTTTCACGTCGGCAATCGTTTTCGCTTCATTCAGCGCCGTAACCAGATACTCGGAGGAATGTTTTTGCTTGTCCCACAGGTCGATGTTGACTTCATAAATATTGTCCCGGGACAAGGACAAACCGCCGGTTTCGTGGTCGGCCGTAACAACGACGGACGTATTGCCGTCCTTCTTGGCAAAATCAAGCGCCACCTTAAAAGCCGCGTCAAAATCGAGCGCTTCCTGCACCATCGTCGGCAGGTCGTTGGCGTGTCCGGCATGGTCGATCCGCCCGCCCTCGATCATGATCGCAAAGCCTTTTTTGTCGGTGGATAAAATATCGAGCGCTTTGGACGTCATCTCCGCCAGGCTTGGCGTTTCGTCCGTACGGTCGGGAACATAGGCAACGTGCGAGCTCCCGAACAGTCCAAGCACTTTACCTTCTTTGGCCGGCAGAGCATTCAGCTCTTGAGCCGTTTTCACCACTTGGTAGCCTTTTGCTTTAAATTCAGGCAGCAGGTTTTTGTCGCTGCGTTTTCCTTTTTCTTCCTTGGTGACAAAAAACGATTCTCCGCCGCCCAGCAGCACGTCAACGCCGCTGTCGAGGTACTGCGAAGCGATCGCGTTTTCGTTGTCGCGGTTGCGGACATGGGAGGCGTATACGGCCGGCGTCGCATGCGTGATCCGCGCCGTCGTCACCAGGCCCGTCGACTTGCCGCCGCGCTCGGCCGCTTCGATAATCGAAGCAAACGGCTTGGAGACGTCCTCGTTCGATACGCTGATGCCGGCGTTATACGTCTTGTGCCCGGTGGCGAAAGCGGTTCCGGCCGAAGCCGAGTCCGTGACGATCCCGGACACGACGGTGCCCCCGTCTTCCCCGCGGTCCGCATACGTAGTCGCTTGACCGACATAATACGGATCCAGGTTCAACGACTTAACATCGTGCTCGTACTGCTGGTAATACCGCGCCGCGGAGATTTGCGCCGGACCCATGCCGTCGCCGATCAGCACGATCAGATTACGCGATTTTCCGTTCGCCGCATGTTGCGTCGACTTCTCCTCTTGTCCTTGCGCCGCAGCGAAACTTCCCGCCGACACGACGGACAGCGCCAAACCGCTGATGGCCAACCCTTTCCAAAACTTGTTCATTGCTTCCCCTCCCCAAAATGACGAACTAAAGAGAAGTTTAATTGGGGAGTATTAGCCCGATGTTATAACATTGTTCTTGTTTGGTAAAAAATTTCAGGATTGCCCAAGTTTATGCTTACTCTGGCGGAGATGGCAGCTTGCGGCCTGCCACGCCTTCAAAGGTAAGTTGTACCGGCTTGATCGTGCCGTCCGCGCGGAATTCCATCCGATCAATGCAGACGGCGCGATGGTTGGCCGCCGTTTCCTCCAAGGGGCGCCGGTGATACACGATGTACCACTCGTCCGTGCCCGGAATGTTCAGAAAACCGTGGTGGCCGGCGCCGGTCGCCACGTTCGGATCGGCGGACAAGATTTTCTCCACGCGGTCGAACGGGCCAAGCGGGCTTTCCGAAATGGCATAAGCGACGGAGTAATCAGGACCGCCCCAGCCGCCCTCCGACCACATAAAATAATACAGGCCATTTCTTTTTAGCATGCAGGGCCCTTCCACATAACCGGCAGGCGTCACTTCCTTGAACACCTCGCCGTCTTCATGGGCGTCCAGGCTGATCATATCGGCCTTCAGTTTCACGACATTGCAGTGCCCCCAGCCGCCGTAGTACAAATAAGGCGTCCCGTCGTCATCGATAAAAATATGCGGATCGATCGGCTGCGCTCCAAAGACGAATCGCTCAACCAGCGGCTTGCCCAGAGGATCGGCGAACGGTCCCTCCGGCCGGTCGGCGACAGCCACTCCAATGCCGCCCCATTCCGCGTCGCTTTGGATGTCGTTGGCGGCGAAATACAAATAATACTTGCCGCCCGCCGCGATCGGCGAAGGCGCCCAAACCGCCTTGCGGGCCCAAGCCACACCCGAAAGGTCCAAAATCCGCTCCGCTTTCGTCCACGTGAGCAAGTCCTCCGAATAAAAGGCGTCAAAAAAAGTTTGCTTTTCGTAAACATCGGAATACGTCGGATAAACCCAGTACCGTCCAGCGAAGATTCTTGCCTCCGGGTCGGCATACCAGCCCGGGAACAGCGGATTTCCGGATTTTCTCATGATCGCTGTCACACCCTTTCATTCTCAGGCCCACTCGTCAGGCCCGCACTCACACATTGTAAATCGCCGGCGTATCTTGCTCTTTCACCCATACCTGCATAAAGCCCGGTTTCCGGTTTTCCCAAGCATAATAAGGGATGAAGGTATAGCGAGCACCGGTCCGATCTTGGCCGTAGATCAACGTCACGCCCCCCAATATATCATCCCGGTGTTCGGCGGAAAATGCCGTTTTTGCAGAAACGAAAAAATCATCGTACGTCAAATCGCCGTTATCCTCCTGCTCCAAGCAGTAAACCAGCGGTCCCCGCTGAAAAGCGATCCGGCCGCGGTTCGCTTCGACCTCGGGCCGCGATCGCACGACCTGCACGGACATATCCAGCCGGTATTCGATCAAGTCGCCCGCGGTCCACTTTCGTTCAAGGACAAGGTACCCTTGATGAACTGTCACATCCGCAGATCTGACCTGTGTTCCGTTTACGGCCACCTGATAGCTCCTGCACCAGCCCGGTATCCGGAGCAACACAGGAAACTCCTCGTCTTTGCCGGGATGAACCGTCAAGCGAATGCCGCCGTCCCAGGGATAGCCGGTCTCCATCTCCAGCTTCACGGGATTGCCGCTCTCCAGCGTAATTTCCGCATGGCCGCCCATAAATAAATTGCATGCCAGGCCGCGGTCCGTCACGGCATAAGCGTACCCGCCGACCGAAGGCAGGAACCGGGCCAAATTGGTCGGACAACAGGACGTATGGAACCACTCGACCCGGTGATGGTTCCCTTGTGAAGCAAGCGGATTCTCATAGAAAAACCGGTCTCCCGACAGGGAAATCCCCGACAGCACGCCATTATACATTGCTTTCTCCACCACGTCGGCATATTTGGCATCGCCGTACAGCAGATTCATCCGGTGATTCCAGAATACCAGGGCGATCGCGGCACAGGTTTCGCAATACGCGCTTTCGTTCGGCAAGTCATAGTCCGTCGTAAATCCTTCATTGTGCCGCGATGGCCCGATGCCGCCGGTCACATACATATTGCGTTCCACCGTATGCGCCCACACGTGCTGCAGCGCCTCGGCATAGGAAGAATCGGCGGCGGCGCCTACCACGTCGGCCATCGCCGTGTACAAATACATCGCCCGAACCGCATGGCCGGTCACCCGCCGGATCTCCCGAACGGGAACGTCATCCTGGCAATAAGCCTGTCCCCAATCCTCCTTCTCCCAAATCTCTCCGGCACCGTGCCCGTGCCCCCGCTCTTCCAGCAGCCACCGGGCCAGCTTCAGGTAACGCGCTTCGCCGGTCACCCGGTGCAGCTTGACCAGCGCCAGCTCGATTTCCTCATGGCCTTCGACCCAGTGGCGTTTCCCGGGCCCGAACAACCGGTCGTAATGATCGGCCAGGCGGCAGGCGACGTCCAGCAGCTTGAGTTTGCCTGTCGCTTCGTAGTAGGCAACGGCCGCTTCCAGCAAATGACCGCCGTTATACATCTCATGCTTCTCCATGTCGGTCCATTTTTTGTCCGGCGCCGTCAGTGTATAGTAAGTCGACAAATAACCGTCTTCCTCCTGCGCCGCAGCGATCAGATCGATAATGCGGTCGATCTCCGCTTCCAGCCGCTCATCGCGTACTATCATCAACGAGTAAGCAGCCCCTTCCAGCACCTTGTAAACATCGGAATCATCGTAATACATTCCCTGGTGTTCGCCGCTTTCCAAGCCGCCGGCTTTGGCGAAATTCGAAATCCGGCCCGTCGCTTCGCATTGGGCCAGGCAGGCCGGCAGCGTGACACGGCTCAGCGCCTCCAAGCGCGGTCCCCAGTAGCCATCCGCGAGACCTACCTGGTTAAAAGAAACGCTCCTCCAGCTCTGCATTTTCAGCTGATGTGGACTCATTGTACAGTTCCCTCCGTATCCTGCCCGGCATTACCCTTTTAACCCGGTTAGCGTAATGCCCTCGAGGAAATATTTTTGCCCGATCAGGAATACGACAACGCATGGCAGCACGACAGCGGCCGAGGCGGCCATCAGCAAATCCCATTGCGAGGTGTAGGCGCCCTGGAACATTTGCAGGCCAAGCGCCAGCGTGAATTTCTCGTTGGATTTCAAATAGATCAATGGACCGAAAAAGTCGTTCCAAGCCGCCAGAAACGTGAACAGGGACACCACGATAACCGCGGAGCGGCTGAGCGGAAATATGATCCGGACAAAAATCTGAAAATAACCTGCGCCGTCCACCACCGCCGCCTCGTCAAAATCGCGCGGAATCGTCATGTAAAATTGCCGAAGCAAAAAGATATTAAAAATCCCGCCCCCAAAAAATGCCGGCAAAATGAGGGGCAGGTACGTATCGTAGAACCCCAACGTTCTCCACCCCAGGAAGGTTGGGATCAAGGTGACTGCGCCCGGCAGCATCATGGCCGACAACAGGATCCCGAAGACCATGTTGCGGCCCTTCCACGAAATGCGGGAAAATCCGAAGGCCGCGACCGAACTGCTAAGCACGGTGCCTGCGACGGAGAACAGGACGATAATGACCGTATTCAGAAAAAAACGATCAAAAGGCAATATCGTCAGCGCCCGCACGAAATTGTCCCATTTGACCGGATGCGGGATCCACACCGGCGGCATAACGAAGATTTGCGCCAAATCCATCAAGGAGCTGCGAACCATCCAGACGAACGGGATCAGGAACATCGCCGAAATCAGGGACAAAGCCGCATAAGCCAAGCATTTCTTAAGCCTCGAGGTTCTCATGAACGCTCCTCCCCTTCATAATACACCCAGGACTTGGCCGTCCGGAACACAAATAGCGTAAACACCATGATGATCACGAACATGATCCACGCCAGCGCGGAAGCGTATCCCATTTCCGTATCCCGAAACGCCGTGCGCCATAAATAAAAGATGTAGAACAAGCTGGCGTTGTTCGGGCCGCCCTGGGTAAGAATATACGCCTCGTTAAATACCTGGAAAGAACCGATGATCGCCATGACCGTATTGAAAAAAATCGTCGGACTGACGAGGGGAATCGTAATATGGCGCAGTTTATGCCACCAGCCTCCTCCATCGACATCGATCGCCTCATAATACTGGTCCGGAATCCCGCTTAACCCGGCCAGGAAAATCACAACCGTGCCGCCGATGCCCCACATCGTAGTCAGCACCACGGAAGGGATGACGCTGCTTTCGGCATATAGCCAAGAACTCGTCGGCAGGTGAAGCGCGCTCAGCAGCTGATTGATAAGTCCAAGATCGGGATTCAGCAGCCACATCCAGATCATCGCTGTGGCCACCGCAGGTACGATGCTCGGCAAATACACGATCGTCCGGAAGATCGAGCGGCCCTTTACGTTCATGTTGAGCAGCAGCGCAATGCCCAGTGATACCAAAATGGTCGCCGGAACCTTCAGGAAAACGAAATAGAACGTGACCCCCAGCGATTTGGCAAACAGTTCGTCACCACCGGACAATAAGCGGGCATAATGCTCGAATCCGACCCAACCGGCCACCTCTTTAAAGACGCTGTAATCGGTCAAACTCAAGAAAAAGCTGGCGATCATCGGCCCCGCCGTAAAAATCATAAATCCCAGCGTGGCCGGCAGCGTGAACAACAGTCCGTACAACAAAGCTTTCCGTTCCTTGGAACGAATCGCAGGGCTTGGGGCGGGTTGCGTTTGCAAGCGGATGTCGGTTGTCATGTGGTCCTCCTTGGTTGACCTTTGATTACTCAATGTCGCGGCGTCCTTGTACCTGCGCCTGCGCCTTGACTGCGACCGAGTCCATCGCTTCCTGAGCAGTCAGTTCGCCAAGCCACAGCTTATCCAAAGCCGGAGTGACCGCATCCATAATTTTGTTGAAGTTCTTTACATAACCGGTCGGCGATTGATGGCTGTAATTCAGCATCATGTCGATCACCGCATCCTTATAACCGGGCGTGCGTCCCTTCGAATCGGCCGTCCATTTGCCGATCAGGTCCGGCTGCACGTACCAGTCTTTGAGAGCAGGCATCCACAGCCCCTGGTGGTTCAGTTCCAGCGACCCTTCCGGATCAAGCAGCGCTTTGACCAGTTCCCAAGCTTCCTCCGGATGTTCGGTCGATTCGAAAATCGAAAACATGGCGCATACGACGGTCGTCACCGGTTGCTTGAAGACCGGCAGCGGGGCCACGTCGTAATTAACCCCCGTTTTGCTCAGGTCGAAGTTCGCCCACTGCCCGTCGATCACCATCGCTACCTTTTTAGTTTGCAAGGCCACGTTGGTGCTCGGCACATTTTTGGCTTGCACCGGCGACGGCGCAACGTGATGGACGTTGATCAGATCGGCGACCTTTTGCAGCGCCTCCACCGCTTCCGGCCGATTCAGACCAAACGTCTTACCGTCTTCGGAGACAAAGTCGCCGCCGTTGCTGAAGACGAAATTGGACCAGGCGCCCCACCAGCCGTTGGCGCCGCTCACGCCAAACTGCTTGATTTTTTTCGGGTTGAAATCGCTCTCCGTGGCGTTGTTGCCGTTTTCGTCCAAAGTCAGCCGCTTGGCGGCATCGACGAATTCCTCCCAGCTCCAGGCTTCCGACGCTTTGGACGGAGGCGGTTCGACGCCCGCTTCCTTGAACAGGTCGACATTATAATACAACGAAAACGTCTCCGGGCCGGGTCCGATGCCGATCATATTGCCCAGTTCGGAATAATAGGAAATGTTGGGCACCAGCCGGTCGGGGCCAAACTGACCGTCCGCGTCCAGAAGCGGCTGCAGGTTCAGAAACTTGTTCTCCTCGGCCAGCGGAAAGGCGATCGAAGCCGACTCCATCATCGCCACGTCCGGCTCCTCGTTCCCGGCCACCATCGTCGTTAATTTGGCATCGTAATCCGACGGTATGTTCTCCAGCTTGACATTGATATGGGGATGCGTGACTCGTAGGCGATCAACCGCCTTTTGGTAAGCTTCCACCTCGCCGGGGCTGCCCCAAAACGTCAACCTTAACGTTACGGGTTCCTTCGAACCGGAATCCGGGGACGCCGAGCTTTCCGCGCCTGCGTTCGCGCCGGTATCCCCCCCGCTTCCACCGGAGCAGGCGGACAACAAACCGGCCATCATCAACAAAAGGACCAATAGAACGGGTAGTGATTTCCTTTTCAGCTTCATTCTTCATAACCCCTCTCATTCTCGCCTCGATCGATTCATAGCTGCAGTATATGATGCCTCAACTATATCAGCATGAAGGCGCTCACAAAATCGGATTATTCTTAGGTTTGGTGGACTATTCTTCGACGATGCCCGGCAAACGGATCGTTACCGTGGTCCCGATTCCGGGCGATGAGGCAATCGATAAGCCGTATTGCTCCCCATGCCGGAGCCTGATGCGGGAGATCATGGTTTTGATCCCGACCGTCGCAGTCTCGCCTGCCACGATCCTTGCCAGTTCCTCCTCTTCGATACCGCAGCCGTTATCCGTTATGCGAAACAGCCTGCTGCCGTTTTCCAGGCTGCCGACAATCGTGATGCGGCCGCCCTCCTCCAACTGGTTAAAACCGTGGATAAGCGCGTTTTCCACAAACGGCTGAAACAGCAGCTTCGGTACTTTGAAGCGGTACAGCTCGGGATCGATGTCGTACATCACCTCAAACTTTCCCTCGAACCGGACGGACATTATATAGAAATAATTTTTCATCCATTCGATTTCTCCCGAAAGCTCTACGGCGTCCCAATCTTTGCGGGTGGTATAGTGCAGCATGCTGGACAAGCAAACGAGCATCCTGCTCAATTCCTTCTGGCCGTTTTCGATCGCCACCCAGTTCATGATGTTTAAGGTGTTGTACAGAAAATGGGGATTCATCTGCAGGTTTAACGCCTGTATTTCCGCTTGCTGCTCCTTCAGCTTGATTTCGTAGTTTTCCGTAACCAGCTTCTGAATGCGGCTGTTCATATTGTTGAATTTCCGGATCAGGACTCCCAGCTCGTCGTTGGCCGCCGGTTCGATCTGCATATGGAAGTCTCCTTCGCCGACAAACCGCATGGCCACGAGCACTTTCTTGATCGGCCCGGTAATCCTGCCGACGACAAGGAAAGCCAGCGTAATGGCGACCGCTCCCAGCACGATGGCCAGCGTCAAGGTGGATAACAGGATCGTCGGCACGATTTCCCGGACCAGTACGGCCTCCGGAATGACAACGACGGACAACCAGCCGGTGATTTCCGAACGATCGAAGCAGACGATCATATTCTGGCCGTTCAGCGTGATCCGCTGCGTCCCGGTTCCGCTGGCCAGCAGCGGGCGGGCCCAGTCTTCGGTGAAGCGAGCGGTCACCTGCTCTGCGTCGGAATGCGCTACAATATTTCCGTCTGGAGTCATCACCATGTACTCCGACTTCTCCGGAATGCTGCGTTCAAACAAAGTGCGGAACAAATCGGCCTTCAGGCTGATCGCCAGCACCGGACGCTCTACTTCGGGATCCAGATTTTTCATCGAAGTGTTGTCCAAGTGGGAGAAATTAAGCAGCCGGGTGGCCGTGAATAAGTAACGGTAATCGTAATTTTCCGCATCCGACAGCCACGGTTGTTCAAACATCTCGACAAAATCATAGGTCGGATACCAGACCATTCTGCCTCCGGCCTGTTTGGCCGCCCGATAAATTTTCGTCCGGGTCGGATCTCCTTGCGGCATATTTCGTTGCGGACCGAAGGTATAGTAAGTCGTCCAGATTTGATACGTATACAAATCTTCGTTTTGGGCGAAATGCCGCCCGAGTATAAGCGATATTTTGCGGTCGGCCATCAGCAGTTCCTCCTGCTTGCCGGAATCCAGCCGGTTGAAAATATCCAGCAGCTCCTTGTCGGCAAACAACGTCACGCTGTCATTCTCGATCTGTTTCAGCTTTCCATCCAACACCTCGTTGTTTTTCTTAACGATCTCGTAGACGTTATCCTGCGCCTGCTTCGTAACGACCTGCAGGCCGGTCCTGTAGAATAAAATGCCGATGATAATGAGCGGCAGCAAAATGAGGATCAGGTAGCTGGTCAACAACCGGGTTCTCAGCTTCATTGGCGAAGGTTCTCCAGTGATTTATGGCGGTAAGCCTCCGGGGAAACCCCCACGGTTCTTTTAAAAATGCGGCTAAAATATTTGGTATCCCGGTACCCGCTTTGTTCGGCGACATCATAAATTTTCAACGTGCATGCCGGGTCGGACAGCAGCTCTTTGGCCCGGGTAATCCGCGTATCCGTCAAGTATTCGGAGAAAGTCCGGCCGGTGTGGCTCTTAAACATGGTGCTGAAATAAGACGGGTTGAAATAAAACTGCTCCGCCACATTTTCGAGCGTCAAGTCCTCCATGTAACGGCTCCGTATGATCCGGATGCAGGCTTCCGCGACATACTCGCCCCTTCCCCGCTTTTTTCCTTGCAGCACACGATGTACTTCGAGCAGCCTGGCCTCCAATATGGACAGGAGCGCATAGTACGTCTCACACGCGGGGATTTCCTTGGTTGCCGCTTCACTCAAACGCCCGGAGGTATCCCGGTCCAGCAGCTCCCGGCAGCGGCTCTTCAGCAGCATTAGAGTTAAGGCGGCACTGTCTTTCACAACGGCCGGTTCGGTCCACCCCTCGCCCGCCAGCCGGTCGAAAGCGGAGCGGCAAAGAACGAGCGCATGCTTGGCCTGCTGACCGCAAAGGGCCGCATACAATCGCTCATGATCCAGCTCAAACGGACTAACGGCGCCCGTGGCCCGTTCCTCCGGAATAACGATCCCGTTCCATTTGTCATAAAACGCAAATCGCAAAGCCGCAAGCGACGCTCGGTAAGAAGAAGGCCCTTCATTCAGCAAACGCTTACAAAAATGGCCGGCGGCATGCTCCAAACGGCCTCCCGCATATCGGAAGTGATGGGACAGCTTTTCCAGCGCGAGCCTGGCTTCGCTTTTTTGTGCATGGATCGTTTCCGTTCCCCCGCATCGGATGATCGTCACCGCAATGATCCGTTCTTCCCCCGCCTCTTTGACGATAAATGACCGGGCCAGGCCAAATGCCGACCATGCGTCCTGCAAATCGTCACATAATCTCTTCTCGTCCTCCCGGCTTGGAACATGGTCCTCGGGCAAATATTCGGTAACGGCAACCAGCCCGGACTGATCGGCCATTTCAGCCACTTCTGCATCGCTATTTCGGAATATCTCCGGTTCAAGGGTGCCCTTGAGCCAGTCCATCAGGATTTGCTCTTTTTCTGTCTCCGTATCCTTTCGGGTTTCCAGTGCCATTTGCGCCTCAAGTCTTAGCAGTACCTCTTCCACCTTGTCGGTATCCACCGGCTTCAGCAAATAATCATTTGCCCCATGGCGAAGCGCGGTTTGCGCGTATTCGAACAAATTATAAGCTGATAAAATGATCACTTTGGGCCGCTTGGCGATATCGCTCAAGTTCTCAAGAAAGGCAAGCCCGTCCATCCCCGGCATCCGTATGTCCGTCAGGACAATATCGGTCTCCTGCAACCGAATCGCCTCCAGCGCCTCCAACCCGTTTTTGGCTACAGCCACCTCATAATCGGGGCGAATCGAGCGAAGTAAATGAAACATGCCCCTCCGATGTCTGGCTTCATCATCCACAACCAGTATTCTCATGTTATCCCTCCCGGTTAAGCCGATGAATTGCGTCTGACCTTTTTAGGTAACTTACACTCATTATAGAAAAAAATAGCGCCGGTTCTATAGAAACAATCATTGGTTTTGGTGGATTTATTTTAGCAAAAAAAGAACTCCCCGTTAACTACCGGGAAGCTCCTGGGGCCTAATATTTTTCGGCAATCGCCCCCAGCACGGCCGCTCTTACGTAAGTCTGTCCCCGCAGGCTTTGCAGTTCCTCTGCTGTGCCGGTGACAACAGCACCAAGTATACGCACATCATTTTTATCCGGTTCATTTTTGTCCTTTTTGAGATAGCTATAGATGCGTTCGTATTCCTTGGCGTAACGGCCTCCTTGTGCTATGCCAAGTTGCAGATTTTGCAGAAACACACCGGCCTCGGCTTGATCCCAATCGGGCCGTACGCCAAAACCATAAACATTGTAAGTTTTCGTCATTGGGAGCGGATAGCTGGTTTCGCCCCGTTCATCTTTAAACGGCTTGAAATTAAAGGTTTGCCGATTATTATAAGTGTCGACCCAATACCACATCTGCGTCACTTCCGCAGGCAGCATGGCACGCACCTCGTCAAAGGAGTAATCCTTGTCAAAGGAAATGGCCATTTCCGCCACCTTATTCGTTCCTATGTTCCCAACAATTTCGAGGTCGTTTAATATTTTCCCGTTATAATCCACGCCGGGCACATAAAACATCAGTTCTCGTTGTCCGTTAAAATCGTTGTACTGACGGTAATACATGAAACTCTGCGCTTCCATTCTAGAGTCGACCACAGTCAAGTTCCCCCCGCCTCCGCCCAATCCCGTAAATTTTGGAAATCCGGGCACCTTATATTCTGTCACACGGTTTCCCCAAGGGATGGGCACGCCTTCCACGATTTTGTAGCTTGAAATTTCAAGCGCGCCCGATAAAAATCCCCGTTGATCGGAATAGCCCGACTCGTATTCATTAGGGCTCGTCAGCGACATATGCAGCCATTCCTCTTTCAGCGCTTTGTCTGACGCCCGGTAGGTTAATTGAAGCGCGCCAAACTGTACTAGGAAGATTGCCATGATACTCGCAATGAGCGAAATGAGGATGTTTCGAATCAAAGTTTTCCGCTTGGCCTTTTTAATTACCTTACCTAATTGCTTGTCGTCTTCTTCCCATGGATTCTTCATTTTTGTTTATTCGCCTCCGTATCTGTTCTTGAACTGCTGCCGAGCGCGAAACAGTGTGGCTTTTACGGCTTCCTGCGTCATTCCCAGCAGATCAGCAATTTCTTGGTACGACAGCTCCATCTCGTATTTCAGCAAAATAAGCTGCCTGTGCAGCGGCTTAAGCTCCGCCAGCGTCCGCGCGATCTCTTCTTGTTGCTCCTGTCGCAGCAACCGTTCCTCCGGCCAGTCCTTTTCCGGCGCTTGAAAGTCGGGAATTTCGGCCTGATAGCCATACCGCTTTTCACGGCGGCATAAATCGAAATATCGGTTGATTGCCACCTTGTACATCCATGCGCTGAACTTGTTCTCGTCAATGGCTTCCATATAAAGAAGTGCCTTATATAACGTTTCTTGTACAACATCCTCCGCGTCGGCTGCAGTGGCGCCCAAACGGATTAAGTACATGCGGATTTCTCCGCATTTGCGTTGAAGGATTTCATGAAGCTGCCCGGGCCCCATTCTGCACCTCCTTTCGGTTGTATAACGGTCAGATCGGGTAAATGTTATTTTTCGCAAAAAAATAAAAAAGGCGGACTCCCTGTAAGGAATCACGCCTTTTACATATATGTCTCCAATAGTTTTTGTTTATGATGCGGTCGAGAGGACTCGAACCTCCACGGGCGTACGCCCACTACCCCCTCAAGATAGCGTGTCTGCCATTCCACCACGACCGCGAATAATTTAGAAACGAACATTAATATTATATCTTCGCGGCGCTTAAAAGTAAAGCGGAATTATTTTCCAGGATGCTTTCCCCGTTGTTTCCTGAAGCGAGCAAATTCAATATATTCCCGAACGAAAGCCCGTTCCGATTCCGACAGCGTTGCTGCAAAGGCCTCCCAGTCCCCGTCCCGAACCGTATATTGGGCTTTGCCCTCGTTTACGGCGGAAGCCGGTTTTTCCCGTCCAATCATGAGCCAATCCAGACTTACGTCAAAAAAATCCGCAATTTCGATCAGCTTATTCGAACTCGGCGTTGACTTCCCGCGTTTCCAGTCTCCCAAATTCCCCGTGCTGATCCCAAGCTTCAAGCAAAACGCCTTTTTGGTCAAACCCGCATTTTTAATCAGCAGTTCAATACGTTCGTAGATTGACAACTTCTTCTCCAACCTTCCCGTAACACCGTAATCATCTCGCATTTAAGTTGGGATAAAATAAAAGCTATTATTCCTGCGTGTTTCGCGCACAGATTGGGTTTTTGAAGCTCACAGACTGCTTATATCTTAGCACAGCGCCTTAAAGGACTTAATAGGTCTCCATGACTGCCCTTATTTTATCGCTCGAAGCTTATTTGCAAAAGCATCCCCATGCCGAATGTACCCATGACATTTGTCCCGATTGCATCTCAAGCATATTGCCGAAATGATCGCGTGCCGGGGCCTGTTGACCTGAAATGCATTTCATAAACTATACTTTTATAGGAAGACAGGACATACAAAACCGAAAAAAGAGAAACATTCGGGTTAGGAGGAAACCATTCATGAAAAAATTAATCGCCGTTGATTTGGACGGTACGCTGCTGACATCCGAAAGCAAGCCGAGCGCCGAGGGGCTGAACGCGATTCGCCAAGCGGCCGCCAAAGGCCACACTGTAACCCTGTGCACCGGCCGCGCCAGCTTTGATGCTAAAGGGTTGACAGGCGATCTGGCTATCCCGACCATCGGTTTTAACGGAGCCGCCGTTTATGACGAACGCGGGCAGTTGTTGCGGGAAACACCGATTGGAGAAGCCACGGCCCTGGACGCGGTACGATATTTGCTGGAGCAGCAAGTTTATTTTGAAATATTCTGCCCTGAGGCGATTTATTCCCCTTGCGGCGGGGAGCAGAAGCTGCAGGCGGAAATGGATGTGCTGTTAAGCGCCAATCCTGCGGCCAGCCGCGAGCGATTGTGGAAAAGCGCCCAAATCCAATTTATCCAATTTGGTTTTCAACAGATCGAAAACCCTTTGCAGCTGCTGGAGCGCGGGGCGACGGTCTATAAGCTGCTGGTATTTACCTTTGACGAAGCCAAGCTAAGCCGGATCCGCAAGCACTTCGGCGAGCAGGACCATCTTCACACGACATCCTCCGCCGATCATACCCTGGAAATCATCTCCACCGAAACCGATAAAGGGAGCGCCTTGCGCTTTATGGCCGAACATCTGGGAGTCCCTATGGCCGATACCGTCGTGATCGGCGACAGCTATAACGATATTTCCATGTTTCACGTAGCCGGGACAAGCATTGCGATGGGCAATGCGGTCGATGAAATCAAGCAATTAAGCACCATGGTCACGCGCGATAACAATCACCACGGCGTGGCTTACGCTTTGAATCACCTGCTGGAATTGTAGTTGGCGGTTCCACTTGTGGAACAAGGTAGATAAAACTGCCAAAGTTAGCCTGTTGAAACTCAGGGGGTGAACATATGAGAACATAACGGAAAAAAATGTCGCTATTTCGGCGCTATCCCCCATGTTGAGTGAAATAGAGGAAATTTATGTCGTTATTTTCTCGAATCTCAGGGAAACGGCTCGTTTTCCCACCGTCCATTGGAAAATAAGGACAAAAAATTCCGTTAATGGTGATCAACAGGCTCACTGCCCGAAAATAAGACCGTAGAGTTCCGCTATTTTCTCCCCCGCAGCTGATCACGGTATTTCCGGGGCGTGATGCTATATAAGTTGAACTATTGATTGTACGGATCAGGGCAGTCGTGTGAAATGTTCTTACGATCGCTGTTGTTCGCGGATTTCTGATGATTTTTTAGATTCTGATCACCTCTGGTTATGCAGAAAGAACCTTGCGTTCAGCAAGGTTCTTTCTGCAATTCAGATGCGGTCGAGAGGACTCGAACCTCCACGGGCGTACGCCCACTACCCCCTCAAGATAGCGTGTCTGCCATTCCACCACGACCGCATATTCATATGTTAAGAAAATGGTGACCCGTAGGGGATTCGAACCCCTGTTACCTCCGTGAAAGGGAGGTGTCTTAACCCCTTGACCAACGGGCCACAGTCTCATGCCGCTCGGAAGCAGCGACAAAATTGAGTATAGCAAAAACACTAGAGCCTTGCAACCCCTAATTTTAAATTTCCATTTGAAAGAAACTACGGGAATTTGATAAGTATAATAGCCTAAAAGAAGGCGAAAAAAATCCAACGGTTGTGAGCGATGCTATTTGAGCAAAAACGAGCGGATACAAAATGTAACGGTTGCCAGCGAGCCTATTACCCGTTTTATCGACAGTAATGGGGTGTTTTCACCTAAATAAGTGCGATTGCATCCGTTAAAAAAGAAACCACCGCTTTTTCGCGCAAATAAGCGCGGGTGACAACCGTTAGCGTCGGTAAGAAAGGGATAGGGATAGAATACTCTCACTTCGTTCGAGACTGCGGCGAAATCCTCCCGAAGCTTATGCCCGACGATGAACCCTCCAGACGAACCCTCCAATTGAGGTTTCCCGCCCCTCTGCATAAAAAGAACCTCCCGGATTAACGGAAGGTTCTTTAAACGATGTATTTCGAAACGGAGAGAGAGGGATTCGAACCCTCGCACCGCTTACGCAGTCTAACCCCTTAGCAGAGGGTCCCCTTATAGCCACTTGGGTATCTCTCCAAGAATATGGCTCCCCGAACAGGACTCGAACCTGTGACAACTCGATTAACAGTCGAGTGCTCTACCAACTGAGCTATCAGGGAACATTATAAATTGTGAGAACATCAATAAATTTATCACGATTAGGCGGTGAAGTCAAGATTTAGTGATTGTTCCCCATAGGACAAGCCACGGAAAATAACTATTGCAATCCGCTGGATAACCAATAAAATAAACTCAACGTTAAAATTATTTTTACGTTGAGTTTATTTTTCAGAGGTGGGTGCCATGAGCGAGAAAGTCCTGGTCAAAAGAAAAGGATTAGGTAGTTTAAAGGCCGATCTGCTGGTAAGCAAACCGTTTACGTATCTCCTCCTTGCACGCGTCATTTCCCGGTTTGGAGATTCGATCGATTCCATTGCCTACAGCTGGATGGTTTATATGCTAACGGGGTCTAAGGTTTTAATGGGTACCCTATTCGCTTTGAATTATGTGCCCAACTTGCTGTTCAGCTTTTTTGCGGGAACCCTGGTGGACCGGTGGCCCAAAAAGATTGTTATTGTTGCAACCTGCCTGGGCCGGGGAATCCTCGTCACCCTCACGGCTTTGATGTATTGGAAAGGGCTTCTGGCTCCGTGGCATCTGTACATTTTTACCTTGTTGATTTCAACGCTGGAATGCTTCACCTCCCCTGCCGAAATGGCTCTAGTCCCGCAGCTTCTTCCCAAGGAAAAACTGCTCCGCGGCAACTCCATCAGCACTTCCGCCTCAAGGGTCGCTGAACTGGCTGGCATGGCAGCGGCCGGCGGCATCATCGCCTACTGGGGAATATCGCATGCGATTTTAATCGACGGACTTACCTTCATGGCCGCTGCGGCGCTTCTCGCATTCATTCGCATCTCACCTGACTCCCTTCCTCCGACAAACCAAGCAAACAGCTCCTTTTTTCAAGAAATTCAGCAAGGCCTGCGCTACCTTAGAGCGAATAAACTTATCCTAATCATCATTTTCACGGCAGCTTATGTGAACTTTTGCCTATCGCCGTACAATGTGCTGAATGCGGTATATGTTAACGAAATTTTACGGTCCGGCCCAGAAGGTCTCAGTTTGTTGGGCATTAGCTTGATCATCGGGATGATCGCGAGCGGGTTATGGATCGGCAAAAAGGGCGATAACTTTAAAAAAAGCCAACTCATCATCACCGGTTACTGCCTGCTGGGAAGCAACTATGCTTTGTTGTATGTACCCGCTATTTGGCCGTTACATCCGCTTTACCCGGCTGCCGCTTGCTGTTTTGGCATGGGCTTGGCCATCTCTTTAATCAATACCCCGGCCACGACGTATTTCATGGAATCGGTACCAAAAGAACTGCTGGGAAGAGTAGGCGCTCTTAACAATTTGGTCTGCACCTGTGCGATTCCGCTGGGAAGCGCCTTGGCGGGCGTGATGGGGGAATGGATGCTGGTCCACCGGCTTTATCTCGTTTTTGGTATTTGCCTGCTTCTGCCTGTCGTTTACCTGTTGAAACAGCGAAAGTTTATGAGCATTTGACGAATCGCTAGCGGCTTTGCGCATTCTCACAGATAAGCTATACTAAATTGTACGGAAAAATATAGCTGGCTCTAGTCTTAACGCGGGGTGCGTGCACATGGAAATCAAGGAACTGAACACGTTGGAGGAAATCCGCATATATTCGGACCCATATCGCATGCAGATCATGAATGAATTTCTGCGGTTGAACCGTCCGGCGACGATCAAGGAAGTGGCGGATGTGATGCGGGAGGTGCCTGCCAAAGTATACTATCACGCCAAAAAACTGGAGAGCATCGGTCTGCTGCAACTGGTGGACACCAAACTGGTCAACGGCATTACGGCCAAATATTTCGAGCCTTTTAAAGGGCAAATCCACATTAGAAAAAGCGAGATGGATGAGGCGATCCAGCAGGTCTTTCAATCCGAGACGGAAAAACTGCTAACCCACCTTTACGATGAAAGCAAGCAGCGCTTTCTGAAGGCCTCCAGGCTCGCTCCGCCTTCAGCACAGTTGACGAGTCCCAGCGTTTTTTTGACGAAAGAAAAAGCGGAGGAATTATTTCAATGGATCAATGATTTCTGCGAACAACACCAGGACGATAAAAAATCTCCGGATGCGGAACGTTATGAAATTTTTTTCACCATTGCCAAAAACACCGATTCTCCGAAAAAATAAAAAGAACCATCGTCTCCATAAGCGAAAGCGTGGTTCTTATATTTTGGTTTGTTCATTTGTTCCAGCTTCGTTTTCGTTTTACGGGTCCTCATATCCGTGAAAGCAAACGGACTTCGGCTGAGTTCAGGGTTTCTTTTCCCTTCGCGGATTTGCTTGTTGCGCAACTTTTTGGCTTTGGACTGGGCCATCTTCGATCACTCCTCTTTCAAATAAAGTCGAAAATCACGGCTTTTCAGCACCGAAGCGTACGCTTCCGATGTGCGTTTTTTCAAAACGCTTTAGGTCGGATGAAGCCAGGGACTGAGTAGCGGAGCGTACGTTTTGGGTACGTGAGCAACGGAAGGCCCGGCTGAATTCAAGATTCGACGCCGAACCCGCTTCTTAGCATCCACTTCGTGATCAAAAGCCGTGATTTTCGCCTCCTCTTTCGCTATATGATCAAAGTATACCACATAACGGACACATGTTCCGCTTATTTGCCGGGGAGCGCGGTTAAGCGCAGCCGGCCGGCGCATTTTCCGCAGCGGTAGCGGTTTGGATCCACGCGGCGTTTACGGAGGTACTCCATGCCGCACTGGGCGCAAACCAGCTTGAAGCGGTGGGGTAAAGTTTTTCTTTGTTTATCTCCGGGCAAAGCGTTGCAAAACCGGCTTCCTCCCACTTTTTTTAACAGGGCCTTAAATTCCGGGTCTCGATGCTGGTAACCTTGTCCCGACAAGTGCAAATGATAGTGGCAAAGCTCGTGTTTGATGATCTTCTCGACTTCCTCTTGCCCATGAACGGCGAGCTGAGCGGGATTGATTTCGATGTCATGGGATTTCGTAAAATAGCGCCCCCCGGTCGTGCGCAGCCGGCTGTTAAACCTGGCCTGGTGGCGAAAAGGAACGCCGAAATCACGGAGCGAGACAAGCTCTATCCAGGCTTGCAATTGGTCGTTGTTCATCGGGTTCTCCTTTCTTGTTGCTCGCGTCCCGGCGGGTTGCCGTCACCGGAAACCGGCTTGGACTTCTACTTGAATTTTAACTTCCTATTACGCTACACTGTCAAGTAGGTTAATAGAAAAGGAGATCATAAGCGATGTCCATGATGAGATACGTGATTTTACAGCAAGGCCAGGAATTGAAATTCGTGGAAATGCCGACTGACTATGCTTATCAGCTCAGCGCATTGAATTTGCGGTTAAATAAGGAGATCGACAAATTAACGGCTGAGGAGGTTCCGGCGCTGCCGCGCGCGATTGCCGAATGCGACCGATTGGAGCTGCTGCAGGAATCACTGCGGATTACGAGCGGGCTGGATTATATTAATGAACTCGAGGCCTCCTTTTCTTCCATCCGGGAAGAAAATTATCCGCTGATTTCACTGCTGACCGAAATCCGCGCCCTTCAGGCCCAACTCGAACAATGGTACGAGGAAGAAGAAGCAAACTAAATTCGAGGTTTAATGCCGAACCCGCTCCTTAGCATCCACTTCGTGATCAAAAGCCGCGATTTTCGCTTCCTCTTCCAATGAGGCGAAAATCATGGCTTTTCAGCACCGAGAAGGTTGGATGAAGCCAGGGACTGAGTAGCGGAGCGTACGTTTTGGGTACGTGAGCAACGGAAGGCCCGGCTGAATTCAAGATTCGACGCCGAATCCGCTTCCTTGCATCCGCTTCGTGATCAAAAGCCGTGATTTTCGCTTCCTCTTCCGGCGGGACGTGCACATCTTGGGGATTCGCCCCATAGTCTAAACATACCAAGGTGATTGCCGGAGGAGGAGATACGCTTGCCTAACTGGCTCAGCAATCAGATCATGCGTGCCTTTAACAAAAGAGACCGCCGTCAAATTCGGCTGCTGAACGATTGTTGGTTTTTTTACTACAGCCGCCGGAACAGCCAAGGCGAAACGAGCAGTATGCAGTAACCGCTGGAAAAAGCCGTCCCTCCGCTTATGGCAGGTTGGGGACGGCTGCTTCATTTAAGTGTGAATTTCACGTACCATGCACCGGAGCTCCCGGCAAACCTATCCGCCCTTCCCCCCTCATTGGAAAATATCCAATAGATTCACGAAATCGGACGAAATTTTTGAGCACTCATTGGAAAATATCCAATAGATTTCGATCAAATGGCCTGGTTTGCACCCTACTGAGACTATTCTATTGGAAAATTTCCAATCAAGCCACTTAATTTCCCATTGAATTTCCAAATCCATTGGATATATCCAATCAGGACGAAAAACACAGAAGACGGGAGTTCTGTTATCAAGCTTACTCTCCCGCCCCACGTTCTGGCTAAACTCACAACAACGGCACTAGCTGGCCATCGCAATATCGCGCTTGCCGAAGCGCCTCGCCCGGCTGCGCCCGCAGCACCAGCCCTTCCTCCCGCATCACGATTTGCCGTGGGTATGCGGCGTAGCTGGTGATAAGCCAGCCATCCCCATCCCCATCCCCATCCCCATCCCCATCCCCATCACGCGTCAAGCAGCCGTTGGCGCAGCGAAGCCGCCCCTGCTCATCGCGGTACAAATAAGCGGTCGTGCCGAACCCGAGCAGATACGCCACCAGTTCCTCGCCCATGTCCCAGTCGTCGCCCGAAGCATTCGCGAACAAGCGCGCAAACAACGGGTCGCTCGCGTCCCGGAACACCGATTGGCCGAACCGGTTGCGCGACAGGGACGGCATGTTCAGATTGGGGGCGGCGACGCTGTAGGTCGAAGCGGCTTCACCCGGCTGCAGGCGGCGCGGCGTCGACACCACGTTCCAGTCGTAGCAGTTAAAAACGGCCATGCTGGCCCGGTATGCCGCTTCCAGATACTGCGGGTCGCCCAAGTGCTCGTAAGCCGTCCGCGCCGAAGCCGCGACCAAACCGCCCCACAGGGAGTGAATCATATAAGACAACGCTTCCCACCAGCGGTCCGGATTTTGCGCCCGGTAATCGTTGCTGAAGCCGATGTTGGCCAAAATCAGCCGTGCATACTGCTCCCCCTCGCTGGTCATGCCGACGCGCAGCAGCGTTTCGCAGGTCGGACCGAACCCCGCATTGTCGTAAAAATGCTCGGTGACAGCCCCGGCAAACTGCCGGACATTCCGCTTGAGCCGGCTTCCGAACGCTTCCCACAGCGCCTGCAAACGGCGAAGCTCCCCGGTCAGGCCGGCGGCCGCCAAATCCGCCAGCAGGTCTTGAACGTACATAGTAAATACGCCGTTTAAGCCCGTCTCGTTTTTTTCCCGCTGTCCCTCGTGGCATTGCGGATCCAACCGCACGCACAAAACTTCGGCGGCCCACGCCAGGTACGTTTGCGGCGGATGGAGCTTTAGCAGCGCCGCGTCCATCCGGGAGAGCAAATAAAACACATGGGCGATGTAATCCAGATCGAAAATCCGGTAAAACGTCCCGTACAAAACGCGCGGCCGGGAGAAATCGCCGCCTTCGAACCAATGGTTTTTCATGTCCATTACCGCCGAGGCTTCGGCTATGGCCACCTGCTCAGGGGCCGGGACCGCCAAGCTGTTTTTCATCAGCAAAAAAGCCAGCTTACCCAAAGATTCGCCCTGGTTGGACAGCGGCAAAAAAGCGTGCGGTCTGCCCTCAATCCCCGCGGGATCGTAATTGTTCCGGCACAGCCATTCAGCCCGCTTCTCCAGAATGCGGTCGATCGGCTCCAGCACGTTCCAGATCAGCACATCCTTGCGCCCGTCATCCAGCGTCAGCTCCAGCTTGTGTTCGCCAGGCTGCTCCCGCCGCAAAGAGACGCGCAGCACCTCCCCGCGCTCGCCGTCCGCGGCAAACCGCTCCGTCACCGTTTCCTCTGCAGCTAACCGCTTCGCCACCGCTTCCTCTACAGCAAACCGCTCCGCCACCGCTTCCTCGCGACGACGGAAGCTTCCAGCAGCTTCGGGAACCGCGGAAACCACGCGGATTTCCCGCACGCGCTCCCCCGCCGGGAGCTCCAGCTCCGCTTCAAACGTTCCTCCCCGGACCAACACTGGCGTATAGTTCCAGCGCGGATGGCCGTACGCCATCGCCTGCCGATAGAAATCATCCCGTCCCTCGCAGGAAGCGATGGCATATTCCCAACTCATATTCTGACCGGCCTCCAACACGACCGGATGATATGCTTCCCCATAAATCCAGTCCGCCGCCGCCGACTCCGGCATCGAGCCGCCGTCCTCCACCAGCGACAGGCGGTGAAACAGCACCCCGTCCAGCGAAGGCGAAACCTGCTCCAAAAAACGGTTCTCGTACCGGCAGAACGAACCGAACGCCGCCGTCCGCCCTTTAACCCCGTACACCGCCAGATGAGGCGCCTCATCGCTGCGCCGGATCGCCGCAAACTTGGCGAAATCGCCGCCCAAATGGGCAAAAACCGCGCACGATTGCTGCATATTGCGCAGTACGTTTTCATCCCGAAACATTACGTAGGCGAGCGAAAACCAAATATGCAGCCCCTCGATCCGAACGCTTTTGTCCGCCCGGTTTTCGCACTCGATGATCCAACGGACCCGGCCCTCCTCCAGCGCATAGGTCAGACCGACCTCCAGCTTACCCGCTTTGAACCGGACCTGCATCCGGCTATCGCTTTCCCGCGTGATTTCCGGCGTTAATTCCGCACTATTCAGCGTCTGGCCGTCCACCACCGCCGTCCATTCCCCAAACAGCTTATCCAGCGTATCCTCATACCCCGCTTCGGCCAGATACTCCGGGTCCACCACCCAGTTCATGCCAGCGGGATCCTCTTTCATCAACAGCGCCGTTACCGCGCCGCGTCCGTTAAAAGCCAGTTCAAACTTTGCATTGCTCAGTATGGTCATGTTTCTCCACCCTCCGTCATGACGGCTTGTTATTTTTTGACACCGCTAAGCGAAATACCTCCCAGAATCAAATTTTGCGTAAAATAGAACAGTGTGGCCGGAAACAGCACCGACAGGCAGGAAATCGCCATCAGCTTCTCGTATTCGATGTTGAATGCATTTTTGAACAGATTGATCCCCAGCGGCAGCGTATACATACTCTGGTCGTTGATAAAGATCAGCGGCGTCAAAAACTCGTTCCAGCACCATACGAAATGGAATACGCCGATAACGACGACGATCGGCCGGCATAACGGGAGGATGATTTTCCAGTAAATCTGCCAGCGGTTGCAGCCGTCGATTTCCGCCGCTTCGTCCAGGTCGCGCGGCACGCCCATAATAAACTGCCGGGCCAGGAAAATGAAAAACGCGGAACCAAACGCCCCCGGTAAAATCATCGGCCACAGCGTGTTGATCATTCCCAGCTTGTTGTATTCGATATAAAGCGGAATCGCCGTGACGTCCCATGGAATCACCATCGTGCCGATGACGAGCAGAAACAGGGCGTTCCGGCCCCAAAAATTAATCCGTGCGAACCCGAAAGCGACCATCGTCGCGGACAGCATGGCAAACGGCGTGGAAACGCCCACCACGATCAGCGTATTGAGCAAAAACCGCCCAAACGGCTGGGCGTTCCAGGCATCGGCAAAATTGCGGAACTGCCATGTTTCTGGAAACAGCTCCGGCTTCGGTGTAAAAATATCCTCCGGCGCTTTCAGCGCGGTGGACAGCATCCAGGCGATCGGAAACAGGAACGCCGCGGCAAGCAGCAGGATCAAAATTTGGAACAGTAGCGTCTGAATTCGTTTTTTTCGCGCCAGTGTGTGCATCAGTGTCCACCTCCATCGGCTTCATAGTACACCCAATATTTCGACGATTTAAGAATGAGTCCGGTCAGCAGCACGATCAGAACAAACATCACCCATGCCATCGCGGAAGCGTACCCCATTTTGAAATGGGTAAAAGCGTTGCGGTACACGTGCAGGGAATAGAAGTACGTCGAGTTGGCCGGGCCCCCGCCGGTCAGAACAAACGCGAGCACGATCGTCTGGAAAGCCGAGATCAGGCTGGTCAGAATGTTGAACAGAATCGTCGGCGTGATCAGCGGAAGCGTAATGTTGAAAAATTTGCGGATCGGACCGGCGCCGTCGATATCGGCGGCCTCGTAATATTCCGACGAAACGGAACGCAGTGCCGACAAGTACAACACCATCGGTGATCCGACGCCCCACAGCGCGATAAAGATCAAAGCGTATAAAGCGACATTCGGGTCGGTTAGCCAATGCACCCGCGGCAGGCCGGCAAGCTCCAGCATGTAATTGACCGGTCCGAAATCATCGTTCAGCATCCAACTGAAAATCAGCGCCAAGGTAACCCCCTGAATCAAGGATGGCAAGTAAAAAACGGCCCTGAACAGCTTGATGCCATATGAAGCCCGGTTCAGCAGCACGGCGATAAGGATCGCGAAGATCACCTGGAGCGGAACCATGATAAACACATACTTAAACGTGACGGTCATGGCATTCCAATAAAATGGGTCGGCCGTAAACATCTGCACATAGTTTTGAATCCCGATAATCTCGGGACTGCCGACCATATTCCACTCGGTAAAACTGATAACCAGCGAAAACATCATCGGGAAAAGCATCAACAGGAGGAATCCGATCAGCCACGGAGAGATAAAGAACAGGCCTGCGAAATTTTCGCGCCGTCTTTTCCGTCTGGCCGCACGGCGAAACATGGCGGCATCCGAGCCGGCTGCTTGCATTTTGTCATCACCTCGTTTGGGGAAACACGGGAAACGCCGTAAGCGCTTCCCGCAATTCCGTTACTTTAATACCGCTTGCGCTTGCTTTGATGCGTCATCCAGCGTTTTCTGAATATCGGCGTTGCCGTAGAAAATGGCCTGTACCCCGGCACGGATCAAATCTTCCGCTTGGCTCCACTTCTCATGGCGCATGCTGGCGATCAGCTTATCGGTGCCTTCCAATTCCTTGGCGAAGGACTCCAAATAAGGATCTTTGGCATAACCGTTCTCTTCATCCACGGAAATGACCGGCGAAAAGGCGAATTTGTCGGCCGTAATGATTTTGATGCCTTCCTCGCCTGACATGAACTTGATCAGCTCCCAGGCGGCTTCCTTGTTTTTGCCTGATTTCGGCATGGAATAGCCCGACGTATGGATGATACCTTTCAGATTGCCGCCTTCGGGAAGCGGATGCGTTACGGTCCCGATATCCAGCTTGCCTTCCTTCAGCATATCCCCCAGCGGCCACATGCCGTTGTCAAACATGGCGATCTGCCCGGTTTGGAAAGACTCCAGCCCGTTATTGGTGCTGAATTTGCCGGCTGAATTGATTTTGGAGGAGGCGTCGTACAATTGCTTCAGGAATGTCATCGTCTGCACATTTTCCGGGCTGTTCAGCACACCTTCGACCGTTTTACCGTCATCGCTGACCATATCCCCGCCATTGCTCCAGAAATAAGGCTGCATCGTCATTACGTCATCCGGCGTCATAATAAAGCCGTATTGGCCCGGTTTGGTTAATTTTTGCACCGTATCGACGAACTCGCCCCAGGTCCAGCCGTCCTGCGGATAAGCAACGCCCGCTTCGTCAAACAGCTTTTTGTTGTAGTAAATCGCCCGCGTGGAATAAGTCGTCGGAAGCCCCCACAGCTTTCCGTCATATTTCATGTAATCCATAATGATGGGATAATATTTGTTCAAATCGTAGTTGTCTTTGTCCACCCAGGTTTGCATATCCTCCAGCGCCCCTCCCGGGACATAAAGCGGATAATTCCAAGCCATAAACACATCGGGCGCCGTCTCGGAAGCAAGGGAAGTCAACAGCTTCTGGTCGTAGTTGTCCGGTACGGATTCTACTTTGACCTTGATGTTCGGATGTTTTTCCATAAAAGCGTTGATCGCGTTTTGATAAGGCTGCAGCGTTTGTCCGGAATCCCAGGTCATAAACCGCAGCGTCACTTGCTCTGCCCCGTTTTCTCCGCCGTCTGCCGCTCCGCCTGTATTGGCACCGCTTTCATTTTTGCCCCCGCAAGCGGACAACAGACTGAGACATAACGCGCTGACCAAGGCAAGGACAAACCATTTTTTGCTCTTTTTCACACGAACCCCTCCTGAAAATTTATGGTTGATGTTATATGTGAACTTGCGGGGCCAGCCTTGACTCCCCATTCGCAAGGTATCACCGCACCAAAATCTAAACGTTTAGATTTTACTGTATAAAGGAACTTTCGTAGCGAAAGTTTCCCGTTAAGTATGTGTTCAAAAAGCCGGCTTTGACGTTTACATGTTAAAGCCTTTCGGGGGCGCCACGGAATCCCGTTCAATCAGCCGGCATACTGGCATTCCCGGACGCTCCACATGTTTTCCCCGGATCACGCCATGCAGCGTTTCCATTGCGCGGTAGCCCATTTCATGCAGCGGCAGATCCATAGTCGTAATCCGCGGGCTTAAATAATCGCTAAACTCCCGGTTGTCGAACCCGATGACGGACAAATCCGCCGGGATGTTCACCCCCGCTTCATTTGCAGCCTGCAGCACACCAACCGCCATCACGTCGTTCATCACGAGGATCGCCGTAGGCGGCTCGGGCAAGGACAGCAGCTCCCGGGTCAAACGATAGCCGGATTCCCGCTCCCAGTCCCCCATTTTAATCAGCAGCGGGTCAAAAGGAAGCTCGAATTCGGTCACCGCCTTGTAATAACCGTTAAGACGCAGCCGGGATGGGATGGAATCCATCAGACCGCTGATAATCGCGATTCTCCGGTGGCCCCTGCCAACCAGGTAGGACATCGCTTCGTAAGAAGCCTGTTCGTCATTGTATTGGATAGCCATGTCGTTTTGAGTATAGGCGTACGTATAAACGATCGGTTTGCCTTCGCTGTCGATCAACCCGGTTAAATCCCGGGGATGTACGCCGATGTATATGATGCCGTCAACCTGCTTGCTGAGCAGCTCGGAAACCGCGCCTGTCGCATATTTCCGGTATTGGTCCGTATGCTCGAAATCCCGGCCGATCCGTTTGTCTAGCCGCAGGTTCGTCAGCAGGATGTGCAAATCGTGGCGGTCGCCGTAATCGTTGATTCCGTCGATAATCTCCGGCGTATTGAACACGGTGACGTCCTCGGCGATCACGCCGATCGTGTCGGTGCGCCGCCGCTTTAGGCTTTTGGCGATGTCATTCGGCTTATAGTTCAGCTCTTCGATCACGGCCAGCACCCGCTCGCGGGTTTTGGGACGGACGTTTCGCGTTCCGTTCAGCACATAAGAGACGGTCGCCGTGGATACATTGGCTTTGGCGGCAATATCTTTGATGCTCGGATTGGTCATGTTCCCCCTCCCCCGGATTTAATCCGTTAAACAGTAATTTAATCGTTTAGATTTATATTCATTTTATATCACAACCCGTTTTAAGTTGCAAGCGGTTTCTTGTGTAGTATTTTCAAATTTGAAGGAAATTGTCGATCATTCGCGAATTATTTCTCATTAATGTGATAGGTGGCGGGACTAAAGCATTTTTTGCATAGGAGGCGTTGCGATGAACGAATTGGAGTTAATACGGAGCTTTCCTTTTTTCGAGCATCTTACTTACGCCGATTTGGCCAAAATCGCCCCGTTATTCATCACGCGGGAATACGATAAAGGAACGATCGTTTTTCACGAGGCCGATGAAGGGGACGAACTGTATTTGATTCAATCCGGCAAAATCCATATTTATCGCAATGACGAAAACCGGGAAATCATTCTTTCCGTGCTGAGCGAAGGGGATTTTTTCGGAGAAATGGCTTTGCTGGAAAGTTTACAGGATCGTGCCGCTTCCGCCCGGGCCATTGAGAAATCAGTGCTCTATGTTCTCAAACGGCGGGACTTCATATGCATGCTGATGCATAATCCGCTCATCTGCCTGAAAATTTTGGAGACCGCCCTAAGCCGGCTGAGCAAAGCAAACGAAGTGATTATGGATTTAACGCTGTTTGATGCCCGGACGCGGATCGTCAGAACCTTGCTGAGGCTGATCGAGCAGCATGGAACGCGCAAACCCGAAGGTTTCCTCATCGCCTTCAAGCTCACTCACCAGCAGCTCGCCGACATGTCCGGAACCGTCAGGGAGACCGTAACCAAAGTGATGCAGGATTTGCAGTGCAGCGAATTGATCCGGGTGGACAAGAAGATGATTCTTGTCTGCGACCCGGATAAACTGAAGCAGTCCGTTGGTCTGTAGCGGTTTTAAAGGTGCATGATAAGCGATCAACATACTCTCCTGAAAGCCAGAAATATTGGAGCCGCATTCACGCTCTCATTGGAAATATCCAATAGATTGCCGGAAATCGAACACCATTTTGAACCCTCATTGGAAAAAATCCATTAGATTTTGCTCAAACCGCCTGTTTTGCCTCCCACTGAGCACCGTCTATTGGAAAATATCCAATCAAGCGACTGTATTTACCAGCATTCTTCCAATTCTATTGGATATATCCAATGACATCATTTCACCTATTAGATTTAGTTGTTGACTCTGGGCGATTAGTTGCAAAACGTACAATTAGATAGCAATAAAAAAGCGGGTTAACACGTTTTAATTGCTTTTACAACTATTCAAAGGCATTCCCAGAGGCGACGTGCTTTCTAAGACGATAAACCATGTTGAGGAGTATTATTTTCCTACGGCTGTAGTCTATTATCTAAAGAAAGTGCCGGGCCTACTGAAGACCAGCACCCGGCACTTTAAACATTTGTTCATTCTGCGGCTTTAGATTAAGCCTCTATTCCGGCCGGTTTACGCATCGTTAATCCGACCCGGCCCTTTTTGACATCCACATTTAGCACCCATACGGTGACGTTGTCCCCGACGGAGACGACATCCATCGGGTGTTTGACGTACCCGTTGCTCATCTGAGAGATGTGCACGAGCCCGTCGTTTTTGATGCCGATATCGACGAAGGCGCCGAAATCGATCACATTGCGGACGGTGCCCTGCAACTCCATGCCCGGCGACAAATCCTCGATCTTCAGCACGTCGGTGCGGAAAATCGGCAGCGGTAGCTCTTCGCGCGGGTCCCGCCCCGGGCGCTGCAGGCTGTCCAAAATATCGCGCAGCGTCGGCACTCCGACGTCCAGCCGGACGGCCAGCTCTTGCGGATCTAGGGCGGACAGCCGCTCCGCCAGCTCCTTGGAGCCAAGCTGATCGAGGCTGACGCCAAGCTCCGCGAACAGCCGGTTCACCACCTCGTAAGACTCGGGGTGGATCGGCGTCTGGTCGAGCGAATTTTCACCTTCGTTGATCCGCATAAAGCCGACGCACTGCTCGAACGTTTTGGCGCCGAGCCGCGGCACCTTTTGCAGCTGCTTGCGGTTACGGAAGCGCCCGTTTTCCTCGCGGAACTTCACGATGTTTTTCGCCGTCGTGGCATTGACCCCGGAAACGTAGGACAGCAGGGCCGGCGAGGCCGTGTTGACGTCCACCCCGACATGGTTAACCGCCGATTCCACGACATTTTTGAGGCTTTCGTCCAGCAGCTTCTGGGAGACGTCATGCTGATATTGCCCGACGCCGATCGCCTTCGGCTCGATCTTGACCAGCTCGGCAAGCGGGTCCTGCAGCCGCCGCGCGATCGATGCCGCGCTCCGCTCGGCGACGTCCAGATCGGGAAACTCCTCCTGGGCGAGCTTGGAGGCGGAATACACGCTGGCCCCCGCCTCGTTGACGATCAAATACGCCAGCTTCCGGTCGCGCCGCTCAGCGATCACCTCGGCCACGAACTGCTCTGTTTCACGGGAAGCCGTGCCATTGCCGATCACGATCAGCTCCACGCCGTATTTGTCGATCAGCTCGTTGAACTTGGCGGCCGCTTCCCGCTTTTTGTTGTTCGGCGGCGTCGGATAAGTCACCGCGACCTCCAGCAGCTTGCCGGTATCGTCCACCACGGCCAGCTTGCAGCCGGTCCGGTACGCCGGGTCGACGCCGAGCACGATTTTGCCGCGAACCGGCGGCTGCAGCAGCAGGCTGCGCAAATTCCCGGCAAAGATGGAAATCGCCTGACGTTCCGCCTTCTCCGTCAATTCTCCGCGAACCTCCCTCTCGATCGACGGAGCAATCAGACGCTTGTACGCATCTTCGATCACCGTCTTCAGCACTTCTTCTGTAACCGAACGGCCTTTGATCAGCTTGCCGCCCATATGGCGGAGAATAGGTTCCGTTTCCACCTCAAGCGTTACTTTAAGCAGGTTTTCCCGCTCGCCACGGTTCATGGCCAAAATACGGTGGGACGGCATTTTTTTGGCCGGCTCCCGATAGTCGTAATACATCTCGTATACAGATTCCTCGTCTGGCGTTTTGGCTTCGGACACCATCAGGCCGCGATCCATCGTATGCGCGCGAACCCAGGCCCGGACCGCAGCGTCATCCGCGATCATCTCGGCGATGATATCCATCGCCCCCTGCAGCGCCTCCTCCGCCGACTCCACGGGGTGCTCCGCTTCAGGCTTCACGTATTGGGCCGCTTCCGCGAGCGGCTCTCCCTGCTTCGGCTGGGATAGGAGCCATTCGGCCAGGGGTTCCAGCCCTTTCTCCTTGGCGACGCTGGCCCGCGTCTTGCGTTTTTGCCGGTACGGACGATACAAATCCTCTACTTCCTGCAGCTTCACCGCCCGGGCGATCGCCGCCGCCAGCTCGTCCGTCAGTTTTCCCTGCTCGTCGATGATTCGGACAACTTCCTTTTTCCGTTCCTCTAAGTTGCGGAGATACTGCGTGCGTTCCTCGATATTGCGAAGCTGATTTTCATCCAGCTCCCCCGTCATTTCTTTGCGGTAACGGGCGATAAACGGGATCGTGTTGCCTTCGTCAAGCAGCCCGATCGTTGTGCGCACCTGCTTCAAGGACAAGCTTAGCTCCTTGGCGATTTGGGTGACAATCCGTTCCTGTTCTCCCGCATCAATAACTTGCTGTCCGGTGGTTCCGTTCGATTCCGATTGTGACAATGTGGATCCCTCTTTCATAGAAAAATAACGATTGTTTCTATTATAAGAAAAACAACTACCGGCGTAAAATTCAAAGAAGACAGACCGCGATTAGCGGTAGTTTTTCCCCACGGTTATACCGCGGTCCATTGACGTGTCATGGAGAAGGAATGGGAGTGTGTGGGGCAGCCTCGTTGCCGGAAATAGCGGTAATTTGTGTCGCTATATTTGGGATTTTCCCCCTCGTATGCTAAATAGCGGAACTTCCCCCCCCTATTTGATCACCCAGCCAGGAAAAAGCGCCTTTTTACCTCATTTTTCTAAAATAGCGGTAAAAAATTCCTCTATCTTTGCTTAGCTCCTTTTTTGATGAAAATAGGGCCCTTTTTTACCGTTAATCCCCCGACCTCCTCCAAACAAACGCAGCAGCCTGCCTATAATGACGAAAAAACACCGGGCCCTAAGGCACCGATGCTCTCCCCCTCTCTTACAATCATCCTAAAAGTTCGTGTACAAGTCCGGCGTTGCCGCGAACGTAATAAAAACGATGACAAGGAACAGCAGGATAATTCCGTATAATGCCGTCCCGATAATGCCGCAGACGAGCCCCGCTACGGTTAAGCCTTTCCCTTGTTCATTCGTCTTTTTGATTTCCTTGAAGGCCAACGTGGAAAACACGATAGCGACAATTCCCAAAATAAAGCCGATGTAAGGTATGACGATCGACAGTATGCCAAGCACCAGCGAAGCGATCGATTTGCCGTTCGTTTTGGCCGGCATTGGCGGCTGGCCTGGCGGGTAATCGTTGTTGAATGATGCGTACGGATAAGATGTGTCAGACGGATGTTGATCCATGTAAAGCGGTCCTCCCTAGATTTTTCCTTATATTTTATTGTACTTGATCTTCCGGAATGATGCCATGAATATTTTCCCGTTTTTCTGTTTGTGGAAATTCCTTTCAGAAAATTTTAATCTCCAATTCACGTTTACTTCATTTTTATATTCTAAAATAATGATCAAACAGCGCCGTTTACCCAGCATTCGGAGCGGTTGAATTAAGCTAATACAAAAAACGCCCCGGAAAACTCCGGAGCGTCTGCCCGCGCACTAAACTCACGCGTACATATCAGAAATCGATTAAACCGAGACTAATCAGCAGCGAATCGTTAACTTTTTTCATCGTCTCTTCGTCCAAATGAGTTATTTTATCGGTAAGTCGTTGTTTGTCGATCGTACGTATCTGTTCCAGCAAAATTACGGAATCTCTGTCAAATCCGTGCGTAGCCGCATCGATTTCCACATGGGTCGGCAGCTTTGCTTTTTGGATTTGTGCCGTGATAGCGGCAACAATGGCCGTAGGGCTAAATCGATTGCCGATATCATTCTGGATGATAAGCACAGGTCTTACCCCGCCCTGCTCTGATCCAACGACAGGAGAGAGGTCTGCGAAAAAAACGTCGCCGCGCTTTACGATCAATGTTTACACCCCGCTTACTAGGCGGTCCAGAGTGATGTCTGCATCTTCCTCCGCATGGAATGCTTCCGAGGCCATGGACAAATTGATTTTTGCCATCTCCATATACCCGCGCTGCATCGACTCGCGAATAAATCGTTTCTTGCGTTCGTTCAGATACAGCTTCATGGCCTGTCTGATCAACTCGCTGCGGTTGGAATTTTCCATCGCAACGATCCCATCCACTTCCTGCAAAAGATGATCCGGTAAACTGATCATGATTCTTTTGGTGTTGTGCATATTGGCCATCCTTAACTTCCACCCCCAAAACCTTGTCGACCCTGATTCCCTGTCATCAGTATAGCATTATTCAAGGGAATTTATACAAAAATATATGCCATAGGTATATCAAGTATGCTGCATTTCATTATAAACAAAAATGACAATGCCGTACATACCTGAACAACTTCCATCTATTTGCTATTTCGATGGACCTGGCACAAAATCCTTCATGCGGGGGAAAAGTTTTGTTGAATTTTGTCTGCCGAAACGAAAGTTTACAGCAGCGGATTGATCAATACGTCAGGCTGGCCCTTGCGTTTGTATACCCGGGGTACACGGTGAGCAAGCATACACACCACTTCGTAATGAATGGTTCCAAGAGCGGAGGCCAGCTCGCCGGCGCTAATTTCCTCGCCGGACTGCTGACCGATGAGCACAACCTCCTCGCCGGCTTGAATTACTTCGGCTTCGTCAGCCAAAGCTTGAAGCGAAACCATACATTGGTCCATGCAAATCGTTCCGACCACAGGGACGCGGCGCCCGCGTATCAGTACTTGCGCCTTGCCGCTCAGCATCCGGGAATATCCGTCCGCATAACCGATCGGAAGGGTGCCGATCAGCTCCTCCCGCCGGGTTACGTATCTCGCCCCGTAGCTTACTGCGGAATGAGGAGGCAGCGCTTTTACCCAAACCAGCCGCGTCTTGAGCGTCAGCACCGGGGCAAGCTTCACCTCATCCTGCCGCACATCGTCGGACGGATAAAGACCGTATAAAGCGATGCCGATTCTAGCCATCTGGAGCGACAACTCCGGCAAGTCAATGGAGATCGCGCTATTACCCGTATGTATGATCGGGATCTCAATTTCATGCTCCCGCAGCGCGTTTACCACTCCCTGAAACCGGCGGAACTGTTCCAATGTATAGGTTTTGTCCGCATCATCCGCCGTGGCGAAATGGGTGAACAATCCTTCCACTTTCACCTGCGGAATCTGCATGGCCTTGCGTACGAAGGCAACCGCCCCATCCCCCGGCAACAGGCCCAAACGCCCCATCCCGGAGTCGATTTTGATATGGACTTTCAGCTTATGCGGGAACGCCGCCGGATCAAGCGAAGCGATTCTCTCCAGCACCTCTTCGCTGAACACATTCAGCGTGATGTCATGCTCCCAAGCGGTACTTACGCCATGCGGCGGCGTATAGCCCAATACGAGAATCGGAAGCTTGATCCCGGCGTGCCGGAGCTCGAGCGCCTCATCCAAAAACGCGACGCTAAGATAGTCCGCGCCGATCCTTTCCAATTCTTTCGCCACAAGTACGGCACCGTGTCCATAAGCATTAGCTTTTACACAAGCAAGCAATTTCATGTCTGCGGGCAATCTTCTCCGCAGCGCTGTATAATTGGCTTCAAGCGCGTCCAGATCAATTTCTGCATAGGTAGGTCGATACTTCACTTGCACTTCTAGGTCACCTTCTCTAAAGATTGAAAGTCCAAAAACATCCTGAGCAATACACTAATCGTAATGGTCAGGAAGACGGCTGTCAATTCTGCGGAAGCACCCATTTTTAGGCAAATGAAGGCGGCTAAACAAAAGCAGGCGAAAAGACGGGTCCGGCCAAATCGGTTTTGATTGCCGGAACATCCGTAATCCGCCTGTTCTTCATTATTTACCCGTTTGATCCTGCATAGAAGCAGCGACCTTAACCATTTCATGGACAGGCAGGTTTTCGCTCGTGATCCGGAACTCCAGACCGTCCACGGTCCAGGTCAAGGTTTGCAGCTCCTCACCGGTCAAGAGGCCCCAAGTAAAGCCCATGTCGACCAATTCGCCGGACACCAATGAAGCGGTGCGGTCCGGGGAACGCGTCTCCGACAGCGTAAATTGATATGTACCGTCATAACGCTGCAGCACAGTGATGCGTTCGCTGCCTTCCACCACTTTGTCGTCTTTGTATTCTACCCCCTCCGGCAAATACGTGGGAATAATGACGCCAAACGGTTCCGAAAGGGCCGGGCTGGACGTTTTGTCCGCGCTTGCCGCGCTTGCCCCGCTTGCCGATGCGGAGTCGGTTCCGTCCGCTTGTTCCGAGGCCGGCTTCTCGACGAGCATGCCGTTCTCATCGACCTCAAGCAGTGTGCCTTGAGCGTTCTGTGCCGCCGCATCCAGGTTGTGCTGCATATCGAACGATTTGTTATCGAACTTCGCATCAAAATCAAACTTGTCGAATTTCACTTCGACGACAACCTTGGCCTCCGCATCAGATACCTGAACTTGCTTCGGAGCGTAGTTGTCTTTGGCCAGCCAAATTTTTTGCCGCACGAGAGCATGGGTGTTGTAGTTGGCGGCCACTTCAAAAATATAGCTGTCTTTGTCCGTTCCGAACTGCCTTGAGCCGTCGGTCAAAATACTGCGGGCCAACGTCTGATACAGATAAACCTGGCCTTGATTTTCCGGCCAATCGCTTTGGAAACGGAAGCTCTTGTTCAGGCTGGGCGTAAGCACGTAAACGCCCTGCTCATTGCGAAGCACAATTTGCGTGATATCCTTCTGCGCATTCGTCAGCGCGATCCGGTAGAACGACGGGTTCTGGTACCATACCTCCACCTTGTACTCCTGCGGCTTGTCGCCGGTATAAAGCGTCATCGTGCCTGAACCTTGATAACTCTTTAATCCGGAGACCACTTTGTCCAAATCCTTGACGACGCCGTCAGCGTCCTTTTTCCCGCATGCAGCCAACACAACGCTTAAAGCCAGCACGATGGTCAGCATCCCTATCCATGAGAAACGGCGCATAAGATCATCCCCTCTGCAGTTTGATTTCCTAAACTGATACATGTCTATGAGGGAACTTGGCCGATTATGCAGACTAGCTCTGGCCCATGCATCTTAACCCTTCGAACACGCAGCTTGCCAGTTACGGCATTACGTCCGCAAAAATCGCCGTAATATGGTTAACTCGCCTATATAGAGGATACCGGGGAGTGAATCCTTTGAAACTGATTATCGGCCAATCGCTTGACCATGAACAAGATTATTGAAGTGCACGGCTTGAAAAAATCGTTCGGAGCGCTTGAGGCCGTGAAGAACATCGGCTTTTACGTGGAGGAGGGCAGCCTGCCGGAAGCGGTGCAGTGGGCCATCAAACTGTTTCCCGTATCACACGCCAGCGTACTGATCCGCAGCGTGATGCTGGAACGTCCAATGGAAATATCCTTCGCCGGGGCACCGGACGGGATGGAGGCGGAGTTCATGCGAAGCATGGGCGTGATGTACCAATTTGGCAGCTACAGGGTGGAGAACCGGCTAAGCATCGTCATTCTGCTGGGATCCACTGTGCTGTTTTTCAGCTTGTCCCTGCTGAATCTGGCGCGCAAAAACAAATAAGCCGGACGGGTGAGCCGCGCTCTAGTCCAGCATCGAATTCAAGTGATGCACCAGGATGCGGCTGATCTTGTTTGCGCCGAGCCGCTGCGAGTCGAGCAGGGCGTGGATGGCGATGCCGTCGATCAAGGCATACAACCGCTCCGCCTCCAGCTCTTGATCCACTCCCGCTTTCAGCAGCCCCTGCTGGTCCAAATAAGCGATAAGGTATCGCATCAATTGGTATATTCCGTCATGCTGCGCGTCAAATCCCAACTGCTTGTGCCGAAAATAGGCCGTAAACGCCATCCAAACCTCCATTTCCGCCCTGGTTTCCTCGCGGGTTGGCACGATCTCCAGCAAGGTTCTCAATACTTTGTCCTTTGGCGGCAACTCCAGCATCAGAATTGCTTTGATTCGGACAGTTGCCTTCTCTTTCACCAGATTCATAGCGTAGCGAAGCAGTTCCTCCTGCGAGGAAAAATCATGGCGCAGCGCACCGGCCGACAGTCCCGCCTCTTTGGCGATGTTGCGCACCGACGCTCCTTCCATTCCCTGCTGTAAAATGACCCGCCACGTCGCTTCGGCGATCGTTTGTTTTCTTTGGGTGTGGTCTACTTGTTTTGGCATATCTTCAGTTTACCAGCCATGGGCCAACAACACAATCTATTCGATACAGTTGTATTAAATAAATAACGATGTTACAATACTTCAGGACTTCACAAATTACAGGAGGGGAAAATACGCATGAATGCGGTGGCCTGGACAATCGTCGCCTGCGAAATCGCCTTTTGGGTGGTCATTGCCGCAGGGTTAATCGTACGTTATTTATGGAAACGGCCTAAGCTTGGTCTGGCCTTGCTTGCTTTGACTCCGGTCATCGACCTGATCCTGTTTGTCATTACCGGCGTCGACCTGTACAACGGGGCAACAGCCACGACGGCCCATGCGCTTGCGGCCGTATATATCGGGGTATCGATCGCCTCCGGAAAAAGCATGATAGATTGGGCCGACGCCAAGTTCCGCTTCTATGTGGCCAAAGAGGAAGCTGCCAAGCCCGCAAAGCGTTACGGCATGGATCATGCCAAACATGAATTGAAGGGATTTATCCGCCATATTCTCGCGTTTCTGATCGGAGGTCTGCTGCTCGCCGGGATGATCTATTTCATCAACGATTCCAGCCGTACCGAGGCTTTGCTTGGGGTGCTCCGAGTGTGGGGGATTGTGCTGTGCGTGGATTTGGTCATTACGGTTACGTATTTCATTTGGCCGAAGCAAATCAAAAAATAATCAGGTGCATAAAATCCATCATGCCAACGCACCCTACTGTTGACTTATCGGGAGTTGAAGGAGGGTAGCAGTATGAAGAAAGAGTCTCAAGGTCCTAGCAAATATGAAGTGCAAAGAGACGAGTTCAACAAAATGCCGGTTCCGAGCAAGGAAAGAGAAGAGTTTGCCAAAGAAATGGCGGAAGATGCCAAAACGGCATTCGGCCAGCAGCAATCGGAGCGTTAAAATAAGCGTTTTACTTAAATCGCGTTATGAAAAGAAAAGCCAACCGCATTGGCATGAAGGCGGTTGGCTTTTTTGCTTGCGCCTAACGGCGTCCTTTAATGGCTCAGACTACTACTTTGGAGCGATTGGAGTGAGGCTCTTCCTAAACTTTGGACGCTGCTCTGACGGACACCAGCGACCTTATACGTTCATTTCCCGGGTATTTCCCAGGCTAACGGACACAGGCGGCCCTATTTCGCTCAAAACCGGTTCATCCAGGCCGATTTGAGCTAAATAAGGTCGTCCGTGTCCGTTACATTTTGCAAACCTCCGTTTTTTCGAAAATAACGGCTCTGGTGTCCCTTAGCCCCCAGATTCCTCATCTCCTTCCCTCTCTTCCGGCGCATCGCCTTCTACCATCTACCATACCCGAATCTGCGGCTACTATTACATTCATTTTGGAGCATCCAGACCTGAAATCCGTCGAGATTCTCCAAAAACAGCCAGCCCTTGTCCTTCCATGCGATGAACGACATGCTGCAGCTGTACAGACGCAAATACTTCAACCGGGGCTCGCGCCGGCTTAGCTTTGCGCCGCAGCCTCCGCAGCCTCGGCTGTTTTGGCCGGCCTGCCGTACGCCAGATGGCGGTTGGCCAGCAGCAGAAACGGCACGCCGCAGGCCGTCGTCAGGGCAAGTATCGCAAAAATGGGCAGCGCCGCTCCGGCTCCCAGCGAATCCAGCAAAAATCCGCCAAGCAGCGGGGCCAGCGTATTCCCCAGGTTGTTGAACCCGAAGACGCCGAAATAAGTGCCGCGCAGCTCCGGTTTCGCGATCCGGTCGACCAGCACATCGGTCATCGTAAACATCAGCACTTCCCCGATCGTAAAAATCACAACCCCGAGGATAAACGCCCACATCGTATGGAACGCTCCAAACAGAAGCAAACTGCAGGAAACGAACAAATTGCCGGCGATGATCGGGACGATCGGCGAAAAACGGCTGGCCAACCGGACGAGCGGAAACTGCACGGCCAATACGACGATCGCGTTCAACGACAGCATGTAGCTGAACCACTTGGCGCCGTTTTCGATATCCGGACTCATCTCCATATACTGGGCCAACGTAGAGTCGAAATGGCCGTAGCCCAGCACGCAGAAGATCATGCCGATCAGCACGTACACGAAGGTGCGGTCCCGCCCGGTCACTTGCAGGGCTCCTTGCAATGTCAGGCGCTCGCCGGCGCCATGTTCGGCAGTGCCGACATGTTTATGGGCCATAAACTGGATTAGGAGCACGATACCGTACAGGAAATAGACGAGGCCGGCAAAATAAAAAGCGATCCCCGATTCCGAAGCGCCAAGCTGCATACCGAGAATCGGCCCGATGACCACGCCCAGATTGATCGCCGCGTAACGCAGGTTAAATACAAGCATCTTGCTCTCCTGCGTCGTAATGTCGGCCAGCAACGCCCGTGAGGTCGGCTCGAACATCGCCCGGCACAACCCGTTTAGCGCGTTCATGACAAAAAATATCCATACCTTGTCCGCCAAGGCAAAGCCAACGAACACCAGCGTCCAGCCGAAAATGGATATATACAGCACTCTTTTTCGTCCGATGACGTCCGAGATGTATCCTCCGTAAAAGCTGGCGAATACGCCGATCAGCGAACTGACGGCCACGACGATTCCGGTTTCCGAGGCGGTCGCTCCCATCGATTTGATCAAATAAATGGACAAAAACGGAATACTCATAGATGTGGCCATCCGGCCAAAGATCGTTCCTATAATAATAGTCCAGGATAAAGGATGAATGTTTTTGAGATGCGTATTCATGGAGTTCGCCTTTCTTTGTTCACATTTTGTTAAAAAACTATTTTCCTATTAAACAAGGCTAAAAAATATTTGTCAAGGCAAAAGAAGAGGTTTGTCATTTCCTATCTCTGCCGATTTGCAGTAAGATTAGTAAACATCCAATTATGACCAACAATGCGTTCAGGGGGCACTGTTCATATGAAATCCAACAACCAAACCACTTTGCAAAAAAAATTGCTGCCGCGTCATATCAGTTTTATGGCGATGGGCGGCGTGATCGGCACCGGCATTTTCAAAGGCAGCGCGGAAACGGTAAGCCTGGCCGGTCCCGGGGTGATTTTTTCTTACGTTTTCGCCGGCTTGCTGCTGCTTGTCGTGATGGGCGCGATCGCCGAGATGGCCACCGTCTATCCGGGCAAAAATATGAAGGATTTTATCCGCCAAGCGTTTGGGGAACGAGTCTCTTTTATCATCGGCTGGCTGTATTGCTTTATGTGGCTGGCCGTCTGCGTCATCGAGGTCATCGCCGCCGGCAGCTTCCTGCAGTTTTGGCTTCCGGGCGTGCCGCTATGGGTGCTAAGCCTGGCCAGCGCGGCCTTCATCCTCGCCATTAATACGATGAGCGTCGGGGGTTACGGCGAGTTCGAATTTTGGCTGGCCGGCATCAAAATCGCCATGATCGTGGTGTTCATCGTGCTGGGCGCAGCCATCCTGTTCGGCTGGATTCCCGGGGCCGGGGCTCCGTTTCCGTACAATTACACTGCTTACGGCGGCTTCTTTCCCCACGGCTGGGCCGCCATTTTCTCGGCCTTGCTGGTCGTCATGTTCTCTTACGGCGGCTCCGAGCTGATCGGCCTGACTTTATCGGAAGCGCAAGACGCCGAAAAAGTGCTGCCCCGGGTCGTCAAAAGCTTTATTTTGCGTGTCGTCCTGTTTTATACGCTGCCGATTCTCATCATCTGCGGGCTGATCCCGTGGAACAGTCTGAACGAACAGACCAGCCCGTTCGTCCAGGTGCTGGCGTCCGCCGGCCTGCAAGGTTCGGCCCACCTGATGAACTTCATCCTGATTACGGCCGTTCTGTCGGCGGCCAATTCCGGCATCTACGGCGCTACCCGCATGCTCCACTCCATGGCGGCGGACGGCGAAGCCCCACCTATTCTCGCCCGTATTTCGGCCAAAGGGGTTCCGGTCAATAGCCTGAAGCTCTGCGGCAGCGTGCTGATCCTCGGTTCGCTGGTCGCCTATTTGAATCAGGCCGGTTTGTTTCGCTTGCTGATGGCGGTGCCGGGTTTCGTCGTGGTGCTCGTTTGGATTGCGATCTGCCTGTCCCAACTTAAGCTGCGCAAAACTTATCCGCTGGCGCCGGGCTTTAAAGTCTGGGGATATCCGTATATCACGAGTTTAACGGTCGTTTGCTTATCGGTCATCGCCCTGTTGTTTTTGTTTGACGCGCAAAACCGGATCAGCATCTCGGTATGTCTCTTCGTACTGATCCTGCTGACCGTCTGGTCCATCCTTCGTTTTCGCTCCGGTGCCGGCCGCAGCCGCTAGAACGTTGTCAACCTTCGAACGTAAGCAGACTGTTTCTCCTCCCCTGCCCGGCATGTTACAATAACGGCGGAAGTCTAAAGCGGGTTGGGGGAATTATGGAACTTCAAATACTGACCGAACTTGTTCTGCAGAAACCGAGCCTACGTTACCGGCTGATTCGCCGGATTCAAGGCGCTTACCGATACGATACCGCCTATTGGCGTTTTGCGGCAGCCGGTCCTTGGGGGGCCGGCATGTTCGCTTTTATGTTGCTGGCTTTAGGCATGCCTACGGGCCTCGGTGCCGCCTTTGACATGCTGCTGTTTATGCTGACGGGGACGATGGGGATGTTCGCTGCGGCGCACGTGGCCGCAGTCCTGCTGGCACTGATCGGAGTGCCGATCCCCCGTCTGTTTGCGGGAGCTTTGTTGTATGATCTGATCGTCATTTTTTTCATCTTCTATTTTAATGAAGTACCTTTCCCCGCTTCCGCGGTGATATCTGGCGTGGTGACCCTGGCAGGAGCCATCGCCGGCATGACCGCCGCATGGGTTGCCCGCCTGCGTCTCTCCCTGCGCGCCAAAGCCGGCCTGATCGCGGTGCTTGCGCTGTTTGGGCTAACCGCCGCCGTCTGGCCGGATGTTTCGCAACAAACCGGCACGGTGCCGGCCTCCCTCTCCGATTTGGGCGCTTTCGAGCCGGCCGATAATCCGGCTAACCCGGGAACTTATCCAGTTTCTACATTATATTATGGGAGCGGCGAAGACCGCTGGCAGCCGGAATTCGGGAAAGAGACGGATTTGCGCTCCGAATCGGTGGACGCCTCCGCTTACATTAAAAGCTGGCCGCGGCTCCGCACCTGGTTTTGGGGTTATGACCAGCACGCGCTTCCCGTTAATGGCCGGGTATGGATGCCGGAAACGCCGGAGGAGAATTCGGGGAACGCCGGGCCTTATCCGCTCGTTCTGATCGTTCACGGCAATCATTTGATGGAGGACTTTTCCGACGGGGGTTACGCTTATTTGGGCGAGCTTTTGGCCAGCCGGGGATATGTGGCCGTTTCGGTGGACGAAAACTTTTTGAACTATTCGGCATGGTCGGGGATACCCGACAACGATATGAAGGTGCGCGCTTGGATGCTGCTGAAGCATTTGCAGCAAATCGGGGAGTTTGCCGCCGAGCCGGGCAATCCGTTTTACGGGAAAATCGACTTCGGGCAAATCGCCCTGATCGGCCACTCGCGCGGAGGGCAGGCGGCCGCCATGGCCGCCGATTACCGGAATTGGTTCGGTTCCGACGCGTCGCTGCAAAGTCTGGACTCGTTCCGGATACAAGCCGCGGTTGCCATTGCCCCGACCGACAAAAAGGTGGACAACAAATACACCAGGCTGCGGGATGCCAGCTACTTGACGCTGCAGGGCGCCCGGGACGGCGATGTCAACGACTTCGACGGCGACCGCCAGTATATAAGAACAACGTATTCCCGCGGGGCGGATAAATTCAAAGCTTCGGTCTACATCGCCGATGCCAACCACAGCCAGTTTAACAGCAGCTGGGGGGCAAGCGACGTCAGTTACCCGAAGGGCATCCTGCTTAGCCGAAGCGGCATGCTGGCTCCCGACGAGCAGCGGGAAATCGCGAAAGTGTATATTTCCGCATTTTTGGAGGAAACGCTGCAACGGCAGGAGCGGGAGCAAGAGCGAGAGTCATATCTTGCCCTGTTCCAAGACTATCGCACCGGAATGTCCTGGCTGCCGGACACGGACTATTATAACCGGTTTGAGAGCGGATCATTTATCGCCTGGGCCCGGTATGACGAGGACACAAACAAGACGTCGGTTCCCGGGGGCGGAAAAGCTGAGGCCAGCGGCCTCAGCTGGATGGAGCGGAACGCCAAAAACCGGCACAACGTCAGCAAACCTACCCGCGGCATCGTGCTGGAACGCGGCGAAAGCACGGTAAACGGCGGCATCAGCTCCGTTTACACATTGCAATGGGAGCAAGGCGCCCCCTTTCCCGGAATGGACGGGTCCGTTCCCGAATTGTTATCCTTTTCGTTGGCGGATCTAAACCATGAGCTTGAACAAAACGATGCGGCCGCGGCCGATCCGGCTGCTCCGGAAATCAGCGTAGAACTGACCGACGGCCATGGCCTAGCCGTCCGCCTGCCTTTGTCCGCGTTTATGGACAGGGCGCCGCTTCCCGAGACCACTTTCACGATTCATCCGTGGCTGGAGCGGAACTTGTCGGAAGGCAAATACAAGCATCCCACCGAAGCGGTGTTCCAAACTTACCGCCTGCCATTATCGGCCTTCGCCGCCGCGAAGCCGGGCTTTGACCCGTCGGCCGGAATCACCCGCCTGGCCTTCCGTCTGGACGGCGGCCCGGCCAAAATCATGCTGGACAACATCGGAGTATACTAAAAACGCTTAGTCCCTTCGGCCATCCTTCAGGCCGGATCCGGGACTAAGCGTTTTTTACAATAGGGCGTGATTATTCAGGTTTAGGTACGAGCTGGTAGATGTCCCCGTTTTCCATAGTGTCGATCAGGCGGTCCAGCCATTCGTAATATTTTACCGCTTCCTTCATTTTGCGAGCGTCTTCCTCCAGCACCTTGCGGAGCGGTCCTTCCGGTTCACTGGCCAGGCAGCGGTTCAATTCTTCTAGGGAACGGCGCAGCACCAGAATGTTGCCTTCCACGGCTTTTCTCCATTTGATGGCAAAAAAGTCCGTAAACGTCTGATACCAGTCGTATTCTACTTCATATAAGTCTTTGCGCGAGCCTTTTTCCCATACTTTATTCACCATTTTGAGATCAAGCAGCGTTCGCACGCCCGTGCTCATGCTGGTCTTGCTCATACTCATTTCGACGCCCATCTCATCCAGGGTCATCGGCTTATCCGCAAAAAAAAGCAGCCCGTACAAATGGCCCGTAGAGAGAGAAATGCCATATAAGTCCATATTTCTGCCAATCGCTTCTATAACACGCTTGCGCACCTTCATTAATGACGCATGCTGTTCTTCTGTGAGCTGGTCCAAGCTCATGCTTGCAACCTCCTATTCATTGCGAACCATGATTCTATGGTGTTGGCGCCATCTAACACTGCGTAGTCTAACGCTTATTCTATCTTAAGTAAAGCCTGCCTAAATGTAAAGAAGCGACTTCGGTAGGATATGGGAGTATACGGGAGTTATCCGTAGATTCGTTACGTTCAGTTTTTTCTGTACGTTCCTTACGTACGGATTTGAGCTTTGAATTATGTTCCTTTTCCCTGTTAGACTATTATACATAGGTTGATGCGATGCTGCCCGCTTCGCCTTGCTTTTGGCTGCAGCGAAGTCAGGCATCGGAGGGCAAAGTTGTTAAGAAGAGGAGTGAGTACATGAGTAAGGAAATATTGCGTGTCCATGAAGTAAGCAAATTGTTTGGTCCTCACGCGGAGCAGGGCATACCTTTGCTGAAGCAAGGTTATACGAAGGAACGCCTGCTCAAGGAGAAAGGCATTACGATTGGTGTCGGCCAGGTTAGCCTGGATATCCGCGAAGGGGAAATTTTCGTCATCATGGGCCTGTCCGGCAGCGGCAAATCGACGCTTGTACGGATGCTGAACCGGCTCATCGAACCTACGGCAGGCGAAATTCTTCTGCACGGACAGGACCTGCTGAAAATGAATAAATCACAGCTTCGCGAAGTGCGGAGAAAATCGATCGGCATGGTATTCCAGAAATTCGCTTTGTTCCCGCACCGTACGGTACTGCAAAACGTGGAATACGGGCTTGAAGTTCAAAAAGTAAACAAACGCGACCGGAAGGAAAAAGCCATGCAGGGCCTGGAGCTCGTCGGATTGAAGGGCTGGGAAAATCAATATCCCGATCAGCTTAGCGGCGGAATGCAGCAGCGGGTCGGTCTGGCCCGGGCGCTGGCCAACGACCCGGAGATTCTGCTGATGGACGAAGCGTTCAGCGCGCTCGATCCGCTGATTCGCCGCGACATGCAGGACGAACTGCTCGAGCTGCAGGAAAAAATGAAAAAAACGATCGTCTTTATCACACATGATCTGGACGAAGCGCTGCGGATCGGCGACCGGATCGCGCTGATGAAGGATGGCGCGCTGGTGCAGATCGGAACGCCGGAGGAAATGCTGACGAATCCGGCCGACCGCTATGTTGAACGGTTCATCGAGGACGTCGATCTGTCCAAAGTACTGACCGCCGCGCGCGTGATGCGGCGTCCGGAGACGATCCACCCGGATCGCGGACCGCGGGTTGCCCTGGAGCTGATGCGCGAACGGGGAATCTCCAACCTGTTTGTGATCGACCGCAGCAAGCGCCTGCTCGGTGTCATTACTGCCGAAGACGCCGCGGCCGCAGCGAAAACCGGAGCATCGCTCAGCGACATTCTGATTAAGGACGGTCCGCGAGTCATGCCGGATACCGTGCTGAGCGATCTGTTTGAGGTCACAAGCTCGTCGAAAGTACCGCTGGCGGTTGTGGACGAACAAGAACGCCTGCTGGGCGTCATCGTCCGCGGCGCCGTGCTCGGCGCGCTTGCCGGTGAAACCCACCATGAAACTCATCATGAAACTCATCATGAGACGAAGGAGGTGACCGCTCATGAACTCGATTCCTAAATTGCCGATTGCCGACTGGATTGAGTCGATCGTCGAGTGGATGAGCACGTATTTGGGTGGATTTTTCGACGGCTTGTCCGCGGTCATCGAATGGATTGTCAATTTCTTTTCCGGATTGTTTTTGCTGCCTCATCCGCTTCTGTTTATCGCGATCATCGGAATTCTTGCTTATCTGATCGGCAGATGGCAGCTAGCGTTGTTTACGGTGATCGGGTTTCTGCTAATCGATAACTTGGGTTATTGGCAGGAAACGATGAATACGCTCGGCCTTGTCATTACGTCGGGGCTGATTTCAATCTTGCTCGGGATTCCGATCGGGATCTGGAGCGCCTACAGCAAAATTACCCACCGGATCATCGCGCCGCTGCTTGATTTCATGCAGACGATGCCGGCGTTCGTTTATTTGCTGCCGGCCGTTACCTTTTTCAGTCTGGGCGTTGTTCCGGGCGTCATCGCTTCGGTCATTTTTGCGATCCCGCCGACGATTCGGCTGACTTATCTGGGCATCAAACAGGTGTCCGGCGAATTAACCGAAGCAGCCAACGCTTTCGGCTCCACGTCCTGGCAGAAGCTGTTTAAGGTCGAGCTGCCTTTGGCGATGCCGACGCTGATGGCCGGGGTGAACCAAACGATCATGCTATCGCTGTCTATGGTCGTCATCGCGTCCATGATCGGCGCGCAGGGGATCGGGGCCACCGTATACCGGGCTGTGACCCAGCTTAAAATTGGTCAAGGCTTTGAAGCCGGTCTGGCCGTCGTTGTACTCGCGATCGTGCTGGACCGCTTTACGCAAAATTTGTTGAAATCCAAAAAAAGGGGAGAATAAGATGAAAAAAACGAGGAACCTGATGATGCTGGTAGGATTGGCCGGAACGCTGCTGCTTTCCGCCTGCGGCCAAACGGGCACTAGCGCCGGAAGCAATACCGGCGGAAATGCGGCGGCCGACTCCATCGGCAAACAAGTGAACTACGAAATCATCGGCATCGATCCCGGTGCGGGCATCATGAAAGCAACGGCTAGCGCAATCGACCAATACGGCCTTAGCGACTGGAAGCTGATCGAAGGCTCGGGCGCGGCGATGACTGCGATGCTGGATAAAGCGGTCAAAGCCAAAAAACCAATTGTCATTACCGGCTGGACGCCCCACTGGATGTTTGCCAAATACGATCTGAAATATTTGGATGATCCGAAAAAAGTGTACGGGGAAGCCGAAGAAATTCACACCCTGGTGCGTAAAGGCTTGAAAGAGGATCAGCCGACAGCCTATGAGTTCCTGGACCGCTTCGAATGGACTTCGGACGAAATGGGCGAAATGATGACCGCCATCCAGGACGGCCAGGACCCGGCCGAAGCGGCTAAAGCCTGGGCGGACAGCCACGAGGACCGCGTGAACAGTTGGATCAACGGCTTGACGCCGGTGAACGGCGACAAGCTCAAACTGAGCTATGTCGCTTGGGACTCGGAAATCGCCAGCACGAATTTGCTGCAATACATTCTCGAGAACAAGCTTGGCTATAAGGTAGAAGCGTTGCAGGTGGAAGCCGGCCCGATGTGGACCGGGGTTGCCGAAGGCGACGCGGATGCGACCGCGGCCGCTTGGCTGCCGCTTACCCATGCGGACTACTGGGAAAAGTACGGCGATAAATTGGAGGACCTTGGTCCAAACATGACCGGCGTAAAAACAGGGCTTGTCGTTCCAAGCTACGTCGATATCAATTCGATTGAAGATTTGAAATAAGCCTCAAGAGAACGGAAGAAGCCGCCCCTATTCGGGACGGCTTCTTCATATATATCAATTAAGAAGAGGGAGTACTTAAAATATAGCAGCCCTTGCTTAAAGGAACCTTACAGAAAGCTGAAAATTACCTTAATTTCTAAACAAACCATTTCCACCGGATTTTTAACCGTGGCAAAGCTAATCGAATTGCTCGTGGATGCCGATACAACCGGTAGGAGGTGAGAAAATGGATATCGCAGCAGCATCAACCGCTATGAGCCAAGCCAAACTTTCCCAGGCTGTCAGCATCCAAGTACTGAGCATGGCCAAAAACCAGGCTGAAGTCCAAGGTCAGAACCTAGTGAAAATGTTAGAACAAAGTCAGTTGGATCCCAACCGGGGCAAACATTTGGATATTAGAGTATAGGCGCAGAAAACCGTCCGACTTCATCGCCGGACGGTTTTTCGTTTTTTTGACTAAGGTTATTCAGCTTAGGATATAACGCCGTTCGCCGGGAGTTGTTGCCACGAATAAAATTTGCCTTTTTTGTTGATTTTGCCGACCAGTGTGGGAGCTCCTTTTTTGGTGAACGTATATTCATTAGCTTTGATCGATACCGAATAGCCTTTCAGATTGATCGAAAAGATCGATTGAACCGCCGGTTTGGCCACGGACAGGGCTTTGGTCTTGCTCAGCCTCGGCTTGGCAAATGACTTGGCAAAATCCTGCTCATCGTTCCAATCTTCTCCTGTCATATTATAAACTTCCCAGACTTTGCCGGTCTTCGCCCCGATCAAAACATGGTTAAAATCGTTTTCGTCCTGATAATTCCATACGAAATTTTTATCCCCTTCCTTCTCGCGAATGACGAAGTCGAAAGGTTTGGTGGTGCTGATTCCCAGCGCTTTCAGGGCGCGGGAAGCTTTGTTGTTCAACTGCGAATTGGCGCTGCTTTTAGAATAGGAAATACTTGCTTTAATGGTATTGTTATTGTCCAAGTCGATGTACAGGTTTTGGGCATTGCCGAAAAATACCCAGTAATTACGCAGCTGTTTATCCTCCTGGTACGGGGAATAGACCCGCCAGAGCGCTTCGGGTTTGAATTTTTGGTCAGTGTCAAAAGTTTTCAGAAAGGACGTTACACGAGAACTCAAAGTTTTGTCCATCACTTTATCCCTATCGTCGGCCTTATAAATAATCGACGTGGACTCTACCCGGTTTTTCTTAGGGTTATAGAGTTGGCTGAAAGTTGCGTCGGCCTTCCCGCTCAGCGTTCCCTCAACGACCCAAAGATTCTCGTCTACGCTGGTAAACGTAATTTTCGAATTTGGGGCCAGCTTGTTTAGTGCATCCGTAAGTTTATCCGAGACGGCCTGATCGATGTTCGGCGCGGTCTGCGCGTCTTGCTCCACCGCCTGAGACGACTGATCAGACGGCTGCTCCGCGTGAATCGGGACCGCGGTAAACATAAGAGACAGAACTGCGACGGTTGCTGCGATGGATCTCCATTTTTTCATATTTCTTAAATTCCCTCCTGTGCTAAATGTCAGTCATCACTTTTTTATAACGTACAAAGTGAGGGAAATGTTGCCATCATGCTAAAAGAGCCTTTTGTTAATACGTTAATGGTAATTCAAACCGTCAAGACAGAGCCGTGCCATTGCGCCAATATAATGACGTATTGTTCAATTTCTTGCGAAAATTGTGAAGTTTTGTCCTCTTTTATTTTCAAAGGGCCGAAGGGAAAGTATAATTGGGTTATTAAGCAAATCCCTCAGCCGATGAGGAACCCGATGAGGAGTTTTGTACGATGAGCAACGCGGAGTTAAAAGAATTGCTACAATCTGTGATAAACGAGTCCTTACAGCCGGTAAAGGATGACATTCGTTCGATAAAGGATGACATCCAACTGCTGAAGACAGGACAAGAAGAGCTGCGGCTAATCACTAGCGCGATTCGCGACCGGCAGGAAGAAACCGACGCCAAACTTGAAGCGTTAAGCATGGACGTGAAGTATATGCACGGCGATCTGGTCCGGATTGAGCAAAAGCTGGACGAAAACGAGTCCGAACTTCGGGGGGATGTCCGGTTCCTTAACCATCGGATCGCCGATCTCGAAATGGAAGTCGAAAAATTAAAAAACCGGTAATGCGAACCGCCAGGGAATTTACTCTGGCGGTCGCTTGTTCCAGCGAAACATAAGGACAAAAAACGTCGCTATTCCGGTGATATCCGTCAATTTGAGAGAAATAGAGACGATTTATGTCGCTATTTTCTCGAGTCGCGGTAGGAATGCTCTCGTTCTGGGCACTTTATAGGAAAATAAGTACCAAAAATGCCGCTATTGGGGAGAAACAGGCCTGGCTCCGGATAATAAGTACATAAAGTTCCGCTATTTTGATGCCCGAGAGGATGGTGTTAAGACGCTCCGGTTATAACGGAAACGATGCTCTTTCGCAATTGCTCCGCATTCCCCGCCTGATAGGGATCGGCATTAAAAAGAATCGCATCCGCCAGGTAACCTTCCGCAACCCTTCCCAATTCATGGCCGCTGCCAAGAATCTCGGCTGCGGTCGTTGTGGCAGCCTGCCACGTTTCTGCCCAAGACAGCCCATACTCCGTCAAAGTATCCAACTCTTGGAGATTGTGCCCGTGAAGTTGAGGTGTTGCGTAATCCGTCCCGAATCCGATCCGGACTCCCGCCCTTTGGGCGTATGCGATCGCCTTGGGATGGGCTTCGGCCGCCCGGGCTGCGCGGTCGCAGATCACCGGATTCAAAGCCAACACGCCTTTGGGGTCGGCGGCAATGCGGTAAATCGATGTCGTGGGCACAAAAGCGACTCCAGACGCAGCAAGCCGGCCGGCTTGATCCTCCGTCAAAAACATACCGTGCTCTATAGATTCCACTCCCACAGCAATAGACCAGTCTATGGTCACTCCTCCCCAGGTATGCACCAAGACTTTTTTGTGATGAGCAAACGCATGGCGAACGATGAAGGTGAATTCTTCTTCTGAAAATATCGGATCAAGCACCTTTTCCGTGGGGGCTCCAAGGCCGCCTGTGGCCATAATCTTGATCCAGCCCGCACCGGAGTCAAAAATCTGCTGCAGACGCTGCTCCAGATGCCCCAGGCCGCGGCGGGCATCGGCGGCCCCAAGCATATCGCTGCTGGCGTGCACCCTTAAAGGATGACCATAGTGCTGCACGATATGCCGCACGGTGCTGGGCAAAATGCCGCCCGCGTCCCTCGCCGTCGTCACGCCGGTACGAAGGGTGGCTGCAAAAGCCTGCGCTTGCATCACTTCAATCTCATGCGGGTCCCGTTTCAATTGATCGGCATGGTCAAAATCCGTCCAAGCCAGATGGGTGTGCAAATCGATGACCCCTGGGCTTATCCATAAATCTTCGCCTGGACAATCCGTCTCGTCGCGGTGAGGATTTGCTTCGACGATTGAGGAGAACCGGCCATCCTGAATCGTGATATCAAAACGTTTTCCGTTAACCCCAACTATATGGACTTGATTTAAGGTTTGGGGTTGGGAGCTTTTATTGATCAAGTTCATTCCCCCCAAACCTGCGAAACGGCCGCAATGGCTTGTTCCGGCTCTTGGCCTAACAACCGGGCGAGCGTCCTGATGGCCTTTTCTACGCTTGGCCGGCAAGCGTTCGCTCCAAAATGGTTGATCCGCAGGAGTTGCCCAAACAATTCTCCATCTCCCGGAGCAACAATGCCCGCAGGCTGATCGATCATCAAGCTGTGCTTCCCGGAGATCCGCACCGTTGTCGTCAGCGTGGAATAAAATCGGCTATCCTTCTGCCAAGGCTCAAGCCCCAAGGCTTTAATTCCTGCAATCGCAGATGCCGCGGCCAATTCATGGCGCCGGATCACCCGCTCCAATCCCTCCTCTTCCACAAGCGTCAAGGCGGAGATCAAAGCCCTGGCCTCCAAAGCCGGAATGTTAGGCGGAACCCGCACCAGTGCCGTACCATCCCCGTTCGGTTTCAAATCCAGCAGGGACAAGATCGAATTGCGCGGGGCATACGTGTTCGATTCAAGGAATTCCCAGCCGCGCGGCGAAACGCTTACGGCGCTGACGCCATTCGGACCGGCCAACGCTTTTTGCGCGCCAATAGCTGCGAAATCCACGCCCCATTCATCCACCGGCAAGGCTTCTCCCCCCACCGCCGACACGGAATCCATCACCGTGATGAGATTGAAGTCGCGCGCGATTTTCAATATTTCACGAGCCGGGTTAGATCCGCCCGTCACTACTTCAGCCTGCACAAAAGAGAGCGCACACGGCTTAAACTTTTCAATTGCCGCCAAGATCGCTCCCGCAGTAACCACCTCATCAAAGGGGACGGCAACTTGGGCAACCGTGGCCCCGCCGCGTTCCAGCCACTTTCCGAACAAGCTTCCATAGGGACCGGTCACGACATTCAAAATCGACCGGCCTGGCGCGGAGATCCCGGCGGCCACCGCTTCAATGCCCAGGATCGCCTCCCCGGGGATGATGACCGGAGAATGCTTCGTAAACAATAACTTGGAGAGCTGATGTGTAAGTGTATCATACTCGGATAAGAAAAGCGGTACATATCCTTTAGGTTCTCGGCTCATGCTGATGCAAACCTCCTGTTGTACTTAATTTTGGCATTCTCGGAACAGCGGACAACAGCTCGCGGCTATACGACGTTTCAGGACTGGCGAAAAACCGCTCCTTGGCACTGATCTCCACCAGCCTTCCCTGTTTCATTACCGCCACTGTATCGCTGATTTCATGGATAACCCCTAAATCATGGGAAATGAACAGCATCGTAAGGTCAAGCTCGGTCTTCAGCGTGTTAAACAGGTCAAGTACGCTCCGTTGGACGGATACATCCAAAGCGCTCGTCGGTTCATCCGCGATCAAAACGCTTGGTTCCACGCTTAATGCGCGGGCAATGGCGATCCGCTGCCCCTGGCCGCCGGAGAATTCATGGGGAAATCTGTCCAAAGCGCTTTCGGCGATGTGAACGCGGGCCAGCAGTTCCTTGCAGCGTTGCTCGACTTGAGCGCGGTCCACAATACGATGAAACAACAACGCCTCGGTTAAAATCTGCCGAATCGAATGCTTGGGATTAAGTGACGCATCAGGGTTCTGAAAGATCATCTGGATCTTTTTGCGCTGCTCACGGCTTCTTTGCTTCTTCAAAGGCTCCGATTCCAGCACGATCTGCCCCTCATCAGGCACAATCAACCCGGCAATCACCCGCGCCAGCGTGGATTTTCCTGAACCAGACTCTCCGACAAGGCCAAGCGTGGCATGCTGCCGCACTTGCAAATCGATGCCGTCCAGCGCCATAAACCCGCCGTAACGCACCTTGATATTTTTGACTTGCAGGGCTAATTCCATCTTCAAACGCTCCCTTCAAGCTCAGGTACAGGAAGCACCGAGTTCATCAGCATTTGGGTATAAGGGTCTTGAGGGTTTTGTAAAAGACCATACGTCTCTCCCTGCTCCACGATCTTCCCTTCCTTCATGACGCACAGCTTGGAACACAACGCCGCCGCAATGGCCAAATTATGCGTAACAAACACCATGGCAAAACCCAACTCTTGCTGCAAAGCCGAAATCGTTTCAATAATTTGCCGCTGCACGGTTACGTCGAGCGCGGTTGTAGGTTCGTCACAGAGCAGAATCCCGGGTTTGCACGCCAGGGCGATGGCGATGACGACGCGCTGGCACTGGCCGCCCGACAACTGGCTCGGATAGCGGTCGGATTTCTTCAAGGAATCCGGCAGTCCAAGCATTTCCAGCAGTTCCAGCGCTGCTCTGCGGGAAGCCCTTCGGCTTAATCGCTGCCGGTAATACACGACTTCCGTCAGCTGCTGTACAACCGGACAAAGCGGGTCCAGCGCCCCTCTGGGGTCCTGAAAAACCATCGCGCTTCCGGCATCGCTCTTAATCACTCCGCCGGCCTGCTCGACACCTCGCGGAAGCAGTCCCAGAATCGCACGGAGCGTAAGCGATTTTCCCGAGCCTGATTCCCCGACTAACCCCAACGTTTCTCCCCTGTTTAACGTAAAGCTGACGTTATCGACCAATTTGGGGTTTGATTTGGCCGCCAGCGACAGGGATTCTATTTCCAAAACCGGAGTTGTTGACATCATTTTTTCCTCCATAGGTCCGCCAACCCGTCACCCACAAGAGACAAGGCAATTCCCGTATACACTACGGCCAAGCCCGGAACCGCCGAGAGCCACCAGGCTGTGGTGATAAACGGCTGGCCGTCGGATATCATCGTCCCCCAATCCGGGGTTGGCGGGGTAATGCCGATGCCCAGATACCCGAGCGTAACAATGGCAACAAGCAGCCCAACCATATCTGTCATGAGGACGACAATCGCTTGAGGGAGCACATTGGGCAAGATATGGCGCAAAATGATTTTTACACCAGGCAGTCCCAAGGTTTGAGCGGAGGCTACCCATTCCTGGCGGCGAAACGAAGCGGTCAGTCCCCTAGTCACTCGGGCAAACACAATCCAGCCGACCAAGATAAAGGTGATATAAATCCCCCGCTGCCCGGCTCCGCTGGCAAAAGCGACGATAATTACAATCAAATAGAACGGAAAAGCGATAAACGTATCGGTAATCAGCGAAATGACGGAATCCACCCATTTTCCGTAATACCCCGCGACCATGCCGAGAAATACACCGGTACAAAACGGAACAATTTCAGCCAGCACCATAATGGTCAAATCCGTCCGCGCCGCATATATCAATCTCGTAAACAAATCGCGGCCCAATTGGTCGGTCCCCAGCCAATGTGCGGCAGACGGGGGCTGCAAAAATGCACTCAAATTTTGCCCGGAAGGATCATAGGGGCTAATCAACGGGATGAACACCGCCAGCAGAACAAGCGCCGCAAACATTATACTTCCCGCCAGAAGCGAAGGAGTACGCCGGATTCGGCTGATGACGCCCGGCTTTTTACCACCCTTCTGCAACTCGGGGTTTATGGTTATAGTTCTCATTGTTTTCCTTTCGTTCTGGGATCAAGCCACCAGGAGATGATCTCAACCAGAAGACTAATCATCACAACACCAATCGCACAATATAGCGCAATGCCTTGAATGACCGGGAAATCCCGATTGGAAATGGAAGTGAACAGCAGGCTGCCGATCCCCTTGATGCCAAACACCTGCTCCACGACCAGCGTGCCGCCGATCAGATACGAAATATTTACGCCAAGCAGCATCAGCGTCGGCAGAGCCGCATTCCGTACCACATGCTTGAACAAAATCACGCTGCTTGGTATTCCCGCAGCTTTCAAGGTGACAACAAAATCCGCCTCCAACACTTCAAGCATCTGCACTCTTAACGAGCGGACGAGAGTGGGAATCTGCGAGAACGCAACGGTAATCGCCGGAAGCGTAAGACTGTGCAAAGTCCCGATCCAGCCTTCGCGCACCCCGCCCACCGGGAACCAGCCCAGACGAACGCTAAACGCCAAAATCAAAAGCAAGCCAACCCAAAAGATTGGCATGCCCAAGGTTACGGTAGGAAAGATGCGGATCAAATGATCCGGCAGTTTATCCTTCTGCGTAGCGGCCAGTACAGCCAGCAAAAGGGCGATCACGATTGCCGCAAAACAAGCCATCCCGATCAGAATCAAGGTAACCGGAGCCCGCTCGGCTATCAACTCTCTTGTAGAGGTACCGGCAATGATGGAATTGCCGGTGTCTCCTTGCGTGAACAGCGTCTTCACAAACCGGATGAACTGCTCCCCTAAGGGGAGGTCCAGCCCGAGAGTATGATGCATACTCTCGATGGCTTCAGGCGTACTGTACTCTCCCAGGATCATTTTTGCAGGGTCCCCCGGCACGATTCTGATCAGGAAAAAAACGGCGGTCATCACGCAGAGGATCACGGCGATGGCTCTTACGACAGCTTTTATCATTTTTGGATACGCACATCTTCAAAGCGGAGGCTTCCATTAGGCAAAACCACAAGCCCCTCCACGGAAGAACGGACGCCTTTCAAAATATCCGGATAATAAAGCGGAATGTACGGTACCTCATCCGCCAGCGTTTGCAGCAGTTTGGAGTAGATCTCGGCACGGCCTTCGCCATCCGGCGTTTTTTGGCCTTCATGCAGAAGCTTGGTTACTTCATCGTTTGTATAATGCGTCCAGTAGGATTTGCTGAAGCCCTCCGGATCGGTTTGGAACGCAATGATCGAATTCGCGTCAGACGAATCGGCTTGCCCGCTGTTCAACATGGCCGAGAAATCATAGGCAAAAAACCGCTCCCGGAAGGTCGCCAACTCAATAGACTCGATTTCGATGTTAATCCCGATTTCCTTGCCGGCCGCCTGAATAATTTGTGCTTCCTGCGCTCTTGTGCTGTTGCCGGACGCCACCAAGAGTTTGGTGGTAAAGCCGTTAGGAAAGGCCGATTGGGCCAGCTCCTCCTTGGCGGCGGTTAAATCAAAATTCAGCGGTTTGATCGTATCGTTGGCGTTATAAGGAATCGCCGTCGGCAGCAAGGAATTCGCAGGTTTGGCATAGCCAAAGGTCAGCGCCTTGGTCAAACCTTCGCGGTCAAGAGCCAAAGCCAAAGCCCGGCGGACGTGGACATCGGAAAAATGCTTATCCAGCGTATTGAAGAACAGCTGCTCCGTCACCCAGCTGCCATTGGTTAATACGGCCGTGTCGGGGCCTTGTTTGATCTCATTGGCATTTTGCAGCGCCAGGGACTCGATCGCGTCCACTTCCCCGGCCTTAAGCTGGTTGATCGCCTGACTGTCATCTTGAATCAGCTTGTAGACAAGCTTGTCAATATAAGGCTTTCCTTCCTGCCAATAATAAGGGTTCTTCGTAAAGGTCACATCGCCTGCCGGATCCCACTTTTCAACAACAAACGGACCTGTACCTACCGGATGTTTGAAGAACTCTTCTTCGGAAACCCCGCCGAAATTGTTCGGAATAATGCCGTTGGAGAAGTTGGACAACTCCGAAATAAACGGAGTGTACGGCTCTTTGAGCGTAATGACGAGCGTGTGGTCATCCTGCGCTTTAACGGAATCAACCTTGGCCGCGATCGCAAGCGGACCGCCAACCTCCAAATGCCGTTTCAGCGAAAATACAGCATCCTCCGCCGTTACATCCGTGCCGTTGGAGAATTTCAAGCCGTCTCGCAGCACAAACGTATAGGTCAATCCATCATCACTAACGTTATGGGACTTTGCCAGCCCATCGATAATTTTGCCGTTGCTATCGAACGAAACCAGAGATTCAAATACTTTGTCAATCGCAAAAGCATTGTTCGCCGTAATCTGATTATGCAGATCAAACGAGGTCACCGATGCGGGCCGTCCATAGACGAAGGTTCCTCCCGCCGCGGGCTCTTTCGAATTTGCGTTTTGATCCGCGCCTTGATTGGTGTTTTGCTGTACTCCGTTATTTTGCTCCGCAGCATTTTTAGCTCCAGAGCATCCGGCAACCAACACCAATAATAAAATGGCTGATAGGCCTAACCCTAACGATTTCTTTAAAGACGCTTTGTACTTTAACACAGCTGCCCCTCCTTAACTAATAATTCCTATGAATTTAGTATGAAAAGTATTATGAACCACTCCTCCGTATCTGTCAAACAAAAAATCACGATGATGGCGCGGGTCAAGTTTATTTTTTCCAATGCAGGAAATGAATTTGTTTTAACGGCGAACGGTTTTACTTATTTATACAATTTGACACTTTTTCGGAGGCGGCAAAAAAACGCGGCCCCGAGAATCTCGGAAGCCGCGCTAAGCTTAATTTGTTGGCAATTATTTATCAGTATGCGCCTAAGCCCTTAGAACCTCTCTTATCCGGGTACAGTTCTCCCGCAGCTGCGGAATCTGTTCCAGGAAGAGCAGCAATGCTTTAATGGTGGCTGTTTCGGCGGCTTCCTCCGATAGTTCTTGCTGCAGCCGGTCTAAAATTTGTTGGCATTCGGATTTGTCCGTTTCGTTCAGATCAAGCTGGTCAAGGGAGGACTGCATTTTTTGCATGAGCGATGTAATCTGTTTCCATCTGGTCCAGGGCTTACCCAAGGCTTCATAAATACTCACGTTATGCTTCCACATGATCTCGTAATGGTTATCAGGGTTCGTCATCCCTCGCATCAGAATATCACTGATACTGGTAATAAACCGAACCAAAGATTTGTACTCGGCATCGTACAATTCCCAATCACTGGACCGGATATAGCTTATAGCCATGCTTTTGATCGCAAAAATCACATCATAATAATAGGCATTCCACTCGGTTCCATACAGATCGCTCATCAAGTCCAACAGCCGGATCGTTATCCTCGACTCTACGCGTTCCGTGGCCTGGGCAATTTTAACATCGCTCGATTCAATCACGGGAAATGGCAAAAAGACCATATGCAATTTGCTTTTGTAGACACGCTCAAGCGCGATCAAATAATAACTAGCCAATCTTTCCCTGGGGGAAAGGTGGGAATTAAGCTGCAGTTTCTCGTATTCTCTCTCCAATTCCTCATCTATCCACATAATGGCACTCAGCAAAAGCTCTTCTTTACTCTTAAAATATTTATAAAATGAGGCTTTCACCATGCCGCAGCTGCGAGCAATTTCATCGACGGAGGTAGCTTCGTAACCTTTTTCGGAGAACAAAGAAAGCGCTGTTTGAACAATCTCTTCATTGGTTATCTTTTTCATTTTCCCTCACTTTTCATCACCAGCAAATTTTTATAACGAATGACTTTCATCCAAACTTAGTGCCGCGTTTTTATTTTGTCTTTTTAATTTAAATTTCGCAATGATCAAATACAGCGAAGGAACAACAAACAAAGTTAACAAGGTTGAATAGATTAGCCCGAATATAATGGTGAATGCCAGCGGTTTAAACAGGATTTCGCCAATGGCGGCAATCGGGATCATGCCGACAATCGCGGTAACGGACGTCAGCAAAATGGGCCGAAATCTGGCACGGGTCGCCGAAAGAATGGCTTCGTTAAGTTCCGCGCCTTCCCTCCGGGCATCCTCAATAAATTCCAGCAAGACAATCCCGTTCCTGACGACAATTCCGGCTAATGCCATCACTCCTAATACACCCATGAAGCTTACGGGCATATTCATTAAAAACAGACCAAGCAATCCGCCAGCGACGGCCAAGAAGACCGTTGTCAAAATAATAAGCGGCGCCGAAAAAGAATAAAACTGTAAAAAAATCAAAAAGAAAATCAGGAAAATCACCACAATAAAAAGTTTGCCCAATTCAAGCAAAATTTCGTTTTGACCGGAGATTTCTCCGTCTACTTCCCAGGTATATCCCGGGGGGAGAACCATGTGATTCATCTTGCCTTTAACCTCGTGAACAACCTCATTGGCCGTACGTCCATATACATCCGCATCGATGCTTATTGTACGTTTTAAATTATAATGATTTATTTTTTGCGTAGCAAAGGACGGTTTCATTTCAACCAGCTGCGTGAGCGGAATCTGCAAACCTGCCGCATTGGTTACATTCAGCTGCTGAAATAAGTCTTTCGGGTTTTGATCCGCCTTGTCCAGGCTTAATTTTATTTGCACCAAATCGCTGCCGGTATCAAATTCACTGAATTGCAGCCCGTTCCCCAGCAATAACAAAGTATTGGTTAAATTGCTGTAGCTTACCTGATAGTGGTCCATGGCTTGTTTAGTGATTTGAAAGTCCAAAAGATAACGTTCATTCTCCATATTGTCATGGACATCCAGTGTGCCTTCCGTATTCATTATTTCTTTTTTTACGGTTTGGGATAGGTTCTGCAGCTGATTCAGATCGTTTCCGGCGATGCGAATCGAAACCGGCTTGCCCAAGGGCAAGCCCAATTTGGGAATTTTCAGGGTAATCGTTTGTCCCGGATATCGATCCGGCAATTCGGCCGACCATTTCTTCACCATCCCCTCTGCATCAAACATCTCTTCCTCGCCCATAACGGCAACCTGACCAATGGTCGGACCTGTTCTGTCATCTGCGGTCATATCCTGGAACAACATCGGCGCATTGCCCCCGGCAGCATAGGTAACCGTCTTGACATGGGGCTGCTGCCGCACCCATTCGGCAATCTCTGCTGTAATTTCCCGGGTTTCCTCAAGGGAAGTGCCTACCGGCATACGCACATTGATGCTTAATTGCGGATCGTCCGTTCCCGGAAAAAGATCCAACGAAGTGATTAGAACCAGGCCGTATAATAAGGTACTGATCAACAACCCGCCTGCCGCATACAACCCGGGACGTTGAATGGCTTGGGGAACCAGCTTCCCGGCGTATATATCACGCAACTGGTCAATTTGTTTTCCCAGCAGCCCCGGAGGTTTCAGCGGCCGCTTCTCCTTCTTTGCGATTGCCCGATTTCCATGCCACTCCCGAAAAATAGGAATTATCGTCAATGACATCAACATGGATGCAAGCAGGGTAAAGATGACCGCGTATGGAAGCGGTTTGGCCAACGATCCCGCGTCCCCCGTCATAAAGAGCAGCGGGCCAAAGGCGGCCACCAAAGCTAAAGTCGCTGTCAGAATAGAAATGGCAACTTCTTTTGTCCCCCTTAGAGCAGCCTCTTTGGGAGATTCTCCAAAGGTTAATGATCTTCGTTCAATGTTATCGTTAACTACAACCGCATCGTCCACCAAGATCCCCATCACAATAATAAGCCCAATTACCGTAATTTGATTTAAAGTTACGCCGATCATGGGCAAAATAATTAATCCGATGGCTATGGAAATGGGGATGGCCAGCGCCACAACGAATGAAGTCACCAAATTAAGCCCTAAAGTACATACCAGGATAACGGAGGCAATGGCAAACAGCATTTCCCGCGTGAGATGATGAAAAATATCATCAATCCGATCGCTTTGGGAAAACAAGGTATGCAGCCGGTAATCCTTCGGCAGGGTGTCTTTTAAAGCAAGCACTTCCCGATTCACTTTCTCATACATGCGCTCGACATCGGCTCCCGTATTCCCCATCACCGTCAGGACGATGGCCTGCTCGCCATTGTAATAGGCCATGTAATTGGATTGACTATGGGCAAGCAGCACGGTGCTGACATCTTCCAAATAAACGGGAACCCCTTCCGCCGTTTTTGAAATCATGATGCGGTTCAAATCGGATACATTCCGCGACTGCTCCACATGAAGCTGGTAGGTCATCTCGTCGTAATCCAGGCTGCCGAGCGGAGTCCGTTCGTTTTCATGCTGCACCGCCTGCATCAACTGCTCCCAGGTGATTTGGTACTGCCGCAGCTTGTCGGCATCCATTTGAATCCGCACTTCCTGTTCAGGCAATCCCTGAACAATGACCTGTGCTACACCGGAGACGGTGCTGATTTGTTTTTTCCAGTCGGTAATCAGATCATTTAATGCGTACAATTGTTCGGGTGAATCGGCAGTGATGGCATAGGAATGGATCAAGGTTTTGTTCAAATTTTCATTGATTACGGGTTTCTGCGCATTTTTCGGCAATGAGGCTTCCAGATCATCAATTTTTTGCCGTATTTTTTGCCAAATCTCCTCCGCGTTCACCGTGCCTTCCGTCTCTACCGTTATGGTGGACAATCCGTATTCCGAGGTGGATTCCAAAGTTTTAATATGTTCAACTTCTCTAAATTTCTGCTCCAATGGGATGGTGATATCCTGCTCCACCTTCTCAGGGCCGGCCCCGGGATAAACCGTCGTGACGAGCGCTGTTTTCTGGATAATCCGCGGCATTTCCTGTCTGGGAAGCTGGCTGAGCTCAAAGATGCCGAAGACCAGAGCCATGGCAAAAATAAAAATGGTCAGCTTTTTTTTGCGGATAAAGTATTCTATCACTTGGTTTCCTCCTCCACATACTGGAGGTTTAATCCATCATAGATTAAATTGGCGCCAATCGTAACGATTTGATCTCCGACTGAGAGGCCGTCGATAATTTCCAGTTGGTTCTCAATCAAATCGCCGACTTTGACGGCGGTCTTCACCGCTTTTTGATTCACTACTTTGAATACGTAGGTCTCATTTCCGTTGCTAAGCACGGCTTGCGCGGGAATAACAATTTGCTTGCTTGGTCCAGTGAACAGCCCGGCTTTGACCACTTGCCCAGGTGTCCATTCTCGATCGGCGTTATCAACAATAACTTCAACATTGATGGAACCCGTATTCGTGTTTGTAGTTGGATAGATACGATGAACCAGCCCTTCCCGGGTCTGATTATACTGGCTGAGCTTGACTTTTTGGCCTGTTTCCCAATTTTCAATGTCGTGATCCGGAACGGGAAGCAATACTTTCAATTTGTCAATTTGACCAATCGTATAAGCCGGTTGACCGGCTGCAGCCAGTTCTTCCGCCGTCACGTTTTTAGCCAGGACCGTCCCTGAAATGGGGGACTTTAATGCTGTTTTGGCCAAGGCAAGTTCCGCCTCCTTTTTAGCCACCAGAGCTTGCTCCCGCTGGGAAGAAGCCTGTTCAAGCGCCGCTTGCGCCTGTTCTCTGGCAGCAACAGCGGACTGCTTGGCTGACTGGGCTTGCCGTACGGCCGCCTGCGCCGATTCAAGCTCTTCTTCCGTCGCCCCCTCTTCCAGAAGAGACAAAGCGTTCTGGGCGTCATCAAAGTTTTTGGATGCATTAGTTGAAGCCAATTGGGCTTGTTCCCATTCGTTTAATGAGGCCACCCCCTGAATATAAAGCGACTGAATGCGGGCAGCGTCCATCTGTGCTTTATCCAGTACCGCCTGCGCCCGATCAACCTGAGTTTGCGCCTGGGCCATTTGCTGCTGGCGGGCACCTTTTTGCAGCCGGTTTAAGGATGCCGTAGCCGAGGAAATTTGCGCTTCGGCCGAAGTTATGGAAGCTCCTGCCGACGACAGGACGGCTTTCGCACTTTTCATCTCTGCTGCCGCCTGAGAAATGGAGGTGTTGGCTTTTTCAAGCTGCAGTTGATAAGAAGAACTATCCAATTGGGATAATATCTGATTTTCGGAAACCGAATCTCCTACTTCAACATTGGCCATTTCTACAACTCCCGATAATTCAAAAGCAACGGAAACGTCTTTGTACGCCTCAAGCGTACCCGAAAGGTTTAATGAACCGGCAACCGGCACCATCTCCACTTTCATGGTGGTAACCTTTTGCACGCTTGCGCCAGCTTCTTCCGAATCTGCTGAAGAACAGGCCGAACTCGTAACAAGCAAAGTGCCGATCAGTGTGAGTTGCAAACCACGTTTTAGCAAGATTCTCTTCCCTCCCTAAAAAATAGACTTTTGAGTTTATTTTTAAACTTAGCAGTATGATTCGACTATTATAGTTTATTCACAAAATCACTGTCAACAAGGAATAAGCATTTTTTAGACAAAAAAACGCGGCCCCGAGAATCCCGGAATCCGCGCTGTACGTTTAATTTACTGAATTTATATAAGTTCGAAGCTGCTCCTCACTGCTAATTTCCCCGATGATCGGGCGGGCGATGTTCCCCGCTTGATCGATCACATAGGTAGTCGGCAAGGCTGTAACCTTGTATAAGCCCGATATTTTGCCGGTTGCGTCGATCATGACGGGGAAATCAAATTGATGGCCGGCCAGAAATTCATTTACGGTTCCTTTCGACTCCCCCACATTCACAAACAGGGTTACGACATCCGATTCACTGTTTTGGGAGATACGATGGATGAGCGGGATTTCCTTGACGCAAGGTCCGCACCAGGATGCCCAAAAATTAAGCACGATGACTTTGCCGCGATATTCGTCAAGCGACAGCTTCTCGCCGTAAGTATTTACCGCCTGGAATACGGGAGCGGCGCTGCCGATACTTAGTCTCTCATGGGCAGGATGATGAGCCTCGCTGCTATGACGATTGGACAGGACAACCCAAAGTACGGCACCGGCGCACAAAAAAGCGATCAAAAAAGTTAATTTTCTATTCATCCTCTTGCTCGCCTCGCGAATCCAATTCCAGACTCTGTTGAAAAGCTTTATGAAGCGGAAAAGAGCCGTATATTTCACGAAAGTACCGTACGGAGCCTTCGCCGCAAATGCGTCCTGTATTCAGAAAGATGACGTAGTCCGCCAATTCTTCGGCAATATCCAATTGATGGGTCGAGAAGAGAACCGTTTGGCCTTCAAGTTTTACGGCCTTCACCAGGTTTACAAATTGTTTCATCCAGTAAGGATCCAGGCCATTGGTCGGCTCATCCATGATGACCAAGGGAGGTTTCGACAACATCGCCTGGGCAAAGAGAACGCGCTGCCGCATCCCTTTGGAAAAAGTGCTGACCAGTTTGTTTTTCTTCTCTTCCAGTCCAACAAGGCTTAATACTTCCTGCACTCTTTGTTCAGGCACCTTGCGCAACGCAGCCCAAAAAGATAAGATTTCTGCCGCCGTCATTCCCTGCGGGAACTGAAAATCATCGGGCATATAACTCATCTGTTCGGCGAATTTCTTTCTATCCTGTTTCCACTGCAACCGGTTGACGTAAATTTCACCCGAGGTAGGCTTAAGGATGCCTGCAACCATACGCAGCACCGTACTTTTCCCCGCCCCGTTTCCGCCGCATAGACCAACAATACTGCCGGGTTCAAGCCGGAAAGAAACATCCTGGACGATCCGCTGCCCTTTTATCGTTTTGTTTACATTGGAGGCAATCACAAAAGCTTCAGCCATGCCGTCTCCCCCTTTCCCAAATCCAGCAGACAACCGACAAGGAGATCAACAGCCAAGCCGCAAACAAGAGCAAAAACATAAAACTGCCGCCAGGTTGATGAATCCAGCCGACCCATTGGTAATATTCCGGCCCGAGCACAGAACCGCCTCCAAGCTTAATCACCACAAACAGCCTGACAAATTCCGCCGGATTTAAGAACGTCAGAAAAATGAGCAGAGGTTTTATCCATAAATACGGCAGGAATCCAAGGACAGCGATTAATATCGTCGGCCAGCCAATCACCGCAAAAAACCAGATCATCACCGAAATGGTCATGGCCTGCCAGCGATTTTTGGACAATGACCCGATCAATAACGCCAGCGTCAAAAAAAGCAGCACCAGCCCGCAAGAAAACAGAAAAAAGAGCAAATACGTATTCACTTCGAAAACGATCCCAAAAAGGGCGGTGATCAAGCCCATTAAGCCATAACCAAATGAAATGATGGTCAATAAGACGATGGATAAACCGAAATATTTCCCCAGCAGAAAAGGAATCGTTCCCAAAGGAAATGTCGATAACAGCTGCCAGCTTCCCTCTTCTTTTTCCGCGGTTAATGAAAACGACCCTAGAAAAAGCGCCATCAATGGGAGCAAGTACAATATTAAACTTAACATCGAGCCGGTTACCCCGGAATACCCGCTAATCTCATTTTGCGAATTCACCAGCAGCAAACAAAGGCTAAACACAGAGAATAAAGCTAAAAATGAGTAAGCCCACGGGTTTCGCAGTCCAACCTTGATTTCCTTCTTAGCAACCTGCAACATATCTGACATGGCTATAACCTCATCTTTTAAAATTAATGACCCTGAGCTTCCCCTTCGCTATGCATATGCATGTCCATATCCATCATTCCTTTGCTTTGCTCCCAGGTGTGATTATTCAGATCCGCCGCGCTTAACAATTGCCCAACGCCCTGCTCCTTGATAAATTCCTCCGCGGATGCCTTGTCTTTAAAGCTAATGATCCCGTAAGCCATGGGCGTGCGAATTGAAGGGTCATAGACGTATGTTGCCTTGGCGAACTCAATCCAGGCTTTATCGTTGTAATCACGCACAAAATCCATTCCGATATCGTCCGTACCGTTTTGCTTTTTCCATTCATTCATACATCCAATGTCATCGAATTTTAAACTCTTGCCTTCCTTCGTAACGATCTGGGTGGCATAGGCGTCATCCTTGACCTGCATGTTGCAAATGACGCAAACATCGACATCCTCATTGATAGGCTGCGCTGTATACGTTTTCGTTCCACAGCCAGCAAGCGCAAGCACAGCGATCAAAATTAAACTCAAAGCAGTGAATCCCTTTTTCATGATTTGTTTACCCCCGCATAGATTATTGTTATTACCGATGTTAAAAACAGCAAAGAAGCCACAATTAGCATAAAGGTTTTGCCCGAAATATACTCACCCTCCAGGGATGAATCCGCGGCGATGACCGGCGTATTCAGATTCATGCGCGGCGAACTGTCCGTAGTCCAACTGGCCTGATTATTCTCATACATACCGCTTAGAAAGCTGATCCCGGGCGACTGAAAAAAAATCTGGAAAGCGGAATCTTTAGCGGTTAACTCCCGGTAAAACGGATTGATCGAATATTTAATTTCGCTAATCCCGTCATTGTTCAAGTCCAGGATGCGGGACGAATCCCAGAAATTCCGTTCAATTTGGTTTATTGGGCTGTCCGTCGCTTCCGCCTCAATCACATTAGCCACAAAATCGTTTTCATGAATGAGGTTGTTTTCCGCATCCACAAACTGGATACCTACGAAATTTCGGTATATCGAATTGTTTCTTATTTCATTGCGGCTGGACAACTCAAGATATAATCCCACCCGGTTTCCGTCCACCACATTTTTCTCGACTAAGGACGTTTGCACATCATAAAGCAAAATGCCTTGGGAATTGACGTTATTGCTTTGTTTAGCGAAGGAGTTGCCTGAGACCAGCACATCCTTAACCCCCATAATCATGGCCCCTGTGATGTTGTACTCGCCCCGATTTTCCACGATTTTCGTTCCATCGATGTACATGCAATGAATACCGTAGCGTGATCCAAAAATCTGGTTGCCCATAATGTCCAAGTTCTTGCTGTTCTCCAGATATATACCGTCCCTCATACTCAGGATTTTATTTTGTTCAATGACGGTATTATCCGAATTGTACAGATCGATCCCATTGCCTTTTTGCCCCATCTTGGCGGTTCCCAAGTTTCTATCCCAAGAAATGAAGTTGCCTGTGACCACGCCGCCGTTGGAATCGCGCATGATAATTCCGAATCCGCTGGTTGTCATCCGCAAATCTTGTACGGTTACGTTGTCAGCCCGTACATCGACAGCCGCCAGTTCTTCCCCGGCTTGTTTCTGAAAAATGTTGATCCCCTGAACGACGACCCCGTCAGCTTGGATCGTTATCCCCGATACAGGCTCCTCGTTTAACAACGACACTTTGCCAGAACCCTGTATGATTAATTGCTTATTAATAAGGACCGGCCCGGAATAATTCCCTTCCGGCAACACAATGCGGTCTCCCGGTTTTGCCTTATTAACGATATCCTGCAGAGAAGGGGCGGCTTCATTTAATGGCCCATTGTCGCCCTCGGAAGCATACACAGCCGACGCATCCCAAAATGAATGACCAAGCAGAAACACACCGGACAGAATAAAAATGATCCATTTACTTTTGATATTCAGCATTTCCTCCCGATTCGGACACTCCCCTCTACAAAATATCCCAATAGCATCATAAGCTATAACTTTTGATTCTTTATATAGCCCATTTGAGTGATAAAATTCATAAAAAGCCGTTGTTTTATGTCTTTTCTATGACAATTCATATAATTCCGCTCAAACATGGAAGCATGGAAGCGTCAACGTTGAAGAGGGCGTCACAATCCGCCGAGGTCAGCGCAGCTACCTTTTGCACCGTAGAGCAGTGTCGCAAATCGGCGCCAGGCGTGGGGGCAGTCTAAAGAGTTCGTGTCTTGGTGTCTTGGTGTCTTGGTGTCTTGGAGTCTTGGTGTCTTGGTTGTCTTGGTGTCCCTGCCTGCTGCTTGCCTTTGCACAATTATCCCTTTCGTTCAGAGAGCAGGGGGTGGGGACTAGGCAAGGGTTCCAAAAAAGAGAGAAGAAGAAGAGATGAGGAAAAAATGTGGCGGTTCAGGTGAGACTTTCGGCTTGATTAGGGAACGCACGTTTGGTATAATGAAGTTAATCGAACGAACGTTCGTGAATTCTTGATCGGGGTGAGCGGACATGGATGCCAATGCGGGAACGGAACTTCAACCATTCAGCAGCCGTTATAATAGCGAGCAGGCCTGCATGGAGGCGCTGATCGCGATGAAGTGGCCAAACGGCTTCGTCTGCCCGCGCTGCGCTCACACCCGGTGTAGCCGTCTGACTTCCCGGCATATCCCCTTGTTCGAGTGCGGAAAGTGCAAGCATCAAACGTCGGCTTTGGTCGGCACGATTTTTGAACGAACGCATTTGCCCCTGCTCAAGTGGTTCGAGGCCCTGGATTTATTCCTGCTTGAGGGCGGTATCTCGGCGATACGGCTGAGCCAGGTGATCCGGGTCACCTACAAAACCGCCTGGTTGTTGCTGCACAAAATACGCCATGCCGCCCTAGAGTTCGATGCCCGGAAACTGCTCTACGGAGACGTGAAGGTGAACAGCGATTTGTATGGGCGCGATCCGTCCCGGTGTCAGCTTTCGCATCCGTATGCCACGGCGGTCATAGCGGGATGCACGGTCACAGAATCAGGCGAGCCGGAGCAGGTCAAAATCCGCCTTGTACCGCATAAGAGAGGAGACGGACAAAGAGCAAACCGTCACGAGCTCGCTGCGTTCATCAACGGGCATGTGGATGTCCGTACATCGGTGGTACAGTCATTCCCTTTAGCCTTTCGGCTTTATGCGCCTTTGCGGAAAGTGGTGAGAGAGGCGTGGGAATCGCTGAAGAGTACGTATGGAGCCTTGGGACTGAAGCATCTGCAGGCGTACCTCAACGAGTATACCGGACGCCGCCGGCTGCGCCTGTCCGGAGCGGAAGAAACGATGCGGGAGAAGTTGCTGCGCATGTGTGTGGCGATTCCGGCGATCCCCAACCGCCGACTGATCGCGCGCCAACCGAATCAGCCCCTTGCCGCTGCGGCCTGATCGAGAGGCTGAAACGGTGGGGGGAGTTTAATGTAGATCAACTTAATGTATAGGGGTTAGCTTAATGCGGATCAACTTGATGGGTGTGAGTTAGCATGAACGGTGTGGACGTTGCTGCAAACGGAAGGGTTCAGGCTACAGCAAAATCACGGTCTTTTCGGTTCCCTCGCGTCTTATCCTTGATCTACTGTCCTGATCCCTTGCCCTTGATCTCTTGCCAGGTCTGTTTCACCTCCCCTAAACCCGATTCCTTCTCTTAAGCCCGTCTAAATTATCTTAAACCTATCTGCTTCTCCACCAAATGTTTTCTTCTCCCGAGCTTGTCTGTTTCTCTGCTACCCTGATCAAACGGGATAATCATGCAAAGCGTCCGGACAGTAAGTGTTGATCTACCGCGCACCCCAAGAAAAGAATGCTTTAATTCGTTTGGCAGTTGATTTAAGTCGGGCTGATGGTCTGTCTATCGTAATGAAGAACACCTCTTCTGTCTGATCGTAGAAGCTCGTTTCTCTCTCTTCACCATACGAAGCGGTGTTTTTCTATTTTGTCAGCGGCCTATCTTAATCCTTTGAGAACCTTTAGCTAGACGATGCGTGCCTCTAAAAGTCTCAAGCTGATTTTTGCTCTGCGAATGTTGAGTTATAAATTCTATAATCTATGCAAAAAAAAGCTTCTCACGGGCATATGCCCGGAGAAGCTTTTTAATATTTTATGTGGTTAAACGGCGTTTCCGCTCACGGAAACTTTTGATGCATAAGGGCGGGTGGCCCTTATTACATCATGCCCATGCCGCCCATTCCGCCCATGTCCGGAGCGGCTGGTTTTTCCGGTTCCGGTTTGTCGGCAATCACCGCTTCGGTCGTCAAGAACAGACCGGCAACGGAAGCTGCGTGCTGCAGCGCGGAACGAGTTACTTTAGCAGGGTCCACGATACCGGCTTCGATCATGTTCACCCATTCGCCAGTAGCAGCGTTGTAGCCGATGCCCACTTTTTCTTTCTTCAGACGGTCCACGATTACGGAGCCTTCTTCACCAGCGTTTGCGGCAATCGTGCGAACCGGTTCTTCCAGAGCACGAAGCACGATGTTCACGCCGGTTTTTTCGTCTCCTTCAGCATTAACGGCTGCTACCGCGCCATATACGTTTACGAGAGCCACGCCGCCGCCGGATACGATGCCTTCTTCAACGGCTGCGCGAGTTGCGTTCAGGGCGTCTTCGATGCGCAGTTTGCGTTCTTTCAGCTCGGTTTCCGTAGCTGCGCCGACCTTAACAACCGCTACGCCGCCGGCCAGTTTAGCCAGACGTTCTTGCAGTTTTTCTTTGTCGAACTCGGAAGTCGTTTCTTCCAGTTGCGCACGGATTTGGTTCACGCGAGCTTGGATGTCAGCTTTGTCGCCGCTGCCGTCCACAATCGTCGTGTTTTCTTTCGTAACGATAACTTGACGTGCGTTACCGAGTTGATCCACAGCCGTGCTCTTCAGATCAAGGCCGAGTTTTTCGGTGATCACTTGACCGCCAGTCAGAGCGGCGATGTCTTGCAGCATTGCTTCACGGCGGTCACCGAAGCCAGGAGCTTTAACGGCTACCGCGTTGAACGTGCCGCGCAGTTTGTTCACGATCAGCATCGCTTGAGCTTCGCCTTCGATATCTTCAGCGATGATCAACAGCGGTCTGGATTGTTGAACGATCTTTTCCAGCAACGGCAGGATTTCTTGCGTGCTGCTGATTTTCTTATCGGTGATCAGGATGTACGGATTGTCAAGTACGGCTTCCATTTTGTCCGTATCAGTGATCATGTAAGGAGATACATAACCGCGGTCGAATTGCATCCCTTCAACCACTTCAAGTTCGGTGGCGAAACCGCGGGATTCTTCCACGGTGATAACGCCGTCTTTGCCTACTTTTTCCATCGCTTCGGCGATCAATTCGCCAACTTCTTCGTCAGCGGCGGAGATAGCGGCAACTTGGGCGATCGATTGTTTGCCTTCGATCGTTTTGGAGATGTTCTTCAATTCTTCAACAGCCGCGCGAACCGCTTTGTCGATCCCTTTGCGCAGGCCGATTGGGCTGGCGCCTGCCGTAACGTTTTTCAAACCTTCACGGATCAGCGCTTGCGCCAGAACCGTAGCGGTCGTCGTACCGTCACCGGCAACGTCGTTCGTTTTGGTAGCTACTTCTTTAACGAGCTGGGCGCCCATGTTTTCAAAAGCGTTTTCCAGTTCGATTTCTTTAGCGATCGTAACACCGTCATTCGTGATCAGCGGGCTGCCGAATTTTTTCTCCAGCACCACGTTGCGGCCTTTCGGTCCAAGCGTTACTTTTACTGCATTCGCCAAAGCGTCAACCCCACGAAGCATTGCGTGGCGGGCGTCTTCACTGAATCTGATCTCTTTTGCCATGATTATATTACCTCCCTGATAATGTTGGATGAAAATTCATTCGTATATTTCGGCTTAAAGAAGTTGTTCAAAAAGTCATCTTTTGATCACGAAGCAAGTCACGAGGTGGACTCGACATCGAATCTTGAATTCAGCCGGGCCTTCCGTTGCTCACGTAGCCTTACCTACGCTCCGCTACTCAGTCCCTGGCTTCATCCAACCTTCTCGGTGCTGAAAACCTGACTTTTTGAACTCGCACTTAAAGTTCGCCTTCTACGGTTCTTAGCCGATGATCGCGTGAATGTCGCTTTCTTTCATAATCAAATATTCTTTGCCTTCGTATTTCACTTCGGTGCCTGCGTATTTGGAGAACAGCACGCGGTCGCCTTCTTTAACTTCAAGCGGAACACGCACCCCATCCTTCAAAGTTCCGCTGCCTACAGCGATTACTTTGCCTTCCTGCGGTTTTTCCTTGGCCGTATCCGGAAGCACAATGCCAAATGCCGTTGTCTCCTCTTGTTCGATCGGTTGTACCAGAACGCGTTCACCTAAAGGTTTGATCATGAAAAAACAGCCTCCTTTAAATATGTTGGGTTAGGGTTTTGTAAGATCATATGTATTAGCACTCGATCTACTCAAGTGCTAACAACCACTTTTATATTACTCAACTTGCGGACAGATTTCAAGTTTCTTTGTGCAATTTTTTTCTATATTTTATAGGCGTGAAGACGCCCTTCCCATTGTATCCTCTGGGTTGGCAAAATATTCCTGAACACCAGCATGCACAAAAAACACGCCCCATCTCAAAGGCGCGTTTCCTTATTTATATTTCTCCGCCAACTCCGCATCCGCCGCCACGATCTTGTTATACACCCGCTGCGACAAAAGCACGCTCAGTTCATACAAAATAACGAGCGGAATCAGCACCATAAAGGCAGACAATAAATCGGCGGGAGTGATCATCACCGAAATGACGACCAGCGCGAAATAAGCGACCCGGCGCATTTTCCGCAGCAGTTTTGGCGTCACGATCCTAAGCTGGGTCAAAAACAAAATGATCAGCGGCAGCTCGAACAGCAGCGAAATCGGCAACACGAGGCTCATCATAAATTTGAAATAGTCCGCCATGCCGTACGTTTCGACCAAACCAAGCTGCTTGTTGAGCGACCCCGTAAACGACATCGCCAACGGAAATACGACATAATAACCGAAGGCGAGCCCCACCAAAAAACAGATAAATACGAACGGAATATATTTCACGGTCGCCCTGCGTTCCGCCGGCTTCAGCCCCGGGCTGACAAACGCCCAGACCTGGTACAGCGTAAACGGGAGCGTAATCCCCAGCGACACCAGCATGGCAATTTTCATGTAGACGCCGACACCATCCCAAAACGAAAAGGCGTTCAATTCGATTTTCACGCCGGAAATGGCATTTGTCGTCAAATAATGATAAATCGGATCGACCACAAAAAAAGCGCCGACCAGCACGATGACAAAAACGATGCAGACGAGCATCAACCGCCGCCGCAGCTCCGACAGATGGTCGACGATACTCTGCAGTTCCTGCTCTTCAGCCATCAACCGTCCTCCTCTTCCCGCCGTGAGCTCATTCCGGGAGCCGGCGGTCCTCCGGTTTAGGGCTTTCGGCGCGGGCAGGGGCTGGTTCCGTCCGCTTCACTTCCGGCACATCGTCAACAATGTCCCGCGTCGCCTCTTTGAATTCCCGGAACGTTCGGCCTACGGCCCGTCCCAAATCCGGCAATTTATTCGGTCCAAACAGCAGCAACGCCGCAATGACAATCAATAAAAATCCGCCTGCGCTCATCGCACCAGTCTCCTTTCGCTATATCCAATAAATAGGCAGGGATATGACACGTTTCTAACCACACGCCCACATCATACCATAACGAATGTCACAGTTACAGTCCATTTATTTTACATTCCGGCAAAAAAAGACGGTAAAAGTGCAGTGATTACAAGCGGAATTGACCGGTTACCATCAGCAGGGCTTCCGGCAGTTGTTCCATAATGGCCGCCAAATTTTCATGCACGCCTTTCGGCGTACCCGGCAAATTGACGATCAGCGTGCGGCCGCGAATGCCGACAATCCCGCGGAACAACATCGCCGCCGGATTTTTTTGCATCGCCGCATATCGCATTGCTTCCGCCATGCCCGGAACCTCGCGTTCGATGACCCGTCTCGTCGCTTCCGGGGTGACGTCGCGGATCGCCAGCTCCGTTCCTCCGGTAGTGAATACCAAATCCGCATGAAAATAATCGGTCATTTCAATCAAAGCCGCAATAATTTCATCCGGCTCATCGGGAACGATCCGGTATTCCACGATTTCGCCGCCCAATTCCTCTTCCACCAGTTCGCGGATAACCTGGGCGCTCGTATCTTCACGTTCGCCTCGGGCTCCTTTATCGCTCGCTGTAAGGATCGCTGTTTTCCAAACCATGAAGTCACCCTCCTTATCCATTGTAGGAACTCCAAATTCAGTGGTCATGCTGGGATCATCAATGCTGAGTTCCGTATTCTTAAGCCCTGCCGAGCCTTATGGCCGGACGTAATCTCCGCTTTTTCCGCCCGTTTTCGAACGAAGCAGCGTTGGGCCGATCACCATGTCTTTTTGCAGCGCTTTGCACATGTCGTACACGGTAAGCGCTGCGGTGGAAACCGCTGTGAGCGCCTCCATTTCGACGCCGGTTTTCCCTTCCGTTTTCACCGTGGCCGCCACATACAGCTCGTCCCGCCCATTATCGGTGAACGTGATATCCACGCCCGTAAGCGGCAGGGGATGGCACATCGGTATCCAGTCGGACGTCCGTTTCGCGCCTTGAATCCCGGCCACCTGGGCGACGGCGAGAACGTCCCCTTTGCCAACCCGGCCTTGTTTTATCGCTTCAAGTGTAGAGGGAAGCATCGAAATCTTCGATTCGGCCACGGCGACGCGGACGGTCGCCGTCTTGCCGGAAATGTCCACCATACGGGCTCTGCCTTGCTCATTAAAGTGAGTCATCCCTTGTCCCGATTCCGAGTTCATCAAGCTTATCACTACTTTCCTTCATATATATCGTTCCGGTTGCCGCAAACAGCAGGTCCAGCCTAAAATCATGCCGCTCCATCGGAACCTTGCCGGGAACGATCAGCTCCTGCAGCGCCAGCGCGGTCAGGACCGCCCGGCCCGTTCCTCCGCTGTACTCCGCCAATTCCCCGATCAGCCGATCGTAATAACCCGCCCCAAAGCCGATCCGACCTCCGCTGCGATCAAAGGCCAGCCCCGGCACAAGGATGAAATCGAGCTCCGGATACCGGGCAGGCGGCCAAACCGGCGATTCATCCCCCGGTTCGGGAATGCCCCAGGTGCCAGGAACCAAATCCGCTTCCGTGCTTATTTCGTGCAGGGAGAGCAGGCGATTCTCGCGGATTTTGGGAACGAGTATCCGGTCTCCCTGCGCAAGGCAACTGCGGATCAGCGGACGTGTATCGGGTTCGTCCCGGAAAGACACGTAACTCATCACGTTAAGCCGGCCGCCCCGTTTTTGGCGCAGCGGATTCAGCACGTCCCGTTCGGCCCAGGCTGCCGCAGCCGCCGACTGCTCCGCTCGCGCGGCTTCAGGGATGCTTGCCCGAACTTGGGCCATCCGCCGGCGCAGCTCTTGTTTCGCTTCCGCAAGCTCCATCCCTCGTCTCCTTCCGTACGCGGCATAAGTGCGCATATCATCATTGATTATGCAAAAAAAGTCGAGTTATCTCTATGAACTAGTTTATCATTGTTATATGAAAATGAAAACTGACCGTAAAAGGCAAACCGGCCGTATGTTCCCTCAATGAGCGGTGCATTTAACGCTCGTTTCATGTACACTAAATATACAATAATGATCATGTTCTTAATGATAATGTTTTTGGAGGATAGAATCGGATATGCTGCTTCAAGCTACGAACATCACAAAATTATACGGAGTTACCCCCGTACTGGAAGGTATCAGCCTGCAAGTGCTGGAACGGGACCGCATTGGTCTCGTTGGTGTCAATGGTGCCGGCAAATCGACATTTCTGCAAATTTTAGCCGGTGAATTATCCTATGATGGCGGTCAAATCTTCAAAGCGAAGGAAACAACGATCGGTTACCTGGCGCAAAACAGCGGGCTGCAGTCGGACCGCACCATTTGGGAGGAAATGCTCGCCGTCTTTGCTCCGCTGATCGAGACGGAGCGCGAGCTGCGGCGGATGGAAGAGCAGATTGCCGATCCCGAGCTGGCCCGGGACGAGAAAGCGCATCAGGATTTGCTCGACCGCTATGCGCTCAAATCGGACTGGTTTAAGGATCATGGCGGCTACGAGATCGAAACCCGCATCCGCAGCGTTCTGCACGGTATGGGTTTCGGAGCTTTCCCGCCGGACACCGTCATCTCTACCTTAAGCGGCGGACAACGGACCCGGTTGGCGCTGGCGCGGATTTTGCTCCAGGCGCCCGATTTGCTGATGCTTGACGAGCCCACCAACCATTTGGATATCGAAACGCTGACCTGGCTGGAGGATTATTTGCGGAATTATTCCGGGGCCCTGCTGGTCGTGTCCCATGACCGCTATTTTTTGGACCGGCTGGTCACCTCCATCGTCGAAATCGAACGTCATCAATCGCGCAAATACACCGGGAACTACAGCCGGTTTATCGAACTTAAGGCGGCGGAATACGAGAGCCAAATGAAGCAATATGAGAAACAGCAGGACGAAATCGCCCGGACGGAAGCTTTTATTCAGCGGAATATCGTTAGAGCCTCTACAACCAAACGGGCCCAAAGCCGGCGCAAGATGCTGGAAAAGATGGACGTCATCGACCGTCCGCAGGGCGATTTGAAAAGAGCCAACTTCTCCTTTGAAGCTGAGGTCATGAGCGGCAAGGACGTGCTGCATGCCGATCATCTTGTATATTCGTTCGAAAACAAGCAGAAGCCGTTGTTCCAAAACGTCTCCTTTTCACTGCAGCGCGGAGAGACGGTCGCTCTGATCGGACCCAACGGCATCGGGAAATCGACGCTGCTTAAAATGTTGACCGGGGATCTGAAGCCTGCCGCCGGAAAAATCACTTGGGGCGCCAAGGTAAAAATCGGCTTTTACGATCAAGAACAGACCAACCTGAATCCGGGCAATACGGTGCTTGAAGAATTGTGGAGCGCCTTCCCCCATATGGAAGAGGCCCGCATTCGCACTGTACTCGGCAACTTCCTGTTCAGCGGCGAAGATGTGCTGAAGAAGGTGGCGGCGTTAAGCGGCGGCGAAAAAGCCCGGGTCGCGCTCGCCAAGCTGATGCTGCAAAAAGCAAACGTCCTGATTCTCGACGAGCCGACCAACCACTTGGATTTGTTCAGTAAAGAGGTTCTGGAGTCCGCTTTGCTTGAATATGACGGCACGCTGCTGTTCATATCCCATGACCGTTATTTCCTGAACAAAATCGCGGAGCGCATCGTGGAGCTGCATCCAAATGGAGCCGAGCATTTCCTGGGCAATTACGACGATTATTTGGCGAAAAAACAGGAACTTGCGGAGCTTGCCGCGGAAAAAGCCGGAGCCGGCGAGGTTAAAGCAGGCGCGGCCAACCGGGCTGTTCCTGCGCCGGACCAGGCGTCCGCCGCCCAGAAGTCGGGAGCCGCTTCCTATGAAGCCGACAAACAGGCCAAACGCGAAGAACGCAACCGGCAGCGGAGGCTGGAGCAGCTGGAGGAAACGATCGCCAGGCTGGAGGGCGACATCGCCGCCTTGGAGAGCGAGCTTGCGCTGCCCGAGGTTTACCAGGATTACATGGCGGTTCAGGAACGTCAATCGGCCATCGAACGGCACAAGGAGCAGTTGTCTTCCGCTTATGAGGAATGGGAAGCTTTAGCCGAAGCGTAAGATGGATTTTACGACACCTTCACAAAAATTTTTTATTTTACAAAACGAAAACAATAAAGCGAATTATGCACAAATTTATCCACATTATCCTGAATCATTTTCACATTAAAACGGCCCTGAAGGCCGTTTTTTTTGCGGGTAAACTAGGTTTTTTCACAAAAACGCCTAATTATCCACCAACTTATTCACATTATCCACAGTTTTCAGAAAACAAACGCAGGTTATTTTCGCAAACGTAATCATAAGATGACAGGCAAGCTTTCATTATTTTTTCATAAATTTAGCCAACAATCTGTGGATAACCTTGTCCACATCTTGACAAAATCAGACTTTTTTCTTCCGCTTCCATTATCCCATTCCCAAATGCCGGTTTTCTTCGCACGATATTTCCCAGGTTCGAAGCTCATAGTTCTCGGCTCCCGATTTCACGAACGGATCGCGTTCGGCGATTTGCCGAGCCTGCTCGATCGTGTCCGCTTCGATGACGATCATCCCGCCTTTATAGTCGGTAAACGGACCGCACATGACCAAATGTCCCAGCCTGTCCAGTTCCCTTAAATGGGCCACATGTCCGCGAATCAATCCCTCGTCAAGGCTTTTCCCGGGATTCAACGTAAGCAAAATGACGTATTTTGTGAATTTCGATGCTTCGGGTTTCGTTTTCATGCTATTTCCTCCTGTCAAGTTACTGATTCTTTTTTCCCGTTTTTTGTGTCAAGCCGTTTCACCGCTCGCTTCCCGCCTGCAAACCATCCGAAATGCCTATTGCCCTCCCGGTTTTAAACTCTTTATGATCGAATAGAGCGAAAAATTGAAAATGCTGTCAAAGAATGCCGAAAAGGAGAGAAATGAATGAAACTTGTCAAAGCCGCTTCACTGGCCGCACTGGGTGCCGGCCTTGCTTTTTTGGGAGGCTGCCAAGTGTTTGGCGCGACACAAGACGCTTCATCCACAGCTCCAGCCTTTACGGAATCCAAGCTCCCGGGAGGAGGGCTCGCGCTTCCGCTAAACGAACGGATTCATTTGTCGACGGATCAGAAATGGGTTAAAGAGGAAGGCCATCTGTCCGATTTGATCCGGCTGCAATGGACGGCCGAGCGGGCCAAACCGGCCATCGCCTGGGCCGATGAGGCAGGGAATGACAAAACCGCCATCATCTCGCACGACAAGGCCAACAACCCGGAGCAGCACGATCATAAGCATATATCGATCGAAACGACGATGTCCCCTGACGGGGAGTATAAGGACCAGTTGTTCACCCGTTTCGAAATTCCTTATGATACCGACGTCGCGGAGATTCGCACCCATTCCTCGAATTTCAACGTGATGGACGGGATTTTGCGGGTTGCCGGGGAAGGAAACCGGGTTCTGGAGTTTGCCAAAAACGGGAAGGATAACGCAACGACGCCGCTTTGGAGCGTCAAAGCCAACGGCGAGGAGCAAAAAGGCAACAACTCCGGGGCCGACTTGAATATCGTTCGTTATTCCGATCAAGGAGAGGCCATCGATAGCGCCCTGACGATCAAACGCGACGACGCCCATGTCGGGATTGGGACCAATGATCCGCAAGCCGCGCTTGACGTAAACGGAGACAGCATCCGGGTCCAGCAATCCCAAACTCCCGCCTCCGCCAATGCACCGGGCAACCCGGGGGAGATCGCCTGGGATGAAAATTATGTTTACGTTTGCGTCGCCAAAGATACGTGGAAACGCTCCGCCTTATCCAGCTGGTAATGCCGGATACGCCGGAAAATTTGCGGGCGGGCAGAGGCATCCTTTCGAAAGCGCCATGCCTTATGCCCGCTCTTTATCTCCTCTTTTGCATCTGAAACCTCACCAACTAAAGCCCCCCCTTTTTTCGTCCATGAGTGTAAAAAAAGAAGAGTTCTCGCTGAACCCTTCTACGCTGTGCGTGTACATTAACACAGAGGACCTATTTGCGCAGTGACTTTTGTTACTTCGAGTTGCTCAATTGCCCCGAAACCCGGTAAAATAAACAAAGACAGTTACAGATAAAGATGGATTAAAAAAATAATGGGTATCGGAAAGCAGGTGCCGCCACGACATGACCAGCAAAGCAGTAAATCATATTACCAAGCTGATCGGAGACACCCCGGCCGTTAAATTGGGGCGGCTTGCGGGAGAGCAAGATGCCGAGGTTTTTGTGAAGCTGGAATATTTCAATCCAAGCCGCAGCGTCAAAGACCGCGCCGCCTTTCATATGATCGCGGCCGCGGAACAAGCCGGCCTGCTGGAGCCGGGGGCCGCGATCATCGAGCCGACCAGCGGTAACACCGGGATTGGCCTGGCGATGAATGCGGCGGCCAAAGGCTATAAAGCGATTTTGGTCATGCCGGATAACATGACCAAGGAGCGGATCGCCATCTTGCAAGCCTATGGCGCCGAAGTCGTTCTGACGCCGGCAGCAAACCGCATGCCCGGGGCGATCGAAAAAGCCCGGGAGCTTCACGCTCAAATTCCGGGCAGCTTTATGCCGCAGCAGTTTCAAAACGAGGCCAACCCGGAAATCCACCGGCTGACGACCGGTCCGGAAATCGTGCAGCAAATGGACGGCCGATTGGACCTGTTCATCGCCACCGCGGGAACCGGCGGGACGATCACGGGCACAGGGGAATATTTGCGCGAGCATATTCCCGGCATCTCCATCGTTGTCACCGAACCCCAAGGCTCTCCCGTACTGTCCGGAGGCCGGCCGGGGCCGCATAAACTGGTGGGAACAAGCCCAGGCTTCATCCCGCCGATCCTGAACACCGAAGTATATGACGAAATCGTCCAGGTTAGCGATGAAGATGCGCTGGATACCGTCCGGCGCCTGGCGGCCCTGGAAGGCATTCTCGTCGGTCCCTCCAGCGGGGCTTCGGTATGGACGGCGCTGCAGTTTGCCAAAAAGCTTGGGGCCGGCAAACGCATTTTGTGCATCGCCCCAGATAACGGTGAACGTTATCTAAGCATGGACGTTTTTCATTAGTTCCGGACCAGGCATGAACATTCTACTAGAAAAGAGGCGCTTCCCATGAGCGAAATCATCGACGGCATTTCCCATATCAACAAAGATGAACTGCAAGCTTTACTGCAAAATCCGGATGACCAAACGGTCATTATCGATGTCCGGGAACCTTTCGAATACGAAGCCGGCCACATTCCCGGCGTCCCGTTGATCCCGATGGGCGAGATCCCGCACCGGCTGGAGGAATTTGATCCCGGCAAGGACTATGTATTGATTTGCCGCAGCGGCAGCCGCAGTTTTGAGGTAGCTCGTTTCCTCCGGCATAACGGGTTTGAGCGGGTTCACAACTACAGCGGCGGCATGCTGAGTTGGGACGGCGAAGTGGAATCCGGGCTTGCGGCCGAATGATCTCACTGGCAACCAAACATGTCTAACTTTACACTCCCAGCTCCGTTCGATGGCGCGTAAGCCAGTGGACGGCATAGTCGACCAATTCGCGCTGGGGCATGAGCATCGCCTCGGCCCCGGCGATTTTCCCCTTTTTCACCAATCCCGTAGCCTGCGCAAAATCCGCCCCCAGCCGTTCAAAATCGTCAGAATCGTAGGCGACGTCCGGGAACTCGGCCCAACGTCTTACGCCGTTAACCTTCATCGGGGCCTTGTTGATGAGCTTCGTTTTGCCCGGGTAGTCGGACCTGCATTCCGCCAAATGGATGGAGGTGTTGTTGCCGTGCCCGACGCCGAGCAGCAGCACGTCTCCGTGCAGATCATACACTCGGCCCAGCGGCGACTCGTTCCCAAGCCCATACGCGAGGGAATGCGCCATGGCAATGCGATCCGCGTGAGCGCCGCGGGCAGCAAAGGAATAAAGCGGATGCTCGCTGCGCTGGGTTCCGTTTTGCTTGCGGAACGTTTCCGGAATGACGCCCATCTTGAGCGGAAGCGTCAGCGAAGGATCGTACGCGGGCATTTGCTCGCGGATCGTCTTCCACCACGCCTCAGGCACCGGCGGATTCCCCCAGCCGGACGGATCGGTCAAATCGCCGCTGTGGGTCGGCATCACGATCGTGCCCGTTTCCCCTACCGCTTCCTCCAGGGCAAGGACGACGGCGGCAGGCCCTCCGCATACCCATTCCCCTAACGATTTAAAAGAGGAATGAACGAGCAGCGTCGCTCCCTCCCGCACGCCCAGGCGTACCAAATCCGAACGAAGCGTTTCCACCGTAATTAATGTGCCTTTGATCTCTTCCATATTTCGTTTCTCCTTCTCCTCTTGGCCTACGAACACTTCATAATAAGGCGGCAGCAGTCCGGCCGATGCGGCTAACGGACACGAGAGCCCTTATCGGCCGCAAAAAACGGAGTTTCATTTTCTAACGGACTGAGGGGCTCTTATTTACTCGAAATAGGCCAAATTCGCACGCCTAAACGCCAAATAAGGCCCGTGGTGTCCGTTACGTTTCGAAAACTCCGGATTTCGCCGAAATAAAGGCGCTGTAGTCCGTTAGGTTTGCGAAGCAGAGTTCATTGGCCGGTCAAGCTGCTTGCTGCTTGCTGCTTGCTGCTTGCTATTTGTTACTTGCTACTTGTTACTTTCTACTTACTACTTGTTGCTTGCTGCTAATTACTTCCGGCTGTTGCGCATCCCGTCAATCAGTTTGACCCGGCCGTCCTGCGGTTCGCAGAACTCGCGGTATTCAGGGGAATCCACGCCATAGAGGGCGATTTTTCCTTGATCATCGTAATGAACACCCCACCCGTACTTTTTCGGAAGAGCCGAAGCCCGCATACAAGCATGAGGTTTGCTGAACAATTCGTCCCAAAGCTCCTGCCTGCGTTCGCGAAGCGCTTCCTCGGGAATGCCTTTGTGGCGGACATGCACCTCGAAAATCAGTTCCTCATGATTGTATCGGTAAGGCGCCTCCAACAGCAGCTCATACTGGATCATATGAATCGGCTTTCCCTTTTTCCCTGCTTCAGGAACAATGGTCTTGTCTGCAGGACAATCGGGGGAAACCCGAATAAACGTGTTTTTGTAGCTCATTTGGCCAGACTCCTTCCGTCTTCTTTTCCATTTCCAGACTCCAGCAGCGGTTTATACATCATCAGCGCGTGGTTTTCCGTGACGTACTCATCCCGCACCATTTCGCCAACCCGATTGTAGGTGCGCCGGAACAGCAAATTCTGCCGGGTATAAGCTCCCCAGTATTCTTGGGAAATCCGGTGCTCTTTTTCATAAACCTCATAGCGGTTAAGCGGTTCTTTCACGGATCTGAGTTCACCGGCCAAATACCGCTCCGTCAAATAAACATGCAGCTGCACCGGTTCCGGCCCAGGGTTATACAGCTTTAAATCAAGATAATTGTAAGCGCAGGTAGCTCCGCTTCCGAAGGGCTGCGTTCTTCCCGAATCGGGAAATACGTCATAGCTGTGGCGGTGGCGCTCCGCAATTTCAAGCGGTGAATGCAGAGCCATCCAATATAGCAAATTGGCCAACTGACATAAACCGCCACCAACTCCCTGCTTGAATTTCCCGTAGTGCAGCACCATACCGTTCACATACCCTCTTCTCCGGGTCGGCTTGCCCACCGCTCTCCAAAACGAAAAAGTCTCCCCCGGCCGGATAATCAGCCCGTCAATGTTCTTTACGGCCAACTTAAGGTTAATTATCTTGTTGTACTGTAGCTGCATATCGACGTCCTTGAGCTGCCTGAGCAAAATCGTTTCATGCTGAAAAATACGATGCGGAAAAAGCGCAGCTTCCCGCAGCTTAGCCGGCTTGTCCGGACCGAGCCACCATTCTAAGTTCTTATTTCCATCATTATACACCAGCTGCGCGAGTGTTTCACAGGCAAACCGGCGTTTTCCCGGGCAAAAAAATGACCGGTAGAATTTCGCTCATTCCCCGTCTTCGACAAATTCCTGCTTAAATGGTGAAAAAACGAACAATTTTTTAACAGTAGAGGGATTTGGAACATTTTGCCGAAATAATTGTAGAGGCAAGTTCAAATAATGACTTTTGTCCTATTAGATATATTGGCGTTAGAATGACAGGAGGATAACATGAGGGGAAGATTCAAAAAAAGCTTAACCCGGCGATATACTATGCTGGTCGTACCCGAAGGGACAAATCCCGTATTTCGCTTTAAATTTCATTTTACTCATTTACTGGCCGTTCTGATCGCCGCAGCCGTGCTGCTCTGCTCAGTTTTGGTCTTATTTGTCGTCAACCGCAGCCACACAAGCCGCATCGGCTCGCTGGAAGCGGAGCTTTCCGATTCGTCGGACCAGTTCCAAAGCACGGTCGTCGATAAGGAGAAGGAGATTGACCGGCTGTTGTCCGAGCTGATGGAGCTGTCCGAAAAATCCAAGACGATCGAATCAAAAATGAGCGAATTGGAGCAATTGGAGACAGAACTGAAGTCGATTACCGAAGACGGCGTCATTCAGAAAACCAAGACCAATTCCGCTTCTTTAACCCAAAGCATCGAAACGGAAGCTTTGGCAGCGGGCGGCGTGGGCGGCGATGCGATCCCTTTATCGGAACGGGACATCGCTTCTCTAGTGGAGGAAACAAAGGAAAGCATCACCACCTCGTTAAATGAAATGCCAAAATTGCAGCAGCGCCTGGAACAGACCAAATCATCGCTGCAGCAGTACAAAAAAATGATGATCATTTTGCCGACTTTTTGGCCGACGGAATCAGTCCGTGTTACGTCGAGATACGGCGAGCGGGACAACCCTTTTGACGGCGGCAGCCATGAGCTGCACAAAGGCCTCGATATTGGCGGCGGGGTTGGGGACCCGGTATATGCCGCCGCGGACGGAAAAGTGACGGATACGGGATATAACAGCGGGCGCGGTAATTACATAACGGTCTCCCATCCTTCAGGGCTCACCACGATTTATATGCACCTAAGCAAAATTGAAGTGGAAAAAGGAGATTCCGTCAAACAAAGCGAAAAGATCGCGGAAATGGGATCAACCGGCAGAAGCACGGGGCCGCATTTGCATTTTCAAGTTGAGAAAAACGGATCTACGGTTGATCCTGAGCTGTATTTAAGAAAATCCAGGGAGGAAGATTCTAAATGAAATTAAGAGGCAATAGGCAGCCCGAGAGGCTCGACCCGAACACAACCGATACATTAATTGGCGAAGGCAGCGTTTTTGAAGGAAAAATCAAGTCGGATGCCAGCATCCGCGTCGAGGGGCAAATTACCGGCGACATCGAATGCGAAGGGGACGTTACGGTTGGGGAAAAAGGAATGGTCCACTCCAACATTCTGGCCAGGAATATCATTATCGCCGGAGAAGTCCACGGCAACGTGCAAGCCAAAAACAAGCTGTCGATTACGTCCAAAGGCAGGCTCTACGGAAATATCGTAGCGACGGCACTGTCCATTGAAGAAGGCAGTATTTTTGAAGGAACGAGCAAAATGAGCGGCGGCGCCTCCGCAGCTTCGGCAGCGGTCCTTACCCCCGGCATCAAAGAAACCGCGGCCGCGGCCGAAGCGGCGGATGCAGGGGAAAACCGCTAGGATCTTTGCCGATGGGCACTACGCAAAAACAGCTGTACCATAGAATTCCTGGGAACGGTCTATGGCACAGCTGTTTTTTATATTGGTTTAGTTATCCGCTTGAACAGACCAGCCCTCCAGCGACAATGAAGGCTCGGCCTTCAGCCCAAGGCTGGAAAATTCCCCGCTTTTCCATTTCAAGTAAGCGGCGGCGCCGATCATCGCCGCGTTGTCCGTGCAATAGGCCAGCGGTGGAATGAGCAGGGAAATCCCCTCGCTGGCGCAGCGCTCGCTTAGCGCGGAACGCAGGCCGCGGTTCGCGGCAACTCCGCCGCAAAGCAGGAGCTGGCGCGAACCGGTCGCCCGTACCGCGCGCACGGCCTTCTCCACCAGCACTTCGATCACTGATTCCTGAAAGCCGCGGGCGATGGCCGGCTGATAGCCGTCCTCCCCGCGCATCCGGTGCTGGTTCACCGCGTTCAGCACGGCGGATTTTAACCCGCTCAGGCTGAAATCGTAGGAATCCGGCTCCAGCCACGCCCGCGGAAGCTCCTCGGCCTCGGCCGCTTCGCCGGCCAGCTTGTCCACATAAGGCCCGCCCGGATACGGAAAACCAAGCGCCCGGGCCACTTTGTCATACGCTTCCCCTACGGCGTCATCGCGGGTATGGCCCAGCAGCTTAAAGCTGCCCTCGCGTTCCATCAGCACCAGCTCGGTATGTCCGCCGGAAACGACAAGCGCCATGGACGGATACAAAATGTCCTCCATCAAGCGGTTGGCGTAGATATGCCCGGCGATATGATGCACGCCGAGCAGCGGTTTATCAAGGGCAAAAGCCAGGCTTTTCGCCGCCATAATGCCGACGAGCAGCGCGCCCACAAGTCCCGGTCCCTCGGTGACGGCAATCGCGGACAGCGACTCCGGCGGGATTCCCGCCTCCCGAACCGCTTCTTCAAGGATGCGCGTAATGCTCTCCACGTGCTTGCGCGAGGCCACCTCCGGCACCACGCCGCCGAAGGCGCGGTGCGTTTCGATTTGGCTGGCGATCAAATTGGACAGTACCTCGGTCCCGTTTTTGACAACGGCGGCGGAAGTTTCGTCACAGCTCGTTTCCACCGCCAAAATATAGCAATCCTGTTCGTGAATCAATACCATCCGCTTCCTTCCGTGCCTGCTCGGTGCGGCCGCTTCGGCAGCTCGCACCACATGATGAGCGCATCCTCATGATTATCGGAATAATACCCTCTTCTTACCCCTGCGGGAGAAAAACCCATTTTGCCGTAAAGCGACCGCGCCACCTCGTTGGAAACGCGGACCTCCAGCGTCATCCTTACCATGCCTAGCTCAATCGCCCATTTCATCATACGGCGGAGCAGCTTTTCCCCCAAATGCAAACCGCGGTACGCGGTTCTCACCGCAATATTCGTCACATGGGCTTCATCCACGATCGTCCACATGCCGGCATAGCCGATCGGCTTGCCGTTATGTTCCAGCACCAAATAGCGGGCAAACTGATTTTGAGTCAATTCGTTGCGAAACGCTTCTTCACTCCAGGGCAACGTAAACGCTTCATGCTCAATGACCATAATATCCGGGATGTCCTCCAGCTTCATGATGCGAAAGCCGATGTTTTCGGGCTGGAGATTCTCCGTTTTCCTTGAGATCATGTCCGCTTCCCCCTTTACCCGTTGCGCAGCCGCTTGGCTTCCGCTTCGGCTAACTGGGTATAATTCGGCTCAAGCGAATGAACTTCGTCTGCCGGATGCGTCCGCAGCCGCTTCACGCCGGCCATTCCCATCCATACGCCTTCCAGCTCGTAGGGAACCAGATAGACCTGCGGCATGGAGGCGGAACGCAGTTGGCCGAGCGCCGCCTCGTGTTTTGCGGTTTCGCCCACAAACCACACGGCGCCCGGTCTTTCATGCGGCTCCAGTGCGGTCAGGCGCTGCGACAGCTCGCCGGCCCAGCCGTCCGTGAGCCGGATGGCGTCGGGTGCGAGCCGCTGCGGCCACCCGCCGGCCGCTGGCACGGCGAACAGCGCCGTATAGGCTTGGCCGCGCCGCGCGTCCACCAGCGGCACGATCCAGTGGCCGCCGGCGTAGCCGCGGTCTGCGGCGGCGGGAGCGGCGGCTTCGTCGGCGGCTCCGGCAAGTGCGCTGGCTATGCTGTTAGCGGCGTCGCTGGCGCCGGCCCAGCCGCCCAGCGCCAGCGCCTCCAGGCTCGAGACGCGATAAACTGGAATCCGGAGCGCCCAGGCCAAAGTTTTGGCCGTTGTGACGGCAATCCGGATTCCGGTGTACGAGCCTGGCCCGACCCCGACGGCGATCCCGGTCAAATCCCGTTTGGACAGCCCCGCCGCGTCCAAACATTCCCCGATCGCCGTAACCAAAAGCGACGAATGATCCCGTTCGGCGTGCATGCTCCGCTCCGCCAGCAGCCGGCCATCCTCCATGACCGCTACCGCAAGCGACGATGTCGAGGTGTCAAACGCCAAAAGCCGCTGCTGCGGCCTCTGTTCGTAATTGTTGTTCATGTTCAGGAAACCCCATTCTCTTTCAGGGCGGATACCCACGCTTCATAGGGTTCGCCCCGCCCTTTAATATGCATTTTCCGCGCCGTGGCCGACACGGTTTCGATATAGATTTGCAGCAAATTCGCCGGAAGCAGCTCCTCAATCAGGCTGGCCCACTCCACCAGAGAAACGCCCGCCCCATAGAAATACTCGTCGAGCCCCAACTCCTCTGCCTCTTCCAAAGACAACCGATATACGTCCATATGATAAAACGGCAACCGGCCCTCGTACTCTTTGATCAACGTAAACGTCGGACTGTTGACCGTATCCGAAACCCCAAGGTGTCTCGCAAACAATTGGGAAAACGCCGTCTTCCCCGCCCCCAAATCCCCGTCCAGGGCAATCACCGTTCCCGGCAGCGCTTGCCGGGCCAAGTAAGCAGCCAGTTTTTCCGTTCCGTGCAGATCCTCGGCTTCATAAACATACGAAGCGAAAGGCTTGTCATCAAACTCCACCATGTCAACCACCTTTAAGCGAGTTAGCAAGGTGCGGTGTCCCTTTAAGAAGCCGCTCCTTACACTCCGCCGGATGAAACGATCGCAAAAAAACGTATGTCCCCATTATATCGGTCCGCCGAAGCCCCCGCAACCATGAAGCATGCTGTCCAATACAGTTGTTATGTTTAGAAATCTCCAATAGAATTATAAAATTAATGGTAAATACAGCAGCCTGATTGGATATTTCCAATTGATGAGGCACGTTAGGGCGCAAAGTTGGCGATTTGAGCGTATTCTACTGGATTTTTTCAATGAGACTCCAATTTCGCCCAATTTTCTGCGATCTAACTATTCTAACGGTTGCCACAACCGCTATTTGTTCCAAAAACATTTCAAACTGTAACGGTTGCCATAGCGCTTATTTCACCCAAACCCAGGTAATTTTGCTTAGATTCAGGTAAATAACGGCGCTCACAACCGTTAAAATTTAGAAAAGGCTTTTTTTCGTAAAATAGCCGCTGCTACAACCGTTAGAGCTCTGGCGGACGTTAGTTTCGATTCAAAAACCTGAGCCATGGCGGAAATCCGGAAGGCCCTAGAAAGTATCAATATCAGGGCTACAAATTGTGCAAAAGTTTTATGCAACGCTAGTAGTCTGATGAGCGGCGAGCCACAAGCCTAATACCAGTCGGATGTGATTAGCTGCAAAAGCTGCAGTTATCTCGTCCGATTCCTTTAGCAAATGTCTCAATAGCTGCAAAAAGTACAATTAATATTCGCGAGTTTGATGACTACAGACTTAAGTCGTAAGTAGCTGTACCTTTTGCAGTTATTTCGAAAAAAGGAACCCATCCAGGGAAAGCACTTGCACCTTTTGCAATTATTCATCGTAACGCTGTTAACGGATCGTCTAACGAAGGGACCTTGATCCATAAACCTGCTCCTAAAGGCCAAATTCTCAAATGAATGTCTCCTGACTCATTCCGGCTCCCGGCACCGTACTTTGTTCCATCAAAATGCGCGTCGCTCTGGTCGCAACCCCCGCTAATAGAAAAATATTTTAAAACCATAATAAGACCTGCGGGCGTTTCATGCGCCAACCGAGTAATCAATTCAGCCGCATTATCCGCATAAACGTGCATAAATCGCCTAACGCCGATAAGGAAAGGAGCAATCTCCTCATGCATACCGTCTGGAAAGGGGCGATCAGCTTTGGGCTGGTCCATGTTCCCGTCAAAATGTTTTCCGCCACGGAGGATAAGGACATCTCCATGAAATATATCCACAAAGTTTGCGGCAGTCCGATCTCCTACGTCCGGCGCTGCCCGACATGCGATGTCGATGTCAACTGGGAGGAAATTTCCCGCGGTTATGAATATGAAAAAGGCAAATTCGTCCTGTTTGAAAAAGAGGAGCTCGAGCAGTTGAATGATCACGTCGAAAAAACGATCACCATTCTCGATTTCGTCGATTTGGAGGAGATCGATCCGATCTATTTTCAAAAAACGTATTACCTCTCGCCCGATCAGGCGGGCTCAAACGCCTACCAGCTGCTGCTCGAAGCGATGAAGCAGTCGGGGAAAATCGGCATCGCCAAAATCGCTATCCGCTCCAAAAGCAGCCTGGCAGCGATTCGGGTGCTGGAGGGGTGCTTGGCGGTGGAGACGATTTTTTATCCCGATGAAATCCGGCCGCTCTCCCAAGTCCCCAACCTCCCGGAAACGATTCAAGTCAACGACAAAGAACTGACGATGGCCAAAATGCTGATCGAGCAGTTGTCCACCCCGTTTGAGCCGGAAAAATATACGGACGACTACCGGGAGGCGCTGCTGGAGCTGATCGAGCATAAGGTGTCCGGCGAGGAGATCAGTCTGGCTCCGGCGAAACCGGAGACCAACGTCATCGACCTGATGGCCGCGCTACAGGCCAGCATCGAGGCGGTCAAACCGGTCGCGACCGACCCCGGTCCCGCCCCGGCCAAACGGACACGCAAGCCCGCCGCCAAAAAAGCCAAAGCCCAGCCGGAGGAAGGCGCGGCAGCGGGAGGGGGCGCAGTAACGGGAGGCGCAGCAACGGAAAAAGCGGAAACAGGAGGAAGGCCAACCGTTGCAGTTAAACCGAAGCCAAAGCGCAAAAGCCCCGCCAAACCGAAAGCCGAATAACCGGCCAGTCGGCAACGCCCCGGGAAAGTCACTCCCGCTAAGGGAGCCTTCGTCCCGAGGACTGCCGCCGATGGCTGACCGGTCCGCTGGGCGTCCCGAGGACTGCCGCCGATGGCTTCCCTGTCCGCTGGGCGTGCCGGGGACTGCCGCCGATGGCTGACCGGTCCGCTGGGCGTCCCGAGGACTGCCGCCGATGACTGACCTGCCGCTGGGCGTCCCGAGGACTGCCGTCGATGGCTTCCCTGTCCGCTGGGCGTGCCGAGAACTGCGGTTGCCGCTGAAGGAGCCTTGGCTTAAGGCGAAGCCCCGCTCACGGATATACCAACGCTACATGCTTTGCGAAACGCTGCATTCCTCCGCCGGGACGCCCCCCCATCCCTGGATGATCGGATGGCGCATCGTTCCGCCGGGCGTCCACTCCAGAAATTGCACTTTTACGGTCAGGGCCGGCTGAATCCAGACGGCCCCTTTGATGCGTTCCGGAACGTTGTAAAACGGCCGGTCCGGCACGGCCAGTCCCGGGATCTTGGCGGTTAACTCACGCCATGTCTCAACCTTCCATTTTCCCGTCCCTGCATGTCCGATGTACAGAAACCGCCCCTCGGCATCATACAAGCCGAGCAATATCGCGTTAACGATGCCATCCCGGTACGTGACGCCCCCGATCGCCGCATACAGGTCCCGGGCCAGCTTCCGCTTGACCCATCTGCCGTCTTTGCCGCCGATCTGGTAGGGGCTGTCGAGTTTTTTGCAGACGATGCCTTCCCAACCCCGCTCTTTCATCAGCTTAAACAGAAGCTGTCCGTCCCGGGTATTGGGTACGAGTTGGACCCGGTCGCCGGGAATGACGATCTCCTGCAGCAGCCGCTGGCGTTCGGCCAGCGTACGCCCGGTCACCCAGTCGCCGTCGTAGTATAAAATATCGAAAATCATGTAAATGGCCGGAATCCGTCCGCTCGCAAAGCGGATTTCCCGTTCCCGCCGCAGGCTGTCGCGCCGCATGATTTCATGAAAAGAGGGCTTGCCCCCGGATAAAGCGATCATCTCCCCATCAAGGATGACTGAATTCGCCCGGCAGTACAAAGAGATGTCGGCGAATTCCGGATATTGCGCCGTCCGGTCGTTGCCTTTGCGGTTGATAAGGCGCGTTTCCCGCCCGTCATAGTAGGTCAGTATCCGTACGCCATCCCATTTTACCTGGGCCACCCAGTTTTCCCCCTGCGGGATCGTTTCGCTGCGAATCGGCTCAAACGGCGCGACCGGTGTTAGATCCATGAACGTTTGCCTCCATCCGTCTTTTTAAGTTGAATTAATGATTGTAGGGGTAAAGGCAGCCGGGTGAAATGTTCTTACGATCGTTTAGTTCAACTTGTAGCTCAATGTTTTCCAAGTTTGCCCTTGACCGTCAAGATCCATTCTCCTGCCGGCTCATAGTTTCCGCTCCCCCAGGCAAGCCTAGAGGTAACAACCCGCGGGGGAACCCGGTCAGTAGCCCGTGGCCCGTATGGCTGGATGATGCATCCCCGGCCGCCCCGTTTGAAAGGAGCTATCCGCAAGCGTATGCCAAAAACGATCAAAGGAACGATCCGTGTCGATGGCCAAGAAGTGTCCGTTTCCAATCCCGACAAGCTGCTCTGGCCGGAAGCCGGCATCACCAAACGGATTTATTTGGAGAAGCTCGCCGAGCTGTCGCCTTACCTGTTGAAATACTGCAAAAACCGGCTGCTGACAACGATCCGTTATCCCGGCGGGATCCACGGCAAATTTTTTTACCAGAAAAACGCCCCCGAACCGCTCCCGCCATTTGTGCGCACGGAGCTGCACGAAAACATCCGGTACATCGTGATGGACAGCTTGCCCGTCCTGCTCTGGCTCGGCAATTTGGCCTGCATCGAATTTCACCCTTCGCTGCATTACGTCGGCGAAAGCCTGCCCTGCGAATGGATGATCGACCTCGATCCGTCCCGGGAGGAGGAGCCGCGGATTATGGAGGCGGCCGCCATCGTCGGCGATGTTTTGGCTTCCCTGGGGCTTGCCTCCGTGCCTAAAACGTCGGGCGCCACCGGCGTGCAGATCATCGTCCCCGTCGAGTACGGTGTCACCTTCGATGAACTGCGCTCCATCGGCCATTTTGTCGCCCGTTACGTCACCGAAAAACATCCGGTCCTGTTCACCATCGAACGGTTAAAAAAGGACCGGGGCGACAAAATCTATTTCGACTACCTGCAGCATTATGGCGGCAAAACCCTGGCCGCGCCCTACACACCGAGAGCCCGCGCCGCGGCCAGCGTTTCGACGCCTCTGACCTGGGAGGAGGTGTGCAAGGATCCCAAGCCGTCCGATTTCAACCTGTTGAACATCGGCGGGCGCCTGAAGGAGCGCGGGGAATTGCTCGCCGCCGTCCCGCCCCAGTCCGTCAAGCTGATTTTGCAGCATTTGCGTAGTCCGGTGAAGGCCTAACCAACCGCTACAGCAAAGGCGACAGCAAACGCGCCAGCAGTTCCTTCCCCTTTTGCCACCGCGAACGCCGGGCAAATTCCGCAAGACGAATGGGGACCGAGTCGGCGATATCCCGTTCGAAATCACTCACCAGTCTGGCGATCGGTCCCTGATCGAACAGCAGCGCGGTCATTTCAAAATTATAGAAAAAACTGCGCATATCCATATTTGCCGTTCCGACGGAAGCCAGCAGGTCATCGACCAACAGGACTTTGGCATGGATAAAACCTTTTGTATACTGATAAAACTTTACCCCGGCGGCCAGCAGTTCCTCAACGTACGACAGCGAGGCCAGCTTGACCAGCCGGTGATCAGCGTGATACGGCAAAATCACGATCACTTCCACTCCGCTGAGAGCCGCCGTTTTTAATGCCGTATAAACTGCCTCGTCCGGAATGAAATAAGGGGATGTGATCCAAATTCTCCGGGTTGCCACCGACATCGCGCCAAAGCACATCTCCCGGATGTTGTTCCTCGGCTGACCCGGGCCGCTCGTTAAAATTTGCACCTGCTCCCTGCCCTCGCAGCAGTGGTCGGGAAACAAGCCCCGCTCATCGATCCGCTTGCCGGAAGCCAGCCGCCAGTCGTGCAAAAACGTCATTTGCAAAAAATAAACGGCATCGCCGCGCAGCTGCAAATGGGTATCTCGCCAGTATCCGGTTTTTTCGTACAGCCCCAAATAATCGTCCCCGACATTCAGACCGCCCACAAAGCCAACGGTTCCGTCCACAACGATAATTTTGCGATGATTGCGGTAATTCAACCGGCGGCTCTGCAAAGCGATCAGCGGCGGGAGGAAAAAATAAACCTCCACCCCCTCCGCGCGCAGCCTTCGGACAAAAGAAGCCCGCAGCAGGTAACTGCCCAAACCGTCGCAAAGCAGCCGTACTCTTACCCCGTCCTTCGCTTTCCGGATCATGACCTCTTGAAATTTTGCACCAATGCCGTCGGCCCGAAAAATGTAAAATTGCAGATGGATGTGATCCTTCGCTTTTTCCATTTCCTCCAGCATGGCGGAAAAAGCCGTCTCGCCGTCCGAGTACACCTGCGTTAGATTGCGCCCTGTGATGGGATTTTTCGGCCAATGGGTCAGCAGCCCAAACAATCTTTTTTGGTATTGGAAAGCCGGATTATGCGCCTCTTCGGCCGTTCTCACGATGGAGATCCGCTTCCGCAGCTTCGCTTGGGCATCGGGAAACGGCGGCTGAGCGCGGAGCCGCAGCCATTGGCGTTTAGTGTAATCCTTCGCCACAAAATAATAGGTAATGAAGCCGACAAACGGAAAGAGGAGCAAAATAAACATCCACGCCACGGCCTTGCTAGGGTTCCTGAACTCCAAAATGAGAATCATAGCAATTTGAGCGATGTACATAAGTAAAATTACAAGCAACCAGATCATAGGTGCAGCCTCCCCTAGCCATCAGCATTAACCATTCGGCCGCTGGTTTATTCATCGTGTACCATGAGAACAGCTTGTGCGGAAGACATGATTTATATCAGACAGGGATTACATTTTTGACATGATTTAAGAGTCATAGGAATAGATAAGATATAGAACCAACTCGAGAAGTAGGGAGGAGATGCCATGAGGAGTGTAAGCTTGCCGAACCCTAACCGGATGACGCTGCTTGTCCTTCGGGACGCCAACCAGCCCGTCAAGCAGGTTCAAGTTTCCAAGCCGCTCGTTGTTGCCGTCCCGCTGCTGGCGCTGCTGTCGATTTCCGGTCTGATCGTCAGCCTGCAAATTCAATCGAACCATCATGTTTCCAGGTTGGAAAAACAATTAAAATCGCAAACCATCACTTTTGAAGCGGTCGTTACCGACAAAAACGAAGCGATTCAGCGCTTGCAAAATGAAGTGATCGCGCTTTCCGGACAGTCCCAGGAGATGATGGACCGCATGGAACGCGTAGCGGAGCTTGAGGCCCAGCTGCAGAAATTTATCGATAAGTACGGCGATTCAAAGGAACTGGGCAAACTGTCTTCCCTATCCCGGGACGATTCGCAGGATTCGCTTGCGGCCAGCGGAATCGGCGGCGAATTTATCGCGGTACACGACAATGAAATCGAAGCCCTTGCCCGGGAGACGGGTGACGATTTTGCGATGATGAGCGACATGCTTGATGAAATGGAGAAAAACGTCCCGGTTACGCTCAAAAAGGCAAGGCAAACGCAATACACCATTTCCGGCACCCCTTCGGAATGGCCCACGCTTTCCACGCGGCTGACTTCGAACTTCGGGTACCGGACGGATCCTTTTTCCGGCCGGGCCGCTTTTCATGCCGGCATCGATATCGGCGGCAAACTCGGCGACCCCGTTTACGCCGCCGGAGCCGGCAAAGTCACTACGACCGACAAAGACAGCTCGCACGGGAGGTATATCGTGATCGAACATCCCGGGGGCCTGCAAAGCCGGTATTTGCATTTGAACGAGATCGGCGTTTCTGAAGGGGATACGGTGGACAAAGGACAGCAAATCGGCAAGCTGGGCAGCAGCGGGCGCAGCACCGGGCCGCATCTTCATTTCGAAATCGTGAAGGCCGGAAAAACCATCGATCCCCTACCCTATTTGAGATAACTATTCTAAGTGATGGAGGCTGAAGTGAACCATGTTAAAAGACAGGAAAAATCCAGCTGGACTCACCGACACGTTAATCGGCCAGGGCAGCAGCATCGAAGGCAAGCTGGAGTGCAAGTCCAACCTGCGCCTGGAAGGAAAATTCAGCGGTGAAATCGAGTGCCTCGGGCAGATCGTGATCGGCGAGACCGGAGAAGCCCACTCGAATATTCAAGGCGGCGAAGTGATCGTGGCCGGCAAGGTGGTCGGCGATATTTTAACCGGGGGGAAGCTGACGATTACGAGCAACGGCCAGGTCGAAGGAAATGTCGATGTTGCCAAACTGATCATTCTCGAAGGCGGGCAGCTCAACGGCTCGAGCAAAATGGAACTGACCGCCCCCGCCCCTATTCCTGCTCCTGCTCCCGCTCCCATGAGCGCTAAAGAGAAGCGTAAAAATTCGGCGGAGCCGGAAGCGGGATAATCCCTAGGCGGGCCTCAAGTCTGGGAACCCACCCCGAGCATGCGAGAAAACTCCCGCCGGCATAAAGAAGCAAAGGGGAACTTTCTTTTTAGGGTTATGCCGCAACGTCCCTTTTTTTGAACACTAGCCAGGAAATAAGGAGAAACAGCACGACATACGCAGCCAGAACCGCCGCCGAAAAGCCCAGGGTCATCCCGGCAGGACCTATCCGCCCGCCGTAATATTGGCTTAAATTCATGTTCGTGAACAGGATGTATTTGGCCCACGGAAATCGCACCGGATTAAACAGCATCGCAAAAAGGTCACCGGCAAACAAAATGAAAATCGATAAACCGATGGCCAGGCCGCTGGAGCGAAAAACGGTGGACAGCATGAATGAAAAAATCGTGATCACGAGAAATTTTATGTAGTCGTACAGCCAATTTTCCAGGATGGACAAGGCCGGGCTTTTCCCTTCCGGAAACAAGGCCGAAGGCATGTTCGGATAGATGAGAAAAGAGACCGCCATTGCCGCGGCAAAAAATACCGCCGACATCGCCAGCGTAAACAGCAAAACGGCCAGCAGCTTGGTAGCGAGCACCTTCGTGCGGGTCCAAGGACGGATCAGCAGCAGCTTGATCGTTCCCCACGTAAATTCTCCGGCCACCACATCAGCGGCGGCGATGGCGGCGAAAATGCCGACCAGATAATACAGGAATGTGAGCTGATCCACGACGTCCCAGGCGCTGAGCGTGGACGTTCCTCCATCCAGCGTATACAAAATCCCAAACAGGAACGTCAGCAGAACCAGCAGCCCGGCCATGATCCAGGTGCGCAAACGGCGGTATATTTTCATATTTTCGTTCTGGACGAGCCTCCAAAAATTACTCAATGCGCCCACCTCCCGTAAGCTCCAGAAATTGATCCTCCAGCGAACGCGTCAACGCCTGAATTTCATAAACGGAGATGCCCGCCGTGACCAGCTTGGCATTGATCTCCGCGGCCTTGGTGCGGTCCGCCGTGACGATAAAGCGGCCGCCTTGGGCGCGACCGGCACCGATAATCTCGGCGGCCCGCTCCGCGTCGCTGACCTCGAAGGCCATTTCCCGTCCTTGCTCCGCTTCCCCTTCCGTACGCAGCGGTTTGACGTCGACGAGCCGCCCCTGCTGAATCACGGCCACCGTATCGCACATCAACTCCATTTCCGCAAGCAAATGGCTGGATACAAACACGGTCGTGCCTTCCTCGCGGGCCAGCGTCCGCAAATAATCGCGGAGCTCGCGAATCCCCTGCGGGTCAAGGCCGTTGGTCGGCTCGTCCAGCACCAGCAGCTTGGGCCGGTGCAGGATCGCTTGAGCGACGCCAAGCCGCTGGCGCATCCCCAGCGAATAGGTTTTCACCTTGTCGTGGATTCGTCGATCCAGGCCCACCAGTTCAACCGCTTCCCATATCCGCTGCTTCGTCACCCCCGGCGACATCCGGGCATAGTGCAGCAAATTTTGGTACCCGGTCAGGAACTTGTACATCTCCGGATTTTCCACGATCGCCCCCACATGCGAAATCGCCTGCTCGAAATGATGTTTGATGCTGGCCCCTTGAATGAGAATATCACCCTTCGAGATCGACATCAGCCCGACCATCATGCGAATCGTCGTCGTTTTCCCGGCCCCGTTCGGCCCCAAAAACCCGTAAACCTGCCCCGCCGGAATGTCCAACGTCAAAGCATCGATCAACGTCTTGGAGCCGATCGTCTTGCTCACACCCTGAATCCGCACAACAGGCTCCTCCGTCACCGTCATGTTGCTCCCCCTTTGCTTCTTGTTTATTGGTAGTTTCTATCCCTCAACACTACAAAATGAATAACTAGCTTTATCCATACAATTTGTTATACACACAACTATCTATATATTAGGCTATATTTTTCTATTTTACCACATGAAGGAATTCGCCCAAAACTCTTAACCAAAACCTACTACAGAAAATAGACGAATACAAGCAGCCATAAGTTGCGGGGACTAACAGACCTAATAGAGATAGTTTAGAGCCAGTTCCCGGAGCTCGTATGCGCGAACCCCACGTCCGGTTTCGATAGGGCCCAACATTCCTTTGGCCGAAAGTGCGCGCAGCCGATTGCGTGCGGTTCTAAAGTCGATATCAAGCTCCTGGATCACGTCCCTTGGCCGGACGCGTCCGCCCAGCCTCCAAGCCAAACGGAGAATTTCCTTCTCCCTGACGGGCAACCCCTGATCTCTGCCGCTTCGTAGAAGGTAGGGGCTGATCACTAACTGAAGCAGCATGCGGCATACCTCGGGACGCTGCTGCATATCATCGAAGGAGAAATGGATCATCGTCCAGCCCATCCCGGTTAGAAACGTATCCCGATTCAGCGAATAGCTGAACTTTTCACGGTCCATGTCTTTAACATGACTTTGAAACCCATCACACTCCAAACCAAAGCGACCGAAGGCCGGCAAAAAGGCAAAATCAAGAAACTGCGACTTTCGGTTCCAATCATACACTTCATACTCCGGATGCAGATTATCAAGAGTTCCGAAGAGCGGCCACCATACATTTTGCAATAGAAGTTTCTCGGCATATTGATGCCCGCGAAGCAGCCTGCCTTTCCTTTCCCCCGTCCTATTGGACAAATGATACTCTAAAAATGCCTGATGGGCTTTCTCAAACTCCATGAGTTTCCCTCCCCTAACGCCATAAAAATAAAAGAACGTCCCAACGCATAATGCGATATGCGTAATGGACGTTCTTCGTCTGAAGTCAGTATAACATGCGCTCCTTCCGTAGAGCAATTTAGAAGCGTTTTGAAATTAGCTGGTGGGTTTTCTCTCACTTTACTTGCCTCGGTAACACTTGAGTTAGTTCTCATTGGAAATCTCCAATAGAATTTAAAACGGTCCCCCTCGTTACAGGTTTGATTGGATTTTTCCAATTGATTGGTCCAAAAAGCGGCAAATTGATCCGATTTGAAACAAATCTATTGCATTTTTCCAATGAAAGTGTCAGCGTGGTTATCAAGCCGGAAAATCTATTGCATTTTTCCAACGTGCCCCAGAACAGGGGGAGGATGAGGATAAGGACCGCCCCCCGGGGCGGATTGAGGGCGAAGGTACGGCGAGGAGGCCCGAGGCAACTCGCACTTATACAAAAACCCGGAGGCCTGAGATCAACTCAACTCAGGTCCTCCGGGTTTTCCGGTTTTCAGCTCGTATATTCGCTCCCGATATGCCGATACTCCGTTAGTTTTTGCCGGCTCTGGCCAATTCGCGCGTGTTGGCTTCGAAGGCGGCGAGCAGCGCAGCTTCGCCTTTGAGGCCTTCGTTCTCCACTTTGCGGATTTGCTCCAGCATCCGTTTGTAGTCTTTCGGGATGACGCGGACGAACTTCGGCAAAGATACGTTCCAATTGTCCAGCACCCGCCGTCCCACCGCGCTGTCCGTGTACAGGACATGGCGGCTGATCATCGTGCGGAGCTGATCCGCTTCGGCCGGATCCTCGACCGCTTCGAGCAGCACCATCTCCAGGTTGCAGCGGCCGGCGAAGTCGCCGCTCTCGTCGAGCACGTACGCAATCCCGCCGGACATCCCGGCCGCAAAGTTGCGGCCCGTTCCGCCCAGGACGACGACGCGTCCGCCGGTCATGTACTCACAGCCGTGGTCGCCCACGCCTTCGACGACGACATTCGCACCGGAATTGCGGACCGCGAACCGTTCGCCGGCGATGCCGCGAATGTACGCTTCGCCGCCCGTAGCGCCGTAGAACGAAGTGTTGCCGATGATGATGTTCTCCTCGGGCACGAACGTCGCCCGCGGCGACGGCTTCACGATCACTTTGCCGCCGGACAATCCTTTGCCGGTGTAGTCGTTGGCGTCCCCTTCCACGGTTAACGTCATGCCCTTTGGAATGAAGGCGCCAAGGCTTTGGCCCGCCGAGCCTTCGAAGTGCAGCGTGATCGTGTCCTCCGGCAGCCCTTCGGCTCCGTAGCGGCGCGTCACCTCGCTGCCCAATACGGTGCCGGTCGCCCGGTTGACGTTGCAGATCGGCAGGCGCGCGCTGACCGCTTCCCCACGCTCGAGCGCCGGCACGGCGATGTCAAGCAGCTTCGTCACATCCAGCGTCTCCTCGATCCCGTGGTTCTGCCGCTGCGTGCAGTAGCGGCTGCCGCCTTCAGGCGGCTCCGGCATATGCAGCAGCGCGTTCAGGTCTACGCCTTTCTTCTTCCAATGACCCACCGCCTTGACGGTGTCCAGGCAATCGGTGCGGCCGATCATTTCGTCCAGCGTGCGGAAACCAAGCTCGGCCATCCATTCGCGCAGGTCTTCGGCAACAAACTTCATCAGGTTCACCACATGCTGCGGATCGCCGGTGAAGTTCTTCCGCAGCTCCGGATTTTGCGTCGCCACCCCAACCGGGCAGGTGTCGAGCTGGCAGACGCGCATCATGATGCAGCCGACGGCCACGAGCGGCGCCGTCGAGAAGCCGTACTCCTCAGCGCCTAGCAGAGCGGCGACGGCCAGGTCGCGTCCGGTCAGCATCTTGCCGTCGGTTTCCAGCACCACGCGGTCGCGCAGATTGTTCAGCATCAGCGTTTGATGGGTTTCGGCAAGGCCCAGTTCCCAAGGCAGACCCGCATGGCGGATCGAGCTTTGCGGCGAGGCCCCTGTTCCTCCGTCATAGCCGCTGACCAGGATCACGTCCGCCCGGCCTTTGGCCACCCCGGCCGCGATCGTGCCGACGCCGGCTTCGGACACCAGCTTGACGTTGATACGGGCTTGCGGGTTGGCGTTCTTCAGGTCGTAAATCAGCTCCGCCAAATCCTCGATCGAATAGATGTCATGGTGCGGCGGCGGTGAGATCAGGCCTACGCCCGGCGTCGATCCGCGCACCTCCGCAACCCACGGGTACACCTTGCGGCCCGGCAGCTGTCCGCCTTCGCCCGGTTTTGCCCCTTGAGCCATCTTGATCTGAATTTCGTCCGCATTAACCAAATAATGCGAAGTGACGCCAAACCGGCCCGAGGCCACCTGCTTGATCGCGCTGCGGCGCAAATCGCCGTTGGCGTCCGGCACGTAACGCGCCGGGTCCTCGCCGCCTTCGCCGGTGTTGCTCTTGCCGCCGATGCGGTTCATCGCGATCGCGATCGTCTCGTGCGCCTCTTTGCTGATCGAGCCGAAGGACATCGCGCCCGTCTTGAACCGGCGCATGATCGATTCCGCGGCTTCGACTTCCTCCAGCGGCACCTTCGGTCCAACCGGCTTCAGCTGCAGCAGGGAACGCAGCGTGAGATATTTTTCATTCTCCCCTTGAACGAGTTCGGTAAACTTTTTATACACCTTATAGTCGCCCGTGCGCACCGACTGTTGAAGCAAATGCACCGTCTGCGGATTGAACAGATGTTCTTCCCCGCCGTCGCGCCACTGGTATTCCCCGATGGAATCCAGCACCTTGTCTTTACCGTCCTTGTCGGTAAACGCCCGGAAGTGATGGTGGAGCGTTTCCTTGGCCACTTCGCTTAGCCCGATCCCGCCGATCCGGGAAGGCGTCCACGTAAAGTACCGGTCGACAAACGACGCCTCCAAACCGACCGCTTCGAAAATTTGCGCCCCGCGGTAGGATTGAATCGTCGAGATGCCCATTTTGGACAACGTTTTGACCACACCTTTGGTCGCGGCCTTAATGAAGTTGTATACCGCTTTTTCGTACGACACATCTTTCAACATGCCTTGGCCGATCATATCCTTCAGCGTTTCGAACGCGAGATAAGGGTTCACGGCGCTGACCCCGTAGCCAAGCAGCAGCGCAAAATGATGAACCTCGCGCGGCTCTCCGGACTCCAGCAGGATGCTCACCTTCGTCCGCGTCTCCTCGCGGATCAAATGGTGATGCAGGCAGGAGACGGCCAGCAGCGCGGGAATCGCCGCGTTTTCCGCGTCCACGTCGCGATCGGACAAAATCAGGATATTATGGCCTTTGGCAATGACGCGGTCCGCCGCTTCGCACAGCGTGTCAAGCGCCTTGCGCAGCCCTTCGGCTCCTTCGGCGGCCGGGAACAGGATCGGAATCGTAATCGCCTTGAATCCCGGACGATGCACATGGCGCAGCTTGGCAAAATCCTCGTTGGACAAAATCGGCGAATCGAGGCGGATTTGCCGGCAGCTTTCCGGCTCCGGCTTCAGCAAATTGCGCTCCGGCCCGATCGTCGTTACCGTCGACGTAACCAACTCCTCGCGGATCGCGTCGATCGGCGGATTGGTTACCTGCGCGAACATCTGCTTGAAGTAGTTGTACAACCGCTGCGGCTGATCCGACAGCACGGCCAGCGGCGCATCGTACCCCATCGAAGCGATATTTTCCGCCCCGGTCAAGGCCATCGGCTCGAATACTTTGCGTAAATCTTCGTACGTATAGCCGAACGCCATTTGACGCAGCGAGATATCCTCATGGCTTTCCGCAGGAAGCTCCAGCGCCTCCGGCAGGTCCTCAAGCGTGATCAAATGCTCGCTCAGCCATTCGCGGTACGGGTGCTCTTTGGCGATCGCCGATTTCACTTCCTCGTCGGAAATGATCCGCCCTTCCCGCGTGTCCACCAGCAGCATCCGCCCCGGACGCAGGCGGTCCTTATAAAGCACGTCCTCCGCCGGAATATCGAGCACCCCGACCTCCGATGACAACACGATCAGATCGTTTTTCGTTACATAATAACGCGACGGACGCAGACCGTTCCGGTCAAGGATCGCGCCGATCTGGATGCCGTCGGTAAAGCCCATCGCCGCCGGTCCGTCCCAAGGTTCCATCAGCGAGCTGTGATACTCGTAAAACGCTTTTTTATCGTCATCCATATCGCCCAGCCCAACCCACGGTTCAGGAACCATCATCATCGCCACATGCGGCAGGGAACGGCCGCTCAGATACAGAAATTCAAAGGTGTTGTCGAACATCGCCGTATCGGAGCCGTCCGGATTGATGAGCGGTTTGACCTTCTCCAGATCAGCGCCAAAGGCATCGGTTTCAAGCATCGACTGGCGGGCGTGCATCCAGTTCACGTTGCCGCGCAGGGTATTGATCTCGCCGTTGTGGATCATAAAGCGGTACGGATGCGCCCGTTCCCAGCTCGGAAACGTGTTCGTGCTGAACCGGGAGTGGATCATCGCGATCGCGGATTCAAGGCGTTCGTCACGCAAATCCAGGTAAAACTGGCCGACCTGTTCCGTCGTCAGCATCCCTTTGTAGACTACTTTACGGCAGGAAAGGCTGGATACGTAAAAAGCGTCCCCGCCTTCCGCCCCGCTGTACCGGATCGCCAATTCGGCCCGGCGGCGGATCACGTAAAGCTTACGTTCGAAGTCCAGCTCATCCCGCACCCCTTCGGCCCGCCCGATAAAGACCTGGCGAACGAACGGCTTGGCCTCCTTGGCCGATTTGCCAAGCATGTCGTCCCGGGTAGGCACGGTGCGGAAGCCGATCAGCTTCTGGCCTTCCTCCTCAACGATTTGCGTCAGCAGCGCCTCCTGCTTGCTGCGGAGGTCCTCGTCATGCGGCAAAAACAGCATGCCGACGCCATAATGACCCGGCTCAGGCAAAGCGAATCCGAGACTCTGCGCTTCAGCGGCAAAAAAACGATGCGGAATTTGCAGTAAAATACCTGCGCCGTCCCCCGAATTCGGTTCGCTGCCCTGACCACCCCGGTGCTCCATATTCGCCAGCATCGTCAAAGCCTTGCTGACGATATCATGGGAGGCCCGGCCTTTGATATGAGCGACAAACCCCATGCCGCAAGCGTCTTTTTCAAAAGCGGGATCATACAGTCCCTGCTTGACTGGTGTAACGGTGTGTTTCATCATCTGACGCAACCTTTCTATAGTTAAAATAAGCGATAATTAACGAAACATTATAGGAGCCAGATAACCTTTCCTTGGCCGGATAAGCCCGGAATAATCTTTCTTTTATTCTAACGGAAAATGTCACGTCTGTTTTTGCACTATATTCTATTTCTTTTGCACTATTGATTATATTTTTCAGGGAATTTATCCGCTGCTTTCCGCGAAAGCGTTCTTACGTATGCAGGATATTCATCCGGTGTGAAAATCAGCCAAAAAAAATCCGCCCCCGGTGACGTCCCGGGAACGGATGGCGATCGGCGATTATAACGAGCTTGCCTGTCTTACTTTACCGGCGAAAGCCCGCTTGCCAAAAAGTCGCGGATGAAATTTTTGATCTGGTCTTTGCTGAGCGGTTTATGCGCTTTGTTCCAATCCGATGTAAGCGTGATATACAGCTTGAACACCACGAACGAAACGAGCTTCGGGTCGAAATCGCGAATCTCTTTCCTCCCCGCCGAGCGGGCGATCTGCCGCTCCAGGTAATCCAAAATGTTATTTTCGACCTGTTCCAGGCCTTCACGAGCCTTGGGCGTGCCGATTTCCCGCACTTCCTGCGACAGCTTGATGAGCAGTTCGTGTTCGCTCCGGTACTCCAAGATCGCATCCATCACCCGGTGCAAATTATCGAAAAAACCCTTGTTCTCATCCACTTCATGCTCAACGATCCGGCGCATATCAACAATCACGGAGCGCAGGATTTCGTCAAACAGCTCTTCTTTGTTCTTAAAAAAAGTATAAATCGTTCCCTTAGCCACATTCGCAATTTTGGCCACATGGTCCATCGTCGTCGCTTTATACCCGAACAGCGAAAACGATTTTTCCGCGGCTTCGACGACCTGCTTGCGGCGGTCCACCAGCGCCATGAGGGACACCTCCTTGTACAAAGTACATGATATACTTAAGAAATAAACTCTTAAAAAATCAGACTAAAAATCATTTTTGGTCATTAAGTCAATTTTCACTCTATCATTATTAAGTACCGGCCGCAAGGTATTTAATCATCTTTTTTGGGGCATCCCCAGATCCCCTGCCCGCGAAAGCCCCCCGTCCAAGGTCCAGCTCCGTACCCGTCCCGAGCCTCTTTAAACCGGTGCGAAAAAGAAATAAAATAGCCATGAGGAAAAGAGAGGATCCGGATTAAACTTTGGAGCAGGTGAACGACATGCGTAAAAAAAGAGTGCTGATCTTATCGGAAGGATTCGGAAGCGGCCACACCCAGGCCGGACACGCTCTGGCCGCCGGGCTTAGAAAGCTCGCTCCGGATATCCAGACGAAGGTGATGGAGCTCGGGTCGTTTTTGCATCCGACGGTAGCTCCGTGGATTATATCCGCTTACCGGATGACTGTAAGCACGAGTCCGGCTCTGGTCGGCAAGCTTTACCGCAAAAATTACGAAAAACCCGTGAGCAAGCTGACGCGCCTGGCGCTTCATAAAATGTTTTACCAGCATGCCGCGGATGTGATCAATCAATTGGATCCCGATCTTATCGTTTGTACGCATCCGATTCCGGCCGCCATCGTTTCAAGGCTAAAGGCGTCCGGGATCGATATCCCGCTATGTACGATCATTACCGATTACGACGCTCACGGTTCCTGGATCAGCCCCGGCGTGGACCGGTTTCTCGTATCCGCGCACGAAGTCAAGGAACTGCTGCAAAACCGCGGCGTAAGCTCGGCCAAAATCCAGGCGACCGGCATTCCCGTCCATCCGGATTTCTGGGTCAAGCAGAACCCCGTACATGCCAGAGCCGAGCTGGGGCTGAAAAATATGCCCACCGTGCTGGTGATGGGCGGCGGATGGGGGCTGTTGTTTGATGAAGATCTGATCGCCGGAATAGCGGGCTGGCTGGACAATGTTCAGTTCGTGTGCTGCATGGGGAGCAACGACAAGCTGGCCGAAAAGCTGCGCAGCCACCCGGCCTTGCAGCATCCCCACATGAAAGTTCTCGGCTTCACCCGCGAGGTGAGCAAATGGATGGACGCCGCCGATCTCTTGATCACGAAGGCCGGCGGCATGACCTGCACCGAAGGCCTGGCCAAAGGCCTTCCGATGCTGTTTTTCGAATCGATTCCGGGGCAGGAGGAGAAGAACCGCGAGTTTTTCGTCAGCCGCGGCTATGGCTCCGAATTGACTTCGCTGGACGTTCTGGACGATTGGCTGGCTTTTATCCGCGGCAGCAAGGGGCTCTCCGCCCCCATTCCGACGCGGGGCAAGCAGAACGCCCTCTCCTCGCATTACCAGCCGGACCAATGCGCTTCTAGCGTGCTGAATTTGCTGGAAGCGGCGGATAGTTTGTCCGCCATGGCCCATCTCCCCGCCGAAAGCCTTGCCGAGCAGCGTGCCAACTAGCAGAGCGAGGGAAAAAATGCCGCAGCCCGGAGTTATCCGGCAAAACCGCCAGGCCCGTCAGGGCCTTTTTTCATTGGCTGAAGCTGACGGTCGCCACTGTCTCATACATGGGCCGCTCATGCATATGCGTTCGGTAGACCACCAGGCGGTCCGCCGTCCAGGAACCGAACGCGGCATCCTCCTGCAGCGCCTCTGCGCTTAGCGCCGCCGCGTCTTCACGGTATTTGCGGGCCAGCGTAATATGCGGACTGTAGCGCCGCTCTTCGGGAACAAAACCCAGCTCCCGGTTGGCCTCGGTAACCTGGCGGTGCAGCCGGCCCAGCGCCGGCAGGTCCCCTTTTAGCCCCGCCCACAGCACGCTTGGACTGGCCGGGCGGCCAAAGGTGCCGCAGCCGCCGGCTTCCAGCGGAAAAGGAGCTACGCCAAGGACCGCTTTCCTGAGGGAAGCTTCCAGCTCCCCCAGCCGCTCGGGCGGCATATCTCCCAAAAATTGCACCGTAATATGATAATCCTCCGCGTGCACCCACTTACGGAACAGCAGCCGATCCCGCCGCTGGCGGCACCAGTCGTCCAGCTTCCGCTTCACCTCTGCCGGAATGGGGACCGCCACGAACAAACGCCATTTCTCCCCGGTTTCTGTCATGCCATGTCACCTCTAATAATTTTTTTCCCAACAATTTAGTTTTAGTGATGTTGTTTATTTTTTGTAAATAGTTTCTCATTATAATGTGTCTTAGACCATTCTACATATTCAGACATCATTCCGCAAAAAAGATAGGGGAAAAACGATGGGATTCGCGCAAAAAATAACTTCCGTATTAATCGGTCTGCTCGTCATCGTCGGGCTCTTGCTCGGTTTTTTCGGTTACCGGATGACGTACGCCCAAGTCGAACAGTCCGTTGGCATTGAAACCGTCGGCTGCGCCAACATTACGACCGGCCTGGTCGACCCGAAGGATATCGAAGCTCTGGCCCAGGGGGACCGTTCTGGCCTGACGGAACTGGAGAAACGACTGAACTGGACGGTGGCTCATAAACCGTTGTTCAAAGAAGCGTTCCTTATGTCCCTGAACGGCCAAATCCTCGCCGCCGACGAAAATTTGCAAAAACGCGGGTACCAGGCAGGGGATTCGTTCTACTTCAGCCCGCAGGACCGGGATATGATCATGACGATGAAGCATTCCGTCTACACGAAGGTTTATGACTACGATGGGGCCAAGCTGCTTAGCGGTTACGGACCGATATACAGAAACCACGATCCGAACCAGGAGATCATCGGCCTGATGGTCATTAACTTCGATGCCTCCATTATCGGGGAGCGTACCTGGGATATCATCGCGCTGCCGTTCGCCCTGGGCGGGGCCGTATTTTTGGCCGCCGTGGCGTTCATTTACTTTTTCATCCACCGCATGATCCGCCCGCTGAAAACTTTGGCAGGGCAAGTTGACCGCGTGGCGCAGGGCGATTTGATCGTGGAGCCGCTGCTTCTGAACAGCCGGGATGAAGTTGGGAAGCTAACGAGAGGTTTCGGAGAAATGATCGTCAGCTTGCGCCGGCTGATTACCGAGGTGAACGATACGTCCATGCAGGTGGCCTCCTCTTCGCAGGAGCTTTCGGCCAGCGCTGAACAGACGGGACGGGCGGGAGAGCAAACCGTGCACATTACGCAAAAGCTGGCGGAAGGCGCGGAGACGCAGCTCCGCAATTTGGAGGCAAATTCCGAGGCGCTGCGCGAAATGTCCGGTACGATCGCTAGAATCGCAAGCCGGGCCGAAAACGTATCGCAGGCGGCGCTGCAGTCGTCCGAGGCGTCACGGCAAGGCGGGGAATCCATCCGCCTCGGCAGCGAGCAAATGGCAACGATGGAGCTCAAAATCGTGCAGCTCTCCGCGCTGATTCAGGGGCTTGGGGATGATTCCAAAGAGGTTCAAAGCATTCTGGACATCATCGCCGAAATTGCCGCCGAAACCAACCTGCTCGCGTTAAATGCTTCGATCGAAGCGGCCCGGGCCGGGGAACACGGCAGCGGTTTTGCCGTCGTGGCCGCCTCCGTCCGCAAGCTTGCGGAGCGGTCGGCGGATTCCGCCCGGCAAATCGCCGCGCTGATCGAACATATCGTGAAGCAAATCGAAGCAACCGGCCGGACGATGGACGAGACCGTCCTGGAAGTTAAGCGCGGCGCGGAGCTGGTCCGCAGTGCCGGGCGTTCGCTTGCCGATATCGGCAATTCGGCGGAATTTACCGCCCAGGCTATAGCCGATGTCAGCGGAAACGTGCAGACGCTCTCTGACAGTTCGCAAAGGCTGGTTCATTCGCTTGAGGACATTGTCAAATTCGCAAGCGAAACCGCGGAGAACGCACAAAGCATGTCCGCCGCTTCTGAGGAACAGCTCGCCGCGATGCAAGAAATCGATGCTTTGGCCAGCCTCCTGTCTTCCTTGTCGGAGAAGCTTCACGGGCTCATCGACCGCTTCAAAGTCGTTTAAGCAAAGCAAAAAGACCTGCCCCGGCAGCGGCTCGGCTGCCAAGGCAGGTCTTTCGTTTGCGGCGGTGTTTAATCCATCAGCTTATTTGCCCAGGTAAGCGTTCAGCATCCAACGATGTTTGTCCAGGGCGGAAAGCACGCCGAGCAGCAAATCGCCGGTTGCTTCATCTTCGACATGGGCAGCCGTTTCCATGGCATCTTTCAGATCGCTGGACAGCGTCTCGAAGTCAGCGATGATGGCGGCTACCATTTCGTCGGCCGTCTCTTTGCCGCTTGCTTCCTTCAAAGTGGCGATCGCTAACGATTCACGTAACGTGGCGACCGGAGTTCCGCCGATGGCGAGCAGGCGCTCCGCAATGTCGTCGATGTACCCGGCGGCTTCATCGTACAAGGATTCGAATTTTTCATGCAAAGTAAAGAAATTCGAACCTTTTACAAACCAGTGGAAATTATGGAGCTTCGTGTACATCAAGGTCCAGTTCGCGATCTGCAGGTTCAATTGTTTTTGCAGCTGTTGGTCAACTTGAGTCATCGTTTGATTTGCCATTTCAAATTCCTCCTATGTTCAAAAATTTTAATGCCCTTTTTGCTTCGACTTATGCTTTTTAAAATCTTAAATTTAGACTAAATCTAAATCTTGTTTATATATTACCACTTAACCTCCCAAGATGCAAGTCTTGGAAACATGAACATCCCGTGAAAATTGAACAAGATTATTCTGCGCCTAAACGGAGGCCAATATGCAAAAAAACCGGCGCCTTTCGCGTCGGTCCTTCGAATGTTCACATACTTTTCCCTGTTTCCTATTTATTTGTCCTTGCGAACTTGTAATTTTAATTGTTCCAGACTGCGCTCCAACTGGCGGATCCCGTCTTCGACGAGGCGGCGGTCCACGGCGTTTTCCAGCTCAAGCTGCGGCTTACGGGCGGTGAACGCCTTTTTCTCTTCTTCCCAATAGGCCTGGCGGCGCTGAATTTCCTTATATTTGTCCAGTAAATCGGTGATGATATCGTAAAAGCGCTCATAGTCGACGATGATTTCGTCAAGGAAGCGATCCACGTCCTCCTTGTCGTAACCGCGCATTTTGACGTCAAATTCCTTTTCATGAATGGAGAGCGCATCCAGCTTGATGCCAAGCTGTTTGAACAGACCTTTCTGGTCTTCAAGTTTACGCGAGTAATCGTCTTGCATTCTTATTATCCCTCCGTACGGTTCTTGCCTTTTCCTATAATGTACCACAGTTCCAGGCCTCGGTTCATCTTTCGCTTGTGTACTGTATGTTGCTATTGTAGCATGTATTCGACAAGTTTTAAGATTCTTTTTATAATATGGGGAGTAAATGCAATTAGTCTATTCATCTGGTGGTGAGCAAGATTTTATACGTACTTTCCTTTTTGCTATCGTTTTTGATCGTTTATTTTCTCATTCCGCCGCTGGGCAAGCTGGCCTTTCGTCTCGATTTTGTGGACAAGCCTCGTGCCGACAATGAGCGGAAAGTCCACCGGCAGCCGATCCCGCTGACGGCGAGCTACGCCATCTTTACCGGTTTTTTTGTTTCGTATCTGCTGTTCACGCGGGACTTCTCCTGGGAAACCGGGGCGTTATTTGCCGGAGGCCTGCTGCTGCTGGCGATCGGCACCGTCGACGACTGGTACAAAACGAAAGGCCGCGATTTTCCGGCGCTGCCGAAGCTGATCGTGCAGGTATCGGCTGCCGTGCTGGTCTATTTTGCGGGCATTCAATTCAACGGGTTCGTGAATCCGCTGAGCGGCCATTACGTTTTTCTCCCCGAATGGCTGCAGTTTATCCTGACGATTTTGTGGATTTTCGGCGTAACGACGGTGATCAATTTCTCGGACGGGCTCGATGGGCTGGCCGGGGGGCTGTCGGCGATATCGGCCGTTACGTTGTTTGTGGTGGCCGTAACGAAAGGACAAACGAACTCCGCCATGCTGTCGATTACGTTGATCGGGGTTACGCTCGCTTATTTGCGTTATAACAAACCTCCGGCCAAAGTGTTCATGGGCGATGCCGGGGCGACTTTTCTCGGCTTTATGCTGGCCGTAATCGCGCTGGACGGCGCATTTAAGCAAGCGACGGTGCTGTCTCTGTTTATCCCGGTCCTGGCGCTCGGCGTACCGATTTTCGACAATCTGTTCGTCGTCATCAAACGGATGCTGCAGGGCAAATCACCGTATCAGGCCGACGCCAGCCAGGTCCATTACCGGCTGCTCCGCGCCGGCCTCAGTCAGAAACAGGCGGTCGTGGTGCTTTATTTGGTCAGCACCTGCCTGGGGTTGTCCTCGATTATATTGCTGCTGCTGCAAACATAACGACGCGCGGACAAAAACAGGCGGCCGGTCTCCGAAATTTGCGTTCGGAAGCCGGCCGTCTGTTATTTCTTCTTCAAGGCGTCGTTCAATACAAATTGCCCTCCGAGATTTCAACCAATTTTTCGATCTGACCATCGGCATTTCTGATCGCCTCGAGGGATAGGCCATTTTTTATGGCGTACGCGCTGTTGTTTACATAGGTTAGATAATTCCCGTCGCTAAGATAGTGAATCGGTTTATTGCCGAATTTCCATTGACCATTTGCTTCATCGTAAGAAACCCCATATTCCAGGTATGGGCTTAACATACTATCTTCCTCATCATCGGGGTCCCCGGAGGAAAATGCTTCATCGTATTTTTCCCGGCTGACAGGCGATAGACCGATCAGTTCATTGTCGGCATTTCGCACAGCCTCTAAATTGATAACGCCGTCGGGAAAGGTGAAAAATCGGTAAGTCCCGTTCCCATCCAGTTCATCCGCAAAAGAACGAACTAATTTGCCGTAATAGTAAAAACGGTTCTTTTTTTCATCAAAAGTTAAACCGTACTTTTTATACACGGCATAACTCTGCGAGGTCTCTTCACTGTCCAACCAGTTCGCCGTGTCCGCTTGCTCCCGGGCCGATGCAACAGCTTCTTCAGCATACGCGCCGGCGGCCGCTTCTTGGTTGGCCGGAAAGGCTATACCCGAGCCTATTGTTCCTAAGAGGATAAGACCAAGGACAACGATACCGTTCTTTTTCTTGGCAATGTCCATAATGCCGATGATTCGCTGCTTCATCTCTTTTAAACCTCCGTAAAAATTGCTGGAAAACATCGTTTGCAGTTTCGATTGATTCCTAATTACTCGAAGGATCGTTTCGCTGTATTGCTGCCTTGCGGCATAATCCGCCCCTCTCACCACTTCCGCATCACAGGAAATCTCGCATTGCTTGGCAATCGACTTGGCCATCAGATACACTGCGGGGTTAAACCAGTGCATCGCCGCCGCAACAAATACCAGGCTTTTATACCAAAGATCTTTTCGTTTAAAATGAATAAGCTCATGCTTGAGGATATACGGTAATTCATCGGCGGAGAACTGCTGTGCGGGCAGTAAAAGTCGGGTTTACGAAACCGGTGATCATCGGGCTGGTTACACAGGGGGCGATATGCAATCCGACCTGTTTCGTTATGCCGATATCGTTTTTAATGTTCAACAATATTTCATACATTTGCGGATCTGCGGGTTGTCTCCATCGTTTGACCAGCTTAAGAAAACGATAATGCTTCAGGCCATGATAAGCGGCGAATATAACAACTCCAGCCAGCCATAAGCCCCCCGCTGCTTGCTCCAAGGGATTTACCGTGAGTCCTGTACCTCCTTCGTCGGCCGGAATAAAAACTTGGGTGCCCGCCGTATCTCCATATTCCTGCATGACTTGGCGAACCTCGGCGGGAGGAATGATATTCATCGGAATTAAAGCTGCATCGGTGTGGAGCCTGAGCGGAAAAATAAGTCCGGCCACAATGATCGCCCAAGCATAATAAATCCACTTTGCGGCATATCTTCTCGACATCCACGGAGTGATGGCCGTAAAGCCAAGTATCAGGACGGTCATGGAAATGGAGCATTCGATCAATGTGCTTAGAAATTCCCGCATCTTACTTCCCCCGTTTTCTCGCCCAGTTTATCAATTCCTCAATATCGCGGTCACTGAGCCGTTTTCCGTCATACAGCGCATTTACAAAGCTAAGAAAGGAATTTTCGTGATAAAGCTTCATAAACTTTCCCGTTTCAAATTTCAGATAATCCTCCTTGGCTATAAGCGGAAAATAGGTGCGTTCTTTGCCGTTTTTCTCCGTTCTCAGGAACCCTTTTTCCACCAGGCGCATCATCAGCGAAATAACGGTAGGCGCTTTCCACTCGCGTTTGTTGCCCAGTTGTTCCATGACCATGCCTGTCGTAATCGGCGGTTCATTGGCCCAAGCGACCTTCATGATTTCAAATTCGGTATCAGGCAGTTTCTTGAAGCGACTCATTCGCTATCCATCTCCTTTTTAGACAATTGCCTATAATGATGTTATACACTTGCCTAAAATGAAAGTCAATATTTCCCACACCTTCTAGAGCAACAAAAAAAGGCACCGGAAGGTGCCCTGCCCATTTATCTCTATTTATGAAGTTTTGTTCGTCTCCCCCGAGGTGGCCTGAATTTCTTGAGCTTGGGGCTTCTCTTCCTCCACTACATCTCCGCGCGCGCCCCGCTTAAACTCCTTCAACATCGTGCCAAAGCTGCGCCCAAGTTCCGGTAGTTTGCTGGGACCAAACAACAGAAGCGCCGCAATCACCAAAAGCAGCAGATGAGACGGACGCAACAAATTTTCAAGCACATTTATCACTCCTAAGGGTTATCTTTGTGGTAATTATACTACTTTCTGACACCCAAAGGAAACCGTTTTATTCGCGATCAAAAGATGACTTTTTTGAACTGCCTCTATAAGTGCGTGTTCAAAAAGTCGGGTTTTCAGGATCGAGAAGGTTGGATGAAGCTAGGGACTGAGTAGCGGAGCGTAGGTGAGCCTACGTGAGCAACTGAAATGTTTCCGCAGGAAACATGCTTCGGAAGCATCCACTTGGCCCGGCTGAATTCAAGATTCGATGTCGAATCCACTTCATGATCTGCTTCGTCCTGGAAAGACGACTTTTTGAACTACCTCTATAAGAAACATAAACCGCTTCTGGGCATATGCTGTGTCATCACGTAACGCAAAGGAGCGAACATCATGAGTTTAAACGGTCTGCTCGCTGTTATCGCCATCGGTATTGCCTCCAACCTGGATAATGCGGGTGTCGGCATCGCTTATGGAGTCCGGAAAATCCGCATTCCTTGGTATTCCAATTTGACCATTGCCCTTATTTCTTTTTTGGCCACTCTGGTGTCGGGGTTGTTCGGAAGCTGGATTTCCTCGTGGATTCACCCTTGGGTGGGGCAATTGATCGGCACGGTCGTCATCGTTGGGGTCGGAGTATGGGTGCTGCTGCAGCCGTACATAGAAAAAAAACCGTTGCCGCCGTCCGGCGAAGCGAACCCGCTGACCCGGCTGCTGCGTTATCCTGAAGAAGCCGACAAGGACAGCTCGAAATCGCTCAGCCTGGGGGAATCGGTCCTGCTGGGCATCGCCTTGGCCATGAATGCCCTGGCTGGCGGATTTAACGCCGGAATTACCCAACTCAACATATGGTACACCTCACTGGCCGTCGGCGTCTTCAGTCTCGTTCTGCTCTCGTTATGCGCCGGATTAAGCCAAAAGTACGCGGCGGAGAAATTCGGCACCCGCGCTACCGTCATTTCCGGATTGCTGCTGATTTTAATCGGAATTCATCAAATGTTATAGATAGAAAAAGGACATGTAAAATTCTCAGCTTAAATCGAACCGGAAAAAATTCAATGAAATTTGAAGACCGTATGCGCAAGCATACGGTCTCTTTTTTTGGTTCCACGAGGGACAGACGCTGTCTCTGGCGAATTGGAACAAACACAGCCTGCCATTATATAATGTTTATATGTTTCCTATTTATGGGGGAGGTCGTATTCTTTTGAACTGGTTTACTAGTTTTGAAAAAGAGCTGGAGATGGCTTTCAGCGACGCGGAAGAGATTTTGTCGGGAATGCCTGAAGCCTTCCGGGGACAAGCTGTTGCCTACCTTGACAGGTTTCACGCAATAAAAAGGGACGGTTCTCAAAATTACATATGCTACCTGCTGCCGTTTTGGCTCCAGGAGGCCACCGGCAGCAAACCTGAGGACAGCCGGCGCTTTACCGTCGCGATGATTTTCGTCATGATGTATTACCATTTGATCGACGAAGTGATGGACGATCCGGAGGACAAGGATAAACGAAAGCTGCCGCTGGCAAATTTGCTTCAATTCGAATTTTTGCAACTTTACGGCGGCTATTTCCCCCCCGCTTCTCCCTTCTGGGGTTATTACCGCAAATACGCGGCGGAGTGGGCCGAAGCGGTCGCGTTTGAGAACGGGAGCGATTTTTTTCAGGAGGACCCGGTACGGGTGGCTCACAAGGCCGCCCCGGTCAAACTGTCCGTAGCGGGGGCACTGCTGCTGGGCGGACGGGAAACGCGGATTCCCGCTTATGAAACGGCGGTGGACACGGTGTTGGTCACGCTGCAAATGCTGGACGATTGGGAGGATTGGGAGAAGGATTTAAGGGAAGGCAGCTACAATTGCCTGATCTCCGCCGTCCAGCGGGAGCTGCAAATCCCGAAAGACCGCCGGCCAACACCGGAGGAAATCAGAGAGGCGCTGTACGTGCGGGACATCCTGGTCACCTATGCGGAACGGACGGATCATAACGCCGCCGCTCTGGCCGCCTCCGCCCCTGATCTTGCGCATTTGCGGGAGTTTCACGAACATCTCCGGCAAAGCCTCAAGCAAGGGGCGCAAGATCTCCGGGAACAGCGAAATTTGTTGATTTATGGTGGATTAGAGTATTGGCTGTCGAAAAATAAGACACTTACCTAGCACTTTGTCGAGTTCCATGGTATAGTAATGAGGAAATATTAACCTATTTTTTTTAAGGAAAGGGTGATCTTATGACAACAGGAGCTCTCCTTCAATCGCAAGTTATTGAGAAAGCATGGCAAGACCCCAGCTTTAAGGCGAAGCTTTTAGCCAACCCGAAAGCCGCTATTCAGGAAGCGCTCGGCGTTATTCTCCCGGATCATATCAAGATTAAAACCGTCGAAGAAAGCTCTGACGAATTTTACGTGGTGCTGCCGCCCAATCCGGCAAATGTGGTGAAAAGCGAGATAAAACCGCTCGGAAGCTGGGGCGATTAATTCCAAATAAACAGCCTCAACATTGACAACCGGTTAACTCCAACCGGGCAGGGATCGAAGATGTTCATTCTGTAGATTGTTCCTCTTGGTTTACGGAAGGAAACCGGATAACAACTTCCGTCCCTGCCCCTTTTTCGCTGGTAAAATGAATTTCTCCGTTCATCACCTCGATAATCCGGAACGTAACCATCAGCCCCAACCCGGTGCCTTTGGTTTTATTGGAGAAATAAGGCTCCCCTAGCCGAGCCAGCACCTCTTTGTCCATCCCTTCCCCGTTGTCCTTTATATGAATCACGATGCTATCCTCTTTTTCATAACCCCAAATCAGAATCTCACCTTCGCCATTAAGCGCTTCTATACTATTTTTAATGATATTGATGAACGCCTGTTTGAATTTTGAGGAGTTTCCCTGGACATAGAGATTTTTGGGAATATGAACGGAAATTTTGCCTCCCTGAAGATTAGCGAGCGGAATTAATATTCCTTCGATATGAATAAATTCATCAAGTACATTCAGGGTTGTCACCTTTCCAGCTTCAGGCTTGGCAAAGGTCAGGAAGTCCGTAATAATCCCCGATGCCCGGTCCAATTCCTCCAAAGCCATGTTTAAATATACTTTATCGGAGTTTTGCTGCTTCTCGGCCAGCAATTGCAGAAATCCGCGAGTAACTTGCAGCGGGTTGCGAACCTCATGAGCTACAGAAGCCGCCAATTCGCTAATGATCTCCATTTTCTCCGAACGCTGCAGTTCATTATTAAACATTTCCAACTGCTTAGAATATTCAACTACCTGCTCATGGTTTACGGCAAATCTTCTGCCTAAAATGATAATCAGAGACGTCAGGAAGCAAACGACTCCCAACTTCCATAAAAATAATTTATAATAACCGGCGTTATAGTAATACCATAGCAGATCGCCAACGCAGAACAACAAAAAAATCAAAAATCCGGCGACAAAGATGACCGCCTCTTTGTTCCCCTTGACGACATAAATCATCGAGGTGCAAGCCAAAATTACAAACTGGGCAATCATAATATATCCCACAAGTTGAACGGTAACCACCGAGTAGATTGCATAAAAGCGATTGCCCGACAGCTCATTAATAATTAGCACAAGGAAACAAAAAATAGAGTACACGACCAGAAATTTTCGCGACCGCCGAATGAGCGCATAGTATCCGGGCCCGAATATTTTTTCAAAGAATAATGTAACCGAAGGCAGCAGGGTAAACAAAGATAAGTCAAACAACACCAAAAGCAATCTACCCGCTGTCTTATGGTCGAACAACCAAAATACAAACGGGGAATATGTAAGCACGAGCAGCCCGCTGGAAAAAATGACTGCACATAGTGAAAACCACATCGGCATGTTTACATACTTCAAAAAAATAGAGCATACAAGCATAATTACGGCAATAAATATAAGCGTGCTGCCCACAATCAAATCCGCAATGTTACCCCTGACAAAGTCCTTCATCAATCCCTGATAATGGCCGATTTTGATTTCATCGAAAATACCAATTTTTTTTGTCTCCGACGATACTCCTATATAGACCGTTTGCTTGGAATTTTCTGCAGTGATTGGGACCAGGACGCTGTTGATGCTGTAATTGAATTTTCGCTGCGATTCGTAGACTTGAACTCCATCCACATTAACTACAATGTGCCTACCGTATATTTTATCGATTAAAATAACCAGGGAATTACCGGTCAGTTCGGGAAGCTGGATCTTGATCCATTGAGACATCCCAGCGTGCGGCTTCAAAGGAAACTTTCCACCCGTTTTCACCTCGGTCCAGTTGCCCAACGCCTCAAGCTTCTCCTTGCTTATCTGGGGATCAAACTGGTCGGTCCAGGTGATTTGCCAGTGATCGATTTGGGTAACGTCCGAACCCGGGCCGCTTGGACCTTTAAATAGAAAAACACAAAAAGCCGCCAGAAGCAGCACGAAAAAAACAGCCACACCTTTGATCCAAGACTTCATTACAGCACCTCTGCACTTAATATAAAACAAGCTACCTTGTACATTTCGCTACAATCCCTATCAAAACCTCCAATAATATGGAAATGTAGAGAAAATTTTTTAAGTTTTATGCACCACAGATATTTTAACGTTTATATGAAGTTTTAGCTATGAATAGTTATAAAAAAACTGAAAGAAAAATTTTGGGCTCAAGACCAAAATCAGTGCTTGACAAAATAAATGATGACGGAGATGGGGGGGCTCTCCAAACCACTTTGCACGATTATCCCTTTGGTTCAGAAAGCCAAGTCACATGATCAAACGGGATAATCGTGCAAAGCCTCCGGATAGCGAGTCTCGCTCCAGGCCACGATCTGTTGTCGGCTTGACTGTCAAGCACTGATGATTAGGTTGAACCAAATTTGGGGCTCAACTTAGAAGCCGGCGTTTAATGGATACCTTGGAACAAGGAATAAATGCCGTGAACTATAGGAGCAATCGCTGCAATGCGAAAAACCGCAGGCGGCGCCTGCGGTAAGGGTCTGGCCGAATATTCATAACGGATAAGGCATGGAAATTATTGATCAAGCAATTTTACAAGTTCATTTATTGGCAACCCTGTTACAGCCGATATTTGTTCAATGGGAAGACCTATCCTCAGCAAATTCTTAGCTGTTTCAACTTTTCCCTCTTTATACCCTAATGTTCTGCCTCTCTCTTCGGCAAGTTCTTCTCTTGCGATTTGATCGGCAATCCCTTTTTCACGCAATTCAGCCATCCGGCGAACTTCCTCGTCTGCACTTAAAAACGAAAGTTTCTGGTCGGCACGTTTTACCAATTGGTCCATGCTGATCACCTCCCTCAATTTTTCCTCAGGAATATCTCCTTGCAAAAATAATAGCACCTATAAGCTTCGCTGACTTAAAACGGAAAAGAAAGCTGCTCCACCTCCGGGGTGATTTCCCGCTCGGATACGGCGCTGGCCGGCTGCGGGACGGTCCCCGGCTGCCAGGCCGGAGCCTCCGTGCCGGTACCGGATGAAGCCTGGGCCCCGGGAGTTTCCGTACCGCCTAATCCGTGTTTGGCCAAAAGAGCGCATGCCATCTTCCTAAAGCGTTCCGTGTACCATTGTTCCGCATAAGCTCCGGTATAAAGCGCGCGGTAGCGGGGCACCAGTTGTGGATCATGCTGCTGCAGCGTCCGGAAATACCAGGCTTTCACGTCCGGCGAAAGCCTAAGCAATGAAATCATGGCAAAACCGGCACCGTGCTCCTTGGCCGACCGGAGCAGGTTGTCCAAACCTTCCTCGGAATCGGTCAGAAATGGAAGAACCGGTGCGGCGAATATGCCGACGGGGATACCGTGCTCCGCCAAGTATTTCACGGTGGCGAGACGCTTGCCGGGATGGGGCGAAGCCGGCTCCAGCTTGCGGATCAGCTCGGCATCGAGCGTATTGACGCTGATGTTCACCGAAATACCGGGGATTTTGCGCAATATGTCGAGGTCCCGTATCACCAGTGGAGATCGCGTCGTCACACTGGTATGAATCCGGTATTTAGCCAACACTTTCAGGCATTTCCGAGTGATCTGCTCTTTGGCTTCGACGGGCTGATACGGGTCGGTGGCCGTGCCGATCGCCACCTGCCCGACATGCCGGCTAACGGCCTCAATGTCGTATGCGAATTTTCGGGCCAAAGCCGACAACTGCCGCTCCAGCGCCTCCGCAGCATTTTCCTTGACCGAGATATGATATTGGAATTCGTCCTCCGCGCTTCTCCCGAGAAACGTCTGGAACGCCCTGGCATAACAGAAGCTGCAACCATGGCCGCAGCCGCGGTACGGATTGATTGACCATGCGAAGGGCATCGCTTCCTCTTTGACACGGTTTAACGTCGTTTTCGTCTGAATGTGATCATACCGGGTTTCGGGCATACCCTTCCCTCCTTGATTAATCTCCTGCGAAAAACATAAGGGTAAGAAATGGCGTTATTCCAGCGATCTCCGTTCATTTGAGAAAATAAAGGACATTTATGTCGCTTTTTTCTCGAATCACAAGGAAATGCCCGCATTCCGGACCATTCATAGGAAAATAAGTACATAAAATTCCACTAATGAGCATGAACATCCTGGATCCGGATAATAAGCACATAAAGTGCCGCTATTCTGCAGGCTGACGGTCAGCATACGGTCGGTTGTACCAGCAGCCGGCTATCAAGCACCGATTTCTAGGTTAATCCTCATTTTTGCCATTCATTTTTACCATTTCGTTAATTCCTAGTATACCAAACATATGTTCTCATTTAAAGCATAAATAAGTTCCAAATTTTTCAAGTAAAAGTTGCCATAAAAGCGAGAGGAACACCGGATTTTGGGGCAAACTTCAAAATAATCACGAATTAAAAAGGAGGGACTTGTCCATGAATCCAACCGACGACAAAACCGCAGCGGATTTTGTATATGAAAGATACGGACTGTTAGCTGAGAACCGCCCGGAAAATGATATTCCCGACGATGATCTGCTGCACCACGATACGCGTGTAGCCCAAGGCATCAGCGAAAATGCGGACGAGGAGGATCAAAGCAATATCGACAATCTTCCCGATCTGCTGTTCGGGGAGCTGCCCGACGTACCTGACGCCGACGCCATCCAGAAGGACAGCCCGGTCGATCCGGTCTCGCCCGATCCGGACGCCATGCACGGCACCGATTTGTTAAACGGGTACGATGGGGATGAGGAATAGCGCGCCGTTGCCGTTGGCCGCCTCATAAGGTCCAAGAAGAACCGCCGGAACAGTTTGCTCGGGCAGTTCTTTGATGTGCAGAACCACGCCTTAGCTGGGGAGAACAGTTTTGATTGGAAAAAATCCAATAGATTGACGGAAATCGCACGTCATATTGAACCCTCGTTGGAAAAATTCCAATAGATTTCTCTCTAATCACGCGTTTGGCCCCCTGCTGAGTGTCATCTATTGGAAAATATCCAATCTAATCGCTGTATTTTCCACCTAATTTCCAATTCTATTGGATATATCCAATGATAATACCGATAGTGCCGATAATGGCACCGCATGATTAGTTAGATCGCCCGGCACAGCCGGTTGCGGCCCGTTTTTTTCGCCTCATACAGCGCCTGGTCCGCTTTGCTGATCAGCTCTTCCTGATGAACGTTCGGGTACGTTGCGCTGCCGGCGGAGATCGTTAGCTTGATCTCCCCGCCACCCGGCAAGCGAAACAGATGCGACGCCACGTTTTGGCGCAGCCGTTCGCCGATCTTTTCGATCTGCTCCGCATCGCACTGGTCGACGAGGATGACGAACTCTTCGCCGCCCTTGCGAAAAATATGATCGCCCGGCCGGAACGTATCCCGAAGCACATCGGCGAATTGCAATAAAATGGCGTCACCCGCCGGATGGCCATAGCTGTCGTTGACCTGTTTGAAAAAATCAATGTCGACAAACAACAGGGTGAAAGGAGTCCCGTTTCGGTTGGAGGAGGTGATTTTTTGGGCCATCATGGCCTCAAACGCCCGCGAGTTGTGCAGACTGGTTAAATAATCGCGAGTAGCGGCCTCCCTCATCATTTTCAGGGACTCGTTCGCTTCACGTAAATGCTGAAGCATAGAATACGTAAACAACCCTGCGACAATAAATAATAGCGTATATGTTATTATTTCAACCCATGAATTTATGTTTAACACCAGCAAAAAGATAACCATAGTATTCGCGGCGGATAGCAGCAAGGCCGGCATCCACCTTTTTAGCGAAAGCTTTCGGACGCGGAGAAAAAGCAAGGCTATCAACAGCGTAATCAGCACATTAGCGGCGCCGACGATAGAATGGGAACTAAACCCATGCAAAAAAAACAGGCGGTACACCGCAATAATCAGCGTGGAAATGCCGCCGCTGATCCCTCCTCCCGCGTAAACGGCGATCAGAATAGGCAGCTGCCGGAAATCGGCAACCGTTTGCGTTCCTATCGGAAAGTTATAATACATCAGAACGACGCCGAACAACCCCAGCATCAATCCGAGCAACATGCGGGTCCACGGCGTGTTTTGTTGTTTGGACAAAAACCTGCTTCGAGTCATATAGCCGAAATATATAAAAGCCGTAAGCAAAGCAAAGTTGGCAAGTAAAGTGTGCAGCATCATGAACGTACCTCTCTGAAGGAAGTGCAGGCAAAACGATGGTTCATAATGCTAGCATAGCACAGAAATAGATGAAAAAGATCATCTCTCCTCCTATATTTCGTCATAATTCGACATTGATGCTCCGTGTTCCGGCTTGATGGCCTGCGTGTTATAATGGCTCTGAGATCAATGAGAGGGTGAAAAGGAATGAATGGGGCCGCGGATATGAATGAGGCTGCGGATATGAACGAGGGTGCGGATTTACTGCAGGAGCCTGTCCAGGTATGCCTCTTGGCAGGAAAAATCATGCTGCAAAGCGGCGCGGAGACCTATCGCGTGGAAGATACGATGAACCGGATGGCCAGCGCACTGGGACTGCCTAGATCGCATAGCTATGTAACGCCGACGGGAATCGTTTTTCAATCCGGTGAAACGGAATCGGCCAAGTTGATCCGGATCGTCGAGCGCACGACCGATCTGCAAAAGGTCGCCGATGTCAATGATGTATCGCGAAAGCTGGCCGGCGGAGCGCTGACCTGTGCCGAGGCCCGCGCCCGGCTCCTGGAAATCGAGGTTGGCATAAACGCCTACCCGGTGGCGCTGCAAATCGCGGCTGCCGCGCTGTCCAGCGGCTGCTTCACCTTGATGTTCCGGGGAGGGCTGTCCGATTTCATTCCCGGGGTACTGTGCGGAGGCGCCGGATTTGCGGCTTTCCTCCTTTTTCACCGCCTGGTCAAAGTTAAATTTTTTGCCGAATTCACGGCTTCATTGCTGATCGGATTGCTGGCGGCGCTCCTCGTGACGCTTGGCTTGGGCCGCGAGCTCGACAAAATCATCATCGGCTCCGTCATGCCGCTTGTCCCCGGTCTGCTGATCACAAACGCGGTCCGGGATTTAATGGCCGGTCATCTCGTATCCGGCTTGTCCCGCGGGGCCGAGGCTTTTCTTACCGCCTTCGCCATCGGTGCGGGCATCGCGGTGATGTTTACGTTGTTTTAATGACTTAAAGAGGTTGTTCAAAAAGTCATCTTTTGATCACGAAGCAGGTCAGGAAGTGGTCTCGACGTCGAATCTTGAATTCAGCCGGGACTTCCGGTGCTCACGTACCAAAAACGTACGCTCCGCTCCTCAGTCCCTAGCTTCATCCAACCTTCTCGGTGCTGAAAAGCCGACTTTTTGAACACACACTTAAAGGAGATCTGTGGACGTTATGAATTCTGTCATCGGTCTTATCGTTCAGCTATTTACCAGCTTTATCGCCTCCGCGGCCTTCGGCATCTTGTTTAACGCCCCTAAGCGTACGCTGCTTCAATGCGGCATTTCCGGCATGATCGGCTGGGCCGCCTATGTGCTGCTTGAGCAGAGGGCGGACGCCATTTTCGCCACCGTCACGGCCACGTTTATCGTCGGCGTGATCAGCCTCCTGTTTGCCAGATATTATAAAAAGCCCGTCATCATCTTCAGCGTCGCGGGAATCATCCCGCTCGTCCCCGGCGGCCTGGCCTACGACGCCATGCGCAAATTCGTGGAGAACGAGTATAACCTCGCCGTCCAGTTGGCCGCCCAGGCTTTTCTGATCTCAGGCTCGATCGCCATCGGGCTGGTGCTGTCCGAGGTGCTCGGCCAGCTGCTGATCAGGTATCCGCATCGCATGAGAGGCAAATAGGCCCTGCTCACGCGCCCGGCATTCATCCGGAAGCGTAAATAGGGCCAGTCCAACTTTTCTATGATGTTTTAGAGATTACTGGCGTCCGCTTTGACGAATTGGCCTTTCGCTTCGCACTTAGGGCATTTCTGCGGTTTGCAGCGTCCTTCCTTCGTTTCCCCGCAAGCTTCGCATTTCCATACCGCCATCCAAGCTCACCTCCCTGCCATCCTTTAATCCGAATTGTAGCAAGGATTTTCGCGAGGGGATGAGATAAACATCACACTCAGACCATTACTCCTCAATCACCGACTTCATCCAAAACGTGTTCATATACACCTGTTCAAAACCGGCTTTCAGCATGTTTTGATGGCTGGCCGTACCGAATTCCACGTCAGTATAAACCGTTTTTAAGCGGAGCGCTTCGGCAACCTGAAGACGGTGCCGGATCAGCGCCGTTTGCAAACCTTGCCCCCGGAAATCCGGAAACGTAAAATCATTGGCCACATATCCTTCCTCGCCGCGAATAAACAAAGAGCCCATCGCGGCCGCTTCCTCATCCACATAGGCCACAAAATTTTGAAAGTCATCCCGGCAAAAGTAGCGGCATTTCCGCTCAATCCCGTGCTCGTCCAGTGCGACTCCGCCCCCATTCGAGCGGCCGATCAGCGCGATAAACCGCTTTGCCTCCTCCGGTGTAGCGACCCGGCGAATGGATACCCGGGGAAGGGCGAAGTCCGCTCCGGATTCCAGTTCCTGCTTGAGAAAGACGAGCTGCAGCCTCGGAACAAACCGCTGCGACGTTAAAGCCCCCGCGACTGCGGTGCTTTGCTTGTCCGGGGTTATGTCAAAGCAGGGCACGATATTTTCCGCCCCGTAATACCGCAGGATGTCCGGCAACTGTTCCACATCGGCCGGTCCGAACCCGATGACACGGTTATAATAACTCGACTGGGGCGACTGGCGGTCCATCAGCAGGGTTGCGCCGCCCATTCGGGCCGCCGTCAGTTTCGTTTCAAGATGCGATAACGACCGCTCGTTGTTGAACACCGTCAACTTCATTTCCAAAGCGGTGATCCGTTCCACATCCCGTAAAATCCGGTTCTTCCGCTCATGAGGGTTATCCATGTGAGCATCATCCTTTCCGCTTGCCTACTCCTCGTAAGCCTTCAAATCCGATCGCCTTCGAAACCATGGAGCATGATATAATAACAATCGGTTGTCTTTTTACTAGAATAACATCTCTTACTGAAAGAAGTGAAGAACATCACGATGATCGGCGGTATTATACTGGAGGTCGTCCTCCCCATTTTTGTGCTGATCGGGCTGGGCTGCCTGATGCAGCGCGCGTTCCGGCTCGATTTGTACACATTGTCCAAAATCAATTTTTATTTCATCACCCCGGCGGTGGTGTTTCTAAGCATGTACCAATCCCAAATGTCCGCGGAACTGCTCGGCAGCGTCACCGGTTTCTACGTATTGTATGTACTGCTGTTATGGGGTATAAGCATGCTGACGAGCCGCACCCTGAAGTTCAGCCGCGGGATGCGGGCCGCGTTTACGAATAGCCTCATCCTCGACAACTCCGGGAACTACGGGCTGCCGATCAATCAATTGGCGTTCAAGGGTGATCCGCTCGCCGTTTCGGTGCAGGCGTTGGTGATGACATTTCAAAGCCTGGTCACCTTTACCTACGGCGTAATGTCCGTACAGCGGGCCAAATCCGGCGGGACCCTGAAGGCCGCCCTGATCGGATTTTTGAAAATGCCTGTCCCTTACGCTCTCGTGCTGGGCATGGCTTTGCATATTCTGGATCTTCCTTTGCCGGACTTTGTCTCGAAGCCGATGGGGTATATCGCCGACTCCATGGTCGCCATCGCGCTGCTGACGCTTGGAGCGCAAATCGTCAAATACCCGCTGCGGCTTGACCGTTTCGACGTCTATATCAGCGTAGCTCTTCGCTTGCTGATTGGCCCGGCGGTCGGCTTCGGTTTAATTCTGCTGCTGGGGCTGAAGGGCATCCCTGCACAGGCGCTGCTGCTCGCCTCCGGCATGCCGACTGGCGTGAACAGCACGATTCTGGCCGAGGAATACGACAATGAGCCCGATTTCGCCTCGCAAACCGTGCTTATCTCCACCTTGTTGAACATCGTGACGATGACGGCGCTGATTTCGCTCAGCAAATACGTGGGCTGACAGCGGCAGCGCTTGCCGGCGGTGCATGCCGGCGGCGAGCGGAAACGGCAGCGCAGCAGCAGGCGGTTGCAGCGACCGACCGGGGGAGATCGGCGCGGCGCTTGCTGCTCCCGACAGAGGCGATCGGCGCGCTGTCTGCATAATTCAATTGCGACGCTCGGCTGCACCATTGGAAACTGCACAAGTAGCTCCGAGTTGTACTCGTTCGCCAGCCCTTATTGGTGTGACCCGGACAAGCCGCTCTGTATAACGGTAATTTTTTCTGCTATTTTGACGCTTTCCCCCTTCTTCCGGACAATAGCGGTAATTTTTGTATCTATTCTTCCTCCTCCCCTTGGAAAGTCGCCATTAAGCCACTCTCGCCGAACAATAGCGCCATAAAAATCCCCTATTTTGACCATCATCCTTTGAACTGAAGAAATAACTCCCTTTTTTTCCTCTATTTCCTAAGATCAGGACTGGAAAGCGGTGTCTGACAGAGGCATTTTTCCAGATTGATCCATTCCCTGGAATGAGGTAAAACAAAACGCCAACGAATCCGCGAAACGTTAAGGGGAGCAAACGGCTTAACTCTCTTGTTCAGCATCCCCATTAAATCTCGTCGGTTCGTTAGCGTTTTAATCAATGCGCACCCTAGAGCCGGGCGGACGGGTAACATTTTCCTGCACCAACACATACATTCACTCGCCTTCCAGTTCGCACTTGCCGACCGACAGTGCGGTGAGACGGCCCAAAACCAAATGTTCCAAGCCCTTGCGAACGGCCGCCGGATACACCTGCTTTTCCCGCTCAAAAAACCTGATGTCGCCCGCCATCACCGACGTTCGTTTCCTTGGGCGCGGCCGTCGCCTTGCCCGCGCATCTCGGGATCGCGCTGTCCTCCTGCGGCCGCGGCCTCCCGCTGCAGCCGCTTCAGCCGGGCCATCGCCTCGCTGCCTCCACGCCCGAAAAGATCGTGCAGTTCGGTATACTCCCTGTATAGCTGGTCATACACCGCCCTGTACGCCGGATTCGGACGGTAGGTCTCCGTCTGCACGCGAGCCATTCGTTCCGCCGCTTCCTCGATGCGGTCATAGCCGCCGCAGTGCGAGCCCGCGGCTACCGCGCCGAGCATCGCTGCGCCAAGCGCGGGCGTCTGCGCGGAGGCGGCGATTTTGATCTCGCGGCCGGTAACATCGGCGAATATCTGCATTAGCAGCCGGTTTTTCCCGGGCAGACCGCCGCAGGCAAACAATTCGCGCACCTTCACGCCCGCTGTTTCAAAGGCGTCGATCACTTTGCGGGTACCGAAGGCGGTTGCTTCAAGTAACGCGCGGTAAATTTCCTCGGGCTTCGTGTGTAGCGTCAAGCCCATAATCAGGCCGCTGAGATGGGCATTGACGAGCACGGAGCGGTTGCCGTTCCACCAATCGAGCGCCATTAGCCCGTGTTCTCCCGGTCGCAGCCGGCTTGCCCGCCGCTCCAGCCACTTGTGAACCGTCACGCCCTCGTTGTCTGCCGCCCGTTCAACATACGCCGGCACGCCCTGCTGCACGTACCAGCCAAACAGGTCGCCGACCGCCGCCTGTCCCGCTTCATAAGCGTACAGTCCGGGGATGATGCCGTCCCTTACCATGCCGCATATCCCTTCGACCACCAGCTCCTTGTCGCTGAGCAGAAGGTGGCAGAGCGACGTACCCATAGACAGCACCATCTGTCCCGGCTTGGTGGCGCCAACGCCGGGAACCGCCGCATGGGCGTCGATCATCCCCGGAGCGACGGGGATACCGGGGTGCAGCCCCATTACGGCGGCCGCCGCGGCCGTCAACCGGCCCGCGGCCCGGCCCAGCGGAGCGATCTCCCCGCGCAGCTTGGTCTCCGCGAAACGTTCGAACCGCGGATCGAGCGCCCGGTAAAACTCGGCGGAAGGGTATCCCTCCTCGGAGTGCCACAGCGCTTTGTAACCGGCGCAGCCGCTGCTGCGCTTCATCTCACCGGTCATCCAAAACACGATCCAGTCCGCCGCTTCAACGAAGCGATCCGCCGCAGCGTACACTTCGGGAGCTTCACGCAGCACCTGCAGTCCTTTGGGCACCATCCACTCGGAAGAGATTTTTCCGCCATAGCGGCTGAGAAAAGCTTCGCCGCGCTCAGCCGCCACGGCGTTGATTAGGTCCGCTTCCCCTTGGGCGGCATGATGCTTCCACAGCTTGACGTATGCGTGCGGTTCGCGGCGGTACGCTTCCTTTAAAAACAGCGGGGTTCCCGCTTCATCCACCGGCAGCATCGTGCAGGAGGTGAAATCGACACCGATGCCGATCACTTGCCCGGATGAAACGCCCGCTGCTCCTAGCACCTCCGGCACGGATCGCCGCAGCACCTCCACGTAATCGCCGGGATGCTGGAGCGCCCACTCCGGGCCAAGCCGGATGCCGCAGCTGATAAGCTCCTCCTCCATCACGCCGTGCGGATAAGGGGTCACATGCCAGGCCAGCTCGCAACCGTCCCTTACATCGACAAGCACCGCCCGCCCCGATGCGGTGCCAAAATCAATCCCGATCACATAACGCGGCTCTGTCTCCTTGTCCATGTTCATCACCATCCTTTCCGCCTCTTTATTTGTACAGCGGACCGAACGCCGCGCACGCCCGGTAATCGGCGCCAACCGGATCGTTCGCGCCGAAGGCGTCCCAGGCGCTCGGGCGGAAAATCCGCTCCTCGGGCACGTTGTGCATGGTGACCGGGATGCGCAGCATGGCGGCAAGCGTCAGCCATTCCGACCCGATATGCCCATAGCTGGCCGCGCAATGGTTGGAACCCCAATGGCTCATCACCGCGTAAACGTCGCGGAACGGACCGGAACCGGTCAAATTGGGGACAAACCAGGTCGTCGGCCAGGTCGGGTCGGAGCGGCGGTCCAGCGCCTCGTGCACCTCCGGCGGCAGCTCCACCGAATATCCTTCGGCGATTTGCAGCACCGGCCCCTGCCCGCGGATCAGATTGATGCGGGCGATCGTCAGCGGCATACCACCGCGTGTGGTGAAATCGGTGGAAAATCCGCCCGACGGGAAAAAGTCCTTCGCCGGACACCAGGCTACCGCATCAAGACAGCGCTGGACCTCCTGCCCGCCGATCTCCCAAAACGGTTTCATCGCCGGCTGCCCGTTTAAGGTCTGTTCACCCGTACCGTCCAACGCGGCCGGGCCGGAATTAATCAGATGAATCACGCCGCCCGCCGCCCGGCCGGTCAGCCGCTGTCCGGTGACGCGCTCCACCGCTTCCGGACTCCAGTAGGTCCGCACATCGGCGAAGATTTGTGCGCTTTGGCTAAGCTGGTGTCCAAGCAGCATCGTGACCGCGTTCAGGTTGTCGTTTTCGGTCGCCAGCACAAACGGTTCGCGGACGCCGTTCCAGTCGAAGGAGCTGCACAGCACCGCTTCCATGAAATCGCCGGTAGGCAGATGGTCGGTCCAGGCCCGCTGCCCCTGAAATCCGGCGGCGATTGCGTTATGGCCTATTGCTTCCTCGCCATAACCCATCTCCGCCAGTTGCGGATTTCCGACCATCAGATCGCGGGCGATCAGGGCCATTTTGACGACGGTTTCCCAATCCTTTTCCTTCTGCTCCGCCGATCTTTGCCGTTCAGGGGGATTGACATCCTCTCCCTCACGGCAGTTGGCTTTCGTCCAGGCCAAAGCTCTAACATACTCCTCATGATCGTAAATTCCCCGCTCCATCCGGCGGATGAACTCGGTCATGTCGATATATTCGTTACGCATGCCAAGGTAGTTCTGAAAAAAGCCCTCATCAACGATACAGCCGGCGATCCCCATCGAAACGCTCCCCATCGACAAATACGATTTGCCGCGAATCGCCGCGACCGCAAGTCCCGCCTTGGCGAACTGCAGCAGCTTGTCCTGGACGTCACCCGGAATGGTATCGTCACCGATATCCTGCACATCACGCCCATAAATGCTGAACGCGGGCAAGCCCTTCTGATTATGCGCGGCCAGCGCGGCGGCCAGATACACCGCTCCGGGGCGCTCCGTACCGTTGAAGCCCCAGATCGCTTTCGGCATCCGCGGATCTTCGTCGATCGTCTCCAGCGGATAACACCAGGAAGGCGTTACCGTGATCGTCAGGCCGACCCCCTCGCGCCGGAACTTCTCGGCCGTTCTGGCCGCTTCGCCCACACCGCCGATCGTCGTGTCGGCGATGACGCATTCCACCGGCAGCCCGTTTGCGTGGCGCAGCTTCCCGGAGAGCAGGCGGGCGCAGGCCTCGGCCAGCTTCATCGTCGGCTCCTCCAGGGACTCGCGGATGCCGCCCCGGCGTCCGTCAATAACCGGGCGGATGCCGATTTTGGGCATCTCGCCCGCCAGGCGATTTTCTATGATGGGTACGCTCATTTGTTTCTCCTCCTTATAATAAAAGTTGTGCGGACATCCTTTGGGACAAATCACGAAGCTGGCGGACTTCCAAACGGTTCGTTTCCGTGAAGCTTCGGTGGTCCTTGACCCGGCATACGTAATTGTCGAAAATAGTCTCCAGCATGAGATAATACTTGGCATTCACCGGGTACAACTGCTTTTCGATCAGGGAAGTCATACTGAGAAAAGCGATCAGTTCATCCGCTTTCTCCGGCTGTTCCCGCCAGTTTTGCAGCAGCCACACGTACAGGTCCGGTTGAAAATTGGCCATGACTCCGCTGTAGCCGTGCACGCCGAGCCTCCGTGTTTCCAGCAAGGTGGCCGTGTTGGCATTGTATATTTTCAAGTCGCTGTCCTGGGTGGCTTCCAGCTTGCGGCGGATATTGTCCGTATCGCAGCTCGTGTCTTTCAGGAAGCAAAAACGGCCGGTATCGGCGCTCCAGCGGAGCAACTCGGGCGAAATGAGCCGTTTGTAAGGGTAGGGGCATTCGTAAAAGCCGAGCGGTATTCCTTCCGGCAGTTCCTTCAGAAGCCGCTCCAGATTGTGCTGCCACACGTCGTCCCCTTCCTCTTCCCGGGCCAGCCGGTTGGTAATAAGCACGAGCGCGTCGATGCCCGTCTCGGCCATCGCGTTCAGCTCGCGGACCTGGTCGGCAAAATCGTCGGATATATGTCCCGAAGCGATGACCGGTACACGCCCCGCCGCCTTCTCCTTGATAAACGCGGCCAACTTCACCCGCTCTTCCAGACTCAAATGGAACATCTCGCTGGACTGGCATACGGCAAACAGCCCGGCCACGCCATGGGCGATATACCATTCCACGGCGCGCGCCTGCGCCTCGTAGTCGATTTCTCCGCCCGCCGTGAATGGCGTAACCATTGTCGGCCAAACGCCACCGGCCATCGGCGATTTACTCTGCGTATTCATGTGCTTGCCTCCAAGTCGTCAATGTGCTTGCCCTATCCAAACTATTCGGTCTGCTCGTCCCTATTCAAAGCAATTAAGCGTTTTCAATAATGTAAGCGCTTTCTCGATTGCCGTTGCGGATGTGCCGTCACCTCCTGAGCTGAATATATATAGGCATGCAACCTTTATTTTTTAACGGGGAGAAGCCTTGGGCCGCCCCCGGTGTTGCCTCTAGAACAAGTTTGCTTAGCCGATCGGCCCGCCGCAGGATTTGCGCATAACGATCCGTGTATCCATTTGTTTGGCGGTCTTTACATTTGTCTGGTACCGCATCATCTCGATCAGCAGCCTCAGGGACTCGCCGGCCATTTCCTCAACCGGCAGATGAACCGTCGACAACGGTGGGATCGTGTAATTCGTCACCTCGTCGTTATCGTAACCGATGATCTCCAGCTCTTCGGGCACCTTCACGCCACATTCGTCCAGCGCCTTTAGTGCTCCGACGGCCATCTGGTCGCTGAGGGCGAATAACGCCGACGGCCAAGCCCCGCCCTCCGGCTTCAAGCGTTTAACCGCCTCATAACCGCCCTGTTCCGAGAAGTCCCCGTAAACGATCCATGCTTCGCCGGCATCCATCCCAAGCTCCGCAGCTTTGGCCACAAAGCCCTCCTCGCGCAGCCGGATCGCCCTGGAGGAAACGTCCGGAACGATCAGCCCCACCTTGCGGTGTCCGCGGCCATACAGCATCTCGGCCACCATCCCGCCGCTTTCGTAGCTGTCCACGCTGACGGAGGCGTATTTGTTGGAATCCCGCTGGTACAGCACCACCGGCACGTTCAAATCCGCCGTTTCCAGGAATTCGTCGTCCTCCTCCGTCGAGTTGGCGATAATCGCCCCGTTGAACCGTGTGCCGGTCACGAGGCTTTGAACCTCGCTCAGCTTCGAGCCCACGTAAGGGTGAATGAGCAACTCGTATTCATCCTCCAGTTCACTCATCGCATGCTGCAACCCCTTCAAAAATCGTCCGACCAAAGCGGCGCGGGTGTCAAGCGTCCAGAACAGCGCAATGATCGGCAGGACGGTCTCCCCCCCGCTACGCAAACGGCGTGCCGAGATGTTCGGCTGATAGTTGAGTTGTTTGGCAGCCTCAAGTATTTTCTGCTGGGTTGCAGCGGATATCCGGTATTTGTCCCCTTTGCCGTTCAGGACCATCGAGGCCGTCCCTTGCGATACGTTGGCAAGTTGGGCGATTTCTTTAATACTGGCCATGACTATAACACCTCGTTCATCATTCTTGGAAAAAACAAACAGCCTAACCCCCATTGTACATGGCCCTTAAAGACGAGAGCAATAAAATCCGCTGCACGCGTTAGACAGATAAAGCTAAATCGTTTTGCTAAAACGTATTGCTAATACGTTTTTATTGTATTTTAAAAGCGCTTACACGTCAACTTATATTAACTAATTAATTTCTTTACATTTTGCAATCCTCCGTTTTTCCGCAGATAGCGGCTCTGGTGTCCCTTAGCCCCCAGGTTCCCGCTTTTCCTCCCCTCTCTACCTGCGCATCGCCCTCTACCATGCCCGAAATTTTATAATTTCTATAAGGTCCAAAAAAAGAGGACACCAGCAGGCGTCCTCACACTAAAATCAGACTTTAAATTTGGCGACCATACGCTGCAGCTCTCCCGCCATACTGGCCAAAGTGGTGGCAGAGGCCGAGATCTCCTCCATCGATGCCAGCTGCTCTTCGGAAGCCGCCGCCGTACTCTGGGAGTTGCCAGCGGATTGTTCGGAGATCAGCGCTACGGCTTCGATCATCGCCACCATGTTTTGGGAAGAGGCGCTTACTTCCTGCACGATCGCGGAAACTTCCTGGGACTGAGAAGAAACTTCCTCAATCATCTTGGTGATGGTTTTGAAGCTGTTGCCCGTTTGCTGGACCTGTCTCAATCCTTCGTCCACAGCGTAGGTCCCCTCTTGGATGGCCATTACCGCACCCTGTGTTTCATGTTGAATGTCCTGAATAATCGCCCGTATCTTTTCGGTGGCTGCGGATGACTGCCCGGCTAATTTACGGACTTCATTGGCCACCACGGCGAAACCTTTGCCCTCTTCCCCGGCTCTGGCCGCCTCAATGGCCGCGTTTAAGGCAAGCAGATTGGTTTGGTTCGCTATTTCCGTAATCAGAGATACAACCTCCCCGATTTCACTGGATTTCTCCCCTAAAGAGTGAATCACATGGGCCGTCGCTTCAACCCGCTCCTGCACCACGCCCATCTGCTCCACCGTTTGCTTAACCACTTCGTTGCCTTTTATGGTTTCCTCGTTGGCGCTTACGGCTGCCTCGGCAACCGCCTGAATCGAATAAGCAACCTGCTCCATGCCCTTTGAAATTTCGCTTACCACCTCATTGGCGTCATTTGCGGTTTTGACTTGTTGTTCCGCTCCAATCGCGACTTCCTGGGCGGAAAGCGCGATTTGTTCGGTGGCTTTAGAGGTTTGTTGGGCGCTTGCGTTTAATTCCCCGGATGAAGTCACCACCTGCTCGGAGCTGCCCGACACATGACGAATCAGTTCCCTGAGGTTGCCGGTCATCGTGTTAAAACCTTCCGCCAGTCTTCCGACTTCGTCTTTATTTTTGAACGTCAGCGGCTCCATCGTTAAATCGCCATTGGATACCTTTTCCACTTGGCTGGCCATAATGGAGATCGGCTTGACGATTGAGTTCACGAACAGCCCGGCGACCACCGCGCCGATCACCAAAGAGATCACCAGGGTAATGATAAGAATCTGCAGCACCTCATTGGCACCTTGATTAAATTCGCTCGCGTAAGCGCCTGAACCTACGATCCACCCCCAGTTTTCGTCCATTTCCACATAGGCAATTTTGGTTTCCTCTTTGCTGGTGATTGGATTGTTCCAGATGTATGTATAAAAGCCTCCCCCTGCTTTACCGAGTCCGAGAATCGTTTTACCCATTTCCACGCCATCTTTGGTCACGACCGTGTTCATATCCGCTCCTTCGTTGGCGGGATTCATTACGGAGATGCCATTTTTATCGACCGCATATAAGTAACCGCTTTGGCCAACCACGTATTTGGGATTAATCGGCCGTTTGTTGTCGGAGCCTTTGGGTCCGAAGATCTCTTCACGAAACATGTCCTCAGCTTGCTCAAGCGTTAAATGTCCCGCTTTGACCTCTTTATCCAAATTGTTGATCATGGCGATTGCCAAACGAACGCTGCTTTTCAACTGTGCTTGGCCCGACACATCCAGTTGTTGCTTGGAAATAGTAAAAGCCAGGTAGCCAAGCAGAAGTGAGGGAACGGCCAAAAGCAAAAGACAAAGGATAAGAAATTTGGGGCGTAAAGCGTTCAAGCGGAAAGTTTTCATGATGGGTGGTATCTCCTTTGTGTGATATTTTCGCCATTATACTACGTATTTCGACATATCTATATATAAAATTAAGGGTATTCAAAATAAAAATACCCCTTACGAAAATAAGGGGTATTTTGCCGATCGCGTCCAAACTATATGATAAAAATCTCTCTTAGCTGCCCGCTCTCGCGTTTCGTTCCTGTTCGTTTTGATGCAGTTCCTTAATAAACCGCTGCAGCAGGAAGGTGTCCTGATGCCCCAATCCGTGCTGGTTCTCCTTGGCAATCATCCGGCCGATCCGTCTTTTCAACAATTCGCTGCGACGCTCAAATGCATCCCCATTACTCAAGCTGTCCACTCCTTTTTATACTTTTTGCGCTTAGTCCTTTAAGTATAAAAGTTTCGGGGGTGCGCTGAAAAACCGCTTCACTTCCGGTATGACGGGGGATGCCAGCGAGAGGCGCCATGAAAGCGCCCACTTGCTGAGCGGGCATAAACATGCTCCCGTTTGCTCCCAGTTCCTCTTGTTTTTTGCATTATCGCGATAAAGCAATGAATTCAGCCTTTGACCGATCCCGCGGCGATGCCTTCCACAATGCGGTTGCTCATGATGAAAAAGGCGAGCAGAATCGGCAAAATGCTGATCATCAGCGTCGCTCCGATCGCGCCCCAATCGGTCGTATACTGGCCGATGAAGTTCTGGACGCCTACCGTCAGCGTTTTGAAGTGGTCCGAGCTGATGAAGGTGTTGACAAATATAAATTCGTTCCAATTATAAATCATGTTGATGATCGCCGTCGTCGACAGCACCGAAGCGGTCATCGGCAGGATGATCCGGAAGAACATCCGGTGGATCGAGCAGCCGTCCATAATGGCGGCCTCCTCCACTTCCTTCGGCAGCGCGTAATAAAACCCGAGCAAAATCATAATCGTGATCGGCAGGTTAAACGCGGCATAGGAAAGGATGACCGACAGCGGATGATCCGTTAAGCCGATTTTCAAAAACAGGCTAAACAGTGGAATCAGCGTCGAGTGTACGGGAATCATCATCCCAACCATAAATAAACCGAGGACAAACGAGCTGCCCTTCCATCTCATGCGGGTAATGGCAAAGGTGACGAAGCTGGCCAGCAGTACGGTCAAAACAAGCGATACGGCGGTGATCCATACGCTGTTCAGGAAATAAACGCTGATGTTGCCCTGAGTCCACACCTTTTCGTAGTTCTCCCAGCGGGGATGCGCCGGGATGGAGAAAGGCGGCATATTGAAAACTTCCTGATTGTTTTTTAGCGAAAAGAACAGCAGCCAAATTAGCGGCAAAATTTGCAGCGCCGCCACAAGGACGAGCACGATATAGAGCAGGCTGTACCCCAGCTTGCGGCCGAACTGCAGACCGGGACCGGACACCGCCGGTTCCAAACGGATCGATTTTTCCATTTCCATCAGTGGCCCCTCCTCCTTAGGAATATTGAACCGTGTCGTCCGAGGCCGTCAATTTGCGAATCAGCCAGGTCGCAACCAGACAGATCAGCAGCAATGAGAACCCGATCGCGCTGCCGTAACCGAAGTCGAAGCCGCGGAAAGCCTGATGATACATGTAGGAGGCCATCACTTCGCTCGCTCCGTTGGGTCCCCCGTCGGTCATGACATAGATCAGATCGAAATATTTAAGCGAACCTACGATAGCGAGTACAATCGTCACTTTAATGACTTCCACAATCAGAGGCAGCTTGATGCGAAAAGCGATCGACATCGCGCCCGCACCGTCGATGCGCGCCGCTTCCACCAGCGATTCCGGGATGTTCTTCAGCGCAGCGTAATAGATCAGGATGTAAAAGCCGGCATACTGCCAGATGATCGGCACGAACAGGGCGTATAGCACCATCGACGGCTCCGCCAGCCAGGACGGCGCGTCCGTAATGCCTCCCCCGGTCAGGAAGCTATTGAGCACCCCGTTGGAAGGGTGGTAAATTTTCAGCCACAGCTGGGCGATCGCAACCGAGGACAACAGCATCGGAATCAGGTAAATTTTTCGAAACAGGTTGGCTCCTTTAATCTTTCCGGACAAGACGAGCGCAATCAGCAGGTAGCCGATCAGGCTAAGCCCGGAGAAAACGGCCAGCAGCAAGGAATGGTAGGCGCTTTGCCAAAACATCGGATCTTTCACGAGCGTGCTGTAGTTGGCAAGGCCAATAAATGTCATGGCTCCGATGCCGTCCCAGTCCATCAACCCGTAGTAACCGGTCAGTACGATGGGAATATAGATCATGGCCATGATCAGCAAAAGAGAAGGCAGCACATACATCGCAATGACCCATTTATTCGACATGACCTTGTTCATAAGGTTTCTTCCTTTCCGTTATTCCCCTTTTTGCAGGGCCGCTTCATGCTCCTTGGCGAAATCCTCCGGCGTGACCGCTTTGCCGAACAGCGCCTGAATCATGTTCAAGTGCGTTTGCGCCGCGTTTGGTTTCATTTGCACGTCGGCGAACAACGTCAGGTTGCTGGCATTATTCAGCTCATTCAGCAGGTCGATGTACATTTGCGGAAGATCGGAGGAAGAGGTGTCCACTTTCGTGGCCGGAATAACCCCCGCCGTGCTGACCGATTCCGCGCCCCATTTGCCGATGAAGTACTCCACGAATTTTTTCGCTTCGTCTTTGACTTTGGAGTTTTCGGCGACGAACAAGCCTACGCCAGGACCGCCGACCCAGCTGTTGATGTCGCCTTTGCCGCCTTCTACCGTCGGGAATTTGAAGAAGCCTACCTTGTCTTTGAATTCCTGCGGTACGTCCGGATTTGACGTGAAGTTCGGAATTTCCCAAGTACCCATCAGGTACATCGCCGCTTTTTCGTTCATGAATTCGGACTTGCCTTCATCGTTGGATAAGCCGTTAAAGCCTTTGTTAAACGCGTTCATATCCACCAGCTTTTGAATTTCCGCAGCGGCCTGGATCAGCGCAGGGTCTTCAAACGACCCGGAGCGGTCGATCGCTTTCTTGAGCGTTTCCGGTCCGCCGAGGCGATCCGCCAGATACATGTACCACAGCGAACCGGTCCAGCGGTCTTTGTTGCCGAGGGCAATCGGAGCCACGCCGTTATCTGACAACGTTTTCACGACTTGCAAAAATTGATCGTATGTCTGCGGCACTTGCAAATTGTATTTATCAAAAATCGCTTTGTTGTAATAAATCGGCGAAATGTTCAGTTCGATTGGCAAACCGTACGTTTTTCCGTCTACGGCGTAAGCGTCTGTCGTGCCCGGAACGAATTTATCCTTCAATCCACCGTCCAGCAAATCGTCGAGCGGGGTAAACAGGTTTCCTTTGACGTACGGGTCCATAAACCCTGCCGCCCAGGTCACGCCGACATCGGGAAGCTCGTTGGAAGCGGACAAAATTTTCAGCTTGTTTTTGTACTGCTCGTTTTCCAGCACTTCCTGCTGAATCGTCACGTTCGGATGGTCGGTTTGATATTGGGTAATGATTTCGTTGACCAGTTTATTTTGCTGGGCCGAGCTGCCCTGCGGCCACAGATGCATGAACTTGATGGTGACTTTCTCGCCGTCCGCCGGTTTGGCCGCTTCGCCGCCGGCATTGGCGCCCGCATTTCCTCCGCCGCCGCTCGCCGCACCGCCGTTTGATTTCCCGCCGCAGCCTACGAGCACCAGCAACAGTGAAAGCGCGATCAAAAGGATTGATGCTGTCTTTTTGTTGGACATTTGCATTTGTTACATCCCCCTATCATTATTACGGTTTTATGTAACCGCTTTATCTGAATTCTAGCACCTTCGTTTTATTCCCATAAGATCACGCTCATTAGCTAAAACTCCACTTTTTTTAGGTTGTTTCATATTATGAAAATATGTTCAAAAAGAGCAATATTCCTGCATGTAAAGACTGAGGTGGCTGTCTATGTATAGCATTCGTGTCTTGGTGTCCCTGCATGCTGCTTTGCACCATTATCCCTTTCGTTCAGTGGGCAGGGTTTGGGGGCTAGGGTAAGGGATTAATAAGGAACAAATAAGGCGGTACAGGTGAGATGTTCGGCTTGAAAAAGGAACGTACGTTTGGTATAATAAAGAAAATCGAACGCACGTTCGTAAATTCTTGATTCGGAGGGCGAGTGAACATGGAGGTCAATGCGGGAACGGAACTTCAATCATTCAGCAACCGTTTTAACAGCGAGCATGCCTGCATGGAGGCGCTGATCGCGATGAAGTGGCCGAACGGCTTTGTCTGCCCGCGCTGCGCTCACACCCGGTGCAGCCATCTGACCTCCAGGCATATCCCCTTGTTCGAGTGCGGAAAGTGCAAGCATCAAACGTCGGCTTTGGTCGGCACGATTTTTGAAGGAACGCATTTGCCCCTGCTCAAGTGGTTCGATGCCCGGGAGCTGCTCTGCGGAGACGTGAAGGTGAACAGCGATCTGTACGGTCGCGATCCGTCCCGGTGTCAGCTTTCGAATCCGTATGCCACGGCGGTCATAGCGGGATGCACGGTCACGGAGTCGGGCGAGCCGGAGCAGGTCAAAATCCGCCTGGTACCGCATAAAAGAGGAGACGGACAAAGAGCAGACCGTCACGAACTCGCCGCGTTCATCAACGGGCATGTGGATGCCCGTATATCGGCAGTACAGTCGTTCCCTCTAGCCTTTCGTCTGTATGCACCCTTGCGGAAAGTGGTGAGAGAGGCGTGGGAAGCGCTGAAGAGTACGTATGGAGCCTTGGGACTGAAGCATCTGCAGGCGTACCTCAACGAGTATACCGGACGCCGCCAACTGCACCTGCCCGAAGCGAAAGAAACGATGCGGCAGAAGTTGCTGCGCATGTGTGTGGCGATTCCGGCGATCCCTTACCGCCTGCTGATCGCACGCCAACCGAATCAGCCCCTTGCGGCTGCGGCCTGATAGAAGTGCTTGAACGGTATATTGGCATTGATGCAAACGGATTATCTTTTTCTCCTGATTTTATCTTTTTCTCTGCTTCCCTGATCAAACGGGATAATCGTGCAAAGCGTCCGGATAGCGGATGTTGATCTGCCGCCCCCCATCCCATCGGCCTCTTCTGCCCTCACACTGTTAAGTTTATATAATTCTCCTACCTTTAGATATCAAAAGTTCTTGACGCTGTTTCTATACTTGCTTGGGCTCATGCCTTCGAACGATTTGAACACCTTGATAAAATATTTGTCCGTTTGATACCCGACGCGTTCGGCGATTTCGCCGACGGGCAAGGACGTGCGCAACAGCAGTTCCTTGGCCCTTAGCATCCGCAGCCGGCTGAGGTACTCGCTGAACGTCATTTCCGTCTGTTCCTTGAACAAGACGCTGAAATAACTCGGGTTCAAATGCAGCATATCGGCCACCTGACGTAACGTCACCGGCTCGTGCAAATGTCCGTCCAAAAACCTGAGCGCTTCGCGGATCGATGGACTGTACCGGGTATCGGTCTCCTTCGTCTCCAGCAGCCGCGGGTCGACCAGCTTCTCCAGCGTTTCAATCCGGTGCCGGTCGTCCTCGATCGTCAGCGCCTGCTCCACGGCCTGCACGAGTTTATGCTTATCCACCGGCTTGAGCAAATAGTTGACGACGCCAAGCTGCATCGCTTTTTGCGCATAATCGAATTCCGGGTAGCCGGAAATGATGATCGCCACCGGTTTAAACGGCTTATGCTTCTGCTGCATTTCGATGAGCTCCAGCCCGCTGATACCCGGCATGCGAATGTCCGTGATCAGCAGATGGGCGGCGTGGTTTTCCAGCCACGCCAGCGCCGCCTGGCCGCTCTCCGCCGCTTCGATCCGGTAGCGCCCGCAGGACCAGGCCTCCAGCGTTTTGGCAAAACCTTGCCTCGTTCTCGGCTCATCTTCCACGATCAGAATCGTTTTGGAATGAATCATACCGCTCCCCCATATTCGCTCGGAATTTCAAAGCTCACCACCGTGCCCTCTCCCGGCCGGCTAAATACATCCAGCCCCGGCCTTGCGGCCTGTTCCTTATCAAAATAAAGCCGCAGCCGGCGCTGCACGTTAACGATGCCGAACCCGGTTCCTTTGGACGACAGGGCCGGACCGCCGTCCAGCGCCTGCCTCAGCTTGCGTAGCGTCTCCTCGTCCATGCCGGGGCCGTTGTCCCGAACCGTAATTTTTACGCAACCTTCCCGGCCGGAAGGCGATACGTTCACCGTCACCATGCCCTGGCCTTCCTTCGTCTCCACGCCGTGCAAAATCGCGTTCTCCACCAGCGGCTGGATCAGCAGCTTGGGAATTTTCACGTTTCCGAAAGAGCCTGCTTCGATCGACCAGGTCAGCCGCTCACCCAGCCGAATGTCCATAAGCTGTAAATAATGCTCGACATGCTCCAGCTCTTCTTCGACGGTGACCCATTCGCCCTGATTCGGCCTGCTGATGATATACCGGAACAGGCTGGACATGCTGACGACGAGGCCAGCCAATTCCTCTTCGCCTTTATCCTCCAGCGACCAATAAAAAGCCTCCAGCGTATTGAACAGAAAATGCGGATTGATTTGCGCTTGAAGCGCTTTCAATTCCGTCCGGCTTTGCAGCAGTTCCTTCTCGTAAACGACGCGGATCAATTCGTTCATGTTGTCGACCATTTGGTTGTATGTATTGTTCAGCTCGTTGATCTCCATCGTGTTGGAGAACATCGGGTTGGGCTGCAGCACCCCAAAGCGCGCGCCCCGCATCGCCTTGATCAGCTTGAAAATCGGCCGGGTGATCATCGTCGACAGCAGCAGCGACATGATCAGGAACAGCAGCACCCCGATCGCGCCGGATACGAGCACGGCCGTGCGCAGGGCGGAAATCCCGCTTGTGACATAGCTGACCGGCGTAAAGAAAACGAGCGTCCAGCCGGTAGGCTCTGACTTTTGCTTCACCTCAATAAATTCTTGCCCGCCGATCGTAATGTTTTTCCCCTCGTTGGCAAGCAGTTCGGACAGATTCAGCGCTCCGGCCGACTGGCCGAAATTGGAAGCGATCGTGTGCAAATTGCCGTCAACCAGCAAAATATATTCGCCGCCGCCTCCGTTCATCTGTTCCTGGAGCTGGAAGTAGGTCCGGTCGATCCGCACCATCAGATATCCCCCGGACGAAAACCAGCGGTCAATCAGGCTGACGCGCCTTAACGCAAGCACCGAGCTTGGATCACGGGGATCGGCGCCGATCCAGACGAGCTCCCCTTTCCCCCGGTCGGCTGCGGCGATCCACTTTGGATCGATCGTGTCCTGCAGCGGAATATCGTTCAGCGGGAACAATCGCCGGTAATCGGTCGTATACAGCTCCAGCGATTTAATCCCCGTGACGTACGACTGGTAGTTTCCCAGAATCGATAGAAGGGATTGGCGCGCGCTGAACGGCGTCTTCGTCCCCTCCACTTCGGACAGCAGCAGCTGCTGAATGCTGCCATCCGTCGCCACCTGCGTCGACAGCGTTTTGATCTGGGCGAGCAAAGCGTCAAGCCGGCCGTTAGCCTGCAGCGCGGTTTGGCCGATATGCTTCTCCGCATTGGTCTCCAGCAAGGCGGAGCCCTGGGTGTAGGTCAGGATGCTGGCGAGCGTAAGCACGAGGACCATGGCAAGCATAAAGCCGACGAAAATTTGATTTTTTAAAGTGAACCACCTTTTCGGTCTTCTCACCTCAAAAGGTCTCCTCCCTGTAATCTTAAAATTGCAAAACGTCCACCAATAATATAATCCAACCGCCTGGCAGACGTCAGCAAAATTTGTTCCCGACTGCCGAATCCCCCGTTATCCGGTATAATGGACGGTAGATTATATAAGCAATGATGGAGGGAGAAACCTTGAATTCCGTACAATCTGCCGCACTTACACCAGCCGTTTTTTTCGATCTGGACGATACGATTTATAATCATTTGCTTCCGTTTCGCGAAGCCCTGCAGGCGGTGCTGAACACCGGGGACGATTTTCCTTACGAACCCGCTTATCACCGGATGCGCTTTTACAGCGACCACCTGTCCGCCCTGGCCGGCGGCACGCCTACCCATGGCCGGGAGCTGGAGGAAATGCGGACAGAGCGTTTCGTACGCTCGCTTGCCGAGTTCGGCGTCACGCTTACGCAGGAACAGGCGGCCGCCGTTCAAGCCGCTTATCTGGACCTCCAGTTTCGGATCCGCCCCTTCGACGGAGCATTTGAGCTAATCGGAAAGCTAAAATCGAGCAAAACCCTCGTTGGTTTAATTACCAACGGTCCGCCGGAACACCAATGGCGTAAAATCCGCGCGCTGGAGCTGGACCGCCTGATCCCCCCAGGGTTGATCTATATTTCCGGAGCCGTCGGCATCACCAAACCCGACCGCAAGCTGTTCGATCACGTTGCCGCAGAAGCTGGCTTAGCCCCGGAACAGTGCAGTTATGTTGGCGATTCATGGCGCAATGACGTCGTAGGTGCCGCCGGTGCCGGCTGGCGGACCATATGGTTCAACCATCGGCAGGCGAAACCTGAATCGGCGTTTCGTCCGCACGAGCAGGCGTTCAGCTATGCAGACATAAACCGCCTCCTTCTTGGGGATTAAAGCCCGGCGCTAAAGCGCCAATCCCCTCCCCTCTCCTCGCATAGTTCCCCCGCAGGTTAGGCACAATAGAAGAAAATGCCTCATCAGGAGGAATTTTCGGTGTCATTCAACTTGTTTAAATTCCTGAAGAAAAAAGCAAACCAGCAGCAAGAAAAACTGAAGCAGGTGGAAACAGAACCTCACGTGAGCGAACCTCAGGCCCCCGGACCGCTTTCGCTCGACAACGTGCTGGAGGAATTCAACGGCTGTTCCGATCTGACCCGCCGTTCGCTTCCGCTCCTCAAGACGGAATTGGTCTATTTCAGCCATTTGATCGACAAACACGTCTTTGAACGCGATTGTTTACGGCCATTGGAAAATATCCGGCAGGAGGAGCTTGGAACATTGCTGCGGCAATCCCAATTCAGCGAAGCGGGGGATGCCAAATCGGTCGTGAAGGGCATTTGCGATGGGGATGCAGCCATTTTTGTACCGCAGGGCGTTTATTTGGTCCATGTGTACGGGCCGGAAACGCGCTCTGTCGAGCAATCGCAAACCGAATCGGTCATTGTCGGACCCCACGACGCTTTTAATGAATCGCTGGACACCAACCTGTCCATTATCCGCCGCCGGATCAAGAGCAATCGGCTGAAGGTAAAACAGTTTGAAGTGGGCGAAATTCTTAAAACCAAGGTATGCGTTTTATACATCGATGAATTGGCGAATATGGATTATGTCAACCGGATGGCGGAACGAATTCAAAACGTTGAATACAGCGGCCTATACGACAACAACATGCTCCTCCAGACGATCGAAGACTTTCCGAGCACGATATTTCCGCTATTTTTGACTTCGGAGCGTCCTGACGTAGCTGTATCCAAACTGAATGAAGGCCGGGTTCTCGCCTTCATGGACCAAAGCCCGACCGTCGTTATCGGTCCGACCTCTGTTTTCGAATTTTTCACCTCCCCAGACGACTACTACGGCCGCTGGGCGGTTGGAACATTTCTGCGGTTGCTCCGGTATGTCGCCTTTTTGCTTACGCTTTCCTTGACGTCCATGTATGTGGCGGTGACGACCTATCATTATGAAATGATCCCGCAAAGCCTTATCGCTTCCTTAACCGAATCGCGCAGCCGCGTCCCGTTTCCGCCGATTCTGGAAGCCCTGCTGATGGAAACGACGATTGAACTGCTGCGGGAAGCGGGCGCCCGCCTGCCTTCCAAAATCGGGCAGACCATCGGGATCGTCGGAGGGATCGTCATCGGGACCGCCGCCGTCGAAGCCGGGTTTACCAGCAACATTCTGATTATCGCCGTGGCAATGTCGGCAATCGCCTCGTTTGTCGTTCCCAGCTATACGATGAGCGGGACGATCCGGGTCATCCGCTTCGGCCTGATTATTTTGGCCGGCCTTTACGGCAACTTCGGCTTTATGTTCGGTATCGCTCTGATGATTATTCACACCTCCAAGCTGACCAGCCTGGGGGCACCGTATACAATTCCCGCCGCGCCGATCAAGTTCGTCGACTGGAAGGACATTTTTATCCGCGGGCCCTTTTGGTTGTTGAGCAAGCGTCCGACGCAGTCCCGCACCCCTAACGCGCACGCCAACAAAATGAAGAAATAGGTGACCTTCTTGGCACAGGAAAAGCTGCATCGATTCCATCTTATGTTAATGGTGCTCAATACCCAAAGCGGAATTGCCCTGTTCACGCTGCCGCGGATCACCGCGCATCACTTCGGGACCAACGGTTGGCTTGCGATCGTTATCGTATTCCTGTTTGTCGCCCTTAACACAATGTTGATTTCGGCGGTATACCGTCTGGGGCGCGGGACGTCCATATTCGAGATCCTCCGGAATTCACTGCCGCGCGCCATTTTATATCCGCTTTATTTGCTGATTGCAAGCAATTTTGCTATGTTGGGCTGCCTTGTGATCAAGCAGTATTCGATGATTTATCAGCTGATGATTTTCCCAACGACTCCGGACATCGTGCTGAAGGTGTTTGTGGACATTCTGGTGTTTTTGTATATTGCCAAGGGGATCTACAACATGTCGAAAGCCAACATATTTTTTGTAGTAATCCTTCTGGTTCAATTGCCGCTAACCTTTTTCTTCACCCCAGATTTTGATTGGGTACGATTAACGCCGTTTCTGTTCCAGGGAGGCAAGGACATGGCGGAAGGTTTTTTGTTTGTATACCAAACGTATCTCGGCTACGAACTGACGTTGTTTTTGTTCCCGTATGCGGAAAAAACGACAAAATGGCTAAAATATGTTCACTTCGCGAATACCCTCTCCATGGCGATTTACCTGATCATCACGGTTATGGTCTTCGGCTTTTTTAATGTTCACGAACTGAACTTTTCAGCGTTCCCTATCCTGGACATGTTTGGCTATTTAAAATTTCCGTTTATCGAGCGGATTCACAACTTTTTATTGAGCATGTTCCTGTTTTCGGTAGTACATACGGGAGCGATGTACTATTGGGCGAGTAAAGCCCTGGTTAAGCAAGTTTTTCCCCGGATTCCGCCTAAGCTGTTATTGGCTCTCACCATGGCGGCTACCCTCGTGGTTAGTCTTACACCGGATACGCTGATGGAGGTGGAATGGTGGCTTCGGAATATAACCTTAGTCCAGCTCGTTTTTTCCGTCGGCTTTCCGCTGCTGTTGATTTTGCTGCTGCTCATTCAAAGGAGGGGGAAAAAGCATGCGTAAACGGATCGGCTGCTTGTGTGCGTGCGCCTTCCTGCTGCTGACCGGATGCAACCAGGACGAACGGGTTTTGGAAAAGATCGGTTATGTGGAAACCGCCGCCTACGATGCCATGCCTAACGGAAATATCAAAGTAACGGTCAGTATTCCGCTGGTCACCCAATTCGCCAAGGACGGGAAAACGACCGATGAACTGCTGAGCACGATCGCCAAAAGCCCCAAGGACGCAAGAAAAACGCTGAGCTTAAGAACGAGCCGGATGATGGTGAACGGCCAGATCCGCACGCTGATGTTTGGCGAAGCTTTGGCCCGGCGGGGGATATGGAGACATATGGATACCTTCTTCCGCGATCCGACCATTTCCCTTAGAACCACCGTAGCTGTGGTGGAAGGAAATGCCGGCGGCGTCATTAGTCAGGAATTGCCGCGGCATACGAAAACGGCCAACTATATCAACAAACTGCTGCAAAAGGAATTCTCCAGACAGGGCGCCCCGCAAACGAGGCTCCATCAGTTCGTACGGGATTATCATGATGACGGCATTGATCCGGTCGCCATTATGATCAGGGAGTTGGAGAAGGATATCTCCGTTAGCGGCCTCGCTTTATTCCGGAATGATCAAATGGTGGGGAAGCTTACTTCGGATGACCTGCATTTATTTTTGGTGATGTATCAAAATACTGCGCGGGGCGAGTTTAACGTGAGAACGGACAATCCCCATCTGGAGAGCATGGCCTTCCACTCGGTAAAAAGCAACCGCAAAATAAAAATCACAAAAACCAAGGACGGAGAATATCGAGCGGATATTTATTTAAAAATCGTTGGCGCGGTGGATGAATACATCGGCGATCTGGATCTCAGCACCACGGAGCGAAAAAAGGTTGAACAGTTGTTAAGCGAATACGCCGTAGAAGAAGGCGGCCGCATTCTTAAGGACATGCAAAAGAGAGGGGCCGACAGCCTCGGCATCGGCCAACATGTCCGCAACAGCATGAGTTATGCGGAATGGAAAAGAACAGCTTGGCACGAGATGTACAGCCAAATGCCGGTGCGCGTCCACTGTTCTTTCCGGATTAAAAATTTCGGTTCGTATTTTCATTAAGGTTGGCATAACTCATACCCTCTAGGCGGGCGATGCTCCTATGAAATCCGTAAAATTTCCACCTCATACGGAGCAAGGCTAAACGTCCGCTCTCTTATGACGCCATATAACTCACTGGGATAGCTTGACGGCAAAGTAACATGGTGCGGTTCCCGGCTTAAGTTCAGCACAAACAGGTAGGCGCCCGATTCGCTGCTTCGAACGGCGGCCTGCACGCCCTCCGGCAACCCCGGAAACGCCGCGAGTTCAAGCTCCCCGGCGAGCGCGGCGAACAGCTCCTTAAGATAACTTTCCTCGGGATGCGTACCGAGATAATATACGTTGCCCCGGCCGAACCGGTTTACCGTCACCGCCGGCTCGCCGCGGTAAAAATCTTCGTCATACCAGGCAATGGCTTCAGCCCCTTGTAAGCTCAGGATATCGCACCACTCAGTCCCATAAAAATGCAGCCCGTTTGCGTCCGCGATCCGGTGCGAAGCCCGGCCAATCGGATCATATTCCTTCACTGTCACGCCGGCGCATTTCGCTAATAGTCCCGGCAAAGGTATCATGACGTGCTGATTGTTCATCCGCTTCGCCCCGGAGCGGCTGGTGAGAATCACCGTGCCGCCCGCTTCCGCAAACGACTCCAGCGCCTCGGCCACCTGCTCGTCCATCAGATAAACATACGGGGCCACAACCAGCTTGTACCCGGCGAGCGGCTGGGTCCATTCGATCACATCGCACCCGATCCCAAGCTTGGTCAAAGCCCGGTGATAATCCTTCACATTTTCATAGTAGTCGAAGCCATCCGACTGCGGCTGAATCCGTAAAGCCTCCAACTGCTCGTGCGACAGCAAAATCGCCGCTTCATTCCAGGGCGCGGTCCCTTGAAGCTTGCCGGCGAGCGCGTTCACCTCGCCGCACAGCTTGGCAAATTCCTCAAACCTGCGGCCGGGAACGTTGCTGTGGTCGATCAGGCCGTGCCAAAATTGCTCCGCGCCGGCCGCGGCCGAACGCCAGCGGAAATGCACGACCGTGTCGGCTCCTTTGGCGATGGCCTGCCACGCAAACGCGCGGATAAAGCCGGGATAAGGCGCCCGCCACGTCGGAAACCAGCAGCCCGGCGGCCCGCTGAGCTGCTCCATGATCCAGAAGTTGCGGCGTTTGATGCCGCGCGTCACATCGAGCGCCAGGGCGCCGCTGTACGGCCCCGTCGCCTGCTTGTCCGGATCGGTGTTCGGATAATAGTCGAACGAAGCAATGTCCAAGTCGGCGCCGATCCGGTACAGGTCCAGGCGTTGCGGATAAGTATGGAAGTTGTGGGTAATAAAATGTCCCGGACAATGTTCACGAATAATCTCAATCTGGCTGCGCTGGAACTCGGCGATGGAATCCCATTGGAAGCGGGTAAAATCGAGCAAGTACGACGGGTTCTGGTGCGGCGAACCGCCGTAAGGAACGCCGACCTGGGACCAGTCACCGTATTCCCCGCTCCATACGACCGTCCCCCATTCCCGGTTGACGGCCTGGAGCGTTCCGTATTTCGCCCATACCCACTCCCGGAAACGCTCGTTGCAGGCGGCGCAGTGGCAGTCGATCACCCAAAACTCGTTGTCCGTCTGCCAGCCGATCACCGCGGGATGGCCGCCGTAGCGCTTCGCCATTTCCTCGATGATCCGCGCTCCGTACGCCCGCAGCGATCCGCTGTTGTAGCAGCGATGCCCCCGAACGCCCGGGTGAACGGTCCGGCCTGCCGCATCCACCGGCAAAATGTCCGGCGCCAAGCCGGTCAACCAACGCGGCGGCGTATTGGTCGGCGTCCCCAGCACCACGCGGATACGATATTTGTGAAACAGATCGATCGCCTGGTCCAGCCATTCGAAGGCAAATTGGCCGTCCGCCGGCTCAAGCCGGCTCCAGGCAAACTCCGCCAGCCTGACGACCCGGACGCCCGTCGCCTTCATCAGCTGAACATCCTCTTCCCACAGGGAAGGATCCCACTGCTCCGGATAATAGCAGACGCCGATTTGAACTTTATCGAGGCGCTTATTCATAAGTTTGTTCCCCCTCTCCACCGAAAAAGGCAAAAGCCGCCTCTTTCCCCTTCATGCGGGGATAAGACCCAAGAGGCGGCCTGCTTTCCTTCATTCGTTATTCATGCTGCCGTTACTTCAATTTGTCCCACGCAGCCTGCATATTTTTTTGCCAGGTTTCAACATCGCTTTTTCCTGCCAAATATTGCTGAATCGCACTGCCGAATTCCTGAGCGACGCCATCCGGGTATTTGCCGGCCTGGTGCGCAAAAATATTGCCTTCCTCCACATACTTCACCAGATCGGTGGCAATCGGCCCCATATCCTCCGGTGTGGCTTCGATCGTGGTCATGGCCGGGATGAACTTGAATTTCTTCACGATATATTCTTTACCGATATCGGAAGTGACCAGCCAGTTCAGGAACGTTTTCGCCTCTTCCTTAGCGTCGGAATCTTTGTTCACAACCAGGTTCACCGGAACGCCGATCGTCACTTTCCCGGTTTTTGCGGCGTCGTCGCTGAGCGGCATTGGCAGCACGCCGATGTTCATGTTCGGGTTAATGCCGTCGATCATCGTTTGCGCCCAGTTGCCTTCCTGCATCATCGCCGCCTCACCGTTCGCAAACATCGCCACCTGCGTGTTATAGTCGGTCGTAAGCGGATTTTTGTTGCCGTAATCCAGCGTCAGCTTCATCAGCTTCGCCCAGTTGGCGAATTGCTCATTGCCGACGATCGAAGCCGTGCCTTCATTCAAGCCTTTAATGAAACCGTCGACATCATCCTGATTCGCGAAAGCGACGCTGATCCCTTGGCTGCCTACCAGCCACCATTCCTGATAAGCGTTTGCAAAAGGCGTGATGCCCGCAGCCTGCAACTTTTTGGCCGCCGCTTCCAGTTCCGAGTAGGTTTTCGGAGGGGAGGTGATGCCTGCTTTGGCAAACAAATCTTTGTTATAGACGTAACCGAAGCCTTCAAGATCCAGCGGCAAGCCGTACACTTTGCTATCTTTGGTAATCGCCTCGGCGGCCAGCGGCACCAGATCCTTCACCCAAGGCTGATCGGACAAGTCCTCCAGCTTCTCTTGCCACATATCCAGCTTGGCGTAGCCGTTGTTGGAGAAGATGTCCGGGGCGTCGCCGGAGGCGAATTTCGTTTTCAGCGCCGCGTCGTAATCGGCACCTCCGCCCACCGTTTGAATATCCAGCTTGATGTTCGGGTGCTCTTTTTCAAATTCCACTTTCAGCTCGTTAAGCCCTTCCACGATTTCGGTTTTAAATTGGAAGATCGTGACCGTCTTCTGCTCCTGTTTGCCACCGCCTTGGCCTTCGCCGCCGCTATTGGTACCGTTTGCAGAATTTCCGCCGCCACAAGCCGCCAGGAACAGCGACATCGTCAGCAGAACGGATAAGACGATAGAATACTTTGCCTTCTTCATAAGCTAATTCCCCCTAAATCTGTTTAATTTATTGGAACAGCGGATCGGCCGGCGTCAGCCTTTGACCGATCCCGCTGCGATTCCCTCGACAATGTGACGCTGCAAGAACAAGAAGAAAATAACGATTGGCGTAATTCCCAAAACGAGCGCCGGGAGCGCAATATCCCACTGCTTCGTGTACTGCCCGAAGAAAGCAAACGTGGCCAGCGGAATCGTGCGCATTTCCGGCCGCTGCAAAATCAGCGACGGCAGCAAGTAGTCGTTCCATACCCACAGGCAGTTCAGCACAATGATCGTCATCAGCATCGGCTTCAGCATCGGCAACACGATCCGGAAGAACACGCTGATGCCGGTGCAGCCGTCCACCGTGGCGGCTTCTTCAATTTCCCGCGGGATCGATTTAACGAACCCGTGGAACAGAAACACGGCCATCGGCGCCCCCAGACCGAGATAAGTCATCACCAGTCCGAAATGAGTATTGTTTACTCCCAGCTCGTTAACGACCCGCAGCAGCGGCATCATGATCGTCTGGAACGGAATGACCATGGAAGCGATAAACAGCATGAACAAGATACGGTTAAACCAAGTATTGGAGCGGACCATCCGATACGCGCCCATCGCGCTGATCAGCGCCAGAATCCCCACACTCACCACGGTAATGAGCAGCGAATTGGTGAACGCCTGCGGGAACTTGGTCAGTTCCCAGGCCTTGGCATAGTTCTCCCATTGAAACACCTGCGGCCAACTCGCCGAATCCGACATGATTTCGCCAAACGGCTTGACCGAATTGACGAAGAGAAAATAGAACGGCGACAGGAACAGCAGGGCGACAAGGCCTGTAATGATTTCCGCCGCCAGCAGGCGCCCGGTGTATCTTTTCATCAAGCTTCGACCTCCTTATTCTTCGTCAGGCGAACCTGGAACATCGTAATGACAGCCACGATCACGAAGAACAGAATAGCCTTGGCCGTTCCCAGCCCGTAACGGTTGTTCTGGAACGCTTCGTTGTAAATGTTCATCGCCACGGATTCCGTCGATTTGAACGGCCCGCCTTTAGTCAGCGACAAGTTGAGGTCGAACATTTTAAACGCCCAGGAAATCGCCAGGAACAAACAGATGGTTACCGCGGGCATAATCAGCGGAACAATGATGCTGCGCAGCATCTGCCAGCGGTTTGCACCGTCGATTTCCGCCGCCTCGATCACTTCCGAAGGAACGTTGGTCAGCGAGGAGATGTAAATGACCATCAGGTAACCCGCCGTATGCCAGACAAAGACGATCATGATTCCCCAGAAGCCGGTTGCTTCGTCCCCTAGCCACGGAAGCCCGAAGAAGGACCAGCCAGTCAGTTCATACATGGTGTTAAAGCCTTTGATGAAAATAAACTGCCAAATGAATCCCAGCAGCAGCCCGCCGATCACGTTAGGCATAAAGAAAATAGTACGCATGATGTTGCGCAGCTTCAATCCTTTGGTTAAAAAATAAGCAAGGAAGAAGCCAACGACATTGGTGAGCACGATGCCAACCACCGTAAATTTGGAGGTAAACCAGAAGGATGACCAAAAATCGGGGTCATTCGTAAATATCGTTTTAAAATTATCCAGCCCTACCCAATTGACTGTGCTCGCCACGCCATTCCAATCGGTCAATGCATAATACATCCCGAGTAAGAATGGAATCACCATGATGACTACAAAAAATAAAAGCACAGGTCCCACAAAAAACAGCTGGAGTCCCCATTCAGACGCTCTTTTGCTACCCATGGCGCAGCCCCCTTTCTTTCTAGCGAATAACTGTTGTATTGTTATTATGACTTGGGTGAATCGCCGAATACACCGACTGAGGTGAACACTCAGGTGTAATTTATTGATCGGGAGAGGGAATCCGCTTGAAATGGAACAGCATCCGCACCAGACTGATCGTCTTTATGTTGCTCGCCACGATCATCCCGATCGTCGCGACGATGGTCGTGACTTACTCCTATACGTCACAATCGCTCCGTACACGGGTCGCCGCGGAAGACGCCAATCTTCTGTATCAGGGGGGGCGCAACCTGACCAGCCTGCTTGACGATCTCAACCGCAGCTCTTCCAATATCTATAACATTTCAACTTTACTGCAGGCCGGCTATGAGGACGTGCAAAGCAACTCGCAGGTTTATGCCGTATTGTCCAATATTGCCACCTCCGTGCCGGACATTTTTCAGGTGTATCTCTATGAAAATAAAAGCCGGAGAGCAACTCTCGTTACCCAAAACACGCCGCAGCGCAACTACAACATCGGGCCTTTCGGCGATGCGTTGGGTATCGACCGGCCCAGCGTCTGGGTGCAAAGCAGCCATATGAGCCATACGTACGGACTTACCGCCATATTGCCGCGATACCCTTCCGAGCCAGTATTCACACTCCACCGCAAAATCGAAAAAGTTCCTTCAAGCCACATCATCGGCTATCTCTCCATCGACGTCAAACTGTCGGCCTTAAGCGATATCGTCGACCAGTTGTATGAACAAAACCGCGAGAAAATCTATATTCTCGACGATCACGGAGATATCGTGTACAGCGACGAGCAGGGCAAGCTGGGGCTTCCGCTCAGGGAGAAGTGGTATACGGAACGGATCGCCTCCGCGCCAAGCACGAGCGGAAACTTCGAAGAGGACGGAAACGTGTTAGTCTATCAGCGAATTACCACCGTCGGCGCCAACTGGACACTGGTCAAACAGGTCCCGGTCGCCTTTCTCACCCGGGAAGCCAACCGCGCGGCCGGCATCAACATGCTGCTCCTGGCAGTGTCGCTGATCATTATCATCGCCGCCACGATCATTATTTCGCTGCGGATTACCGCTCCGATCAAGCGGCTTGGCCGATATATGAACCAGATTCAATCCGGCAACTTGAACGTCGATATCCAGCCGGCCGGCCATGACGAAATCGGAGCGGTGATGCGGCGGTTCCGCACCATGATGGATACGATCAACAATTTGATCTTAAGGGAATACAAACTGGAGTTGTCCAGCAAAAACAACCAGCTTCGGGCGCTGCAGGCACAAATCAACCCGCATTTTCTCAACAATACGCTGCAGATCATCGGTACGCTCGCACTGGAGCTGAAGGTCCCGCAAATCTATACCCTGATTTCGGCGCTGGCCAAAATGATGCATTACAGCATGCATAACGATGACCGGATCGTGACCTTGAAGGACGAGCTTGAGCACGTCAAAGCTTATATCGAACTGCAAAAAGAGCGATTCGAAAACCGCTTTTCCTTCCACTGCGAGGTGCCGGAAGAGCTGCTCCAGGTGCAAATGCCCAAGCTCATCCTGCAGCCGATCATGGAAAATTACTTCAAGCACGGGATCGACCGTTCAAAAGCGAACGGATGCATCCGTTTGGAGGCCGTACAGGAACCGGACGGTTTCGTCAAAATTATCGTGCAGAACAACGGCGCGAAAATACCGGAAGATAAGCTAAGACATCTACGGCAGGGGCTTGATGGAGTCACCGGAGCCCTCGACGGAAATCGTCCCGAACCCGCGAGTCAGGACGGCCGCGTAGCGCCGATTGGCTTGATCAATGTGCTGACCCGGCTCCGTCTGGTATACGGCAGCGAGGCCGATCTGAACGTGGCCAATTTGGAACCGGCCGGAGTCCGCATTATACTAAAACTACTCGCTCTGCCGCAATAAATCTCGGAAATGAGCCCTACATGGAGTGTGAAAAATGATGAGAGCGTTAATTGTCGACGATGAAGCCCGGGTCAGAAAAGCCGTTCGCTTGCTGGTGGATTGGGAGAAGCACGGCATCCGGGAAATTACAGAAGCGGGCGGAGGGAACGAAGCAATTGGAATCATTCAAAGCTTTGGCCCGCAGCTCGTCATTATGGACATGATGATGGAATCGGGCCACGGGCTGGAACTGATGGCCTGGGTTCGCGAGCATGCCGGAAACATCAAATTCATCGTCGTCAGCGGCCATGACGATTTCGATTTTGTGCGGAGCGCCGTACGCCATGGAGGTATCGATTATATCCTCAAGCCGATCGAGCCCGAAGCGATCAACGCCGCCGTCGCTAAAGCCGTGGAGCAGTGGCGCCGGGAAGAACGGGAACGGTTGGAGCAGCAGCAGAAAAGCATTCGCCTTAATGAATTCAAACCGGTTTACGACGAAAAGCTGCTCTCCTCGTTGATCGACGACCCGGGCTCGGCCGACGTCTCGCTGCGCCGATTGCGCCAGGAAGGCGTGATCCCCGAAGAGCCGGGGTTGTGCCGTCTTTTGCTGGCCCGGATCGACGCCGGGGATGCTTCCCTGCAGCAAAGATTCGGCCATAATCGGGAGCTGCTGCACTTTGCGCTGGTTAACATCTGCAATGAATTCCTGCTCCCAAGCCGCAGCGGGATTGCGTTTAAGCATGGGCGGGCGCCGCGGGAAATTTTGCTGCTCGTCTGGGGCGATTTGGAGCGCGCTGCCGAACGTGCCGCCCAAATCAATCAAGGGCTGCACCGCACGCTAGAGCGCCGGCTGCATTTTGGCCTCGGGTCCGCCGGGGAGCTGCCGCTAAGCCTCCCACGGCAGTATGCCGAGGCCGCCGCCGCGCTGCAACGCCGGAACCTGCTCGAACCCGACCGGTATATCCATGAGTTAAACGCGGGAAAAGCGGACGGTCACGCCATGGTCACGGACGGGCGCGGCACGGCCGCAGACGCTCCCGCCGCGGCTGCGGCTGCAGCTGCCGGAGTCTATCCCTCCCTGACCTTTGTCAAGGTACAGGAGGACTGGAAGCTGGCGGTCAGGAGCGCGGATCCGGGACAAATTGCCGCCGCAAGCCGGAAATGGATCGACGAGCTGTGCCGGCTGGGAACGGTAACGCCGGAAATGCTGGCCGCTTGGACGTCCGATATCTTATCGTTTCGCTCGGGAATGATCCGGGAAACGCTTGGCGATAAGACCGAAGGTGTGATGACGGAACTGAAGCGGGACGACGCCGGACATGCTCCCCCGTCTGGCGACAGCTATACTTTCTCGCGTTATGTCTGGAGCGACTGGGCGGAGCATGTCATGTCCCGGCTGGCAGAAGTGATTTCCCGGCAGCAGGCGCGCGATAAAAGCACGTTCGCCGACATCGTCAAATACATCGAGCAGAACTACCAATCCGATTTGTCGCTGCAGGACATCGCCAGCCGTTTTTACGTAAGCCGCGAATACGTATCCCGGAAATTCAAGCAGGACTATGGCATCAATTTCTCGGACTACCTAGGCAAATACCGGATCGACAAGGCCAAGCTGCTCATGCTGAACCCGCATCTGAAGCTGCAGGATATCGCTGAAATGGTCGGATTCCACGACGTGAAATACTTCAGCAAAGTGTTCAAGAAGCAGGTGGGGCTGTCGCCCCGGGAATACCGGGGGAAGTAACAAGTTGGAAAATATAAGGACAAAAAAGGTCGTTATTTCGGCGATATCGGCCAATTTGAGAGAATTAGGGGAAATTTATGTCGCTATTTTCCCCGGTCGCAAGGAAATACCCCCGTTCCAGGGCTCTTCATAGGAAAATAAGAACAAAAAATGCCGCTAATGGGGATGAACATACCTGCCTCCGGATAATAGGTACATAAAGTTCCGCTATTTTGCAGGCTCAGCCCACAGTTCGCCGTTCCAATCGCCGACTGTCATGCGCCGGTATTGTCATGCGCCGATATCCAGGGGCCTAAGCCTTTTTACCGGTAAATCCGCGGAAATCCACTCCCCGGTTTCTATTTGTTTATCCCAGGTACCACTTCAAAAAAGCCTCCGCCACCACTTTGCCGGCAAGCCCGTTCGGGTGCGGATCATCGCCGGGGCTCATGAACTCGGAGCTGAGCCGATGTTCCTCAGGGGCCGGCCGGGATAGCAGCGCCGCCATATCGAACACCCGGTCCACTCCCGGGATGGAGGAGGCCCGGATTGCGGCGTTGACGTTCCGCCACACTTGCTCGCGCTCGCCGCTGAAATTAAACGGCGGTACGGTAAAAAGCATGATTTCCGTGGCAGGATCGTTGTTTTTCAGCAGGGAAACGATCGTTTCCAGGTCGCCAAGCAGCTGCCCGACCGTCCGGGCGCCGATGTCGATGTCGTTCACGCCCAGCGCCAGGATCACCTGCGACCCCGGTTGCGCCACCTGTCCGTACTTTACCTTATGCAGCCAAGCGCCATCCGCCGCGGCGTCATACGCTCTCGCCCATCCGGAGCCGAGATTCCAGACCCCGTACTGCGCCCCTAAGCCGCTTGCGATCCGCGCCACCCAATATTCGTAACCATCCAGCGCCGTTCTGACCCCTTGGGTGATGGAATCGCCGAAAAATATCAGCTGCCGGTCCACCGGCTTGGCATAACCGATAAAGGCGGGCGCAACCAACAGTTTCTCGGACCGCGCAAACGGCTCCGCCGATTCCTCGTCCGCATGGCGGCCGGGGGCATCGTAAGCCGATACCAGCATTTGTTCGACGTTGTACGGGAACGTTTTTCCCGGCGCCGGCGCCGTGATCGTCCAGGTGAACGCCAAATAATGCCCTTCCGGCAGTTCGATATGTACGGGATCGCTCCAAAACGTCTCCCCCGGTTCCACCGGCTTCTCGCTTCCTCCGTCAAACGTGACAGGGACCTGCGAGCCCGGCGCTACCGCACCGTCCGGCTCCGTGCCGCCGTCGGCCACGTAAGCGGCCTCGATCCGCCACAATCCGCCACGCTGGCTGCCCTTGGCCACCGTTCCGGTATCCCAGGTGGAGTCCACGGCATTGCTGTGCCAAAACCGGAGCTGAAGCGGGCCGTTTTCCCTTAATTTAAAATAAGTCCGGTACGTATGCGTAAACCGCTCTTCGCGGTCCATAATGTAGTTGGCCGCCGTAGATACTACGGTAGCTGACGCATACCCTTTTGTCATGACTAGCACCTCTATCCTCTCGGCAACATTTCGCGTGTACGCGAACATTTATGATTCTACAACACCCGCTGCAAAAATGCTCGCGTCCGTTCATGCCGCGGCTGGCCAAACAATTGCTCCGGCGATCCCGATTCGATGAACTCCCCGTCCGCCATGAACATCACACGATCGGCCACTTCCCGGGCAAAACCCATCTCGTGCGTCACTACGATCATCGTCATCCGCTCTTCGGCAAGCTGCTTCATCACCTGCAGCACCTCGCCGGTCAACTCCGGATCCAGCGCCGAGGTCGGTTCGTCAAACAGCAAAATTTCCGGGTTCATCATCAGCGCCCGGGCGATCGCCACCCGCTGCTTCTGGCCGCCGGACAAATTCGCAGGGTAAGCATCAGCCTTGTTCAACAAGCCGACCTTATCCAGCAGCTCGGAAGCCCTGCGGCGTGTGTCCTCCCCCGTCATCCGCTTCACCAGCTTCGGCGCCAGCTCCAGGTTGCCGCGCACCGTCAGATGCGGGAACAGGTTAAAATGCTGGAACACCATGCCCATGCGCGCCGTAATCTTTTTGATTTGCGCATTCCCGGCATACCGGCCGTTTTCGGCCAAGTAGTCGTCCCAGATCCTAATGCTTCCGCCGTCCGCCTCCTCCAAATGGGCCAGGCTGCGCAGCATCGTGCTTTTGCCGGAGCCGGACGGTCCGATCACAGCCACCACCTCGCTCGTATCCACGGTGAAGGAAACGTTCTTCAGCACCTGCAGCGAACCAAACGATTTTTGCAAATTCGTCACTTCCACGATTTTCATACCTGTTTATTCAACCCTTTATTCGAATTTGAATTTCCGTTCAAGTGCCTTGAACAGCAGTGTCAACACCAATGTCAGCAGCAAATAAATGATCCCGGCGACCACGAACGGCATAATCGTGAAATCCCGGTTCACCGCCGTTTGGGCAAAATGCAGCAGCTCCGGAACCGCTACGGCGTACAGCAAGGCCGTATCCTTGATCAGCGTGATCGATTCGTTCGAAACGGCCGGCAACGCGATCCGCACCATCTGCGGTAAAATGACCCGAGTCGTCGTTTGCCAACGGCTTAAGCCAAGCACTTTGGCCGCTTCGTATTGGCCTTTATCGATCGCGAGCAGGCCCCCGCGAAAAATCTCGGCGAAATACGCCGCGTAATTCAAAGTGAACGCCAAACAGGCCGCCGCAAACCGGTCCATCACTAAATATTCGCCGATCACCGGAATGACCGGGAGCCCAAAGCAGATAAACAGCATCTGCAAGAGCAGCGGCGTTCCGCGCATGACGTAAATATAGGCGTTCGCGAACCAGGCGACCGGCTTCACCCGGCTTCTCACCATAAACGTAAACGCAAAACCAAGCGGAATCGACGTTACAATCGCCAGCACGAACAACAGCAGGGTTATCCGCGTGCCTTCCAGCATCGGTACTAAAATATTCATAAAATAATCCAGACTCATCTCGCATCTCCTTCATGAACGGAAGTAAGAAATCGCCAAAAGAATCAGAAAAACCGGATCACGTTCAATCCGGTTTTATCCTCGCCTTGCGCTTTCTGGCTTCCGGGTTTCCCCTCGTTTTCTTCGCTTCAGGTTCCTTATTTCAGCACTTTATCTTCGCCGAACCATTTTTCGGAAATCTGCGCGGCCGTCCCGTCCTGATTCAGCTCGTCCAAAGCTTGCTGCAGCTTGTTCAGCAGTTCTTCGTTGCCTTTCTTCACGCCGATTCCGTATTCCTCCGGCGCAAGCGACTCGTCCAAAATTTTAAAGGTGCCCTCTTCTTGGGCCATATAATATCTGGCCACGACCTCATCGATGACCACCGCGTCAAGCCGCTTCGTCTTCAAGTCGCTGAGCGCCAGCACGTTGTCCGGGAACTCCGTAACCGTCTTGATCTCGGATTTGATCGGATCGGCGTTCAGCGCGTCCGCCGCGGAAGACAGCGATTGGAGCCCAACGGCTTTGCCGGCCAAATCGCTGATTTTCGCAATCGGCGAATCCGCCAGCGTGACGATCACCTGGCTGTTTTTCAGATAAGGTTTCGTAAACAGCACTTTTCCTTTCCGTTCCTCGGTGATCGTGTAGCCGTTCCAGATCAGATCGATCCGGCCGCTGTTCAGCTCCGATTCCTTCGATGACCAATCGATCGGCTGGAAGGTGGCCTCCATGCCCATCTTCTCCGCAGCCGCTTTGGCGTAATCGATATCGAAGCCGACGATCTCGTTCTTTTCATCGCGGAAGCCCATCGGTGCGAATTTATCGTCTATCCCGATGACCAGCGTGTTGCCGCCCTTGCCTGAACCGGAGCTTGCGCCGGAGCAGCCGGCCAGCGCCGTCAGCATAACTGTCAGGACCAATCCCATTAATGCGATGTTTTTCAGTTGCATATGACTCTCCCCCAATAAATTAGCAACTCTACCAAATCGAATGCTTTAGTTCGTTAATACGTTATCAGACTCTCATGATAACATACTAATATGGAAGAGTCGAGGGTTTGGGTCACGATTCACCCCTTTTTCTGTTCTTTCTGAACGTACCCACAAGCAGCAGCAGTAAGGGGATGGCAAAAAAATGCAGCGGCAGCACATAATTGATCCACACCTCTGTCAGCAGCATCCTGGATGAGGGGTTTAAGCGAACGACAGCCATACATATAGCCAACGTGACCGCGGCCGCAAACCATATGCAGTTTCTCCAACTTGACGGTTTGCCGATCCATTGGGCCGTTCCGTAGCTGGCGATAAACAAATAAACAGTCAGCTTGATAAATACGCTGATCAGCCAGATCGCCACTAGAAAAATATCCATATTCTGAATGAATTCCATCAGATAAACCAGCTTGACCATTTCAAAAAACGGGAACTGGATTTTGGACGACAATGCCGGACCAAAGGTCATAATGACCCATGCCGCCCCAACCGCCAAGGTCAACGAGGCGATCGATATCCCCAGCCATACACTGCGCAGGGCATTCCGGTCCGGCTTTTCCAGGAAAGCGGACAGCATCATGATGAGCGCGATTTCGCCAAGCAGGGACATCGGCGTTAGACTGCCCTTCAGAATGGCAAGTGCCTCCGTATCGGCATAAACCGGAAGCATAGCGCTCGGGTTCAAATTAGGTATCGAAAGCAGCAGGGTTATGATCAGAACAAACAGCAGCACAGGACCCCAAAGCTCGCTGAACCGGCCGACGCCCACAATTCCGCCTTTGCGGACCGCATAAACAGCGATCGCCAGAAAACTGACCGCAATAACCAGGTCCGGCGTTTTCTGCAGCATACTAAGCCGGATAAAGCTAAACTGTTCGCGTAAAATAATTCCCAGCACCCAATACCATTGAAGCAGGTACAGAAGTCCGACGAGTTTGCCCGGCCATTTGCCCAAGATCGAAATGCTGAACTGGAGCAACGTCTGGCCGGGAAACAACCGGCTGACTTTAAATGCCAGATACGCGATCAGCATCGCGGCCAACCAGGCGATCAGCATGGAAATCCATACATCCTGTTTGGCGTCGGTGATGGCAAAGTTCAAAGAAATCAACAGGTTTATCCCCAATTCAAACATCCATACAAGCCAGAAGAGCTGTCTATTGCTGATTCGCACCGTTATCCTTGTCCTCCACACCAGGAACCAGGGATTTTCCCGTGAGCCCCGTGCCAGATATTTTCATATGTACCCGAAATTCAATGTCCGCATTTTCGAACTGCCTGTCCCAATCCTTTTTCATTCTTTTCCAAACATAAGGGTGTTTGCGATGCAGCGTCTCTCCCAATTCAAAAATATCCGCCTTATACTGCTTCTGCACCAGGGCCACCGTCTGCTCCACCTTTTCCGTCAATCGGCGGTTCAGTTCATCCTCCACCTTTTTGACGTTGTCCGGCTTGGACAGATCCAGGTTTGCGTTGTTTTCGTTGATTTCGCCTTCCCCGCTAAGCCAGACTTTAAAGCTGACCTTATCACCGCCAAGCACTGGCACAATCCGGCTTTTGAACCTCATTGCGGGAATCGTTATCGTCTCATGCTCCTTCCCCATCCGGATCGTAAACACACGATGGTCAAGTTTTCCCGTGATCCATAACCGAATCCAAAAGTTGTCATAACCCAAATAACCTTTCAATTTCAGATTGCGGTCAAATACCGCCGAGCCTGTCAGCGCCAATTCCGAACCTGAAACGTTGCCCTCACTTTCGCCTTTCTTTGCCGTTTGAGCGGGTGAGACGATTTCCACGATTGGCATCACACTGCCTCCCGACGCTCCATTCGCCATGATAAAAAAATCGAGCAAAGATCGGCTCACCGGAGCGCCCATCACCTCCTGGATTTTTTGCACGCTGATCGTCGGATTTTTTTCCAGCCGGCTGCTTAGATTCATGGCTTCTTGGGCCGTTCCTCCCTTTACGACAAAAATATTCGTCCGCAGCCTGACCAGCGGATTGCGGGCATATTCGTCAAGAACTTTCGCTATCCCGTGCCTGGCCAGCGCCTCGCCGATAAACACGTTCCTCCGGTGGCTGGCGAAGATGACGCGAGGCAGCTTTTTTTGCATATTTTGACCGGCATCGCCATCGCTAGTGCCATAGGAGGTCTCGATGAGATACTGGTTTTTCCCGCCCTCGGTCCCTCCTGACTTTGTACCCCCGGGAACGACGATGTTGGCCGTGGCAACGTACCTCCCATCCCCGTTCAGATCCATCCCCCAGCCCAAAATGATCGCCCGGTCATTCATTTCCTGCCGGTCCCAGCAGCCGGTTATGAGCAACACGCAGGCCAAAAAGACGATCCCCCGCTTCACACGCATGTTTGTTTCACCCCTTGTCTTTCTTATCCGCACCGTTTGCGTCCGGCATAGGGTCCCCGTTCGATTCCGGCATAGAGTTCCCGTTCGATTCCGTTACGGAATGCCGCTGCGTTTTGCGCATTTTCCAGGTTGGCCCCCGCACCAGCACATCGTCAGGGCTTTCCCGGGAAACGGTGCCGGGACCAAGCGGGGTCATATAAGGGACGCCAAAAGAATTGAGGCATACCAAATGGATCGTCAATGCGGTAATAAACAACACGATCCCGTAGAAGCCAAACGCCCCCGAAACAATCAATAACGGGAAGCGCAGCATCCGATAGGCAGTTCCCAGATTATAACGGGGAAACGCAAAGGAAGCGATTCCCGTGGTCGCCACGATAATGACCATCGGCGCCGAGATGATTCCCGCTTCCACGGCCGCTTGACCGATAACCAGGGTTCCGGCGATGCTCACCGCCGATCCGATTTGGTTCGGGAGGCGAATCCCCGCTTCCCTGAGCCCCTCGAAAAGAAACTCCATCAAGAGCGCCTCAAACACCGCCGGAAACGGCACGCCTTCCCGCGCCGATGCTACGCTGACCAGCAGGGATGTCGGCAGCACTTGCGGATGAAACGTCGTCAGTGCGACGTAAAGGGAAGGCAGCAGCAAGGAAGTATGGACAAAAATATAACGGACCCAGCGGACAAAGGTGGTGTAGATAAAACGTTCGTGATAATCTTCGGGCGACTGCAAACCGGACCAGTAAGTCATGGGACAAATCAGGACGAAGGGGCTGTTTTCCATCAAAATAACGACTTTGCCTTCCAGCAGCGACCCGGCGGCCACATCAGGCCGTTCCGTGTTTTGGATTTCCGGAAACGGGGAGTAGGGCTGCTCTTCGATCAATTCCTCCAAAATCCCCGAGCCACTCAGCGCATCGATACGGATTTTATCCAGACGTTTCCGGACCTCTTTAACCAGCGACGGCTTGGCAACGTCCTCCATGTAAATCAGCTTCACTTCGGTCTTCGTTAGCTCGCCGATCGACATCGATTCCATCTTAAGTTTGGAGCTGTGGATTCTTCGGCGCAGCAGGGATGTGTTGACGCTGATCGTTTCCGTAAAAGCGTCCCGCGGTCCGCGCACCACCTTTTCTGAGGGCGGTTCCTCAATGCCCCGTTGCTCCATTTTGGTTAAATCGGCAAGCAGCGCATAGCTCTGCCCTTCGAACAAAATTGCCGTCTGCCCTTCCAGCACCCCCTCGATCAGGTCGGTGTACTGGGAAGTCTTGCGGACCCCAGCGGCAGCCATGAGCGTGTCCTCAGCAAACCTCCCGAATCCTTCCGGTTTGGGAGGCCGCTCCGCTTCCCCCTCGTTAAGCCAGAGGCGGAGCAAAATCTGATCCAGCAATTGGGTATCCGTCATTCCCTCCGTATAGATCAATAACATGACTTCTGCCCCGTGTACGGAAACCGGACGGAACACGATGTCGGAGCAGCGGTCAAACGACTGGCGCAACTGCTGCTCGTTTTGGGCCAGCTTTTTTAATATTGATGTTGATGTGTCATTGCTCATCCCCGGCACCTCCGCGTACGTAATCCCATTTAGTTTCATTCCAAAATTTGCAAAATATTCATGATTCCAGCTTTTTGTAGCCTTGCCAAGATTCACGGGCCATGTAAATATGGGGATAGATGAGTGAAAGCGATTACGATTGGAGTTTTTTGAACTACCTTTATAAGGAGATGGATTTTGATGAATGAACCTGCTGGGAACGGCATGGCGGCATGGGGAATTACTGTAAACCAGATCGGGTATTTGCCGGATGCGCATAAGACCTTCATTTGTGCAGGCGAAGGCGGGGCGTTTGAGATCGTCCGGGAAGCGGATGGGCAAGCCGTTTACCATGGAGAAACCGGACCGCCTTTGTATGATGAAGCATCGGGGATCACCGTCAGCCGGGGGCATTTTACCGCTTGTTCGGAGGAAGGCAGCTATTTTGTAAGGTTGAATGGGGAAACGTCCGCCTCGTTTGCGATCGGCCACAATCCGTATGCAGAACTACATAGCGGTCTGCTCAAATCTTTTTATTACTTCCGCTGCGGCATGGAACTGGAGGAGCCGTTTGCCGGTCCGTGGAAACATGCCGCCTGCCATACGGCGGAAGGCATCGTTTACGGCGAGCCGGACCGGAAGCAAGACAGCTCCGGCGGCTGGCATGACGCCGGCGATTACGGCAAATACACCGGACCGGGGGCCAAGGCGGCCGCCGATCTGCTGCTGGCGTATGAATTTGCGCCGCAGGCGTTCCAAAGGCCGATTCCGCTGCCGGAGACGGACGGCCTGGCGCCGGATGTCCTGCACGAATGCCGCTACGAGCTCGAGTGGCTGCTGAAAATGCAGGACGAGCGCACAGGCGGAGCGTTTCACAAGCTCACGACAAAGCAATTTCCGGCGCTGGACGTGATGCCCGAGGACGACCGCGCGGAGCTGTATTTTATGCCCGTCTCCGCCGCGGCGACCGGCTGCTTTGCCGGGGTTATGGCGCTGGCGGCGCGGGTGTACCGGCCGTACGATGAGGCATTCGCCAGCCGCTGCCTGGCCGCGGCGGAGCGGGCCTGGGAGTGGCTGGAGCGGCATCCCGCTGCGCCGGAAAACCCCGGCTTCAAAAACCCGGCCGACGTCGCCACGGGCGAATACGGGGACCCGGTCGATCTCGACGAGCGGTACTGGGCCACCGGCGAGCTGTTCCGGACGACGGGGAAGCGGCCTATCATGAAGCGTTCCGGAAGCTGGCGGCGGAATCTTTTCCGAAATACGAACTGGGCTGGGCGGATATGGGCGGCTACGGTACGATCGCCTACTTGTTCGGCGAAAAAGCAAAGGCTGACGGTACGCTCCGCGCTTCGCTGGAGGCCGGTTTGCTTGAGGAGGCCGAAAGGCTGGCCCGGCGCTGCGCCGAGGACGGTTATCTGACTTCGCTGCGGCCGGAGGATTACATTTGGGGCAGCAACATGGTGCTTCTGAACCGGGCGATGCTGCTGCTGATCGCCGCAAGGGTTAGCGGCGAAGCCCGCTATCAGGCGCTGGCGCTGGAGCATGTGCACTATTTGCTCGGCCGCAACGTGCTGGGCTACAGCTATGTCACCGGCTTTGGCCACCGGGCGGTCCGCCATCCACACCACCGGCCTTCCGTCGGCGACGGCGTGGAGGAACCGGTGCCCGGACTGGTGTCCGGCGGCCCCAACCGCGGGCTGAACGACGACTGCATGCAGGAGCATCTGCAGGGCAAAGCGCCGGCCGCCTGCTTCATCGACAACGAGCTCAGCTACGCCGGCAATGAAGTGGCGATCTACTGGAACTCCCCGGCGGTATTTGTGGTGTCCCATTTTGTGAAGTAGCTGGGGGCTACATCCATTGGACGCGGCTCTAACGGACACCAGCGACCTTATCCGCTCATTTCCCGGGTATTTCCCAGGCTAACGGACACAAACGCCCCTATTTCGCTCTAAACCCGTTCATTCAGGCCGATTTGAGGCAAATAAGGTCTTTCGTGTCCGTTACATTTTGCAATCCTCCGTTTTTCCTCAAATAACGGCTCTGGTGTCCCTTAGCCCCCAGCTTCCTCTTCTCCTCCCCTCTCTCCCTTCGCTTCGCCCTCTACCTTGACCGAAATTTTATAAATTCTATAAGGTGAACAAAAAAGGGATGCGGCAGTAAAACAGCCGCATCCCTTTTTGCCTTGCTATGGGTACATTAATCGATAAACCGCAGCTCCTTCAGCATCCGCATCAGCAGGATGGCCGCCTGGGCGCGGGTGGTATGACCGTTCGGGGCAAAGGCGCCATGATTGTCGCCCTGCATGATCCCTTGCTCAACCAGCCAGGCCACGTCTTCCGCAGCCCTGTCGGGGATCGCCGAGCGGTCCGTGAACCGGGCCAGCAACGCCGTATCGGCGCTTGTTCCGGCAGAAATCTTGCCGTCCCCACCTGTGTTTCCGCCCTTAACCAGCCGCATTGCTTTCGCAACCATCACGGCCATCTCCGCCCGGGTAATGCGTTCATTCGGCTTAAACGTCCCGGTAGCATCCGGGGTGACAAGGCCGAATTCAACCGCGGCCGCAATTTCGCCGGCCAGGCTATTACCCGGCTCTACATCGCTGAATACGTTCGCCTCTTGCTCTTGGGTCGGGGTCAACCCAAGCCCGCGGACAAGCAGTGCGGTAAACTCCGCCCTCGTCATTTCCCGTTTGGGCTCGAAGCGGGTTTCACTCACGCCTTCCACAAGCAGCTTGGAGGCCAGTTCATCAATGGCTTGCTCCGCCCAGTGCCCGTTTACATCGGCAAACCGGTGTTTTTTGCCGCTGACCAGTGTGTACAGGCTGTTGCCCGGACGCTTCAACTCTAAAGCAGGTTTGCCGTCCATCATAACTTTAACTGCAGGAACGAAAACAAGTTTTCCAGCCGCCTTGTCGTACATGACTGCCGTAACCGAACCACTGTCAACTCCGTCCGGCAGCGGGATCGTCCGGCTAAGGTACGTATTCCCGAAATCCGTGATTTCCCGCTCCTGACCGTCCGTGGTGAGAAGCACTACTTTGAATTCAACTGCCGCAGAGCCCGTAACGGTTACTCCTTGGTTTGCGGCAGCCTTGGCAATTTCCGCCTGTTCGGACGTTTTGGCCGATAAAATGGAAATCCGTATGGAAGCGCCTGAGCCTGATGAACTTGATACGCCGGAACCGGTTAGACCGGAATGACCCGCGCTGATCGCCTGAAGCGGGATTCGGTAGCTAGCCATCGCGGTGCGAATGACCAGTGTTACCTCGCTGTTTTCATTCCCCTCCTTATTAACCGAAAGGAGCGTATCCGCAGGCAGGGAAAGCACGGTCCCGCCGCTGAGGTTCGTCAGTTCCACCGTCAGTTCGCCCTGGCTGCTTGAAGCGGCTGTCGCAAGGGCGGTTTTCAACACATCCGGCTTGACGGAAACTTGATTCACTGTTTGACCGTCGTCGCCGCGGGTAACTTCAACCTGCAGCATGTCGCCCACAAGTTCATATGCCGCTTTTCCCGGGGCGGATTTCCCGGGTTCAGCTACTTCCGGGCTGGGCGCCCCTCCGGATCCTGACGAACCCGAACCATTCCCGCCGCCGCTGCTGCCACCGCTTCCACCGCCGTTACCGCCACTTCCGCCACTTCCGCCGCTTGGCTTCGCTTGCTCGACGATCCGGCCTTCCACAACCGGTGAGACCGTGCCGCCCAGCCGTTCGATATTCTCGATAAAAATCTCGTAATCGGGATACCCAAGATCCTCGTGATAAGCCCCGGCGGCAATTGCTGCGGCAAAAGAGCTGTAGCCGTCCCCGCCGTTCGCCACGAAGCTGTTGGTCGCAAGCCGGTAAGTGGAAGACAGATTTAAGGGAACATAGGTGTCGCCTTGCTTGATCTGTACGTCAAAGACACGGCTTCCTGCCGGCTGGGCAGGATCCCACTTAAACTTCATGCCGGCGATTTGCGGGAATTTCCCCGGAAGGTCGGTCAATTTGGCCCCGCTGATCCCGTTCTCCAGTCCATCCTTCAACTGCTGCCCGGTGACGTCGAGCACATACAGCGTGTTGCCAAACGGCATCACCGTCCGCAGTTCTCCCATCGTGATCTCACCTTGGTCGATGGAAGCACGTATGCCGCCACCGTTCATGATGGCAATTTGCGCCCCTTTAAGCTGCTGCGCTTTGGCCAGCATACCATCGGCGATCAAATTGCCGAGGTTCGTTTCCTTGGAGCGCACATTGACGCGTTCACCGTCGAGAACGACCGCAGCCGTCCCGATGACCTGCTTCTTCAATTCCTCGAGCTCTGCCTTAAGAGGATCGAGCATCGTCTTCGCGGCGGCGTCTTCGGCAACCTGGCCGTTCACCGGAACCAGGCTCCCCGACGTTTGTCCCGGCCCCGTCAGAACCTGGCCTTGCTCATCGAACACCAAGTCCACCCGGCCGAGGTATTTGCCCCATTCGTTCGCCTGAACGATGACGGTCGGTGTTTGATGAACGCTGTCGGACACGATTTCCGGCGCGTCCAGCTTTGTATGCGTATGACCGCCAACGATCAAATCGATGCCTTCAACTTCGGCGGCCAGCTTTTGATCCCGTGCGTACCCGAGATGCGACAGGCCGATGATGATGTTCAGCCCGTCCCGCTCCATGGCGGTGACGGTCGCTTCGGCGGCTTGAACCGCTTCGTTGAACGTCACGTCTTTGCCCGGGCTGGAGGTCACGGCCGTATCTTCCGTCGTGAGGCCGAACACCCCGACCTTATGCCCGCCTATTTCAAGCACGACATAAGGATAAACACCCGCATTTTCCGGCGTTTTCGGCGCACTGACGTCGATGTTGGCCGGCGATTTTACGAGCGGTGCGATGTTGCCGTCCTTGCTGAAATCGATATTGGAGCTGATCAGCGGAAACTGGGCTTTTTTGATGAAATCGGCCAGCACCCCCGTACCTTTATCGAACTCATGATTCCCGAAGGTCATGGCATCGTAGCTCATTAAGTTCATGAATTCGAGATCTTTAAGTCCTTGCCATTTCGTAAAATACAGATCCCCGGAAAAAACGTCCCCCGCGTCCAACAGCAGGTTGTCGCCGCCCTCGGCGCGGATTTGCTTCACCAGCGTGGCGCGTCTGGCCACATCGTCCAAATGGGCATGCGAGTCGTTCGTATGCATCACCGTCAGCTTCCAGGTGTTCCCGCCATCCTGTTCAGGCTGAACCGTCACCTTCGCCTCGGCCACGCCGTAGCCGTCTTCGCTTAACGCGGTAATCACCGCCTGCCCGGCAGCCACCGGGGTAACGGTTCCATCCGCATCAACGGCAGCTACAGATGAATCGGAAGTTGACCAGATGACTTTCTGCCCGCTGCCTGCATTCCCGCCGGCCGGCGTCACCGTCGCCGTCAATTTTTCCACCGCACCGCCTGCGGTTAGCGTTAACGAGGTTTTATCCAGGTTCACCTTCGTCACTTGCAGCTCCAGAACCGCCACCGTGCCGCTTACTTCGTTGGCGACCAGAAGCAAAGGCAGCCCGGTCGGGCTTTCCGTAGCCGGCACATACTCCAGTCCTTCCGGCCCGGTATCCGTGTTCATCCCCGCGTTAAAGTCGCGCGTGTTCGTGTAGTTGGCAAATACCGGATTTTCCGGATCGGTCACGTCATAAACCATCACCCCGCCGATTCGCTCAAGTCCGGTGAAAGCAAACGCTTTGCTGCCGACTTGGCCGACGGTGACGTATTCGGGTTCGGGGCCTTTTTTCGGACTCCGTTTATCAAAATTGGCTTTGCTGTGGTTGGAGTTAAAATAATCCGGCAGACGTGCGGCCGTCACCCGTTCAAAGTCGTTCCCGCTGTCGTATACTTGCTGCATGGTGTCCGCATCCCACACCGAAAACGAGCGGGCTCCATACAGATAAACCCCGTCTGCTCCCATATCGCTGGCCGTTTCCACATCGCCATACCGCGAACCGTTTTCCTGTAAAAAGCGTCCCGCTTCCGAGTCCGGATCGACACTCGTCAGCTTTTTGATTTTGGTCACGTTGGTGCGGCCCGGCCATTCGGTTGCGTCGCCCTCGTTGGCCGTGAACAAATAGGTTTTTCCGCCTGCCGTATAGGCGTCGATGCCATCCGGCATGTACATCCCTTTGAACGGTACGTTTTCCAGGTTGATGATTTGATCTTCAATCAGGTCGAGGGCGTTGTTCGGATCATTCAAATCCTTGAACCCAAGCCCGCGAATGTAGAGAACCTTCGCCTTCGCGATATCGATTGCGGCAATCGCGTTGTTCTCCTGCAGCGACACGTATGCCGTCGTCTCGTCGCCGGAAAGCGCGATATACTCGGGCTCCAGGTCAAAGACGGCATCTTCCTTGGCGCCGCTGCCGGTAATCATACCATTGCCATCAGCCTTGCCCCGGATATGCACCAGATCATCGATCACGGACGGGTCGTCGAACTTCACGTGGCGGACTTACCCCTCCACCGTATCGACGATCGTAACGCTCCCTTCGGGGTCGATCCCGGCTTCGCGCGGCTCTCCCTCGTCCGCCGTCAAAATGTACCGGCCATCCGAGGTATACTTGACCATGTCGGGCTGAACGCCGGCTTCGAATTCATCCAGCAAATTCCCGTCATAGTCGAACACGAGAATTTTGCCGGCTTTGGCCGGATCGGCTTCCTGCACGGCGGCGGCGATCCGTTTCGTGACCGTATTGATATCGAGACTCGTCAAATCGCCGAACGTGAAACCGCCGGCTTTCTCCGCAAGATTAACGACATCAACCGTTTTCTCCTTTGCCAGCGTGCCGCTTTCCGCGAGCGGAACGATATCGATGCTCGGCGGTTCGGACGACCCGTTCACCAGATAAAATTTTCCATTGTCTTTGTTGTATTTAACGATTTCGGCGACACCGCCGTCCTCGTTAGGCGCACCCACGGAATAAGCAGCAATTTTACGGATTTGCAGCGTATCTTCCAGGGGGGCCGGTTCCTGGCCCGCGGTTACCGTAAATTGCAGAGCAGCTTCTGCCCGGCTCGGTTCGACCGCGCTGTCCGTCAAGGTTACTTTAATTTCATAGCTGCCCTCTGTACCGGCAGCCGGGGTTCCCGTAATGATTCCGGTTGCCGCATCCAAAGCGAGGCCGGTTGGGAGCCCGTCCGCAGCAAAGCCATAGGGCGGTTCCCCGCCGTAAACGGCGATCGTCGCCGAATAAGGCGAGCCGGCAACGGCTTGCGGCAAGTTTTGGGCGGAGATGCCAAGCCCGTCAGCCGCGGCAAGCAAGGCCTGATCGGCGCTGCCGCCGGTTCCGGCTGCATCCACCGACTGGGCGGCGTTCGTGTCGGCGACGTTATCCTCCACCTGCGCTGTATTCGTGTCGGCGACGTTATCCTCCGCCTGGACGGTGTCCGCGCCGGCCCCATCCCCTCCTGCCGTCTCCAAACCGAGAGCAGGCTGCGTCGCCGGGGAGCTTTCCTCGGCGGCCGCCCATCCGCCAGGACCTGCCAAGCTGATGAGCAACGCCGCAGCCAACAATGTAGAAACCGTTTTCGAACCTCTCTTCTTCAATCCGATTCCTCCCTAACTTCATCTATCATATTTCCATAGAAGTTTAGCGGGGAAGTGTTATCGGAAAACGTTGTTTTTCTGAATTTTTGTAAAATGATTGTTAATAGATTCGTAGCTTCAACAATAAAGACGCAAAAAAACGCCCGAAGGCGTTCACGAAATGCAAAAGCTTTTGCATCCGAACCACCTCGGAAAGGGCAAATCGCGCAAGATCAAATGCACTTTTGCACTTGGTCCCTCCATACGGCGGCATATCGACTCAAGACACAAAACATAAAACTAGTTTCATCCAGAGCCCCCCAATCGTCGGCAGTTTTAGCGGTACAACTTTTTCCCGGCGTCCGCAAACAGCGCACTTCCGAGCTACCTTTTGATCGCGCCTTCCGCCATCCCGATCGGGATGTAATCAAACCAGTCGAAGCGGGCCGGAACTGCGGGAGTGTTGGTGCGACTGACCGCGTAAAGGCCGAAGAATACGCCGGTGAACCCGCCGGCCACCCCGGTCGCCGGGATGCTGTATTCGCCCTTGCACAGGATCGTCCGCTCTTCCTCCCGTTCCGAATGGCGGTATGTAAAGACGTGATTTTCCGTGTCGGCCGGAACCCCGAGAATCACCCGGTCTTCTGCCCATGCCCATGGGACGCTATGCTCCAACTTCTGCAAAGAGCCCAACCGCCGGCGGAAAATAAGGACCGTTTCCCCGCCTGTCCGGGTCAGGGCGATTTCATAATGGAAGCGGTGGTTCAACAGCACGGTAAGCCGGCCGTGCCGCGCGTCCGGTGCCTCAAATATGGTATCTCCCGCGGAATTTGCCGGGCGGCTCGCCGGTCCAGCGCTTGAACTGCCGGCTGAAATGGGCGATGTCCTTGTAGCCGAGCCGCTGCGAGACGTCTTCCACCGACAGCTCCGGCTCCATCAGCAGCAGCTTGGCTTTTTTCAGCTTCAGCGCCGACAGGTACTGCCGCGGAGACATGCCGTACACGCTGCGGAAGATGCGGTTGCAGGAGGAGGCGCTGTACCCGAGGCCGGCGGTCACGGCCGCCACGGTTTCGCGCGCCTCGTCTGCTGCGCCGCTGCCGCCATCACCATCGCCGCTGCCAGCTACACCGCCTTCGCCATGTCCGTCGCCGGCCGCTTCAGCGCCGGCCGGGCGGCTCCAGGCGTCCGGCGCCTCGACGCAGCGCTCCAGGGCGGCGGCGATCTCCGCGGCGACGCGGTGCGTCCGGCTGCCGGAAGCGCCACCGCCGCTGCCGCTTTCCGCCAAGCTGTCGCTGAGGCCGGCGAACAGCTCAAACAGCGCCGACAAGGTCCGCATCTTGTCGGCCAGCTTCACACCCGCGCCGCCCGAGGTGAGCGCGATCAGCCTGTCCAGGCTGGGGCGGATTTTCTGCGCCAGCGGGCTGTCTGCCGCGTACAGCACCGCTTCGCCCCGGCACAGCACCTCCCGCAGGACGCGGTCATCCACGTTGAAATGCAGGCAATAGTACGTCATCCGCCCCGTCCCCGCCGCCCGGCTCTCGTGCACGTCCTCGGGACGAAGCAGCAGCAAATCCCCCGGCTTTTGCACGTAGCGCTGGCCGTTTACGATCATCTCCTGACTCCCCGCCAACAGCAGATTCACTTCAAACAGCGGATGGCTGTGCCGCGGATAAGACCATTCGTTCGTCACCGTCCGCAGATGCGCGGCAAACAGCCGGAACGTCGAATCCATATCGGGCAGCATAAACTCGGCCACCTGATGCTCTACGGACATATTCATACTCCGATTCTCCTTTTACCGTCAATTTCTTTTTTCTGATTGATTTGGGTAAATTGATTAGCGATTTGGACATGGGAGACGCCAAAATCCCTTGATATAATCAAACTAACATACCGTTCATCCAAATAACAGGAGGTAATCAAGTTGGGTAAAAATATTTTTTTCAACGCGCATCACTCGCCGGTCGGCGCTTTCGCCAGCTTCACACTAGGGTATCCCGGCAAAAGCGGCGGGTTTGATCTTGAGCTGGGCAGCCCGCCCAACCAGAATATATACATCGGATTGCAGGAGGACGGTCAAGAGCGCTACCGGGCCCTGCCGTTTTTCGGGGAAGGTCAGGATGAGCGCGACCGTTATACGACGGAGGAGGACGAGAATAGCGGCGAAGGCCAGCATTCCGTTCAAAAAAATGACAGCGGTATCATCGCTGCGTTTGCGCGCGGAGAGATCACTCGCAAGTTCGGCGTGGCGACCGATGAGTGGCAGGCCGGCGATCTGACGTTCCGCCTGTACTCGCCGTTTGGGCCGGTGCCCGATCCGAAGTCAGCATCCGCAGAAGAGCTCCGCTTCGCGCTTTGCCCCGTGGTGCTGGCCGAAATCACGGTCGACAACACGCGCGGCAAAGCGGCGCGCAAGGCGTTTTTCGGCTTCCAAAACACCGACCCGTATACCTCGATCCGCCGCCTGGAGGATACGACTGATGGGCGAATCCGCGGCGTCGGCCAGGGCCGGAACACGGCGATCGCCACAAACGATCCGCGGGTGACGAGCGCCGGATTTTTCACGATGGAAGCGATCCTGCAGCCAAAGGTGCCGGAAAACTTACGGTTCGGACTTGGCCCGGTGGGCGCACTCTTGATGGACACCCCTGCCGGCGAAAAAGCAACCTACCGCTTTGTGCTTTGTTTTTACCGTGGCGGCTACGTCACTACTGGGATGGACGCGTCTTACTATTACACGCGGTTTTTCGGCAATATCGAGGAAGTGGCTTCTTATACGCTTGAGCAGTTCGACCGCAAGCTCGAAGCCGCGCGCCAAGCCGAACAGCTAGTGAGCGCTCCGCATCTGAACGAGGATCAGCGCTTCATGCTGGCGCACGCCATCCGCAGCTATTACGGGTCCAGCGAACTGCTTGACCACGAAGGCGAGCCGCTGTGGATCGTCAATGAAGGCGAATACCGGATGATGAACACGTTTGATCTGACGGTCGACCAGCTGTTTTTTGAGCTGAAAATGAACCCGTGGACAGTCAAAAACGAACTCGACCTGTTCACCCGCCGCTACAGCTACGAGGATACGGTCCGCCTCCCGGGCAATGATACCGTGTATCCCGGCGGCATCAGCTTCACGCATGACATGGGCGTGGCCAATTCATTCTCCCGGCCAGGATACTCCGCTTATGAGCTGCACGCGATCGACGACTGTTTCTCGCACATGACGCATGAGCAGCTTGTCAACTGGGTGCTATGCGCTTCCGTTTATGTGAGTCAGACAGGGGACAGCGAATGGCTGAACCGCAACCTCGGCATGCTTGAGCAATGCCTGGAAAGCATGCTGAACCGTGATCATCCGGACCCGGCCAAGCGGACCGGGATCATGGGCCTCGACAGCTCGCGGACGATGGGCGGCGCGGAGATCACCACGTACGACAGCCTTGACGTATCGCTCGGTCAGGCGCGCAACAATATTTATTTGGCGGGCAAAAGCTGGGCCGCCTACGTGGCGATGGAAAAGCTGCTGTGGGGAAGCGGCCGCGAGGAGCAGGCGGCGCTGGCTGGCCGGCAGGCCGAGCTATGCGCGCGGACGATCGTAGCTCACATGCAGCCGGGCGGCTATATTCCGGCGGTGATTCAGGAGAACAATGATTCAAAAATCATTCCCGCGATCGAAGGGTTGATTTTCCCGCTGTTTACGGGATGCGAGGAAGCGCTGGATAGAGGCGGGCGCTTCGGCGCTTACATCGGGGCACTATCGGAGCATTTGCGCGCGGTGCTGAAGCCCGGCGTCTGCCTGTTCGAAGACGGCGGCTGGAAGCTCTCCTCGACGAGCAACAATTCCTGGCTCAGCAAAATTTACCTGTGCCAGTTCATCGCCCGCCGCATTCTCGGGCTGCCCTGGGATGAGCAGGGCCGAGCAGCCGACGCGGCGCATGCCGCCTGGCTCACCTCCGAACAAAACGCCTACTGGAGCTGGAGCGACCAGATCATGGCCGGCGTCATTTGCGGCAGCCGCTACTATCCGCGCGGCGTAACCGCCATTTTGTGGTTGGACGAAAAGTAACCGGTGCGGGGGCGAGCTGGGAGTTGCCGTACGTAAATCGCCGGAGAAATTCGCTCCGTCTCATCCTTTGATTGGGGCATGGAGTAGGAGCACACTGCTTGCGTTTTTGTAGTGGCTGGGGGAATAGCGGTAAAAAATGTCCTTATTTTCGGCAAAAAGGTGGATCGGCTAAAATAGAGGAATTTTTTACCGCTAATTAGGGAGGAAGGGGAAAAAGAGGGGCTTTTCCCATGCTTGTTACTCAGATAAGGCCCAAAAATTCCGCTATTTCATGCAGAAGCGGAACTTTTCAAAAATAACGCCACAAATTACTGCTATTCCGGCAACAGACGCAATGGCTGGCCCCGATCCTCGCCTCCCCGCACCTAAAGCAAGGGATTCTCAAAAAAAAACGGGGTTGTCCCTAAGGCCAAGTTTATGACCTTTTGGGCAGCCCCGTGCGTATATCGCGTTTTTTATGATGAAATCTGTACATGCAGCCTAACGAATGCGCTGTTCATCCACTTCATTTAATTCCAGGACGTTACCCTAATATCTTATAATATCGAAGCTGAAAGGACCGGGATACAACTTTCCAATCGGTGATCAGATCGGCGCCATATTGCCATTTCTTGACTATCACCGGTCAGCATGTTTACTAACCCGCGCGCAATCATACATATGCCCTTAAAAGGTACCGGACCAGCCAAAGCTCATACTCCCCAATTCCTCTTGGCAACAAAAAAGACCTCCGCAATGGAGGTCCCCAAAACCTGAGTCAGTTAAAAAACAAGTTAATCCCTCATCACCGTTAAGCCCCCGCGTTGCTCGTTTTCGTCTCTGCGGCTGGCGAACCGCCCTGACGTGAGATGATGAACAGCGTCGCCCAGATCAGCACGAATCCGCACGCTTGGGCTGCCGTAATCATCTGCTGGAACGCTACCCAGTTGACGAGCACCCCGACCATCGGAAAACTTAGCTCCGCCAGCGTGGCCACCGACGCCTTTGTGGTCGTCAATCCTTTGTAGTAGACGAGCAGGCTCAGGAGTCCCGGCAGCAGCGCCTGTCCAAGCATGTTCAGCGAAACGGCGGCAATTTGCCAGCCTCCGGACGGCAGATTCCAGGCCGCCCCTTCGTTCCAGGCGATGGCCAGCAGCAGCGGCAGCGCCAAAATAAACCGCAGCGACGTGACCGTCTCATACTTCATCTTTCCAACCATCAGCCGGCCCATCACGGTCGAACCGCCCCAAAGCGCGGCCGCTCCCAGCGAAAGCAGGCTGCCGACCTGCACGAAATCGCGCCAGTGCCCGATCGGAACCGTAAATCCGAAAGTGAGCAGGTACGTTCCGGCCAAAGCGATCACCAGCAATCCGGCAAAGTGACGCGGCAGTTTCTCCTTCAATAACAAACCGGCGAGCAGGATGGCGAACAGCGGCTGCATTTTTTGCAGCAGCAGCACGGCGTTCAAATCACCGCTCGATAGCGCCATCGTGAACAGGATGGTGGCGACCGCCGACCCGCCCCAGGAAATAAAGAGCAGCGCTCCGGCGTGACGCCAGCCCAGCCCTTTAAGATCGGCGCGGTTTTTCCATAACACCGGAACGGCCACCAAAGCGATGATGATATGTTCAATCAGAACAAGTTGCGCCGAAGTCAGCGACTTCAGCAAAATGATCCGAAACAGCGGGTCGACACCCCAGAGGGCGGCTCCCAGAACAACAAGCCAAAACCCGGTTTTCGCTGTTCCTTTTGCGGCCGCGTTCACGGCCAATGTTGCCGCCTTTCCTGACTCGCCCGCCATTCCGGATGCTCCCGCCAGCGTGCCGGCGTTGCCGCCGGCCTGCAAACCAACCTTGCCTGTCCCCGCTCCTACCCCATTAACTCTGCCGCTTGCACTTGCATTTTTCATAATGATGTCCCCTTCTTGAATATGGGGTCTACGCAGAAAACCCCCGCAATCCTTTCGTGAAAAAGGGGTTGCGAGGGCGACCAAATAAGCCTGGGCAGAGCAAAGAAAAGCTCTGTTCAAACTTGCTTGTTTGATCTTCTCCCATCCGGACTTTACCGTCGGCCTTGGAATCGCACCAAGTCAGTCGCCAACCGCAGACAATACGCGGTAAACGAGTCGCGGGCTTAAGCCCCTCTCTTCGCCATGGAATAGAGGAACCTCACCGCCGGTCAGGAATTTCACCTTACCCCGAAGATCCATATTCATTTGAATTTTTTTTAAAATGTTGGGTTGGTTTCAGCATACCGCAATCAACCCGATGCCACTGTTACAAAAGTCACATGAAAATTATAATTGAAAATTCGTGAAAATTCAAGACCATCTCATGTTACGACCGCTTCACCACGTCGAAGTTGCTTTCGATGAGCAGCCAGTTTTGCGGGAAACTGAGGCCCAGCTTCCAATAGCTCATGCCCCTGAGGTCCAGCTCTTGGATCAGATCGAATTTCGCCTGGATAGACCTGGCGTCCTCGAACCACACTTCATGCTGTTTTCCTTCCTCATCCGTGTACCTGAAAAAAGGAGCCTGCGCCCGTACGCTGTATTCGATCGCCACGTTATGCCGGGCCGCGATCCCGATCGCCCGCTGTGGACTGACCGCCCGCGCTACGCTGCCAGGAACGAAGGGCAAGGTCCAATCATAGCCGTACAAATTTTGCCCCATCATTATTTTCCCTGCCGGCATTTCCGTCAGCGCGTATTCAATGACCTTGCGCACCGGACCGATCGGCGACACGGCCTGGGCCGGTCCGCCGCTGTAGCCCCATTCATAGGTCATGATCACGACAAAATCGGCGATTTCTCCATGCGCCCGGTAATCGTGGGCTTCATACCACAGTCCCGGTTGCTCCCGGCTCGTTTTGGGCGCCAGCGCGGTCGACATCAGCCAGCCCTGCTGCTCGAAACGGGCTTTCGCTTTGCGCAAAAAGGCGTTGTAAGCTTCCCGGTCGGCCGGCCGCAAAAATTCGAAATCGAAATGAACATCCCGGAATCCGTAATTGCCGGCCGTCGTCACGATATTGTCCAAAAACCGATCCTGGACGGGCATGTCGTTCAGCAGAATCCGTCCCAGTTCATCGCTGAACCGGTCATTTTCCTGATTCGTAACGACCATCATCAACACGACCCGGTTTTCTCTGGCGATAGCCGGGAAGTTGTTCAGCAAAGGCTCCTTCAGCGATCCGTCCCGCCGCGCCTGGAAGCTGAACGGCGCCAGATAAGTCAAATGCGGGGCGGACTCTCGCGCCCCTTCCTCCAGCGCCGGGGCCACGGTCCCGCCCCGGGGTTCCACATAGGCGTTAAACTCCGCGTTCCGTTTCGGACGGGGCGGAATGTACAGCCGCAACCCGACGGACAACGTCCGGTCCGGTGAAATACCGTTCACCCGAGCCAGCTCCCGGTAGTTGATTCCAAACCGCTGTGCGATCGACCACAAGCTGTCACCGGGCTGTACCCGGTAATAGCCGCCGACAATCGGAATAACCAGAGTTTGTCCTACAACAAGCCGGTCGGGATTCGGAATTTCATTCGCTTCCACGATATCTCCATAAGGGATGCCGTAAGTATCGGCGATGCTGTATATGGATTGGTTCCGCTGAACGACATGAATCTGCATCGGTTTCCCTCCCTCACAAAAAATTCGCTGCCATTATCTTATGAGGAAGGGAGTTTGACCTATGCCACCGGCAATCCGCCGATGTGCCAACCTCTGTGCTGGACCACCGTCATACAGCGCAACACCGCACGCTTGAGGCTAGGCCCTTCTTTGGTGCTAGGTCCCGCTTTTAGAACGCCGGCAATGCGATCTCGCCGTAATTTTGTTCCAGGTACTGCTTCACTTCCGGGCTGGAAATTGCTTTGGCCAGCTTTTGGATCGGCTCCGAATCCTTGTTGTCCTCACGGGCGACGAGTGTAATGGCAAACGCGGAATCGACGGTTTCCGTCAGCAAAGCGTCCTTTTTCGGCGTCAGTCCAAGCGGGCTGGCATAAGCCGGCGTCATCAGCACCAGGTCGGCATCATCCAGCATCCGGGCCAGCATTAGCAAATCGACTTCTTCGAATTTGTAATGGTGACTGTTTTCCACGATGTCCGCCTGGGTGGCTTCAAGCCCGGCTCCTTCCTTCAGCTTGATGATCCCCGCTTTATCCAGCATCATCAGCGACCTGGCAATGTTGGAAGGGTCATTGGCGATGGCGATCGTCGCCCCGTCCGGCAGCTCCTCCATCGATTTGTACTTTTGGGAATAAGCGCCGTAGACCGCGTGATACACCGGCTGAACCGCTGCGAGATGGGCATTTTTGCTTTCATTGTACTGTTCCATGTAAGGAACGTGCTGGAAAAAATTCGCATCGACTTCCTTGTTGGCCAAAGCATCGTTTGGCTGCACATTATCGGACAATACGACCAGTTCCAGGTCGATGCCCTCCTCCTTAAGCTGCGGCTTGATCAGTTCAAGAATTTCCGTCATTGGCGGAATCAAGGTGGCTACCTTCAAAGTCGTCGTTGTTGTTTCTGCGGGTGCTGCCGCCGGAGACGCTCCGTTCGTACCCGCTTCATTTCCGGCGCCTTTCGCCGCCCCGTTTTGTCCGCTGCCACTCCCGCACGCGGTTAGCACAAGCGCCAGTAGCGCCAGGCTCATCATCCATTTCATCGTTTTCATAAAAAAATCCCCCTTCAACCCTCATGCTATTTGTCTTCGTTGCTCTTTTGGGGCCCGTTACTGTTTAACGCTATAAGTAAATCCAGGCTTCCCCGCGAAAAATTAGCGTTTGTCCAAACGCCGGGAAATCGCGCTTCCCGCAAACTGAATGCCCTGCACCAAAATAATCATCAACACGATGACGGCAACCATCAACTCTGTTTCAAAGCGCTGGTAGCCGTAGCGAATGGCAAAATCGCCGACCCCGCCGCCGCCGACCACCCCCATGACCGTCGAGTAAGAAATAAAGCTGATCGTCGAGGAGGTCAGTCCAAGCACCAGACCGGAACGGGCCTCCACCAGTAAAAATTTGAAAATGATAGCCAGCTTCGAGGCCCCCATCGCCCGCGCCGCCTCCATCACACCGCGCGGCACCTCCAGCAGCGACTGCTCCACGAACCGCGAATAAATCGCGACCGCCACAATCGCAAGCGGAACGGAAGCAGCCAGTGTGCCGATCGCGGTGCCCACGATCAGGCGGGTGAGCGGAATCATAAACACGACCAGCAGCAAAAACGGAAAAGACCGGACAATGTTCACGGCGCTGTTCAGGACGGCCGACCAGCCGCGATGTTCATACAGCTGCCCTTTGCCGGTCAGAAACATCAGCGTGCCGAGCGGAAATCCGAGCAGAATGGCCGCGGCCAGCGAGATGCCGACCATCATAAAGGTCTCGCCGATCGCTTCCCCGATCTGGCTGCGGTATTGCAGCACATCATGCCACATCACGGTAAAATCAAACATGGCGCCCCCCCGTTTCCCCAAGCAGTTGCTCCCGGTAAGGCATCGTAAACGCAGACATGTCCGCCGCACCCCGGCGCTGCCCTAGACGAAACGTATCCGTCAGCCGTCCGTTCTCCATCACGGACACGGTGTCGCAGATGCTTTTGACGACCTCCATTTCATGGGTCACGATCACGATCGTCACGCCAAGGGTATCGCGGATGTGCATCAGCACCTCCAAAATCTCCGCCGTCGTCCGCGGATCGAGCGACGAGGTCGGTTCATCGCAAAGCAGCACATCCGGCCGGTTCGCCAGCGCCCGGGCGATCGCCACCCGCTGTTTTTGGCCGCCGCTTAAGGCCGATGGGTACTGCTGCGCCTTGTCCGGCAGGCCGACAAACCGCAGACATTCATCCACGCGCTCGGCGCGCTCGCGTCTTGCGGACCTGGCCAATTCGAGCGGTACCGATACGTTGCCGCTGACCGTCCGGTTATTCAGCAGATGAAACTGTTGAAAAATCATCCCGATCGATTGACGCAGCTTCCGCAGTTCCGCTTCCGGGAGGGCCGTCAGTTCCCGTCCCATGACGGTAATTCTCCCGTGGTCGGGCAGCTCCAAAGCGTTCATCATCCGCAGCAGCGTCGATTTGCCGGCCCCGCTCGCTCCAATGATGCCATGAACCGTCCCCTTCTCAACCTGAAGGGATACGTCCTTCACTGCTTCCAACTGACCGTCCGGCAAGCGGTATGTTTTGCCCACATGCTCCAGGGTGATGATAAGCCCCTCCCCCCTTTCTTTACGCCAAGCCTACTGTACTAGTTATTTAAATCTACTGTTATACATGTTATTCACCTTCCGATTATAGCTTACGTTTTTATCTGTGTCACCACTTTATATTATCTATTACAAGAATGGCTTTCCGAGCTATTTGAGGGTATGAGGGGAAACACACGGCCTGCGTTTTTGTAGAGTCAGTGAAAATAGCAACAAAAAAGGGCCTTATGTTCGCCAAAAAAGGGCGTGGAGCGAATATAACGGAATTTTTTACCTCTATTTTAAAAAGATCGGTGAAAACAAGTGCTTTTTCCAAGTTCAGTCCTCAAATAACGGTAAAAAAGTCCGCTATTTTTCGGCGAAAGGGGGCAATCACAAAATAACGACATAAATTACCTCTATTCCCCGGCAGGGGGTCGGCAGGGGGTCGGCAGAGGCTCGGCATGGAGAAGAAATGGGGCCGGACTCGATCCTCGCTGCTATGATCTGAATAGGGAACCGCCTTACGGCATCCCTTTCCAAATGAAAACACCCCGTAGAGCAGACACCGGAAAAACGCCGTTTATCCCGATGAACTCCAGGGGTGTATTTTATTGATGCTTTTACTCCGCTTCCCGCAGCCTTTCCACAATCGTCGCTCCGGACATCCGGCGGTAGGCGGCCAGCGTAACGATCAAAGCGATGGCGAGGAGCAGCGGCACCGCGGCGGCCAGCGGCAGCGGGTTCATCCGGAATTCCGCAAACGCGATATTGTCGGTAACTCCCTTTGCTACCGCATACGTCAAACCCAAGCCCGCCGTGCCCACAATCAGACTCGTCAATAATACACTGTAAAGCCCTTCAAACAAAAGCATTTTCTTCAGTTGTTTTCGGGTCATGCCGACGCTCTCCAAAATGGCGAATTCATTGCGGCGGGACAGCATTCCGGTGACCACCGTATTGATGTAGTTCAAAATCCCGATCAGAGCGATCACAAAGCTCAGGCTGTAGCCGATCGTTTGGAAGATGCGGATAAAGCCTTGCATCTCCTGTTTGTAATTCTCCCGGGATTTCACGATCAGGCTGGGGCTGGACGCTGCGATGGATTTTAGCGCCGCCTCCACTTCACCGAGCTTGGCCGGATCGGCATGCAAGGTAGCAGATAAAATGATCGGGTCCTTTTTAACCGACTTCACGAACTCGTCCGCCGGCCAGAACGCATTAAAGCCGCCCGTCATGTAAAACTGGGTTCCCGCCGCATACAGCGCGCCCGATTTCAACACCGCCATGACCTCGTAGCTCTTCTTCATGCCTTCCAACTCAATCCGATCTCCCGGTTGATAATAGGTCGCATATAGGCCCGAATCAAGCAACGTTTCTGTAATAAGGACGTAATTTCCGGAATCGAACTTGACAGGATCAAACGCACCGGCGACGATCTCGTTTTTGTCGAGCACACCATACCATCCCTGGCCTATGCCATGGAACTGCAGCGGGACAGCTCCGTTTTTCAGAAGCGTGGTGTACACGGGCTGCCTGGGATCTTCTTCCGCCGCCAGCGGTTCCAGCATCCGCCGGATCGGCTCGCTCATCTTAAGCCTATCACCGCTATAGTACACTTTATCCAAACTGGTGACGCCGCCGATTTGACTTAGCTTCCGACAAACCTCTTCCGTAAGCGCGGCGGTATCCGGCTCGGGCACACCAATCTGGCTGCCGGCGTCCTCTTTGACAACAAAGTCTCCGGAAATATAATCGTTCAAGTATTTGTTAACGTTAAACGAAGAGATGACCGTATAAATGACGCTAAACAAAATAATGCTTAGTGACAGGGATGCCAACATGAGCAACAGCTTCTTTTTGTACCGGAACAGATTCCTCAGCGACATTCTCGACAGCTTGGCCCCATGCACCGTGCGCTTGATTTTCCGGCCCGTGCCCCCGCCGACGATACCGGAAAATTTCACGGCCTCGACCGGCGAAATTCGCGCCGCGGTCCGCCCCGGTTTGCTGGCGGCGATCCGGACAGTTAAATAAGCGAAGACGGCCGCTCCGAGAAAAATCAGCGGGTTGACCGAATTAGCGATCTCCATCCCGTCGGACAAACGCAATATTAGCGGCGTTAACCACAGTCCGACTCCATAACCCAAGGCCAGGCCGGCCGGAAGGGCCAGCGCATAGAGCCGGTTCGCCTGCATGGAGATGATCCGTTTTAGCTGCCGCGGCGTTGTCCCGATCGTTTTCAGGAGCCCGTAAAATTTAATGTCCCGCACGACGGAGATATGAAAAATATTGTAGATCAGCAGGTATCCGCTCAGCATAATAATCAGGATCAGGACAATGAACGGAATCGCGTTCATTGGGTCTTCCTCCAGGGCGACGCTGCTGTAAGCCCAGTTCACCCCGTAAGGGACATCAAGCCCGGTGTCGGACAGCACCTTTTGCAGCTTCTTTTCAATGCCGAAGGAACTTCCGAACATGACATCCAGCCGAATCGTATTGACGTAGCTGCCGCTTAACCTGGACTGCTCGGGGTCGATCTGCGAAATGTTACGCTCCACAAACGCCTCCGATACGAATGCCAGCCCCGCCATTGAAAGGTTGCGGTCCGCAGGAAAATACCCCGACAACACAAACTCCTTGGTGACCGCCTGCCCGTCGATATCCAGATCGAGCTTTACCTTGGCGCCCAATTCGCGGGGAACGCCGAGCATATCGAGCACCCAGGCGCTCATGGCGATTCCGTTCTCCTCCTGCGGAAGACCGCCCTGCGTAAATTGGATGAAGCTGTGCTTGGCCTCGTTTTCGTCAATATGGTTGATTTCCAGCGTGTTGCCGCGCAACGCATCGCCCGCCGCGAACCCAACCAGCACGGATTTGCCGTACTCCTTGATCGCCGGGTGCTGCAGGAGCCGGTCCGCCTCCTCCGGCTTCAAATATTTGAAGCTGCCGTGAAAATCGCCGCCGGACGTTTTCATTTTCGTCAGCTGCATCGATTTGTTGAGGCTGAAGGCCATCGTAAACACGGAGGTGAGCAGCAGCGTCGTGAGCACGATGGCGCTGATGATGATCAGATTGCGCGGCCGGTTGGCTTTCAGGCTTTGCCTTGCGATATGGGCAACCGCCTTGCGGTTATTCGTAGCTATCATCGTCCTTGCCCCCCGGCACGGCCGGAGCGGCTAACGATACGGCCGTCCTCGATCCGGACGATTTTGTCCGCGGTCAGCGCGATCTCTTCATTATGGGTAATCATCACGATCGTCTGATTGAACCGCTCGCTCATCTGCTTCAACAGGATCATCACTTCCTGGCTTGTTTTGCTGTCCAGGTTTCCGGTCGGCTCATCCGCCAATACGAGGGAAGGTTTGGTCGCCAGCGCTCTGGCAATCGCCACCCGCTGCTGCTGCCCGCCGGACAAATTCGCCGGCAGATTGTGCACCTTATCGCCAAGCCCAAGCGCGCCGATAACCTGATCCACATACTCCTTGTCCACCCGGGCTCCGTCCAGTTCGATCGGCAGTACAATATTTTCGTAGGCATTCAGAATCGGAATCAGATTATAGCTCTGAAACACAAATCCGATCGACCGGCGCCGGAATATCGTCAACTTCTCGTCATTCATCGCAAAAATATCATTTCCGTCGACGTACACCTTGCCTTCGGTCGCGCGATCCAGCCCGCCCAGCATATGAAGCAAGGTGCTTTTCCCGCTGCCGCTCGTGCCGACGATCGCGACAAATTCGCCTTTTTCCACGCTTAGGTCGATTCCGTCCAGCGCCTTTACGACAGTGTTCCCTTGACCATAGTATTTCTTAAGCTCCTCGATTTCCAGAATCGGCATGTCTTTGTTCTTCCTCCCAATGAAAATATCCTGTACGCTCGTACAGGACTAAATGTAACAAATCATTATGACTCCCGGATGTCCGAATAATAACACTACTGTCACATTCCTACACCACGGGCAAAAATAATGAGAACACCGATCCTTCCTGGGGCTTGGACGACACCTTGATGTACCCGCCCTGGGCGGTAACGATCTCCCTGGCCAGATACAGGCCGATCCCGACGCCTTCGTGCCCCGCCGCTTGCTTGCTGCGGTAAAAGCGTTTAAAAATATCGTTCCATTCACTCTCCGCGATGCCGATGCCCTGGTCGGCGACATCGATGCGGGTGAACATTTCGCCCGCCTGAACCGAAATATGCACGCCGCTGCCGGGCTCGCTATATTTGACCGCATTCTCCAACAGGTTAAAAAGTGCCTCCGCGGTCCATTTGGGATCATGCTTCGCCGCGGCCGCCGGATCACAGTCAATCGCGATCCGGGTGCCTTTGCGCTCCGCCGCCGCATAAACATGCGATACGGCTTGCGTAATCGTGGGGATCACCGGGGACACGGCGGTTTGCAGGGAGATCATGCCCGCCTCGAGCCGGGACATTTTGACCAGCGAGCCGATCAGCCAGTCCAGCTTCGCCGATTGGAGCTTGATCTGAGCCGCGTACTGGCGGGCATCCTCGTGCAGATCCGGGATCTCCTCCAGCAGCTCGCCGTACAGCATGATGCTTGAAAGCGGCGTTTTCGTCTGATGCGAAATGTCGGAGATCAGCGTTTTGATCTTGCTTCGTTCCGTTTCGATTTGCCGTTCGTGCGCCCGAGTCAGCTCGACATAGCGGAACACTTTGTTTTCCAGCGCGGAAAGATTCGTTTCCTGGTAACCGGTGAGCCGTCGCTGTCCGCCGATCGCCGCGTCTACAATGTCAAAGGCCGCTTGGATCGCGGCTGCTGCTCTGGCCCTCAGGATCAGGGCGAAAGAGACGGCCGCCAGGAACATCGCGACGGCAAAGGACACGGGCAGCCAGAGCGGCGGGCCGAACACCTCCCCGGCCAAATACCGGGCCGCAACCGGGTAACCCAGCACCAGCAGACCGAACAGCGTCCCATACGCCGCATAGACCGAGGTAAAAGCAAGGGCGTTCCGGCCTGGGAACCCGGCTTGCGCGCCAGCCCGGCCTTGTCTGCCTTGACCGTCTTGTCTGCCTTGACCGTCTTGTCCGCCTTGACCGTCTTGTCTGCCTTGACCGTCTTGTCTGCCTTGCCCACCTTGGCCGGCTGCTCCGCCAAATCCGCCGCCGGTCAATGCCGAACCCCCGCGTCGGCCCATATGTATCCGAGGCCGTATACGGTTTTGATGTACTTCGGCGCTGACGGGTCGTCTTCGATTTTGGCACGCAGTCTTTTGATCGTCACCGTCAAAGCGTTCTCATCCACAAATTCGGCCTCCCGCAGCCACACGGCGTCCATCAACTGCTCCCGCGTCAAAATTTGCCCCCGGTTGGCTACCAGCGTTTTCAGCAGTTTCTGCTCCGTGATGCTGAGGGCGATGCTCTGCCCCTGCTTGCGGTAATCCATTCTCCCGAAGTCGAACAGAAACGGGGGAACAGCAACCTTGTCCTCCTGTCCGAAATCGCAGCGGCGCAGCACCGCCATCACCCGGGAGCGCAGCACCATCAGGCTGAACGGCTTGGTGATGTAATCGTCCCCGCCGAGCTCAAAACCCATGACGATGTCCGACTCCATATCGTTGGCGGTCAAAAAAATAATCGGCACGCGCGACCCTGCCCTTACTTTTTCGCAAAAATCAAGCCCGCTCCCGTCCGGCAAATTCACGTCGAGCACGATCAAATCGACGCCCCCGGCGGCAAGCCGCCGCTCCGCACCGGCCAAATCATAGGCCTGTTCGATCGAAATCCCGTCCTGGGCCAGCGTTAGCGCAATCCCCTTGTTCAAGCTTATATCGTCTTCCACGATCAGAATGGTCGTCATGATATGTATGCTCCCCTTCCTTCCGCCGTCATGTTTAGAATGGAATCATTATACACAATCAGGGCGGGGAAGGGGTGACGAATTACATAACAACAAATTAGTGCATCGTCCATCCTACATCGGAGTTGTCGTCGTTTGGGCCGCCATCACCGGCGGCTGCGGGGGTTCCGTGAACGCCGGAGCCGGCAGCGGCAGTTCCTGGTCCGCATCGTGATCCGCAGTATGTCTGAACGAGATGAAGCGGGAATACAGCAGCGACGCCAGCAAAGCGATCAAACCGATCAAGCCGGTTGCGATACAGTCCTTCACAATCTGGGCGGTCGTCAACCCCTTCAGCATCACCGCGCGCACCGCCTCAAGAAAATAGGTCAGCGGCAGGCCGTGGGCGATCACCTGCAGAAATTTGGGCATCGCTTCCATCGGCCAGGAATGTCCCGACAATGAAAACGAAGGAAGCGCGACCAGCATCGAAATTTGCAGCGCCGTGATTTTGTTGGGAGAAACCAGGCTAAGGAAATAGCCGATGGACGCCACGGTAAAAGAGAAGACCACGGCGATCAATAAAATCGACCACTCCGATCCGCGGAACGATAGTTGATAAACGGAAGTCAAAATGTTCATGACAACAAACACGTTCAAAATGCCAATGAGCCAATAGGGGAACATTTTGACGAACATGATTTTCCACGGGCTTCTTTTCCAGACGGCGAAGCGGCTCCAGGTCCGCTCTTCCTTTTCCCGGGCAACCGCCATCCCGACGGCCATGAACATCACTTGCTGCAGCGTCGTTCCCGCCATCCCGGTTACGAGGAAATCCACGTAATCATAGGTCGGGTTATAAAGCGTGCGCGAGGTGAACGGGATGATCGATAATGTCGCGCTCACCTGCTCATCCTTCATTCCTTGCTGCTGCAGCCTTTTCGTTGTCGTACCGTAGCTGTACGTCGTGACCACTTCGTTGGCGCCCTTGACGACAGCGTTCGTGATCATCAGATTGGTGCCGTCCACCGCAGCAATGATTGGTGTCGGCGTTCCCCGCTTTAGCTTGGCTTCCAGATCGGCCGGGATAATCACCCCGGCTCTGGCTTTGCCGTTATCGATCGCTTGCCGCAGTTCCTGGCTCGAATGGACTTCCCCAACGATTTTGATTGACTGATGAGCATCCAGCGCCTGGATGATTTCCTGGCTTAATTGACTCTGATCTTCATCGTAAATGAGCGTGGGCACATCCAAAACAGCCCGATGACTGTAAAGGGAGGCGAAAAAAAACGTATAAAAAATCGGCCCGATCAACAGGATGACGAAAACCACCCGGTCTCTGAAAATATTCCTCCATTCTTCCGCCAGCATGGAGCCTATCGTAATCCTTCCGTTCACTGGGCTTCACCCGCTTTGTCCGCTTGATCCGCAGTTCCTCCCTGGCCGGAGGTTTCGCCGTCCTTGCCGTACCATTCCACGGTCATCCCGGTCGCAGCGGTGTCCGGCAAATCGATAAATTGAACTTTAATGCCGAAGGAGCGAATGTCCAGATCACCCGTATTTTGCGTCGCCTTTTGCGAAGCGAACGTCGCCGCCTGTGCTACCGTAACAACCTTAGCCTGTTGCATGCTGCCGTCGGATACGAGCTTCACGTTAACGATATCGCCTTTTTTCAGGCCGGCCATCTCGGTTTCGGGCAGATAAAATTTCGCCGTCTTAACGGCATCGGTTTGTTGAACCGTGAAAACAGGGAACCCGGAACCTACGATTTCGCCGAGCTCCGCCGACTGGGACACGATAACTCCGTCTACGGGGGCAACCAGCTTCGTGTAACCCAAATAAGTTTGGGCTTCCTGCAGCGCCGCGGAAGCTTGCTTCTTGCCGGACTCGGCCGTCCGCTGGGCCGCCTCGGCCTGCTCGATCATCGCCGCCGCCGCATCCACATCCTGCCGCTTAATCTCGATTTGCGCCTTGTTGGCCTCGGCCAGCGCCAAAGCTGCTTTCGCCTGCTCAAGCTGGGCTTCGGCGGCGTCGATCTCCTCCTGGCGGGCGCCTTCTTTCGCCAAGTTGTTTTGTTCAACCGCGGCGTTGTAAGACGCTTCCGCCTGCGTATAGGAGAGGTTCACTTTGTCCATATCGGCCTGGCTGACTATCCCTTCGGCAAACAAGCCTGAGGTCCGCTGCAAATTGTCCTTGGCGATATCGTAAGCTTTTTTGGCCGCTTCCATCTGGACTTTCACCTGCTTCAGCTCCTGCGGGCGCGCTCCCGCTTTGAGTCCATTAACCTTGGCCTGGGCCGCCTGAACCACCGCCTGCGCCTGCGCGATCTGTTTGTCGATCGTTTCCGCCGTCAGGAAAACCGCACTTTCACCCTCCGCTTTTTTCGATTTCGCCGCATTCACGGAAGCTGCCGCTTGCCCGATCTGGCCTTCGGCCGCGGCCACCGCCGCCTGGGCCTGGGATACCTTGGCTTTGACCTCATCGCTTTCGATCTGGGCCAGGATATCCCCCTTTTTGACATCATCGCCTTCCTCCACCAGCAGCTCGACGATCCGCCCGCCGACTTTAAAGCTCGCGCTCGATTGATTGGCCTCGATAAACGCCGTCGGGCGGTTCGCTTTTTCCCTGCCGGAAGTGATCTGGTTCGAGTTCAGAATCCAGACCCCACCCGCAATGAGCAAAGCGATCGCAACATAAACTAACACCCTGGGTATAATCAGCACTTTTAGTTTTTCCATCTTCCTCTACCCCTCCAAATATCATCTCGCTTAAATTTGAACCGTTAATAGTTAATAGACCGGCCGATTTGCCGACAGGCCTCCCGCCAGCAAAATCCGCAAGGACTCCTTGATCTGCTCCTTGTCCAGCGGCTCGTGGTTTTTGCTCCAATCCAACGTTAACGCTATGTACAACTTCAGCATGACGAAAGAGACGACCTTCGGATCAAAAGCGCGAATTTCACCGCGCTGTCCGGCCAGCGTGATTTGCCGCTCCAGATAATCCAGAATGGCGTTTTCGATTTTTTCCAAGCCTTCCCGCGCCTGCTGGGTGCCGAAATTGCGCACCTCCTGAAACAGTTTGGCCAACAGCTCATGTTCGCGTCTGAACTCCAGCAAGGCATCCATGCTTTGATAGAGGTTCTCGAAAAACGGCTTGTTCACATCCACCTTTTGCGCTGTGAGCTGTTTCATATCCGCAATGATGGAAAGTAGAATTTCATCAAACAGCTCTTCCTTGTTGGTGAAAAAAGTATAAATGGTCCCCTTGGCTACATTGGCGATTTTAGCCACTTGCTCCATCGTCGTCGCCTTATAGCCAAACAGCGAAAAACATTTCACGGCGGCTTCAATCACCAATTCCCGCCGGTTGATTTGAGCCAATCCCCATCGCGCCTCCCTCCAAGAAATGACCAATTGACCGAAATATGAATATAGTCAATTAGTCGATTTTACTTTACTCCTTCCAAAGACGGATGGCAAGGTATTTTTTGCAAAAAAATTTTGAAAATTTCTCGACCTGAGATGAAGTGCTTCAAACGACAGCTCCCGTAACGGACAGGAGAGACGTTATTCGCTTATTTCCCTGGTATTTCCCGCTCTAACGGACACAGATGATGTTATTTGGCTCAAAATGACATGTTTTACGCCGGTTTGAAGGAAATAACGTCTTCTCGGTCCGTTAGAATTTTTTCGCCTTCATTCTGGGCGGTTTAAGGTCGCTGGAGTCCGTTAGAAGCGCAGCCTCAACACAAAAAAAGTCCCGGCCCCCTTTTACAAGGACCAGGACTCTCGTTTTCTTATTTTCTCCGGTTCCGCAGCTCCTTCATAATTTTGCGGCCGGTCGGCGTTTGGGCCAGGCCGCCCTGGGCCGTTTCCCGATGCCGGCTGGGCATTGCGGAGCCGACCTCCAGCATGACGTCGATGACCTCGTCGGACGGAATCGCGCTGCGCACGCCGGCAAGCGCCATATCGGCGGCCGCGAGCGCATTTACCGCCCCGAAGCCGTTGCGGACGATGCAGGGGATTTCCACCAGGCCGCCAACCGGATCGCAGATCAGGCCCAGCGTATTTTTCAGCGCCAAGCCGACGGCGTGCACCGCCTGCTCCGGCGTTCCCCCGCGCAGCTCAACCATCGCGCCCGCCGCCATGCCGATCGCGGAGCCGATTTCCGCCTGGCATCCGCCTTCCGCGCCGGAGATAAACGAATTGTTGGCGATCACATACCCGATCGCCCCGGCGCAGAACAAACCGCGCACAAGCTGCTCATCCTCCCAGCCGAAGCGCTCCTGGGCGCTGACGAACACCCCCGGAATGATGCCGCAGGAACCGGCCGTTGGGGTGGCCACGATCCGCCCCATCGAGGCGTTAACCTCGGAAACCGCCAAAGCGTAAGCCATCGCCTGGCAGGCGATGTCCCCCACGGCGGGCTCCCCGTTGCCGCGGTATTCGTTTACCCTTTTGGCATCGCCGCCCGTCAGCCCGCTCGTTGAAGTGATTTGCTCCGTCAAACCTCTGTGCACGGCCTCTTTCATAATTTGATAATACTCAGCCATCGCTGCCATGATTTCCGCTTCGCTCTGGCCGCTTTCCGCCGCCTGATCCTGCAGCATGACCTGCGAAATCGTCAGGGACTCCTTGTCGCACAAAGCGACGAGCTCCCGCAAATTCCGAAAACGCATGTTTATCTACTCCTTCACTTTATGTTAAATCGATGTAAGCCACCCGGCTTACGTGCGGAAGCTTTTTAACCTCATCAATAAGAGTGCCCGGAATCGCGCCATCCGCTTCGACGACGGTCAGAGCTTCTTCGGTCCTTCCTTTCCGGTCGGTAATGATATAGCCGATGTTTACGTCCTCCCGGCTGAACAGCGCGGTGATGCCGGCCAACATGCCTTGGCGGTCGGCATGCTCGATCACAAGCGTCGGCAGTTCGCCCGAACACTTCACCTCAAACCCGTTGATGCCCTGAATCGCAATGTTCCCGCCGCCGATCGACGCGCCCGTCACCTCGGCCTTGCCATTTCCGGCGGTGAGCGCGATTTTTACCGTATTGGGATGGGTCCCCGGCTGAACACCGGTTGTAAAATCAAGCTTCATCCCCATTTCTTCCGCGTTTTGCAGCGAATTGCGGATGCGCTCGTCATCCGTGCGGTAATCCAAAATCCCGCCGACGATGGCCAGGTCCGTGCCGTGCCCCTGATACGTTTCCGCAAACGAGCCGTAGAAACAAATCCGCGCTTCGTAAGGCGCCTCTCCCAACAGCTGCCGGGCAAAACGCCCAATCCGCACCGCCCCCGCGGTATGGGAGCTGGACGGCCCGATCATCGCCGGACCAATAATCGAAAATACATTTTTAAAACGCATGGTCATCTTCCCCGTTCCCCAAATCTTTGTTTTCACCATTTTGTAAAAATCTTACTTTCAGTTTCCCCTAACATGACAGTCCTCAACGTTAAAAAGGACAGAAAAAAGGCCTGCTGCCTTCTCTCTGTCCCCGTTACCTGAGAGTTTAATGTGTCCGTGAGCCGGAAACACGTACCCCTTGGGTGGCTTTCGCTCTCTCCAGAGTCGCGTCAGGCCATGGTCCTTGTACCTGAGAGATTCAAAGCCGCCCCGCACGGCCGGCTATTTGCTCCTTCGGTGCCGCCTATCCCAAGCGGACTCTCCCATGACCCTCATTCGCGCACTATCGATTTTGTAATTAATGTAAAACGAAAAACGCCAGATGTCAATATATCTAACATACAAATTCAACTAAATGTCAAATGATATAGTAAAATATTCCTATTTTTCTATGAAAATATGTATATTCTTGTAAAATCCTACTTGTACATTTTCATTTTCAAAGATATACTATTTCCAATACAAACCATTATTTACCTGTTTTTATTTTTTATTGAAAATAACCTACTTTTCCTATCGATTTTATAATTCGACCAACCTCAACATCATCGGTAGTTCAACGAAAGCCTGAATTTATCGCCGATACCTCACCGTTTTCCGCTTCACGTTTTGGTTATGTCCCATTCGGCTTGTGTTATAAACCGGGCCCAAACGCCAAATTTCTACTGCCCGCTACCCGAAGTTACTCTCTTTCCCAACTCAGAGATTTACTGATGTTAATTTTTCTCCCATGAAAGGAGGTGATGCTTGGAATTACGTAGATATCATTTGTCTTTTTTCGCAAAGTCGCTCAGGTCGTGTCCGTTTTTAACTGACAGCCGGCAATTCTCCGGGCTGCCACAAGAGGATTTTTCGAAAGAACCATTAACCTAGTAAAGGGAGTGAAGAAGTTGATCCGATTCAAAAGATTCCGTAAAAATTTCTCACTCGGTATGTCGATCCTCCTTGTGCTTACTTTTGTTCCTGCGACCTATGCCGAAACCAGCGGCGCTGCGGCCAAAACCAGTCTAAAATCCAGCGCGCCGCACATCGCCGAAGCCAAAATTGATGGCAAACTGACGACGCAGTTCAAGCAGGACGATTACGTGACTTATCTCGTTAAATTAAAAGAACAAACCGATACAGCCTCGGTTTCCAAGCTGGCCCTGCAAAAAGCCGCAACCGAAAAAGCGACGCCTTCGGCCGCTAAAATGTCGGCCCGGACTTCCGTCATCAGCGCCCTGCGTGAAACGGCTTCACGCACCCAGGTCAGCCTGGATAACTATTTGAGTCAGGAGCAAAAGTCCGGAGAGGTTAAAGATTATAAAAGCTACTTTATCGTAAACGCCATGGCGGTGACAAGCACAAAAGAGGTGCTTGACCAAGTCGCCCTGTTTCCTGAAGTAGAAAAGATTCTCCCCAACGAAGAACGGTTTCTGGATAAGGTGGAAATCGACAAACAGGAGGCTGCGGCCGGTCAAGGGACACCCATCAAGGATGCCGCGGCCGATAACGCCGGGGCGGCAGCTGTCAAGCCGAGCAGCGTCGAATGGAACATCGCCCAGGTCAACGCCCCCGAGGTCTGGGCCCAAGGCATTGACGGAAGCGGGATCGTCGTCGCCAACCTCGACTCCGGCGTAGAATACACCCATCCGGCTTTGCGCGCTAAATGGCGCGGGTTCGATGCTTCCGGGAACATCGTCGATCCCGAGCTAAACTGGTACGATCCGCACAGCCACGCCACGCTCCCGGCGGACACCGACGGGCACGGAACCCACACGATGGGCACGATGGTCGGATCGGAGCCGGACGGCTCGAACCAGATCGGCGTAGCGCCCGGGGCAAAATGGATCGCGGTGCGCATTTTTAACCCGTCGACCACCGACGCCATCATCCTGGACGGCGGGCAATGGCTGCTCGCTCCGGTAGATGCTCAGGGGAATCTCCATCCCGAACTGGCTCCCGACGTCGTCAACAACTCGTGGGGCGGGGGCTCGGGGGTGGACGAATGGTTCCGCCCGATCGTGCAAGCCTGGCGGGACGCGCAGATTTTCCCCGAATTTTCAGCCGGAAATACGACTCTCACCAATCCGGGCGGTCCCGGTTCCGTCGCCAATCCGGCCAACTATCCGGAGGCATTCGCCACAGGGGCGACGGACATCAACCGCAAACTGGCCAGTTTCTCCTTACTTGGCCCTTCGCCTTACGGCGAGATCAAGCCGGAGGTTTCCGCACCGGGCGTCAACATCCGCTCCTCCGTACCCGGCGGCGGTTATGAAGGCGGCTGGAACGGCACCTCGATGGCCGGTCCGCATACGACCGCGATCGCCGCGCTGCTGCTGCAGGCCAACCATTCGCTGACGGTGGACGATCTCGAACAAATCCTGACCGACACGGCGACACCGCGCACGGACAGCCAGTTCCCGAGCACGCCGAACAATGGGTACGGCCATGGCATCGTTAACGCGCTGGATGCTGTCGGTTCCGTGCTCGAAGGGGTCGGATCGGTGTCCGGCCGGGTCGTAACCGCCGGTGACGATTTCGAAGAGCCGGTGCTGGAGCATACTCCGCCATCATTAATATATGAAGGTTTCGACGTAACGTTAACCGCCCATGTGACCGACAATATCGCTGTGACCTCGGTTGAATTTTACGCCCGGGAGGCAGGAACCAGCCATTATTTATACCTGCCGGCGACGCGTGTGTCGGGCACGAGCCAGGACGGCGTCTATGAAGCCACCGTCCCGTCCTTCCTGGTCGGAACCGCGGGGCTCGAATATTACATCAGGGTCAGCGATTACGGGGGCAACGGCTTTGACAGCGACCCGTATTCCGTGACCGTGTCGGCCGGAATTCAGCCCGGATACGAGCAGGATTTTGAGACCGATGCGATCGGATACGCGACCGGCGGAACCGGAAACACGTGGGCCTGGGGAACGCCGGTTAGCGGCCCAGGCAGCGCCCATTCCGGGGAAAAAGTGTACGCGACGAACCTGACCGGCACTTACGCCGCCAACGCCAACTCCTACCTGCTGGCGCCTCCGATCGACTTGACGGGAAGCCCGGAAGGGGCGCTGCTTTCTTTTAAACATTGGTACGATCTTGAAAATAACCGGGATTACGGCACAGTGTATATCGCCTCCGAAGACAGCGATTACGCTTTCGCGCCGGTGGCCGAATTTACGGGAACGAGCGGCGGTTGGAAAACGCAATATATCGACCTTCGCCCTTATGCCGGCCAGCAGGTTTACCTGCAATTCAATCTAACGTCCGACGGTTCGGTGCAAAAAGCCGGCTGGTATCTTGACGACCTGTCGCTGCAAGCTCCGGACGACGTGGCTCCGGCGGCTCCCGGCGGGCTTAGCGGTTCCGTCAATTTCGTCGGCAGCGCGGAGCTTTCCTGGTCCGCCCCGGCTGATGAAGACGTGAAAGAATATACGGTGTATCGCTCCGTGACTTCGGGAACGGGATACAAAGCGATCGCCACGACGGCGGAAACGGCTTATACGGACGCTTCCACCGTGACCGGAGCCACGTATTACTACACCGTCACCGCGGCCGATTACAGCGGCAACGAAAGCGAAAAATCAAATGAAATCGCCCTGACGATCCAACGTCCGGTCAGCCTGTTCAGCGACGATTTTGACGGCGCCGACGACGGCGGCTGGACCCATAGCGGCACGCAGGACGAATGGGAACGCGGCACACCGTCCGCCCCCGGCCCGAGCAGCGCCGTATCTCCCCCGAACGTGTGGGGCACGGATCTTGACGGGACCTACGCGAATGGAGCGGACTACTCGCTCGTGTCCCCCGCCATCGATCTGAGCGGGGTGGACAATGCCACGCTGGCATTCGACCACTGGTTTGAAATCGAAAGTAACTATGATTTCGGATACGTGGAAGCCAGCTCCGACGGCGGCGCGACCTGGGCCCAGCTGGGCAGATTTTCGCACAGCACGAACGGCAAGCAGTGGAGCCCCGTATACTACAGCCTGGACGAATATGCCGGCGGAGCGGCAAAAATCCGCTTCCGGCTGAAGACGGATAACAGCGTCACGAAGGCGGGCTGGTATATCGACAACGTCCAGGTGCTCAGTGTGAATGCGCCGGAGACGGAGATTGCCCAAGACGTGGTTGCCGAGATCAACGCGCAAAAATCCAAAGCGGACAAACCCGGCTCCGCCTACAAGCTGATTCGCACCACCAAAAGCGAATATAACGAAGCGGCCGGCAAAACGGAGGGCAGCGGCGAAGCCGGCGTCAGCAGCCTGCCGGCCAGCGCAACCGTGACGGTCGTGGAAACGGGACGTTCCGTAAAAACGGACCCCGCGTCCGGAAAATACAGCCTGACCCATGTGGCCGGCGATTATACGTTAAAAGCGGAAGCCTACGGCTATTACCCGCAAACGTTGCCGGTCAAGATTGAAGATCAGAAGAGCGCGAAAGCCAACTTCAATTTGCAGGCGGTCCCGAAAGGGCAAATAGCCGGCACGATTACCGACGATCGCAGCGGGGAACCGGTCGCGGACGCTACCGTAATCGTACTTGAGGACGCGGCGATCGCCCCGCTGCGTACCGGAGAGGACGGCGGCTTCTCGCTGGAGGTGCTGGAAGGAACGTACACGCTGTCGGTGACGGCGAGCGACTATTACAGCGGCACGATCACCGTTACCGTGCCGCCGGACGGCAGCGCCGACGGATCGCTCGCGCTGAAGCCGTTCATCGGCCTGCCGGGCGAAATCGGCTACGACGACGGCACGGCGGAAAACGCCTGGTCCTTTAACTCCACAGGCAACGCCTGGGCGGTGAGGATGACGCCGGAATCCGGTGCGGCACAAGTGACTGGCGCCTCTATCCGGTTCTGGAACGAACAATGGCCCGTACCGGGCGGAACGGCGTTCCAGTACGCCGTATTCGACGCCTCCGGGCCGGACGGATCGCCGGGCCGCCAGTTGGCGGGACCGTTTGACGGCACGGCGCTGCGCAACGACCAGTGGACAACGCTTGCGCTGCCGGAGCCGGTGACGGTCGAGGGCGATTTCTACATCGTGTATCTCCAAACGTTGGCGGGCACCAGCGCGCCGGGTTTGGCGGCCGATGAGAACGGTCCGAACGCCAGCCGCAGCTGGCAGCGGGTCAGCGGCGTCTGGAGCCAGACGGACGAGGAAGACGGCAACATCATGATCCGCGCCATCGTGCGCTACCCGGTGAACGCGCCGGTCATCACTTCGCCGGCGGCCGGCTCCTTTACGAATCAGCCGACGATTGCCGTAACGGGAACGTCGCCAGCGAATGAAGCGACGGTTAAGCTGTACAACGGCACGGAACCGGCCGGTACGGCGGCCGTGGAAAACGGGCAGTTCAGCTTGAATATCGAACTGCATCCCGGCGTGAACGAGCTGAGCGCGGAGGTCGTGGTGAACGGCAAAACGACCGACCGTTCACTCCCGTTGACGGTGACGCTCGATAACGCCGCACCGCAGCTCGACATCGTTTCGCCGCGAGACGGATTCCGCACCAATTCGGAAGTGCTGAATGTGGCCGGTGCCGCGCTGGACGAGTTCCTGCGCACGCTGACCGTTAACGGAGCAGAAGTTTCCGTCGGCGACGCGGGTTCCTTCGCCCACCGTTTGCTGATTAATGCCGGCGAAAATCTCGTTACGGTTACGGCCACCGACCTGGCCGGCAACGAAACGACGGTCACCCGGGCCGTTTATGTCGATCTTGAGCTGCCCGAAATCACGGGCCTCTCCCCGGCCGCAGACGTACATTTGACAGCCGGCGAAGCGCTCGCTGTATCTTTTGACAGCGTTCCGGGGCTGGATGCCTCGTTCCGCATCGAGCTGCCGGTGTCGCTGGCGAGCAGCGGCGGCAACGGAATCGCTCTGGACGAAACTGCGCCGGGGCATTATGAAGGCGTTTATGTCACGCCGGCATCGCTTGTGCTTGACGGCGGGGTGATCGTCGTCAGCGTGCGGGACGAAGCCGGGAATGAAGGCGACTTCCAGGCCCCGGGCCGATTGTTCGTCGCCGCGCCGGGCGGCAACCCGCCGGGTGAAGATCCGGGCGAAGACCCCGGGGAAGACCCGGATGACCCCGGGCAAAATCCGCCGGACGACAATCTGGCCCCCAAAGCCGTGATCAAGGCCGTTGATCACGCGCAGAAGAGAAAGCAGGTTGAGTTCGACGGCAGACGCTCCTCGGACGAGGACGGCAGCATCGTCAGCTACAGCTGGCAGTTCGGCGACGGCGGCAGCGCATCCGGGGCGAAAGTGAAGCACCGCTTTGACCGCGCCGGAACCTATACCGTCACGCTGACGGTCACCGATGATGACGGCGCCACCGGCACCGCCGTTCACACGATCAAGATCAAGTAAGTGAAAAACACAAGCGGGCCATGGTTCGGGAGATTCGAACCATGGCCCGCTTGTTACATTCCGTTATGTTGGACCAAGTCCAGGCGATTTCCGTAAAGATCCTCGAATACAACCTCGATCCCCCACGGCACTTCCTTGGGCTCACCGAAAAATTTGATCCCGTTTGCCTTCATCTTCTCGTAATCGCGATAACAATCGTCGGTCTGAACGGTCAGAAAAACGTGGCCGGCCGCCTGGCTGCCTACTCTGGCCGCTTTGTCGGCCGTGTCGGCCTCGACGAACACGATCGCCGTTCCGGCATCTTGAGCCGGAGCGACGGTCACCCAACGCATCCCGCCTCCGAACGCGTTATCCGTCAGCAGGATGAAACCCGCCTTCTTCGTGTAAAACTCAATCGCTTCATCGTAATTTTTCACCAGCAACGTAAGATGCCCTAGCTTCTTCACGTTTTCACTCCTATCGCTTTGTAACTTTACAACATCACTTCGTGACTATCACTTCGTAACTCATAGCCGGCTTCTTCATTATTTTTCCCTTCGATCGGACATAGTTTATGGGAGATTGGCTGTATCTATCCGAGACTGGGCTTCACCTATCCCAAACGTCGGCGTCTGCCGATTCTAACGGACACCAGCGCCGCTATTTCGGCAAAATCAGCAGTCTGGAGAATGTAACGGACACCACAGACCTTATTTGGCATTACAGAGCCCGTTTTCAGCTTTTTTTGAGTGAATAAGTGCACCTCTGTCCGTTTAGAAATTAAAACTCCCTACTTGGGGACAAATAACGTCGCTCCGGTCCGTTAGCCGCTTGCCGGATGTGGTTGGACCCGCAGCCGAGCACTAGTCACTGCTACACCAATCGTCTTTACAATGAGTTGTCGCTACACGAGTGCTCCTCGCTCCATCTGTCACTGCAAGAGCCGTCACAGCCCTGCCGCCTTCGTTGCCACTGCCCTTCGACGGCCCGCTTCACTAGTCACCACGGCCAGCAGCAGCTCAGCGAACCTACGGCGCCGAAAAGCTGCGGATAACTTCCTCGAAATCGGGCTCCTCCATGTCGACGTCGTCGATTTCTCCCCAGCCGCCAAGCTCCCGGATGATCTCCATCGTGCCGATCTCACGCCGGTCTGCTTCGACGATGACCATGTTCTCCTCTATGCCGGTGACGCGAAACGGCAGGCCGGATGGGCCAGGCGAGGCCCGGCCGGCCCTCGAACCCGCCGCCGCCTGAACGAATCCGGCCCGGGCAGCGCCATCCGGGGAACCGGCAACATGCCGCGCCTTGATCCCTTCCTCCAGGTTCTCGGTAACATGTCCCGCCTCTCTCCATTGCTCCGGCACTCGAAACCCGCCGCGGAACTTTACGCGGAATACCGTTGGCAAGCCGATCATGTCACGCAGCGAGCGGATCGTTCCGTCATAGGCCAGCTGCCCGTGATTGATCACCATCACGCGGCTGCACAGCTGCTCGATATCGTCCATGTCGTGCGTGGTGAGCAGGATCGTTTTCCCGAAGTCCTTGTTTAAAGTTTGCAAAAACTGCCGGATGTTGCGTTTGGCGTGCACATCAAGGCCGATCGTCGGTTCATCGAGGAACAGCAGATCCGGGTCGTGCAGCATGGCGGCCGCAATGTCGGCCCGCATCCGCTGGCCCAGCGACAGCTTGCGCACCGGCGTCATCCAAAACTCGCGCAGATCCAGCAGCTCGGCAAACCGGTCCAGGCGCTCCCGTTTTTCCGCCGGGCTTACACCGTACATTTCCGCCAGGATGTCGTAGGAATCCTTTACGGGCAAATCCCACCACAACTGGCTGCGCTGCCCGAACACGACGCCCAACCTGCGGACGGCTCGCCGCCGGTCGCGGTGGGGGTTCAGGCCGCCGACCGTAACCGTGCCTGAGGTCGGGTGCAGAATGCCGGTGAGCATTTTGATCGTCGTCGACTTGCCCGCCCCGTTAGGCCCGATGTAGCCGACAAACTCCCCGCGCCCGATCTTAAAGCTGATGCCCCGGACCGCCTCTTTCAGCCGGTATTCCCGCGAAAACAACGTGCGCAGTCCGGACAGCTTCCCCTCCCGCACGACAGGCGTTTTGAACTCTTTATATAAATGGCTGGCTTCGATCATAAGCCGCTCCCTCCTTTTCGGTTCCTGTATGCTTTCGCTCACTCGTACGTTTAGCTCCTTGTACTTACGGCCCTCCGTACTTGCTCTCCCTGGACGCTTAGCTCCCCGTGCTTTGATATTTAGTGATGCCGAACTGCCAGAACCTTAGGCTGGCGGCTAGACAAACCGCCGCTGCCCCGGCCGTCGCCGCAAGGATCCACGGCCCCCATTCGCCCCGCAAAATATACAGCGATGGTACGTAATTGACAAAGCCGACCGGGATCACGAACAAAAATAGCGAAGACATCCATTTCGGATACAGGGTAAGCGGGTACCTGGCCGCCGTGTGGGCGGCATCCTCGGTGAAATTTTGCAGTTCGCTGATCCGGGTCGTCCAGAAACCGAGCGTAGCCGTGGCGAGTCCGATAGAAAACAAAATGACTGCGCCGGTAACGATAATGAACAGCGTAAACGGCACCGCGGTCCAGCCTACTTGTCCGCTATGCATCATCGCGCCGAGCGACCAGCACAGGATAAAACCGCCCTGCAGCAGTTCGCCGGGCATCAGCCGGAAATTCTGCGGCATTAAAGCAAGCAGCACCGGCATCGGCCGCGTCAGCAACTGGTCGAGTTCTCCGCCGACCAGGTATTTTTCCAGATGGTGCACCTCATCGGCAAACGTGCGGTACAGCGTTTTGGACAAGGTCATCACCGCAAACAGATACCCGATCTCGTAAACCGACCAGCCCTGGATGGCACCGAACTTGTCCAGAACGATCGCGACCATCAAAAATTCGGAGATTTGGATCAACGCGGCCAGCACCGTGCCCAGCAAAAAATTCAATTTGTATTGCATCCGGCTTTTGATGCTCGTACGGATCAGCAGCCGGTACAGGTTCAGCCATGACGTCGGCTTCACGCCGGTGGACCTGGCCGGGCCGGTAGTGACCTTCGAGAATCGTCCGCCGCTGCCGCTAAGGTTATCGTTCATTTCGTGTGTGCCGTCTATGCGGCTCTTAGGCTTCTGCCCGTTCTTTGGCTTCTGCCCGCTCTTAGGCTTCTGCTCGTTTTCAGTCCCAGGACTCTTCCTTTCGTTCATCCGCCCTGCACCTCCAATTTCCGCCGCAGCAGCCGGGTCGCCAGCAGACAGCAGGCGGTCATCAGGACGCACCAAATCAGCGTTCCCCATAAGGCGGAGCCGCTTCCTGTTCCAAGATAAATCGTTGTGGGAACGTACAGCAGGTAGGGATAAGGCGACATCCAGGCGAGGTTTGCCAGCGGTCCGGGCAGCCATTCCAGCGGGATGAAAAAGCCGGCGAGCAAATTGATCAGCGCACTATTGGCCCAATAGAGCCAGGACGATTCCGTCGTCCACAAGGCGCTTACGCCGATCAAATAGTTTATGCAAATCGACAGATAGGAAGCTCCGAGCAGCCCTAACACGGTGTACAGAATGGCGGTCCATTGATTCGGAACTTGCAGTGAGAAAACGAAAAAATACAGGAGATAGATCGGGATGGATTTGTAAACGAACTGGTAGGCGATTTGCCCCCATTCCCTGGCCATCGTATGGCTGAACAGATGGACGGGACGCATCAGGTCAAGCGCGATTTGCCCGGTCCTGACGGATTGGGGTATGCCCAGCCCACTTGTAATGAAACTGGTGATCCACAGACATGCCTGGGTGAAGGCGATGTAATTCACCATCCCCTGCGTTCCGTACTCTCCCAGCGAGTGGTCCTTTCCCAGCCCAATCCAGATGCACGCGTACATAAATCCGAACATCGCGCTCGCGAGGTTGTGCACCATATGGGCTCCGCGGTATTGCAAATTGCGGGCATAGGCTTTGGAAGCCAGCGTGAAATAAAGCATGCGGTTAAACACCTCCGATAAGCATAATTAGAGGGAGTTTTAATCCCCTCATAGACGGCGGACCCGTCCACTTCAGTCAAGGCGATTTGCAAGAAGGACACTATCATACCTTAATATTCCAAGGGTGGCAAGAGAAATCTTGCGCACCCGGCTTACCAGGAAATGGATTGCATGTTTTTTGGAATCGTGATACGATACTTTTTGTGAAAAAGCAGCTACGATAAACGGCAAACCTGTCGAAAGGCAGCGACGCAAAGCTAAAGGGCCTTCCCGCAAGGATGGCAGCCAGCTACCGAACAGAAGGCTTTTTTTGTTTTTTATATGTACAAATAAGACTTAATCCAAGTGAACGGGTTTTGGCATATGCAAGCGGAATGTGCTTCCTCGCCCTACTTCCGAGGTTACGCTAATTGTCCCTCCATGGTCTGTTACAATTTTTTTAACGATATAAAGTCCCAAACCGCTGCCCTTAATTTGGCGGGAGCCGGAATGGCTGACTCGATAAAACTTATCGAACAGCCGCGCATGCATCTTTACGGGAATCCCTATTCCGCAATCCGTCACCTCGATGACATAATCGCCTGCTTCTTCCGCGATTCGGATGAATACAAATTCTTTGCCGGGAGAATATTTACGCGCATTGCTGATTAAATTGTCAAAGACTTGAGTGATTCTGATCCGGTCCGCATAGATAAAAGCGTCTTCAACCTCGGAGTCCACGTGAATGCGATGCGATGATTTCAAATTCCACCGTTCGGCCACTTCGTAAATGAGCTCCACCAGCGGTACATAAGTTTTATGATAGTTAAACACTCCCGATTCCAGCCGCTCACTGTCCAAAACATCCTCAAGCAGATTGGACAGCCGGTTCCCTTCCGCAAAAATGATTTCCATGTAGCGCCGCCTGTTTTGTGCGGAAATATCGTACTGCATCAACATTTCCACATAACCCAGCAGCGTCGTCAGGGGTGTCCTTAATTCATGGGAGACCACGCTGATCATTTCGCGTCTTTGCTTATCGGCCGCCTCCTCTTCGCCGCATTCCCGAAATACTAATAAATACCCATAGCACGCCGTTTGCGCTTCATCCAACACAGGATTCACATAAAACGAAAATAAACGCCTAGGCCCTTTGGCATATAGGAATTCCCCTTCGTTCCTGTACACCTCTCCTCTCCGAAACGCTTGTATTGTCTTGGTAAGCTTATGCTCCTCCTGCTGAATGTTCGCATCCAACGCTTTTGTAAAAACCGAAATGTCCTGCCCCGACATCTCTTCCAAGCCGAACAGGGCTTTGAGCCTGCGGTTCATAAACACGATCATACCCCTAGTATCGCATTTAATGATACCTTCCTGAAATGATTCCAAGTAGTACGTATCAATGTCGTGTTGTTCCTCAGCCATTTTTTCTCTCATTCGCCAACCGCTTGTCCGGTTTTACCGCCTGGCCGGCACTTCATGGTTTTGCTCTTCCCCCTTTCCCTCCTTCGCCATCCAAGGAGCGGCATAACGGATAATGTCGCTGTCTTCGATTTTTAGACCGATTTGCAATTCGATCAATTCCAGATCGCTGTACGCCAACAGCGCATGTTTCATGCCGGGCTCAACGACAACAACGCTTCCCGCTTCTACGGGAAACGGTTGGCCGTCAATACACGCTTCGCCCGCGCCGGCAATCACGATCCAGATTTCTTTGCGCCGCTCATGTTCATGATAACCGATAAAACGGCCTGCGGAAATAACGGCCCGGTTGGTCACTGATTCCGTTTCTCCCGCTTGTCTTGCGGTCAACACCGTCTTCCGGCCCCACCAGGTTTCTTTGAAACGGGGGGTGATTTCGACTTGATCCACCATATCTTTAATGCCGGTCGACGCTTCCCGGTCGGTGACCAGAATCCCGTCAGGTCCTGCGGCCACGACGATATTGGGCACTCTCCATACGCCTACGGGGATGTCCAGCTCATTGACAATACGGGAGCCGGATGAATCGGGACAGACGTAACCGCTCCCGCTGACCTGCTGCTCCATTTCTTCCGAAAGCGAATTCCATGTGCCGATATCTTTCCAGCGGCCTTGATAAGGTACGGCTACAATATGCTTCGTTCGTTCTACCACCTCGATGTCGAAGCTTTGGCGCGGAAGCTGCTTATACATGCCGAACAGCTCATCGTAATCTGCCGGCAGGCCCCTTTGCTTAAGCCCGTCAAGCAGAAATCCAAGCCGAAACACGAACACGCCGCAGTTCCACAAGGCTCCTTCGTCAATTAACGTTTGGGCCCGAGCCGCGGAAGGCTTTTCCACAAACGCCCGGACCCGCATGCTTCCGTCCGCTTCGGCCGGTTGCTGCGTCACAATATAACCGAATTTATCCGCAGGCGCGTCGGGAGCAACGCCCAAAAGCGCCAGATCGGCGCCAGCGCCCGCCAACACGCCGGGCAGTTTGGCCAAGGCTTGAAAAAAGGAATCCTCCGCATAACCATCTACCGGCAAAACCCCTACGATTTCGTCAGGATCGCAGCCTTCCTTGCTATGCAAGTAGACGGAAGCCAAACTGATAGCCGGAAAGGTGTCCCTCCGCTCCGGTTCCTCCAGAATCGGCGCCAGATCGCCAACCTGCCCTTGAATCAGCTCCTTTTGTCCGAGGCCGGCCGAAAACAACAACGCCTCCGCCAACCCCACGTCGGTAAGCTGGCGGCAAACCCGCTGCAGCATGCTTTCCGCCTTCCCCTCATGCCGCAACACGGGCAAAAACTGCTTTGGGCGGTTCGTGTTCGACAAAGGCCATAGCCGTTTCCCCGCACCGCCTGACAATAAAATTAGACGCATTTTTTCTCCCACCTTTAAATTGATGATTGTCACAATATTTCAAATATTAATCATTTTTGTTATTTTATATATTGCAAATATTAATTTTTCCTTTATCATTTCATAGAATAGGAGGGTGACTTATGGATGAATACTAAAGTACTACTTGTTGATGATGAGAAAAATCTAACCGATATGATCGCTCTCTTCCTTGAAGAGAACGGGTACCAGGTGAATAGCTTCTATCATTCCCAGGAAGCGATGCAAATGCTGAAGCAAGATGAGCCCGACGTGATCATCATCGACCTGATGCTGCCCGAGATGGACGGCAACGAGCTGGTCCGCGCGCTTCACACTCATACTTCCGCACCGGTTCTGATGATTTCGGCCAACACCCTGCTTGATGAACGGATTCGCGCGCTCGAAAACGGGGCGGACGATTTTCTGTGCAAGCCGTTTAGCCTAAAGGAGCTGGACGCCAGAATCAAAGCGCTGCTCAGAAGATCGCAGACCGCCCGGGAATCGCTGGACGCCTCGCACATTCCGGCCAAAAAAGGCGACATCGCCGTTAACGAGTATAGACGCAGCTTATTTGTAAACGGCGAAGAGATCGAAGTGACGAATATTGAATTTGAAATTATGAAACAGTTGGCCAGTTCTCCCGGCAAAGTATTCACCCGCAACGAACTTCTTGACCGGATTAAGGGCAGCGACCGCGCCTACTTGGACCGCACCATCGATGTGCATATTTCCAGCTTGCGCAAAAAAATCGAACCCGACCCGAAAAATCCGCGTCACATTGTGACCGTATGGGGAGCCGGGTACAAGTACGCTTTATAAGGTTTTACGAAAAAAACCGCCTTTGGCCTTGTTGATAATTCTTATGGAAGAACAGCCCGCCCAGCGCAAAAATACATACCGCACCAACCGCCATGCATAACACTAGCAAAACGATTCCAACTAGATAGAAGCGGCGGAGAATCACGACGATCTTGCCGCTTCCGCTCCCGCTCGTGATGAACCCGGTCGTTACCCCGTTTACGGCGATGCGAGCCCGTTGCTTCTCTCCGTTCAGTTCAAACTCCCACAGCGGATGGGGCGACTCACTCTCATTGATCAGCACCTGCTCATGCTGCGGATTGCGGAGCGTGAACTTGCGGCTCATCGCATCTATGCGCTGAACCGTCACCCCGGGCGGATCCGGCGGAGAGGTGAAAAAGGCTTCGCTGCCGTCCCCTTCAAAAAGAATGAATTGATCGAGCAGAATCATGTCCTTATACGGAATGACCGAATAATTTTTCATCCGGAAAAATCCTTTGTCCCGGCGATCCCCCTTCGCCAGCACTTGAATCCGCATCCCCGCCGCCCCTTCGGGCGCGGTAAAGATCTGCTCATAATGGTTCCACTTGTTTTTGTAGCTCTCTTCGACTTCATCAACGTAAGAAGTGGCAATCACTTCATCTTGATCGTTAAAAAACACCACTTTCAAATGCCGGCCGGGAGCATTCTCCGATACAGCGTCAAAGCTTACTAAGTACTCTCCATTCGCTTCCGCGGGCATCAAGCCGGATTCATAGGTGTACCAGGCGCAGGAAGCGGTGGGCGAATAACGGATATCCAGTTGGCCCTTCGCAGCTTTCAGCTCCGAGCGGCCCAGCGGGAGACGGACGCACGCCTCTTCCGCGCCCGCTGGCGCATCCGGCGGCATATCGGACGGCGCATCGGACGGCGCATCCGCCGTAGCGGCCGCCGCTTGCACCGCTTGGCCAGATGCACGCTTCGGCAGTTGAAAATCCGCCGGCGAGCTCAGCGACGGAACCGAACTGTCAAACACGATCGACAGTGTGTAAGTTCCTTTAGCCAGGTGCAAATCCCGGATTTCATGGCGCCCGTAATCCGTCAATACCTCGGGCAAGCGAAGCAGCTTTTTGGTGAAGGTCTCCCGCAAATGATCGGTTTCGACCACCGTATCCTCTGCTCGTAGTATACTCGGGCCTGCCGCTTGTACGGTGCGTTTTATCACTTCTCCTGTCGCCTGATTGGTCAAGGTTACCGTCAACTTGCCGCGGTGACCGGACGGCAACTTGGCCAGCAGCGCCGCCGAATAATCGCCGTCCCGCAAAATTTCCACGGTTCTGCGCAGTTCTCCGTCCTGATAGCTGATCCCGCGGCCCAAGCTCAATTTCGGGTATGCCCGTTCGCTTTGCACGTTCCCCAATCCCATAAAATCGTGCTCCGCCTCCAGCACCAAAAACAGCTTGGCCCGCTCGATCGCCCGCTGCGCGGGTAGCGCCAGTTCCTCCCGCTTCTCGTCAGGAACAATCGCCAGCGTATTGACGGCATTAAATCCCTGAACATTGGTTACCGAAACATTCACCTCCCCCCGCGGCAGCAGATGCTGTCCCAAGTCCACCCATTGAAACTGATTGATGCTGTCGTCTTTGGTCGGCACATCGACCGTCCCGTCCGGCAACGTAACACGGATGCTCCCCCCCGCTTTGTTGACCAGCACCCGCGCGTAGATCCGCGATAGCTGCTGCTTGTCCATCGTTTTATGCATGACAAAAGTGTTTGGTTTCTTATACGCCCCAAGATCGGCCAGATCAATCGCATGAATCCGCCAATAGGTATTTTGCTCCGGCCGCTGCCGGGTCAAAAGGTCGATCCGCATCCGCGCGGTGCTGGGCGGCGTGATAAATTCCCCGTAAAAGCGGGCCCCGTCAAAATCGCTTTCCGTCGTGGGCGCAACAACATAATGGATGCCGAGCTCATTTTTGTTTTCATCGTAAAAACGGACCTTGAAATGCAATTGGCTTGTCCCCTTGCCTGACGCCGTAATGGAAAATTGATACGGGTTGTTTTCCTTCGCCTCCAGTAAACCCGATTTGGCCACCTGCCAGATGTTCTTCGGTTCTCCTTTCATAATCTCTCCGTACAGTTTGGGCAATCGCTCCGCCGTATTTGAGGGAGCCGCCTGAATCTTGAACAGGTCCGGGTTATCGGCGGTAAAAAATTGGTTCCCGCTGAGCATGCCGTCAAGATCAAGCACCGTCTTCCCTTTGATCCGGTCCATCATATAAGGAGCGACATCCAGCTTGCTGGTAGCAAAAGTAACGGCGGTACCGGCGTTCAGATCCATATCAAAAGGATAATTGCCGATATTTTGCGAGGCCAAATACCACAGCCAATCATTGTTGGAAACCAGCGTTTTCGACCATTTCAGATAAGCGTTCCCGTCCTCGATGGCATCGAACGGACGCAGGTAGTATTCAGCGGGAAGCTGGGACAACATCAGATCATCAAAGGAAGCGGCCTCCAGATAATCCCCTTGGTTCACGGCCGGCAAAATCGGCAGTGAAGGGTTTAAGCCAGTGAACAGCACCCCGAAAGCGGAGAAGTCGAAACCGGGTTGATGACTGTAGCTTTCCATGCGGCTGAAGCCGTATGGCGTTACCACCTTGCGCGGGACGACATGCATGTAGGGCAGCGCATGTTCCAGCCGATACAATGAGAAATATTGGTTATTGTACGTATTGTCCAAGCCTTCCTGCATCTTCAACAGCTCTTGGTTAAACGCCTGCCGTTCTTCCTGTCCGGCGTATTCCTGATGATAGACAAGCTGGTCGATGCCGAAGGGCGCAAACAGCTTGCCCAGCTTGCTGCTTAGCCCGTTATCCAGCAAGTATTGAAGAAAATTCATATAATACGTAATGCTCGGCGCGTTCCCCTCATGGTGAAACAAGGTGTTTTTGGGCGAAGAATAGACCTGAAAGTCGCCGGTCGCTTTTTCCATGAACGTATTTCCTTGATTCCACTCCGGTGTAGCTACACCGTTATAGCTCTGAATCATATTGTCGGCGATAGGGAAATAAAGCGCCTTGCTCCCGAGTTGCTTAGGATCGGTCAGCTTGGCGGCCAGTTCGCCGTATTCCGCGGGAATTTGTACCGGCTTGTAGTAGCCTTTAATGAACTCTTCGCGCAGCGGATTGACGTAAATCCATAAACAGCCCAGCACAATGAGCACCCCCGCCGTTCTCACAACACGGGAAACGCACGGCGGCTTCAGCCACTCCAACGCCCGGATGACGCCAAAGGACAAAAGCACGCTGAAATTGACGGCGAGAAGTCCGACGATTTTGTTCGGATCGCGGAACATCGTGCCGATGATCGGCGTCTTGGTCACCAGCAGGACAAACGCCTTGGCAAACAGCGGAATTTTAACTCCTGTCGCCACGAGCGCAAACACCATCGTCAGCAGCGTAAACATCAAAATGATGGAAAACCGGCGTGACGCCGTCAGCATGCTTAGGGCGATCAGCGCCAGCAGCACGCCGCCGCCAACGTAGAAGGAGAGCGGCAAGCGCTCCAGCGGAAACATCGGCCACCAGTAGCTGATGAAGTACAACACATTGACCAGGCTGCTGTTCCTGCTGAAAAGGGACAAGGTGTCAACCACATTGATGTTGTTCTGGGACACCTGCGCATCCATCAAGATGCTGCCGAAATACAGGGACAGCCAATAGAAGCTGAGCAGCCCGAAAAAGACGCCAAAGATCACTCCTTTAAGCAGAAAGTTCCGGTACAGCGCCTTAAGTACGGACCAGCCGCCGCTGCGGTAAACCCAGCCCAGCTTGATCGCCAGTAACACCGCAAACATCCCCAAATAGATCAGGCCGTAAAAAAAGTAGTGGATCGCCGCCGCGCTGACGGTAAAAACGATGGCAAGCAGAAACAAGTCAACCACGTCGCGGCGGTACAGCCTGCGAACATCGTAATTTTCGATCCGCTGGCGCTGAAATTTCGGATCAAACGCGCTGAAGAACAGCATCAGTACAAGCGGGAACAAGCTATAGCCGCACAATAAATAAATGTGCTGAATGCGAAACACAACCCAAGGGTTAAGCGCGTAAAACAGCGCCCCCGGAAGCAAGGCCATCATGCGTACCAGCGTAAAGTCGGCGGAATAGTACACCCCAACCAGCCGTTTCGTAAACAGGTACATCGACAGCGCCGATACCAGCAGCAGACAGGTGACAAATGACTTGAGCAGGACGGGGCCGCTTCCTCCAAAGACAAGAGACAATGCATAAAACGGTAAAATATACAGCAGTCTCGGCGCGTTGAGCAGGGTCGACGTAGACCAGCGCTCATTCCAAACGCCGACAATTTCCTCCATGTAACGGTCCGAACGGCCGCCAAAAGCCAAATCGCTGAACACGATTTGCCCCCGGCCGTAAATGGGCGCCAAAAACAATAAAACAATCAGCAGGATCGCTCCGGCGGCGATCAAATCGTAGCGATATATGTAAATCCACCGCTTCACTGGTGTCCTCCTCTATCCGCGGCAGCTATTTGCTCCCCAACAACCGTGATTTCAACAAAGCTGCGATGCCGATAAAACTTAAGCATACATACATATACAACATGGCGGCGGTCAATACCGGATGCTTGGCATATTTCCGCAGGTTGGCCGGACGGTACAGCACCGGACGGAAGAAATACCAGCGTTCCAGCGCTTTGCGGAAGCCTCCCGGCTCGGAAGTCAACGTACGGTCCATCACCGAAAAATAGTAAGCTTTTTTTCTGAGCAATTCGCGCAGCAGCACTTTTTTCTCATCATGATAGAGTTTGCCGAACGTCGCGCGCCGCACAATCCCGCCCTGCTCAAGATAGCGGAGGGTGGGCTGAATCTCTTCAAACGAAATCTGCTCCGCCTTAAATCCCCCGGTACAGACATAAGCTTCCATTCTCCAGAAACGCGCCGCCTCGATCGACCTTTTTCCCAGCTCTTCCCCGGCATTGTTGACGACATTCCGTTCAAATACCTTGACTTTGGAAAAAAAATTGCCGGCATGCGTAAACGCCTGTTCAGGCACCACAAGCGCGCCTACTTCCGGATGGGCAGCGAAGTAATCGATCCCGCCGCGCAGCAAATGATCGTCCAAAATCATGTCGGAATCGATCACGAGCAAATAATGGGCGTCCGCCTGGCGTGCCGCTTCCACTGCCTTGACCCGGGCCACGCCGCGTTCGCCGTGCGGCAGTTCGAGCAGCGTAACGGGATAGGGAGCAGCGGACGCCTTGCTGCGGATGGCCGCGACCGTATCGTCCGTGGAGCCGTCATCCGCAATAAAGATTTCCAGGCCGGGGTAGTTTTGCCGCATACAGCTGTCCAGACACGCCTCCACACTGGAGGCGTTATTATACGTCGTAAACACGATCCCCGCTTTCTTCATAATGCTGTTCTCCTTTCGTCAAGCTGTCCATCCAGCGGCCGAACACGGCTCCGGTATTGTTGAAATGAAATTGGCGCGAAAATTGATGCGCCCGCCGGCGGATCGCTTCATATTCGCCGGGGTTTTCCACGACTCTTTGCATTTGCGCCGCCAAACCGTACACGTCTCCATGGATCGTCAAATAGCCGCATTTGCCGAAATCGGTCGCGTCAACCAGTCCCGCCGTGTTGCTGACGATGCTCGGCGTACCGACCGCCGCGGCCTCCGTCACGGTCAGCCCCCAGCCCTCCCGCTGCGAAGGAAAAACAAGCGCATGGCAGCGGCTCATCAGCTCCAGCTTCTTCTCCTGCGAGACAAAGCCGTGAAAGAAAACGTCCGCCTCCAGCGCGATTTCCTTACGGTCGTCCGTTTCCGCGCTCCGTAAGCCGTACTGTTCCATCAGCGGCCGCAGCTGCTTTTGCACATACGCCTTGTCGGTTTTTCCGGCGATCCACAGCACCGCGTAGGGGTATTTTTGCTTGAACTGCCCGAAAGCCTGAATCGCCAGATCGATGCCTTTATATTGGACGAACCGCCCCACATACAGAAACGTAGGCCGCCGCTGCTTGGGCAAAAAGCGCTGCTCGGGCCAATGCTCGAATTCGATCCCTTCGGGAATGATCTGGATCCGGCCGGGCTGAAAGCCCAGCTTCACCAAATCATTGCGGGTCGAGGGAGAAACCGTCAGCGCCCGGTCTTTTCTGGCCAAGCGGAGCAGCAACGGCTCCAGCACATAACCGGCGGCGCCCAGCAGCGGACCCAGGTTTTGCAGCCAGATTTCTCTCGTTAGCTGGTGAATGAAAAAGATGCGTTTGACCCCCGGCACCCAAAACCGGGTGAAAAACTGGTGGGTATTGCATTGATTGACGACAAAATCGATGGTTTTGCGGTGACGCCAGTAGTACAGCATCGCATGCACGATCACGCTAAACGTATTGCCGGCTCTCAGGTAAGTTACACCGTCCGCCTCTTCCCGCGTTTTGGCGCCGGGGAAACGCGGCGAAAAATGAATAAAACGTAAGCGCGGATTCGCCGAACGCTTTAGCATTTCATGCGTGAATATCTCCGCCCCGCCGCTTTTGGGAGAGAAGACATCCCGCCACGACAGCAGCAAAATGACCGTTTCCCCGGAATTACTGCGGATATTTCTCATACATAGCCCTCCCCTTTATCCGTCTAAAGCCCAGCGCGGCATCGGCGGCAAAACCGGCCGCAAACACCCCGTATACGGCAAGCTGCGCCAGCTGCAAATCTTCCGGCGTGCGGTGCCGGAGGCCGAAGCATAGCAGCAGCGCCGCCGCCCCGGCCGCCAGCCACAGCATAAAACGTCTGCGCCCGGTCAGCACATGCAGATGCGCGAAAAACAGCACGGCCGCCAGCAGCCAGTACACCGCGCCTCCGAGCGGAAGATACCGCTCCGCCGCCTGATAGCCGGGACCGAACAGCAGCGGGATGGACAACGGAAACAACCAGGCGGAACCGGCATAAACAAACCCCGCGCAGCCCAGCATAAATCCCCCGAACAGTAATACCAGCTTCCTTAGCGCGGCACTGTCTCCCGCCTTTGCACCAAGTTTGGGCACAAATGCCGTGATCACGCTGAACGCCACAAAATAAACAAGCTGGCTGTACTTGAGTGCAATCGCATATACGCCGGCAGCGGCCGGCAAATAACGCTGCACGGCGAGCATATCAATCGACGTAAAAAACAATATGAACAGATTCATGAGCAGCGTGTCCATCCATTCCCGGCCCAGGCTCTTCAGCGGTTTGCCGCGAAGCGAACCGTCCGCGGGGGATGCGGGTCCGACGCTTTTTCGTTCCGCAAGCCAACCGTGCACAAGCGCTAAAATCATGCCTGCGGCAAGCGCCAGCATCAAGCTCCAAACTTCCAGCCCCAACGGGACGCAAAGGAAGATGACGGCAAGCTTGCCGCCTACCTCGAGGTAAAAATTGACGTTCAGCGCCAGCATCCGCTCGCGCCCCTGCATGCTCCCTCTGAACAGGCTGACCAGAATATGCATGGACACCACCGCGTACAACAGGATCAGCGCTCCGCCGTCCACGTTGAGCAAGCGAACGAGCAGCGGATGGACGCCGCCCAGCGCAGCAAAAACAGCGGCAGCGGTCAGCGCCGGAACAAGCGCTCCCCCCGGAAACCCGCCGCCGGCTCCGTTTTGCGAAACAAGCTTGGCCGCTAGCAGCTGGACGGATAAGCCGAGTACGGACAGCAGCGCGAACAAAGCCAGAAGCGCGTTGACCTGCCCGTACTGATCCTGGGTCAAATACCAGCTTGCGGCCATATGGAAGAAGAAATTGAAGGCATTCAGCAGCACATTAAACAACGGGAAAACGAGCGCACGCCATCTCCGCAGCATAGGGCTACCTAATCCGCCGATCAAGGCGCCAAATATCCACCAGCGAGCGCACAAACCGGACGGAATCCCGCCACACCTCGATGTGCGAGCCGTCACGGTCAATACACTCGACGGGCAGCTGCAGCACCCGAAGTTTGAGCTTCTTGGCGATGAACATCATTTCCAAATCAACAGCCAGGCCCAGCTCTTCTTTTAAATGCGGGAATATCCGCCGCACGGCGACGGCGCTCATCACCTTCAGACCGGTCTGCGAGTCGATGACTCCTGCGGGCAAAAAGGGCTTGGACACAATCTGTTTGCATTTGCTGATCCAAAACCTCAACCACGGCCGGTTCTCCGCGGAGTTGTCTTTTGTGCCGATGATGATGTCATAATAGCCCATTTTGACAATATTGATCATCCGGGCAATATCCTCGATAAAAAAGGAATCATCGGCGTCCACAAACACAAAATAATCCGCTTCGATGGTGCGCATCCCTTCAAGATAGGTGCCGGCCTTGCGGGTATTTCTCCCCAGTTTTCTGGCGCTTACCAGCGGAATGACGTTATCGTTATCGTTGATCCTGCCTACCGCAAGGTTTGTCTCCCGCTCAATCCCTTCTAGCAGTTCCAGTGTCCGGTCCTCGCTGCCGTCGTCGATCAAATAAATCGAGCCCTCGATGAGATGGGCCTGAATATAGGTCTGCAGACGTTCGCAAAAGCGGCGCACATGCCTAAAGCGCTGTTCTTCATTGTAAACGGAGAGGATAAAAGCGGTGTGCGGGCCTTCCGAGAGAAACTCCGGATGGAAATGCCGCTGAATTTCTATGAGCAGTTTGCTCCGGTAATTCTCTTTCCAATGGATCAGACTGACTCTTCCCACCCCGCGAATACGGATGAGATCATTATCGCTTAACGCGGCTCCCATATCTGTGATGATCAGCAAAGTAACCTCCGGCAACGAAGCGCGGATGGTATTGGAGGCGGCAATAGCCCGTTCGGGGTCCGCATAATCGATAATGCAGCAAAGCACGGGTTGAAGCAGGATGTCCGCGCGCGGTTCTGCGAAATATTTAACCGCATAGAAACGGTCAATTTCCGTATACGAAATTTTTCTCTCGCGGTCCGTGAAAATTACGATATCTCTCACAATGAAAACCTCCATTACCTTTCCTTTCCATTGTGCGAAATGAATTTTAAAAAGATTTGTGTCAAAATATAAAGGAACTATGAAGTTTATTTGCGCTTTTTTAACAATTTAAGAGTTTATTTGATAAGATAGATGGCGTAATATGGAGAAATAACATTACTTGAGTTTAGGAGGGGAGCAGGTGGTTTGATTGGAAAAAATCCAATAGATTGGCGGAAATCGAATGCCGATTTGAACTCTCATTGGAAAATATCCAATAGATTACACCCAATCTCCCGTTTTTCGCCCTGCCGAGCCTCATCTATTGGAAAAAATCCAATCATGCTGCTGTATTTACCTTTCAATTTCCAATTCTATTGGATATATCCAACGAGAATGCCAACTGTAAGAAGGACCGCCGGTATGAAAACCTCTTGCGGTCTTTTAATGTGCAAAACAAGCTTCTGCCGGAAATAGAGACAATTTGTGTCGTTATTTTGAGATTCTCCCCCTCTTGGGCAAAATAGCGGAAATTTTTGTCGTTATTTGGGGACTACGTTTGGAAATAGCGCCTGTTTGAGGCCATCTTTCAAAAATAAAGGTAAAAAAATCCTTTATTGAGATTGTATCCCCTTTTGGGGCGAAAATAAGGACCATTTGGGGCGTTATTTCCAGAAGCTTCGCAAAAACGCAAGCCGTGAGTTCCCCTCCGCACCCATCAAAAAACCCGTAAATCACCTCAAGGGTCATTTACGGGTTTTTATTGTTACTCCAGATTGGCATGGCGGGCGAACATGTCTTCGTCGGTTTGTCCGGTCTCCCGCTTCAAGTCGATGATGATGCTGTCGTAGATCAGCCAGCTTAGCTGTTCGAAGGAGGAGCCTTTGGTCTGGATCGACGCCGCTTTGCCCGATTCCCGGTCCACCTTGGAGGTGACGCCGGGAATTTTGATGCAGGCCGAAGCCAGGGAACCGATCGTGTTCGCCGGAAAAATCGTCAAGGTGGCCAGCGTCGCCCCCTGGTCGAGCGCCTTTTGCGCCATCGCCTTCAGGCTGGCCGTTTCGCCGGAGCGGAACCGATGCTCAGCAGATCGATCGCCCGGCTTGGTTCACCGGTACTTTAATTCGACGCCGACAGCAATCTGCGGTTCGATTCCAGTCCCTTCACTTGCTTCTTCCGCAAACACCCGCCACTGCCGGCCGACCAGGGTAAGGAGGATTTCGATCTCCTCCGGTGTCAGGTGAAGGCGCCGCAGCGACAAATTTTCCTGTGTGTAGTCACGGTTCGCCTCCTTGCCGAAGCGGAAAGCCAGCAGTCTTTTCAGCCCATTGATGTGCAAAAACTTGAATTCATAACTGCCACGAAGCGCCTCTTCCCAATCGTCGCCGATCTCTTCCGCCTTCCGCAGCCTTTCCGCGAAATCCATCTCCGGCTCCTTGACCTTCTTCAGCAAAGGGGAAAAATCCTCGCTCCGCAAACACGCGATAATCGCCTCGCTTGGCTCGCCGCTGGTCAACACGTTTTCCACCAGCAGCGCCACCGGAATGGATAGCTGCACATGGCTCATGTCAGAGCACTTCCTTTCACAAATATTGCCCAAACCACGCGTTCACCTGCTCGAAGCTGTCGACGCGCAGCGATGGCTTGCCGCTTTTCAGCAGCGTATGGTTGGAGCCGGGATAACGGATAAGTTTCGTCGTTTTTCCATACCGCTTCAAAGCGGTGTACAGCTCCTCGGCTTGCGAGATCGGCGTGCGGTAATCATTTTCGCCGTGCAAAATCAGCAGCGGCGTTTCGATCCGGTGCGCATGGGCCAGCGGCGATTTGGACCAAAGCAGCTCCGCGTGCTCCTGCGGATTGCCGCCGATCACGCCTTCGACATACGAGATGCCGATGTCGCTCGTCCCATACATAGACAGCCAATTGGAAATGCTGCGATGCGTCACGGCGGCCCGGAAGCGGTTCGTGTGGGCAACGATCCAGTTGGTCATGACACCGCCATAGCTGCCGCCGCCAATCCCCAGCCGCGTCTCGTCGATAAAATCGAATGCGGCCAGCGCGTAATCAACGGCCTCCAGCAAATCCCGGCAGTCTTCGCCGCCGAAATCGCCGCGGCACGCCTTGGCAAAATCCTGCCCGCACCCCATGCTTCCGCGCGGGTTCACCCACAACACGGCAAACCCTAGCGCGGCCAGGGTTTGCATTTCATGGCTGAACACGCCGGTGTACATGGCGTGCGGCCCTCCGTGAATCTGCAAAATCAGCGGAACCTTTGCGCCTTGGGGCAGCCCGGCGGGCTTCAGCAGCCAGCCGTGGATGCTCAGCCCATCCGAAGCCTTGAACGCGATCCGTTCCGGGATGCGTACCTCAAGCTCAGCCAGAAACTCATCGTTGCGCCGCGTGAGCCGCAGTTCTTCTCCGGTCCGGACATCAACCCGGTACAGTTCCCCCGGCCGCTCGGCCGTCAAAGCGGCAGTCACCACATAACGGCCGTCCGGGGACAACGTATATTGGTAGACATCCTTTTCGCCGCCGCCCGTAACCGCCTCGCAAGCCCCCGTTTCGCCGATCCGGTACACGTTGACGTTGCCGTGATCGGTGCCGAGCACATACACGCCGAGCTGCGGATGGTGCGGATCATATAACGGAGACGGGCTGGCCCCCGCCGACTTCATATCGCCGAGCGCGGCGTTGCCGAGCTGCATGTCCAGCCCCGGGGCGAACGGCTCAGGTGTGCCTCCCGCGGCGGGCACCGTATACAGCCGGTTATGGCTGCCGCTGCCATAAACGCGGTCGCTGGCGATCAGCGTCAGTTGCCGGCCGGCCGGCGCATAGGCAAACTGGCTGATCAGCAAATTGGACGTTGTGATTTTTGCCGGTTCGCCTACCGGTTCGCCGCCGCTGAGCTTCACGGTGTACACATCGGCAAAATGCTGCAAATCCGCATCCAGCCGCGCATCCTCTACGCGCTTGGAGACGAACGACAAAGCTTCGCCGTCCGGCGACCAGACCGGAGCGGAAACGTCCCAGGGACCGGAGGTCATCTGCGTGATCCGGCCGGTTTCCAGCTCCAGCACAAACAACTGGCTATACAATCCGTCCCACCAGCCGGAGCCTTCCGCCTTGGGAGTGGTGCGCTCAAAAACGCGGCCCCGCAAGGCGGGTTGAGCGGGCTGAGGAGGCTGTTCAGGCTGCGCCTGATGCTGTACCTGATGCTGCGCCTGGTGCTGTGCCTGATGCTGTGCCTGATGCTGTGCCTGATGCTGCGCCTGGTGCTGTGCCTGATGCTGCGCCTGGTGCTGTGCCTGATGCTGTGCCTGATGCTGCGCCTGGTGCTGTGCCTGATGCTGTGCCTGATGCTGCGCCTGGTGCTGTGCCTGATGCTGTGCCTGATGCTGCGCCTGGTGCTGTGCCTGATGCTGTGCCTGTAACTGTGGCATCTCCTGTAACTGTGGCTTCTCCTGTATCTGCGGCTTCTCCTGCAACTGTGGCCCCTCCTGTAACCGCCGTTCCCCCTGCGCCTGCTGTTCCCGCTGTTCACCGTCCCCCGATTGCTCACTTCCCGTGCCGGCCCGCGCCGGTTGCCGCTCCACATCCGCACCGGCCCGGCTCGTAAAAGCGATATACCGCCCGTCCGGCGACCAGACGAAGGCGTTTACGCCCCGCGTTAGCGCCGTGTGCTTCACGGCCGGGCGCGATGATGGAGCCTGGTCCGACTCCGCCGACTCTCCCTCCGCCGGGACGGTATACAACTGTTTACCGCCTTCAGCCGCGCGCAGAAAAGCCAACCGCGCCCCGTCCGGCGACCACGACGGCGCGGAGTCCTTGTCTCCCCCGGTCAAACGCCGGTCACCGCTTCCGTCCAAAGCGACGGCGCGGATATGCGTCGCGTAATCATTTTTTTCCTGGTCCACCGTCTGGTTCACGTAAGCCACCGTGCCGTGCGGGCTGACCGACGGCTGGCTGACCCACTGGTATCCGTACAAATCGTCCGGCATAATCGGCCGTTTATTCATTCCAATCGCTCCCTTACTATAGGCGTGGGGAGGGAAGGGGGAAGGGAGATTACTATTGCTGCTATTGCCGGAAATAACGGTAATTTGTGTCGCTATTTCGAGATTTTCCCTCTCCTGCGCAAAATAGCGGTACTTTTAGGCTCTATTTTGAGAACAGGCTTGGAAAAAGCAGCTTTTCACCCTCGTTTTTCCGAAATAGCGGTAAAAAATTCCTCTATCTCAGCCAACCTCCCTTTTTGCCGATAATAAGAACCTTTTTTACCGCTATTTCCTCCGCAGTCTCCCCCCGTCTCCACAAATACGCAACCGCATGCCCTTTCCCCGCCCAAAATTTTATAATTACCATAGGAAGAACCACCACTAATCGAGATCTGGCTTCCTTGAAATATACGCCACTGAACACTGGAAGCATTCGCTTCCGTGCTGAAAATCCGACTTTTTGAGCGCTCAGTTCAAGCCGGTTAACGGAAAATGGCAGGCCGTAAAATGCCCCGCATCATGCTCCGCCAGCGGCGGCACCTGTGTCCGGCATAGATCCTGCGCATAAGGGCAGCGCGGATGGAAAACGCAGCCCGAAGGCGGGTTCGCCGGACCCGGGATCTCCCCGGAGAGCAAAATCCGCTCCCGGCGCAGCGTCGGATCGGGCACGGGCACCGCCTCCAGCAACGCTTCCGTATAAGGATGATGCGGCTGAGCGAACAATTCATCGCGCCCGGCCAGTTCGACGATTTTGCCTAGGTACATGACCGCGATCCGGTCGCTGATATGCTTGACCGTAGGTAAGCCGTGAGCGATGAAAATATAAGTGAGTTGAAACTGCTGCTGCAGCTCTTTCAGCAGATTGAGAATCTGCGCCTGGATCGACACATCCAGCGCCGATACCGGCTCATCGCAGACGATCAGCTTCGGCTTCATCGCCAAAGCGCGGGCGATTCCGATCCGCTGGCGCTGCCCGCCGCTGAATTCATGCGGATGGCGGTCGGCCAGATGCGGTCCCAGGCCAACGGTCTCCAGCAGCCGGTAAACCTCGTCCTTCAGCGCCTGGCCTTTGGCCAAACCGTGCACCTGAAGCGGTTCGGCCACGATGTCGAACACCTTCATGCGCGGGTTCAGCGACGCAAACGGGTCCTGGAACACAAACTGCAAATCCCTCCGCACTTTGCGGATTTCTTCCTCCGACAGCTCATCCAAGTCCCGGCCCTGAAAGACGATCCGGCCTTCCGTCGGTGTCTGCAGCCGGGTAATCAGCTGTCCGGTCGTCGATTTGCCGCAGCCCGACTCCCCAACGATCCCCAGCGTTTCGCCCGGCATTACCTGAAAACTCACGCCGTCGACGGCTTTGACGGCACCGCTTTTTCTGGAGAACCAGCCTTTGTTCTGGGGGTAATACTTCTTCAGCCCGCTCACTTCAAGGAGCGGCCGTTCGTCCTTATTCATGGCGACACCTCCTCCATCCGCAGGCATCTGACTTTGTGGCCCGCTACCTTGACGCGCAGCTCGGGATATTCCTTTGCACAAGCTTCCTGCGCGTACGGGCAGCGCGGCCGAAACGGGCAGCCGCCGGGCATATGAAGCATATCCGGCACGGTGCCCGGAATCGAATCCAGTTTGTCCTTTTGCTCATCCAACCGGGGCAACGAGCCCAGCAGGCCGATCGTATACGGATGTCCCGGCTTGACAAACAGGTCAAACACGTCCGCTTCCTCAACGATTTCGCCGGCATACATCACGGCTACCCGGTCGGCCATCTCCGCCACCACGCCCAAATCGTGCGTAATCAGAATGACGCCGGTGTTTTCCTCCCGGCTCAGCTCGGCGATCAGCCGCAAAATTTGCGCCTGAATCGTCACGTCCAGCGCGGTCGTCGGCTCGTCGGCGATCAGCAGCTTTGGCCGGCAGGCGAGCGCCATGGCGATCATCACCCGCTGCCTCATGCCTCCCGACAGCTGGTGCGGGAAGCTTCGCGCCGCTTTGGCCGCATCGGGAATGCCCACCCGCTCCAGCATCTCGATGCTTAAACGCGCCGCCTCCGCCTTGCTCACCTTCAGATGCTGAAGGATCGCCTCCTGCACCTGATTGCCGACCGTAAACACGGGATTGAGCGAACTCATCGGCTCCTGGTAAATCATCGAAATTTCATTGCCGCGAATGCTGCGCAGCTCTTTTTTGGACAGCCCCAGCAAGTTCCGGTCCTCGAAGCGGATTTCGCCGTCCGTTACTTTGCCCGGAGCGCCGACCAGCCCCATGATCGACAAGGAGGTGACGCTTTTGCCCGAGCCAGATTCCCCGACGATCGCCAAAGTCTCGCCCCGTTTCACGGTGAAGCTGACGCCGCGCACGGAAGGAACCGTCCCTGCCTCCGTCTTGAAAGAAGTTTTCAGATTGCGAACCTCAAGCAATTCCGCAGTCATAGGCTTTCGCGCCCCCTTTCCTTTAAGTATGTGATGAACTACCTCTTTAGGCTTTGGTTTTCATGCGAGGGTCCAGCACATCGCGCAGCCAGTCTCCGAGAAAAATAACGCCCAGCACGGCCACCGTAATCGCCAGTCCCGGGAACGTCGCCACCCACCAGCTTGTCGCCACATATTGTCTGCCGTCGCTGAGCATGCCGCCCCAGGATACGTCCGGAGGTTTGATGCCAAGCCCCAAAAAGCTGAGCGAAGCTTCCATAATAATCGTCGTCGCCACATTCATGCCGGAGATCACGATAAATGAAGACAGGATATTCGGCAAAATATGCTTCAGAATAATCCGCCCGTTTTTCGCCCCGACCGCTTTGGCCGCCTTAACGAAATCGCGCTCCTTGATGCTCAGGACCTCCCCGCGCACCACCCTGGTATAGGACACCCAATTCGTCACGCCGATCACAAAAATGAGCGTCGTCAGGCCCGGCCCGACCACCGCCATCACGACCAGCATAAACAGGATCGTCGGAATCGCCATAAATCCGTCGGCCACCCGCATAATGACGGCGTCGATCCACTTGCCGTAAAAACCCGAGACAAGGCCAAGCACCGCGCCGATCGCCCCGGAGACCAGCACCGCACCGATCCCGACGATCAGCGAAACCCGCGAACCGTAAACGATCCGGCTCCACATGTCCCGGCCCAGATTGTCGGTGCCGAGCCAATGTTCTTTCGTTCCGCCCTCCAGCCACATCGGAGGCTTCAGCCGGTTGAGCGGATCAACCGCGGCCGGATCATGGCCGGCCAGAAGGGGCGCGAACAGCGCCGTCAGGCACACGATCAGCACCAGCACAGCGCCGACTGTTCCGGTCTTGCTTCTCAGCAGCCGCTTCAAAATAATCCCGAAGCCGGTCCGTTTGCGCCCTTGCTCCGGTCCCGCAACCCCCGGGCCTTCCGGCACAAGACCTTGCCGCATCGGACCGCCCTGAACCGGACCTTCCGGCACCGCAGCCGGCAAAGAACTTTCATTTATCGCTGCCACAGCTTCTCGCCCCCTCTAGTTGTATTTGATTCGCGGATCAAGCAGCCGGTACGCCACGTCCGTCAAAATATTGGTGACCACCACGATAACAGCGATCACAAATACCGCAGCCTGCACGATCGCCATATCATGCGTGTTGACGGCTACGACCAGCAACTGGCCCAGGCCCGGCCACGCAAACACGGTTTCGGTGATCAGCGTTCCGCCGATCAGGCTCGTAAATTGCAGGCCCATAATGGTAACCACCGGGATCAGCCCGTTGCGGAAGGCGTGTTTGCCGACCACGAGCATCTCCACGATCCCCTTGCCCCTGGCAGTGCGAATGTAATCCTGGTTCAAAATATCCAGCATGCTGGAGCGGATCAGCCGGGTCATTTGCGCCGCCAGCCCTACGCCAAGCGTAAACGCCGGCAGCACCAGGTGAGCGAATCCGCCCCGGCCGGACACCGGCAGCACCCCCAACATGACGGAAAACAGCAAAATCAGCATAATGCCCATCCAAAAGTTCGGCATTGCCTTCCCGATCACCGACAGGCCCGAAATCACCAGGTCCAGAAATGTATTGCGTTTGACGGCCGAAGCCACGCCCAGCGGCACGGCCATCAGCACCGCGAACAGCATGGCTGCGGCCGCCAGCTCAAAGCTGGCCGGCAGCCGTTCCAGCACGAGCGGCAGCGCCGGCTCGCCATAGCGGAACGAACTGCCGAAATCCCCCTTGAACGCACTCCCCAGAAATTTCACGTATTGCGTATATAAAGGCTGGTCCAGTCCCAGCGCCTGCGCCAGTACCGCGCGGTCCTCCGCGGTAGCCGTCTCCGGCAGCATAAGCGCAACCGGGTCGCCGGTCACCCTGACCAGAATAAATACGATCAGGGAGACGATCAGCAGAACGGGAATCACCTGCAGCAGCGATTTGACGATATATTTTCCCAAGCGGTATTCACCTCCATCACCATCGCGAACAGGCCGGGCAGGGGCAGGTTACCCGCAGACCTTCTGTAGACGGGATTATTCGGCCGCCGGCGCGATTTCCTCGGCATAAAACAATTCGTCGCTGCGCGGCTGGAAGTTCACGCGGGCATCCGTGCCGTATACCCCTTCCATTTGATACAAATACACCGCCGGACGTTCTTCCGCTAAAATTTGCTGCACCTGCTGGTACTCTTTTTCCCGGGCCGCCGGATCCATGTTGACCAGCGCCGATTGCAGCAGCTTCTCCACCTCCGGATTGTTGTAATCCGTCTCGCCTTTCGCTTCCTCAAGCAGGTAGCGGTTGTAGTTGTTGGAGGCGTCGAACAGCGAGTTGCCGATCCCGATCATAAAAATTTCCTTAAACGATTTGGAGCTGTAACGTTCGCTGAATGCGCTCGGCTCCAGCACATCCAGGTTGATTTTGAAGCCGGTCTGATCCAGCATGGCAGCCACCACTTCGGCCTGTTCCTTATATTGCGACGATACGGAAAGCGTCAGCTCCGGACCGCCGTCCGAGTAGCCGGCTTCTTTCAACAGCTGCTTGGCTTTCTCCTGGTCGTACAACGTTTGTTTGTACAGCGACGGATCGGCGCCGAAGTTGCCCGGCGTTACCGAGGTCCGGGTCACGATGCCCGCGCCCCCGGCGATGCTGTCCACAATGCCCTGCTTGTCGATCGCCAGATCGATCGCTTCCCTTACCTTCGGATCGGCGGTTGGAGTGCCTGCGGTATGGCGCAAAATCAATTGCAGCACGCGCTGGGTCGGCGTTTTGACAATTTTTTTACCGTCCGTGCTCTCAATTCGCGAGATGTCCGTCGACGGAACGCCCGAGATGATATCCACGCCGCCGGCGAGCAGCTCGGATACGCGGGTCGAGGCTTCCGGAATGACGCGGAACACGACGGTTTCCCATTTCGGCTGACCGCCGAAGTAGCTGTCGTTTTTGACCAGTTCCACCCGGTCATCCTTCAGCCATTTGCTGAATTTGTAAGGCCCCGTGCCCACCGGCTGCTTCAGGAAAGCCTCCATGCCGTTCTCCTGAATGTACTTGGCCGGCAAAATTCCCGCGCCCATCTTCGACAGCCGGTTTAACAGCAGCGGGTCCGGTCCGTCCGTCACGATATCCACCGTATGCTCGTCTACGACCTTCACTTCCGCGATATTTTTAAAATAGGAGTGCTGTTTCAAAATGCTGTCCTTGGCCACCCGCTCAATCGTAAACTTCACGTCTTCGGCGGTGAACGGGTCGCCGTTATGAAACGTCACGCCTTCGCGCAGCTTGAACCGCCAGGTCGTATCGTCCACTTGCTCCCACGAGGTGGCGAGCGCGGGAACTTTGTCCGCTCCGCCGTCATTTTTCAGCAGGTAGTCAAAGACGTTGACCAGCACCGCTTCGCTGGATGTATTGTTGTTGTTGTGCGGGTCAAAGCTTTCAATGTCGGTGGCGTTAGCAATCGTCAGCGTTTTGCCGCCGGTCTCCGCCGCAGTGCCATTCCCTTTCGCCACATCGGGAGCCGCCGCGCTTCCGCCGCCATTGCCTCCGCCGCAAGCCGTCAACACCACCATCGCGATCAGCAGCGTTAACAAGGCGCTAGTCCATTTTTGTTTTCTCATCTCTCCAACCCCTTTTACAATTCTCTATTCAAAAAATTCAGCGCAATCGCTGACAACATGCTTACTCCATAAGGCAAAGCCGTTTCGTCCAGGTCGAACATCGGATGGTGCAGCGGGTACCTCGTTCGTTCCTCGTCGTTGCCTGACCCCAGCCGGAAAAATACACCCGGGACATGCTCGCAATAAAAAGCGAAATCCTCCCCGCCTGTGGACGGTTTAATGTAGTTCCACACCTTGGAGCCGTAAACTTGCTCACTGGTTGCGGTCATCAGATCAACCATGTCCGCATCGTTGATGACAAGCGGATAGCCCGGACCAAACTTCAGTTCATATCCGGCGCCAAACGAAGCGCACACGCCGCTGACCACCTGCTCGACCAGGCCCGGCATCCGTTCCCGCAGCTCCCGGGACAACGTGCGGATCGTACCCGTCATCTCCACCTCGGGCGCAATAGCCGTCCCCATGTAACCTCCGGAAATTTTGCCGATGGTTACGACGACCGGCTCCAAAGGGTCGACCATGCGGCTGGAGATGTTTTGCAGCGCGCTGATCACTTGCGCGGACACCGCGATGGCATCGATCCCTTCATGCGGCCGAGCCGCATGGCCGCCTTTGCCCAGCACCTTGACGGTGAAGGCATCAGCCGAAGCAAAAGCGACTCCTTTGCTAACGCCAAGCGTCCCCGTCTTCAGGTCGGGAAACATATGCAGCCCCGCGATGGCATCGACCTTGGGATTGTCCAACACCCCGTCTTCAATCATCGCCCGCGCGCCCGCCAAACCTTCCTCCGCCGGCTGAAAGATGAATTTGATGTTCCCCGCTTTCGGCTTTCCAAGCCCTGTCAGCAGCTTAGCCGTTCCCATCAAAATCGCCGTGTGCGCGTCATGGCCGCATAAATGCGCTTTTCCCGCTACCTGCGAGCAGTACTCCGCCGTCTTCTGGTCCTGGATCGGGAGCGCGTCCATGTCCGCTCTCAGGCCGATCGTCGGGCCCTGGTTTTCGCCCCGCAGCAGCCCTACAACGCCGGTCCCGCCCACATTCCGGGACACTTCCAACCCCAGCTTCTCCAGGTGTTCGGCAACGATCGCCGACGTACGGAACTCCTCATACCCCGTTTCCGGGTGGCGGTGAAAATCCCTGCGCCAGGCGGTCAACTGCTCCTGAAGCGGTTTTGCCAATTGCAAAAGCTCTTTGATTTCCATAAACTCCACGGTCTCCTCCTTAATCCCCGGCAACCACGCGGGCGTAAATGGCCTCTGCGGCAAAGCTGATATGCCGTTTCATCACGGCGCGCGATTTGTTTTTGTCCCGGGTTTTGAGCGCTTCGAGAATCTCCATGTGCTCTCCGCAGTTTGCCGAACGCACATTTTCGTCATAAGGCATCAGATCAAGTGCCGGATTAATCTTGGTCCGAATCTTTCTGACCGCCGCCTCGCAGTAGGGGTTGCCCGAAGCCTTGGCGATGGTCAAATGGAATTTGACGTCCAGCGCCCGAAACCATTCCCGCGTACAGTCCGGCTCCAAGCTCTGTTCCAGATAGCCTTGGAGGAGTTGCAGCTCGCCTGCGGTGATCCGCTCAGCGGCGAGAAAAGCGCTCTCCGGCTCCACAATCGACCGGTATTCGAACACCTTTTGCATCTGATCCCAATCCCGTTTGATCTCCTCCCGGGTTCGCTTATGCGCATGGGCCGTCACTGGCAGGATGAACGTTCCCCCCTTGGCTCCAACCCGCTTCTCGATGAGACCTTTGGCCTCTAACGCGGCAAGCGCCTCACGCACCGTAATGCGGCTGGCATTAAAAATCTCCGCAAGATCCCGTTCGGACGGAAGCTGATCCTCGCTCATAAATTCCTTCAGAATGATCGCTTCCTCCAGTTGCTCCTTGATGAATTCACTGACCTTTTTGGTCGATACCTTCTCAAAGGGCAGGGGAAATTGATTCGACATGTTTAACACTCCGATCTACTAATGGTCTAGATCTCATACCATTACTATAATACCAAGTAAACTGATATGCAATCTAAAATTTTTTTGCAACATTTTGGATGAAATAGATTTCAATCCCTTATCTTATGATTTCTACGTTTTCTTCTAAATTCCTTGATATCATGGAGAATGCGAGGAAATGGCCGTTTTCCAGCGAATTTAGCTTGACCTGAAATGCTTTTCATACTTTATAGTAGAGGTAACAAACAAAGGTACGTTTATTAAACAGAGACTTAAAGAGGAGGCAACATGAGCTACAAAATCGTATTTTTTGACATTGACGGAACATTGGTAAACGAGCAAAAGGAAATCCCGGAATCCGCCCGGCAGGCTGTGCTTGAGCTTAAAGACAAAGGGATTGAAACGGTCATCTCCACGGGAAGAGCGCCTTATTTCATGACGAACATTGCCGGACAGCTTGGCATAGAGTCATTCGTCTGCCTGAACGGCGCCTACGTTGTATACAAAGGGCAACCGGTCGTAGAATATACGATTCCCAAAGAGCATCTTGAACCGCTGGTCGAGCGGGCGGGAAAACATGATCACTACCTGGTTTACCAGGGAAAAGAAGCTTACTTCTCCAATGCCAAGCAGCACCCCGCCTTACTGCAGTCGGTCTCTTCCTTAAAAGTAGAGCTTCCCGGCTACGATCCGAACTTCTGGCGGCATTCCAACGTATACCAAGCGTTTTTGCATTGTACGGCGGAGGAGGAGCATCTATACATGAGCGATATTCCCCATCTGCGGTTTGTCCGCTGGCATAAGCACGCCATGGACGTTATGCCTGTGGGAGGCTCCAAAGCGCGGGGCATCCAGGACTTGCTCAGCCACTTAAACGTAAACCCCGAAGAAGTCGTGGCCTTTGGCGACGGGCTTAATGACAGGGAAATGCTGACCCTCGCCGGACTGGGCATAGCCATGGGGAACGGTCACGAGCAGCTCAAAGCCTGCGCGGATCACATCACCACCGACGTGGACAATGACGGCATCGCCAACGGCTTAAAATATGCGGGATTGCTGTAGGTTTATGCGCTTGGGCCGATGGCCCAGTCGAGCAGCGGTACCCGCTAAACATCAAAGGAGAAGGTCCGCTAGAGTAACTCAGAAACTCCTGTAAAAACATAAGGACATAAAATGTCGCTATTCCGGCGCTATCCGTCCATTTGAGAGAAATAGAAGACATTTATGTCGCTATTTTCTCGGATCACAAGGAAATGCCCGCGTTATGGACTCTTCATAGAAAAATAGGGACAAAAAGTGCCGTTAATGGGGATGAACATGCTGGGCTCCGGATAATAAGAGCATAAAATTCCGCTATTTTGAGGGCGACGGTTGGTTGTTCCGGCAGTTGGCTGTCCGGCGGTTGGCTGTCCGGCAGTTGGTTGTTCCAGTATCTGCTGTCAAGCAACGATTTTTAGGTTGAGCGCAAAAAAACGCCCGACGGTGCCCCTGAGCTTTTTCAAAGGCACGCCGTCGGGCGTTTTTTTCTGGATGCCGCCTGCAACCACCGAATTCCGGATCACCGAAAAAAGCAGCGTTATAGCGGCAGAACATCCGATATTTTCCCGGTTAGATTCTCCGTGGCTGCAAATGAAGATAAAGCGGCGGTCCGTCGGCAAAATCGCGATGAGTCACCTTGACGAGCCCGTCCTCCTGCTCAATGAGCGGGGCCAACTCGCTGTCGCTTGGCACCTCGGTCCCGGCTGCCAGCGACATAACCAGCGCCGCCTGCTTCATCCGGTCCAGGGCGATGGTTTGGCGGGGACCCGAATATAAGACGAGATCGAGGGTCATTGTTCCGTTCGCGCCCGCACGGTTCAACTCCCAGGCAAAGGTTTGCCGTGGATCGGGTTCTCCGGCAAACAGCGCCTGGTGCGGACCGGGCCCTTCGGCGAACAGCGTCAGCCAGGATTTGAAGCTGAACTGCAGCCCGCCGATTTGAATGACGGCGCCATCCTTCACTTGGCGAATATCCACCTCGTCGAGCCGGCCACCCAGCTCCAGGCGCAGCCGCAGATCCTTGGCTTGCACGGAGCCGTCGATTTTATCAAGATTGATATGCGTATCGCCCCCATTGCTGGCAAAATCAACGCCAAACCATACGCGCTCCCGCCGCTGGCGGCTGTGGAACAGCGCGGAACAGAAATCGTAACCGTCATGCAGGAAACGCAGTCTTAAATAGGCGGGGGAACCTCCGTTATCGACATAAGCCAGCAGCACGCTTCTTTGGTTCCAGAAGTCGCTCTCATCGAAGGTTCCCAGGCTGTACTGCGGCGTAATATAGGTAGTAGCCCATCTTTCGCTGGTTTCCCCCTGATCCCCCCGGTACCACCGGGCGACCAGCCGTGTGTCCGGCAGCGTAAAATCGTCAAGATATTCGGGCGGGCAAGCCATTCCGCTGCCAAACCATTCTTCCTCATAAGGAAGCTGTCCCCAGGAAAAAAACATGACCCGGCCCTGCGTAGCCAGCTGCAAAAACGCCTTGCTCCGCTCGTCAAGCAGCGTTTCGTAACGGCGGGCGTGCGGGCCCGTCCATTGCTTCGTAGCGACATGGTAATGCTCGGCTACGGTTTTCCAGGTCATCTGGAGCAGCCTATCGCACAATTCCCTAGCTCTCCCGTTCAGAGTCAACCCGCGCAGCTTCGACAGCTCGAGAATAGCAATATACGTATAAACCGGGCTGTTGTATTCCTCAAACACCTCCCGCTTCCGGGTATGCTCATAAAGCCGCGTCAACCGGTCCAGGCCGTAAGCTTCGAACGCTTGATGGGCATACTGTTCGCCGTAAATCAAAGTCACAAAAGCGCCGAGGATGGCGATATTGGTATAATCGGGACCTACGTTTCGCTTCCTGATCGCCTCGCAGGCATAACCTACCGAGCGGATCACGGCTGCGCGCAGCTCCTCCGGAAAGCGATGGCCGTGACGGCAAAGGGCGGTAATCAGCCTGCTGCCGCAGAAATCCGCCCAGTTCCAGTCCGGCGGAGCCATCCGCTCAAGCGGCTCTTCGTAAAACCACGGCCAAATGCCAAACGTGCTGCGATCCGGATCCGTGTCCTGCAGCGAGATGACCCGGTCGATCACCTGCAGCGCCCGCGTTTCGTATTCGGCAAGCTCCGTATCGAGCAGACCAAGCGCATAGCTAAGCGAATCCCGGGTGGAATGAACCCACTCTATCCCGGTCAGTGTCGTATGATACCCCGGGCTGCTGAACGGAGACCGCAGAAGCTGAAGCTCCGGGTTGTAGCGGGAGTCCATCTCCTTCATTTTGCGGATTAACATTTTGCGTTCATCGATCATCTTTCATCTTCTCCTGACATAAACTTTGATTTCTCCGTCCGTTAAAATGGGGTGCGGAGCCTTCTGCACACCAGCTTCAAGCTTCCAGCAAACTGACCTGGGTTAGCAGTTGCAGCGCCAGCCCTTGTCCATACAAGGTCGGATAGAGGGGCACTTCATTATAAGCGGCGATCGACGCCAGCACCGGCGTGCCGCCGGAGACGCTGCGAACCTCGCCTTCAACCGTGATCAGCGGCAGTATCCCATCCACGGTCAACCTTGCGCTATCGATGTACGTCTCATCCAATAGCCCCGACTTAACCGCCTTGATGAACCCGCAGGCGATCCCCGCGCTGGCCGAGCTTTCCTTATAAAAATCGCTTTGGTCCAGCACCGTATGCCATAGTCCGTCTTCGGCCTGGGCCGCGCGCAGCCCCATCGCCAAAGCCCGGTAGCGGCGGAGCAGTTCTTCCGGAATCTCGATAACGCTGCGGACGGCCGCTACGATTTCAGGGACCGCTAATGTCAGCCAGGCGTTGGCGCGCGCCCATTTGGCGCCGGACAGATGATTTTGCCGGGCGCAGTCCCAACCGTGAAACATCAGGCCGGAATCGGCATCCTGCAGCAGGCGCAGATGGAGCAGCGTCTGCTGCAGCGCTTCTGCAGCCAAACTGCGATCGGCCGCAGCCTGAGCCAGCCGGGCCAGGAACAGCACCGCCATGTACACCGTATCGGCCCAGACTTGTTCAGGAAAATCGGCGTCTTCGGTCACGGTATGCTCGAAGGCCCCTTCCCGGGTGCGGGGCGCCTCCTCGATCATCCAGCGGGAGATTTCCCGCGCTTCGGCGAGGTATTCCTTCCGCCCGCTCAAGCGGTACAGTAAGGGAAATAGGGCGTACGGCGCCATCGAATTAATTACCTTCGCCTGGCCGGCCTGGCTGTGATTCCGTTCCACCCACTGTACGGCATAATCGACAGCGCGCCTTTCCCCGGCATGGATTCCATAATCCAGCAAAGAGATCAGGCCGACGCCGGGCACCCAGTCCCAATGCTCGGCATCCATTCCCCAGTGGTCTCTCTGGCCGGCTGTCATATAAGCAAACAAACTTTGACTGGTTTCATGCAACTTCGCTTTCGCCATCATTTTTTCGCTCCCTCCTGCGGCCCCTCTTATAGAGTAAACTCGTACTTATACAGTCAGTTCCACCGGAGACTTTCCCTCGAACGGGATTTCTCCGAAAATCGCCTTAATCGTGTACTCGATCGTCTCTTCATGCAGGGAATAAGCGTTGACGAGCGTATCGAGAAAAGGGATATCCTTGAGCAAATACGGGGTGGAAAACGAGATGCCGATCGGGCGGATCGTTTCGGCATGCTGCATCGCCCATATGGCTTTTGCGGCGTCACCAACCGGCCGGGCCGTATTCATCATGCCGTGCAGCGGCATAAAATAGGGCATAAACGCCGCGTCCCATCTTCTCCCCGCTTCCTCCCAGGTGCGGAGCGTACTCAGCGGCTCAAATTGGTCTAAAATATCAACCTCCAGCCCCCGCGCCCGCAGCAGCTCTACGAATCGTCCCATTTTGTCGAATTGCCGCCCCTCGGTCACCTTGTTCTGCATAATCACCAGCACTTTGGAGACGGAAGCAGCTTCAAGAGGAAGCACGTCCGCCCGGTTCCGGATCAGCGTAACGGAGCGCCGGGCGATTTCCGCCCCAACCCTTTGCGCTTCTGCCGTCCGCTCCGGCGTAAGCCTGTCATCAAAGATCTCCATGGCCTGGCTATCCCGGCCCTGTTCATCCAGATGCCGGACACCGAGCCGCGCCTTCATTTCGAGAATCCGGCGCACGCTTTGGTCCAGCCTTTCCATCGTGATGGCGCCGTCGCCGATGGCCTGCTCCATCACCTCAAAATAGCGGGTGCCCGGCCAGAGCAGAACGTCCGTTCCGGCGGCAAAGCAATCGATGATCCGCTTACTGTAATCCCCCCAGGACAAAAAGCCGCCCATATCCAGCGCATCGGAGATAACAACCCCGTCAAAGCCGAGCCGCTCCCGCAGCAGTCCATTCGTAACGGCGGCCGAGACGGTCGCCGGGACCGGCGCTTCGGTTCGGCCGGCGCTTTCGGCCCAGGGCAAAGCGATATGTCCGGTCATGACGGACAACACCCCGGTTTCGATCACTCGGCTCGTCACTTCACCATAGGTCGTAAGCCATTCCGCTTCGGATAAATCATTCACCGTCGTGATGATATGCTGGTCCCTGAAATCCACTCCGTCACCCGGAAAATGTTTGGCGCAAGCGGCCAGTCCGTGATCCTGCATCCCGCGGATGATCGCCGAAGCCAGCTTGGCCGCCCGCTCGGGATTGTCTCCCAGGCAGCGGGTCGTAATCACCGGATTCAGCCAGTTCAGCAGCAGGTCCATGCCCGGGGCCAGCGCCCAGGTGAAGCCGGCGGCGCGCCCTTCGAGCGCCGTGTATTTGCCGTACTCGTAGGCCAGCGCCTCATCGTTCGCCGCGGCAAGCGCCAGCAGCGGCGGAAAGGCCGTCAGGCTGCGTACGGCGGAGCCGGCGCCGAATTCCAGATCGCCGGAAAACAGCAGCGGATAGCGGCTAAGCTTCTGATACGTTTCAATCCACCTGCGGTAATCCCCCGCTTTTCCCGCCGCCTTAAGAATGATTTCGCCGCCGATAAAAAAGCTGCCCACCGGATAGCGTTCCAAATAAGCCGCGATCTTGTCTTCATCCGCCTCTTTGAACGGCAGCCGGCCGGCATGGTCCTGCATGGTTTGCCCGATCTTTTCCCGGAGCGTCATGCTGTTCATAGTGCGCTCCACCCAACGCCGTTCCTCTTCGCTCAAATCTTTCAACATTGCCTAAGTCCCCTCCGTGTCGTTGGTAATCTCAAAATCAGGCCCCTGATTCCGCAAGCCTGCGCGGCTTTGCGGATCAAGGGCCTCGTTAAGGCCGGTAAACGGCGGCTGTTGTCGCCTTCGTTTTTGCCGTTCTCTCTCCCGCCAGCCCTGCTTCCGCCGGACTCCCGCGGTCTAGGAGCCGATGTTCAAGGTGGCCGTTCCGGTATTGTTATCCCGGTTCATTTCCGGGTAACGCTTAATGTCGTTGACCAGGAAGCTGATCTCATAATCGCCGGCGGCCGGCACGATCCATTGCGGTGTTCCTTGTGCGCTCCCGTTAGCCGTTAACAGCACCTCTTCCCCGGGTTCGATCACGTTCGCGTACGTGTCCGACCAGGATACGGTGCCGCCGTTGACCGAGAAGGCCCCGCCCGTAATCATTCCCGCGCCGGTGGTGGCGTTCAGCGGCGTTGGCCGTGCGCCGACATTTTTGACCTTGGCCCAGAAGACCAGAGCATCCCCGGCCTGCGGCGTCTCGTGATCGGCAGGCTCGCCGCTGTCCGTCACGATATTCCAGCCCACTTCCGTCACGATCATATCGGCCTGCGGTACAGGCAGAGAGGCTTCCGCGCCCTCATACTCGAAGCCGTGCACCATCACCTTGCCTTCCTTAACGGCGATGTCGATCCGGTGCAGTCCGTTCTCCAGCCCGTCAAGCCGGAACACCTCCTTGTCTTCGCCCTCCAGTCCGGCCTCGGCGATATTCACGGTGCCCCTTAATTCACCGTCCACATATACTTCCGCACTGCCCATATCGGCGCGGATATCCGATCTCCAGCGGATGCCCGTTCCATTGAAATACAATGAGGCGGTGGAACCGGGCGTACTGGAAACATGGGACACCCCGTTGTCGGCCGTCGCAAACCCGGAGTACAAAATCGCCTCATCGTCATGCTTCACCGGATGCCACCGGGCCTCTCCCTCATAAGGCCCTTCCTCCAGACGGAAATAATCGATGTTGCTGCCCCCGCCCGCGTTGGCGATTTCAATATTGTTGTATCCGGCCTGAAGGCGAATCGTAAACTTTTTCTCCGCGTAAGTTCCCATCCAGCCGCCCGTAGCCGGCAGCGTGATCGCCGCCGCTTTGGTCCCGTTGACGAGCACATTCTTTTTCGCTTCCTCCTGCGAAGCATACGCGACGGTTAATGTGTAATCGCCGCCGCTTGCGGACGAATACCCGAGGATCGTCAAGCTGCCGCGGTGGGTTTGCTCCACCGCCTTCCCGCCGGAAGCTCCGGCCCGGTTCACCGCCACGAGCGGAGCGGCAAATTGCGTGGCTTCGGCCTCGAACTTCGTCGGATCTCCTTCGGCGGGCGGGGTTACCGGAAGCACAGGCGTCACGGCGCTCACCGGAGCAGTCAGCGGCGATGTTTCTCCGAATTCATTAACCGCCTCCAGCCGGTAGCTGTATTCGGTATCCGGCTTAACCGCCCGGTCATGAAAGAAGTTCAGCATGCCAGGAACCGTCATGACCGGCTCGGATTGCCCGTTCCGGTATACGCGCACCTCGGTTGTTTCCGGTTCCCCGGCGGGCATCTCCCAGGTCAGGGCAATCTCGTTGTAGCCCACCGCGTTTGCCGCTGCGTTCTGCGGAGTCTCTGGCGGCGCGCCTTCATATTTGTCCAAAATATACTGCACGGTTTCCCCAGCTCCGAGCGTAACCTCCAGCTCCAGCGCCGGACCTGCGGACAGGTTCACCCAGGAATGCGCTTCGTCATAAGTTTCCCCCGGTCCAAAGCGCTCCCCGGCGTATTGCCCCTGCTCCGGCAGCGTGACCGAAACCCGCATCGTCACCGGTGTTTTCTCGAAATTGACGAAACTCAGCAGCAGCTTATCCGCGCTCGCCCCCACCGTAGAGGTTCCCAGCGCCGAGGTGTCCACCCCGCGAAAATAAGCCTTTTTCCCGGTAAGCTCATCCTTGTTCAGGACTTCATAGGTTAACGGGCTTCCGTGCGTTGCATAAGCCGCGGCCAGACGGCGGAAGGTTTTGAGCCGGGTCTCCCCCGGTTCGCCAGCGTTGGCGGAAACGGCCTGCGTGTCCTCATACCGGTGCGTATTCCAGTCCACCTGACTGTCAAACAATCCGAAATCGACGTTATCGTAAAAAAAGGCGGCATGCTGCATAATGTGATCCGCATACCCGATATCGCCGCGCAATTCCCGGTCAAACGCCGCGGCGAAACGGTGAGCATAGGTCCCGTATTTCGTGTTGTCCGCATGGTTGTCGTTGGCTCCGGCTTCGCTCATCGCCATTTCTTTGCCAAAGCCTTCATCCGCACTCGGATAGACGCGCAAGTTTTCATACAAGGCTCCGCCCGGTACGGGCTGCACCCCGGTTCCTCCATAGCTGTGCCCGTTCGTGATATCCGCGATTTCCTCAATCGGCCGACGCTGCTCGGCGTCTCTTTCCCAGCCGTCGGGAATACCTTTGTACGGCCAATATGCCCAGCCCGGCGCCACAATCTTCAAATAGGGCTGATCGTTCGTCCGTCGTTCCTCATCCAGCAGCCGGGCGGCAGCCAATATCGTCTTCTGCGGCCAGTCGAACACCCCGGGCTCGTTGTTCACTTCCATATATTCGTAAAGGTCCCCGTATTCGGCGACAAAGTTTCGATAATAGTCCCGCAGTTCGGCAGGGATCACGCCTTGGGCCAGACTGGAGTTGGTTCGCCAATTCCCACCCAGAAAACCCAACATTGGCTGCAAATTCAGCTCGCGAAGCGCCAGCAAATAGTTGCGTCCCTGCGGCTTCCATTCGGATACGGTGTCGGACCAATAGGCCACCCGCATCCAGTTGCCGCTATAGGCCACGCCCATCCACTTCGTCAGCGGAGCCAAATGGCGGAGGGAATTTTCATCATATTTGAAGCTTCGGTTCATGAGCGTCGTGCCAAGGTGCACGTATCTGCCGTGAACCGGCTCGGCGGCGGGAGCCGTAAGCGCCTCCAGCTGGAAATAATCCCATACGAACCATAAATATTTATCCCCGTCGTAGCCAGGCGCCGTCGCATCGGCGTACAGTCCGCGATCCAGCTTCAACTGAAGTTCATTTTCGCCCGGACGCAGTTGCTCCTTGGGGATGTATAGCTTGTAGGTCTTCTTCCAGGTGTTTTCCAGGGTAACTTGACCGTTGTTCAAACCCGTAATCTGAATCAGCCCGCTCATCATGCCGTTCGTAAATACGGCAAGCTGGGGAATCGCATTACTTGCGTCCAGTACTTTAAAGCTGAACTGTACGCCGTATTCAGGAACCTCCGGGAGATTGAAGGAGATATTCAGCGTTCCGTTGGCATTGCCTTTCATTCCTTTGGATATGCTGCTCCATGTGCCGGAATCCGCCGGGATGGAAACGCTCTCATTTTCATTTGCGTACTGCGCGGCAAACTCGGCGCTACTGTTATCCGGGTTCCCGACCTGCCAGAGCGGGGATAATGACACTTCGCCGCCGCCGGATGAAAAGTTTGCGGTCTCTTCGGCAGCACCGCCGGCAAGGCCGCTTTCGGTCTCCGCTGCCCATACATTAGGACTGACAGGAAGGAGCATACTCACTGCGAGTGTCAACATTACCGCAAAACGGATACATGATAAGTACTTTTTTCGCATATGTCCGGTTCACTCCTTTATAGAGGTAGCTAAAGCCTACTTTTTGAACACTTACTCAAAATAGATCGCAATGGTGTTACTCCCGAAAAGCGTCCAACTGGAATTGCAGCTCCTTGATCACTTCATCGATCCCCGCCGCTTTCAGCTTCTGGTTCATTTCCCCCAGCACCGGCTCAGGATCTTTTTGCCCGGTAAACAGCGTATTTTTATATTGCTTGACGATATTCGTCAAAGCGCCGATTTGCGATTGCACCTTGGAGGAATCGAAAACAAAGCCAAGCACCGGCGAAATGGTTGCATTCTCGTTCCACGTTTTGTACAACTCCACCCGGGCCGGGTCTTCGTTTTTGTTAATGTAGCTAAGCAGCACGTTGCCGATCATCCATTGGGAGACCGAATTGTAACCGCTGTCGGGAATCAGTTCGACGGTCCCGTCGCTCAGCTTGTTGTAGTGCTTGCCCTCGAGCCCGAACGTCAGCATATTATAGAGCACGGGGTCGGTATGGATCAGATTGATGAACATCATCGACCGCTCCGGGTTTTTCGAGGTTCGTGAAATTGCCAGCATGGAGCCTTGGAGGCTTTTCGTCCCTACCTTGACAGGCAGCAGCGTCTTGATCTGCATCGGTCTGCCGGTCAGATTGGTCCAGTCGTTGGCCGAGGTCGGGTTCATATTGCCGTAGGTGAACCAGGCTTTCCCGTTCTTTACCGCATCCTTCAGCTCGGTTTTGTCCGTTGCCCCGTTTTTGTTGATGTACCCGGCTTCATACCATTTACGGATCAATTTCAGGCGCTCCAGCATCTCCGGCGTGTCGTATTCGTTAAAAACCTTCATCGTGCCGTAATCCAGCATCGTCGGGATGTCATTGCTGCCGTCGATGTCCTCCGCGTTCGGATACACCGGGAACCAGAAACTCGTGTCCGTATGGTTCATAAAAAACGGCGTGATGGCAGGTTCTTTTTCCTTGATCGTTTGCAGCAAAGGCTCGATATCCTCCAGCTTTTGCAGGCTTTCGATATCGAAGTTGTATTTGCCCGCGATCGCCTTGTCAAAGGCAAACCCGACCGATTGCCCCAATTCCTTTTCCGTCGGGATTGCGTACAAATGCCCGTTCACGGTCGCCGCCTGCAAATAGGCCGGATTGATTTGCTCTTTTGTCTCCTTGGCATATTGGTCAAGAAGATCCTCAAGCGGATAATACGCCCCTTTGGAAGCATTGGTCAAAAAATCCCAGGTAAAGGTCATGTCGAACACTTCGCCCGATTGAATCATCAGATTCACTTTGTCCGCCGGCTTATCCCAGCTTAACTGATTGATTTTTAGCGTGGCGTTGATTTTATCCTTTAAATAGGCGTTGATTTCTTGTTCCACGGCCGCTACGTCCTTATCCGGTCCTCCCGGCAAATAGAGCGACAGCTCTACGGGCGCAAGCCCGTTCGGGGCGGCCTCTTGCTGCCCTCCCGCGTTTCCTTCGGCATTTCCGGACGTGGTGCCCTGACTGCCGCCGCCACATCCGCTCAGCACCGTTCCGGCAAGCAGGATCAACGCCAGCAGCAGGCCCATCCATTTGAAGTTTTTCATGCTCGTTCTCCTCCCTTTTGGTCAATCAAGCTTATATGATATGCTAACCGGATAACCGGGATTAGCCTTTAATGGAGCCGATCGTTAAGCCTTTGATGAAGTAGCGCTGGAAAAACGGATAGGCAAGCACAATCGGACCGATCCCGATCAGCGCCATCGCCATCCGGATCGTTTCCCCCGGCAGTTTGGCCAGCTCGGTGGCCGATCCCTGAATCAGCGCGCTGTTCCGGCTTAAATAATCGGCTTGCGAAATCATTTTGTACATCAGATATTGCAGGGAATACAGCTTGGTGTCGGTAATAAAGATCATGCTGTTAAACCAGTCGTTCCAGTAGTGCAGCGTATTGAACAGACCGATCGTGGCGAATACCGGCAAAGACAGCGGAAACACGATTTTGAAAAAGGTCCGCAGTTCCCCGGCGCCATCTATTTTGGCAGCTTCGATCAGCGCGGGCGGCACGGTCATTTGAAAATAAGTTTTCATGATGAGCACGTTAAATGGCGACAGCAGCATCGGAAAAATCAGCGCCCAGATCGAGTTTTTCAAATCCAGCACCTGCGTGTACATGATATACCACGGCACTAGCCCGCCGCTGAACAGCATCGTGAAGAACACGAGGAAAGCAAAAACGCCTCTGTATTTGAAATCGCCCCGGGAGAGCGGATACGCATACAACGAAGTAAGCAGCACACTCAGCAAAGTCCCGACAATGGTGACAAAGAAAGAAATCCCATAGGCGCCTACAACCGTGCCATAATCTTTAAAAATATACCGGTACGCCTCCAGGCTCAGTTTATCCGGGATAAATTGATAACCGTTCAGCACGATCGAGTCATAGTCGGTAATCGAGATCATAAAGACGAGGACGATCGGCAGCACGCAAAGCACGGTAATGACGATAAAAATCAGATGGAGAATCAGATTGGTCGTTTTCGAAATTTCGTTGTTCATATGAGGCTCCTCCTAGAAAACCGCCTGGTCTTTGTCGATTTTGCGCACCACCCAATTGGAGAGAAGTACGAGGAAAAATCCGACGACGGCCTGGTACAACCCCGCTGCCGAAGACATCCCCAGGTTCCCCATATTGATCAGGGCATTGTAGACATAAGTATCAATGACCAGCGTGGTCGGGTACAGCGCGCCCGAATTCAGGGTCGTCTGATAAAACAAGCCGAAATCCGAGCGGAAAATATTGCCGATGGCCAAAATTGTGGTGATGATCATCACCGGGCGGATCAGCGGAATCGTAATGTGGATGATCTGTTTCCACTTGCTGGCCCCGTCGATCAGCGCGGCCTCGTAGTATTCGTTATCCAGGCCGATAATCGCGGAGAGATAGATGACACAGCCGTATCCCACGCTTTTCCAGATATTGATGAGCGGCAAAATAAACGGCCAGTACTTCGGCTCGGAATACCAGTTCATCTCGTCCACGCCAAACAGGGCAAGCACCCCTTTGTTAATGAAACCGTATTCGACGTTGAGGAAAGCGAACACGAGATAACTGACGACAACCATGGACAAGAAATAGGGGAAAAACATCACGCTTTGATAGAACTTAGCCGCCAGCTTGTTCTTCAATTCGTTTAACGCGACGGCCACAGCCACGGCGATGACGAGATTAAGGATGATAAACGCAAAATTGTACAGCACCGTGTTGCGCGTAATAATCCAAGCATCCGTAGTGGCAAACAGAAATTTGAAGTTGTCGAAGCCAACCCAGGGGCTCCCCAGGATACCGTCGATATAGTTGATATTTTTGAACCCGATGATAATGCCGAACATCGGCAAGTAATTGTTGACGAGGAGAAACAGCACTCCCGGCAGCAGCATGAGCAGCAGCACTTTATTTTTCCTTAACTCTTTGAACCTTGCGGCCAACCGTGTTTTTTGGTTCACAGGCTCCACCTCCTCAAAGTTTTGTGAGCATTTGCTTCCTCAATACCTCTTCGTACAAAACTGCTTCGGAAGCGTTACTTGACTTTCGACGGGTTATCTCACACCCAAGTTTACCGGCGGACGCCGCAAAGCAAAATAAACACAGCTATAATAAAAGTTCAAAATTCTATAGTTTTCTGGGGCGCGCAATAAGAAAAACCTCGCCGCTGGCGAGGTCCTTTGCCCGAGCAAACCCATTCGCTCAGTGCATGGGGAGGGATGGGTTTGGGATTTTACCTCATGACCCATTCCCTGCAGGCAAGTGCAATAGCGTAGAAAGCGTGGAAAAATCTAACGGTTGTGAGCGACGCTATTTGGGCAAAAACGAGGGGATACAAAATGTAACGGTTGCCAGCGAGCCTATTTCCACTTTTTCGGCGGTAATGGGGCGATTTCGCCTAAATAAGCGCGATGGCAACCGTAAAAAAAGAAATCACCGCGATTTCGCTCAAATAAGCCCGATGGCAACCGTTAGCGCAGCAAAAAACTGCCCTAATCAATGGCCTCCCGCAAGCGGATGCAAAGGATCAAAGTCGGGATAGACGTAATCTTCGGGGTTAAAAAAGCGCCCTGTCGCCGCGATTTCCAGCATCTGGTTCAAGCGCTCCGTTTCCCGCCGCAGTGCTTCTTCCATCGGCAGCGGCTCCTGGTCTGCGATGAGCTGCAAATAAAGCTCCATTCGCGGACGATCTCCGGAATTGCGCGGGCCCGGAGCGACGGTATTGGGGTCGTACTGATCCATAATTTGCGGCCACAGCGGATAAAACGCCTCCTGAGCGGTAGGATAAAAATCTTTAAATTGCGCGTATTGCGGCTGCTGATTTGTCCGATTCACAATATCGTCAACGAGCGGGATGGCCAGCGCCTGCTGGAACAAAACGGTCTGAAAGTCGGCCGATTGCAGAAAGCTCCAGACTTTCACGGCCTCCTCCTTCGCACTCGCGCCAGAGCCTACGACCAGGGGAGACTGCGGCTGCATCATTAACGCGCCGGCTCCGCTCAGCTCTTCGCTAATAGCCGGCGGCATGGCGATTCCCCAATCCCCCCGCGGCGCATATTCGCGGATTTTCACGTAATCCTGGCTGGTGGCGTACATCATCCCGATATTTCCCTCGGCAAACTGCTTCAAAGCGTTTTCACGTTTCAGCAGGGACTCGCCCGGATACAGGCTTCCCGCCCGTTTGATCTCTCTCATCGCTTTAAGCCAAGGCAAATACACGCTTAGATCATACTTGCCCGTCCGGTAATCGTAATAAAATACGCCGCTGTACGTGTTTGACATTTCCAAATCGAGCTGGAAGCTGTGCTGAAGATCTCCGGCAGGTAAAGCAAAACCGTACTTTCGCACTCCGCCCCCGGTGGCGGTGATTTGCTCAGCGGCTGTCTTCAGCTCGGCCAGCGTGGCCGGCGGCCGGTCGGGATCAAGTCCCGCGTTCTTGAACAAATCTTTTCTGTAGATCAGCCTGAGCGTCTCCACACTGGAAGGAAGAAAATAAATGCCTCCCTTGAACATGGAGCTCTGCGCATAGTTCAGGCTCCACTGCGGGTAACGCCGAAATTCGCTTTGACTGAGATACGGCTTTAAATTTTCCAAATAATTTTTATTCACGTAAGAAGCAAGCCAGATGCGGTCGGCGACAAACACATCCGGACCTTTGCCTGAAGTTAAAAGCATGTTCAGCGTATCGTTGTAAGCCTCTGTCGGTATATCCATGATGACGATTTCCGTTCCATCCGGATTGGTCTCGTTAAACCGCCTGATCGCGTTTTGGACTTCAAGATTGTCCGCCCAATCGTTCAGGGCGATTTTCACCTGGATCTTCGCTGGCGCCTTTTCCCCCTCTTCTCCCCGCTCGATCAGTGAAGAACGGTCCAAAACAAAAAATCCAAACAGCGCCATGCCGACAAATAGACCTATGGCCAAGCTCCATCCCCGTTTCATAGCTATCCCCTCACATTGACATATCCGAACCGATGCTTTTACAATAAAGCCGTTCCGATCTGCCTACATATTCCGACAATCGGCCGCATTTGGCAAGAGTCAATTTATGTGCGAGTTCAAATCAATTCTAGAGGAGATTCGCGATGAAACAGTGGTTCGATACGCTGTCCAAATTTTTGTTCCTGTACAATTTCAGCATCCGCAGCAGACTGATCCTGTACTTTCTGTTCCTTGTGCTGCTGCCTACCACGATCATCTCCATCACGATCTACAACAAGTCCACCGAGATTATTGCCCGGAATGCGAATACGTCGATCCAAAACAATCTGAACCTGGTTGAGGATCATCTTATGCAAAAATTTAATAACGCCGATGATGCGATGATCTCCCTCTATCTCAATTCGGAGTTCGCCGATTTGATCTCTTCCGACCGGGCAACGGACGGTACAGGAATCATTAACGAGCTGAATGAACTGAATAAAATTTTGGAGAATTTTCCCAGCAGTGGGGCTACCGGCGTCCGGTTTGTCCCGATGCTCTACATGGTGAACCGGCCCGAATATACGCAATATAACTTTTCGCGCCGAGTATTCAATATCGATCTGATTTCCCTAAAACCCTGGTATCTGAACATTCCGGCCAAATCGGATATGAGCGTGATCGGCTTAAGTTCACTGGATTCCCAATACACGCTGAAATTTGCCAAGCGCTTGTTCGGTATCCGCCATATTCAGCTTCCTTATGTGGGCATATTGACGCTCGACATCCCGCTCAGTGATTTCAGCTCCACCGTCGAGAATTACAAGCCTACCCCGGGCAGCAACATCTATGTTGTCGATCAAAACGACCGGATTGCGCTTAGTCCCGACCCGGAACTCATCGGAAAAAGCCTGAGCACTCTGGACTACTCGCGAAACATGTCCACTTCCGAAACGGACGATCCATTCCGTTCATTTCAATACAAGCAGGACGGCGAGAATATGCTCGTGACCTACAAAGACATCACGCCCTATGGGTGGAAGGTGATTGCGTTGTCCCCGATCTCTGAGCTGAGCGGCGATCTGTTCTCTTTTCGGCGGGTCATGTATTTGGTCATCACCGTTTGCATGCTGTTATCGCTGATGATGGCTTTACTGCTGTCGGAAAACATCTCGGCCCCGATCCGCAAGTTCGTGCATTCGATGTCCCATGCCGAGACCGGGAATTTCAACATCAAAATCGTTTATAAACGCAAGGACGAATTTGCCTACCTGTTCCAGCGCTACAACGCGATGATGCAGCAGATCAAAGCGCTGATCGATAAATTATACGTGACTGAGCTGCGCAAAAAAGAAGCCGAGCTGAAATCGCTGCAGGCCCAGATCAACCCCCATTTTCTGTACAACACGCTGGATTCGATGAACTGGCTGGCGATCCGGCATAATGTTCCCGAGCTCAGCAGCATGGTGACTTCTTTGGCCGATTTTTTCAGGTACAGCCTCAGTAAAGGCAACAACGTCATTCCGCTGCGGGACGAACTGCGGCAGGTGGAAAGCTATCTGGAAATTCAGCGCTTCCGCTTTCAGGATAAGCTGGAATACCAGCTGGAGGCAGCGGATGAAGAACTGCTCAATAGCTGCCTGATCGTCAAGCTGACGCTGCAGCCGCTGGTGGAAAACGCGATCGTCCACGGCATTCAGAAAAAACAGGGGCCGGGGATGATCCGGATCAGGGTGCGGCAGGAATCGGGCAACCTGCTGACCATTTCCGTCTTCGACAACGGCGCCGGCGCCGATCCCCGGCGGTTGAACGATCTGCTGAACGCCAGGCAGCCAAGCGGCGACTCGTATGGAATCCGCAATGTCCATGCGAGAATCAAGCAATTTTTCGGTGAGGCCTACGGGATCAAGTATTACCGCAACGATGAAGACGAGCAGGGATTGCTGGTGGTTGTAAGCTGTCCTGTGGTGACAACATGGAACGAGGTGAACGAAGATGATCACGATGATCATCGCGGATGACGAGCCGTTTATCCGGGACAGCCTGAAAACGGCCATCCGCTGGGAAGAGGAGTTCGGCATTCAGATCATTGGCGAGGCGAAGGACGGACAGGAGGCCTACGAGCTCTGTCTAAAGCTCAAGCCTGACATATTATTTATCGACATTATGATGCCGTTTTGGGACGGACTGCAGGTGGCCGCGAAGCTGAAGGAGGCGGAATGCCCGGCTAAAATCATCATTATCAGCGGGGTGCAGGATTTCTCTTATGCGCAAAACGCATTAAAGATCAATGCGGAAGGCTACATTTTAAAGCCTGTGAAATTGCCCGAGCTGAAGGAAATTTTCCGCAAAACCGTGGATGGCATCCATAGTGACCGGACCGTGCAGTTCAATCTGGATCGTCTCAAAAAACAACTGCAGGAGAATACGCCCTTAATTCGGGATAAATTTTTGCAAAATTTGCTTGCCGGTCTGTATCCCGAAGCGGAGGAAATTTGGGAGAAAATCGCTTTTTTCGGGATGCCATTATCCCCGGACCAGCAATTTACGGTGGGTGTCCTGCAGCTCGACGACTACAAAAAAGCGCTGGAGAAGTACTCCGAGGAATACAAGCAGCTGCTTTATTTTTCCATGCAAAATATTATCAACGAGATCATGGCGGAGCAAAGGGCCGGCCTCAGCTTCGTCGCCCGGGAAAATGAATTCATTCTGTTGTTTTGCAGCGGTGGCGGAGTGGGAGTTCAGGAGATTACGCGGCTGTGCGAGGTTTGCACCCTTAATATCGGCCGGTATTTGCAGCTTTCCGTGTCGATTGGCATCGGGAATACCTGCACGCTAATCCAAAGGGTGGAAGAGTCCTATAAAGAAGCGTTAACCGCCCTTATCTATAAGTTTTATACCGGTCAGCGCTCCATCATTCATATCCGGGACATTCGGCCTGACAACGAAACGCTGCAAAGCTCTTATTTGTACAAGTTGCATACCGACCTGATGAACGCGCTAAAGGTGGGCAATACGAGCAAAACGGCAGCCCTGCTTGAGGACCTGTTCCGGCGTCTCAGCGAACCAAAGCCGCAATTGGATTATGTGCAAAGCTTGTGTGCGGAAATGATCTTCACATCCGCGCGCACGCTTTATGAGCTGGATGGCGGAGGCGAGCACGTTCTTAGCGATCGGATGACGATCATCAAGGAAATTTACGGCAAAACCGAAATCGGACAGCTTAAGGACTATATGCTGCAGCTTTTTACCGATCTGACCCGTTATCTGGAAAATAAACATACCACGAAAAACAGCAAGACGATCAACAAAATCAAAGAGATTATTCACGAGGGTTACGCCCGGGAGCTATCCGTCGCGAAAATCGCCGAGCAGGTGTATCTGACTCCCAATTACATCAGCCTGATTTTCAAGCAGGGCACGAATGAGACGATCAGCGATTACATTACGAAAGTACGGATCGAGCAGGCCAAAAAGCTGCTGCACAATTCCGACCTGCGGGTCATGGAAATCGCCGAGCTAGTCGGCTACGAGAATCCGCATTATTTCAGCAAGGTCTTCAAAAAGAACGTCGGCTGCCACCCGCTTAAATACCGCGAGGATATCGGGAAAGGCCAGATATAGCGCCGCTGTATGTCCTCGGCATATCCTGAACGGTTCGTGCGGCATTTAACAAGCAAAGAAAAATGCCGCACATTGTAACATGCGGCACCTTGCTGGTTCAGCCTACGCCAAGGCCTCCCGCCGGATCCGTTCCAGCAAAGCCCGGCAGCCCTGCTGCACCATCTCGTAAACCTCTTCGAAGTTGCCCGTATAATACGGGTCGGGCACTTCCTTAGTTTTCGATTCTGGAATGAGGTCGAGCAGCTTCAATATTTGGGCGTCCGTCTGCCGTGCCAGCGACTTCAAATCCCGCTCGTTTTGGTTGTCCATGGCGATGATATAGTCGAAATCCGAAAAATCCGCAGGCGCAACCTGCCTGGCCTGAAGCCCTTCGTACGATATGCCGTATTGATCCAAAATGCGGCGTGTCCCGTGATGCGGCGGATTGCCGGTATGCCAGTTGCCCGTTCCCGCAGAATCGATGCGAAACCGGCCGCTTAAACCCGCTTCGGCCACCAGATGCCGGAACACGGCTTCGGCCATCGGCGAGCGGCAGATGTTTCCGAGGCACACAAACAAAACGCCGATCGGTCGTTGCTTGTCCTTCATTACGCTTTCCCCCCTGGTCAGATATTACTATAGGATTTCCGTCAGAACAACCTGCCGCGGTTGGGCAAATCCGCCGTCCCCGGGACAAACGTTACTCTTTCCGCACCACCGGAATCCAGATTTCGCTTTTGTACGTCGGCGAGGTGACGTCTGGACTTTCGTTCCAGAGGATTTCCGGCCCTTCAGCCAGCTCGTATTGTGCGGACGGGAACCATTCGGCGTATATCCGTCCCCAAATGTTTTGCAGCGTCTCGGGGAACGGCCCCACTGCCGTAAACACGGCCCATGTTGAAGCGGCGACATCAAGCGATGCCAGATGAGCGGGACACTCCCGTGTGGTCGCCACACCGATATAGTGATCAAGCTCGCCCTGCTCCTTCATCCGTCCCTCCGAAAAATCCGCCGACGCGCTGATCATGCCGGCTGGCTCCACATTGGACAGCTCCTTCAGGAGCCGAATGGTCTCCTCGTCCAAGCTCTGCCACATTTCCGCGATCTGCGGATTGACGCCGTGAAATTGGATCGGCACTCGTTTGGATAACCCCACGATCCGAAAAGCCTCTTTTTCCACAATACGATAGTTCATTTCGCTTCCTCCTTGAATAGTAAGTTGGAAGGTCATACGCGGATAAGCTTTTAACGGTTGGCCCGGATTTCTCGCTTCGGACGGCGTGATGCCGTGCATGATCTGAAACGCCCGGGTAAAAGCGTCCGCCGAACCGTATCCGTACTTTACCGCCACATCGATAATCCGAACGTCTTGATGCTGCAGCTCGAACGCGGCCAGCGTCAGCCGTCTGCGGCGGATGTATTCGGACAACGTCACGCCGGCCAGAAAAGAAAACATCCGTTTGAAGTGATATTCCGAACAAACGGCGAGCCTGGCTGCTTCCTTATAATCGATTTCATCCGTCAGATGCTGCTCGATATAGTTTAAAGCGGCGTTTAAGTTTTTAAGCGAATCCATCGTCTGCACCTCCTTCACATTCACAGGATAACAGGATCAAGCTCGCCTGATCCGACTTTTCGTGCCCGAAAATGGCGGGGCATTCACCTTGTGCCGCAGCCATTGGGAACAGAAGCGAGTCTTTAGCGGGTGCAGGCCCGGTAAGCGGTCGGGGAAATCCCCGTATGTCCTTTAAACTGGCGGGAAAAATGAGCGAGTTGCATGCCGATCTGTTCGGCGATCTCGGCGATGCTTTCGTCGGTGTACGTCAACAGCCGCTTGGCCTCTTCCATTCGCTTGCGCTGCACGTAATGCATCGGCGTGATGCCCATGATTTTTTTGAAATACGGGATAAAATAATTCGGATGCAAGTGGACGATATCGGCCAAAGCTTCGATCTCTATCGGCTCGTGCAGGTGCTCGTGGATATATTTCAGCACGCCCGCCAGCTTTTCCCGCTCGGTAAACTGCATGTAATCCTTCAAATATTCCCGGTATCCGCCTTCTTCCAAACAACACGCCAGCAAATTGAGCAGACCGGCCTGCAGCCTGAGGCCCGCAAACGGTCCGCCCGCCTGGAACAGATCGATCATCGCGTCAAACGTCGTACGGACATATTCCGGGTCCCGGACATCGCTGATATACAGCTTGCTCCCCGCGTAAAACAGCGGCCACTCCCCCACCTGCGCGTCGAAATGGCAAAAATACCGGGTATACGGATTGTCCGGCGCAGTAAAGGTCGTTTGGCTCGACCCCGCCGGCATGATCATCAGTTGGTCCGGCCGCGGGTAGTACGTTTCTCCATTAATGATGACCGAACCTTCGCCTTGAGAAATAAAATACAGCCGGTTGAAGCTGGGGGCTTGTTCTGTCCGGTTCCACCCGGGGAACCCGCTTTTAAGCTGGACATGCGTTACCGTCACGGTCAGACTTTCGGGCAGTCGCCCGGCCAGAAGCTCGGTTTCATTCATTAGGAACTATCGTCTCCTTCGTTTCCTCGGCTTCGTTGGTTCGGCTCTTACGGATCGATTTTGCAAGCACTTTCATTGGTTGTTCGCTGTTCTTATTGTAGCATCGCGTTTTTACCAAATACACCTTAATTTTGTGCAAAATAGCCTTAATCTTTGCCATTCTCATCCTTCGGAATTCAAGCTAAGCTTAGGGGGCATGAGGTACATACCCGGGTAATTTAAAAACTGTAGCGGAGAAGGGAGCTTAAGGAGATTCACCGTTGCCGAACGGAACATCCTTCTACCCAAAAATTTGCGAAAGGCAGGGAGCATTATGGACAAAGTACGGTTTGGCATCATCGGCATCGGAAATATGGGAACCTCGCACGCGCTATCTCTGATTGGCGACATTAAAGGCGCGGAACTGACGGCCGTATGCGACCGGAACCCGGAAAGGCTTAAGTGGGCAAAGGAGCGATTGCCGAGTACGGTGCGCACGTTTGATCAGGCGGATGCTTTTTTCGCTTCGCGTGCCATGGACGCGGTGTTGATCGCAACGCCGCATTACGACCATCCGACGCTGGCGGTGCAGGCTTTTGAGAGCGGTTACCATGTGCTCGTGGAAAAGCCGGCCGGCGTGTACACCAAAGCGGTCCGCGGAATGAACGAAGCCGCCGCGAAATCCGGCAAGCGGTTTGGCATCATGTACAATCAGCGGACGAACCCGCTGTATGCCAAGCTGCGCGACCTCGTGTTGTCCGGAGAGCTGGGAGCGATCCGCAGGACGAACTGGATCATCACAAACTGGTACCGGTCGCAAAGCTACTACGATTCCGGCGGCTGGCGGGCAACCTGGGCCGGGGAAGGCGGCGGCGTGCTGCTGAATCAGGACCCGCATCAGCTAGACCTGTGGCAATGGACAACCGGCATGATGCCGAAGCGGGTGCGCGCCTTCTGCCATTTCGGGAAGCACCGCAACATCGAGGTCGAGGATGACGTCACCGCCTATGTGGAATACGAAAACGGCGCAACCGGCCTGTTCGTCACGACCACCGGCGAAACGCCGGGGACGAACCGGTTTGAGCTGGCCGGGGAGGGCGGCAAAATCGTCGTGGAGGACGGCAAGCTGACGTTTTGGCGCCTGCGTGTTCCGGAGCCGAAATTCAACGCCGAATATACCGGGGGATTCGGGCAGCCGGAATGCTGGAAATGTGAAATCCCGGTGGAAGGCGGCGAAGGCTCACAGCACAAAGGCATCCTGCAGAACTTCACGAACGCGGTGCTGCATGGCGAACCGCTGCTGGCGCCGGGAGAAGATGGCATCCTTGGCCTGACGATTTCCAACGCCATGCACCTGTCCGCGTGGACGGAGGATTGGGTGGAACTGCCGCTCGATGAAGATTTGTTCCATGAAAAGCTGCAGGAGAAAATCATAACATCAGTGTTCCGCAAGGACAGCGGGGGCGCAGGCGGCGACAAAACGCTGGATGTGTCGGGGACGCATTGAGTGGGGGCCGACTGAGGCTGGGCGTGTCAAGTACGCATTGACGGAGGAACAACTGAGGCTGGGCGTGTCAAGTACGCATGACGGAGGAACGACTGGCTGGACGTGTCAAGTACGCATTGACGGAGGAACGACTGAGGCTGGGCGGGACTGGACGAGGCTGATGGGGTTAGTGGAGACTGATGCGATTAGTGTAGGTTCATGGGGTTGGTGGGGTTGGTGGGGTTGGTGGGGTTAGTGGAGGCTGATGGAGTTGGTGTAGGTTGGTGGGGTTGGTGATCTGGGCGGTCAGGAGTATAGGTGGTTAGGTGGTGGATAGGTGGACAGGTGGACAGGTGGCTGGATAGTTAGGCGGTTGGAAGCTAGGCGGATGCTAGGCGATTGGGCGGCTAAGCGGGCTGGACGTAAAAATAGCGGTAAAAAATGTCGTTATTCATTTAATTTACTACCGATTCAGGAAAATAAGGGAAAATTATGTCGCTATTTAAGTGACAACGTGGAAAAATGCCAGTTCAGCCGGGGTTGCTCTAAAAATAGGGACAAAATTTTCCGCTATTTGCGTTCAAAGCCCTCTGGCAAAAAAATAACGCCATAAAATTCCGCTATTTTCCCCTTCCCCTGCTACTGTAGTCAATGCACCCCATTTTCATTTCAGTCACCCCTCTCTAAGAAAGCCGCCGTGCTGGTCCGAGCGACTTGTTTTTTGCCGACAAGCTTATACCTAAGGATTGTACCAAAGGAGGAGCGATATATGATGAAGTTGTCCGTGTTTACGGTGGCCACGCCGGATTTGACGCCGGAGGAGTTGGTTCTTGCGGCGCGGGAAGCCGGGCTGGATGGCGTCGAGTGGCGCTTCAAGGAAGTGCCCGCCGAAGCCAAGGGCGAAGCGCCGTCGTTTTGGCGCAACAATCTGTGCTCGATCGACCCGGTGCTTTCGGAAGCGGAAATGCTGCGGTTCAAGGAGATCACGGAGGCGCAGGGCCTGGAAGTCGTTAGTGTGACGCCGTACTTAAATTCCTTGAACCTGGAGGAGACGGAGCGGGCCTTCCGCGCCGCCCGCCTGCTTGGAGCAAAGATGATCCGCGTCGGCGCGGCCGGCTACGACGGGTCGGCGCCATATCCCGAGCTGTACGAAGCCACCGTCCGCTATTTGAAGGAAGCCGAGCGGATGGCGAAGCAGTACGGAATCAAAGGCGTCGTCGAAACGCATCACTATACGATCGCGCCCAGCGCCGGGCTTGCCCATCGGCTAGTCAGCCACTGCGATCCGGAATATATCGGCGTGTTGTTCGATCCCGGCAACATGGTGCATGAAGGGTATGAACGGTTCAAATTGGGGTTGGAGCTGCTCGGACCGTATTTGGCGCATGTGCACGTGAAAAACGCTCTTTGGGTGCAGGACAGCGCACGTGCTGACGGGACGACCGGCTGGCGTTCTGAATGGGCCCCGTTGGCGAGCGGGATCATCGATTTCCGCAAGCTGCTGATCGATCTAAAATCCGTTGGTTATGACGGCTACCTCGGCATTGAGGATTTCAGCGGTCAGTACGATTCCAAGACGCTACTCAAAGCGTTTGCCGAATTTATGCGTGAAAGGATGTAAAACCGATGAGCGAACCATTCGAAAAGAAGCCAACGAATCCAATGAAGGAGCATGTCCCAGACCAGCAAAATGGCGGCGGCCCCTCGCCTTCCCCCTCCCTCCAGCCCGAGTTTTTTCAGACGAGCGACGGCATGAATTACGCTCCGAAAGGACGGCCAAACCCTGTGGTAGAGCCGGGCGAGTTCGCGTTCGCGGCCGTCGCCCTCGATCATGGCCACATTTACGGCATGTCCGGTGGGCTGATCGAAGCAGGGGCCACCCTGAAATGGGTCTATGATCCCGACCCGGCCAAGGTGAAGGCGTTTACCGCACAGTTTCCCCAGGCCGCTGCGGCCGACAGCCTTGAGCAGGTGCTCGCCGATCCCGAGGTCAAGCTGGTCGCGGCCGCAGCCGTCCCGTCGGAACGCGGGCCGCTTGGCCTGCGAGTGATGGATGCGGGCAAAGACTATTTTACCGACAAAACGCCGTTTACTAGCCTGAACCAGTTGGAAGCCGCCAGACAAAAGGTGCGCGAGACGGGCAAAAAATACGCCGTCTATTACAGCGAACGCCTTCACGTCGAATCCGCCGTGTACGCCGGCCAATTGGTCCGGGAGGGAGCGATCGGCCGGGTGATTCAGGTTACGGGCTTCGGCCCCCATCGCCTGAACGCCGCCTCGCGTCCGGAGTGGTTTTTCCGGAAAGAAAAATACGGCGGCATTCTCTGCGACATCGGCAGCCATCAAATCGAGCAGTTTCTGTACTACACCGGCTGCCAAGATACACAGGTGCTGCACAGCAAAGTGGCCAATTACCATCACCCGGAATATCCCGAGCTGGAGGATTACGGAGACGCTACCCTGGTCGGGGACAATGGGGCCTCGCAATATTTTCGCGTTGACTGGTTCACGCCGGACGGGCTCGGTACTTGGGGCGACGGGCGGACGTTTATTTTGGGCACCGAAGGATACATTGAGCTGCGAAAATACACCGATATCGCCCGGGACGCCGGCGGCGATCACGTTTATCTCGTCAACCGGAGCGGGGAGCATTATTTTAACGTTCGCGGTAAGGTTGGTTACCCGTATTTCGGGGAGCTGATCCTCGACTGCATCCACCGGACGGAAAACGCCATGACCCAGGAGCATGCCTTCAAAGCCGCGGAATTGTGCCTGAAAGCGCAGCAGCAAGCGGTGCGAATTTGCTAAGGAACGGAAGGGATTAGCGATGCGGGAACAAACAGGGGCGGCCATCGTCGGCTGCGGAACGATTTTTCCGGTACATGCCGGGGCTGTTAGCCGAATGGAAGCCGCCAGCTTGAAGCTGGTCGTCGACACCGACAGGAGCAAAGCGGAGCAAGCCGCGGCCGAATACGGTTGTGAAGCGGCAGCGGATTACCGCGCCATTCTGGAACGTGAGGATATTCAGGTCGTTCACTTATGTACTCCCCACCATTTGCATGCGGAAATGGCGGAAGCCCTGCTTCAAGCAGGCAAACATGTGCTGTGCGAAAAACCGCTGGCTCATAACTTGCAGGCGGCGGAGCGGCTCCATAAAACGGCGCAGGAAAGCAGCGCCCAACTCGGCATCGTGTTTCAAAACCGGTATAATGCGGCCTCGCAAAAAATCCGGGAGGTGGTCGATTCCGCCGCTTTGGGCAAGCTGCTTGGGATGAAGGGAATCGTCACCTGGCACCGGGGCCGCGATTATTATGCCACCAGCCCATGGCGGGGACGCTGGGAAACCGAAGGCGGCGGCGTGCTGATCAATCAGGCCATCCACACGCTTGATTTGCTGCAGTGGTTTGGCGGCGACATCGCCTCCGTACAGGGGAGTGTCACGACAGACGTCCTCGCTGATACGATCGAAGTGGAAGACACCGCGCATGCCGGCATCGCTTTTAAAAACGGGGCTTGGGTTATTTTTTACGCTACCAATGCTTACGCCGCCAATTCCCCCGTCGAGCTCGAACTCGTCTTTGAAGCGGGAACGCTCCACCAGCGGGATGACCGCCTTTATTTAAAGCAAAACGGCGCGGAAACCCGATTGGATGAGCCTGCTTCAGGCCCAAACAACAATACCGTTCCGGGAAAATCGTATTGGGGCAGCAGCCATGAGCTGCTTATTGCCGATTTCTACGATCATGTCCAGGATGGGCGCAAGTTTTGGATTGATGAGACGGAAGGGATCAAATCGCTGCGGATCATTTCGGAGTTGTATCATTTGTCACGAATGCGGGATCTGCGATAAACAAAACGGACAGGGAGACAAAACACTAACAGGAGAATAAACGATGATATGACGCCATCATCATGAGTAGCGCGACAGCGGCTTGGACAGTCCAGTAAACTTCTTTTAAAAAAGCTTCCCTAAGTCGCATAACGACTTTCGGGAAGCTTCTACTTCTAGACTTTTCTAGCAATTTACCTAATTGATAAATTTCAAATATTTCAGCAGCCTTTTAACAAATGAAGCGGCCTCTGCCCGAGAGGCATTTTGTTTTGGAGCAATCGTATCTTGGTTTGTGCCTTGGATCAGCCCTTGATTCAAGGCTTGATTCATAGCGTTTTTCGCCCATGGCGATACCGTTTCTTCATCCTTGAAAACTGGTGTCCGGGCTTCCGAATCCGTCTTTATCTCGCTTCCTTCGACATACTCAACCGCTTTTTGCGCTATAACAGCCATTTCTTCCCGGGTTATTGGGGTGTTAGGATTGAATTTATTACCATAACCCTGCACCAATCCTGCTCTTAGTGCCGCTCCGATGCTTCCCGCAAACCAATCATTAGCGGACACGTCCAAAAATAGGTCTGACCCCGGTTCTTCTTTCAATCCCAACCCACGGACTACCAAAACGACAAATTCACCTCGGGTTATCGCACGATTAGGCTCGAATTTATCAGAAGCTGCTCCATGCAAAAGTAATTTATTCGCCATAAGTTCCACATCATTACGTGCCCAATGGCTATTCATATCAGCAAAGCCCTTATCGTTTGACAATACGGTATATATGCTGTTATGGTCGGTTTTTATCGAAACCTCCGTAGCCCCATTCTTATCTTGAAACAACGAAGGAACAAAGGATACCCGATTTGTTTCGGGATTCATCCAAACCGCTGTCGAACGGTCTGCGGGGACCGGTTGATTCAAAAGGATTTTTCGTTCTACGTATTCCTTAGAGAAATCCGATACCTCCACATCTCCAATCCGAATCGAAAAGTCGATAGGGCCGGGTTCTGCTTGAACAGCCCCCTCATCCAGCACTATACCTTGAAGCAATGAACCCGTCTTTTCGTCCAATTTCATGATCTGAACAGACAATGAATCATCGTCATACGTGTTAGACCATTGCTGGATCAGCTCTGCAGGCAACAAGTATTGGGCATTTGAAGATCCGAATCCAATGCGCAGGTTTTCCAATAGGCCCACATTGCGAAAAGCCTCCAAAGGCAGATTGATGATAATATTCGATCCGTATTTGGCAGCATCTATCATCAACACTCGCGGTTCATCATGAGCGGCTCCATTTTGTTGCAGTTCGCCGGATAAGGTTTCAGCATGAATATTAATCGTTGTCTGTTCGCCGGCCTCGGTTGCTCCAACCGTGATTTGGGCATAAGACATTATTCCGCTCTGTGGCGAATCCAGGGAAACTGGGGAAATCAAATCCTGGCTGGTAACGGTTGAGTTTCTGGACTTTTGTGGTGTAGCGCTTGGCGTGCTCGATTTCGTTTTAAATGCCCATTCGCTCGAACCAAGGACTCCCGTAAATGGGTTCCCACTTCGGTCCACCAGCGTCCCTGGCGTAACTTCTACGTAGTATGAAGTCCCGCTTTCCAATCTTTGTTGAAGATTCAATTGGGCCGTGGTCTCGTTCAAATAGCCATAGCCATCAGTCACCATACCGCCCGACACACGGGCTTGCCCCGCTACACTGCCATCCGCCGCCTCATGGATGATTACGTCCCCGGTTCCCCACTGTACCGGCTCGGTAAATGTCATGTTCAGCCACGGGCTTAGGCTTGCTCCGCTGCCTTGTGGGCTCTTGCCCACCAGCTGCGGCGCCGTTTGGTCCATCGTCCGGAAGTTCCACGTCCAGGGGCCGCGAATGCCGCCAAACCCTTGCCCCGCTCCATCCAGGAACATTCCGGAGGTGATTTCCACGTAATACCTCGTGTCGTCCGCCAGTGGAGAGTTCAGGCTAATGATCGCCATATTCCCGCTCAACCGTACGTTCCCTCCGCTCAGCCGGTCTACCATTTGGTTGTCCGACTGCCGGTACACCGCGATTTCTCCCGTTCCAAGATGAATCGTTTCGCTGAAGCGAATCGTGAGTTCTGGCTGCAATGCCGAGCCACCGCTTTGCGGCCACAGGTCCGTATAGTACGGCGCCTCGTCCCGCGTCGTGAACGTCCACTCGCTCGAACCAAGGATTCCTGCAAACGGATTCCCACTACGGTCCGCCAGCGTTCCTGGCGTGATTTCCACGTAATACGATATCCCGCTTTCCAGCCCCAAGTTGTATAGGTATAACTCGGCTTCATTTCCGTTTAAGTACCCATAGCCATCGGTTAACGTGCCGCCTGATACATGGGCTTGTCCCGCTACGCTACCGTCCACCGCTTCATGGATGATTACGTCTCCGGTTCCCCACTGTACCGGCTCGGTAAACGTCATATTCAGCCATGGGGCTAAGCTCGCTCCGCTACCTTGCGGGCTCTTGTCCACTAGCTGTGGCGCGGTTTGGTCCATCGTCCGGAAGCTCCACGTCCAGGGACCGCGAATGCCGCCAAACCCTTGGCCTGCCCCATCCAGGAACATCCCGGAAGTGACTTCCACGTAATACCTCGTGTCGTCCGCCAGTGGAGAGTTCAGGCTAATAATCGCCATATTCCCGCTCAGACGCACGTTCCCTCCGCTCAGCCGGTCTACCATCCGGTTGTCCGACTGCCTGTACACCGCGATTTCTCCGGTTCCAAGATGAATCGCTTCGCTAAAGCGAATTGTGAGCTCTGGCTGCAATGCCGAGCCCCCGCTTTGCGGCCACAAGTCCGTATAGTACGGCGCCTCGTCTCGCGTCGTAAACGTCCACTCGCTCGAGCCAAGGACTCCCGCAAACGGGTTCCCGCTACGGTCCACCAGCGTTCCCGGTGTGACTTCCACGTAGTATGACATCCCGCTTTCCAGCCCCAAGTTGTATAGGTATAACTCGGCTTCATTTCCGTTTAAGTACCCATAGCCATCGGTTAACGTGCCGCCTGATACATGGGCTTGTCCCGCTACGCTACCGTCCACCGCTTCATGGATGATTACGTCCCCAGTTCCCCACTGTACCGGCTCGGTAAACGTCATGTTCAGCCAAGGGCTTAGGCTTGCTCCGCTTCCTTGTGGACTTTTGTCCACCAAATGCGGCGCTGTTTGATCCATCGTCCGGAAGTTCCACGTCCAGGGGCCGCGAATGCCACCAAATCCTTGGCCTGCTCCATCCAGGAACATTCCGGAAGTGACTTCCACGTAATACCTCGTGTCGTCCGCCAGTGGAGAGTTCAGGCTAATGATCGCCATATTCCCGCTCAACCGCACGTTCCCTCCGCTCAGCCGGTCCACCATCTGGTTGTCCGACTGCCGGTGCACCGCGATTTCTCCGGTTCCAAGATGAATCGTTTCGCTGAAGCGAATCGTGAGTTCTGGCTGCAATGCCGAGCCACCGCTTTGCGGCCACAGGTCTGTATAGTACGGTGCTTGATCTAACGTTGTAAACGACCACTCGCCTACGCCAAGGACTCCAGCAAACGGGTTCCCGCTCCGGTCCACCAGCGTTCCCGGTGTGACCTCCACGTAGTATGACGTCCCGCTTTCCAGCCCCAAGTTGTATAGGTATAACTCGGCTTCATTTCCGTTTAAATTCCCATAGCCATCGGTTAACGTGCCGCCCGATACACGGGCTTGTCCCGCTACACTGCCATCCGCTGCCTCATGGATGATTACATCCCCGGTTCCCCACTGTACCGGCTCGGTAAACACCATGTTCAGCCACGGGTTTAAGCTCGCTCCGCTACCTTGCGGGCTCTTGTCCACTAGCTGCGGCGCGGTTTGGTCCATCGTCCGGAAGTTCCACGTCCAGGGGCCGCGAATACCGCCAAACCCTTGACCTGCCCCGTCCAGGAACATCCCGGAGGTGACTTCCACGTAATACGACGTGTCGTCCGCCAGTGGAGAGTTCAAGCTAATGATCGCTATATTCCCGCTCAACCGCACATTCCCTCCGCTCAGCCGGTCTACCATCTGGTTGTCCGACTCCCGGTACACCGCGATTTCTCCGGTTCCGAGATGAATCGCTTCGCTAAAGCGAATTGTGAGCTCTGGCTGCAATGCCGAGCCCCCGCTTTGCGGCCACAAGTCCGTATAGTACGGCGCCTCGTCTCGCGTCGTAAACGTCCACTCGCTCGAGCCAAGGACTCCCGCAAACGGGTTCCCGCTACGGTCCACTAGCGTCCCTGGCGTGATTTCCACGTAATACGATGTCCCGCTTTCCAGCCCCAAGTTGTATAGGTATAACTCGGCTTCATTTCCGTTTAAGTACCCATAGCCATCAGTTAACGTGCCGCCTGATACATGGGCTTGTCCCGCTACGCTACCGTCCACCGCTTCATGGATGATTACGTCCCCAGTTCCCCACTGTACCGGCTCGGTAAACGTCATGTTCAGCCAAGGGCTTAGGCTTGCTCCGCTTCCTTGTGGACTTTTGTCCATCAGTTGCGGCGCGGTTTGGTCCATCGTCCGGAAGTTCCACGTCCAGGGGCCGCGAATACCGCCAAACCCTTGCCCCGCTCCATCCAAGAACATCCCCGAGGTAACTTCCACGTAATACCTCGTGTCGTCTGTTAGCGGAGAGTTCAAGCTAATGATCGCCATATTCCCGCTCAACCGCACGTTCCCTCCGCTCAGCCGGTCCACCATCTGGTTGTCCGACTGCCGGTACACCGCGATTTCTCCGGTTCCAAGATGAATCGTTTCGCTGAAGCGAATCGTAAGCTGCGGCTGCAATGCCGAGCCACCGCTTTGCGGCCACAAGTCCGTATAGTACGGCGCCTCATCTCGCGTCGTAAACGTCCACTCGCTCGAGCCAAGGACTCCCGCAAACGGGTTCCCGCTACGGTCCACTAGCGTCCCCGGCGTGACTTCCACGTAGTATGACATCCCGCTTTCCAGGCCCCAGTTGTATAAGTATAACTCGGCTTCGTTTCTGTTCAGATTCCCATAGCCATCCGTCACCATGCCGCCCGACACGCGGGCTTGTCCCGCTACGCTACCATCCGTTGCCTCATGGATGATTACGTCCCCGGTTCCCCACTCCACCGGTTCACTAAACGTCATGTTCAGTCACGGGCTTAGGCTTGCTCCGCTACCTTGCGGGCTCTTGTCCACTAGCTGTGGCGCTGTTTGGTCCATCGTCCGGAAGTTCCATGCCCAGGGACCGCGAATGCCGCCAAACCCTTGCCCCGCTCCATCCAGGAACATTCCGGAGGTAACTTCCACGTAATACCTCGTGTCGTCTGTTAGCGGAGAGTTCAAGCTAATGATCGCCATATTCCCGCTTAACCGTACGTTTCCTCCGCTCAGCCGGTCTACCATCTGGTTGTCCGACTGCCGGTACACCGCGATTTCTCCGGTTCCAAGATGAATCGTTTCGCTGAAGCGAATCGTAAGCTGCGGCTGTAATGCCGAGCCACCGCTTTGCGGCCACAGGTCCGTATAGTACGGCGCCTCGTCTCGCGTCGTGAACGTCCACTCGCTCGAACCAAGGACTCCAGCAAACGGGTTCCCGCTCCGGTCCACCAGCGTTCCCGGTGTGACTTCCACGTAGTATGACGTCCCGCTATCCATCCAGTTGTACAGGTGCAACTCGGCTTCGTTTCTGTTCAAATAGCCATTGCCGCCATCGGTCACTGTACCGCCCGAAACACGGACTTGTCCTGCTACACTGCCGTCCGCTGCCTCATGGATGATTACGTCCCCGGTTCCCCACTCCACCGGCTCGCTAAACGTCATGTTCAGCCACGGGCTTAGGCTTGCTCCACTTCCTTGCGGACTCTTGCTCACCAACTGCGGCGCGGTTTGGTCCATCGTCCGGAAGTTCCACGTCCAGGGGCCGCGGATGCCGCCAAACCCTTGGCCTGCTCCATCCATGAACATTCCGGAGGTAACTTCCACGTAATACCTCGTGTCGTCTGTTAGCGGAGAGTTCAGGCTAATGATCGCCATATTCCCGCTTAACCGTACGTTTCCTCCGCTCAGCCGGTCTACCATCTGGTTGTCCGACTGCCGGTACACCGCGATTTCTCCGGTTCCGAGATGAATCGTTTCGCTGAAGCGAATCGTAAGCTGCGGCTGCAATTCCGAGCCGCCGCTTTGCGGCCACAAGTCCGTATAGTACGGCGCCTCGCCCCGCGTCATAAACGTCCACTCGCCTGCGCCTAGGACTCCCGCAAACGGATTCCCGCTACGGTCCACCAGCGTTCCCGGTGTGACCTCCACATAGTATGACATCCCGCTTTCCAGGCCCCAGTTGTACAGGTACAACTCAGCTTCATTTCCGTTCAAATTCCCATAGCCATCGGTCACTGTACCGCCCGAAACACGGACTTGTCCTGCTACACTGCCGTCCGCTGCCTCATGGATGATCACGTCCCCGGTTCCCCACTGTACCGGTTCGCTAAACATCATGTTCAGCCACGGGTTTAAGCTTGCTCCACTTCCTTGTGGACTCTTGTCCACTAGCTGCGGCGCGGCTTGGTCCATCGTTCGGAAGCTCCACGTCCAGGGGCCGCGAATACCGCCAAACCCTTGACCTGCCCCGTCCAGGAACATCCCGGAGGTGACTTCCACGTAATACGACGTGTCGTCCGCCAGTGGAGAGTTCAAGCTAATGATCGCTATATTCCCGCTCAACCGCACATTCCCTCCGCTCAGCCGGTCTACCATCTGGTTGTCCGACTCCCGGTACACCGCGATTTCTCCGGTTCCGAGACTTGGTTCCTGATCAAATAGCAAACTAAGCAAGGGAGTCAACGAAACTCCACTGCCATAGGGAAGCATTTGCAATAGTTCCAACGGATCGTCGGCCATTATATAAAAGGTTTGCGGCCCAACGTCATACGTTGAATCCGTAACGGTTACGGCATTGTCCGGGTCGGCGTAATGGATTGGGTCTTGTTCCGTCAACCCATTCGCATTCGCATAAAACGGATTCGTCAGGTTTATGACTTGTGAGGTTAATAAAGTAACTTTTAATATATGATCAACTTTTTCCAGCTTTCTTTTTTTTCTGGCCATAGTCATGTCTCCTAACCCATGTTAGTAATATGAAAGCGATCTATGATATCTTTGGAACTTGCATAATCCTGCTGGCAGCTCCACACAAAATCTCCGAAATGCAAAACAACCTTATGAGCTTTGCTTAATGTTTGGCGGTCATTTTTAATAGAGTTCATTTTGCTGTATAAAAACTCGTACCCCATCCGGTTTCTCGGTAATATGTATAATTTGAAATACGGATTGCTGATCATATCGGCAAATAAATCGTCAAAACGGGCTAAAGCCGTACCTGCCTTCTCTTCTGAACCGGATTTGACCAAATAGGCAAGTTCCATCAGTTTTTGCTGCAGTTGCTCAAAAACCCTCCGGAACAGTTCTCCATCCTGTTGTAGTTTATGTATGTTCCTCCTAAAAAAGGAGATATCGTAACCGGAAGAGTCCTTGTCAAACATCCATCCCGTATCGATAATTTTTTCATGAAGCCTCTGACTGATCACTTCGTCCAGAAACGCGAAATTCGTCCCTTCAATCCGTGCGCCCTCCCGGGTCGTGTTGATAAACTCAACCCCCGAACTTGAACGGATGTAGAACTCCATCTCCTTTTTCATTTTGATAAAGGAAGGGTTGCTTATCACTTTCTCCCCATTTACGCCTTCAATCTGGACCATCCCTTCCCCATAGGGAATTCCCGTTGAATTCGTTACCCCGGAAGCATAGTATTTCTGGCTGCGGTAAGCCAGATTTTGTCCTACCAGGATAATCGTACTTGCTCTCATCCGTACCATACATTGTAAGGCAATCACGGCAACAGATGGAGCATCATTGATAATTGAAGGCGCTTCGCCCGATTCGCTGCGAAGCAATCGGGTCGATACCTCATCCTGGGACATAACGACGTGCATTCGAGGGCCTGGATAAGAGTCCAGGGTATTTCTGCCAACCGTACTTCCAAAAATAAGCGGAATCGTATCGATCTGTTCATCAATTATTTTTCTGATAACGTTCACGTTATAGGGATTCGGATCGTAGCTAAAAGTGCCGTGTGGGTATATTCCGTGTTCTATTAAGGCATTGATTGCCGATCCTACTGAAAAAATATAGGCAAGCCCCTTCTCTTTTATCGTTCGCAGATGCTCTATTTCATCATTAAGCGAAGGCCCGGCCGACACAATAACAACTGGTTTTCCTTCAATGGATGGTTCTCCTTTTTGCAGAAAATTAGGAGTATTTAATACAAACGGTAGGTTATTTATGCTATTTAATGCCCATTCTTTTTCATAGATTTGATTAACTTTCATTCTCTGTTGCTTATAGTTCACTAATTGGCGGAGGGTGTCGTTAAATTGCTTGAGCTCATCCGGGAATATCCTCGCATAACCAGGCCAAATGGCCACCATGATTCTGGAGACCCGGTCGATAAGTTCTGCTAGCATAGGCACCGTTTTTGCTAAAGGATCTCCTAACATAATTTGATCGGCAGAAGACAAAATCTCACACTCATTGGAAGTACTTTGCTCTAAGAAAGCCGACATAATTCCCGCGTTGGGTTCGAAAATGGAAAAAGGAATTCCGGGATGTATACGTTGAAAAGCCTTAATATGATACCCAAGGCCGATGCCGAAAAAAATAACATGCGATTCCTTCATCACATGTTCAAATTGGGTAACCCAAGCCGCGATTTGAGCTGCAGAATCAGCTTGTTCATAAATAAAATTTTCCGCACCATTTTGAACTACCATTAGATTGTTGCCCCCGCTTCCAGCAGGAACAAGCTTAATATCATCCCTGGATGTTAATTGCGCCAAGTGCGGAAAACGCTGTTGGATGATGAAATCGCAACGACTTTGCATCGATTGTCATTCCCCTTTGGTTCTATGTTTTTGATTCAATTCTCCCCATGAAATTAATCCCTTTCTGGTAAATTCGACCTACTTCAAAAAAATTCCTTCATTTTCGACATTGCCTTTGAGCGACAATAGATAGAGGCAGGTGTCCTCGCTGATGCGATCGAGGTCGAAGACACCACGCATGTCGGTATCGCCTTTTAAACGGGTTTTGGCTAACTTTTACACTACCAATGCCTACGAGCTGCTCATTGCCGATTTCTACGATCATGTCCGGGATGGACGCAAGTTTTGGATTGATGGGGCGGAAGGGATCAAAACGCTGCGGATCATTTCGGAGTTGTTTCGTTCGTCGCAAACGCTCGGAACAAAATAAAAACGCCGTCCTTGAATGAGGGTGAGAAGCGCCGTGCGTGACCTTTCGGTTACAGCAGTCTTCTCATCTTCATTAGGATCGGCGTGAGCAAGGACCCGCGTTTCTTTTCGCGCGAAGCCTCATTCCGCATTGACTTGGCCTGCTCTTTGGCCAGCCGCCGCATCTGTTCGCCTACCCTGTACCTCTCAATCTCCATCTGAAGATCGCGGATATGTTGTTTGGCAATATCCAGGTTGTTGATGTTCATTCATTTCATCTCCATTCATCATTGATTCATTGTGTTAGGGGCTCAATAATGCCTAGGGTTGGCATTCCACTTTGTTGCCCTTTCTCATCATAAAGCTCCCAATGCAGCAAAGCCAGGTACAAAACGGTTTTAATTCTTTTTTCCAGAAATGCAAAAAAAACCGGCCCCTCGTTTGTTCGGAGAGGTCGGCTTTTGGAGTTTGGCTAGCGCGCTTTAGGAAATTCCCTTCACTAGTTGGCTAAGAGCTTCTTTGGTAGGCGTAAGCGGGCGGCCGAGCACTTTTTCAAAATCATTGCTTTCGACCTCCAAAGTGCCTTCGCGAATGCCTTGCTGAATCCCTACCAGCATCGGGATGACGAAATCCGGTACGCCGGCGGCTTTCATGATCTCCGCGTAAGCGGCGTCGTCCACTTGCTGCACTTGCACGTCCTTACCCAACACGGCGCCAAGCGCGGAAGCCAGCTCTTCCTGCGTCAACAGCTTGCCGGAAAGCTCGTAGATCGTATTTTCGTGACCGTCTCCCGTCAATACCGCTGCCGCCGCTTCCGCATATTCTTGTTGAAGCGCCCAGCCTACCTTGCCGTTTCCTGCCGAAGTCACCCAAGGAGCTCCGGACAAAACGGCCTGAATGCTCGAAGTTTCATTTTCCAGATACCAGTTGTTGCGCAGGAAAGAGTAAGGAATTCCCGTTTTCAAAATCGCTTCTTCGGTCGCCTTATGCGTCGGAGCCAGCATGTTTTTGCTTTCCTGGGCATTGGCGATGCTCGTGTAAGCTATAAATTTGACTCCAGCACGCTCAGCAGCCGTTACGGCATTTTGGTGCTGCCGGATTCTCGTTTCGTTATCGCCATCCGCAGAGATGAGCAGCAAGCGGTCAACACCTTTAAAAGCCGTTTCCAACGTTTCCGGATGGTCAAAATCGCCTTGCCGCACCTCTACGCCCCGCGCCTTAAGTCCTTCCGCTTTCTCCGGGTTTCGCACGCTCACAGCCAGATCGCCGGCCGGTACGGACTTAAGCAGCGTTTCAACCACTTTCGTACCCAGTTTTCCTGTTGCGCCAGTCACTAAAATTTTCATCGGCTTTTCCTCCATTATAAATGTTGTAGTTAGTCTAGTTATAACGCATTTGGTTACAACTGATGTATAAATAAAAGCTCTTATGTGAGCTTTTATTGAAACTTTTCGATGAGCTGACTTAATGTCGTTTGTGCCAGCCTATGTTCCATCGCCAATTGAGCGCCTTTCAATTCCGCTTGGAGGACGTTTTCGATATTCCGTCCCACCAGACAAGCAATATTGGAATTTTCGTGAATACGGAACAGTTGGTTCTCCTCCGCCACATTCACGGCCCGATAAACATCCAGGAGCGTGATCCGGTCCGGTTCCTTGAGCAAGGCGGCTCCTCCCACTCCTGGCCGCACAGCCACCAACCCCGCTTTTTTTAGCATCCCCATAATTCTTCGGATGATCACGGGATTCGTGTTCACGCTGCCTGCGATAAAATCCCCGGTGCAATCCGGAGTAACCGCAATCAGGGAAAGGGTGTGTACGGCAATCGAAAAGCGCGTACTGATCTGCTTCAAAGAGTATCACCACCGTTGTAACCAGTATAGTTACAAATGTTTGCTTTGTCAACGTGTAAAGATCCGTAGCTTTAACACTCGAAAATTACATTGACATACATAGTAATATGCAATACATTGTATTCAATATCATCGATTTTAATTCCACCCTGCCATCGAGGTGAAACGATTGAACGAAAGCGGCATTAGCCGGGACCTGATCCGCGGCCATATCGATACGATTATTCTTCGGGTGCTGCTCGAGGGAGATAATTACGGTTACGAGATTATGAAATCCATTTCCTTCATCAGCAAAGGGCAATACGAATTGAAAGAACCCTCGCTGTATACCAGCCTGAAGCGGCTGGAGGGCCAAAGGTTGATCGAATCTTATTGGGGAGAAGAAAGCCAGGGTGGACGGCGCAAATATTACCGCATCACGCCCGATGGAACTGAAATTTACCGGTCAAATTTGTTCGCCTGGAAAACGGCGCGCGGACTCATTGATCTTTTGATTGAAAGACAGGAGGAATCATCTTGAATATGTTGCAAAAACACGTAAACCGCTTGTTCGCCCCTTACCCGGACACGCCGGAAATTCGCGAAATGAGGGATGAGATCGCCGGGAATCTGGAGGCCAAGGTTGCCGATTTGATGAAGGATGGGCTGAGTTACAACGAAGCGGTAAAGCTGGCCGTTGCCGACATCCCCAGCGTTGACGGACTGATTGAGGAGGACCGGGAGATTTACGTGAACCGGTATCGTCTGGAACTGGGCCAACTGGCGCTGCTTTTTTCGCTGATTCTCTGGATTGTCACCATCCCGTTGCGGCTGATCGAGCGATCCGCGCTTAGTTATTTGACGTTTGCATTAGTTTTGGGTACGGGAATCGTCTATCTCAACTTAAACACGTTATGGAAAAAAGAATCCCTGGACCGTACCGCCCGGCGCAGCCTGCGAATGGTCCGGCGGCATGCCGGCTTGGCCTGGCTCATCTGGGGGCTGTTCATTTTTGTCTCCGTGCTGGCAGTTACTGCGCTTCATTTTGGCAGCAATCTTTGGTTCGGCAGACCGGTCACGCTCAGCGGCCCCTATCAATTTGCCGTCGTTGGATTGAGCTATACCAAACCTTTTCTGACGCTTCCGATCCCGTTGCTGTTCCAGGCTTCCGTCCGGCTAATCCGCAAACACGACATCACTTGCGTGCCGCGCTGATAGTGGAGTGAAAAAATCACCATCAATTAGACCAAGGGAGGCTTCGCATGACATGAAATTCCGGAATATTTCGATACTCGTCTTAGCCGGGGTGCTTTTGTTCGGATTGGTGGAGGGGGTTTGGATCCCCCATTCGGAACGGCGGGAGCAAGAGCTTAACCAGGCCCAGCTTAATCCCCTAACGCACGATATCACTCGCAGTGAAAAATTCGCAACCAAATATATGGGGAACGCTTCCAAGGTAGGCGGACTGTTCCGTTCCCTGCCGGTAGGACCGATTCGCTCTTTTGCGCTTGATCCGGATACTTTTACGGTGCAGCCCAACATGGAAAATACCGAGCCAGAGCAAGAACAAGAAGACGGCCAGGTACTACTCTACAGCGCCACTGCGGCCTTCGCTTTGATCGATAATCTGCAAGCGGTCATTTTCAACTACGGCTCCGCAGCGTACAAAGTGACCCGTGAAGATATACAAAAGTGGTACGTCGTCGATACGTTAGCTTCCCTAACCGAAAACACCGATGTTTGGGAAAAAGAAGTGCAAAGCAAGCTCGCGGACTGGGAATATGTAACACACACAAGCCCTTCATAGCCTTTTCCGCAAAACGGAAGCTTTATCAGTCTAACGTATTTTGAGAGTGTCGCTTTCCACCATTAAAGCATTACCGCCCCGCTCACTTATAAGGGTAAAACGGGAGCAAAAATAACAACCGCTTTTTTGAATTTTTTTGCCCCCATCCCCTTTGGCGAAAAAAAGCCGGCAATAGTGCCGGCTTTTGGCAGAGCGTACGCTTCAGGAACTTTTCATCATCCGGGACATCTCCTTGATCATCTTCCGCTTCCATTTGTTCACTCCTTGTTGCGTCATATTCAGCTCGCGGGCAACTTCCCCTTCTGTCTTGTCCTGCAGATATATTTTGTAGATGATCTTTTTTCCCGTATCGGAGGGAAGTGCGTTAATCAACTGTTTCACAACGATTTTGTCATCAGAAGACGAGGTGAAGCAAGTTTCCGACGGTTCGAATCCGTTGAACGAACATTCCCGCTTTCTTACCAATTTGGCTTTGTACTGAATCCTCCAAGCGATCCGATAAACTTCTTTCCGATATTGCTCGTACACGGTTGGCTGTTCTTTCATAACTACTTCCCCCTTTCATTCATCTTCTACCTATAGGGAAATTCCAAAGGACAATTTACAACCAAAAATGCTTAGGTAATTAGTATCATTTCTTGTTTTTCTAATTACTGGATGTTGTTATGGTGTCAATCGATTACGAAGGAATTGGTGAAAGTTTAAAGAATATATTATAGGATGGCTAGTCCGAAAAAAAGGGTTGGAAAGGGGCACAACATGCATTTCCATCTGAATGAAGCGATTGAGGTACTGGAACGTACGCCGCAGGCGCTGGAGCAGTTCTTAGCCGGTTTGTCCGAAGCATGGCTCCGGTGCAATGAAGGCGAAGGAACCTGGAGTGTCTCGGAAGTGATCGATCACCTTATCGAGGGGGAAAAAAGCAATTGGCTGCCGCGGCTTAAGTCGATACTCCAGGACGATAACAGCAACCCGTTCCCTCCTTTCGACCGGGACGCACATTTGGAAAATAAACCGGAAACATCCATCGAACATCGACTAAGGGAATTCAAGGAGCTCCGAATGCAAAACATTGTGAAAATCAAAGAGCTCGTCGACCCCGCTTCACATCTTGAACGAACTGGTTTACATCCGGCGTTTGGTGAAGTCAAGTTAAGGGAACTGTTGTCCACGTGGGTGGTGCACGATTTGACGCACCTTGCCCAAATCGCCAGAGTCATGGCCAACCGATACAGAGCCGACGTCGGGCCTTGGGTGGAGTATTTGGGGATATTGAACAGGTAAATGAACGGGGGCTTCGTTATATTACTACCTCCGACTCACTGCTCCATACCGAAGGCATCTTTTCGCCAATTTTGTATATCGTATGTTTGTACAATAAAGAAGGGATTGAGTGGAAACCATGGTTACGCCGGAAAATGACATTTTTCTTCACACTCTAAATAAAACACAGGAAACCAATGATGATTTACGTAATCATTTAAAGGGACTTCTTAGTATGATTAAACTAGGTTCCCCGCGACATGAAGAAGTTGATTTTGGTGTTGAAGGAGACGAGTTGATTTGAAGAGCATTACTGCATGGAGGATCTGATCTGGCTTGGACTTTGATCCGCAAGCTGAAAGGGAATAAGCTTCTGGCGCCGCCCTATAATTGTATTGTCTGAAAATTAATTTTAGCGAATAACGAGTTTTGTTTGGGTTTATCTAATATCCAAACTAAAAACTACGTTTTGAAGTTGCTCTTGAGGGATTTCAAATAAATGGAGTGATCCCCCTGTCAAGCGATTCACTTCTGACAAAGAAATTTATCGCAATACGAGATCATTTTGACTTAAAATCCAAATCTTAGCTCCGAAGCAGTAACGATGTCTGCCTCAGAAAATTTTACATAGCACAAAAACCAATATTTCACTGTGCGGATAAAAAAATCAAGTCAGATACGTTTATATCCCACTACGTTCAAATAAAACCCTCATTTTTTGCAGCCACAAAACCTTGTTGTATCAGTCTTTTCAGGTTAGACTATTTATTCATTTTGCATTGAACCGCGAGTCCTGTAAATAAAGTCTACTTAAAATTCCACTCTTAGCCCTTACGGTATAAAGGATGCGGGCGATTCGACAAATTTTTAGTCCAATGCAGATTGGAAGTAATCGCACCTTAGTCATATCTCTTTTATACTGCCCGTAGGTTTTCAATAATCCCTAGTTTACCCCATGCTTTCAATGAACATCTCTTCTTAAAGCATTCGGCACGATTCCCTGACTTTCCTCCAAAATATTCACAAGCATATATTTTGTTCATTTTACGCTTCCCCAACCAAAAATAAAAGACCGGCATCCTCCGGTCCTTACAATAAACTGATTATGAGATTTCTTCCAGATCGTATTTTTTGATTTTATTGTAAAGGGTGGCCAGGGAGACGCCGAGCATTTGCGCGGCTTGTTTGCGGCCTTCTAAAGTATTGTCCGTCCGCTTCAGCACTTGGGCGATTCCCGCGCGTTCCGCTTGCTCGACCGCTTCTTTTAAGCTTCCGCCGCCTTGACTGGCCGGCCGCCGCTCCGCGTGATCCTGGCGGATGTAATCCGGCAGGTCGCGCGGTGTGATCGTGTTCCCTTCGGCCATGCAGACGGCGTAGTCGATCACGTTTTTGAGCTGGCGAACGTTGCCGGGCCAATGATACCGCGCGAAAATATCCATCACCTCCGGCTCCACGACATACGCTTCGGCATCCTGGCCGTTGGCCCGCGTCTCGTGCTTTAGCATAGAATCCACAAGCGCCTCGATATCGCGATGCCGAACGCGAAGCGGCGGCAATTGCAGCATGAAGGCGTTAAGCCGGTAAAAAAGATCCTCCCGGAACCGCCCCTTCTCCACCATCTGGGCCAAATCCTTGTTGGCCGCGGCGATCACCCGCACGTCCACCTCCAGCTCGCTAACACCGCCCACCCTACGGATGGCCGATTCCTGCAGCACCCGCAGCAGCTTGGCTTGAATATCGTAAGGCAGCTCCGAAATTTCATCCAAAAAAAGCGTGCCTTGATGCGCCAACTCAAACAAACCGAGTTTTCCCCCTCGTTTGGCGTTCGTAAAAGCGCCCTCCTCATAGCCGAACAGCTCGCTTTCCAGCAGCGCTTCGGGGATAGCGGCGCAGTTGACGGCCACGAACGGTTTGCCGCTGCGGCCGCTCTCATTGTGAATCGCCTGAGCCAGCAGCTCCTTACCGGTCCCGCTCTCCCCGTAAATCACGACCGAAATCGAGGACCGGGCCACCTTTTTCGCCTTGGCGATCACCGCTTTCAGGTCACCTTCCGCACCGATGATATGCTCGAAGCTGTATTTGGCTTTGCTCAAGCTGTTCATGCCTTGCTGCAGCCGTTTGATTTCCTTGCTATTCTTCTCCAGTTTCTTCACCAGCTCGTGGACCTCAACGGCGCCTTTACAAATCGATACCGCTCCTTCCACCCGGCCGTCCAAAACGATCGGGGCCATATCGACGACGTACTCGACATTCCGCTCCTTCCGCCGTATGCCAACCACGACCTTATTCTGTTTCATCACTTCCACCAACTGTGCGTTGGGGCGAACCGACAGCAGCGGCTTGCCGACGATCTCCGCTTCGGTCACCCCGGTGATCCGGGTATATTCGGGATTGATGAACAGAACGACCCCTTCCTTGTCAATGACCAGCAGCCCATCCTGAATCGAGCGGAGCAACGCGAAAAAGTAATCATCCAACGTGCCGGACGGAAACTGTCCCTTTTTATCCCACATAACGCCTCCTTGAATACGGTTTCATCCCATTTAAAAAAAGAAAGAAGCGCGATCAATGCGCAAACCGCGCTTCTTTTGCCGTCATACGCACGGCACAGCATGCTTCTTTACCGGCCACCTGCATAGCACATAATTCTAATCCAACTCGATCTCCAACTCCAAAAACGCCGAGGAAAGGCTTTTGCCATGCATATCGATCGCCAGCGAACGGGTCACTCCGCCGCCCAACGCCTTGGACATGACGAAGTTCAAAGCATGCAACCGGGGCAGTTCATAACGCACCACGTCCCCCTGGACAATATCGCTGAAAAACTCCCGCACCTTCTCCGCGGTGACCTGCGCCTTTACGGCTTCATAATCGGCTTCCTTGTACACGATCAGCGAAATGTTGGAGATATCGCCTTTGTCGCCTGTCCGGGAATGGGCAATTTCACGCAGCTTCATCCTCTACACCTCCTCGTAAAATACAGCAATCTCAATATCTTCGGCCGGCACCAAAACGGACGCAATCGAAACGATCTCTTTGACGCCCGCCCGGGCTCCCCCGCCTCCGGCCGGCCCGTTGGTGTACAGCGCCTCCACTTCATTGCCGATCAAGACCGCATGTTTGCGTTCGAGCGTTCTTCCCGCCACCCGCAGGCGGACTTCGCTTAGCCCGTTAAAATCAGCATTAATCATACGGGAAATTTTATTTCCGTACAATGAATTTACTCCGATGTAATCCACGCGCAGCTCCTGGATCGGCACCTGCAGCAGCTCCAGCCGTTTGGCCACGATTTCTCCGGCCAGCTTGGCCCGTTCGTAAGCCCCGCTGCCGCCGTAGCTCATTTCGCCTTCACCGATATAACAATCTTGATACCCCACGCTCGTCTTATAAAAACCCGTCTTGGCTTTTCCTTTGGCTCCCGTCACTCTAACCTGGTTCAAACCGATTTCTTCAACGGTCAGCTCCGTAAAATCGGCCACCACATCAGGGGTCAGATAGTTGGCCGGGTCGTGGATTTCGTACAGCAGTTGTTCTTTAATCGTATCCTTATTGACCACGCCTCCGGTATCCGGGAGCTTCTCGATCACAATATTTCCGGCGCTGTCGACCTCGGCGATCGGAAAGCCGATATTCCACGGCTCCGGCACGTCTTTGTAGCCCGGATCGGCGTAGTAGCCCCCGGTAACCTGCGCTCCGCACTCCAGCAGATGCCCGGCCACCGTCCCGGCGGCCAGCAGGTCGTAATCCTCCCTGCTCCAGCCAAACTCGTGAACGAGCGGGGCGATCGCTAGTGCCGGATCGGCCACACGGCCGGTGACGACGATATCCGCTCCGTCATCCAACGCTTTCACGATTCCTGCCGCCCCGATATAGGCGTTGGCCGAGACGATCGAGGAGCGCAGGGAACCAAGCTTCTCACCGGTTTCGATGGTCGGGTAGTCGACATATCGGTCGATTTTGTCCGCGATATCGTCTCCGGTTACGGCGGCGATTTTAAGGCCGGTGATGCCGAGGCTTTCGGCGATCTCTTTGATTTTTTGCGCCGCGGACAGCGGGTTGGCCGCCCCCATATTTGTAATGACTTTCACATTATGCCGTTTGCAAAGGGGCAGCACTTTGACCATCCGGTGCTCCAGCAAATGGTTGTAGCCTTTCGTAGGATCCTTCAATTTCTGTTGTTGCGCGATCGCGATGGTACGTTCCGCCAGACATTCGAACATGATATAGTCGAGGTTGCCTTTTTCCATCAGCTCCAAGGCCGGTTCCAGACGGTCACCGGCATACCCCGCTCCCGCGCCGATACGGATTGCTTTCATTGCTTATCAGTCCTCCACTTTTTTGTCTTTTTATATCGATATGGTTCCTGTGATGAGCGCTATCGCGGTAAACACAAGCGATGTGCCCCAAGCCCACTTGAAGGTAAACTTCTGATGCTCCGCCAGGTCCACCTCGGAGAGGGCGACGAGCAGAAACGTCGACGCCGTCAGCGGGCTAAGCGGAAAGCCGACAGTCATCTGCCCGAAGATGGCAGCCCGCCCGATTTCGATCGGGTCCATCCCGAAGTTGGCCACCGCTTGGGCCAAAATCGGCAGCATCCCGTAATAGAACGCGTCCGGTGTAAACACCAGACTCAGCGGCATGCTGATGACGGCCAAAATCAGCGGCAGGAAGCGGGCCATCGAATCGGGCACGATCGAGACAAGCGAATCAGCCATCGCGGCGATCATCCCCGTACCGTTCAGGATGCCGGAGAAAATCCCGGCCGCGAAAATCATGCTGGTCACGAGCACAATGCTTTTGGCATGCGCGTTCAAACGCGCCGACTGCTCTTTCAGGTTGGGATAATTGACCAGCAGGGCCACGGCAAACCCAATCATAAACAAGATCGTATGCGGAAAAATATGCGTCATCAAGCCGACGATCAACAGCACCGTAAACACCGCATTAAACCAGAACAGCTTGGGACGGCGCATCGCCTTTTGTTCCTCGGTCAATTCTTCTTCCATATTGTAGTTGAAATCAATGACGCCCAGCCGCTTGCGCTCCCTCAGACCCAGGAAAAAAGCGACCGCCAGCACATAGATAATCCCGCCCGCCATGGACGGAAGAATCGCGGTGAACATCTGGCTGGCATCGGTTTGCAGCGCGGACATGGCCCGCGCCTGTGTCCCCGACCAAGGAACGAGATGCATCGCCCCTGCCCCCAAAGCGACCACGCAAGGCAAGATCAGCTTGTTGATCCCGATGCGCTTGTAAATCGGCAGGAAAGCTGTGATCGTAATCATGAAGGTCGCGGTTCCGTCGCCGTCCAGATGCACGAGCATCGTCACCGCCGCCGTGCCGACAATAATTTTTAGCGGATCGCCTTTGACGGCGGACACCACTTTTTTAATTATAGGATCAAACAGACCGGCATCGGACATCAGTCCGAAGTAGAGAACGGCGAACATCAGCATAATGCCCGTCGGAGCCACCTGGATTACGCCGTTTAAAGTAGCCTCCCCCAGCTGATCCCAAAATCCGCCGATCACCGCGAACAGAACCGGCACGATCACCAGCGCGACAATGACCGAAACCTTTTTGGTCATAATTAAATACAGAAAAAGCGCAATCGTCAAAACACCTAGCAAAGCCAGCATATTCTAACCTCCGGATACAGACTGTACTGCAAAATAAGCCCCAAGCGCTATACCAGCTCCACAATCGTGGACACGCCCATGCCGCCGCCGATACACAGCGTAGCCAGGCCGCGTTTGGCGTTGCGCCGCTTCATCTCGTACAGCAGCGTCACGAGCACCCGCGCGCCGCTGGCTCCGATTGGGTGACCCAGCGCCACGGCGCCGCCGTTAACGTTCAAGCGATCCTCCGGGAAGCCCAGCTCGCGGGCCACCGCCAGCGCCTGCGCCGCAAACGCCTCATTGGCTTCGATCAGATCGATGTCGGCCACATTCAAGCCCGCTTTGGCCAGCGCCTTGCGGGTGGCCGGGATCGGCCCGGTGCCCATAATCGCCGGATCGACGCCGGCGCTCGCGTTGGCGCGGACAACGGCCAGCGGCTTAATGCCCAGCGCTTCGGCCTTGCTCCGGCTCATCAGCACCAGCGCGGCCGCGCCGTCGTTGATGCCCGATGCGTTGCCCGCCGTTACGCTGCCCGCCTCGGTAAAGGCCGGTTTCAGCTTTGCCAGTTTCTCTACTGTAACCCCTTCCCGCGGGCCCTCATCTGTGGCAAAAATCACAGGCTCGCCCCGGCGCTGCGGCACGGATACGGGTACGATCTCCTCGGCGAACACACCTTTGCGGATGGCCTCAACCGCTTTTTGCTGGCTGCGGGCGGCGTACTCATCCTGCTCCGCGCGGCTGATGCCATACTTCGCAGCGATGTTTTCCGCCGTAATCCCCATGTGATAGCCGCCCATGGAGCAGGTCAAGCCATCGCTCACCATGCTGTCCACCACCGCCCGGTCGCCCATCCGGTATCCTTGGCGCGCTCCGGGCAGCACGTAGGGGGCCGTGCTCATCGATTCCATGCCGCCGGCCACCACGATCTCCGCCTCCCCGCTGCAGATGGCCTGGGAAGCAAGGTGAACCGCTTTCAACCCGGACCCGCACAACAGGTTCAATGAAGTCGCCGGCACCTCCTGCGGCAAGCCCGCCAGCAAAGCGGCGCGCCGCGCCGGGTTTTGCTTTTCGCCAGCCTGAAGCACGTTCCCCATAAACACTTCATCCACCATGTCTGCGGAAATCTGCGCCCGGCTTACCGCTTCCCTGATTACGGCGGCGCCAAGCTCCGCGGCGTGAACTTCCCCAAGCGCCCCCATAAAAGCCCCAATCGCCGTACGGACGGCGCTTACAATAACTACCTCGTTCAAATCGCTTCCTTCCTTTCGTTAAAGAGATTGTTCTTCCCGGTGCTGAAAACCTGAGTTATCCAATTTGCACTTAAAGTTGCGGCAGATTAACGGCAAAAGACGCCGTAGTTTTTGCTTTTACCGTGTCCAGGTCAACGCCGTCCGCCAATTCGATCAGCTCCAGCCCCCGCTCCGCAAAGCGGAACACCGCCAGCTCGGTAACGATCATGGACACCACACCGACGGCCGTCAGCGGCAGCGTGCAGCGCTTGACGATTTTCGCCGCGCCGTCCTTGGCGCAATGCTCCATGGCGATGATGACTTTTTTGGCGCCGGTGACCAAATCCATCGCCCCGCCCATGCCCGGCACCATTTTTCCGGGAACCATCCAGTTGGCCAGATTGCCCTGCTCATCCACCTCAAGTCCGCCGAGCACGGAGACATCCACATGACCGCCGCGAATCAGCGCAAACGACACGGAGCTGTCGAAATAGCTGCCCCCGGGGCGAAGGCCGGTCGGCTGGCCGCCCGCGTTCACCAGATCCTTGTCCGTCTGTTCGTTCACATCCGTCAGGCCGATAAATCCGTTTTCGGATTGAATCTGGATATCGATCCTCGGGTCCAAAAAAGCGGGGATCAATGTGGGCAGCCCGATGCCGAGGTTCACCACATCCCCGTCGCGGATTTCCAACGCCACCCGTTTGGCGATTTTCTGTTTGGCCGTCAGCGCCTCCGTTTCGCTTCCCTTCATTCCCGTTCACCTCCGCTTTGCACGATTTTGTCCACCAATATCCCCGGAGTGACAATGCTGTCCGGGGCCAGTTCGCCGGTCTCCACGATTTGTTCAACTTCCGCGATCACCAAATCCGCGGCCAAGGCCATGATCGGGTTAAAATTGCGCGCCGACTTGCGGAACACCAAATTGCCCGCGCGGTCCGCCTTGTAAGCTTTCAGTAGAGCCACGTCGGCGTGCAGCGGGGTTTCCAGCAAATATTCCCGGCCATCCACAGTCACCTTCGGCTTGCCCTCTTCCACCAGGGTGCCGAGCCCCGTGCGGGTCAACACGCCGCCCAAGCCGGCGCCGCCCGCGCGGATCCGTTCGGCGAACGTGCCCTGCGGGGTCAGTTCCACTTTCAGTTCGCCGGCGATCATTTGCCGGCCCGTCTCCGGATTGGTACCGATATGGGAAGCCACCAACTTCTTTACCCGGCGCTGGACGATCAGCGGCCCGCAGCCTTTGTCAACCGTCCCCGTATCGCTGGAGATCAGCGTCAATTGATCCAGCCCGCTGTCCAGGATCGCCCGTACTAAGCCCTCCGGCGCGCCGACGCCCATGAATCCTCCCATCATGACCGTTATTCCGCTCCTCAGGAACGAAAGCGCCTCTTCGAGCCGAATTACTTTGTCTTTCAACTTTCCCTTCACCTCGTTGCAGCTCAAAATGTGTTTCAATTAAACTAACAAGCAAAAACCGTGCCAAACTTCGATGCCAGTGGCGAAAAGGCCCGGCGCTCCAGCAAAAAATAAAAATCCGGAGGCAATGTCTCCGGACTGGACGGCCGCCAATATTTCTAAACATTTAGAACATAACCCGCTCCAAGGAAGACGGTTCCGCGATCTGCAAGTATTCCAGCTTTTCATAATAAAATCCCAGATATTTAGAAGAAAAGAAAGCAAACGATGCGTTATCGCTCATTTTTGAACCCAATGTGAACTTTGGCCAAAAAAACTTTTTTCCCCGCATAAAACAGTCAAGGCTAACTTCTTTTTGCAGGGAGGCGGTGTATCATATTAAAAAATCGTGCTCCCTGGCGAAAATCACCACTGTTATTGGGAAAGGAGTTCACCCGCGTGCGTACCCAAATCCAGACCAAGCAAAACCAATCCGCGCAGTTGAACGTCAATCCGCAAATGCTCCAGACGTTTCGGCTGCTTGCGATGCCGGATGGCGAGTTGGAACGCCTGATCCGCGAAAAGACGTATACCAATCCGTTTATTGAAATCCTGCCGCTGAGGTCAAATAGACGTATGTCCGCCAGCCTGTCCGGCCAAGCCACCATGGGCTTGTCCACCGAGCTCTTGGGCTACAAGTTGAAAGCGAAAACAACAAGAGAAGAGGAGATCTGGGAGGAGTTAAAATTCGGTGTGGACGATCCTGCGGTGAAAAAAGCTCTGCAATTCCAGATCGGGAATTTGGACGAGGCAGGATACTTGCCCCCGGACATTGATCGCCTTGCCGAGCGGGCCGGCTTTTCCCGCGCCGCGTTTGCCAAGGCGCTTCGGCTGCTGCAGCAGGAAGGCGCGCCCGGGATCGGCGCCCGTTCATTACAGGAGTGCCTGGAACTGCAGTTGATTCGCGAAGGGCAGAAAAATTCCTTAGCCTATGTGATGGTCCACTGCTATATGGAGGAAATGGCGCGAGGCGACTTACAAACCATTGCCAAGGAAACCGGAGTTCCTCTTGCAAAAGTAGCGGAAAGCCTGGCCTGCATCCGCAGGCTGCAGCCCCGGCCGGGATTCGTGTACGGAGACGCCGGGCCCGCTCCTGCGGCAAAGGATATCGCCGCCAGCGTCACATCAGACGGCGGCCGCCTGATCATCGTCTTGAATTCGCTCAAGACCGGCCTGTATGAAGACACCGGCTATCTCGAAAGCATAAAAGAGGCATGCTCCGGGGAGTTATGGCAGCAAATCGACGAGGCGCGGACGCTGGCCCATCAGTTGGATTACCGCCATACGGTGTTGTTAAAAGTGGTAACCGCGATTGTACGGAAGCAGCGGGCTTTTTTTCAAGGCGGCATCCATGAGCTCAAACCGCTTAAATTGGAACAAATCGCCCGCAGCACGGGGATGCACCCGTCCACCGTCAGCCGCGCGATCAAAGACAAGTGGCTGGATACGCCCTGGGGCGTGTACAGCTTCAAATATTTTTTGGCGGGAGGAATCGAAGCGGGGTCCGGGGATATGCTCGCCACCAGCGCGGTCAAACAAATCATCCGCGAGTTGATCGCGGGCGAGGATAAAACGAAACCTCTTTCGGATCAGCTTATCGCCGATCTGCTCCAGGAACGGGGGATCTCCATTTCCAGAAGAACGGTCGCCAAATACCGGACGCAAGCAAAAATCGCCCCAGCCTCGCAGCGTAAAATGAACCTCCATCTATAAAGGTAAAATAAACCCGGAAATAACAACGTGTTTCTGTGAACTTTCTGTGAATTAGAAAAACCTCGCCGCTGGCGAGGTCTTTTGCCCGCGCAATCCCAAACCTTGGATGCGCAGGATGGTCTAACGGACACCAGCGACCTTATCCGCCCATTTCCCGGGTATTTCCCAGCCTAACGGACACAGGCGGCCTTATTTCGCTCTAAACACGTTCATCCATGACGATTTGAGGTAAATAAGGTCTTCTGTGTCCGTTTACATTCTGCTAACCTCCGTTTTTTCGCAAATAACGGCTCTGGTGTCCCTTACCTTAGCCCCCAGACTCATCCTCTTCTCCTCCCTCGGAATTTTTCTACTTTCTGATATGTTGAAAAAGCCTGCAAAGTGCAGGCTTTTCCGTATCCTAGCGCCCTCAGTCCTTCCGCTCCTTGATCATCTCCAGAAACTCGAGAATGATATCGGAAACGGCGTCTTCTTCAGACATATGGATAAACTTGCTTGTATGCAAAATGTCGCCTTTAAACAACTCAATCAGCTTTAACGTCGATTCGGGATCATTTTCCCTTGCTTTGCGCAGCAAATTCAGGAACTCTTCATCATCCGGGACAACTCTTTGATCATCTTTCGTTTCCATTTGTTCACCCCTTGTTGAGTCATATTCAACTCGCGGGCGACTTCCCCCTCTGTTTTGTCCTGTAGAAAGAGTTTGTAGATGATCGTTTTCCCCGTATCGGAAGGAAGCGCACTGATCAACTGTCTCACAACGATTTTGTTATCAGAAGATGAGGTGAAGCAGGTTACGGCCGGCTCGACTCCATTGAACGAACATTCCCGTTTTCTCACAGTCTTGGCTTTGTACTGAATCCTCCAAGCGATCCGATAAACTTCTTTGCGATATTGCTCGTACACGGTGTGTTGTTCTTTCATAACTACTTCCCCCTTTCATTTTCATCTTCTATATATAGGGAAATTTTGGGCTATTATATACAACCATAATTATAAAGCTAATTATTATTATAACATTTTTTCTAATTATTGGTTGTATTTTATCCAAATAAATTTCTCTATATTAGTGAAAGGCCCAAAAAATCAAAGGAGGTATTAGCATGCAAGTTGCGGATATCGTGTCGTTGGTTGCCAATGTCGGGTTTCCTGTAACGCTGTGCTTCATTCTGATCAAGTATGTGCTGCAGACCGTCGGCGATAAATTGGGCAAAATCGAAACCTCTCTAGAAGAGCTTTCCGAGCAGGTGCAGCAGTTGGAAAGCATGGTGGACAATGAAAAAACGGGAAACGCGTTCTCCACGAAAAAAATAATCTAGCAAACTTTCAGACATCCGGACTGGAAAGGTTGTACCGCCGGGGCGGCTATAAGCTGCCCCTTATTATACATATTCCCGGTTGCTCCATTTTAGAACGTTCGTCCAATGATTTTGACAGAAAAAAATCCCGCCAAGGCTCCCATAGCCGGCGGGACAGAAATTACGCTTGTTTCTCAAACGGATAACGCAGTCCCCACGGTTCGCGGATTTTGTCAAGCAGGCGCATGATGGCCAGCGATTCGTCCAGCGGGATTTCCGCGCTTTCGGTCAGCCCGGCGCTCAAGGCCCGTCCGACCTCCTCCGCTTCAAACACATATCCCTTCGTTTTACGGTCGTCGACGAACGTTTCCGCTTCTTCCCCATCCGCGTACAAGGTGGCGGTTTTGGCGTTTAAGAAGCCAGGGATGTATATTTTCCCGTGGGTGCCGTGAATGTACGCTTCATTGCCGATCGCCAGCCGGACGGCTCCGTTCAGGGAGGCGATTTTGCCGTCCTCATAGGTAAGCAGCACGGAAAAATGCTCGTCCACTCCAGTTTCCCCCAGGTGAGCCGTGCTTTGGATGCGCTGCGGATTGGCGCCCAGCACCATCGCGGCGAAGGAAACCGGATAAATGCCCGCATCCAGCAACGCGCCCCCGCCCAAATCCGGATTGAGCAACCGGCCGGCCGGATTCCAGTCCACACGGAAGCCGAAGTCGGCTTTCACCAGACGCACCTCACCGATCCGCCCGGCGTCCAGCCACTCCCGAACCTGGCGAATCGCAGGCAGAAACCGCGTCCACATCGCTTCCATCATAAAGAGCTTGCGTTCCCGCGCGTAAGCGATGAGCTCCTCCAGCTCGGCGCTGTTCACCGTAAATGGCTTTTCGCACAAAACCGCTTTGCCGGCCCGCAGCGCCAGCATGACATTGTCCTTGTGCAAAGGATGCGGAGTGGCCACATAAACCGCGTCCACGTTCGCGTCCGCCAGGAGCTCTTCATAACTGCCGTAAGCCTGCGGGATACGGTATTTATCCGCAAACGCCTTGGCCTTTTCCAGCGAACGAGATCCTATTGCGTATGCTTCCCCATTCCCGGCATGGGCCAGATCCTCCACAAATTGCTCGGCAATCCAGCCTGACGCCATAATGCCCCACTTGATTTTCGCCGTATCTCCCACTTGCCAATCCCCTCCTGAGCCAAACGATTCATTTTCTCCATGATTATACTCTTTTCGAAAGACGCAAGGAAATCACCTGCATATATCTGAAAGGAAAATCCAAAAAATAGATTCCAAATATTGATATTGTTACTTAATAAGGATATTATTGGATATAGATGCGGCCGGAGGTGCACATCTGGAAGCGCATCCAACGGTGGGAGCAGTATACGTTTTTGACCCACCGAAAAATCTCGTTGGAGAAAGGATGGATGTGATTTGAAAAAAGCCCTAGCCCTCATTTTGTCCAGTGTAATTTTGGTAGCGCTATCAGGAATATCGCCAGCGAAAGCCGCGTCCCCGATCGTCGTCAACTCAACGATTCTAGTGAAAGCGGGGGAAACGTTTGACGGGAAAGGCCAGACTTATGTGGCGAATCCCGACACCTTGGGGGACGGCGGCCAAGGCGAAAATCAGAAACCGATTTTCAAATTGGAGAACAACGCTACCCTGAAAAACGTCTATATCGGCGCACCGGGCGCCGACGGCGTGCACGTGTACGGCAACGGCACCATCTCAAACGTGACCTGGCTTGACGTAGGCGAAGACGCTCTGACACTCAAAAAGTCCGGCACGGTCAATATTACCGGCGGCGGAGCGTATAAAGCTTACGACAAAGTGTTCCAGGCCAACGCGGCCGGCACGATCAACATAAAGAACTTCAAAGCTAACGACATCGGCAAATTAGCCCGGCAAAACGGCGGCACTTCGTATAAAGTAGTGTTCACGCTGGATAATTCGGACATTTCCGATGTGAAGGACTCCATTTTCAGAACGGACAGCAAATCGAGCACGGCCAAAATCACAAACACGCGGTATCATAATGTACCCACACTGTTCAAAGGGTTTGCTTCCGGCAACACCAGCCAGTCCGGCAATACGAAATATTAGAAGCGGCTCCCCCCACTGCGTTTTTGTAAAGATCCCGGGAATAACGACAAAAAAGGGCCTTATTTTCCCGAAAAAAGGGGCCCTGCAGAAATAGAGGAATTTATTGCCCCTATTTGAGTAATGTGAGGGTAACCAGGTGCTTTTTCCCATCCTAGTCCCAGAATAACGACATAAATTTCCTCTATTTTGCGCAGGAGCGAGCAAATCTCGAAAATAACGGTACAAATTGTCCCTATTTCCAAAAGGGGGCGGGGTTTGCGCAAAAAGGGACCGCCGGAGCGAATTCCTCCGGCGGTCTTTCCGATCAGAAATTACACCTCGGTGGCTTTGATCCAGGCATCCGCGATCAGGCCGTGTCCCGCTGCCGAAGGATGGACGCCATCCGCCGCCCAGTAAGCCGGCTTAGCTTTGGCGGATGCCGCCGCAAACAAGCCGTCGAGCGGAACGAGGATCGCTTCAAATTCGCGGGCGAGCTCGCGCGTGATGGCGATTTTCGGATCAAGGTCAACGCGCCACTGTTTGCGGTCCTCCGGAACCGGCAGCACAAACGGCTCCAGCAAAATCAGCTTGGCATCCAACCGCTTCTTGGTGCGTTCCAAAATGCTGCGATAAGACGCCTCAAACTGCTCTGCGGTTGTCTCGTCGTTGGAATCGTACCCCCGCCAGGTGTCGTTAATGCCGATCAGAATCGATACCCAAGTTGGCTTGAGGTCAAGGCAATCCCGGTCCCAGCGGTTTTTCAAATCGATGGCCCGGTTCCCGCTAATGCCGCGATTTACAAAAGCAAGGTTTTTCTCCGGGAACAAATGTCCCAACCGCGAGGCCACCATCAGCGGATAACCGAGGCCCAGCGATGCGCTGTCTTCGTAATTTCTCCCGCAGTCGGTAATGCTGTCTCCCTGAAACAATACAACGTCGTTCTCCTTAAAAATCATGTGTGACTGTTACTCCTTTCGTTTCCCCAAGGTTAGTCCGGCTTTCGGAGCGGATTTTATGTAAGCGTTGTCGATTCTGGGCTAGCAAACCGCCCGCTGTCGTACGCATATATTATAAGCCATTTGCCGGCTTGCCGGAATACGGCGAATATCGGACAATTCTGGGCGGTTGCCGGGCAACCGCCGGTGCGATCGCCCTATTCTTCCGCAGCTGCGGCGGCAATCGCAAACGTCACTACCGCTCCACCGTCCTCCGCGTTGCCGGCCTTAATCCACCCCCCATGGCTTTCAACGAGCCGCTTGGCGATATAAAGGCCCAGGCCGGAGTTGCCTTCCGCCTGCCCGCGCGCTTTGTCGGCCCGGTAAAAACGTTCAAACACCTTTTTCTCCTCTCCAGGGTTAAAACCGGGACCGGTATCCCGAATCTGAAAAAGGAGTTGCTCCGCCGCAGCTTTGAGGTCAACTTCAATCCGCCCGGCTTTCGGAGTGTAAGAAATACTGTTGGAGATAATATTGCCGAGGATCCGCTCCAGCTTCTCCGTATCGATCCGGTATTTCCCCCCGGCCCCTTCCGGGTGAAAGAGCAGGCGAATCCCCTTGTCCTCGGCGGCCGGCTCGAATTGCTCCACCAGTTTTTCGGTCCAGGGGACAAGCTCCACCGGCGAGACGTTAAGCCGCCCTTCGAACCATTCCAGCTCGGCGCTGTATTGGAGTTGGCGCACGAGCCCGGCGCTTTTTTGGGCATTGTCGTGGATCACCGAAAGATAACGGCGCTGCTTATTATCCGCGGCCCCGGATTCCAGCAAAGCTTCGGCATAACCTGAAATGAGCGATATCGGCGTTTTCAGATCGTGGGCCAGCGCTTCGATCATTTCGGCTTTTTCCCGCTCCAGCCGCCACTGCGCGGACAAGGAAGAGCGAAGCTCCTCCTGCATTTGCGCGAACGCGGCGCATAATTGGCCAAGTTCATTGCCGGAGCGGTACTCAATCGTGAAGTCCAAATCCTTGTCGGCAATTTTGCGGGACGCCTGCATCAGCATGCGGATCGGCTCGTTCATCCGCCCGGCGATTCGTCTAGCGAACAACAGCGTAAACAGCAGGATGTAAAAAAACGGCGACAGCAAAATAGCGATGTAAACGGCCGCCAGCCAGCCGCGGCCTTCGGCGTACGTCGGGCTCAGCGTATAGGAAAGCAGGACAGCGCCCGAAATCCGCCCGTCCCCGCCGATCACCGGCACTGTCTGGACATACCGGCCGCGGAGTCCGGTCACCGTGTTTAGCCCGTCGTACAATTTCCGTTTCCCTGCAAAAATTTGGTCGCGGAAAGTTCCATAGATATAGTTTCCCTCGCCGTCGACCACCTGATAAAGGAAGCCGGCTGCGGGCACTTTGGCTTCCAGCGCTTCCCTTCGGGACGGATCGAGCAAAGCCGTATTTTTCTCCCGGATGTATTCCTTAATGCCCGGAATTTGCTTTTCGTAAAAGTTAGCCGGATAGACGCTGCTGTTCTCCATCCGGGTGAACAACAGGGCTCCAAATGCATAGGTGATGGCGGTAGCCAGCAAGCTGAGCACCAGGATCAGCGCAAAGCCAAGGATAAACTGCGATTTCAGCGACCAATGGGCGATTTTTTTCATGTGCATGTGCCTACCCCTTATTCCATTTGTAGCCGATGCCCCATACGGTCTGGATATAGTCCCCGGACGGATCGGCCGCAGCCAGCTTGGCCCTGATTTTTTTGATATGTTCAACGACGGTGGACGAGTCGCCTTCCGCATCCAGCCCCCAAATTCGTTCATACATCTGCTCCCTGGAAAAAACCTGCCCCGCGTGCAGCGCCAGCAGCTCAACGATCTCGTATTCCCTCCGGGTCAGCGCCACCGGCTCGCCGCAAACCGTCACGGCCATGCCTTTCAGGTCGAGCTCCAGGTTCCGCCAGCGAAGAAGCGCCTGTGCGGCTTTTTCCGTACCGGCAGTGCCGGTGGTATCGGTAGTCCCCGCAGTGCCGGCGCTCTGTCTGGCGCGTTCCTCCCGGCGCAGGTTGGCCTCAATGCGGGCGAGAAATTCCCGCAGGCCAAACGGCTTGACGATGTAATCATCGCCTCCGAGCGAAAAGCCCTTGACCCGGTCGTTTTCCGACTGCCGGGCGCTGACGAAAAGGATCGGACAGCGAACGGTGTCGCGGATCGCCCGGCACACGTCGAAGCCGTCCCGCCCCGGCATCATGATGTCCAAAATGACCAGATCGGGCTGCGAGTCCGCCAGCTCGATGCCACGGTCTCCGTCGTATGCAGCTAGCACGTTGTGCCCTCTTGCCGTCAGCTCGTCCGCCAGCAGCTCCACCATATCCCGTTCGTCGTCAACGATCAAAATCGTACTCATCGCAACCTCCGCCAATCTATTCGTAAGTTTTGCGTCCTTCCCAGCGGACAAACCATATTGTACCGCAGATTGTGAGAACGATAAACGCGGCAAGTGCCAGCAGGAGGGCGGTGTTGGCCTGCCGGAGGTACAGCTCAAGGGCCATGGCGCCTTGCCCTTGCTGAAATTCCGGCTGTTGCTGCAGCAGCGGCAGCAGCGACAACCTGACCGGCCAGGCCCAGGGGACGAATGTCCAAATCCGCTCCCCGATGGCCGTGGCGCCGACGATCGCGGCGAGCAGAAACCCCGCCCCGCCGGCCGCGGCGGAGGCGCCCATCCCGAAAGCGAGCGCCAGCCAGATGTGCAGCGCGCAAAGCGCCAGCGAGCCAAGCGCCGCATACGCCGCTCCCGCGAGAAAAAAGCCGGCATCGGCGTTGGCTATGCCAAGCAGCGTCCCCATGCCGATGACGAGCAGCAGCGTGGCCGCGAGGATGCCGCAGCCGATGGGCAGCGCCACCATCAGCAGCTTGCCCGCGTAGCTCAGCGTTCGCGGCTGCCGCCGCCCGAGCAGCCCGCTGAAGCGCCCGGCCTGCTCCTCCTGCATGGCGAGCATCCCGGACAGCAGGCCGATGGCAAGCGGCAGCGCGGAGGTAATCAATTGGAAAAACGCGTCGTACATCGAGTGCGCCAGCCCCGGCGCTAACGGCCGGCCCGAATAATACCATAGCAAGATTCCCGCGGCCAGCGGAGGCGCCGCGAACACGAGCCAGCGGTAACCGGTGCGCTTGGTGAGCAGCCAGTCGGCGCGAAGAATGCGCAGAAGAACCATCGTTAACGCACCTCCCTGCGGCCGTACCACAGCACAGTCAGGAACAGGGTGATGGCCAAAAACGTGATAGCGGTCGCGAAACCGGCCGGGATGACGGCACCGCTAAGCAGCGGATCGCCGGCCGGCAGCGGGACGCCGTTCGGATGGACCCCGACGAGCGGGGCCATCAGGCGGGTCGGCCAGCTCCAGGGGACGAGCAGCCAGTACGGCTGCTGGGCCGCAAGAACGCCCGCGAACATCCCGGCCAAACCGAGCAGGAGCGAGACCGCCTGGCCCTTCCATGCCGCGACGAGCAGATGCAGCGGGATCAGGGCCGCGGACAGCAGCCAGATCACCGCGCTGGCCATGGCAATATCCGCGAAGGGGATCGGGCCATCGGCAATCAGCAGGCCTGCGATCAGGACCGACACGACCAGCACGCCGGTGGAAATCAGCGTGTGCCCGGCCAGAACGGCCGTTTTCGCCAGCCACAAACGCCGGGGCGAAACCGGGAGCGCCCGCAAGGAGCGTTCGGCGCCCGATTTTTTCTCGCGGGCTTCCGTCAGCCCGCACAACAGCGCGGTCCCGACCGGCACAAACAGCACCGGCCACCAGTTAAACACCATGAACAGCAGCGCGTCCCAGCCGCCGATACTCTGGTCAGGCATCAGCATTTTGACGACGATCGCGTACAACACAAAGAACAAAGGAGCGCCGCAAGCCAGTTTTCTGGCAAAGGTGCGTTTGGATTTCAAAGTTTCCGCCCGAAGCAGGTTAAGCATGGCTTGTTCCCTCCTTCGCCCGGTTGCCTTGGACCACTTCCATAAACAGCGCCTCCAGGTCGCTGCCGCGCCGGTTTGCGCCCTCATAACACAGCCGTCCCCCGCTGATGATGCCGATGTCGTCGGCGGTATGCTCCACTTCGCTTAAAATATGGCTCGACAGAATCACCGTGATACCCCGCTCCGGAAAAGAGCGGATCAGTTTGCGCAGATCCTGGATGCCAAGCGGGTCAAGCCCGTTCGTCGGCTCGTCCAAAATCAGCAGCTTCGGGTTCTGCACTAGCGCGACCGCGATGCCCAACCTTTGTTTCATGCCCAGCGAAAATTGGGACGCCTTTTTACGGCCGGTACCGGTCAAGCCGACGATCTCAAGCACCTCCCGGATACTCGTTTCGGGCAGGTTCAGGAGCCGGGTGTGCACCAGCAGATTTTCGCGGGCCGTCAAATTGCCGTACAGCGCCGGGGATTCGATCAGCGCCCCGATCTCTGCCAGGCAATCGCGGCTCCACGGCTTGCCGTTCACCCATACTTCGCCGGAGGTAGGCCGCAGCAGTCCCGCGATCATTTTCAGCGTTGTCGTTTTTCCGGCCCCGTTGGGCCCCAGCAGCCCGTATACCGTGCCCGGGCGGATATGAAGCGAAACGCCGGAGACGGCGGCCTGTTTGCCAAAGCGTTTTTCCAGATTTACCGTTCGCAATACTTCATTCATTTCCCATCATCCTCTGTCATTATTCCGGGGATTTCCCCCTATGCCAGAGAGCTTATCAAGCAATTATAAAGAATCGCTAAAGATGGGTTCACGGCGTCCGAAAAAAATTTAGCTTCAATTGTTCAAGAAATTGTTTGAAATTTGACACAAAATGTTCAATAATATAGATAGACACAAAACGTTCACAATTTCATCCTGTCGATGAACGAATTTCCAAAGTGCATGTTCAAAATGGCCGGTTTTCAGCATCTAAGATCAACAGCAGGCTTTTTGAATTACCTCTTAAAGGAGCTGACCCTCATGTGGCAAAACGGAAGCGATTCTAAAGGCACCGCATTTTTGTGGATTGTTGCGCTGGGTACGTTTTATGCTGTGTTTTACACGATGTTCACTCTTTTCTCGATTCATGGATAATAACACTTCGTTTTTGTAATCGCTAACAGACAAACCTATACAACAACACTGCGCTTGATACGATGCAGTTTCCATGCACCCAATAAAGCAGCCGCAAAAAAACAAACCGCTGGCCCGTCCGCATCATGCGAACCGGGTCAAGCGGTTTTGTTTTTTGCTTCATGCTCACTCAAAGATACGCAAAAAGAGCAGGTGCTCGTCGCATCCCGCCCTCATTCGCTCTGCCGTTATCACATTATTTCGCGCTGTCCAAAACCTCTTGCGGCACTTTGATTTCGGAAATTTTGTTGTGCTTGGAGATCGTGCTTTCTATCTTCATATCGAGTGAAATGCTTTGGCCGTCCTGGCTCATTTCCATCGTCATCTCGACATTCGATTTCGTCGGCAAATAAGTTTCTTTGTTCACGGCGCTGGTAATTTTGATGCCTTTAATGTTCATTTGTTCCAGCATTGCTGCCGCCTGCTCGTTCCCCCCGCCGGACTGGCTCATCAGCGATTTCGCCAACTCTTTGACGCCGTCGCCGGACACATCGGCCGTCAGGATATATTCGCCGCCTTCTTCGGAAACTTTCGCCTCGCTGGCAATCGACTTAAACTGCTCCAGCTGTTTTTCCGGGCTCGCCGATTGCTGCATGCTTGCCACGATTTGATCCCGCTGCTCATCCGGCAGTTTCATCCAGGAACCCGCGGCGTTCGTGAAGATGCCTTCTTTGGTGACGTATTGCTCGAATTTCTGTTCCCCGCTGTCCGGGATGGACATTTGCGTTTCACTATACATGGCCAAAGGTTCCTTGGTCATATCGATCTTCATCTTCGTGTCGACCTTTTGCTCTTGCTTCTGTTCCCCTGCGGTCACGACAATATTTTGGTTCACGCTGGCTTCCATCGAGAAGCTTTTCAACTCTTTGCTGGCTTCCGTTGTCTTTTGGATCAACTCGTCCACCGTCGGTACAGATCCGGTTTCGGCGTTACCCGATGTCTCCGCGGTTGCCGGCGTTTGCGCTCCACCTTCGGCATTGCCGCCTTTTGCTGCCTTTTCTCCCCCACATGCTGTCAAACTTACTGCCAAAATTGCTGTCAATAGTACTGTGACCCACTTCTTCAAAAGCTTGTCCTCCTAAATTATGTATTCTTATCAATGTTAACTAACATGCGGTGAAAGGAATAGGGAAAATAGTCCGATTTCTCCAAAGTCCAAGGTCCTTATTATATAGTTGTTTAGAACTATCCTCTGCTTCCGGAGGGACGAAAACGTGCAAAAGTTTATAATAGAAATATTCCTATATAGAAGCATAAGGAGTTTTTACCTTGAAAAATATTCTGGTTACCGGTTACCGTGCGCACGAGCTCGGCATTTACAGCAATAAGCACAAAGGCATCCCCTATATCCGCAAAGCCATCGCCGCCCGGCTCATTCCGCTGGCGGAGGAAGGGCTTGAATGGGTGATTACGCCCGGGCAGTACGGCGTTGACCTGTGGGCCTGCGAAGCCGTGTTCGCCTTGAAGCGGAGGTATCCGCAACTGAAATGCTCCATCATTACGGCCTACAGCCGTCAGGAAGAGAAATGGAGCGAAGAGAAACAACAATACTACCGGCAAATCCTGCAGCAGGTGGACTTTTTCGCCGAAGCGAGCAAAGAACCGTATACCGGGCCTTGGCAGTTCAAGGCCAGGGACGAGCTGTTATTCCGCAAAACGGACGGCATCCTGCTCGTTTATGACGAAGACGCGGGCGAAGCCAGCCCGAAATTTTTCAAAGAGCGCGCCTTGAAAAAACAAACCCAAGACGGATACGCCTACTTCAGCATCGGCTCCGAAGAAATCCAGGCGATCGCCGACGAAGAGCAAGCCGCATATATCGATGACAGCGTCAACGTTAGTCTCGACGGCAGCTCTGATGGCAGTTTTGACGGGAACCTCGATGGCAGTCCGGAATACGAGTGAAGCCTGTTTCCAAGGAAATGCAAGCTGGTTTTTCGAGTGCATGCCAGTTTCTACGAGTGCAAGCTAGTTTCCCACCAAATGCAAAAGTGCAGGCGATATTTGTCGGAACTCCTCAATATGGGCGGTTCAAATGAATAAGTGCAGTTCATACTCGATGGGATAACCATAATTTGTAAATTCCTCAGAAATCAAATGCACTTTTGCAGTTGGTTGCAAAGTAAGAGGAGAAACGCCTACTATCAACCAAGTCTAAAAAAAGCCCCCAGTAGTCTTCGACCAAGATTCGTCTGTAAAATCTAGGGGGCACACTTCAGATAATTGCTTTCTTCTCCCCTGTCCTCCGAAGTTAGCAAGGCTGACTGTATCTACTGTCAGAGGTTGTTGTGGTCAATCGCCAGCCCGGCCAGCAGCACCCCGCCAGACCATGACCGAAAATCCATTTCCCTCAATTTTTCGTCACATTTTGCATACGATATCAAGAATCTCCGGAGTCGTGTTCCCATCAAAGGAGGTATTCTCATGAACGAACAGAAACTGCCCGCCGTTGCTTATTTTTGCATGGAGTACGGGCTTCATTCCGATTTTAAAATGTACGCCGGCGGCCTGGGCATTTTGGCCGGTGACTATATCAAAGGCGCCAAAGATTACGGCGCGCCGATCGTCGCGGTCGGCATCAAGTGGAAACAGGGCTACACCGATCAGCGGATCGGCCCTGACGGCAAGCCTTACGATACGTTTGAAAATCGAGACTACGATTTTCTTGAGGACACCGGGGTGACGGTCACCGTCAAAGTCCGCTCGGCAGACGTTTGCTGCAAGGTATGGAAAATGGAGAAATTCGGCAACGCGCCGCTTTATTTGCTGGACACGGACCTGCCGGAGAGCGGTAATGCGTGGATTACGGAGCGCTTGTACGGGGGCGGCTTCGGCGAGGAGCGGGTCGCCCAGGAAATCGTGCTGGGCATCGGCGGCGTCAAAGCGCTGCGCGCGCTGCAGATCCCGGTGGATGTCTATCATTTCAACGAAGGTCACGCCGTGCTGGCGGCCACCGAATTGATCCGCGAAAAAATGCAGGCCGGGCTCACGTTTGAAGCCGCCTGGCGCCAGGCTCGCGAGGAAGTAGTGTTCACCACCCATACACCGGTCAAGGAAGGCAACGAAGCCCATCCGCTCGACCTGCTCGAAGCGATGTCCGCCTATAACGGATTAAGCCGCGAGCAAATGGAGCGCATCGGCGGAAACCCGTTTAACATGACCGTTGCCGGTTTGCGCCTGTCCCGCGTTTCCAACGGCGTGGCCGCGCTGCACGCGGAAACGGCGAACCGCATGTGGCAGGGCGTCGCCGGGCGCTCCGAGATCATCGGCATCACCAACGCGATTCACCTTCCGACCTGGGCCGATCCGCGCATTGCCCGCGCCTACGAGGAAGACGGCAATTTATGGGCGGTTCATATGGAGCTGAAGCGCGAATTGATCGGGTTCATCCAGGAGCGCAGCGGGGCCGTCTTGAACCCTGACCGGCTGCTGATCGGTTTTTCCCGCCGGGCCGCGCTTTACAAACGCAGCGAGCTGATTTTCTCCAAACCGGAAGTGATCGCCCCCTACCTCGAATCCGGTCAAATCCAAATTGCCTTCTCCGGCAAAGCCCACCCGAACGACGAGGCCGGCAAGCAGATCGTCGCGGGTCTCGTCGCCATGGCGCAGAAGTACCCGGGCAGCGTCATTTTCCTGGAAAATTACGATATGACGATCGGCGCCATGCTTACCCGCGGCTGTGACGTATGGCTCAACAATCCGCGCCGGCCGCTCGAAGCAAGCGGAACTTCGGGAATGAAGGCCGCAGCCAACGGCGTGCTGAACTGCTCGATCCTCGACGGGTGGTGGCCGGAAGCTTGCGTGGACGGCGAAAACGGCTGGCAGTTCGGGGACGGCTACGAGACGGACGATACCGCGGAAGCGGACCGCCATGACGGCGAAGCACTGTACGATACGCTGCTGAACCGCGTGCTGCCGGCTTATTACGGCGATCGGGCCCAGTGGGTGCGGATGATGCGGCGCAGCATCGAAACGATCCGGCAGTCCTTTTCGACCGACCGGATGCTGGAGGAGTATTATCGGAAAATGTATATGCGCAGTTAACAGCCGCCGCCTTGCCGCCGCAAAAATAAGACGGCCGAACGGGCAAACTGGGCAGCTTAGCGGAACCGGGTGCACACTTTAGGCGGCTTTTGGCGGAACTGGGCGCTCGCTATGGGCTGACATTATGGAACGGACCGTGCTTCTTTTGGAGCAGACGGTCTTTTCTTTTTGGGTCTTTCGACCGATATTACTTAATGAGACATCATCAGACATAAGGAAGAAGGAGTACATATTTTATGAAAAAGAAACTGCTACTGTTGTTGCTCGCTATGATCTGCCTCGTACCCGCCTCGATTTCGGCCTCATCCGCGCCTCCTCCCAAAAACGTCGTCCTGATCGACGCTAAATCCGGCCGCGCTTTTGTACCGCTCCGCATTTTAAGCGGGTTTAAAGGGACAAGTGTCCAGTGGAATGCCGCCGAGCAAAAAATCGATATCACCAAAGGCGATGTACAGCTTACGATGTTTGTCGGGAAAAAGAACGCCTCAGTCAATGAACAGTCTCGTTCGTTAACCGACGCGCCCTTTACTGAAGCCGGAGTCACGTACGTCCCGCTGCAGCCCGTAAGCGAAGTGCTGAATTTGCCGATGGAGCGGGACAAAAACTTGTCATCGCTCAGCCTGGGGCAAGGCGAGGAACGGCTGACCCTGCCGCTGTCCAGCCGGGGGGCGACGGAAAGCGGCGGCAAGCCGATCGCCAGCGAACGCAAGTCGTTTAAAGTCGGCGGCAAAACGTTTAGTGTGCAGATGGTTACGATTTCGCTGATGGACCCGAAGGTCCGCCTGGACGTTGTGCTGGCAGGCGATAAAGTCGGCAAGGTCGAAGACTTAAGCAGCATCGCCAAACGTCATAAGGCCGCCGTCGCCGTGAACGGCACTTTTTTCGATGCCTATACATCAGATGCCTATAAAGCGCCGTACGGCTATATCGTCAGCGGCGGCGAAATAAAAAAGACAGCTTCCGGCGACAAGCGGACGATTTTCACCTATGACCAAAACCTGCTGGCCCAGCTTCTTCCGGGCAAGGAGTTCAGTGAGCGGTATGCCGAAGGCCGGATGGAAGGCGCCTTGCAGGCCGGACCACGCTTGGTTGTAAACGGCAAAGTAGCGCTCGACGTCAAGGCGGAAGGCTTCAAGGACCCGAAAATCCTAACCGGCGGCGGCGCCCGCAGCGCCCTTGGCCTGACCCGCGACCACAAGCTGATCCTGCTGACGACCGGCGGCGCAACGATCCCGCAGCTCGCGGAAATCATGAAGCAAGCCGGCGCCTATCAAGCGATGAACCTCGACGGCGGCGCTTCCAGCGGGCTGTACTACAACGGCAAGTACTTGACAACGCCGGGCCGCAAAATCAGCAACGCGCTGATCGTAACGTATCAGTAAGGCGCGAGCGAACGCTAGTGCGGAAGTTGGGGCGCGAGCTTTCCGGTGGGCAAATGCAAAAGTGCAGGCGAATTTCGTCGAAAAGCCCCGAAACGGGTGGTCCAAATGCATAAGTGCAGTTCATTTCCTCCGTAAATTCAAAATTCGCCCCAATGGGCTCGCGGCAACTGCACTTTTGCAGGCGAACCGCCTCGGGGAGCGGAAATTTCCCTAAATCAAATGCACTTTTGCATTTCGTGCAAACCTGCCTCCAATAAAAATGGCACTTTCGCGCACAGGGGAAATCCCCGCAGCCGAAAGTGCCATTTTTAATATGATGCTGATCGGTGCAGCGTCTAAGTGAAGCTGCTTACTGCTTAGTCCAGCGTTGAAGCAACAACTTGGTGCAATAACTTGATGCAGTAACTTAATGCAATAACTTGACACAACAACTTGATGCAGTAACTTAATGCAATAACTTGACACAACAACTTGATGCACTAATTTGGTGCAATAACTTGATACAACGGTTTAATGTAACTTAGTTTACGCCCTTGCGGCGGTTTGAGATGTCCAGCCAGACGGCGAAGACGAGGATCGAGCCTTTGACGACGTACTGCCAAAACGACTCCAGCCCCATCAGCGACATGCCGTTGTCGAGCGAGGTCATGACCAGCGCGCCGATCAGCGCGCCCAGCACCGTGCCTGCGCCGCCCATGAGCGAGGTGCCGCCGATGACGCAGGCGGCGATCGCGTCCATTTCCGCCATGTTCCCGGCGGTGATCGTGGCCGAGGCCAGCCGGGATGTCAGCACGATCGCGGCGATCGACGACAACAGGCCGCTGAGCAGGAAGATCAGCATCGTTTTGCGGCGGATGTTGATCCCGGAGAGGCGGGCCGCTTCCAGGTTGCCGCCGATGGCGTAGATGTGGCGGCCGAAGGTCGTTTTTTTCGAGAGGAAATAAAAAACGGCGGCCAGCACGATCACAAAAATGATCGGGAACGGGATGCCCTTATAAGCGTTCATGACCAGCACGAACAGCACCACCAGCAGCGAAAGCGCGGCGGCCTTGATGATGTCGGCGGCGAGCGATGCGACTTCAAAGCCGTATTTTTGCCGGGAGCGGCGTCTGTTCAGCGTGCTCCAGACGAGCAGGCCGACCGCCAGCACGCCAAGCACGATGCCGAAGCCCGGGGCGAAATACGCGTTGCCAAGCAGCGCCAACACTTGGTCCGATACCGGGATTGTCATCGAGCCGGTGATTCCCATGAGCGCGCCGCGGAACACCATCATCCCGCCCAGGGTGACGATGAACGCCGGGACCATTTTGTAGGCGACGAGCCACCCCTGCACCAACCCCAGCACGGCCCCGGCTGCCAGTGTGGCGAGGATGACGACGATCGCTGGCAGGCCCAGCCAATTGCTGAAAATCGCTGCGATCCCGCCGGTCAGCCCGACGATCGACCCGACCGAAAGATCGATATGCCCGGCTACGATCACGAGCACCATGCCGATCGCGAGGATGGACGTGACGGACATTTGCGTAAACAAGTTGGACAAGTTCCGCGCCGTCAAAAACGTCGGATCCAGCATGCCAAACAGCACCCAAATGAGGATCAGAGCGCCGACCATCGTGTAGGCCCGCACGTCCATTTTTCCGAACAGGCCGCTCCATAACGCCGATTTAGCGTCAGCGCTTTCCGTGCCCGGCTGAACTTTTTTTTGCAGCTCCATGTTATTTTCCTCCCGTTGCGGCTTGCATGATATTTTCCTGGGTCGCTTCGCGCCAATGGAATTCCCGGACAAACCGGCCTTCGCTCATAACCAGAATCCGATCGCTCATTCCGAGCACCTCCGGCAGCTCCGAGGAAATCATGATGATCGCCACACCTTGGCTGACCAGCCGATTCATTAAATGATAAATCTCGTATTTTGCCCCGACGTCGATGCCCCGGGTCGGTTCGTCCATGATAAGGATTTTCGGATCGGACATCAGCCATTTGCCGATGACGACCTTTTGCTGATTGCCGCCGGACAGCGTGCCGACAGGCGTCTCCAGCGAGGCCGTCTTAGTCTTCAAATCCTGCACGTACTTCTGTCCCCATTTCATCTCTTCGTTGTCGTTGATGACGCTGAACCTGGACACTTTGCCCATCGTCGCCATCGTCGTGTTCGTTTTCACATCCATCCCCAGCACCAGGCCTTGCCGTTTGCGGTCCTCGCTGACCAGAGCGATGCCCGCTTTAATCGCATCCGCCACAGAGCGGATTCGCACCGGCTTCCCTTCGATCCGCACTTCTCCGGTCGAGCGGCCCCCGTACGCGCCAAACAAGCTGCTGACGAGCTCAGTGCGCCCGGCACCCATCAGCCCGGCGATGCCAAGTATTTCTCCTTTACGCAGCGTAAAATGGACGTCCTTGATCACTTTTTGATGACGTTTTTCCGGATGCCAGACGTTGTAGTCCCGTACCTCCAGCACGGTCTCCTGCGGGGTGTGCTCCACCCGGGGATACCGCTCGGTCAGCTCCCGGCCCACCATAAGCGACACGACCTGGTCATCGTTCGTCTCCTTGCGGTTAAGCGTCGCCACTGTGCGCCCGTCGCGCAGCACCGTTATTGAGTCGGCCAAAGCGAACACTTCCGGCATTTTGTGCGAAATGTACACGCAGGATACGCCTTCCCGGCGCAGCTGATGCAAAATCCCCATCAAAATCGCTACTTCGCTTTCGGTCAAAGCCGCGGTCGGCTCATCCAGAATCAAAATCCGCGTATGCTTGGACAGGGCTTTGGCGATTTCCACTAACTGCTGCTGGCCGATGCCGAGGCTGGCGATTTTCGTTTCCGGGGAAATGCGCAGCCCGACCCGGTCCAGCCAGATGGACGCGTTATGATACAGCTCATCCCACTGAATGGCGCCGCGTTTTGTCGGTTCCGTTCCCAAAAAAATATTTTCGCCGACCGTCATTTCTTTCACAAGCGCCAGCTCCTGGTGAATGATGGCGATGCCGGATTTTTCCGCGTCCGTGATGTTATGGAACTGTCTTTTCTCACCGTCGATGATGATGTCGCCGCTGTAGGTTCCTGCGGGATACAGGCCGCTAAGCACCTTCATCAGCGTCGATTTGCCGGCCCCGTTCTCGCCGCACAGGGCGTGGATTTCGCCCTTTTGTACCTGTAAATTGACGTGGTCGAGGGCTTTGACGCCCGGAAACTCTTTGCTGATATTCACCATTTCCAACACATACATAGGCGTTTGCACTCCTTTTTTAGCCAATGCCAAAGGCGGGTTCACACCTTTTACTGCTGCGGCCATTGATCCTTCGGCACGTTTTTGTATACGTCCTCCAGCTTGTGGAACCCGTCCTCAATGACCGTGTTCAGGCTGCTTTTGTCGACCGGGATCGGGTCCAGCAGCACCGACGGAACGTCGATTTTGCCGTTGTTCACCGTTTTGTCCGCGCTTATGTTCTCGCCTTTGGCGGCCGATACGGCCATTTCCGCAGCTTTGGCGGCAATCGATTTGATCGGCTTGTAGACCGTCATCAGCTGTGTGCCTTCGGCGATCCGCTGCACGGCGGCCAAATCGGCGTCCTGCCCGGAAACTGGAACTTTGCCGGCCATGCCCTGCGCGGTCAACGCCTGGATCGCCCCGCCGGCGGTGGCGTCGTTGGCGGCGACTACACCCTGAACGTCATTTTTGTTTGCGGTCAGCGCGTTCTCCATGTTTTTCAGCGCTTCCTCCGGCTTCCAGTCCTTGGAGAACTGGTCGTAAACGATCTTGATGTCGCCCTTTTCCTCCAGCGGCTTAAGCACGTTCATCGCGCCTTCCTTGAACATGTGCGCGTTGTTGTCGGTGTCCGCCCCTCCGATATACACGATGTTCCCTTTTTGTGCCGCGGCGGTGACGGCCTGGGCTTGCAGCTCGCCGACACGGACGTTGTCGAAAGAAATGTAGTAGTCGACTTCGGCATTGTTGATCATCCGGTCGTAAGCGATCACCTTGATGCCTTCCTTATGGGCCTTTTCCACGATCGGCGCGGTCGCTTCCGCGTTGTGGGCGATGACGACGAGCACGTCAACCCCTTGGGAAATGAGCTGCTCCGCCTGGCTAAGCTGCGTGGCGTCGTCGCCGTTGGCGGCCAGCACCTTCACTTCGCCGCCAAGCTCCTGGACCTTCGCGCTGAAAATATCCCGGTCCTTCTGCCAGCGCTCTTCTTTCAGCGTGTCCATCGACATGCCGATCACGATTTTTCCGTCGTCTCCGGCGCCTCCATTCGCCGCACCGCCCGAGTTATTCGGCGCATTGCCTGAACCGCTGCCCGCGCCTGCGCCTGCGCCGCCGTCCGAAACGATGCCGCAGCCCGCCAGGGAAGATGCCAGCAAAACGGCCGCCAAGCCAAACCGGAAACGTTGACTGAATTTTTTCATATTTACTTCGCCCCTTCTCATTCGAGTGATTGCGCTTACAAAATAATCTTAGCACTGGGCCATCTGCGGCGGGGCGGCTAATGCCTGCACTGGTTTGCCCGCGAGCAGCATTTCCTTGCTGCCGGATGAAATGAAATTCATCGCCTGGGCTTTCACAGCACATTTTTGTCCGCCGGACAGCAAAAAAGTCCTTGCCGGAGGACAAGAACTTGAGGATGGTCTTTTCTGTTTCGGAAAATCCCGTTTATTCGCTGTGCTGGCGGTATTCCGTCGGCGTCATGCCGGCTGCCTTTTTGAATACCCGGCTGAAATAGTTCGGGTCCTTGTAGCCTACCTCGTAACAGATTTCCTTGAGACTCAGGCGCCCCTCCGCAATCAGCCGCTTGGCCTCCTCGATGCGCAGCCGGGTGACGTAATCGCTGAAGTTTTCGCCCGTCTGCAGCTTGAACAATTTGCTGAAATAATACGGGCTAAGGTTAACGTGTTCCGCCGTCTGCTCCATGGAGATTTCCTCCTTGTACTTTTGCCCGATGTACAAAAGCGCGCGCTGTAGCACATGGGAGCGGCCGCGCTCCTTCGCCTCCCGGAGCCCGTCGATCCAGGCGGCAAGCCGCCGCTGGGCCGCTTCGCGCAAAGAGGCCGGATCGCCAAAGCCGCTTAAGAAGGAAATCAGCTCGCCGCCGTCCCCCGTCTGCGTGCTTCGTGCCAAATACAGCAGCAGGCCGATCACGTCGCCGCGCAGGCGCGGGAAATGCCGGGGTTCGCTTTGCGCAAGCCACTCGAACAGCCGGTCAAACCGCTGCGCCGTCTGCTGCCGGTCGTGTCTTAGCAGCGCGTCGAGCAGCCGCTTTTCCTCGTCCGGCGGGAGCGTGGGCCGGCCCGAGCTTTCAGCGATGTCGTCGTAATGGCGGACGCTGGCGACATCCTGCTCCTGATCGTCCGCGCAGACGCGGACCGCCTCCCGGTAGGAACGGCCGAGCCCGTCCCAGCCCTCGCGGACCGAGCCGATTCCGACCGCCAGCGGCAGTCCGAACCGCTCCTCGATCCGGCTCTGCAGCCGCTCGCCCAACTCCAGCGCGGCCACGCGCTGCGAATATCCCGGCCGCCCGGGCGGAAACGGGATAAACAACGCCATTTGATGGCCGACCACCGGGCTGACGAGGCAGGACATGCCGGGTTTCGTCCATTGCTTAACATCCTCGTGGAGCTCTTTTTTGACCAGTTGGAAATCGGCCCCAGCCTTTGGAGAGTGCCGCGAAAAAGACAACACCATCGCATACCCTTTATGCCAGTCCAGATTGAGCAACCCCGCCAGTTGCGATAGTTCCACCTCCTGCACGCATTCCAGCATCAGCATCAGCGACAGCTCGTTTTCGGCGAGCGGCAATAGCTGCGCCAGCTTCTCCTGCATCATCAGCCGCTCATCACGGGCGTGCCGTGCTTCCTCCGCTTCGGCGATCAGATGCCTCAGCACATCCAGCACTTCCTCCCGCCGGGCCGGCTTGAGCAAATACTCGCGCACCCCGAGCGCCACTCCCTCTTTGGCGTAGGCGAAATAATCGTGAGCAGTGATGATGACGACCGGCGTTCCCGGCTGCCGCGCCAAAATTTCGCGCACGGCCTCCAGGCCCGGAATCCCCGGCATTTTAATATCCATAAAAATAAAATCAGGCCGCTCCTCCTCCGCCAGCTGAATGGCCCGCCGCCCGTTCTCCGCGTGAAGAAAGCGGAACGTCTCCGGCAGCATATGGCTGATCATCAGCTCCAGGCCTTCCCGTTCCAGTGCTTCGTCATCGGCAATCAGCAAGGTATACATGATTGGAATCCTCCATTCTTTTATAAATCCGCAGCCTCCCGCCTACGACACCATGGCCGCCGTACGGTACGGCAGCGTGAATTTGACGATCGTACCGGCTCCTTCTTTGCTGTCGATGTCGATCTGCTGGCGGCCATCAAAAAACAGATGCAGCCTTTTGAACACGTTATGCGTGCCGAGCCCGGTCGATTGCCCTTTTCCGCCAAAACGCGGCGCTTCCTCGCGCACCGACCGCAGCAGCCGTTCCACCGTTTCGTGGCTCATGCCAGCGCCGTTGTCGCAGATTTCGATCTCCACGTTGCCCTCCTTGCTGAGGCGAATCGCCAGTTGCAAAAGCGCCCCCTCCTCCATCTGCTCGATGCCGTGCACGAAGGCGTTCTCCAAAATCGGCTGCAGGGTGAGACAGGGAACGATGCCGTCCAGCGCCCGTTCGTCCACGTCCAGCTCGAATTTGATGCGGTCGCGAAACCGCGCTTTTTGAATGTTCATGTATTCGCCGACATGCTCCACCTCTTCGCGCAGCGGAACCGCCTGGTCCAGCTTTTGCAAGTTGTACCGGAGCAGCCTGGAAACAGAGACGGCCAGATCGCTCGTTTTCGGCGCCCCTTCAATGTAGGCCAGCTTGGAGATGGAATTCAGCGTGTTGAACAAAAAATGCGGATTGATTTGGCTCTGCAGCGTCTTCAGCTCCAGCTCCTTGACCAGCCGATCCTTTTCCAGATTGTTGATGTTTTCGGCCATCAAGTGGTGGATGTTGTCGATCATCCCGTTAAACGCCCGGCACAGAATACTGATCTCGTCGTTGCGGTCGCTTTCTGGGGCTTTCGTGTCCATCCGCCCTTTGGAAATCTGTTTGGCGGTGGCGACGAGCCGGCGAATCGGCCCGGTGATGCTGCTCGACAGCCAGATCGCCAGTAAAATGCTGAACGCCGCCGCCGTCACCACGAGCATAATGCCGAGCCTGTTCAGCTTGTCCGTTGCGTACATCATGTCTTCATAAATCGGCTTGTACTGCTCCAGCTCAAGATCGACCAGCTCCTGGGCTTCCTCGCGGATGAAGCGCTGCGTTTGCTCGGCTTCGATATATTTTCCCGCCATCGTGTTTGAATCTTCGCCGCCAATCTGATCGATCATATCCTCGGCCTGCTCCAGGAACGTATCGACGATGTTACGGTAATTGACAAGCGGCAAAGCGCTCCCGCCGATCGTTTCCAGCCCGCCCAAGTCGGTCCTTAAGGTTCTGACCGCGTTCAGGTGGTGCTCGACCTCGGGCAGACTTTCCGAATCCACCTGCATGATGAACCGGTTCATCGCCCGCATGATCTCGCCGACCTCGTAGGAAACTTCCTTATACAGCAAAATGCGCTTCATCATCAGGTGGTAGCTTTCCTGCACGTTTTTACCGCTTTCGAACAAGAAAAAAGACACCGAGCTCATCAGCAGCACCAGCAGCGGGATGAACAATAACAGCTTGCGGCGGATGCTCATAAGCTTTCCCCCTCCTGCACATTGCGCTGGTCCAGCACTTTAACCTCCGTATAATATTCCGGCTGAAGCGGGTTTCCCTGAAAATACTCGTACAGCAGCCGAACCGCCGTGTCCCCCATCAGGTAAGGCTGCTGCGCGACCGTCGCCGCAATCTCGCCCTTGCGGATCGCCGCCAGCGTTTCCTTCTGATTATCGAAGCCGATAATCATCAGATGCTCGCGCTGCAGGCTTTTAGCCGCTTGCAGCACGCCGAGGGCATCGGTGGCGCTGGTGCCGACCATCACCTCGATCTCGGGATGCTTCCGCAGCATTTCCGCGGCCTGCTGAATCGCCTCCATGTGCGAGATGTTGGAGCTGCGCACGTCGACGATTTCGAGCCCGGGATGCTCGGCCACGACCCGCTTCAGCCCGTCCAGCCGCTGCAGCTGGCTGGCGGACTGATCGCTGCCGATGATCACGCCGAGCTTGCCCGAGCCGCCGGTTGTCTGCACGACCAGGCGGCCTAGCCGCTCTCCCGCGGCCAGGTTGTCGGTCCCGACATAAGCCAGCCGCCGGCTGTCCGGCGCGTCGGTGTCGATCGTCACGACCGGGATGCCGCGCTGCACCGCCTTGTCGATGACCGGCGTGAACTTCTCCTCGTTCAGCCCCTGCACGATAATCGCGTCGGCGCGGGCGGCGATCGCTTTTTCCAGCAAGTTTAGCTGCTCCTCCATGTTGTTGCGCACCGCGCCGGTAAATTCGATGTCGATGCCGTATTTTTCCGCCGCTTGGGACGCGCCTTTTTCGACCATCTCCCAGTAAGGGTGATACCGTTCCTGCTCGATCAGCACGATATGATAACGGTGCTCGCCGCTTGCGGGATTGCCCTGCAGTTCCTGGACAATGCTGCCGATTTTCCCGGAATAACGGGCAAAACCGATAAACAAATAAACCAAAATGACGATGCACACGGTAATGCCCGCCAACCATGTTTTATCCTTGATCATCTGCGTTCACCTCACGCCTATCCTAACTTACGATTGAAAGCGGTTGCAAACAAAAAATGAAAGCTGCATCCCACTGCCCGGTTGCTTCAATCCGCTCATTCCCCCCACCTCTCATTGGAAAAATTCCAATAGATTGATGGGAATCGGCCCGAATTTTGAGCTCCTATTGGAAAAAATCCAATAGATTTCTCGCAAACCGCCCATTTTACGCCCTGCCGAACCTAATCTATTGGAAATATCCAATCTAACTGCCGCATTTGCCATTCAAATTCCAATTCTATTGGATATTTCCAATAGAACCATCCATCGGACCACGCAAACCTGCCTGCCACCAAACTAATATTAGCTTGTAACTCGCCATCCACCTGACTTATTGACTAACCACCCGCCAAACTTACCGCTTACCACTCAGCACATTTTTCATTTAGTCTCCAGCAAGCGCCAAAAAGGCCCGGGCGTACGCCTGGGCCTACCAAAGCAGCCACAGATCTCAGGTTGGCCGGCTAATCTTGATCGGCTGCGTACCGCAGGCCAAACTGACGTCTTGCTTCCTCCATCAGCTCAGCGACAGCCAAGGAGCGAGCATGTGAGTTGACCTCGCTTTCCCGCCGGCCGCTTTGGAGCAGCTCGATGAACTCCATCGCCTCGTAAAACATCGATTCCTGAGGTTGGGAACGCGTCAGTTCTTCGGTCGTCCCGTCGCGGTACAATATTTTCACATCGTAAGGCTGGTTGATCTTGTCGATCACGATCGTCCCGTTTTCCCCCTGGATTTCCGTCGGCACATAGGAGTCCGTGATTTTGGAGTACATAATAACGCCGTCCATATCCGGGTACCGCGCAATAAGACTGCCTTCGCCGTCCACCCCTGACGACAGCATCACCGCGGACGCCTGAACGGATTCCGGCTTGCCGAACAACGTCACCATCGGGTAAATGCAATAGATGCCAAGGTCCATTAAGGAGCCATTGGAAAACGCGGAATTAAAGGCGTTCAGCACTTTTCCTTCCTTAAAAGCGTCATACCGTGATGAATACTGACAGTAGCTGGAAAAATATCTCCGCACCCGGCCGATTTTGTACAAATTGTCCTGAACCGCCCGGAAGTTCGGCATAAGTGTCGACTTCAGCGCCTCCATAAGCAGGACGCCGTTGCGGCGCGCCGCCTCGATCATCCGCCGGACTTCAGCCGCATTGGTAGCCATCGGCTTTTCGCACAGCACATGTTTTCCGTGATCCATCATCAAAATCGCCTGCTCGGCATGCAAAGAATTCGGACTGGCGATGTAAACGGCGTCTACGTCAGCGCTTTCGGCCAGCGTCTTGACATCGGTGAACACCTCGGGATCGCCAAATTTGGCGGCAAACTCCTTGCCCTTCGCCTCCGTGCGTGAGTATACCGCTGTCAAAACAAACTGCTCCGTTTCCAAAGCCGCCTGGATAAAGCGCTCCGTGATCCAGTTCGTGCCTATGGTGCCGAATCGTATCAACGTTGTGTCATCCCCTTTTTTGAATGAATGGTATTAACCGTATTCTCTCACTCCCTGTCACCTCTTGTCTACTTGCGGGTACAAAAATCGCAACATTAAGCGTTTACATGAGATTCGACGCATCGAAGGTTACTTGCGCACCGTAAGAAAACTAATCTAAAATAGAAAGTAGCAAGCGTCTATCAGACGCACAACATTACGGACCGAGCGACCTACCCAAGGTTTCGAGGCTAGAAAGAGGTGAAATCTGTGAGCGAGGACAGCAGCGGAACTTTCAACAACGAATTCAAGTACATGGTGAGCGGCGATTCCATTTCCAAAGGCGTTATTTATGATGAAACGAAAAACAAATACGTCGTTTTGGAGGACAATTATGTATCTCTCCTGCAGAAAAAATTGAGAGGAGCGATCCATAACACGGCCAGGTTCGGCAACACGCTGGTCAAGGGGTTAACCAACCTGAAAAAGGACGTCATAAAGGATCGGCCGAATTTTGTCCTGATCGAATATGGCGGCAACGACTGTGACTTCAACTGGAACGAGATTGCTGAACAGCCCGACGCAGAGCACAGCCCGAAAACCGACTTTTCGATGTTTGAGAAAATGCTGACGGAAGCGATCCAATTCGTAAGAAGCCAGCAAATTACCCCGATCCTGATGAGCTTGCCCCCGCTTAATGCTGACAAGTATTTCAAATGGGTCAGCAGAAACAATCCGGAAGCGGAACAAAACATCATGAAATTTCTCGGAAGCGTCACGAAAATTTACTGGTGGCAGGAAAGATACAATTCGACCATCCTCAAAGTATCGGAACTGACCAAAACGAAGTATATCGATGTCCGGGGAGCGTTTTTGGAACACCCCGATTTTACGAAGTTCCTTTGTTCCGACGGCATTCACCCCAATCAGGATGGACACCGGATCATCTTCGACAAAGTGCTTGAATTCATGCGCACGAATTATCGTTTTTTGCTTCGGGATGGCGGCAATTTGGCGCTGGATTGAACCGGAGGGTGCGGCTGGAGATGCTATAGCTTGGAGATGGCGCAGATAGAATCTGCCACAAACGGGGCTTAGCAGGCATCGGAGCAGCACCGAAAATAGAGGAGATTTTTGTCGTTATTTTGAGAATTCCTCTCTCCTGCGAAAAATAGCGGAAATTTTTACCGTTATTAGGAACTAAGCTGGGGAAAAGCAACTGTTTGCCACCCTCATTCTAAAATAGCGGAAAAATATTCCCCTATTTTTGCTGGATTATCTTTTTGAGCGAAAATAAGAACCATTTTTACCGTTATTCCCATGATCTTTTCGAAAACGCAAGCCCTGTTCCCCGAACCCTGAGATTTATAAATTTTATTTAAAAAGAGACCTGGCCAAGGGTCTCTTTTTTCATTGCCTGGGCAGCCTTAATATAATAGCTCATTGAATCCGCCGGCTTTGCTGCAGCTCGCGCCACACCTTTTTGTTGCTGTAACGCTTGTCGGTGCTGATATCCGGACCAAACCACTGCGGCGGCTGGAACTCCCGCGCCTCGCCCTCCGAGGCGAACTCCACCTCCAGCACCATCAAGTCGATTTGATCGTAGAGGTCGATTTCCACGACAATCCCGTTCCACTCGGCGGTCACCCGCCGTTTCGTCAGCGGAACCGCCCGGTGGACTCCGGTGATTTGCTCGTAAAGCCCCTCCGAAATGGAAACCTCCGCTTCCTCGCGGGACAAACCAAAGCCTTTTTTAAACGTATGCGTAAACGTAACGCTGCCGGAAGCCACATCGCGGATCTTCCGCACCCGCAGCTCCTGATCCTCATGCAAAGCCAAATACGTCTGATCGATCTCCTGCTCCGAGCGAATGATCAGTTCGCCCTCCCGGATCAGCTCTTCCGGATACTTCGGCAGCAAAAATTTACGTTCTATTTCCAACGGCATAGCGGTTTTCCTCCAGTTATCAGCGAACCCATGGGCTCTTTTTTTCGGAATACATGTTACCATTATACGAATACATACTTAGCGGGACAATCACTTAAAAACGCAGCTAGCGGCCACCGTCCAAGGAGCTCAGGAGAAATGCCTACCGGATTACGGTATAATAAACTTATAAGTGGAAAAAGGAGGAATTGCGAATGGCAGCACACGTCAAATTAGGCAAAACCGATTTATCCGTGAATCCGATTGGGCTTGGGACCAACGCGGTTGGCGGGCACAACATCTATCCGAGTCTGGACGAGGAAGTTGGGAAACAGGTCGTGCGGACCGCCCTGGAGCAGGGCATCAACTTCCTAGATACGGCATACTTTTACGGGCCGGAGCGGTCGGAGATTCTGATCGGCGAAGTCGTCAAAGAGCTCGGTGCCCGCGACCGTACCGTCATTGCCACCAAAGGCGCACACCGGATGGCGGGCGGCAAAATCGTGTTCGACAATTCACCGGCCTTCTTACGTCAGGAGGTCGAAAACAGCCTGAAACGGCTGCGGACCGACTACATCGACCTGTACTACATTCACTTCCCCGATGAAGCGACTCCCAAAGACGAAGCGGTCGGGGAGCTGAAGAAGCTGAAGGATGAAGGTAAAATCCGAGCGATCGGCGTATCCAACTTTTCCATCGAGCAGTTGAAGGAAGGCAATAAGGACGGATACATCAACGTGCTGCAATCGGAATACAATCTGCTCAAGCGCGATGTGGAGAAGGAACTGCTGCCGTACTGCCGGGAGCAGGGCATCTCCTTTGTTCCGTATTTTCCGCTGGCGGCCGGCCTGCTCGGAGGAAAATACGACAAGGATGCCAAGTTCGCCGATTACCGGGCCAATCACCCGATGTTCCAAGGTGAAGCATTTGCCCGTACGCTGGAAAAAGTGGAACAGGTCCGCCGCATTGCCGACGCCAAAAACGCCGAGGTGGCCCATGTCGTGCTGGCCTGGTACTTAACCCGGGATACGATCGACGCCTTGATCCCCGGGGCCAAGCGACCGGATCAGGTCATTCGTAATTTGAAAACGCTGGACGTGAAGCTAACACCCGAGGAAATCGCCAGCATCGACCGGATTTTTTCCTAACCATTTATGATGTAAAAAAGGGATGAAGCCCGGTTATCCGGCGTTTCATCCCTTTTTAGTTCTAGCGGCTCGCATCCTCCTGCAGCGCACGGGCCGCCTGGAATTTGGCCCAATTAAACCCCGGCCAGCCCTTGCCTTCGGTTGTCGTTATCATCGATTCCCAGCGTTCATGCAGCTGGCGGTTTAGTTCCGGAGCGGCCGTGCGGCTGTAATTTAAAAGCATTGGCAGCGCGTCGGCGGACAGATTATCCGTTAGGTAATAGGTGTCGATTTTGCCGGTTGCTTCGTAGCGCTCGATGTTCTTTTTGGCGATAAAGAGGTCCATATTGGCATAGTTTATGGCAATGTAAGCAGCCAGGCCGAGCGCGACAAAGCATTTTGCCAGCGGAATTTTCGCAAAGCGGATGCGCAGCCCGGCACAGACAAGCAGCAGCGCCAAAAAGATCATAAAGGCGAAGACTAGAAAGCGGGTATAGGTATAGCCGTAGGCTTCCTGGTACAGGGCCAACCGCGTAAATGCCGACAGCAACATGATGCCGGAACACCCGACGAGGATATACAGCAGCGCTTGATTCAGCGTCCGCAGCCCTTTCCCCGCTTCGCCGCCCAACGTTAAGGTGCCGATCAGTATCGCAAAATTGATCGTCGTGACGGCAACGAGTTCAAAAAATCCGCTTCTCGCGTAATCGGCATACGAGCTGCCTTCCGGCAAAACGCCTCGCCATGCCCCGAACAAGTATGTAAATTGGAGCGAAACGAACAGCAAATAAACGATGTTGATCGCGATCAGCACGGTGGCGGCAACAAGCGGATCGATTCTGACAGGCGTGCTGCCCGGATACGCGGAAGCGGCCGTGGCGGTTGTACCAGACAAAACTTCACTCTTACCCGCCTTGCTTTTGCCGTTCTGGCCCATATCACTCTGCACCGTGCGGTTCTCACCCGTACCGCTCTGAACCGTGCCGGTCTGACCCATACTGTCCGTCATCGTGATTCCCCCAAACCAGTCTACGGGCTTTTCCCGCATCGGGTCGACGAATCCCCACAGATAGCCGAACAGCAGCAAGCCTAGCAGCAAAATCCAGATCAGGCGGAACATCACTTCCCCGAACGAAAGGCTGCCGTTCAGCCAGTCCGGGATCGCCGCGAGCAGACGGTCAAAGCTGCTGTCCGCCGAGGACAACAGCCCGATCACGATGATCAGGAGCGGCAACGCGATCAGCAGCCCAAGCAGCACCTTGCCGGCCGCCTGTTTGCGACGATCACCCATTTTTTGGGTGGCCGTCGTTTGCATGGCGCGAAATGCCGTAGCCCAGTGCCGAAAGTTTTGCGGAAGCAGATGGTCAAGGACGTCAAAAATAATCATTAAATCGCCCCACGACCGTTTTTTCAGGTTAAACATATACGTCGTCTGCGTAAAAATAAGACAAGGCAGAGCCAGCAGATTCAGCGCAAAAAACAGCGGATTGGCAAACAGCGCATATGTCAGCGACAGCAGCATGACCGCCGCCAAGGACAGCCAGCCGAACCAGGTCATCGGACGCCCAAACCGGTCCCTGGCGCACAAGTACAAATACAGGTAAAACAAGCCGGTGAAAATCGGAACGGATACGCCGAAGCTATCCCCGTAAAACAAATATTGATGCGCCGCGGCCAGCGCAAAACCGCCAAGCAGCGCCGCCAGCACTTTGCCGTGCGGCATGGGCCTGATTTCGTTCATTCCTTGAATCCCTCCGTAACATCAAGGTTCGTCGAACCTTTGTTTTCTACCGCCCATTTTAATGGATAAAATAAGAAGATAAAGAGAAGGTTTTTCACAAGAAATTTCGTATTTTAAAATAGGCCTGCCGGACAGCCTCATCATTCAATCCTTATTTCCTCCATTCTTCCCGCATACCATGCGTAAAACGTCTGGCCCCAAGCGGCCGGAATGTTGGGAAGCTTGTGCTGCAGGACGGGGCGGGCCCGGTTCACGATATGGACGGAAGCCAGCCCCCAGCGGCGCTGCAGCACACCACGGGTGACCTTCACTTCAATGATTTTCTCCCTTTTGCCGATAAACAGCCGGGAGGTCAGCCCGCCGGTCCGAAACTGCAGGAAACGGCCATGGATGGCATATGCTGTATTAAAATGATTCAGGATTTTCCGCGCGATGGTCCAAAACAACAGCCCCGCCGAGGCGATCCACCACCATGCCGCGCCGAAAACCGGGATGTCCGGCATGAAGGGAAGCCAAGGAATGGATAAAGCAACCAGTGAAAACCAGATCCAGCCTGACCTCACCAAGCTTATTTCCAGCGACGCCCGGGGCAGCGGGCTCATGTCGGAGGAAATCTCATAGGAAGGCAGCAGTTCCGACACAAGGCGGCAGGCATCCTGCACCGGCAAAAAGGGATATAGCGAGTTCACATCCCATTTGTCTTCCCCTTCGCCGCCCGCGGTGATCAACCGTACCTCCGCCATACCAAGCAGCCGTTTCATCAGGGATTGGGTCACCTCTACGCCCTGCACCCTCTCTTTGGCAATGGAGAACGCCGTACGCTCGATCATTCCCTTGACGATATAGATCCGTTCCGCGTCCGAGGAAAGTTCAAAACCCCCGTATCTCACAAAAGTTACGGCGATCCCCAGGACGACGGAAACCGCCGACAGCAGCACAAAAACCGCCGCCGCTGCCCACCAGGAACTCATAAGCGCCGCCAGAAATCCCTCGGTTTTTTCCTCAAGATCAAAAAAATCATCGGCTTTCGAGTAAAGCGAAAAAAGAACCGGGATCAGAATAAAAAAACTCAGGGAGGTAAAAGAAGCTTTGACCAGCTCTTTCCGGGTGGGACTGAAATGTAGAGTCCGCTTGGAATCCTGGGCATCTCTGGGCTCTATAGCCGCGGTTTCCTGATCATCGTCTACTGTGCTTAAAGGGTCTTCCCTTTTTACTAATCCCGCCACCAGCTCTTCCAACCGGTCCGCTTCCGCATAGGAGACAACGCGAAATACGACGGCCGCATCTTCGCCCTTCATCCCGGTTTCAAACCGGATGGCGGTCACCTTGAAAATCCGGTGAAACAACGTGGTATGACGGTTTATATTTTGAATTTTGGCGAAGGGTACCACTCTTTTTGACTTGACGAAGACCCCTTGATATAACCGAAACGAGGTGTCATCAAGCTGATACCGGCGCGTGGACCAACTCCACAGGATGGACAAGAGACTGAAGCCGGCGATGATCAGCAGGGCCAGCTTGCCGTATTTCACCCAAGCCGCATCCGAGCCTCCTTTAAGCACAAATAAAAAGAAAAAGAAATAAATCGCATTTTTCCCCAAGTTCCAGATGGCAAGCAGCATAACAAAAGGATGATACCGTTTGGCCCGGCTCATTCGTCGACCTCTTTCAGTTTGGCATAACGTGCAATCTGATTTCTCAATTCCCTGGCGATGTCCTGGTCCAGGACGGGAATCGTATGCGAAGACCCCATCGTCGTGACCGTTACCGAGCAGACCCCGTACCTTTTTTGCAGCGGGCCCTGCCGGGTGGCCACAGATTGGATTTTGGTCATGGGAATCAACTCGCTGGTTTCCGTAAAAACTCCGAATTTAAGCTGCAAAAACTGCTCCGAAATAGCGTAACGCCATCTGGCATGCTTCACAGAAGGCTGGATAAAAACGGACCAAACCATCTGCGGCACCTCAAGGATGGCGATTCCGGCCAGAATCCATCCCACCCAGAACACCCAGGAAAAACGGTAGTCCAGATAAAATAGCACCCCGATCACCAGAAATGTGACGACGCTTTCGATCGCCTCATGAATCCTCCAAATTTTCACCGCATCCTTGGATAATTGCTGGCGAGGTTCCATGATTTCGTTAGACAAAGAAGAACAACTCCTTTCCATTAAGTCTAAGTTTAGCAGGGGGTTGATATAATTTCCAATATACATTTATTGTTTTTCGATAAAATATTATTGAATCACATGATAGCTTATGCTAGATTGGGTTCCAGACGCAAGAAAGTAGGTGACGGGCATGATCAGAATCAAGCTCCTCAAAAACGAAAACGGCAAAGCGATCCGTTCATTGATTTTTCTAAAGGAGGCGGCTTCTTATGAAACTGCACCATCAATATTTGCTGCTGCATGAGCGATACGGCGCCAAGGACGGGGATTCCGCCGCAGTGGTGACGCTGGACGAGCTGGCGGCCGCCCTGGACTGCACCCACAGGAACGCCTTGACGATCATCCGCAACATGGAGGAGCGCGGCTGGATCGGATGGCAATCGCGGCGGGGCCGAGGGGCGCGCTCTACCTTACGTTTCCTGGCGAAAGCCGAGGAAATCGCCGCCGAATCGGTCATGCAGGCCATCCACCGCAAGGATGTCCGGCAGGCGATCGAGGATATTCGCCGGCACGCCGGGACCTCCTCGCTGCAGGACCAGCTCCAGGGCTGGTTGCTTTCCTATTTCGGGCATCACGCCGAAACGCGCCGCGACAAGCAAATCAACACGCTGCGCCTGCCGGTCCGGCAGCGGCTATATACGGTGGACCCGCTGTACATGAACTTACTGGCGGAGTCCTTTGTGTCAAGCCATGTGTTCGACGGGCTCATCCGCATGCAAAGCGCCACCGGGGAATTGCTGCCCGGCATCGCCCACGCCTGGGACGTTGACGCAAGCCGCACTGAGTGGACGTTTTACCTGCGCAAAGGAGTGCTGTTTCACAACGGCAGCCTGCTGACGGCGGATGACGTTGTGTTTACGTTCGAGCGGTTGGCCGGAAGCACGCGCCGCGCTTTGTACAGCTCGATATTTAAACAAATCCGCGCGGTTCGCGCGCTTCATCAAAATACCGTCCGCATCGAGCTGAAGGAGCAATGCGAGCTGTTCCTTCCCTGGCTCTGCACCAGCCGGGCCGCGATCGTCCCGCGAAATCTCGACGGGCGCGGGGATGAGAGATTCGGGGTGAGCCCCGTCGGCTGCGGGCCGTTCAAAGTCGCCGAGATGAACGGCGGTCTGTGCGTGTTGGAGGCGTTCCCCCATTATTTTCAGGGGCAGGCGCATCTTGACCGGATCGAAATCGTATATGTGCCCTGGAACATCTCCGGGGAACAAGCCGCCGGAAGCGACGGCGATTCCCTCTCCCCGTTTCACGTCATCCCCAATCCGACGGCAGCGGCGGGCGAAGGATGGAGCCAGATGCATTCCCGGGTATCCGTCCGCAAATTCGTGACCTGCAACACGCGAAAAAGCGGCCCGCTCAGCGACCCTGCGGTGCGGGCGCGGGTTTTTGCCGCGCTGCGGGGCGATGGCGCCGGGCCGGCGCAGGGGGCGGCGGTACAGGATGGCGATGGGACAGGGTGGGACGTTGCCGCTTCAAAGAGGGATGCTGCCACATCAGCGCAAGACGCCGGCTCACCTGAGCAGGGTGCCATCGCACCTGGCAAGGATGGTTCCGGCCCCGAGCAGGGAGCTATCGCACCTGGACAGGACGCCGCCGCCGGGCCGGAGCTGCTTATCGCCACCATTGCGCCGTACCAGCCGGACGCCGACTTCGTCGCCGGGCGGCTGCAGGCCGCGGGCTACTCGTGCCGTGTGCTTTCCGCCTCGGCCGAGGAATTCAAAGGCGATATCCGCCTGAAGTCCGACCTGATCGTCTTTTCCCTGCTGCGGGATCAGGACGAGCAGCTCCGCCTGTTCGATCTGTACCAGACCGTCTCCGAACATGTGGAGCCGCATATGCAGATCGATATTGGCAGGCTGCTGCAGGCCGTGGCCCTGGAAAAGCATCCGCAGCGGCGGGCCGCCCTGTTCGAATCGATCGAAACGCGATTGATCGCGGCGGATGAGCTGCATATTTTATACGAAAAACCAGTCCAAACCGCTTTCCTCCCATCAGTGCGCGGCGTCGCCTTCAACAGCCAGGGCTGGGTCGATCTGCGGAATGTCTGGTTCCCGCCGAAGCTTTAAGCGCGCTAAAAAATGGCTCAACCTAATAATCTGTGCTTGACAGTCAAACCGGTAACCGATCGTGGCAAGAAATGCGGAAGGGCGTTGAAAGCTTGAGGATAGGGAAGGCCAGTGGGTTGGTCGGCAGATCAACACCCACTGTCCGGACGCTTTGCACCATTATCCCGTTTGATCAGGAAACAGAGAAGAAGATAAATTAAGGCGAAGCAGATATGTTGGGAAGAAGCAGATATGTTCGAGGTTGTTAAATGGAATTGTGAGAAAGACGAAGATTCAGGAGAAGCAAAAAAACACGTACATTTGTTCGTTTTATTATATTATACCAAACATACATTCTCTCCTCAAGCTGAAAATGTCACCTGAACCACCTCATTTTTTCCTTATCTCTTTTTTCTGAATCCCATACCCTAGCCCCAACTCCTGCCCCCTTAACAAAAGGGATAATCGTGCAAAGCTGCATGCAAGTGCAGGGACACCATGACAAGAACACTATAGTACCAAAGTCATAATTTATTTCGTCAAGCACTGATTTCGATTTTGAGCCAAAAAATTTGCCCAAATGCAGCAAAAATGTGATTGCAAGTGAAACATACCTCATCGTGGTTACGTCAGGAAGGACAAATACTTTAAATTAAAACGATAAGGAGGGATTTGATGCACACTGTGCGGGGACGGTGGTTATGGTCTGGGGGCCATGTTCGCGGACTAATTCACGGACTGATTCGCGGACTAATTCGCGGGCTGATTCGCAGCCTGATTCACTGCTTGGTTCGAGGCCCCATTCTGGTGGCGGCCTTGCTGCTAGTTTCCGGCTGCGCAGGGAACGAAGCAAGCGGCGGGAACGGCCTGGGCAGCGAGCCGCCCCTGCCGGTGATCCGTACAGCTGCCGATACTGCCATTACGGTTATTCAGGGCTCGTACTGCTGGAGCAGCATCAACAGGTCCGGGAAAACAGGCCAGGGAGTTTGCGTGGATTACGCAAGCGCGAGTGAGCTGGCCCAGGGTAAGCCGGCCGAGACGGTACGCCCCGGGGATAAGATTACATTCCGGTTTAACAACGTAAAGCAGCCGACGGAAACCTCGGTGACTTTATTTAAAGACGGCCGGTCCGCACAGGTCGCGGCGGCGGACGGTTCCTTCGAAGTGCCGCGTGAGCCAGGAACGTATGTTTACGATCTGTTTGCGGTATGGCTCAAGGATCCGGAAAAACGCGTTTCCGAAGGCACGTCCAGTTATGTTTTTTCCGTCCGGGTCGAATAACTCATTTACGGGAGGTAACCTATGAACAACACGAGCAAATTCACTTCCAAATGGGCGAGGCTGACGCTGCTTATGGTCATCGCAATCAGCCTGATGGTTGGGGGCACGGCCTCCGCCTTCCAGGACGTCAAAGGAGACCGCGAGCAAAAAGCGATCGAGAGCTTGGAGAAACGGGGCATCCTCAAGGGCGGCCAATGGGGAAATTTCAAGCCAAACCAAAAAATAGACAACGCTTCGGCCATCTCGCTGATCGTCAGCGCGTTCGAGCTGAACCTCGATAACCTGCGTTTCGTGAAAAAACCCGAAGCCAGCGACTACTACAGTAAGGTAAAAAATGACGCCGGGTACGCCGGAGCTTTTGTGATCGCGCTTTATCGCGGCCTCGATGTTCCGAAGGACATCGACCCTTCGGCCAAAGTGACAAAGGAGCAGTTTAGCCACTGGCTGTTCCAGGCGATCGCCACTCAAGGCGAATACGTCTGGCCGATGATTTATACCGAAATCAAGGACGGCAAATCGATTGATGCGGATCTGATGGGCAGCATCCAGAAGCTGCTGAACGCAGGGATCGTGACGCTGGACAAAAACAAAAAGTTCAATCCCACCGGACCGATCACGCTCAGTGAAGCCGCCGGCATGCTGGACCGGGCACTCGGGTTTGTCGAAGACAGCAAGCAGGCCGATACGGTGACCGGAAACTTGTACGACTTCAGCTTGTCGAAAGACAAAGTGAATGGCGGCATCTACAAAGTGACGGTTTCCGCCATGGCTCCCCATCCGGGATACGGCATCGAGGTTGCGAGCATCGTTTTTGACGGGGACAAAGCCGTGATCAACTATCGGATTAAACCACCGGAGGAAGGCAAATTTTATCCGCAGGTCATCACCGAGGTTAAAGCGGTTACGTATATCCCGGATAATTATAAGCCGGTGCTGGGCGAAGGAATGAAGTAAAGCCGCAAGGCCCCGTCCCAACGGGAGCGGCGAGTGAGATAGGCCAAATACAAAGACGATTCCAGATCCGCCCGCAAGCGGAAATGAAATCGTCTTTTTGCATGCAAAATTATTGTGTTTTCACTTTATTCAGGTTCTACTCCCCATACCAGCGAGTTCCCCAGGTACAGCGTTACCTTATCCCAGTCGGCATAAGCCGTTTTGGTCGGATCGAAGGAGTAGTCGTCCGCTTCGTTGAAATTAGACCAGTCGGATTTGGCCATCCGCAATTGAATATCACCGGTTTCCCCGCCGGCCGAAATCGAGCCCGCCGCAGCCGTAAAGCTGAGTTCAACATAAGTGTCGGTAAAGGTTCTTTGAATGTTTTCGGCTCCGATCGGCGCCCAATCCACCCAAGAGCTCACGCTTTGCGTGCCGTCCTTCGAGAAGTAATAGCGGAGTTTCAGGTCACTCAAGTTAACTGCGGTTGTACCGTTATTTTTAATATTAAAATGCGGCCTGATCTGGTTGTCGGTCGGGTTGGTGTCGGCCGCCTTATACTGCACGACCAGATTCCCGTTAGGTACGCTTGAGCCTTCTTCTGGCGTCGCGGTAGCCTCGGCTGAATTGCTGCTTTCTCCCGCGGAATTTACCGCACTGACAACATAATAGTAAGCCGTGCCGTTGGTAAGTCCGCGATCGGTAAAGGAGGTGCCCGTGATCCCGTCGGCTGCGGTCGTGTACGGTCCCCCGCTAACCGTCGCTCGCTTCACATTATAGCTTTCCGCCCCGGCGGAAGCCGACCAGCTCAAGCTGATCTGTCCGTTGCCTGCTGTTGCCGCCAGTTTGCCTGGGGCAGCGGGCAACGTTTCGCCTAACGGCTGCATAATCCGATCCAGCATAGCTTGCTTCGGTTCGTTCCAGGTGACCCAATCGTCGAGCAGCAGCCCGCCCGTGTCTCCGGAGTTCGGGTTTACGCACCAATAAGTCCAATACAGCTCGTTCTCGCCGATATAATCGACCAGGCGGTTCTGCCAGATGCCTTCAACGCTGCTCGTGTCCACGCTGCGGCCGCCGAATTCGCCCACGATGACCGGGGCGATGTTTTGCTTGCTGATATATCCCCAGTACGCGTCCCAGATGGCCGGCATGTTATCGGGGAAGGAAGGGTCCGAGAACCAGGGTTGGGAAGCGACGCCAGGGCCGTAATCATGAGCGGAATAAACCAGTTGGTTCGGAACGTCCAGCTCAACCGGGTGATTCGCGACTCCTTTAAGGTTGCCGCCCCACCAGTACCCGTCGCTGTATCCTTGCACATTTTTCTCGATCCCTTCGACGATGATCAGCCAATGCGGATTTACGGACAAAATGGCATTGCCCGCCCGCTCCGCAGCCAGCTGCCAGTCGGTGGTCAGATCACCCGTTCCCCAACTGACCGGACCGTGAGGCTCATTGTGCAAGTCGGCGCCAATTACCGTGTCGTTGCCGTCATACCGTTCCGCCAGCATTTTCCAATCGTCGATCCAGCGTTGTTCGGAGTAGTCCGCGGTGTACCAAAGCTCGGATTGTCCGCCGGACCCGGGACGATGGCGGTCCAGGAAAATCTTCATACCGCGGTCTCCTGCTTTTTCGATAAGTTTATCCATAATTTGGATAGGTGTCAGCCCTCTTAAATCCGGATTTTTCTCGTAGTCGATGCTGTTGGGGGCGGATCCGGGGTCAAACATTTGGTTGCAGTACGGCAGACGGATCAGGTTGTAGCCGTGTTCTTGTATCTGATCCAGGACGTCATCCATAGATCGCGTCCACAAGCCGTGGGGCGAATAATTCGCCGTCTCGAATCCGAACCAGTTGATCCCGTTGAATACCGCCGGATTTCCGGCGGAATCGACGATGCGGTTTCCTGACGTATGGTAATAATTAGCCGCCGCTTCCGCATGACCCGGGGCCAGGCCGGCCATCCCGATTCCCATAGCGCCTAATACGAGCGAACCGGCCAGAATACTTTTGATGATCTTTTTGAACATACCTTTACCCTCTTTCCTCAAAAATACAGTCCATCAAGGCTCGATTCCCCAAACTAGCGTGCCGTTCTGATACAAAGCGACATGGTCCCAATCGGTGTAGGCGGTTTTGATTGGGTCAAAGGAATAGTCGTTCGCTTCGTTATAAGCTGTCCAATCATTTTTGTTGATGCGGGTCTGGATTTCGCCGCTGTCGCTGCCGGGAGCCAGGCTGCCCGCACCGGAATTGAAGGAGATTTCCACGTACGAATCGGCATTCTCCTTAGCTTCCGCCATCTTCACCGTTTTGCCGCTAAGATTGCCGCCCCCGATCTGCGCCCAATCGAAATGGAACGTTTGCTCCTTGTCCCCATCCACCGTATACCAATAGCGAATCGTCAGTTCTGACAGAGGAACAGCATCCGTACCGTTGTTTATAATGCGGAATAACGGCTTCATTTGATTGTCGTCCGCATTGGTGTCGCCGGCTTTATACTGGAGCACCAATGTTCCCGGCTGCCCTCCTTGCCCGGCTTGGGGAATCGCGCTGATCTGTTCGGAATCGACGCTTTCCCCGGCGCCATTGACGGCGCTGACCACATAATAGTAGGCCGTGTCGTTCGTCAGGCCCGCGTCCGTAAAGTTCGTCGCCGTGATTCCGCTCTTCACCGTCGTATAAGGGCCACCGTCTACGGTTGCTCTTTTCACGTTATAGCTTATCGCTCCGTTGGCCGCGTTCCAGTTCAGCGCCACCTGCGCATTCCCCGCCTTCGCGGCCAGGCCGGTCGGAACACCCGGCGGCTGTTGCGGCTCTTGCGGCGTTTCCCCATCAGGCTCCTCACCGGCCACCTTCACTCCGTTCAGATAAAGGGGAATTCGGGTCGTCTCCCCTTTTGTGGCAGAAATCCCTTGGCGGCTCCAGTCATTCGCCGGATCCCAATGGCTCTTATACTGAGAGTCCTGCTTCGCGATCAGGCCAAATTGGAAATCCCGGCTGCCGTAAACCTCGTTGCCCGACCAATCCAGCTCATAGTAGTAAATCCCCGCCGCCGCGTCCACCGCATAAGGTCCGTTGACCTTGACGGCGCCGCCATAGCTTGCTTTTTGCTCATCGTAATATGTTTCCAGCGTGACGTCGTTGATGCTTTGGCCCGCTGCCAGCAGTTCGCTGATGTTGAAATAATAACGGGCGCTCATCGTCCCTTCCGTATGAGGCGGATGGACGGATTCATTGTGGATGGTGACCGTAACCTGCGTCCGCTGGTCATTTTCCTGCTCGATTTTTCCTTCCACCCGGTACTCCGTTACGCCTTGTTCGGCGGGCGGGCTGTCGGCTGTGGCCGTTTCGCCATTCCCGTATTCCAGATACAAGCCTGCAAGCGCGCCAACCAAACCGGCATTGTAGTCGATCGCTACCTCGTTATAAACGTAATCGGTCGTGACATCCTTGTGCATATCCGTCGCGTCCGGTCCGCCGACAAGCGCTCCCCAGAGCACATGACGGTGTTCCGCCGGGACTTCCATGTTGTTGGTCATAGAGCCATGTGCGGCCCGATGGTGAGGATGCTTGGCTGACTCTTCCGGTGTCGGGAACCCGACGATGTACGAATAACCCATGGGGTTGTCGCCCATGATATAGTCCATTTGGCTCTTGGCCCAGGCCGCAAACTCGGGACGGTCCTTATATTTGTCATACACCAGCGCGCAAAGCTGGGCAGCCGCATTGTACCGCGCCGATCCCCACGTGGTGAGAACGCCGAACCCGGCGGGCGATGTAGTCAAATACGTATTGTCGTTCGCTTCCTCGTGAGGAACCTGGCCGCCCGACCAATACTCCAGATTCCAGCGGGCGAAATAATCATATTGATCATTATCCGGGAACAGGGACGCGAGCCGTACAAAAACGCCGCCCCATACCGTGTCCCAGCTGTGTGTCCAGATATTTTGCCAGCTATCCGCTTGGGAAGGGATGATTCTTTTCAGATATCCGGTGTTTTTTCCCGACGCATCAACGGATACGATATCCTGAATATACGTGTTATCGCCGGTCGCGGTATACAACCAGACGGCCGCCCATGACAATTCATCTTCGTCATAACTGGAATTATAAAAGCCGTCACTGTTGCCGAGTCCTCTGTGCTGCTGGGCAAAGCGGTAAAGCGCGGTGGCGGTGTCCAGGCAATTGGCCGCGTATGTAGGATCGGTATCCTTCGTATTGAGATACATCAGGGCAAGGGCGGCCGCAGCGCCGGCAGCCTGATCGCTGGCGGGTTGCTCCGCGGTTGCGAACGTGGCCGGACGCGGGTATTTTGCGGGATCCTGCAGTTCGGGAGGGCCCCAATAGGTGTGATCGACCGTTCCTTGTCCAACCATGTAGTTGAAGGCGACGACCTCACCCTCGGCGTTACGGAATGTGGAACGGAGAAAATAGTCGCTGAACCATTTCAGTTCTTCCAGCATATGCGCTTCCTGGCCGCTCTGTTTAAAAGCGTCTCTGAACTCGTAGAAGCTCCATCCCAGCGTCGATGCGGTATAGGATTGCGGCAAGCCGAATTTGACATGGTCGCCGGCGTCGTGGAATCCTCCGCTCAGATCAACGGACCCGTTGCCGTCGGGGTCGAGGAGCGACAGGTTCTGCGCGATGAAATCATCCTGCAAATTCGTCAGGTTTTTCGCCGTGCCGTTCACGCCAAGCGGTACGTACATGTCGGATAGTTCCGAATCCCCCCGCCATTCCAAATGTCCGCCGGTAATCCCGGGACCGGATTTCTCCGCGTCGTAGAACCAGAGGGATTTTTGCAGGGCATCGGCATAATTGTAAGCTTCCGCGTCTGCAGCCGTTGCCGCCGGAAGGGCCAGGAGCGGAAATCCGCCGAAAGCAACCAGGCCGGACAGTGCGGTTTTTCCAATCAGATTTTTCCAGGCCTGCCTACGTGCTTTTTTGGCTTTGTTCATCATTCACAACCACCTTTCCAAAATAATATCGTTGGTTTTTCGAAATTGAATTTCACTCTCACCTCCCTTTCTGCAAGATTTAATCGAATAAAAGAAAAATTTGTAATAATAAGCAAAAACTTGGCACCTTCATATTATTTTTCTGTTCTGTTCTTGTATAGTTTAAATTCTTCCGCTAATAGGTTGAAATTCTTCTGAACTATGATTGGAAAAAAGCGGAGAAGAACAGGCCAACCTTCCCCGCTTTTACGCCGTCAAGCGCATGTCGTTTCGTTATTACGGTTCGATGCCCCAAACGAGAGTGCCGTTTTGGTAAAGGGTGATATGATCCCAATCGGCATAAGCCGTTTTGGCGGCATCATACGAATAATCGTTGCTCTCGTCAAAGTTGGACCAGTCGGTCTTGGATATCCGCAGCTGAATGTCGCCGGACTGCGCTCCTGCGGCAAGAGTCCCGGCTGCAGCCGTAAAGCTAAGTTCGATATAGGTGTCCGCGTCCGTCCCGGATGCGGTGCCGAACGTTTTTTCAATGTTCGACGCGCCCAGTTGGGCCCAATCGATCCAAGCGTTCAAATCCTGGCTGCCGTCTTTCGTAAAGTAGTAACGTAACTTCAGTGTGCTCAAATCAACAGCGGTCGTTCCGTTGTTTTTGATATTGAACTGAGGGTTGATTTGATTGTCAGTGGCGTTCGTGTTCCCGGTACGGTATTGCACCACCACATCCCCAGTGCCGGTTCCGCCGCCGCTCGGGGTGGCGGCAACCTGGGCCGAATTCGCGCTTTCCCCGGCGCTGTTCACCGCGCTGACCACATAATAGTATGTTGTGCCGTTCGTAAGGCCGGTGTTCGTGTAGCTTGTGGCGGTTACGCCCGTCGCAACGGCCGTGTACGGCCCGCCGCTGGTCGTGGCGCGCTTCACGGTATAGCTTGTGGCACCGCTTGATGCCGTCCAGCTAAGCTCAACCTTTGCATTGCCCGCAGTCGCGGTCAGGCCGGTTGGCGCTGCCGGAACGGAGATCGTCGCCAGCGGCGTCGCGGCAACCTGGGCTGAATTCGCGCTTTCCCCGGCGCTGTTCACCGCGCTGACAACATAATAGTACGTCGTGCCGTTCGTAAGGCCAGTGTTCGTGTAGCTTGTGGCGGTTATGCCCGTCGCAACGGTCGTGTACGGCCCGCCGCTGGTCGTGGCACACTTCACATTATAGCTCGTGGCGCCGCTTGATGCCGTCCAGCTGAGCGCAACCTGGGCATTGCCTGCAGCTACGGTCAGTCCGGTTGGCGCCGCCGGAACGTCAGGTGTCTCGCCGCCGTTAGCCGGGATGGCCGGATATGCATTTTGAACCAGTTGAACGAATTGGTCATGGAACCAGTGTCCGGAAATCGGAGCACCCGGCAGCGCGCCGGTCAGCGTGCCGTCGGCATTGGTATAAGTCGGGTCGCACATTCTGTCGAACCCTTTGCCTTCATTGTTGGGAATTTCGGTGCTGGAGCCGTCCGATTCACCAGGAGGCTTCACCCAGACGAAAGCGTCCAGATGAGAGGCCGAATAACCCGCCGGAGCGGCTTGCGGAGGCTGACCCATCCCGGCGCCGCTGGCATTACACCAGTTCCCCCGATGGAGACGCTTATCGATGCGTCCGGAATCGGCATACGCATCCACCGTTGTTCCGCTGGCACCAGTCGGCCGGTTCGGACCGCCCCACCCGTTACGGGAGGTATCGATCAGGAAGCCGATACTGGACGGCCAGCCCTTGGCCACGAATCCGGAATACAGGGCCGCGGTGAAATCCGCCTCGTCAAAATAAGGATTCCATTCATAATACTTGGCGGATTTCAACTGCATCCCGTTGATCGTCTTATTCGGGTCGGTCAAATACGGTTCCTCCAATGGAGTCGTGTTGGCCGTATTGGTGATAAAGCCGTCCACACTGGCAAGTCCGGCCGGAGTCCCGGCGACGACCGACGTAAAGAGGTCGATGGCCGGCTGCCGGTTGCTGTCCCAGCCTAACCAACCGGAGTGGCCGATGTCCATGTAGTTGTAGACGTTAGGAATGGCATGCAGCTTTTCGAGGGCATACCGCGTTGCATCCCGGTATATGTTGGTCGAATTAGCTTGCGCGCATTTTGGATCGTTCAGGTTCGTCACCAGATTCGGCAGCGAATCGGGTTCGACAACCGCGACAATCCGAATATCGGCGTATTTCGGATCGGAAAATACTTCGACGATGGGATCAATGTAGCTCGTTTTATAAGTCTGCAGGCCTGCCGCAGTCAAGGGCAGCTCACCGTTGGATGCCAAAGCGTGACAATCCCGGCCCGGCAGGTTGTAAATCACGAAGGTGGCTACAATAGGCGTATTTCCCTGCTTCTGGGCAAGTATCTCGTCCATGGTTTCCACCAGGCTTTTCCGCCCGCCGTTCGCCTCACCGCCAGCAATGGCCGCAATGCGGTCCAGCCAAACAGCCGTCGGGTACGACTTGACGGTTTGCATCTTCGCCTTCAACGTATTATCGCTAACTTGGGCGATGGAGGTATCAATCAGCGCCGCATAATCGGGATTCACATACATCGTCGCACCCAAAAAAGGATTATCGACATGAGCTTCGGCGGCATAGCTCCTTTGGATCCCAAAAGGCTGCAGCAGCGTCAGCGCCAAAGCAGCAACCGCAGTCATCGCCACCGTTCGTTTGAAAAGTTTCGAAAACATGGAATCACTCCTCATCATGGATTGTTTACTTCAGTTCTCCATACCAGCACACCGCTTCCGGTACCTGGTACGCCGTCACTTTGTTCCAATCGGTATAAGAGGCCACCATCCTTTGAAACACAACGTCCACCTTTCTGAAAAAGTAAGTTTAGCCCTCACCTCCTTTTTTCGCATAGCATTATTCCAATCCGAACCGACGTTTCATCGGGCCGAAGGAATAAGTCGTTAAAACTTCATGAAATCCCGCTTTGATCTAACACTTGTCCCATAAGCCGCTGCCGCTTGTCCAAATTTAAGTTGAAATCCGCTGGAGAAGTATGCGCTTTCAATAGAGGTTGAAATGGAGGTTTGATGAACAAAAGAAGAATATGTTGCAGAATAGTAAAATCTTGGCACTTTCATCTTATTTTTCTGTCCTGCTTTTGTACAGTTTAAATTCTTCCGTTATTGAGTTGAAAAACTTCTGATCGACCGTATTGCTGTGACGTGTGGTGTCGCGCCGTGGCGCACCGTGACGCCCCGTAATGCCCTGACGTGTGGTGCTGCCGTAATGCCGAAATGCAGTACGGACGTACAGCTCTTACAGCCGGCCCTAACGGACACCACAGACCTTATTTCACATTTTGGTGCACCTTTTCGGCCTTTTTTGAGTAAATAAGAGCGCACCTGTCCGTTAGAATTTGAAACACCGTCTTTTCAAGCAAATAAGGTCGTTCATGTCCGTTAGCCTCTGGCGATGCTGACCGAGGAGACGCTGGGTAGAACAACGATTGAACAGTTTTTCGAGCCGAGCTTCCTGGAAACGAATTTCTGGTATTTCTGGCGTTCGATGCTTGCGTTTGAGAACTGGCACAGCGTGGTGGAAATGAAACGTTATATGGAACGTTTTATGCATCTGATTTCCGGCATGAACCAACTCAATGGCATTTTGCATACCGAATACAATCAGTTCGATTCCCTTATTCTCCCGCTTATGAAATGGCTGGAAGCCCATGGCGTCCACTTTGACAAAGGGCACCAGGTCGTTGACCTGGATATCGATGTAACGGGCGGCGAAAAGGTTGTGTCTGCGATCCATTTTAAGGTGAACGGCGCAGCCAAGGTGATTCCGACGACCCGCCAGGACCTCGTGCTGGTGACGAACGGCTCGATGACGGAAAACGCCACAAAAGGCGACTGAATCACCCTGCCGTGCTGAACCGTTCCGTAAGCGATCGCGGCTGCTGGAGCCTATGGCAAAAGCTGGCCGCCAAATCCCCGGATTTTGGGCATCCGGAAGTGTTTTGCGGGGATATCGATAAAACGAAATGGCTGTCCTTTACAATCACCCTCACCGACGATGATATCGTGTTTCCTTATCTGCTCGAGCTGACCGGCGATCTGCCGGGAATAGGCGTGGTGACGATCAAGGATTCCAACTGGCTGATGTCCTGGACCGCGCCGAAGCAGCCGCATTTCATCAACCAGCCGGACAACGTCAAAGTGCTGTGGGCGTACGGGTTGTTCCCCGATGCAGTCGGCAATTACGTGAACAAAAAGATGTCAGAGTGCACCGGACGCGAGCTTTTTGAGGAACTCTGTTACCACATGGGGCTGAAGGACCGCATCCCGGAAATTCTGGCCCATACGACCAACGTCATTCCGTGCATGATGCCGTACATCACTTCGCAGTTCATGCCGCGCGTCATGGGCGACCGCCCGCAGGTCGTGCCGCAAGGCAGCGTTAACCTCGCCTTCCTCGGGCAGTTTGCCGAGGTGCCTGATGACTGCGTGTTTACGGTGGAGTATTCCGTCCGAACCGCAATGATGGCGGTCTACCGCCTGCTGAAGCTGGACAAAGAAGTGATCCCCGTGCACTCGAGCAAATACGATGTGCGCGTCCTGCTAACCGCGGTGCGGACCTGCCTCGGCAACAATCCGCTGCCGCTGGATAAATCGTTGGGCCAACTATTATCCGGCACGGTACTCGCCAAGCTGCTGAACAGGTAGGGGTGTTTGGGTGCTAAAAAACAAGAATCCTTATCATATATAAATGATAAGGATTCATTCTTGTTTACACCCAATTGAAGTAAGCGCTACCGGAACAGAATACTAGAAGGCTTGTCCCCCGTTAGAATTCAGTTTCCTATACCATGACCATAAATGGTAAAAATAGCAGGTTTGGTCAGGTTCCCTATAGGAGTAAGAGTTGTAACAACCGGGGTTACTGTGAATATAGCAAAATTACAAAGGGCTACCAATAAAACCAGTTTCTTTTTAATTGTTTGTACCGAGTTTTTGCATCTTCATTTGCGTAATTTCGGTATTGTTCAAAAAGCCCTACACATTTAAGCATATCGTGTCCGCTTTGAATTTCAATAGCAAATTCTAAACAATCCAAGACGTATCTTAGTCCTCGATCAAAGTCGTTTTTCTTCAAATAATAGAATCCCAAACCCGATAACAAGCCTACAAATCGATCATCAGTATAATGCAAGCTCATTTTTCCGAGACGACATTGTTGTTCTTGATGCTTCAAAAAGGACTCAAACTGTTCAAGTACATTATCAATGTTGATATCGAATTTGTTAGCTGCAATCACTATTTCACATAAGGCTATAAACACTTCATTTTCTCTGGTGGAAATGTATTTCACGTACTCCGGCAGAACCTCAACTTTGCCTGACATTAGTTGATACAGGTAACGATTGCCCTCAGCCCATTCCTGATACTGGTTAATTACGGCCTTTTCATCTTCATTCGGCTCCTTCACCCAGCCACAATCCGTATACAGCGAAACATAATGCAATGCATCCTCATATCTGCCAAATTGAAAATGTGTTTCACCTAATATTAAATAAGAATACAAAATGTAATAAATAATCTGCTTTTTAATTTCTGGCGACTTCTTTCTTCCGTTCAACTCATAATGAACCGTTGCTCTGATTTTAAGTTTTTCCGCCAGTTCCGCTACCTTATCCCAACGGCGGAATGAAGCAAACACATTGATTAACCCATTTAACGCATCCAGTTGATAGGGTTCATCAAGCCGATCGACAAAATATTCAAAATGTGAAGCCAGCAATAAGTTCTTATTTTGGTCTTTGGACAACCCTAACGTAAATAACCGGTATTGGCAAAGTGCCAGTCGCTCGGAATGCTACCTCTGTTCACTTTCCGCAACCGCTTCATAAAGTATGACAGCCGCTTCCCGCTTTTCTTCTTGAAAAAATTGCTCAGCCAAATTAAACAGCAGTGGTATGTAAGAAAGATTATCCATCATCAATTTAACCACTTGCTCGATACAATCGAGCTTGTTCAAGCCAGCACAACGCTGCAAAAACGGACCAAGCCTACGCCAATCCGGACTGGCCTGGAAAAAGCACTCATCGATATACAACTCATAAAAATGTCCTTCAGGAAGTCCCATTCCCGCCGTGATCCGGTCGAGCTGCTGCATGGCAATAGGGCGATGACCGTTGATGATACCACTTAACGTTCCAGAATTAATTTGCGATCGTTCGGAAAATTGATTTAACGTGATATTTTTTCTTTTTAAAAAACCTTCCAGCTGATCACGAATCGTTGTTGGTTCTGTTTCCATTGTTTTCAATTGAGCCACCTCCATTGCTCATTAATGGAATATACAACCATATATTTCAATATTATAGTTTGATTAAACACTGGTCAACAGGTAAGGCAGGAAAAATATGCAACATTCTATGTAAGATAAATCATAGTTACAAGCTTCCGATTTCGTGCTGTGAAAGTTGCGATTGGGCTCAAAATAAAAATCAGCGCTTGGCTGCGGGACAAGTGCAATAGCGTATACGAGCGATGAAAAAAATCTAACGGCTGTAAGCGGCGCTATTTTTGGAAAAACGAGCGGCTACAAAATGTAACGGTTGCCAGCGAGCCTATTTCCTGTTTTATTGGCAGCAATGGGGCGGTTTCGCCTAAATAAGCGCGATGACATCCGTTAAAAAAGAAACAGCGGCAGAAAAGACCCTAAAACAAGATCTCGTCTGCTACTGTTTCTCTAAAGTGATACGCGCTTCTGACCACAAACTATTCTAACGGTTGCCACAATCGCTATTTGTGCCAAAAACGCTGATTTGAAATTGTAACGGTTGCCATAGCGCTTATTTCGCCTAAAACTGGCCACTTTTACCTGAATTAAGGCAAATAACGTCAATCACAACCGTTAGAGTTTGGAAAAGGCCTTTTTTCGGAAAATAGCGGCGACTACAACCGTTAGATTTCCGATGGGCTATCCGGCGGGCTACCCGACGATCTACTCGGCGGGCTACTAGGCAAGTTATCCGGCAGGTTACTCGGCAGGCTATCCTGCGGGCTACACACCAGGTTACCCGTCAGGTTGCCGGGCCGACCTGCCAAACCGCTTAACGATAACGAACCAGAATATCCAGCGGGTAACGTCCAGCGTTTCGCCCGTACAGCGCCAGCCCGCCTTCGCCCGCCTGCAGTTCCAGGCGGAAGCTGCGGCTGCGGTCCAGCTTGGCGGCGATCCGCCCCGGCACCTTTACGTTGCACAAATAGCCGTAAGAACCCGCTTCATCCAAGCGGTTCGCCACCGGCTGGTAGTGCCAGGACAACACACCGCGGCTGTCCGCCGGGTCGTCGGGCAAGTGAACGGTTCCGACCGCCTCCCCGTCGATACTGACGGTGACCTGCGATGTGTGCCGCTCTTCGTCCGTCATGTAGTACGTGTTCGGATTGTACTCCACATCGGCGGCAGCGCCGTGCATAAAGTGGATGCCCGTCTCGCGCGCTTTGACGCCTTCGATGTTGCGGGCCAGCACTCTTTTGGCGCTTGCTTCAAACACGATTTCGATATCGCCGATCAATTCTAGCCGCTCGCGCTCGGGAAGCCTTACCTCATAAGCGAACGCACCGGCCCCCGCACCGCTTACTTTGGCTCCCTGAATCGCATCCCAATGTTGCGTGAACGATTGACCGGCAAAACCGGCTACCGGCAGGTTGATGTGGCCAGCGTTGGCATCATACGTCCCGTCCGCCTCGCCGCCGCGCACGTCAAACGTAATGAAATTCCGGGTAATCGCTTCCCCCGCTTCATCCAATAAACGAACCGCCAGCACGGCCACGGCATCCCGGTTTGGCATCGTCAGGCTCAAGGGCGCAATCTGCGCTACGCCGTAGCCGTTCCACTTGATGGAAACCTCTCCGTGGTCGGCCACTTTGCGCACGCCAAGCTGGTCGTACCACAGCTCCCAGTCCAGCTTCAGCGTCCGGCCGTGGTAACAGTCGGAGTAACTGGAGCGCAGCAGGGAGACGGCAACCTGCTCACCGCCTTCCACCGTTTGACACGGAGGCGCGTCGATCACGATAAAATCCGGCGAATGCAGATCGGCAATCGTCATGCCCGGCACAAAATCGCCGTAGCCGAAATCTTTTTCCGTGCCGTCAAGCCGGTAATAACCGTTGAATTCATTCGTCACGTCGCGGAATTCGGTAAATACGAACCCGCACATTTTGTCATGGCGGCGGAATTCATTCAGCATGTACCGGTAATGCCACGCCAAGTCGCTGTCGCCCGCGCCGTGCTCGATGCCCCAAACGTTGCCGCATTCGCTGTTCATCAGCGGCGCGTCCGTCTGCACGTTCCCGCCGATATAATTGAGCTCGGACCCGGGATAGGTTTTCTCGACCACATCGCTCACGTGCTGCCGGACCTGTTCATAACCGTTGATATAAAAATGCCAGGTATTGAGATCCGTTTCAACGTGGTCCCAGTTGCAGGGCGAGTTGTCCTCCACAAGCCGCGTCGGGTCGATGTCCTTGGCCCAGCGGTACATCCGCCGCACCCATTCCTGAGTCTCCGGCAAATAATTCATATTGCCCGATTCATCCCCGGTCAAACTGCCGGCCGCTTTCCCCGATTTCAGCCCCCACGTCTCATTAAACATCACCCAGGAAAAAATCGCGGGATGATTGTAGTCCCGGGCGATCACTTCGCGGGCTTCACTTTCGTAGGAAGCTCGCGCCCGCTCATCCGGCGCGCCCCAGAAGCAAGGCATATCCACCATCACGAGAATGCCCAGCTTGTCGGCCCAATACAGTTTGCGCGGCTCCTCGGGCTTAATATGAATCCGGACGAAATTAAGCCCGATCCGTTTCATGAGGTAAATCTCGTCCCTCATTTCCTCGTCGCTCGGATACGTAAAATATCCGGTTTGGTGATAAGACTGGTCGAGCGTGCCGTTCAGATAAACCGGTTTTCCGTTCAGCGTGATCCAGCGGTAATCGCGATCCTCGAACCGGGCGGTGCCGATTTTGCGGATTCCGAAATAAGTGCTGACGCAATCGCGGCCAAACGAACCGGACAAAACGATCTCCCCTTCATACAAATAAGGGGTTTCCGGGCTCCACAAATGGGGATTTGCCACCGTAAAAGCGGTGCGGACCGTATTTTCGCCGGCCGTAAGCCGCACCCGTTCCGTGAGGTTCACCGCGCCTTCGGCAAAGCGGAAGGACAATTCCGCTTCGGTATCCCCGCCAGAGATAATGATAGACTCCACTTCGATCCGACCGTCCATGAACGTCCGAAACCTGGCTTCCCGGACAAAGTTTTCCGGGCGCGCCTCCAGCCAAACGGGCTGCCAAATGCCGCGAATTTCCCCGTACCCTTGTTTGCCGCGAGCCTGGTAATCTTCGTCACGATCCTCTACGCGCACGACGATTGCATTTTCTTCAGCCTTTTTCCACGTGTCTGTCACTTCGAATTCAAAAGCGCCGTACCCGCCCTGATGCGATCCGGCATGAACGCCGTTGACCCAAACATCACAGCGGTAATCGGCCGCCCCAAACCGCAAAAAAATCCGCGCCTGCCCAGGCTGCGGCTGCCAGTTAACAGCGCGCCGGTACCAGCCGATCCCTGGCTCGTTTATGCCAATGCCGGACAAAGGGCTTGACCAGGAAAAAGGAACCTGGATTTGCTCCCGGAAAGCCGGTGCTCCCTCGTTTTGCCAAGACTGGCCGATCCCCTCGTCGCTTGGATCAAAACGAAACGCCCACGCGCCGTTCAGATTAAACCAGTCTTTCCGCTCCCAATCGGGCCGGGGAAATTCCGGACGGGGAATTGCAGCTGCATCCGCGGTCATCACTTGATTAAACATCGTCATTAGCCACACCTTTCTATTCCATTTGCCCACATCATAGCACGTGTATTATATAATTACAATGTATATTATAAATTTACAATACATATCTTTTATAGTACACTGAACACAGGTTTCATCCTTATGCAGAAAGGATTTTGTTAATGAGCGATCCCCACCGCCAAGAAACGATCCCTTATCCCGCTTCGCGGATTCTCGATGTGGCCAAAGCGCTGTCCGGCGATGTGCGTCTGCGGATTTTGGAGGCGCTCGGCAAACAGCCGATGAGCATCAATCAGTTGGCCGAAGCGCTGGGCGTCGCCCAGCCGACGATCTCCATCAACGTGCAAACACTGGAGCAAGCGGATCTGGTCGTATCAACGCAAGGAGCGAACCGGGAAAAAATCTGCTCGGTCACCTGCCGCTCTATTCTGCTGGAGCTGCCGACCCAGCCAGGCGAAGGCCTGCATCACATTGAGGAAATCCATATGCCGATCGGCATGTATTCGATCAGTTCGGTCCAGCCCCCTTGCGGCATGGTCGGGCGCGACGGCAGTGTGATCGGCTCCCAGGACGATCCGCGGGTATTTTATATGCCGGAGCGGACGGATGCAGCACTGCTGTGGTTCGCCGAGTCGGGATACGTGGAGTATTATTTCGCCAACCCGCTGCCGCCGGGCGTGGAGCTTGAAGAATTAAGCGTGCGGGCCGAAGTCTGCTCGGAGGCCCCGGGGTTCCGGGATGCCTGGCCGTCGGACATCAGCGTAAGCATCAACGGCCACCCGGCCGGTACCTGGACGAGCCCCGCCGATTTCGGCGACCGCAAGGGCAAACTGACGCCTGAAAAGTGGAAAGGCGGCACCGAATACGGCCAGCTTATCGAATGGCGCATTACCCGAGACGGCAGCTTTGTGGGCAATGCCCCAGGCTCCGCCACTACACTTGCCGCGCTTGATCTTAATTTCAACAAGCCGATCCGCGTCCGCTTCGAGGTCCGGGAGGATGCCGTGAACAAGCGGGGCCTTAATTTGTTCGGCATTGGCTTCGGCGATTATCCGCAGGATATCGTGTTATCGTTTAAACGCAGCAGCAATTAAAAATAAGTCAATTAAAAAGCAAGCAGCCGCACCCATTCATCATTCAGGGCGGGCTGCTTGCTTTTTTTCGCGCGTCATAAAATATAACATACATTTCATAGATACCTATTTTTTCAATCTGAATTGCTATTTCAAACGCGAAAACCATCATTTTTTCGGTAAATCAAGCTAATAATCGCTTTACTAAACTAAATTTTTCAATTATCATGTGAGTCAAATGGCACTTTTTCTCACATACAAACATTTACTGGTAAAGGCGGGGGACCCTTTGCCCGATCAGGCATACAACTTCGTAATTGATTGTATCCATCAGCTCGGCGACTTCGTCAATGCCGATAAACGCCGGCTCCCCTTCGCCGCCGAACAGGGTCACGATATCGCCGATTTGCGCGCCGTCCACCGCAGTGATGTCGAGCATCGTCTGGTCCATGCACACGCGCCCGATGATCGGGACTCGCCGCCCGCGTACCAGCGCCGATCCCCGGTTGGAGAGTGCGCGCGACAATCCGTCCGCGTATCCGATTGGCACGGTGGCGACCACACGGTTCGAAGGAGCTTGATAAGTGCGGCCGTAACTGACGGTCCGGCCCGGCTCGATCAGTTGGATGGCGGTTATTTTCGTTTTGAGCTGCATCGCCTGACGCAGCGGGTAAGCCGGAATGCGCAGCCGCTGTGCGGGATACAAGCCGTAGAGGGCAATGCCGACCCGGATCATGTCGAGATGCATCTGCGGAAAACGCATGGCGGCGGCGCTGTTGCAGCAATGCTTGAGTGGAACCGGCACGCCGGCGGCTTCCAGCGCGTCGATGCAGCGGAGGAACCGCTGGAATTGCCGCTCGGTAAACCGGGGATCCGCCCCGTCCGCATCGGCGAAATGGGTAAACAATCCCTCAAGCGTGGTCCAGGGGGAAGACTGGGCTTGGCGGGCCATATCTACGGCCGCTTCGGCCGAGGTCAGCCCGATGCGGGTCATCCCCGTCTCCAGTTTGAGATGGATGCGAGCCCGCCGTCGCTGCCGCAGGGCGCTGTCCATAATTTCGTCCAGCACTTCCTTTGTATACACGGTCATCGTAATGTCATGCCGGATCGCGGTTTCGACGGCATGCGGCGTCGTGTACCCCAACACGAGAATCGGCTGGCGGATGCCCGCGGCTCTTAATTGCAAAGCCTCGTCCACCAGCGCCACGCCCAAATATTCAGCCCCGCCGGCAATGGCGGCTTGCGCGGTCTGCACGGCCCCATGACCGTAACCGTTCGCCTTAACCACGGCCATGATCCGGCAGCGTTCGTCCGCCTGCAGGCGGAACAGCTTCGTATTATGGACGATGGCATCCAGGGAAACTTCCGCCCAAGTATCGCGGTAACCGACGGAATTTGTGTTTTCTTTTACCGATATCATGGAATGGCCGCCTCTTTCCGTTTTGGGATTTGGAATCATATAATAATCCGCAATTTAGAATTTAAAATTTGAAATACGGAATAATCCGCTAATCTGGGAAACACGAAGGTGATGCCTATGCGCAGAGAACCAACATTATTTGACTTTTACGCCGACAATCTGGAGATGCTGGCCGAAACGATCGGTGAGGCGCTTGGCCGTCCCGTGACGATCGAGGACGCGAATCACCGGCTGATCGCGTACAGTTCGCACGCCCCGGATACGGACGCCGCCAGGCTGGCGACTATCGTCGGGCGGCGCGTGCCCGATCAGATCATCAGCAGCCTTTGGCATAGCGGCGCCATCCGCCGTTTGCTGGAAAGCGAAAAACCGGTGCACATCGCCGCCATTCCCGACGTCGGGCTGAGCGAGCGGGTGGCGGTCGCCGTCCGCTCCAACGCTGCGGTGATCGGCTTCATCTGGGTCCTGCAGGCGGGCAAGCCTTTCACGGATGAAGAGATGTTCTTGCTCGAGGCCGCGGCGGTGGCAGCACGGAACAAGCTGGTGCAATGGCCCATGCAGCGGCATAAGGAAGCAGCGGCGCACAAAGATTTTTTCTGGCAGCTGCTGACCGGACATATCCGGACTGAGACCCACATTCGCGAGAAAGCCCAAAACATCGGAATCATCCTGCCGCCTCTTTTTCATATCACTGTCCTGGAATTTACCTCCACCATCCAAGAACGGCAACAGCAGCAGGCCCTCGAAAGCTTCGCTTCGTCTGCAGCCCAATGCCGCATCGTACTGTACGTAAGCGATAAAAACCAGCTGATCCTGCTGTCCGCCCCCACCGTACACAAAACCAAGGCCGCGATCGTCCGCCAGCTTGAGCTCGCCGGTGAAAATTTGCGGGCTCGGTTTGGAGAGCATTACACCGGGCTGGCCAGCGGCAATCTTTATGAAGAATACGGAAGACTGGAAACGAGCTACCGGGAAGCGTTGCTGCTGCTTCAAGTGAAGCGGCGTTTGCCGGAGGAGACGTCCCGCCTCCATTATTATGCCGATCTGGGGTATTACCGCTACTTGCCGCTCATCTGGGAAGAGGCGGGCAAGCACAGCTTCGAAAACGAAAGCCTGGCCAAGCTGCGCGCTTATGACCGGGAGCATCACAGCGAGCTGGTTCATACGCTCGAGGTATTTTTGGCCCATGACAGCAATGTCAAAACCGCCGCGGACGCGCTGCACGTTCACGCCAATACGTTAAACTACAGGCTGAAACGAATCGGCGAGATCGGAGGCATCGACTTGACCGATATGGAGCAAAAAGTGACACTTTACCTGGACTTCAAAACGGAGAAATTCGGCGGCGACCGCGATTTGTGAAATTACACAAACCCGGTCCCTTTTTTTGTTGGATCTCCATAAACACAAAGAATTTTACCTGTCCTATACTGGTGTCAGATTAGTTTACAGCTATGCCGTTAAGGGAACAACTTATGACAAACCGGCATGTCTGTGTTAGTTAAACTGACGAACTGACGAGGAGGAAGACAAAATGATCATCGGTGTCCCCAAGGAAATCAAAAACAACGAAAACCGGGTGGCGTTGACGCCTTCGGGCGCGTATTCGCTCGTTAGCGCAGGCCATCAAGTGCTTATTGAAAAAAACGCCGGCACCGGCAGCGGTTTTACGGATACCGAATACACCGCCGCAGGAGCCAGGCTGGTTGGGCAAGCCGCCGATGCCTGGTCGGCTGAGCTGGTCATTAAAGTGAAGGAACCGCAGCCTTCGGAATACGCTTATTTCCGGAAGGGTCTGATCCTGTTCACTTATTTGCATTTGGCCCCGGAGCCCGAGCTGACGGCGGCGCTTCGGGATAAAGGGGTTACCGCCATCGCCTACGAGACCGTTGAGGTGAACAAAACGCTGCCTCTGCTGACGCCGATGAGCGAAGTTGCCGGGCGGATGGCCGTGCAGATCGGGGCCCAGTTTCTGGAGAAGCCTTACGGCGGCAAAGGGATTTTGCTCGGCGGGGTTCCCGGCGTGAAGCGCGGCAAAGTGACGATCATCGGCGGAGGCGTCGTCGGGACGAACGCGGCCAAAATTGCCGTCGGACTTGGCGCCGATGTCACGATCATCGATGTGAATCCCGAACGGCTCCGCCAGTTGGATGATATTTTCGGCGCCCGCCTGCAAACGTTGATGTCCAATCCGCAGCATATTGCCGAAGCCGTGGAAGAATCGGACCTGGTGATCGGTGCGGTGCTGATTCCCGGCGCGAAGGCGCCGAAGCTGGTGCGGGAAAACATGGTCAAGGCAATGCGCCCGGGATCGGTGATCGTTGACGTGGCCATTGACCAGGGCGGCATTTTCGAGACAGTCGATCGGATCACAACGCACTCCGATCCGACCTACGTCAAGCATGGCGTCGTTCACTACGCCGTAGCCAACATGCCCGGCGCCGTGCCGCGGACGTCGACGTTCGCCCTGACCAACTCCACTTTACCTTATGCACTGGAGCTGGCTTCCAAGGGGCTTTACGCCGCGCTTAGCGACCGCCCCGCGCTGCGCCGCGGCGTAAACGTGGCGGGCGGCGCGATCACCTACGACTCCGTGGCGAAGGACCTGCACTACGACTATGTGCCGGTGGAGCAGGCGCTGGAGTTAAGCGGAAGCCTCTCACGGTGACGTACGGGGCTTCGGCTGACGCGGGCTGGAGCATCGGACGGTGACGTGCCGGGCTTCTCCCGCCGGTGATGGAAGCTTGCTTCTAACGACGACACCCCCTCCCGGCTGGACGCCCGTAACTAACGCTTAGCACTATGGGAGCTTCTCTGTGACGCATAGCGGTAATTTATACCGCTATGCGCCAAAATAGCCGTCGCGGCGCAATATAGCGGAATTTTTGGGCGTTATTTTATCAAGCTGGCCTCCCTGGATCACCTTGAGGCCGGTTTAATAAAAAATAACGCCCTTTTTTGCCGCTAAGCCAGGGAATCCACCCCCTCGGGACATAATAAGGCCATAATTTACCGCTATTTTCCACCAGCCGAACCATCTCCACTATCGTACCGCGAAAAAGTGCGGATTCCCGCTCGCCATACCTATTGAAAAATACTGAGCACTCGACCATTTGGCAAAAATGGGCGTGATCGGCGGCTTGGCTCTGACAATGAATTGCAAATCATACAACTAACTTTATACCTACCTGCCCCATCCTTCGTTTTAATTGCATTTCATACAACTAGACCCCCGTCTTTTTGTCTTTCCTTCGAAAACAAGCAGAGTAATTGCACAATTTGCACTTAATCAACCACCGTGGCAGCATTTCCGGATAGGTAGCTGTATGTTTTGCAACTATTCCTTCAACCGTTGACCAAGAGACCTGGAGCAGGGCAGGCATGGTGGTGGCCGTTGAGCGGAACGCTGTAACGCACGCATGATGGAGTAATCGCTTGGCCACACACTTAATGGGGTGTACGCTCTTCCAGTCGCTCGACGGAGCGATCACTTTGCCACATGCTTAACGGGATGAACGCTCTATCACTCACTCAATGGGGTGAACACTCTGCCACTCGCTCGATGGGGTAGTCGCCTTGCCACACACCTGACGGAGTGATCACTTTGCCACTCGCCTGACGGTGTGCACGCTTTTGCCACCCTACAGCGATCACATCACGCCGGCGCCAAGCGTTAAGCGGCGCATCAAGGGCTCCATGCGCTCAAGCGCCATGTTCAGGCTTTGCGTTCCCGCCGCGTAGGAGAAGCGGATATGCCCTCCGCCGCCGGCGCCAAACACATGGCCGGGGACGGCGGCGACGCCCGCTTCCCGGAGCAGCAGCTCGGCGAACTCGCCGGCGCCGAGCCCCGTGTGCGCGATGGAAGGAAACGCGTAGAAGGCGCCTTGCGGCTCATGGCAAGGGAGACCGATCTCCCGCAGTCCTTGGACGAAGCTGCGCCGGCGCCGGTCAAACGTTTCCTTCATCCGCTCCTTCGCCTCGAGGCCGTGGCGCAGTGAGGCGAGCGCGGCCACCTGGCCTAGCGTCGGCGCACACATCGCCGTGTACTGGTGGATTTTTAGCATGCTGGCCATAAGGTCACGGTTGCCGCAAGCGGCGTAACCGACACGCCAGCCCGTCATCGCAAATGCTTTGGAAAAGCCGCTGACCACCACCGTACGTTCCTTCATGCCGGGCAGCGAAGCGATGCTGAAGTGTTTCCGGCCGTAAGTCAGCTCAGCGTACACTTCGTCCGAGATGACGATCAGATCGTGTTTAATCGCCAGCTCCGCCACCGGACGCCAATCCGCTTCCGCCATAATAGCCCCTGTCGGATTTCCCGGGAAATTGACGATCAGCACTTTGGAACGAGGTGTGATTCGCTTGCCTAAAGCAGCGGCCGTCAGTTTAAACTCCTGCGCAGCCGTCGTTTCCACCTCGACCACGTTTCCGCCGCATAATTGGGCGATGGACGAATAAGCCACATAGCCGGGGGCCGGAATGAGGATTTCATCCCCCGGGACCGTGCAGGCGCGAAGCGCCAGATCAACGGCTTCGCTGCTGCCCACGGTTATCATCATTTCGCTTTCCGGTTCATACCCCAAGCCAAAGCTCTCTTTCAAATAACCGGCAAGCGCTTCTCTCAACTCCGGCATACCGCTGTTTGCCGTATACCCCGTCCGCCCTTCGTTCAACGCACGGATGCAAGCTTCACGCACCGGCTCCGGCACGGTGAAATCGGGTTCTCCTACACCAAGTCGAATCGTATCGGCTCTTTCCCCGCTCAAATCGAAATATTTTCGGATGCCAGACGGCGGCACCTGCCGTACCTGCGGGGCAATCCAATCGCGGGACATCATGACACCACCTCCAGCCGAATTTTTCCGTCCTCGGGGAACGGCTTTGGCAAACTCGCTTCTTCCGACGTTGGCACCGCCTGCTTTACCGTTTCTTCCGACATTGGCATCGCCTGCTTTACCGCTTCTTTCGAAGTTGGTACTGCTTGCATTGTCGCTTCCCCCAGCGTCGACGCAGCACCTTTCCGTTCCAGCAACGACAACTCGATGATCCGGTCCAGCAGCTCTGCGTAGGATAGGCCGGCCGCCAGCGCGCTTTTGGGCAGCAGGCTGGTTGCTGTCATTCCCGGCAAAGTGTTCACTTCGAGCACATACGGCACACCGTCCTTCAGGATCATGTCGATTCGCGCATAAACGCCGCACTTCAGAATCCGATAGCAGGCGAGCGCCACATTACGCACGCGAGCTTCCACCTCAGAAGGCAAAACGATCGGATGCTCCTCCGCCCCGCCCACGCTGTATTTGGCGCAATAATCGAACCATGCCGCTCCCGTCGCCCGGATTCCCAAAATCGGCAGCAGCTCTCCTCCTAAAACGGAACAGGTGATTTCCTGGCCGTGAACCATGGATTCAACCACCACCGATCGGTCCCAGCGAAAAGCCTCCTCAAGCGCAAAACGCAGTTCCATTTCGTCTTCAACCCGCCGCACCCCAATGCTGGAGCCGCCGCCGTTAGGTTTCACGAATAAGGGATAAGCCAGCCCCCAAGCCGGACTCCCATTCCCGCGGCTACCGCCGGATTCGACCGTCGTTTCGCTCCATGACGAGCGCTCAAGGCAAACCCATTCCGGCGTAGCGATCCCTTCGGCCCGCAGCAGCCGCTTCGACAAATCCTTATCCATGCATAGACCGCTGGATAAAACGCCGCTGCCGGAGTAAGGAATGCCTAATGACTCCAACACGCCCTGAACCGTCCCGTCCTCACCGAAAGCGCCGTGCAGCGCAAGGAGCGCGAAATCAATCCCCTTCACTTGGTCGATCAACTCTTCCCGCCGGGTAATTTCGATCGGCAGCACTTCATATTTGCCGCGGTCCAATTGAGCCGCCATTTCCTTGCCCGTCATCCGCGAAACTTCACGCTCCGAGGAGACGCCGCCCATAATGATGCCTACCTTCATGCCCTATCGCTCCTTTAATCCTTGACCATTTTTACGCCATTTTGACGGACGCTTGCCGGATGTTTGACGGACGCTTGCCGGACGTTTGACGGATGTTTGCCGGAAGTTTGATCGACGTTTGCCAAACGCCTCAATCCCTAACCATGCTCCTGCCCTGCATAATCCCGCTATGGGATTGCCCGGTTTCCGGCTAATAACGCAAGTGACCGGCAGCAAGCTGCATCATTCCGCCGCATCATTCCTGCTGCATCACTCCCGCCGCAGCATTCCCGCCGCGGTTTCCCCGATCATGCGGATGCCCTTCTCGATATCTTCATCGCTCACCCGCGAAAAGCCGATCCGCATCGTATTCCTGCCCCCGCCGTCGGTATAAAACATATCCCCGGGCGTAAAAATCACCCCTCGACGGGCGCAAGCTTCAAGCAGCTCCCAAACGTCAAACCCGTCCGCGAATTCGACGAACAGGTGCAGCCCGCCGCTTCCGGACAGCCGGGAATACGGGATAAACCGCTCGCAGCATGCTTTGGTCCATTCGTATTTTCGTTTATATTCCGCTCGCGCTTTTTTCAAATATTTCTCCAGATGGCCGTTTTGCAAATACTGATACAGCACCGACTGGTCCAGGGTCGAGGTATGGATGCTGCGCGCCCGTTTGACGCTTTCCAGCACATCGACCAGCTCCCGGTCCGCCAGCACCCAGCCGACGCGCATCCCCGGGAACAGCACCTTGGAGAAGCTGCCCAGGTACACCACGCTGTTCCCTTGACCCGCCATGGCGATCAGCGGCGCCACATGCGAGCCGGAATAACGCAATTCCTCGTTGAAGCCGTCTTCGATCACCGGCACCCGGTAACGTGCGAACAACTCCAGCATGGCCAGCCTTTTCTCGGCCGAAGTGACGATCCCGGTCGGGTTATGGTAAGAAGGGACCAAATAAGCGCAATCGTACGGCCGCTCCGCCAAAGCTTTTTTCAAGCCTTCCAGGTTCATGCCGTCCTGCTCCATCGGAATGCCCGTAATGTCGAACCCGTGCATCCGCAGGTTTTTGATCGCCGTATGGTGCGTCGGATTTTCGCAAATAACCGCCCCGCCCGGCTGCCCGCCGAGGGAGGACAACACGATGTCGAGCCCCTCGGTAAAACCGCTGGTGATCAGCATATCCTTCCCCGTCAAATCGACGCCCTTGCGCTCCATATACAGCAGCAAAACGTCGATCAGCGGCTTATAACCTTTGGCGTAACCGTAATTAAGCAGCACACCACCTTCAACTGCCATCCGGTCCAAAAAAGCGCGTTTCACATGATCCAAATCAAACAGCTTCTCATCAGGGGCAATGCTGGTGAACGAGATCGTTCCTTTCTCCGCCCGGATGCCGCGCTTTCGTCGCTTCATATGATCTAGCTCCACCGCCAGCCGCGCCTGGCCGTTCATTCGTTCCAACCAGTCCATCTTCCACGGCGGCACGGCTTCCGCGGCCGAAGCCAATGCCGCAGCATCCGGGGCCACGAAACTGCCCTGGCCCGATAAGGCATAGATGTAGCCTTCTTCCTCCAGGCCCTCGTAGGCGGAGATGACGCTGTTGCGGCTGACCGCAAGCAGCCCCGCCAGCTCCCGCGTCGACGGCAGGCGCTGATCCGGCTGCAGCGCTCCTTTGGCAATCAGTCCTTTGATGTAATCCTTCACCTGAACATAGACCGGACGGTCCGCGCTCAGCTTCAAATCGTTAAACATCGGTTCATCGCCCCCAACCTCATGATGACATCCTTATCCGAAAAATAAAAGAACCACCAACCCGCGATTTTGTTCAGGAGGTGGTTCCTTTCCTATCCAATTGGCCGTCCTTACACCATCAAACCATCACTTTGCAAATATCGTTCGTAAATTCGACCGGATCGGCGATCGGCAAGCCTTCGATCAGCAGCGCCTGATTGTACAGCAGGTTCGTGAACAAGCCGAGCTTCTCCTTATCGCTTTCGTAAGCTATTTGCAGCGATTTAAACACCTCGTGGCCCACGTTGATTTCCAACACCTTGTCGGCCTTCACGGCTTGCCCGTCTGCGCCGGGCATGGCGCTCAGCACCTTTTCCATTTCAATGGACAGCTCGCCCTCCGTCGTCAGGCAGACCGGATGCGATTTCAGCCGTTTCGAAGCTTTGACTTCCTTCACTTTGCCCGAGAGCAGCTCTTTCATTGCGGCAAACAGCTCTTTGTTGTCGTCCGCCTCCGCTTTCTCTTCGGTGGCATCGGCTTCAATCCCCAGATCACCGCTCGACACCGATTTGAATTCCTTGTCCTTGTAGCTCATGATCATTTTGATCGCAAATTCGTCGATATCGTCGGTAAAATAAAGAATTTCGTAGCCCTTATCCAGCACCAGCTCGGTTTGCGGCAGCTTCTCCAGCCGTTCCACCGATGCGCCGGCCGCGTAATAAATATACTTCTGATCCTCCGGCATCCGCGCTGCGTATTCGTCCAGCGTGACCAGCTTCTTCTCTTTGGAGGAGGTAAACATCAGCAGATCCTGCAGCACATCCTTATGCATACCGTACTCGTTGTACACGCCAAACTTCAGTTGGCGGCCAAACGACTCGTAGAACTTCTCGTATTTCTCGCGTTCGTCCTTAAGCAGGCTTTGCAACTGGCTTTTGATCTTGCTTTGGATGTTTTTCGCGATCATTTTCAGCTGGCGGTCATGCTGCAGCAGTTCCCGCGAAATGTTCAGCGACAGGTCCTCCGAGTCGACCATCCCTTTGACGAAGCTGAAATAATCCGGCAGCAGGTCGGCGCATTTGTTCATGATCAGCACGCCGTTGGAGTACAGCTCCAGGCCTTTTTCGTATTCCTTGGTGTAGTAGTCGAACGGTGTTTTTTCCGGAATGTACAAAATCGCGTTATACACGACCGCGCCGTCCGCTTTGATATGGATATGCGAAACCGGCTTGTCAAACCCGTAACGTTTCTCCATATAAAAGTTTTCATAATCCTCGTCCGTTAGCTCGGATTTGTTCTTGCGCCAGATCGGCACCATGCTGTTGACGGTTTGCTCTTCCGTGTAATCCTCGAATTCGCCTTCACTGCCTTCCTTCGGCCGGCTGCTCGTGATGTCCATCTTGATCGGATAACGGATAAAGTCGGAATACTTCTTGATGATCGATTTAAGGCGATACTCATCAAGGTAATCGTCGTATTGCTCGTCTTCGGTGTTTTCTTTGATTTTCAAAATAATTTCCGTGCCGACCGTATCCTTCTCGCACGGTTCAACGGTGTACCCGTCCGCGCCCTGGGACTCCCACTTATAAGCTTCATCGCTGCCCAGCGCCCGGCTGGTCACGGTGACGACGTCGGCGACCATAAACGCCGAATAAAAACCGACGCCGAATTGGCCGATAATGTTGTGCCCGTCCTTGATCTCGTTTTCGTTCTTGAACGCGTACGAACCGCTTTTGGCGATAACGCCGAGATTGTTTTCCAGTTCGTCCTTGGTCATGCCGATCCCCGTATCGGTGATCGTCAGGGTCCGGGAAGCCTTGTCCGGCTTCAGTTTAATGAAATAGTCGTCCTTGTTGAACACCAGCTTGTCATCCGTCAACGCCCGGTAATAAATTTTATCGATGGCGTCGCTGGCGTTGGAAATCAGCTCCCGCAGAAAAATTTCCTTCTGCGTGTAGATGGAGTTGATCATCATCTCCAGCAAGCGTTTGGACTCCGCCTGAAATTGTTGTTTGGCCATGGAAACAGGTCTCCTTTCGTTGAAACAGCCTGATCTCAAAATATTAGCACTCCAAACACCAGAGTGCTAATTCCTATTTTTTATATTATCGATCCTCATTTTCCATGTCAATATCGGAAACCGGGGAGATCGGCGTGTACCCGGTTTTCTCGACCAAAGCTTGGCCCTGCGGAGACAAAATCCACTCGATCAGCCGGGTCACGTTCGGATTGTCGCTGCCCGCCGTCACCGCGTAAAACTCCGCGGCCAGCGGATATTCCCCGCAGCGGATCGTCGTTTTGTCCGGCTTTACCCCATCGATCTCCAGCAGGCGGATTTGCCCGTTTTGCGCCATTTCGGTCGCGAAGAACAAAAACGAATACCCGAGGGCGTTTGGATAATTGCGGTAATCGGCCGTTTGCGCAATAATCCCGCCCATCCCCGACACTACGTCTTTCTGCGGGGGCGCCATCAGCTCTTTTCCCTCCATCAGCTTCTGCAGCATCGTTTGGCTCCCGCTGCCCTCCGGCCGCTGGAAAGCGCGGATCTTGCCGCTTCCGCCGCCCACCTCGCTCCAGTCGGTAATCTCCCCGGCGTAAATGTCCTGAATCTGCTGTGTGGACAGTCCCTGCACCGGGTTGTCCGCATGGACGAAAAACACGAAGGCCTCGCGACCGATCGGCGTCAGCTTCAGCTCAAGCCCTTGTCTTTTTGCCTGGGCCAGCTGGAGGCTGGAAGGAGCGGCGGTAAAAATGACGTCGGCCCGCCCATCCAGCAAATTTTTGTAGGCTCCCGGCGTCGTATTCGCCATCACTTCGCTGTCGTAAAGGGCGTATTCCTTGCGGGGGTACACCGCCTGCGCAAAAGCCGAATAAAGCGGATAAAGCGCGGTGGCCCCGTCCATTTTCGGCAGGTCTTCAAGCAGCGTCAGCGACGAAGGCTCCGCCAACACCGCCACTTCCCCGTTATTTTGAAAAGGCCGGTATTGCTCCAGGTCCACGTCCTGATCGCTGACGACGGCGAAGCTGTTGTGATAAGCCCGGTTGATTTCGTACACTCCCACGGCCGCTCCGCACGCCGCAATGCAGCCCAACAGCACATAGTTAACCGCCCGCACCCGCCCGGACAGAAACGTGCGCGCAATGACAAACAGAATAAGTATACCGGTTACCGCCAACGCGAGCGGCGCATAAAACTTCTGTCCTCCCATAAAAGCGGTAATAAACGCCGTCACCGCACCCACAAACAAAATGCTGATCACCGCCGCCAAGCAGCCTAGAACTTTCAGCAAAATCCTCCCGCCTTGTTTCATCATGTTGCCTCCCCTTTGATTTGACCTGCTTCTTACCTCTATAAGTCCTTCACTGCGCTGCCTCCAAATCCCGCACCGCATACAGCGGCAGACTGATCGTAAATTCCGTGCCTTCGCCAGGCTCGCTGTTTACCGCGACCGTTCCGCCCAACGACAAGATCGCTTGGTATGAAAACGTCAGCCCAAGCCCGGTTCCGCCCGATTTGGTCGAGAAATAAACGGAACCCAAGCGCCGGGTCTGCTCCTCCGTCATGCCGATGCCGTTGTCTTTGATGGACAGGGTGACCACCCCGGCAACCGCCTGCAGCTTGAGGATGACCCTGCCCTGCCGGTGGGGCGCCTCGGCGCAAGCTTCGACCGCGTTTTTGATGAAATTGACGAGCACCTGCTTCATTTTATCGGGATTGGCCATGATCCATAAAGGCTCCTTATCCGCGGGATACTCGATTTCCAGCTCCACATTGTGCATATTGGCGAACGGATTCATGACATCTCTCGTTATTTGCAGCAGCTCCTGCAGATTGGTAGGGATCTGCTTTTCGGTAATCGGCTTCGAGATCGCAAGATACTCCGACAAAATATATTCTGTACGCCCGATTTCGCTCATGCAAATGTCGATATAACGGTTGGTCCTTTCCCGGTCGGCCGCGCCTTCCCGGATCAGGGTCAAAAAGCCCTTGACCGCCGTTAACGGATTGCGCACCTCGTGAACCAACGATGCCGCGACATGGCTGATCGCCCGCACCCGCTCGTGCTGCGCGTAGTTGATATACAGCTCCTTGTCGGTGACTGCTTTTTTGAATAACGTTATCAGCAGCCAGCAGCCGATAGAATTTTGCACGGGAATAACGAAGAGATGAAAGAATAAATGGTTCAAAACCGACTCCGGGTTGTACAAATACACCATACCGATGGGAATTGCCGAAAAAAACAAACCTGCCGCGATGATGACCGGCAACTTGCGGCTGGTCCGCTGGTAAATCCGGCACAGGACGAGCGAAACCGGGAACGTAATCAGCGTGATGAGCATCGCAACGAACGTACCGTCTCCCCCCAGATACAGCCGGTATAATAAAAATTCCGCCAACAGGATCAGGCCGGTCTGCATCCCCCCGAAAATCAGGCCAAAGAACAGGATGGTATATCTAATGTCGTATGTATATCCGGGAACGGCGCTGACGCCAAAGGTCATCGATAAGAAAAGGCAAATCATGCTGGTGGCGATGATGAATTTCGGCGTATAATTTTGCGTGCGGTCGCGATAAAACAGGTTAAACATGACTAAAGGCATATGGGCAAAAAATAGCTGGAGGACAATTTCCTTAAGATATAACATCATGCGCATTCACCCCTCGTCGAAAGACATGGTCGACCCGTCAGTTCACCCTAAAATATTCCATATCCCTCCGGTAAATCCTCTTTCCTTTCGGGGGTTATCACAAGTTTCTTGGTTCGAAAGAAGGCATGGCCGGTTGTCCCGGTGCATAGGTTGTATAAGCAGGACTAGCCTGCGACTCCATTACCTGCAAAAGGATGATCCCTGTGAACCGCAATCGCCATGCTTACCGGGCTTTTCTTCTACGCCGCCTTTGGAAAAAAACATCCCACATCATTGCAGGCTCCCTGATCCAGGGCTGCGCTATGGGCGTTTTTTTGTTTCCGCATTCCATTCCCTCCGGGAGCGGCGCAGGCCTTGCGATGCTGCTGAATTACTGGTTTCATCTGCCGCTAAGCATCGGATTTTGGCTGGTCAACATCTCATTCCTTTTGTTTGCGGTGCATTATCTGGGGCGGGTCAGCGCGTTTGGAACGATTATGGTCATCACCATAACCTCGGTTTCCGTCAATTTTTTTGAAGTGTATGTCAAAACGCCTTTCGGCAGTTTATGGATCAATTTGCTGGTCGGCTCCGTCATTTTGGGCACCGGCATTTCCATCCTGTTCAGGGAGCGGGTGACGAACGGGGGGATCGGTTTTGTGGCGCTGGCCATCGCGAAAGCGCGGAGAATCAATCCCGGGACCTCGCTGTTTATCATAAACGTCCTCATTTTTTCGCTGACCGCAATCGTGATTGATTGGAAGATTATTATCCAGGCCCTCATCTGCCAGTGGATATCGACCCGCGTCATCAAGTGGCTGCACAATCCCTCTTTGTTGGGAAAAGTGGGTTTCCATCTGGCATGGCGCAAAAAATAACCCGAACAACATGTAAAATTATTACTACAAAAGCATCCGGATTCCGGTCACCTGGGATAGCCATATCGGAAAAGCGCCGGACTACACCATCGAACCGGCCTATCTCGATCGGGTCGAGGAAGTGGTTGACTGGGCGCTGGAGGCCAAGCTGTACGTCATGATCAACGTCCACCACGATTCCGGCACAGGAGGATTTGGATGAGCTGTACAAAACGATTCAAACGTTAAACGATCCGAACCTGATCGCGACCGTTCATTATTACGGCTTCTGGCCGTTTAGCGTAAACGTCGCCGGGTATTACAAGTTCGAAAAGGATACGCAGCAGGATATCGTCACGACGTTCGACAACGTCCACAACACGCTGGTCGCCAAAGGCATTCCCGTCATTCTTGGGGAATACGGGCTGCTCGGCTTTGACAAAAACACCAATGTGATCGAACAAGGGGAAAAACTGAAGTTTTTTGAGGCTTTAACCCACTATGTCCAGCAGAAAAAGATCACCCACATGCTGTGGGACAACGGCCAGCATTTCAACCGGCTTACGTATAAATGGTCCGATGACGAGCTGTTCCAAATGATGAAGGCGAGCTGGAAAAAACGCCCCGCTACCACGGAAACCGATCTGGTGTACTTGAGAAACGGCGGACCAATCAGGACGCCAAGGTCCAGCTTAATCTGAACGGAAATCAGCTTACCGAACTGTTTGCGGACGGGCAAAAATTAAAGAAGGGGGCGGATTACGAGGTAAGCGGCCAGGAACTGACGCTGACATCCGGCCTGCTCACCCGCCTGACAAACGGCAGCGGCCTGGGGCTGAAAGTGGCCTTGTCCGCCCGTTTCAGCTACGGTCCGGACTGGCGGCTGAAAGTGTATGTGTACGATACGCCGGTGCTGAGCAGCGCGTCGGGAACGACCGAAACGTTTGCGGTCCCGGCCGCGTTTAACGGCAATCTTGTGGCGACGATGGAGGCGGTTTATGCCGACGGCAGCAATGCCGGTCCGCAAAACTGGACCCCTTACAAGGAATTCGGCTATACGTTTATGCCCGATTACGAGACAGGCGTCATCAAGCTGCAGCCGGAATTTTGGCGCGAAGTGAACGATGGCGAGGTGACGCTGAAGTTCCACTTCTGGAGCGGCGAAATCGTGACCTACAAAGCCGTTAAGAGCGGTACGAGCGTGACGGGGACGAGCGTGAAGTGAAGGACAAGGGGGAGTGTAAGGGGGACTTGAGGGGCAGCCAAGTAAGTTACCGCAAGTTAGCGAGTCCCATAAATCCAAAAGTCCACGTAAGTTACCGCAAGTTAACAGAAGTTACCGTAATTCCACCTAAATCCCTTTAAGTCCCGTGGAAGTCTCCACCCAATAGTGGCGCACAAAAGAGCCGCGAATTTTACGCGAAATGCAAAAGTGCAGTTCATACTCGCTCAAATAACCATAATTTGTAAAATAGACACAGATCAAATGTACTTTTGCATTTCGCACGCCTCAAAATGGAGATATGCGAAAAATGAGATGTACTTTTGCAGTTGGTTCGCATCGGTAAAGTTGGTACGCTGGGATTAAGCAGCTTTACTCTACGTGCCCGCCGAGCGAAGCACTCGTTTAAGACATGCATGTTTGGATTAAGGCGTTCTTCCCTGGTTTTGTCCCGGGGAGAGCGCCTTTTCTTCAACCTTTTGCCTTTTTATTTAGACTGAGTCAGCTCATACGTCAATTCAACCAGAGGCTTGCCCCAGTTATTGCTCGGATGCTCCGCGACTTTGACGAAGCCCGCCCGCGTGTACATCCGGATCGCCTGCTGCTGATCCTCTGTCGTTTCCAGGAAAACTTTCGGGTAGCCCTTTTCCCGGCAGTATTTCATCGCTTCGTCCAGCAGCCTGCGCCCAAGTCCGATCCCGCGGTACTGCGGATGCACGACAAACCAGCGCAGCTGGGCTTTGCCCGGCGAATGCTCGACAATGGCAATCGCGCCCACCATACTGCCGTTCGCTTCCGCAAACCAAAACCGGTTCTTGCCCGGGCTGTAGTTTTCAAAAAACTCGTAAAACGTTTTGCACACGTATCCCTCAAACCGATGGTTGTAGCCCCGCTCCTGATAAATCCAACCGTGCAGATGGACCAGATAGCCGGCGTCCCCGGGCCGCAGATCGTTGCGGATGACGATTTCCTCACCCGTCAGCACCGGTTTCTCCGACAGCGCCGCTTCAATCGAGCGCATTCCCTCTGTTAGCTGTAGTTGTTCCTGTTCCGGCAGACGGCTGATCATTTGATAAATTTGGCCGTCGGACAACCCGTTAAGCCGGGCCAACGTCTCTTTCCCCTGATCAGTCAGGAACAGATAGTACAGCCGCCCGTCCTCTTTAGACTGCTCTCTGTAGGCGAGGCCCATTTTTTCGAAGCGTTTGATGATCCGGCTTAAATAACCGGGGTCGATACTCAGCAGCTCGATCAGCATTTTGGCCGTACAGTTTGGAGTATTGCCAATTTCATAAAGCACCCGGGCCTCCGACAACGAAAAATCGCTATTCAGCATGTGCTGATCCAAGAGTCCAAGGATATTCGTATAAAACCGGTTAAATCTGCGGACGGCCTGAATGATAGGGTGATGGACGGAATTCATGGGTTACCTCCTAAAAAAAACATAGAATAGTAACCCCATCATAAAGCATTTAATTTGACTTAGTCAACTAATTCATTTGACGTTATCAACTATATGGCGCCCGGCCGGCAAACGATAATAAGGGATCATCTGCGAGGGCACGAATCCCAGCTTCTGGGCCAGCCTGTACGAGCCTTCATTTTCCCGGCGGCAGGACCAGACCGGATCCAAGCCTTGCCGCAGGCAGTAATCGATCAGCGCCGAGCATACGCCGGCCGCAAAACCTCTTCCGCGGTATTTTTCAGCAGTCTCTATGCCGATTTCCAGCTCTTTTTTGGTGATGAACGCGGAAAACGCCGTAGCGGCGATTTCCCCCTGGCAAATCAGGCTGAATCCAATCCCCATTCGCTCAAACTCAGCTTCGTCCCTCCAGAAAAAACGCGGAACAACAGCCCCCGGAGCCGCAAGGAACATCTTCTTCGTTGTTCTAACGATCTCGCAGCCCGCCAAATTTGCCGGTTTCATGGCAGCCCGGTATTTGTCCCGGTCAAAACGAAAGTTGACCCGCGTATATTCGGCTACTTTAGGTGACAGGCTATCGATTTCTTCCTGTAACTCCGCGCGCCTCGCCACCAGCTCCGAGCCGAGCATTTCGCGAATCCGCTCGTTCCAGCCGGCCGGGTAGGCCTGCAGCCATTCGTGGCCGCTGCGCGCCTGGGCTTTGTCCAGCAAATATTGCTGCAGCCACTGATTAAAGCCGGGCTTGTCCGCAGCGCCGAACAACAAGGACATCCCGTAAGGGTGGACGACATAAAATACGCTTGGGCTAACGTCATCATCGGCGTAAACTTGCCCCGGCGTTTTCCCGTGGATCACGGATTCGGCAAATAAAGTGTTAAAACCCACCTCCCGCAGCGGCTCCTCGGCTTTCTTGTAATCCCGGACGTCAAGCAGAATCATCGGTTTCCCTCCTCACCTCTTGATATAATCCGTAATGCCCAGCCGGTTTCCGAAGGGATCATCAAATTCGACCGCCGTCCCCGTAGCTATTGCAAAGGGCTCGGAAGTGAATGCAACGCCCTTTTCCCTAAGCTCATTAAATTTTCGCCGGGCATCGTCAACTAGAAACCATATTGCCGGTTTGGCGGCGGGAAAATGGGAAGTATCTCTAAGAATAACAGCAGGCTCTTCCCGGCCGATCCGATAAGCCAGCATTCCTTTTGCCGAAAAGTCGAATTTCACATCCAATCCCAACATTTGCCCATAATAGTATCCTGCCTGCTTAAGATCGCCAACGGGCAGAAAAAAATTATCGTAGCCTTTCACATATACCCCTCCTTTAGGATTCGGCTTACCCAACTCCTGATCATTTGCCGTTAACCAGGTTTTGCCAAGCCGGCAGCCGGGCCATCATATTTCTTGCGGCAGCTTCCGCAGCTTGCCGGTCTAATCCTTGGGTCCGTATGATAAAAGCGGTTAAGGATTCCAGCTTCTCGTCATAAGACTGCATCGTTCCGTCAGGACGCGCGCAATGCACGCAGTAGTTTTTCGCGGTATCCCCCATGGCAAATTCGGACGGTTCGTTCATCGGCATTCCGCAAGCAATACATGTTTTCATTGTCCATCGCATCTCCTTGCATTTTTTTTATGGCAAAAGATAGTTATCTTTTGACAGCGATCATGCGCCAATAATGCTCCAACAGTTCTTGACCGTAACGCTCCAGCACGGATCCGCCCGGGGCAAAAAGGTCATTATTGGCCAAATAATAATGAATCAAGCCGATCCAGGTGTTGAACAGCAAATGCAGCGGGTACACATCTATGGCGCCGGCATTCATTTCCCGCTCGGCCGCTTGGCTTACATGCAAAGATATCGTTGATTGGATCGCAATCAGCACGTTTCGGGAGCTATCCGGCAATAGCCTGCTTTCGATCACCAAACGGGTATAAAAGGCTTCAAACTCCGCCAGGCCGGTAAGATGCGCCTTCAGCACGTCCCGCAAGCCCCCGCCTTCCGCAGCCAGTTCATGCAACCGCCAGGATACCCGCGAGCCGAATTCCTCGATAACGGCATCCATCAGCGCTTCCTGCGTGGAAAAATGTGCAAACACTGTCCCGTGAGAAACTTTTGCCGCTTTGGCAATATCGGAAGTACGGGTAACCGTCAAGCCGTTTTGAGCAAACTGCACCAATGCGGTTTCGATCATGCGGTTTCTAGTTTGTTCTTTTTGTAATTGGCGTTGAGTTTTATGTCCAATCATTTCAGTGACTCCTTACTCAATGACTTCTTACTCATCATAAGTCTTTTCGTTTGTAATGTCAAGATTTGGATTTTCGGAGCAACAAAAAAACGCCAGAAAAATTTGTTCCGGCGTTTTTTGCTGCACTCTACCCCACGAATGCTTATGCTCAAAACGGGCATCAATTACTTTTTCTCCACCTGCAACAAAGTGATTCGTTTGGTCGCGTAAGTGTCCTTAATCCGCTCCTCGGGAATGACGTTCAGCTTAATCAATCCCGCCACCTTTTGCGCATCCGCCTTAGAAATCAACCGCCATACCTCAGGGTCGGGGAGCGCTTCGTACAGCTTTTGGTCGTCATATTCCTTCCGTTCCTGAAAAATCGCCTTCACCCGGTAGCTCCCGATTTCCAGCTCGGCAGCTCCCTGCTCAAGACAATGCTTCAAAATTTCGCTGCGCAGTTCGGCCATTTCCAGCTCCGCCTCTTTTTGCTGCTGTTTTAATTGATAATACCGCTTCACCTTTTTATCCAACCTGCTCACGCTCCTTCTAAGGCATGTATATGAACGGACAAGGTGGAATAAAACTTTACTTCCTATCCTGAGTGAAAATGCGGTAGATCACGACAGCCGCTTCAGCGCGGGTGGTTGCCTTCTGCGCGTCAAACTTGCCGGCAGCTTTGCCCTTCATCACGCCAAGCTTGGCAACGAGGTCAACCGCTTCCTTCGCCCAACCCGGGATTTGCGCCTGATCGGTGAAGCCGGAAGGTGCCGAAGCTGTTCCTGCCGTCCCCAGGTAAGCCAGCGCCTTGGACAAAATAACCGCCATTTCGGCGCGGGTAATCTGCCGGTTTGGCCCAAAGGTGCCGTCTTCGTAGCCGGCAACAAAGCCTTTGGCAGCCGCTATGCCCACCGTCTCCGCGAACCAACTGCCGGCTGGAACGTCGCTGAATTGAGCTTTTCCGCCCGCGCGCTCATCCGCTTCCAGCTCCAGCGCCCGAACCAGCAGCGAGACGAATTCGGCTCGGGTGACTTTTGAGCCCGGGGCAAATACATTTGCGCTCATCCCGGTCACGATGTTTTGAGCCGCCAAAACCCCAATTTCGTTCACCGCCCACGGATAACCCGCCTCGCTTACGTCGGCGAACGAAATTTCTCTGGCCATGAACATGTAACGGCTGAAGCCGCTCAAATGAGCCACCACTCTATCGTTAACAAGCCGCCCTGCGCGCTGTTCAAGTACACTTTTGTCGCCAAGCTTAAATAGGCCGATCTTTTTCCCGTTTACGCCTCCCGCGTTCAGGGCGCTTAAAGGAATCGAAGCCTTGGCTGGCTGACGGAACACCACGTTTTCGATTGTCTTTCCGTCTTTATCCAAAATGGCTAAATCGTAACAAACCCCAAGCGGCTTCAGTTCCGAGCCAAGCTTCAGCCCCTCGATCCACGTGTTTGTGTCGGCTTCGGAAGCAGGCGTGACCTGCACAAAAGCCGCCTCCGAAGCCGGGATGGCCCCGGCTGGAACCGTAATCGTAAAGCCGTTTGGCAAAGTAATGACCGTTGGCTCATTCGCTTTGATCGCTTCTTTTACCGCCTGGCTGGGAGACGATTGTTCTTGTTGTTCTTGTTGTACTCGTTGTTCTTGTTGGTCTTGCTGATTTTGTGTTGATTCTCCACTGCTATTCTTTCCGTCGCTGCTGCCGGAGGAGGCTGCCGTGACAGTAACGCCTACGGTCACCGCCAAACCTTCATAGGTAATGCCGATGTTGGTTTTGCCGGCTTTATGCGCGGTCACCGTCCCTTTGGACACGGTTACGATTTGCGGATCCTCCGGCGCGTAATAAACCGCATAAGTCACGTCCGTGACCGTCCCGCCGGTGTCCTTGTAAGCGACGGCCAACTGGCCGGTTTCCCCTTTTTTAAGGGATAGGTTTTGCGGGGTTACTTGCAGTTCGGCCTGCTTTTCAACCGTCACTTGAGCATCGGAGACCAAACCGACCGGAATTTCGTTTCCATCCTGATCGTACAATGCCAGGTTAGCTACCTGGAATGTATATTGCCCGGCGGGTGCCCCCTGAAACGTAAAGGTAGCCAAAGAACCATCGCCGGCATACCCTTGTGCGTCATTCAAGCGCTCCATCAATTCAAATCGGGTTTGACCGTTATCCTGTTCATACACCGCCTTCGCCACTGTCAGCGGGCGATCCGGGTTTTGCTCAGCCTGGCGGGCGCTAAGTTCAGGACTTGGTGCAACGCTGACCTGTTCCAAACCACTGCTGTACAACAAATCGAATTTGGCGGCATAGACGGCCTCCGTCACCGAGAACAGCACATCCAGTTTAAATGGCTCATCCTGCTGTACCCGGGAAGCCTCCACAAAGGGAGTGACGTAACCGGAAAGCTTATAATTAACCACGTGGGCTGGAGTTGCCAATCCGTTACCCGCCAAGTCGTATACGTAAACTTCAAACGTATTATTTCCTGGTGTAATCGGAGCCTCAATGGTGAAATGGCCCGTGCCGTCAACGGTTCCATCCATCTGTTCCCACTCACCGTCCCCGTTGCCGTCAAACAAAGCGGCCACACCAATCACATCGCTCACAGCCGCCCCGGTCTCGGAAACGAGCAAATCGATCAGCAAATCTTTCGTCACCTGGCCGGAGATCACCCCTTGAAGGCTGGCCGTATCCACCTCAATAGCAGGGTCGCTTAACTGCGAGACCGGAGCCCCCCTATCAACGATAAACGCCGCGAGCTGATCCTCCAAAGGCACGGCATCCGCCAAGCTGGTGCCGATCCAAGGCACCAACAGGTAACCGTCATCCGGAAGGTCCAATCCGTCCCAACTTCGAAGCGCATAGCTGCCCGGAGAAAGGCCGTCCTCAACTTCAATCAACGTACCAAGCCAAGTGCTGTCCAGTGTGAAAACATCCAGGGAAAAATACTCGGTATTTTCATTAACCGTAAACGTGATGTCCGTTGTATCAAGTTGGCCATCTCCGTCCGGCGAGAACGGATTCGGAGTTAATGCGAGGTCCGTAACGACATCCGCCTGCGGGACTTCGCCGGCGTAAACCGAAACCGGCATATGGATGACGTGGCCGCTCGCAGATTCCGTCAGGATCAGCTCGCCTTCATAACGCTGACTAACAGCTTCTTCCGGCACTTCCACCGTTACGGTGAACGATGTTTCCCCGCCTACCGCAACCTTGGCCCCGGTTTCGGACAAGATTAATGCTACGGGAGAATCGCCGCCATACCAATTTGATTCAATAGAATAGTCCGACGCTTCCCCGACGATATCTTTAACGATGACCTCACGCTGCGCCGATGAACCGTAGCCGACATAACCAAATGACAGGCTGCCCGTATAGTACGCCGCAGGCTCATCGCCATCGACGGAATGGGTTACGTCCTCGGCCAGCGCCACCGCCTTCGCTTCGACAACCTGGTCCAGGGCGACGCGCCCGGCTCCCTGATCCATATGTGAGTAGCGGTTGCCGCTGCGGTCGGACAACTTAAACGCATTATTCATCAGCAGCGCTTTGATTTCGTAAGCTCCAAGCTCGGGGTAATGTTGCTTAAGCAGCGCCGCTGCTCCCGCGATATGCGGGGCGGCCATGCTTGTGCCGTTCTGCGCTTTATACCAGCCTTCATAACCCGGCACGCTGGAACGGATGGCGACGCCCGGCGCGGAAATATCCGGCTTGATGTCATAGGAAGGTTTGGACGGACCACGCGAGCTGAAAGCGGCCATAATGTCCTGTTCGACCGTCGAGCCAAACTCAGCCGTAAGTTCCTGCTGATCGAGCGCAGCCTTGATCCGCCCTCCATCCGCCCCGGACAACGCGTAAACCGGGATCGTCGCATCGGCGTCACCCAGAGTACCGCTTTCCAACGCTTCCGGCAGATTGTTGTAGATCATTGCGGCCAGGGCTCCGGAAGTTTGAGCGTTTAATACTTTTTCCGCAAAAGGAATTTCTCCGCGTTTAATGAAAGCGACTTTCCCGCTTAAATCCTTGCCCTCAAAATCGCCCGGTTTGCCTAACCCGGCATCAACGAGTGGATAGGACTCGGTCAAGTTTTCCAGGCCTGCCGATTTATCGAACGTGTCCATATAAAACGCTTCGCCTTCCAGCTCGGCAATTTTCATCACCGGCGTATTGAGCGGAGGTTTGGAAGCGCCGACCGTGATCACCAGTTCCGCGCTGCCCGGATCCCCTACCGTGGCCTCTTCGGGACCGGAGTTGCCGCTGGATACGACCGCGATAACGCCCGCCTTCATCGCATTGTTGACGGCCACGGAATCCGCCGACTGCTCATTGTTGGAATCCGAGCCCAGCGACAGGTTGATGACGTCCATCCCATCCTCCACCGCTCGCTCGATTCCGGCGATCACGTTCTCCGTCGTACCGCTGCCATACGGGCCCAGCACCTTGTACGCATGGATTTCCGCTGCCGGCGCGACGCCTTCGATCCCCGCTTGACCATTTCCGCCTGCGCCGCGCCCGGCGACGATCCCGGACACATGGGTGCCGTGCGAAGTCCAATACGGTCTGCCGTCCTCGTTTACCTCCGGAAGTGTCGGATCTTTTTCCCGCGCTTTCTCGTAATCTTCCTTGGTCGTTTCGTACGGCTCGTTATCCTCGTTCACGAAATCGTATCCCCAGTCACCGTCCGGTACGGCGGCGGCCAGATCGGGATGATCCTTGGCCACGCCGGTGTCAATGACCCCGACCTTGATCCCCTGGCCTTTGATTCCTTGATCCCAAAAAGCCTCGCTGCCGATAAACGGAACACTGCCCAAAGGAGCGGACGGGGCTTCTTCTTCGGCGGTGACATACACCTCGTTATTTGGGTACACCGCTTTGACCCCGGGAAGCTTAAGCAAATTCTCCACCTGATTGGCGGCGATCGTTAAGGAAAAACCGTTAAAAATCTCCGAATAAGCGCGGTTGAATTTGGCATTCAATTTGCTGATCGCTTGCTTTTTGAACGTTTGCTGCTCTGAATTCACCGTTTGCTTGTGCGCGGACAACGACTTGCTGCTGCTCAGCTTGCTCCCGGCCGCTTCGAACACCTTGACCGGAGCTTCCCGCAATTCTACGATGACGGAAATCCGTCCCGTGTTATCCGATTGAGGTACGAAGTTTTGCGGTTCCGCCGCGGAAGCCGGAGAGGCCTCCTGCCGCTCCAGTTGCATTCCTTCACCAGCCAAAGGCGTTTTTGCCGACTTCGCATTGGCGGTCTCTTTCTTGCTTAGCAGCTTAAAATCCTTCGCCTTGATCGCATCAAGCGCTGCGGGGTCGACGGGATTCAGCCTGGAAGCGGCAATCCTTCCTGCTTCCATTCCCTGCCGAGCGCCATCCTCAGCCTCAGCCCCCGCCACCGGCAGCAGCAGCGAAAACGCCAGCAGGAAGCTTAATAGCCCTGCGACAACTCTCTTGCTCAAACTATCACTCTCCCTCTCCATATGTAGTTTTCTAGAAGCCGAAACAAGTTGACATATAATATTTATTTGGGGAATTACAATAAATTCCCATTTTATTTTGCAAAGAAAGCTCAGCGAAAACCATAAGGACAAAAAATGTCGCTATTCCGGCGATCCCCGTCCATTTGCGAGAAATAGAGGAAGTTTATGTCGCTATTTACTCGAATCGCAAGGGAATGCCTGCGTTCTGGGACCCTTCATAAGAAAATAAGGACAAAAAATTCCGCTAATGGGGATAAACATGCTTGGCTTCGGAAAATAAGAACTTAAAGTTCCGCTATTTTGAAGGCCTACGGTTCTTCGTCGTTCCAGTCGCAGGTTGTTAAGCGCCAATTTCTAGGTTGAACCCCAAAAAAAGCCCGGAACCCGCTGCTATAGCGTAATTTCCAGGCTTTCCGCATGGTTTATATTTATCGGCACCTACGATTCTATTATCGTTCTGCAAACTAGGAAGCTGACAAAATTTTAAATTCTTTTATATTAAAAAAAATCATCAAATGCCGATATTTTCTTATACGCATCTATATCAGGGGGAGGACAAGAACATACATGGATATTATTGCTGCACTGGTACAAGCCGCACCTTATTTCAAGCAAATTCATTCCCAGGATATTATGATTGGTATTACGGACCGGGAGATTTTTCATTATTACGCTCCCAGCCGGACGCTGGATTTCGGTCTGGTCAAAGGAAGTCCGGTCCCTCCCGAAGATCCGACCCTGATGAATGCCTTGGCCGGACAAAGAACGATCAACCGGCTTCCGGCGGAAATTTACGGCAATCCGGTCATTTCCGCTGGCGTGCCCATTTACGGTCAGGATCAGGAAGTCATCGGGGCATTTGCCATCGCGTACACGCTGGAAAATGAACAAAAGCTTGAAGCGTTGATGGAGGAAGTGAACGGGATCACCGGCCATTTGGTCGATATGGTTCAGAATGTGGCGGCCCATTCGGAGGAACTGTCCGCGACAACCGAGCAAATTCTCGAAAACACCCGCAAGACGGTGGAGGATTCGGAACAGGTAGGCAAAGTGGCCGGACTTATCCGCGAAATTTCCGAGCAAACGAATCTGCTGGGCCTGAACGCCGCCATCGAGGCCGCTCGCGTGGGCGAGCTTGGAGCCGGCTTCGGAGTTGTGGCGAACGAAGTCCGCAAGCTGTCGGTCCATTCCAAAGAGGCGACGCAGAACATCGAAAAATCGCTGGTTACCGTACAACGCTCCATCGAGCAGATGGAGAGGGAAATTCAATCGATCGCCGCCTCCTCCAATGTTCAGGCGGAGCTCGTCAATGAATTCAGCGAGGTCATCGACCGCCTTAACCAGGCCAGCAAGGAAATGGCCGGGTTTATCCAGTCGTTCACGAGATAGTTTGTCGGGAACCGCGGAGAATTCCGCCTACCGTTGAGCGTTTTCCTAGTTTAAACGAAAGTGGGGCCATCAAAAGTCATGCAGATGACTAGGATGGCCCCACTGAAATGTATCGACATTAATTTCACTAGCGTTGCATCAAATTCACACAACTATTCTAACGGTTGCCATGGCGCTTATTTCACTGAAACCCAGCCAATTTTGCTTAGATTCAGGTAAATAACGACGCTCACAACCGTTAGAATTTAGAAAAGGGCTTTTTTCGCAAAATAGCCGTTGCTACAACCGTTAGATCTCTGGCGCACGATAGTTTCGATTCGAAAACCTGAGCAATCGCGGAAATGTGGAAAATATTAGGTCTACAACTTTGTATTTTTTGCCCTTATGTTATTCGCCTTATCAGTAAACGAACAAATCGCCCGCCTTCGCCGCTTCCGCTGCACTCCCGCCATTCCCGGCACTCCCTGCACTCCCGGACGCCCCCTGACGGTTTCCTCTGATAAAATATTCATAACGCCCAAGCCGCTTAAGCGCCTCTTGGTCCGGCTGCCAAACCCAGGCCTCGATTTCCGACTGGCAGCGATGGTCCCGGAATGCGGCCAGCTTGGCCGGCAAGTGGCTCTGCACGTCGATTTTTACGATATCGCTGCGGGTGTAGCCAAAAACCTCCGGCCGCTCCATGGCGTCGCCGAAAGAAATGAAATATAACGCTCCCCGCTCGCCGAGCCGCCGGAAAGCCGCCGTTGTTGCCTTGCCTATTGCGCAGTGGTCGGGATGGCCGCCTAGCTTCTCATGGAAAGTAAGCACCACATCCGGCTCGATCTCCTCCATCAATCCGGCGATGCGGCCGATCAACAGCTCCTCGTCGATAAACTCAACCGTTTTGTCGCGAATGTCCAAAAACCGCAAATCGCGGATGCCGAGGCTGGCGCAGGCGTTCCGCAGCTCCTGTTCCCGGGCCGCGCCCATCGTCTCCCGGTTCAAATACAGGGGATTGCCCATGCGCCGCCCCATTTCGCCCCGCGTGGCGCTGACCAGCGTGATTTCCACGCCCTCATGGGCGTATTTTGCCAAAGTTGCCCCGCAAATAAAGCTCTCGTCGTCCGGGTGAGCGAAGACGGCCAGCAGTTTGCGTGTACGTTGTTCTGTCAGATTCGTTGTATTCATTCCGGAAACGGCTCCTTTCCAAGATGCAGGGCTACGTTCATCCGGCCCCGCTCATCATAGCCCGCCAGCAAAAGGCGCCCCAACTCGTCTACCTCATAATGCGTGAGCTCCTCGATGCGCAGCCAGCCGTGCCCGTCAAACCGCAGCGCGGCCCGGTAAGGACCTTCCCCGGCGATAAAAGCTTCCGTCACACTCACTTTAAAATTGCGTACGAACATATAAGAAGTCGCCTCGCCGTGAACATACGCTGCCGCGCCCGCAAAAGCCCGAAGCTCCTTCTCCACTTGCTCTCTGTCGATTGGTTTCATCATAAATGCATTCCTTTGCTGCCGTATTTTTTCGCACATCTGCACGACCTTGCTTTCTTTTTTACAGTACCATTATACTCGTCCCGCCCGGATTAACAATAAACTAAATTGCGGCCGCCCTTGAAAACCGCGTCTTCCCTATGTCAAAATAATGGAGGGCCGGGCTGTTCCGCATGATCTTATGGCATCGCTTACACATTTTCCAACCGAACAACCCAGCACCTAATCCGCTTTAAGGAGGAATCACGAATGAGAACGATCAAGTTTGGAACGAGCTCGCTGGAAGTGCCGGTCGTGGCCGTTGGCTGCATGCGCATAAATTCTTTGGACAAACCCGCAGCGGAACGTTTTGTACAAACCGCGCTGGAGGAAGGGGCCAACTTTTTCGATCACGCCGATATATACGGCGGCGGAGCCTGCGAGGAAATTTTCGCCGAAGCCATCCATATGACGGGCGATGTCCGGGAAAAGATCATCCTGCAGTCGAAATGCGGCATTCGCCAGGGAAGCTTTGACTTTTCCAAGGAGCATATTTTGGCGTCCGTTGACGGCAGCCTGAAACGGCTGAAAACCGATTATCTCGACGTGCTGCTGCTGCACCGCCCCGACACCCTCGTGGAGCCGGAGGAAGTCGCCGAAGCGTTCGATCAACTGCAAAGCTCCGGCAAGGTGCGCCATTTCGGTGTTTCCAACCAGAATCCGATGCAGATCCAGCTGCTGAAAAAACACGTCAAACAACCGATCGTGGCCAACCAGTTACAACTCAGCATCACCAACGCCACGATGATTTCGAGCGGCATCAACGTCAACATGGAAAACGCCTCGGCCGTAAACCGCGACGGCAGCGTGCTCGATTTCTGCCGGCTGCACGACATTACGATTCAGCCTTGGTCGCCGTTCCAATACGGATTTTTCGAAGGCGCGTTCCTGGGGAGCGATAAATTCCCCGAGCTCAATCAAAAAATCGACGAAATCGCCGGCAAATACGGCGTAACCAACACGACCATCGCGATCGCCTGGCTGCTACGCCATCCAGCGCAGATGCAGCCGGTGATCGGCACGATGAACGCCCAGCGGCTTAAAGATTGCTGCAAAGCGGCCGACATTCGCCTCACCCGCGAGGAATGGTACGAAATTTACCGCGCGGCGGGCAACGTGCTGCCTTAAAACGTTTTGCCTAAAAAAAAGTGCTGCCGTAAGGCGCAATCAGGCTCTCAAACTTCCATATCCATCATCCGCCCCCGACCTTGCCAACGACGGTCCGGGGCATTTTGTCGCGGCGGCTCTCGCTTAGGCTGCGGCCGCTTACTCCTCCAGCAGCCGCAGCTCCTGCGCGGCGGCGAGCGCCTGGGTGCGGGAGGATACGTTCAGCTTCCCGTACAGGCGCGACAGATACACCCGCACAGTGCCCTCGGACAAGCCCAGTGTTTGGGCGATTTGCTTGTTGGCCGCACCCTGCCGGAGCAGCTCCAGCAGTTCCAGCTCGCTCCGGCTCGGCGGCTCAACCAATGAAGCGCCTGGCTTGCGGCTGTCCGCTGCGGCATCCCCATCCGGGAAGCGGCCAATCAGCGCTTCGATGTAACCGTCGGAGACGAGGCCGCCGCCTCCCCCTTCCGGGGTGCCCTCCTCCTCCCGATGGCCCGAGCGGCTGGAACGGTACGCTTTCAGCAAACGCAGCATCTCCGGCCCTTCGTCGAGAACACTGCGGATATATCCGTTTTGTTCTCCCAACGCGAGCGCCTCATGAAGCCTGCTTAGCGAGCTCGTTCGCCGCCCCAGCTTGAACTCCGCCAACGCCTGCAGCAGCGTTATTTCCACGATGCCGGAAAGCTGGCGTTCCCTTTCCGCTTGCGGCTTCAACAGTTCGAGCAGCCGCAGCGCCTCCTCTTCTTTCCGCTGTCTTGCAAGCAGGCGTACCAGCGAAATATATTGAAACTCCTTGTTGTAGGTCGGCTTGTCCTTCGCGGAAATGTCCAGGCGGGCCAGTTCTTTTTTGGCTTCGGCCAATTTTCCCTCCTGCAAAAAAACGCGGCAGCGCAGCGCCCGCAAAACCGGCAGCCATAATTCGCGCTGCGGGGGACCAAGCCCGTCCTGCGCCTCATCGATCGTCACATGGGCAAGCTCAAATTTCTCCTCCGCGGCATACAGCCGGACGGCCATGATGCGGTTCGGGATGAGCAGGCCGGCGATGTTGCGGCCGGCAATGGCTTGCTCCACCTCGGCAAGGAGCCTGCGGCTCTCCTCCAGGCGGTTCCATTCGTAATAGCCTTCGCACAGCGACTGCTTGACGTACAGATTGATCAGGGAATCCTTCCAGCCGCGGGCATCGAGCATACCTGTGAAGAGTAGGCCAATCGCTTCCGTATCCTTGGACAAAACCCCGTTCAGCCCCATCGGGGTGCGCCGGACCAGCGGCTCCTGTTTGTTGTAGTCAAAATTGTAGTATAGCGGATTGTCGGGCAGACGCCCCTCTAAAATTCCCCCGCCGGAAGCGAGCCATTTGCCGAAGTCCCCGCTCAGGAAAACGAGATTGGAGCGGACAAACAGTATGCCGCTTTGCAATTTGCCGCGCGCCTCCGAGACCTCCACCCCGCCGCAAGCTTGTTCAATCCGCCCCAGCATGCGCTCAGCCCCCGGTAAATCGCCCGTCAGCGCCCGGACAAAGGCGTACACCAAAGCCAGCTCCAAAGGCAGCGAATCCTCTCCGGGAAAACAGCCGAACCAGCGCAGCAGCGTGCGGAATTCGCCGCGTTCCATCACAGCCTTGACATGCCGCTCCAAATAAGCTGCCGCGAGGGAAAAATCCTCCGCCGCTACGGCATGATCAATCGCTTCATCCATATCCCCCTGCCCGGCGAAATATTCCGCCGCCCGGCGGTGCAGCCCGGACCATTCGGCCGGATCATTCCGCCGCAGCTGCTCCTGCAGGAAGCGGGCGAACAGATGATGGTACCTGAACCAGGTCTGGCTGCCGCTTAAAGGTACGATAAACAAATTAAGCTGCTGTAGCGCCTCCAGCTTCTCCGGGCTTCCCCCCTGCTTTGTCACGGCATCGCAAACGGCGGCATCAAGCCGGGACAGAATCGACGTTTTCAGCAAAAACGGATAGATTCCTTCCGGCAGCCGCGACACGACCTCATGAAACAGATAGTCGGCGATATGCCGGGGATTATCCCGGAAATCCGCCGGGAAGTTAGCGCCTTCGGGCCGGGAGTTCAGCGAAAGCGCAAAAAGCTGCATGCCCGCAATCCATCCTTCCGTCCTCTCCGCCAGGCGTTGGATTTGCTCCGGGGAAAGCTCCCGCAGCGTAGACGAGCTCCCCGCCGCCTGCCTGAAATACCGTTCGGCTTCTTCGAAGGTGAACTGCAGCTCCGGGATCGCGATTTCCGCGCTTTGGCCCTGGGCCTTCCATTTAATCGCCGAAAAAGGAAGCTCCGTACGGGTAGCGGTCAAAACGTGCACGCCTGGCGGCAAATATTCAATGAAATAGGACAGGCCGTCATGAATGCCCTGATCCGTGATCGCATGCAGATCATCCAGCGCCAGCGTCAGCGCTTTGGGCAGGTCGAACAGTTCGTTCAGCAGCGCATCCAGAAACGCATCCCGGGACAACCCCGGCATGGACGCAGCCAGCCGCCGGATCCGCTCCCCCTGGCGCCCCGATATGGCGGAGGCGATGGAACCGGCGATATAACGCCAGAAACGAACCGGGTCGTTGTCCCGCTCATCCAGCGCGACCCAGGCGCACAAGCGCTCGCTCGCTCGCGCCCATTGGGCAAGCAGCGTCGTTTTGCCGAAGCCGGCGGGAGCCCGTACGACAGTGAGCCGCCCGGACGTGCCCGCCTCGATCGCAGCGGTTAGTCTGTCCCGCAGAATGAGGTTGCCTCTTAGGGCCGGCAGGGTGATTTTCGTCCTAAGCATCGGTGGTTCGGCGGATGCCTCCGCAAAATCCAATATTTTCACAGGCTTCATCATGGCTGTCCTTCCCTCTCCGGTTCTTTCCCTCATTATAGGAGAAAATCAGCCGGAAGTTAACGTTTGTTAATATGCGAATCTATTAGCTTCTGATAGGATGTCGGTGATGAACAAAAAGAAGGGAGAAATCATGAGAAAGCTCGGAAAATGCATCTTATCCCTGGTTTTGGCGTCACAATTGCCGGGGGCTTTTTTTCAGGTCAAAACGGTTAACGCGGATGCCGCGGATTTTGTCGTCGCTCCTATACTTGCTGCCGGTTATTATCATGGCGTATCGCTCACCAGCAGCGGAGAGGTATGGTCCTGGGGCCGCGGCGATTACGGACAGATGGGCAACGGTTCCTCGGCCTCCCGGGCTTACCCTGTTCTGGCTCAGGGAATGACTAAAGTCGTAGCGGTTGATTCGGGGGTGCGGGGTTCCATAGCGGTGAAAGCGGACGGAACCGTATGGACGTGGGGCAGCAACAGCAACGGCCAGTTGGGCGTAGGCTCATTGGACAATTCCACCGTCCCCGGGCGGGTTCCCGGATTATCGGACGTAATCGCCGTATCCGGGGCGCTTAGCTATCATAGCATGGCCCTGAAAAGGGATGGAACGGTTTGGGCCTGGGGAAAAAACGATAACGGGGAACTTGGCGACGGAACGACAACCCAAAGCACGACGCCCGTACAAGTGGCTGGTTTAACCGGCGTCAAAGCGATCGCCGCGGGCGGATACTTTAGTCTGGCCCTGAAGAACGACGGGACGGTTTGGGCCTGGGGATATAATGGAAACGGGGAGCTCGGCGACGGGACCAATACGCAGCGCACCACCCCGGTGCAGGTTGCCGGCCTGAGCGGCGTCAAGGCGATCGCGGCCGGCGGATCGCATGCGCTCGCGCTCAAAGCGGACGGAACCGCCTGGGCTTGGGGACAGAACACGTACGGAACGCTGGGGGACGGAACGCGAACCAACCGCAACACACCGGTTAAGATCGCAGGTCTCGAGCACGTTGCGGCGATTTCCGGCGGCGGCTACCACAGCATGGCGCTGGATGGGAACGGTGCCGTGTGGAGCTGGGGAAATAACGGCCAAGGTCAGTTGGGGCTGGGAACAGGGATATCCTCTTCCTATGTCCCGCGCAAAGTGGAAGGAATCGAAGATGTCCGGCTTATCGCGGCGAGCGGTTTTTCCAGTTTGGTGATGAAAAAGGACGGGACCGTATGGGGATGGGGACTTAACTCTTCCGGCGAGCTTGCCAACGGCACATCCCAATCTCAACTCTCACCGGTCAAATCAAAAGCCGTGCTCGACACGACTCCGCCGGATACCGGAAACGGCGTGTTGACCGTTAGCGATGTGACCTTTACCGAAGCTGCGCTCAGTTGGGCCAAAGCGAGCGACAATTTGCTCGGCGCGGATGAACTTAGATATCGGCTGTACATGTCGGAACAGGGCAACCTTGCCACCGTGAGTGAAATCGAAAGGAACGGAAACCCGATCGGAGATTATGCAGCGAACAAGGATAGTGAACGGGTGACGGGTTTGTCGGAAGGCAAAACCTACTATTTCAACGTCATCGTTCAGGACGGCGCCGGCAATAAAAAAGCTTACTCCATGCTGAAGGTTGCGACCAAAAAAACGGCCATCCACACCTTAATCTATGACGGAAACGGCCATACGGGCGGTTCCGTTCCGCAAGACAGCGCCCTGTACGCGCAAGGAGATCAGGCAACCGTGATGGGCGCGGGCGGCTTACAGCGCGAGGGTTATGCCTTCGGCGGCTGGAATACGGCCCCGGACGGGAGCGGAACCAATTACGCGACCGGCAGCCTTCTAACCTTTCCGGCCGGCGATATGGTCCTGTACGCGAAATGGACGGAAATTCCCGCGCCCGAGCCGTCAGGCGCTTCCTTGAAAAGTTTGGACGTTTTTTCTAATGCGGGTGAACCGGTTTCTTTAAACCCGGCCTTTTCCGGGGAAGTCTTCGACTATACAGCGGAGGTGCCGAACGGCGTGAACGCGGTCACCGTCACCACGCAAGTTTACCGGAACGGCTCCTCGGTTACGGCCAGCGTGTACGCCGGCACGAAAGGCGACTCCATCCTTGTATTGGGGCCGCTTCCCCTTACGCCGGGAGAGAGCAGCCCCCTTCTGCCGCTTGCGGCAGGAGGCAATCGGATCGAGCTTGCCGTCATGGCGGAAAACGGAACGCGCCAAAAGTATACGGTTGTGGTCAGCAGAAAAGCCGGAGAGACCGATCCTACTGATCCTACTCATCCAACCGACCCGACAGATCCTGACGTCCCTTCGAATCCGTCCGACCCGCCGCCGGGTGACCCGGACACCGGTGGAGGCTCGCCTTCACGCAGCTCCGGCTCAAAACACGCCGCCAGCAATACTCAAAAGGCCGGCGAGCCGCCTTCCCCAAGCGCGGACCGGGCTGCGGAAGTGCAGGTGAAGCTGGACGGGGAAACGATGGCGCAAATCGGCACGAGCTTGCTTCAGGAAGCAGAGGGCCGCACGAGCATCGTAGTTCAGCTGAACGCGGCTAAATTAACGGAGAACATCCTGTCCGCGGCGGAAAATCCGGTCATCGTCATCAGCTTGCGGCAAGCGGCCGGCAATATCGTCGTGGAATTGCCGGGAGCGGTCGTTCAAGCGCTGGATAGCCGCGGCGGAAGAATCGAATTGGGGACGCCAAACGGATATTTCATGCTGCCCGCCGCAGAGGCCGGTGTTCAACGATGGGCACCGCTTGCCGCCGAAGCGAACGGCGAATCCCTTTCGGCGGATCGGCTCACGGTGTTGCTTGAAATCGCCGCAAGCGCGGCCGGCAGTCAGGACGCCGCGCAAGCCGCAGCAAACGCAAACGGGTTTACCCTGGAGGCGCCGCCGGCCGACTTCCGCATCGCCGCCCGGTACGACGGACAAACGGTAAGCCTGAACCGGTTTGGAGCTTTTGTGGAAAAGGGGCTGCCGCTTCCTGAAGGAACCGCGCCAGGCGAAGTAACCGGGGCCATCGTCATTCACGAGGACGGAACCGTCGCTCCGGTGCCGATGCGCATCGTGTCGGCTGACGGGCGGAAAATCGCCGCCGTAAGCAGCTTGTCGGGCGGAAGCTTTGCCCTGATCAGCAAACAGGCCGCTTTTGCGGACGTCCCTGCCGATCACTTTGCCGGGCCGGCGATTGGCAATTTGGCCGCCCGCTGGATCGTGCAAGGTTTTGCCGCCGAGCCCGGCAGCGCGGCGGAAGGGAACGGCCGGCGCCAACCGCTGCTGTTCAAACCCGCTGCGCCCGTGTCGAGAGGCCAATTTACGGAGATGCTGATCCGTGCGTTGGGTCTTGGTGGCGAAATGCCCAACTCGCCGGAAACAAGCTTCTCCGATGCCGGTCCCGTAAACGGATACGGCAAGTCGGCCGCTGTTGCCAAAGAATACGGGATCCTGCAGGGGTATGCGGACGGAACCTTCCGTCCGGACGAACGTCTGACGCGGCAGGAAGCGATAGCGATGCTCGCCCGGACCTTCCGGCTGCTGGGACTGGAGGATAACGTCAGCCAGGAGGAGACCGATGGCGTCTTAGCGGGTTTTGCCGATCGGGATAACCTGGCGGATTGGGCTAAACCGGCGGTTTCGGCGCTGATTCAAGCGGGAATCGTGCAGGGGGCCGGAAACGGACTGCAGCCCCGCGGCCAACTCACCCGGGCCGAAACGGCGGTCATGATCGATCGGTTGCTGCAGCAAGCAGGGCTGATCCAGTGATATTTTAGGACCAACGACAAAACGGATGCCTCCATCGAAGGAAGTATCCGTTTTGTTATTTTTTCGCCAAGGCAAGGTCAACCTTTCTCGCTCCGCTTTTGCAATTCGGTGATCGCAGGTACGGTAAACCGGGCCAAATTGCCGGGAAGCCGGTCCAGTGGAAACCACCGCACCTTCCCGATGGCCCCGCCCTCCTCCATATTGCGCGGCTCTCCGCCCATCACGGCCACTTCATATAACGCCGAAACCCAGTGATTTCCCTTCTCCGGTTCGATCAGTTCCGCTGTGCAGAGCAAATCCTTCACTTCCACGTCGAGGTCGACCTCCTCTTTGATTTCCCGGACGACGCAGGACTCCATCGTTTCATATAAATCCACCTTTCCGCCGGGAATGCTCCAGGTATCTTTTTCCGGCTCCCGGTTTCGCCGCACCAATAAAATTTCGCCCCGCTCATTTAAAATAACGGCCCCCACGCCCAATCTCGGAACTTCCGGCACAACACTCACCCTATTCCCCGCCTTTCAATAAACACACTTGTCCTTAATTATAAGGCTTAGGGAACGGGCGTTCCAATCAAAATTTGAACCGTTCCACCGATTTGCCGAGCTGATCCGCGATGGATTCCAGCCCTTTGGCGGAGGCCGATACCTGCTCCATATTGGCCAACTGCTGCTGCGTGGAGGCCGAAATCTCCTCCGTGGAAGCCGTGGACTCCTGCGCAATCGACGACATGCTTTCGATCGTTCCGATCACCTCATTTTTGTCTTCATTAACCTGCGCAATGCCGCTGACCAGCACCTCGATTTCCTGGGTGATCTGCTGTACCGTATGATCGATCATGTTGAAAGCTTGTCCGGTTTCCAGGGACGCGGCGCTTGTCCGGCTGATGGCTTCTGCTCCCTGCTGCATATAGCTTTTGGCGTCGGCCACGGCCGCGCCGACTTCCCGGACCATGTCCTCGATCCCCTGAACCGATCCTCTCGTCTGCTCCGACAAAACCCGGATTTGCTCGGCGACCACGGCAAAACCGCGCCCTTGTTCGCCCGCTCTTGCGCTTTCGATCATGGCGTTCAAGGCGAGCATATTGGTTTGCCCGGCCACCGCTTTGATCACCGCCGCAACCTCTGTAATCGCTGCCGATTTGGCGCTGAGCGCGTTCACCTGTTCTTCGATTTTCACGGTGATCTCCGCATTTTCACGAATGGCCCGCTGCAGCTGCTCCATGCTGTTCATGCTGGTATGGTTGGCCTCCCGCGTCTGTTCAATGCTCGCTTTCATCCGATTCGCGCGTTCGGTCAGCGCCATAATTTCCGCCGCCAGACGGTTAAGCCGGTCCAGCCCGGCCTGTGAATTCTCCGCCAAACCGCCGGATCCGGCCGCCAGTTCATCCGCAGCTTTGGAGATTTCCCCGGCCGCAAAGGAAGTTTCATCGATCATGGCGGTAAGCTTCCGGGAACTTGCAAACACTTGATCCGCGTTCTTCTGAATCGTTTCGACCATTCCGCCCAACGTTTGCCGCATATGAACCAGATCGCCGGCCATGGCCCCGATCTCATCCTTGCCGTGATGGATCAATTCCCCAGTGAAATCCCCTTCGGCAAAACCTTTAATCCGCTCCGACATCATGGTGATCGGCCGGATCATTTTTCGCGCCAGGACGAGCCCAATGCCCGCCGCCAAAACGAAAATAATCAGCGAAACAACAAGCGTTTCAAGCTGCGTCTCACGGATCTGGCCGTACATGCTTTTGAGCGATAGCCCCACGTTCAATGCCCCCGAAAGCTCCGGACTGTACGTAAAATCGGTGGAAATATTGTAGACTTTCTCCCCGCCGGCCGTTTCCAAAATGCGGCCCTGCGTTTCCTGCCGTTCGACGACTGCCGACAGATCACTGCCGGTGTTGGCGGTCGAAGCCGAAGAGACAGCATCCGCCGCTCCGGCTTCCCCTTCCGTTTGCAGGCTGCTGTCCGAAACGATCACCTGCCCCTTAGCATCGGCAAGCGAAATGTAGACGATATTGCCGCCGCTGTCTTGTTTGATCGTTTGAAACACCTGCTGCAATTCCTGCAAATTCAGCAGCTCATCCTTGACGATTTCCCTTTTTATGTTGGCCACAAGGGTTGTCCCGTCGCTTTTCATTTGGCTGGTCATCGATCTTTGGATTTCCGCGTGCGAGACCAGCGCAAAAGACACGGCGCATACCGCAATCAACGACAGCAGGACGGCAAGTATTTTTCCGGTTAGCGATTTGAAAAACTTGATCCGTCCGGAGGAGAGTACCGGCTGAGGCATGTTGGGCTTAACTGATTTGCTTCGCTTGTTTTGGTTGTTCGAGTTGTTTAGGTTGTTCGAGTTATTTGGGTTGTTTGGCCTATCTGATTTGCTCGGCTTGACTGGCCCGATCATAAAATTCGCCACCTTTTACGATGATTTTACACAACAAAGCTAGATGCTTTTGCTAAATTTATCCTAAATTTGAGACCTTACGCCTAATGTGACTACTAAATTTTAACAATTGCCACAAAAATCACAGTGACTATTTTCATAATGTCTATGACTTAGGACACTGGATTGTAAAACACTGGCTATAAAAACAACACTATCTGGGGATGGCAAGTCCGGAGGATGAAAGGGGATGACCTATAAATTCCGCGAAATGCAAATGTGCAGTTCATTTCCGGTCAAAAGATACATTTTGATCAAATCACTCTAAAACAGATGCATTTTTGCAGTTGATTCGGCCCTAACCTCCAAAGTTTCGAACGCAAGCCGTCACAATTCTTTCACCAAACTCCCCCTTCCTGGAACGAAAAAACGCGGCTGCCCGCATATTTGTCCGCAAACGGAAGACAATAACCAGTGAATACCAAATGAAAGGAGCAACAGGATGACCCAAATCAATGAACAGGAGCTGCAAAACCTGCGGCATCTGATTGGCGCCCATGAGACGGAAAACCAAAAAATGCTGACGTACGCGCAGCAATGCACGGATCCGCAGGTGAAGGCTTATTTTCAGAAATCGGCCCAGGACGCGTTAAACACCAAACAACAGCTGATGTCATTTTTGAAATAGGGAGGAATTAGGTCAATATGATGCAAGACAAAGAAATGGTCAACGATGCGCTTTCGATGGTCAAAAGCAGCTTGACGACCTATACCAACGTGATCTCGGAGTGCGCCAATCCCCAGCTGAGATCCACGATTCAGCAGATCAGAAACAACTGTGAAGCGTCGCAATACGAGCTGTTCCAGCTCGCCCAAACCAAGGGCTTTTACAAACCGGCGATGATGGCCGACAACCAGGAAATTCAGCAGGTAAAGTCGCAACTGGGCGGCTGATATTCGGAAATCTACGGACAGAAAAAAGATGGCCTCGGATAACCGCCGAAGTCATCTTTTTTTACGCGGCTGCCATAAGGGATGCATATCCCCTATACATCGCCATGAACGATAAATCAGCTCACCACAAAACGCGTGTAGCTGTGGCCTTCTTTCGTTTTCTTGACCTCGAGAATGGCCGGGATCGCCTGCTTCAGCTCCTGAACATGCGAGATGACGCCGATCATCCGCCCCGATTGCTGCAGGTCGATCAGCGTTTCGATCGCCTTGTTGAGCGATTCTTCGTCCAGCGAACCGAAGCCTTCGTCGATGAACATCGTTTCCAGCGAAATCCCGCCTTCGTAAGCCTGAATCACGTCAGCCATGCCGAGCGCGAGGCACAGCGATGCGTTGAATTTTTCCCCGCCGGACAACGTCTTGACGTCTCGCAGCTGGCCCGTGTAATTGTCGAATACGTCGAGGCCAAGGCCGCTCTGTTTCCCGCGTTTCTCCATCCGTTCGCTGCGGACGAGATAAAATTGGCCGCCGGACATCCGGGCCAGCCGTTCGTTGGCATGGTGGATGATTTTGACCAAAAACTCGATTTGCAAATAACGCTCGAACGAGATTTTTTTGCTGTTTTCCCCGCGTACGACATCGTACAGTTCTTTGACCAGCCCATGTTCCCGTTCGGCGTCCTGCCACGTTTGCTCCGCGCGCACAATCTTCTCCTTGCTCTCCTCAGCTTCCTTGCATTGTCTTTCGGCTGTCTGGCACTCCGCCCGCAGCGCCTCCACTTGACGCTCAAGCTCCTGCAGCCGCAGCTCCAGGGAGGCCAGATCCCGCCGTTCCTTGCCGGCCAATTGCGCCGTCATTTCCTCAAGCTGTGCCCTATTGGCAGCGACGGCTGTATTGTAGGCTTCGATTTGCTCCTTCAGCGCCAGGCGTTCGGCATCCGCCATTTTCACGGCTTTATACTCTTCCTCGGTGGCAAAACCGGCCTGGGTCAAAGCTTCGGCATAACTTTGCCGGGCTTTCTCCCGCTGCGCCCGGGCGTCCGTAAGCTGGCTCTCCGCGTGGCTACGGTTTTCCTGGGTCTTGATGTTCTGTCCGCTTGCTTCCTGATACCGCTGCTGGGCTTCCTGCCACGCCGATTCCAGCCGGCTTTTGTGCTGCTCCGCCTGCCGAATCCGCTCTTCCAGTTGATCCAAACTGCGCGCATCCTCAGGCAATGCCGTGAGCGCCTGATCGAACAGCGCCTTTTCCCGGGCGTAGCTTGTCTTCTTTTCCTGATAGGCATGGTCGGCCTGCTCTTTGCGAATCCGCAGCTCCTCCAGCCGCTGATCCAGAGCTTCCAGCTCCTTGCGTAGCTCCAAAAGCCCAGTGTGTTGCTCCTTGAGCGCTTTTTCCTCGTCGGCGAGCGCTTTTCCTTCCTTCACCAGCTCGTCAAAAACATGGCGGATATCGGAAGGATTAAATCCGTGTTCCCGCACCTCCTGCAGGCGCTCGTCCATTTGCCGCCGCGTTGCGGCGAGCTCTGCCTGCGCTTGCAGGTAGGCTTTTTCGGCAGCCGATTTGTCGCGGCGCAGCCGGTCGAGCGCTTCTTTGTCCGGCGCATCTCCCGAGGCCGCTGCCATCTGGGGATGATGAACGCTGCCGCACACCGGGCAGGCCTCGCCGTCCTGCAAAAGGCTTGCGAGCAGGGCCGCCTGTCCTTCCATCCAGCGCTCCTCCATCGCCGTATACGCCTCGTTCGCTCGACCATAAGTTTCTTTTGCCTCTTGTTCGGCCTGAAGCTCTTTTTTCGCTTTTTCGGACAGCTTCAAATAATCCTGCACGATCTGGGCCTGCTGCCTAAGAACCGCCAATCTCGCGGACTTATCCGGTAAAGTGGCGACCCGCTGCTCGATTTCCTTAACCTGGACCCCTTTGGCGGTCCGCTCCGTCCTTAACTGCTCTAACTCGCGCTGAACTTGCTCCGCCTGCTTGGACAGCTTCTCGGCTTCTGCGGCAAGGCCGGCAACTAGCTGCTGCCTGGCGTCGAGTTGTTTGACCGTCGGCAGGTAGCCCTGCAACCGGTCGAGCTCGCGCAAAGCCTGCTCCCTGTCCGCCTTCCTGCCTTCCTCCTCGGCATACCGGGCCGCCGCCGTCTCCAGCAACTGCTTGGCCGCCTCGCTTTGGGCCCGGGCCGCTTCCAGCAGCTTTTCTTTGCGCGCCAAATCGTCCGCCGCCTCAAAGTCATGCCGTTCATACACCTGCAAATGCACGGCCTGCTCCGCCCGCTTAAGGCGCGCTGCTTTTTCCCGGTATTCCGGCTCCTGTTCGGCCAACTGCTGCTGGGCTGCAGCCTTCTGCTCAAGGAGGTCAAACTGCTCGTTGATGCTTTTGGCCTGATGATACAACGCGGTCTGCCGCTGCTGCTCGGCCGTTTCCCGCTCCAGCAGCTGCTTTTTCTCCTCCGTCTGCCCGGCGTAATAGGCGATCTCCTGATCCAGCGCCTCAAGCACTTGATGGGTATTGTAATATTCCTGCCGCAAAACGTTGTAAAGCGCAGCGCCTTCGCGCCCGCCCAAAGCGCTTTTGACCTGCTCTATGTACAAATCCCGCGTCTTTTGCAGACTGTAGCCAATTTGCTGCATTTCCTTGCGCTTTTCGTTGAGGTGGTCGGCGACGTGCTTGTACAGTCCGGTCTTGAAAATCCGCCGCAAAATCTCCTCTTTGTTTTCCGTTTCCGAAGTGAGCAGCTTGCGGAATTCTCCCTGCGGCAGCATGACGATCTGGATGAACTGCTCTTTGGTCAAGCCGATGAGCTCGCGGATTTTTTGGTCGATTTGCGAAACGATCTGGCGGTCGGTCAGCGCAACTTCTTCACCATTTGCCAATTCATACAGCTCGTACCGGTCGCCCGTCGCCACCTTGTTGCCCGCTTTAACGTGAGCAAGCTGCCGGTACACCCGGTATACGTGTCCTTTCAGTTCGAACTCGAAATCGACCGAGGTGTACACCTGATCGTCCGCGAAGTGACTGCGCAGCATTTTGCTGTCGTTACGGTCCTCCCCGCTGGCGCTGCCGTACAAGGCAAAACAGATCGCGTCGAAAATCGAGGTTTTGCCCGCCCCGGTATTCCCGGATACCACAAACAGGCGCTGCTCCTCCAGCACGGAGAAATCGATGACTTCCGTATCTTTATACGGCCCGAATGCCGTCATCGTCAGCTTCAATGGCTTCATCCCGTTCCCCTTCCTTCAAAACGATTTCCTGCAAGGTTTCGGCAAACAGCCGTTCCGTTTCCGCGGAAGGCTCGTCGCCCGTAACTTCCTGGTAAAAAGCCCTAAACAAAGAATACCCGTCCATTTGCGCGCGGCCCTGGGTTTCCTGCAGATCTCCCGTCAGGCTGCGGATCGCCTGTTTCCGCTCCACGTGCATGGCGTTCGGATACACCGAGCGAACCCGTTCCATCGGGGACAGCACCAGCGCCTCGTCCAGCAGACGCACAAATACGTAATCTTCGTTGACGGGATGGCGCTCGATATCGGCGATCAGCCCTTCCACCGTCCGCATATCGCGCCTTGGAACAAGCGGCCGCTGCTCCACTCGCACCTGCCCCGTACCATCCAGCTCGACGATCAAATATCCTTTCCGGTGATGCTCCTCGGAAATCGAATACTTTAGCGGCGAACCCGCATAACGGACCGTTTCGTCGCCGACATGATGCGCCTGATGCAAATGCCCCAGCGCCGTATAATGGAATCCGGCAAAATGCCGGGCGCTCACATGCTCGGCTCCTCCGATCGCGAGCGGCCGCTCTGAATCGCTGGTGTTCGCTTCCGGCTCCCCATGCGGCGTCACGAAGGCATGTCCCACCAAGACATGTCTCGCGCCCTTATCCATCGTCCGCTTGATCGCGTCCGTGATGACCCGCATTGCGTCATCATGGGTACGGACCTCCTGCTCACCGAACGTCTGCCGCACTTTGCCGGGTTCAGTATAAGGGACGAGATGGAAATGAACTTCCCCATGCTCGTCGCGAAGCACCACAGGTTCGAGCGAGGCGGACAGCACCCCCGCAATATGTAATCCCGACGCTCTCATGATGCGATGACCAAAATCGAGCCGCGTCGGGCTGTCATGATTCCCGGCCACCGCCAGCATCGGCACCTTGAGCCGCAGCACGATGTTCTCCAGCAGATCGTCCAGCAATTGCACGGCCTCCGTCGGCGGAACCGCCCGATCGTACAAGTCGCCCGCAATGATCACCACATCCGGCCGCTCCGCTTCGATCTCTTTTACAAACTGCTGCAATACGTGCCGCTGATCCTCCGTCATATATACGCCCTGCACTAACTTCCCTAGATGCCAGTCCGCCGTGTGAAAAATTTTCATCAGCTTCCGACCATCCTTTCTGTTCTATACCAAAACCGATTTTAGCCAAACTCTTACCTCACCGGTTTCTATTTTCGCTTAAGCAACTCTATTATATCAGAAGATCTAGCTCAACATGCTCCAAATGCCCCGTGGTTCCAACACCCGGCCGCTCCAAATGCAAAAGTGCATTTGAAATAAGCTAAAATCGGTAAATTTGCCCAATGAAATGCAAAAGTGCAGTTGAAAATGAGGTTTGGAGAAAAATTTGATCAAAATGGCAAAAATTGCCTGCACTTTTGCACTTCGTTCGCTTGCGGGGTAATGGGGGGGGATGGATACTTCAGACTAGTTATATAATTAACCGAAAAAAGCCCGTACGGCTAAGCACGGACTTTCTAAGGACTTTCTAAGGACTTCCCATGGACTTCCCATGGACTTCCCTCGGACTTACGTTGGTGCAATCTCGGCGTATCTAATAATCTTTATCTATACTACAACCCAAGCCCATCCTTAGCCGAATACACATCGATCATCATCAGCGTCCCCAGTTGAAAGCCGTTCACAAAAGAAGCCGCAGCCAATAACGATTCCGATTTGCGGCGTAAATCAAACATATCCTCAAGCTGCTTAAACTCGTCAGGCGTAAGCTTCCCCTTCCACATTTCCATAGCTTCGGAAAGTTTTTGACTTATCGCTCGGTACTCGGGATCTGCCGGAACAATCGATGCCTCCGGACGGATTTCACCACAGTATAAGGCTTCCAGCATACTTTTCATTTTCATCTTCCTTTCGTATGGGATCGCGGCGCCTTGAAAGAAAGACATGCACGTGATAAATTTAGGGTGCAGTCTGTCGTCCAGACAGCTCGCGTTGTGGAAGTGGCGAATTCTTTTGCGGGGGTGAGCCACTTCCCTTTCTTATGCATGGTCGTCCAGTTTCTCAATGCCCCGTCTCATAGCCTCGTTTCTGGTCACCTTATGCTTTGCGGCATAACGTTCGAGGATATCATTGTGCCTCTTATCAAGCCGCACCGTAAGACGGATTTCTTTCGGATTTTCCGAAAAAGGACGCCCTATTTTCTTGTTGGTGATCAGTTTCACCTCCCAAAATTTGTTTTTGGCTGACATAAACAACATAATATGATGTCTGCCATAAAGCAATATATAGAGGTATATTGTCACTAAAATACCTTTTTTAAAGGCGCTGTCATTCATGGAGGAGCTATGAAAATTCGTATTCGCTTACGGGAAATTCTCGCCGAACGGAATATTTCGCAAAGACAATTCGCCCTTTCGATGAATATGCGGATAGCGACCATTAACCATCTCTGTTCCGATTCGGTGGACAGAGTCTACATTCGCACGCTTGAGCAGATTTGCGATGCTTTGAATATTACGGTCGATCAACTCCTCGTCTCCGTAGATGAAAATGATCAATAGGGACTGCACATAGATTCGAAAAAACGACAAAGTTCTCAAGCCCACCCAACGGGTTTGAGAACTTTTTTAAGGCTTAAAACCAGAAACGGCGCTTGATGATCAGGAAGGCGGCCATCAAGAAGGCGACAATCAGCCAAGCATAACCTCCTCAAGCGGGGCCGCCATTCTAACGGTTGTGCCAGAGCCTATTTTGCCTTTTTTCTGCAGATTCGAACCCTTTTGCACCCAAATAAGCGCGCCTGCATCCGTTAGAAATTGAACCCCCGTCTTTTCGGCGAAATAAGCGCGTATACAACCGTTTAGCGAAAGACTAGGGTCCCGATATGCAGAGCCGTAGCTCCAGACAAACGGGTTGACCAATCACCCGCCCGGCCACCTGAAAGTGACCGCCGAATGCGTGGGCAACGAATAAGCGAATGAACGCGATTTCCAGACCACCTTGACGGTGCGCGGCGTCTCGCCGGTATTGGCGGCGATCAATACGATCGTTCCGTCCGCGTTGCGGAACGCGACGTTCTCGATGTCCGCTTCGGCCGGCGAGGAATCGATCCGGACCGCTCCGGGGGCAACGAATTTGCTGGCGTGGCCCAGCGCGTAATATTCCGCATTCCGGGTGACCGCCCCATTCTCCGGGTCGATGGTCACGACGCCGCGGCAATCCGCGCAGCCCCCGTTTACCGGTCCGCCTTCCGGATCAAGCGCCAAATTCCAGAGAAGCACCGTCTCCGACCAGTTGCGGGTGGCGCCGATAAGCAGCTTGGACATCAGCCAGCTCAGGTTATTTCCGAAATCCTCGCTCCAACTCCCGCCGCTGCATTCCGTAAAATAGATTGCCTTGTCCGGAAAAGCGTCATGGACTTCGGTCATAACATCCGGCTCGCCGCTGTAACAGTGATAAGCCGTCCCCTCCGTGTACTTGTTCGCTTCCCTCTCGCCCAGCACGGTTCGCGCATACGGTTCACCAAGATCCCAGTTGTGATCGAAGGCGATAATTTTGGTGTCAAGCCCGCTCCGCTCAAGGGCCGGGCCAAGGTAGCCACCTATAAACTTCGCCTGCTCCTCCGCCCCCATGCTCATGCTCGGATAATCCGGGGTGGTGAATTCGGGTTCATTTTGCACCGTAATCGCATTGATCGGAACGCCCGCCGCTTCGTATGCCTGAATATATTTGACAAAATAGTCGGCATAAGCGCGGTAAACCCGCTCGTCGGTATAATTCAAATACCAGCCGTTATATACGGTTTCTCCGTATTTCATCCAGGGCGGAGCAGTCCAGGGGGCGCCGAGGACCTTGATCTGTTGATTTTTATTGACGATTTCCCGCAGCAGACCGATAACCCGGGCGTCCCGCCGAACAGAGAAGTTGTTCAATTCAAAGTCTGTTTCTCCCGGAGGAACATCGTCATAGGTGTAGCTGCTCGGCTTGCCGGATCCATCCACCGAAAAATCGGAAGCACCGATCGTATGGCGAACGTAGCTGAGCCGAATTCCGTCTTCCGTAAACAAATCGTCCACAAGCGCCTCCCGCTGCGAAGCGGACAGCTTCCCGCCGATCAAATAAGCGCTTGAACCGGTAACGGCCGCGCCAAAACCTTCCATCGTCTGATACTGCCGGGCGGCATCTACATTGATGACCGCGTCGGCATATTTGTCTGTCCCGCTGAAGACCGATACCGGCTGGGGTGTCATTAAATTTTTCCGGTCGGGAGTGGTAAGCCAGGATTCCGCGGTCAGTTTGCCGGCCGGAAAGCCGGTTCGGGACAACTGAAGGTATAGCAGGGCGGCAACGCACGCGATAAAAACCAAAACAACCCGGTAGCGGATAAGCGTCTCCCCTTTCTCTTGACTTATAGACAGAAAGAGCCGAAGCGAAGTGCTGCGGCTCCTTCTGCTATGCGGTTTATTCCGTCCCTGACGGATGGCCTTGGTATACCTGCCGGTGTTATTTCCCCGACGGGCTTCCAACCGTTACGCTGGTCTTCAGGCGAACATCCTCGGAAGAGCTGCCGATATAAATCGGAACTTTCCCTTGCGACATCACCCATTCGCCCGACTGCTCGTCCCAATAAGACAGTGCCTTGGGAGCCAGTTCAATCTCCACCCGCTTCTGTTTGCCCGGCTGCAGCTCGACCTTAGCCCATCCGGCCAGTTGTTTCGGCGCCGTTTCAACTGCGGCCGGCAGCTTGCCGGTGTAGACTTGCACCACTTCCGCCCCCGCTACCTTGCCGGTATTGCGCAAGTTCAGCGACACCTTGATTTTACGGTCGTCTTTATTGCCGCTTACCTTCACTTTCGTGTTGCGGTACTCAAAATTCGTATACGACAAGCCGTGTCCGAAGGCGAACGCCGGCTTGATGCCGTCAAACTCGTACCCTCGATAACCAACCATCACGCCTTCGCTATAATCAGCCTTACTGTCGATCCCCGGGAACTGCTGCTCGGTCGACACCGGGGTGTGGTCATCATCCACCGGGAAAGTCACCGGCAGCTTGCCGGAAGGATTGACTTTGCCGAACAAAATGTTTGCGATGGCATGGCCTTGCTCCTGTCCGGCATACCATGCTTGGAGGATGCCTTTAACGTCCTGCCGCCAGGTGTCCATTTCGACCGCTCGGCCGCTCATCGAAACGACGATGGTGTTCGGATTGGCGGCGGCCACCTCGGCAATCAATTGATCCTGGTTGTTCGGCAGCTCCAAATCGGAACGGTCGATATACCCTTCGCTCTCATAAGTGCGAACCACAACGATCGCGACATCGGAACGCTTGGCGAGATCAACCGCCTTCTGCATCGTCAAGTCGACGGTTCCAGCGGGCGGCTCCCATCCGAACCGGATCAGTCCGCCGAAATCGGAATCCAGGTTGTCCGGCCAATCCGTACGGTATTCGATGCGCACATCGTGTTTTTCACCGGCGGCAAGGTTCACCTTGGCTTTGCTTGTTTCTACCTTTTCGCCTTTATTGTCGATCAGCAGCTCGCCGTCAAAATACAGCTTGCCGGAGCCGATGCTCGTAATGGACAATGTGTATTCGCCGGTTTTCGGCGCGGCGATGGTGCCCGTCCAACGGGCCGACATCATACCGTTATATTCGTTGGGCAGCTTCGTCAGTTTCTGGGATTGTCCATTGAGCCCATCATAGTTATAGAAGCCGAGATTCATGTTGACTTGGCGGTCCGTGCGGGTAAGCGACGGATCGCCTTCCATTTTGTTGTTGGTCCAGTATTCCCCACGCAGTCCTGATTCTTCGGATGACCCGTAAGCGGATGACTTGCCGCTTTGCGGGAACAGCATGGAAGAAGGCACCGCGGACGGACCGTTAACGATATCGCCGGTAGAGATCGGGTCGGTTCCCGGCGCATACTCCACTTGAACCTCTTTTCCGGCCTGCTCCCGGATTGCTTCAAGCGGGCTTATGGTATAGTTCGGCTGGACCAGGGAACTGCCGCCGACCGTTGCGTAGCTGTCCGCATCCGGGCCGATGACGGCGATGGAGTCCAATTTGTCCGCATTCAGCGGAAGCACGTTATCTTTGTTTTGGAGTAGCACCATACCTTCCTCGGCCATTTCCAGTGCGGCCTGACCATGTTCCTTGGCAGGGATCTGCACATTCACGGCCGGCTTATCGAACAATCCTTTGTCAAACATCTGCACCAAGATTCTTCTGGCCATACCGTCGATCACATCTTCTCCGACCTGGCCGTTCTTAACGGCAGCCAGCAGCTTGTCCCCCCATTCGCCATAAGGTTTGCCTGGCGTTTCCAGGTCGAGACCGGCCAGCGCCGACTCCGCCGTGCTTAGATTGGCACCGTAGTCGCTCATAATAAATCCTTTAAAGCCAAGGCGTTCTTTGAGAATTTTCGTCAACGCCGTCTCATTTTCGCAGGCGAAGACACCGTTGATCCGATTAAAGGAGCACATGGCGGAACCAAGGTCGGCTTCTTGAACCGCAGCTGCAAACGGACGCGAGTAAATTTCCATGATCGCCCGTTCGCTTGCCCGTGTATCGACCGCAAACCGGTCCGTCTCCTGATTGTTCAGCAAATAATGCTTAGCGGTGGCAATCACCGGATACTTTTGGACATTTTTCACATATTCGACTCCAAGTTTCGATTGCAACAGTGGATCTTCACCCAGCGATTCAAAATTGCGGGAACCCCAAGGCAGCCGCGCGATATCGAAGCCCGGCCCAAGCAAAACGTTGTGGGTCGTATTGTACGCTTCATTGCCGACCAGATCTCCGTAACGTCCCGCCGTTTCCGTATTCCAGGTAGCGGCCAGCGCGATCGGCGTCGGAAAAGCCGTTGATTTTTTCCCCTGAACTTCAGGGTTTGCCACACGGACGCCGGTCGGGCCGTCGGCCATCGTCAACGCGGGGATTCCCAGGCGTTTAATCGGGGCATTGTAAAAACCGTAGTTGTTGTTTACGTCCCCCGTTACAAAATCGACCTTCTCCTCAAGCGTCATCTCCCGAAGCAGCAGTTCAGTCCTCTCCTCAGGGGTTTTGGACGTATCGAACCAAGGTTGTTCAGCGCTTGTCCCTGCCGCCTTGACCATGCCAAACGGCGAAATGATTGCGGCCGAAGCGATCACCGCAACGAGCATCATGCGAAACAGCATTTGTGATGTTCTTTTCACTGGTTGTTCTCCTCCTCATGCATAATCGGATGCTGCAAATTTTTTCGTCGGTTGCCTCTAGTTCTCCTCCGTCTCTTAACGGTATGTACATAGGAGGGGGCAACGGTTGGGGCTGACATGCATCAGGCAATTTACGTGATCAAACGCTCCTAATATTAATTATTCACATGTGAAAAATAAGATTTGATGACGTTTTTCATCCCGGGCGTGTTTGGGAGCGTCCTATCTGCTGACCGCCGAATGCCATCATTCTCGGGTGCGTACTCTCGGATTGAACCGCTGCCCGTGCATGCCTAGTAACACGTTAAGCTAAAAATTAGCTGAATGCACTGTACAAAAAATGGAACTTTCATTTGTATATTTGGAAAATAATATAAGTAACCGTTTTATTGTAGGACTTTATAACTTAAAATTTTGTAACTTCTATGTCCTTTATAAGACAGGAGTTTCAGAAAAATAGTTCTCTTTTTTCATCTGTTTATTACAAAAAATTAACTATTGAAAACTAGAACGAAATAACCAGAAATCCAAAGAAAAAAGCGAAAGCGCACGAGTTATGTGCACCTTCGCAGTTTGGGATCACTGGACCGTTTTTTTTAAACCGATGCCACCTGCTTGCTCAACACATCAACCGCCAAGATGGCGTTGGCGACTTGCTCGGCGGTGATTTCGTTCGACAGGTTCACCATCGTTTCATTTGGCTGCGTGGCGGCTTGGCCCACTTTCAGCAGTTCCTCAAAAGTCACATGTTCCAGATGCAGTTCCTTCAAGGTTGTCGGAAGCCCCAGTTCCTGGTAAAAGTCAATATACCTGATGATCTCCGCCTCAGGATGCAGTTCCAGCACCAGTTGAACCAGCGTGCCGTAGGCTACTTTTTCGCCGTGGGTCAAGTGATGGATATCGCCCGACAACACCGTAAACCCGTTGTGAATCGCGTGGGCTGCCGCCAAACCGCCGCTTTCGAAACCGAGGCCGGACAGCAGGGTGTTCGCTTCGACAACCGCCTCCACATGCCGGGTGACCAACCCTTTTTGCACGGCTTGATAAGCGGGAATTCCGTACTTGAACAACGTTTCTTCACAGGCTTGGGCAATCGCTTGAGCGGCTATGCTCGTTTTACCGCCGGACATGGCGGTACCGTTGCTTTTTACCGTGGCGCGCACTTCAATCCATGTCGCCATCGCGTCAGCGATCCCCGAAGCGAACAGGCGGGCGGGCGCTTTAGCCACAACGGCGGTATCGACCAGAACCAGGTCAGGATTTTTATGGTAAAACCGGTAGGACTCGAATACGCCTGCATCGCTATAGATTACGGACAAAGCGCTTGTGGGCGCGTCGGTCGACGCCGTGGTCGGAACGATCACCACTTTGGATTTCAGTTCGTCGGAAACGGCCTTGGCTGTGTCCAGCGTTTTGCCGCCGCCAACGCCGATGACGAAATCGACGGATTGCGACCGCCCCTCCTGGGCGATGCGGTTCACTTCATTGGAAGAAGCTTCACCGTTAAAAGAAACGAAATGAAACTCCTTGCCCTCCGAGGACAAGCTTTGTTTGATCACGTCCCCGGTAATGCCCCAAACCACCTCATCGGCGATGATCAGCGGTTTACGGCCTAACTCTTTAATGTGTTTTCCGAGTTCCTTGAGCGCTCCTGCGCCCTGAATGTATTTGCCCGGTGAGATAAAAACGATGTTTGCCATTGCGAACACTCCTTACATGGTTTTTGTCCATATTCAGTTTTAACATGTGCCAATCATTCTATATTATGCCAAATTTATCATGCCCAATTTATTATACCAAATTTTTATTTAAAGTTCGTGTTCAAAAAGTCAGGTTTTCAGGACCGAAGCTTTTGCTTACGATGTGCGTTTTTTCAAAACGCTTTAGGTCGGATGAAGCCAGGGACTGAGTAGCGGAGCTGAACGTTTTCGAAGAAAACGGCTTCGGAAGCATAGGCTCTTGTGAGGGTACGTGAGCAACTGAAATGTTTCCGTAGGAAACATGCTTCGGAAGCATCCGCTTGGCCCGGCTGAATTCAAGATTCGACGTCGAACCCGCTTCATGAACGACTTCGTCATGGAAAGATGACTTTTTGAACAACCTCTTAAACGTGGTATTTCTCGATCGGCTGGTTTAACACCCATTCCAGCATCTCAATCTGGGCTTGTACTACAGGGTCATTGGCTCTTTTGGCCGACAATTGTTTTAATTCATAGAGTTTGCGCTTGATTTGGTCTTCCGTTCTCATGATATTTCCCCCTTTTGCAGTGGGCCTGATGCGATTATTTCACCGTTCCGATATATCTGCGCAAGCTGTCCTCCACACATCCGGAGATCAGCTCCACAAACGGCTCCAGGTCCCCCTGAGCGCTGGCTGTTTCAAGGGCCTCATAGTACCTCATCCGATCTGCGCTTTCGGCCTTGACGACAGCCGGCGGATACCCGGAATTCATTAAGATCAAATTCATCAGCAGGCATGCCGTCCGTCCGTTTCCGTCCGTAAAGGGATGTATGTACACAAAACGAAAATGGAATTCCGCGGCCAACTGGACGGGATGGAGCTTATCCTTATGTTCGTTATACCACTTCATGAACTGCTCCATTTGCTCGGAAACAACCGTAAAATGAGGGGGCGTATGCTTGGAACCGGATATCATGACGTTAATCTTGCGGTAGATGCCGGCATTTTCATCATCGATATTTTTTAAGATGAGTTGATGAATTGATTTGACGACAAATTCCGAAAGCTCCGCCTTCCGCTGCACAATATCTTTGACATAGTCGATAGCTTCGGAGTGATTGACGACTTCAAAATGCTCGCGCAGCTTTTTGCCGCCGATCGTTAACCCTTCCTCAAGCACGAGCTTCGTTTCCAAGAGGGTAAGCGTGTTGCCTTCAATCGCATTCGAGTTGTACGTCCATTCTATCCGATAAACCTCGTCCAGATTTTTGACGGCCGCCGGCGGTAAAGGCCGAAGTGCGTCCAGCTCTTTTTTTAATTGATCGATGGTGTCAAAGCGCATAATCACCCCTCTTAACTATAATTACCATTATAGCATCGCCCTTTCTGGAATCTACCTTCTCCCCTGCGGTATAATAAACTTACTGAATTATTTTCAGACTTCTTGGCAAAAAAGGACGGTAAACATGACCGATATTTCTTTACCCTTGGAACAAATGAAAGCCTTACAGAAAAAGCTGACCCGTTTTATGATGATGTATAAATTCGCTTTGCAAGAGCTGGAGACGAAAATCGAGATCTTGCAGGAAGAATTCCAGATGCTGCACGACTACAATCCGATCGAGCATACGAAATCGCGCCTCAAATCCCCGGAGAGCATCATGAGAAAGATATACCGCAAAGGCGGTCCGTTCTCTTTGGACGGCATCAAAAGCAGCATTCACGATATCGCTGGCATCCGGATCACCTGCTCCTTCATTTCGGACATTTACCGGATCAGCCAAATGCTGCAAAACCAGAAGGATTTAAACGTGTTGTCGATCAAGGATTACATCAAACACCCGAAATCCAACGGCTACAAAAGTTTGCATATGCTGGTCGAGGTTCCTGTGTTCATGTCGGACGGCGATGAGCCGGTGTGCGTGGAAATCCAGATCCGCACGATCGCCATGGATTTCTGGGCTAGTCTGGAGCACAAAATTTTTTACAAATATAACGAGTCCGTCCCCGAGCGTCTGCTGCAGGATTTAAAAAACGCCGCTGACACCGCATACGAGCTGGACATTAAAATGGAGCAGCTGCAGCGGGAGATGGAGGAGATCAAGCTTGCCAATCAGGCCGCCGCAGCAGACGAATTTCAGCTGCTGATCGACGACCGCAGGATCAACATTCCCAAAAATTTGCTCAGGCTGTTGTCGGGAGAGCAAGACTGACTGATCCCGCCGATGCCCCGCGAGGCATTATAACCCGAGATAATACTTGAACAGCGCTTGCGTGCCTTTATCCTCATAGTCCTTGTCCGCAAGCTGTTTATAGAGCGATTCGGCCAGCGCCAGCCCCGGCGTATTCAGCCCCATCTCCTTGGCCGACTCCAATACGATGCCCATATTCTTGATGGGCGCGTATCATTTCAATACCAGGTTTTCCATAACTTGAACTGCTTTTCTCACGCCACCGAGACTTAGTAACTTTTCTCCGGCTATTTTGGCATTATTGGCATATGCGGAATTTCCCTTAAAATCGTTAACGATTCTTTTTAGGGTATCCGAGTTAAAATCATTAGCTTCAAGAAATACGCCCGCATTTAACTTGGCTACGGAAGAAGCATTGTACCGCCGTTCAAACACGCCGCCCGGACATACGATTTGAGGTACTCCATATATTAAGCCGGTCATAATACTATTTTGTCCTGCGTGATTGATATAGGCGCTGGCTTCCGGCATCAGTTTACTGAAATCAAATTTTTTGCCGGCAATGATGTTGTTTGTCTTAAAAGGTTTTACTTGCTCCGATGCAATATATACTTCATAATCAGATCCTGCAAAAGCTGTAGTCAACTCTTTGATCACTTGCTTTGGTGAAATCACGCCGTTTCCCATATAGGCTATTATTTTGTTTTTTGCCATTGTAGGATTTGTTCCCCCTGGCGCGGAAAGAGGCCCTACAAAAACTACATTATCCCCATCCATGGGTTCCAGATCATACGAACTGGGAATAATCTTCAAATCCGCCCAATCAAAGATTTCCAAAACCGATTCCACTTTGTCCAAGCCGTTCTCTTGCAAGTATTGATTAACGCCCTTGCTATATTCAGGGTTGGAGGCAAAGCTTTTTTGCACCGGATAACTGAAGCCAGTAGCAATTTTCACTTTCTCCAACCGGGCGGCAACAATCGCTGATATTCTAAATTCCGAATACATCACATCGGGTTTAAACGCTTGAATTGCTTTTCTAATGCTGGACACATCTTTTCGAAAATACCGTCTATCAATGGCTCCTATAAAATGTAAAATATCTTCAAAGCTGTTGGCTTTCTTTTTGGGCTGAAATCCTAAGTGTTGAAACAGCTTAAACATCCCCTTGCCGATCAATACAGGCATCCCTAAGGGTGAAGGTACAGGTGCATAATAATTTTGCACTTTATTTATACTGTAATAATTGTCATCTTCCGGTGCGCATAACGCTACTTCATGACCTCTTTCCATAAATTCGTTTGCCAATACGGCTGTTCTTGAAAAAGGTCCTTTGGTCTCTACCATCGCCGACATGGGTGAAATTAAAACTTTCATAAATATTCACTCCCATTTCAAGGTCGATTCTCATTCAGAACTCCATGCTGAAAAATACGTATGGCGTCTTTAATGATCGCTTCATGCTCATATTTCCTGTCTTTCAGGGGAACCATCTCTTGGAAAATCACAAACGACCAAATCGAACCGATAAACAGCCTAATCGAAAGAACGGGATCTAGCTCACTGGACACATAGGGCTTTAACATGTTGCCGATGTGCTCGGAGGTTTTTTCGATGACTTCATGGAAAAACAGTTCCCCTATTTCCGGAAAGTTAGGCGTTTCTCCGATAATAATCCGCATGAGCTTGATTCTTCGCGGATCTTTGAAAATAGATAAAAACACCCTGCCGATTTCAGCCAAAACCTCCTCTATATTTAGATTTTCCTGCTTAAACTTGGTAAGCTTTAAAAGGGTCCGCATCTGTGAAGATTCCTTAATGGTGGATATGAACAGCTCCTCTTTGCTTTTAAAATATTGATAAATCGAGCCTTTGGACATGCCGATTTCTTGGGCTATATCCTCGATATTTGTGCGGCTGTACCCTTTTGTCCCAAAAACATGAAGAGCAGCCTCCATAATTTCCTTCCGCCGGAGGTCCTGAGAAATGGAAAAATCCTTCAAATCCATTCGGCCTATGTCGATGAGGATGTCGTCCTTGCTTTTGTAATAGCGGTAAATGGTCCCCACCGCCACCTTGGCCATTGTTGCAATATCCTGTATGGTCGTGTCCTTGTATCCCTTCTGTATAATCAGCTCCTCTGCGGCTTTTTTGATTTTTGTCTTAGCGTTGTCCTTCATAGGAATGATGCCCTCGCATTATGAATATTTTCTGACTGGTTATTCAATTTACATTCACATTATAATGCCGCTTTTGCCGTTAATCAATAGGTGTTTCTCCTAAAAAATGTGAACAAACAATGATATAAAAGGAGCCGCCCGCACGTCAAATGATGACGTTTCGGACAGCTCCGCTTTGAAATTCTTGTCTTACTTTAACGAGAAGCTGGCTTTATCGAAATTGCCGATGTACTTGTAGGTCGATCCGGTCGTACCGCGGAACACCACATAAAGGTCTTGCACGCCCGTTATGGTCTGCGTCAAGTCGGCGGTTACCGTGGCATAGGTGCCCCAACTGCTTGCCGTCGGCGGCGTGGCAACCGTACCCACCAAGGTGCCGTCCACGGAGCCAAGATGGATTTCGACTTTCGAGTTGGCCGCCGTGTTCGTGGAGTTGCCCGCATAGGTGACCGAGAACTGGTTCACGCCCCCACTGCCGAAATCCATTCCCTTGTAAGCCAGCCATGCGCCGTCAAACGTATTGGCTACTTGCTGGCTGTTATTGCCGTTTTCCGTTTTCAGTGGACCGTTGTTGGCCGGATTGACATCGGTTGACCAGGCATCGTATTTTTCCAGCTCCAGAGGAGCATAATCGCTTCTGGTCTTATCGAACGTGAAACTGTCGAAATTGCCGATATACGGCAGCGAGCCCGTCGTCGTGCCTTTCAGCACGATATATACATCCTGGACACCGGTGACGGTGGTGTTCAGGTTCGCCGAGGCGGTCCGGTACGTCCCCCAGCTGCTGCCGGTGTTCGTCAGCGCTACGGTGCCGATCAGGGTCCCGTCTACCGAGCCCAGACGGATCTCCGCTCTGGCGTCAGCCGGCGCTCTCCCGGTTGGGGCGTCATAAACCACTTGAATCCGGTTCATCCCCGCCGTTCCGAAATCGGCCCGCTGATATGCCAGCCATGCGCCATCAAAGGTGTTTTTGACCACGGTTCCGCCGTTGTTCGGTTCCGTATCTAACGGCTTGCCATTAGGGTGCATATCCGTTGACAAGCCGGTATAAGCTTCAAATTGGATCGCCAGTTTCCCGTTTGCCGCCTCGAATTTTGGCGTTTCCGCCGGCGGTTCCGGCTCCACCGCTGGTTCCGGCACATCCGGCGTTTTCACCGGTACCGGCAATGGCTCCGGCAGCGGTTCTTCTTCGCCCGGTTGCCCCGGCTCTTCACCGCCCGGCGTACCCGGGTCCGGCTGCGGTTCGGCCTGCGAGACGATCGGCTCGGCCAGCCAGAGCGAATCATAAATGTTGCCGTCGTATTTGTCGACCAGGTAAATATTCACCTGATATTTGCTGGCGTTGACGTTGAAGCTTTGCGTCAGATCAAAGTTTCCGGTTGCCACCGGCACCGCGCTGGATACAAAAGCCTGCTGGCCGCCGTTCATCAATTGGATGACAGCAACGGCCGAATCCGCATAAGCGCCTTTCAGCGTGCCTGACACGTCAACGACCATATTGCCGGTCCGTTTGACATCGGCGTTCAGGTCAAACACGTCCCATTTTATGTCGGAGGTGTATGCAGCATCCGAAAGCAGCGGCTCCCCAGCGGTTACGCCCAGGCTTTCGTTCGCCTTGATTCTGACCTGCACAACGCCCGCGCCGTAAGCGACCGGACCCACGATTTGCGGATTGGCTGTGGCAATCGTCCAGGTGCGGCCTCCGTCCGTGCTGAATTGATAGTCGGACGGCTGCTCGAAGCCCGGCACGTTGGTCCAGCCGAAGGTGTTGGCCGTATCGTCCACGACCGGTCCGGTCGGCGCGGCCGGCTTCGCCATTTCCTTCACCGCGACAAGTCCGAAGTCAAAGGCGATATCCGAGCTGGTCGCATTGACTTGATGCACCTCTGCGGTCAACACGTTGGTGCCTTTCACGAGCAGGGAAGGATCGATTTGATAAACATTCCGGTCCCGCTCGTCATTAACGGTCGCATTGGCGTAGGTGTTATAGCTTACCGGGCCGGTTGGCATATTGGTGCGAATGACTTCATGCCCGTTCAGGTACACAACAGCCCCGTCATCACGGACCAGGCTGGCGTCCAGTTCGAGGATGCCTGCGGTGTCCGCGACCTCGAACGTTTTGCGGAAATACGTCGCCGGGTACTTGTTGTTGCCGTCCGGCCCATAGCTGACAACTGTTTTCGCGTAGCCTTTGTTGTCGTATCCGAGCGGCGCCGGACCCGACTTCCACGCGCTGTCGTCATAGGCCGCGCCTGTCCAGCCATCGCCGGCGTATTGGCCTTTGTCGTAGTATTTCCAGTCCGAGCCTTCGGCGATCAGCGCTTGACGGGACAACGAGTTGTCAAAATCGGTGCCGTAGTTGGTCATCGGCGGTGCCGCTTTGGCCTTGGCGCCCCAGGCGGTGTTCGGCTCCGAACCCATGTCGAATTCCAGCGTGCCGCCGGCCATTATATCCTCGTACTTGATCCAGGCTTGATCAAATTCTCCGCCGTTCAACGTCGCGGATTGAATAAACCGGTTTTCGCTGGACACATTGTCCGCTTTGATCGTAAACGTTTTGCCGCCGTCCAGATGCAGCTTCACTTCCGAGAAAATCGGCGATCCGATCAGGAAAGCCGCGTCGCCCGGATTGGCGGGAAACAGCCCCATCGCGCTGTAGACGAACCAGGAAGCCATTGCTCCCGCGTCATCGTCCATCGACGGCAGGTAGCCTTCCGGGTCGGCCCGGTACAGGCGCGATTTCAGAGGATACGAATACGCACCGTGATTATGGTATTTATGCGTCACCACTTCCGTCGTGTACTCGCGGGCAAAATATTGGGTCAAATACGGATAACCCAGGTAGTTGAACAAATACGGCGCGTCCAAATCCTGCTCGTTGACGGCCATATATTCGTCCCTAGTGAAAAAGTCCGTCAACTGCTTGGCCATTTCCGTTTTGCCGCCCATCAGTTCAGCCAAGCCCTTCATGTCCTGTGAAGCGGACCAGCGATAATGCCACAGGTTTCCCTGGTAGGCGTATCTGTCCACTGCCGTCACATCCCCACTGTTAACGGTAATCCCGTTCGGGGTAAAGAACCCGATCTTGTCTCCGTTTTCGTCGGTCTGATCCGGATTCCACAGGTCCTTGTAAGACAGGGCAACCTGCTTGTATTTCTCGTACGTCGCTTTGTCGCCGAGCAGCTCGGCCAGTTTCATCGGGAAGTAACCGCTTTTTGCTTTTTCCAACTGACCCGATACTTTATCCTGATCGCCGAAGTTGTTCACGTCGACGCCCATGCCCTTCAGCGCCGCGTACGCGTCAAAATCCCGGAATCCCTTGGCATATGCGTCCAGAAGGACCGCGCCGTTAAACTCGTTCCGCACTGTCGGGCTCGGCCAGTATCCGTCCCCAAATTGCGTATAGGTGCCGCGTGTCTCGTACAGATCCGCCAAAGATTTCACCATGTTGTTGTATTCCGTTGGCGTCAGCACGGAGAACAAGGCGTATTTGCGAAAATCGTCCCAGGTCGCCCAGCCGTTGTAGTACTCAAAATCGTCGCCCAGCTCGGAAGCCTGCCGGATCGTGTTTTCGTCCCGGCCCGCTTTGAAGGTACCGACGGAGCTGGTTACGTTTTTCGGATGAAGGAACGTATGGTACATTTGCGTGTAAAAAATCCGTTTGTTCTCTTCGTCGGCATCGGTGATCTCCACTTTGCCGAGCAAATCGCTCCAAGCGCCGCGAATCTTGGCGTGCTGAGCATCGAAATCCCAGCCCTCGATGTCGTGATCGCGCTCGTATTTGGCCTGTTCCACGCTGATCGGCGACAAGCCCACTTTCGCCTGAATCACTTTGCCGGCGGCGTTTTCGAAGTTCACCCACACGCCGCTGTTTGACCCGCTGCGCACCGCGTCCGTTCCCGTCGCATCGCCCTGCCAGGACGTGTAGGAACCAAAGTCATGGTCGAACTGGATGGAGTAATACATAACGTAATATCCGTTTCCGCAGACGTTTTTCGATTTGACCATGCCGGAAATTTCCTTGTTGTTTTCCACTTTAAGATTGGCGTCGATCATGCCGGCATACGAGTTGGACAGATCGACCAGCACAGAGCCGGTCGTTGCCGATGCCGGGAACGTGTAACGATGAAAGCCCACATTGTCCGAAGCGGTCAACTCAACGCCGACACCGGAGTTCAGGTTCACCGCGTAATATCCGGCGGAAGCCTGTTCGCTGGCTTTATCGTATTTTTGCTTGTATTCGTTGACGTTTTTCGTGAAAGAGCCGGTTTCCGGCATCATCAAAATATTGCCGCCCGCCCCGCTGCAGCCTACACCGCTGAATCTCAGGTGCGAGAAACCCTTCAGGTTCTTATCCTGGTAGTAGTACCCGCTGAACGCTCCGCCATCGCTGTCAGGCCCCAGGGAAACGAGGCCAAACGGCATCGAAGGTCCCGGGTTCGTCTGGCCGTTGTCGCCGAGTGTGTTAATGAACGGGTCCACATAGTCGACCGGATCGAGTTTGGCCGGCGGATAAGCCGGCGTTTGACCGGCATCAACCCCGTAGAGCTCAAGCTCATACAAGCGCACGGTATTGGAGTCATATGCTCCTTTGCTTACGTAAAACCGGACGTACCGGGCGGAAAAAGGCTCCGGCAAATAGCGGTCGACGATCGTCTGCGCATTGTTTTGAACGACATCGACGTCCGTCCAGGTTTTGCCGTCAGCGCTTTTTTGCAAGCGGAAATTTTTCGTGTTCCAGAACGGGCTGTTGCTTTCGTTGATGCCCGCGTTGATGACGACCCATTCATTGATGTTGTACACTTGGCCCAAATCAAGCTTCATCCATTTGATTTTGGCGTTCGTATTGTCGCACCATTTCGTGTCGGTTTTGCCGTCGACGGCAAATTTGGCGGCTTCATTGCTGTTGCATTGCCCCGAGGCCGTCACGGTCGCGTTCAAAGCGACATTCCGCGTCGGTTCTCCCTGGACCGCAGGGCCCGCGGCCGCGGCCGAAACGGGAACGGCGCCCGGAATCATCGACTGGACCAAGCCGCTCAGCAGCAGCACCGTCATGAGCGCTGCAAAAATCCTCTTCTTCATTGCGTTTGGTTCTCCTCCTTCTTTTTTGCACTTACAGAGAACTGTCCGTAATCAGCCGTTTAACCATAACAGCAACCTCGGCGCGGTTCACGGCCCGGTCCGGGCTGAATTTCTGCCCGTCGCCTTGAATCAGGCCTTTGCTCCATGCGCTGTCAACGGCGGCCTTCGCCCAGCCGGAAATGCTGCCGGCATCGGCAAAAGCGGGCTGCCCCCCGTTCGCCGCCAGGTTGAAATAATCCGCAGCGCGGACCAGCGCAACAACCGCTTCCTCACGGGTGATTTGGTCGTTCGGCCGGAACTTGCCGTTATATCCGGTAATGATGCCAAGCGCCGCAGCGTCAGCCACATTCCGGGTGTAATATTGGCTGGCCGGCACGTCCGTAAATGTCCCCTCGGTGCTTTGGTCTGCCAGCGGTTTGCCCGATTGCTCAAGCGTCCGCATGATCAAAGCGACGTATTCGGCGCGGGTGATGCTGCGGCCCGGCGCGTAATGGTTTTCGTCGACGCCCTTTACGATACCCTTGGCGGCCAGCGATTTGACGGAGTTTTCCGCCCAGTGCCCGACCAAATCCACAAAGGTCTTGCTGTATTGCAGAATCGTGTAATAGGAGAAATGCCCAACGGTAAAGTTAAACGTTCCGTTCTTCACCGTACCAGGCGTATATACAAGCGTTTTGCCGTCCACATAATAAACACCGGCAAGATCCGCAGAAATCTGCTTCGCCTGCTCGTCCGTCAGCTTCAGCGTTACCTCAGCAGGTTTGTCCAACTGATGGATTTCCGTCACGTTGTCGCCGGAGATCAGTTGTATCACGACGGAGAGCACAACGCCGGTGGATGTATAGTCAGGATTTGCGCGCAGCGACTGCTCGACCACCGCCTTGGCTTCATCGCTCCAGGCCGCGTTCAGCACAATGCGGACTCGCGTGAGCTCATCGGCGGAAACCGCCAGTGAGCCTGCCGGGAAACGGACGGTTCGGTTGCCGGACGTTACGATCAGATCGATCTCGCGATCCTCCAGTCCGGTTAACGATTTCGCCGGGAATTCCAGCGCCGATCCGGCTTCCGCGGCGGATGCGGGCAGTTCGATCGTCACCGCATCGCTCGCTTGCTGCGCGGCTTTCGCCAATACATCGCTGCCGGCAATATATCGGCCGTCCTTGGCCAATTCCGGCTGAACGTTTGCGCCGCTCACCTGTCCCGCGGCCGGCGGAATGTCCTTGGAATCGGAATTATTCGCCGGTGGAGTCGTTGTGACGGGATTCGAATTCGAGCCTCCGCTCGGGTTACTTGGTCTGGAAGGCTCCTCGGGATTATTTCCGCCTTTGCGCGGAATCGCAAACGTGCCGGACTGAGTCAAGCCGCCGTTGCCGGCAATGACCGTATAAACGCCGGAGGGCGCCAGGTCTTCCGTCTCCGGAATCGCCACCGTTTGCGAATAAACGCCGTTTTGGGCAGAGATAACATCGATATATAAAACCGTTTGATTCGGACTCACAATTTTGACCACGACGTCGTCCGTTTCGTCCGCCACCGTTCCGGAAAGCGTAATTTCGCCGCCGCGCAGCACCTCCTTCACGCTTAACTCCAGCGTGAAGGAAGTCGCGGCGTAAACCGAAACCGGCGTAAGCACGAACAACAACGCCAGGATGGCCGCCACATATTTTTTCACCGTATTGTCCTCTCTTTCTGTCCGTTACTGAAACACAACCGGTTTCGCCAGCTGGAGCGGCACTTCAAGGTTGCTGTTAAACTCGTCGAACACAAACACTTTGACACTGTACTTGTCTCCGCTGACATTAAAATATTGGGAAACATTTAGCTTGCCGTCCTGCAGCGGAATAGCGTTGATCAGCAGCGGCTCGTTTCCATTCAGCAGCTCAAACACCACGTAGGCGGATCCGGTGTAATCGGCCAACCGTTCGACCTCAACGTCCACCTTAAGCTGGTTTTCTCTCTTGAGGACGCCCGACAGGGCATACGTATCCCGAACTCCGTTCACGGTAAACGGTTTATCCGAAGCCAGCGGCAAACCGGCTGCCGTTCCTGCCGCTCCGTCCCCTTTCACGCGCACCAGCACCGTGCCTGCGGGGTAATCATGATCCCCTACCGGCTGCGGTTTGGCCGTTACCGGCTGCCAGGTCTTGCCGCCATCGACGCTATATTCGTAAGCGGATGGCTCGTCATAACCCGGAACCACGGTCCAGCCAAACGTGTTGCGCGCGTCGTCGACCACCGGAGCAGTCGGCGCGGGCGGCACATTGCCCTGCAAAATGGCCGTTCGAATGTCCGAATTGTCCCGTTTATCCACTACTCTGACCGCAAACTCGTACGTTAAAGCAGGATCCGTATTGTCGACCGTGTATCGATAGTCCGTTTGGCCTTCGACTGCCGATACGTAGACACTCCAATTCGGGCCCAGTCTACCGTTCACTTCGTAAATCCGGAAACCTCGAACAGCGTCATCGGCGTTTTTGTCGGCCGGTTTGGTCCAGGAAAGCTCTGTTTTCTTGCCGTCAACCATCTTGGCGGACAGCCCTTCAACCGGATTTGGCTTTTCGCTGTTTTGGACGATCGTATATTTGTCGAACGGAGTATCTTCACCCGAAATATAGGTGCTGATGGTCAGGCTGTCCTCTGTGATATGAACGCCCGAATATATCGGTTTATTCGGTTGCTGATAAGTCGCGGCGTAATACTTGTCCGCGTTTGGATTGATTTGATAATATTTCCGTCCCGGCGAGTTGTTGATCATATAAAGCGTTCCGTCCGGATTGAGCAGCCGGCCGTTCTCGTCCTTCTTCACATTCGTCACGGGTTGGTTGTTGTACATTTGATAGGATCTCATGAAAGTATGGTCATGCCCTTGCAAAACAAGGTCGATCCCAAGCTCGTCCAGCACCGGATAAAGCTTCTTCCGCAACTCTGCAATATCGGTATCGGTAGCGTGATTGCCCACGGAATAAATCGCTTTGTGGAAGGCTACGATTTTCCATTTTTTGTCCGTTTGAGCCACTTCTTTTCTTAGCCACTCGATTTGCTTATTGAACGAATTCGTTTGGGCCGCGTCCCAAGGGATATCGCCGGTATTCAATACCATGATATGAGCGGGCCCATAATCAAACGAATAGACCGTACCTCTCGGTTTGGGATCAGTGTGCGAGTCGTCCGGCAAATTAAAATGATAGAAAAAATTGTTGTTGTTCGGCCCCTCATGGTTGCCGATCGTCGCCATCAACGGCAGATTCATCAGCAAGTCCTGAGGCTGTCCGAAATAATCGCTCCACTGTCCTTCGTTCGCTCCGGCATCCACCAAATCGCCGGGCATGACCAGAAATCTTGCGTCAGGATAGTCGTCCAAGGCATTATTGAGCGAATTGGCCCAGACTCGGTAGTCTTCGGTATTTGCGCCCTGCGAATCCGTCATATACAGGAAATCGTATTCGTTCTCGGTATTACCCTCGGTCGTAAAGCGGCCGGTTTGGCTCCAGTTGCCGTCACTGCCCACCCGGTATTTGTAGGCCGTTCCGGGAGCAAGGCCCGTCGCAATCGCCTTATGGCTGATAAAAGAGCCGGTGGTGCTGCCAAGATTTAAGTTCTTAAGGATCTGCGTATCTTTAGCATCGCCGACAAAACGCATCACCGCCGCCGAATCGAAATCCTGATCGGCAGGGACGACTTCCACGATGCTGTCCAAAATATTGCCTGGCGCGTTATCCGGGATCTCATATGAGGTATACCAGGCAAACGAACGGGTCGTTTTCGCGTCGCCGTAAAGGGACATCGCTATATCCTTCGGTGAATAGTCAACAGCTTCGGATTGGTTGACCGGACTGAAGGTAAAGCTGTCCACGCTTCCCCCGCCGGCAAACTTCAGCCCGGCTTGCCCGTCGTAAACGACATTTACGAGTTCCTTGGGCTTGACGGTAGCCTCCAGCTTAAGCTTAAGAACGGACGGTTCGGCGCCCTGCTCCACGCTTTCGACTTTAAGCCCTCTACCGCCGGCTTTTACCGTCAGGTGATCCTTCAAAGCGGACGGCAAATCGCTCAGATCCGCCATCAGGTTAAGCGAAACGGTCAGGCCGTCTGCTTCCAAGTTGCCCGAGATCGGCCCGGTATAGTTTTCCGGCAAATAAAAAGCGGTTGCTGGCACGATATCCTTGAGCATGTTCGGCGTCGACCAGCGCAAATACAGGTTCGAGCCGCCGAAATCCTCGAAATATTCCACCTTGAACTTGTATTTGACGCCGCCCTCCAGGGTCACCGGCTGGCTAGTCTGCTCCTTGTCCCAGTCGTTCACCCAATGGTCGATGACGACTTGATCGTCGATCCATAACTTGAATCCGTTGTCGCCGATCATGTAAAACGTATAATCGCCCGATTCCGGCGCCATGATCTGCCCGGTCCAACGCACGTTGGCGTCGTCCTGTCTGCCCACCCAGGTTTGCAGGACCGGGTCGAGATTCGTGAAGTTGATCTGCGAGTCAACGATGGTCGCTTTGTGTTCGACAAAATTAAATGGCATATCGCCGTTGTTGGTGTAATATTCGCCCAGCAGCCCTTGATTTTTTCCAAGTACGGGCGGGGTCGAGTCGGAACTGTTCAGTTCTAATGAAAAATAGAGGTCGGAACTGTCTGCGCGCTGCTGATGGACTTCCGCGGCAATCACGTTCGTGCCGTCAACAAGCAGGGCAGGATCGATATCGAAATGTTCCTCGTCCCGCTCGTCGCCCACCGCTTCGGGAGCAAGCGTATTGTACGTGATGGCGCCTTGAGGCAGATTCGTGCGGTGCACCTCCTGACCGTTCAAATAGATGACCGCGCCATCGTCACGGATCAAAGCGGCGGAAAGCTGTTTAATCGCATCCGTATCCGCTACCTGGAATTCCTTGCGGAAATAAGTCGTAATGTATTTATTGCTTGCACTGGAGCCGTATTCGATCACGGTTGTCGGCTGCGGTTTGCTGCTGCCGGCATATCCAAGCGAAGCCGGAGCCGTCTTCCATTCGCTGTCGTCAAAGTTGACGGCGCGCCAGGCCGTTCCCTGATCGGTGCCGTTGTCGAGATAGGTCCAAACGCTGTTCTTCGCAATCAGTTGTCCGTCAGCGAGAGCTACCGATGCCGCCTCCGTGACGGCGACCAGCGCGGTCGCTTTATAACCGCCATCCGCCGTGGTCGCGGTGATTCCGGTCGTACCCGGCGATTTGGCCGTAACGAGACCGTCGGCGCTCACCTCGGCGATGGCCGGGTCATCCGACGCCCATGTATAGGCGGCATTGGTCGCATCGTTAGGCGCAACCGTTGCCGTCAGCCGGTCCGTGTCGCCCACAGCCAGTTCCAGGTTATGCTTGTCCAGCGTAATACCGGTCACCGGTACGGCAGCCGGATTTTCCCCAAACGCACCGTAAGCCTCAAACTCATAGATATTCGCCTGATAGTTCCCGTTTTCGTTCGCATCCCCCGGATCGGTGATGTTCAACTTAAAATAACGGGCCGTTACCGGCGTATCCAATGCATGATTCGTCGTTCCGTACGTGTTGTCCGTCACCGTCACCGCGGTCGTCCAATGCACGTCATCGGAACTGGTTTCAATCATAAAATCGCGGGTGTTGAAGCCGTCCGGTTCGCCCGCCGCGCCCGCATGGGCCACCACGAACCTGTGCACCGTCGCTTCGGCACCCGCGTCGATTTTGAGCCAATAAGGGTTCTGCGCGTCAGGGGACAACGTATCTCCCTCATAAGACCATTTACTACCTGTAAAATTTCCGTCAATCGCTTTCGACGGGGCTAAAACGTCCGATATTTCTCCGTTTGCCGTGGCCGTTACGCCCGCGCCGGCAAACACATTGACGTCCCCGGACTCCGCCAGCGCCGGCCGAACCGGAACATACCCCGCCGAGAATAACGAGGTTAAAAGCATAACCACCGCAAGCACCCGGCTTGTCAGCGCAACCCTACTTTTCACTCCCAAACTCCCTCCCAGTCAAAGTATTGATGATCGAAGGAAATGATACGCTTTAGCTTGGATTCATTCAATTCATGCATCGTTAAGGGGATATTAAATTTTCGTTAAAGGCTTTTGATAAAATGGCCCGATCCAAAAACCCCCTCCCATTCGCGGCAAGTTATTAATCCCGTGTCTGCTTTTTTTTGTAAGGAAAAGGATGATAATGTGAAGGATTTAGACCTATGCGGAAAACAAGCCAATCTGCTAATGCCTCTAGAAACCCGAGCAGTAAGCGTTTGCAAAAATGTTATTATCACCGCTCATGTAAGCCTTATGGAACGTCCTCCCCCTTTGTTAAATCTATGTAAAAAAACGCCGCCCTATTTCCTAAATTGTGGGTAATTTATTTTTGCGATAATTCTTTACCGGAAAACGCGAAAAAACCGCTGAAGAGTCAGCGGCTTTAAAATATATGTAAAGCCCAATACCTAATATATGTAAAGTCCCGCGATAGCGCCATTTTTTGTACCTATTTTCAAAGAATTAAGAAAGTCGGCCGGCAAAATAGAAAAACACCGCTTCCGACCTAAATCAACTGCCAAACGAATTAAAGTATTCTTTTCTTGGGCTGCTGGGCGGCAGATCATCGCATTCGCTGTCCAGGCGCTTTGCACGATTATCCCTTTTGATCAGGGGAGCCGAGAAACAGACAAGCTTGGGAGAAGAAAATATTTGGTGGAGAAGCACATAGATTCGAGATAATTTAGACGGACTTAGGAGAAAGAATCAGGTTTAGGGGAGGTGAAACAGACCGGACAGGAGATCGAGGACAAGACGCGAGTGAAACGAAAAAACCGTGATTTTGCTGTAGCCTGAACCCTTCCGTTTGCAGCAACGCCCACACCGTTCATGCTAGCTCACACCAATCAAGTTGATCCGCATTAAGCTAACCCCTACCCATTAAGTTGATCTTCGTCAAACTCCCCCCACCGTGCAAGCGCCACGATCAGGCCGCAGCCGCAAGGGGCTGGTTCGGTTGGCGGGCGATCAGCCGGCGGTAAGGGATCGCCGGAATCGCCACACACATGCTCAGTAATTTCTGCCGCATCGTTTCTTCCGCTCCGGGCAGGTGCAACCGGCGGCGTCCGGTGTACTCGTTCAGGTACGCCTGCAAATGCTTCAGTCCCAAGGCTACATACGTACTCTTCAGCGATTCCCACGCCTCTCTCACCACTTTCCGCAAGGGCGTATACAGACGAAAGGCTAGAGGGAACGACTGTACCGCCGATGTACGGACATCCACATGCCCGTTGATGAACGCGGCGAGTTCGAGACGGTTTGCCCTTTTTCCGTCCCCTCTCTTATGAGGCACCAGGCGGATTTTGACCTGCTCCGGCTCGCCCGACTCCGTCACCGTGCATCCCGCTACGACCGCCGTGGCATACGGATGCGAAAACTGACACCGGGACGGATCGCACCCGTACAGATCGCTGTTCACCTTCACGTCTCCGCTCAGCAACTCCTGGGCATCGAACTCCCCGGCGGCATGGCGTATTTTGTGCAGCATCAACCAGGCGGTTTTGTAGGTGACCTCGATCACCTGGCTCAGCCGCATCGCCGAGATGCCATCGGGGAGCAAGAACAACTCCAGCGCTTTGAACCACTTGGGCAGGGGCAAATGCGTTCGTTCAAAAATCGTACCGACCAAAGCCGACGTTTGATGCTTGCACTTTCCGCACTCGAACAAGAGGATATGCCGGGAAGTCAGACGACTGCACCGGGTGTGAGCGCAGCGCGGGCAGACGAAGCCGTTCGGCCACTTCATTGCGATCAGCGCCTCCACGCAGGCCTGCTCGCTGTTATAACGGCTGTTGAATGGTTGAAGTTCCGTTCCCGCATTGACCTCCATGTTCGCTCGCCCCCGAATCAAGAATTCACGAATGTATGTTCGCTTTATTTCATTATATCAAACGTACGTTCCCTTTTCAAGCCGAAAATCTCACCTGAACCGCCACATTTTTTCCCCCTCTCTTTTTTTCTCTCTTTTTGGGGAACCCTTGCTCTAGCCCCCAACCACTGCTCCCTGAACGAGAGGGATAATCGTGCAAAGGCAAGCAGCAGACAGGGACACCAAGGCACCAAGACCAAGACACCAAGACACCGAGACACGAGTCACCAAGACACGAACCCTATCCCTCTTTTCGTCATTTTTTGTTCAGACCAATAAAAAAACTTAATATCCAGTTCATATCCTAAATAATGTAACGAAATAAAAGCAAAGGGATGATTCCATGAAGAAAACGCAGTCTTACGTGAAAACATGCGGGAATATGCGGGTTTTACCTGCTGATGGATATGGTATAATCTCCATGATTTGCAAATTGGAAAAATCATCTTTCAGCTTAAATGAGAGAACAAACAGAAGCAGGTGATCAGATGTTTGAACTAAAATGGCTGTGGCAAAATCTGCGCGGGGACAGGACTAGGTACATACTGGCACTCATCCTCTCCGTCGTGGGCTCCTCGCTCATGATCGTGAATCCGTACATAGGCCAGCGTATCGTCGATACGTTTATCGCCGGGCCCGATGCCATGCAAAACTTGACGCAAGAACGGCAATTGCTGATTATGCTCTGCCTGGGAATGGTCGGCTTTTCCTTGCTGCGCACGGGTCTGGCTTACTTAACGATGATGCAGTACGAGCGGGCCTCGCAAAACATGCTGTACCGCATCCGCATTTATCTGTACGACAAAATCCAGGAACAGGACATGCATTACTACGATCACAACCGCACCGGCGATCTCATGACCAAGATGACAGGCGACCTGGACATGGTTCGCCACTCGATGGCGTGGATTATCAAAACGATCATCGAATCGCTGACGATTTTCGTTGCTGCGGTTGTTTATTTTTTCACCATCGACGCCGAGCTGACCTGGTGGCTGCTGATCCTGTCGCCGCCGATTTTCATTGTGGCCTACATGTTTGCGAAACGCGTTCGCCCCATGTATGTCGACCTGCGCGAACGGCTGTCCCAGCTGAACACGACGACCCAGGAAAATATTTCGGGCAACCGCGTCGTCAAAGCCTTCGCCCGCGAGAAGTACGAAATCGAGAAATTCATCGAGAAAAACGAAAACTTCTCAAAGGCCAACAAAGCGGCCGCGCTCGTATGGCTGGACTATTTTCCTTATCTGGAGACGTTTGCGCAAGCCTTCAACGTAATCCTGATGATCGCCGGCGGGCTGTTCGTGATGAACGGACGGATCACCTTTGGGGAATATTCCGCGTTTGCCGCGCTGGTGTGGGCGGTCTCCAACCCGATGCGCAACATCGGCATCATCATCAACGACATTCAGCGCTTTTTCGCCAGCTTGACCAAAATCGTAGAGATCTATTATGCCAAACCGCAGATCGTCAACGGTCATAATGCCGAGAAGCCCCGGCGCTATGAGGGCCGGATCGAATTCGATCATGTCAGCTTTAAATATGACAATGCGCTGGTGCTGGACAATGTAAGCTTTACGGTCGAACCGGGTGAAACCGTTGCCATCATGGGCTCGACCGGATCGGGCAAAACGACGCTCGTCAACCTGATCCCGCGCTTTTACGATGTGGCCGAGGGGCGCGTGCTCATCGACGGCACGGATGTGCGGCAGCTTGAGCTCGATGAGCTGCGCGGAAATATCGGCGTCGCGACCCAGGACGTGCTGCTCTTCTCCGATACGATCGACGGCAATATCGCCTTCGGCGATCCCGACCTGCCGGAGGAGGAGACGGTCGAATACGCCCGGCTCGCCGCGGCGCACGACTTTATCGTCAAGATGCCCGAAGGATATGACACCATCGTCGGGGAGCGCGGCGTCGGCTTGTCCGGCGGCCAGAAGCAGCGGATCGCGCTGGCGCGCGCCATGGCGGTCCGCCGGCCGATTCTGATCCTCGACGATACGACCTCGGCGGTCGATCTTGAAACTGAGGAGCATATCCAGAAAAGCCTGCGCGAGCTGGAATACCCCTGCACGAAAATCATCATCGCGCAGCGGGTGTCCACCACCGCCGAAGCCGACCGCATCCTCATTCTCGACGGCGGCCGCGTGATCGAGGAAGGAACCCACGCCGAGCTGTTGGCGAAGCGGGGTTATTATTACGATGTGTTTATGCTGCAGAACGAAGGCGTTGGAAGGGCGGTGACGGCAAATGGCAAGGAATAGATTCGACATCGACGAAAATCTGGAATCGCCTTTTGACATCAAGCACTTCCGGCGTGCGATGGTCTATATTAAACGGCAGAAAAAGCCGATGCTCGCCGCCTTTGCACTCAGCGCGTTGTCCGCGGCGATCGGGCTGTCAGCCCCGCTGATCATGCAGCACGTCGTCGACGTGACGATTCCTGAGAAGGCCGTCCTTCCCCTGTTGGGCTGGTCGGCGCTGATGCTGGCGACGATCGTCGTCAGCGTGATCCTGGCGACGATCCGCTCGCGTATTATGACGGTCGTCGGCCAGGATATCATCTTCGACATCCGAACGGACCTGTTCAAGCATTTGCAGGAGCTTCCGTTCAAATATTACGACGACCGGCCGCAGGGCAAGATCCTGATCCGGGTCGTCAACTACGTCAACGCGGTTTCCGACGTATTGTCCAACGGCATTATCAACTTTATTTTGGAATTGCTTAACTTGATCTTTATCGCCGCGTTCATGTTCGCCGTTGACGTCCGGCTTTCGCTGATCACGCTTGCGGGGCTGCCTGTGTTCCTCGGCATCATGCTGATGATTAAAAACAAGCAGCGCCGGTCATGGCAAGCGGTATCGAACAAAAGCTCCAACATGAACGCTTATTTGCAGGAGAGCATCAGCGGCATTCGCGTGACCCAGATTTTCTCCCGCGAACAGCGCAATGAGGGGATTTTTACCCGCCTGGCCGGCAATTACCGGCGCGAATGGATGCGGGCGATCCACTACAACGCGCTGATTCCGTTTTCGGTCGACAATCTGGCGACGATCGTGACGATGCTGATCTACATGATCGGCCTGCTTGCGCTAAATCCGGCGGAGGTCACCTTCGGTGTGATCCTGGCGATGAGCAACTATGCGGCCCGCTTCTGGCAGCCGATCCTGAACCTGTCCAACCTGTACAACAGCTTTATCAACGCTGTCGCTTATCTGGAGCGGATCTTCGAAACGCTGGATGAGCCGGTCACCGTCAGCGACGTTCCGAACGCGAAGGAACTGCCGCAGGTGAAAGGCAATGTGACCTTTGACGACGTCACCTTCGCGTATGACCCGGGCCTTAACATCCTGGAGAATCTCTCCTTCGATGTAAAGGCCGGGGAAAGCATCGCACTCGTCGGCCCGACCGGCGCAGGCAAGACGACCGTCGTCAACCTGATATCGCGGTTCTATAACATAACGGACGGCAGGATCCTAATCGACGGTGAAGACATTTCCCAGGTAACGCTGAAGTCTCTGCGCAGCCAAATGGGGATTATGCTGCAGGACAGCTTTATTTTCTCCGGCACGATCTTGGACAATATCCGCTACGGCCGGCTGGACGCCACCGAGGAGGAAATTATCGCCGCCGCCAAGACGGTATGCGCCGACGAGTTCATCCGCGAGTTCGATCAGGGGTATCAGACGGAGGTGAACGAGCGCGGCTCCAAGCTGTCCCAGGGGCAGCGCCAGCTCATCTCGTTTGCCCGGACGCTGCTTGCCGATCCGCGCATCCTGATCCTGGACGAAGCGACCTCGTCCATCGATGCCAAGACCGAACGTTTGCTGCAAAAAGGCTTAAACGAGCTTCTCAAGGGGCGCACCTCGTTCATCATCGCGCACCGGCTGTCTACCGTAAAAAACTGCGACCGGATCATGTACGTCTCGGACAAAGGCATCGCCGAATGCGGTTCGCACGACGAGCTGATCGCCCGCCGCGGCCTTTACTACCGCCTGTACACGGCGCAGAAGATGGAAGCTATGTAAAAGAACCGCCGGGGCATCTCGCTCCGGCGGTTTTTTGATGTGCAGCCCCATACTTTAAGCGTCACGAGAGGATGATCACACGGAAAGCTAACTTGACATTTGGCGTTTGAGTGTGTTAATTTTGATGTAAAGTTAACTTTCCATTTCAAGTATTTGAGGTGAATATGTGAAAAACAGGCTTGAGGAAATACGCAAACGGGACGGAATTAGTCAGGAAGATCTGGCTGCTGCGCTCAAGGTTTCACGGCAAACGATCGGCTCGTTGGAGAACGGGCGGTACAATCCGTCCATCATCCTGGCCTTCAAGATTGCCCGATACTTCGGTATGCGTATAGAAGACATTTTCATCTATGAGGAGGAGACATCATGAAAATAAAAACATCGGTTTATATAGCCGCGTTGATCGCGGGCATTTGCTGCATCGCGGCCAGCTTCGGTTTCAAAAGCGAGGAGGTAAAGGCCGTATCCGGAATGCTGATCGGCGTCGGGGCGGGATTGATCGGGATGAGCGTGGCTCAGCTCTATATGAAACGGTATGAATCCAAAAATCCCGAGCTCGTAAAGCAGACGGAAATCGAAATAAGCGATGAGCGGAACACGATGATCCGCCATCGGGCCAAAGCGAAAGCCGGCGACATCACCCATTGGCTCATTATGGGCATTGCTTACATGACGATCCTCATTTCCGCCCCCTTATGGGTCACGCTGGCGGTTGTAGCCGTTTTTCTGCTCCATACCGCAATCGGCCTCTATTATATGAACAAATATCAGAAGGAAATGTAGGCCGCCGAAAACTATCTCTCCATCGCAAACATGTAATTCGGGAGGAAATGAGCGGATGCTCCCGCTTGGAAACTTTGTCCTTCGGATCAAAGATTTTCATTGACGTCCCCCTCTCCAGGAGGCTACAATTTTCGACATGAGCATGGATTATCCGAGGAGATGGGGAAAATAAAAAATATCATCATCGACATTCTGAAGAACACCGGAGTTCTTCTATTATATGCGTGTTTTCTTTTTATCGAATTCAGGTTTTACGGGCATATTCCGCTGCCGATCCAATTGCTGGCCATCGCGCTCCTGATCGTGTTTACCTATTTCGTCGCCTCGCCCCTATGGATGAAATCGTTCCCCAGGAAAAGAAATTTCGCGATCCGCCTGATGTTGGGCATTATTATCTTTTTAAGCTACGCTTGGGATTTTCTGAGGTCTCAACACTCGAACCATGTGTTCAGCGTTGAGATTTTTATCGTGCCTATCATTCTGACGTTATTGTTTTTCTCTCTGAAAGAATCAGTTTTCGTCCTGATGTCCTGTGTCGTGATCAGTGCCGTCAACGTCCTTTGGCATATGCGCGGCATCAACGGGGATGCGGTTTTTTCGGGGGTGCTGGAGGTGGGAATCTGTACACTGCTCATTTTCATCATGAATCGGGCGCTGAAAGTAAGATCCAGACTCATCAACAAGCAAAACATTTTCGTGGAAAATTCCCGCGCCTTAATGATCGGAATCGACCGCACCGGAAAAATCGACTTGTGCAATCCGGCGATGTGCCGGCTTTTGAAAATGAAACAAGACGAGGTGTTGGATCACTTTTTTTGGGAGGTTGGCGCCAAAGTATCCGGCGAAGCGGTGGATCAAATCTTTCAACTGCTGGCCCAGCGCAAAAAAACGGAGCAATTCGAGCTCCAGGTTCCGGACGGCCAGGGGACTTCCACGTTTTTGGCGGATACCTATCCCGTCGAGGATGACGGTCTGGTGAGCGGCATTATCGTCGTATTAAATGATATTACCGACCGAAAAACCGCCGAAAAGAAGCTGTACGAGCTATCCGTTACGGATGATTTGACGAAGCTGGCGAACCGGAGGCATTTTGAGCGGCGCCTTGACGAAGAAATCATTCGCTCCAATCGATATGGCCGCCCGCTTTCGTTATTACTGATCGATCTGGACCATTTTAAAGACATCAATGATACATACGGTCACCGCATCGGGGATCTTGTGCTGTCAACGGTAGCCAAGCAACTGGAAAGCCATGTGCGGGATACCGATGTTGTGGCCCGCTGGGGCGGAGAAGAATTCGCCGTTTTAATGCCTGAGACCGAACTTAAGGAAGCGGAAAAAATCGGAATAAGGCTGCTGAAAGCGGTTCGGGAAACCCCCATTCCGGTTCCGGAGGAGCATGGAGAACCTATTATGGTGACCTTCTCGGCAGGAGTCACCACCCAATCATCCGGCATTGTGAAAGAGCAAATTATCGAATCCGTCGACACGGCCTTGTACGAGTCCAAGAATAACGGCAGGAACCAGGTTACGCTCGGTCTTTAGAAGGATTTGGGGGAGATTTGTCGAATAGGTCTACAGACCTGGAATTATGAATTGGAGGGAATCTAAGGAAGTGCAACGCCCATCGAAACCAACCGCAAGCCCGGCGCAAAGATCATCCGCGCCTCAAGCCGGACGAACGGCCAGCGGGCAGGCCAGAGCGGCCGGCAATTCGCCAAGCCGCGCGTCTGCCGCTACGTCCCCAGGAGCAGGAAATCCGGCCAACAGCGCAAACCAAAAAACCGTTGTTTGCCGAAAATGCAAGTCCCCGCAGATCGTTGCCAACAAGCGGGGGTACAGCTTCGCCTTCCTGTTTACCTGTCTTGTCACCATGATTCTTTTCGGCGTTCTCCTCTTTGTGCTTTCCAACGCGATGCTCTTGACCGTCAATGCACAGAGCTCTGCGGCTTTTGGCATATTGGGGGTATTAGGGTTCGTTATGATATTCTTTTCATTGCCTGTCAGCATATTGGTTGGCTTTGTCGGAAGAAGCACGATTGTAAACGGCTGTATGAACTGCGGACACAAATGGACACCTGCCAAGAAAAAATAAGTATTAACAACGCTGCCGATCGATATTGGCGGCGTTGTTTGCTTTCCGGACTATGAGTTGTTTCACATGGTTTGTGAATTTGTTCACAAAATTTTGCAGGCAATCATGCTATAGTAAACGGGAACAACAGGCATAGAAAGTGGAGGGGTAATCATGACCAAGAAAACAACGACAGCACTGATCCTCGTTCTCTCGCTCGTCCTCGTACTGGCGGGATGCGGCGGCGGGAACCAAAATCAGAGCCAAAACGCCGGAAACAAGAACGCGGGCAAAGAAGCCGAAGCCGTTTCGGGCGCGTCCGAAACGAATGGCTATACGCCAATCGACCAGCTTAAGGACAAATACGATATCATCATCGTTGGCGCGGGCGGCGCCGGGATGACGGCCGCGCTTGAAGCGAAAGCCAGCGGGATGAACCCGGTGATTTTCGAAAAAATGCCGGTGGCCGGCGGAAACACGACGAAAGCCTCGTCGGGGATGAATGCTTCCGAAACGAAATTTCAAAAAGAGCAAGGCATCGAAGACAGCAATGATTTATTTTATGAAGAAACTTTAAAAGGCGGCCATGACACCAACGACAAAGAGATGCTCCGCTACTTCGTTGATAATTCCGCAGCGGCGATCGATTGGCTGGATTCGATCGGGATTCGCTTGAACAATATAACGATTACGGGCGGGATGAGCGAAAAACGCACCCACCGTCCCGAAGACGGCTCCGCCGTCGGGCAATACCTTGTCAACGGGTTGCTGAAGAACGTTAATGAACAAGGAATTCCACTGTTCGTGAACGCTGACGTCAAGGAGATTACGGAAAAAGACGGCAAGGCAAACGGCGTCAAAGTGCTTTTTAACCAAACGGATGAAAAAACGATCACCGCGGGTGCCGTTGTCGTGACGACCGGCGGTTTCGGCGCCAATATGGATATGATCTCTAAAGTTCGGCCGGATTTGCAAGGATATGTGACCACGAACCAGACAGGCAGCACCGGCGATGGCATTCAGATGATCGAAAAACTCGGCGGTACGACGGTCGATATGGATCAAATCCAGGTTCACCCGACCGTGCAGCAGGAAAAATCATATCTGATCGGGGAAGCCGTTCGCGGGGAAGGCGCGGTCCTCGTGTCCAGCGAAGGCAAACGGTTCACCAACGAGATGGACACCCGGGACAATGTCACGGCGGCGATTAATAAACTGCCGGAAAAATCCGCTTATCTCGTATTTGATTCCGGCGTGAAATCACGCGTGAAAGCGATCGAACAGTACGAAAAAATGGGCTTTGTGCTCCAAGCGGATTCCACCGAGGCGTTGGCCGAGCAAATGAGCGTGCCGGCGGATGCGTTGAAAGCGACGCTGGACACGTGGAACGGCGCGGTGAAAAACAAAAACGACGCCGAATTCGGCAGAACGACCGGGATGGACAACGACTTGTCCGCGGGTCCGTACTACGCCATCAAAATCGGCCCCGGAATCCACTACACGATGGGCGGCGTAAAAATCAACACCAACACGGAAGTATTGAATAAAGAAGGCCAAGCCATCCCAGGCCTGTTTGCAGCCGGCGAAGTAACCGGCGGCCTGCACGGCCAAAACCGGATCGGCGGCAACTCCGTGGCGGAGATCATCATTTTCGGCCGCCAAGCCGGGATCAAATCGGCGGAATATGTGAAGGCGCAGTAATAGATTTGCAGCAGTTCCTTCGGCAAAAGAAAACGCTTGGGCACATCAGGCCCAAGCGTTTGTTTGTTTAAGTCGGGATGTTCCAATCAAGGCAAACCTGCACCTCGAGAACTAACGTATAAGGTGTACCATTCATCGCGGCTCAATACGATGTTTTCGGCTTCCGCGCACGCCCGAATTCGGGAGGGGCTGGTTGTCCCGATGACCGGTTGGATGGCGGCAGGGTGTTTCATCAGCCACGCGAGCACAATCGCTTCCGGTGAAGTTTGCTTCTCTTCCGCCAGCCGTTTAACTAGCTGAGCCGTATTTTTCACACTTTCGCTGGCATTCTCCAGGCTGGCTCCTGAATATAAGCCTTTGGCCAGCGAACCCCAGGCTTGGAGCTGAATATTTTCCAACTGGCAGTATTCGAGCGTGCCCTCGGGAAAAATATTGCCCTTCGCCGCGTCTTGATTCACATGGATGCCGGTTTCGAGCCAACCTATTTTATGCAAGCTTAGTTCCAACTGGTTTACCACCAGCTTCTCACTGCAATGGGTTTGCAATAAACGAATTTGTCCGGCGCTCATGTTGGAAACGCCAAAATAGCGGACTTTTCCCGATGCTTTTAACTGATGAAAGGCTTGCCCTACTTCCCGCGCGTCCATGAGCGCGTCCGGTCGATGCAAGAGCAGAATATCCAAGTAGTCAATCCCCAGTCTGGAAAGAATCCCGTCCACACTCTCCAAAATGTAGGCCTTGGAAAAATCATAACGCGCCGGAATGCCCCTGACTTCATCCGGAAAGCGAATCCCTAATTTGGATTGAATGATCATTTTTTCTCTTAACTCCGGTTTTTCCTGCAACACCTGGCCAAAGACGGTCTCGGCTTTTCCGTACGCGTAAATATCCGCATGATCGAACATATGGATCCCGCTGGTCAAAGCCGCCTCCACCGCTTCATGCGCCTGCTTTACATGTTCGGTTAGAATGGGATCCCGGCTCCAGCCTCCGCCAAGCCCCATACACCCAAAAATAAGCCGGCTTGCGTTCAATCCGTGATTATGAATTGGCAATACTGTCATCTCAAACACATCCTCTGTTATACAAAATATTGTTTCATAACACCATTTTCATCCGTGTAATCGATGACCGACTGCTTCGTTTTAAGATTAACGAACAAGGTGCACCGCGTTTCATCCTTTTGCCAGGAAAGCCGAATTTCATCCGCCGCGGAGTTAAGCACCTGGAACTCCCCGTTAAACGCCTCATATTCATTGCGAAACCGGATCAGCTTCAACAGTCTCTGAACCGCTGCTTTTTCCAAAGCTTGTTCGATTTCCCCAAGGGTGAAATTATGGCGGTTGATTTCCCGCCCTTCCCCGGTTTTTTTCACATTTTCAAGATCGTTTTCCCCGGCCAGCAGTCCGACATAATAAACCTGGGGTACGCCCGGCGTAAAGAACTGCAGCGCCCGGGCAGCCAAATAGGCATCGTCATCGCCATTTAGAACGGAGTAGTATGAGCACCTGATTTGATGAACATCAAAACCATCCTCGGCTTTATGCTCGTCCGATAAAATCAGACTAAGATTCGCCCCTCTTTCCAGGCAGGTAGCGACTAATTTTCTCGCTTCTTGGGTATCCAGCAAATCGTCCAGATCCGGCTTGACCGGAATGCCATCATGGCAGTCCAGCATCGTAAACTGTTTAGGCGGCCGAGTTTTCAGATACTGCTTCAGAGATTCGCCCGACTCATTGATGAACGCCTCCAGAATGCGATACGGCAAAATAAAATCGTAAATCCAATAGCCGCGTTCCGCCAGTTTGTACTGGATGGAATAATGAGCGTGCACTTCGGGAAGCAATTCAATGTCCAAGGAATCGGCAAGCCCTTTGATCCAATCGAGAAACTCGTAGATTTCCGGCTCCACGAAAAAGCAGCTCGTGCCCAATTTTTTAACGACATATCCGACAGCGTCAAGACGTACGATTTTCACATGATGCCTTTTAAAATGCATAAAGAAGTCGGTAAACAGCTGCTTGACCTTCGGCGAGTTTACATCCAAATCGATTTGTTCGGAAGGATCGGTTTTTCCAAACGTCGTCCACACCTTTTCTTCCTGGCCGGTTTCTTCGATGGTAAACGCCGAATACGGCAGCGGTCTGCGCAAGAACATTTTTTCAATATCCGCTTGTACCGGTTCTCCGTCTCGCCAAATCTTATCCAGCGTAATAAAATAATCAGCGTACTCGGATTTCCGGCCTTTTTGGAGAAAATCCTGAAAATACTGTGACTGCCGCGAAATATGATTCACCATCAAATCGACCAATATGTCAAAGTTTTCGCCAATTGCTTTCACTTCGTCCCAGGTGCCGAAGTTCGGATCAATTTCCAAATACGTAAGCGGAGCAAACCCCCGGTCTCCCGAGGAAGGAAACGGCGGAAGAATATGGACTCCACCTTTAAAGATATCCGGGAAATACGTGGAGAGAACGCGGTTGAGCGTCTTTAAATCACCTCCTAACGAATCCGGATACGTGATCAGTTGCACTTGATTATGGACTGCCACTTTTTATTCCTCCCGTAATCCATACATGTCTTTTATGACTTCCAGCTTTGGCAAATCGGCAATGGCGCCGGTATATTTCAACTTATAGGCGCTGACCGCAAACCCCAGGGTCAAGGCTTGTCTGATCGTATACCCTTTTACCGCCGCCGCGTAAAATCCCGACCAAAAAGCGTCTCCCGCGCCCGTCGTATCCGCCACCTCAGTGGCCAATGTGCTAAAGCGGACGGTTTCCGAACCGTTGGAAACCAGGGCGCCGTCTTTTCCTAAGGTCAGGATGACAAGTTTCGCCCCAAGCTTCAGAAACGTTTCCAGATAACGTTCGGGCGTTTGTTTGCCAAACAATCTTTCCGCATCGTCCTCGGACGGTTTTACAATATCCACCTTCCCGATGAGCGACTTCACATACCGGACGCCATCTTCACCGTCTTCCCACAACATCGGGTGGTAGTTTGGATCAAAACAGACCAATAATCGATTCATTTTTGCCGCTGCTATGATCTTTTCAATCGTGTCTCTCGCCGGTCTTCTCGATAGGGGCCAGCAGGAGAAATGTACGACTTTGGCATTTTTCAAAGCCTCTTCAAGCTCCGCAGTGTAAGACAGGTGATAATCCGCTCCTCGATAAAAAACAGGAATCGGCGTAGATTGACTTTTTGTGACGACGACCATACTCGTGGAATAATCAGCTGCCCTCTGAACATAACTCGTATCTATACCGGCGTTGTTTAATTCATTGATTAAAAAGGCTCCTAATCCGTCTTCCCCCACAGCCGATGCTACAACAGGCCGAATTCCTAATTTCTTCGCGTTCATCGCGATATTGGAGGGCGACCCGCCAAAAAACCTGTGGTAAGTATGGCATGTAAAATCATCATCATAGTCCGCGGATATCATATCGATCAGAATTTCTCCTGCCACGAGCAGATCGTTACTATTATTTTGAAGCTCGATTGGATGATCAAAATTAAACATGTCAGTCCCCCGGAATCCGCTTACTGAGCCCATATTCTTGTTGAAGTTCTTACTTCTTGATGCGGATTTTTAAGCGCCGCGTCCATCATCAAAGAAATATAAGTATCCTGCAGCGCTTCTTTTAATGAATAAAATTCGGTTCCGGCAGCCAAATATTCGCCCATCCGTTCCAAGCAAGCGGACACGGCGATTTCATCATCGTTCAATCGGGCATTCGCAAACGGATTCCTATAAACGAACTCTTCACCCAACATGATTCCGTAATGAGACCATTCCTGATTGTTGTATTTGCCTAGGTCGATACGGTTTAATTCCTGCGTTACCGGCACGTTGCCAGGCGTAAGATATCGCACGGTCAGGTCATCGATCTCGCCTCTTACGCCTTGTACGGTCAGTTGGCGGGTACGGATAAACGAGTGGTACTGCGCCGGATCGGAAAAATCAAAAAACGCGACTTTTCCATGATCGAATTCCAAGGTCAAGCGGTCTCTTGTACAGGTAAAAATCTGCCCGTCAACGACCATCCCTTCCCGTCCGTACGTTTCCGTGACCTCAAAGGAAAACCTTTTCCCGTAGATGATACAGTTTTCATATCCCGCGTTCAGAAACTTTCTGATGATGCTGACGCCGTGATACCCATGCAAGGACGATAGATTAATATTGCTGACTTCTCCAAGTTTACCGTCTTGAATCACCTTTAACCAAGCGGCATACAGCGGTTGCACAAAATATTGTTCGGCGATTTGAATCTTGGCGTTGTATTTATCGGACTGCTCCCATAGCTCTTCCAATGCTTCTATCGATTCGCCCGGTGGGGTCTCGCACAAAACGGGGATTCCTTTTTTAAATAAATCGATTAAATAATCGGTAACAACACCTCTTTTGACGGATAACACCACATAATCAGGCTGGCTTTTGAGCAGCTCGTCCAGCGAATGGACGACGATTACTCCGAATTTCCGGGCGAACTCCTCCCCTTTTTCCCGGTTTCGGATCACCACCCCGGTTAATTCGAATTTCTCAGGAATGGCCTTTGCAATACGAATGTAAAATTCAGCTCTCCACCCTGAACCTATAAGCCCAAATCTTATTTTATTCATCCTCATTCTCCCTTTGAAGTTTCTATCCTTTAATCCCCCCGGAGGTTAAGCCGGCAATGATTTTCTGCTGGAAGATTAAAACCAACACGATAAGCGGAACCGTTACAACGATGGACGCCGCCGCCATGTCGCCCCACGGCAGTTCATAATTGCTGGGAAACAACGCGATCCCAACCGGCACCGTTCTCATGCTGTCGTCCGTCATAAAAGTCAAGCTATAAATATACTCATTCCAGGAATTGATAAAAACCAATAGGCCTACCGAAAAGGTGGCGGGTTTAATGAGCGGCAGCATAATTCTGAAAAAAGTTTGCAGCCTGGAACAACCATCGATCGTTGCCGCTTCCTCGAAGCCCTTCGGCAGTTGACTGAAGAAGTTCGTTAATAACCAGATCGCCATAGGCAAGGCAAAGGTTGTATAAGGGATAACAAGCCCGGCATACGTATTTAACAAGTCCATCTTTTTCAAGATTAAAAACAAAGGGCTGACCGTGGAAATGGTGGGAAACATGGAAATCGTCAGGATGGACAGCAGGATGACTTTTTTCCCTTTAAAGCGCAGTCTCGCCAAGGCATAGGATGCCGAAGCACCAATTAGAATGCTTACAACGGTGGTGATCGTTGCAACAATCACGCTGTTGAATAAATATCTGGCAAACGGATGCTTCTGGAATACATTAAAATAATATTCAACGTTAATTTTGCTAGGTATCCATTTGGCCGGAATGGCCGATATCTCCGCAAGCGGTTTAATCGAAGTTAAAAATTGCCAGATATAGGGCAGCAAAATGAAGGCTAAGAATAACAAAACCAACACATATAATAAGCTCGACTTTAACGTCCTCGATATTTTAAAATCCATTGGAACTTCCCTCCTTTCCGAAAAATACTAGGCCAGATTTTTGCCGATTAATTTCATATAGATTAAGCTAATGGCAAATACGACCAAAAAGATCAGAATCGATAGCGCTGAGCCGTAGCCGAAATTCAGGAACTTCATCAGGTGGGCGTAAGCATATAATGATACGCTTTCCGAACCGTTTGCCCCGCCGGTCATCACGGAAACCAAATCGAATACCCTGAACGCGTCGATCGTTCTGAAAAGAAGAGCGACGAGCACAGTGCTCTTGACCATCGGCAAAGTAATTTTTGCGAACGCCTGAAAAGCATTGGCGCCGTCGATTTTCGCCGATTCATACAAATCACCGGGAATCATTTGCAGCCCCGCCAAGATGAGCAGCGCCATAAACGGAGCCGTCTTCCAAACATCCGCAATAACCAGCGCCATGAATGTACCGCTTTCCGTGCTTAACCAGGCTTTATAGCCGTCAATCATCCCAAGTCTGTACAGCACATCATTAAACAAACCATACTGGTCATTATATATAAATTTCCACATCAGGGCCGATACGGTAGTCGGAATCGCCCATGGAATAAGAATCGCCGCTCTAACCAATCCTCTGCCTTTAAACGTTTTGTTCATAATCATCGCTGCAGCAAAACCAACGATTAATTCTAAAAAAACAGTTGCAATCGTGAATTTAAATGTAAAAAAAATCGAGGCTCCCGCTCTTTCATCCCGAAGTATATCGGAATAATTTTTTAAACCGACAAACGGATATCCTGAGCCCGGATCCGTAAGCACCATCTCATGCAGACTTAACCAAAATGTCCTTAAAATCGGATAAACCGCAATGACCAATAAAATAACTAGCGCAGGGAACATCATCAGCCAGGCGTCTCTGGTTTCCTTTCTTTGCTGTAAACTCTTCATTCCCTCATTAACTCCTTCTGGCGGCATGGACTGCAGCGAAGCGGGTATTATTTAAGTTGCCCCGATCCGTACAATCAATAGTTCAACTTTTTAACCCTGCCTGCAGTCCAAACCGTCCATTTTCTTTATTTGCTTAATGCTTCGAGATCACTTTGGATGGTGTCCAAAGCCGTTTTTATATCGATATGTTCCGACAGCGCCGCATGGATATTACGTTGAATCGAATCGGAAACTCTAGAATAATGAGGAGACATCGGTCTTGCTTTCCCATTCATAATAATGTCATAGAAATCCGCGTAGAATGGATTCGCTTTCAAAACTTCGGAATCTTGATAAACCTCTTTTAATACCGGCGGTTGGGCGGCGATCAAATTCATTTTCTTCTGTACGCTTTCGCTGGACAAATATTTGATAAAGTCGACTGCAGCCGCTTTATGCTCGTCATCGACGGAGTTATTGATCACCAAATTCAGACCGCCTAAAGTGGAATGCGCTTCGGTTCCTTTAGGGCCAACCGGCAGAGCGGCAACGCCCACTTTATCCTTTACTTTGGAACCTTCTTTGTTGGCTTGGCTCCAGAATCCGGACCAATCCCGGATAAAAAGCGCTTTGCCGTCCAAGAATACTTGCTCGCTTTCAGGCTCGGTATAAGTTGTTACACCTTGAGGAGCATAGCTTTTGACCATATCAAGCATGATTTGCGTCGCTTCGATATTATTTTCTGAATTGACAACCGGTTTGCCCGATGCATCCAGGATCTCTCCACCGTTGTTGGCTACATATTCAACCCAGTTGCATACCAACGCTTCGGACAGAGCAGCTTGAAAAACCCCTGTGTATTGAACATCGTTCATGCCTTGCACTTTGCTTTGCAGATCCATCCAGCCTTGATACGTAGTAGGAGGTTCTACACCCAATTGATCGAGTACGTCTTTACGGTAGAAGAGAGCGCTTGCATTTGTAAACCACGGAAAAGCGACAAGTTGACCGTTGTATGTTGCCGTTTCAATGGTACCCGGCAAATATTTATCCTGCGTTGCTTGATCAAAATACGGAGTTAGATCGGTTAACCACCCGGCAGCCGCGAACTCTGCCACATAGACGACGTCCAAAGCCATAACGTCCACGCTTTTATCGCCGGAGGCCAGCTTATTCACAAAATCATCGTGAACCACATTGGCGTCCTGCGGCAGGATTTTCGTTTTAACAACGTACTGATCCTGGCTTGCGTTGTATTCATCAACAAGCGTTTGCGCCGGCTGCCCGATTCCTTGGTCAAACGAAAAGGTGATGGTCACCGGGTCTTTTGTGCCGTTTGTTGCCGGCTCCGTTTTGGCCGAATTCCCGCCGCATCCTGCCAACGAAAAAACAAGAGAACCCGCAATTAAAGGCAACCATAATTTTTTCCCTTTTAACAGTGTCATGAAAGTACCCCCATCTAAGTATAAATTGCTAACCTTCTAATACAAAAACAAATAGGAAACGCTTTCTTGAATAGCTAAAAAAATTTATCTCCCCTTTAAAATCGTCTTTAGGAAAACCTTTTCCTGATAATTAAAAAAGTGGCACCCATTTTTACCTCCAATCCGCCCTTATTTATCCAGAAGTAAGGTTTTCCAAATCACTTCTAGGAAAACCTTTTCCTGATGTGGGTATATTATACCTCTGATTTTCGGTAAAAATCAATAGAAATTTTGCGCCTTTCAAAGAGATATTTTGCGCACACTAATTCTTCTTATAATTTTATGCGGAATAAATTGGGTTTTTGGTATAGCCTGCTGCTTATAATGAATTAGCTTAAACAGAGTCTTCACGGCTTTCAGTCCCTCATCAAAATATGAGATTCGAACCGTTGTCAATTCGGGACTGAAATACTTGCCGAACTCCAAGTCGTCAAACCCCATAATGGAAATATCGGCAGGTACCGAAACCTTCACATTTTTCAAAAAGCGTATGGCCCCAATCGCCATGACATCATTACACACCATGACGGCGGTTGGCAGGACACTATTTTCTTCATATATTTTTCTCATGCACTCATACCCGGAGTCGAAGGAAAAGTTCCCATGCTCGATATAAGAATCCGGAACTTCAATGTTCTGTTCTTTCAGGGCCATTTCATATCCTTTTAAACGTTTTTGTCCGGAGGAATAGTCGTTTTCCGGTCCGCCTATAAAAGCTATTTTTTCATGCCCGTTTTCAATTAAAAAAGAAACCGCATCATACGTAGCCTTCACATTGTCATGAATGACCGTATGAATAACCTCGTCTCCTTCCGAAGCTTCTTGGGTGACCAGCACGATGGGGTAATCTCTCCTTTTCATTTCTTCCACCAGGGTAGAATTAACGTCGACTCCCGCAAACAAAACCCCATCAACCTTTTTATTGGCCAATACCCCCAGCAATTCAATTTCCTTTTCCTGTTGTCCCCCCGATTCACAAACCATTAAAGTATAACCTTTCTGTTGGCAAAAGCTGTTGATCCCCCTGGTCAATGCTCCAAATACGGGATTGGAAATGTCCGGAACGATGATTCCGATGATGTTGGTTTGATTCATAATTAAACCTCTGGCCAAAGAATTCGGCTTGAAGTTCCTTTTTTGAATCACATCATTTACTCTTTTTTTCAACTCCGGACTGACCGCTTTGGAATTATTGATGACCCTGGAAACGGTTGCTACCGAAACTTGCGCCTCTTTGGCAATATCTTGAATCGTAACAGACATGACACCACTCCTAGAAACTCACTATTCGATTGTAATCGGATTTTCCGAACACATACTAATTTTGACAACATTTTAGCATTAAATCAATGTGGAACTTTTGTACAATCTGTTATTTCGCTTTTGCACGCTTCAACTTTCTTTTTCTTTCTCTTAAGTAATGAGCCAGCCCTTTAAAGAAATGCCCGTTTGCGATCAGAAGAATCCCGTCGAGCATCGGCATGTTGACAACGCCGCCGGTCATTCTGGCGATTCCCCTGAACGGCATATGATAGACCGACATCATGATCAGATTCGCCGTGCTGCGTTTCCCTATTTTTCTTAGAAACCAATAAGCAAACACAACGGCATGATAGACCAGCCGGGCAAATACGCCCTTAGCATACTGGCATTGCTCGATCGTATCGTTGTACCCGAGCGGTTTGGCGCGGTCCCAGGTGGGAACCGGCACCTTGCGTCCAATCAGGGTTTCGAACTCCGCGGTGCCGACATCGGTGATTTGACCCGAATAGTAGGACGGAAGCTTCGCCTTGTTATAAGGCGCCGGCGCGCCCGTACCCGCCACAAACAAGGTATCGGTCAACCGGATGTCTGCGCTCGAGGCGCCAACCATGATGATGTAGTCCGCTTCTTCGATTTCCCACCCGTTTGTTTTTACGTTAAAATAGCGGAACGTCTTGTCGTCAAACGGAATATACACCGTCTTGGACTCGCCGGCATTGATAAATACTTTGACAAATCCCTTTAATTCCTTACTGGGCCTAAATATTTCTCCAGAGCTGCAGCCGACGTAAAGCTGGGCAACTTCCATCCCGGCAACACCGCCGGTATTGGTCAGTTTGAACGTAACCCCGGTCTTATCGATTTGCAGGTCGGAATACTCAAACGTGGTATAACTCAGCCCGTATCCGAAAGGGAAAAGAACATCGACATCCGCCGTATCGTAATAGCGGTAACCGATATAAACGGCTTCCCTGTACTCCGCGCTGGCTTCATTGCCGGGGAAATAGCGGGAGGACGGGGTGTCCTCATAACGAAGCGGATACGTTTCCGCCAGCTTGCCCGAAGGATTGACGTCTCCCGACAACACCCGCAGGATCGCTCTGGCCCCGGCCTGTCCGCCCAAATATCCGTGCAGCAGCCCTTTCACTTTATCGATCCACGGCATGGCCACGGCGGAACCGCAGGAAAGAATCGCCACGATATTCGGGTTCACCCTGTGCAAAGCATCCAGCAGTTCAATCTGATTGTCCGGAATCCCCATACTCTGCCGGTCCAGACCGTCCGCCTCCGTCACTTCATCCAGACCGATATATAATAGAACGACGTCCGCTTGCTCTGCAAGGGCGCAGGCTTTGTCGATTTTTTTCCGATCCTTTTTACCGTAGCGCTCAAAGCCGGGTTCATAGCCGATGCTGACGATACCCGACTGCTCAAAACAATCAAGGGTATGATCCAAAATAGTCGGGTTGACGATTGAGGAACCTGCTCCCTGAAACCGGGCGTTTTCCGCAAAATCGCCGATCACCGCCACCTTTTTACCAAACTTGAGCGGCAAAATATTCCCTTCGTTTTTCAGCAGCACGATCGACTCTTCCGCCACCTTCTGGGACATCCGGTGATGATATTCCACATTAAACTCCAAATGCGGCCGCTGAAAAGCTTCTTCGCTGGCAAAAACCAGTTCAAGCAGCCGGTTCACGTTTTCGTCCAGCACTTCTTCCCGGATTTTTCCGCTGCGAACGGCCTGGACAATCTCCTGATCGGTCTCTCCGGCGGTTGTCGGCATTTCCAGTTCATTTCCGGCCAAGAGTCCTGCCACCCGGTCGTTGCTTCCGCCCCAATCCGTGATCACAACCCCTTGGTACTCCCATTCCCCGCGCAAAATATCCTGCATAATATGTAAATTTTCGTTCGTGTAGGTACCGTTCAATTTATTGTAAGAAGACATGATCGCCTTCGTTTTGCCTTCCTTTACCGCAATTTCAAACGCGGTCAAATAGATTTCCCGCAGCGTTCTTTCATCAACGATGGCATCGATCGACATCCGCCGTTTCTCCTGATTGTTGACGGCAAAATGCTTGACGCAAGCGGAAATGCCCTGCGACTGAATGCCCCGAATGTACGCCGCCGCCATTTTCCCCGCCAGATAAGGATCTTCGCTGAAATATTCGAAATTCCGGCCGCACAGGGGATTCCGCTTCATGTTGACGCCAGGACCCAGCAGGACGCTGACTTTTTGCGCGATCGCTTCTTCCCCGAGATACTCTCCTACGGTTTCTCCCAGTTCAACGTTCCAGCTGTTGGCCACCGTCGCGGCCGTGGGATAACAAGTGGCAGGGACGCCTTCATTAAGGCCCAATTTGTCCGCCGCCACCGCCTGTTTCCGGATTCCGTGCGGTCCATCGGCAAGAAATATACTTTGAATGCCAAGGCGCTCCATGTCCTGGGTCTGCCAAAAATCTTTCCCCGACATTAAAGACGCTTTCTCTTCCAATGTCATTTGTGCAATGATCTCTTTATATTTCATCTTTGGTTCCTCTTCTATATGATGGACGGGATATTCAAAGATATTCTACTATAGATTCCCTTCACTTTCTAATCGGAAAAGAAGAAGCAGGATACCCTACAGGCTCCTGCTCACCTCGTTAGTTAAACCCTACCAATCGTTGCGAAATCTTGTAAGCCCCCACGGAAATGCGGCGGCCGGCCCGTCCGGGCAAATTGATCATTCTTCCCATCAGCCCGTATTTCAGATCCTGGTACAGCTTCATATCTTTATTTTTAATATAGTCCCATAATTCATCTTTCTTCTCAAGATGTTCGTCCGTTCCCGAACGGATCAAAAGAATCACCGATACGACCGTGACGATTTCCAGATGCCTGAACATATAGCGGCGCAGGTTCGGATTTTCGATCATATCCAGCTGCACTTGGTCAATCATCAGTTTATTGACTTTAATTTGCTGATCGATTCTGCGGATCATGATGCTCTCCTGAACCGACTGGCCTTCTCTGCCGATAAAATACCGGTAAAAATCAACGTTGACATAATAGAGCGTTTTGACATGCGCCAGCGGGGTATACACAAATAAATTGTCGACATAAAAGGTGTGCTTCGGAAGCTCCAACCGGCAATCCCGGAGAAGCTGCGTCCTGTACATCACGGAATGCATCAACATATACTGGCCCTTGCGAAAACACTGGATATCATCCCACGTAAAAATCCGGCCTTCCGGAAGTACATCATCGTATTTCATAATTTTTCTGTACTTCTTGCCTTCTTTTTCATAGACGAAATTGCTGACCAGCATGTCCACATGTTGATCTTCCCGGGATAAAGCGCTTAGGGTCTCCAGGATTTTCAGATATGCCCGGACATCCACCCAATCATCGCTATCGACGACTTTAAAATATAAACCCGTTGCATGCTTGATCCCGGCATTGACCGCTTCCCCGTGTCCGCCGTTTTCCTGATGGATCGCTTTGACGATCCCAGGGTACCGGGCTGCGTACTCGTCCGCGATTTGCCCGGTCTGGTCCGCCGAGCCGTCATTGACGATCAGCAGCTCCACCTGCTCTCCCCCAGGCAAAAGGGATTCAATGCAGTACTTCATGTAGTCTTGCGAGTTGTAGCAAGGAATTACCACGGATAATAGTTTCATTAATTCACACTACCTTTAAGAGGTTGAACTCACACTTTAACTGTTCCTACTTTTCGGGTTCCTGTTTGAAAATGATTTTGAAAATCGGGAAAAACACCCAGAACGAAATGGCGCTGTTGATAATCATCGTAATCACATCGGCTGTCGTCTCGCCGGTGGCGCCCCATCCCCACGTATTGATGAACAGGTTGTAGATCGGCGCTTTGTAGAAGCCTTGAGCCGCCGCGGCCCCGAGCGTGATCACGATATAAGCGACGACATACCAAAACGCCGCCTGCCAAATGTTGCTGTTTGATTTAAACGTAATGCTTCTTTGCGCAAAAAAATTGAGGATCTGGGCGATCGCAATCGTGATTTGCACGGCGAGAAAATAGGCCAGACCTCCGCCTCCGCCCGCGGCCAGCGGACCCGCCGCATAATCGAATACATAGTAAAGGCTGCCGTCAAAGTTATGCCCAAACTGCAAAATTTGAAAATTGCTGTTTACTAGAGACGTCCGGGCGAACAGGCTTTTAAATGCGGGCATTAAAAACAACTGCAGGACGGTAATGCCATTGCTCAATATAAAGAATATCAGAAACTGCGCAATATGGGGATGTTTTTCTTTGTATCGGGCCCAAAGGCCCAGCGGCCTGGCCGCTGTTTTTCTACCGCTCATACTTCTTCTCCTTTTGTGGCTTGGGCTGGCAGGCTTGCAGGCGTTTTGACGGCCTTCAACATTTTGCTTCTCTCTTTCAGAAAATACTTAAGGCCCTTGAAGAAACGGCCGTTAACCATCATTAGGAGGCCGTCCAGCATCGGCATATTTACGATCCCGCCGGTCATTCTGGCAATGCCGCGAAACGGCATATGGTAAACCGACATCATAATCAGGTTGGCCGTGCTTCTTTTGCCGGTTTTCCACAAAAACCAATGGGCAACATTCATCAGGCGGAAGGCCAATCTGGCCACGCCGCCCTTGGCATACTGGCATTGAGCGATCGTATCATTATAACCGAGCGGCTTCGTCCGATCCCACGTGGAAACCGGGACTTTCCGCCCTAGCAGACATTCGAATTCCTCCTGACCAACTTTGTTTGCTTTGCCCGAATAATAGGAAGGAAGCTTCCCCTTCTCATAGGGCAGCGTCGCCCCCGTCCCCTCTACCTCAAGGGTTGCGGTCAGCCGGATATCCGCGCTGGAGGCGCCGATCATCACCTCGTATTCCGCGCCTTCGATTTCCCACCCGTTCGTGTTCACGTTAAAATAACGGAACGTCTTATCGTCAAACGGGATCGTGACCGTTTTCGCCTCGCCCGGATCAACGAATACTTTAGCAAATCCCTTCAGTTCTTTATTAGGCCGGAAGACTTTTCCCGATTTGCAGCCGACGTAGAGCTGAGCAATTTCTTTGCCGGGCACGCTGCCGGTGTTCGTGATTTTAAAAGTGACGCCATCCCGGTTCACTTGCACGTCGGAATAGGCAAAAGTTGTATAGCTAAGACCGTATCCAAACGGGAAAAGCACTTCTACCTGCGCCGTATCATAATAACGGTAGCCGATATAGGGGCCTTCCCGGTACTCGACGCTGACCTCCTTGCCGGGAAAATGATGAAAGGACGGCGTATCCTCGTAACGGAGCGGATACGTTTCCGCTAATTTTCCGGAAGGATTCACTGCCCCCGCCAATACCCGAAGGATCGCTTTGGCCCCCGCCTGACCGCTTAAATAACCGTGCACCAGTCCTTTCACTCTATCGATCCACGGCATTTCCACCGCGGAGCCGCAGGACAGAACCGCCACGATGTTCGGATTCACCTGGTACAAGGCGTTTAATAGTTCGATCTGGTTCTCGGGAAGCTGCATGTTTTGCCGGTCCAGGCCTTCCGCTTCGGTCACCTCGTCCAGGCCGATATATAACAGCACGACATCCGCTTGCTTGGCCAGGTCGCACGCTTTGGCGATTTTCCCCCGGTTTTTCTTGCCGTACCGTGCAAATCCGGGTTCATACCCGACGCTCGTCAAGCCCGCTTCCGCCAAACCATCCAGAGTGTGGTCCAGCACGGTCGGGTTAACGATCGAAGAACCGGCGCCTTGATAACGCGCTTCCTTGGCAAACTCGCCGATGATCGCAACTTTCACGCCATCGTTAATCGGTAATATATTACCTTCGTTTTTCAGCAGCACGATAGATTCTTCGGCAGCCTCCTGGGCCGCGCGATGGTGCTGATTCACGTCAATCTGTTGTTTATCCGCCGCTGTATTAAACACTTCTTCCGTGGAAAAAATCAGCTCAAGCAGCCGATCCACACATTCGTCCAATATTTCTTCTTTGATCTGTCCGCTTTGCACGGCCCGGATGATCTCCGCATTGGTTTCCCCGGCCGTCGTCGGCATTTCCAGCTCGTTCCCGGCTAGCAGACCGGCCACGCGGTCATTGCTGCCGCCCCAATCCGTGACGACAACCCCGTCGAAATTCCATTCCTGGCGCAGAATTTCGCGCAGCAAATGAATGTTTTCATTCGTATACTCGCCGTTCAGCATGTTATAGGAGGACATCACCGTCTTGGTCCGGCCTTCCTTCACGGCGATTTCAAACGCGGTCAAATAAATTTCCCGCAGCGTCCGCTCATCGACGATCGTATCGATCGACATCCGTCTTTCTTCCTGATTATTGACGGCAAAATGCTTCACACAGGCGGAAATGCCCTGCGACTGAATGCCCCGGATATAGGCCCCCGCCAGTTTGCCGGCCAGATAAGGATCTTCGCTGAAATATTCGAAGTTTCTGCCGCACAGCGGATTTCTCTTCATATTTACGCCCGGCCCCAGCAGCACATGGACTCGTTGGTTAAGCGCCTCCCTGCCGAGATATTCGCCAAGCCTCTCGCCCAGCTCGGTATTCCAGCTGTTGGCCACCGTCGCGGCCGTCGGATAGCAAGTGGCCGGAAGGCTCGGATTCAGGCCGAGATGGTCCGCCGCCTCCGCCTGTTTGCGAATGCCGTGCGGTCCGTCCGCCAGAAAAATGCTGGGAATGCCAAGGCGCGGAATATCCTGCGTTTGCCAGAAATCTTTCCCCGACATTAAAGAAGCCTTCTCCTCCAATGTCATCTGCTCTATCAAGTGTTTGTGTTTCATCTCCAAATACCCCATTTTAGCCTTTGGGCGGTAGCCGACAATTCAGCTACCGCCTAAAGATCTTATTTATAAGAGGTTGTTCAAAAAGTCATCTTTCCATGACGAAGTGATTCATGAAGCGGATTCGACGTCGAATCTTGAATTCAGCCGGGCCTTCCGGTGCTCACGTACCCAAAACGTACGCTCCGCTCCTCTGTCCCTAGCTTCATCCAACCTTCTCGGTCCTGTAAACCTGGCTTTTTGAACTCTCATTATATATTTTGGTTTTGCGCTTCGATTGTTTCGATTTTACGGACCTTCCGGTGTGCCACTTTATAGAACCCGAGTGTCAGCAAGGCCAGAAGGATGATGTTGGCAAGACCGAGAAGCAGCAGCCAATACGGATACGGCGCGGCGTTGATTTCCAAAGCTTTGCTGTTCGCCACGGTATAAAGGATGTTGTGGCTCGCTTTGCGCATCGCCTGTTTCCCCGTATTCGTGTCCGTGCTCAGTTTCGTCGGTTTGTCGCCCAGCGTTGTCAGCATCAGGTCGCCCCCTGCGCGAATCGCCCGGTCCACATCCATATGCGGGAACATGTCCCAGTCGGTGATGACCATGCCTCTAAAGCCCCATTCATCGCGCAGCACGGTGGTCAACAGGCCGTAATGTTCGCCCGCCCATGTCGTGCCGATCCGGTTAAAGGAGGACATGACGGCGGTGGTTTTCCCTTGCTTGACGGAAATTTCAAAAGGCTTCAAGTAGATTTCGCGAACCGCCTGCTCATTGGTCCATACGGCCACGCCGTCGCGGTTTGTCTCCTGATCGTTCAGGGCATAGTGCTTGATGTAAGCATATACGCCTTTGGACGCGGCTCCCTGAACCACAAAGGCCCCAATTTGGCCGGAAAGGAAAGCATCTTCCGAATAATATTCGAAGTTTCTGCCCGAGAACGGCGTACGGTGAATGTTCATGGCCGGCGCGTACATCCCGGTCACGCTGTAAACCAGCGCTTCGTTCGCCAGAGCTTCGCCCATTTTTTGAGCGAGCTCCACATTCCACGTCGACGCCAGCACCACTTCGCTCATAAACTGCACGCCGTTAATGCCGGTAAGCAGCGCATTGATCCCGGCCGGGCCGTCCAGATCGGTTGTAGCCGGCTTGTTGATCGACTCGACCGGCTGAGTCGCGTAGCCGCCAAATCCGATTAACTTCGCCATATCCTCAACGGACAGCTGCTCCAGCAGTTCGCCCCATTTCGGATCGTTGTAGTCCAGCCCGGCCATATCTTCCAGTTCCAGGCCGTGTTTGGCCAAGACGATGTCCTGGTCGTCCGGATTGTCGGCCACCTGCTTGTTTTCCAAAGCCTGGACCAGCTCCTGCGGAGCATCCTTTTCCGGAGTCCGCTGCGCCGGCAAGGTGCCTTCCCAATCGGCTCTGGACACATAGGTCAAATCGCCGCTCGCATCATCAAACACATTCGTTGCCGTGACTTGATCCGAAGCACGTTTGTTGTCACCGCCATAAACCATCGTGTCTTTCACTTCATACGTTCTGGAATCGATCGCCTCATGGGCGTTTTTCATCAGCTTGATCCCATAAGTTCCCGCTTCCAGCACATATGCTTTTTCATTCTTGTAGTCGTAAGACGCCATCTCTTCCACCGGGATTTCCAGTGTGACCGTCGCGGAAGCGCCCGGCTCGAGGATTTCCGTTTTATCGAACGCGCCCAGCACGACATGGGATTTTTCAATCCCGCCCTCATAGTAAGGCGGAGTGTAATACAGCTGCACGACATCCTTGCCGGCCGCATCGCCGGTATTCGTCACTTTGACCTCGACGGTAATCTTATCGTTCGTCGTTTGATAGTCCGTAATTTCCTGCTTGAAATTCGTATAGCTTAAGCCGTAACCAAACGGGTATTGGACCGTTTTGCGATACGCCGCCTCGTCCACTTGCCCTGTCGCGTTGTCGACGTAGCGGGTTTCGTAGTAGCGGTAGCCGACGTAAATGCCTTCGGCATAATTGACGAAAGCGTGGTATTTTTCGCTCTCTTTGCCGAATTTGTCTACGGATTTATGTTTGGTGTTTAAGTACCTGAAGTCGCCCGCATTGTAAAAAGCCGGGGATGTCGATACATCGTAAGCATAGGTGTCGGCCAGACGGCCCGATGGATTCACTTTGCCGGCCAAAATGCTGCCGACGCTGTTGTTGCCGGTCGAGCCGGGACCGCCGATCAGCATTGCGGCATCGATCCCCTTATTTCCCAGGAATCCAAGTTCCATGGCATTGCTGGAGTTAATCACCACGATCACCTTGGCGAAATCGCGTGAAGTGACCATGTTGATCATTTGTTCTTCGGCTTCCGACAGTTCAAGATAATGACGGTCTTTGGAACCTCCGTATTCCGCCGTTTCAAATGGCAGATCGCCGCCTTCGCCGCCCGATCTGGAGAGCACGATAACCGCCACATCGGAAAATTCCTCCGCTTTAGCGAGCAGCTCGTCGCTGAAATCGCTGGTAGCCGGTTCGCTAAGCGTATAGTCGCCGCCGTCCAGATTAAAGGTGTCCGTTTTCTTTTTCTCGGGGGCATGGGCTTTATAGAACTCGGTGAGCTCGCTGTTTACCTTAAACCCGGCGTTCTCCAGGCCTTGCTGGATCGTGACGTTTGCGCTTTCGTCGCCCGAACCGGAGCCGCTCCCGCCGTAAATCATTTTTACGGAAGCCTGGCCAAATACGTTCACATTTTTTTCCTTGGCGTTGTTCATATCCAGAGGCAGGGCATGCTCTTTATTTTCGAGCAGCACGATCCCCTCGTCTTCGATTTGTTCCGTAACCGCTTTGGAATCCGCGGAAGCTTTCGCCAGCGCCGCTTCGTCGATCTTCGCTTTGGTCAGGTATTGGTTAACGACAACCTGATACTTGTATACGGCCACGTCGAGGCCAATCACGATGACCAGCCCTAAACTTAGCAGCGCCATCAGGGTTCTTCTTAGGCCTTTTCTCTCTGTTTGGTTCCGTCTCGCCCACATGAAACCGCTAACCAATACAATAATGGAAACAATAACGGCCGCAACGAGCAGAATTTGGATCGTTTTTGCAACCGATGCCATTGAAACGGTTACAACCGTACCGATGGCCAGCGCCAAAAACAATGCCGCCCATGCCTTAAAAGTTTTCTTGCCTTTGCCTGACTTGCCCACTTCTTCGCCTCCTATGTAAATAACCGAGTTGCAACAATCATAAAAATTTTGTATGTGCTTTCATGATTGCAAATTAACGGGTACCCTTAGCTAAGGTTACTTCATCGGCCGGCAAATAACTATCAACCAAGCGTTAGGGGGCGGCAACTTTTAGTTTATAGAGGTAATTCAAAAAGTCGTCTTTTGATCACGAAGTAGGTCAGGAAGTATTCTCGACGTCGAATCTTGAATTCAGCCGGGCCTTCCGTTGCTCACGTAGGTCATCCTACGCTCCGCTACTCAGTCCCTAGCTTCATCCAACCTTCTCGGTGCTGAAAAGCCTACTTTTTGAACCCGACACTTATAACGAAAAAAGCCGTTTCGACGGGCGGTTCGTTCCGTCAAAACGACTTGCATTTATCCGCGACATAGCTCTGGAACAAGGCGATGGCTTTCGATTGAATCCCCCTTTTGCGGAATACAAGATAGATATCCTGGGGGATTTTTTCCTTCAGTCTGATCCGTTTCAGGTTGTCATTGCTAAGGGAGTCCTCGACAAAATCGATCGAAACGGCCACGGCTCCATTTCGCTCGCACAGCCGGTGAGCGGATATAATATTGCCGAACTCATGGATCACATTGGGGGTAAAGCCCTGCTCCAGGCATTTTTCGACAAACCCGTTTTCCTTCCCGCTTCCCGCCGCTTTAACGACCAGCGCTTCGTTCGCCAGCTCTTTGACGGAAATTTCATCTTTGCCGGCCAGGGGGTGGCTTTTCGCAACAACAACAACGACCTCGCCGCGGACCAGCATCTCAAATTCACAATCGTCCATCTCTTCGATTCCGATCACTAGCCCAACATCCGCTTCTTCCTGAAAAATCTTCGTCAAGGGATATTCGTCGGGAAATTCTTTTAGCTTGATTTGAATCTCCGGATAATTCACCGAAAACCGATACAAAAAGTCCACCGGCAGTACCGATGAGATCGAATAGGTGATCACCACGTTTAAAGTCCCTTTTCGGCCGTTCATGATCCGGATCTCTTTTTTGATGTCTTCGATCAGGTAATGGATATGTTTGGCCCGGGCATGCAGCAGCTCGCCGGCTTTGGTCGCCTCCATCCCCCGCGGGCCGCGGTAAAACAATTCGGTTTCCAGCTCCATCTCCAACTGCCTGATGGTTTTGCTGATGCCTTGCGGAGTTATGTACAAGTCCTTGGCTGCTGCCGTAACGCTTTTTTTCTCGTAAACTTTGATAAAATATTCCAATGCTTCGGTATTCATTCCGGCTAGAACCCCCTACATCCCCGTCCCGGACACTCATTAGCCAATAGTATAGCATAAATTTCTCGGCGCGCTGTAGTTGGCACCGCGCGATTATGCTAAGATGTGATGGGAGTATAACATGACAAGGAGTTTCGACATGTATGATTACTTAATCGTCGGCGCGGGTTTGTTCGGAGCCGTCTTTGCTTATGAAGCCAAAAAAAGAGGCAGAAGCTGCCTGGTCATCGATAAAAGAAACCATATCGGCGGAAACGTCTACACGGAAGAAGTCGAAGGCATTCAGGTGCACAAATACGGCGCCCATATTTTTCACACGAACAGCAAAGCGATCTGGGATTATGTGAACCGGTTTGCCGATTTCAATCGCTATACCAATTCACCCATCGCCAATTACAAGGGAGAAATCTACAATCTCCCGTTTAATATGAACACGTTCAACAAACTATGGGGCGTCGTCACCCCGGATGAAGCCAAACGAAAAATCGACGAACAAAGAAAAGCCGCCGGCATCACGGAGCCGCGGAATCTGGAGGAGCAGGCCATTTCTCTGGTCGGAACCGATATCTACGAAAAACTGATCAAAGGCTACACGGAAAAACAGTGGGGAAGATCCGCCAAAGAGCTGCCTTCCTTCATCATCAAACGCCTGCCCGTGCGTTTTACTTATGACAACAACTACTTTAACGACACGTATCAAGGCATCCCGATCGGCGGTTACCAGGCCATTATACAAAAGATGCTTGAGGGCGCAGACGTTAGATTAAATGCGGATTTCTTTCATGACCGGGGAGCGTTGGAACCACTGGCCAAAAAGATCGTTTATACCGGCATGATCGACCAATATTTCGAGTACGCCTACGGCGTGCTTGAATACCGGAGTTTGCGGTTCGAGACGGCCGTATTAGGCGACACCGCCAATTATCAAGGCAATGCCGTGGTCAATTATACGGATAGAGAAACACCGTATACGCGAATCATCGAGCATAAACATTTTGAGTTCGGAACGCAGGACAAAACGGTCATCACCCACGAATATCCCACAGAGTGGAAACCGGGAGACGAGCCTTATTACCCGATCAACGACGATAAAAACAATGAAATCTACAAGAAATACAAGGCTCTGGCCGACGCCGAGGCAAATGTGATCTTTGGCGGCCGCTTGGCCACCTACAAATATTACGACATGCACCAAATCATCGGCGCCGCCTTGGCTGCGGTTGATAAGGAGTTTGGGGAGCGGGGTTGAGGAAGTCCCGGGCTGCAAAATCTCTCGGCCTGCAAAAATAAGGGAATTTTATGGTCTTATTTTCCTCAACAGAGAGTGCTCATCCCCATTAGCGGAATTTTTTGTACTTATTTTCCTCTGAATGGTCCAGAACATGGGCATTTCCTTGCGGCTTGGGGAAATAGCGGCATAAATTTCCTCTATTTCTCCAAATGGACGGATTTCGCCGGAATAACGACTTTTATTTCCGTTATGTTCTCCCAGTATTTCGCTAACGGATGTAGCCGAGCTTATTTAGCCGAAAAGTCGGGATTTCAATTTCTAACGGTTGTAATCGCGCTTATTGGGGTGAAAAGGCTTGAATCTGCAGGAAAAAGGCAAAATAAGCTCTGCCGCAACCGTTAAATTTGGTTTCCCCTACATTTTAACGAAATAACGATGCCCACAACCGTTAGAATGACGGCCTCGCTTAAAGGATCTACGCCTAAAAAGTTACGCCTTCCTGATGTCAAGCACATATAGATCGTAACTATTGTTAATAGGAGAGGTTATCTAACTACCCCTCCGTTGTACTGCAGTTCATATACCTTTTGACCGCCCATGAGAATGATTTCATTCCCGTAAAAGCAATCAAGAGTACCTTTGTACTCATTGTTGAAAATGTAATTGCTCGATTCAAAACGGTTTGGACCACGATATATCGACTTTGTATCGACTAACCTTAATGCTTGCCGCAGAAAACTATAGATCGAACCAATGATATCCTTATCTGCATTCGGGATGATGACACCTCCAGAATAGACCATTGACCAGATTGGACGGTTCTCGAACTCAACCGTTTCTTGTCCGATAAAGAAAGCCGAGCCAAAGTAAATATCCCGGTAAAAGTAATCACCACTGCGGTATTCGAGTTGTTTCGAACCGTTTAATAAAGGTTGAACCGATGCATCGTCACCCTGGGATGCATAAGTGCTTATTTTAGCTTCTACAAGGAAGTTAGTAAGCTGTTCATGATTAATAGACATTAGAAATCCTCCATTACGATGCACTCGTTCATTCAGGAACAAATGTTCTCGTTCCATTATAGCATATTCCCCCTTTACAGAGGAACCTTTTATGACCGTGATTATACACATTATGTAAGCAATATGCTGGCCCTTCTAATAGATTCAATAATTTCACAAATTAGGACTTAAGACTTCCTCTGCCTCCGCCCCTTAATCTCATTCAAACCTCCCCTGCTTCATCCATGCTTAAAAATCGCTGCCGCTGCTCCGGCGTCGGTAACATACATTCGTTGCGTTTGCCGAACCAACGGTATCGATTGCGGGCAAATAAGCGGTAGGCCCAGTTCCGAACCGGTTTGGGGACGATGAGGAACAAGGCCGCTGCTTTCCAGATCCCGTCCAGCTTTCGGGCGATACGAAGCACCGCGGTTGATTCGGTGAATATCCGGCCATTTTCAATCAAAATGATCGAGTCGAGATTGGGCGCTTCCACCCGCTCTGAGAGCAGCGACTTCGCTGCATCCGACTGCAGCGAGGCAAACCGGAAATAACCAGCCCGATCTCTCCGAATGATGAACTGCACCGATCCGTTGCAAAAATTACATACTCCGTCAAAAAGAACGACGGCATGGTTTTCCGATTTGCTCACGGCGTGAGCCCCCTTTCACCTGTTGCAATGTCTATTGTAATATAAGGTGGTTAACTTTTAGTTAGCTATTCATTTAAATTTGAATTAAAAACTTTGCCTTTAAATATGAAGTTGATGATTCATTTTGTATTTTTTTTGCAAAACGGTATATAAGATTTGACTTTAATCAACACTAATGCATATATTTAAATTGTAATTTGCGAAAAAACCGCAAAATGGAGGTGTCACTTGTGTTGCTTGAGTTTAGAACCAAAAACTTTAAATCGTTCCAAGGTGAGCTTGTTTTCTCCATGACCCCTGCACCCAAGCAAAAGGGACTGGACTTTAGTTTGTTAAAAGAAAAAATCGGGGCAAAAGAATACAAGGGCCTAAGTTCAGCGGTTATTTACGGTCCAAACGCATCAGGCAAATCAAACATCATCGGGGCAATGGATGTCCTAAAAAACATTATTTTAAGAGGACATATCCGAAATGAGGATACAAAATCCCCATTCAATCCTGTAGCGAGTACATTGGAGTTGATTCCCAATAAAGCAGACAAACATAAAAGTCCTGTGAATTTTGGCATAAAGTTTATTGAGGCCGGATTTCTTTTTGATTATAGATTATCCCTCGATTTAGGGAGTTTTTTGGAAGAGGATTATGATCGTAAGATACTGACTGAAACTTTGTATATCAATGAAAAGATGATCTTTTCGCGGAATCCTTCGCTGGAGTTCGGCGACACAAAATTAATCAAAAATTATTTGATCAACGGGTTTGAGGAAAACGAAACCGGCGTAAAAACTTTAGCCAAAAACAATTTAATTGACGATGAGCTCTTCTTAATGAATGGCTTCAAAGCCTTGTTCAGTTCAAAACTGGTTGCCATTATAACAAATTGGCTTGAGGATAAATTCATGGTTTTCTGCAGAGCGGACGCTCTTCAGTCCCGGCCTTCCAGTTCCAAGAAAGATACCATTTACATCAACACAACGGTGAATGAAGCAGCCCGAATATTCGGAATCAATTCCAATGCGCTTGGCTATCTTTCATCGGAGGAAAATGCCGAACCGAAGCTTTATTCGATTTTGGACAAAAACATGATAGTTCGATCAGACACTTTTGAATCTTTCGGGACCATTCGCTTTGTAAACATCTTCCCGGTTGTTATCGATGCTCTGCTCAACGGGGGAACGTTAGTCATTGATGAATTCGATGCTTCCCTGCATCCGATGGCTTTAATGAGTATTGTGAACGTCTTCCATAATGATGACCTGAACAAAAAAAATGCACAACTCATCTTTAACACACATAATCCTATATTTCTTAATTCGAACCTATTCAGACGCGATGAAATTAAATTTGTCGAGCGTGATGAAGAGACTTTTTGCAGCACCCACTACGCTTTATCCGATTTTGGTACTTCAGGAGAAAAGGCCGTCCGGATGGGCGGAGATTACATGAAAAATTATTTTATTAACCAGTATGGCGCTATCAACGATGTGGACTTCACCTCTGTGTTTGAAAAATTGCTGGAAGCCAGAGGGGAGTTGTAAACCGGATGGCCGTTAGGAAGACAAATAGGAAATATTATTTTACCGTCGAAGGAGAAACGGAAAAATGGTATCTGGAATGGCTGAAGCAATTAATAAACAACGAACCTTCGGCTGTCCACACAGTTACCATTGATAGCAAGAAAGAAAAAAATCCGGTGAAGCGAGCTAAGTCGTTAACAGTGCTAAGTGAAACGATCATCACGCATTGGTTTGACTATGAAAGTAATGATGATATTCACGAGAGACAATTTAAAGAAACATTGGATGCACTAAAAAATACCTCGACCTTGAAGAAACAAATCAAATATAAACTAGGATACAGCAATTTCACTTTCGAGCTTTGGATGATTTTACATAAAAAAGACTGTAATGCCGCTCTTGCACACAGACGACAATATTTGCAATGGATAAATAATGCTTTTGGAGAAAGTTTTGCAGAACTCTCTGACTATAAAGAAGAAGCAAATTTCAAAAGAGTCCTCAAAAAAATATCTTTAGATGATGTACGGGCAGCAACCCTACGTGCAAAGAATATCATGAATAGAAACAAAAAAGCCGGCTTAACCTTGCATGAATACAAGGGATACAAATTTTATAAGGAAAATCCTTCGATTTTGGTTCATGAATCTATTGAGAAGATATTGAGAGATTGCGGACTGATCTAAATACGTATTACAGTCGCCAAGGCAATGCAACAGCCATCACTAAAGTCAGTATAACAAATGGCTGAAGCGGAAATGTCTTGGCGACTTCGAGAAACACAATATCTTTATAATATTATTCTTCCCAATCCGAAATATTGTACTTTTGTAATAGCTGCTTCGAAAAGGCTATTCCCTTTCCAAACTTATGCCATATACCTTGAACAAGCCCGGCACCATGTTGTGCCAGGCTTCATTACTGTTCCTACGCAATACTCATTTAATTAGCGCCCTCATTATTTATCGCACGCGAATCATGATACAGCGAATTGATTTTCTCCACGGAATTTTTATTCGTCAAGTATTCGGACCAGGTCATAAAGTAGACAAACCGGGTTTGTCTTTCCTTTAATACCTTAGGGTCGGGCAGTTCCCCGTTTTCGCCGATGGCGATAGGTCTTCCGCCGCTGAGTTCCATCAGCTTTTCGTAATAGGCGTCCTTGTAGTCATTATTGTAGATGTCCATGGCCAACACATCCACATAATCATGGCCGGGATAATAAGGAGCCGAGTCAAAGGCCCATTCGCTTTCCGCGTTTGGACTCCATACCCAGATCAAGTTATCCAAATGGTGAACATTGGTGAACCTGTCATACATGTTTGTCCATAATTGCTTGAACAGTTCCGGACGTCCGCCCCACCAGAAAAATTCGGCGTTCATTTCATGATAAGGCCGCCACAACACGGGGACTCCCGCATCCTTAAGCTGAGACAGGTAACCGGCTACCTCGTCCACCTGGGCGGCCCACTGATTATACAGTTCCGTACCGGGCGTAACGATCTGCTCCATCTGCTCCTCCGTCACCTTCGCTTTGACGCTTTCCCATCCGGCCGTTTTGGCGTCAAAAGGACGAATCTGATGATAAGTCAGGGTGATCATGGCGCCGCTTTGGGCTTTGACGATGGCGGTATTAATCATCTTTTGCCTTAAGCCCGCTAAATCGCCGCCCGTATAATAGGCAAAATCGGAGCCCCACAAGGCCGGATAAACGCCGGTGATTTCGGCTGCTTTATTGTACCAGTTGGAGGGATCCTCATAATAATTGTGCTGCCCTGTAAAAATACCGTTCCCCGTGGTGTCATACAAACGCTCCAGCAGAGATATCGCCTCGGCGGAGGCATCCGGGTTGGAGGCCCTCACAGAGCTTGTGGCTGCCCGCAAAGCTGCTCCCTCCGAGACCAGTTCTCCTTCGCTCACAGCTTTTATTTCAATATCATAAGCCGTTTCCGGGGATAAACCCTCCAGTTTATAGGAATAAGACGTCTGCCCCTGGACAGCGGGAACCGTTACCGTCCGCCCTTCCTCATTTTCCCCCTCTTCCTTATAGGATATCGCATAAGCCTCGACTCCATAAGGTCCTTCCGACGCCTCCCACCTCAGGTCCGCCGATACCCAGTCCACTCCGGTTACCTTAGCATTGGCCGGGGCGCTGGGCTCAAGGTTCTCCGGAAGCTCAGGCAGGGCCCCCACAAAAACATCATCCATAAACATATCGACGCCCGTCGTATTCCACATGGCCAGTCTCATCAGCTTGTCGCTGCTTCCGGCCTGAACCTGCCCCTCAGTCTTGGTCCATTCCGTGCTGACCGGGGTAGTCATTGACACCTTGGTTTCCGTTGACCCGAATAAGCTGAAATCCAGTCCGAAGCTTGTGACCGGTGCGCTGGCGAACCGGGTCCAAAAGCTGACCAAATAGGTGGTATCGGGCGTTGCGTTCATTTTTTTGGTGCCGCCGCCGGTCAGATTTTTGATTTTCAGGGCGTATTGGCCGCTATGCGGATTATCCTTTGTAGTCTCAAGGTTTTTCCATACCTCCCAAGGGGATACGGAACCGGTCTCAAGCCCCGGATTTTCCACCAGGTTGGGACCCGGTGTGGCTTCCAGCCCAATAACGGCGTCCGAGATGTTGCCCGCCTCGTCCACGGCAGTCAGCTTGATGGCATATACCTGATAGGCTTCCAGATTTTTGAGGTTATAGGTGTATTCGCTTTGTCCCTTCACATGGGGGACATTCACGGTCTGCCAGCCGGAATCCTCCGTCTTCTTGTAGGAAAGCTGGTATGTCTCCGCGCCGGAATCATCCGCAGAACCTGTCCAGGTCAGCTTAAGACCATTTTGAATATGCTCCGTCTTCAATGCCCCGGGTGCGGTTGGCGGTTCATCATCCGCATATTCCTGAATCATCGCATCATCAATAAAATAATCAACCGCCGTGTTATTCCAAAAAGATACCCGGACATGCTGCACACCGGCAGTAGGAGTAAATAAGACTTCTTGATACTCCCAGTCCGTTGATCCGGAGAATTTCAGGCTTTCTTTTCCCTGCTGGGAACCGAAATACTCCATAGAAATCGTATGGCTGGTCACGCCGGTGCCGGCAAATTTAACCCAAGCGCCGATCCGGTATGTTTTTCCGGCCTTCACGGCTACGGATTGGGAAGCTCCGCCCGTATTTCGCTTCACCTGAAAGGACTGGTTGCCGCTGTGTTTTTCCGCCTTCGTAACCACTGGGTTCCCCCATTTCTCCCAAGCGGTATCCCCGGCTTCAAATCCAGGATTCGTCAGCAGATTCTCCCCTGCGGCCAGGACTTGGCCAGGCGATGCCACGATCACCGTTGACGCCAGAATGACTGCCAAAAACGCAGCCGCAATCCGTAAAAAAATTGCTTTGGACCTTGCTCGTACCCTACTTGCCATAAATGTTTTCCTCCTTGTGCGGAAAGAATATACAACTTTTCTAAAGGCAAGTAGGTAATTCGCCAAAATACGCTATTTTCCTCCATATTCCATTCATGATTTTTCCAGTAGAGAGCCGGTTATTGCATACGTCTGTATATTAGGTTCCTGCTTAAACGTTTGCCCAGGCTCTTCATGGCGTCACCCACAACAACAACAATTATCACAATGATGACAGCAACAACTCTGATAGCTTTCATTTTCGCACATCCTTTCAAGTTTCACACCCCTCGTAGAAACGGCAAAGTTGCTCTCCGCTGGATCCCGTATTTTCAAATGTTTCCCCTCATGATGTCGTCCCTATTCTACCGGTGCGTTGTTTTAGAGTTGCTTCTGAAATGTTTAAGAAATATTAATCGTTAGACACAAAAAAACAGCACATCTTCGTAAATAACCGAATACATGCTGCTCTACCTGCGTGATTACCGCGTAGGGTTGACTTTCAGCCTTACGGTGAAGGCAGCCCCTTGGCCTGGAGCGCTCCGGACCGTGATGGAGCCGCCGGCTAGTTCGATGACACGCAGCGAAAGCGCGAGTCCAAGACCGTTGCCTTCGCCGGAATGGGAGGTGTCTCCTTGATAAAATTTATCAAAAATATGCTTCATCGTTTCCTCGTCCATGCCGCAGCCGGTGTCGGATATGGATACCGTCACGTGATCCTCATCCGAGACTTGCGTTAAAGTGATTTTGCCGCCGGGTTCCGTGAATTTCAGCGCATTAGAAAGAAGGTTATGCCATACGATCTCAAGCATGCTTGCATCGGCATGGATGATCGCACGGTCCTCGATATCGGCCACAAACTCAATCCTTCTCCGCTCCCATTCATTCTCAAGGGTAAGTGCGCTGTCGCTGAGCTGGCGGCACAGGTCAAAAGGCTTGGTAGCCGGAGTGATCTCCTGATTTTCCAGTTTGTTGAGCTTTAAAATATTGGTCACCAGTGCCGTCAGTTTTTTGGTGGCGGCGATGATCGTGTCGGCATATTCCTTGCGCTGTTCTGGCGGCAAATCTTGCTTTTGCAGCACCGTAGCGTAGCTTTGGATTACCGCCAGCGGGGTCTTGATTTCATGGGACACATTGGCGATAAAATCGTTTTTCAGCGTTTCGATGCTGCCCAGTTCCTCCACCATTTTATTGAAATCCTCAAACATGACGTCCACATAATCCCGTTTGTCCGCAGAATGTATGGGCTTCAGATAAACCGAAAAATCGCCCTCGGCAACTTGTTTGGCGGCCAAGCTTAGTTTTCTCATCGGTTTGTCGAAGGTACGGAACTTTTGACGGGCGGTGACAAAGCAAAAAATGGCGGTAACAATCGCCCAATATCCGAGCATCCCAAAAATAAAATCCGGCGGCATGTCGTAAACCTTCATATCCATAGTTCTGGCATAAATCATCACTTGTCCGGCGGACAACGTCAGCAGTACAAAATAGATCAGCGCGTATTCCTTCCACGAAAAATGCTTTGCCTTGACCCGGTCGTCCTTTTCGATCGGCTTCTTTTTCATTCTACGACCGCCTTATATCCCAAGCCATGCACGGTAACGATTTTAAAATCGTCACAGCTGGAGAACTTGTCCCGGAGCTTGGTGATATACACATCCACGGCGCGCAGGCTGGTTTTGCTGTCGATGCCCCAGAACTCATCCATAAGTTGGGCACGAGAAAAGGTGTGCTTCGGATAAGACAGCAGCTTATACAGGATATTGAATTCACGCACGGTCACCGGAATGTCTTCCCCGTTCACCGTCGCCGTCATCGCGTCCGCGTCCATCACCAGCCTCCCCACCGTCAAACGCCGTTCATTGGCTATATTCGCCCGGCGAAGCAGCGCGCCCACCCGCAGTACCAATTCATCCAGATCGACCGGTTTGACCATATAGTCGTCAATGCCAACCCGAAAACCCCGCTGCTTGGAGGAAATATCGTCACGGGCCGTCATAAATAAAATGGGGATGTTCTTGTTGAGGTCCCGTACGGTTTCGGCAAATTCATAACCATCGATCTCCGGCATCATAATGTCGGAAATGATCAGATCGTACAAATTGTTATACATCAAATCATACGCCTCACGCGGGTTCACGCACCCTTTGGCGGTATAGCCGTGATCGCTTAAATAACTGCAAACGATTTGATTGAGCTTTATATCATCTTCCACAACAAGTATATTGATCATTATAAAACCTCATTTCTCCGCAAATGGAATCATCATAACAGGCAAATGTTAAAGAAATGTTTGTAGGCTTAATATTAGATTATCCAAAATGAGAAATTGTTGCATCTCCAACTTCGGCAATGTGACTAACTGCAGCAAAAAGAGAGGCATTTCGCCTCCCTTCGATCTGTTTTGGTGTGCCCAATCGTTAGATTTTCCCTTCGCTGCGCAGCCATGCTACCGTGTCAGCGATGGTTTCTTGAAACGGTCTTGTACGGAATTCCAGCTCCTGCCGTGCTTTTTCGGAAGAGAACTGATTATTGCGGGTTAAGTTATAGATTTCAAATTTCAAAGCCTCAAGGTTGGCCCCGCCTTCGGATTGGGCGAAACTGTTTGGCGGCATGGCCTGCATCTGTTCCGGCGTCAAAATGGTCTCGACCCGCGGGGCGCCGCTGGCTTTGCTGATCAGGTCGAACATCCGCCGCATCGATACCATCTCATTGCTCAAAATGTACCCCTCGCCCTTTCGTCCCTGCTGCGTGCAGGCGATTACGCCGTCCGCAAGATCGCGGACATCCACCGCGTTGAAGGACCCTTCAACACCCGCGGGCATTTGTCCCTGACAATAACGGATCACAAAACTCGTGAATGGCCCAAAGGCGCTGTCGTTGGGTCCGGATATTCCGGAAGGATAAATGATCGAAGCATCCAGATCTTTACCGCGCACCGCTTCCAACACATATTGCGTGGCCATGGCCTTGGTTTTTGCATAATAGCCGACCACCTGATCCGGGAAAAACGTTTCCGGTTCCTGGATGACCTGACCTTGCGGCGCTTCAAGAATGGCCCCGGTGGAGCTAACATATACCAATTTTTTCACCTGTTTGGCAACGCACATATCTACAATGTTTTTGGTTCCCGTCACATTGACGTCATATACTTTTTGACTTGGCTGCGGCGATGTCGTCACGAGGCTCGCACAATGAATCACAACGACCTCGTGGTTCTCGGGCACCGTAAAAAAAGATTCCAACGAATTCAAATCCGTTAGATCGCCAAAAACCACATCCGCCTCATCCGGTACATATTTCACCGCGGGATCGCCGTTTAATACCAAGGTCCGTACTTTTTTGCCTTGCGAAACCAGCTTGAGGGAAATATTGTTCCCCAAAAATCCGGCCGCACCGGTCAACAAATAAATCGTATCTTTCATCCTGTTAATCCCCTCTCCTATCCTGAAGTCAATGTTGTTTTTATCTGCCTCCTACCTTACCGAGAATTTGTTTATGAATTGCTTATGAAATGTTTGAGAAATGCTAATAAACGAAAAACGTTAAAGACGAAATTTGTTTAGGAGGTCACCCTATGAACGACAACGAAAAAGCAGAAAACCAGCTGGAGCAGGCGAAGACTAAGGACTCGACCGATGGAGGACGAACGAAGGCGTTTATGACGAAGGACGCGTGGAATCAAGACGGCAATCCCGCCGCAGCAGTTGATGAATTCGGTCCGGAGATGGAACAGGAGGACCCGCCGACACATAATGGGAGGCCTATGTAGATCAGCCGTCGGAGTTTCGGCGCCGGCAGATAAAGGAGCAGTTGCCATAAAGCAAGCTGCTCCTTTTTCATATTGCTACTTGTCTACAACGGATATGGGTTAAGTTGGGGATTTGTAGGGTTAATCCGTTTACCGGTTGTCTAACAAGATGTCTGCGGTAAGTTGGATGTGCGCTCTAAAGATCTCGACGGCACGATCGCTGTCGCGGCTAAGAACGGCATCGGCTAATGCCTTATGTTCGGCGCGGCCATCGCGAGTTGGCTGCTGCTGGCTCGACCAATGCCGATAAAATTCACTCAAGTCCCATAGGCGTTTGCAGATATCCAGGAGAATCGGATTTGGACATGCGGCGATAAGTTCGTAATGAAATTGACGGTGGATGTCAGACCACTCCTCGCGAACGGCAAGCTTTTGATTCACTTCCTTGTACTCGGGCGTTTGCGATAATTTGTGATGAACGGCGATTACATTGGATTCCCATGTGAGATCGCCATGAGCGATGGACAGGCGTAATGCTGCGGATTCATTGATCGAACGCGCCTCTATGATGCTATTCAGTTCTTCTTCAGACACCGTCTTCACGGAAAATCCGTGATTCGGGTTTTGCAAGATGAGGCCTTGGGTCGCCAACCGGGTCAGTGCTTCTCGCACGACGGCAACCGAGACATCGAAACCTTGGGCTAATTCCGAAACAGTTAATGAAGATCCCGGTTCATATTGTCCGGACAGAATATCGGACTGCAGTTTTTTTCTGACATTTTCGCTTAAAGTGGACGAACCGTTTCTTTTGGCCATGAAGCCAGCACCATCCTTCATACAAATCGGGTTTATACACATTTTTATATTTTACACCAAATCTATAAAAAAACAAAGAACAAATTCGATAATTGTAATATTAAACGATTTATATTTACAAAATCGATTATTATGAATATAATCGAATTACATTTTAATTAAGGAGGTCATTTACAGTGAGCAACAACCCATTTGCCAAATCGCCGGAAGTCGCAGGCTTCCAGGTAACAAGTAACGATATTGCGGAGGGCCTTCCTCTACCGCCTCAGCAATACTCGGGGATGTCAGGAGTGGAGGGCGGTAAAGATCTTTCGCCCCATTTAAAATGGTCGGGTGCGCCCGAAGGGACGAAAAGTTTCGCCATAACCGCGTATGACCCGGACGCCCCGACCGGATCGGGCCTCTGGCACTGGGCCGTCATCAACATCCCTGCCAGCGTAACCGAACTGCCAACCGGCGCAGGCGACGAGCATGGCAGCGGCTTGCCGCAAGGCGCCTTGCAACTGCCGAACGATTTGCGGCTCGAACGGTTTATCGGTGCGGCGCCTCCAGCGGGACACGGCCCTCATCGGTATTATTTTGTCGTTCATGCGCTGGATGTCGAGAATGTCGGCGTCGACCCTAGCGCCACGCCGGCTCTCTTAGGATTCACCATGCTGGGCCATACGCTGGGGAGAGCCGTTCTCGTGGCAACAGGGGAAATCAAGTAACCCAAGCCGTTTGGGGGACATAAGAGACGATGGTAACGCCCAATGCTAGAAGCGAAGCAGCGTCAAGTACGGAGGAAGTGGTGAAGCTGAACGATCCGCTTCATCAAGGTGTATGCTCTATGTGCCACCAGCCAATTAAAAATTTGAAGCATACGATCATTTGCGGCTGTGGGAGCAAAATCAAAAACAAAATCAAATTCAAATAACTCGAGAAAAAGCTTATCCTTGTATGTCAAGGGGCACTTTAAAAGAAAGAGTTAAGCCACACTTAAGAGATGATTCCTGTATTGTACAGGGGTCATCTTTTTAACCCATTGGTGCAACTTCTTTAAGCGCCCCTTCTTTATTCTTATCGATTTGCTTTAATGGTCCCCCTATCAGTCTGCATTCGTGTTTGACGTATTCGATGTTGTCTCTGGTTTTTCGGAAACGAAAGGAGGATCGTTAAACAACGCGACAACAAGTTGCATACCGTCAATCATCCCTTGCATGTATAAACGTTCATTTTCTAAAGCCCGCCTGAAGTGGTGTTTATCCTCCCAGGCCATAAACTCTGGCAGCATCGTTTTATTCACGCCAGAAAACATAGCATCAAAAGCCTCGTGTTCTTCGGCACGAAGTTTACGTAAGTCAGGATGGCGTTCGATCTTGGCCGAAACCTCGTCCCCCCTTTGTTGTATCGCGTCTTGAAACCAAAGTGGAAATGGCATCGCGCTTAACCTCCTCTAACAATGTTTTTCCCGATAAATCCATTATCAGTCTGTTATATCAACCACACCAGATAAGGTTTGCAACAAAATGGATTTTTTTGTAAATGGAGCTTCATTTTTTGGAGTACTCTCCCTCTAAAATAAAAAAAGCGCCCTCAGCACTAAGTACTGAAAGGACGCTTTATGCTATTCTTTTGATTTGAAGTCCGGAAAGAAATAAGCGACCATGGCGGCATATCGGTCCTGTGCCGATAAGCATTTATCGATTAGGTAACCTTTTTCTTCCTGAAACTCCTTTAATCCCCGATAATAAAAAAGCTTGTACTCGTGATCAATAATGAAAGGCATGACATCATACTTCAGGCATTCTTTGAACATAATTATCCTGCCCACCCGGCCGTTCCCATCCTGAAAAGGATGAATGCTTTCAAACTTATGATGAAACTCTATAATATCCTGGGCGGTAACATGTTTTATTTGGTGATATGCAGTAAGCAGACTTTTGATTTCACCTTCAACTTTTCCCGGTGCTGTCGTCTTGCTATCCCCAACTACGTTGGGTCGCGTTTTGTAATCTCCAACACGGAACCATTCTTTTTTTTCATCTGAAGTATTTCTTTTTAAGAGCCGGTGAAACTCTTTAATCATTTCTTCGGATAAATCCTCAGCTGCGTGGTCCAGCATATAATCAAAGCAGGTAAAATGATTTACCATTTCAATGATATCATCAACGCTTGCCGCCTCTTCCTGCTCCATATGAATAGTATTGGTTTCAAAAATATACCGTGTCTGATCCTCGGAAAGTCGGCTGCCCTCAATACGATTGGAATTATAGGCGAGCTTAATCTGGGTTTGGTGGTACAGGCCTCCCTTTAAGTGCATCTCTTTTTCTTCCTGAAACAGTTTAAGCAATCTATGTTCCATAGGCACCGCTCCTTTCCTCTCATATTATTAATATAAATTAATATTACAGCATATTTCCATTCTTTATCTTTTCCTTTTAAAAGTATTCCCCTGATGACATCCCCATATCCTGTCAAAAAAAAGAACGCCGGGGTTACCGACGTCCCTTTACACTCCCACTTCTCCGTTACACTCCCACCTAATCAATCACCAAAACAAACGGCGAACCTTATCGTTTCGCAGCCACAGTCCTGCCCAGGCGAGAATCGCCAAATAGACCGCAAACAGCGTGTTTGAGAACAAGGGAGCGTCCACGCGAATTTGCGTGGCGACCACGCCGCCGTAAAAAGCGGTCAGTAGTACCGCCCCCAAGATAGCTGTTCTCGGAATGGCGTACAGCACGGTAGAGAGAAGCGCGAGTACGCCGATGGTCACAATATGATGCTCGGCAAACCCCAGAGTTACCGTGCCCTCCACTACGATGGCTGGCTTAAATAGCTTTGATATGCCGTCAAACAGCATAAACAAAATGACAATTCCGCTCATAATTCGCCCCGTCCAGAGCCGGCCTTTGGAGATCTTTTCGGTCATCGTTCGTCCACCTCAATCATGAATTTACTCGTATCATAGCATGAACGACGTTCCTTCGTTTCTTACGGATTGCCATCTTTCTAAGGCTAGCGTCCAGCATGCCCCCCATCACCCGGAGTCATACCTAGAAGCTTGCCTTGGCAAAACAACAAAAAAAAAGCCCTCCACTCGTACAAAAACGAATGAAGAGCTGCTCCAATTCAACTAGTTGACGGGTGAGGAGGAGTGAACCTCCATCTCCTTCTTAGCGGGAAGGTGTTCTCGTTAAACTATCACCCTACACAGGAAGGATCGAGACCTTCATCTCCTGCTTGAGAGGCAGGCGCCTTAGTTAAGCGACTGTGTGAGAAAATTTTATCATATGTTATGATGTATGTAAATAATTTCTCAAGGTGGTACGATGAAGAACCCGGAAACAGAAACCGAAAACGGCCGAAAACTCAGATGCTATATATGCAAGGAACCGAATCCGATCATACACGAACACTATACCAAGCTATGCCAAACCTGCGGCGAATACAATGAGATGAAACGGATAGCCAGGCATCATCTGGATAACTACATCGCTCTGGTGACGGGCGGCCGGACAAAAATCGGCTATCATACAGCGCTGCGTCTGCTCCGGGATGGTGCACGGGTTATTTTAACGACCCGGTTTCCGTATGATGCGCTGCAGCGTTATATTAAAGAACCCGACTTTGACACTTGGAAGGATCGTATTCATATTTACGGGCTGGATTTTCGCCAAATCGAAAGAGTTGAAATGTTCGCCCACTACATTAATAAGGAATTCCCTTACATCGACATTATTATAAATAATGCAGCGCAGACGGTGAGAATGTCCGCGGAGGAATACGATGGGTTAATGCTAAATGAAGCGAAACTCCAAAAGCAGCTTTTGGACGGACAAGGTCATCCGCAACTCACCGGCGGAACCGCCCTTCCCCGCATTGCCAATACAATAAGCAGCGAAACGGCCGATTCTCCATTTCTGCAATTGCTGAATCCGGAACGAAGCTTGCTGGCTTCCTCTTCGCAGCTGCAAAATTCATGGACGGCGGAGTCCCAGCAAATTTCCGTGGTCGAGATGCTCGAAGTTCAATTGATCAACGTGACCGCGCCCTTTTTAATCAATACCAAGCTGAAAGAGGCCATGACGCGAAGCCCGAATCCCAACCGTTTTATCGTAAATGTATCCGCGGCGGAAGGCCGTTTTCAAATGAAAAGAAAAGGAGGCTACCACGTTCACACCAACATGGCGAAAGCCTCGCTGAATATGATGACTCTAACCATGTCCAAGGAATATAAAAAGGAGCGCATCTTCATTACCAGCGTGGATCCTGGATGGGTATCGAACCAGTTCCCGGAACAGACGAAGGCCCGCAAGGTAATCGAATTGCCGCTGGACTTTGGGGATGCCGCAGCCAGAATCTGCGACCCAATTTATGAAGGCAAAGATGCCGAGCGCCCTTGGACCGGAGTATTTCTAAAGGATTACAAGCAGGTGGATTGGTGAAAAAGAAAGCTCTCTTTCGCCGGGAAAGAGAGCTCGTTTGCGTTCGAGGCGCGATTTTACGATTTTATTGAACTCTTCTCGCCTCCAATTCCGCAATAATCTCATGATGCGGTTTCTCCCACCGGTACAGAAAAACCAAGATGAGAATCGACAATATACATAAAAGGATCGGCAGCCAAATAAAGCTGATTTCTATCATATGAAGTGCGGATGTCGTCTGGGTTTGATTGGCAACATACCCCCCTGCCGCAAGCAACCAAGCCGGAATCGCTCCGCCAAGCCCGGATCCTAATTTAATCGCGATTCCGGAAGCGGTGGAAGCAAGCAAGCCTTGCGCGCGAACACCCGATTTCCATTCACCATAGTCAACCGTATCGGCAATGAGTGCAAACAATAACCCGACCGGCAAGCCTAGACCAACGGCACCAATGACTACACCCGTAAGCACCATGGCCGTACTATCGCCACCAAGATAAATAATCAACTGACCGAGCATGCTGATGGCCATTCCGACGATCATCAGCGTTTTTTTACTAAACTTCTTGGATAAGAACGGCACACAGATAATTCCCACCAGTGTCAATGAGCCGAGCGTATTGGCCGTAGTGACAAGGTCGGGCTGATTAAGATTGTAGGTAATGTAATAAATGCCCGACGACAATTTCACCACGTACAAGATAAAAAATACGACGCCTACTAAAACCCCGGCAACCCAGGGCATATTGCCTTTAATCGCTTTGACGCTCTCTCTTACAGGCAATGATTTGCCCCCGGATCGATCCTGAACCCGTTCTTTCGTATTGAAAAACGTGATCAGGAACATCACAAGCCCCACCGCGCCAAAAAGAATCATCGTATGGAAGAAGCCTTTTTGCTGATCCCCATTCCCGAAAAACGCGACAAGCGGCAATAACGTCAGATTGACAAGCAATCCGCCCAGTTGCCCGCCAAACATCCGAAAGGAGTTAGCTACCGTTCGTTCCTGAACATCGCTGGACAAGCTCGGTAGCAAGGTGGTTAACGGATTGTTAACGGCGGTATACAGGATGTTGGAAGCAATATAGAAAATGTAGGCATACGCCAGCTTCCCGGACGCGCTTAACTCAGGTCCCATAAACAACAGGATCGTCACGATAGTGAACGGAAAACAGGACCATAAAATCCACGGTCTTGATTTCCCCCATCTGGTATGCGTCTTGTCGATAAAGATGCCGAAAATGGGACTGTCCAGCATATCCACAAGTCTTGCAACCAGCAATAGCGTACCCACGGCGGCAGCGCCTATGCCATAGACATCCGTAAAATAGAAAGTTAAATAAGTGGTAACCACCGCATAAATCAAGTTTGAAGCCGTGTCCCCCAAACCGTAGCTTACTTTTTCCAATAAAGACAACTTTTGATTCGACTCTTCTCTTGTAGCCATTGTGCACCCTCCTGATGGGAACGTTTTCAAGGAGAAACTAGTGTAAGTTAATGCTTCCCTTGATTAAATCCTTCTCCGCGCTGCTGGTTCCGATGTACACTTCATAGGCCATCTCTTCAAGCTCCCACCGGTTTGCGGCAGGATTAAACCACTTGATTTTTTCAACCGGGCAGGCGAGTTCAACCTTCGATTTTTGACCCGGCTTCAGCGTAATCCGCTTAAACCCGCGCAAAACTTTAACAGGCCGATCAATCTTGGAGTTGGCGAAACCGACATACAGTTGCACGACTTCGTCGCCCGTTACGTCCCCTGTATTTTCAACCTCGCAAGCTGCGATGATTTGATCATCCATTACTTTGAAGGAGGCATTGGAAATTGCAAAGCTGGTGTAAGATAAACCAAATCCGTATGGCAAGGAAGGCTCGATGCCTTCTTTCTCCAATTTGGCATACCCGTGATAATAGTCATATTTGATCTCGGTTGCATCCCAATCCACTTGGGGAAGGTGGCTTTCGCTCGTCGGCACCACAAAAGGCAGTTTACCGCCCGGGTTGACGTCCCCGAACAACGTTTTGGCTATGGCGGTGCCGCCTTCCATTCCGGGATAATAGGCCATCAGGATGGAGGAAACCGACCGCTTCCATTCTTCAATCATGATCATATTGCCGCCGATCAATACCGCAACGGAGTTTGGGTTAACGGGTCCAACCGCGTTGATCAGTGCGATATCCTTCGTATGCAAACCAAGACTGTTTTTACGGTCCCCGCCCGCCTTCAAATCGGCATCTTCGTTCGTGACGGATTCCCCTTCATCATCGTGGTCATATCCTACGACAAAGACAACAGCATCAACGGATTTCGCCAATTGCTTCGCTTGCTCCAGGTCTGCTCCGTTATCGAAGATCACCTCGGCATTTGGAAGTAAAAGTTCGATCCCCTGGAGCGGCGTAACAACGTATGGCGGAAACACACGGCTTGAACCATGATCGCCAATATTTCCTTTGCTGCCGAGTCCGCCAATGACCGCGATACGTTTTGTCTCCGTTTTGGAGAACGGCAGGACATGGTGATCGTTTTTCATCAAGGTCATGGACTTCTCGGCCGCTTCCAGCGCCAATGCGATATGCTCTTTGCTTGCGATCAGGTCTTTGCCGTACGTATCCTTGTCCGCTTCCGTAAATGCCAGTAATGTACGGACAATTCTTACTGCCGACTCATCGATTTTATCTTCACTGACTTGACTGTTTCTTACGGCTTCAACCAGCTTGTCGCCAAAAAATTTCGTATGGCACATTTCAACATCCATGCCGCCATTTGCCGCTTCGACCGTATCTTTGATGCCCCAGGCAAAATCACTGACCACAAATCCGTCAAAATCCCATTCATCCTTCAAAACCCGGTTTAACAAATAATCATGATGCCCGCAATGAATGCCGTGGTACAAGTTATAAGCACTCATGACACTGCCGGCACCCGCATCAACACAATCCTTAAAGTGCGGTAAAAAGACCTCGCGTTCCGTTCGTTTATCGGCGATGACGCTCACCTTAAACCGAGCCCATTCCATGCTATTGAAAGCATAATGCTTCACGCAAGCGATTACATTTTCTTCCTGAACGCCTTTTACCAAAGAAGAACCCATGACGCCCAAGTGGAACGATTCCTCGCCGTATACTTCCTGGCTTCTGCCCCAACCCGGGTTATACGGGAGATTAATGCAAACGCCGCCGAAAAAATTGCCGCCTTGCGCGCGAACTTCTTTGCCTATCGCATGCCCAACGCGCTCTTCAAGTTCCGGGTCAAAGGCAGCGCCTCTTGCCATGGAAACCGGAAAACAGGTGCTGTTGCCGGACACAACTCCGCGCGGGCCGTCGACAAATTTCATTTCCGGCACTCCCAAGCGGTCATTTCCGCCGGCGGGATAAGGTCTCCAGTTGTAATGTCTAACCTTAAAATCTTCCAGCATCTCTTCCATGGAGACTCTTCCGCTCATGAGATATACTTTTTCTTCCAAACTCATTTGGCTGACGATTTCCTTCGCCTTCGCGGTATAAGATAAGCGAACCTGTTTATTGGCCTTCATCCAATATCTCCTCCAATCTGTTTGTCAAATCTCTATAAAACCGCTTTCAAACAAATTTTAAGGCAGATCAGTCCGTAATTCCTTCCGATTTCTTGGCCAAGTGATAGGAAGATAAGCACAAGTACAGCGGAGATCGTAAGAAAAAATAAAAAACCAAAGAATTACCCCCAAATAAAGTGGGGATTTCCTTGGTTTGCTTTCAGGAAAGTCGTTTTTCAACTCTTACTTGTAGAACTTATTTAAAATGATGCATTCGATCCCGTGAACCGGAACATGCAAAGTAAGGTGAAAATCGCCTGTTAAGGTAAGCTGCTTTAATTGCAGAGAAGGTCTGGATATATTTTTCAAGTAATCCGTCTCTTCATGATTCAGATCAGCATATTCGCCCATGCGAATCCATTCGTCATAAGCAGAGCCATGTTTTCGGTTAAGGCTGTATTGTTTGCATTTATAGGTTCCGTATATATTTTGAAGGTGAATATTTAATAGTAAATCATTGGATTCCTCAAAAATATCATAAGAATGTTGCTCCGATTGATCTCCCTTCATAAACAATTGGTCAGGATAGGTGTGATTATAGACCAAAATTTGGATATTGTTGCCTTGTTTAGTCATAATATAATTTTTGCCTTTGGCAAACACGGTGTTTCCTAACTTAGATAAAAATACAAAGGCATAGTATGCGGATTTCTTTATCCCTTCCGTATTAACCAATCCTGTCCCCCCAAAAAAGGGATTGCTTTTAATATCCCATTCATAGAGAATATCGGAAGCCGATAAAAAACCGATGGCCTTGGCATGTGCCGCCGACGGATCAAGCATATTATCGATAATAAAAGTGGCCATAAAGGCCGTATCATGAAGAAAGTTCGTAACATCCCAGCTAAAGTTCCAGCGTGTTACGATGAATTCAATATCCTCCTGATCGTGAGCTTTCAGCAAGCGATGCATCTTTTCCAGCAAATGCTTGGTATGGTTTTTGGCTTCATATTGAAACGGAATTACCTTAATATCAACAGGACTTGTTTGGGACCGTTCCAGCCAATCTTTAAATTTGACGCGATTGTGGTAAATATTGCAGCTGTAAAAGTCAAGGGGTACTGCATTTTTTCGACAGAATTCGAGCAGTTTCTCGGAAAGTTGATCGTCCGTATGGAAATTTTCCGCTGCAGGTCCCACCTTGAGCAATGGAGATATTCCCTTGATGAGCAGCGCCGTTTGCTTATATAATTCGAAATACTGCTCCAGCGTGCCGCTCCAATGAATACCCTGCACCGGAAACTCGGTCCATATTTGAAAATACCATTCCGAAACCGCATCAAGGCCGTAACGATTAATGCAATTCATCATAAAGGATTGAACCAGGGATAGCCACTGGCTCATTTCTTTGGGGGGAGAAGTATTTCCCTGATAATTAAAAAAGCTGGTGCTTTTGCTGGCAAATAAAAGCGGCATGTAACTTAAGCAAATAAATGGTTTGAGTTCAAGCTCCCGTGTATAATCCAGAATATTGTTAATAAATTTCCAATTGAATTTTAACCCGTCTCGATCTTTCTGAATCACGTCCAATTCCTGATTGAATACGCCTTCAAAACGTAAATATTCGATCGGGATTTCTTCCCGCATCTCTTTGATTTGATCGCGAATATTTTGATTTAACAGCGTATTGGCCGATCCAATGTTCATCATTTTGTTCCACACCTGCTTCAATTCGTATCCATCCGATTGAATATCTTTGACAATGGCGGATTGGTTCGTATGTTCCTCTATTGTTTTTAATTCGATCGGAAGCGAAGCGTAATGATGAATCAATTGCTCCTTGGAAGCGTCGACCAAAGCCGGGCCTTCGTTATTCGCCTCTTGATTTTTTTTGCGCAGCTGTAGCGGGGTTAACGAAAATTTACTTTTGATGGCTTTATAATAGCTTTTTTCATCGCTAAAGCCTGAAGACAAGGCCACGTTCATGATGGATGTTTCCTGGTTTTGCAGCAAGAACAAGGAATACCTGATCCGAACTTCTTCCAAATAAGCTTTAAAAGTAACCCCGACGTTTTTTCGGAAGATATCAGACAGATAAGATGAATTATAATGTTGTTCCCGTGCGATTTGATTTAACGTAACTTTCCCTTTGAAATTCAGCTCGACCCTGTTCAATATTTGCTGGACAATATTAAAATCTTTATTCGAAGCAGGATGTTTCGGTTCCGGCGAAGGGAGCTGTTTACTGAAACGAGATGTTAAGTATCCGAGCAATCGAAGAACATCTTTGTTCTTTGACCGACTCCCTTTGTTCGGATAGGCGATCAATTGACTGAATAAAATACGAACAACATCATACGGATGTTGATTATCTTCACTATTTTTAAAGGATTTCAGATTATAATTCAAGCTGTAAAAATCGTGATTGTGTTTATATATATATAGGCTGTCCACATGCAACTGAATAAAGCGAGTATTAAAGACTTGCGGAACGGCGCGATGGGATTCGAAATGGTTAATTAAAAACAGATCGTCTTCATGCAGATCATAATCATTTTGGCCGACCGTTACTTTCAGTTTTCCGGCCAAGAGCCAGATAATTTCCAGTCCTGAGTGTTGATGGAGCTCTTCGGAATTAGTATCATTCATCATGAAATGGATCGGACATCCCGGCAGATATGGAATCGGAACAACGGAATACTTCAAATCAACACCCCCTCTTTAATAAATAATTATAACCAACCGGTTTGTTACCAAGTCTACAAAAAAATCGTTAAGTTTATAAAAATTTAGGGATTCAACATACTCATTTGTATGTGAATCCCCGTTTTTTGATTGGATTTAATTCGCCATAATTCCACATGCCGTCGTATAATTTATTTTAGTATATACTTAGTAAATTAATCAATTATTATTTATGAGTACCGTTCACTCCCCCCGGCTCACCCGAAAACCTTGATCAGCCCCAAAGCCGTTCGCCTCGAACTTGCCGCGAAAAGACAACTCGATGCTGTGGATGTCGCCAACCCAACCGCCGCCTTTTACAACCCGGTAAGATCCGCCGCTACTATGATCCAAATCGTCTCCGTACCAGTTCCAGCACCATTCCCGTACATTGCCCGACATATCGTAAAGCCCCAACTCGTTGGGTTTCTTGCCGCCGACAGCTTTTGTTTTACTGTTGTTGTTCTCTATGATGGGCCAGTTCCAGTCTCCGGATAAGTATTGATCTCCGGCGTTTCGCCAATTCCAGGCTGCTTCATCCGCGTTATTGCTTCCGCTGTAGGTGTAGCTCTTGCTCATTTGGCCGCCGCCCGCGGCGTATTCCCACTCCGCTTCCGTCGGCAATCGGTAACCGTTAGCGCCCGCATTAGTCGTTACGGTCCATTTTATATGATCGTAATCGCTCTGATTATTCGGGTCTTTTTTATTCTTATCTATATTGTAGTAAGGTTCTAAGCCTTCTTTTATACTCCGTTTATTACAGTACTCAACAGCGTCATACCAGCTTACCATTTCTACCGGCATATTATCGCCTATGAATTGTGAAGGGTTGCTTCCCATGACCTCGACCCACTCTTTTTGAGTGACCTCATATTTGCCGATATAAAAATCCGATAGGGTTACATCTTTGCCATAGTAATTGGACTTGGTGTTCTTAAAAGCTCCGCCTTTGACGAATACAAGGCTATTATTCTTGTCAGTCTTTTCTTGCGAACAAGCACTAACCACAAACATGATTGCTATTAAAAGGAAAATCAATAGCTTTCTCACTGCTATATCCTCCTTTAAAGCCATAGGCCGTCCTATAGTATGTAAATAAGTGCCTTTTGCTGAAATAGTTAAGGCCGTCGGCCGTGAGACCGTCCGGCCTTAGGCAATACCAATGATTAATCGCTTACCATACCGTTACGTTGGAGCTTCCGCTGCTTTGATATCCCTCCGTCGCCAATACCTGATAAGACCAACTGCTTCCCAGATTCATTCCTGCATTTCTCCATGCATTTACGTGGTTGCCAAAATTGATAGAGACGTTGCTCCCGGTTGGTCTCTTCGACTGCCGCACGCTCCAGAATTGTTGGAATGTTTGTACGCCGTCAATGGAAGGTGCGTTGTAGCGCATCGTCGTATATATGTCATAGGTGCCCCCATCGCTGTTCACGGTGCCTTTATACGTTCCGGTAGGTCTGTAAGTACCCCAGCTATCTACGACATAATATTCGATGAGCGAGTTTCTCGTCCACCCGTAAAGCGTCAAATACGCATTGCCGGACGGCGCCCAGACACCGGCATTGTAGTTTACTGTTCTGGATGGCGATCCGGTAGTCCAACCTTTACCGACAACAAAATTCCCGGTATTTTGCCATGTGACACTATAGTTGCCGCCGGAACCATTGACCGCGTTGACTGTCCCGCCGCCATCGGTCCAATTTTGCCAATAGTCTGTCGCCGCATTTGAGGTTGCCGCCAACAAGCTAAAACTCATTAAAGCTGCCGTAAATACCGTCAAGATTTTCTTCTTAAACTTAAACATGCATTTACCTCCTCAACTATTTTTCGTCGCCGCTTTAACCTCTACCCTACTTCTTACCGGCTGTTTCTCTTTGCAGTACATCACTTATCCTGTGTCTAAAAACATCTTACTGTCACCCCCTTTATTAGAAAATTATAGAAGGAAAGCGCATACATTTCACTTCACAAATTAAAGATGTTACCCCCCTATTTTTTACATAAATGCTCAGAAACCGTAGGGGAAGCGAGGTTAAATTTTTGTCAATATTAATTGGTATTTTGTTTAGTAAATGGAATTGCTCCGACCTTCTTAGGATGGTACAATTGCTCTAGATTGGGGACGCGATTTGCTCGTGTCCCCATTCCATCGGAACAAAATCAGAAACCCAAGTGGAAAAGAGTGTGATGTATGAATATTAGGGCAGCAAGTGAGATTGACTTTCCCGAAATAAGGCAAATCTATCTGGAATCCCGTCGCGAAAGTTTTCATTGGGCAAAGACTGAGGAAATGAATTTGGAAGACTTTGATAGGGATACGGTAGAGGAACTTATCATTATAGCGGAGGAAGATTCGCACATTCTTGGTTTTGCTTCGCTGTATTTGCCGGAAAATTTCATTCATAATTTATTTGTGCATCCTGATTTCTTCGGCAGAGGAGTTGGCGAACAATTGCTTCATACCGCTCTGACAAATCTGGGTAGACCCGTTAGATTAAAGTGTGTCTCTGCCAATGATAAAGCAATGAAATTTTATGAGAAGCATGGTTGGAAAAAAATCGTTGAAGAAGGCCCCTCAATAGAAAAGTATTGGGTTATGGAATACAAATAACTAAAAATTATAGGTGCCTCCCTCTCTTTCAAACAAATCTTGCCTCCTATCCTGAATTATGGACGGGAGGTTTTTTTGCGTTAGGAAAATGGTTCAAACCCGATTTGGAACGAACAAATGGTGTTAACATGGCTCGAATTTGTCCGGATATCATTCCAATTTGAATTTATAAGAATAGAAAAGTAATGCTACGAAGCGATAAAACATGCGACTAGGTATTCAGGTTATGGAGGTTGCGGGAAATGACGATCTACGGACATGCCCTCCGATCTGCGGACCAGGCAGCCGCCGATAAACTGGATCAGCTATTTGCTCCACGCAAAGACAAACAGGACAAAAAGACGCTCGGCTAAACGAATCCGGGCGTCTTCTTTTATGTCGAATCATCGCCATTTGTTGGCTCTTATTTAGATTTTTCACATCAATTTAACATCAATACACCAATTCAAACACTGTAATATTCGATTTACGAAAGCTTCAACAACTCAAAATTCCTTTTACATAGCGGTTTTATCAGACTGTATCACTGACGTACCAATATCGCGACACTCTCAACGTGCCTCGAGTGTACAAAAATGATGCCGATTAAACCTGGAGGGGCCTTGGCGGAAAATCTATCGTTTTTAGATCAGATTCTTTATTGTATTAGTTTCATACCCTAATGGATAATAAATCATTGCCCGGATAGTAGCGGTAATGATGTCCGCAAACATAACAGAATCCGAATTTTGGGTCAACAGTACTGATATGGTTTTTGTTTTTTCCCTTCATACGTTTATTGTTGCTCGGAAAATCTCCACCAAGCAAATATTCCAACTATTCCGGCTATTCCCGTAGAACCAAGAATAATTATACTACCCAAATTTAAGAACCCGACGCTTTGAAATACCGACGGGATTGTCCACGGGAAATAGGGGGCAAACCCAAAAGAGGCTAAAACATTTGAGAGAATAACAATTACCAGGATGAGTCCTAATGGGGCCAAGTATCCCTTGCTAACATTTGCCAGAAAAGCACCTGGTGTGGTAACAATAATAAACAATAACGATGTTATAATATATTTTAAAAAAATATTCCAAGTAAGAGAAGCTGACCAGCCCGTAACCCCTAGAATACCTCCAACGGCAAGAGCCGTGGCAAACATATAGATGGAAAGTAATATGCTCCACGCTAAAATTACCAGCAATTTGGACAGTACAATATTTGATCTTGATACGGGCTTTGCAAGCAAATCCTTAATTGTTTTATCTGTAAACTCTCGCCCAAATACCCATGCAGCGATAAATGTGTATCCGATCAGTCCTAGTGCGGCAAGATTATTAAGCAAATCCGTTAAATACATTTGCCAATTGATGCTACCGGTGTCACTGGATAAGATAATTCCGACTCCCATCATGATTGGCCCAAATGCAAAAACAAGGAACACCAACCAAAACACATTAGCGCGGATAATCTTACGAATCTCACAATGTAAAACAGAAAAAATATTCATTAAATATTCCCCCGCGCCATACCAATTGTACGAAGAAAGTAACCTTCCAAATCTTCCGTAATCACTCGAAGCAGTGTTGGCGGTTGATTAGATTTAACCAGCAGTTCCGCTAGCCGTTCAGGACGATCTGCTGCGTGGTCATCGGTTAGTTTGATATAACCGTCCATTGTTTCCTCAAATTCATATCCATGCTCTTTAAGCACATTCTTTAAAGCATTTTTGTCGCGGCCATTCACTACCAAGTTTTTCTGTAACGATTGTTCCAGCCTATCCATTGCGATTTCCTTAATAAGCTGACCATTGTGAATAATCCCAATGCGTGTGGCAACTTTTGAGAGTTCTTCTAACAGATGGCTGGATATAAAAATAGTTACGCCGAAATTTTTCGCTAAGTCATATATCATATTCCGTATCTCAACAACTCCTGCCGGATCAAGACCATTTATCGGTTCATCCAGTATTATGATTTCCGGATTGTGTATCATAGCTTTCGCAAGTCCCAGGCGCTGTTTGTTTCCTAAAGAAAGATTCTTCGCCTTTTTCTTCTTGTGCGGCTCAAGCCCCAACTTACGGATAACCCGATTAACGGATTCTTTGTCGGGTACTCCTTGCATACGTCGTGCTATGTCAAGATTTTCAACTACGGTTAAATCAGGATAAAAAGTAGCTTCCTCCAAATACCCAACCTTATCCCATAATTTATAGTTTCCGGCATCGACCTTTTCGCCTAACATATAGAGCTTGCCGGAGGTTGGCTTGAGCATCGCTAGGAGCGTCTTTATGGTCGTTGTCTTTCCAGCGCCATTCAGCCCTAGAAATCCAAATATCTCTCCTCTGTTCACTTCCAGCGAAAGATTGTTCAATGCTGTATATTCGCCAAATTTTTTGTGCAATCCCTCAATTTGTATTGCGGCTGTTCCACTGATTGTTTGCTTTGAGAAAATACTCATAGTCTTCAACTCCTCCCTCATGGGCTCTAAGTGTGGAACTCCTGAACAAGCTCAATCAGAAATCTTCTAGCGATCACTTGGACGAGGTGCGGCCGGCCCAAGCCCAATCGAGCAGAGCCAATTCAGCACTACCTCGTGCATCACGTTGATGTTGTCTACCTGACAGTGTTCTAATCCGCCAAGTCGTCTATCCTCTATCGGGAAGAACGTCTTGTTTTTCGAACCAGCCTGCTCGTAATTCTTCAAAGCTTGTGTTAGCGGATTTGGCTGAACCAATACCTCTTCCGCACCGTGCATCACAAGAAGCGGGCATTCTATCTGGTGGAGCACGCCCTCGAGATCGTAGGCAAAACGCGGATTGCCCGCAAAGTCATCCAAGCTTTTTGTCCCCAGAATTCTCATGCCGTGCGCGGCCAAACTCGGCGGCATCCATTTAAGCATGGCATCCCAGTCGAACGCGTGCGTGCCGCCGTCGGAGATGACGGCAGCAATCCTGTGGTCGAACGAAGCGAATCGCAGAGAATCGTATGCCGCGAAGCTCTCCCCGTGCACGATAATCTTATCCGGATCGACTTCCGGCCGTGTCAGAAGAAAGTCGATCGCTCGTGAATGGAAAGCCTCGCTGTCAGCTCGCCTCGCCTTTCCCTTTTCGTACAGTGAGAGGCCTGTCCCAGGCTGGTCATAGACCAAAAAGTTGTATCCACACGCAATAACGGCGGGACCTAGCCAGAAATAGTTCTCAATTGACCACTCATCGCCACCGTTGAGAGCAAAAATTGTCGGCTTCGGACCTTTTATCCAGGGAGGGGAGAAGAAGTACCCATCCAACTTAACATTCTCGTAATCGACTTGGATCTTCTCAGGGGGGACATCGAAGTACTTTCCGGCGGCTTCGAAGAGTTCATTTACCTTCCTAAATAGACGGATTTTCTCGGTGTCATCATCCATCACCACATATTCCGCGATTCGGTAGTAATTGCAGGCGCGAATATAGCAGTTTCGCGCTGTATACCAGTTTCCAACCGCTTCGGCCTCCTTGCCGTGCCTTTCTAGGGCTTGAGCGGTTATGAGCCATTCCCTGTGCCACGTGCCCCCGTCATTTGGGTCGATTTTTTTGCAGGCTTCGTAGATCTCGGTGACGTCAGTAGCACCGAGGCTTGCCATACCCAGAGCTTTGGTGACTTGGTACGACATCCCGTAGTTATTGGGCCAACGGCTGAATTCGATTGACATTGCAATATCCTCCTCTTCTAGTTCTAGCGATTATGGTGGCGCCGCGAAAATGACTACAAGTAAGTTTTACGACACAAAGATAAAGCTTCCCTAAAAGGAAAATAAATGTTTGTAAAGAAAATATAAAAAATTATAAAGCACTGAAAAATAAAAATGACCACTACCTTAGTGCTCACAGCTGGCAGCAGCCTTTAACTTTGTTATAGAGGTTGTTTAAAAAGTCCGCTTTTGATCACGAAGTAAATTCAAGAAGTTAATCGGCATCGAATCTTGAATTCAGCCGGGCCCTCCGGTGCTCACGTACCCAAAACGTACGCTCCGCTCCTCGGTCCCGGCTTCATCCAACCTTCTCGGTGCTGAAAACCGACCTTTTTGAACACGCACTTATAAAGAAAATGCGCAAAAATAAAATTAGTGTTATGCCACAAGGGGGAGGATGAACTTTATCCCCAAACCTCCGTATTCGGAAGGATATGCATAAATTTTGCCCCCATGATGTTCAATAATGGATTTACAGCTTGCAAGGCCAAGCCCCAGCCCGCCCTTTTGGATTTGCCGCGATTTATCCACAGTGAAAAATTTGAGGAATAGAGAAGATATATCCTTATCCGGCACTCCAATTCCGTTATCTTCAATATGAAAATAGGCATAATGCCCTTGTGGGTATCCGATCATATACACTTTTAACCCATTTTTCCCTCCATATCTTACAGCATTGCTGAAGAGATTGCCGAAAACCCGGCGTATCATCGGTTCATTGACCATCAGCAACGTATTTCCCGTGAATGAATGGCGGCAAGTTAGCTCGCAGTCAAGTCCTGCCAACTCATATTCATATTCTAGGGCAATGTTTTCAAATAATTTTGATGCATCTATAGGTTTGGCTATCATTGATTCTAAATCCAGTTTTTCTTTGGTGAAGCTGGAGAAGTCATTGATGAGTTCAACCATATATTTTGACTTCCTTTGAATCAACTCATAATATTCCTGTTTTTCAGTTTCTGGTAGATTCTTGTGCGTAGCTAGCAGTTCAGCAAAACCATTAATAGATGTTAAGGGTGTTTTTAAGTCGTGGGCGATTGCCGCAATCATATCGGTTTGCTCTTTGTGCGCTAGTCGGAGCCTCTCTTCCATCTTATTAAAGTGTTTATAAAGGTCTCCAATTTCATCATTACTCCTTAGAGCAAGTGGAGGCATTGGATGCACAATATTTACTTTCTCCAACCTGGTATTAAGAAGCTGGATTGGTTTTTCTATACGAAAATGAATATAGATAATCAAAATAATAAATATGAAACAGGCAATGGCAAATATGGGCAGGAGTAATCCTATATATCGCGGATCCAGCAGGGAACTGCGTATAGGTGAATATGCTGCAAAGATAATCTTCAGGTATATTCCAATTGAAAACATAAAAACTATAAACATCAGCAGGAACAGCAGGGGAAGCTTTATTTTCAGTGTCATACTCTTACTCTCTTTCCGTGTATTTATATCCTATGCCCCAAATTGTTTTAATAAAGTCATATTCAGGACCAAGTTTCTTTCGGATATTTTTTATATGAACCGTTACGGTATTTAATTCTCCGTATTCGTCTCCCCAGACATTTTCATATATCTGCTCACGAGTCAATACATTATTGGGGTGATGCATGAGGATGGACAATATTTGAAATTCCTTCGTTGATAAGTCGAGCTTCTTGCTGTTCAGGAATGCTTCAAACGTCTTATCGTTCAAAATGAGCGGAGAATCCGCCTTTTCGTTATTGGGACTAAGTTCATTCCACTCTTTAAACAGCCTGTCAACTTTTCTGAAGTGGGCCTTTATCCTGGAGGTAAGCTCCTGAATACTGAAAGGTTTGGTCATGTAATCGTCTGCTCCTATTTCGAGCCCCACGATTTTATCAATATCCTTATCACGCGCGCTTAAAAACAGAATTGGAACATTATAAGATTCTCGGATACTTCTGCAGACATCAAGTCCATCCATATCAGGCAGCACTATATCAAGAACGATGAAATCAATGTGATTTTCTTCCAATGCTGTTAAGGCTTCTTTCCCGGAATATGCCGGAAGTATTTCAAATTGCTCGTACCTTAAACTCTTTGTGATGAGTTTTACGATATCTTCATCGTCGTCTACAACTAATATCGTTTTTAGCATATTTATTCCCATTCCTTCCGTTTCGTTCAGGGCAAATTGGTTTCCTTCAGATCATTTTAAAATTGGCTGCTCCGTGTCACACATCTCCAAACTACCCCTTTACAATCCTAAAAGCAACCGTTTTTACAGGGCCAATCGCTAATATTTTTATGAATTCTTCAGCGATAAAGTTTGAATGTCATCTATAAAAACACTAAAAAAAATCGGGCTGAAAAAACGCATTTTTCAGCCCGATTTTGCTTATCTTTTTTTAAAATCCACCTTAGTTCTTACCGCCATAGCCCTTATACGTAGAGTAAACTGCATCTGCATATTGATTGGCCAGAATAGGACGGCCATAAGAATCTGTAGCTCCCGGATACCAGTAATCTCCTCCGTTATAGTGTAATAAGCCGTTATATATATTGCCGAATTTAATAATCTTTTCATTTAAAATCAGGGCGCCCAAGTATACCTGATCTTGTTCACTGCCGTGATTATAAGCACGGCCAAATTTTGAACTGAATTGAGATAAATAAGCATTACGTGTGTTTGGTTCTACCTGCATCAATCCGTCGCCGGCTGATGGACTACCCGGTAAGCCTGCTCCAAAGCTGCTTTCCTTTTTGATCACAGCACTCAGCAATAATGCAAAATCTCCGCCTTTGCCAAATTTATTGTCCGCATTCACTGCATATGTCCATATGTGGCTTGGAACTTCGGATGGCTTTGTTACTGAAGGACCTGTTGGTGGCGTTGTTGGCGGTGTTGTTGGTGGCGTTGTAGGTGGTGTAGTTCCGCTGCCGCCTTTCTCCCATAAAGCAGGAACAATGGGTGGTTCCCAACCTACGAGGGAAGTATGTGCCTGACGACAGGTATAAGTACTTCCACTATATGTTACTGTATCATTTACTGCATATGCAGTATTTGGAGCCCATGCTCCTCTAGCGGCTGCACTCACCGGTAAGACTGCGCAAAAGGTGGATATGAATACTGCTAAAACTACCAAAAATGATGTGACTTTAAAAGAAAACTTTCTATTAGTCATTTTCAAACCTCCTTGTATTTTTCTTCTGATATTTTCCCGTGTTGCTCATTTTCGACATTTTTCAGCACTATTCCCCCCCTTTGTTTTCACAAATACTTCAAGTTCATTCCATAATTAAAGCGCTTAAACAAATGATTACAATTCTGATAATACAGAAACATGAAAATAATTCCAATAGGACATAGGTTCTACTTTCTTGAAATTTTTGATTAGACTGGAAAGAGGCTAAGTCTACAGGTCATTAAAGTCAACCTAAAAACTTAGCCTCTTGATTTCATATTAAATTTTAAATAAACTTCAGTCTTCACATACCATTGTCTGCAAAGTCGATGAGACTACTATTTATTATTGCTGCTACATCCTTTTTGTAATCGTGTATAAAAAAATGATCCCCGTCAAACATATGAATTTTACAACTTTTGGACGTATAATCATGCCATTTTGCAACGTCAAAAATAGTGGCTCCCTTTTCTCTTTTTCCCCACAATATACTTATATCGCAGTCAAGCTTAGCGTTTTTTTCAATGTGCCTGTATGTGTCAGTAATTCTAAAATCCGCTCTGAGTATCGGTAAAAACAACTCCATTAATTCATTGCTTTTCAGAACCTCTTTGGGCGTGCCTCCCAGCTTAAATACCTCATCCACAAACTCCTTATCCGGCAAATCATAGAGTACCTTCTTCTTACTTACAAAACCCGGAGGATATCTGCCGGAAATAAACATATGGACAGGATATGGATGTCCGAGCTCCTTTATTCTATAGGCAAGTTCATATGCAAGTACACTGCCCATACTGTGGCCAAACAACGCATAAGGTTGTTCTTCAAGGTTGCTTATGATAATACGGTGTATATCTTCAAGCGCTTCCTCAACACTTCCGTAAAACGGTTCACCAATCCTGCTGCCTCTTCCCGCAAGCTCAATCGGGAAAAGCTCAATCCTATCATGCAAGTATTGTTCCCAATATTTATATACTGCTGCAGAACCTCCTGCATACGGCAGACAAAACAATTTAATCTTATCCATTATATCTACCCCTTATATCTGACTATTGGTTGATCTCTTCCAATATTTCTTTAATAATAGCAGCATTTTTATCTATATATCCTGTACTTAACAAATCAAAATGACTACCAAATCCGTTATATACTTTGAACTCTCCCGTTGTTGCCTCTCTCCATCCTTCACATAAATCAGCTTCACCTTCATTGTCTTGCTGCTGTGAAATAATAAGATGGATATTGGAGTTTATCTGTCCCGAGTTTATAACACTTCTAGTGTATTTATGATAATTTCTCATTCTTTCAATGGCCTTTTCAATTACTGCCTGGTTATCACCAAACATGCCTTTTATAAGTTTCTCATTTTCTTCTATAAATTCTGTATCCTGTTGCTCAAGGACAAATGATTTAGCAGAATCCAGAAAGATTAGATCGGATACATGATGTCCAGTTTCAATTAATACTTTAGCAACTTCAAATGCCAGATTACCTCCTGCCGAGTAACCAAATAGAATATATGGACCCTCCGGTTTGACAGAAGTAATTGCCTGCACATACTCCTCCATCCTGCTCTCATTTTCTATGAAGTCAAAGGAATATATGGAATAAGCATTCAGTTGTTTTGATAAACTACCATAAGCTATTCCATTTCCTCCTCCTGGAGGGAATGCAAACATAAGACGCTCCATTGCTGAATTAAAATGAATTGCCGGACTTGGTGTAATATAATCATTGGCGTACGTATTTTGTATAAATCGGGCAATTCCCTTTATGGTTGGGGCCATATAAAAGTCTTTTAGCGGTACTTCAACATTTAACTGTTCATATATTCTGCTTATAAGGGATATTGCCTTCAGTGAGTATCCTCCCAGTTCAAAGAAGTTATCATTTACACCAATTTTTTGTACTCCAAGGGTATCATGCCACAGCAGTGCAAGCTTCTCCTCAACTTCACCGCAAGGCTCTACATACTCTACTGATGTAGCTAAAGTGCCGTCATTTTGAGGTAAATTATTCCGATCTATTTTGCCATTGGCTGTCAAAGGCAGCTTTTCCAGCTGCACAAAGTATTGTGGTATCATGTAGTCGGGAAGTTCTTTTAAGAGAAGCTCCCTTAAATCTGATATTGTAAATTCACTTTCCCCTGCTATATAAGCACACAAATACTTGTTGCCCTCCTGGTCTGTCTTTGCAATTACCGCAGCTTCTTTGATTGAAGGATGCTTTAATAGCTGCACTTCTATTTCCCCAAGCTCTATCCTAAAGCCCCTAATCTTTACCTGATGGTCTACTCTGCCTATAAATTCGATGTTTCCGTCAGGAAGCCACCTTCCAAGATCACCGGTACGATACATTCTTTCTCCAGAGCTGAAAGGATTAGCTACAAATTTTTCCGTAGTCAATTCAAGTTTGTTCAAATAGCCTTTTGCCAGCCCATCTCCTGATATATATATTTCACCAGTTGTATTAACCGGTAGGATACTCATGTCCTTATCAAGTATATATATCTTATAATTCTGCAATGGCCTGCCTATAGGTATACTTGTTAGATTTCTTACCTTCTCACGGCTTAAATGGTAATAAGTCGAATCTACGCAGCATTCTGTTGGGCCATAAACGTTTGTTATAGTAGGGTTATTATCTTTAAACCGATCATAGAAACCCTGTATACCTCTACATGAAAGTTCTTCCCCTCCGATAATAAACTGCATAACGGAAATACTATCACCAGACCTGGAAGTATCCGTTAAAAGCTTTATATGTGCTGGTGTTCCGTCTGAAACAGCAATTGAATTCCTGTTATAGTACTTTAGAAGGCCCTCACCATCTAGCCTTGTATCCTCAGGAACTATAAACAGCGTATGGCCAAGGAGAGAAGCCGCAAATATTTGTTTTACGGATGCGTCAAAAAAGTAAGGGGACACAAGGGCAACATTTAAATAATTATCATAATTTTCATAGACAAGCTTTCTTAGTCCATAAACCAAGTTAACTACACTTCGATGCTCTATCATTGAACCCTTCGGAACTCCAGTAGATCCCGATGTATAAATGATATAAGCTAAGTCCTCCGGTTTATTTATTTTATCTAGGTTTTCAGCACTTCCCATGTATATTTCAGGGGAATCAAGCAGTAACATATTACCGTAAAACTCTGCTTTATCCGCTAAATGTGATTGAGTCAACAGCATAGTTGCTTTACTATCTTCCAGTAATTTTTTTATTCTTAGTTCAGGAAGTTTAGTTGAAATGGGTAAATAAGCACCTCCTGCTTTTAAAATACCCAGTATTCCAACCTGCATATCTACGGATCTTTCTACCATTATTCCAACTATGCTGTTTTGCTTTACACCATTACTTCTTAGTGCTCTGGCAAGCTGATTTGCCTTTTCATTGAGCTGCCTGTAGGTTAATTGCTTGTCCTCAAACACTACAGCCACATTATCAGGTGTCCTTTCCGCTTGGTCTTGGAACAGCTCATGTATGGTCTTATCCCTGGGGTATTCTGCCTTTGTATCATTAAAACTATTTAGTATTTGCTGTTTTTCATCCTGAGACAGTATATTTATTTCGGACAGCAGCTTTTCGGGGTATGCTGTGATCTCTTCCAGTACATTGATGAAATGGACCCCAAGTTTTTCTATTGTCTCTTTCTTAAACAGACGAGCAGCATACTTTAACCCAAATACAATATTATTCTCGGTCTCTTGGGCGTTTAGGGTCAAATCAAATTTGGCCGCTCCGAACTCATTACCATAGGGCATGAACCTTAGCCCATTCATCTTTAATTCTGATGCCTCTTTATTTTGCAAGACAAACATAGTATCAAACAGCGGATTTCTGCTCAAATCCCGCTTAATGCCAAGCTTCTCCACAAGTTCCTCAAATGGGTAATCCTGGTTTTCATAAGCCCTTAGAGCATTTTCCTTTACTGCCAGCAAAAACTCGATGAAATTCTGTTTACCTTGAGGGTAATTCCTCATAGCCAGGGTATTGACAAACATACCTATGGTGTCCTGCAAATCTGTATGCGGCCTTCCTGCTATGGGGCTTCCAATTACGACATCTTCCTGTCCAGTGTATTTGAAAAGAAGCACATTGTATGAAGCCAGAAGCACCATATACAGTGTTGCTCCATGATCCACCGCAAGCTTGTTCAGTTTATGGGCAAGTTCCCGGCCTGTTTCAAAACTGATCATATCGCCTTCAAAACTCTGTATTGCTGGCCTTGGGTAGTCTACCGGCATATCAAGTACTGGTATTTCTCCCCTAAATGCCTGAAGCCAGTATTCTTCTTGTTTACTAATTGTGCCATCCGCAAACAATTTATTCTGCCATACGGAATAGTCCTTGTACTGAATCTGAAGTGCTGGAAGATTCATTCCTTCATACAAGCTTATGAATTCTCTTACCAGTATTTCATCCGACACCCCGTCAGATATGATATGGTGTTTATCAAGCATCATGACATGCCTGTCTTCTCTAATTTTTACGAGCCCTGCTCTTAGTAAAGGAGCCTTGCCAAGGTCAAATGGCCTGATGAATTCATTTGCTGCTTCCGAGGCTTTATCTTCGCCGGTTTCCATGTACATGATACTAAATTCCACCTCATCGTGGACCTTCTGCACCGGTTCACCATCTACCATATGGAAGGAGGTCCGGAAAGCCTCATGCCTTTTTACCAGCTGAGCCAAGGCTTTCTCAAAACGTTCTATATCAATACTGCCTTCTAACAACATAAACTCTGGCATATTGTATGCCACCCTTGCTCCTTCAAGCTGATTTAATATATACAGCCTTCTTTGGGCAGACGACATAGGATAGTATTCCATTTCTCCAGTGGGCTGGATAGATTGATAAATACTCTCTTGGGCTTCCTGGATGTACTTGGCAATTTCTGCAATTGTCGGCAGCTTGAATATCTCCTTAAGAGATATATTTACATTGAACTCTTTGTGAATTTTGGCTGCAAAGTTTATTGCTTTTAATGAGTGCCCCCCAAGCACAAAGAAATTATCATTTCTCCCTATTTTCTCAACCCCCAGGATATCCTGCCACAATTGTACAAGCTTCTCTTCCACTTCACCTGAAGGTGCTTCATACTCTACTCCAGTATTTAAATGAGCAGCAGGGTGGGGCAAGTTCTTCCGGTCTATCTTACCATTGGCTGTCAAAGGCATTTCATCCAGCTGCATGAAGTATGTCGGGATCATATACTCGGGCAATTCTTTTGAAAGGCATTCCCTTAGTTCAGTTATAGTCAGTTCATTTTCCCCAACGAAATATGCACACAGATCCTTGTTCTTCTGTTGGTCTTCCTTTACAATAACCACAGCTTCTTTTATTGAAGCATGTCTTAATAGCCGAGCCTCTATTTCTCCAAGTTCTATTCTAAATCCCCTTATCTTTACCTGGTGGTCCATCCTGCCTAAAAATTCTATATTCCCGTCAGGCAGCCATCTTGCCAAGTCCCCAGTACGATACATTCTTTCTCCCTTTATAAACGGGTTAGATACAAATCTTTCTGCAGTAAGCCCCATCTTGTTTAAATAGCCTTTGGCAAGACCATCCCCAGATATATATAATTCCCCAGCGATACCTATAGGATTTACTTCTAATTTCTTACCAAGTATGTATGCTCTGGTGTTTGGCAAAGGACGGCCTATGGGGATATTATCCAATCTACTAAGCCCCGCCGCAGTAATCAAATATTCCGTAGAATCCACACAGCATTCGGTAGGACCATAAACATTTGTGATGCAAGGTTTCACATCCTCAAATCTGCTTAGGAAATCTTTTACTGCATCAAATGGAAGAACATCTCCGCCTATAATAAAATGTCTCACTTTTAGGTTATTATCTATAGGAGGAGAATTTAACATCATATTTACATGTATGGGCGTTCCATCCGAAATATCAATCCTATTTTCACTATAGAAGTCCAGCAGCTTTTTACCGTCTTTCCTTGCTTCCTCCGGTACAATGTACAATGCATGCCCCATTAGCAGTGCTGCGAAAATCTGCTGCACCGAAGCATCAAAAACATAAGGGGCAATGAGGCAAACATTCAACGGTGATTTATATTTGCTATATATTCTCTGGAACAGGCCCTCTACCAGGTTTAATACACTCTTATTATCAATGCAAACACCTTTAGGGTTTCCCGTTGAGCCAGAGGTATAGATGATGTACGCTGTATCACCAGGTTTATTTATACCTTCTATATTCACATCGTTTATAAAATGATAATCATAATCAGATAAATCAATAATCTCACCATCGAAATCATCACGATCCATAAGATGATTTTGGGTGAGTAAAATTTTGGCCTTGCTGTCCTCCAGCATATACCGTTTTCTTTCCAAAGGATACTTAGGATCTACAGGAAGGTACGCCCCCCCAGCCTTGATTACTGACATTATGCCTATAACCATTTCAGGCGAGCGGTCCACCATTATGCCTACAATATCATCAGGCTTTACTCCCTTATCTCTTAATACCCTGGCCAATTGGTTTGCCTTTTGATTCAGCTCTCGGTAGGTTAATTGTTTACCTTCAAAAACCACTGCAATATGATCGGGAGTCTTTTTCACTTGCTCCTCAAACATTTGGTGTATGGTTTTATCCAGGGGATATTCGAGAGCAGTATCGTTAAAGCTATATAATACTTGCTGTTTTTCTTCCTGTGATAACATTTCGATTTCATAAAGCCTTTTTTCGGGGGATGCTGCAATTTCTTCCAGCAAATTGATGTAATGAGCCCCAAGTCTTTCAACTGTTTCTTTCTTAAACAGTCTTGTACAGTATTCGAGTTCAAAGGCTATACCATCCTCAGTCTCAAATGCATTTAAGGTGATGTCAAATTTTGATATTCTGCCTTCTATCCCTTTGTTGTACGGCTGGAAGCTTAGATCAGACGTTATGAGCTCTGCTTTTCCAACATTGTATATGGCAAACATGGTATCAAAAAGGGGATTCCTGCTCATATCCCTCCTTATGTCCAGCTTATCCACTAATTCTTCAAACTGATAGTCCTGATTGTCGTATGCCTTCAAAGCATTTTCTTTAACTTCTTTCAAGAATTCAATAAAAGTCTTTTCTCCTTGCGGGTGGTTTCTCATGGCCAGAGTGTTTACAAACATACCTATGATGTCTTGAAGGTCAGCATGGGGCCTTCCAGCTATAGGACTTCCCACAATAATATCTTCCTGTCCAGTGTATCTGGATAGCAGCACATTGTATGCAGCAAGAAGCGTCATATATAATGTAGCTCCATGGTCTGCTCCTAGCTTGTTAAGTCTAACCGCAAGCTCGCTATCAACTTCAAAGCTGATGTAGTCTCCTTCAAAGCTTTGTATTGCGGGTCTTGGGTAATCGGTGGATAAATCCAGCACAGGGATCTCTCCCTGAAAGGTCTGGAGCCAGAATTCCTCCTGCTTACTTATGGCAGCTCCTGCAAACAATTCCCTCTGCCAAACTGAGTAGTCCTTGTACTGTATACGCAGCGGAGGAAGTATTTTTCCTTCATATAAGCTTATAAACTCTCTTACCAATATGTCGTTGGACACCCCATCCGATATGATATGATGCATGTCAAACACCATAATATGTCTGGCTTCTCCAATCTTTACAAGTCCAACTCTTAATAGTGGAGCCTTTTCAAGGTCAAAGGGCCTTGTGAATTTCTCCACTATTTCGGGAACCTTCTCTTCACTGGTTTCCAGGTACATGATACTTAGGTCCGCCTTGTCATGGACTTTCTGAGACAGCTCTTCCTCGATCATATGGAAGGAGGTTCGAAAGCTCTCATGCCTTTCTATCAGACTATGAAAAGCCTGTTCAAAACGTGCTTTATCAACAGTACCTTCCAGCAATATTATGCCAGGTATATTGTAGGCGATTCCAGCTCCTTCAAGCTGGTTTAATATATATAGTCTTTTCTGGGCAGATGACATGGGATAATATTCCATATCCCCAGCACGTTGAATGGACTGGTATAGGCTCTCCTTTGAGTCTTCAATGTAGCTGGCAATTTCTAAGATGGTTGGTGTCTTGAATATTTCCTTAAGAGGTATGTCTACATTGAACTCTTTGTGAATTCTTGCTACAAGGCTTGTTGCCTTTAACGAGTGTCCTCCGAGCATAAAGAAGTTATCATTTCTTCCTATCTTCTCTATTCCAAGGATGTCCCGCCACAGCAGCGCAAGTTTCTCCTCTTTTTCTCCCGAAGGTGCTATATACTCTGTACCGGAATTGACATTGCCATCGTGTTCTGGTAACGCCTTTCTGTCTATCTTGCCGTTAGTTGTCAATGGAAGCCTTTTTATCTGCACGAAGTATGACGGTACCATGTAGTCAGGTAGTTCCTTGGAAAGGTACTCCCTTAGTTCTGGAATTGTCAGTTCTTTTTCCCCAACTACATACGCACACAGGTACTTGTTCCCCTGCTTGTCTTCCTTTGCAATAACTACAGCCTCCCCTATAGAAGCATGCTTTAATAGCTGTGCTTCTATCTCGCCAAGCTCTATCCTAAAACCCCTTATCTTTACCTGATGATCTATTCTGCCAATAAATTCGACATTTCCGTCAGGCAGCCCCCTTGCAAGATCTCCGGTACGATATATTCGCCTATCGGATATTTGAAGATTCTCAGCTTCCTCTTTAGCTAAAAAGGGATTGGATACAAATTTCTGTGCTGTCATTTCGGAATTGTTTAAGTAACCCCTTGCAAGTCCTATCCCTGCAACACATAACTCACCTGGAATTCCTATGGGACACAGACGGTTGTTCTTATCAACGATATATACTTTGGTATTCGCTATAGGCTTTCCAATGGTTATAAGATCGTCTTCTTGAACATTTCTTAAAATAGTTGTTGCTACACTGTTTTCCGTTGGTCCGTATTCATTTGCAATTTCTATGTTTTTATTTTTCTTTTTACTTAAAGCTACAATACTCTTCGTTACTTTTTCGCCTGCTAATGTTACTATTCTTAAACTTTGCGTATCTTCTTCTGTCATACACTCCATTAACGCCATGTATAACTGCGGTACGATAATCATGTGAGTTATGTTGTTTGTTTTTATACAGTTTCTTATAGCGGCAGGATCTTTTGACATATCTTCCTTAATCAGCACGGCCGCTGCACCGGATACCACTGCTGTGAAAAAGCTTGTCACAAATCCGTCAAAAGAATATGAGAATACCTGCAGCACTTTATCCTTATGGCCCAATGTATATTCTTTTGCCCTCCACTGTATGGTGTTAGACGCACCCTTGTGTTCTATCATAACCCCCTTTGGTTTACCTGTAGTTCCAGATGTGTAGATAACATATGCAAGATCTGTCGGTTTATTTATTATCTCCAGGTTAGTCTTAATACCTACGTATATTCCTTCATCTTCAAGGTAAATACACTCTTTTTGAAGTTCAGATACCGGGTTAAGATTTACTTGAGTAAGCAATATTTCTGTTTTGCAGTCTTTAAGCATGTATTTGATTCTGTCGTATGGTAAACCAGGATCGATAGGCAGGTAGGCCCCTCCGGCTTTAAGTATGCCAAATATACCTATGATCATCTCCAGTGAGCGTTCTACCATAATACCCACTATGCTGTCTGGTTTAACTCCCTTTTCCCTCAACACTCTTGCAAGCTGATTTGACTTCTCATTGAGTTCCCTATAGGTTAGCTGCTTCCCCTCAAACACCACTGCCGCATTGTCAGGTGTCTTCACCACTTGTTCCTCAAATAGTTGGTGAATGGTCTTTTCCCTGTGGTATTCCTCCGTTGTATTATTGAAGCAGTGTACTATTTCTTTCTTTTCCACTTCGGTGAGTATATCAATATTCCTAATATGCATATCAGGATTATCAGTTACAATTTCTATTACCGACTGGAAATGTCCCTTGATTCTTTCTATAAAATCACCATCATATACCAGTGAGTTGTAACTGAATTTAATAGATAATTCCTTACCGCCATCAACGAGTATCCCAAAATCATAATTCGTCTGCTCGAATATTTCCATTCCAACCACTTTTAAAATGCCATTACTGGATGAAGCATTAACCGCTTCATCCATAGGGTAATTTTCAAAAGCCATGACATGATGTATCAGGGCATCTTTCAAGCCTGTTTTTGACTGCACATCCGCCAGAGGATAGAAACTGTACCGGTCAGATTCAAGCACCGATTGCTGCATCTCTTTGATCAGTTCGGTAAAAGTTTTATCCCCATCACATCTCACCCTTACTGCAACGGTATTTATAAATAAACCCACCATGCTCTCAATTCCCTGTATTTCATGAGGCCTTCCCGATACCACCTCACCAAACACTACATCATCGGTATTGTTATACCGCTGTAATAATATCCCCCATATGGTCTTTATAATGGTACTCATGGTTGTATTGTTTTTGGCTGCAAACTTCTCAAGATCGCCAGTTATTTGTTCGGATATTTTAAACTCCGTTTCTTCAATCCTGAAATCACCACTTGCAGACCTGCCGTTTTGGGGAAGGACTATCTGATGCTCGTAACCTTTAAGATAGGTTTCCCAGTAATCTGCGGCCTCGTTCTGATTCCTGCCCTCCAACCATTTGATATAGCGGCTGTAAGGATATACCTTTCCTGACTCCGGCTCCCGGCTATTCATCAGGGCTTCATAGTTTTCCATAAATTCTCTAAATATATTTGCAAGACTCCACCCATCCATAATGATGTGATGAAAGCTCCATATCATGTTATAAGATTGGTGGCCTGTTTTAATTACACTTAATCTTGTTAAAATATCCCTTGATAAGTCAAAGCCCTTTTTTCTGTCTTTAACCCTGTATTCTTCTATATACCTATCCCTTAGTTCTTCGGCGAGGGAGGTAATATCCTCATAGCTGACAGACAGCTTTCTTTCCTTCATGACTACTTGTAAGGGCTTGGCTACATTTTCATACAAAAAAATTGTTCTCAAAGCGTCATACTTTTCAATAATGATATTAACGCTCTTTTCAACACAATCAATGTCCATGATACCTTTAATAGAAAGTGATATCTGCTCAAAGTAGGCGTCTGAATTTTTATCCATCATATAGTGGTACAATATCCCTTGCTGCATAGGAGTGAGCCGGTACATATCTTTTATGTTTTGTTTCTTCAAATCACTCACAAGTACTCCTCCTTAAATACAAACTCTTTTTATTCGAAGTTATTCAATACGTCTTCAAACTCATCCATATTCAGGTCGTCTACTGTAAAATCACTGAGTGTAGCTTCTGAATAGTCCATTTCTGCACAATGGGTTATTATGTTTACTAAATGCTTTTTAAAACTCATCGCTACTCCTTCAATAGTACGCTTCTCATACTCGCCCTGGTTGTAGCTAAAGTTTAATTCCAGCTTCCCGCCTTCTACAGTTCCGCCGTTAATATCAATACAATACTCACTTATATAGTTTGGTCCTGTAGACGCTCCGGCAGGAATATCAGACACTCCAAATAAATTGTCTGCATTATTCTGGTCGAATTGCCCAAGGTAATTGAAGCTTATTTCAGGGTTTAGATTAAAGTTTAAATCGGCTTTGTTTTCCGGCAAGGTAAGATATTTTAATATGCCGTAACCTATCCCTTTGTTAGGTATCTGCCTGATGCTTTCTTTGACCGATTTGATCATGCGGGAAATATCGAGTTGTCCGCTGACATCTAACACCACAGGATACTGGGTGGTGAACCATCCCACGGTCCTGCTTATGTCAATGTCTTTAATGATTTCCTCCCTGCCGTGCCCCTCCAGACTGATCAGAACCTGATCATTTCCGGTCCATTCCCTCACCGCTAATCCCAAGGCGGTAAGCAATATGTCGTTTACTTCTGTGTTATAGGCATGGTTTACCCGCTTTAGCATCTTCTCAGTCTCTTCAATACTCAGCTCGATCTTGACGCTATTGTTATTCATATACCTTCTTTCTTCAATCTCTCGGTCTTTTGGAAGCGGTATTGCTTCAGTTTTTTCCAAATTGGTCCAGTAATTTATTTCTTCTAATAGTTCAGGGTTATTGGCATACTCATGAAGCCTTTGTGCCCAATCTTTGAAAGAGTCGGTCTTGTTGCTGAATTTTATTTCATCATTGTTTAGCGCCTGCCTGTATCCTATATCTAAATCTTCCAGTATGATTCTCCACGATACCCCATCAACTACAAGGTGGTGAATAGCTATTAGCAGGTGGTCCCCTTCTTTAGTCTTAAACAGACCAACCTTAACTAAAGGACCGTTATACAAGTCCATGCTCCTCTGAATCCTCGACGCTTCCAGCTCGATTTTTTCCCGGTAATTATCGCTGTCCCTAAGGTCTACCATTTCCAATGAAAAATGTTCACCTTCAAGGCCTTTGTTGTATTGGAGTATATTTTGATCCTCTATTTTTACCACCGTTCTAAAAATATCGTGGTGCTCTACAAGCTTTGACATTACTTTTCGAATAATAGCTTCTTCAAATCCGTTACGCCCATATATCATTATTTCCTGATTATAATGATGGATATCTTTGCTGTCCTGTTTATACAACCATCTTTGTATAGGCGTTATCGGCACTATGCCTTCTACCGGGCCTTGATGAATTCTGCGGCTTGTAGATTGTATATATTCGACGAGTTCCTCAATTACAGGATGTTTGAATAAGTCTCGCATTTCTAGCTTTAGCCCATGGACGTTAAGACGTGACATGACCTGTATGGCTTTTATTGAGTCTCCTCCAAGGCTGAAGAAATTATCTTTTACCCCGATGTTTTCAGTTTTTAGTACGTCTTCCCATACTTTGGCCAGTATTTCTTCCCTTTCGTTTCTAGGAACTACATGCTCTACTCCGGTATTAATATTCCCCTGTAGTTCAGGTAATGCTTTCCGGTCAATTTTACCATTGGCATTCAATGGCAGCTGTTCCAGCTGCATGAAATATGCTGGTACCATGTAGTCAGGCAGTTCGTTTAAGAGATGCTCCCTTAGCTCGGAAATGGTCAATTCATTTTCCCCTACTATATATGCACACAGGTACTTATTCCCCTGCTGCTCTTCCTTGGCAATAACCACGGCTTCCTTTATAGCAGTGTGCTTTACCAGACGTGCTTCTATTTCTCCAAGCTCTATTCTAAAGCCTCTGATCTTTACCTGGTGGTCAATCCTGCCCAGGAATTCGATGTTCCCGTCAGGAAGCCGCCTTACCAAGTCCCCTGTGCGGTACACTTTTTCGCCTGGAATAAACGGGTTAGGTACAAATTTTTCTGCTGTCAGTTCAGGTCTATTCAAATAGCCCCTTGCAAGACCGCTTCCACCTATCACAAGCTCACCGGCCACTCCTACAGGAGTTAATTGGTTGTGCTTGTCCAGGATATAAAGGTATACATTCTGTAAAGCTTTCCCTATAGGTACTGTTATAAGTTCTTCTGCTATTTCCTTTGTTATACTGTAACCGGCTGCATATATCGTGGACTCTGTAGGCCCATAGATATTTTCCAGAGATGTGTTCTCCGAGACATCGAAAAGCTCATGGACAAGCTTTTTGGGCAGCGCTTCTCCAGCAGCAAAAATATACTTGAGCGTTGATGGCAGTTTTATCCCCTTATCCTTTAAAGTATGTACCATTATATTCAGCATGGATGGTACAAAGTTTACATGGGTTATCTTATGCTTGTTTATTACCTCCACTAACTCCATAGCTTCCTTTTCCACACCCTGGCTTGCTATTACAAGCTTTCCTCCGTTAAGGAACCAGCCAAAGATCTCAGTTGCAGATACGTCAAAGGTATAAGTTGTTTTAAATAGATAAGCGTCCTCCGCCTTAAGCGGATACATTGTCTGTAGGGCTGTAATGATGTTTACAACGCTAGTATGCTCAATCATTGCCCCTTTGGGCTTTCCTGTCGAACCTGATGTATAAATGGCGTATGCAAGGTCCGAGGGTTTGTTTACATTTTCAAGGTTTGAGTTCTCTTCATTTAAATATTCTTCCTCCAGATATATAAGATCCGCATCAATCTGCTTATTTTCCATAAAGGTCCTGGAGGTCAACAGTATCCGGGAACCACTGTCGTCCAGCAAATACTGTATCCTTGTCTCAGGATAATTAGGATCTATAGGGAGATATGCCCCTCCTGCTTTCAATATGGCAAATATTCCTACAATCATCTCAAACGAACGTTCTGCCATAATTCCTACAATACTGTCAGACTTTACTCCTCTGTTCCTCAATACCCTGGCCAAATGATTAGCCTTTCCGTTCAATTCCCTGTAAGTCAAGTGCTTGTCTTCATATACCACAGCTATGTTGTCAGGTGTCCTTTCCACCTGCTCAGCAAACAGCTCATGAATGGTTTTGTCCCTCGGATAGTCTTTCTTCGTATCATTAAAGTCTATCAGCAACTGCTTTCTTTCTTCATGACTTAATATACAGAGCTTGTCAACCGCCCCTTTGGGGTTATGGATAAACATATTTAAAATATTAATAAAATAGTCTATGCACTCTTCTGCCTGTTTTCTTTCCAATACTTTCTCCGAGTAGATCAAGCTTATATTAAGCTCATCGAAAGTATTACTTACTGTAAAGTCAAGACTTGTATTGGTTGCTTCATATTCATCAACTGAAATTCTATCTTCAACTTCACCGATTTCTTTGTTTATTATCTCGTTATAGATATGAAAATCCACAAAATTAAATATCGTATCAAATAAAGGATTTTCCTCTTTGTTTTCTTTTCCGCCCAGGATATTTATGATCTCAAATAAAGGCAGTCTTCCATAAAGCTTTAGGTTTATTAATTTCTTGTCTGCAACTTTTATCAATTCCTCCCACATCATGATTTTATCAAAACACATTTTGACCGGAACCGTATTTAAGAAGCACCCCAGCATCTTATCGCCATCTTCGCATACAGGTCTGTTATTTTCGACCAAACCTACGACAAAGTCATCCTCATATGAAAGCATATTGAGCATATAAGTATAGGCAGCAAAGCAAAGTGTCTTTAAGCTTACATCATAGCTTCTGGCAGTACTTCTTAAATCACCTAAAAATTCCTGACTTAAATGGCGTGTTACATGGTCTATTTTATTAGAATTTTTTGTTTTTCCATGAATATTAGAAGGCATATTCAACCTTTTATATTCACTTAATTCCTCTCTCCAATAATTAATTACTTCCTGGTTGTCCTTCATTGTCATTTGGTCTGCTATATAATCTTTATAGCTGCTTTTAAGCCGTGTTGGTATATAATCATTTCCTTGCTTAAGCTTAGAGTATAGGTTTGAAATTTCCGTAATCAATGAAGCAACACTCCAGCCATCCAGGATAGCATGGTGGAATATCAGAACCAGACAAATATGGTTTGCGTCAAGCTTGAATATTCTTATCCTCCAAAGGGGCTTTGATAGATCAAACGGATTCGCTCTGTCATTCTCCAAATATTTGTTAATATACTCAACCTGCCCTGTTCTGCTAAAATTCACGATATCTATCTGCTCAATATCAAGACTACGGCCCTTGCAAACAATTTGCACAGGAGTTTCAAAATCCTCTAAATTAAAAACCGTCCTTAAAATATCATGTTTTGACGCCATTAGAAGCATCGCTTGTTTAAATGCCGGGAAATCAAAGTCTTTGTCATTCAGCTGAAATGCAAATTGGTCATGATAAACTGCATTTTCATAATCTTTTTTGGAATGATAAATCATACCCAGCTCGATGTGACTCATCGGATATATATCTTCCATGTCCGAAGGCAACTTTTCTGAGAGAGTTTCATTCATCAATATCCGCTGTTTAAATAACTCCAGTTCTTCCCTTGCTTTACCTATCTTACTGTTAAAAGCTTCCGTATCTTTTACTTTTAAGAATGCAGACAATCTCTCAATATCAGGATTCATGTATATATCCCTGATTTGGATGTTTATATCCAACTTTTTGCCTATTGTGCTGACTAATGATATTGCACTTATAGAATCTCCGCCTATTTTAAAGAAGTTGTCCCTTATTCCTACCTGCTTTGCTCCCAGCACCTCCTGCCATATTTCAGCCAGTTTCTCTTCCACTTCATTCCGCGGCCCTACATATTCTGTTCCCGTACTCATACTTCCGTCAGGCTCGGGCAGGGCTTTCCTGTCTATTTTCCCATTAGGGGTCAATGGCAGCTTTTCCACCTGCACAAAGTAGGAAGGGATCATGTAGTCCGGGAGCTCTTTTGACAAGTGTTCCCTCATCCCCTGTACGGTTATTTCTTGATCCGATACTAGGTAGGCACAAAGATGCTTATTTCCGTCAGCTCCTTCTTTGTCCAATACCACCGCTTCTTTTATTGCTTCATGCTTTAATAACCGGTTCTCTATTTCACCCAGTTCGATCCTGTAGCCTCTTATCTTTACCTGGTGGTCGATCCTGCCCAGGTATTCTAGGTTGCCGTCAGGCAGCCACCTTGCCAGATCACCTGTCCTGTACATCCTTTCACCCGGTGCGAATGGGTTTGCTGCGAATTTTTCTTCTGTAAGTTCCGGTCTGTTCAAGTACCCTCTTGCCAGTCCATCCCCTGCTATACATAGTTCTCCCGCTACTCCTATCGGCTGCAGGCCCTTTTCCTTGCTGACAACATACAACTTCATGTTATCTATGGGCTTTCCTATAGGTACAATCTCCAATTCTTCTTCCGTAGAACAGTCAAAGTAGGATACATCTACGGTTGCTTCTGTGGGTCCGTACAGATTATGCAGGCTTGTTCCTTTTTCTTTGTACAGCAGCCTGTTGAACTTTTCTACTTGCTTCAGGTTCAGTGCTTCTCCACTGGCAAATATCTGCTTTAAGCTTACGATTTCCTCTGTTATGCCCTTTTCCTCTACATACTCCAGAAATACACTCAACATGGATGGTACAAAGTGCATTGTGGTAACTTTATTTTTTTCGATGGCCTGCACGATTTCTTCCGGATTTTTTTCTCCTCCCGGCATCAGCAGGCAGACTTTGGCCCCAGTAAAGCTCCACCACAATAATTCCCATACCGATACATCAAAGGTATAGGGGGTTTTCTGCAGGATCACATCACCTTCATCTATCGGGTATTGCTTCTGCATCCAGTTAATACGGTTGATTAAAGAGTAGTTCTCTATCATTACCCCTTTTGGTTTGCCGGTAGAACCGGATGTGTATATTACATAAGCCAAGTTTTCAGGTTTATTCATTAACTTTGGATTTGATACATCCCCAGTAAATAATTCCTGATTCTCTATGCTAATCAATTCAGCATTTGTGTAACTACCTTTAGCATCGATAAATTTATCCTGTGTCAGAATAATTTGGCTGCCACTATCATCAAGCATAAACTTGATCCTGTCTTCAGGGTATTCAGGATCTATGGGTAAATAAGCCCCCCCAGCTTTTAGGACAGCCATGATTCCTATGATCATTTCCGGGGAACGTTCTACCATAATTCCCACTACACTATCAGGTTTTATTCCCTTTTCCCTTAATATTCTGGCCAGTTGGTTTGCCTTTTCGTTTAGCTCCCTATAAGTCAGCCGTTTATCTTCAAACACTACAGCAATATTATTGGGTGTCCGTTCCACCTGTTCTTCAAACCGCTGATGGATGGTCTTTTCCCGAGGGTATCCTGCTTTTGTATTATTAAATTCATATAATATTTGATGTTTTTCTTCCTGTGACAGCATATCAATTTCTGATAGCCTTTTTTCAGGAAAGGCTGCTATCTCTGCCAGTACATTTAGGTAATGGGCAGTAAGCCTTATAACGGACTCTTTCTTGAACAACCTGGTAGCATACTCCAATTCAAATACAATACCGTCCTCAGTTTCCTCAGCGAATAAAGTCAAATCAAACTTGGATATTCTTACTTCACTGTCATAGGGCATAAACCTTAGCCCATCCATCTTCACTTCTGATGCCACGATATTTTGCAGTACAAACATAGAATCAAAAAGTGGATTTCTGCTCATATCCCTTTCCAGGTTAAGCTTATCTACCAGTTCTTCAAATTGGTAATCTTGGTTTTCGTAAGCCCTTAAGGAGTTTTCTCTTACTTCATTAAGGAAGTCCACAAAACTCTTTCCACCTTGAGGGTGATTCCTCATGGCTAGAGTGTTTACAAACATACCAATAACGTCCTGAAGATCGGTATGCGGCCTTCCTGCAACGGGACTTCCCACTATAATATCTTCCTGTCCGGTGTACTTGGATAAAAAGACATTGTATGAAGCTAAAAGTACCATGTAGAGCGTGGCACCATGATTCACTGCAAGTTTGTTCAGTTTAACAGCAAGCTCCTTGCCTGCTTTGAAACTGATCACATCTCCCTCAAAACTCTGTATAGCTGGCCTAGGGTAGTCTAGCGGCATATTAAGCAAAGGAATTTCTCCTTTGAATACTTGGAGCCAGTATTCTTCCTGCTTACTAATTGTCCCATCAGCAAACAGCCTGTTCTGCCATACGGAAAAATCCTTGTACTGAATCTTAAGTGCCGGAAGTTCCTTCCCTTCATACAGGCTCATAAATTCTCTTACCAGGATGTCGTCAGACACCCCGTCAGATATAATATGGTGCTTATCAAACATCATAATATATCTGTCTTCTCCAACTTTTATAAGCCCAACCCTAAGTAAAGGAGCCTCATCAAGGTCAAAGGTCCTAATAAATTCACTGGCTATTTTCGCAGCTTTTTCCTCATCGGTTTCCATATACATAACACTAAAATCCACATTGCTATGGACCTTTTGTACCGGTTTACCATCTATCATATGGAATGAGGTACGGAAAGACTCATGTCTGTCAACAAGCTCCCTAAAAGCCTGTTCAAAGCGCAGCTTATCGAGTTTGCCTTCAATTAGCATAATACCAGGCATGTTGTATGCCATCCCAACTGCGTCAAGCTGGTTTAGAATATACAGCCGTTTCTGGGCGGATGAAATTGGATAGTACTCCATCTCTCCAGCCGGCCCAATAGAATGAAATACACTCTCCTTTGCAACCTTGATGCACTCGGCAACTTCTGACATATTTGGGCTCTTAAATATTTCTTTAAGCGGTATGTTTACATTGAACTCTTTGTGAATCCTGGCAATAAGATTTGCTGCCTTTAAGGAATGTCCTCCCAGCTCAAAGAAGTGGTCATTTCTTCCCACCTTCTCTACACTAAGGATATCCTGCCACAACCCCGCAAGTTTCTCCTCCACTTCACCCAAGGGTGCGACATACTCTCTTCCAGCATCGATATTGCCGTCAGGTTCGGGCAAAACCTTCCTATCTATTTTGCCATTGGGAGTCAGCGGCAGCTTTTTCAACTGCATAAAATAGGATGGTATCATATAGTCTGGAAGGTCCTTTAAGAGATGTCCCCTCAGTTCTGCTATTGTTAATTCCTTTTCCCCTGCCACATAGGCACACAGATACTTGTTTCCCTTCTGATCTTCCCTTGCAATGACTACTGCTTCCTTTATTGAAACGTGCTTTAGCAGTTGTGCTTCTATTTCTCCCAGCTCTATTCTAAATCCCCTGATCTTTACCTGATGATCTACTCTTCCTAAAAATTCCATATTCCCATCAGACAGCCATCTGGCCAGATCCCCTGTACGATACATCCTTTCCCCTGGTATAAACGGGTTAGGTACAAATTTTTCAGCTGTCAGTTCGGGCCGGTTTAGATATCCCCTTGCAAGCCCTTCTCCCCCTATGCACAACTCACCCAAAACCCCTGTAGGCTGAGGTCTCAAGTGTTTGTCAACAACGTAGTATTTTATATTTTGCATTGGCTTTCCGATAGGTACACTCCCGGATTCCAAATAGCTTCCCAGTCTCTTTTCGTAATAACTGGAATCTATGGTGGACTCAGTAACCCCATAACTATTAACAACCCGCATTTTCTTTCCATACCAGGATTGTAATCTTTCATAATCTTCCACAGAGAGAGTATCTGATCCAAGTATAAGCAACTTGAGGTTATCAATAATCAAAGCATTATCATGGATATAATCCATAAGAGGAATAATCAGTGCCGGTGTGGATTCAAAGATGGTTATTTTATGGGTTTTAATAAGTGAATATAATCGTGCAGGATCGTATCTCTCCTCGGATGAACAAATAACCATTTGGCCTCCGTTGAGCAGCGTTCTAGCAACATCTCCCACAAATACATCAAAAGAAAAACTTGCGATTTGTAACAGCTTTACATCCATATCCGCAAGCCTATATTCCTTTTTCCATGCGTAAGATATGTTGACAAGACTTCTATGCTCTATCATGATCCCCTTTGGCTTTCCTGTGGTTCCTGATGTATAAATGACATATGCTAAATTACAAGATTTATTAATGACAGGAAGATTTTCTGTTCTCCCGTTGTAATTCACACAGTCATCAAAGCTTATAATATCAAGATCAAATTTAATTTTTTCTTTATGATGTTCTTGCGTAAGAATAATTCCAGCCAAGCTGTCATCAATCATATATCTGATTCGTTCTTCAGGATATTCGGTGTCTATGGGTAAATACGCACCTCCTGCTTTAAATACAGCAATTACACCTATTATCATTTCTATGGACCGGTCTACCATTATAGCTACTACACTGTCTGGTTTTAATCCCTTGCCCCTTAAGATCCAAGCCAGTTGATTGGCCTTTTCATTAAGTTCTCCGTAAGTCAAGTGTTTATCTTCAAATACTACTGCTATGTTATCAGGCGTCTTTTCCACTTGTTCTTCAAATAGCTCTTGTATGGTCTTATCCTTAGGATATTCTACTTTTGTATCATTGAAGCCATAGATTATTTGCTGTTTTTCCTCCTGGGACAACATATTTATTTCCGACAACCTTTTAAACGGATTTGCGGTTATCTCTTCCAACACGTTAAGGTAATGAGCCGCCAACCTTTTTATAGTCTCTTTTTTGAAAAGCCGAGTACAATATTCACAGCTAAAAGCCATACCATCTTCACGCTCTATTGCATCAATGGATAGGTCAAATTTTGATATTCTGTACTCTAACCCGTTATCAAAAGGTTTGAAGCTTATACCAGGTACTGCAAATTCTACCTTAGAGGCATTTTGCATGGTAAACATAGTATCAAACAGTGGGTTTCTGCTCATGTCCCTCTTCAAGTTAAGCTTCTCAACCAGTTCTTCAAATTGGTAATCCTGATTATCATAAGCCCTTAGAGCGTTTTCTCTTACTTCATTCAAGAACTCTACAAAGGTACTATCTCCCTTGGGGTAATTTCTCATAGCCAAGGTATTTACAAACATACCAAGGATATCCTGCAGGTCTGAATGTGGCCTTCCGGCTATAGGGCTTCCAACGATTATGTCTTCCTGTCCGGTGTGCTTAGACAGCAATATGTTGTATGCCGCGAGCAGTGTCATGTAAAGCGTAGCCCCATTATCCCTTGCAAGCTTGTTTAATTTATTCGTAAGCTCACTGCCTGCTTCAAAGCTAAAAAAATCCCCTTCAAAGCTTTGTATTACAGGCCTTGGATAATCTAGCGGTATATTCAGTACTGGTATTTCTCCCCGGAATGCCTGGAGCCAGTATTCCTCCTGGCTGCTAATTCCGCCCTCATCAAACAGTTTATTCTGCCATACAGCGTAGTCCTTGTACTGTATCCGAAGTGCTGGAGGGTTGTTTCCTTCATAAAGATCCATAAACTCACGAATCAGTATGTCCATGGAGACACCATCGGATATAATGTGATGCATATCAAACATCATAAGATGCCTGTCTTCTCCCGTTTTTACAAGCTCTACCCTTAGCAGAGGAGCCTTGCCAAGATCAAAAGGTCTGGAAAATTCCCCAGCATACTCCGCGGCTTTTTCTTCGTTAGTTTCAAAGTACATCACGCTGAATTCCACATGGTCATGAACCTTCTGTACCGGGTTACCATCGATCATGTGGAACGATGTTCTAAGAGTCTCATGCCTTTTTACCAACTGCCTGAAGACTTCCTGGAAACGCGCTGTATCAATGCTTCCTTCCAGCAGCATAATACCAGGCATGTTGTATGCTGTCCCTGCCCCTTCAAGCTGGTTTAGTATATACAGCCTTCTTTGTGCAGATGACATAGGGTAGTATTCCATTTCTCCTGCCGGTTGGATTGACTGATATAGGCTCTCCTTTGAGTCTTTAATATATCTGGCAATTTCTAAGATGGTTGGTGTCTTGAATATTTCCTTAAGAGGTATGTCTATATTGAACTCTTTGTGAATTCTTGCTACAAGGCTTGTTGCCTTTAACGAGTGTCCCCCAAGCATAAAAAAGTTATCATTTCTTCCTACCTTCTCTATTCCAAGGATATCCTGCCACAACAGCGCAAGTTTCTCCTCTATTTCTCCCGAAGGTGCTACGTATTCTACGCCGGTATTAACATTGCTATCGAGCACAGGCAATGCTTTCCTGTCTATTTTTCCATTAGGGGTCAATGGCAGCTTTTCCATCTGCACAAAGTAGGAAGGGATCATGTAGTCCGGGAGCTCTTTTGACAAGTGTTCCCTCATCCCCTGTACGGTTATTTCTTGATCCGGTACGATATACGCACAAAGATACTTATTTCCGTCAGCTCCTTCTTTGTCCAATACCACTGCTTCTTTGATTGCTTCATGCTTTAATAACCGGTTCTCTATTTCACCCAGTTCGATCCTGTAGCCTCTTATCTTAACCTGCTGGTCGATCCTGCCCAGATATTCTAGGTTGCCGTCAGGCAGCCACCTTACCAGGTCACCTGTCCTGTACATCCTTTCACCCGGTTCGAATGGGTTGGCTACGAATTTTTCTTCGGTAAGTTCCGGTCTGTTCAAGTATCCCCTGGCCAGTCCATCCCCTGCTATGCATAGCTCTCCCGCTACTCCTACCGGCTGCAGGCCCTTTTCCTTACTCACAACATATAACTTAATGTTATCTATGGGCTTTCCTATAGGTACAATCTCCAATTCTTCTTCCGTGGAGCAGTCAAAGTAGGATACATCTACGGTTGCTTCTGTGGGTCCGTACAGGTTATGCAGTTTTGTTCCTTTTTCTTTGTACAGCAGCCTGTTGAACTTTTCCACTTGCTTCAGGTTCAATGCTTCTCCACTGGCAAATACCTGCTTTAAGCTTACGATTTCCTCTGTTATGCCCTTTTCCTCTACATACTCCAAAAATACACTCAACATGGATGGTACAAAGTGCATTGTGGTAACTTTATTTTTTTCGATGGCCTGCACGATTTCTTCCGGATTTTTTTCTCCTCCCGGTATCAGCAGGCAGACTTTGGCCCCAGTAAAGCTCCACCACAATAATTCCCATACCGATACGTCAAAGGTATAGGGGGTTTTCTGCAGGATCACATCACCTTCAGCTATTGGGTATTGCTTCTGCATCCAGTTGATCCGGTTGATTACGGAGTAGTGCTCTATCATTACTCCTTTGGGTTTGCCGGTAGAACCGGATGTATATATTACATAAGCCAAGTTTTCGGGTTTATTCATTGACTTTGGATTTGATACATCCCCAGTAAATAGTTCCTGATTTTCTATGCTAATAAATTCAGCATTTCTGTAACTACCTTTAGCATCTATGAATTTATCCTGTGTCAGAATAATTTGGCTGCCACTGTCATCAAGCATAAACTGGATCCTGTCTTCAGGGTATTCAGGAGCTATGGGTAAATAAGCCCCCCCAGCTTTTAGGACAGCCATGATTCCTATCATCATTTCCAGGGAACGTTCTACCATAATTCCCACTATACTATCAGGTTTTATTCCCTTTTCTCTTAATATTCCGGCCAGTTGGTTTGCCTTTTCGTTTAGCTTCTTATAAGTCAGCTGTTTATCTTCAAACACTACAGCAATATTATTGGGTGTCCGTTCCACCTGTTCCTCAAAAATCTGATGGATGGTCTTTTCCCGAGGGTATCCTGCTTTTGTATTATTAAATTCATATAATATTTGATGTTTTTCTTCCTGTGACAGCATATCAATTTCCGATAGCCTTTTTTCAGGAAAGGCTGCTATCTCTGCCAGTACATTAAGGTAATGGGCTGCAAACCTTTCTACAGTCTCTTTCTTGAACAGCCTTGTGGCATATTCCAAATCAAAGGCAATACCGTCCTCAGTTTCCCGAGCATTTAATGTCAAGTCAAATTTAGACAATCTAAATTCAGTTGTATAGGGTGTAAACTTAAGCCTATCTATCTTCAATTCTGATGAGCCGGTATTTTGCAATACAAACATAGTATCAAAAAGAGGATTCCTGCTCATATCCCGCTTTACATTAAGCTTTTCCACCAGTTCTTCAAACTGGTAGTCCTGATTTTCATAAGCCCTTATAGAGTTTTCCCTTACTTCCTTTAGAAACTCAGCAAAGGTCTTTTCTCCTTGGGGATAGTTCCTCATGGCTAAAGTATTTACAAACATACCTATTATGTCCTGTAAATCTGTATGAGGTCTTCCAGCTATAGGGCTTCCCACTATAATATCTTCCTGCCCCGTATACTTAGACAGCAGTATGTTGTATGAAGCAAGCAATGTCATGTAAAGAGTAGCCCCATTATCCCTTGCAAGCTTAATAAGTTTTCCCTTAAGCTCACCGCCTGCTTCAAAACGGATAAAACCTCCGTCAAAGCTTTGAACCGCAGGCCTTTGGTAATCTACTGGCATATTCAGCACAGGAATTTCTCCAGTAAATTCCTGGAGCCAGTATTCCTCCTGCTTTTTTATTTTGTCCCCGGTAAATAGTTCCTTCTGCCAAACAGAATAGTCCTTGTACTGTATACGGAGGGGGGATGGGTTATTTCCTTCATACATATCCATGAACTCATGTACCAGTATATCCATAGACGTACCGTCAGATATGATATGGTGCATGTCAAACATCATGACATGCTTGTCTTTTCCCGTTTTCACCAGGCCTACCCTTAGCAGCGGAGCAATCCCAAGATCAAACGGCTTTATAAATTCTTTTACGATTTCCCCCACTTTCTCTTCGTCAGATTCTATATACATTACACTAAAACCCACAGGATCGTTGACCTTCTGGACTGGTTCACCCTCTATGAAATGGAAAGATGTTCGAAGGGTCTCATGCCTATTTATAAGCAGTTGGAAGGTCTTCTGAAAAAGCGCCAGATCAATACTGCCTTCAACCAGCAAGTTGCCTGGCATATTGTATGCTGTCCCTGCTCCTTCAAACTGATTTAATATATACAGCCTTCTTTGGGCTGAAGACATAGGGTAGTATTTCATCTCTTTAGCAGGTTGGATGGATTGATATATACTCTCCTTTGCTTCCTTCATATACCTTGCTATTTCCGCTATAATTGGAGCCTTAAATATTTCCTTAAGAGGTATGTCTATATTGAACTCTTTGTGAATTCTTGCTACAAGGCTTGTAGCCTTTAAAGAGTGTCCACCCAACATAAAGAAGTTGTCATTTCTCCCTATCTTCTCGATTCCAAGGATGTCTTGCCAAATCAGTGCAAGCTTCTCTTCAAATTCGCCTATAGGCGCTTCATACTCTATTCCCGTATTTATATTACCCTCAGGTTCGGGCAATGCCTTCCTGTCTATCTTGCCATTAGCTGTCAATGGCATTTTTTCAAGCTGCACAAAGTAGGACGGTACCATGTACTCAGGCAATTCTTTTAAGAGATGCTCCCTTAGTTCTGAAATTGTCAGCTCATTTTCTCCCACTATATATGCACACAAGTACTTACTGCCCTCATGGTCTTCCTTTGCAATAACCAAAGATTCCTCAATTGAAGGATGCTTTAGCAGTTGTGCTTCTATTTCACCAAGCTCTATCCTAAAGCCTCTTATCTTTACCTGGTGGTCTATTCTACCTAGGTATTCCATTTCTCCATCAGATAATAACCGGACAAGGTCTCCGGATCTGTATAACCTCTCTTCCGGCTTGTATGGATTTTGAACGAACTTTTCCTTTGTCAGCTCAGGTCTTCCAAGATATCCTCTGCATACTCCGTCTCCTCCTACACAAAGCTCTCCGGCTACTCCAATGGGAACAACTTTCATGTTCTTATCCATTACATATGTAGTAAGGGTTGGTATAGGCCTTCCTATGCTGCTCACATTAGATCTAATTTCTTCCTCTTCTATCTCTTTATATGTGACATGCACGGTTGTCTCGGTTATTCCGTACATATTGATGAGTCTAGTCTGCGGGTACTTCTTTCTCCATTCCTTCAACAATGCAGGCTTTAATGCTTCCCCTCCAAATATGACATATCTTATCTTAAGTTCTTTTTCTTCATATGATACTTCTTCATTGGCTGTATTATAGAAGGCTGAAGGCGTCTGATTTAATACGGTCACCTGCTCATTCCTTAGAAGTTTCAGATACTCTACATTGCTGCGTGCTGTCATTTTGGGAACTACCACCAATCTGCCCCCATATAACAATGCCCCGTACATTTCCCATACAGAAAAATCAAAACTCATAGAATGGAACATAGTCCATACATCATTTTCGTTAAAATCAAACTGCATTTTACTGTTAAATAAAAGCCTTACTACGTTTCGATGCTCTATCATTGCCCCTTTGGGTTTACCTGTAGAGCCTGAGGTATATATTATGTAAGCCAGGTCGGAAGGTTTATTTACCTCCGATAAGTTATATGGTTCATCTGAATATTCCTGCTCATCTTCTAAATTTATTACTGTACCAATTGATGTATATTTATCTATTAAATGTGATTGGGTCAACAGGATCACTGCTTGGCTGTCTTCCAGCATATGCCCTATCCGTTCCTCAGGAAAGTCTGGATCTATGGGCAGATATGCTCCTCCTGCTTTTAATACCCCTAGTAAGGCTACGATCATCTCAAGTGAGCGTTCTGCCAGGATACCTACGATACTGTCCGGTTTGACTCCTTTGGCCCTTAATACATGGGCCAACCTATTTGATTTTTTATTGAGTTCACTATATGTAAGCGTTTTACCCTCAAATACCACAGCTACATGATCAGGGTTCTTCTCTACCTGTTCTTCAAAAAGCTGGTGGATAGTCTTGCCTTTAGGATACTGTGCCTCTGTAGCGTTAAAGGTAAATAGGATTTGCTGTTTTTCTTCCTGTAACAGCACATCTATTTCGCACAACCTTGTTTCAGGGCATGCCGTTATCTCTTCAAGAACGGTTATGTAATGGGTTCCAAACCTTTTTATTGTTTCCTTCTTAAACAGCCTGGTACAATATTCAAGGCTAAGTGTTATACCTTCTTGACCCTCTACCACTTCAAACATAAGGTCAAATTTTACTTTTCTGCCTTCCAGCCAGTTGTTGTATAGTTTAAAGTTTATACCAGATGCCGCAAATTCTGTCTTGTTTGAAGTACGCAGTGCAAACATAGTGTCAAAAAGAGGATTCCTGCTCATGTCCCTCATTAGATTAAGTTTTTCTACAAGTTCTTCAAACTGGTAGTTCTGATTTTCAAAAGCCAAAAACGCATTTTCCCTTACTTCCTGCAAGAATTGGACGAAAGTCTTTTCTCCCTTAGGATAGTTCCTTATGGCCAAGGTATTTATAAACACACCAATGATACCCTGTAGGTCAGCATGGGGCCTTCCGGCTACAGGACTTCCAACTATGATGTCATCCTGTCCAGTGTATCTGGACAGGAGTACGTTATATGCAGCCATTAATACCATGTATAAGGTAGCTCCATTATCTGTTGCAAGCTTATTTAGTTTGCCTGAAAGTTCAGGGTTTATTTCAAAGCTTACAGCATCTCCTTCAAAACTTTGTACCGCTGGTCTTGGATAGTCTGTTGGCATATCCAGTACCGGTATATCCCCCTTAAATGTCTGGAGCCAGTATTCTTCCTGCTTCTTTATTGAGTCTCCGGCAAACATTTCCTTCTGCCATACAGAATAATCCTTGTACTGTATCCGTAATGGCAAAAGGGTCTTCCCTTGGTACAAATCCGAAAACTCGCTCAAAAGTATATTGACTGATATACCATCTGATATGATGTGGTGCATGTCAAACATCATAACATGCCTGTCTTCTTGCGTTTTTACAAGTACTACCCTCAGTAATGGAACTTTGCTGAGATCAAAGGGCGTTAAGAATTCTTTGACTATTTCTGCTGCTTTTTCTTCGTCCAGTTCCAGGTACGTAATACTGAAATCCACGTAATCATGAACCTTTTGTACTGGTTCACCCTCAACCATATGAAATGAGGTGCGCAGAGCCTCATGTCTTTTTACTAGCTCCTTGAAAGCCTGTTCGAAGCGTACTGCATTAATGTTTCCTTCCAGCAGTACGACGCCTGGCATGTTATATGCAGTACCTGCTCCTTCAATCTCGTTTAGTATATACAGCCTTTTCTGGGCAGATGACATAGGGTAAAATTCCTGCTCTCTGGCAGAAGGTATTCCAGAAAAGGCATTTGGCGTATATTTTGAAACATCTTTTCCTTTTTCTTTTAGCATCGTCTCAAATAGCTTTCTTTTTTCTGGAGAAAGAGATTCTATTCTTTTCATCAAATTGTCCATAACTTCGTCCCTCTTCTCTATTTCATCTCTTTTAATTCCGATTTATAGATTTTCAATCATGCTTAAAATTTCTTCGATTTCCAGTGTATCGTTAAGTTTATTGTTAATACTTTTTGCTATTGCCGAAATTGTAGGACCCATAAACACTTCTTTTAATGCAAATTCTATGTCAAATTCTTTATGAATCTTTGATACAAGGTTGGTGGCCTTTAATGAGTCTCCGCCTAATTCAAAGAAGTTATCATTTATTCCAATCTTCTGGGCTCCAAGGATTTGGCTCCATATCATTACAAGCTTCTCTTCAATTTCACCGGATGGTGCCGCATAGTCTACCCCTGTATTCATATATCCATCAGGGGCAGGCAGGGCATTTCTATCTACCTTGCCATTCGCTGATAAAGGCAGTTTTTCCAACTGTACAAAATATGACGGGATCATGTAGTCTGGCAGATCTTTGGAGAGATACTCCCTTAATTCCGGTATTGTCAATTCACTTTCTCCAACTAGATATGCACAGATGTACTTGTTCCCTTGGGAGTCTTCTCTTGTTGCTGCCACAACTTCTTTTATTGAAGAATGTTTCAGAAGCTGAGCTTCTATTTCTCCAAGCTCTATTCGGTATCCACGGATCTTAACCTGATGGTCTATTCTGCCCAGGAATTCGATATTCCCGTCAGGAAGCCATCTTCCCAGGTCTCCTGTTTTGTATAGCCTTATCCCCTTTTCTTCTCGGAAAGGATCTTCAAGGAATACCTGGGCTGTTTTTTCAGGGTCATTTAAATAACCTCTTCCTACACCAGTTCCGGAGACGCAGATTTCTCCTTTTACCCCGATAGGGCACAGGTTCATGTTTTTATCTGTTATATATAGATTCATATTTTGTATAGGCTTGCCTACAGGAATGTTCTCTCCTTCATGAGCAGCTTCCATAGTATATAGAGTAATATCGTCCGCTGCCTCTGCAGGTCCGTAGGCATTAACTACTTTAGTATTTGGACATAGGTCAAACCATTTCCTTACTATGCCAGATTTTATGGTTTCTCCCGTTATCAGCAAGTAATGAAGTTTTTCCGGTTTATTCCCTGTATTTTCCATATACTCAAGCATTAAAGCAAGGTATGAAGGTACCACCTCAAGGACCGTTATGCCATCTTCTATGATCCGATTCGTAAACCTTGCAACATCCTTTACTATTTCATCTGGATAGATGATAATTTGAGCTCCTATGGTTAGGGCTGCAAAGAACTGCCATACAGATACATCAAAGTATTGAGGCGAGTTCTGGGATATTATGCTGTTGTTAGTTATACAAAGTTCCTTTATTTCCGCATGGATGTGGTTTATCATGCCAAGATGCTCTATCATAGCTCCCTTTGGTACACCAGTTGAACCAGAGGTATATATAACATAGGCCAAACTATTTATGTCTATATCTAGATCTAAGTTTTCGCCACTTTCAGCCTCAATCTCTTTTTCACACTGGTCAAGGTATATAATTCGGCCTTTATAGTTCTCACTAAGCTCCTGGGGAACATAATTTGATAAGGTCAACACATAGGCAGCTTTAGATTCCTTTAATATGTCAAGCACCCTTTGTGTAGGGTATTTTGGATTTACAGGTATGTAAGCCCCCCCTGCTTTCCATATACCAAGTACCGATTCTACAAATAAGGGTCCCCTCTCCAGCATGACAACTACGGCTTCTTCTCTGCCAGTGCCAGCCTTTAGCATGTACCTTGCTATCCTGTTTGCCCTTTGGTTGATCTGGCCATATGTAAATCTACGGCCTTCATACGCTACGGCTATATTGTCTGGACGTACTTTCGTCTGCTGCTCAAACAAGTGGTGTACCGTCAGGTGATGCTCAAACTCAACCTTCGTATCGTTAAAGTCGTATATTATCCGCTTCCTTTCTTCTTTGGATAACATATTGATTTCCGATAGTTTCTTTTCAGGGTTTGAGGTTATCTCTTCAAGGATATTAAAGTAATGCTGAACAAGCCTTTCTACCGTCTCCTTCTTAAACAGACGTGTAGCATATTCCATCCACAATATTATATTATGACCATCTGGTATCAACTGGAACGTTAGATCAAATTTTGATGTTTTACTTTCAACTGGATATTTGGAATACTTTAATTCACCACGATGTTCCATAATATGCTCATCAGAAGGAACCATATTAAACATAACCGTAAATAAAGGATTTCTGCTTGAATCTCGCTTTACGTTAAGTTTTGTCACAAACTGATCAAACCTGTATTCCTGATTTTCATATGCTTCTATGGAGCTTTCTTTTACTTCTTCCAAGAACTCAGTAAAGGCCTTATTTCCCTCCGGGAAATTCCTTAATGCCAGGGTATTTATAAACATCCCCAGTATTTTTTCAGTATCAATATGAGTTCTTGCCGCTATAGGAGTACCAATAATGATATCTTCCTGTCCTGAGTATTTATACAGTAGTGCATTTAATGCCGCAAGAAGTATCATATACACGGTGGCTCCCGTTTGGGAGGAAAGTACATTTAATTTATCCATCAAATGACTGTCTAAATCAAATAGCAACCTATTTCCTTCAAAGCTTTGAAGGACAGGCCTAGGATAATCCGTAGGCATATCAAGGATAGGAATTTCACCTTTGAACCTATTAAGCCAGTATTCTTCCTGCTTTTTGTAAGCCTCAGTGCTAAACAATCCATTCTGCCACTGGGCAAAATCCTTATATTGCACCTCCATTGCCGGAAGGCTTTCACCACTTAATATAGAAACTATTTCATCAAAAGTCCTGATTATTGAAGTTCCATCCGAGACTATATGATGTACATCAAGCAAAAGTATTTGCCTGCTAGCATGGATTTCTATAAGACCTACTCTTATTAAGGGTGCTTTGCTTAAATCGAACGGTCTTACAAATTCATCGATTATTTTCTCTACTCCGTCTTCCTCAGACTCAAAGTATTCTATAGTAAAATCAACTTCATCCTGTATCCTTTGCACAAGCTCCCCATCAATCATCTCAAAAGATGTCCTAAATGCTTCATGCCTTTGTATCAATGTTTTTAATGCTTCCCCAAGGGCAACCCTTTCAATCCCACCTTCAAATAAAATTCCCACAGGTATGTTATACCCAATGTTGTTACCCTCAAGATTATTAATAATATACATCATCTTTTGTGCAGATGAGGTTTCATAGTACTCTTTTTCAGAAACTTTAGGTATTCTTTCAAGCTCGGCATTACCCATATTTAGGGAATCCTGTTCTGAAATCTTTCCGGATTCGTATAGCTTTGATATCATTTGCTCGGAAAGATCGTATATGCTGGAACCCTTAAGAAGTTCTACTATGGAAACGGGTATTTTAAAGGCAACCTCCATCCTGTTTTTTATTTCGGTGGCCATTAATGAATCCATCCCAAAAACAGTTAGCGGTTGTCTGGTACTTAGATCCTCAGGATTATAACGCAAAACTTTCGCTACTATTGTTTTAATATGCAGTTCAACTATATTCTGCCTGCTCTGTATTGGAGATGAAATAATATCCTCCAGGATATCAACATCCACCTTTGATTTATTTATATTCTCTTGCTGTCCTGACTCATCTAGTAAAAGAGTTTTAAGCACATGTGGAGAACTCATGGGTGAGAACCATTTTTCCCCAAACGTTTGCCACGAGAGTATAGGTAGAACCACAGACTGTGCAACAGCTTCTCCAATAAGGTGCTCCATAGCTCTAATTCCCTTTTCTACCGTTACAGATTCTATGGATTTTTGTATATAATACTCCGGATCACGTTCCATAAACCTTGCAGCCATGCCAACCTCTGACCATGGTCCCCAATTGATACTCAGTGCAGGAAGTCCTCTCGATAAACGGTAATGTGCAAGTGAGTCCAAAAAGGCATTCCCCGTTGCATATGCTCCCTGGCCGGGTGAACCAAATACAGAAGCAACCGAAGAAAATAAAATAAAGAAGTCAATAGGTCGTCCCTCTGTCATACGGTGAAGGTTCCATGCACCATTTACTTTAGGCGAAAGGACCCTATAAAAAGTCTCATCTTTACTAACCTCAAGAAATTGATCATCTGTAATACCGGCAGAATGTACAACACCTCGAATAGGAGGCCTTTCTTCCTTATCAAAATCTTTAAAAAATCCAGCAAGCTTTTCCTCATCAGTTACATCCACTGATCCAATATATACAGTTGCCCCCTGGGACTCCAGCTTACGAACAAACTCAATCCTCTCTGCAAGGCTGCTGCCTGGCTCTACATGGTTCCACTCAGAACGTTTTGGAAATTCTCCGCGTCCAAGCAGTACCAGATGTCTTGCTCCCTTGGCAACCATCCACTGGGCTGTAATCATACCTATGCCGCCAAAAGCACCTGTAATAACATAACTTCCATCGGGGCGAAGATGTACGGGTACTTGATGCTGCATATCAATCCGCAGTTTATCGATTCTTGCTGCAAGTCTATTCCCATTACGGAAAGCAATTTGGTTCTCTCCGTTACCTAAGACTTCTTTTAACAGCATTTCCATTTCACCCGCATGGGCCTCTATGTCAAGGTCTACAAGGCCTCCCCAATTTGAAGGCAACTCATGGTAACCTATGACGGTGCCAAGGCCCCATACCAACGACTGTAAGAATGCAGAATTTGGCGTAGCCCTGTTGATCATTTGGGCTCCTCTTGTAATCACCCACAGCTTAAAATTTAATCCCAGATTTGTGGTTGCTTGTACCAGGTGTTTTAATACAAACAGGTTTTCAAAACAAGCTTTTTCTATAGCTGTATTGCTAACTTCCTGGATCTCAAGGATACTGAGGCTCCACATATATACAATGCCTGTTAGCTTCGTTTTAATTTTTGAGAATTCATCAAACAACACTCTAAGATCCTCAATGCTTCGAGGGTTTATATATATCTCACGCTCTTCATACTGCCAACCAAAATTCTCGCCAGGATATACCATAAAGCATTCTTCTCCCCTTTTTTCAAGGAGATTTGCCAGTTCTTTTCCCGCTGCTTTATGATCCACAAAAATAAGCCATGCTCCAGAGTTAGCAGCAGCTTTGTGGGTATCAACTTCTTCACTTTTTAGAAGCTCCCAGTTGATCTCATAAAGATAATCCTCAACTCTTCCAGCATCAGACCCTCCACTATTTCCAAGTTCCTTAGTTCTTATCCCCAGTATTTCGGCGATTAGATTTCCGTCCTCACTATATAGACGGATGTTGGCGTTCAAATTATTATCTTTCCTATCTACCATCTGCGTATGACAAAGCATGACAGGCTCCGGCCTTCCATAAAGCTGCACCCTGTCAATTCCTACAGGCAGGAATGATTGGCCTTCGTTATTTTCATCTTCATTAAGTGGTGCAACTGCCGCAATGGTAACCTGGAAACAGGCGTCCAATACAGCCGGGTGAAGACCGTAGATAGAGCTATCAATCTCCAGTATTTTAGGGATCTCGATCCTGCCAAGAGCTTCGTTATCACCTTTCCATATCTTGTCTATACCTTGGAAATAAGGACCATAATGGAAACCCATTTGATAGAAGGTTTTATAACATACTTCTTTTCCGTATTCTTTGGTACAATTGCCAAGTATTTGAATTAGCTCATCTTTAGCAGTGATCTTTATGTTTTGCCGTTTCCTTATTGTGCCGGATGCATTGCATGTCCAAGTCTTATCTTGTCCCGGTATCCTGCTTGAAATCTCGAATTTTGCGGTTTTTGGATCCAAAACCACCTGCACCACAGGTGATACTCCTTGATTTAAAAATAAAGCATTTTCAAACTTTATATCTTCAACTGTATAAAAACCGTCTCCAAAATAGCTTCTGGCACAAGCCATTCCCAGCTCTACATACCCTGCTCCGGGGAAAACTTCTATGCCTTGTATTTTATGATCAGAAAGATACGTCATATAGGTAGTATTAAGTTCAATCTCCCAGATAGGGCTGGAAGTTTTCAAACGGCGTCCTAAAAACTTGTGCTTATTTTTTCCCTGCCTAAATTCACTTGATTCCTGCGTTTCCATCCAGTATTTATCCCATTGCCATGGATAAAGAGGGAGACTTACAAAGTCACCTTGATACCGGTAAATCTTGTTCCAATCTATAGGGTATCCCAGTGCATATAGATTCCCTAAGTTCTCCAGTATTGAAACCTGTTCGTTTTCATTTCTTTTTATAGAGAACAACTTCTTACCTTCAACGTTTTTAGCTAACAGACAATCAGAAATAGAAGCTGCTAAAACAGGGTGAGGGCCCACCTCAATAAATAGGTTATAATTAAACGAAATCATTTCATACATTGCTGCTTCAAAACGTACCGGCTCTCTTACATTTTTATACCAGTAATGTCCATCGCACTCAGTACCCGTCAGCATTTTCCCTGTAACCGTGGAATATATCGGTATCCCGGCAGGCTGGGGCTTTATTCCTTTTAGTGCCTCCAATAGTTCCTGTTCATATGGTTCCATTTGGTAACTGTGATACGCTACATTGACCTTTAAAAACCGCGCAAAAACATCCTTATCCTGCAACTGTTTTTGGATCTGCTCAAGGGCATCGGGATCACCTGACAAAGTTACCGAATTCGGGCTATTGACTGCTGCCATTGAAACACCTTTTATGTTTTCATCCAGGAGCGCCACAGCTTCTTTTTCTGATAAACCCACCGCCAGCATTGTGCCCTTGTTTACTGCTTTTTGCTGTGCACGGCTTCTGTGAATACTTACCAACATGGCATCTTCAAGGCTGTAAATTCCTGCGACATATGTAGAAGCCACTTCTCCAACACTGTGTCCTACCACCGCATGGGGCGTAATACCCAAGGATTTCCATACTTCAGTCAAACCTATCTGAACTGCAAAATTGGCAGGTTGAGCAAACTCGGGCTGATCTAGGCGTGAATTCTCCTCATCGGCGAGAAGTTCTTCCAGTAGAGACCATCCAGCATACTGACGTGTAAGTTTATCGCATTTTTCTATCATATTTCTAAACACAGCGTCTTTTTCAAGGAGCTGTCTGCCCATAGCCCACCATATGGGCCCCATACCTGTATATACAAAAACAGCTTTATTGTACTTTCCTGCCTCAATATTTCCCGCAGACATACCCTGGCATGCTTGTCCTTTAATATACGCTTCCAGGTTTGCTGCAAGTTCTTCCTTTGAAGATACCGAAACCGCCAGTCTATAGTCATGATGGCTGCGCTTTTTGCTCATCGTGCTTCCAATATCATATAAAGAAATACTTTCTCCACTTTCATTAATAAAATCAACATACTTTTGCGCATAGTTTTTTAGCGCCTTTTCTGAGCGCGCAGATATGGGAATCATATATGGCCATCCGGTGTTTACATTAACTTCAGAAGTACCCTCTTTTTGGAGATCTGTAGCTTCCTCCAAGAGAATATGGGCATTTGTTCCTCCAAAACCGAATGAATTTATGCCAACCAGTGCGGGTTGCGGCAAAGGCTCCAGGGTCTGAGGAATTCGTATACATAAATCGTCAAAGGGAATTTTAGGGTTTGGATTTTTAAAGTGCAGATGTGGAGGTATTTGCTTATGCTTTATGATTAGTGAAGCTTTTATCAGTGCGGCAACTCCTGCAGCAGCCTCAAGGTGGGCAATGTTTGTCTTAACAGATCCGACAATACACTTTTTATCTTTTGGCCTGTCTGTTGAAACCACCCGTGCTATTGCATTAGCCTCAATAGGGTCTCCAACCGGAGTGCCGGTGCCGTGAGCTTCAATATATGTTACATCTGAAGGTGATATTCCTGCCTTTTTGTATACCTCCTTCATCAAGTTTTCCTGAGCCTGCCCGTTCGGAACAGTAATCCCGTCTGTATGGCCGTCCTGGTTTACACCCGATGCACTTATTACGGCATAAATCCTATCTCCGTCTTCTATAGCATCTGACAGGCGTTTTAAAACCACAACGCCAACTCCTTCTCCCCTTGCATAACCGTTTGCACTGGAATCGAAAGTTTTGCACCGTCCATCGGGAGATAAAAAACCACCCTTACTTTCCGCTATGGTATACTCAGGTGTAGCTATAACACTTACTCCGCCTGCTATTGCGAGATTACATTCATTATTCAATAAACTCCCGCATGCAAGGTGTGTTGCAACCAAAGAGCCCGAACATGCTGTATCTACAGACAAACTTGGACCTCTGAAATCATATATATATGAAATCCTGTTGGACAACATTGTCATCATCATACCCGTTGCCGAATGTGTATCTAAATTTTCAACCGATTCGTTTTTAAATTGTATTGCTTGATAGTCAAGGGTGAAGCCTGCTACAAAGACACCGGTATTGGTTCCTGCTAGCTTGGCCGGATCCAAACCTCCATCTTCCATTGCTTCCCATGACGTCTCCAGCATCAGTCTTTGCTGTGGATCAAGAAAAGCCGCTTCCCTTGGAGAAATACCAAAAAACAAGGGGTCAAACTCATCTATTTTATCTAAAAATCCACCATGACAGGTGTAATGCTTGCCTGGCTTTGATTTGTCAGGATCATAAAACTTTTCTAAATCCCAGCGGCCTTCGGGTAAATCGGAAGTCATATCTTTTCCCGCAGTCAATGCTTCCCAGAACTCCTCAGGCCCCCTTATTCCTCCTGGCAAACGGCATCCTATGCCTATAATAGCAATCTTATCCATAACTTTCGACCTCCAATACTTCATTTATATTCTCTTGAATAGCTTGTCTGATAATTGAACAACCCTGCTTCAAAAGTTCAAGCTCGATGGTTAACGGAGGCATAAGTTTTATAACACTGTCTTTTCTTCCCGCGCTTTCGATGATTAAACCGTTTTGGTAACATTGCTCTACTACTTTTTGAGTGATTCGCTCATCCTCCACATTGGAAAAATCAATACCCCAAATCAAACCTGCACCCCGAATGGTCAGGCCCTTATGTAATGACAAAATCTGCTTGGTTAAATATTCTCTTACAAATGCTTCCTTATATTTCACAGACTGTTCCAAATTATTCATTTCCCAATATTCCAACGCAGCTGTAGCTCCAATGAAAGCAAGCTGGTTTCCCCGGAATGTACCGTTATGCTCGCCAGGCTTCCAGACATCAAGTTCCGGTTTCATCAGCAGAATAGACATGGGAAGGCCATACCCGCTGATTGACTTGGAAAGCAGTACAATATCAGGGATCATCCCGGCACGTTCAAATGAAAAGAATGGTCCGGTGCGTCCGCAGCCAACCTGAATGTCATCGCAAATCAGTAGAATACCGTGTCTGTCGCTAAGTTCCCTCAGCCTGAGCATCCATTCGGGTGAAGCTATATTTACGCCGCCTTCCGCCTGAATGGTTTCAAATATAATAGCCGCCGGTTTTTCGATTCCCGAGTGACCGTCGTTTAGAACGGCTTCCATGTATTCAATAGTATCGAATGAGTTAATTGGACTCTCGGAGTATGGGAAAAAGGTAACATCGGATAATGCTATGCCGGAGGAAGATCTTTTCTGAATATTGCTGGTAACAGCCAGACTCCCCAGCGACATTCCGTGAAATCCTCCCATAAACGCAAATATGCCGGTCCGTTTAGTGATCTTTCGGGCAAGCTTCAGCGATGCTTCTACAGCGTTTGTACCTGTAGGCCCGCAAAATTGAATTTTATAGTTTAACTTTCGGGGTTCCAATATGAGCTGCGAGAATTTTTCGATAAATTCACGTTTCGCTTTTGTATACATATCAAGCCCATGAGTAATACTGTCCGATTCAAGATAAGCGAGTATCTTTTGTTTGATGTATTCGTTGTTATGTCCATAATTTAAAGCTCCTGCTCCTGCAAAAAAATCAACAAATTTCTTTCCGGATTCTGAATAAATCAGTGCACCTTTAGCCCGGTCAAACACATCGTAGAAGTTTCTACAATATGCTCTTACGTTGGATTCATACTGCTCAAAAATTTCCATACTCATAATTCCTCCCTTAAACTGAAGTTAGTGTTTAAACACTAACTTCAGTTTATTTTTCCGGCCCAATCCACATCCATGTTCTCTCCCGGCTTGTGGTGGATGTGCATCGTTGCCTTTGTCCTCCCCGCCCACTCCCGGTATTACTTACAAAACGGGGTGTACATGTACGGTAGGATTGTAAAACCTGCAAGGGTGGAAAATAAATAACATCTTAGTTCTTACCGCCATAGCCCTTATAAGTAGCGTAAACTGCATCTGCATATTGATTGGCCAGAATAGGACGGCCATAAGAGTCTGTAGCTCCCGGATACCAGTTATCTCCTCCGTTATAGTGTAATAAGCCATTATATATGTTACCGAATCTAGCAATCTTTTCATTTAAAATCAGTCCGCCCAAGCATACCTGATCTTGTTCACTGCCGTGATTATAAGCACGGCCAAATTTTGAGCTGAATTGAGATAAATAAGCATTACGTGTGTTTGGTTCTACCTGCATCAATCCGTCGCCGGCTGATGGACTGCCCGGTAAGCCTGCTCCAAAGCTGCTTTCCTTTTTGATAACAGCACTCAGCAATAAAGCAAAGTCTCCGCCTTTACCAAATTTTTTGTCTACATTCATTGCATATGTCCATATGTGGCTTGGAACTTCGGAAGGCTTTGTTACTGAAGGATTTGGTGAACCAGTATAAATCTTAACCGATGACATTTTGTCATTGGCAGTGTCTCCAACCCAGGAAGAACTAGATTTATAGGTCCATTTTTTCCCTCCAAAATTATCATTTTCATATACTTCAACAGTCCAGCCGCTAGGAACCTTGAGAGAGGACATCCAGTCATTCGGAATTCCTTTTGCGTTCAACTGAGACAGTGTATAATTGCCTACTCCTAGTGTTTTTGCTGTTCCACCATAGTTTTTATCTGCATAGAATGTCACTCCGTTTGTTGTTGGTGGTGTTGTTGGTGTAGTTCCGCTGCCGCCTTTCTTCCATAAAGCAGGAACATTGGATGGTTCCCAGCCTACAAGGGAAGTATGTGCCTGAAGACAGGTATAAGTACTTCCACTATAGGTTACTGTATCATTTACCGCATATGCAGTATTTGGAGCCCATGCTCCTCTACCGGCTGCGCTCACCGGCAAGACTGCGCAAAAGGTGGATATGAATACTGCTAAAACTACCAAAAGTGATGTGGCTTTAAAAGAAAACTTTGTATTAGTCATTATCAGATCTCCTTTGTACTTTATTTAGCCAACTTTTTCGTCCTGCTCATTTTTAAAAATTACTCCCCCCCTATGCTTTTACAAATACTTCAAATTTGTTTCATATTAATACGCGCTTAGACAAATTATTACAATGCAGATAATACAGTAACATGAAAATAATTCCAATAGGACAAAAGTTCTACTTTATTGGAATTTTTATTAGGCCGAAAACCTTAAAATGAGAGCAACGTATTATAGCAAGGAAGCACAACTGGTACCAATAATACAGAAGGCTCAACAATCGCAAAAATTTAAGAGGCTAAGTCTACAGGTCATTAAAGTTAACCTAAAAACTTAGCCTCTTGATTTCATATAAAATTTTAAATAAATTCTTCTTATTTAATACCGCAAATCCAAGCTGGCTCATGAAATAACATTTCAGCTTTTCCCGGCTGGCCACTCGAACCGGGGACGCTCCCGATCTACAACGTCTCCGTACTAAGCGTAAATCCTTCAATCACGGCGTCTTCGTCAACTTCGATCAAGATGCAGCGTTTCCCTTGATAATTCACCTGTCTCACGTACTTTAAATCTTGAGGACTGATCGATATCGTGGCAATCTTCGTATCGATCTTTATCGATTTCGAAGTGAACTTCGGAATAACACTGCTCGCTTTGATTTCATAGTTTTTATCGTCAACGATCGTTTGGAACGCCCGTTCCACCTTTTCCGTCGTCACGTTCTCCACGCCGCTCACCGTCAGCATGCGTTCCACATCTTTATAATCCAGCTTCGGCGGTTCTTCCTCTTCGTGGGTCTCGATGACCTGATGAATTTCCTCGTATACGCTAGCGATCGTCGAGGCATCGAGCTGATCTCCCGTCACTTCTTTCACGATCTCCTCAAAAATGGCTCTCTCTTCTAACGCAGTCACGCTCTTCTCAGCATTCAAGACTTCCTCAACGAAATGCTGATTCGGTTCATGCGCTCTCCCCGAGGAATATAGAATACGATTCACATCGGAATAGCCATCCGTCACGCTGGGGTAGAAAAAACCTTGCTCCGGCGAACTTAACTTTATGATCGGATCTACGATGACGTTATACTTGAATTCCCGCTCGACATAATCGAACATGAGCGTTTTCTTCTGTTGTTCCGTAGAATTTATGCTGCACAGAATGAAAGGATTCGCGAACATTTCGTCGTTTTCGCTCTCCTCGGCTTCTTCGTTCCTGGCCTTGGTCGGCTGGTAATATTGCCCGCGAACAAAAGTAATCACCGTATCCCGTTCATATTGGGTATCCGCCAGCATTTTCTCCACCAACAGAAGCATCAGATCGTGCCATTCTTCGGGGTCGCCGGTCACCAGACCTTGATGAAGAAGCACCCGCGTTGGCGTCTCCGCTTCCTCATGAAGCTTTAACTCGAACAGCTTTTGATCCAATTCGCCGGCCAGCAGCTTTTTGAAATTGCCCATATGCAGCTCCTGCTTCTCCCTGTCCAATAGTTCGAACGGCTGACGCTCGTAATGATAGATTTCATTGGTTTCCTTCATAATATACACATTAAGAATATCGTAAATATGAAGCTTTTCGTGATCCAACTTAAACTGCTTGCGAATATACGCGACTTCTTTCTTTAACATGATGTATCAGACATCTCCTATGAAGTGAAATGGACTTACTAGAAAACGAAGAAACTAGATGTTTATAACGGAATGATTTGGCCCTTGATCCCACCTGAAGCCGGCTTCCCTCCAAAATTCAGACCCTTAGCAAGCCGCGGAACCCCCTGGCAGCATAGTAGGATTCTGCTCCATTGTGGTATACAAAGACAGTCTCGTAGCGACGATCACAAAAGATGGCCCCGCCGAGCTTTCTAATATTAGCGGGCGTTTTCACCCAGCTCGATGTTTTCGAATCAAACTTTCCAAGTTTCTGCATCTCCCGGTATTGTTCTTCCGTTAAAAGCTCAATGCCCATGGCAGCAGCCATATCAATGGCGTTATTTTCCGGTTTATGTTCTTTCCTTGACTCCCGCGCTTCACGGTCGTAACAAACACTCCTGCGACCTTTAGGACTTTCCGCTGAACAATCATAAAAAATGTATTCGTCCGTCTCTTTATCATGACCAACAACATCCGGTTCGCCGCCAGTTCTCTCCATTTCATTGAGCGACCACAGTTTTTCAATATTAGCTTCGAGCTTTGCTTGAACATCAGCCCATTCAAGGCCATTATGGCGGTTCATGTTTTTCTCAAATCGGGATTTCAATGTTCCGAGTAGCTCTTCACGCTGTTCTGATGACAATTCCTTTTTGTTGTTGGTTATATTACTCTTGGTCATGGTCGATCCTCCCTCATACGTATTTCAAAAATTACGCATTTGCTCCATTCTACCTCATACTCATAATGTTTTACACCGTAGTTCATAAAAATACTGCACAATGGGATGCTTTAACTTCATCTGATCGGACATGTTTAAAATCCGCTTTTTCCCAACTCTTCTGTCCACCAAAGCTAGAATATTCAATAGGATATCATGGCTCTCCATGCTATCCTCTACAGACGTAGATAAGAACTTATTAGCCACAGCGATAAAATTGGATTTACTTAATGAAGCCTGTGCGGACAAAAGCTCTTTTGCATGCTCAGAACTTTTTCTGCTTCGGGCAATGACTATTAAGCGATCCTCCGGGACGGGCCCCTTGGTATCTTTTCTGACCGCTTCAATTTCATCACTGGTGATAGGAATTTGAATATCGGGATCATTCTTAATTTCAAGCTCCGTTTGATACCATCTGATGGAGTTCGTTTTATCACTCATATTGAGTATGTTCTTTTTATCAACTGAAATATAACAAATCCCTGATTTATCAGGTAAATAACGATAACCCGGTGCGCGGTATTCCACCCTTCCCTGTAACGCAGGACTGAGAAAGCTCTCCAGCTGCTGTTTCAATTTGCTCCAGGACATGTAAACTCCCCCTCCATATAAAAAACAGAGGAAAGGCTTGTTGGTACGGGCTTGTCCCATCTCCATCCATCCGATCCTCATTGTCTTGATGTCTGTTTCTATTCTCCACACATTCGTTAGGAATTACTTAACCCCCACGTTCCTCCGCTCCGGCATGCTCCTTGTTTCTAAACTCATCGAGCAGCGCGCGCACTTCACTTGTGGACTTGGTGTTCATTAAGCTGTTTCTTAACTCGCTTGCCCCTCGAAATCCGCGGACATATATCTTAAAGAAGCGGGGGAGAGGGCTGAAGGAACGCGGCGGCCCCAGTGCTGAATAGTGATCATGGAGATCCAGATGCAACCGCAGTAAATCAAGCAATTCTTCGCTGCTGTGTTCCCTCGGCTCCTTCTCAAAGGCAAACGGATTATGAAAAATACCGCGCCCGATCATAATCCCATCCACCCCGTACTGCTCAGCCAGCTTGAGGCCGGTCTGGCGGTCAGGGATATCCCCGTTAATGGTCAGAAGGGTATCCGGAGCCACCTCATCACGAAGCTTCTTAATCTCCGGGATGAGCTCCCAATGCGCGGCTGCCTTGCTCATTTCTTCTCTTGTCCGCAAATGAATCGACAGATTCACAATGTCTTGCTGCAAAATATGGGTTAACCAGCCGCGCCATTCGTCGACGCTACTAAAACCAAGTCTTGTTTTTACGCTGACGGGCAGTCCCCCGGCTTTGGCGGCCTGGATAAGTTCCGCCGCGGTTTCCGGACGGCAGATCAGGCCGCTGCCCTTCCCGTTCTCCGCTACATTCGCTACAGGACAACCCATATTAATATCAATGCCTTTGAAACCTTCCTTCGCCATACCGATGCTCATTTGACGAAAATATTCCGGCTTATCTCCCCAAATATGCGCTACCATGGGCTGCTCATCCTCTGTAAACGTTAAACGCCCGCGCACACTATGGTTCCCCTCCGGGTGACAATAGCTTTCCGTATTCGCAAACTCCGTAAAAAACACATCCGGTCTGGCCGCTGCACTGACGACATGGCGAAAAACAACATCCGTTACATCCTCCATGGGCGCCAGTATAAAAAAGGGCCGTGGCAAATCACGCCAGAAATTTTCAATCATTTCAAAAACCTCTCTATGTCAAACGTCTGTAAGTGTTAATGGTCTACATTTAAACGAGTATATCATAAACCCTGGAGTGAAGCATACTTACCCAACAGCTTCAAGATGAGGGGGAAGCCTCCTCGATCATTGGCCCGGATACATTTTCTGTTGATTTCTTGAATCGCACTTTTTATGAAGGAAATCACAGGAATTTATAGAAATATAGAAATGAAATAGACTCTCCAAAGTTGGCGAGTCAGAATTCCCCTGTTCATGGGTAAAACGGAGGTTTAAAATATGGCGCTTTTTGCAAGCGGTGAGAACCGCGAGAAACACATACAGCAGCTTCAAGAGTTTTTATTTGAAGGTGAGCAGATCGAACGTACTTATGGCCTTTCCTCTAACTTCGTGGCATTAACCAACAAACGTTTGATTTATGTAGGGAAGATTCCCCTAAGCAAGCAAACCCAGGTTACTACTATTCCATACAGTAAGATCGAAGAAATTGGCTTTGAAATAACTGGAAACTTTTCCCTAACTAATAAAATCAATGTAACCACAAGGGCGGGAAAACACGAATTAGAGTTCGACAAAGCCGCAAATATCAAAGAGTTTTACATCAACCTTTCCAGGCATATTTGCTAACAAAATATCCCGCTCAACCAGTCAAGGGCATACCTCGGCTACATTGCTCATTAACCAGACGTTATTGCAAAGATCATACCGGAACGGCTCGGGCATGGAAATATCACGACGACGATGAATATCTACGGTACAAGACAAAAAGACGCTCGGCCGAACGAATCCGGGCGTCTTCTTATATGTCGAATTATCACTTATGAATAACTATTTATTTAATAATCTTTCTGTTTCTGAAATGAGCTCTTGAAGTATTCCAATACCTTCCTTTGTACTGTCTTGATTTGAGGAAATCAAAGTAATAATTTGGTCTATCTTTTTCTTATAATCATTGGGTTTTGTATTAAAACCTTCAATCATCCGCACTGCCTTTTTCTCATTGATGCAGTATTCCCCATTTAATGCAAATATCACTTGATTTAGACATGAAATAGAGCGGAAGGCATGGCCGGCAACGTACGAAATGTCATCCTTATCTAAATTTTTCTCAGCAAACATGAGGGAGAAGGATGATTCAAACATAAAATATCCAATCATTGCATCTCTTAATGGTTTTGGATACGGCATGGCTTTAGCTTTTAGTTCGGCTATTTGATTGGTGGGGTCAGATAATACTTTACAAATTGAGATTTCACCCATATACATAACGTTAATATAAGCATGGGGGTGTCCTGTCTGATAATTGGGAGAAACCTTTCCCATCAAACAGTCATCCATAACCTGTGATACACGTTTTACATCACGGAATAAAAAATCCACATGATATCCTTGAACAATGAGCCATCCCCCACCGTTTACCCATGGACCCCATTCTCCTAAAGATGTAATGATATTTTCCCGATGTTCATCATCTAACTTTGTAGCGATCTTACTAACTTCACTGACATCAAAGCCTGCCGCTTCATCATAATAAATCCCAATATCAATGTCCGAAGTAGCATGATTAGTTCCTCTTGCTCGTGAACCTCCTAGAACTACGCCCACAATACCCTTAACTCCACTAAGTTCTTTATTTATTTGATCAATAACCTGTTGTACAGTCATACATTCTTCATCTCCAATTCAAAAAAATCAGCATTTTATTCATTAAAACCCTTTCATAATACTCGTTTATATTGATATAGTTTTGTATAATTTCTAAATTTTATAGGCATAATTTTATCCTCCCTTTAAGGAGTATTGTAAATGCTAAATCCATACAAAAGTATTCCGACTTTATCTATAATCATTTTACACCAAGATTTAGGAGGGCGTAGAATTAACCACGCCCCCCCTTTTACTAATCCAATCACCCCACGCTAGTCTCCTCAAGGATTCGGCATATTTGCACACTCGCCATCCATCGTAATGATCCGCCTTGCAGCTAGTTGGATTCTGCTCCATTATGGTACACAACGACCTGTCAAACATAACACCAGTAAAATAATTTATTGCTCAACTACCCCAAAATCATCCACATAAACATATGCTGTGCCGGAATTCTTGTAAGCATACACTGTTGCCCTGGTAGCGCCTGCTCCGGTTGTAAAAGGAATGTTTACCATTGTCCAGGATGTACTATCAGATGTTGCAGATGCATCCGTTCCTTCAAAGCCATTAACGCCAATCTGAATTTGCTCTCCTATGTCTGCCTTAACCCAGGCGGTACACACATAGCTGGTATTAGGTCTTAGCCCCGTAAGTACCTGCTCGATACCATCTTCTCCGGGTCCCAATCTAACACTCTTAGAGCCGCTTCTTGGTACCGATACACTTGCAGCAGTACCTGAATATGTTGCTGCCCATGGTGAGATTATCCCTTTCTCGAAATCAGATTGCCTTACGTTATTAACATAAAGTAAGCTGACACTCTCAAAAACCGGGTCCGGAAGTGAAGAAAAATTATGCCCGGCAGTCCAGTCAGTTCCACCGAACTCATATGCTCCAATATCCGGTGCCGCACCAACATAATTATTCGTGATTCCGGATATTACAACCCCTGCATTAATAGCTGGAGAAGTAGACTGCAACCTGAAATCATATGCTGTAGGTTTCACAAATAACGGATTGGTTTCCGAGGTAATATTATTTCCCTCTATATGAGTAACAGGCAGTGTAAAGGCTGTAGTAAAGATATTGTTGAAAATTCTGTCGCCGTACATATCTGACTGAAAATTACTTCCCCAATATCCTACATTTCCGTTACTGTAGGTGGTATTGTTATAAATCAGGTTAAAATTACTGGGTGTATTCAATCTTATCCCTGTATAGTTTCCCCATACAACATTATGATGCACAATATAGCCCTTGCTACCGTTATCCAGATAGATACCAGTGCCGGAATAATTCTTTGCCAGATTATCATGGATGTAATTATGATGTATTACCGTTCCTTGCCCATCCCAGGCAAATTCATAGAGTATTCCGCAGTCTTTTGTCAGCTTTCCTGCATTGTACAGATTATTATATTGTATCCGGCTGTTTTGGGTAGGCATAAATATCAGATGACGCCCAGCGTTATATACCGTATTATGACTGATTAGATGGTTTGCCCCCAATAGATAGATTGCCGGAATATCCGCTGCCGAATAATTTGCTTCATGAATAAGATTATTAATTACCTTATTTCCTGTTCCCTCTATACTCACCAGATTACCGGAACTGTAGGTCAAAGTACTGTCCCTAAGCTCATTATTGGTACCGGACATAAATATCCCTGTACTGTACTGTCTGGTAACATCCGAATCATGACTGACATATTCCGCAATCATATTAGAAACTTTACAGTAATTAGAATTAGACATTTTAATGCTGGAGGCAAAAATATTAATTCCGGTAATATTTATGTAAGAGCGGGAACTTAAATCAAATGCATAAGTCCGCTTCTTTGCTTCTACTGTTAAAGTATTCGGATCAACTCCACCAGGGGCCCATAAATAAAGTCTGCCAGTAATGCTGTCATAATACCATTCTCCCGCACTGTCAAGATCTTCAAGATTACCAGTAATATAATAGCTGTTACCGCCTGTCGCTGCAGTAGCCATTTGATCAAAAGTAATAGAGCCGTCACTTGAGCCGGTAATGGTACTTTTATAAGATTTGTAGCCTGTTCCCGGAACACTCCAAACCGTTTTGCCAACCCAGTATCCAGGTGCCTGAGTTAAGTCCCCATCCTTGATGGTTGTAGTGGAACCGGAATCAACTGTTGCATATGTTGAATTTAAGGGATCAAGTGTTGGTGAATTGGGCCATCTGGCTTCAAATTGCATTTGCTTATTAACAAATATCTGATCTTTTGTTCCAAGGGAACCCGTCATTTCCGCATAATAGATGGATCCGGAGTAATTTTTCCAGCCAGTAACCGGATCGGCACCGGATACCGTTACGTTCTCTCCTGTATAAGCCTTAAAGTTTATGGGATTTGCAGAAGTTCCGGAAGTATGAAGTGTTACTGTTTCCCGGTATGTACCACCTCGTATGATGCAGGTATCTCCGGCTTTCATGGTATCTGCTGCCTTTTGTATGGTTTTCCATGGATTTGATAGTGTACCGGTTCCAGTGATGTCATTCCCCGTTGTAGAAACATAATATACGGAATTTGCCTTTACAATTTCCACACCCAGATTAAAAGTAAATACATAAATCAACATAATTACAACTAAAAATCTAATGCCTGTTCTCTTATTCATAGCTTACCTCCTGTAATGAATTCTATTTTTAGATACGGCTTCTACGCCTGAGCTTAAATTAACTGCTAGGTATGTTCTAATATAGAAATTTATGTATATAAGCCCTAATTATTTAATCGACTTATACCGACCTAAAGTTTATGATTCGATGTCCCTCAGTATTAGAAAAGGGCTTTAAAAAGCAAACACGCCTCCCTGGACGAACCAGAAAGGCGATAATCAATCATTGTCCAGTTCGCATACAGAGCCTACATGGTAGGTGGTCGTTGGATACGCGACCAGAAGGTAAATTTGGTGAAATTTATAGAAAGACAAAACCATTCAAAATGTAAACCTAGAGCATTTCTTAAAACACAAATCTGCGGAAAAGCAGCAGTTCTAATAAACCGAATTAAACCTTTATTTTATAGAGCTTAGCGAGCCCGCCTTCTGAAGTTTCGCGGTAACTACTGTTCATATCCAGGCCTGTCTCATACATGGTCTGTACAACCAGATCAAAAGATATCTTACGGGTACCAGACAAGAATTTAGCCAGGCTCAGCGCATTGATCGCCCGCATCGCACCCACAGCGTTCCGCTCAATGCAAGGGATTTGAACCAATCCGTTAATCGGATCACAGGTTAACCCCAAGTGGTGCTCCATAGCAACCTCCGCCGCATACTCAATCTGGTCGATCTCCATACCAGACAGTTCAGCCAGTGCAGCCGCTGCCATAGAGCAAGCAGTGCCAACCTCCGCCTGGCAGCCGCACTGAGCGCCGCTGATGGAGGCGTTCTGCTTGACCAGGTTGCCAATGAGCCCGCCTACAGCCAGAGCCCGGAGGATCTGTTCGTCCGGGACCTGCATCTTTTCCTGCATATAACGAAGCGCGGCGGGCACGACACCGCTGGCCCCGCAGGTCGGGGCCGTTACGACTGTGCCGGCGGCGGCATTCTGTTCGTTGACGGCGAAAGCGTACGCGCTGACGATCCTGTTCTCCCGCGTCTCCGGGCTCTCATCCATATGCCGCTGATGATACAGATATTTCGCCTTGCGCTCAACCTGGAGCCCCCCCTCCAGAATACCTGTGACGGAAAGCCCTTCGTTGACCGAACGCTTCATCGCTTCCCAAATTCCTTGGAGGAAATCCCAGATCTGTTTGCCTTCGCACTGCTCGACGTAATCGCTTAGGCGGATATGATTCGCTTTACAAATGGTACTGATTGCTGCAAAGCTGTTCTCCGGGTAGACATCAGGCCCAAGCGTCTGCTCCCGTCCCTCAATAATGATGTCCCCGCCGCCGATACTGACAGCACGCATGGAGGCGGTTTGCCGCCCGTCCTTGTAAGCGAACAAGTCCATGGTATTGGGATGGGGCAGAACAAAATCAGCTTGTAGAACAAATTCAACCTCCACCCGAACGGGTGACAATGCTCGAATAATGGCCTTGTCCGTCATATGGCCTTTGCCTGTTTTGGCAAGGGAACCATAAATCAACGCCTTGAACTGGTCTGCGTCTTCATTTTCTGATTTGAAGATTCTGGCCGCTTTCTCCGGCCCCATGGTATGGGAGCTGGACGGTCCACTGCCAATCTTATAGAGCTCAGTCAACGATCTCATAGCACCCTTATCCCTTCTCAGTTGTCTTTGGCTTAAGATCTTCATCCTGCGGCTTGACCAGGCTTATCGCTCATTTCTCTGAAAACGTTCCTTGATCTTCATCAGCCTCTCATGAATCCCCTCTTCATCAATGGCCATGTCATACAATTGGTAAGTAAGCTGAAGACCTTGATCCTTTGCAAGAGCTTTTTTCCACGGGTGCGACACAATCGAATGAGTAAGATGTCTTGTAGAGCGGGGTGCCTGCATGATCAACTCTGCCAGCTCCCGCGCACGGGGAAGAAGCTGTTCATGAGACAGTACCTCGCTAACCAGACCGAGGTCTAATGCCGTCTGAGCATTAATGTTCAAGCCCGTGTATGCGTAAAATGCCGCTTTCTTACTTCCCAGTATCTTTTGAAGTGCCAGGACGATTCCATCTCCGGGCGGTACACCGCCCAGATAATGGGCATCGAAAAACGCTGTGTCTTCAGCACAAATGGTAATATCACAAAGCGTTCCCATTTGCCAGTGTGAGCCTGTGCCATTGATCGCCCCAATCGTGGGGATGTCGAGGCAATGAATCATATTTTCAATCATTCTGAGTGACTCATGGTACATTTCCAGCTTCCGGCGATTCGGCCAATCCATGAATTTGGTTGTCCAGACTTCAGGATTACCAATCTGCCACAACTCTCCTGTTCCTGTAAGGATCATGACCTCATTCTCAGGATCACGGCCAATATCTGACCATACATTGCCATATGCTGCTTGGACCGGCCAGTCGAATTGTAACGGTCCCCCGTGAGTGTGCATACGCACTTCGAGTATGCCGTCACGGCGGGTCATGAAGAATAAGTCCTTGTACTTCTCCGAGTATTCTTCGAATCGTGTGGGTCCCACCATCTCTCTATTGAACTTCTTTGCCCATTAGGCGTCCTTGCATTTTCTTCAGGCGCTCCAGAGCTCCTTCTTCATCAATGGCCATGTCGTACATCTGGTGGGCAAGCTGGAATCCCTGATCGGCGACCAGAGCCTGCTTCCATGGCCGGGAGATAATGGAGTGAGACAGATGTCTCGTTGAACGCGGTGCCTGCATGATCATCTCCGCAAGCTCCCATGCGCGGGGAAGAAGCTGCTCGCGGGGCAGAACTTCACTGACGATACCCAGCTCCAAGGCGGTCTGACCATTGATATTCTTGCCGGTGTAGGCGTAGTAGGCTGCTTTTTTGAAACCGATCATGTTTTGCAGTGTAAGCAGCATTCCATCTCCTGGAGGCGTGCCTCCCAGATAATGCGGATCGAAAAAGTCAGCGTCTTCTGTACAAATGGTAATATCACAGAGCGTTGCGAGTTCACAGTGCGTTCCCGGCCCGTTGACCGCCCCGATGGTCGGGATGTCAATGCAGAAGATCAGATTTTCAAGCAGTCTCAGCGATTCATGATACTGTTCGAGCTTCTTTTGCTTCGGCCAATCCATAAATTTCGTATTCCAGACCTCAGGGTCGCCAATCAACCATTTATCCCCAGTTCCCGAAATAATCATGACTTCGTTCTCAGGGTCACGGCCGATATCTGACCACGCATGAGACCAGGCGGTATGGGCTTCCCAATTGTGCTTGTACGGACCTCCGTCGGTGTGCAGACGCACTTCAATGATTCCGTCACGGCGGGTCATTAACAGGAATTCCTTGTATTTCTCCGAGTACTCTTCAAATTTGGTGGGTCCAATCATACGTCTCTCTGTCATTGTAATTCCTCCTAAGTTTGGTTTAGAGCTTATCTGTTATTTTCAAGCCAGTCTCTGGCAAAAGCTGCATAAGCCGCAGCCCCTCTATGAAGCACCTCATCCGAGAACATTGTCTTTGGATGGTGCACAGGGTATCCATAACCTTCTTCGGCATTGCCTGCGTTAAGAAACACTGAGGTACTTGGCACCGCTTGTGATACAAATGCGAAGTCTTCCGATCCCATTAATTTACCACCGGGTATCAATTGTGTTAGATCGATAAAGGAACTGGCGCCAAAGGTATTTGCAATAGTAGTTCTCATTTGATGGTTAAGCTCACTGTCACTTTTCACCTCAGGACAGCCCCTGGTATACGTCACATCCACCTTTGCATGAAATATTTCTCCAATACCTGCAGAAATTTCGTGGATGCGGGTTTCGATTGTATCACGCAATACGGCGTTAAATGTGCGTACGCTGCCTTTCATTCTGGCAGTATCGGGAATCACATTGTTTGTACTTCCACCTTCCATCACTCCAATTGTAAGGACTGCACTCTCCATTGGCGAAATTTCACGGCTTATAATCCCCTGCAGCGCCAGATGAAGATGAGCAGCTACATTTAATGGATCCACCGCGGCACTCGGCATCGCTCCATGTGCGCCCCTTCCGCGGATGATTAGTTCAAACCAATCTGAAGAGGCTGAAATCGCTTCTCCGGCCTCAGGCACTACAAATTGCCCGGCAGGAATTGGCATTCCAGTCAACACATGAAGCATCATTGCCGCATCCACTTTAGGATTTTCCAGGATCCCATTTTCAATCATCATCTTGGCCCCGTGTAAAGTTTCTTCGCCCGGCTGAAACATAAGCTTGACCGTCCCGCGAAGCTGCTCTTCGATTGCCTTTAGGATCTCTGCAGCGCCCAGCAGCATTGAAGTATGCAGGTCGTGACCGCATGCATGCATATTTCCGTTGGATGACGCAAAAGGAAGATCTGTTTCTTCTTTCATTGGCAGCCCATCCATATCCGCACGGATAAGGATTACCTTCCCGGGACGTTGTCCGCCGATGTTAACCATTAAGCCTGATTCTCCCATGAGTGTGGGCTTGAGGCCAATCGACTCCAACGACTCTTTTACATAAGCAGTTGTCCTGGGTAAACTTAAATCAAGTTCCGGAATCGCATGAAGATGATGCCTGTACACGACCAATTTTTCCTGTAGCTGATTAGCCATACTCAAAATGTCTCCGGTCAATTCAGCCATAATTATTCCCATTCCTTTCGCTTCGTTCAAGGCACAAAACGGGATGAAATCCGTCAGCCGTGGGCGATTTTTTTGTATGCTTGAGTTACGGAGATGCCCGTACACCACAAATCACTTGTGAGGTGAGTGGGCTGTCGCTTTCATAGGACAAACCGCATAATTATTTGTGTAGATTACCTTTCCAAGCACAAATAAGTGTCGCCTCGAACTCGTTTATAGCTGGGCAATCAGTCCCTGCCGGCTATCTCTGTACTACACCTCCCTAAACATAAATTGAATTAGCGGAACAACAGAGAGAAACTTGCCCTTTTTTATTTTAGGACATTTTAAGAACACACTTACTATACTTTAAGAAGAAAATGGTGTCAAGAATATTTTAAGACATTTTAGGAATAATATTTGCTAGCTGTTGAGGAGATTGAACTTCACATTCTCTATGATATAATTTTTGTCATTGAATGGTTTATGAAAGGAATTTGCCATGAAAATCAGGTTGGGTATAATCACGACGGAATCTTATATAGACTATTTCCGCGACATTGAAGAAGAATTTCGGTCGGTATGTCAGTTTCGGATTCTTACGATTAGTAACTTCCGGGAAACTAAAGACGTATATCTGGAAAACTTAGGTTCGGTGGACGGATTTGTTATCAGCGGCAGGCTTCTTTACGAGTCAATAGATAAGGAATGTTTGGATGCGAAAATACCTACGCACATTTTACAAGATAATGAAACCCTTCTTTATAGAGAACTTTTCCGACTGCTGATTACGGAACCGGGGCTTGACATATCCAGGATCTATGTAGACTTTGCATATATTATCGATTCTTTCAGTGAATTCCAAAAGTACCTGACTGATCAGGGAAAGCCTATTGACAGCGACGATCTGTTCGAAAGAGTGGAAACAATGCTCGAAAACCATATAACACTGTGGGAAGAGAAGAAAATAGACCTGTCCATCACGGCGTTCGGCCATTTTGTTCCGGAACTCAGAAAGCATGGGGTAAGATATATCTTAATACGGACCACTTTGGAAAACGTTAAGGAGGCCATAAGCGGGATTATCAACGAAATTACCATCCTCAAGCTTAAGAACCGGAGGGCAGTTGTAGCATATTTGTCAATTGAAACAGAGCACTCGCCATCCGAAGAGCAACTTTATGAGTTGAAAGTCCTGGCCAGCAGGTTTCTGCGAAACATAAATCTTGCCGACACAGCCCAAATTTCGGAAGGCTCTGTCAGACTTTACACCACCTACGGAAATTTTAAGAAAATCACCTCTAACGCACAAAACTGCACTCTACTGAAATATCTGGAAGAGTGTGTGAGCGACAAGGTGAAAATCGGATGGGGCTCGGGGCATGAATATTATCAGGCTAACGAAAACGCAGCCAAAGCTCACCGACAGGCCAAAGCCTATACAGGCAGCTGCAGCTTTTTTATAAACGAGGATCAGAAGGTTATCGGTCCAATGCAGAACATGAATGTTATACAGTTTAGCGAACAGGGGGATCCGGAAATCATCGCATTGGCCAAAAGTATTGGAATAAACAACATCAATCTTCAGAAAATCATGTCCTATGCAGAAATTATGAGAACAAATAAATTATCCTCTGAGGATGTTGCCGGGTGTCTGTCCATCACCGTAAGAGGCGCAAACCGTATCCTAAACAAAATCGAAGAAAATAAATATGCTCAAACGGTATTTGAAAAACGAGAGACCGGCAAAGGAAGGCCCCAAAAGTACTATGAGCTATTGTTTCTCGACAAGGAAGGGCGCAATTCAGGATTGTAACCACGGTACTGCGGTTAAATTCTCTGTTATATGGCCCATTCTATTAAAGCTCTATTTTTCGAAACAATTCACTATATCTTAGCAAGTGTCAAAAGCGGTGCCGCCATGTTTTCGTGTCACCGCTTTAACGTTCTCTTTACCACAATACGTCATCATTATCACTGCTTCAACATGCATGGTATGCGGGAACATAGGCTATTTGATTCCCATTGGCCGCGGTGGGCTAAAGCCTTGATTTATAAGGGATTTCTCCGACGGCGTATGGTTCTGTTTGGTTGAAGTTTGCTTGGAAATGACGGATTTCGTCCCCGATTGGTCCCCATCATTATCTGGATGCATAGTACAGTTACATCATGCCGCCCATAACATTATGGCGGTTTTATGGGATTTTTGCTGAATTTGTGGTCTTTTTCGTCTTGAAATTAAGTTAAATACATTAATTGCGTACTGATGAAAATACTGCTTCAGACGAGTAGATGGTCAAATTAAGGTCAATTGGTGGTCGGTACAAAAAGTATAATCATGCGATACTTCAACTACTGTATCCAGTAGTTCCATTATCGGGTATAATTATTTGTAAGTATAAATCGAAGAGGTTCGTAAGAATCAAACGACTCAGAATTCAATTTAAAAGGAGTGGTTCTCCATGTCAATGGTACGCAAGCTCCATCCTCATATAGCAAAAGACTTACGGGAGTTTTTATCTGAAAACAATATTTCCACCAAGAAGCTTGTCATAGATCTTGAAGCAGAAACCATCGAGGACTTTGATGATTACTCAGTAGATGACATTTTAAGTGTGGCTGGAATTCTGAAGCCCGGGGAAGCGCAAGAATTATTAGACCACATCCAGGAGTCACGGGAGGGCTGGGGAAAGTGACCCACAACCACTCCGGATATTTATTCGATTCGAACATCGTCATCGCCATTCTGGACAACGATCATGCCGCCGTTAACTTAGTACGACAAGCCCAAGAAGAAAAACGGCGAATATTCTTTTCGACGATTACGGAATGTGAAGTACTGAGCGGTGTCAAACACAATCAGTTCTTAATCGCAGAAAAGCTTTTCTCCCCTAGGCATATGATACATGTCGATTCCGCTGTCGCAAGAAAAGCAGCTTCCATGCAAAGCGAGCAAAGAAGTAAGGGACGGAAAATAAAAACTCCTGATGCGCTCATTATTGCAACTGCCTTTACAGCTAATTTGGTACTGGTTTCTCGGGATTCAGACATGAACTTTGTTTCGAATGAGTATGGGATGACTTTGTTGAAAATATAGGGTTCCTGTGATAAAAACCGACAAAGGATACACTGAAGTTAATGTGTTTTCCAGAGTAAGTACGGAAAACACATTAACTTTATCCCAAATATCCGAGTTTGATGATGCTGATTCGGAATCAATACATTACTGGGCAAAATGATGCAAAAAGATCTGGCTCTCATACTTATCAATAAGTCGAGTTCTCTCATTTAATGAAAAATGCTCCCTATGGCAACAATATAAGGAGCAAGTTTGTTTATTTGTACCTGTAAGTTTTTCTTCTCATTAGTTATACATAAAATTTTTGAAGCCCTTCTAAGTTGGTCCTCTCGTCATAATCATATACGATACCTACACTATACTGTGCTCTGGTCAAAGCAACGTAAAATTTTGAACGACTTGTGGGAAGTAATTCAAAATTGTTATTTTTAATCCACTGAGTAAATGGCTGTGTAGGATAGATTAATACTCTTTCAAAAGTAATCCCTTTTGACTCACCAAAGTTAACAGTCTTATATTTTTTATTAACCGGTTCTCTAATGCTATCTCTTAATTGAACGGGGTTATATCTTTGCAAATACAAATCCACATCTTGTTTTCTCACTAAATAGATGCCATCGTGACCTGTCACTTCATTCTGATTGGATCGGCATGGAGTATACTGTAAATATAATTTTGAAGAATAGTCACAGATCATCGGGTTATTTCTATGTGATACATTCAATGTTTCTTCATCAATTTCACAAACAACTCTTCGGCACTCTGTCTGAATAAACTCTTTTATACGTCCTTCTTTATATCGATCATACTTTCTCTCGATATGGGTAAGATAAGTTACCTGGCGCGGATCGCCAACAAAAAGTATATTTGACCGGCTTTTCAAAAGAAGCTTTAATATCTCTAAGTCGTATCCCGCAAGGTCCTGAATTTCATCAATAAAAATGTGAGAGAAGATTTTACTCAATCGATCTATAACTGCACCATCACTTTTCTCGTTACATCTGATAACAAGCTTTGAAATTTTATCGGAGTATACTTTAGAATCTTCTGTGAAGTAGTGTTTTGAAAAGTGATCCGCTTCACTATAATAGACTTTGAATCCGGTCTTTTTAATAGTGTACCTTAAAGCTGAGGGTGCATTAACCAAAAGCATTCCTCGAATTGTCTCATCGTATAATCCTCCCTGAAACGGTCTAATCCCATGCTGGAGTAAGGTGGAGAACCACGTTTGTATTGTGACATGCGAAGGAATGCAATTATTTAGTTCAATAAACTTCTTGCGAATTTCCGCTTCATTAGCTTGTGTGTAGGTTGTAATAAGAACTTTTCCCTCACGTTGTCTTAACGCCTCTTTCACAAGAAATGTTGTCTTACCGGAGCCTGCCGCGGCAATAACCAGCTTATTGGTCTTCATATTCCTCACCTAATCGCCTCTAAAATATATTCTGGAAAGACAATGAGTTCTTCCGTTTCAAAAATCTTAAGTGCACATTCTGTTTTTTTTGACTTCATGTACTTATGCATATCATCATGGTGGGTATAATCGGTTTCAAAGACCGTGTTTAACTTATCAAGATTATTAACTTTAAGCAATTTGGGTTCAAGTGTATTATAATTAAATGGATTTTTGCCAATTACTAAATTCCCCTCATCCACTTCGTGATCAAAGCAAATTTTTATATTCTCCTTAGCGTTATCTCCCAAATAGTTTTTATACTTCTTTTTAAGCGCATCTATATCTCCATCATTATCAGTTACTACAGTGACAGGCTTATTAAGTAATTTGGCAATTTCAAGAAATCTTAAAAAAGAAGTTCCAATCGAAATAACATCAATTTCGTTTTGTATTGGGAGTTTGCCTTCATTTGCACACATATATGCTTTCTGAACCACTAGCTCATCAGAATCTCCTTCGACTAATATTGCTTTCTTACATAAAATTAGTCGTAAAGTGTCGTACCCCGCTATCTTTTGGAAAAAGCTTTTTGTATCATCTTTAAGATCATTAAGCCTTACTGCCTTCTTATCATGTAGCAATATCAGGTTGCTCAACCCCAGCTTATTTGCTACAAAGCTACTATGTGTAGAAATTATAATCTGTTTATCTTGTTGCTTCTCAGAAATGTTACTAATAAACTGACTTAGTTTGGTATGCGACAAGTGGTTTTCAGGTTCCTCTAACAGAATTACTGCTGCTTCCTTCGTCTTCTTATGGCTTAACGCCAGTTCAGTTTTTATAATACATTGCTCTCCTTTTCCTACAAAATGAAATGGTACTGCATCAAGATAGGTTACAAGACTGTTTTCCCAAGCGTTTTTCGAAAGTAGTTCAACAGAAAGTTCAACTTTCTTACCTGTTAACACTGCACTTTGTTGGATTTTTTCATTAATAGACTTTATTGACTCAGAACTCATGAAATTGTCTCGCATTTTTCTATGCTCTTGAGAAATGTCCACTATATCTTCCGGCTCTAAATTTTCTCGTACTATACGAGATATGTATATATCAGACCCATTCTGATATCGATTACTTGATGAATCAATCATGGCTGACTTGAGTGGGATGCTTCTTGGCGTTATAGTTTCTCTAGCAAAACTAGACCACACAAGATCATAATATTCAATTGGTAGAGTCTTGACGTCTCCCTTTCTTACAAGTTGCTCGTATTCCTCTTGAAATCTCTCATCAAATGCAATTTTTAATGATATACCGCATTCCTGGATACGTTCGCTATTACCGTTGCCTTCAAATATTGCTATATTACTACCGCTTAAATAGATTTCAATTAATATATAGGGCAGTTCTGGATTTCTTCCTTGCTCTAAGTTAGTCAAGTATTCGGCTACGACAGTATTATTAAACAAGTATTGAGTTAACTCATTCCTAAGTTGTCTACCATTCAATAACCCAGTCAAAGTCAAATGAATTGCTTCCAGTATAGTGCTTTTCCCTGCTTCGTTATTACCTACCAAGATGTTCATTCCATCACTAAGTTCTAAGACAAACTCGCCACAGTAGCATTTAAAGTTTTGAATTTTCACTTTTTTGATTTTCACCTAAATTTTCCTCCCTTTAGTAGTTCCGGTGATTGAGAGCAAGATCTCCGGCGGAATGAACCCTTCCGCTTCCGTCCCCAAAAAGGAAGCGTAGGGAACAATCTCCCCTGCGCCCCTTCACGGGATTGGGAGCGGTCAGATCAAAGCTAAAATGAACGCTGCGTGTTCTTGACTTGATTACTCTGAGGGTAGGCTCCGGCTTCCAGACAAGTGCTCATTTTATCAAGAAGGCTAGCTCAGTGATTACATCATTTTCTACATATAAATATTCGCCAAAATAAGACGCGTATCCTTCTTTAGAAGCAGTAACATGAACCTACCACAGCTACATCAAAAGACAATCGAAAAATAAAGAACTCAAGCAGCCATCGCGCTTGAGTTCTAACACCAGGGGGCGGGAGAAACTTTCATTATCTCCAGGTAATGACTCAGTAATATAATTTATCAACCAGAAAACATCTCTAAAAATAAGTCTCTAAATGGCTCATCAAGTGTGGCACACACAAGTTTACTCCAGGTACTGATTTCAATCGCTTCGCTTTCAACACACCAGATTTTATAGTGCTCATCTCCATATCTATCTATAGGAACTTCGGTATCCGTTACAGCATCCCTGAACTTTTCAATAAAAACAGAAATAGAATATTGATTCACAGAAAAATCAATATGATTGAAATTCCTTTTACCAGGATAATATTGTGCATGAATGTAATTTGTAATTACGAAAGAATCTTTAATTCTTTCTGGATTCCACAGCTCTTCAACTTCAATGTGATAAAATTTATTGCCCTTCTGATCAGTATCCGGCTTAATTATCATAATAACTTTATCTTGATGCTCAGGACTATAATGTACAATGACTTCCTTCTTATAGACCAGCTTTTCTATGTCTACAAAGTTAACTGTTATTCCACGATACTTTTGAGAGTCCATTGTTGCAGTACTAATCATCTCCTCAACTGGTACAGCGATTTTCTCATCACATCTGAAGAATAAATTTTTTTCAGATATTTCTTCATTAATGATCTTGATCGTATATGGTACTTCATCTGTAACGGCACCTATGGTTGTATCAAAAAAGATACTGTAAAGATAATAACGATCCTCAATGATAAACCCTTGTCTCATAAATTTGGACTCATTCACCAAACATAACCCGTATTTATTATGTGGTATTTTTAGCTGCTCGTAAGCACGTATCTCCGCTATGCCTTGTATTTCTACCATATTATCTTTGATTAAGTAACAAACGAGTGCATATACTAGCATTTTAGGCTCTATGTCGAAGTAGTCTTGAAATTTTAACTTTGAATCTATTACAGACCAAAGAATTGGCACCTCTTTATTTGCAGCTTTATATTCACTTTTTGGTTTCAACAATCGAAATCCAGCATACCAAAAATTTTTATCATCAAAGCACAATCTACATATTTCTTCAACATCAATACCACTTCTAAGATATTCCTGATAGGATTCTTCAACTAAGGCTGTTAAGAAATATGGAATTTTTTCAGGATCTTGAGTAAATAATCGATAAGTGTCAGCAGCATAATGTTTTAAATATGCATTTGGATAAAAAATATGTGCCACTCCACCATGTGGCTGTTTTTTCATGCATCTAAAATAATAATTTGCTTCTCGAAATAAATCGGAAGTTACTATCTTATCAATAAGATATAATAAATCTTTTTCTTCATCCAAAGTCTCAATCCCCCCAGTAAAGCTGCAATATTATTCAAATAAATACTTTATTGCAAACAAATTTATTAATCCATCTATACACTTTGAATTATTGAATTGATTCAAAATCTGACATTTCAATATAGTACTTTTTTATAATTTTATTTATATGATTCAATCCCCGAGATTGGGCTAATTGCAAGAGACCATATCCATCGTAATATACTTCAGCTAGCTGGGGCTTTAAATTCCCCTTATTGTAACCGCGCAATAACTCTAATGATTCATTCGTAAATTGAGCACTTGTAATATAACACGCTGAAACCTTATAATCTGGACTTTCACTCTCTAAATGCTTTTTTGCCCAGGGAAAGGTATTATTAAAAAACCACTTAACTGTATCCCGTTTAGTATACGGACCTGCATTAATAAATGTACTCGATTTATGTCCCTTCAGTTCGAATACAACAGCTTCTTTCAAATTGCGATCAATTACAATTGCATCAAATTCATGTGAAAATTTATTACCTTCTTGCGTCGTATCTCTGTATATTTTATTGGCTTCAAATGATCCATTGGGATATAGAACCTTTATTAAGGGATGTAAAAGTACTTCAAACAAATCCCCTTTAATATTTTGTAAATTCTCTTCTTGCCCACCTTCTTGCATTGTATGAAGTACATTCTCAACATACCCTGTCAATTGATCATCCGATTCTGAATATTGTAATAGTTGGACCTGCTGAATCTTCTTCAAATTAGAGATAATCTCGAATACTCTTTCACCATATATAGTTGACACGCTAAAATGAAGAAATCCCAAACTACGAAGTTGTTTGGCGGCTGCTATTGTAATATCTTTGGTCACCACTATTGGGAGAACCTTCCTCGTGTTTTTGGAGCTTTGCAACACTCCTTGAATTCTGTTGTATAGTCCTTGAACATCCACAGAATCATATTCACGATGAATAACCATGTCTAACACAACCAACATTTGCTTGTCGGTGGTAGTTCGATTACTAGCGACAACCGTGTTATACCCCGTTGTCTTGGTGTATGCAAAAGCGTCCCATACGAAGTTATTTTGTTCTGCCCCCTTTGATGGAAAGATCTTGTTACGATATATATGACCCTGATTATCTACAAGATTATGCAATGTAAGCCACCTCAACATATCCGGCAGAAATGCACAATCCAATACCATATTCGACTTGTGCAATTTAATAGCCTGAATAGCATGCTCATCTGAAAAATAATCTTCAACGATGAATTTGATTCCTTCGTGCATTATTTCTTTAACAAGCCTTAGTTTATAAAGATCGGCTAAAATTCTTGGAAGAGTATCCATTTTTGTTTTAGAACCGTCCAAAGGACTAGCAGTTATTTTCAATGCTTCGTAATAAGATATCACACCATTGCATTTATCAATTGCGGTTAATAAGCGGTATATGGGAGGGCGTTCCTTCTCAGCAATTGCTAATATGTCGCTTTTATGCAAAGTACTATTGTGATAGTAGTAAATATATTGTCCTTTTCCAAATGTCACCGGAGCACTGGACTTTATTACATGGTCATCAATGGCCCGTTGAATAATTTTTCTAGCATAAACCGGGGTTACGTCAAATTCCTCTTGAAGCCGAATATTTAATTGTTGTCCCAGCATGATCTTTTGCCGTTTATAAAAATACTGCTTTATCCAACTGCTGTACTGGTTCATACAATACCTCCAAATCTACGCATTGTCACACTGCTCTTATTAATCTTAATTCAAGAGAAAAGGGCAAGATCGAAAGTCTTTAATCCCTTTTAAATCAAGGACTCAATAACTACCAGGCTATAAAATTTTGTCACAGAACTTAAAGCATTAGATACACCAGCTTACTAAAATGATACCATTTTTTCGACTTCAAGCAACATCAGAGTTAAATCAAGAAAACACTCGCCTAAACCGTATAACTCCATAAGTCAATTCTATATTATTACCTTGAAACAGCCGAATAATTGAGAAAATTCATTCAGCCTGAGTTGTTGTTGCTCTCTTCAGATTTTCCGGCTGTAACAAACATTATTAGGAGATGATTCAAATGCCAGCCAACATCGAAACCATGTTCTACGTAAGGCAAGCCCCATGGCATGGACTTGGAAATCTGGTCGAGCACGCACTCAGTTCAGAAGAAGCACTTCTAGCCGCCGGACTGGATTGGGAAGTTATCCAGAAATCCATCCAAACCGAGGATTACGTCGAAATCCCCGGCTATAAAGCAAACATCCGAGCAACCGATCAACGGTTGCTCGGTGTCGTTTCGGACAGGTACAAAATCGTCCAGAACCATGAGGCGTTTGCTTTTACCGATGAATTGCTTGGTGAAGGGGTTCGCTTCGAGACCGCCGGGAGTTTGCAAAACGGCAGGAAAGTGTGGCTACTTGCACGCCTGCCGGAAAACTACATGATTGCTGGAGATCGCATCAATCCCTACCTGGTATTCTCCAACAGCCATGACGGCAGTGGAAGTATCAAGGTGGCGATGACGCCGATTCGTGTCGTTTGCCAAAACACCTTGAATCTGGCTCTTCAAAATGCCAAGCGAATTTGGACAACCATTCATACCGGAGATATTCGTGCGAAGTTGGACGAAGCACAGAAGACGCTGCTTTATGCCGAATTGTACATGGACAGGCTCGGAGCAGAAGTTGATCGGCTAAATCGCATTAAAATTCCCGATCACAAAGTCAAGGAGTACATGGAGCTTCTACTGCCTTTGCCAGATGACGCGACAAAGATACAGGAGCGAAACGTTCAACAGCTGCGGGATGATTTTCAGGCCCGATATTTCGATGCGCCTGATCTGAAGGAGGTTGGGAAAAACGGGTATCGGTTTATCAATGCCGTTTCAGATTTTGCCACACATTCCAAGCCGCTTAGGGATACAGCTTCCTTCAAGGAAAACCTGTTCCTTCGGACGATGGAGGGTAATCCGCTAATTGATAAAGCTTATGAACTGATCTTGGCGTCGGCCTGATGTGGAGGTTGCTTATGTCGGAACAAATACCATACGAATTCAGACGGCTGCTGGCAGACTCTCTTTGCGAAAAACCCGGCAGCTATATTATGGAGCAATTGTTTTCTGTGTTCCCAAGAACCGAGGATTTGATCGAAGCTACGGAACAGGAATTGGCTGCATCGATCAAAGGCATAGGGCATATAAAGGCCCGTCAAATAGTAGCAGCGCTGTCACTCGCTCGATCCTTAACAGCTTCCCCCCTTCCTTCTGATAAAATCGGTTCCCCCGCCGATGTATACAGGCTTATTGGACCGGAACTGCGTTATGCGAAAAGAGAACACTTCATATGTTTGTTTCTGAATACCAAGAACGTGATCATCGCCAAGGAACTGATTGCCCTTGGGAGTCTGAACGCTTGTATCGTTCACCCAAGGGAGGTATTCCGCCAGGCAATTAAACGTTGCAGTGCTTCAATCATTTGTGTGCACAATCATCCGAGCGGCAATCCAGAACCAAGTCCAGAAGATATTGAAATCACTAAAAGATTAATGAGCGCAGGTACGATCATTGGTATCGACGTACTGGATCATGTCATTATCGGGGATCAGCGTTATATCAGCTTAACAGAGCGCGGGTTAATGTCCATCACACATTAACCCGCGCATCAATTTATTTGGAGGTGCTTATAAACCGATGTCCACAGCAATTAAATTTCAAGCAGATATTTTGGTCGAAACCGACCGATTATCTCATGGTCAATGGTTAAACTATCGCCGCGGCGGAATTGGCGGGTCGGATATTGCAGCAATTTGTGGATTGTCCAAATGGCGAACTCCAATTCACGTTTACCTGGAGAAGCTGGGAGAAGCCCCGGAAGAGTCATTCAGCGAAGCTGCCGAGTGGGGGACACGGCTTGAGCCCTTGATCGCGGACAAGTTTGCCAGCGAACATCCCGAATGGGCAATCACCGAGAAACCGGTCATCTATTGCCACCCTGAACAGCGGTGGGCGCTTGGTAATCTGGATCGTATGCTCATTTGTCCCCGACGCGGCCGCGGCATTTTGGAAATCAAAACCGCTAGCGAGTTTCTTCGCCATGAATGGGACAATGACAATATTCCAGATTATTATTACGTGCAACTGCAATGGTACATGTTTGTCACCGGATTGGAATGGGGTTATTTCGCCGCGCTCATCGGCGGGAATAAATACCGCGAGTACGAAGTGATTCGTGATGACAATATGATTTCCCAACTGGAGCGTCTGGCCGGGGATTTCTGGCACCACTACGTGCTGGCGAGATGCTACCCACCGGTTGACGGTTCGGAAGCTTGCGTCAAGCTGCTGAACCCGGAAGCAAAAGGCTGCATCATACTCCCCGATGAGGAAACGGAACAAATCGATACCTATCTGGATTACAAACAACAAATCCGCGTTCTAGAAGAAACGATGACCGAAATCGAAAATCGTTTCAAATCGCTGCTCGGAGAACACGCCATCGGAACTGCCGGTGGATATCTGGTGAAATGGCAGAACCGCAACCGAACCGGTGTGGACAGCAAACTTCTTAAAGACTTGCACCCAGATGTCTATGAAACATGCTTGAAGACGACCCACTTCCGGCAATTCAGCATCAAAAAGGTAGGCAAGCCAAATGACGACTAAAACAGGAACCTTATTTGAACAACTTAATGCTCCCTTCCCCTACGCCGAATACCAATACGATTCATTCGGCGATCACTGTTACATTTCCGGCCAATCGGTTACGGAGCGGTTGAATCAAGTGCTTGGCGTTGGCTATTGGAAGTATGAAGGATTGCAGCATACCGAAAAAATCGTCCAAGACCCGAACGGGAAAAATCCGCGTGTAAAGATTTATGTACAGTTCAGCTTCTTCAATGCCGATTTGCAGGAATGGATTACGTTTATCGATGTTGGCAGCGAGCAGATTAAAGCCGGTATGAACGAAGGGGATGCCACCAAGAGCGCGATCACGGACGGGATGAAAAAGTGCGCCAGCCGTATTGGCGTCGCCAGCGATCTGTACAAGGGGATGATTCGTTGGGACAAGCAACAGCAGACAATCCTCTTACCAGATCATTATCAGCACTATTATCAGGAAAGAGGCTGGGTGGATGTTCCCGCTGTCGCCTCCCACACTTTGCCCAACAACCGCACGTCGCGCAAAACCGAGTTAACCGAGAAACTCAAGAACAAACCTTCTGCCATTAAGCAAAAAATCAAAGCAGCATGGCAAGAGTTGGCCGGGAGCTTGGACGGACTGGACGAATGGTACGCAAAGAAGCAGCAAGAGCATGTCACCGACCAACAGTTGTTGAGCGTCCTTCAAAAGAAGTTGACCGAAAAAAGGAGCGCGGCGAGTGCATAAATTGCGGCAAACGGCCGGATATCCCATCCGGTCGTTTTATTTATTTTCAGGGAGTTGATGACGATGTTTACTGGGGACAAATATAGTACGCCAGGTGTTCGAGCCCGGATTCCCGCCTACTTGCAAAATATGCTGTGGTACATGATCGAAACAATGGACGTCCCGAATAAGGATGATCTGCAAGTTTTTGAATTGGAAGGTGTTTATGAAGCGGGCAAACGGAAGCAAAAGATCGTCCACTTCCAAGCAAAACCGATCTACAGCAAATCATATGCCATCTGCACCAAGAGTATCTTTACTTGCAAAATCTTCGTTATCGACAACCGCACACATTGCACCATGTTGCTGGCGGACGAATATTAACGACACCGAAAATTATATATTTTGGTATATATATTATTACGAGACATCATGCTAGATGATGGTCACCAGAAACGCGGGGAACGTACAGAACGATTCCTCCCTCTTATTTTTTATCTCGAAACCAAAGAATCTGTTTAACGAATTCATAGACAGCCTTCTTCTCTTCTTCCGTTCTTCCGCGCAATTCAAAGGAGATTTTATCCACATAAGAAAGCTCCGTCTCGATAGCTGTGCCATAATCGAACTGGAATAACTCGTCCAGTCTCGTATCCAGCGCGGCTGCAATTTTATCTAATGTCACAATAGTCGGGCTCTTTTCGCCGCGCTCTACTTGTCCCAAATAGGATGTATTTAAACCAGATTTAAAAGCCAGCTTCTCTTGGCTGAGTCCTCTGCTCTGCCGCAAAGCTCTGATCTTTTCACCAACCAAAACCGCAATATCGCTCACACAACCACCTATCTTCCTAACTTATACATCAAACGATAGATGGTATAACACATAGTAACAACGTACTATAGGATCTAAATTTTATAGCGTCTATAGTCATTGATAATGAGTGTAGAATTTCATATACTTGATGAAGAATCTTGGAGAATTCGTTCAAATCCTGCATCTGAATTCCAGAAAGGAGTAGTCCTAATTGTCTACCGAAATCACGAACCAAACAGAGACGGTTCGCAAGAAAGCATTATTTAAAAAATGGTGGCTGTGGCTTCTAGTCGTTACAGTTACAGGAGTTGTTGTGACTATCGGCGCTATCGCTTCCTCGAATCCAAAGCCACTCGAATTAACAGACTTGTCAGGGAGGAGTAAAGAAAACGTTATTGCCAAGCTCGGCAAACCGGATGAATCATGGATCGTTAAGGACGATGAGGACGGCTATTATTACATGTATCCGTTTGGGGTCACGCTATTGGGTGATGAAACATCGGTGTCTGAGATTTCTCTGACTTACGGCGAGAAAGGAGTCAAGAGCAATAGGGTGTACAGCATCCTGGGTCTGACGTTAGGCGCTAATTTTAATGACTACACTAAAAGAAAACCCTGATGTCTTTCGAGCACCAAATCTGGACCTAGTCTCCCCGGAAGGACAGCGCTCTCGAATGTATCATGACAAGCAGGAAGACAGCATTCTGAACTTGCTCACCGAATCCGACCGAATTGTCGGTATCCGTTATGTTCGCTACACAAAGAGCGACGAGTCGGGCGTGATAGACCTCGCCAACTACCTTGGAAATGCGGTGCCTGAGCAACAGATCATTCGCGAGTTTGGCGTCACGTCTACGGTCACAGGCAATGCAGACAACACGTATTACTTTGGACAAGCTGGCATGGCCAACTGGGTCAAAAGCGATGCCAAGAACGGCCAAATTCGCGAGATCACGATCACAGACGGGAGATTCTTTAATATCGGCGGACAGCGTGTCGGGGATACTGAGGAACAAATCGCCGCGGCGCTCGGCACTCCAATTTCAACAACTGAAGAGGCGGATGGAGTGAAGGTCAGCACATTTGAACTTACGGCGTCAAACACGGCAAATAATTGTATTGTTGAGGTTCGAAGCTCCAATGGGAAAGTGACCACTATTCAAGCAACATTACGATCTACATATGCCGATTCATTGTTGTCACAGATCGAGGAGAAAGAGCCCACTCCTGTAACGGAAAAATCACCGAATACACCAAGAGACACTTGGCCGTCGCTAAGTTTGGAGCAGCAGATTGAATTCAATCAATATTTTAGCGAATTCCAGTTCAGTGAACTTCGGCACATCGCCATATATCAAGGATAGTGCCATCAGTTCGTACAGCGCGGATGAATTGATTCGATTCGCGATTGAACGGAATCAAAAATTCGGTCAAGACAACAGCTATAGCTTGAATCCGAATAACGACAATGAGTTGATGATGCATCAAGACTTGATCGCTGAAGTTATCGAGCATTTCTTTGGTGTTCAAGTGAAGCACAAGTCCATTTCCGGGTATCGGTATAAGGATGGCTTCTATCGATGGGATGCGTACAGATGGGCATATACGGATTCTAACCTGTTTTCTCAAGTACAACGGTTATTGGATAATCAAAATGGCACATTGACGGCCGAAATCGGCGTGTTCCAAGACCTGAACGACTACGGGAATTTCAATAGCGAAGATCCTGACCATTTGCAAGCGAAAGCCATCCGCTATCAACCTCAAGCTGCTGGTTCGGACGCTTCACACTTTTCCTATATCGGGACAGTAAGAGCAACTATTAAAAAGTCGGAATCCGATGACTGGATCTTGATTGACTATAAAGTTGAAAGCATGTATTAATCACCATCGGTAAGATAGCCCATATGACTATAGATCACATTGATAAGGAGGCACTCCATGCAACTTCAACAGAAGAAAATGAATAATGGCAGCATCCTGCCTGCACAAACTTCAATCCAGTTAGAGACTCCGATGAAAGCTTTCAAAAAATTGTACCTCATCTTTATCTTAATTGGAGGTATTGCACTTGCTTTCGGAGGTCCGGTCGGCATTCTATTCGGAATTGTAATAGGCTGGACAGCGGCATATCTTACGCTGCAAGGCATTTCAGGATTCAAGCTTATGAAATTGAATTTTAAGGACTATCCTCTTCCCCACCCTGTAACAGATGTCCAGCTATACGAGCATTTATCGTCAATATCCTTTCATCCTGATCTAAAACTGGAACAAGGAGTATGGGGGACACAATTTATTTTCAAGAATACGACAGCCCATAAAATTCACATTGATCAGAAAAAACAAACCTACTCTATAATTTCGAAACTAACCAAAAAGAATCTCATAAAAAAGCGGCATAATCCTGGAGTTACTGAGTATTCGTTCGCGGTTACTGCCGTTCCGATTATGAAAGAATTGGTCGATGAAGCGGCGGCGTCATTATCAGAGCCTGGTCCAGCATCCGCTAAAGGTTCAGATTAAGTTTACAAGGATTGGAGGTACCCTGAGTGATCGCCATTTATGTAGTGCTAAGCGTTCCCTTTGGCTGGGCTTTCATTAGCAAACTGCAAAAAAACGTCACGGTGTTTACAACCATTTCAAACTACATCGTTTATAAGAGCATCCTCTCTACCTTTATTGGTTGGGCCGTTACGCCGTTTTATCTGATCTATTTTATTTTCAAAATGTTTCGGGGTAAAAAGCAACGAGTTAAGTCTTTAGAAAAATAGATTACATTATAAACCATAATGAAATGAGGATAACCACTATGCTCAAGAAACTAATAGCACTCGGTATTTCTTTCATGCTAATGTTTAGCGTTTCACAGGCTGTATTCGCAGCAAATGAGATTGGAATAAATATTGTCGGGCAAAAAGAAGGTGTTGTACATACACCAATAACGGAAGACGGTGTATTGGTATTTCCAATTGGTGAAATCCTCAAGTTCCTTGATCTTAGCGGTACAGAAATCGTTAATACTCGTGGAAAACCTATATATTCATATATCACATTTCAAGGGCAATGTTTCAAAATTACGGAAGGTCAGACAGACGTTCAGGAATACGAGGTAGATGAGTCAGGTGCGTGTATAAATGCCACCGGGAATACTTACCAACTAGAGAAATCGGCACGCTATCTGGACGATCCAACTCTAGGCGTCTATGTTCCTTTGAGCTTTATTAGCAAAATCTTGGCGGATGCTCCTTATGGCAATACATTCGGCACAAAATATGTTGACGGTGCTTTGGAATTCAGTATGTACAAAGAAGATGGAACGGGCACAAAACAAGTCATCAATCCGATCAAACTTGCCATGAAAATCAATAGCCCGTGGTTACTAACAGAAGATGACGGAAAGAATTTTGACGATAACGATCATAATGTTACCCCCGTTATCCGCGACGGCAGCACGTTACTTCCTATTGCACCGATCATCGAAAGGTTAGGTGGGACACCTACATGGACTGGCAGCGAACAGAAAGTTACAATCACCCTCGGCGATAACACAATTGAATTATGGATTGATCAAAAAACTGCATCTGTAAACGGAACAAAGAAAGAATTAGCAGTTGCACCGACCATAATCAACGGAAGAACCATGATTCCTGTTCGGTTTGTTAGCGAGAACCTTGGCGCGACAATTCGCTGGAACGGAGATTCCCAAATAGTGTTGATTTATTATGGTGGCGCTGAGGAGAGCGCAACTGATTTATTCAGCTTTGATTATAAGATCACCATGCTTGATGCCGTTCAGAAGAAAGAGGATAATAAAAAAACGCTTGAAGATGTAGTGAAGGAAAATCAACAGAAACACGAGAAAGTTCAATATAACGACCATGATCCATTAGATTATTATGGAAAGATAATACATGTCGGGGATACTGTCGGTTCAGGCACATTCGACGGAATCGTCAAGAAAATAAACGGCACTAAAGTGCTTGTTTACTGGAATCATGCCAGCTTTATCGTAGAAAAAGGCAAGGAGAATGAAACAGCCGCATTGTTCGGGATCAAGTGGCTGGCCGAACAGTGGGTTGAAGCTAAAACAGTGACGGTTTCTACTCCGGGATATTAGCATTAGCAAGGGAGGGGCTAAATGGCTTCTCCTTTTTGTGCATCATTAGCCGATTAATTCTTTTCTTTTTTGATATTTGTACATAGTGATGATAAAGAGAAAGAACTATTCACAGGAGTGCAGAATAACAAAGAATAATGCCGATTAATGTCGATTAAATTGATTTAATGAACAGTATTGTAACTCTAATGCAAGGAGGAAATTTTTATGTATGATGATTACTACTATGGAGAGATACTTACTGTCCAAGAGATGGCCGAATTGTTGAAAATCGGTATGAACACGGCATATAATTTGGTTAATTCCGGTGAGATCGAATCGTTCAGGGTGGGTAATTCACATCGGATTCGGCGTTCTGCCGTTACGGACTATATTATTAGAAAGAGCACCGGTTCCTATCGAAACGAAAGGAGTTTTACGATTAATGTTATATGTAAATTCAAATACAGAAAAAGCATTGGAAATACTAGTCGAAAACTACCATTTACCTCTTCATGGTGCCCAGAAAATTAGCAATATTTACGAATTGGCGGATTATGTATTTGAAAAATGCTATCATCTTATTCCGAACGATATAAAAGAATTCTTTGAAATAGGTCAAGAAAAAACTGTTTTTACAAAACCAGATTTAATCAGGCATCTGATTACTAACGCTTATATGGTGCAACTTATCGAATCCGAAGGCAAAATTCATACATCCGGTGCTTTCTTTAACCGAGTGTATAACTTTATTGATATTGCTATAGCGAAAAATCAACCAGTTTGGTACTTGTTTGAGGACAAGGTTGTTCCCCGAATAGCAGAAGAATTCTCCAAAAAACTAAGCGAACACTGGATGAATCGAGATACAGGTAAAAAGGCTAATACCTTTCCCTCCTTTATTGCTCCGTTAATTGCTTTTCAAGCCATTCATGTAGATTCTCATAGGGTTCTAAAGGGACACATGGATAATCAGCATAGTTCGAGCTATTTCAAACAGCATAAAGAAGCTACAAAAAAACTTCACTTGCATTTTAGCAATAATTTCAAATTTTTGTTAGATCAGTTTCCTAATATCGATAGAATAGAGCGCCTGTTTGAAAATAATCAGATGATTTATCACCCTGTACTTAACAGGATTCTATTTGAGCGTGAATATCAAATAGGACTTGCAAACAAAATCGCAATATTAACGATGAACGAGTCCGAAGAAATCAAACTCCAATACTATCGATTATTAAGTGCACTCGCACTTCTCTCAAATATAAATGGAAGATTATTCTATTTACCTTACATTCGAACAAGTGGGAGGATGGAGAAGTTAAGCTCTGCCTTTATAGGTATGGCGTTGATAACGATTCCTGTCATGGAATCCTACTTTCTATTTTTATTGAAAAAGAAAGGATTCTCTGTAAATGCTTCTGCCATGCAAAGATTCATGAATGAGAAAGATTTTTTCATTGACGTTAGAACCCAACCAGAGGCCATTCCTGGTATTAGAAATCAAATTTTTGCTGCAAAATTAGGCTTGCAATGGGAACTTGCAGATATGCCTTTCGAGCACATTAAGAACATTTTAATAGTCCTCAACAAAGTTGCAGAAATTCAAACGAGTCATTTGAACGATATTTACTTGAATCCATACGATTTTTTGAAAAATAACGGATATGACAAATATGACCTGTTCTTATTCAATGAAAATAAGGATCGAATGATCGAAGCGCTCTCACAAGTGGTCAAAGAAAAATATTTCGACGTACTGTCTGCATAGTGAACAGCAGCTAAAAGCGGAGTTACCCGAACGTTCGGGTAACTCCGCTTTTAAATTCTAAATATATCATAATATCAGCTAATAAAGCTAGCGTTTTTCAAAAAAAACTACCTGGGTAAGCGGAAGTTTTCAAAAATGCAAAGAAGTATGATTATTCACAGAGGCGCCTCTCAAACAAAAATCTAGGAGCTGAAATGAATGGTCGAAAAATCGTTGTTCGAAAATCTTACTGAGAAGGAACAGAGACTTCTTAACCAGCTATCAAAAAAGAAAAAAGACATCCAGGTCTTGTCTTGTAATGGGAAAGAGTCTTGCGCAGTTATTGACCACACAAAACTTGAACCATACAACCTCATTATAGGTATTATTCGAAACGATGAAAAGCTCTGCATTGGTCAATACGACGGGCAGCATTTTTCTTTCCCTGTCGATGAATCTACAAGTTTAATAAGAGTCTGGATAGATGTTATAGGACAGGACGACGTTAAATTTCACATCAATTGTCGTGACCAATATTATGAACTTTTCAATGATGACGAAGAGGTCGAATACAATGACGAGATCATGATTGCGCTGCTCCATTGTCCAGACTTCGTCCAGTTCTCGGTGTATGACGGTAATTTACCATACAGGAAGTTAAGTCATATCTTTACCTCATCGAGGACAGCAAGCGAAAATATCAAAATCATTGCTCACAGTATGCTGAATCAGCACTTCCCTGGTCTTTCCCGTTTTTTAATCCAGTTAGATGGTGATGGGAATGAAGCGGAATAATCGGACACCATATCGTCAAAAAGACTTTGCGGACGCTGATGATTCTCTCTACGAGCAACTGGAAGAAATTAGATCGGGAAGATTGAATACAGATTTTCTGAAATCTAAAAACATGGAACTGGGCACTATGGACAGCGACTTCTCATGGCCTACTAATCGAAGTGTTAGTAGTTCATTCATGCAATCGAACGATATGACCAGCGGTGAGATAATTACCCCCTCTACGTTACGGCGTGGGGGGATACAGCAAGAATACATGGATAGACATAGTATGCAGATTGACGAACCGGTAAACAAGGTGAACGAAGCTTCTTTAAATCAGGAATGCCCTGAGAAGAACTATAACGAAAGCCAAGAAGCAAAGATACCGCTCGATGTCCAAGCGATGAAGGCTTTACTTGAAAAACGGAAGGTTCGATGCTGCGGTACAACGGTGTTTCTCTATGAAGAAGAATTTGGTTGTTTCGAGGAGCAAACGGAAGCGAGTCTCTACGTGGCCATTCGAAAGTGTTTGCCCCCTGAATTGGACATGAAGCTCGGGAAACACAAGATGGCAGAAGTTGTCCACCGCCTTGTTAGTAGTCCGGAGCATCAAGTTTCTTACACGGAATTCGACAGCCACACGCATTTAATCAATTTTCGGAATGGGGTCTTCGATGTAAGCCAGCAGAGATGCTATCCGCATAGTCCGGACTACTTATTTACCAGTTACGTTGATTCCGAACTCGGGGAGTCGACTTCCGGTATTCGGGTTTATCGCCCGGATCAAGAAGACGAAGAGCGCGGAAGTTGTTTTAAACGTTTTCTAGATGATGGCACGGCTGGGGATCGTCTGAAAATGAAGTCTCTACAGCAATTTATGGGCTACATTCTCAGCAATGAATGGCGGGCTAAGAAGTTCTTCGTTCTGATTGGCCTTCCTCACACCGGTAAGAGCTTATGGCTTTCGCTAATTCGTTCAATGATTGGCTCCAAGCATACGACTGCAATGTCGCTAAAGCAACTTGGTGAGAATCGGTTTATGAGCGCCGAGCTAATCAAATCCAAGGTCAATATAAGCCCTGAATTGGATGAGAACGGAGCTATAAAAGGCACAGATATCATTAAGGCAATCACCGGGGGCGACCTTATAACAGCCGAAAAGAAGGGTAAAGACCCGTTCCACTTCTATGGAAAAACGAAGCTCGTTGCGTGTGGTAACCATATGCCTTTGCTCAACAAGCTGGATGGAACAACCGCTTTCACTGACAGAATCCATTTTCTTGTGTTCTCCAATACCATCCCGGAAGAACAAAGGGACAAATCGTTACTGAACAAATTAATTGCGGAGAAGACGTACATTGTGGAATGGGCATTGGAAGGTTTGCGCGAGTTAATGGACAATAATCTGATCTTTACGGAAAGTGATGAGGCTCGTGCTTTTAAATCGCGGTACATTGCTGAATTGAATAATGTAACAGAGTTTGTTCATGAACGATGTCATGTAGATCTGAACAACGATGAGTGCAAGGTCCATCGCAAAGTTCTTTTTCCAGCTTACAAACAATACTGTCGGGATAATGGCTATAAGTCGCTGAGTAAGCAAGAGTTTTTTGTAGAGGTATCAAAACTTAATGTTCAGTCCGGCAAAATGAGGATCAGTGGGTCTACTCCTCTGGAAGGTTTTCGGGGAATACGACTAAAGACAAAAGCCGAGCTTAAAGCCTCTTTCTGAAAAATGGTAATTACATTGCTACATTGGCTACGCTATTAGAAATGTTCAAGCAATTAGGTGTATTACAGTACTTTTAACGGAGCTTGCTGTCACCTATTACTTTGCTACATGCAGCAACAACCTACGTGATTCAGAGGCTGCGTCAATCACTACCCGATAATCACCCCAACATCTAAGTACACACGTTATTCCCGTAATCTCGGTTATATATTATTCATCTGAATACACTGGAAAGAAGGTTTTAGCATGAAAGAGAATCCGATAAACCGCAGCGAGGTTTATTTTTCGAATGAAGCTCATAAGCAAAATTTTCAAAAATGCGAACAAAAATTTCCTTGCCGCACGAAGGAATACACCTCTACTTGTTACCTGGCCGCATATCCAGAAATTTTCAAGTGCTTCTATCTTGAACAGCAAGAATATGGACCATTCGACTGGTACTTTGATTGCTTAGATCATGTTTCGCTCCAAGAGCATCGCTCGACAGGCTCAACAGCTCCATTAACCGGTCAAACCACTGCACTTGTACACCTTGCACTTAATCTGTGGAATGGACAAGAATTTGACCTTACCGAAGGCCTAACTATTTGGGACTACGAGCTATACCGCGTTGCACTGCAAGCAATCGAACTACGAAGAAATACACCGGAGCTTATCATTCAATAATATCCGTAATTTAAGGAGGCTAAACCAAATGAGCAATACAGCACACACTACTAAGCTTAACCAGCTTTATACTCATAACACTCTCACATTTTCTGAAGCCTGGGAATTTATTTTTCAAGGCAAGATTTCCAAGGACAAACTTTATAGCGAAGTACGGGCAGGTAGGATCCCACACTTTCGTATAGGAACCAAGATCTATTTTAGAAGAACCACTTTAGAAGCTTGGTTTCAAGAGCAAGAACGCATCAGCTTAAGATAATTTCACAAAAAACAGAAAGGCTCGTCGTTCTCACGAGCTTTTCTGTTTAAGCAACATCTAATTATCCAACAAAAAGCTAACTTGGAATCAGGAGGTAACCCCATGGCAAGTATAGAAAAACGCGGAGAAAATTCTTGGAGACTTGTAGTCGAGACTGGATATGATCCGAGTGGTAAGCGCCTCAAACGTTACAAAACGATCAAAATCGAAGATCAGGCGCTCTTAAAAACCACAAAGCGATTGAAAGATCATCTGCAAGAAGAACTTATGAAATTCAAAATTGAAGTAGAAGCCGGAGAATATATTGCACCTGAGAAGATGACGTTTGGGGAATTTGTGAAAGAATGGGAAGACAAATATGCAAGTAAACACTTGGCAGAAAAGACCTTATACACTTATCAATCTAACCTAAAAAATAGAATTCTCCCGGCATTTAGTCATTTGCGGATCGACCAAATCAAAACCATGCACATCGTTAGCTTTATAAACTCACTGTCAGATGAGGGTAAAAGACTAGGGTTTAGAAAGGGAAATTTATCTGCCGGTACAATTGAGATCAATCATCGGATATTGAAAAATATTTTCACACGTGCTGTCGAATGGAAATTAATCAAGGACAATCCGGTTGCTGGAGCGAAGAAGCCTCTCGTCAAACACAAGCAAATTATTCCCTACGATGAAGACGAAGTTCAAGACCTCTTACTTGCATTACAGAAAGAGCCGATACATTGGAGAATTATGATTACCTTAGCCCTTACAACGGCGCTAAGAAGAGGAGAGTTATTAGCCTTAGAGTGGAAGCATGTCGATTGGAACACAGGTACTATTGATGTCTTGCAAAGCGTTTCAATGTCACCTGCTGGTAATGCGCATGTAAAAGAGCCGAAAACTAAAAACTCAAAACGGAAGGTATCTCTTCCAAACTCCATGTTGGAAGAGCTGAGAGAGTATTATCTTCATAAAATTAAAGAACGTGATAAAATTGGAGACCGATGGCAAGGTGGGGACTACTTTTTCATGTTCTGTCATCCTGACGGCAAGGCTTTCCATCAGGAGCGACCTTACCTATGGTTCCGAAACTTCATCAAGAAAAACAAATTGAGATACATTCGATTCCATGATCTTCGCCATACTTCGGCTACATTACTCATTAATCAAGGAGTACACGCTAAGATCATTTCCGAAAGACTTGGACATGGGAATATCAATACCACTATGAACGTTTACGGCCATGCATTAAGATCTGCCGATCAGTCAGCGGCTGACAAGTTCGAAACAATCCTACTACGAAAACAGGGACAACAGGGACGGAAATAACTTCCGTCCCCGTTTCGTCCCCAAATCCCCTAACCACCTACTCAAAACCCTTATAGATCAAGGAACAAACGGCTTCAACGTGCACCGTATGCGGGAACATATCGACCGGTGTGACCTCGATCGTCCGATACCCGCCTTCCTCAAGGATGCGTAGGTCGCGGGCCAGAGTCGCGGGGTTGCACGATACGTACACCACTCGCTCAGGCTTCATTTCGAGGATGGTGTCCAGTAGGCGTGGGTCGCAGCCTTTGCGGGGCGGGTCGACGACGATGACGTCGGCTACGATGCCCTGCTCTTTCCAGGCCGGGATGACGTCTTCGGAGGCGCCGACCTCGAATTTCACGTTGGTCATTCCGTTCAGTTGCGCATTGCTGCGTGCATCCTCTATCGCCTCTTTGACAATCTCGACCCCGTACACCTGATCTGCATGCCGCGCCAAAAACAGCGAAATCGTGCCGATGCCGCAATAGGCGTCAATGACGGTTTCCTTGCCGGTCAACCCGGCGTACTCCACCGTTTTGTTATACAGAACCTCCGTCTGGAGCGGATTCACCTGATAAAAAGAACGCGCCGAGATCGCAAACTGCACCTCGCCAATATAGTCATAAATCACGTCTCGCCCCCAGAGGACACGCGTTTCGTCTCCGAAGATGACGTTGGTCTGCTTCGTATTCACGTTTTGGCAGATGCTAACCACCTGCGGGATTTGCTCCCGGATGAGGCCGATCCAGGCATCGGCATGCGGGATGTCCCGCCCGTTGGTGACGAGAACCAGCATCATCTCGCCCGTGCGGAACGCCTTCTTCACGACGACATGGCGCAGCAAGCCGCGCCCGGTCTCCTCGTTGTAGGCGGTGACGCCAAGCTGGCGGCCGATCGCTTTGACGCGGGAAACGACATCGTCGTTATGTTCGTGCTGAATCAGGCACGTTTCCATATCGACGATGCGGTGACTGCCCCGCGCGTAGAAGCCGCCAACCAGCGCGCCGTCGGTGACGCCGATCGGCACCTGCGCCTTGTTGCGGTAGCGCCAAGGCTCGGCCATGCCGAGCGTCGGCCGCACGACGACGGCGTGGTCGCCGTCCGCGCGCCTCGCGGCGCTGCCGCCCTCTGGCGCGCCCTCCGCCACGCGCAGCTTGCCGATCCGCTTCAGCGCGTCGACGACGTGCTGCCGCTTCCAGGACAGTTGCGCCTCATAGCTCAAATGCTGCAGCTGGCAGCCCCCGCACTGGTCGTAGATCGGGCAGGGCGCCGCTACCCTGTCCGGACTAGCCTGCACGACGTCAAGCAGCTTGGCGTAACCATACTGCTTTTTCGTCTTCAGCACCTTGACTCGTGCTTTCTCCCCCGGCAAGGCGCCCTGCACGAACAATGCGTAGCCTTCGGCACGGCCGACGCCTTCCCCATCATGATTCATCCCGATGATATCGATAACGAGCTCATCGTTTTTTACGACAGGAAGCCCAGTAAGCTCCGCCGTGGCTGCCGAGTTTCGCATATGCTTCTCCCCGCCGCCAGCCGCTTGTCCCTTACTTCCAGGGGCTCGCCCCCCTTTCCCAGTACCTCCGTCCGCTCTACCGCCGGAACCGGCTTTGAAGCTTTTTCGTTGCTTAGTCATGGAACTGCTCCTTCACGTTTTACCAAGATTTATGCGAAAAGTTCGAAGGCTTCTATTACCTCGAAACTTGTTGGTTGTCTATTCGCTCGCTATCATCATCATATCCTAAGCCCGGCCATTTGTATCCAAACTTTGAGCACATAACTGGAAATTACACCCAAAAATTGTGGCAATAACGCGACCGCTTGATGGTGCTAAGTGTTGCCGTTTCCCTAACGGACAGGAGAGACCTTATTCGCTCATTTCCCCGGTATTTCCCGCGCTAACGGACTCAGATGACGCTATTCGCCCCAAACCAGCACTAGCCATGCAAACAACCTGACATGAAAAGTTGAAATTATGGTCCAATTACTATTTTGGTAATTAATGAAATATATTTACAGGTTTGTTTCGGTCTTAGATTCAAAAAGGAAAATGTCCGCGGAG
>NZ_JAMBOE010000050.1 GCF_023715465.1 Paenibacillus macerans
CACTAGCCATGCAAACAACCTGACATGAAAAGTTGAAATTATGGTCCAATTACTATTTTGGTAATTAATGAAATATATTTACAGGTTTGTTTCGGTCTTAGATTCAAAAAGGAAAATGTCCGCGGAGAAGTGGCACAGTTTTCCTTTTAATGGAAATATGCAGTTCGACCTATCGCACGATAACTTTCTTTTGAACCGGTTGCGGCTCACGGGGAGCCGGCAAGCGCTGCCTGCCCTTAGAGGTGCGCGACGGCTTTCGTTCTAGCGCCTGTAGTAACGCCGCCCACGGATAATGGGCATAGATGCGTATCAGTTTAAGGACCTCCCATGCAGTCTTTGAGGTCGCGGTCTGAAGGCGAACGAGCGTGCAGAGCGCAAATGCAATGAGCACCAAGTACAACTGATTCCAGATGCCCTGTGGTGAGTAGCTAAACACCTTCACCATCCGCAAGTGCTGCTTGATCCATTTGAAGAACAGTTCGATGAGCCAGCGATACTTATACATCTGTGCAATTTCCACTGCGGGGACCTCAAAGCAATTGGTAATCAGGAAATACTCCTTCTCTTCTTCGTCGCGAAAGATGATGAGCCGCAACCGGCGACTGCATTTGTTGAGGAGTACTTTGCGATCCGACACGATGAAGCTCCGATCGGCTTTGGGGATCCGGAAGTTCCGTGTCACGACGAACTGCGTATTCTCGCGAATGCGGGAGACAAAGTTGATTTTGTTCGCCGGCTGGTCCCATCGTTCAAAATGTTCATGCTTTTGGAACCCGCGGTCCATGACGTGAATGGCCTCAGGGTCGGTCACGAGCTCAAGCGACAATTCCGTCTCATTTACATCTACGGTGCTGGCGATTATTCGGTCGGGATAGACGAGTTTCGCCGGATCCGCGACCACCACGCGCGTATGCATTTTGACTCCGTGTTTGCTTTTGGAGTAATTCGCCCAACTGGCCCGCTGCAAGGGCAGCGTCAGCTCGGTCGCATCCAGAAGGCACAGCTTTTTTCCACCGGGCAGTTTGTCTAGTCGATCCGGATGGAGATGCTGAATCGCTTGGACCAATTTCACAAATACAGCTTGTAGCGTATCGGTGCACAGGGTGGTCGTTTTCCGGGACAACGCCGATGGGCTGATGGACGAAAGCCCGGTAATTGCTTGCAACGGCACATGCGCCTGCAGTTGTTCGGTGATCATGTCGTACGACGTGGCGCCGAGCAGTTGGCCCGCGACATGCAGTTGAATGGTGTTGCCGGTGAAGAGCTTCTTTGCCCAGTGATCGCCCAGAAGTGAACGGAAATCTTGAAGCTCCAGCAACTTTAGGCATTGACAAATGGTCGATAAATTCGGTACGTTATCCATGGGAATTTCTCCTTTTGTGAGTGTGACGGATAACGTGTGCCACACTTCCACATTAGGAGAATTTTTTTTACTTGGGAAGACCAAATCCTGGAAAGTG
>NZ_JAMBOE010000051.1 GCF_023715465.1 Paenibacillus macerans
TGGACTTCTGTCAAGAAAGTAGACACAAATTAAGCGACCTGTTGTTGCTTGTAGTACCTCTTTTCGCATAGATGCGGGGTCAAATAGCCGATAGACGAATGGATCCGGATGCGATTGTATTCCAACTCGATATACGAGTGAATCGCCTCATAGGCTTGCTTGCGCGTCTGAAACGTCGTCAAATAAACAAGCTCTTTCTTGATCACGCTGTGAAAGGATTCGATGCAAGCATTGTCGTAACAGTTCCCTTTGCGACTCATACTTCCGATCATCTTATAACGGTCCAACCGCTCACGGTACTCGGTTGACGCATACTGCGACCCGCGATCGGAATGATGCACCAAACCAGGTTTAGGCTTTCGACGCTTGTAGGCCATGTCGAGCGCGTCAAGCACGAGCTCCTTGGTCATCCGGCTGCCCATTGACCAACCGACAATCCTGCGCGAAAAAAGGTCCATGACGCTCGCCAAATACACCCAGCCCTGCTTCGTAGCAACATAGGTGATATCCGTGACCCATACCCGGTTGGGCGCGTCTACGTGGAACTGACGGTTCAGCACGTTATCGTACACGGGCTGATTGTGTTTGGAGTTCGTCGTAGCCTTGTACTTCTTGACGACACGAGAGCGTAGCCCCATCGCTTTCATGAGCTTGGCCACCGTCTTCGTGGCCACCACCCAGCCCTCTTCACGTAGCTTGTGAGCGATTTTCGGGCTGCCGTATCTTTGCTTGAAGCCATTAAAATGATGCTGGATTCGTTTCATCAGCTTCTTCCGTCGCTTCTCTTGTTCGCTGGGTTTACGATGAATCCACTTATAGTAGCCGCTTCGGGAAACTTGCATTACGCTGCACATCTTCTCAACACGAAACTGGAAGCGGTGTTTATAAATAAACGGGTAAATCAGTTTCGGTTTTTGGTGAAGAAGTGCATCGCCTTTTTTAGAATCTCGTTCTCCTCCTGGAGTTCCCGATTCTGTTGTTCCAACTGTTTGAGGCGCTCTACATCGGCAAACAACTTGGATTTTTCGCCGGTGTTGCCATATTGCCGTTTCCAGGAGCGAATGCTCTTCATTGGTACGTCGATCTCTTTAGAGATTTCCGCTGACGTTTTCCCCGTCTCCATCATGTGTTTAATCGTATTGCGTTTAAAGGTTTCATCAAAATGTTGACGCTGTTCTCCCATGATACACCTCGACCTCTTTATGTTGTTTTCTATTGTACCAGGTGGCTGTTACAGCGTGTCTACTTTTTAGTCTACATCC
>NZ_JAMBOE010000052.1 GCF_023715465.1 Paenibacillus macerans
GTCGCTTCGAAAATGTCTGGCTTACACGGGTAAATCTCTCCTTGCACACCCTTGATGATGTAGTCGCCTGAATTTGCTTGCATAACACCTTCTAAGGTTTTTATCTGCATGAATGTTCCTCTTTCTTCCGTGTAAAACCACACAACGCCTCCTCTAATCGCTTCCACGATCCATTCAGGATCTTCGGTTTGGTCCGGTCCTCCAGTCCACTTGAACGCATCAATCACAACAGGTTTTTTGCGATATTTAGCCATACTATTTAGCCTCCTTGTGGATTTCCATCAATGTCTGAAACGTTTGGCGTTTAATATCTTCTAGTGCCTCAAATGCTGGGGTAAGCCCTTCCTCTTTGGCTTCCTTGTAGATGATGAGGGCATGCACACGTTCTCCATCGCCGGGAACATACGAGACACTAAATTTAATGTCTATGATATCTACATTGGGGAAAGCGCTTTGCCATGAATCAAGGTGTTTTTGGAACCTCACATAGTCCGTGCTGATATGGGCTGTTTTGATCTCACTGGATTTTCCTATCATTTGGATTCCTCCCTGGTCTCTTTTTCATTCAACCAATCGCAATATGCCTGACATTCTTCTGGACTGTTAAATGCAACGCTGTATTTATTCACTTCTTCAAATGGTTCGCCAGCGTATGGATGTCTACGTGCCTCGAACGTGTCATAATCTCGATCTTCTTTTCGCTGGAAATAGAGAGATACTGTTGGATAGTTGTCGCCCCAACTGCTTTTTGATTGGTAAAATTTATAGCACTGTATTTCTTCCGGCTGGTAAACGCGACTCGTTTCCGTACATTCGCAATATTCGTACTCTGTCTTCCCTCTGGGGGTGGTGTACATGATCATGCGTCGATCATCGCATTTATCACACTTTGGCTTTTTAATATCTTGACCAGCCGGAAACCAAGCGACAAGCAAGTTTTCCCCCAACAATTCAGCTAGTCTCATTCGTTTCATTTTGTTTTCGAATTGCAATTTTTCCGACTCAAACTGGTACAAAGCGCGAGTGTGTTCTGCTTCGATTTCATTTTTGCGGTTTTTAATTTCTTGCAGTTCGGCATTCTCCTTGCGCAACCGTTCCATTTCGGTTTTAAATTCATCCTTCACAGCATTCAAAAGCGATTGTTTAAACTCGTCTACTTGCTGCTCAAATTCGCTTGGTTCATCGTAAAAATCATCATATTCGTACATCTTCATTCGCTCCTTAACTTAGTTTTAATCCCTGTATACTT
>NZ_JAMBOE010000053.1 GCF_023715465.1 Paenibacillus macerans
ACAACCCCAGAGAGCAAGCTCTCTGGTTTAGGCTAATCCGCGTTCGCTCGCCGCTACTGACGGAATCACTTTTGTTTTCTCTTCCTCAGGGTACTTAGATGTTTCAGTTCCCCTGGTATGCCTCTTCGCATCCTATGAATTCAGATACGAGTGACTAGGTATTACCCTAGCCGGGTTTCCCCATTCGGATATCCCCGGATCGATGCTTGCTTACAGCTCCCCGAGGCAGTTTCGTTGTTCGCCACGTCCTTCTTCGGCTCCTAGCGCCTAGGCATCCTCCGTGTGCTCTTAGTAGCTTAACCATTTGCTCTGGCACAAAGCCTTCGCAATCACTACCTTAATTGAAACTTGTTTTGACACAAGTTCAGCTAAAAGGATTGTTCTAAAACGCAAATTTCGTTTCGTTATCCAGTTTTCAAGGATCAATTTCTTCGCCGTTTCACCGGCGGAAGATTATCTTATCATCCCCCGCCTTACCGTTCAACCAGTAAGTATTGGAAATGATAAAGTATGGTGGAGCCAAGGAGGATCGAACTCCTGACCTCCTGCTTGCAAGGCAGGCGCTCTCCCAGCTGAGCTATGGCCCCAAAATAAACCCCAAAAATGACGCCATGCCACGGAGGCAATTCCGATTATTTCTCGGGATTCCCGTAAAACATGATGCTCGTTATGGGATATATGGTGGGCCCTAGTGGACTCGAACCACCGACCTCACCCTTATCAGGGGTGCGCTCTAACCAACTGAGCTAAGGGCCCATAACAGGAATATTTATTTGTGAACCCAAAAAACGGGTTGCGCTTGGCAACGTCCTACTCTCCCAGGACCCTTCGGTCCAAGTACCATCGGCGCTGGAGGGCTTAACGGCCGTGTTCGGGATGGGTACGCGTGGAACCCCTCCGCCATCATCACCAAACGCATAAGAGTTTGAACTCTCAAAACTGACCAACGAGTGAGTAAGTTCGCTAACCTGAGTTAGCTATTTGAATGCTTCCATCGCAGGAAGCGATTCTCCATAGAAAGGAGGTGATCCAGCCGCACCTTCCGATACGGC
>NZ_JAMBOE010000054.1 GCF_023715465.1 Paenibacillus macerans
TAGATTCGTAGTCTAACGCTCTATCCAGCTGAGCTAAGGGCGCAAATTATGGAGCGGACGACGGGAATCGAACCCGCGACCCTCGCCTTGGCAAGGCGATGCTCTACCGCTGAGCCACGTCCGCATATCAAATTAACGTGAGCCATGAAGGACTCGAACCTTCGACACCCTGATTAAAAGTCAGGTGCTCTACCAACTGAGCTAATGGCTCTTGCAAAAAAATTTTTCATCCCTTCTCAAGGATGAAATGGCGGAGCCGACGGGATTCGAACCCGCGGTCTCCTGCGTGACAGGCAGGCATGTTAGGCCTCTACACCACGGCTCCACACTTAATAATTGCAAACTCCGCAAAACGATCCGAGCAATCTCAAGCCTCTCATCACTTATTTTGGAGTTAATTGCGGGGGCAGGATTTGAACCTGCGGCCTTCGGGTTATGAGCCCGACGAGCTACCGGGCTGCTCCACCCCGCGTCGATAAAAATGTTCTTATGGTGGAGGCTAACGGGATCGAACCGCTGACCCTCTGCTTGTAAGGCAGATGCTCTCCCAGCTGAGCTAAGCCTCCATGGGATACTTTAGTTTCCCCCAACTTTGATGCATTATAAGAAAGTGGTGACCCGTAGGGGATTCGAACCCCTGTTACCTCCGTGAAAGGGAGGTGTCTTAACCCCTTGACCAACGGGCCGCAATATAAATCCAAGCTGGCGGAGAGAGAGGGATTCGAACCCTCGAGACGCTTGTGACGCCTACACGATTTCCAATCGTGCTCCTTCGGCCAACTCGGACACCTCTCCAGAAGAGTTGGTCTCCCCAGAAAGCAACGGAATCTTGATCCGCTTGCTTTCCGGGATAACTCCCCGAACAGGACTCGAACCTGTGACAACTCGATTAACAGTCGAGTGCTCTACCAACTGAGCTATCAGGGAACATTGCTTGGCGGCGTCCTACTCTCCCAGGACCCTTCGGTCCAAGTACCATCG
>NZ_JAMBOE010000056.1 GCF_023715465.1 Paenibacillus macerans
CCATTTCGCCTTTACGGTGTCAAACGCTGCCAGCGCCAGATCGTGGTCTTTCGCCGTGTAAATGGTCTTCAGATCCTCAATGACTTCCGTTTTGTGTTGCATCCGAATCTTTGGAAACGTCGAGCGAACCTTGTGGACGATACAGTGCTGCACGTCGGCTTTCGGATACGTTTCCTGGAATGCGGCATCGAGTCCTGGCAGTCCGTCAAATACGCCAAGCAGGACTTCCTGGGCTCCGCGGTCGTAGAGGTCTTTGAGTACCTCGCGCCAGCCATTGGCACTTTCCTGGCCGCCTACATAGAAACCAAGGATTTGGCGGTGTCCCTCAGTGTCGATGCCCATGGCAAAGTAGACGACCTCACCGCTAACGGTCCCACGCTTGAGTTTGACGTACAGGCCATCCAGGTAGATGACAGAATAGCGTTTTTGCAGCGGACGCTTTTGCCACTGGTGAATGTCTTCCAGCACCGTTGCGGTAATGTTACTGACGGTGGTCGGGGAGTAATGGCTGCCAAACATACTTTCAATGAATCGGGCGACATCTCGGGTGCCCATGCCTGATTTGTACATCTGAATGACCGCCTCTTCCAGCCATCCGTCACGTCGCTGGTAGGGCTCAAACAACTGCGTTTGAAAAGCTCCTTGACGGTCTCTAGGAACAGCTAGATCCTCTACATTTCCATATTTCGTGTGCAAATTACGGGTGTAGTAGCCGTTACGGCTGTTGTGATCCCCAGCCTCTTCACTGGTCATGAATTGCTGGATTTCCGCCTTCAAAATAGATTCCAGGTTGTCTTTGACAAACTGGGTGACAAGATTTTCAAATAGATTATTCATTAGATTTTCGGGTACAATAGTCATCAAGTAGGGTCCCTTCTTGGTGGTGTCGTAATCCCGAGAATACCCT
>NZ_JAMBOE010000057.1 GCF_023715465.1 Paenibacillus macerans
TTGCGTTTAAAGGTTTCATCAAAATGTTGACGCTGTTCTCCCATGATACACCTCGACCTCTTTATGTTGTTTTCTATTGTACCAGGTGGCTGTTACAGCGTGTCTACTTTTTAGTCTACATCCAAATGAGCATGTATCCGGCCATTATCGAGCAAATAGCGGTTCTCCAGTCCGTTAGAAATTGGAACGGCTTTTTTTCAGGCAAATAAGGTCTGTGGTGTCCGTTAGCCTTGAGGCAAGTTACATAAGGGAGGGGCTTTCCACCTTGTGCAGGAGCAGGGGGTGAGGGGAGCCTCTTTTCTTTTTTTGGGCTAGATTCTTGATCGGCTTGGCACCGACCATTAATTGCAAATCATACAACTAACTTTATATCAATCTAGCCAAACATTCGTTTAGTTGCATTTCATACAATTATATCCCGTTTATTTTGCCTTTCCTTCGAAAGATAGCGGAGTAATTGCAGGTTTTGCACTTAATCAAGCGCTGTGGCGCTTTGCCGGATAAGTAACTGTATATTTTGCAGCTATTCCATTCCATGCATAGACCCTGAGAGCGGCTGGAGCAGAAAGCAGGCTCTTTCGCCGACGCGATGGCTTTCCGACAACTGCCGGATCTGATCTGCGAAGTCGCCTGGAAAGCCGTAAAAAACGAATGATTTAAAAATAAATTATTAAAAATGTGATATATGTGATTTAAATCACATATATTGTGAAAAAAATCACTTATAATAAAGACATCAAAGATGATCATCCTTAAAAAACAAAACCAACCGAACAAATCACTTAAGGAGTGGTAAAAATGTTTAACAACTTCCTGAGAACCAATAAAATCGCCATGTGGCTGCTGACCGTCATCCGGGTTTACCTCGGGTACCAATGGATTGAAGCAG
>NZ_JAMBOE010000058.1 GCF_023715465.1 Paenibacillus macerans
ATTGCGTTTAAAGGTTTCATCAAAATGTTGACGCTGTTCTCCCATGATACACCTCGACCTCTTTATGTTGTTTTCTATTGTACCAGGTGGCTGTTACAGCGTGTCTACTTTTTAGTCTACATCCACCCTGTCTCCCTGTAACCAGCCTAACGGACTCCAGCGACCTTATTCGCCCATTTCCCGGGTATTTCCCGTTCTAACGGACTCAGACGACGCTATTGGGCCAAAAATACGGACTTTGACGCCAATTTGAAGGAAATAAGGCCCGCTCAGTCCGTTAGAATTTCTAACCCCTCGTTTTCGGACAAATAACGTCGCTCAGGTCCGTTAGCCTCATCCGTTAAGTTAAGTTTCACCTCTCCATCTCCCCAATGTCCGCAATAACGAACTCTCCGCTTCATCACGCCGTTTCGTTTCATTCCGCTGCAAACACTTCAACAACGCTGTAAATCTTTCAACAAGCTGAAACCTTTCAACAATGCAAAAAACACCGCCGAGTTATCGGCGGTGCTCTTCTTTCTTGCTTGGCGGCGTCCTACTCTCCCAGGACCCTTCGGTCCAAGTACCATCGGCGCTGGAGGGCTTAACGGTCGTGTTCGGGATGGGTACGCGTGGAACCCCTCCGCCATCGCCACCAAACATTTCAAGGTGTTAATCCTTGAAAACTGGATACGAAACTAATTTGTGTTTTAGATGTTCTTGTGGATAAGCCCTCGACCGATTAGTACCTGTCAGCTCCATGCATTGCTGCACTTCCACCTCAGGCCTATCAACCTCGTCGTCTTCAAGGGGTCTTACTAATTGGGAAATCTCATCTTGAGGGGGGCTT
>NZ_JAMBOE010000005.1 GCF_023715465.1 Paenibacillus macerans
TCCCAGTGTGGCCGTTCACCCTCTCAGGTCGGCTACGCATCGTCGCCTTGGTGAGCCGTTACCCCACCAACTAGCTAATGCGCCGCAGGCCCATCCGTAAGTGACAGATTGCTCCGCCTTTCCCAAGTCTCTCATGCGAGAAACTTGATTATCCGGTATTAGCTACCGTTTCCGGTAGTTATCCCGGTCTTACGGGCAGGTTGCCTACGTGTTACTCACCCGTCCGCCGCTAACCAACAGGTTCCCGAAGGAACCTATTAGTCCGCTCGACTTGCATGTATTAGGCACGCCGCCAGCGTTCGTCCTGAGCCAGGATCAAACTCTCCAATAAAGATGGAAGGAGTCTCGTACCCGAAGGCATGAAGTGTTCCATCCAAGTTGAAACTTTATTCGAAAGAGCGATTAGCTCAATCAGTTACTGACGAGAAAGGATCGAATTTCAATGCCGGCGTAAACCGGATTGGAATTCATCCATTTTAATTCTCATTTAATACTCACTCGTTGTTCAGTTTTCAAAGATCAACTTCGCTTTCGTTCATCGCCGTTATTTCAGCGGCGACTTAAATAATGTAACATACTGACGAAAGAAAAGCAAGCACTTTTTTAAAACATTTTAAATCAATTACTCCCCTGCGAGATTTAAGAACATCGCTTTTAACGGGGACATTTAATATAGCATATTGTTTGCTTAATCTCAAGCAATTTAGCATGTTAATTCATGGAAAAGGAGAGCGAGGGGTCGCCACCCTCGCTCCAAAAACACATTAAGAGGTAGTTCAAAAAGTCATCTTTTAATCACGAAGCAAATCACGAAGCGGTTTCGACATCGAATTTTGAATTCAGCCGGGCTCTCCGTTGCTCACGTAGTCTCAACTACGCTCCGCTACTCAGTCCCTAGCTTCATCCAACCTTCTCGGTGCTGAAAACCTGACTTTTTGAACACGCACATTAAGCATTAATCCACGGATTCCGGCGGCCGGACGTTTTGTGTTTACCTGAGCGCGCTTTTTTTCCGGCCCCGCCTGTGCTGGCCTTGCCTTGCTTTTTACGATTTTTTATTGAGTCCGGGCCACCCGAGATATTAACATCCTTAGCGGAATTTTCTTGCGGAGCTTCCGGTGTTCCTGCCGGTTTGGATTCCGCATGGATTTCCGCAGTCTGCTCCTCTCTTGGCAAATAACCTTGCATGTTTTCCAGTGGGCTGACTTCGCTTTTAAACGGTTCACTTCCCATGTACAGCCCTTGGGTAAAGGGCGTCGGATAAGGATAACCCGGCATGGACGGCGCTTGGGTCAAAGGTGAAACCGCAGTCGGGTATGCCGGCATCGGCGATCCATAATACGGGAGATATCCCGGACCTGCTCCTTGGGTATAGGACGGCTTGCCGTAGGATTCGGGAGACACATACTGCGGTCCGGATGACGGATAGTGATGCGCGTTAAGCATAGGATAGCCGTGGTATTCAGCCGGGCTGGTAATCCCGCCTACCTCCGGCATCGGATACATCGGTACACCTGCATTCGATAGCCCTGGATACTCCCCTTCCGGGATATGCCCCATTGCAGCTTGCACCTGCGGAAACTGCGGAACATTAGAGGAAGATACAGCTTCCGCAGGTACATTGTATTGGTAAAAAGGATGATAGCTTTCCGGCTGCTGGTAAGTCGGGACATTCCCCGAACATCCGCACGGGGATTGAGTTGGATAGACCATTGCGGGGAGTACGGATGTAGGTTGGAGCGGTTGATATTGCGGATAATACGGGTTTGCATATTCAGGCTGCTGCGCCATCGGGTATTGGGCAGTTAAAGGTGCGTACGCCTGAGGCTCCGACTTCATCGGTTCATAGGCAGCCGGGCTTACCGGCCCATAACTGTACGGTTCCGATTTCATTGGTTCATACGAGATTGGTGCAAGGCCGGTCGGTTCCGATTTCATCGGCGTATAGGCTATAGGCTCATACTTGGCAGGTTCATAATGTATCGGCTCGAATTTTGGCGGTTCGTATTTGATTGGCTCATGCATGATCGGCTCGATCTTCGTGGGCTGCAGCTTAGTCGTTTCGTATTGGATCTGCTCGACCTCGATTTTAATCTCCATCGGCACCGTTTTCGGCTGTTCCTGAATAGGCAGCACTTTGGGAACCTCCTCTTTCGGAGCTTCCTTGGGAACAGGCATAGGCTGAACGGCTTCAGGCGCAATATTGGCTTTGGGCGGTATTTCCACCCCGGCTATAGGAGCCGTGCTCTTTTTGCCGGCCATGCCGGCAATGGGTGCCGTGCTTTTCTTGCCGGTTTGGGCTGGCATTGTCCCGATATTCTCCGGGTTTGGATGCGGATTTGGATGCGGATTGCCGTGCTCTCCCCCGACCGGCCCCGCACCCGCGGGAATATGGACGATTTCGCCAACTGTCAACTCATTCGGGTCTTTCAGCTGCGGATTCGCCGCAATCAACGTCTGCAAAGAAAGGCCCCAAGCCTTCGCCAGTTTCCATAACGTATCTCCCTGCTTAACGACATGCTTATACATTTTGCCTGTCTCCCCGCCGATCGGCACCGCCTCGGCAGGAATTTTCACCTTTTCACCAACGTTCAGCATGTCGGGATTCGCGATTTGCGGGTTGGCGTCGATCAATTTCTGCAGAGGCACATTATACTTTTTTGAGAGCTCAAACAAAGTATCGCCCTTTTTCACAATATGAATTTTCACGCGCTAAAGACCTCCTAGGTATCATCTCCGGAACGTGATTATCGCCCGGGGCCCATTTATAACATCCTATGCAGGAGCCCGGTTTTTGACATCCAACATAAAGAAAAAATCCTATCTCCCTCTTGAAAAAGGGAAATAGGATTGAAACGTCCGCACTGGAGCAACTATTGCCAAACTTTCAAACCGTCCTGGTCGACGATCGCCCGGAACTCCTCCAAGAGCTTCAGCGTCACCGGACCGGCATGTCCTTCGCCGATTACACGGCCGTCCACTTCCCGAACAGCGATAACTTCCGCCGCGGTCCCGGTCAGGAACACTTCGTCGGCCACGTAAACGTCATGCAGCGTAAACGGTTCTTCTTTGAGTTTATATCCTTTTCTCTCGCAAATTTCGATGATCGCCTGGCGGGTGATCCCTTCCAGTGCGCCCAAATAACATGGAGGCGTCGTGATAACCCCGTTTTTGATGATGAAAATATTGTCGCCCGAGCCCTCCGTTACGTACCCTTGAGCGTTCATCATAATAGCCTCGCCCGCCCCGGCCAGGTTCGACTGGATTTTCACCAATACATTGTTCAAATAGTTCAGCGATTTGATTTTCGGGTTCAACGCGTCAGGTACGTTTCTGCGCGTGGAAACCGAGACGGCTTTCAAACCGGATTTGTAGGCTTCCTCCGCATAAATCGCCAGCTGCTCCACAATGATGACGACCGTTGCTTTGGGGCAGCGGTTCGGATCCAGACCCAAATTGCCTGCGCCACGGGAAACGATGAGCCGTATGTAGCCGCTCCGCAGCTCATTGCGGCGCAGCGTCTCCACCAAAGCGTCCTCCATTTCTTGATAGGTCAGCGGAATGTCCAGCATGATCGATTTCGCGGAATCGTAAAGGCGATCCAAATGCTCTTTGCATTTGAAAATATTGCCGTTATAAATCCGAATCCCCTCGAAAATCCCGTCCCCGTACAAAAAACCGTGGTCAAACACGGAAACCTTTGCTTCATCTTTTGTTACGAATTGTCCATCCAGGTAAATGACTTGTTCTGCCATTAGTTTTGCACCTCCGCTGTTTGTACTTCAAAAGAATAACTAGGGTAGCTCCCCAGCACGCGCACCCCACACCCCAAAGCTTCGATTTCGCCGATCGCCGAGCTGAGCAGCACCGAATCCAGCGGTTCAAGCACATCCATTAAAAAATAATAATTTCCCAATTTCTTTTTCGTTGGACGCGACTCGATCCGCGACAAATTCAGTTTGCGCCAGGCGAACGCGGACAATACCTGGTGCAGTGCCCCCGGAAAATCTTCCGGCAGCGCAATCATCAGACTCGTTTTGCTGTGGGCGGTTTTGTTGTTCCCGCCGATCTTTAGCGGCTGCGTGCCGATCAGGACAAAACGGGTATAGTTGTTGTCATGGTCCGTCACTTTGCCGGCCAGCACATCCAAACCGTGATGCTGCGCTCCCAATCTCGTGCCGATGGCGGTCCATCCCAGGCCGGGATGCTGCTTGACCACCTCTACCGCTTCCGATGTGCTGCCGACATGTTTCAATTCCGCCTGCGGCATGCGGGAGCGGATAAACTGCAGGCATTGGGCCATCGCGACCGGGTGAGAAAGCACTTTGGTCACTTTGGAAAAATCGATGTCATCGCCATCAGACGCTCCGGCGCCGAATTCTTCCCGCCGGCCGATCAAGTTCTGAATCGACGGATATACCCACTCCACCTGCATCGGAATATCCACCTCATGGACAAGCCAATCCATATGCAGGCTGACCGATCCTTCGATCGTATTTTCCACCGGAATGACGCTGTAATCGCTTTTTCCGCTGGCCGTGGCTAAAAAAACGTCGGAAATTTGCTTGAAATGAAGCAGTTCCAGCGGCTCATCCCCAAACAGGTAGAGCGCCGCTTCGTGGGAAACCGATCCTTCAGGCAGCAATGCTATACGTTTCATGTCCTGACTTCCCCTTTGATGTAATCCATAAATGAACCTTCCTTATCCATAGTAAGCTCCATCGCCCCAGATGTGCAAGGTTCGAGCCAGATCGTCCTAGCCCGGATTCCGTGCTCAGCAAGAACGTCCAAAAGGAAAACCTCCAGGTTCTGCCCCGTACGCTGCCGCCGGTCGGCCAATGCCAGCAGCGTTGGTCCGGCCCCGCTCAAAGCGGCCCCGAGCGCTCCGTGTTCGGTCGCTTCCGCCAAAATCCGCGCCATGCCAGGAACAAGCGCAGCCCGGTAGGGCTGGTGAAGGCGGTCGCGCATCGCGGCCGGAATCAAATCGAGCCGTCCCGCAGCCAAGGCCGCGGTAAGCAGCGATGTGCGGCTGACGTTGTACACTGCGTCTTGCAAACTTACCTGGCGGGGAAGCGCTTCGCGGGCCTTGGAAGTAGATAGCTGAAAATCGGGAATCGCCACCAGCACGTCGAGATCGGCCGGAGGTTCGATCCGCAGCACATCCGCGTGGCTGCCATCCCATACGGCCGTGATAATGCCGCCAAACAAGGAGGCCCCGACATTGTCCGGATGCTTCTCCAGCTCCGTGGCCATGTCGAACAGCTTGGCCTGGTCGAGCGGCGAGCCAATCAGCAGATTGGCGGCAAACAGCGCCCCGACGATCGCCGAAGCACTGCTCCCGAGCCCGCGGGTCAGGGGAATTTCCGAATACATCGAAATTTCCAGTTCGGGCACCTGCACGCCGGCTTCGGCAAACACCAATTGCGCGACTTGATACACCAGATTGCTTTTGTCCTTCGGCAGCCCGCTCATCTCGTCGCCATAAAGATGAAACACGGCCGTCTCCGCCGGCTTCATTTCGATCCAGGAATACAGAGAAAGCGCCATGCCCAGCGTATCGAATCCGGGACCCAGGTTGGCGGTGCTGGCCGGCACCTTGACCCGGACCCCGCCCTCACGAATCATGCGCGCGCCCCTTGCAGCTTGGCGATCGCATCCATGACCGCTTCCTCTGTATCCTGGACGACAAGCGGTTCACTGCCAATGCTCTTGATCGCAATATTCGGGTCCTTCAAGCCGTGGCCTGTAAGGACGCAAACTACGGTTTCGCCGCCTTTGAAGTAACCTTCGCGTTTCAGCTTGTACACGCCGGCGATGGAAGCCGCCGAAGCCGGTTCGGCGAAGATGCCTTCACGGGCAGCAATGGTCCGGTATGCTTCGAGAATTTCGTCGTCCGTCACGTAATTGATTTGCCCGCCCGATTCCTCGGCAGCCGCTACAGCGGTTTTCCAGCTTGCCGGATTGCCGATGCGGATCGCGGTAGCGATCGTTTCCGGTTCCAGAATCGGCTCGCCTTTGACGATCGCCATAGCACCTTCGGCCTCAAAGCCGACCATGCGCGGCAGCGAAGACGATTTTCCGCGTTCGTGGTATTCCTTAAAGCCTTTCCAGTACGCGGAGATGTTGCCGGCGTTGCCTACCGGAATCGCCAGCACGTCCGGCGCCTTGCCGAGCTGATCGCAAACTTCGAAAGCGGCGGTTTTTTGCCCTTCAATGCGGTATGGGTTCACGGAGTTCACCAGCGTAATCGGATGTTTGGCGGTAATGTCGCGGACGATTTCGAGCGCCCGGTCGAAGTTGCCTTCGATGGCGATCACTTTTGCACCGTAAATCATCGCCTGTGCCAGTTTGCCTAGCGCGATGTTGTTGTTCGGAATCAGCACGATGCAGTCGATGCCTGCGCGGGCGGCATAAGCAGCTGCAGCCGCCGAGGTATTGCCCGTGGAGGCGCACATGATCGTGCGGCTGCCCTCTTCGATCGCTTTGGCGACGGCCATCACCATGCCGCGATCTTTAAACGACCCGGTCGGGTTCAGCCCCTCGTATTTGAAATATAAATCAAGCCCGAGCTCCCGCGACAAATTTTCCGCCCGCACCAGCGGCGTATTCCCCTCCTGCAGCGTAAGCTTCGGCGTTTTGTCGGTAACGGGTAAATATTCTTTGTAGGTTTCCAGCAGTCCGAGGTATCTCATGGGATGAACTCCTTTTTTAAAAATAATTTTATCCTTCAACGCGGTAAACGCTTTTGATCCGATGAATCACATCAAGCGATTCGAAATGGTTGATCACCTTATCCATGCTCGCTTTGCTGGCATAATGAGTAACGATCATGATCTCCGCCCCGTCCAAGCTCGTGTTCGGCGACTGAACGACCGAATCCAGACTGACCTCATATTCGGCAAACACCTGAGTGATCCGGGCCAGCACACCCGCTTTGTCATCGACATGAAGCAGCAGGAAATTTTTATAGGCGATCTGCTCGTCGGTTTTCAGCTTCTTCGGCTTATAAGGAACGATTTGCTTCAGACCGTTGACGCCCAGCTTCAAATTTTTGACGACGGCGACCAAATCGGCGACGACGGAAGTGGCTGTCGGCATTTCGCCGGCTCCGGCGCCGTAAAACATCGTCTCTCCCACGGCTTCGCCGTACACATAGACGGCGTTGTAGACTCCGCCCACCGCAGCGATCGGATGCGTATTTTTGACCATCGTCGGCTGCACGGTGATGCTGAATTCGTCATCCTGCCGCTCGGCAATCCCCAGCAGCTTCATTTCATAGCCGAGCCGTTTGGCATATAAAATATCCTCCCGCGTTACCGAAGAAATACCGCGGACGTGAACGTCGCTGAGCTCGACATTGGTTCTAAAGCCCAGCGTAGCGAGAATAGCCATCTTACGGGCGGCGTCAAGCCCCTCCACATCGGAGGTCGGGTCGGCTTCCGCATACCCAAGCTGCTGCGCTTCCCTCAGTACATCCTCGTAGGATACGCCTTCCTGACTCATTTTGCTCAAAATATAGTTGGTCGTCCCGTTCACGATCCCCATAATTTTCATGATCCGGTCGGAGGAGAAGCCTTCGATCAGCGTCCGGATAATCGGAATACCGCCGGCTACGCTGGCCTCGTAAAACACATCACATTGGTTATCCATCGCTTTGGCTAAAATTTCCGAACCGTACAGCGCCATCAGATCCTTATTGGCCGTAACGATATGTTTGCCGCGTTCCAGCGCTTCTAAAATGTAAGTTTTCGTCTGTTCGACGCCACCCATCACTTCCACGATGACGTCGATCTCCGGATCGCGGATCACTTCCCACGGATCCTCCGTCAGCTTGGCCCGATCGATCGCGATACTGCGGGGTTTCTCCAAATTTTTCACCGCAATCTTCTCGATCCGTATCGGAGACCCCACTTGACTGCTCAGATCCTCCTGATGCCCTTCCACGATCCGAACCACGCCGGTTCCCACCGTGCCAAGCCCGAGCAATCCAACTTTCACTGGTTTCACTTCCGATCCCCTCCTGTTATCCAATACGCCCTAGGCAGCGAGCATTTTCTATGATTTCTCTCAACCCTTCCGCGCTCATCCGCCTTAGCCTTGGCCGACGATTTGCGTTCTCCTCACGCCGGGAATGGTCTGAAGCGACTGCAGCATCGCGTCAAATTCCTCGGTGAGCCGGGAGGTCTCCACGGAAATCACGACGTTCGCCCTGCCCTGGAGAGGAATGCTTTGGTTAATCGTCAGCACGTTTCCTCCGGAGCCGGCAATCAGCGCAAGCACCTTCGACAAAATTCCCGAGCGGTGCTCCAGGTCAAAGGAGATGGTCACAATACTTTCCCGTTCAATTTGATTTAATTGATGAATGCCGTCTTTATACTTATAAAAAGCACTGCGGCTTAAGCCCACCTGCGCCACCGCCTCGTGCACCGTCTTGGCTTCGCCGGCGGCGAGCAACTGCTTGACCTGGAGCGTCTTGACCACCGCTTCGGGCAAAATGTCCTCGCGAACCAAATAATAATGCTCTTTCACAAAACGTCCTCTCCTTAGAGACTCTTGTTTTTGTATAGTGGACATTATACCGGAAAGTCGCTTAGGTGGCAATGGTTTTTGCCGTAAATACACGAAGTTCCGCTGGTGCCGCCGATAGCAAGAAAAGCACCGCAAAGGTGCTTTCTAGGTCAATAATAATAACTGCTGCCTTCCACAAACTCGAATTCAAAGTCGCCGATGCGTACAGGCGTACCGTCCTTGGCGCCGCGTTTGCGGAGCTCCTCATCGACGCCCATGTGGCGCAGCGTCCGGGCCAGCTTTAAAATCGCGTCATGCGAATTGAGCTGCATCCGCTTCATCATCCGCTCGATTTTTATACTTTCCACGATAAATGTCTCATTTTCCCGCCGGATCGTAAACCCTTCGTCCTCGCGTTTGTCGAGCTTGTAAATTTTCCGCTCCTCCAACTCGGTCACTTCTTCAAGCGCCGGTGCTTCCGGAATTTGATCAAGCAAATCGACCGCGCGGTAAACAAGCTCCTGAACCCCTTGGCGGGTGAACGAGGAGATTGGCATAATTTCCAGGTCGCCGCGAACCTCGCTGACCTGTTTGCGGAATTTCTCCAAATTTTCCGCCGCCTCCGGCATATCCATTTTGTTGGCGGCGACGATTTGCGGACGATGCTCCAGATCGGCATTATATTGCCTAAGCTCGTCGTTGATCTTCTGCCAATCGTCAAACGGATCGCGCCCTTCCGAGCCCGCCATGTCGACGACATGGATAATGAGACGGGTCCGCTCCACATGGCGTAAAAATTCATGCCCTAGGCCGACCCCTTCGTGGGCCCCTTCAATCAATCCCGGCAGGTCGGCCATCACGAAGCTGCGCCCTTCGCCGGCATCGACCACCCCAAGATTCGGCGTGATCGTCGTAAAATGATAGGCGCCGATTTTCGGCTTGGCCGCCGATACGACCGACAGCAGCGTAGACTTTCCGACGCTCGGAAAACCGACCAGCCCGACGTCGGCCATCACCTTCAGCTCCAGCACCACCCAGCGCTCTTCGCCTTCTTCGCCATGCTCGGCCAGCTCCGGCGCCGGGTTGTTTGGTGTGGCGAAGCGAATATTGCCGCGCCCCCCGCGCCCCCCGCGGGCCACGATAATCTGCTGACCGTGGCGCGTCAAGTCGGCGAGCACCTCCTGTGTGTCGTCGTCGATCACGACCGTACCCGGAGGCACGCGAACGATCATATTTTCCGCATTTGCTCCGTGCTGGCTTTTGTTCCGTCCCTTTTCCCCGCGCTGCGCCTTGAAGTGGCGCTGATAGCGGAAATCCATCAGTGTTCTTAAGCCTTCGTCCACCCGGAAAATGACGTCCCCGCCTTTGCCGCCGTCGCCGCCGGCCGGGCCGCCTTCGGGAACGTATTTCTCCCGGCGGAAAGCGACGATCCCGTCACCGCCGTCGCCTCCCTTGACATAAATCTTCGCTTTATCTACAAACATGCATTCACCTCATTTAAATTCCCGCAGGAAATCCGAAGCCGAAAAGCGGAGAATTCCGATTCAACCTGTTCGGCGCGAACCCGTTTCCCCTCCGCCCATTCCTCAATTTGGCGCCGAAGCGCTTCCTTGTTCCCCGGTACGGCGGGCGAATCGAAGCGCACCAGCACCTCACCGTTCTCCCGGGTGATGGACATCTTCAACTGAAGGATTTCTCCCCACGAAGACCGGCCGGTATACTGATATGCTCTGACCGTTTCCACGATAGCTTCCGTCAGCTCTTCCGCGTCATCCGCCGTAAGCAGGCTGCCGAGCTGCAAGTCATTTTCGATTTCAACCTCCAACTGCACCGATCCGTTCACTTCGCGGAACGACTGTAAATAAAACACGAGCGACGGAATGCCGAGCCGCGATATTTTGCTCTCTACAGCCATTCGCTCCTTTATTCTTTCCACGCAGCCAGCCAATTTATCAAATTTGCCCATCCGAATATATCCGTACAAAATCTGCAGGTCGTTCATCCAATCATGGCGATGGTGGCTAAGCGTCGCCGAAGCCGTCCGCTGTACCGATTCCAGCAAATGCTTCCGCTCGTTCGCCGCCTGTTTTCGAATATGCCGTACATACATCCAAAACAAGATGAAAAGACAACCGCTTATAACCGCATGTCCTATCGGTGATTTCACGTAATAATGGAGACCCAGACTAGCGATTGCAAGCAGCACGCCGATCGTCGGCACCGTGAACCGATGTTTCATCATTTCCCCGTTCCCCTAACGAATTGGGTGAGCTTGCCACCCTGGCATCTTAACCAAGTATAACATAAACCCGGCTTCAAAATCGCTCCACTTAGTAAATCCAAAATGATCGATATCCCGACATTTAAAAAGCCCTGGCACTTGATTGTGCCAGGGCTTTGCAGCTAGCTTCATTTCGTACGGCTTCGCCGCTTAGGCTTCAACCGTAGCCGCTACCGGAGCGGTTTCTACAGGGTAGACGCTCACTTTTTTGCGATCGCGACCCCAACGCTCGAATTTCACGACGCCGTCGACTTTGGCGAACAGCGTATCGTCGGAACCGATGCCTACGTTCGTACCCGGATGAATTTTCGTGCCGCGTTGACGAACGAGGATGCTTCCGCCCGTCACGACTTGGCCGTCAGCACGTTTCACGCCAAGGCGTTTCGCGATGCTGTCGCGTCCGTTTTTCGTGGAGCCTACGCCCTTCTTCGAAGCGAACAACTGGAGATCCAATTTCAACATTGTAGTCTACCTCCTTCTTTAAATAATGACGTCCTGTATCTGAATATACTTCCCGTATGATTCTTCGATACTCTTCAGCATAACGACAAGGGAAGCAAGCAGCAATTGCACTTGTTCCTCGGCTTCCGGCCGAACCGCAGAAGGAAGACTCGCGCTTAGAAAGCCGTTCTTCATCCGGGAATCCATCACGACCGCCGTCAGCTCCTCAATGGAGTTGACCGTACCTACGGTAACGGCCGAAACGCCGGCGCATACGATGTCCTCCCCGGCCTTCGCGTAGCCGGCATGGCCTTCCACCTCAAAGCCCGCAATGCCGTTATCCTGCCTGCGCAAAATGGAGACGATAATCAATTACCGCACCTTCTTACGCCTGGATTTTCTCGATCGTTACTTTCGTGTACGGCTGGCGATGACCTTGTTTTTTGTGGTAGTTCTTTTTCGGTTTGTATTTGTAAACGACCACTTTTTGGCCTTTGCCGTGTTTTTCGACTTTAGCCGTAACAGTAGCGCCGGATACGAGCGGAGTTCCCGCCACCAAACCTTCCCCTTTGGATACTGCCAACACACGGTCGAACGTTACGCTTGCGCCGTCCTGCGCGTCCAATTTCTCGATGTAAAGCACATCGCCTTCTTGAACACGGTATTGTTTACCGCCGGTTTCGATAATTGCGTACATTTGCTTGCACCTCCTCATGTCTCAGACTCGCCTAATCCAGGTGCCGCTGCCTTATGGCAAGCGGACTTGTTGACCCGACTGGAGCGGTTACAGCATGTGCACAAGCATATACTTAGTGACACATACCTCACTATGATAGCATGTGGTGCGGATAATATCAATTTGTTTTTCAGCCAAGATCATAACGAATTTTCCGCACGAATTCTTTTTCGCGTCATCTCCAGCAGCCCGAGCCGCGTCCAGCCCAAGATGTGATGCTGTGTCCGGTCGCCGTACATCGATTGCTCCAACCGCTCCCAAACGGCCTCCCGATGCTCGTCGTAGTCCATGTCGATGAAATCGATGATAATGATCCCGCCGGTGTCGCGCAGACGGATAAGCCGGGCGATTTCCCGGGCCGCCTCCAAATTCGTCTGGAACACCGTATCTTCCAAATCAGCGCCCCCGGTGTATTTTCCCGTGTTCACGTCGATCACGGTTAGAGCCTCGGTCGTGTCCCAAACAAGGTAGCCACCGCCGGGCAACCAGACTTTGCGTTGGAAATCCTTGTCAAGCTGCAGCTTGACCCCGTAATGCTCAAACAAAGGCGGTTCGCCTTCGTACACGATGATACGCGGTGATTCTCCCGGCAGCATTTTGCGCAAAAAAGCCAGCGCTTCGTCGGCCTGTTCCGGACAGTCCACAATCAGTTCGTCCGTTTCCGGGCTGTAGACGTCCCGCATCAACCGCTGCACGACGCTTAAATCCTGATGCAGCAAAGCGGGAGCCGCAGCGTCCCCGGCTTCCTGCAGGATCGAGGTCCACTGCCCCCGCAGCAGGTCCAGGTCTTCGCCGATCGCTGCGCTGCCTTCGTCCTCGGCCACTGTTCGCAGGATGAGCCCCTCCTCCTCCTGCCTCAGCTCCTCGCCAACCATTTTCAGCCGGAATCTTTCTTCATCACGGCTGATTTTTTTGGACACGGCAACGTAACCGGCCGTCGGCATATACACCAGCCAGCGCCCAGGCAAGGAATAATGGGTGGTCACCCGCGCGCCTTTATTGCCGATCGCTTCTTTTACGACCTGAACGACCAGCTCGTGGCCGGGCTTCAACAGCTCCGTAATCGCCGGCTTTGGTTTGGGCTGTTTTTCCAAATGCGGATGAAGCACATCATCAATATACAGAAACGCGTTTTTTTTCTGTCCTATATCCACAAAAGCGGCTTGCATGCCGGGAATGACATTAACGACTTTACCTTTAATAAAGCTGCCGACCAGTCCTCTGTTCTGAGAACGCTCCGCCGCATACTCCACCAGTCTGCCGTTTTCCAGAAGCGCCACCTCGGTAGAGCCGGATCCGCAGTGAACAATCATCCTTTTCATGATCTCACCTTTCTAACGTTCTAACAGAATCATACCTGTATCACATTATACCATGACTGCACACCTTAAGCCCCGAGTCCCTAGTCGGAAAAAAGAACCATTCAGCCGCGCTGAAATTAAAAATTCTTTAATCTTAAAAAGGAGGAAATGACGCGCTGTTCCGGTACAACGGCAACGATATTCCCTTGATGATTCATGACGTAGATGAAATGGTATTTTTCCCGTTTAAATAGACGCAAGATATGGTCCAAAGGTTTCGCTTTTTCGGCAACAATCGGCTGGGCTAAGGTCCCGTTCATCAGATGTCTGGAAAAGCTCCGGTCCCGGTTCACGAGAAAGCGCAAAAACCGGTAAGGAATATTCCGGTAATCGATGGTGTTCGAATAGAGCAAAAAGATGCCGATCATCAGTATGTTGAGTTGCAGTCCTTCCCGGAGCAGCAGGAGCGGCAGCAGCGAGTACGCGATCAGCAGGACGCTGAACAGCAGGCTGATGCGGTAGGACCAGATCAGTGTGGCGTGATAAGGAAGCAGAAAGCTGCAGAAGGCCTGGCTGATTTTTCCTCCGTCCAGCGGCAGAATCGGCAGCAAATTGAACAAGGCGATCAAGATGTTGCTATGGATAAAATAGTCCAGGAAAGGCCCGTCCCACAAACCGGCCGCGTGGAGAAGCAAGGACGCGAAGATGAGCAGTACGTTTTGCAAGGGCCCTGCCAAAGCGATGGCGATTTCCCGCCCGGCCGTCAGATCTCCCGCATCCTCCATGACGGCAACGCCGCCGAAAGGAAGCATTTGCACGGACAGCACGCGGATTCCATACATCCGCGCCGCAGCCACATGGCCGAGCTCATGGATAAAAACGATCGCAAACAGGGACAGCAGCTCCAAAAAATGGCCGGTCAATACCGACATGAGCATAATGATAACAAACAGAGGATGAAAGGAAATCGTCATTCCGCCCCATTTAATCAAATGGAATCACATCCGCCGGATCGATATACCGGTTATCTTTTTGCAGCGCAAAATACAAGGTCGGGAGCGGCGGTTCCGTTCCTGGAGGAAGCGTGCCGACGATATCGCCCCCTTCCAGCCAATCCCCTTTTTCGACGGCGGTTTGCTCCAGGCGGCCGTAGATGGAGATGTATCCATCGGCATGCTGGACCGTGACGGTCACGCCCATCGCCGGATCCCGGGTTACGCTGAGAACCCGCCCGGTTCCTATGCTTTTCACCTGAACAACTCCGTTCTCCGCCCGCTCCGGAATCATTTCGACCCCCTTCAAGCTGAGCGCAAACGAGCCGGCAGGGCTGCCGGAGACGGGAGCAATGAATCCGCTTGTTGCCCCGACCTTTACCCCGTTGTCTTCATGGTGCTTAAAAATCGGAATAAATGACGGCGCACCGCCGAAATAACGTTCATACCAGGTTTCTACCGCCTGAAAATCCATCTCTTCGGTCAGCGACTGCGCGACAAACGCTCGAATCGGAAGCGACCAGGACGGCTCGTACCGTTCTATTCCCCAAAACCCCAAAAACAGCAGCGCGCTGATCACAAGCCGAGTAAACATCGTCGTCCAAAAGGAAGAACGTTTGCCTGCCGGGGGCGGGGGGTCTTCTCTGCCGCCAAAACCGCCATAAAGCTCCTCCCAGCGGCCTTGCCCGCGTTTCCACAGCAACTCGGGGTCGCGTTCGGCTTCGAGTCCTGAATTCCCCGTTTCGTCGCTCTGCGGATGTCCTCCAGGACGAGCCTCTGCTTTAGAGTCCATCGAACCGCCCAGCCCGGGCCGAACCGCGCTATAGCTACCGGAATCCCGCCCCCTATCCGGGAGGAGAAGACCGGCCGCATCCTCCATCGTCAGCTGCCTAATCCGCTCCGCTCTTCGTTTTTTCACATTTGATTTCACGTCCATCTCCTCAGTCCCCCCGGTCTAGTCAGGCGTTTCGTTGAGCGGCGTACCCAAACCGCAGTAGCCCACTCGAAATATCTGGTAGTAATATTTTTATGAAGGGCTTGGCCGGAATATGAACAGGAGACTATACGTTGCTCTAACGGACACCAGCGACCTTATCCGCCCATTTGCCGGGTATTTCCCAGGTTAACGGACACACATGACCCGATTTCGCTCAAAACCAGTTCATCCAGGACGATTTGAGGTAAATAAGGCTCTCTACCTGCGCATCGCCTCCACCATGTCCAAAATTTTATAAATTCTATAAGAACAAAAAAACCGGCGCCACCCCGGCACCGGCTTGTTTCACTCTACTTTATACTTTTCCTGATGCAGCTTAATGCTGAACACCAGCCCGATACACAGCATGTTGATCAGCAGCGAGGTCCCCCCATAGCTGATAAACGGCAGCGTAATGCCGGTAATCGGCATCAGGCCGATCATCATACCGACGTTTTCGAAGATTTGGAACAAGAACATCGCCACGATCCCAACGATGATGTAGGCGCCCCTTTTGTCGATGCAGCGCAGCGCGATGAGGATCATCCTGTAAATAAACAAAAAATAAAGCAGCAGCAGCAGCGAAGAACCCAGGAAGCCGAACTCCTCGCCCACCACGACAAAAATCGAATCCGAGTAAGGATAGGGCACGAACTTTTTGTTCTTCAGTTCGCCCTTCATGTACCCGTCGCCGAGCAGCCCCCCGGAACCGATGGCGATCTTGGCGTAGTTCGATTGGTGTTTATCGTCGTTGGAAGCCTGGTCCGGATTGATAAACGTATTGATCCGCTGGTACCAATGCACCTTCTTATGGCTTTCCAAATAATCGCGGATCTGCTCATTGTACGCATTAAACAGCGTCACAAACACAATCAAGGCCGCAACGGCGGCCGTCAGGGCGATCAGCACATGGCTGTATTTCGCATTGCCGATCCACATCATGCCAACAAAAACCACCAGATAAATAATCGCGTTGCCGAGGTCCGGCTGAATAAGCACCAGAAAAAACGGAACAAGCGTGATCAGCGAAATCGGCACAATATCGCCGCGGAAGCGTAATGCCTGACCCTGCCTCCGGCCAAGCAGGTACGCCGTGACCAGAATCAGGATGACCTTGACCAGCTCGGCCGGCTGAAACAGCAGGCTGCCGATCCGAAACCAGCTGCGCGCTCCGTTGATTTCCGGCGCAAACAAATACACCAAAATAAGCAGAAGACAACCTGCCCCGTATCCATACCAGCTGTAACGAAGCAGGGAACGATAATCGACCAGCGCCATCCCGAACACGACAATAAAGCCGAGAATATAAAAAATAACGGTCCTTAAATCATATCCTTGAAATTCCGATTCATACGGGGCAATGGCACTACGGACCAAAAGGGTGCTGAATACCATGAACAAGGCCAATATTCCGACCATCACCCAGTCCAGCTTTTTCAGTTTAAACAACAACGAAGATCAACCCATTCCGAAAAACTTCTTGAAGCGCGTAAATACGCCCTTCTTTTGATCGAGCAGCATCAGGGGCACCGTATCTCCCAAAATGCGCCGCGCGATGTTGCGATAGGCGATGGCCGCAGTTGAATCGGGGTTCATGACTGTCGGTTCACCGCTGTTGGCCGCTTTGATGACTTTCTCGTCATCCGGAACGATACCGATCAGATCGATGTTCAACACCTGCAAAATCCCCTCGATATCCAGCATGTCCCCGGCTTTCATCATGTTCACCTTGATCCGGTTGACGATGAGCTTGGGCGCGCCGATATGCGAATTTTCCAGCAGGCCGATAATCCGGTCAGCATCGCGGACGGCGGCATGCTCCGGCGTCGTCACGACAATTGCCTGATCCGCTCCGGCAATCGCGTTTTTGAAGCCCTGCTCAATGCCGGCCGGGCAGTCGATGATGATGTATTCGAAGTCCTTCTTCAGCTCAAGCACAATGTCTTTGACTTGCTCGGGCGAGATGGCGTTTTTGTCTTTCGTCTGGGCGGCAGGCAGCATGTACAGCTCGTCGAACCGCTTGTCCTTCACAAGCGCCTGGTTTAACCGGCAGCGGCCTTCGGCCACGTCGATCAAATCGTAGATGATCCGGTTCTCCAGGCCCATGACCACATCCAAATTGCGCAAACCGATGTCCGTATCGACCAGGCACACTTTTTTGCCCAACAGCGCAAGCGCGGTTCCGATATTGGCCGAGGTCGTCGTTTTGCCAACGCCGCCTTTGCCGGACGTAATTACGATAGCTTCTCCCATCATTCACACCCCTTTAAACACGTTAAAATCCGGTCTGACCCGGGTCATATTGATGATTTTATCAATTTGCATTTTCCCGTCCCGCAAAAAAGCGAACTCCATGCTCGTCTCCCGATTCTCCCACTCGTCTGGCGGGCGGCTGATCGTTTCGGCGATCCTCAGCTGCGTCGGGGCCAAATAAGAGGCGGCAATAACCGCTTTCTCATTGCCGGAGACGCCGGCGTGAGCCATCCCCCGCAGGGCGCCGAGGATCAAAATGTCCCCGGTCGCGCAGATCGTCCCGCCGGGATTTACGTCCCCGATAAACAACAAATTCCCGTCCTGGCGAAGCACCTGCCCCGACCGGACGATCCCGGCGAGCGTCGTAACCGCGTTTTCGTCTTTTTCCTGTGCAAGCGCAGGCGTTTCGATGGAACGGACAAGCAGATTGCCTTTTTGTTTCAATATATCAAGAATCATTTCTTTCTGATCTTCGGTAACAAGCCTCATGCCAAGCTTCACGTCAACGTGAATGATCGGCCCCGTTAGAATATTCTGATGGCTAAACTCCAATTTATAGCGGAGTTCCTCCAGAAGACTTGAGAAATCGCACTTGTCGTCCAGCAGGAAAACCAGGCCGTCCTTGATTCCTTTGATCGTCACGTGGTTGGATTTCACCGTCATTAGCCTGTCCCTCCCTCCTTATCAATTCGTGCAGGAGCAGAAAAGTTCCTGCTTGAGCGGCAAGGAAAAGTACGCGGACGTCAAGCCTTCTCCTCGGGGGAACGCCTTTTGGTCATCATTTCGAGCTGCTTGCGCAGAGGGACGTAAATCGCCAGAGCAAACAGGAACTGAACGAACAGATTGGGGATGATATGATTTTGGAGCGCCCAGGTATACGGCTGATGCGTTAATTCGAACAGGGAATAAGTGCCGAACAAAATGGAATCGAACAGCAGGCTGCCGAAAATCACGATAATCATCATGAGCGGCATAGGCGCGCGCCGCGAACGGGATAAAAGGCCCATCAAATAACAGGACAATCCCATGGCGAAGGAATACGCGCCGATCAACGCTCCGTAATAAACGACATCGTGAAGCAACCCGAACACAAGCCCCAGAATCAGCCCAGCATGGCGATGGTCGTAAACCGAAACGAACAAAAGGCAGATATAAACCAAGTGCGGAACGATCCGTGCTTGCCATGGGCCAGGAATTAGCCAAGGTACGATGGTTCCTTCCACGATAAACAAACCGAAGAGCAGCAGAAGCAAAATATACTTTCGTTTACTCACTGCCTTCACCTTCCGGCATTTCCGGTACTTCCGGCGTGAACACGACGAACAGTTCCTTCCAGTCGGTAAAGCTGGCCTCCGGCTTCACTGTCGCGGTATACGTCAGGCCGTATTCGCCAACCTGAACATCCTGCACCGTACCGATGATCATACCTCGTGGAAAGACGCCGCCGACGCCCGAAGATACGATGAGATCCCCTTCGGCGAGCGGCTTCGGATCCTCAATCCGGGTCATAAGAAATACGCCCTTCTCCTTGTCATACGTCTCGATCATTCCGAACACGTCATTTTCTTTACCTAGCGCCGTCACGGCGATTCCGTTCGAATTCGGGTCTTTGGCGTCCATCGAGGTCGCCAGCCTTACGGAGGAAGTAAAGTTGCTGACGTGGCTGATGACACCGACAAGCCCTTTCTCGGAGCTAACGGCCATCCCTTCCTTCACGCCTTCCCGAGCCCCTATATTCAGCACGATTGTGCTGTTCACAGGATCATCGTTAACGCTGATGACCTGAGCGATTTTCCAGGTATAGTCGTACATTTTTTTCTGCTCTTCAGTAAAGTGCAACTTGTCTTGCAACCGCTCATTCTCTTGCGCAATCCGGTTATAAGTCACTTTATCCCGGGTATAATGGGATAACGCAATTTTAAGCTGCTCGTTTTCTTCCTGCAGCGCGCGCAGGTTCGCGATATCTTCAAACAAGCCCGCTATGTAGCTAGCGGGCTTGTAAAACACGTATTGCACGAAGCCAACCGTGTCTTTGACGAATTTTTCCGGCCAGGACAGGGAGGTTCTTGGCCCCAGCGTAAAACCCATAACCGCAATAAATAAAATAAGTCCCATGAGCAAAATAAACAATCTTTTATTGCCTAGCAGCTTAAACAGTTTCAGCACCCTCCAACCTTACGTTTTCTTGATAAAAACGGCATAGGCCGCCCAATTTTACAAGGACGGCGCCGCTTCGTGATAAGGGGTGTTTGCATCGTTATGACGATGGATCAGCGTCTGGAGCGAAGAGCGGAGCTGCTCTTGGATTTGAACAAGTGAATGTTGTCCAAAGCGCGGCCTGTGCCGATCGCTACGCAGTCCAGCGGATTTTCGGCCACGATGACGGGCATCCCCGTTTCGCCGGCCAGCAGTTTGTCCAGATTGCGCAGCAAGGCGCCGCCACCGGTTAATACGATGCCCCGATCCATAATATCGGCGGCAAGTTCCGGCGGACATTTCTCAAGGGTGACCTTGACGGCTTCAACGATCGCGCCAACCGTATCGCTGAGCGCTTCAGAAATTTCGTCCGAGGTGATCGTGATCGTCTTCGGAAGCCCGCTAACGAGATCGCGCCCGCGGATTTCCATCGTTTCCACCTGCTCGAGAGCCATAGCCGATCCGATATCCATCTTCATCTGTTCCGAGGTTCTTTCCCCGATCATTAAATTATATTGACGTTTGATATATTGGATGATCGCTTCATCCATTTCATCCCCGGCCACACGCACCGATTTGCTTGTGACGATGCCGCCGAGCGAAATGACCGCTACTTCGGTGGTGCCGCCGCCGATATCGACTACCATGCTCCCGGTCGGTTCCCAAACCGGCAGATCGGCGCCGATCGCTGCGGCAAAAGGCTCTTCGATCGTATAGGCTTCGCGCGCTCCGGCCTGCTTCGTCGCGTCCTCAACGGCGCGCTGCTCAACCGCCGTAATTCCCGACGGCACACAAACCATTACATTCGGATGGCGTTGGAACAGCGAACGCTGCTTCTGCGCCTGGTTGATAAAGTATTTGATCATGGTAGCCGTTGTATCGAAATCGGCGATAACCCCGTCTTTCATCGGACGGATCGCCCGAATGTTGCCAGGGGTCCGGCCGATCATCTTTTTTGCGGATTCACCGACGGCGACAATATTTTTCGTATCGGTATGTATCGCCACTACCGATGGTTCTCTTACTATGATTCCTTTACCGCGCGTATAAACGAGCGTATTCGCCGTTCCCAAATCGATTCCCAAGTCTTTCGTAAAGCCACCCAACATGCTGTTTTCTTCCTTTCCTTCTGTATCTAAACTATTATATTACATCAAGCCCTGCTCCTTCAAACTAACAAATTTTCCATCTCCGATAACAATATGATCCAGCACGTCAATGCCTACGATCTCGCCAGCTTCGCAAAGCCGGCTGGTCATCCGGATGTCTTCTGCGCTCGGCGTCGGATCGCCGCTCGGATGATTGTGTGCGCAAACAACCGAAGCGCTGCTACACTTGATCGCGGCGCGAAACACCTCGCGCGGATGAACGATGGAAGCGTTAAGGCTTCCGATGGAAAGCGTTTCTTGAGCAATGATATGATTTTTCGTATTCAAAAAAAGACAAACAAAATGTTCCTTCTGCAAATACCGCAACTGTTCCATCAGCAGCTCCGCCACAACTTGCGGGCTGCGGACCGTTTCGGACTCCGGCAGCCTTGATTTGGCCAGCCGCCGTCCCAGCTCGATCCCCGCTTTAAGCTCGATCGCTTTCGCCGGGCCGATGCCCCTAATCTGAACCATTTCATCTAAACTAAGATCGACGAGACCGCGAATGCCGCCGATTTCGGACAACACACGCTGGGCCATGTGAATGGCCGATTCGCTGCGCGTGCCCGTTCGAAGCAATATCGCCAGCAACTCCGCGTTGCTGAGCGCTCCCGGGCCAAACTCCATCATACGTTCTCTTGGCCGTTCCTCCATAGGAAGATCTCTGAGCATGTAAGAAGTGGATTTCATGCACAATCCCTCGCTTCCGATAGTTTTATGAGCTAAGCCCGGGATTTCCCGGGCATCGCTTCCTATACGTCTGCGGAAGGATATGCTTTACCACTTCCAAGCGGCCTTTCGGCAAGAGCGGTTGACCGACCGATCCCAAAATAAGTGTTCAAAAAGTCGGATTTTCAGCACCGAGAAGGTTGGATGAAGCTAGGGACTGAGTAGCGGAGCGTACGTTTTGGGTACGTGAGCAACGGAAGGCCCGACTGAATTCAAGATTCGACGTCGAATCCGCTTCTTGACCTGCTTCGTGATCAAAAGCTGACTTTTTGAACTACTTCTTAAAGTACGCGAATGCCGAAATCCGCCAGCATATCTACAAGCAAAGACAAAGGTAAACCAACGACATTAAAGTAACAACCCTCTATGCCGGTGACAATCGTGGCCCCCAGGCCTTGAATGGCGTAGGCCCCGGCTTTGTCCAGACCTTCCCCGCTCCGGGCGTAGGCCTGAATCTCCGCTTCGGACAACGCCTTCATCGTCACCAGCGTCGAACGGTATTCAACCTTTCTTCTGCCGATTAAACCGTCCACGCAAGCCACGCCGGTAAATACGGTATGGCTGCGTCCCTGCAAGGATCGCAGCATCCCGGCTGCTTCGGCTTCATCCTGCGGCTTGCCGAGGACAACCCCATCGCGGACGACGATCGTGTCGCTGCCGACAATCACCGCATCCCGTTCGGACGCCTCCAGCGAATGATATACCGCATCCGCCTTTCGGCCGGCAAGTTCCATAACGATTTGCTCCGGTGCCCACCCTGGCGGTGTCGATTCATCCGCATGGCTTGGCACGACTTGAAACGGGATTTGTAAAGAAGAGATCAATTCACGCCTGCGGGGTGATGTGGAAGCGAGAATAATCCGGCGTAATTGTGCGGTTTCCAATAGTGGACTCTCCTTCAAGGAATTCACAAGGCGGGGGCAATCGACAACTTACCGCTGTCATCCTCGCCATTTTTTGACACTAACTTATTATAAGATTAATTCATGCTCAATACAAACACAAAAAAGGCAGGGGAAAGTATTTCCATCCCTCGCCTCGAATATGCTTCAGCGGTTCTCTCCAGGGTTCACGCCGTGAATGATAATCTGCTCGGCCATGATGAAGCGCATCATCTCGTTTTGCACCTCCCACAGCAGCGTTTTCGCTCGGCTTTTATTAAATTCCCCCAAAGCTTCGACAGCCCCGTTTATCGCCTTTTCCATTTCTCCGGCGTAAGGTTCCAGAGCCGTCGGCCATTTGCCCCGCACCGCCGCCGCGCTCTCTGTCCAGGATTGATGCATCCGCCCCAATTGCTTAACCGCCTCGCCGCCCAGCGGCTGCGGGTCAGCCTCACTAAGCAGGGATGCCGATGTAGTGCTCAGCAAATGCACGAGCTCGGCGCTTTGCGCCATGTACCCCTCGAGCGTCCCCCGGTCGCCCGCAAACTCCGCGCTGGCTGTGGCGGGCAAAGCCACCTCATGCAGGATCAGGTGCACGCCGGCGGCTTTCAATTGGCCGCTTAGCAGCTTGGATTGTTCCCGGTCCGTCGATACGCCCGCGTAGACCCTTTTCTCATCGACCGTATCGCGCGCGGCCGCAAGCCCGGAAGCCTGCAGTTCCTCCTGCGCCAGCTGCACCCCTTGAGCCGTGCTGAACACCCCATATTGAAGAAAATAGTACGTCTGTTCCGGAAGCGCAAAGCTGATCTGCGGGATGGATTCCTCCATCGTCTCTCCTTCCGCTCCAATTTCGGCCATTGCCGGAAGGCTGGCCGCCTGATCGGCCGCGCTTTGTTGCGGCGAGCCGATCCCTGGCAGCGGGAGCTGCATTTCCTGGTTAAACAGGGACAATACGACATAGCCGAATAAAGCGCCGGTAACGATCGCCCCGGTTAACGAACCCGCCACCTTCCAGCCAGAGCCGGACGATTTGGGGGGACGAGTGTAATAAGGCGTATCCTCAAATCGAGGGCCCCATGGATCATCGTCGTGATCCCGCACGCTGTATGGATCGGTCACCACTTCTTCAGGCCTGTGCGATATTCCCGATTTATCAAAATCGTCCGCTTCATCCCCCAAATCGCCTTTTGCCCGCCCTCCCGGAAAAACCGTCAACCCCATGCCGGTATGATCGGTAAACGGATCGCCCCACGATTCCGCCGCCTCCACCGCACGGTATCGGGCAGGTCTCTCTACAGGAACGACTTCGGCTTCGTGTTCCTTTTTCCATGGCGTATCCTCTGCCGGGAGTTCAACCGCATACCGCCACGCGGGCGCATCGTTTTTTTCATGGCCTTGATCCGGGCTTATCGCCCGAACCTCCCGTCCGTTTTGGTCAAACCGGAATGTCATTTTCGCTTTGTTCACGGTCCGCACGCTCCTTGTCCATTCATCTATCCTACCTTATGAGAAAAGGAAGACTGATATGCCTTGGAGTTCGGCTCTTCCTAAACTTGGACGCTGCTCTAACGGACACCAGCGACCTTATCCGCCCATCAGCCTAACGGACCCAAGGTTTTCAAAGAATTAAGATAGGCGGCTGGCAAAATAGAAAAACACCGCTTCGTTTGGTAAAGCGAGAGTGACGAGCTTCTACGATCAGACAGAAGAGGTGTCTTTCATTGTTTAAGACATCAGCCCGACCTAAATCAACTGCCAAACGAATTAAAGTATTCTTTTCTTGGGTTGGCGGTAGATCAATACTCGCTTTCCGGACGCTTTGCATGATTATCCCGTTTGATCAGGGTAACAGAGAAACAGACAAGCTCGGGAGAAGAAAATATTTGGTGGAGAAACAGATAGGTTCGAGATAATTTAGACGGGCTTAGGAGAAGGAGCAGGTTTAGGGGAGGTGAAACAGACCGGACAAGAGATCAAGACAGAAGATCAAGCCAGGAGATCAAGGACAAGACGCGAGGGAAACGAAAAGACCGTGATTTTGCTGTAGCCCGCACTGTCCATGCTAACCCCTACCCATTAAGTTGATCCGCATCAAGCTAACCCCTACCGTTCAAGCATCTCGATCAGGCCGCAGCTGCAAGGGGCTGGTTCGGTTGGCGTGCGATCAGCCGGCGGTAAGGAATCGCCGGAATCGCCACACACATGCGCAGCAACTTCTGCCGCATCGTTTCTTCCGCTCCGGGCAGGTGCAGCCGGCGGCGTCCGGTATATTCGTTCAGGTACGCCTGCAGATGCTTCAGCCCCAAGGCTATATATGTACTCTTCAGTGATTCCCACGCCTCTCTCACCACTTTCCGCAAGGGCGCATACAGTCGAAATGCTAGAGGAAACGACTGTACCACCGATGTACGGACATCCACATGCCCGTTGATGAACGCGGCGAGTTCGAGACGGTTTGCCCTTTTCCCGTCTCCTCTCTTATGCGGCACCAGGCGGATTTTGACCTGCTCCGGCTCGCCCGACTCCGTTACCGTGCATCCCGCTACGACCGCTGAGGCATACGGATGCAGAAACTGACACCGGGACGGATTACGCCCGTACAGATCACTGTTCACCTTCACGTCTCCGCTGAGCAGCTCCTGGGCATCGAATTCCCCGGCGGCATGGCGTATTTTGTGCAGCATCAACCAGGCGGTTTTGTAGGTGACTCGGATCACCTGGCTCAGCCGCCTCGCCGAGATGCCGTCCGGGAGCAGGAACAACTCCAGGGCCTCGAACCACTTGAGCAGGGGCAGATGTGTTCCTTCAAAAATCGTGCCGACCAAAGCCGACGTTTGATGTTTGCACCTTCCGCACTCGAATAAGGGGATATGCCGGGAGGTCAAACGACTGCACCGGGTGTGAGCGCAGCGCGGGCAGACAAAACCGTTCGGCCACTTCATCGCGATCAGCGCCTCCATGCAGGCCTGCTCGTTGTTATAACGGCTGGTGAATGGTTGAAGTTCCGTTCCCGAATTGACTTCCAAATCCGCTCGCCCTCCGAATCAAGAATTTACGAATGCACGTTCGATTTACTTCATTATACCAAACGTACGTTCCCTTATCAAGCCAAAATTCTCACCTGAACCGCCTCATTTTTTCCTCCTCTCTTTTTCTTCTCTCTTTTTCTTCTCTCTTTTTCTTCTCTCTTTTTCTTCTCTCTTTTTCTTCTCTCTTTTTCTTCTCTCTTTTTTGGTAACCCTTGCTCTAGACCCCACCCCCTGCTCTCTGAACGAAAGGGATAATCGTGCAAAGGCTGCAGGCAGGGACACCAAGCCACCAATAGGTTTGAGCGGAATCGCAGCAAAGCGGTCGAGTTGCTTGCCCGATTTAGGGAAGACCCTGTCCGCCTCTGATTCAGCGTCAGCTCCGGCAATGGATTGCTGCTTTACCCAGCTAAATCAAGGTTTGTCTACCGACTTTTTGCTGCGAAAGTTGAGTTATAAATTTTATAAGATGTAAAAAATGCTCCCCGGAGGGAGCACTAGTATTTAACGGTATACATGATGTTTTTGCTCAGTGCAGCTTGGCCGTTAGCTGGACAATCCTTTGGCCAGTTCGTAGCCAACCTTGTAGATATCCCCGGCGCCCATCGTGAGCACCAGATCGCCGGGCTGGAGCCGGCCTTGCAGTTCCTGAAGCACGTCCTGCTTTGTCGGCAGATACCGGGCTCCAGCGTTGCTGTTTTCCTTGATCAATTCCACCAGCTTCGCGGAATGCACCCCTTCAATCTGCTTCTCCCCGGCCGGGGAGTAGATGTCGGTAATGATCACTTCATCCGCGTCGCCAAACGCCCGGCTGAACGCATCGAGCAGGAAGAAGGTGCGCGTATAGCGCTGCGGCTGAAAGACGGCGATAATCCGTTTGCCGGTCGCTTTGGCCGCCGCGATCGTGGCCTGAATCTCCGTCGGATGGTGGGCGTAATCGTCGATGATGAGGATGTCGTCCGCTTCCCCCAACACCTGAAAACGCCGCTTCGCCCCATGGAATTTCCGCAACGCTTCGGTAATATCCGCGAATGGAATTCCCGCTTCCAAGCAGACGATGACCGTGGCCATCGCGTTATACGCATTATGCCGGCCCGGAACGGACAATTCGACCGTGCCCAACTCTTCGTTGCCGCGTCTCATCTTGAACGTAACGCAGCGATCGCCCAACTCAATGTCGTGGGCCGAATAATCGCAGGCCGTGTCGATCCCGTAAGTGATCGTGCCGCACGCCAGCTTCGGCATCAGTTCCGCCACATTCCGGTCATCGCCGCAAACGACCGCCTTGCCTCCCGGTTTAATCTGGTTCAAAAATTGAACATATGCTTCCTTAAGACGGCCGAATTCGCCGCCGTAATTTTCCAAATGGTCGGCCTCGATGTTGGTTACGACGCCAATCCAAGGATGATACTGCAGGAAGGAGCCGTCGCTCTCGTCCGCTTCCGCGACAACGAACTTGCCCTGTCCCGCTTTGGCGTTCGTGCCGACATCCATCAGTTCGCCGCCGATAATGTAAGTGGGGTCCGCCCCGCAACTCTCCATCACCAGCGCGATCATTGAGGAAGTCGTCGTCTTGCCGTGCGTCCCGGCCACCGCGATCCCGCTCCGCTCATTCAGCAGCCGGGCGAGCATTTGCGAGCGATGCAGGATCGGGATTCCCTGCTCCTGCGCTTCAATCCGCTCCACGTTGTCCTGCGGCAGCGCCGTCGAATACACGACCAAGTCTGCTCCGTGCACATGCTCGGCCGTATGTCCGATATAGATTTTCGCTCCTTTAGCGGCGAGCTTCTCCGTTAACTCCTGGGCTGCGACATCCGATCCGGTGACGGTATAGCCCATTTCCAGCATGACGCGGGCAATGGCGCTCATGCCATAGCCGCCGATGCCGATAAAGTGTACATGTTGTTCCGTAGTATTTAACAAAATGGTCACCAGCCTTTTTCAGAATCGGTTTGATGCAAAAGGGCCGCCCGCACGTCCGATATCAAATACAACGTGCCCGTCACTACCCCTAGATCCTCCCGTTCCGTCCGTGACTCCAAAAGCGAAAGGGCCTTTTTCCAGTCACGTTCTACGATGATATTCAACTCCGCTTTCGCTTCAGATCCCTTAAGTTCGGTCACGAGCTCATTTAACGCGTTGGCATCCATTTTCCGGCGAAAATCGGGCTCGGTCAGAATAAGCGTATCCACTATTGGTAATATATGCTTGAAGTAGCCGAGATGATGCTTGTTGGCTAACATCCCCATCATCATATGCAGCTTGCGGTAACGGTAAACTTCCGGAAGGCTTTTTGCCAGCGCCGCCGCGCCTTCCGGGTTATGGGCCCCATCCAGCACGATGCGCGGCTCCTCCATCACCAGCTCAAGACGTCCCGCCCAGAAGGCGGAGCGGAAGCCGTCCAAAAGTTGCTCGTCTTCCAAAATGAAGGCCATATACTGCCGCAACACTTCGAGGACCATCATCACTCCGGCCGCATTTTTGCATTGATGCTCCCCCTGCATGCCGATGGCCACGTCCAGTTCGCGAAAAGGACCTTGAAACCGCAGCGTTTGCGCTTTACTGCCAACCTCCAGGCGTTCAAACCTAAACTGCTCGCCGAGCAAATAAAGGTTCGCCCGCTTGGCCTCAGCCGTTTCCTTTAACACCGCAATCGCTTCCGGCTGCTCCACGCAGCTCACCACCGGAACCCCGGGTTTGATGATACCCGCTTTCTCGCGGGCGATCAGCTCGATGGTATCGCCAAGCACGTCCATATGATCATAGCCGATATTCGTAATCAGCGAAACGATCGGCGTGACGATATTGGTAACATCCATCCTTCCCCCAAGGCCAGTCTCCCATACTACAACATCGGGATAACAGACCTCGGCGAAATAAAGGATCGCAATGGCCGTGCTGACCTCAAACATCGTCGGCGAACCGAACTCGGTTTCGGCAATTTCCCGCACGAGCGGCAACACCCGGCGCGCGAGCTCAAGGAGCGTCTCTTCGGGAATATCCGCTTCGTCATATTGAAAACGGTTCGTGAATTTCGTGATATAAGGAGACGTAAACGTTCCGACATGGTAACCGCATTCGCGCAGGGTCCGGGTCAGAAAAGCGCAGGACGAACCTTTGCCGTTCGTCCCGGCGACATGTATAAATTTCAGCCTCCGCTCGGGATTTCCCAAACGCTCCATCATCAGCTCGATGCGTTCCAGTCCCGGGCGGATTCCGAACGGAATCAGCCCGTTTATCCAGTTGACCGCTTCATCATAGCTGTCCAGCGCAAGCGGCCGTATATCTTCGTCTGTAAGATCCCCCATGGTCTTCACCTTCATTTTGAATTAGTTTGCCTGCCTAGCCCTTAAGTTCCTCAATCCGGGCCAGCACCTTGTCGCGTTTTTCGGCATAATCGGCCATCTTGGCGCGCTCCTCCTCGATGACTTTTGCCGGCGCTTTGGACACGAACCCTTCGTTGGCGAGCTTCTTCTCCACCCGTTCCACTTCCTTGTTCAGGTGATCAAGCTCTTTGTTCAAACGCTCGATTTCCTGCTGAATGTCGATCAGCCCGGACAGCGGCAAATACAGTTCGGCTCCGGTCACGACGGCGGTCATCGCCTTGCCGGGAACGGCCGCGGTCAAGGACGCTTCATATTCCGAAGTGTTGCAGAACCGGCGGATATAATGTTCGTTGCGGGCGATCACTTCGCGCGTTTCAGAACTGCCCGGCTTAACGACGAGCTCGATCTTTTTGCTCATCGGCACGTTCACTTCAGCGCGGATATTGCGCACGGCGCGGATGATGTCGATCAGCAGATTCATTTCCTGAACGGCGTCCGGAGCTTCCAAAGCCGGGTCGTATTCAGGCCATGCAGCCAGCGTAATCGTATCGCCTTGATGCGGCAAATGCTGCCATATTTCCTCGGAAATAAACGGCATGAACGGATGGATCATCCGCAGCGTACGATCCAGCACGAAGGCCAGCACCGATTGCGTTTTCCGCTTGGCCGCAGCATCTTCCCCGTAGAAGGATAGCTTGGCGAATTCGATGTACCAGTCGCAAAGATCGTCCCAAATAAAGTTATACAGCAGGCGCCCGGTTTCCCCGAACTCGTAAGCGTCAATCAAGCGGGTGATCTCTTTGGCCGTCTCGTTGAAACGGTGCAAAATCCAACGATCTGCCGTCGACAATTCTCCGCTGATATCGATATCGTCGTAAGTCACGCCATCCAGATTCATCAAAGCAAACCGGGAGGCGTTCCAGATTTTGTTTGCGAAATTGCGCGCCTGTTCGACGCGTTCCCACCGGAAGCGCAGATCCTGCCCCGGCGTGCTGCTTGTCGAAATCATGTAGCGCATCGCGTCCGTACCGTATTTCTCGATCACTTCAAGCGGATCGACGCCGTTGCCCAGCGATTTGGACATTTTCCGCCCTTCGCTGTCACGCACGAGCCCGTGCATCAGCACATCCTTAAACGGAATTTCGCCTTTGAATTCGAGTGACGTGAAAATCATCCGCGCTACCCAGAAATAGATAATATCGTACCCGGTCACAAGCACGTCGGTCGGGAAATAACGCTTCAGGTCCGCACTGGATTCGTCCGGCCAGCCCAATGTCGAAAACGGCCACAAAGCCGAGCTGAACCACGTATCGAGTACGTCCTCGTCCTGCTTCAGATCGTCTCGTCCAAGTTTGGCGCGGGCTTCCTCTTCGCTGCGGGCCACAACCATTTCGCCGGTCGCCTCGCAGTACCAGGCCGGAATCCGGTGCCCCCACCACAGCTGGCGGGAAATACACCAGTCGCGTACGTTTTCGATCCAGTGCAAATAAGTTTTTTCGAAGCGGTCCGGTACGAAGTTGACGCCTTTCCCGGATTTTTGCGCCGCGATGGCCGCTTCCGCGAGAGGTTTCATTTTCACGAACCACTGGGTCGACAAATACGGCTCGACCACTGCGCCCGTCCGTTCGCTGTGTCCGACCTGATGCATGTGGTCTTCGATTTTAATGAGAACGCCAAGCTCCTGCAAATCCTTGACGATTTGCTTGCGGCATTCGCTGCGGTCCAGCCCTTGGTATTTGCCGGCTTCCCCATTCATCGTGCCGCTTTCGTCCATGACGTTGATTTGCGGCAGGTTATGGCGCAGGCCCACCTCGAAGTCGTTCGGATCGTGCGCCGGGGTAATTTTTACCGCGCCGCTGCCGAATTCTTTTTCGACATATTCATCCGCGATAATCGGGATTTCCCGGCCGACGATCGGAAGGCGGAGCGTTTTACCGACCAGATGCCGGTACCGTTCGTCCTCCGGATGAACCGCCACGGCCGTATCGCCGAGCATCGTCTCCGGACGCGTCGTCGCCACGGTGATAAATCCGCTGCCGTCGCTGAGCGGATACTGCAGATGATACAGGTGGCCGCCCACTTCTTTATATTCAACCTCGATATCGGACAGCGCAGTGCGCGCGGCCGGATCCCAGTTGATAATATATTTGCCGCGGTAAATCAAGCCTTTTTCGTACAGCTTCACGAACACTTCGCGAACCGCTTGGGAAAGCCCCTCGTCCAGCGTAAAACGCTCGCGCGAATAGTCAAGCGAAAAGCCCATTTTTGCCCATTGCTCGTGGATCGTGGCGGCATATTGATCCTTCCATTCCCAGACGCGTTCCAGGAACTTCTCGCGCCCCAGATCGTAGCGGCTGACGCCTTGCTCGCGCAATTTTTGCTCCACTTTCGTTTGCGTGGCGATCCCCGCATGGTCCGACCCCGGCACCCATAATGCGTCATACCCCTGCATCCGTTTCGTCCGGATCAAAATATCCTGCAGTGTAAAATCAAGCGCATGGCCGATATGCAGCATGCCGGTCACGTTTGGCGGCGGGATTACGATCGTAAACGGCTGCGCGTCCGGACGCTGCCCGGCTTTGAAAAAGCCCCCCTCCATCCAATAACGGTACCACTTCTGTTCGGCCGACTTGGGGTCGTACGTCGTTGGCATTTCCGTTTGACTTTGTTGTCCTTGGTTTTCCGTCATACCATTCAACCTCCGTTACAAATAAGCATCGCCTTCGTTTGCCTAAGATAATCGTGTGCTGGACCGCGATCGCGATTATCCCCGGGCGCTTTCCTTTGCAGCGAGCCGTTCCTCCCTCGGACACCCGCCGCAAAAACAAAAAAGCCTTTCGTCTCAAAGGACGAAAGGCTTTACTTTCGCGGTACCACCTTTGTTTCGCAGCATCCAGCCTTCCTTCGCCGGCCGCCATTGATCCGGCAAAAAAGTTGAAAAACCGCGACACTTAAGCAGATAACGGCTGCTACCGGTCCGTTCTAACGGCTATCTCCGCTCAAACGGACGACTCCCGGGCGACTTCGGCCAGCTAACATCCTGCGGAATCTTTCAGCGTTCCAACTCCGCTCTCTGAAGGGTTCACTGCCCTACTCTTCCCATTCCAAGTCGATGACAACAATCATTTTGCTTGAATCTATATTATCATAACTTGGAAACCTGCGGGAGTCAATATTCAGCCGTCCATCATGAATGAAACGCCTACGGAATATACAAAATTTGTCCTTCCGCCAAATGGTTTTCGGACAGGCGATTGTACAGCTGCAGCTCGCGGGAGCTCAAATGATAACGCTCCGCAATGTCATCCAGCGTTTCTTCCCGCTGCACGATCACCAGCTTGACCTTACGGAACGGGGTTTGTTCCTCGCTGCCTTGAATAAAAAGATTTTTCCACAAGAGATCCTCGCCATCGCCGATCTCCGCCTCGTCGGACGCCGTCGGGGAATACGCTTCTTGCGTTTGCAGTTCGTGCTGCGGCCGCGAAAAAATCAGCTTCTTGAGGCCAAAAGACTCGCTTTCTTTTTCTTCGGTGCCTTTTTTGCTGCCAAGCGCGATCTTCAGTTCTTTTTTCTCCTCCGCTTCGGCCTGCGCCAGGTTTTCCGGCAATACGGCGTTTTCCGGCTCCTTGGCGGCCTCGGCAGCGGCTTTATTCGGCCCGGCCGCTACGTTTTCCTCTACGGCTTCGGAAAATGAAGGAACGGCAGGTTCTTGCGATTCCGCCTCGCTTGCCGTTACGTTAACCAGTTCATTTTCCTGGGCTGCGAATTGCAGCGGTTCTTTTTCACCGGCTTGAGCGGGGACGGCTTCAGGTTTCACCGGCTCATTCAAACGGTCGGCAGCTTCCGGCTCGGCAAAAGGGGACATTACCTCTTTGAACCACACATCATTGAACTGCTCAAACTCCGTTTGCGGCAGCATGTTTTGGGCCGGAAGGGCGTATTCCTTGTCCGTCCATGGCCCGGCAGGCGGCTCCACGTTCTCTTCCCCCAACCATAGGGAGGTCGGCTCCGTCTCCGGGTCCGGCTTCGGCGTCGGCTCGTCCGGGCTTCGTTGCTCTTTCAGCACTTCCTCCGGAAACGCCTGCCATTCCGTAAGTTTCGGGAGTTCTGGTACGGCATGGATTTCCTCCTGTTCCGCTAAGGAGAGACTACCCGTCTCCTCCTCGTCACGAACGCCCGGAACGACATGTGCGGTCGTAAATTCCCGATCCTTCCAGTTGTCGGCCTCCACCGCCAGGGAGGATGTTTCCACCCCCTGGAGCGACAAAACGCCGGTAATGTTCAAGCTGCGCGCGCTGAGCAGATCCACATCGAAATTTTCAATTTCCACCGTGATATCCTCCAGCCGGTTCACCCGGCTGAGCGGAATCGTAATTTCTACGGGGATCCAATGCTCCAGACTGCGGGTCTCCCCTTCCCCCCGATACAAACCGGCCAGAAGCAAATGACCTCTTAATGAAGCATATTCCTCGCCGGGAATAACCTGAATTTTCGGGAAAAGTTCAATTTCCTCCAGCTCTTCAATGCCGATCACATCTTCCGATAAATGAACGCGCTCGTAAATATCAAAACGAAGACCATAGGAATGATCAGCCAAAACGCTACCTCCTTTCAGCATATCCAAACATGATTCAGCATCCATTTGTCATGATCCAAATCATCCTCGTTTTATCTATATGCCCTGGAAAAAGAGTGCATGCCAGCTTTTTGCCTGATACGAATGAACATTGACATTGCAAACTATTGTGCGGGTATTATACCTGGATGTTGCTTTGGTGTGCGGAGATGGTGAGGATGGGGTGGGGGGCAACTTACTGAGTGACCAAGCTTGGAAAAAGCCCCCCTGACTTCAACTATGTAAATATAGGGCCAAAAGCGGGAGTCCGCAGCAAAAAACATAAGACCAAAAAATGTCGTTATTCAGGCGATATTCGTCCATTTGTGGGAAATAACGGAAATTTATGTCGCTATTTTCTCTGATCACAAGGAAATGCCCACGTTCTGGACCACTCACGGGAAAATAAGCACAAAAAAATCCACTAATGGGATTAACACACTGGAACTTCGGATAATAGGAACATAATATTCCGCTATTTTGCAGGCTAATAATTCGTCGTCCGGTAGCCGGCTGTCAAACACCGATTTCTAGGTTGAGCTCATTTATACAGTTAAATTCCGATAACCTCCGCAAAAAACACGGGCAGTTCGTGCTCTCTTCCCTTCTCACGGCAAAGGAACGGTCATTTCCGTTACAGCTCCGCGTGCAGCTTTTGCAGAGCATCCGGCCAAGGATCTTCAACTGCCACGGTCTCTCCCGTGAGCGGATCGGGAAAGGCCAGGCGTTCCCCGTGCAGCGCCTGGTGCGGCAACCGCGCCTTGCTTCCTCCGTACAGCGCGTCGCCGATAAGCGGATGCCCCGCGGCGCTCAGGTGAACGCGGATTTGATGCGTTCGTCCTGTCTCCAGCGTAAGCCGGACCAGACTGGCGTCATGAGCCGGGTACACCTCGACGAGTTCCACCCGGGTCAGCGCCGGCTTGCCGGTTGGGGAAACCCGGCGCCGCTGATTGTGGTGGCGGTCCCGGCCGATCGGCTGATCGATGACCTTCAGATCGGGGCTGACGATGCCGTGGACAAACGCGATGTACGTCCGGCTGATCTCCTTACGGCTCATCGCCTCGTCCAGTTTGAGCTGGGCATATTCGTTTTTGGCAAACAGCACCGGCCCGGACGTGAAATCGTCCAGGCGGTGGATGTGCGCGGCCGCCACCGCTTCCCCGCGACCGGCGTACAGCGCCGTGACCATATTGGCTAATGTGGCCTGCGCCGGAGCCCCCGGCTTTGCAGCCGCACCCGCTCCGCTGCCGTCCGGATGGACTTTGACCCCGGCCGGCTTATGTACGACGAGGCTAAAATCATCCTCGTACAAAATGGTGAGCTGCTCAGCTTCCGATTCTACCGGAGCAAATCCAGACTCCCTTGGCGGAAACACCCGCAGGCGCAGCCGATCCCCGGCCAGCTTGACGCCGCCTTCGGCCTGCAGCCGCCGCAGCAGCTTGGGGGGAGCACCGTAGCTCCCCTCGAGCCAGGCGAGGGCGGCAGAAAGCCGGTCCTGTCCTTCGGCTGGCGGCAGTTTGCCGGGCATCAGCTCCAGCCACTCGCCCCGGCGCACAGCGGAAATCCGCGCGTTCACAGCTTTTGCAGCGCGCGGCGGTGCGCTTCGATCGTCAACTCGATATCCTCGTCGGTATGCACGCCGGATACGAACATGCCTTCAAACTGCGAAGGCGCCACATTGATCCCTTCCTCCACCAGCGCGGCGAAATAACGGCGGAACAGATCGAGGTCGCTGCTTCTGGCCGTTTCATAGTTAACCACTTGCCGGTCCGTGAAAAACGGGCAGACCATCGAGCCCACGCGATTGATCGTGCACGGAATGCCGAGCTCCTTGGCGTTTCGCTCGAATCCGTCCGCCAGCTTGGCGGAAAGCCGCTCCAGCCGGTCGTATACCTCCAGCGTCAGCAGCGACAGCGTCGTGTAGCCGGCGGCCATCGCCAGCGGGTTGCCGCTTAGCGTGCCGGCCTGGTAAATCGGGCCGGTCGGGGCGATTTGCTCCATGATTTCGCGTTTGCCGCCGTAAGCGCCGACCGGCAGACCGCCGCCGATCACCTTGCCGAGGCAGGTCAAATCCGGCGTGATGCCAAAACGCCTTTGGGCGCAGTTCATATGAACGCGGAAGCCCGTCATAACCTCGTCAAAAATCAGCAGACTGCCGTACTGAGCCGTGATTTTACGCAGCCCTTCCAGAAAGCCCGGCTGCGGCGGTACGACGCCCATGTTGCCGGCAACCGGCTCCACGATCACCCCGGCGATTTCTTCCCCGAAGCGCTCGAAAGCCAGTTGCACCGATTCCAGGTCGTTATACGGCACCGCAATCGTGTTCGCGGCCACGCCTTCCGGCACGCCGGGGCTGTCCGGCAAACCAAGCGTCGCCACACCGGAGCCCGCCTTGATCAGCAGGCTGTCGGCATGGCCGTGGTAGGAGCCTTCGAATTTCATGATTTTGCTGCGTCCGGTATAGCCCCGGGCCAGCCGGATCGCGCTCATTGTCGCTTCCGTTCCCGAATTGACCATGCGTACAACGTCGATCGAAGGCACGCGTTCCGCAACCAGCTTGGCCATCTCCGTTTCCAGCAGTGTAGGCGCCCCGAAGCTCGTTCCTTTCGCCGCCGTCTCCTGTAGCGCTTTAACGACCTCCGGGTGCGCGTGCCCCATAATCAGCGGGCCCCAGGACCCCACATAGTCGATAAAGCTGTTCCCATCGATATCGTACACGCGGGAGCCGATCCCGTGGTCGATGTACATCGGCGTTAAGCCGACCGATTTAAACGCCCGCACAGGGCTGTTGACGCCGCCGGGCAGCACCTTTTTCGCTTCTTCAAAAGCCTCCCGGGACCGTTCCTCGCCCCGCCGTCCGATCGTGTGATTCATGCCGAATCCCCTCCTATGGATCTTATCTTCCTAACCATTCATCCATCCGAAAATACATCCGGTTAACGTCTCGCGCGCAACCACCGCGCCATGTCTTTGGCAAAATAAGTGATAATGATGTCCGCGCCGGCGCGTTTCATCCCGAGCAGCGTCTCCGTGACGATCGCGCGTTCGTCTATCCAGCCTTTTTGCGCGGCCGCTTTCACCATCGAATATTCGCCGCTGACGTTGTAGGCCACCAGCGGCAGATCAAATTGATCCCGCAGCATGCGCAACACGTCCATAAACGCCAACGCCGGTTTGACCATCAGCATATCCGCGCCTTCCAGCACGTCCGATTCCGCCTCGCGCAGCGCTTCCCGCGCATTGGCCGGATCCATTTGATACGATTTGCGGTCGCCAAACTGCGGCGCGGAATCGGCCGCTTCCCGAAATGGCCCGTAAAAAGCCGAAGCGTATTTCACGGAATACGACATGATCGGCACATGGGTGAAGCCCGCCTCATCGAGTCCCGTACGGATCGCCTGCACGAATCCGTCCATCATATTGGACGGGGCGATGATGTCCGCGCCCGCCTTTGCTTGCGAAACCGCCGTTTTTACGAGCAGCTCCAGTGACTCGTCATTCAGCACGTCCCCGCATACATGACCGTCCCGTTCGTAGGTGTGCACCATCCCGCAATGGCCGTGATCGGTAAACTCGCAAAGACAGGTATCGGCGACGACGAGCAGATCCGGGTAACGTTTTTTAATCACCCGCGTAGCCTCCTGCACGATGCCGTTATCGACAAAGGCGGACGTGCCCACGGCGTCCTTCGTTTCCGGAATGCCGAACAGCAGCACCGCCGGAATGCCCAGATCAACGATTTCCTTGACTTCTTCCTCCAGCGTATCCAGCGAGAAATGAAACACGCCGGGCATGGAAGGAATCTCGTTTTTTACACCGCTGCCGTACGTCACGAATATCGGTTGAATAAAATCGTCCACCGTCAGCACCGTCTCGCGCACCATCCCGCGCATGGCGGCCGATTGCCGCAAACGGCGATGTCTTACAAATGGATAGTTCATCGCATTAACCTCCTTAGTTAAAGCGGAAACACGTCCCGCTAGTGCATTAAAAGCTGTATTTGAACAAAAGAATCGGCCGGTCTTCGATCCTAACGAACCGGAGTGCCGTTTTTCGGTGAAATCTTAAGAACTGGAGCGCTCCACAAAACGTCTAACGGTTGCCACAAACGCTATTTGTTCCGCTAGACCGAGGCGTCCCGCTCCTTCCAGCCGCAAAGCGCTTCGATCAAGCTGGGGATCGTCGCTTCCTTGGCCAGGATCGACACGCGCAGCCCCGCTTCCTCCGCGGTGCGCGCGGTAACCGGCCCGATGCAGGCGATTTCCGCGCCCCGCAGTGCAGCCACCGGATCGGCGACGCCCATGCCCGACAGCGCGGCCAAAAGATTAGTCACCGTTGAGGAGCTGGTGAAGGTCACGGCATGGATCCGGCCCTTCTCCAGCAGCTTGAGCAGCTCCTCGTCCTTTTCGCCGGCCGGGACCGTCTCATACATGACCGCCTCGGTGACGGTCAGCCCTTGACCGCGCAGCGCCTCCGGCAGCCATGCCCGGGCAAGATCCCCGCGCGGCAGCAGCACGCTTTGGCCGGGCAGCAGCTCCGGGCCAAACGTTTCCAGCAAGCCTTCGGCCTGGAACCGGCCCGGCAGCTCCTCGGCGGCGATGCCGCGCTCGCGCAGCGCCGCCAGCGTGGCCGGCCCTACGGCCGCAATGCGTGCCTTGTGCAGCGCGCGAATGTCTTTTCCCAGTCTCTCCAGGTGCTTAAAGAAATAGTCGACGCCGTTGACGCTGGTGAAAAACGCCCAGTCGTACGTCTCCAGGCGGCTAAAAGCCTCGTCCGTCCGTTCTAGCGCCGCGCCGCTCGGCATCAAGATCTCGATGACCGGGAACTCGTACGGCTCGCCGCCCAGTTCCTCGATGCCGCGAACAAGCTCGCTCGCCTGGGTACGGGAGCGTGTCACCAAAATGCGCTTGCCGAACAAGGGCAGCGACTCCGCCCACAAGAGCTGCTCGCGCTGGTTCACCACCTCGCCGACGACGATGACGGCCGGCGGCTTGAAGCCGGCGTTAAGCACCCTTTGCTCGATGTCGGCCAGCGTCCCGGTCAGCGTCTCCTGCTCCGCCCGGGTTCCCCAGCGCACCAGCGCCACCGGAGTTTCCGGCGGACGGCCGTAGGCGATCAGCTGTTTGCTGATATAGCCGATATTGGCCACGCCCATCATAAACACAAGCGTGCCCGTGGCATTCGTCACCTTTTCCCAGTTGATGGACAAATCCAGCTTATCCGGACTTTCGTGGCCGGTGATGATCGACACGGAGGAAGCCAGGTCGCGGTGGGTAACCGGGATGCCGGCATAAGCCGGAACGGATATCGCCGCGGTGATGCCCGGCACGATTTCGTACGGAATCCCGTGCTTGCGCAGCAGTTCGGCCTCCTCGCCTCCCCGGCCAAAAACGGTCGGGTCTCCGCCCTTAAGGCGTACTACGGTTTTTCCCGCCAGAGCCAAATCGACCAGCAGCCGGCTGATCTCCTCCTGCTTCATCGTGTGCCGGTCAGTGCGCTTGCCGACGTAAATTTTCTCGGCTCCCGGTTTCGCTTTTCTCAAAAGGCTTGGATTGGCCAGGCGGTCATATACGATGACATCGCCCTTTTCGATGCAATCCAGCCCTTTTAGCGTAATCAACCGTGCATCCCCCGGGCCGGCACCGACCAAATATACTCTCCCCGCCATGTCCATTCACTCCTTGGCTTCCTTTAGTAACGCGTCCGCCCCTTGGGCCAGCAGCAGCTCGGCAATTTGCTCGCCCAAGGCCACCGGATCTTCCCCTACGGCGCTCTCTTTCAAAATGACCCGGCCGTCCGCCCTGCCGACCATGCCGGTCAGCCTGATCCGCGGGGCGTGGCCGGAGCCTGCCTCACCGCTGCCCGCGCCGCCTTCTTCCGGCGCTTGTCCGTTCGCCCGCTCCAAAGTTGCATAAGCGCCGATCGGCACCTGGCAACCGCCGTTCAGCATGGCGAGAAAACGGCGCTCCGCCGCCACGGTAAGTGCGGTATCCGGGTCGTTATACAAGGATAACAGCTCCCGCAGTTCAGCATCGTTCTCCCGGCATTCGATCCCGAGCGCGCCTTGGCCGACCGCCGGCAAACAGACATCCGCGGATAGAAAAGCGGTAATCCGGTCCTCCCAGCCCATCCGCTGCAGGCCCGCCGCCGCCAAAATAATCGCGTCGAACCCTTCCTCCTCAAGCTTGCGCAGCCGGGAATCGATATTTCCCCGGACCGGCTCCAGCACGAGATCCGGCCGGCAGGCCAGCAGCTGGCTGGAGCGGCGCAAGCTGCTCGTGCCGACGCGCGCGCCCCGAGGCAGCTCATGCAGATCAAGGCCGCTGCGGGAAATAAGCGCGTCCCGGGGGTCCTTCCGCAGCGGTACTCCTCCGTTGATCAACCCTTCCGGGAGCACGGACGGCATATCCTTCATGCTGTGGACCGCCATATCGATTTCCCCGTCCAGCATCGCCTGTTCGATTTCCTTGACGAACAACCCCTTGCCGCCGATTTTGGATAGGGTCACATCGAGAATCCGGTCGCCTTTAGTGACGATTTTTTTGACCTCGAACTCAAACGGGAGTCCGTGCGCCCGGCACAGTTCCTGCAAATCGTCGATCACCTGTTCCGTTTGCGTTAATGCCAGTTGGCTTTGTCTTGTCCCTACCACAATCGTACGCTTTGTCATTCGCTATTCCTCCGTTGTTCTTCTTCGATCCAGGCCGCAATCTCCGCTTCGCTCCACGGCGTGAAGCCGCCTTGCCGGATTGACGGCAAAATATCCAGCTCACCCAGCCTGGCCAGCAATCGTCTGCGCCGCTCTTTATCTTCAACCTGCCCCTTGATCCGAGTCCGGATCAAGCTTAGAAATTCAACGTACCGTTCATATGTATCGCCAAAACTCCGGTCGATCTCGCGGCATAAATCCCGGGCCACTCCGGGCCCCGCCCCCGAGGTGGACACCCCGATCACCAGCTTGCCGCGGCGGACGACGCTAGGGGTTATAAAACTTCCCCGCGCTCCGTCAGCGGTATCGTTCACCGGAATCCCCAGCATTTCTGCCTCCTTCACGATACTAACGTTCACCTGCGGGGAATCGGTAGCCGCGTACACGAGAAACGCCCCTTTCAGGTCTCCTTCCCGGTATTCGCGCGCCAACCAAGCGATATCCCCTTCCCGAACGCGATCCTGAAGCCAGGCAGTCACGCTGGGGCTGATCACCTTGACGACCGCGCCGGCCTCCGTCAAAGCGGCCGCTTTACGTGCGGCGACAGCACCCCCGCCGACAATCACGCAGCGGCGACCTTCCAAATTCAACATGACGGGCATATAATGCGGCATCGTTATCCACTCCCGGACAATTGGTTCATCACGTTAATAGCATACCATATAAAAAAACCCCGCGCCTCCCGCTTTCCTTCGAATTCCACAGCCATGCAAATTCGAGAAATCAAGCAGAGGGCTCAGGGCATTCCCCAGGGCCGTTTCTCTTTCTTATCCAAATGTTAAACCGACACCTTTTCCAAAGGAAGCTCGGTTTCCCGCTCAAAAGGCGCTTCGATTGACACTGCCTCTTGGATTTCGAGGGAGGCTACGTTCTCCTCTCCCGACGACAGCGCGGCCGCATCTGCTTCCAGATGCTTCTCAAGCGCAAATATCTGCGTAAACATCTCCAGCGCTTCGGCGCCCTGTTTTTCGCCGGCCAGCTCCTTAATCCGGTTGATCGGATCATGCATCATCTGGTTTAGGATGCTTTTGGTCAGGCGCCGGATCACCTTGCGTTGGCGCTCATCCAGCTCAGGCAGCTTATTAAACAAACTGTCCAGCGTGCTTTCATGGATATGGGCAGCCTTTTCCTGCAGGGCGCGGATCACCGGTTTGACGCCAAGCGTTTGCAGCCAGTTTGCAAACACCTGCATTTCCTCTTCGATCATCTTATCGATTTTCACCGCTTCGGCCCGGCGCATCTCCAAGTTGTTCTCCACGATACCCTCCAGATCGTCGATATCATACAAAAACACGTTCTCAAGCTCGCCGATCTCCGGCTCGATATCCCGCGGCACCGCGATATCGATCATAAAGAGAGGACGATCCGGGCGCCGCTTCATGCTGCGAGCGACCTGCGCCGATGTGATCACGTATCCTTCCGCCCCGGTGGAGCTGATCAGGATATCCACATCGGCCAGCCGCTCCATCGCCTCCTGCATCGTACACGGCGTGCCGTCAAACTTGGCGGCGAGCTCCTGGGCGCGGGCATAGGTCCGGTTGGCGACGAGGACCTCCTCCGCTCCGCCTCCGCTTAAGTGCTTCGCGGTCAACTCGCTCATTTTCCCGGCACCGAGGATCAGCACCCGCTTGCCGCTAAAGCTTCCGAAGATCCGTTTGCCCAACTCCACCGCCGCATAGCTGATGGAAACGGCGCTTTCGCCGATGGCGGTTTCCGAATGAGCGCGTTTCCCGAGCGTCACGGCTTGCTTAAAGAGCATATTGAACCAAGTCCCCGTCCCCTTCTCGCGCTGCGACAACAAAAACGCGCTTTTAACCTGGCCAAGGATCTGCGTTTCGCCCAGCACCATCGAATCCAGGCCGCAGGCGACCCGGAACAGATGGCGTACCGCTTGTTCATCCTCATACATATATAAATGGCGGGTAAACTCTTCGCGCGGAACCCCAAACCAGCGTTCCATAAAGCTGCGGATAAAATACCCGCACATGTGCAGACGATCGACTACCACATAAATTTCCGTCCGATTGCAGGTCGCGATAATAACGCCTTCCAATACACTTTTGGTGCGTAAGAGCTCCTGCAGCGCTTGCGGCGTGTCTTTCTCCGCAAAGGAGAAGCGTTCTCTGACCTCCACAGGCGCCGTGCGATAGTTTAACCCGACTACGACAATGTGCATTGCAAGTTCACCTGCCTTCTTATTAAATGTTCAACCACCAACCGCAAACAAACTATGTTAATTATATCACAGAGGACGTCCATAACTCGTTCATTTCCGTGAGTTTTTTATGAACTATTTATGAAATCGGCGATAACAAAACAAATAACCATGGAATTGTTCCATGGTTATCTTATTTTTCCCATATTTCCAAAATCTATGATGGATTACACAAATTCCGCTTTTTTGGACGGCGAATCTTCGACTTCCAGTTCGCCCAATCCGCGAACCAGTTGTTTCGCGTAAATTTTCTCCGGTTGTAAAACGGACACCAGGTAATCGACGGCCAACCCGGGCTCCACCATTTCTCCGCAAGTGTAGCAATCAATGGCGGCAAACCCTCTCTCAGGATACGTATGGATTGAGAGATGGCTCTCCGACAGCATCACAAGCACCGTAGCGCCTTGTGGTTCGAACTGTCTCGATTGCATGGACAGCACCGTGGCTCCGCAAGCTTCGGCGGCTTCCACCAAATGAGCTTCGAGGAGATCCGCGTTGTTCAGTACATCGAAGTCGACTCCCCAAACATCAGCAGCAACGTGTCTTCCGAAAGTTGAATGTTCCATCTTCCGGTTCCCCCTTCCTAGGAATAAAATGTTTGAAAAAATTTCATCCGCTAGGACCTACGTCATTCACTTCCCGAGGGAAAAATCTCTCGCAACATCTCCATGTCCTGAGTGAATCCTGGTTCCTATATTCTTTTCAACGAGATTAAAAATAACATCTATCCAGTACAAATGCAATACTTTTTTGTCCCGGTCATATAATATTCCCGGCTCTGCAATTAGGATACCATAATGAAGCCTGATGACTATTTAAAAAGAAAGTCACTGAGGATCGATAGCATAAACTAACGTTCCTCAGTGCCAACAGTTCTACATGGTTATAATGCCAATAGCTCTGCGCTGTTCTAGTTCAAGCAACTTTACTCCGCACTCTGAGGCTCCAAACAGAGACGAATCAAATCATCCACATGTGCTGTAGCAAGACATTCCACCGTGTCGGCAGCACCGTAGTAAATCTTCACCTCGCCGGAATCTTCGAGCAGCATGCCACCCGGGAAGATGACATTATTGCGGAAACCGCCTGCGACCTCATAGTCTGCCTCCGGTACGAGGAGCGGCGACTTGTACATCCCGCGCACGCGACTTGGATTGTCAAGATCCAGCAGCATGATCCCTGCTGTATAGCGCTTCTTCCACGCAGGCTCCCAGCCGTTCTTGCCGCGTGCCGGGTCCAGGTCAACCGCATGGAATGTGGTAAGCCAGCCTTGCTCCGTCTTGATTGGAGGTGCCCCCGGGCCGATCTTGTCATTCGCATAGGGGACCTGCTCCACGGCCAGCAACAGCTCTGAATCCCCCCAATATCGCAGATCGTGCGAGCGGCTCAGCCACATATCGAACCGATCCATACCGCCTCGGCTATATACCGGGAACGGGCGCTCCAAACGTACATACTGACCACCGATCTTCTCCGGGAACAGTACCATATTTCGATTATCCGGCACGGACAGACTGAGTACCTCGAACGATTGAAAATCATCCGTAACGGCAATTCCGCCACGTATACCATGCTTGGTATCTACTGCAAAGCAAAGATAGCAGCGATCCTCAATCACGGTGAGCCGCGGATCATACACTCGCTGAACCTCCTCATCATGCCAGCTCCAGCATGGAGTTGGCTCGACCGTCCACGCTACCCCATCCTCACTGAAAGCCAGCCCCAGATTCGTGGTATGGCTCGGGTATACCTGCTCCCCCTGCTCATTGCCGTAGTCATTGCGGAATACCATCACATACTTGCCCTGAAATTTGGCAACCCCCGCATTGAAGACCATTGCCGGACCATAGGGCACATCCTTGGGGGCAAGCACAGGATTAGCCGGATGGCGATAGATGCGCTTGCTCGATTCGATTGGAAATCCAAGATTTGCTTGCATCGGTTTCTCTCCTTCTCTCCTCATCACTAAGCTGCCTGCATGGCAGTTTACTGCTGAAAATCACTGATGTAAAGCACTTTGTCTGCCTTCTCCTCAAGCCAATTGCTGAAGTATTCATCAATCTTGGTCCCGCCAGCACTGTTCCACAGCGCCTGTACATCAGCGAGCGCCTGATCGGTCGTATATTTATCGCCGCTGACAATCGACTTTCTCCAGATATCACCGATGGTTTCCGTATTTTTGGCTATCACTTGCAGATCAGACGGCAAGCCTGGCCAGTTGATAATCGGATGTGCGTATGGCCGATCCGGATTAAGAAATGCTGCATGTGCAGAATCAATCAGCTCACTAAACGCCTTCTCTTCCGGGATATCCATGTTGAGCTTGACCTCAGCCTGCTCCTTCTCCGGCAATGTGCCGATAAAGCTCAGCATATTGAAATCCAGCATGCCTACGAGTTCAGCCTTATTCTTCTCCACATCAATCGGGACCGCAACACCGTCTGCATCCTTGTTATAGTGAACGCCCTCAATCCCGTTCTTGAGCGTCATGACCGTGTCTTGCTCTACCAGGAAGTCAATATATTGCATAACAGCTTCCGGATCCTTGGCATTGGCATTGATAGCGCCAGTCATCTGAATCGGTGATTTATATTTGGGATTAAACGCGCCATACTGGCTTTCTGGCAGCGGAACTGCCTCAATCACCGCTCCGGGATCATTCTTCAACAAGGATTTGTATGCTTCCAGCAGCAAGGCATTGTCAATCCCGCTGCTCGACAGATAAATGCCCAGCTTCCCGCTTACCCAGCTTTGCTTGGCAACTTCACCCGTCTTATCTGTCAGGAAATCCTTATCCACGATGCCATCCTCAAACAAGCGTTTCTGGAAATCCGCTACTGCCTTAGCCTGCTCGCCTACCGTTGGATTAACCAGTTTACCGTCCTGTACAAAACGGCTGCCATTATTGAACATCGCATTGATGACAGATTCTGCATTATTGCCGCCCATGTTCATACCGAATGTGTCTTTCTCTCCGTTCCCATCCGGATCTTGCTCACGGAATGCCTTAGCCACCTCATAGAGTTGCTCCGTCGTGGTCGGCATATCGAGCTGCAGCTTATCTAGCCAATCCTTGCGAATCAGCATGTAGTCATTAGTCTTCATGCCCAGGATTCGACCGACCAAATAGGTACCGCCATCATCCATCTGTCCGAGAGTAAGCAACTGCGGAAATTCCTCCGTCATCTTCTTGTAGGTGGTGCTGTGATTAGCAATCAGATCATCAAGCTTCAGCAGTTGCTTCTGCCCATACAGCTGATTGAGGAAGTTGCCGTCATACTCCAGAATCAGATCCGGTGCATCTCCCGATGCGAACAGCAGATTCAGCTTCTGTACCTGCTCTGAGCGCGGGAATGGAATGAAATCAACTCCTACAGGACTATGTTCATTAATCCATTTGGACCAGATGTTGTCGTCCACCGTACCTGCTGCCGGCGGCACATTACCACGATCATACAAGGTAACGGTAATTGTACTGCGATCAGCAGCTGATTTGTCCCCATTCGCAGACTTGTCTCCTGCAGATGACTTATTATTCCCTGTTCCGCATGCAGCGAGCACTAGCATGATCAGCATAGTCGTTGCAATCAGCAACACACTTTTATTCCTCATCTTCATCTTACAACCCCCATTTATTAATATGCTTTGCCGTAACTAACAGCAAGACAATTCCTGCAGCTAACCCTTGACCGCACCAATCATGACACCCTTAACGAAATACTTCTGCAGAAAAGGGTATACGACCAGCATCGGAATGAGCATCACGAACAATGCAGCGGCCTTGATTGATTCCGGGGTCATCTGCTGCACACTCTCCGATTGGAGATTATTCATCTCCTGCAGCATCGTCTGACTCTGCACCATCTGTTGAACCATCACTGCAAGGTTATATTTGGTCGTATCGTGAATAAAAATCATCACACTGTAGAAGGAATTCCAATAACCGACCGCATAGAATAGCGTTAAGGTTGCAATGACCGGCATAGATAATGGCAGTACGATTCGCAGCAGCTGTCTGTACTCTCCGCAACCATCTATCTTGGCCGACTCGATCACCTCTTCAGGTATGCCCTCGAAGAAGGTTCGCATGACCAGCATATTGTACGTACTAACCAGCCCCGTCAGCCACAATGCCCAATAGCTGTTGATCAGCCCCAATGCCTTCAGGACGAGAAAGGTCGGGATCGTTCCGCCGCCGAATAGCATGGTGAAGACAATGATCAACGTAAATGTTCTCCGTGCATAGAAATGCCGCTTGGATAACGGATAGGCCGCCATCACCGTAAAGAGCATACTTAGACCTACCCCAACAACTGTAAGAATGACACTATTCGTAAACGCTTCCACAATTCGCGTGCCCTCAAACAACGAGCGATAAGTCTCGAAGCTCCAGCCCACCGGCCACAGCGTAACAGTCCCGGACAGGATCGCATGATTATCACTCAAGGATACAGCCATCAGATGAATAAGCGGCAGCAAGCAACTGAGTCCAGCCAATGTCAGTATCACGTAATTAAACGCATAAAACCATCTTTCACCTCGTGTTGTTCTCATGGCCCCTCTCTTCCTCCCTCTGTATCAGCAGCTTTCTGATTGCATATGGTCTTGTCTACCACAGGCCATTGCCGAATCTCCGAGCGACCAGATTGGCGCTGAACACCAGCACAAAGCCCACGATGGATTCGAACAAGCCCATAGCCGAGGTTAAGCTGAACTGTCCACCTTGAATACCTACCTTGTAGATATAAGTACTGATAACCTCTGAAACGTTGTACACCCCGGAATTCTGCAGGACATACACAGGATCGAAGCCTACACTCATCACACTGCCCATCTGTAAAATCAGCAGCAGAACGATTGTAGCACTAATTCCAGGCAAGGTTATATTGATAATCTGCCGCCATTTGCTGGCACCATCCATACTCGCCGCCTCGTAGAGAGAAGGGTCGATGCTTGTGATAGCAGCCAGGAAGATAATCGTGCTAAATCCGGCTTCCTTCCAGATACCAGCTCCGAGGAAAATTGCAATCCAGGATCCCTCATCGTAGAGGAAGGGAAAGGTATTGCCCGTCATCCGCTCCAGAACGGCATTGATAATCCCATTTTGCTCGGCAAACATCGTCACTACGATCCCGCCAACGATTACCCATGAGAAGAAATGCGGGAGATAAACGAGCGTCTGCACCCATTTCTTGAACCATTGTCTGCGTACTTCATTGAGCAGAATAGCAAGCAGGATCGGAATCGGGAAGCCGACAACAATATTCAATACGCTAAGCACCAGTGTATTACGAATAATGTTAATTGTCTGCGGGTTGCTGAAAAGAATCTTGAAGTTGTCCAACCCGATCCATGGACTATGAAGAATGCCGTCTGTAAAGTTGTAGTTTTTGAACGCCATGATTGCGCCGAACATCGGTACATACTTGAAGATCAAGTAGAACAGGAGTACAGGCACAAATAATGAGAGCAACGGCAGGTTTTCTCTGAATCTCCGCTTGGCCTCACGTCGGCGCTGACCATGATTACGCAACTCCAGTGCACCGCCAGTTGAGTCTGCCACATGCAACCTCCTTCAATCCTTAATCGGAGAATTAAAAACAATTTTGCTTATGATGTGGTACCACCCATATATCGACTATAGGCCAGCGGCTTCTAGATGAGCAATCATCAAGTTTCTGCTTATCTCCATTTGGTAGAATATTGACCTTATTCTTAATTGCGTTAAATCCAGACGATAGACGTTTTTACAAATAACTGCTGACTCGCAGAAAAAAAGCCTGTATCAGTCATCCATATTGGATAACTGAACAGGCTCAAAGCAATTGATTTTCCTGCTTGCGATAATCACCAGGTGTCATGCCATAATGCTTCTTGAAGCTGCGAATAAAGGTCATCGGATTCGTATACCCTACTTGCAGCGCAATCTGCTGAATCGCCTCATTCGTCTCCAGCAGCAGATGCTCCGCATGACTCAGGCGAACCTTGGCCAGGAAGTCAACAAATTTATCGCCGATTTCTTCACGAAACAAGGCGCTCATGTATTTGCCGCTAATCCCAAATTGCTCCTCCAGCATACTCAGTGAAAGTTCCGGATTCGCATAGTGCTGCTCAATATATTGTCGTACCTCTTGCATTCGGCTATGATGCTTGCGCGACTCGCGGTATTCCGCAAGCCGGCCGTCCATCTCGGTAAATAAAGCCGTGAGTTGCTGCCTGGTCTCTTCAATCGTCTCCATCCCTTGTAATATACGCTCCAGAACCGGATACAGATCATTATTCCATAGCGACTGTCCCTCTTCAGAGAACATCAATTCTCTGCGCAGCATCTGGGTAATATGATTAATCAGATAGTATACATCGCTCTTGGCGAAGCCGCCAGCGGTCAGTTCCTGGAACAGCAGATGCAGCTCGTCCTTCCAGCGCTCTTCACCAATCCGATAGGCGTGAGTGAGGGAACGAATCTTTGGAATTAGTCTATAAACCTCTCGCTGACTTTCAACTTGCAGTTCTTCATAAGCAATTACACGTCCACTGCCTTGAATGAACTTGTCATTCAGAGCCTCCTGAGCTTCCGCATGAATCAGATACAGCTGCTCCGGATCCGAGATCACCCTGCTGAGTCCAATCGAGACCGTGAAATCAAGATTGCTTCTGACCCAATCTGATAGCTGAGCAGCAATCGCATAGACCCTCCCCTGAAGCGCCTCCAGTTCATTCCTATTCAACGAATCCTCTTGAGCAAGCGGTTCGGTTCCGTCCGTGTCGACCAGCAAAATCGTCATCCTTGGCCCCTCCAGCCACTCCGCCCATATATTCACCGCATGTTGACCCGAGAGTTCTCGTACTACACTATTCATAACAAACTGAAATAAAAACTGATCACGCGTAGAATAACGATTGGCAAATTCCCCATAATGGTCGATCTCAACAATCCCAACCGACAGCTGTTTGGAAAAATCACATACTTTCAGCTTGGCAGCTTCCTTCTTCCATTCATCCCGATTCCAGATTTCGGTGCCGGCAACCAACTCACGCAGCTTATGCCGACGTTTGAATATCAAGCTTTCTTCCTGCTCGCGCTCATATTCGAGTACCTGTGCAGTGAGATACTGGAAGGCCTCTTCGATAATTTTCAGCTCATCCTTGGTCGGCTGCGACTGCGGCTGAAAAATCTCATGCTGAGCCGAGTGAAAGTAAACAATGCGCTGCATGATCGTATGAATTGGCTTGTATTGACTTCGTGCTGTATAGACTATCCAGGCAATGCCTAATATCAACAAAATAACGGATATCCCAAGCATCAAGGTGAACAGCCCCGAGGTGAAGGTATAAACCGAGCCATCCTGTATGCCCGTAACAATCGTCCAGCCTGTATAGTCCGATACAATGTGATGCAATTCCTCCATCTTGTCCGGGAGCGAAGATTTGAAGATTTCCTGACCATTGCTGCCAATTAATCTTGCGCTGCTAATATCCGCCGCCTGGTTCATTTCTGCAATCAATTGCTGCAACTCGGATACTTTCACATTCACAACAATAAGTCCACTCTCACCCTTGGGAGGAGGGTAATCGCTTACTAATGAGACAACATCTCCGATCTGATCTGAATATTTGTTGCGAAGTGATCGTGCATTCGACCATTTGTGATCCCGCTCGCTGCGTTCCAGCCAATTTCGAATAAACGCCTGATCGCCATGCTTGTCCAGCGGTAAACTCATCGTATCAGACAACACCATCTCATCCGCGGTGCGATACAGATAGATCGAATCAATTAATGGTAATGACAGCTTGATCTTATCCAGTTCTCTAGAGATTTCGTATTTATAGAAATATCGTTCGCCAAGTTCCTTCTCATAAAAATAGGCTGCAAGCTTTTCATTCTGCAGCGCCGCATTCAAAACCTGCGTCTCAACTGCCTTGAGGTTGAAATCAACGATCTGCTGAACATGCTCTGCAAATACCCCATTGGCACGAACAACATCTTGTTTGGATTGCTGGACAGTCGACAGGAAGGTTGCTCCTAACAGCACAAAGATAATTAACAATAACAACGGCAGATAAGAAAGTATCTGTTTTTTAAACCACCATCGACTCATTATCCGCCTCCAATCCTATCATCCAGTCATGCTATTCGATATCCTCGTATGTTCCCATACTTCCAAATTATTGTAGGTTATTTGGACTACATCCGTCAATCCGGCTGCCCCAATCGATTCAACCTTAAAAAAAAGATCCTTCAAGGATCCCCCTGAAGAATCTTTATTCTGTATAACTGTACTTGTTAAGCTTCAAGTGCAAAGAGCCGGCGCGAGCAATTCCGAAGCTCGTCGTCAATCCGGTCGAGTACTTTCGGCTGGCTTGCTACAAACCGCTGATCCAGAAGCTGATTGATCCGGGTGTGGATCGACTCAATTTCCTGTTCAATGGCTTCGTTGCGATATATGCTCTGAAGTTCAGCAAGGGTATCCTTGAGCTCGAATACTAATTTGTACGATTCTCTTGAATACTCGACGATTTTACGTACTCTGCCATTTTCATAATAATACATCATCATGAATCCATTATAAATTCTCGTTACCATGCCGCTGCCTTTAAAAGCCGCGAACAGCAGTCTCATCACGTTCGTGAGATGGGGTTGTTCCAAGCGGAAAGACAATTCACAGACGTAATATCCGTCTTTACGGTCAAAAGGCAGATGCACTTCCTCCCCGCCGTCATCCTCCAGCACCACCTCTTGCCCGCCGTTATCGAGCACCTTCACCCGCTGGCGTACATGAGGATCGTACACTTTGTGAATAAACTGCGACATCTGAACTTCCGACAAACGCAAACTGGCGTTAACATACTCTGTGGCTAACCGCTGAGCCATAAAAATCTCCTCAATTCTTTTACAATCGCTTTATCATAATTATACACTACGATCAAAAGCATTTGCTCAGCGATCGAAACGTGAATTCACGCCATTTTTCAGAAAAAACCGGATTCAGCCGTTTTTAACCGTAAAAATCCCGCTTCATGCTCACTTTCCTGCGGAAACTGCTTCAAATCCCTTCCATATCCGACGATTTGTTTATTAGCCCCCACAGCTCATCCTTCCCGATGCCTTCCTCCGAGGAGAACAGGATGACGGGATCTCCGGCCCGCAGGACCAGCGCTTCCTTGATGATTTTCAGATGCTTCGGCCAGCGCGTTTTCGGCACCTTGTCCGCCTTGGTGGCCACGACGCAAACCGGAAGCTCATACGCCTTCAGCCAATCGTACATCAGTTCGTCGTCCTTGGAAGGCGGATGCCTTAGATCGACGATCAGGATCACGAGTTTCAGCGTTTCCCGCTCCATTAAATACTTTTCGATCATTTTGCCCCAGGCTTCACGCTGCGATTTCGATACTTTGGCGTAACCGTAACCGGGGACGTCCACGAAATAGAGCTGGTCGTTGATGCGGTAGTAATTCAAATGCTGCGTTTTTCCGGGAGTCGAACTCGTGCGGGCCAAATTTTTGCGGCCGATCATGCGGTTGATCAAAGATGATTTGCCGACATTGGAACGCCCTGCCAGAGCGATTTCCGGCAAGGCGTCGTCGGGATATTGGTTTGGACCCACGGCACTGATTACAAATTCAGCTTTCGTCACTTTCATCGTTCCAAATCCTCTCTACAAGCGCGGCGAGCCTTAGGGGCTCCTCCGCGTTAATGCACTTCGGGATGTTCCACGAGCGCGTGCTCAAGCACTTGATCCATGTGGGACACCGGCACGAACTCGACCTCCTCCTTGACGCTTTCGGGGATGTCGCGCAGATCGCGCTCGTTGTCTTTGGGGAGCAGGATTTTCCGGTAGCCGGCCCGGTGGGCCGCCAGCGATTTCTCCTTCAGTCCCCCGATCGGCAGCACGCGGCCGCGCAGCGTTATTTCCCCGGTCATGGCCACGTCCTTCGAGACGTGACGATTCGTCAGCGCGGAAATGAGCGCCGTGGCGATCGTAATCCCGGCCGACGGTCCGTCTTTGGGAATCGCGCCTTCGGGAATATGGATATGGATATCGTTTTTCTCGTGAAAATCTAGCGGGATGCCAAGCTCGGCCGCTTTCGAACGGGTATAGCTGAACGCAGCCTGCGCCGACTCCTTCATGACATCGCCCAGCTTGCCGGTCAAGGTCAGCTTGCCGCTGCCCGGAACGACCGTGACTTCGATCATCAGCGTTTCCCCGCCGACCTCCGTCCAGGCCAGCCCGGTGACCGTACCGATCTGATCCTCCAGCTCGGCAACACCGTAGCGGTATTTCGGCACACCCAAGTAATCCTTGATCTCCTCGGGTCCGATCACGATCTTCTCCTTGCTGTCGGACACGATTTGCTTGGCCGCTTTGCGGCAGAGCGCCGCAACCTGCTGCTCGAGACCGCGCACACCCGATTCGCGCGTGAATTCGCGGATCGTCCTAAGCAGCGCGTCTTCCCCGATTTCCAGCTGTTCCGGCGCAAGACCGTGCTCCTTCTTCTGCTTCGGCAGCAGGTAGCGGGTAGCGATCTGCAGCTTCTCCAGCTCCGTATAACCCGGAATAAACAGCATCTCCATCCGGTCCAGCAGCGGGCGCGGAATGTTGTGCACCGCGTTGGCGGTCGTAATAAACATCACGTTCGACAAATCGAACGGCACTTCGATAAAATGATCGCTGAACGTATTGTTCTGCTCGGGATCAAGCACTTCCAGCAGCGCCGCGGATGGATCGCCGCGGAAGTCGGAGGCCATCTTGTCGATCTCGTCGAGCAAGAACACCGGATTCAGCGTCCCCGCCGTCTTCATGCCCTGAATAATGCGTCCCGGCATGGCGCCGACATACGTGCGCCGGTGGCCGCGGATCTCCGCTTCGTCCCGCACGCCGCCGAGCGAAATGCGGACGAACTCCCGCCCTAGCGAGCGGGCGATCGAACGGGCCAGCGAGGTTTTCCCCACCCCTGGCGGCCCGACGAGGCAAAGAATGGGGCCTTTGAGCTTTTTGACCAGCTTTTGCACGGCCAGATACTCCAGCACTCGCTCCTTCGGCTTATCCAGCCCGTAATGATCATCATTCAGCACTTGTTCGGCTTTGGCCAAGTCCAGATCGTCTTCCGTTTTTTCATGCCACGGCAAACTTAACAGCCAATCGACGTAATTGCGGATAACGCCGCCCTCCGCCGAGCTTGCGGGCATTTTCTCCAGCCGGTCGATTTCCTTCTCGACCTTTTCCTTCACCTTTTCCGGAAGTTGCTTCTCTTCCATTTGCGCGCGCAGTTCCTCCGCCTCTCCGACCCGGCCTTCTTTCTCGCCAAGCTCCTTCTGGATCGCTTTCATCTGCTCGCGCAAGTAGTATTCCTTCTGCGTCTTCTCCATCTGCTTCTTGACGCGTTGGCTGATCTTCCGCTCCAGTTCAAGCACTTCGCGTTCATTATTCAAAATGTCCAGCAGCTTCTCCAGCCTTTTCTGGACATCGATCGTTTCCAAAATTTCTTGCTTGTCCTTGATCTTCAAGGACAGGTGGCTGGTGATCACATCGGCGAGGCGCCCCGCCTCTTCGATATCCGATACCGCGGCAAGCGTCTCCGGCGTGACCTTCTTGGACAGATTGATATAATGTTCAAATTGGGTTAAAACCGTGCGCATCAGCGCGTCGATTTCCGGATCGACCGTTTCTGCCTCCGGACGCTCCTTGGCGATAACCTCGTAATATTCATCATTATCCAGGTATTCGATAATTTCGGCGCGCTCCATTCCTTCCACCAACACCCGAATCGTGCCGTTAGGCAGCTTCAGCATTTGGCGGACTTTAGCAACGGTCCCGATACGAAAAATATCTTCCTGGGTCGGTTCTTCAATGTTCACTTCGGATTGAGAACAGAGGAGAATCAAGTTATCTTCGACCATCGCTTTTTCCAGAGCCTTTACGGATTTCTCGCGGCCCACGTCCAAATGCAGCACCATGCTCGGGTAGACGAGAAGGCCCCGTAAGGGAAGCAAAGGAAAGCGCCGGCCTTTTGATTTATGCGGTCCCATCGCTTATGCACCTCCAAACGTTCTCGTTAGATATCATTGCTATTTTAGCAAATGTTACAAAAAAACACCAATGAGGAGCGGCCGCTTAAAAAGCAGCCGCCCCTCGTGAGCCATTCCCGGCAAGCTGTGACGCGCCTACATCGTCCCGCCCTGCGACGGGGATTCCGCATGCAAAAACGGCGCGGGCGCCGGAGTTGGGGCGAACAACTCTCCGCCGGTCAAAAGATCCAAATTTTTCTCGGCTTCCGGACCAAACACATGCCGGAACACCTCGGCCACCGTCTCGACGGGGATGACGCTTAAGGCTTCCAGCCCCTCGAACAGCGACTGCCAGTTGTCCTTAGGGATCAGTACGGTCGTCGCCCCCGCCTGGAACGCCGCTTCCACTTTGGCCACGACGCCGCCGACCGGCTTTACTTTGCCGTGTATGCCCAGTTCGCCGGTCATGGCGATCTGATGGTTCACCGGCACCCGCTTGATCGCCGAAGCGATCGCGGTAGCGATGGCGAGGCCCGCGGACGGTCCGTCAATCGGCGTTCCGCCCGGAAAGTTAATATGAAGATCGTAATTGGAAGGGTGCAGGCCCATGCGCTGCAGAACGGTCAGCACGTTCTCCACCGATCCCTTGGCCATGCTCTTCCGGCGCAGCGTGCGGCTGCCCCCGCCGATTTCCTCTTCATCCACCACGCCGGTGATATTGTAGATGCCCCGCCCTTTTTCCGCCGGCACCGCCGTCGCTTCGATTTCCAGCAGCGTTCCCATATTCGCGCCGTACACCGCCAGCCCGTTGACGACACCGATTTCCGAACGCTCGGGAATTTTGCGGTCCGGCCGGGGCGCAAGCTGGCTGCTGGTAGCGACCCACTCCAGATCCGAAGCGAGCAGGTGGTCGCGTTTTTCCGTCAAGGCCAGCCCGGCCGCAAGCTGCACCATATTGACGGCTTCCCGGCCGTTGGTCGCGTACTTTTTAATGACGTCCACGGCCTCGGGACAAGGCTGAAAGCCGATTCGCCCCACCGCGTCTTCGGCGATCCGGGCGATTTCTTCCGGCAGCAGCGGACGGAAGTAGATTTCCATGCAGCGTGAACGCAGGGCCGCCGGAATTTCTTGCGGCGATCTTGTCGTTGCCCCGACCAAGCGGAAATCGGCGGGCAGCCCGTTTTGAAAAATATCGTGAATATACGCCGGCGTGTTCGTATCTTCCGAATTGTAATAAGCGCTCTCGAGGTACACCTTGCGATCCTCCAGCACTTTGAGCAGCTTATTCATCTGGATGGAATGCAGTTCGCCGATCTCGTCGATGAACAAAATCCCGCCGTGCGATTTCGTTACGGCCCCCGGCTTCGGCTGAGGTATGCCGGCGACACCCATCGCCCCGGCCCCTTGATAAATCGGGTCGTGTACCGACCCGATCAGCGGATCGGCGATGCCCCGTTCGTCAAACCGCGCGATCGTCGCGTCGATTTCCACGAATTTGGCGTCGGACTTAAACGGGGACACCGGATTCTTTTTCGCTTCTTCCATCACGACGCGCGCCGCCGCCGTTTTGCCCACGCCCGGCGGACCGTAAATGATGACGTGCTGCGGGTTGGCGCTGCACAGCGCGGCTTTTAATGCGCGCAGCCCGTCCTTTTGCCCGACGATATCGTTCATCGTGGCCGGGCGCGTCCGCTCCGCCAGCGGCTTGGTGAGCGAAATAGCCCGCAGCTTGCGCAGCTTCTCCATCTCCTTCCGCGATTCCCGGTCCACCGCCACCCGGTTTCCTTTCTGGCTGCGCAGCTGGTTCCAGAAATAGAGGCCGATCACGACGGCAAAAAACATTTGAACGGACATCAGGATGAGATTTAAATCCATAACGAACGCCTCCCTCACTTTTCACTGATACTTGGTAGTATAGCCTTTTCGCGCCAAGGTAAAACGAGGTTTTTGCGGAGAGTTTGGAAAAAAGCGGTCTATATATTAAGAAAAACGCCTGACGGCGTCCTTTAGTGGCCCTGACTTCTACTTGGACGCTGCTCTAAGGGACACCAGCGACCTTATCCGCCCATTTCCCGGGTATTTCCCAACCTAACGGACACACACGACCCTATTTCGCTCTAAACCCGTTCATCCAGGACGATTTGAGGTAAATAAGGGCTTCTGTGTCCGCTACATTTTGCAATCCTCCGTTTTTTCGCAAATAACGGCTCTGGTGTCCCTTAGCTTAGCCCCCCAGATTCCTCTTCTCTTCTCCTCTCCTCTCCTCTCTGCCTGCGCTTCGCCCTCTACCATGACCGAAATTTTATAAATTCGATAATGTCAAAAAAACCGCAAGCTGCCTTGTCATCGGCAGCTTGCGGCTCAAACAGTTAAGCTTTCACATGAGCGCGGTGTTCTTTGCGTCCGGGAATTTCTCCGGTCGCTTCGTACACTTCCACGATATGGTCGATTTCTTTTTTCAATTCGTTAAGCAGTTCCGCTTCCGGCACCTTGCGGATCATTTCGCCGTAACGGAACAAAAGACCCTCGCCCCGGGCACCGGCGATGCCGATGTCGGCTTCCCGCGCTTCGCCCGGCCCGTTGACCGCGCAGCCGAGCACGGACACCTTGATCGGAACCTTCAGGTTCGCAATGTACGCCTCCACTTCGTTGGCGATGGAAAACAGATCGATATCCAGCCGGCCGCAGGTCGGGCAGGACACCAATGTGGCCGCATTAGTGATCAGACCAAAGGTTTTGAGCAGTTCGCGGGCGACCTTCACTTCCTCCACCGGGTCGGCGCTCAGCGAGATGCGCAGCGTCGAGCCGATGCCCATCGACAGCAGCGCGCCGATGCCGGCCGCGCTCTTCACGGTCCCCGAAAACAGCGTTCCGGCTTCCGTAATCCCCAAATGCAGCGGATAAGGAATTACTTCCGCCGCTTTCGAATAAGCCGCGATCGCCATCGGGACGTCAGAGGCCTTCAGCGACACGATGATGTCGTGGAAGTCCAATTCCTCCAGGATGCCGATATGGAACAAGGCGCTTTCCACCATCGCTTCTGGCGTCGGATAGCCGTATTTCTCCAGCAGATGGTTCTCCAGCGACCCGGCGTTGACGCCGATTCGGATGGGGATCCCCCGTTCCTTGCAGGCCTTGACAACAGCTTCCACTTTCTCGCGGCGTCCGATATTCCCCGGATTGATCCGCACCTTGTCGATGCCATTCTCGATCGCCATAAGCGCCAGCTTGTAATTGAAATGGATGTCGGCGACGAGCGGGATATGGATTTGCTTCTTGATTTCCTTGATCGCCGCAGCCGCTTCCTCATTATTCACCGTCACGCGCACCAGTTGGCAGCCCGCTTCCTCCAAACGATGGATCTCGGCTACCGTGGCGGCCACATCCGCCGTTTTGGTCGTGCACATGCTTTGGATGATAACTTCGTTGCTGCCGCCGATCGTCAGATTTCCGACTTTGACCGGCCGCGTATCTTGTCTCAAGAATGTCATATCAGGTCTCTCCCAAACGATCAAAGCTCCACCCCTGCGAAAAACGCTTAAAAAACGCCATTCCGCAAAGGTGGAGAACCTTGACATCTATTTTGTCGCGCTATCCGGCTTTATCAGCCTTACGCGCTCTCTTCCTGCTTTTTGTTTTTCTTCGTGGCCAGCTCCGGCGCAGTTTTCTCCACGACGACTTTTTCGGTGATGACACAGTCCGAAATATCGTCGCGGGACGGCACTTCATACATCACGTCCAGCATAATGCCTTCGATGATGGCGCGAAGTCCGCGCGCACCGGTGTTGCGTTTGATCGCTTCGCGCGCAATCGCCTCAAGCGCTTTGGACTCAAACGTCAAATTGACGTTGTCGAGCTCAAGCAGCTTCTGATACTGTTTGACCAGCGCGTTTTTCGGTTCGGACAAAATCCGTACGAGCGTCTTTTCGTCCAGCGGCTCGAGCGTCGAGATGACCGGCAAACGCCCTACGAATTCCGGAATCAACCCGAACTTGAGCAAATCTTCCGGCAGCACCATCGACAAATATTCGCCCGGCTTCAGGTCTTTTTGGCCGTCGTTTACGGCGTTGAAGCCGATCACTTTTTTGCCGATCCGGCGTTTGATCATCTGCTCCAGGCCGTCGAACGCGCCGCCGCAAATGAACAAAATGTTCGTCGTATCGATTTGGATAAATTCCTGATGCGGATGTTTGCGACCGCCTTGCGGAGGAACCGAAGCCACGGTGCCCTCCAAAATTTTCAACAGCGCCTGCTGAACGCCTTCGCCGGAGACGTCGCGGGTAATGGACGGATTCTCCGATTTGCGCGCCACTTTATCGATTTCGTCGATATAGATGATGCCGCGTTCCGCTTTTTCCACATCATAATCGGCCGCTTGAATCAGCTTCAGCAAAATATTCTCCACGTCTTCGCCGACATACCCGGCTTCCGTGAGGGAAGTCGCATCGGCGATCGCGAACGGAACGTTCAAAATTTTCGCCATCGTTTGCGCGAGCAGCGTTTTGCCGGAACCGGTCGGTCCGAGCAGCAGGATGTTGCTCTTTTGCAGCTCCACGTCTTCGATCTTGCTTTGCGTGTTGATCCGTTTGTAATGATTGTAAACCGCTACGGACAACGATTTCTTCGCCTGCTCCTGGCCGATGACGTACTGATCCAAAATATCGCGGATTTCCTTCGGTTTCGGGATTTCCTTGAGATCCAGCTCCTCTTCGTGCCCGAGTTCCTCCTCCACGATTTCCGTGCACAGCTCGATGCACTCGTCGCATATATAAACGCCGGGTCCGGCTACAAGCTTGCGTACCTGCTCCTGCGATTTGCCGCAGAAAGAGCATTTCAGTTGTCCTTTTTCGTCATTGAATTTAAACATGTAAACACCCCTTTATGATTTAATGGGCTGATGTGATGACCTTGTCGATAATCCCGTAGTCCTTAGCCTCTTCCGCGCTCATGAAGAAGTCACGGTCTGTATCGCGCTCGATTTTCTCAAGGGGTTGACCCGTTCGCTCTACATAAATCTGGTTGAGCTTCTGTCTCGTCTTGATAATCCAGTCGGCATGAATTTTAATATCCGTCGCCTGACCGCGAACGCCTCCAAGCGGCTGATGAATCATGACTTCACTGTTGGGCAGAGCAAAACGTTTGCCAGGCGCCCCGGCCGTAAGGAGCAGCGATCCCATGCTCGCAGCCATTCCTACGCAGATCGTGGACACGTCAGGCTTGATGTATTGCATCGTATCATATATCCCCATCCCCGCAGTGACTGAACCACCCGGCGAATTAATGTACAGGTGAATATCTTTCTCAGGATCTTCGGCCGCCAAAAACAACAGTTGGGCAATCACGAGATTGGCAACTTCATCATCAATAGCGTTGCTGAGAAAAATGATGCGATCTTTAAGAAGTCTTGAATAGATGTCGTAAGATCGTTCTCCCCGATTCGTTTGTTCTACGACCATAGGTACCAGACTCATGCGACCAACCTCTTTTCTTTATCAATTTTCCTTTCCGGTTTACAGAAACATTCTACCATGTTCAAAGCCTCATGTCATTTTTCACACGATACAGTTTATGTTGACTTTTACACATTATATAACCGCCGGCCTGTCCGATGCCAAATGGAAATAAATGTATCGGCAAATGATGAAAAATTAAGGCACGCATTTGTATACGTGCCCTAACGTTTATCTTGATGTATTTCATAGAAGGCTTATCTGTCTGCAACCGGGAATGCCTCGCGTTAGACTATTCCTCGTCCTTAGCCTCTTCCGCTTCTTTTTTGTCGGCGTCAGCGTCGGCATCGGCTTTCGCTTCAGCTGCCTTCGTCGATTTTTTCGTCGTTTTCTTGGCTGCCGGTTTGCTTGCTTCCTTCTCTTTCGGCGTTTCCGCTTGCTCGGCCGGCACTTCCTTGCTGTTCTCCAGCAGGAATTCGATCGTCTTGCGGATCAGAATTTCATCATTCAAGCTGTCCAGCGAACGGTTGGCCGCCAAAATGTTGCGGATTTCTTCCGGTGTACGTTTATAAGCTTCGGCCATTTCCGCCAGCTGTTTGTCGACGTCTTCCTCCGCCACTTTAATGTCTTCGGCTTTGGCGATTTGTTCCAGCACCAGATTGTTGCGAACGCGTTTTTCCGCGTCGTCCTTCATTTGGGCTCTCAGATCGTCAACGGTTTGGCCGGAAAAGTTCATGTACAATTCCAGATTCATACCTTGGGAACGGAGGCGGTTGTCGAAATCGCGCACCATGTTTTCCACTTCATTGTTGACCATCGCTTCCGGAATTTCCACTTCCGCGCTTTCGCCGATTTTGTCAACGAGAGCCGCTTCACGGGCGCCCTTCGCTTCTTGTTCCTTGTGGCTTTGCAGTTGCTTCTTCAAGTCTTCTTTAAACTCGTCCAGCGTATCGAATTCGCTGACATCCTTGGCAAATTCGTCGTCAAGCTCAGGGAGCTGTTTGCGTTTGATCTCATGAACTTTAACTTTAAATACGGCTTCCTTGCCGGCCAAATCTTCAGTATGGTAAGTTTCCGGGAAAGTTACGGTAATGTCCTTGAAATCACCGGTAGCCATTCCAACGACTTGATCCTCGAAGCCAGGGATAAACGAATTGCTTCCAAGCTCCAGGGAATGACGCTCTGCCTGGCCGCCTTCAAACGGAACGCCGTCAACGAAACCCTCGAAATCGATAACAGCGATATCACCATTCTTCGCGGCTTCTTCGTCGATAACAATCAGTTCGGCATGACGCTGTTGCAGACGCTCAAGCTCCTCGTTCAGCTCATCTTCGGTAACTTCCGCGCTGACCGCCGGCACTTCCACGCCTTTGTAATCGCCAAGCTTCACTTCCGGTTTAACCGTCACTTTCGCTTTGAACTTGAACGCTTGCCCTTTTTCAAACTGCTCAACGTCCACTTCGGGACGATCCACCGGGAAAATGTTCGTTTGATCGACGGCTTCGCTATATACTTCAGGGAGCAAAATGTCGATGGCGTCTTGATACAGACTTTCTACGCCGAAACGGGCTTCAAAGATCGGACGAGGCACCTTGCCTTTACGGAATCCAGGTACATTCGCTCTTTTCACCACTTTTTGAAACGCTTTATCAAGTGCGGCGGCTACACGTTCCGCCTCCACTTCGACCTCGAGAACGCCGAGGTTCTTCTCTATCTTTTCCCAGGTTGCTTTCATTTTATGCCTTCCCCTCCAAATTTCACATATACTAAAATACTGAAACCGAATCGCGTATAAAGCAGCTATCATGGTTCCAGTATAGCTGTCCCTATGAACACGATCAGAATAACCATTATATTATAAACAACAATACATCTTTTTACAAGAGCCGATCGTAGAGCCAATAATTCCCCGTGCCTATCTTTCTTGAACACCGCTCACCGCCAAAAAAAGGCGGATCGACCGGCAAACCTGCTCAAAGCGAAGTCTATGCTCATCGGTAATCCCGTACAACGCGCGGATTTCCTCGTCGGTTTTTCCGTCCGGCAGGCTGTCCGCGACCAGTTGATGAAGCGCCGCCGCCCAAATATCAATGACCGTATCGTCGCCATCGATCAATGAACGATAGTCCCTCCCGCCGTACAACCCCATAACAATTTGCGACCACAGCTCCTGGGCAAAATAAAACAAAGTAGGATCGTGCACCTGCGTCTGCTCCCCCACCCTTTCGAGCACCTCCTGCACGGCCGGAGGAAATTCATCGGGTTTCAGCGGAACCGATTCGATTTCAATCTCCACCTTTTCCCCGGCGCGCATCATGGAAAGCGTTCCCTGCGTGCCGCGGCGGCGCAGCGTTTGCAGCACCCGATACTGAAGCAACGGATGGAGTTCCTCTTGATGCAACCATTCGATCAGCGCTTCGTCCACTTCCGGCCGGTTCAAATATGCAAGCTGGTCCAAAGCCAAAAGCGTCTGCTCCGACAACGGTTTATCCATTACCGCGCTCAGCAGTTTGCTGGCATAATTCTGGTCCTGTTCAAGCTTCGCCTCGACATGCCGTCTGGCCAGCGATTCCTCCGTTTCAGGACCGTAATCTTCCGCGTCCGGGGATCCGTTCTGAAGCCCGGGAAAAGCTTCGGTAAGCCAGTCCAGCAACGCCCGCCATTCTTCATAATGGCGCGGGTCTTCCCCCTGGCACTGCAGCAAAAATCTCAAGAGATCCGCAGCTTCCCCGTATCTCTCGGTTTCCAGCATCCGGGTCAGCTCAATCTGGTAGTAATCAAGCGTTTTCGGAAACAATACGATGTTGTCTTTCTCATCGGGTCGAAAATGGCTGATAAGGGCACCTCCTTTCTTCCGCGCTACATTAATTGAGATTATAGCATAGACCCGGTCCAAGGCAAAAATCCTGGAGAAAAAGCTGGGTCCAAAACGGCGGGACGCTGATCTGTTGACTTTAAAAGAATCGATTGGCCACCAGAACTTGCGGAAATTTTCCAGACAGCAAAAAAGCTCTCCGCAGAGAGCTTTTTTTACACGTCCCAGGAGGGATTCGAACCCCCGACCGACGGCTTAGAAGGCCGTTGCTCTATCCAGCTGAGCTACTGAGACATAATGGAATGAAATTTTACAAGCAAAAATTATTCTATCACAAGATATTTGAGTTAGCAATATCAATTTTACATTTGAGAGCTGTTTTTCGGCTCACCTCGGGATGATCCCCCCCTAGGGGGGGCGTTGAGCAAGTGTTTATGCTTCCTTACCGCGATGTCGCCGCCAATAAAGCAGTCACGAAAAACCGCACCCTTCCGAAATGGCTGCGGGATGCTGCTGCTGATGCAGGCCTAACTTTTAGCGGGTCTTTTCTCTAATGTGATTTAGGATATGATTATGCCATTTTTTGTCAAGCGGAACTTTAAGCGCGAAGCTTCATAATTTGCCCAGCGCCTCTTCCACCCTGTCCAGCCATTCGTTAACCAGCGCATCGAAAACATTCTTCTGCTCGATCTGCAGATTATGCCCTGCCCGATCCAGAACGGCAAACGTGCCGCGCGGAAATAAATCCAGCAGGCGAAGCGCATCCGCATATCCTACCGACGCATCCTGCCTTCCAAGCAGGAATAGCGCCGGGCCCATAAATTCCCGATCAACCGGAAAAGAAAATCCGTAATTCGCCTTGATTTTGGCCAAAAAAGCTTCATCTGCGATTTTACAGCCCGCAGCAATTTCATCCGCATATCTTGTCCAAGTGTACCGGTCCAATACGACTCCCATCGATCTGAAGTCTTCGTATTCTTCCTTGCCAAGCGCGGACGCCAATTCCGGATCCTCATGGAAAATCGTATGTACGGGCAAAATCCGGTCTTCCTTTTCCGGTACGATCATCGGGCAAATCAAAGCCGCTCCCTCAACCCGTTCAGGCAGCCGGGCGATAATTCCCCTCGTCAAATAACCCCCGTACGACTGCCCGGCGATAAGAAAACGGGAATCGGGAATGACTTTATCTATAAACTGCAGCACCGCTTCAAGCATTTCGTCCGTACCGGCAATTTCCTCATAGTCCCTGCTCTGACCCATCCCCGGCAGGTCGACATAAATCCTCCTCCACCCCGGTCTTCCGGAAAAAACGGGCTCCATACAGCCGCTCATTAGCCGGTGGTCCGGCGTAAATCCGTGGATCATCAGGATGGGCCGCCCTGTCCCGATCTCCTCATAATAGAGTTCCGCATGGTTCACTTTGCAATATGGCATATTACCATCACATCCCTTGAGTTGATTTCATAATCATAATACGAATGTATGTTCCTGTCCAGTTTCACTATTCATTTTGCCGTAACGAGGAATTGTCCGCGTATTTCTTCATATATATTCTGGCGTTGAAGCCCACCTGCTTCCGAAACCACCTTTGCGGTTTTCTTTTAAATTCAGCATACCCCAATTTTTCATACAAACGTACCGCTGCCGTGTTGGTGTCTACAACCTCCAAAATATATTCATCAAAATCCAGAACAGAGAGAAGATGGTCATGCAAGCGGGTGGCAACCCCCTTGCCTCTGGCCGCTTCCGCAGTTGCCACCGCTTCGAAGTAGCACTGCCGGTCCTTCAAGCCCAGCGGCTTTTCCAACTCCTGCCGGACGAAAGCATAAAACAGGCTTCCTTTCAGCCAGCCCAATTCTTTTCGCAAAATGTCCGGATTCAACCGAAACGCCCGCTGCCGGCCCGCGGAAAACGCAAAGATACCCAACACCCCCCCATCCATTAACGCCACACAAAAACGCTCCTTGACCAAAGCGTGCTCCAGAGCCCTAACCAACCTCGCCCGATCCTTGCAAAAAAACTGCAGCGGCTGAAAAAATCCGTCCACGAAAACTTCCGTCGCCTGTCTTAACCCGACCTGTCCAAGCTCAGCCAAATTTCGGATGACAAATCCGTCCACGATCCATCGCTCCCGTTTCATTTTTTCTAACTATATAACAGGGAGCAAAAAGGTAGAACCGCCGCGGGAAGGAGCCAGCCATCCACCACCCGACTTACGCCGACCGGCTGAATTGAACATAAGTGATTACCGTCGCTGCAAACTTTGGATCGCAGATTTAAGTATGCTGCAGGAATACTCGAATTTATGCCGCTCCTCCCCCGCCAAATTCAGCTCCAAAATCTCCTCGATACCGCCATCGCCGATAATGGCCGGCACCCCGGCGCATACCCCGGATTGCCCATATTCGCCATCAAGGACCGCGGACACGGCGATAATTTTATGCTCATCGTTCAGAATCGAACGGACGATATAGGCGAGCGCGTTGCCGATGCCGAATTGTGTATTGCCCTTCCGGGTAAAAATCTCCCAGCCGGCATCCTTCGTTTTCTTGGCGATTTCGTCCAAATCGACGTGGCGAAAACGCTCTTTGTGCTGGTCGAGAATGTGCAGCAGCGGTTTGCCGCCGATCGTCACATGCGACCAGGCCACAAACTGCGAATCGCCGTGCTCGCCCATCGCATAGCCGTTAACGCTGCGCGGATCGATGGAAAACACCTCCGACAGCAGCGTTTTAAGCCGGGCTGAGTCGATCGAAGTACCGGTGCCAATCACCCGGTTCCGCGGAAAACCTGACACCTCGCGTACAATATACGTAACAATATCCACCGGGTTGGCTGCAACGACAAAAACACCGTCAAACCCTCCGTCCACGAGCCGGCTGACGATATCCCTCGTAATTTCTTCCGCGTCCCCGAGCACGTCCAGCCTCGTTTGTCCCGGTTTCGGATTGGCCCCGGCCGTTAGCACCACGATATCGACATCACGGCAGTCCTCCAAACGGCCGGCAATGACCTTCGTGCGTGTCGAGGTAAAATCCATGCAATGGGACAAATCCAACGCATGCGCCACCGCGCGGTCATAGGTCCGGTCGATCATCATAATTTCCTCGCTGATGGATTGGTTAATCATAGAGTACGCGCAAGCCGTACCCACCAATCCGGAACCGACAATGGTCACTTTTCTAGACTTTTTTGCCATCTCGCGCCTCCTGCCCATATCTTTGCTATATCTTATTCCTTAAATTATAACCGGAAGCCCAATATATGTGACAATAATTAACATCATATTATTCCCCTAAAATAAGTCATCAAAATGACGGAAGGAAAGTTGACGTAGAGTTACTAACTCAACTTTCGCAGAGCAAAAATCAGCTTGAGTCCTTGAGCTGAAGGTTTTCAAGAATTAAAATAGGCGGCTGGCAAAATAGAAAAACACTGCTTTGTTTGGTAAAGCGAGAGTGACGAGCTTCTACGATCAGACAGAAGAAGTGTCTTTCATTGTTTTAGACCATCAGCCCGGCCTAAATCAACTGCCAAGGGCGTTGAAAGCTTGAGGATAGGGAAGCGGGGTGGGGTGGGGTGGGCGGCAGATCAACACTCACTGTCCGGAAGCTTTGCACAATTATCCCGTTTGATCAGGTAGCTGAGAAACATACAGCTTGGGAGAAGAAAATATTTGGTGGAGAAGCAGATCGGTTCGAGATAATTTAGACGGGCTTAGGAGAAGGAATCAGGTTTAGGGGAGGTGAAACAGACCGGACAAGGTATCAAGACAAGATATCAAGATAGGAGATCAAGACAGGAGATCAAGGACAAGACGCGAGGGAGACGAAAAGACCGTGATTTTGCTGTAGCCTGAACCCTTCCATTTGCAGCAACGCCCGGACTGTTCATGCTAACTCACACCAATCAAGTTGATCCGCATTAAGCTAGCCCCTACCCATTAAATCGATCTGCGTCAAACTCCCCCCACCGTTCCAGTGTGTCGATCAGGCCGCAGCCGCAAGGGGCTGGTTCGGTTGGCGTGCGATCAGCCGGCGGTAAGGGATCGCCGGAATCGCCACACACATCTGCAGCAACTTCTGCCGCATCGTTTCTTTCGCTCCGGGCAGGTGCAGCTGGCGGCGTCCGGTGTACTCGTTGAGGTACGTCTGCAGATGCTTCAATCCCAAGGCTATATATGTACTCTTCAGCGATTCCCACGCCTCTCTTACCACTTTCCGCAAAGGCGCATATAGCCGAAAGGCTAGAGGAAACGACTGTACCACCGATGTACAGACATCCACATGCCCGTTAATGAACGCGGCGAGTTCGTGACGGTTTGCTCTTTTCCCGTCTCCTCTCTTATGAGGTATCAAGCGGATTTTGACCTGCTCCGGCTCGCCCAATTCCGTGACCGTGCATCCCGCTATAACCGCCGTAGCATACGGATGCGAAGACTGACACCGGGACGGATTACGCCCATACAGATCGCTGTTCACCTTCACGTCTCCGCAGAGCAGCTCCTGGGCATCGAACTCTAGGGCGGAATGGCGGATTTTGTGCAGCATCAACCAGGCGGTTTTGTAGGTGACCCGGATCACCTGGCTCAGCCGTATCGCCGAGATACCGCCCTCAAGCAGGAACAAATCCAGGGCCTCGAACCACTTGAGCAGGGGCAGATGCGTTCCTTCAAAAATCGTGCCGACTAAAGCCGACGTTTGATGCTTGCACTTTCCGCACTCGAATAAGGGGATATGCCTGGAGGAGGTCAGACGACTGCACCGAGTGTGAGCGCAGCGCGGGCAGACAAAGCCGTTTGGCCACTTCATCGCGATCAGCGCCTCCATGCAGGCCTGCTCGCTGTTATAACGGCTGCTGAATGGTTGAAGTTCCGTTCCTGCATTGACCTCCATGTTCGCTCGCCCCCGAATCAATAATTCACGTACATATGTTCGATTTATTCCATTATACCAAACGTACGTTCTCTTTTCAAACCAAACATTTCACCTGAACCGCCTCATTTTTTTCCCCCTCTCTTTTTCTTCTCTCTTTTTCTTCTCTTTTTTTCTTCTCTCTTTTTTGGGAACCCTTGATCTAGCCCCCCTGCTTCCTGCTCTCTGAACGAAAGGGATAATCGTGCAAAGGGCAAGCAGCAGGCAGGGACACCAAGGTACCAAGGCACCAAGACACGAACCCTTTAGACAGCTCTCTCACCTGGCGTCGATTTGTTGACGCTTCCATGCTCCCATGTTTGAGCGGAATCGCAGCCAAGCGGTCGAGTTGGTTAACCGGTTTAGAAATCATGCCACCGTCACGTTTTACAAGAGATCTCCTATGCTCTTGATCAGTGAAGTAGCCCAAAAAGCCGGGAAGACACTGTCCGCCTCTGATTCAGCGTCAACTCCAGCAATGGATTGCCGCTTTGCCTAGCTACATCAAGGCTTGTTTGCCGATTTCATGCTGCGAAAGTTGAGTTACTAATCATCAGGAAGTATAAGAAAAAATGCTTGACGGCGTCCTTTAATGGCTCTGGCTTCTACTTTGGGCGATTGGCTCTTCCTAAACTTTGGACGCTGCTCTAACGGACACCAGCGACCTTATCCGCCCATTTCCCGGGTATTTCCCAGCCTAACGGACACCAGCGATCCTATTTCGCTCTAAACCTGTTCATCCAGGACGATTCGAGGTAAATAAGTGCATCTGTGTCCGTTTACATTTTGCAAACCTCCGTTTTTCCGAAAATAACGGCTCTGGTGTCCCTTAGCCCCCAGATTCTTCTTCTCCTCCCCTCTCTACCTGCGTATCACCTCTATCATGACCGAAATTTTACAAACTCTATAAAGTCAAAAAAAAACGCCGGGATCCCTCCCGGCAGTTAAGCTAAATGATCAAGATTCTTATTAATTTTTCATTCGCGGGTCCAAAGCGTCGCGCAAACCGTCGCCCATCAAGTTGAAGGCAAGCACGGTGAGCATGATCGATACCCCCGGAAAAACAACCGTCCACGGAGCCGTGGCGATAAATTGCCGCGAATCGGACAGCATTTTGCCCCATTCCGGTGCGGGCGGCTGCGCGCCGAGGCCAAGGAAGCCAAGCGCGGCGGCTTCGATAATCGCCGTGGCGATGCCAAGCGTGCCCTGTACGATGATCGGCGTCAAGCTGTTCGGCAGGATGTGCCGCAGCAGAATGCCGCTGTTTTTCATCCCGACCGCTCGCGCGGCCGTAATGTACTCCTCGTTTTTCAAGCTGAGCACCTTGGCGCGGACCAAGCGGCCGTAGGTCGGAATGTTGACGATCGCGATCGCGTACAACGCGTTTTGCAGCGATGGGCCGAGGATGGCGACGATGGCGATCGCCAGCAAAATGCTCGGGAACGCGAGCAGGATATCAAACAGGCGCGAGATGATCATATCGACCCATTTCCCGTAAAATCCGGCCAGAATCCCAAGAAGCGTGCCAAGGATAATCGAGCCGATAACGGAAAACGTGCCGACCCACAAGGAAATCCGCGCCCCGTACAGCACCCGCGTAAACAAGTCACGCCCCAGGTCGTCCGTTCCAAACCAATGCTCGGAAGACGGCGGTTTTAAACGGTCCCCCAGTTCCTGGGCCTTAAAATCATAAGGCGCGATCACGGGGGCCAGCAGCGCGATGAGGACAAACAGCACAATCATGATCAGACCGATCATGGCGATTTTATTTTTGCGGAACGCTCTCCACGCATCGCGCCAAGGCCCGGAAACCTTCTCGGCTTGAATAGCGGTGTTGCCGCCTGTACTTGCAGTGATTTGAGCCATGGTTTCCCTCCTTTACCGATAGCGAATGCGTGGATCGACCGCAGCGTATAGCAAATCCACAATCAGATTGATGAAGACGAAAATAAAAGCGATGATCAGAATGCCGGATTGAATGACCGGATAATCGCGCGAACTGATCGCATCGTAGATATAACGTCCTACGCCCGGCCAGGCGAAAATCGTTTCCGTCAACACCGCGCCGCCGAGCAGCGCCCCGGTTTGCAGGCCGATGACCGTCAGCACCGGTATAAACGCATTTTTAAGCGCGTGCCTGTAGACGACGACGAATTGTGATAACCCCTTGGCTTTCGCCGTGCGGACAAAATCCGAATTCATGACCTCAAGCATGCTTGAGCGCGTCATCCGGGCGATCACCGCCATCGGAATCGTGCCCAGCGCCACGCTCGGCAAAACCAGGTGCTTGATCACCGTCCACAGCTGATCCCAACGGCCGGCTATAATCGTGTCGAGCACATACAGATTCGTCACGGTTTCCACCGGATCCCGCTGATTCATGCGGCCGATCGAAGGGAGCCAATGGAGCTTCAAGGAGAAGATCCACTGTTCCATCAGACCAAGCCAGAAAATCGGCATCGACACCCCAATGAGCGCAATCAGCATGCAAATGTAGTCAAACCAGGAGTTTTGCCGCCAAGCGCTGATGATCCCGGCGTTCACCCCAACGATGATGGCAAACAGCATCGCCGCAATCGTCAGCTCCGCCGTAGCGGCCAGATACGGCATGATCTCTTGGGAAATCGGCACTCTCGTGCGGATCGACTGCCCCAGATCTCCCTGCAGCAAATCTCCCATATACGTAAAGTACTGCTGATACCAAGGATTGTTTAAGCCCAGTTGTTCCCGAAGCGCCTCTTTGGACTGCTCCGTCGCTTTCTGTCCCAGAATGGTTTCTGCAGGATCACCGGGAATCGCATGGATAATGGAGAATACGATAATCGTCATTCCGATCAGGACAGGAACCATGATTAATATTCGTTTAAAAATATAGGCTTTCAAGTTAAGGTTCACCTGCCAGAGGCGTTAACAAAAACGCCCGTTATTCGAAATAAATGTTGCTGTAGTACTCTGTCCCTGTCGGAGACGCAACGTATCCTTTTACGTTGGCTTTGGCTGCAAGCAGCGGTGTCGTATGCACGAGCGGAATCCACGGAGCGTCGGCCTTGATGATTTCCTGCGCCTTTTTGTACAACTCTTCGCGTTTCGATTGCTCGGTTTCAACTTGCGCCTGCTTCAAAATCTCATGCAGTTCATCATTGGCATAATAGCTGTAATTGTTCGATGGAATGGCGTCTTTGTCCAGCAGCGTGTACAGGAAGTTGTCCGGGTCGCCGTTGTCGCCTTGCCAGCCAAGCATGAACAGATCGTCTTTTTCGCCGGCTTGCGCGTCGTCCAAATACGTCGCCCATTCCGGAGATTCGATGTTTACTTTAACGCCGATTTTTTCAAAATCCGCTTGAATAACTTCAGCTACCTTTTTGCCGTCAGGCATGTAAGGACGGGATACCGGCATCGCATAGAAGGTATACTCGCCCGGCAGACCGTTCGGGTAACCGGCTTCAGCCAACAATTGCTTCGCTTTTTCCAAATCGTATTCGTAATCCTGAATGCTGTCGTTGTAGCCCCACAGGGACGGCGGCATCGGGTTTTTTGCCGGCTCGGCCTGGCCCGCGAAGAAGGCGTCGATGATGCCTTGCTTATTTACGGCATAACTAAGCGCTGTTCTTACTTTCACGTCGTTAAACGGTTCTTTCTTCAAGTTAAAGCCGACGTAACCGACGTTGTTGGACGGACGTGTGATCTTTTGCAGATCCGGATTGCTTTCCAACGTAGCCAGATCGTCCGGGGTCAAGTCTTCCATCAGGTCGATTTCCCCGCTTTGCAGCGCGTTAAAGCGCGCGGAGTTGTCCGGAATCGAACGAACGATGACTTTGTTCAGCTTCGGAAGGCCTTCCTTCCAGTAGTTCGGGTTCTTTTCCAAGGTGATCGAGTCGTTGCGTTTCCACTCTTTGAACACAAATGGACCCGTGCCGACCGGTTCGTTTTTAAAGTTTTCCTTCTTCTCTTGAATCGCCGTCGGGCTGGCAATCCCGAACGAGGTCATGGCCAGGTTTTGCAGGAAAGGCGCCTGCGGCTGATTCAACGTGAATTCTACTGTATTGTCGTCGACGGCTTTAACCTCTTTAATGACGCGTTTGCCGTCCGGACCAAACATGGAATCGTAATAATCGAAAGAGTCCCCTTCAAATTTGTATTCGCTTTTCGGATCGGACCAACGCGTGAAGTTAAATACAACAGCCTCGGCGTTAAAGTCGGTTCCATCATGGAACTTCACGCCTTGACGCAGCTTAAACGTGTATTTGAGGCCGTCTTCGGAAACCGTCCATTCCTCGGCGAGGGACGGCTGAACTTCCGTTGTTCCTTCTTTGTATTCCAGCAAGGAATCAAAAACCTGGTGCGTAATTTTGAGCGATTCGCCATCGGTGACGATCGCCGCATCCAAGGAAGAGGAGTCGCCGCCGCGCCCAACGATCAACGTATCCTGCGCGGAACCTGACGGAGCTTCCGCCCCCGTGTTCGCTCCCTTGTTTGTGCCGGCGGCGCTGTTGCCGCCGCCGTTGCCGCCGCAGCCCGTCAAGGCAACGGCCATGCTCAGCATCAATAGCAAAATAATACTGCTCCATCTCTTTGCTTTCATATTCTGGCTCCCTTCTTGACATTAAATATATATGAGTTTGTTTATATGAAGCCGGACGTTTGCGCCCGGCTATAAACCATTTATGCCTCTTGGGTGAACAGGTGGCAGGCCGTCAGATGGCCGGCTTCCGTCTCCGCGAGCTCGGGCCGTTTCGAACGGCAGATGTCCATCGCCAGCGGACAGCGGGTATGGAAGGCGCAGCCGACCGGCGCATTAGCCGGGCTTGGCACTTCTCCCTGCAAAATAATCCGCTCCGGTTTTTTGTCCGGATCCGGTTCCGGCACCGCGGACAATAGCGCCTGGGTATACGGGTGCTGCGGGGAGGAGTACAGCTTGTTTTTCTCGGCAATCTCCACAATCCGTCCGAGATACATAACCGCGACCCGGTCGCAAATATGCTTCACCACGCTGAGATCGTGAGCGATAAAAATATAGGTCAGGCCAAATTCCTCCTGCAAATCCTGCAGCAGGTTAATGACCTGCGACTGGATCGAAACGTCCAGCGCCGAAACCGGTTCGTCCGCGACGACCAGCTTCGGCTGGAGCGAGAGCGCCCGGGCGATGCCGATCCGCTGTCGCTGCCCGCCGGAAAACTGGTGCGGATAACGCTGCAGATGGCCTTGCGTCAAACCGACGACATCGATCAGCCGGTCGATGATTTTCCGGCGTTCTTTCGCATCGCCGACCCCGTGCACGATGAGCGGCTCCTCCAAAATGCGCTGCACGGTGTGGCGGGGATCCAGCGACGAGAACGGATCCTGGAACACGATTTGCATATCTTTGCGTTTCTGGCGCAGCTCCTCCGGGGAAAGCGCCGTGATATCATCACCGTTAAAAACAACGCGCCCGTCCGTCGGTTCAATCAGCCGCAGCAGCGAGCGGCCGGTGGTCGATTTGCCGCAGCCGCTTTCGCCGACGAGCCCAAACGTCTCGCCTTTTTGAACCGTAAACGAAATATCATCGACCGCTTTGACGAACTGCTGTTTGGACTTGCCGAACATCCCTCCGCCGATCGGGTAATATTTTTTCAGATGCTCCACTTGCAGTAATGGTTCGCTCATACGACATCCTCCTGTGGCGTTTCATGCAGCCAGCACCGGCAGCTGTGGGCCGTTTCGTATTCCCGCAGCTCCGGAAGCTGCGTAAGGCATACCGGCATCGCATGCGGACAACGGTCAGCGAAGCGGCAGCCTTGCATTTGCGTGCTAAGCACAGGAACGTTCCCCGGGATGGAAAACAGCCGTTTCCGCTGCTCATCCATCCGCGGCACCGATTTGATAAGCCCTTGCGTGTACGGGTGTAGCGGGTTCTTGAAAATATCGTGCACGCTGCCTTCCTCGACGACCTTCCCGGCGTACATGACGGCCACGCGATGACACATTTCGGCTACGACGCCGAGGTCGTGGGTAATCATCATCACAGCCGTTCCGTTTTCCTCGTTCAGGCGCCGAATCAGGTCCAAAATTTGCGCTTGGATCGTCACATCCAGCGCCGTTGTCGGTTCATCGGCGATCAGCAGCTCCGGGCTGCAGGAAATCGCCATGGCGATCATGACCCGCTGGCGCATCCCCCCGGACAACTGATGGGGGTACTCGTCAATAATCGCTTCCGGCCTTGGAATACCGACTTTTTTCAACATATCGATCGTATGCGCCCGGGCTTCCTTTTTGCTGAGGCCCTTGTGCAGGCGAACCGCTTCGCCGATTTGCTGCCCGATCGTATACAGCGGATTGAGGGACGTCATCGGCTCCTGAAAGATCATGGAGATCGCGTTGCCGCGAATCGCACGCATTTCGCGCTCCTTAAGCGGAACGATATCCCGGCCTTTGAAAAAGATCGACCCTCCGACGATTTTACCCGGAGGTTGCGGAATCAGTTTCAACACGGACAGCGAAGTCACGCTTTTTCCGCAGCCCGATTCGCCGACGACACCCAGCACTTCGCCGGGATTCACATACAAATTAACGCCGTCCACAGCGGGAATTTCGCCGCGGTCGGTGAAGAAGTGAGTATGCAAATCCTCAATTTGCAAAATGGGTTGAATCATGTGACAGCCTCTTTTCATGAAATAAAGTTAACGACTACTTGAAAATTTTCGCGGTTCTTCATGAATAATTTTCATAAATAGTGTCCGCATACAAAAGACTGATGTTTATGTACCCTCACTTGCTGCAACTCGCTAAAGCAGCAGGATGCCTCCGTATTCATAACGGCCTTATTGACAGCAAAGACAACCGTCAAAACGTCCTTTATTCGTGGACACATGTTTGCGGATGCTTCTTCGCTGCATTCAAGTAAAGCGAACATCTAGAACAAAATGCACCATCCCCAAAATCACCCGAAACGCGAAAAATGTGACAAAAAATCGAACTATGGTCAATTGAAGGTCTAAAAGCCAACCACTAAACGAACAAAAACGGCTTGTTAAGTTACTTTACAGTATTTTCATATGATAGACAATAGAAAATTTATAAGATGTCATGTCTGTGGAAGGTTTTTTCTATCGGGGCGATAACCAGCGGTATCGGAAATTGAGTTGTCCGCTCGATTTAGGTAGAATGAAAGAATGCAGTGCTGGCGTATGTTTCGCCATATTCTATGAAGGATGGTGATCAGATGAACATCTATGATTTTGAAGTTCGGACCATTGACGGCAAAGCCATGACCCTTAAAGCTTTCGAAGGCAAAGTAATGCTGATCGTGAACACGGCCAGCGCCTGCGGCTTAACTCCGCATTACGAAGGCCTGCAGCGCCTCTATGAGGCATATAAAAATCAGGGGCTCGTTGTGCTCGGCTTTCCGTGCAATCAGTTTGCCGAACAGGAGCCGGGGACGGAGGAAGAAATCAAGGCTTTCTGCGAAACAAGATACCAGGTCACCTTTCCGCTTTTCAGCAAAATTGATGTGAAGGGCGAGCATGCCCACCCGCTGTACCGGTACTTGATCGAAAATACGCCGGAACCCTATAAAACCGGGGATATCGAATGGAATTTCGTTAAATTTTTGGTCGGCCAAAAAGGCCAGATCATCAAACAATACAGCGTACGCACCGAACCTGCCGCCATCGAGCCGGATATCCGCGAGTTGCTAGGCGCCGCTGGGACCGAGTGACTTCAACATCGGATCCGCTTCGTGATCAAAAGATGATTTTTTGAACAACCTCTAAATTAGAAGAAGACAATCCGCCCGGATTTCGATATAATTTGAGTAATATCGACAGAGCTGGGGGCCATCATTTTGATGACTACAAAAAGAACCGATCCTTTTCGCTACACCTTGACGCCGCCTTTGGCCTGTAAGATGGAGATTACGCATATCGACGATATGCCTCTTCAAAGCAAGCCGGCTACGGTCGATCTCATCGACATCAACAAATCGGGATGCCGTATCGGGACCGGCCTGAATCTGCACGCTTCCGCCCACCATATCCGGGCGGCCGTTCACATCCAACTGAACGAGAACCTCTGCGTATACCACGGCGAAATACGCTGGCAGGCGGAGATTGAGCCGGACGTGTTCCATTATGGATTGTCTCTGGAGCTTAGCCCCGATGAGAAAGAGCAGTTGAACATCGAACTGCGCTCGCTGGCTGCTTCCGGACGGATTGTTGTTCTTTAAACACGCCTGGCGGATGCTGTGGGAGGATACCACTTGATCTTCCCACGGCAAGGGTGTATAATGTCTATTGCTGAGCAAAATGCGGGTGTAGTTCAATGGTAGAATGCCAGCTTCCCAAGCTTGAGGCGAGGGTTCGATTCCCTTCACCCGCTCCATAATTCGCTAAAGATAAGCACACTAACTAATGGTTTCTCAACTATTAGAAGGTGTGCTTTTTTGGTACGCTTGCAAACCCGTTAGCGCCACCAAGCTACTTTCTATGGCAAAATATGCTATAATCAATGATATTTTTTACCTAGTTTATGTAAATAAGGAGAGCAACGATGGAGCAACGCATTCTACTGGTGGACGATGAAACCGGCATTCTCGATATGCTGGAAACGATCTTGAACAAAGAAGGGTTCCGATCTATTGAACGGGCGGAAACAGGGCAAAGGGCGCTGCAGTTAGTTGGAGAGTTTGAGCCGCAGCTGATTGTCCTTGATGTGATGCTCCCCGATATGAGCGGCCTTGAGCTTTGTATGGAACTGCGCAAGAAAACGGAGGCACCCGTGCTTTTTTTGACGGCGAAAACCTCGGACTATGATAAACTCGTGGGATTTGCCATGGGCGGCGATGACTATATCACCAAACCTTATAACGCCCTGGAGGTTGTTGCGCGGATTAAGGTCCAGCTAAAACGCTGGCAGATGTGTTCGGAACAGGGACAGCCAAAAACAATGGAATTTGCGGATTTCCGCATCAACACCGAGTCATGTGAAGTGATACGGAACGGACAACCTTTGGAAATGACGGCATTGGAATATTCGCTGCTGCTTTTTTTTGCCCAGCATCCGAACCGGATTTTTACCGTAGCCCAACTGTATGAAAACGTATGGGGGCAGCTCAATATGGGCGATGACAAAACCGTCGTGATGCATATTTCCAAAATCCGCAAAAAAATCGAACCTGACGCCCAGGTACCGAAATATATAAAGAACCTTCGTGGACTAGGGTATAAATTTATCCCGCATAAACAGGGAGAGACGGGACAATGAACACCTATCTGAAAATGAGCATGAAAATCGTTGCCTTGATGGTAATACCGTTGTTGGTTTATTTACTTAGCTTCAGTTTGCTTACAATTCTATTTAGTCTTGTAAAACAAGCGGTGCCCGTACTCCGGACTGTGGACTGGGGAATTTTTCGCAACACCGCGACGCTTCTTTCCGGGGCAGCTGTGGCCTATCTGTTTTTTCTGTTAATTATAAAGCCTATTCTGCACATTATTCATTGGATTCAGGCACTGTCCCAAGGAACTTTGCAGGAGCCTGCTGCAACCGGTTTTTTATTGGGCAGAACCCCCCTTTTTCAGAAAAACAAACAATTTTTATACAAAGACCTCCTCATCCAGATGCAAATTTTGACGGATAAATTAAAACAAAGTGAAACAGACCGGAGGACGCTGGAGAAAAACCGCCGCAACTGGCTGGCCGGGATCACGCATGATCTGAAAACGCCGCTGTCTTATATTCAAGGGTATGCTTCGATGATTGCCGCCGAGCAGTACAACTGGTCCGAACGCGAAGTGAAATCGTTTGGCGCCAAGATCGAACAAAAATCCACGCATATCCAAAAGCTGATCGACGATTTGAACGCATCCTTCCAATCCGAAAACGGGAAAATCACCCTGCAAAAAACGCGCGCGGAAATGGTTGAATTTCTGCGCTGCATTACGTTGGACATGGCCAATTCCCCGCGCTCCGCAGAGTATGTTTTTGCTTATGACACCGATTTGGAAACATGTTTTCTGGAAGCGGATACCGCGCTGCTGCAAAGGGCGATACAAAATGTCCTCGTCAATGCCGTCATTCATAATCCTCCGGGCACGGAAATTCGCGTATCAGTGAACAAGAAGCCCGGTGTTTTTTGTATACAGGTTGCCGACAATGGGGCGGGAATGGACGAGGAAACCCGGAACAATCTATTTGAAAGCTATTATCGGGGAACGCCAACGGACCAGCCGGCGGAGGGATCGGGGCTCGGCTTGGCGATTGCCCGCCAATTGGTCGAGCTGCACGACGGTTCAATCCGCGCGGAGAGCACGCCGGAGCGCGGAACCGCCATACTGATCGAACTGCCGCTGCCGCAATAAGATTTTACTTATATTTTACTTTCGTTTACCTGAGCAAAAGATTCGCCAGTCATACTCCTGTTATAAAAAGAAAACGGGAGGAACCACGATGTCCGAATTTATCATTGAAACAAGCGGCCTGACGCGGTGTTTCGGCGAACGCGTTTCGGTCGATCACGTTGATTTGCGCGTCCCGGAAGGGAAAATCTACGGATTTTTAGGGGCGAACGGCGCGGGGAAAACGACGACCATCCGCATGCTGCTCAGCCTGATCCGTCCGGACGAAGGCACGATACAAATCATGGGCCGCTCTCTGCAGCAGCATCGTGAAGCCATTTTGCGCCATATCGGCTCTCTGGTTGAGGCGCCGTCCTATTACGGGCATTTATCGGCCCACAAAAATCTTAAAATCATCACGGAGCTGTTAAATCTACCGGAAAGCAGCATTGGCGAAGTCCTCGATATCGTGCGGCTGACCCCCTATGCCAAGCAGACGGTCAAAGGATATTCGCTTGGAATGAAGCAGCGGTTAGGCATCGCGCAAGCCTTGATCCGCAAGCCGCGAATATTAATTCTGGACGAGCCGATCAATGGTCTTGACCCGGCCGGCATTCAGGAAATCCGCCAATTGATGCTGTCGTTATCCCGTGAGCAGGGGATAACCATTTTTTTGTCCAGCCATATTTTGAGCGAAATCCAGGCCGTATCCGATTACGTGGGCATCATCCAGAACGGGAAATTGATTTTTCAAGACCGCATTCAAGAGCTTGAAAAGAGAAATAAGGTGCGGCTGGCGATTATTACGGACCGCCCCGATGAAGCGTGCCAGGCGCTTGCCGGCAGCGGGGCGGAAATCGAGCGGTATGGGAGCCAACTGCTGATTACCGTAACCGAGCGGATGAGCCAGGCGGACATCTTCAAGCTGCTTCAACCGTTCACCTTACACCAGGTCAAGGAAGTAACCTCGTCGCTGGAGGACATCTTTTTGCAGCTGACGGGAAAAGGAGAAAGCTTATGATACAAAGGGCGCTTTCCGCCGAGTACCTGAAGATAAAAAAAATCTGCCTATGGATTCCGGTCATCAGCGCGGTTATTTTGCTTTTGTTCAGCTGCATGGAATGGTATTTGTATTTTCGGCAGGGAGAAGCCGGCGTCTACGCGGGGTTTAATGTACTGTATATGTTTTTGTCCTTTACCATGCTGCTGACTATTTCGTTGTTGTGCAGCACCATGTCCGAACCGGAGCATCAAGCGCATGGATTAAAGCTGCTGTTTTCCCTGCCGGTTAACCGAGTGGCCTTCTATTTTGCCAAGGCGATCTGGATCGGGATTTTCATGCTGGGATGCTGCGCGCTCATTATTGGCGGGACGGTAGCGATTTGGCTCGCTTACACCGATTTGTCGCTTCCCTTCCCGTTTTTGGTCAAACAGGTCCTGGGCTGCTTTAGCGCCTCCCTGCCGGTGCTGGGGATTCAATTATTTCTGTCGCTTCGCTTCCCCAATCAGACACTCCCGCTGGCGGTCGGCGTACTCGGCGCCGTCTCCAGTCTGTTTATCGCCAGATTCGGCGGAAAAATCTTATATGTTCTGCCGTGGGCGTACCCCTCCATGGCCAGCCCTTTTGTCGCAGGATATGCCCGTTGGATCATGTTGGGGGCCGGGTTGGGAGTGGTTTTGCTTTGGGGCGGAGCCGTACGCTTTCGCGCCATGGAAATCAAATAGGAGGAAGATGGATATGCCCAGTTTATTTTTTGCGGAAGGCAAAAAAGTCAGATGGCCGTTGATTTTGTTGTTGATTCTAATGGACATAACGGCAAGCTTTGCGCTGGCCGCGGAACATGTCGCGAATTTGACCGATTACTTTGCCCCCGATTGGACTACCCTTTATTTTCAGGCGGTTTCTTTTCACGGGATGTTTGTTCTTCCGCTGTTCGCCGGCATATTTGCGGCATTCCTCTGTTTTTATGAACATAAAAACGGGGCGTGGAAGCAACTGCTCACCCTGCCGTTTCCGCGCTGGAAAATCTATTTGTCCAAGTTTTTGATGCTGACTGTTCTTTTGGCGATCGCACAGCTTGCCTTTCTGGCCGGGTACCTGGCGACCGGAAAGCTCATACATGTGGAGGGCGTTATTCCCTGGAAAACGGTGCTGCCCGGCGTGATCGGCGGATGGTTGGCCACTTTTCCCCTGGCCATGCTGCAAATTTACCTGTCGATCCGTTTCAAATCTTTCGGCATCGCCCTGTTGTTCAGCATCTCGGCGGTTATTCCGAATATCGTCATTACAGGGCTCGAAGGATTTATCGGGGCATGGTTCCCCTTTGCCCCGCCGTATTACGCCATGTTTCCGCAGGGACTGGCCCTTTCCCCGAGGCTCGAGCCCGTTTCGTTTGTCCTGATTCTCGCCTTCACTTTTCTCGTCTATCTTGCGGCCGGGCTGCGGCATTTTGTGCGCAAGGATTGGATTTGAACAACGCATAATACTAAAAAGAGGCCCGCATCTACGGGCCTCGAGCAATATCTAAGAAAACGTCCCAGGAACGATTCGAACGCTCGACCGACGGCTTAGAAGGCCGTTGCTCTATCCAGCTGAGCTACTGGGACACAAATAGGAATAAAAAAGGATGCGTTAATCATTATAGCGCATCCTGTATATTTTTTCAAAGTGGTTTTACAAAAAAATCCGTTATTGGGTAGGGAGCTCTTTAAGCTTCGCCGCAATCGCCTCGTTCGCCAGCAAATTTTCCAAGAACAATCTCCGCTGCTTAGCAGGCTCCGGCCAGCCGGCATCCCCGAAATGCTCTTCCGCCACTTCCGCATAAGCCTGATGCATGTTGTTGTCGTACCAGTCGATTTCCGCCTGGGCATCGCTTCGGATCATGCGAACGATTTCCCAGCCTTCGCCTTGCCCGGAACGGGCGATATAGACGAACAGATCGGGATCGCCCACCGCCCCCGGCCGCACCTGAATAACGGCGCAGGGACGCCCCCGCTGCTCGTCCATCCGGGTGAATTCCGCGTCTTTGATGTAATACATGCGCAGGTCACTCCTTTCCTAACGCTTCAAACCGGCCAGAGCTTGCCCGGATACCCCGCCCGTTCCAACTGCTCCCTGGTCTCCGCCGTGCCCAGCCGGTAAATTTCCCGAAACAGGCCGTTCACAACGCTTTGATAGCTGCGGTTGACGTCGTCTTCCGGCGAATCCGGCCAAGGATGGGTGTATGCCAAAAAAGTGCTTTCTTCCTTCTCACCAAGCTGATCAAGCATATGCTTTAACGTATCGGCCTCCTCCGAGGTGGCCTCGACCGACCATTCATAGGCCGCCGCGCCGGGATCGTCGAGCACCGAACGCCCCTGTACGGACACGTAATACCGTTTCTTTTCCAATGCCATATCTCCCCTTTCTGCTGCTTGTTAGTCGTAGTTTTCCATGATGGACAGACATTTTATGCCCATGTTCGGCATAATTTGTTAATACTTTTCACCCGGTCGGCAAGCGGGGGACGTAAAGCAATGCAGAGAGGAGATTTGCAAAAATGTGCGGAATAACCGGCTTTATCGAATGGAACCGGGATTTGACCAAAGAATCGGACCTTGTATTGTCCATGACATCCTGTCTGGAAAAACGAGGCCCCGATGCGCAGGGAACCTGGATTTCCGGCCCTTGTGCTTTTGGCCATCGGCGGCTAAGCGTCATGGATCCCGAAAACGGAGCCCAGCCGATGATCATCCATGAAGAAGACGTGGTGTTTACGATCGTATATAACGGGGAGCTTTATAATGCGCCGGAATTAAAAGCCGAGCTGCAGCGGAGAGGACGCAGGTTTCAAACGAACTGCGATACGGAAGTGCTGCTGCAATCGTATATCGAATGGGGGCCGGATTGCGTGTACCGGCTTAACGGCATTTTTGCCTTTGCCGTCTGGGACAGCGTCCGGCAGCATGTTTTTTTCGCGCGGGACCGCCTCGGCGTGAAGCCGCTGTTCTACAGCGAGGTGGACGGAACGTTGATTTTCGGCTCCGAGCCTAAAGCCATTTTGCGGCATCCCAAAGTCAAACCGGCCGTGGGGCCGGAAGGGCTTGCCGAAATTTTCGTCATCGGGCCGGCCCGGACCCCCGGCCATGGCGTCTACAAGGATCTCAAGGAGCTGCGCCCCGGCCATGTCATGATTTACAGCCGGTCGGGGCTGCGGAAATACGCTTACTGGAAGCTGGAGGCGGAACCCCATACCGATGACGTGGAAACGACGGCCGCCACCATCCGCCGGCTGCTGCAGGATACGCTGGAGCGGCAGCTCATCTCCGACGTGCCGGTCTGCACACTGCTGTCGGGAGGCCTGGATTCCAGCGCGCTGACTGCGCTTGCCGTCGATTACTACAAACGGACCGGTCAGGGCCAAGTTCACACCTATTCGATCGATTACGTGGATAACGACAAGCATTTTAAAGCCCACAGCTACCAGCCGGACGCGGATAACCCCTGGATCAAACGAATGGTCGAGGAACTGGGCACGGAGCATCATGCGATTACGTTCGACACCCCCGAGCTTGTCGCCGCCCTGCCCGACTCGACCGTCGCCCGCGACATGCCGGGCATGACCGATATCGACGCGTCGCTGCTGCTGTTTTGCCGGGAGATCAAAAAAGGCGCCACGGTGGCCATTTCCGGCGAAGCGGCGGATGAGGTGTTCGGCGGCTACCCCTGGTTCCACCGCGAGGAGCTGCTGAATTCCGGGACGTTCCCCTGGTCGGTGGCGACCGGGCTGCGCGCGGAGCTGCTGTCCCCGGAAATTCGCGAGTGGATCAAACCGGAGCAGTATATTGCGGACCGCTACAGCGAAGCCGTGGGTGAAGCGCCGAAGCTGGAGGGTGAATCCGGGGAACGGGCCCGCATGCGCATCATGTCCTATTTGAACATCACCCGCTTCATGCCGACGTTGCTCGATCGCAAGGACCGCATGAGCATGGCCGCCGGCCTGGAGGTTCGCGTCCCTTACTGCGACCACCGGCTCGTGCAATACGTCTGGAACATCCCCTGGGAGATCAAGACAACCGGAGGCCGCGAAAAAGGCATCCTGCGCAAAGCGCTCGAAGGCATCCTGCCGGAAGATGTACTGTACCGCAAAAAAAGCCCTTATCCCAAAACCCATAATCCGAACTATTTAACCGCCGTACGGAACGAGATGCTGTCCATTTTGGATAATCCGTCATCGCCGATCCTGCCGCTGATCGATGAGGATAAAATCCGCTCCATCGCCGCTTCCGAGGAATCCTCCTCGAACCTGCCGTGGTTCGGCCAACTCATGTCCGGACCGCAGCTGTTCGCTTATTTGTCCCAGGTTAACCACTGGTTAAAAACTTACGGCATCGAGTTCCGCTAATGGAACCAAACGAAATGTAAAAGCTTCTACAGGCGCAGGCATCTTTCTTACAGATTCAACCGTCTTAGTTGCAAAACGTACAATTAGATCCCAGCGAAAAAGCGGGTTCATATGGTTTAATTGCATTTCCTGCAACTACATCCAAGCGTTCCACACCAGTCCTTCAAATCGTGCGGATTTAAATGCCGGATTTGCAATTAAACGAGCGCTTGGTTTGATATCCGGATGAATAAATGTATCTTTTACAACTATCTCAAAAAAGAACGGGGTCACGAGGGCAATTTCCCCGTGACTCCCGTTCTTTCGTTTTGCGAGCCCCGGCGGCAGGTCAAGTCATACTTTTCCCACGGATTCGCCTTTGATCAAAGTGACGTAAATCCGTTCGTGTTCAACCTGCTCACCCGCCAAAATTTTGATTAACTGCTCGGCGGCGAGCGCACCCCATTTCCGTTTGGAGTAATTGATCGTGGCCAGGCGCGGCTGCATATAATTCGTCAGCTCGATATTGTCAAAGCCGATCAGATGAATATGCTCGCCGACCCGGTAGCCGGTCCCTTCCAAACGGTTCCAGAAGCCGATCGCCATTTCGTCGTTCAGGCAAAAAACCGCCGCCGGTCCAGAGTATTCCCGGATCACCTGCTCAGCGGCCCGCTCTCCGCCGCTTTTTTTGAAATCGCCGGCAATTTCGCTCCATTCCACGTCCCGGGCGCGGTCCGCCACCATTTTAACGGCCTTCATCCGCTGAATCGAGTCGTACGAGCCCTCCGGCCCGGTCACCACATATATCTTCCGGTGCCCTTGCTCCAGCAAATATTCGGCCGCCAACGCGGCGCCTGCCTTGTTGTCCAGCAGCACCTGGTTGATGTTGGGGTGGTCCAGCTCCCGGTCGAGCACGACGATTTTGTGATTGCGGTCCGCATACGCAAGCAACTCTTCGTCCATAAACGTCTGGTCCAAAATGACAGCCCCGTCGATCATCCGCTCCGGAAGCATCCGGTGAGCCCTATTGCCGCTGCATACGATCAGATCGTAACCCCGGTCGTTGCACACCTCTTTCATCCCGTCCAGCAGGTCGCCGTAAACATCCCCTTTGAAGTCCGTCAAAAACACGCCCAAAATTCCGGATTCCCGCTTCTTTAACGTTCTTGCCGCCGCATTTGGCACATAGTTCAGTTCCTTGGCAACCGCCAAAATTTTCGAGCGGGTTTCATCCGTCACCTTGCTGCTGCCGTTTAGGGCATATGATACCGTTGATATGGAAACCCCGGCTTTTTTAGCGATATCCTTAATGCTCACCAATGCTCCTCGCTCCTTACGTTGTCACACCCTGCCTTGCTCTCACAGATTCGTAGATTCGTGCCATAAAATTCCGTTATCCTAACCTTAAATAGTTTACATAAAAATCTCAACTATATTGTTATCGTCATCCCGCCGCATTTCCTGCTCAAAGGCCTCCCGCCTAATCCGCAGCCCGCCTTGACGGTACGAATTAGGCACGGCTTCGGCGTTCACCTGTTTCCCGTTCACCGCGACGCGACGTTCCACGGCGTTCGCCAGATGGTAAATGAAAGTCACTTTCACATCGTCATACCGGAAATCGAAATGCAGGCCGTTCAAGGACGCGGGCAGCACCGGATCCACCACCAGATCCCGCCCCTCCTGGCGGATGCCAAGCGCGTTCGAGATCAGCTGGTTTATATAGATCCCCGGTCCGCTGGAGTAAATTCTCCAGCCGCCCTTGACCGGTGCTTTGCCGCTGCGAAGCTCCCCGAAACGCGTCTCTGCCTCATATCGTGTTTTGAATTTCCCGTCCGAGCTGCTGAAGTAGGCGTTGCTCTGGCGCAGCTCCGCGTTCGGAACGATATCGCGGATACCGACGGGGTTGATGATATTCAGCCCGTTCCAAACATCGTCCGCGCGGCCGAGCTTCGCCATCGCCTCGATGTAGCGGATGTGGGCGTGTACATACTGCAGCCCCACCTCGCGGCCAAAGTTCGACGCCTGCTCCGCCCGCTTGAAATGCGTGCTCACGCCGCCGGCATACTGGGCCGGGCGGTCCATCAGCCGGACGCCGTCGGGAAAAAACAGCTTCTCCCGAATCAGCTCGTAATGCGCCTTTGCCTGTCCCGGATCAAGCAATTCCGCGATCATGCTGCGCGTCATCGGGAGCAGGCGATAGCGGATGCCCGTTTCCGTATCCTGCGGATGCAGCATCAGCTTCACCGCAGCGGGGTCTTCCATGTAAAGGAAGCCCGGGATGATGTCCGTGCCCAGCATGTATGTTTCGAAATCGCGTCTGATCCCCAGCGCCATCTCCCCAAGCTCCGCGGCAAGCGCGGGTTCGGCGGACCGCAGCACATCGGACAGCCGGGCCACCGTTTGATACGTCAGCGCGACCGTCCAACTGCTGACCATATACCGCTTAAGCTGGGCGTTCGCCGGCTGCAGCGTATCGTCCCAATCCCCGTCCCCGTAAGCGGACAAAAACGTATCATGCAGAAAATGTCCACGAATATAGGCGATCTGCTTCCGGACATGCTCCAGGATCGGTGCTTCCTCTCCGCTAAAATGAAATCCGCGCTTCATGGTGTAAGGAACTTTTTCCGCCAGCAGTCCAAAATCGAGCGTAACCCGCAAATAATCACCCAACACCTTCAAAGGCCACACAACGATATCGCCGTGGCTTTCCTCCTGCTGAACCTTGAAGTACCGGTCGAACATAAACCACTGTGGCCAATTACCGTCGTCCTCGTACTGGTGGGAATAGACTGTTTTTAGGATGTCGCGGACCTGCTCGAATTTTTGCATAGCCATAAAATATTCGGTCGGTCCCTGGCAGACGTCCCGGGTTCCCCAGGCCGCCCCGCCGTACTGCTCGAGCCCATGGGGCATCGAATAGTGAACAAGCATGTTATGCGTATACCACCAGGCGAGCGCGTTGAACTTGTACAGCCCGGCTCCTTCCGTTCCGTCCGCCGCAGCCAGCCGGAAGCCGTTCATGACGCCCCGCAGAAACTCGCGGTACTTGGCGATTTCCCGCTCTGCAGAACCGATCCGGACCGGTACGGCTCCTCCGTCCAGCAGCCCTTGTACCGTGAGGGTCCATTCGCTGCAGGGATCCAACTGCAAAACGACCAGCGAACCGTCCCCGGGAGCCACCCCCCGGGCCAGCACGGTTTCGTCGCGGGCGACGGCCTTGGTCCCGTCAATCCACATCCGGTACGCCAAATCCGGATAAGCCTCGGCCTGAAGCCCCTCCCCGGTGCCGCGGAACGTCATAACCCCGCCCTCTTCCGTCAGGCGAATCGGGGTTTCGTATTCGTTCACATGCATCGTCACCTGGTTTGTAACGAGGAATGGATACGCTCTGCCGCTTTCCGAACGGACATGAAGCCGCACTTCGGGCGCGCCGGCAGCGGTATAGTTCGTGATGATCAGCACATCATCCAGCGTTTTGTAGTACCACCGTGCTTAGTTGAAGCCGATTTCGAATAGGGAAGGCATTGTCAGCAGCCTGTATTTTCCATTCATTTCCACGTAAATCCGCTGGCCCGCCGTCTTCGGCACGTTTAGGGCGCTCCGCGCATGGCTGATCATTTTATTGAAATTGGTGTTGCCGACCACAAGATGGGAATTGAAAATGCCGTACATGTAAGAAGTCGTCGCGATCACCGCGGCGCCCAGCTTTACGTTGCCGCCGCTCATGAGAATATGCCCGTGCGGACGCTCCATCAGCAATTCCTTTTCCTTAAGAATGACGTGCTCATAGGCAGCGGTAAAAAACGACAGCAGCCGTTCTCCTTCCCATTCCTGCTGGCGTCTCCCCCGCTCGGGAAATCGTGCGTCCAGCTCTTCAGGCGTCATCGGAATGGTCCGCAGCGGCTCGCCGATCCGCTCGTTCGGGCAAACTTCGGGCAGCTCGCGAAGCGGCCTATTCGCTCCGTCAGCCGCCGCCCGATACGCTTCCCAGGCCTGGAGCGCTTCAGCCATATACTTAACCCCGGTTACGGCTTCGGGATGATCCGGTTGAAACAGGCCGTAGAACACGAAGCGGGCTTCGCCGTCCAGACGAACCCGCGGCGACTGCAGCGCGGTGTACGCGAATTCGTATTGGTAAACTTCATTGGCCAGCGACGATTTGCCAAGGCGTTCCGGAACGTCCGTTTCCTTATAAGATAAGCCGAAAAACTGGAAGCCGTCCGTGGAAAACCCGGCTGCCCGCGTCAATGAACCCTGCTGGATATAAGGAAACGCCCCGCCCTGCTGCGGCTGATTTTGCCGCGAGCAGACCGTGTAGCCGTAAGTTTCGTCCTCGAACACAGCATGGTCGATATATTGGGACAGATACGCCTCGTTGCTGCGCACGGCGCCCGCGTCCGCGTTCCCGATGTCCTGGCCGTAAACAACGTCGACCACCGCTCCGTTCCCGCGAATCTTCACGTCCCAAAACCATACCCGTGGAGCCGGCAAGGCGAACGTAACTTCGTAATCCACACCTTCCGCCGCGCCTTGCCAAACGATGCGCCCCTGCCCCTGGCTGGCGCTGACCTTGCTGCCGGATCGAACACCAAGCAGCGGGTAGAAGCGGATTCCCGCAGCATCGTGAAAACGCAGATACAAATTGTTTAAGGCCCCGTCGATCGGGTTGCTCAGCAGTTGATTGAGCATCGTGCCACCGCAAACCGCCTGATACAGATCGCCGCTCTCCCAGAAGACGAACCGCAAATCCCCGGCCCGAATCTCCAGCTTCGAGTTCGTGGTAGTTGTCATGTATGATTCCTCCAGTCCTATTCCCAAAAATGCCCGCGGCATTTTATTTTCTCTCATGCTGGATTACTTTAAATGGTTTAGTTCATCAAGCACCGGCTGGACGAGGGACAGTTTGCCGTCAACCCACTTTTTCCAGTTCGTCTCCAAATCCCCGTCCTGCAAAATCAAGTTGGCGTATTCCTTTTCGTATTCGAAGGTCGCCTGGTTTTTCGCTTTGGAGTCGTACATTTGCACGGTCCAATCGTATGAGGCCAGCTTGCCGTCTTCCGTCCCCAGCTTGGCTTTGTCCTGATAGTGCTTGACCGCCGTTTCACGATATTCCTTTTTGATCGCCGGATTGATCACGCTAAAGTCATCCCCTAGCAGGTACAACCCTTCAAACCGGCTGGGGTATTTGTCTTCCAGCGTTGTCCCCTCCGGCAGCAGACTGGCGAGTTCGCCATCTTCGCCGTATTTCCAGTCCTTGCCTTCGAAGCCCATATTCAGCAGCAGCTGCCCTTCCTTGCTCGTGGAATAGTCCAGCAAATCCATAATGCGCTCAAATTTGGCCTCACTGATATCCGGTGAAAAAATCAAGGCCGACCAGAAGTTGACCTGCTCCAGGTTGCGGTATTTGCCGTCATCCCCCAGTACGATCGCCGTTTGTACGAGGTCATCGCTATTGACGCCGAGGTTCTTTGTCATCTGGGTGTCCATGTCCTGTCTGTAGGAAGCCAGGCCTCCCAGGCTAGTGATCGCCGCAACGCCTTTGACGCGGAAGTTGTCGCTGCCTTCGTTGTTTTTCCAGGTGTAAAACTCAGGGTCGAGCAAACCTTCCTGATACGCCTGCTGCAGCAGCTTGAGACCGGTGAGCGTCTCGGCATCGGCGGGACCCCAGTGGTATTTGCCGTCAGCGCCTTTATAGAAAGCCGATTCGACCCGGGCATGCTCGCTGTTCGGCATCACGATGTTCGTCAGTGCATCGGCGGCATTGTAAGAAATCGGGACCAGCTTCGCGCCCAGTTTCCCCGGATCCTGCGCTTTGACCAGTCTGGCGAAATCCATCAGCTCGGCGGTGGTGTATACGTCTTTCACCGGGAAGCCGACGGCCTCGGCCCAGTCTTTACGCAGCGCGATTACGCCGATTTGGTTGACCAGCGGATCAGCCGGCTTATTTTCGTAATAAACCGGTCTCGGCAAAATGTAGGTGCCACCGGTTTTCTCCTCCAGCTTCTCGCCAAGCCCGGTCAGCTCGTAGGCGGCCGCTACGTTCGGCCAGCGCTCCTTCCAGTCGTCCGGCAATTTGTACAGCAGCCCCTGGTCGATGTAGTTCAACGCATCGCCGTTGTTGTAATTCCACGTCGCCACATCCGGCAGGTCGCCGGAGTTGATCCAGAGGCGGAGCTTTTCGTCCCAGGAGTCCCATTCCACATAGTTGTAGTCCCACTCAAGATTGAATTTGTCCATCCACAACTTGTGAAACTCATTGTCCAGCTGTCCATCCTTCAATTGGATTGTGCTGGCCACGGAAATGGTCAGTTTGTCTTTGTAATTTCCGTTTTCGTCCTTCGCATTCCCGCCCGCCGCTTCCTGCTGCTTCGAGCAGGCGCTCGCCGCCAGCATCGCCAGGCACATCAAGATCGCCAGCACCGCTTTTACCTGCCGTTTTTTGTTTTTGCTCATGTTTTACCCCCCGCTTTTTCAAATTTTCTAAAATGCATATGCAAATCAGGTCTTGATCGCCCCTGTTAACACTCCTTTGGCAAAATGCTTCTGCAATAGCGGAAAAAAGCACATAATCGGCACCATCGTGACGAACACGGCCGCCATCTTCATCCCCATGGAGAAGCCTTGCTTGCCCATCGCGTCCACGCTGGACGCATTGGATACGTTCGTCGTCGACTCGACGATGATGGCGCGCAGCACGTTTTGCAGCGGCAGCTGCTCCGCCTTGCGGAGGAAGATCATCGCTTCATACCAGCCGTTCCAGATGGCCACGCCGTAAAACAGCGTGATCGTCGCCATAATCGGCGCGGCCAGCGGCAGCACGATGGAACCGAGGATTCTCCATTCGCCGGCGCCGTCCAGCCGGGCCGATTCCATCAGCGACTCCGGCAGGCTTTGGAAATAGTTCATCATCAGGATCATGTTGAAAGCGCTGAACGACCCGGCAAAAATGACCGACCAAAGCGTTCCGGTCAAATGAAGCGATTTCATCACCAGATAAAGCGGAACGATCCCGCCGTTAAAAATCATGGTAAACAGTACGAGAAAGAAAAAGAACCTTTTGCCCGGGAACTTGCCCCGGCTCAAACCGTAGGCCATCGTGCTGGTCAAAAACAAGCTGAGCGGGAGCCCTGCGGCGAGAAGCTTCAAGGTATTCCAGTACCCCGTCAGAATGCTGCCGTCGGCAAACAACGCCTGGTAGGAATCCAGCGTCGGCTGCTTCGGGAACAGCAGCAGCGGGTTATTCGCATATTCCTTCTGCGTGGCGAACGAAATCATGATGACGTTCCAGAACGGAATGATAATTAACAGGGCCATCACTATCAGTACCGCCAAAATACAATAATCGAGGAACGTCGCGCTTCCAATCCGGTATGCGGACTTGGCTTTTGCTTTGCTGTCCATCTTTTCGCTCTCCTTTCTTAGCGGATCTTAGCGGAACAGGCCGTCTCCGCCCATCATTTTGGCCGCTTTGTCCGCGATCAGCAGCAGGATCATGTTCACGAGGGAGCGGAACAGGCTGACCGCTGTCGAGAACGAGAAATCGGTGGACGATTGGAAGGTGACCCGGTAAATGTACACGTCCAGCACCTCCGATACGTTTTGCGTCGCCGCGTTCGCCAGGTTGAAAATTTGATCGAAGCCCGAGGACATCAGGCCGCCGACCGAAAGGATGAACATGACCGTCACCGTCGGCAAAATATTCGGCAGCGTAATTTTGAACATTTGCTGCCAGCGGGACGCCCCGTCGATCTGCGCCGATTCGTACTGATCCTGGTCGATCCCGGAAATGGCGGCCAGATAAATGATCGCGCCCCAGCCGGTCGACTTCCAGATGTCGGTGAGGATCAGCATCGGCAGAAACATTTTTTCCGAGCCGAGGAAGTTGGTTGCCGGGAGTCCCAGAATCGCAAAGGTACTGTTTAACAGTCCGTCATAAGACAAAAAATTGATCACGACCCCGGACACGATGATCCAGGATAGAAACTGCGGGAACGTAAACACGGTCTGCAAAATCTTCTTCGTGCGCCGCATACGAAGTTCGTTGAGCAGCAGCGCCAGCAGGATCGGAAACGGAAACTGGATAAACAGCTTGATAACGTTGATGTACAGCGTTCTCAACAATGCGTTAATAAACGCTGGATCTCTGAAGACGTATTGGAAATTTTCCAGGCCGGCCCAGGGGCTCCCCCAGATTCCCAGGTTGGCTTTGTAATCCTTGAACGCTAGCGACAGACCACCCATCGGCATGTAAGCGAACAGGAACAGCCAGACGAGTCCGGGAATCAGCAGCGTATACGTCATCCGGTGCTTCCGGATTTGCGCAAGCAGGTTCCCGGTTCTCCCGGTTCGGGCGCTCGCCCTTACGCTTTTTTCAGGCCCAACAGCTGCGGGTTTCAATCGGCATCTCCTCACTATTCTTGGGTCGTTTTCCGGTTCGATCACGCAAAAAATTTGCTTCTGGTTTGATCGATCCAGAAATTTGTAAACGCTTTATCGAATCGTTTCGATTAAATCTTAATGCCGATATCCGCTCCTGTCAACTACCTTTTTGACCTGGCCGAAATCGGACAAAGAAAATTCCTAAGCTGTGATAACCTCTTTAGTTATCAGGCCATATAAGGATTTGTCCAACTACCGGAAAACGATTTCGGAATCATGTTGACAAGCCTGCAAACTCTGTATTAACCTCAAATTAATCCCTATGAAAATATAAACGTTTCTATTGAATGCAAAAACAAACGATCAAGCGCATAAATGAATGCAAGCAAACGATCAAGCGCAAAGAGAGGGAAAATGATGACTAACCTTTTGAACGGTTTTCTGGAACGAATCACCAGCCGCCGCCTGAACGTCCTTTCCGTACGTGTGCTTCAACGGGGCCGTTTGCTGGATGCCTGTGACTTGGGCGGGGATGTGCGACGGCAGCAGCATTCCGTCAGCAAGTCCTTTACCTGTATGGCGGTCGGGCTGGCTATCCGCGAAGGCAAGCTGAGCCTTGATACCCGAATCAGAGATCTGTTCCCGGAACATGCCAAGGAAGTTCACGGTTCGGCTTATCCCCCAGGGGAACTTGCCCTGCCGCTGGACAGACCTCCCGGCGAAAAGTTCACCTACAGCAGCGGGGACACGTTCATCATCTCCGCGATGGTGCAGGCCGCCGTCGGGCAGACGGTGCTGGAGTATTTGACCCCGCGGCTGTTCGAGCCGCTCGGCATCGATCGGGCCGAGTGGGACACGTCACCGCTGGGCGTAACGTTGGGATGCGCGGGGCTGCGGATCAGCAACGCCGAGCTTGCCCGGTTCGGCCAACTGCTGCTGCAAAAAGGCAAATGGCAGGAGCAGCAGCTTGTACCTGCAGAGTGGATCGAGTTCGCTACGCGCAAGCACATCGAAACGGACGGGAGCAGCGAGGATTGGGGGAAAGGATACGGCTTCCAGTTCTGGATGTGCTCCCACGGAGCTTACCGCGCCGACGGGATGAAGGGGCAATTCTGCGTGATTGTTCCGGAAAAAGCAGCCGTAATCGCGATCAACAGCGACGAGGACGACATGCAGGGAATTTTGGATGCCGTATGGTCGGATCTTTTGCCGCAGCTTTTCCGTTGAGAACTTCCGGTCGAAACTTCCGGTCGAAACCTTCGACGTGGCTCTAACGGACACCAGCGACCTTATTTTGATAAAATCAACCGTCTGCAGAACGTAACGGACACCAGCGACCTTATTTGGCATTTCCGTGCCCGTTTTCGGCTCTTTTCGCGCAAATAAGAGCGCTAGTGTCCGTTAGAAAATAAAACACCGATATTTCGGGCAAATAAGGTCGCTCAGGTCCGTTAGCCGCGGGCTGTCCGTATCTGCGGGCAGTCTGTTAGCCGCGGACGGCCGGTCCAGCCGCCACAAGCACATCCGCGACCACCGGAAAATGATCGGATGGCAGCTTGCCCTGGCGATGATCGGCAATCACGCCGTAATTCCGCACCCGCACGCCGCGGGTTACGAAAATGAAGTCGATCGCACTGTCAAACTCGATGCCGTGCCCTTCCCGGGAAGAGACGCAGGAAGGAAACTGACGCGCGGCCACTTCCGCAATGTCGAATCCTTGGAACGTGAACTCCGGCCCAAAATGCTTATAGTCGGCGGTGAGGCTTGCATCGTAAAGCAAAGGCACCGCCTCGCCTCCCTCTTGGCGGGTCAATATCCCGTATGCCCCGGAAGCGCGCGTAACGTTAAAATCCCCGGTCAACACCGTAGCGCCTTCCCCTGAGATCTCCCGGATACGATTTTTGATCAGATGCGCGCTCTGCTCCACCGCCACCTTGCCGATGTGATCGAAGTGCGTGTTCAGATGGGTGATCACTTCCCCGGTATCGATATCCCGGAACACACACCATGTCACAATGCGCGGACAAGCCGCGTCCCAGCCGGGAACGCCGGGCTTCTCCGGCTCTTCGGACAACCAGAACCGGCCGTGCTTCAGCGGCTCAAGCCGTTTTTTCAAGTAGAAAATGCAGCAGAACTCGCCCTCCTTCTCTCCGTCATCCCGCCCCGAGCCGACCCAGCCGTACTCCGGCAGACGCTCCTGCAAATCTTCCAACTGCCTGTGCAGCACCTCCTGCATGCCGACCAGATCGGGCCGGTGAAAGCGGATGATCCCGGCAACCATGTCCCGGCGGCCGCTCCATATATTCTCGCCCTCAAGGTCGTAATCGTTTTTAATGTTGTAAGACATGCAGCGCAGTTCCAATTCCGTACTCCGTTCCTTCCCTCTCATTCGCGGCACCCCGTTCCATAAAGTGGATTGCACCGTCATTCTACCATAACTTAACGAAAGTGGGGGATGAATGATCGTTGCCGGAAATAGCGACAATTTATGTCGTTATCTTGAGAATTTCTCCTTCCCATGCAAAATAGCGGAATTTAATTCCGTTATTCGGGAGATAAGTTCGGAAAAAGCACTCGTTTTCCTCCAGCCTTCTAAAATAGAGGAAAAAAATCCCTCTATTTTAGCCACCCCCCCTTTTTGGCACAACATAAGACCCTTTTTTACCGCTATTCCCCCAGGACCTCCACAAAAACGCAGGCCGTGTGCTCTCCTCCACGATCAAATGAAAAAGCACAGCATCGGGTTTTCCCGATTACTGTGCCTCTAAATTAACTGCTGCTCACGGGGCCAGCTTCGCCGCCAGGTTGCGCAGCGCCGCGCCGCGGTGACTGACGGCCTGCTTCTCCTCCAGGTTCAGCTCCGCAAACGTCTTCTCGTAGGCGGGCAGGTAAAACAGCGGGTCGTACCCGAACCCGCCGCCTCCGGCCGGCTCGGATGTGATCCAGCCTTCCGCTTCGCCGGAGGCCTCCACAAATCGCCCGGTGGCCGGGTCGTACAGCGCCAGATGGCAAACGAACCGCGCCGGGCTGAGCAGCGGCTGCTCGGTATCTTCCCCGAGCCGCTCCTTCTCCAGCTCCGCCAGCAGCTTTTCGTTATTGTCCTCGTCGGTGGCGCCTTCACCGGCATAACGCGCCGAATAAACGCCCGGCGCTCCGCCCAGCCGTTCGACGCATAATCCCGAATCGTCCGCCAGCACTGGATGTCCCAGGTGATCACCGGCGGTTTTGGCTTTTTTGCGGGCGTTTTCGGCAAACGTTTCGCCGTCCTCGACGATATCCGGGATGTCCGGATAATCGGCCAGGCTCTGCACCTGCTTGTTCAGGGGCTCCAAAGCATGGGCGAATTCCCGGACCTTGCCCTGATTCCGCGTGGCCACGACGATAATCGGTCCTTCAATCATCGTTTACACCGCCGATCCGGACTGTCCGCTTTGGATGTGCAGGGCGACGGGGCCAAGCGCTTCGCGCTGCTGCTCGATCATCTCCCGGATTCCTTTTTCGGCCAGCGCCAGCATCCGGTCCAGGTCCTCCCGGGAGAACGGGTTCTCCTCCCCGGTTCCTTGCACTTCGACAAATTGGCCGCGGCCCGTCATTACCACGTTCATGTCAACCATCGCCTTGGAATCCTCGTCATAATTCAGATCGAGGAGCGTCTCCTGTCCGACGATGCCCACGCTGACGGAAGCGAGATAGTCGGTGATCGGAAACACCGGCAGCGCATGCTTTTGGACGATCTTGTGCATCGCCAGCGCCAGCGCCACGAAAGCGCCGGTGATCGACGTCGTCCGCGTGCCGCCATCCGCCTGAATCACGTCGCAATCGATCGTGACAGAGCGCTCTCCCAGCGCCTGCAGATCGACAACCGAACGGAGCGAGCGCCCGATCAGGCGCTGAATCTCCATCGTTCGTCCGCTCAGCTTTCCCCTTGCCGATTCGCGTTGATTCCGGGTTTGGGTCGCCCGGGGGAGCATCGAATATTCGGCCGTCACCCAGCCTTTGCCCTGCCCCTTCATAAACATCGGCACTTTCTCTTCCACGGTCGCCGTACACATCACTTTCGTGTCGCCAACCTCAATATATACGGAGCCCTCCGCATATTTATTGACGTTTACGGTCAACTTCATCGGGCGGCGCTCATTCGCTTCGCGTCCATTACTTCTCATTCTAATGGCCTCCTACATTTTCTTGCTGTCCATATGCTTTTCCTATTCTACCAAAGTGTGGTCATAAAAGCACCTTTCCATTCCCCCGGACATCGGGCTTTCGCATGCTGTTGCCATATAAAAAAACCCTGCGCCGCAGGGTTTCAGTGTATGTTTTCAGCTCCGAAATCATACGGCTGGAGCTCAAAGCGGAATGGCATTGATCGTTTCGGGCCGCACAACGGGTTCGCTGTATTTTTGGTTGTCCATGCCGATGACATCTTTTTGCCCGTTGATCCAAATGCGCACTTTGCTGTTATCGGCGTTTTGCGTCACGGTCAGCACGAGCGACTGCATCATCTGCGCCGGAAGCTTCTCGCCGGCTTCAAACATGTCGTCCTGCAGCGATACCGTCACGACGCCGTCCTGGGACTTCTCCACGTTTTCCAGCTTGGTATTGTCCGTTACGACTCTTTCCAGGCCATCGCCCCGCTGCGGACCTTGGAGCAATTCGCCAAGCGCTGCTTTCACCGGATCGTTCCCGGCAGGGACAAACCGCGTCACCGGCACAAAATACTGCACTCCGTCCGGCGTCGCCGCGGAGAAATACACGACCACCGGGCTCGATTGCGACAAGCTGGAGCCGTCATTCAGCTGCAAATTGATGCCGATGCTGCGGCTGAGCGGACGGTCCAGCGGCGTTCCGCCGACCGGCATTTCGTTCAGCTTTTCCCCGTCTACCCAAAGCTGGACCTTCTCGATGTCGGGAGTTCCGGTAAGCGTCCAGGTCAAAGCTTCGAGGATTTTTCGTTCATCCTTCTTGGCATAATCGGCAAACGCCCCGTTGAATTCGACGACGGCCAGCTTTTCGTCTTGCTTGACGGTCACGGCTTTGACCTCGGTGCCCGCCGGAAGCACGCCGGCAAACCCGGCCGGAAGCAGGCTGTCATACGGCCCTTCCTGTACGATCGTTTCCAGCATTCGATTCAGCTTCAAGGATGCGTCGCCTTCCGGCAAATGCAGCGCCACCGGGGCCAGCAAGCCATGCTCGTTCTCCAAATAAACCGTCGAAAGCGCCTCCTCCGTCATGAAGCTTGTCTGTTCCGAGCTTGTCTTTTCTGCGCCGATCGACTCCAGCATTTGCGCCTCCACGTCCGCGGGCGGCGGATCGATTTGGGCGGATGAATTGATCCCGAACAGACTGCATCCCGACAGCAGCAGCGGAAACGCTAATACGCTGACGGCGGCGGTGTTCCGAAAACGGCGGTTCCTATTCATCGTCTTTTTGGCTCCTCCCTAACATTTTTCTTAGGTTTGTATTACTATATATACGAGCCCTTCTTTGAAAAATAACTATATTTTTCCGGGAAGTGGACAAACTGCTTCATATCTGTGCCAAGAAGATGACCTGATTGCGAGGGATAATGTATGGGGATGGAACAACCGAAACATAAAGCGCCTTATAGTCTGAACAGTAAAAAAGTCGCCGACGCCACCAAGGTATGGCTGCACAAACGCGGCGTCACAACCGAACAAATCGCGGAATTGGTGCTGTTCCTGCAGCAGAAATATTACCCGAACCTGACGATGGAAGAATGCGTACATAACGTGGAGCAGGTGCTGACCAAAAGGGAAGTGCAAAACGCGGTATTGACCGGCATTCAGCTCGATATCCTGGCGGAGCAGGGGCTGCTTATCCCCGAACTACAGGAGATGATCGCAAACGACGAAAGCTTGTACGGGGTCGATGAAATTTTGGCTTTTTCGATCGTTAACGTCTACGGCAGCATCGGCTTTACCAACTATGGTTATGTGGACAAGCTGAAGCCGGGCATTTTGGAAAAGCTGAACGATAAAAGCTTGGGTCCGTGCAACACGTTCCTGGACGACATCGTCGGCGCCATCGCCGCTTCGGCCAGCAGCCGGATCGCCCACCGCAAGCAGGCGGAACGGGAGCGGGAGCAAGGCGAGGATACGCTTGATGCCGAAGGCTGATCCGGGATTCGGGATTCGGTTAGGGCTATTTGATAAAAAAGTAACTTTTAACCGGAAATGAACTGCACTTTTGCATTTGGTGGGGGTTACCGTTTGCTAAAGTTAAGTTTAAAAAGCGGCCATGGGCCGCTTTTTGCATGTTTATCACAGTACAAGGTGAAATTCCACCGCAGCTTCTCCGCTCATCCGCTCCTCGGCACGCCCGCGGCGAACCAGCTCGACCAGATGGGCCAATGTTTCAGCCATGGCGAAGCGCATTTGGTGGATACCGAGATCCGTGCCGAACAGCGCAGCGCAAACCTCGAACCCGGTGTGCGGCCGCTGCCTCAGCAGCCCTTCGATGCGCGCCAGCCGCTCCTCGTGATGTTCCAGCAGCATGCGCACGCGTTCCCCGAAATGCTCAAACGGATGGCGGTGCCCCGGAAATGCGATCCTCACCTCGTAGCTCCCAAACCGTTCGAGCGATGCGAGGAACGATTGCAGCGGCTGCGGATCGCTGCCGGGCAGGCAGCTGATATTGGGGGAAATTTGCGGCAACACCGCGTCCCCGCAAAACATCAGCTTGCGTTCTTCGTCGTAGAAGGACAGATGGCCCGGGGCATGTCCCGCGCTTTCGATCGGCAGCCAATATCGCCCGCCCATCATCACCGCTTCCCCTTCCTGGATAAAATCGACCTCGGGCGCCGGTGTCACCTGCGGAAAAAAACTCTGCAGATGCGGCGGCAGCTGGCCGCTCCAAACGGGCGGCATGCCGTGACGCCGGAACAGGCGGGGCAACGCCTCGTTCATGACGCTGTTTTCCCCCCACATCAGCTGCGTCTCTTCGTATGCGCGCCGGGACATGCGGACGTCAGCCCCGGTCATCGCTTGCAAATACCCCGCCAGTCCGTAATGGTCTGGATGGTGATGGGTCACGACGATTTGCGCCACATCGCCTGGAGCGATGTTAAGCTGGCGCAGGGCAAGCGGCCATTCCCGCTCGGTTTCCGCGGTCCTCGGCCCCGGATCGATGATCGTGATCCCCTCCGGACCGCGCAGCACATAGCTGTTCACCCGGCGCAGCGGCGGGGCCATCGGCATGGGGACCCGGACGACGCCTTCTTTTTCCCAGATTTGAATTTCCGTTAGCATCGTCTTCATGGGCGGTTGCCCGCCAAAATCATCCGAGGCGACGTTTCGGGATCATAAGCGTCTTCGCCGTAATCCCCATGGACTTGCTCCAGAATCAATCCGGCCTCTTGCAGCATAGCGGCAAAATCCGCTTTCGAATACAGCTTGATCCGTTCCATATATTCCCTTGACCGTCCTCCGTCCACACCCTCACCCGCGCTGTCCGCCTTCGTGATGGTGATATGCTTTTTGACATACCCGTCCTCGATGACGCGCCGTTCGGTGATGAACTGATCCCCGTCCACCCGTTCGGACCGGGCCACGAGTTGCGCCGCCGTATACGCCGGGTTCAAATAATCGATGATAAAGCCGCCCCCCGGCTTCAACATTCTCGCCACCTCCCGCAGCACCTGAACATGCTCGTGATCATCGTGGAAATAACCGAAGGAGGTGAACAGGTTTACAACCGCATCAAAGCCGCCCGCGAGCGGCAGGTTTCTCATATCGGCTTTCATCCATTGCACGCTCCCGTTAGAATCGTTCCGTTTTGCCTCCCGCAGCAGCACCTCCGACAAATCGACCCCGGTAACCTCATAACCCGCCTCGGCGAAAGCGAGCGAATGCCGCCCCATGCCGCAGCATAAATCGAGCACTTTTGCCCCGGGCGGCAGGTTTAGCCAGGCGATCAGCTTTTCCACCTCGCGCCGGGCTCCCCGCTGATCCCGATGTTTGTACACGAGCAGATAATCTTCCCCGAAGCTGCGTTCATACCAATCCGACATGTCTTTTGCCTCCCGTACAGCACCAGCCGATGCTGCGTTGCTCTGACATTATTATACTCGAAAAAAACCGCCGAAACGCTATCGCTTCGGCGGCTCCATCTAACAAACTTGCGACATTTTCATATTATTTCGCTGCAGCGGCATTGTTCGCGTCCGTGAGCGTATTCGTAATCTTCGAGCTGCTGTGGAGGTTCTGCAGCCAGGTGGCCGACAATTGCGAAACCTGTTGGTTTACCAGCGTTTTGCGGATTTCTTCCTTCTTCTCATCCAGCGTAGCCGTGTGCGCTTCCTTGCGGTCGGTTAGCTTGATGACCTGATAGCCTTCGCTCGTTTTCACCGGGTCGCTGATTTGACCTTTAGTCAGCTTGAAAGCAGCGTCCTCAACGGCCGTTTCCTTTTGCCCGCGGGCAAAGAAATCGGTATCCCCGCCTTGCTCCTTCGTCGCCGTATCCAGCGATTTACTCTTCGCCAGCTCCGCGAAATCCGCGCCTCCTTTCAGCTGTTTGATGATATCCTTCGCCTCGTCTTCGGTCTTCACGAGGATGATGGATGCGCGAACCTGCTCCGGCGTATTGAAAGAATCTTTATATGTCTCAAACGTCTGCTTGATTTGGTCGTCGGTGACTTTGACTTGCGGCTCAAGCAGCTTGGTCAGCTTCAGCTGACTTGCAATCTGGCTCCGCAAATCGTCCTTCGTCATGCCGTATTGAACGAGCGCCTGATCCAGCGCTTCCTGGGACCCGAACTGGGCTACATAAGTATCTTTGATTTCCGCGTCGATATCGGCGTCGGTGATCGTAATGTTCTTTTTCTTAGCTTCCTGGTTGATCAGTTCCTGGTCGATCAGGCCGGAAAGCACCTGCTCGCCGCCTTGAGTCACCAATTCGTTATACAATTGGTCTTTCGTAATTTCCACGCCGTTGACCGTAGCGACCGCTTCGGCTTTCTTCGCCGCAAACGGCGGTTTGATCAGCACAACAATAAGCAGAACAGCCAGCACCAGCGAAATGATCGGCCAAACCTTGCCCCCATTCGTTGTCTGCGCCGGCGTTCCTTGATCCGCAAGATCCTCGGCCTCCATCTCCGGAACGTCCCTGCCACCATGTTCGCCGGCATCCTGCGCGGTATGCTGCGCGTCGAGAGCCGGGTCGTATTCCGCTTTCGTCAGCTCTACAGCGCCGCCCGCTGTTTTGTCCGCGCCTTCTTGTCCAGGCTGCACAGCCGGTTCATCCGTGCCGCGGGCTTGTCCCTCGGCCTTTTCCGCTGTTTCCTCCGCCTCCGGCCTTGATGCCGTTTCTTCTAGCTCCTTTTTCTCCTTGTCATCCATATGTCTTGACTCCCTTCTTCGAATAGCGAACTTTTTTAAACCATATCCTTGACTTTAACAGAAATCAACAGGGCATACCTTAAATGTGGATAAAAAAATGGGAATGGTTTTTAAGTTTTTTTTAAGCTATCCGCCAAGAAACTCCAAAATCTTGTTACCCGTCATTCGTGTTCTTGGCAAAAAAGGTGTAGAATATACTGGTAAATCCAGTTCGGGAGGAACAAAAAAAAGATGGACTATCAAACTTACTTTAGCACGCATCGAGAACAACATTTAAACGAGCTGGGGGAATTGTTGAAAATCCCCAGCGTTTCGGCGTTGTCCGAACATAAAGGCGATGTGCTGAAAGCGGCCGAATGGATCGCCGACGCGCTGCGCCGGGCCGGCATGGAAGGCGTGGAAATCCACCCGACCGCCGGACATCCCGTGGTATACGCTGAGCATTTGCACGCTCCAGGCAAGCCGACTATCCTGGTTTACGGGCATTACGACGTTCAGCCGGTAGACCCGCTGAATCTGTGGGAGACGCCTCCGTTCGAGCCTTCGATCCGCAACGGCAAGCTGTACGCACGCGGCGCCACTGATGATAAAGGGCAGGTGTTCATGCACATCAAAGCGGTCGAAGCGCTCCTCAAGCAGGAGAAGCAGCTGCCGGTCAATATCAAGTTTTGCATTGAAGGCGAAGAGGAGGTTACCAGCCCGAATTTGCCTTCCTTCCTGGAAGCGAATCAGGAGAAGCTGGCGGCCGATTGCATTCTGATTTCCGATACCGCGCTGCTTGCCCCGGGCAAACCGGCGATCTGCATCGGCCTGCGCGGATTGTGCGCTCTGGAGATTTCCCTTCATACGGCCAACACCGATTTGCATTCAGGCACGTTTGGCGGCGGTGTGCCAAACGCTCTGCATGCGATGGTCTCTCTGCTCGCCTCCCTGCATGACGAGCAGGGCCGCATTACGGTGGAGGGATTTTATGAAGGGGTGCCCGAGCTGACTCCGGAATTGCGGGAGGAATTCGCCAAGCAGCAATTTGACGAGGAGAAGCTGAAACACGACCTCGGTTTGGAGACGCTGTACGGAGAAGAAGGCTATTCCTTCGTGGAACGGACAGGCGCCCGTCCGACGCTGGAACTCAACGGGGTGTGGGGCGGATTCCAAGGAGAGGGCACCAAAACGGTGTTGCCCAAGGAAGCCCACGCCAAAATCACCTGCCGTCTCGTCGGGGATCAGGACCCGCAGGCCACGATCGACCGGATCGAACGCCATTTGCGCGCGCATTTGCAGCCTGGCGCGACCTTGAGCGTCAAGGCTACCGAAAAAGCCCGCGCCTTCACGATCGATCCGTCGGATCCGATGCTGCAAAAAGCGGCCGACGCCTATGCCGCCGTATACGGCACCCGCGCATTGTTCACCAAAGACGGCGGCTCGATTCCGATCGTCGAAACGTTGTCGCGCGTGTTGTCCGCCCCGGCCGTCATGATGGGCTTTGGGCTGCCGGACGAAAACCTGCACGCCCCGAACGAACATTTCAACTTGGAAAACTTCGACAAAGGGCTGCTGACGATCGTCCATTACCTCAAGTCGCTGTAAACCGAATATTTAAAAAAGCCGTCCGAATTCGGACGGCTTTTTTTAAATACAAGAAATCTATAGAATTTCCGGCGGGGTAGAGGGCAATGCGCAGGTAAAGAGCGAAGGAGAAGCAGAATCTGAAGGCTAAGGGACACCAGAGGCGTTATCTACGAAAAAACGGAGGTTTGAAAAATGTAACGGACACAGATGACTCTATTTACCTCGAATCAGCACGGTTGAACTCGTTTTGGGCCAAATAGCGTCATGTGAGTCCGTTAGCCTGGGAAATACCCGGGAAATGGGCGGATAAGGTCGCTGGAGTCCGTTAGAGCAGCATCCACAGATTAGAATGAACCGAAGTACTCAGTGCTTCCCTCCAATCGCTCTAACTTAGAAGTCAGAGTCATAAAAGGACGCCGTCAGGCGATTTTTTCTTAATTTGTCCCTATTGCCAATTCTATAAAATTCGATTATTATAAAACAAATATCACGTTCTATATTTATAGAACAAAAATTGTGGAAAGGAAACGTGTATCGCGATGGATTATCAGGTCGAAGTGGATTTCGCTCCGATTTACGAGTGTGTATCCAGCCTAAGCGTCTTTTTTACTAAGCAAAACCACGGCGCTATAGATGGAGGAAAAGCCTGGACCCGGGAGGTTCAGGATCTGTTTGCTCCCGTGACCTTGCATAAGATGCGGGAAACATACAAAATGCTGGGGGATTTCAGCCTTTCGCCGTTCATCTGGAATTGCCCCGGTTCCCGTTCATCCGCCGCTTTTCTCGACTGGTTCGAAGGTCTATCGACAGGCCAATTGTTCGAAATTTCCGCTGATTGTGGGCAATCGGTTCCGTCCAATCTGCAGGAGCTGCGCAATTTGGCCTCGGAAATGCTGCGGGAATGGGATTTGCGTTATTTCAGCCGCACCGATCCGGCCATTGTCGAAGGGTTGGAGCAAGAGGCCTTGTCCCTGAAGCCGCGAGTGAACGAAACGAACGGCATGGAGGTTTACGAGCAGGCCACAGGCGGGATGAGGCTGTATCCCAACGATACCCTGCGGCGGGCCGTTCTCATCCCCCAGTATCATTCACGTCCGCTGGTCAATTCAAGCATCTTTGAGACGATCATTTTCACCAGCTACTCCTGCGATATTTTTCCGCCGGCGGAAGGATACCCGGCTCCTCAACTGCTGCGGATCACCCGGGCGCTGTCGGATGAGACGCGGCTGCGCATTTTGCGTCTGCTGGCGCGCAAGCAGATGACTTTTACCGAAATTGTACGCGAGATCGCTTTATCCAAAAGCACGATCCATTACCACCTGATAGCGCTCCGGGCGGCAGGGCTTGTCATCGTGCATTTTCGCGCCAAACGCGTTGATTACAAATCCGTGGAATACAGCCTGCGCCGTGAAGCACTGGACGATCTGCCTCTTCGTATCGCCGGCTATCTCGATCTGGTTGAAGTCAAGTAAGGGGATGGTCGCGTGAAAAAACGCAGTTATTACGGGCTGCTGTCAACAATTGCTTTAAGCGGGTTTGGCGATGCCTTCGGCTTGCTCGCCATGGAATGGCTGGCCTACGAGATCACCGGGTCCAAGCTAACGATGGGCGCGCTGGCGCTTTGCTCCGGCATCCCCGAGCTGGTTCTCCGCCTCTTCGGTTCCCCGCTCTCCGACCGGCTGCCGCGAGGCCGCCTGATGGCCGGTCTTGCGGCCACGCGCCTGATCGCCATCGCGCTTCCCTTAGTCGCCGGTCTCATGGGCGGGCTGCAGTTGTGGCACTTGTTCCTGGCGGCAGGGCTTAGCGGCTCCTGCGCGGCCCTGTTTTTGCCTACGGCGATGGCGCTCGTGCCGGATGTGGCGGACAGCCGCAAACTGACGCGGGCCTTTGCCGTCATCGACGGATGCAGAAACGCGGCGGCCTTGGTTGGTCCCGCTTTGGCGGGTGCCACAGTGGCCGGTTTAGGAACGCTGGCTGCGCTTTGGATTAATGCCGTTTGCTATACGGCGGCCATTGTCATGCTCCTGTTTCTGCCGAAAAGCCGTCATTCCGGGAACTCTCCGTCGAGTGCTTCCAATGCCGGTATTGCCGGTTACTTGCGGGAAATCGCCGAAGGATTCAGCTTCTATAGACAATTTCCGGCGATGTTAACGGTCATGGGAATGGTCGCGGTCAGCAATATGAGCTCCATCGCCATCTGGACGATGATGGTCCCTTATGTCCGCGAAATATTGCAGCGGGATGCCGCCGCCATGGGCACGATGACAACAGCCGCCGCCTTCGGCACCTTAACCGGGCTGGCCATCATCTCTCTGCTTGGGGAAATCAAGCAGCGGCGGATGGCGATGATTTGCAGTCTGATGGCGATCGGCCTGTTCAATACGATCCTCGCACTGGCGAATAGCTATCCAGTCGCACTGGCCGCGGTGTTTGCCGCCGGATTGTCCGGCCCGTTCTTCGGCTCGCTCAGCTCATCGCTGCACGGCAAGCTCGTGCCCGGCCGCCTGCAGGGACGCGTAAACGCCATCCGTTATCTGATCGGAGGCGGTCTGCAGCCTTTAGGCGCTTTTGCCGGGAGTGCGGTGGCCCAGCAATTTGGCCTGCAGATCATGATTCTGGCCGCGGGCCTGCTCCCGATGCTAACCTCCTGCGCCGCACTGCTGCTTCCCGGCTTAAAGTCGCTGAACGGAGACTTGGCGGAGCTGGACATCGGCGCTCCCGGAAGGGGAAACGGGGCGGCGGGGAAAGAGCACATTCCGGTTCAAGGGGGCGGTTAGCCGCCACCATCCCCCGACAAAACAAAAAAACCTCCTCTCCCTCCCGCTTTAATGCCGGAATGAAAAAGAAGGTTTACGGTTTTCCGTTCAAACATTATAGAATACCGTTAGATTTTTAGCTCCCCAAGCTTGATCAGCTCGACAACCGCCTGCGCGCGACCTTTGACATTCAATTTTTGCATGACATTGGAAATGTGATTGCGTACGGTTTTTTCGCTGATAAACAGCTGTCCCGCGATGTCGCGCGTCGTTTTATCCTGCACGAGAAGCTCGAAAACCTCCCGCTCACGATGAGTCAACAGAAATTTGCTGTTACGATCGCTGCTTTTCAAAATGCGTCACCCCTCCTTGCTCGGGTTTTATGGTTTAACAAGGTTAAGGGATACAGTCAACACATCTTATGAAGAAACGGAGGCAATGGTGCGCTGCGGGTGGCAAAATGGGCGCTGCCCTACTTGAACGCCATGGCGGCATAAACCGCTTTGATCCAGTCTTGGTAGAGCGCTTCCCGGGTTTCCTCCGGCTGCCCTGGCGATCGGCACTTCCATGCCCCGGCCGCTCGAAGCGCGTCAACGCGGAAGCCCTGTTCTTTTAACTAAGCGCATACAAAAAACCGCCGGATAAACCGTCCGGCGGTTTTTTGTATCTCCTCTTCTTTGCTCCCGTTACTTGCTTTTGCCGGCTTTGCCTAATTTCTCTATAATCCCGAGCAGCACGTCCAATTCATGCCGTTCCAGCAGGGATAAATGAGATTTCAGCGCTTCCCGGGATTTCTTCCGGGCTTCTTCGCAAACCTCGGCGCCCCGCGTAGTCACCGACAGCAATACCGCTCGCCGGTCTTTTTCATCATGCCGGCGCTCGACGTATCCGTTTTGCACGAGCCGGTCGATCATGACCGTGATGGCGCTGGGCTTCACCTCAAGCTTGTCCGCCAAATAGCTGACATTGCAAGTCTTTTGCCGGGCGATCAGCGCCAGCATGTGAAACTGCGGCCCAGTCAAACCTAGCTCCTGATGATGCATCAGTTCGCTTTTCATTTTGCGGAACGTGCTCGACCAAGCGAATTCCATACGCTCGATGTACGCGTCGAGATCATCTTTTGACACAGGTATCTTTCCTCACCCCCACAGGGTCCAACCTATTGTAAGTGTATTATGCGGCCAGGCAAAATTCAAGGAAGCCCTCGACTTTTCGCCAGCGAAGAGCCTTGAAAACCGGAGAAAAATCCTTTATGATGGAATCAAAATAATTTTCATGATATTTGTATATTATATAAAAATATTTTTCGCAACGATAATATGAGGTCTATAAGATTAGGGGGAGGTCATTTTGACACCAATCCTGCACGCACTCTCCAGCCATTTGGACACGCTGCCGCCGCAGGAACGCAAACTCGGGGAATATATTTTGGAAACGCCCGCGGCTGTTCTCCATTTGGGCATTACGGAATTGGCCAATACGTGCGGAGTAAGCCCTTCGACCGTCACACGTTTTTGCAAAACATTTCATTTTAAAGGGTTCCCCGATTTTAAAATGAAGCTGGCCGGCGAGCTGGCGCATAAACCGGCGGACACGCAATATCAGGACATCATTGCCGGCAATGATCTGCAAAAAATCGTCGAGGCCATGGAAGCGAACCACCTCGCCTCCATTACCGACACCACCCGCTTGCTGGACATGAACCAGCTGGCCCAAGCGGTAAAGGCGCTGTGCGGCGCCAAACGCATCGATTTGTACGGCGTGGCCACCTCGTCGGTGGTAGCTCAGGACTTTTATCAAAAACTGATCCGCATCGGCAAAAACTGCACCGCTTTCGCCGATTCCCATATGCAGATCACCTCCGCTTCCTCGCTGGGGGCGGGCGATGTCGCACTGGCGATTTCCTATTCCGGGGAAACGCCGGAGACGATTGATGCGCTGCGCTGCGCCAAGGACAGCGGCGCGGTTACACTGTCCTTGACGCAATACGGCCAAAACCGCCTGGCCTCTTTGGCGGATATAGCGTTATTCTCTTCCTCCTTGGAGGAAGGTATGCGCCGGGGCGACATGGCATCACGGATCGCCCAGCTGCATGTCATCGATATTTTATTTACGGGAATGGTCAGCCTGGAGTTTGAAGATTACATTCCCAAGCTGGAAAGTTCGTATCAAAACGTGCAAATTTACCGCAAAACTCAGGGAGGGCAAAACTTATGCTGAACATTATCAAAACGCACAATGAGGATCATTTTAACGAAACCGGCGCAGGCATCATCGCCAGCCTGCTGCAATCCAATCCCCGGGCGATTCTTGGCCTGGCGACCGGGAGCACTCCGGTCGGCGTTTACGGGAAATTGATCGAGCTTTACCGGAAAGGCAGCGTCAGCTTCAAACAGGCCGCAACCTACAATCTCGACGAGTACATCGGCCTTCCCGCCGATCATCCGGAAAGCTATCGCCGGTTTATGGACGAGAAGCTGTTCAACCATATCGATATTTTGCCCGAAAATACCCATGTTCCATCCGGCGTAGAAACTGATTCGCAAACAGCGGCCGAGGATTACTCGCGCCTGCTGGACGAGGCCGGCCAGATCGATTTACAGCTGCTTGGCCTGGGCCACAACGGTCATATCGGCTTCAATGAACCGGGCGAGGAACTGCAGGGGCCGCCGCATATCGTAAAGCTTGAAGAGCGGACCCGCCTGGCCAATGCGCGGTTTTTCAACTCCATTGACGAAGTGCCGACGCACGCGATTACGATGGGGATCGGCTCCATTTTACATGCCAAGCAAATTTTGCTGATGGCCAAAGGCGAGGATAAGGCGGAAGTGATCGCCCGGGCGCTGAAAGGGCCTATTACAACCAAATGCCCGGCCTCGTTCCTGCAAACCCATTCCAATGTCGTAGTCGTCGTAGATCAAGCTGCCGGGAAGTGGTTATAATGAGCGGCCGGAATTTCATCCTGACCCATGCCGAAGTCGTAACACCTCGCGGTATCATTCACGATGGAGCGGTTGTCGTAGAGAGCGGGCTCATCGTTTATGTCGGTTCCGCCTCCGGCGTGCCGCATTCGCTTCCGGCCGGCTGCGAAACCATCGATGCGAGCGGCAATTATGTGCTGCCCGGTTTTATCGACGTTCACGTGCACGGCGGCATGCTCGAAGACTTCTCCGCGCCGAGCCAACGCGGCTTTGATGCGATCACGCAGCTTCACTGCAGCCAGGGCACGACATCCATGCTGGCTACCACCATGACGATGCCGAAGCATGTGATCGAACACGTGCTGGATGAGGTGCACCGCTATATGCAAGGCGATATGCCTTATGCGCAGCTTGTTGGCGTTCATTTGGAAGGGCCGTTTATCAGCCCGAAATGGCCGGGAGCGCAAAATCCGGAGCACATCGCGCCGCCGAACCGGGAATGGGTCGAAGCGTGGGATACACGGTATCCCGGACTGATCAAACAGGTAACGTTCGCGCCGGAACGGGAAGGCTCGCATGAGCTGATCCGCTATTTGCGCAAAAAAGGCATCGCGGCGACCGCCGGACATACGGACGCAACCTACGAGGAAATCATGGCCGCATATGGAGTCGGATTAAACCACTCCGTGCATATGTTCAACGCCATGACGCCGCTACATCACCGTAAACCCGGAACCGTGGGAGCGATTCTCAGCACGCCGGGCATCAGCGCGGAAATCATCGCCGACGGCATCCATGTGCACCCTGCCGCAATCCGGTTGCTTACCAGCGTTAAAACCGGCAGCAATCTGATGCTGATTACGGATGCGATGTCCGCAGCTGGTCTCGGCGACGGCGAGTATATGCTCGGCGATCTGCCGGTCGTCGTGAAGGACCGCGTCTGCACGCTTAAAGACAGCGAAGGGACACTGGCCGGGAGCACGCTGACGATGATCCGCGGCTTCCGTTATTTGGTGCAGGAAGTCAGCTTGTCCGTGGAGCGAGCCTCCGAACTGGCCAGCGGCAATCCGGCCAAGCTGATCCGGATTGATCATTTGACCGGGTCCGTGGAGACCGGCAAGCAAGCCGATTTGCTGCTGGTAAGCGCCGATCTGGAGCTGCAGCGGGTTTGGGTGAAAGGGCGGCTGCTGAACACCGAGTAGATCAAAATGGAGCAAGTTTAAAGCTGGATTGATATCATAACAAACACTAAGCCCCCTTCTGGCGAGGAAGGGGACTTATTATGTGAATTACTGCGATTAGCCGGTTTTCCCGTTAACGGGTCGTACCGCCCGAAAAACCGCCGTTGGTGCCGGTGCGGAAACCTCCGCGGGTTCCCATCGTGCCTGCTCCGGTGTTAGGACCTGTAGGCGTATACCCGTTTGGACCGGTCATCGTTCCGGCGCGTCCCGGAAAAATCCGGTTGATCATCGTTTGGAAGTCGCCGATGAAATTGTTCAGCGTCCCGCCTCCGCGCGATTGGGTGGCATAGTTCCCCATGTTGGTCACAAAATCGGGGTTCCCGGAAACATACACGTTGCGGATATGAGGAGCCGTTTGCTTCACGACATGGGCAATGCGGTCCTTAACGTCTTGAGGAACGTTATCGGTAACCGTGCCGTTTACATTATAGCGGCCTGTACCCACACCGTTAAAAGTTCCAACACCGGTGCGCGGACCGGTACCGTAAATCGTGGTGGTTCCTCCACCCCGGTTCAGGCTGCTCATTCCCATATTGCCAGTACCATTGTACATGGTGCCTGGAACAGTTCCGGTTGTACCATACCCGGTTGTCCCGGTGGTCCCGGTAGTCCCATACCCGGGGGTTGTTCCGTACCCCGTTGTACCGGCCGTCCCGGTTCCGGCGGGATTCGTTCCCATACCGAACCAGTTGTTGTTGCGAGTGCCGAATAGACCGCCGGTTGCGTTAGGTCCCGTCAGCCCGCGGGCAAGCCCGTTGTTCCCGGCGCCACGCGTCCCGTAACCAGCGCCATAAGGTCCGCCGGCATTCGTCGTTCCCGCACCGATGCCGGTAGAGCGCATGCCGTAAGTGGTTGTCCGGCCTGCCGTGTTGCCCCTGACGGCGTTGTTACCGTGAAGCGTAACAGCCACATACGCATCGCGATCCGTCACGACGACATGAGCCGTCTGCACGTCGCCCAGTTGGGCAACTTTATTGCTCAGCGCGGGGCTGTATCTCAGGGAGCGAATCCGCTGATCCTGACCGTTTCCCGCGCTTCGCGAAAACAGACGATTCCCATCGGAAAGGGAGTTGACATCATAATTCCGGTTGACATTGTTCCGAACGCTTTGCGTCCGTACATTGTTCTTGGCTGTGCCGTCACCGCAGCCCGCAACGCCGATCATACCGGCCAGCAAAGCGGCGGACAACGACAAATTCACGATTTTACTTTTGGCTCCAGGCATGTAGTCATCCCCCATCAAATATTTTAATGTGTATGATTACATGCGTTAGAGTGCACCGCTTCCGCGAGTGACATTCAGGGAAGTTCCACCGCAACGGGAAAAAAAGAACTGTTCCCTAAAAAGCCGTTTTGACGGCGGGAGCAGTTCATGCGGCCGTATTAAATGGTTTGCAGCATGTTCATAAACTCGCGGCAATATTTATCCGGATGAAATTCGCTTTTGACAAGCTGCAGAGCGCGGTTTCGTATCCTGCTGCGCAGCGGTTCGTTCAGCATCAGCTCTCGCCCTTCCCGGACAGCCTGACCGATATCGCCAAGCGAGTAGCTTTTGCCCGTCTCATTGTGCGAAATACAGGAGATGACGCCGTCCGAACTGCTCGCCAGTACCGGACAACGGCAGCTCATCGCTTCAAGGATGGATAGCGGCGCTCCTTCCACTTTAGAGGTGTTGCAAAGGAATCCGCCGGAATCGCCGATGCGGGAGTAATAAAACATCATTTCCCGATTCGGTACATTGGAAAGAATCTGTAAATAGGGGCCAAGCTGCAACTGATCCACTAAGCTTTCAAACATCCTGCGCTCCACGAGATCCGATAAATAATGATCTTCAAACATCCAGATTTGAATGCGTCTGTCATAAAAAAGCAGGGAATGGGCAATATAAAGAAACTCACGCCAGTTTTTATTGTCCTCTATCCGCCCGACCCAGGCAACGGCGGGATTTTCCGGATCCCGCGAAGGCTGGTAGGCAAAAGCATCGGCATCAAAACAATTGTTAATATAAAATTGCGGAATGGCCGGATACAATTGTTGAAATATGGCCGTAATATGGGGCGTTTTCGGGTTCATTAACGCGGCTGCATGATCATGGACGATCGGAACCGCGGCGTAAAGCTCTTTTTGCGCGGTTGCCACAGATCCAAATCCTTGGATTTCCAACACAAGCTTGCCTTGATAGCCGAGCCGGCGAAAGCGGGGAAGGCTGGGATAATCCGTCGTCACCACGATGCAATCGTAACGGTTTGCTTGAAGGAGCCGGTGGATTTCATCATCATTATTCGTAACATAAATTGGGAAATCCGCTTCGTTTTGCAGCCCGGCCCCCCATCTGTAATATAAGCATTCCGCTTGTATGCCATGACGCCGCAATGCTCTGCACCGTTGGCGATTCACGGTCTCCATCCCCCCGCTCGGCACGTAAAACACAAACAGTACACGTTTGTTCAAATGGCATCTTCCCTTATAGATGTTGTATTAAACACGCACTTTTTTATGGTTCACAACTCGAAAAGGCGCTTGATTAATCCGGCGTCCGGGATACGATATTCCTGGGGCAGCTTGGCGGAAAGGGACTCCCAGAAGTTCCCGTCTTCTTGGGTAAGGTCCGGGTTCAGGCAGGAGCGGTCCATGACATAAGGCAAGCTGGAAAGCTCCGGATCGAGTGTTCGCAGAAAGGAAAGATCGGGGTAGCTGTAACCTTCCGGAAGCTTTGCCAAAAGCTGTTCCCAAAAGGCCGGATCCGGCTTTTCGTACGCGGAAAAGGAGAAAAACTTCATGTTCTCACCCTCCGCAGCGCCAGATCATAAACCGCCAGCGTCCGCTCCAGCAAGGTGTCCGGGGACCATTGCCGGTTCGCCCATTCCTTAGCCCGTTTAGCCAACGATCGTCTCAGCGGCTCATCCTCCATCAGGCGGGTCAACTGCTGGGCAAGCTGCTGATCGTTGCCGTTCTCGAACAGCAATCCGGTTTCCTCATGCCGGATCATCTCCGGAATTCCTCCGGCGTCCGAGGCGACGATAGGGGTACCGGACAACTGCGCCTCCATAATGGAGAACGGCAGGTTATCCTGGAGCGAAGGCAGCACCATGCAATCGCTACGCCGCAAAACCGCCGGCACATCTTGGCGGTCGCCGAGCAAGGTAACGCGGTCCGTTAAGCCGGCCTCGGAGATCCAGCGTTCCACGTCGGCGCGCAGCGTTCCGTCGCCAAGCAGCCAGCAATGCCAGCGCGGATCGGAGCTTATGCGGCTAAGCGCTCCGATCAAGGTACGGTGGCCTTTGACCGGGACGAGCCGGGCCGGACAGCTGATTGTAAAGTCCGCCGTTTGCGGAAGAGTCTGCGTAAGCGGCAATTGCGATCTTTGCTCGAAATCGGCAAAATCCATACCATAAGGTATGACGCTGAAGATGTTTGAGGGCACCGAGAAGCCGGTCATTTCCCGGCGAAGCCATTCGGTAGGCAAAATGGTGGCATTCGCCGATACGCATCCGTAATACTCTTCATCGGCCACGTATTTCCAGGCTAAACTATCCTTGCTTTCAATGTCGCCGGCAATCATATGCTCCTTGGCCAGCAAGCCATGAATGGTGGCAACCAGGGCCGTATGGGTCGGCTTGACGCGGGACAACGCCCGGGTGGAGATGATGTCCTGCGTATGAATGATGTCGTATTGCTCCAAATCAAACAAGGTGGCGGCCAGTTCGAAGCAATAACGCTCGATGTCGCGATAACGCACCCAGGGATCGACATGGGGCAAATACCGCTGGTAAAAACGGATGACTTGGTCGTAAATCAGGTTTTTGATTTTCCATTTGTTGATTTTTTTGTCCCCGCCGACAAGGTAGTAATGGGCCATATCCGGGTGATGGGCCAGCATGTCGACTTGATGCCCCTTGCGCTCCAATTCTTTTTTCAGCAGACGAACGTAGACATCGACCCCGCCGACATGAGGCAAATACCAGTAGGTAGCCAGCAATATCCGCTTCGGCGACACCAAGACCGTGGCCGGAACACCTCCGGATGAGGAAGCCGGCCGCGAATCTGTCTGTGAATCTGTCTGTGAATCTGTCTGTGAATCTGTCTGCGAATCTGCGGCGGTTTCCGAATCAGCATCTTCCGGCAGCACAGGAGCATCCCGCTCACTGGCAGCGGGCGGCGCGGTGGACAGTAAGTACACGCATCCGGACATAAAGCGGTTTTGGTTCATACCGGAAACGGCGCCCACCGCGATTTGCGCTTCGTCCGTCCCGTACATGACCGCCAGGGAATGGCCGAACACCTCCGCTTCGTCGCCGTTAAATTCGTGAATCAGCTTGCCGTCACGGCCCAGCAAATAGGCGTCGCCGACCCGCGAACCGGCAAGCAGGGCCGGCTCCTGTCCGCGGAGGAAAAATGGGACCACATCGATCCCCAACTGCTGATGGCTAAGCCAGCCTTCCTTCTCCATCACCAGCTTGCCTGACACCAGATTATATACCGAAACCGCCCCGCCGCGGGTAAATTCGCCGCCTGCTTTGGGCGAGCCGATCACCAGATCGGCGATGCCGTCCCCGTCGAGATCAAACGCGGCCACTTTGCGGCCGTGTTCGTCATAGCTTCGTTTTCCTCTGGATTCGAATATCGAAGCAGCAGTCCCGCAGCGAAACACCAGTACGCGCCCGTTATGCTTCATGCCCGGGTCTGAGTATAGCGGTGCGCTTACGATAAGCTCCAGCTTGCCGTCGCCGTCCAAATCGCCGGAAGCGAGCGAAAGGCCTAAGCCTTCCCTGTCTATTCCTTCCCAGCATGCCAGGATCATTTTATCGTCGCCGGAAAAAATGGTCACCCGGCCATCCCGGTCAGCCTCGTTCGGGTCCAAGTTATGCGAAGACGCCACCACATCCGGGATACCGTCCTGGTCCCAGTCCAAGACGGTCAGCGCCCCCCCCAAACGCGCGTAATTTTCTTGGCCCCACCACAGTCCAAGCAGTTTCCCGGTACGTCCGGAGTAGATCGATATGGTTCCGCATTCCAGCAGGGAGTCTGCGCTTGCCCGCGGCGCCCCGACGATGATTTCCAGGTTTCCGTCGCCGTCGATATCCCCCAAAGCGACCGCAGCCCCGAAGCAATCGCCGTAGCGATCCCCCTGCAGCGTGAAAAGCGGCTTCAGATCATGTGAGTATACGTAAACTTTTCCACGGTAATACTGGGGGATCGGATTCACGCCATCTTCATCCTCAACATAGGTTGCCGTGCTCGCGGAAATGATCCATTCGTCCATTCCGTCCCCGTTGACGTCTCCGACCAGAACCACGTCGCCAAAGCGGTCATGCTCCCGTTCGCCCTCCAGTCGCTTCCATAAATAAAAAGGCAGCCGATTGCTCAAGCTCATCCCCTCCTCTATAGCGAAATGTCGATCAGTACTGATTCGGCTTGAAAGACGGATATTTTTCGCGTCATCATCCCAGCCTGGGGGTGAGCCAACGCCAGTTCATAATTTCCCGGCTGAAGACCGCGGATTTCAAATTTTCCGCCGCTGCCGCTTACCGTACTTCGAAGGACGACGCCGGCTAAATCCAGTAAGTGAACAGGGATGTCCGGCAGCGGGAGCCCGGTCTCCGCAGCGGCCACCGTTCCGGTTAAGGTAGAAAAATTCCGTATATGGCCGGCCGCCAGGCGCGCATTTGCCCGGTAATCATCGCTTAACCTGGAAACAAAGTCCTGCCTTAAAAGCGGCAGCGGCCGGCTGGCGGTTGCCTGTGCATAAACCTCCAGCGTTTGCTCGAGCATAGCTATATCGTTCCACACGGTTAACGCATGCTTCCGCGCCTCGGCAGACTGCTTTTTCCGGAGCTGGTCATCTTCCACAAGCCTTAACAGCTTTTCGCACAAATCAACGGCATTTCCCGGTTCCGCCAGCAGCCCGTCGACTCCGTCCTCGATCATTTCCTCGATCCCGCCGATTCGGGAAGCAACGACCGGTTTGCCCAGGCTATGCGCTTCGATAATCGAAAACGGCAAGTTATCCTGCAGCGAAGGAAGCACCACAATGTCGGCGCTGGAAATCAATTCCGGAACGTCATGCCGTTTGCCCCAAAAGATAACATGCTCCGCAAGGCCAAGCTCTTGCGTTTGACGTTCCAATTCCTGGCGCATCATCCCGTCCCCGATCAGCCAGCAGACAACATCGCTGCGCTGCCGCACGAGCAGCTTCATCGCGTCGATCAAATAAGTTTGCCCTTTAATGGCGACGAGGCGGGCAGGGCAGGCAATGATCTTGTTTGCCCGGACCGGGGAGGACATCTTTAAGTTCATCTGCCGTATGTCTTGCCTGTCCCGGTACGATTCCTGGTTCAAGCCGTAAGGAATGATGCAAGCACGGGGATGCCGAATCCCGAACGTTGATAGTCTGCCCCACAACCAGCGGCTGGGCAAAATCAAACCATCCGGGGACATGGAACCATAGTATTCTTCCAAAGACAGATAATGTTGTTCCAGCGGCGAGCGAGCCTGGATCTCATGATTCGCCGCCCATTCGGTAGCGAGGCAACCGTGAATCGTCGCCACCAGGGGAACACGCCCCGGCTTGGCCCTGCGTAATACAAAGGCAGAGATAATATCCTGCGCATGAATCAAATCATAGTTTTGCAAAGAGATCTCCTGGCAGGCCAGTTCAAAAGCGTATTTCTCGCTTTCCCTCCAGAGCATCCACGGGCTTAGCGGAATTTTCCGGCGCCGAAACCGTGATTTCACCGCCTCCTCCGCCCGCGGAAGAAAGTCTTGTTTCCGCAAGCGAATTCCGCCGCGAACAAGATAGTAATGGGACAGGCCGGGATGCTGGGCAAGGATTTCCACCTCATGTCCGGCTTCCGTGAGCCGGGAACGAAGGATGTTCAAATACGTCGATACGCCGCCGATATGCGGAAACGGCCAGTATGTGGCCAACAATATATTCAAGCACGACCTCCTCCTTATTTAAGAGGTTGTTCAAAGAAAAACCACTAGACGTCATGTCCGGTGGCTTGAAAAGACTACGTTTACTTTTGTGGGCTTTCTTCCTCGTTATCTTCGTCGTCCAACAGGTCTTCGAGGTCCATCTCTTCATCCATCTCTTCATCCATGTCTTCAATCAATTCTTCATCCACTTCTGCTTCATAAACGGGTGACTGAACTTGCACCGGAGCCGGCTTAACGACCACGGGCTCAGGAAGTTCATGGAAATATACGTCGGCATATTCCTCCTGGTACGCTTTATGCATGCCTGCCGGTATATACGGGGTGATATTGTCCCCCAGCAGTCCGGTTCCGGGCCCCGTCCCCGGACCCGTTCCCGGACCGGTGAAAAGTCCCGAGCCCGGAGCTTTATTCAGCCACATAAAAAACGGCTTCGTTCTAAAAATTTTCCGCTGCTCCTGCTCTTCGAGATAAGCTACTTTTTCTTCATCCGATAGGTCGGAAGGAATCATCCCGTGATAGATAGGCGGAATTTGGGCCAGCATGGCTTGAAGAGCCCGACTTGCATTTTCACCTCTGTTTCTTCTGGACACGACATCCAACTCCTCTGCTATAATCTACTTCAAAATCTTGCTTGCTACGGTAGTCAGTATATTCCGGGAAAAATAGAATGATAGGGACATCCGTTCGAATCAAAAAAAGAGGCGGTTCCACTTATATATAAGAACCTGCCTCAAGGGGATTTATCGAGTTTTAGAATCGTTCCTTCTAGGATTCTTCATTTACAGCGCCGCTGCCTGGAATTGAAGCTCCACTCTCTCCGTCCGCAGGCTCAGGGATGGACGGAGGCGAAACCTCGGCGGCCAACGCCTGAACCATCTCCGGAGGAAGAACCGAGCCAATCGCCTCATCCGCTTCGACCTGTCTCCATTCGTTGCCCAATTCGACCGGCTCGGTGCCGGACTGCAGAATATGAATGAACGCGGGATCGGGTATGATGGTTTCTCCCGGTACGATGTTTAACTCCGGGGCGGCCGGGGCAGCCTGTGCCGGTACCTGTACCGGTGCCTCCACTGGTTCCTGCACTACCGCATTTTCGACCGGATTCACCGTAAAAGCTGCCGGGGCGATCGGTTCGGCCGCCTCGATCACAGCCACAGGAGCAGGTGTGTAGGAAACTTCGATCGCCGGCTCCGGATGGCTTGGTTCAGGTGGCGCAGCGGCGTAAACAAATTCAGCCGCGGCGAACATTTCCTCCGGAACCGCCGCCCCTGCCGGGGCTGCCGCAACCACTGGTTCCGCCGGTACCGGCTCAGGCGGCATGGCCAGCCCGATGGCCGTATCCACGGCAACCGCTGCGGCAGCCGGGTCTTCCCCTGTTCTCCAAGGTTCCGGCGGGGGAATCAAGCCTCGCTGAGGTTCAACGGTAAAGGGATGTTTTAACTTACCGGGATGTTCCGTCAGCGGCGCCTTGGCAGCCACGGTATTCCCAGTTGCCGGAACGCCGGGTTCTCCCGCAGGTTTCGCAAGATTCCGCGGCGAGGTCTCCGCCGCCTGATTCGGTACCACTGCCGGGTTCGCCAACGTCTTCTGGCGGTGCTTCCCGCCCGCCGGCCGGCGGGCAACAACGCGCGCTAATCTCCGGTGGATTCTCCGCCGCTGACCTCCAGCCCATCTTTTCCGTCTAGCTTTTCTTTTTTTCCAGGCCGTAAGTTTTCGAGCCCTTAGCGATTTCCGTTTGGACCGCTGGGCCGCAGGTTTTCGCCGTGCCTTCGTTTTTTTAATTTCCTCATTAGTTGCGATCCGTTTGACCGTGCCGAGTTCAATCAACTTTACCTGACCGCTTCGCTCCACCGCTGAGGCTCGCTGCGGCCCAACCCTTCCCCGTCTCGGAGCGGGGGCCATGCTTACCTTCATGCTTTATGCTCCCTCCCTATTTGCATACCGCCGCTTCGTAACCGCATCATACACCTTCAACGTTTTCTTCATCATCATTTCGATGGACCAGTGCTCCAGCCCCCACCTTTTGCCTTGCTCCCCAAGCTTGGTTCGTAGCCTGTCGCTCTCCAGCACCCTGCGGAGGTTTTGGAACAGCGACTCGCTTTGGCCGGCCGGCGACACAAGCCCGGTTTTGCCGTGCTTCACCATTTCCGGAATGCCGCCCGCATCCGATACGACCACGGCTTTCCCGGCAATTTGCGCCTCCATAATGGAAAAGGGGAGGTTATCCTGAAGGCTCGGAAGTACAAACACGTCAGCTTGGCTCAGCAGTTCCGGAACGTCTTGCCTTGGGCCCAAAAACTGCACCTGCGCTTCCAATCCCAAGCTCCGGACCTGCTCCCTTAGCTCGCTCTCCAGCGGCCCGTCGCCCAGCAGCCAGCATTCCCAATCCTCGCGAACCTGTTTGAGCAGAGCCAACGCTTCAATCAGATGCTTATGACCTTTCACCGGAACGAGTCTGGCGGGGCAGATCAGAATTCTTTTTTCGGGATGCGCCGGGGCAGCAGGCGCGGCGGCCAGCCGATTCTGGAACGCCGCGACGTCCATTCCGTAGGGAATGACCTGCAAATGCTTGCCGGGAACGGCAAATTCGCTCATGGAGAGCGCTTTGAGCCATTCGGTAGGAACGATCGTGGCATCGCTGGAAATCGCTCCGTAAAACTCCTCCGCTGCGGCGTATTTCCAGGGCAGCGTGTCTTTTCCGGTGACTTCGCCGGAATAGATGAATTCCGTGGCCAAGCAACCGTGGATCGTGGCGATAAGCGGCGTTGTTTTGTTTTTGACGCGCCACAGCGCCCGGGTCGACACAATGTCCTGGGTATGGATCAGGTCGTATTTTTGCAGCCCGAATACCGACGCCGCTGCCTCGAAGCAGTACCTTTCGATATCCCGCCACCGAATCCACGGATCAACATGGTTCATCTGCTTTTCGTAGTAGGCGTACACCTGCTCATAGATGCGGTCTTTCACTTTTGATTTCACCAGTGTGCGCCCGTTGTTCGACATGTAGTAATGCTGCATATCGGGATGATGGGCAAAAATATCCACCCGGTGTCCAAGCCGCTCCAGCTCGCGCTTCAGCGTGTCCACGTACGTCGAAACCCCGCCGACGTGCGGCAGATAAAAATAAGTGGTTAACAAAATATTCATGTCCCCAGCCCTTCCTTGTGGAACTCCATATATCCTATGCACTCACCTAATCCGCCGTCAGGGACATTCAACCAAATTGCCGCAGGACAAGCACGTTTATTTTCGTCTATACGAATCTATTGCACCGGCAGGATATTCTACCATTTTTTCTATCACGGGTACTTCTATCTATATCAATGAAAGACTTGCTTGAGTAGGATATATCATCTACCAGAAAAGGAGTGAAAACCTATGAATCAGGCAAAAGCCAGCATCGCCGTCATCGGCCTCGGGTACGTCGGACTTCCGCTAGCTTCTCTATTTCTGCAAAATGGCCATACCGTTTACGGCATCGACGTAGATGCTAGTAAAATTGCCAAATTGCAAAACCTGCAAAGCTATCTATCCGATTTTACATCCAAAGAGATAAGAGCCATGTTCGCTGGAGGACGGTTCCATGTTAGCGATTCTTTCAGCGACATCAGCAAGGCGGACGCAGTCATTTTGTGCGTACCTACCCCGCTGGACCGAAACTTTGAACCGGATTTGACCTATGTACAGGGTGCCATGAAAAACGCCTTGCCCTATCTGCGAAAAGACCAACTGGTCGTTTTGGAAAGCTCCACTTATCCCGGAACGACGGAGGAGGAACTGCTGCCCATGATAGAGTCAACGGGGCTCGTCGTCGGGCAAACCGTATTTCTCGCCTATTCGCCGGAACGCATCGACCCGGGCCCCGATCAGAAGGAGCTGCATCTGATCCCGAAGGTGCTCGGAGGCGTCACCGAAAAATGCACGGAAACGGCCAAAGCCATATACGAAAGCATTTTTGACCGTGTCGTCGTCGTCTCTTCCCCGCGTGTCGCCGAGTTTACCAAGCTGCTCGAGAACTGCCAAAGACTGATCAACATCTCTTTTATGAACGAACTAGCCATTCTGTGTGAAAAAATGAACATCAATCTGTGGGAAGCCATTAAGGCGGCCAGCACAAAACCTTACGGATTCACGCCTTATTATCCCGGACCGGGAATCGGCGGCCACTGCATTCCGGTCGACCCGCTTTATTTGCAGTGGAAGGCGAAGCAGTACGGGGAAGATTCGAAATTTATTGAGCTGGCCCACCGGGTGAACGAGTCGATGCCGGATTATGTTGTGCAGAAGGTAAGCCAGCACCTGTCCACCAACAAACCGCTCGCCGAATGCAAAGTATTTGCGCTGGGGGTGACTTACAAAAAAGACGTAAACGATCTGCGTGAATCGTCGGCGCTGACGATTATTCAAAAGCTGATGGAAGCGGGCGTGACCGTGAATTTCCATGATCCGTATATCAACCGGGTCGAAATCGGCGGGCGTACTCTAAACGGCGTTGCCTTAACCAAACGAATCATCCAGCAGCACGACTGCGTGCTCATCCTAACGGACCACTCTTCGATCTCCTATGAAACTCTCGCATCTTTCTCCCATTTGGTATTCGACACCCGGAACGCCACCAAAAATATCGAGGACCGCAAAAATATCATTGTCATCTAAATTCAGAGGAAACGGGGTGTATATCCACGATGAATATATTAGTAACCGGCGGCGCCGGCTTTATCGGATCCCATCTAGTGGAGCGGCTGCTTGAGCAAAGACATTACGTTTGGACGCTGGACGATATGTCTACCGGAAAACTGCAATTTTTGAATGAAGTGACGGAAAATAACCGACATTCGATGATCTACGGGTCGGTAACGGACAAATACTTGCTTCGCGGTCTGATGGAGCGCTGCGATGTCGTATTCCACCTGGCCGCCGTGCTCGGGGTCAAAAATACGGTGGAAAATCCGCTTAAGGTGATCGAAGGCAACATCGACGGCACGCGTAATATTTTGGAGCTTGCCCATCAAAACGGGGTTAAGGTCGTTTTCGCCTCCACCTCGGAAATCTACGGCAAAAACAACAAACTCCCGTTCAGCGAGGAGTCGGACCGAGTATTGGGGGCCCCGTCCATCCACCGTTGGAGTTACGCTACAGCCAAAGCGATCGATGAGCATCTCTGTTTCGCCTATGCGGAGAAGGGGCTGCGGGTCTCCGTCGTGCGGTACTTCAACGCTTATGGGCCGAGACAGACGTCATCGCAGTACGGCGGCGTGGTCGCCCGTTTCATCCGGGCCGCGCTGCTGAATCAGCCGCTTGAGGTGTACCATGACGGATCGCAAATCCGCTGCTTTACGTATATCCGCGATACGGTGGAGGGCACGCTCGCCGCAATGGGCAGTCATGCTAATGGACAGGCGTTTAATATCGGCTCCGAGCACGCGATAACGATCCGCGACCTGGCCTTTAAAATCCGCGATTTGGCCGGGTCTTCCTCGCCGATCGTTTACGTGCCATACGCTAAAGCGTACGGTCCTGGCTATGAAGACATGCCCTTGCGTATGCCCGATCTGACCCGCTCCCGCAACGTCCTGAATTACGAACCTTCCGTTTCCCTGGACGAAGGGCTGAAGCTGTCAATCGAATGGTTCCGCGGGCAGCTGAAAGACGGGAGTTTGTCATGAAAATGCTCGTCACCGGCGGCGCCGGGTTTATCGGCTCCCATCTGGTCGAAGCACTGATTGCACAAGGTGCCGACGTTCACGTAATCGATAACCTTTCGACGGGAAACCGTGATTACTTGCCCAAAAACGTGACTTTGCACACCCTGGATATCCAAGGCGAGGAGGCCGCCAAGCTGATCAAACGGCTGAAGCCGGACATCGTCTTCCATGAGGCGGCCCAGGTCGACGTCCAGCGCTCCGTCAAGGACCCCGCCTATGATGCGATCATAAACATCGTGGGAGCGGCGAATATTTTACAAGCTTGCTGTGAAGCCGCCGTCAAAAAAGTCGTGTATGCTTCCTCCTGCGCCGTTTACGGGGAGCTGGAAAAAGCGTTGATCCATGAGCAGGATCCGGCCCGTCCCATTTCCTTCTACGGTATTTCCAAACGTACGCCCGAATTGTATTTGCGCGTATTCCATAAACTGTACGGCTTAAATTACACCGTCCTCCGTTACGCCAATGTGTTCGGGCCGCGGCAAACGCCAAAAGGAGAGGGCGGCGTCATCTCCATCTTTATGGACCGGATCAAAAAAGGGACGCAGCTCGTCGTTTTCGGAGACGGTGAGCAAACCCGGGATTTCGTGTACGTGAAGGATGTCGTCAGAGCCAACCTTGCCGCCGTCCGGCAAGGCGACGGAGAAATCATCCAGATCGGCACATCCCTGCCCACCTCGATTAAGGAACTGCTCGTGATATTGCAGCATATTCACGACGAGCCTTTGCTGGCCGTGCACGAGCCCGAACGGCCCGGCGATATCCGGCACAGCTGCTTAAGCAACATCCGGGCGTTCGAATTGCTTGGCTGGAAGCCGACGTACGACCTGTACCGCGGATTGCAGGAAACGTACCAGTATGTGATGAACCGGAGTTAAGTTTTAGGCCGAGCAAGGGAGAGGCTTCCCTTGCTCGGTTTTTTTTAGATTACACGCCAGAATTTATTACTCAACTTTCGCAGCAAAAAATCGGCAGACAAGCGTTGACGCTGAATCAGAGGCGGACAGTGTCTTCCCGGCTTTTTGGGCTCCTCGTTGATCAAGAACATAGAAGATCCCTTGTAAAACGTGCCGGTGGCATGATCTCTAAACCGGGCAAGCAACTCGACCGCTTTGCTGCGGTTCCGCTCAAACATGGAAGCATGGAAGCGTCAACGATGAAGAGGGCGTCACGATCCGCCGATGTCGGCGCATCTACCTTTTGCCCCGTAGCCGTTTCGAGCAGTCTCACAAATCGACGCCAGGTGTGGGGGGGGCAAAAGGGTTCGTGTCTTGGTTGTCTTGGTGCATCCTGCCTGCAGTCTTTGCACGATTATCCCCTTCGTTCAGAGAGCAGGGAGCAGGTGGTGGGGTTAGAGAAGGGTTCCAAAAAAGAGAGAAGAAAAAGAGATGAGGAAAAAATGTGGCGGTTCAGGTGAGATTTTCAGCTTGATAAGGGAACGTACGTTTGGTATAATGGAATAAATCGAACATATGTACGCGAATTCTTGATTCGGGGGCGAGCGAACATGGAGGTCAATGCAGGAACGGAACTTCAATCATTTAGCAGCCGTTATAACAGCGAGCAGGCCTGCATGGAGGCGCTGATCGCGATGAAGTGGCCGAACGGCTTCGTCTGCCCGCGCTGCGCTTACACCCGGTGCAGCCGTTTGACCTCCCGGCATATCCCCTTGTTCGAGTGCGGAAAGTGCAAGCATCAAACGTCGGCTTTGGCCGGTACGATTTTTGAAGGAACACATTTGTCCCTGCTCAAGTGGTTCGAGGCCCTGGATTTGTTCCTGCTTGAGGGCGGCATCTCGGCGCTGCGGCTAAGCCAGGTGATCCGAGTCACCTACAAAACCGCCTGGCTGATGCTTCACAAAATACGCCATGCCGCCCTAGAGTTCGATGCCCGGGAGCTGCTCTGCGGAAACGTGAAGGTGAACAGCGATCTGTACGGGCGCGATCCGTCCCGGTGTCAGCTTTCGCATTCGTATGCCACGGCGGTCATAGCGGGATGCACGGTGACGGAGTCGGGCGAGCCGGAGCAGGTCAAAATCCGCCTGGTGCCGCATAAGAGAGGAGACGGACAAAGAGCAAACCGTCACGAACTCGCCGCGTTCATCAACGAGCATGTGGACGTTCGTACATCGGCTGTACAGTCGTTCCCTCTAGCCTTTCGGCTGTATGCACCCTTGCGGAAAGTGGTGAGAGAGGCGTGGGAATCGCTGAAGAGTACATATATAGCCTTGGGACTGAAGCATCTGCAAGCATACCTGAACGAGTACACCGGACGCCGCCGGCTGCGCTTGCCCGGAGCGGAAGAAACGATGCGGCAGAAGTTGCTGCGCATGTGTGTGGCAATTCCGGCGCTCCCTTACCGCCGGCTAATCGCACGTCAACCGAACCAGCCCCTTGCGGCTGCAGCCTGATCGAGACGCTGGAACGGTGGGGGGGGAGTTTGACGCAGATCAACTTAATGGGTAGGGGTTAGCTTAATGCGGATCAACTTGCTTGGTGTGGGTTAGCATGAACGGTGCGGGCGTTGCTACAGACGGAAAGGTTCAGGCTATAGCCAGATCACGGTCTTTTTGTTTCCCTCACGTCTTGTCCTTGATCTCCTGTCTTGATGTCTTTGTCTGGATGTCTTTGTCTTGATCTCTTGTCCAGTCTGTTTCACCTCCCCCAAACCTGATTCCTTCTCCTAAGCCCGTCTAAATTATCTCGAACCTATCTGCTTCTCCACCAAATATTTTCTTCTTACCAAGATTGTCTGTTTCTGCTACCTGATCAAACGGGATAATCGTGCAAAGTCTCCGGACAGTGAGTGTTGATCTGTCGCCCCCCCCAAGAAAAGAATACTTTAATTCGTTTGCGTTGATTGAGGTCGGGCCGATGGTCTATAACAATGAAAGACACCTCTTCTGTCTGATCGTAAAAGCTCGGCTCGTCACTCTCGATTTACCAAACGAAGCAGTGTTTTTCTATTTTGCCAGCCGCCTATTTCGGAAATTTCGACGAAATACGCCTGCACTTTTGCATTTCGTGTGATTCCCCCTCTTCCTTATATCGCACTGGGGAAGGAGTGGCATATTTCCTTCCACGCAAAGGTTTCAGCACGTTCAAGTTCCGAATAGCCACTTCAAGCCCTGCATTGAATATTTCCAATGAGGCAGCAAAAAAGGCCACTTGTCCTAAATGAATCCATTTGGGACAAGCAGCCTTTTAGGGGATCAGCGTTATTTCTGCCGGGGCTCCAGCCTCTCCAGAATAATCCGCCCCGTCGGAGCGGTTCTCCATACGGGGGTGTAGTGGTCGCCCCACTGTTTCAGCGTTTCCTCGTAAAACGACTTGCGCAAATGGTTGTAGTATTTGATTTTGCTGTCCGATTTTTGCCGGTTGATTCTGACGTTATGCAGCAGCTCCGGCACATGGATCCAGGAGTACCCCGCCGCCAGCCGGATAATCATCCGGGCGTCCTCGAAATAGCGCCCCTCCCAGGGGTCGTTGGTCAGCCAGCCACCGACCTCGCGTACGCTAGCCGTCCGGTAGCATCTCGGGTTCACCATGTAACCGAGCTTCAACAGAAAATCATATGGCGTTTCAAAAGCCGGCTGAAGGATCTGGTTGACACATTCCAGCGTTCCTTCCGCGTTTCGTTCCCAAAGCCGGTGATCGGCAAACGCAAAGGCCGCTTTCGGGTTGCGGTGAAGGCTTGTCACCAGCTTCTCGGCCGCCTTTTTGTCCAGCCAGTCATCCCCGTCGAGCTGAATGAAATAGGGGGTTTGGATATGCGGCAGCGCCGCGTTCAGCACCGCAGAGATCCCGCTGTTCTTTGAAATCCGAATCACGCGGATCTTAGGATCCTTGATGCTGGCGTCAAGCCGGGCCAAAGACCGGTCGGTGGAAGCGTCGTCGATCACGAGGATCGATTCGGGGGGAAGCGTCTGGCGGATGGCGCTTTGTACGGCAGCGACGATGGAGGACTCGTGGTTGAAATTGGGTATGATAATCGTATAACGAGGAAAAGCTTCCTCCTTGACGGGTTGCGGGGCCGGAATTAATCCTTGCAAATAGTAGGCATCGTTTGACAGCCTCCAATCCGCCAGATACTCGCCGCCCCATTCGCGAAGAATTTGATTGTACAACTCATAACGGTATTGGCGCCGCATCGGCCGGGTTTCCTCGAATTTTTTCCAGTTGGCCGGATCCCTTCTCCGGTGGTATAGTATTTCATTCACCCATACGAACGGATACTTTCCCGCCAGGCGAAGCGTGATCTGAACGTCCTCGGCGAGCATATCGCCCTGTTCCTGCACCATCCAGCCGCCGGCCTCCCGCACGGCATCCGTACGGTAAAAGCGCGGCACCATCGCCTGGCTCATTTTCAGCAACAGGTCGTAGCGGTCCTTGTACTGCTCCAGGATGGTCGGCTCCTTGTTCACTACATTATCTTGCGCGTCCAACCAATACGTCAGATGATTGCCGTATATAAGCGCGGCTTGGGGATGGGCTTGCGCCGCGGCAGCCAATCGCTGCAGCGCGTTTTGATCCAGCCAGTCATCGGCGTCAAGCTGCACGAAATAAGGGGTTGAAATCCGCGTCAAGGCGTAATTTAAGACATGGGTTTGCCCGATATTATGAGGCAAGGCGATCGTGCGTATGCGGCTGTCGTTAAAGCTGCGGACTTTTTGCAGGGAGGCATCGGTAGAAGCGTCGTCGATAATCAGCAGCTCCCAGTCGGTATAGGTCTGATGAATGACGCTGCGAATCGCCTGTTCGATGTAACGTTCCTTGTTGTACAACGTAATGACAACGGTAACCATTGCCATACAAACGATCACTCCTTTCTGCTGCCGGTTGGGACAAGAACGATGGATTGCCACAAGTGGGGCGGCCCCGCCGCCTCGGCCCGGTAAACATCCCCCCAGCGCCCCAGTGCCTGGACCGTATACATTTTTCGTAAGCGATTATAGATTTCGGCGTTGCGATCATGGCTTAAATTATGCTGATGATAGCGAAAATGATAGAGATCCCGGTCTACATAAGCAAACTCGTAATGATCCAGCAGTCTCAGCAGCATGCGCCGATCCTCCATCATACGTCCCCCGGTCAGCTTGTCGATCTCCCATCCGCCCACTTGTTTCACGCAGCTTGTTCTGTAAAATCTCGGCTGAACCATCGGATCATAGGCGGCAAAATCATAGCGGTCCAGAAACGGACGGTGCTTCACTTTTTTGTGAAAATGCAGGGCGCCGTCCCTTTCATGCCAATGACAGGTATTGGCGTAAGCCAGAGCCACTTGTTCCGGCCGGCGCTCCATTTCGCTGAGAAGCACCTCCACAGTGTTCGGGGCGATCCAGTCGTCCCCGTCCACCTGAAGGAAATACTTCGTCTCTATCCATGACAGCGCCTCGTTCAGCACGTGGCAAATCCCTTGGTTTTGCCGGCGCGCGATGATGCGGGTCCGGGACGGATCGGTATGGCGCCTTGCGATGGACACCGTCCCGTCGTTCGAAGCGTCGTCGATGACCAGCAGCCGCCAGTCCCGGCAGGTCTGGCTTTCGATCGACCGGAGCGCGTCCCTGATGTAACGGGCCTTGTTATACGTAGGAACAACGACAGTTACGAGGCTCATCGCGGCTCCCTCCTTACGTCCCCGGACCGGTGCCGGGCGCGGTTCCGGGTCCGGTGTAAGGTCCGGTGCCTGGGCCGGTGAAAGGCGCGGTGCCCGGGCCGGCATTCGCCAAGACATAGTACGAATTTGCAAATTTGCGCCGCGTTTTGGCCGGTTGCGATCTGGCCGGATTTGATTGGGCCGGCTGTGGAAACTGCGGAGCCGGCGCGAATTTCTGCTCTGGTTCCGCTGCGGCAGCTCTCCGCCCAGGCGCCTCCGCTTGTGCCGGGACCGCTGCTATTGCCGGCCCGCTCGGTTTCGCGGGCGGAGCAGCGGACGTTGCGGGCGCGGACATTTCTTCGGCTGCAGGTTCCTCTGCCGGCGTTTTTTCTTCGGCCGCCGTGCTTTCCTCTATCAGCGCCGTTTCCTCCTCGGCGGGAATGTCCGAACCGGACGGGGCAACCGCAACGAGCCGCACCAGCTTTTTCCACCCGATACCGTAGTTCTCAAACACCGGCTCATATGGACTGCCCCAACGCTGCAAGGCGTCGCGAACGGACCATTCCACCATTTCGGCGTACGGGCCGACCTGATTCGTATGATTACCGGTATGCCGGCGGTGAATATACAGCATTTGGTCGATCCAATGAAACCGATAACGCTCGATTAACCGCAGCAAAATCCGCTTATCCTCCATCACCCGCCCCTGATACGGATCGTCCGTCGGCCAACCGCCGATGGCGCGAATCGCGTTCGTGCGGTAAAAACGCGGCCACAGTGACGTATTCGCCAGGAGGAAATCATATTTGTCGGCGAACGCTCGCCCCTTGTTCATCGTCGTCAGAAAGCGGTCCCCGTTCGCGTCCTCATGAACCACTAGAATGTTGCCGGATACCACCGCCACCTCCTCCGGCTGCTTCAGCGCTTCACCGGCCAGCACTTCCAGCGTGTGCGGATAAAACCAGTCATCGCTGTCGAGCTGGACGATAAACGGCGTATCCGCCAGCTCAAGCCCTTGGTTCAGCGCCTGGGATTGGCCAGCGTTTTGCGGAAGACGAATCAGCTTGACCCGGGGGTCGGACAAATAGGTCTTAATCCAGGATTCATATTGTTCCGTGGAGCCGTCATCAATCAACAGCAGCTTCCAACGGGGATAAATTTGCTGAAAAACGCTTTCGATGGCTTCCTCAAGAAACCGGCCAGGGTTGTAAAAAGGAATCACTACCGTTACCAATGCATTTTCCAACTTTAAGCTCCTCCTTCCGGTCGGTTATATTGACAGCTGTCCCGGCATTTTCGCATAAACTGAAACCATAGATCCGAGATCTTTCTGGGATCACCCTTCATGCTTTCTTGCACAGCCAATTCAGATAAACGCTTGGCCTTTCCGGCCTCCGTAAGGAGTTCGTACAAAGCCTCCGCAAACTTGTTCAGCGAGCTCTCCGTCCATTCGTAGGGCATACTTGTGACGGGCGGATGTCCCCACTTCATATCCTCAAGCAGGATTTGGCTTTCCGCTACTTCAGGGATGGCGGCGACCTTAGCTGCGATAACCGGCACGCCGCAAGCCATCGCCTCCCGGATATGTGAAGGGCAGTTTTCCCACTTACTGCCGCAAACCAGTACATGCCACCTGCGCATCATTTCCGGCATTCGGGAATGCGGGACGGAATTCATGATTTTTACATTAGGCAGGTTTTCCTTCATCCACTCCTGTTTGTATTTGGGAGGTTCGGCATGAATCATTTCAAAATCGACCGAAGGGAATCGTTTGGCCAAATACGGAATGACTTCCGCCCCTTTCGTGTATTTGCTCGGGTGGTCGTAACCGATCCAGCCCACGACGGGTTTACTGGCGCGTTGTCCCAGCGAAAATCTCGACCGGTCGATCATGTTGGGAATCACCGTAATGAGACTGGGGTCGTAATGCGGCCATTTTTTCAGCAGGTTGCGCTTTTGATATTCGGAATAAACAACCACGGGAACCAGCACCTTTGGCGGTTTGGACAGATCGATGTTCGGCCCTATGCTGAACCCGCCGCCGCTGCCCGTTTCCTGCTCCATTTGCCATGAGTTGAAAAAGTAGTGATTCCAGTAACCAGGCTCATGGATTGGAACGGTTTTTACGTGCTCGAGCCCGGGCGGAAGAGACTCCCTGTTATTTAAAGTGAAAGCTATATCCAAATCGATGGGTTGAAGAAGAGACAGCCATTTCGCACGGATTTTGGCTTCGATGACCGGGCCTTTTGCCGCTTCAAGCCGCAAATATTCCGTGACGAATTTGAATTTAAAAGCCGCCCGCCCCTCCATTGTTTTCGATAGTTTCATAGTCACCTTCTGTTCACACCTTTCATGGATAGGCTGAGTTCTCCGCTCCCTTGCGGGCAAACCGGACCTTGAGCGGTGAATCCGGCGTTCCAGCAAGTTCCAACCACGCTGATCAAACCCGGAACTCTAGCAAAAGCCATCTTGTCACCCCCTCTCGCAAGCTTTTGAAAGTTTCGTAGTTTACTATATTCTCGTAAAACTTAAGAGGTTTGGGCCGGTTTTACCGTGCGGCTGCGGATTCTGACCGGTAAAGCTTGTCCGGCCAATGCGGCATGAGGGGCCTCCTAGCCGACCGTATTGGCGTTATTTGCTCATTTCCCGGGTATTTCCCGATCTAATGGACCCCGCAGCCGTTATTCGGCTTCGAGTTAGCCACAGCGAAAAACATAAGGGCAAAAAAGGGCGTTATTCCGGTGATGTTCCCTATTCAACAAGAAATAGGGGAAATTAATGCCGCTATTTTCTCAAATCCCTAGGAAATGCCCACGTTCTCGACCCTTCCTAGGAAAATAAGAACAAAAAATGGCGCTAATGGGGATGAAGCTGACTGGCTCGAGATAATAAGTACATAAAATTCCGCTATTTTGTAGGCCGAAGGTTCGTCGACGGCGGTTCGTCGCTCCTAGCCGGTGTAAATCGGTGTTTTCCTGCTCCCATTAAAAAAACCGTCCGGCCCCACGCCGGACGGTTCCGAATAGCGCCGCTTCCCCCGTCCCCCGTCATATATTCATTCTGGACAGGATTTGCACCAGCGCTCCTCTGTGCCGGCTTTGGGTATGGGCGATTTCTGGCTGGATTCGCTCGTGGTGCTGCAGCGTTCCCATTCCTTCGTGCCAGCGGTAGCCGGTCAAGGATTCATTCAAGAACGGAAAATGCGTCCCGGCCAGAATCACCCTGTACCAAAAATCGAGATCATGCGTATACGGCAGCGACTCGTCAAACAAGCCGATGGCCGCAAACAGATCCCGCCGGATCATCACCGTGCAGCCATTAACCGGGTTCGCGTGCAGAAAACACCGGTAAAAATCGGCGCTGCTCCGCAGCATACCGGCCGGAACCGCATTGGACCGTGTCACGTTGCCCGCGCTGTCGATACAGTGAAAATTCGTATGGGATATGGCGGCGTTTTGCTGCTGCATGAAAGCGACTTGACGGCTGATTTTCTTCGGATAAAAAATATCGTCCGAGCTGAGCCACGCAATATATTTCCCGCTTGCATGGCGGATGCCGTGATTAAGCGCCGAGGCCGTTCCGCCGTTTGCTTTTCCCAAATAATGAATACGCGAACGGTACGGCGCGAGCCGCTCCACATGACTGGTTGAGCCATCGTCAACCACGATCACCTCCAGCGGACGGTAGGTCTGGTTCAAGGCGCTTTGAACCGCCTGCCCCACGTACGGGCAGTTATAAAACGGGATTACGACCGAAACCGTCGGTTTCATCGAAACTCTCCTTTCGTACCGCGAAAATAACCGATTACGTCGGTTAACGAGGCGGTAAACGGAATGAGCGGCTTCCAGCCCAGCCTGTACAGAAACTCCGGCTCGGCCGGCTCCTCCCCTCCGCCCGGAGGCTGCGGATCGGCATCCCCCCACTGCAGGGGAATCCGGGTCTCCGCAAGCTGCTGCATCGTTTCCGCCACCTCCAAAAGGCTCCGCTCCTGCCCCGAGCATACCGGATATTCCTCGCCGCTGCGGCCGTAAGCAAGTAAATATCCGTAGGCGCGGACCGCATCGCGAACATCGAGGAAATCGCGCCGCGCGAGCCGGGATGACAGCCGGAACGGCTCGTTCATCTCGCCGAGCTCTACCTGGGCGATCCGCCGGGCAAGCAGCGAGCAAATCCCCGTCGATGGGCCCGGTCCAGTCAAATTGGACGGCTCCGCCACCATGATGAACTGGTTGAACAGCGCCTGCCAGGAAAGGGCGATGACCTTCTGCAGGCTTTTGCTCAGGCTGTAGGGATGAGGCGGACGGTAAGGGGGCGAAAGCGGAACCGATAAGCGCGACCCCGCAATGAGCACGCGGCAGTCCGGAAACGGACGCAGCGCCTCAAGCAGGGACAGCAGGGAAAAAACGTTGGTTTGCATATACAGCAGCGGGTCATCCCATGATTCGGGGACGGAATTTTTGCCTCCGAGATGCAGCACGTAATCGGGGGCCACTTCGCGAACGATCGCCGGCAATTGCTGCGAGTCCAGCAGATCGCAGGGATAATACCGGATTCCCGTGTCCGCGCCGGATGAATCCGGGATCCGGTTGTGCACGAGCCCGGCGACCTCCATGCCGAGCCCGGCAAAATACCGGCAAGCGTGGGAGCCGGTAAATCCCGCCGCGCCCGTAATGAGAATGACTCGGCCTAGCAGTGCTTCTCCTTCGTCCATCGTTCCAACTCCTCCAACATCTCACGATAATGAGGCACCTCGTACTTCCAATGGCCCCGGGTCGGGATCAGGGTCCGGTCCTGAACCGGCTCATCGCTGGGAGCTACGGCGATATCCGTCCGGCCCCAGATCTCCCGGAACAGAAGCAGCAAATCATGTTTGCTGATCGGCTCCGGGCAGGCAAGATGGATCAGGCCCGAAACCGGGGAATCCAGCAGCGAGTCGACGGCTTTGGCCAGTTCGAGCGTCGTCACGCCGTTCCACAGCACCTTCCGGTAGCCGGAAACCGTCCCTTGGCTGTTCATAAACCAATGCATCAGCCCGATGCCGCCAGGGCGGATTTCCGGACCGATGATGGAGGTGCGGATCGTCACGTGGCCGGGCGCGCGGACTTCGCCGAGCGCTTTCGTCAGCGCGTAAACGCTCGTGCCGTCCGGCTCGTCATCCTCGCGGTAGCCGCCGCGCGTGCCGGAAAACACGCAGTCCGTGCTGATATGGATCAGCCGGGCGCAGGCAATATCGGCCGCCCGGGCTAGGCGGTGCGGCAGAAAGCCGTTGATGTGATACGCGGCGATCTTGTCTCGCTCGGCAAACTGGTTCAGCACGCCGATCGCGTTGACGATGACGTCCGGCCGCACCGCTTCGACCACCTTCTCGACCATCACGCAGTCGGCGGCGTCCATGACCAGCCCGTTCGGATCCTTGGGATCGCGTGTTGTGTAAAACACGCTGTGCCGCCCCTGCCGCCGGAAATAGTCCACCAGGATGTGGCCGGCCATCCCGTTTCCGCCCAAAATCAGCAGCTTCATGACAGGAACCCCCCGCGCCGCAGGATGCTCCATATCTCCTCTTTAGACATCAGATTGTCGGCGGAGCTGAAGCTCGGGAAGGAAACCGGCGGGCAGTGCTTGTATCGCTCCTTCAGTTCGGGCATATTAATCGTTGGCAAAATGACAAGATACTGCTCATCGTAAACAACCGTTGACAGGCTTTCGAATTCACTCATCAAAATTTCATGGATTTTCTCACCCGGCCGAATCCCCCGTTCCACCAGCTTGACGTCCGGCAAACCGGAATCCTCGATCAGCACCTCGGCGAGGTCGACGATCCGGCACGTCGGCATCGTCATGACGAAAATTTCGCCGCCGACGCTTTCGATTGATGCTTTGAACAGCAGGGAAATGGCGTCGGGAAGCGTAAGGAAAAAGCGCGTCATGTTAATATCGGTGATCGAGACTTCGCCTTTTTGGCGGATTTGATCCTTGAACAGATGCACGACGCTGCCATTCGTTCCCAGTACATTGCCGCCCCGTACCGTAACGAAGCGGGTTTTGCCGCGCAGCAAATTGGCGTAGACGATCAGCTTTTCGCCGATGGCCTTCGTCATCCCGTAAAAATTGGACGGGTTGGCGGCCTTATCCGTTGAAATGTAAATCACTTTTTCCACATCGTTTTCAAGCGCGGCCTCGATGACGTTTTGCGTGCCGATCACGTTCGTCTTGAGCGCCTCATAGGGCTGATCCTCGCAGACCGGCACATGCTTCAAAGCCGCCAGATGAAACACGTAATCGACCCCCTGGCAGGCGGTCGACAACGCTTCCTTGTCGCGGATGTCGCCGATGCAAAAGCTGAGCCGATGATCCTCGAATTCCCGGTTCATGGCGACCTGGGCGGATTCGCTTCGAGAATAGATGATGACTTCCCGGGGCTGCTGCGGAAGCAGCTGCTGAATGAGTTCATGGCCCCAGGAACCGGTCCCCCCGGTTACCAATATACGTTTATTCTCAAACATGCCGTTTCCCTCCAAGCAGAAATTTGACAACCTTTACCGATACATCCTTGGCCAAATAGCCCTGCGGGGGCTCCCAATCCCTAGGCAGCTCGATCATCGCCGCCGCCGACCGCAGGATACTGTCCGCATCCAGGCCTGACACGATGTTGCTTCCGCAATCGACCGTTTCCGGCCGTTCCGTCGTACGGCGCAGCGTTACAGTCGGCACCCCCATAATGCAGCATTCTTCCTGCACGGTACCGCTGTCGGTCAAAGCGCAGCAAGTATGGCGTTCCAGCTTGACGAAATCAAAAAAGCCAAACGGCTCGTGAAACTCGACGAGCGGATGCATGCTCATCCGCAGTTCCTCCGTCATTTTGGAGCGGGTGCGCGGGTGAAGGCTGCATATGAGGCGTCTTCCGTACGTTTCGGCCACCCTGTTCAGGCCGTTCAGGATTTCGCGCAAATGTTCGGGGCGATCCACGTTTTCGGCGCGATGCGCCGTCACCAGAAAATAATCGCCCGCTGTCAGATTCAGCCGCTGCAAAATATCACTGCTTGAGATTTCACGTTCATAATGCTGAAGCACTTCATAAATCGGGTTGCCCGTGAGCACGATATTGCGGCTGAGAATCCCTTCGGCGAGAAGATGCTGCTTGCTTTGCTGCGTATAAGGCATGTTGATCGATGAGACGGCATCGATGATTTTGCGGTTCTTCTCCTCCGGCACCTCCAGGTCGAAGCAGCGGTTTCCCGCTTCCATATGCGCGACTGGAATCCCCATCCGCTCGGCCAAAATCGCGCATAAGGCGCTGTTCGTATCCCCCAGCAGCAACACCCGGTCAGGCTTCTCGTCCTCCAGAATCCGTTCCATTTGCGAGAACATGGCGGCGAGCTGGCCGCCGAGCGTCGCCTGGCGGTCCTGAAGGGAATAGTCCGGTTCCCTTAGGCCGAGCTGCCGAAAAAAAATGCCGCTTAAGCTGGAGGTGAAATTTTGCCCGGTATGCACCAGAACGTGGCGATCCGCGTACCGGTCGAGCAGCGGGATGATCAGGCTGAGGCGAATGATTTCCGGGCGGGTGCCCAGTATCGTCATGATTTTCACATTCTCACTCCCTGGTTGTAGTATCGTTAAGAATGGCGGCGTACGGGAGCGGAACGCCGGCGCTGCCGCCCGGACTTCCGCGAACGAATGCTTCTCGCGGAGGAACGCGCGGGCCGGCGCCGGCGCCGATGTTTTTGCGCCGCTGGGCGGTTCCTCCGCTTTCCGGCGGAGCGGCTAACGCCCGTCCGCTTCTTGGCCCCGGCAGGCAGCAGGCGGCGTTTGGCTTTGGCGGAACGCACACGGCGCCTTGCGCCCGGGGCGGGCCGGGGCGCGCCAGGCGCGGAAGGCGCAGGCTTCGCGGCCTCCGGCAGCAGCGGCGGGGACGCCGGTGGCGCCGCTTCCGCTACGGCGTTTGCCAAAGGCGAAGCTTCCCCCGCCGCCCCGGCGTCATCCGCAGGAGTGTTTCCCGGAGCGGAGGTCAAGTGATACAGATGCTCCAAAAGCTCGTGAAACCGGCCCATATAGGCGGCAGGGCCAAAAGCCTCCACCACCCGGATGCGGCTTTCCCGGCCGATTGCCGCAATCGTTTCGTGAGAGGCCAGCAAACCGGATATTTTGGCCGACAGTCCGGCAATGTCCCCGGACGTAACCAGATACTCACCGTTGCCCGTAGCCTTTAAAATTTCCTGCAAACCGCCGGAGGCGTAAGCTACCACCGGTTTGCCGAAGATCATCGCTTCCATGGCCGTCATCCCGAACCCTTCGTTGATCAGGCTCGGAATGACCGCGATGTCCATGGCGCTGTAAGCCGCCTCGATCGTGTCCTCGTGGTCGACAAAAACGATGCGGCCGCTTCCCGCCTGGCTCGCCAGATTACGCAGAGAGCGGTGGAAGTCGGGGTCCGCCTCCCCGCCGATGACGACGAACCGGGCATGCGGGAACGCCTTTGTGAGCCCCAGGGCGGCCTGGATAAAGTGGTCGGGGCCTTTCTCGCGAATGAGAAAAGAGGAGATATACCCTACCACCGTCTCCCCCGGCCGAATCCCCCACTCCCGCCGTTTACCTAGCCGCAGCTTCGGCCAGTCCCCGGGGGGCTGGAACCCCCTGCTCTCCCAGGAAGGAAACAGCAGGCTCAGCTTATCCGCCGCAACCTCCCTGCGGAAAGGGGAAAGCGCCGCTTCGGAAATACCGACGATCCGGTCGCTGTATTGATCGATCAGCCGGACCGACTCCGCGGCATAGCCGTTGTCCGGCACGACCTCGGTGATATGCCATACCACCGGAATGCCAAGCCGTTTGGCCGCGATCGGCGGGACGATATTGACGCAGGTATTGACGAATACGCCGTCCGGCCGATTTGCGGCGAGCAGTTCGGTTATTTGCGCTGCGGCACTGCCGCCCATCAGCCCCTCCGCGTCCCGGTAAAGCCCCTCATACGGGGAGCACATCCCGTACAGCAGGGGGATATCCCAAATCAGGACGCCGATTCCGCTGTCCCGGGCCAAAGAGGTTAGCCGGCCTTCCTGGGGGGCGATCAGTGTACAGTCAAAGTGGGCGGATAGCTTCTTGGCCGCAAAAAGCAGCAGCTTTTCGGCCCCCGTAATATTGCGGACATTGCTGACATGCGAGAACAAAAACAGCCTTTTTCGCTCCGGCAACGCCGTCACCTCCGTTTATGAAGATCCCCGGACCTGGCCGTCATCCGAAAATGTGACGCAGCATTTCGTCCAGACGATTGCTGTACGTATGATCGCGGTACGTTCTTTCCAGCGCGTTCAGCGCAATCTCCCGTCTTTCTTGTTCATGGTTCAGGTAGAAGTGAATCTTATCCAACATCTCCTGGGGCGAAGAGAACGTTTCGATTTCTTTGCCGGGCTCGTAAAATAACGCCAGGTCATCGCGGGCATCCACCAGCTGCAGCGTTCCGCAGGCCGATATTTCAAACGTCCGCGGATTCGGCGACATGGCCAGAATCCCGGCCGTATTGTTGTTGACCGATTCCTCGAACGGCGAACGGTGCAGGTTCAGAACGATTTTCGTCCCGCTGTAGACTTCAGCCGTTTCCGCCGGCCCCATCCATTTGTCGAGCTCGATCCGGTCGGCATACTGCGCATACTCCGGCAGGCGATCCCACCAAATTCCGTTAATGACCAAACCCTGATTTATCAAATCGCCGATCACCGGTTGCAGATAGTTCACCCTGTTCCAGTAGGCCGAACCGATAAAGCTGATGTTCCGGCGGACCTGAGACGGCGTCAGCGTTGGACGGTAATGCTCCGTATGCGCCGCAAAGGGCAAATAGTGCACGCGGCTGCAGCCGGCCGAGCGGTACAAATCAATGCAATTGCGTTCAAGCGTAAACACGAAGTCATAGTGGGAAGAGAGTTCGACGGTCATATCCGTATAATAGGGATCGTCCGTGAACCAGATGGCCGTGGCAATGCCCATGGCGCGGATCTCATCGATCTGCTCCACCGGCAATTCCATGCCGTCGAGCACGAGCACAAGGTCAGGGCGCAGCCCGGCGGCGAGATTGGGAAGAAATTGCCCCGGCTCGTAAACGTGCATCTCGGCGACCAACGTCCGAAGCGTCGCAGAGATCGCTTCGTCGATCGGCGCATAGGGGAAACCTTTCCCGGAAGCAACATACAGCACCTTAACGTTTCGCACCGGAAACGGGGGCCGTTCCCGCTGCACGATAACGCTGGCCCGGCCGCGCAAGTATCCTTCGTGGTACCCGTCCTGTAGTCCGGCACTTCTCCCAAGCTGAGCCGGATCGGCAGGATTACTCACAGGGGCAATGATCACGGACTCTGGTGATTGCACTGTCAACATAATGTCACTCCTCCAAAATTTTGATCGTTAACTACTGCCGCTCAGCGAGGGCGGCTTCCAGAAGACGTCCGACCCGATCACCGTAGGTGTGGTCGCGCCGCGTCGTCCAGAGAGAACGCCAGGCGATCTGCAGGCGCTCATTTTCGTGCTCAAGATAATAAGCGATTTTGTCCTTGAGCTCGGCGGTATCGCGAAACGTCTCGATGTCGTAACCGGGGGAATAATAGGAAGTCAAATCGGAACGGACATCCGTAATTTGCAACGTCCCGCAGGCGGCGATCTCATACGTCCTTGGATTGATGGACCCGCCCGTGATATTCAGGCCGTTCCGATTGTCCTGCCCCGCCAAGGTCGGGCGGTGAATATTGATGACGATTTTGGAGCCGTTGTAGTAGTAGACGGTCTCCTCGGGGGGGATCCAGCCGGGACGAATGAACCGCGCGAGCCGGTCATGATTCGTCAGCCGCTCCCAAAACCCGCCGGCGATCAATACCTTTTTATCCTGCAAAAACTCCGCCAAATCATCGAATAACTCCACGCGGTTCCAAAAAGCGTTGCCGATAAAACAAACATCAAATTGATGCTCCGGCTCCGTCCGCACCGGCTTAAACACCTGCGGATTCGCCGCCAGGGGCAAATAATGAACCTCCCGGCAGCCCGCGTTCAGATAAAGGGATACGCATTCCATCTCATGGGTGAATACAACGTCGTAAAATAGCGACAGATTGCGGGTATCATCCGTAAAATAAGGATCGTCGACGAACCAGACGGCCGTGCGGATGCCCATCTCACGCAACCGGGAAATCTGCCCGGCATGATCGGCAGGGAACACATGCAGCGCGTTCATGACCAGCACCAGATCAGGACGGAACTGCTCCGCCTCCTGCAGCATCGTTTCCGGAGAAGCGACCCTGCTCTCGTACACCGTTTCCTGCAGGGCAGCCGCCACCCCGCCGTCGATCGCCTCAAATCCTTGAGGCACATAGAGTACGCGCCAGCTGCGTTTCTCCCGGGAAACTGCCGGGATGCGATCCAGAACGGCCCGGCATCCTCCGAAACGGCAGCCCTCATTGTATCCGGCCCGGTAAGCTTCACCGGGAGCAGTTGTCATCTCGTTCATCAAGTTCATCAAGTTCTTCATCCTATCTTTGTGGGATTCCTGGGTCTTAATAAATATATGCCGCGGGGACACGTGCATCATGGACGACTACCCGGGAACCTGAGAAATTGGCGAATGCCACCCATGAAAAAACCTAGCTTTCTTCCGGTTTCCCTAGAAAAATCCGCCTTCTCCCAAGGACGGACAAAGGGCGTGCGCTTACTTTTGCGTTTGCACTTTTACGCATATTTTCCAAGACGGCTTGTCCAGGCAGACTAGATACCGGTCCGTAAAATGTCTGTGGACGCTGCTCTAGCAACGGGCCCATATGACTCCATTTCGCTCTAAGGGACACCAGCGGCCTTATCCACCCATTTCCCGGGTATTTCCCAGGCTAACGGACACAGGCGACCCTATTTCGCTCTAAACCCGTTCATCCGGGCCGATTTGAGGTAAATAAGGTCGTCTGTGTCCGTTACATTTTGCAAACCTCCGTTTTTTCGCAAATAACGGCTCTGGTGTCCCTTAGCCCCCCGCGACCTCCTCTCCTCCCCTCTCTACCTGCGCATTGCCCTCTACCATGCCCGAAATTCTATAAAGTTTAAAAAAACCCGCTGCCATAGACAGGCAGCGGGGTTTGCATTCACCGTTTTAAACTTGGTTTTTGTAAGTCAGCTTATGTCCATCCTCATAACCTTGGGCAAAACCGGCATTAAACCCTTCCTGGTAAGCCCCGTTATATTCCTGTTCATAAGCGGCTGCTCCTTCCGGAGACGTTATTGGAGGCGGCGCCGGCGCTGGTACTGGCGCCGGTTCGGGTGCCGGCGCTGGCGCGTGAGGAACCCGCAACGCGGCGATTCGCCGCCGGCGTCTCAGCCTTTTCCGCCGAGGGCGCACCCTCCTGATCGCTTTTTTGCGGACCCGTTTGCGGACGGCGGCCCGCCCCCGTTTTAACGTCAGCTTACGCTTTCTTCTTAACCGGCCTTTTCTGAGCGCTGCGGATTTCCCCCGGCGGGTGCGCCGGACTTTCGTTTTGGTCATACTTCAGTCCTCCTGTTCTCCTCGGGCGGCATCGTTTGCGGCGTAACATAAATTCGATATCCAGGGCAATGAAGGAGTTCCATAATAAACGTGATGGAAGGATAGCCCGCAGACGGTACGGGCCATCGCTTCCTGATATTTCGTCAGCTTTTCGACGTTTTGAGCCAAGTGCCTGGCGGTATCCCCGGACAATTCCGTCACGTCGGCCAAGCTGCCAAGGATCCGGGCCATGGCCTGCTGGCTTAGGCTGATGGAATGGATAAGCCGAAGTTTGGCTTCCTCCCCGGCTTGCAGCGTAAATCTCATTTACCGGAATCCTCCAAATCAAAACTTCCGCCAAACAGGCCGCTGAACCCGCCGTCATCCCCGGACATGGATTTCTCTTCTTCTTCGGGCAATAAGCTCTTCAAATTGCTGCAAAGCCCGTTTTGCAGCTTGGTTAAGCCTTCGATCACTTCCACAAGCTGCTCATGGACGTCAAGCGGGTCGGACAATTGCTTCTCATGATCCTCAAAGCTGTTTTCCAGCACGTGGTTGAGTATCCAATTGCGGACCTTCTCCGCTTCTACCGCCTTGGCCTCCAAAATCATCGCGACATTCCACTGAATTTTGGCGGCCGCATCCAACATGTTCAGATATGACTGCTCCCTGCTCATGGCACCATTCCCCGCTCCTGCGCTTCTTCACTCTTCATCTTGGCTTTTCATTTCCTTAATTACAACACCCAAATTTTCAGCCATGGCCTCTTCCAAATCGGCGATGGCATTTAAATAAGAGATCACGCTTTTGTTGATCCGTCCCGCATTTTCAAGAATCCCGGACGTTCCCTCAAATGCGGGTTCGGCATCAGGAATGGCGTGCACGATTTGTGCCATCCGGACGGCAACCTTCCGCTCGGCGTCAATCACCCGCGCCATCTGCTGGTGAGAGTGGGACATATGGACGATGATCTCCGTAATTTTCTGCTCCACCCTGATTCCTCCTCATCAATGGGCTGTCGCATCCTCGTTTAGAGCCGAGAATCTGCCCGCCTGTGCCCTGCATTAGCATATGCCGGTACGGATTTGCGCGTTCCAAGCAGGATAAGTTTGCAAACCTTCATTATAAATCTTCGCTGATAATGCGGGGCGGGGGCGTAATGGGAAGACCCGCGGGGTATTGCTGCAGAATTTGGAACGGGATAATTTCCGGAAAAACGTGCAAATTCCATACACGGCAGGCGTATTCGGACATGATCTCCCGCCGCTGGCCCCGGTCGATCTGATACAAGCGGCCATTGGAGCTGCGGACCACTCCCCCTTCAGGCAGGCCGGCGTTTTTTTCTGCCTGCGGTTCCGCCGGCGTTTGCGGCGCGCCAACCGGAATTTGCAGCAGATCGACAACCGCTAGCCGGACCGGTGACGGAGCATTTCCCGCTTCTTCCTGCGGGGCGGCGGAAACCGGATGCCTTACGCCGTGCTCCAGCCAATACACCGTATCGGACCACCCTTTTACATACGTGTGCGTAGGAAAAAAATCAACCGTTCTCTGCCCGTACCCCGCCCGGGACTCGGGTTTGCGGTGCAGAAATCCGTGCAGATCCCCCCACTTTTCGGCAAAATAGTCGTAATTGCGGGCGTTTACTTGCTCAAAGTCTTGCGCACCAAGTCCTTTCATAGTCAAGCTACCGTAATGGTGAACAAACGTATCGCCGGCAATCACCATCTTTTTACCTTGCAAAAGCAGCCGGGCCACCCAATCGTCATCCTCATAATTGCCGATAACATATCCCTCGTCAAAATAACCAATCTGCTCCAGCGTGGTGCGCGGAAACAGCAGGCAGAAGCCGACCAGGCGGCTTACCTCCCGCCATTTTCGGGGATCGGTAGCGTTAAAAGCGGCGGCGAAAGCCGGCATTTCCGCAACGTCATCATAGGGCACGTCAATCTGCTGGTCTCCGCTGATGTAATTCGTGACCGGCCCGACGGCCGCCGCCCCGGTCAGCTCCAGACAGCCCAGCAGTTGATCCAGCCAGCGCTCCGTTACAAGCACATCGTTGTTAAGCAATACGATCGTTTGTCCTTTGGCCATCATCAGCCCCGCATTTACCGCCCGGGCAAAGCCAAAGTTTTGCGGATGAACGGCCAAACGGACCGGGCTGCGCCGGCGGCGCACTTCATCCGCCGTGCCGTCGTCCGATCCGTTGTCCACGACAATCACTTCGTAGGGCGCAGCGGTATGGGCCTCGATCCGGTTCAGGCATTCGATCAGCAAGTCTTTGCGGTTGTATGTCGGTATAATGATGCTCGTTCCGTCAAACCCCGCGCCGAACGAGCGTTTTCCTTCCAAAACGCCGTGCGCATAACCTGCGGCATACCCAAGTTCATAAGCGCGCATGGACCCTTCCCTGCGGTTTTCGCGGGCAGCGCTGCGGCTCTGGCGTTTAGCCGGTTTGCGGTTTCTTCCGAGTGCCAAACGACTACACCTCCTGAATCGGCGGCATAACCGCCTCTCCGTTGATCAATTTGTTGGCCAGATGCCCAAGATCAAGCGCCACCTTGCCGCGCTCCCTGGCGAGGCGTTCACAGACAATGACGGCGGCGATTCCGGCGGCGACGAGCGCAAGGTCAAACGGGAAGCTGTCTGCAAGCTGCAGAACCCGCGGCACGTCGTGCACCCCGTTGACCGGGGCGATGCAACCGGTGATGTCTGCGCCGCGAAGCCTCAAGAACTCCGCAAGAGCGAAAGCCTGATTGCCGATCAGAAGCACACGGCGCCCTTTAAGCAGGTTGGCGAAATACCCCTCCTCGTTCAGCTCGTAATTGATCGTGGAGGAGGTGAGCCGCAGGCTGCGGTAATCGATACCGTAATGGCGAAATACCGGGAACAGCAAGCCCTGGTAGGAGGGATGGCGCGATTCGGGGACGCCGATCATGCCGGCGGTGCGGACGGCGGCGGCGAGCAACCCGCGCGCAACCGGATCCGGCAGCTGTACGCCTGCATAGGGCAAAAAAGCGCTCCAGCGCATCGCCTCCTCCACCGGGAGGACGGTGCCATGCGCGAGCGTCAGCAATTCACCATCGCCGAGACGGACGATGGACAACGGCTGGCCGGTGCACAGGGCCTGATCGGCGGCGGCAAACACGTCGGAAGCCCGCAGCAAAGGGGACAACGCCCCAGCGACGGAGCGGAACCCGGCAACGATGACATCGCCCACCGTCAGCTCAGGCAAAATCATATGGCGGGGAATAAGCCGTCCCAGCTTCGCCTCCCCGCCCTCAAACATGCCCTCGCGAAACCCGGCGGCGTAAGCCTCGGTGCAGGCCGGCTCGGCCGCCGATTCAGAGGTAGGGGTAAGCGTCGCGGCCGGCTCGGCGTCCAGGGAAAGCGCCGCCTTTTGCGGCATAGGCGCGGGCGATGGGGGAGATGCTGCCGCAGCAGCCGGAGATGGTTGCGGCGTGCCTGATCTTCGCCCGTAGCCGCTGCGCCTTCCGGCAGGGCGGGAACGCTTCGTTCCCGCCGCTCCCGATGCTCTCGCCCCTGACCGCTTGTTGCGGGACAGGCCGGATTTTTGAGCGCGATGCGGCATCATCTCACCCCTCCGCATCCTGTAGAGGTCATGGAAGGACACCCCGCATCCGGACGCTCGCCTCCTGCAGCGATTCCGGCGTTCCGGCGTCCCCCCACCATAGCTGCAGGACGTCGTATTCCAGCTTGCCCGTTTTGGCATAACGGTTATTGACGTCCGTAATCTCAAGCTCGCCGCGGGCCGACCGGCCGATGCCGCGAATGATCGCAAAAACGGCGTTATCATACATATAAATGCCGGTGACCGAATAGTTCGATTTCGGCTTTTTCGGTTTCTCCTCGATGTAGGCGATCAGGCTCGGATCGGCCTCGTCGAACACCGGAACGCCGTATCTGCGGGGATCGTCCACCGGCTTCAGCATGACCCGGGCGCTTCCCGGCGGCTGTTGCTTAAATTTTTCCACATACGGGGTCAAATCGTCCAGAAACAAGTTATCGCCCAGCAGCACGACGAATTTGTCGCCAGGCGGAATAAACCCTTCGGCGAGTTCCAGCGCTTCAGCAATACCTCCCGCCGACTCCTGCACGCGATACGACAGGTTGACGCCAAAGTTTTCGCCGCTGCCGAGATAATCCGCGTACAATCCGGCGGACTGCTTGCCGATGACTATAAGGATGTCGGTGATTCCGGCTTGACGCAGCCGTTCTATGCCGTAACAGACCATCGGATGATTCCCGACAGGAAGCAGATGCTTGTTGATTAACCGGGTCAGCGGGTATAGACGCGTTCCTGTGCCTCCCGCCAAAATCACACCTTTCATGAACTCTCTCCTCCCTAAAAGTTTTTGTGAGCGTCTAAATAAACTGCCAGGGATCCACTCCCCATTTTTCAATGAACCGTTTGCGGTTTTGCTCGATGATCCCGTCCCATCCTTCCGGATGGTGGGCCTTAAAGCTAGCGCTGCCGGCATGGTAGACCAGCGTATCTCCGCAGATCAGCAGCCGGTAGCCCTGCTGCCGCGCCCGGTAACAGTAATCGTCATCTTCGTAATGACCGGGCGAAAACCGTTCATCCAACAACCCCACCCGGTTCAGCACTTCCCGCTTAAGCAGCAGACACATGCCCACCAGGCGCCGGACATCCTGCCATTTGGCGGGATCGGATTGATTAAACCGCGCGGCGGCCCGGAGGAAATCGTCCTGGTCCTTCCAAGGGAAGGTGATCTGCTGCCGGCCGCTGGCGTAATTCGTCACCGGACCGACAAGACCGACATCGTCCGCGCTGCCGAGGGCGGCCAGCATATTGGACAACCATCCCGGGGTCACGATGACGTCATTGTTCAAGATGAGAAGCTGGCCGCCGGCCGCGATCGTCAATCCTCGATTCACGGCAACCGGAAAACCTTCGTTTCGCGGCAATGCCGCCAAAATAAGCTTTTCCTGCAAACAGAACAACGCGGTTTCGTCATCGGAGCCGTTGTCCACAACGATGATTTCATAAGGGACTTCCGTATGCTTACGAATCGCTTCTACGCAGGGCCGAAGCAAATGCAGCCCGTTGTAGGTTGGTATGACAATGCTGGTTAATTCGCCTCCGCTCACAGCGCATTCCTCGCTTTCGCCAGTTCGCTTCGGGGCAGCGTAACGTAACGCAGACGGATGCCTTCCGTCTGCATCACCGCGTCCAGCGCTTCGATGTGGTCGCCGATGATCATTTGGGCTACACCGTTCCCGGCCCCGGTATTGCCGCTGCGAATCCGGTTTTTCCGCACGACATCGACAGAATGCGGGGCGCCGACCGCCAGTCCGCGAGCCAGCGCCAGCGCCTGGGCCTTCGGGGGGACGATCAACGCCCCCGTTCCCACCGTTTGCAGCGCACGGCGAGAGATCGCATGCGGCACCGCCGTCAGCGAATTGGCTTTCAAATCGGGCCGTCCCAGGGCCTGGTTTAGGAACGTTTTGCAGCGCGTCACCTCATCCTGCTGCGGAAAGGAGGGCAAATACGGCGACAGATCGTTCAGCGCGATGTCCATCCCCTGGTCCACAGCGATCAGAAATGCCGCCAAATCCTCCGCGGGCAAAACCATATCCCCGTCGGTAAACAGCAAGATAGGCTCCGAAGCCGCCGCAGCGCCTATCGCCCGTCCAATATCATGGCCCAGCCGCTCCGGAAAATTCAGTTTGGTCACCCGCGGATCCCGTTCAACTGCGGTAAAGCTGCCATCGCTGCAGCCGTTCAGCACGACGATGATTTCCTTAAACGGCAGCTTGCACAGCTCCGATAACACGTTGGATAACGTTTTTTCTTCGTTGCTTGCGGTGACGATCGCGGATACGCCTTCCTTTAACGGCAGCGGAATCCACGGGTTCGCGAGACCGGAAACGTCCGCATATCCCTTGCTGAAAGCGAGAGCGAGCGGCAGTATTTCACGATAAGATAAATCTGCCGGGACATGTTCAAGGTACCAGCCTTGAAAGCTTTGCTGCAGCCGCTCCGGGGTCGCAGGGGGGCCTTGGGCCCCGTCCAAAATGGCGGCATGGGTTCCCGCTTCCACCGCCTTCAGCTCCAGCCGCTGTTGCCCGCCGGACTTAGGACCTGCCCCGCCGGCTTGAATATGGCGTGAACCGCTCCGCCGAACGCCAGGAGGGCGGCCAAAGCGGTAGCCGGTTGGAATCCGTCCGGCTTTGCGGCCCGGCTTCGCCTGCTTAGGGCGAGGTCTTTTGCGCGTCCGTCCCGGCATGGGCCAGATTTGGCTGCGGCGGCGCTTTACCTGTTTTTTCGCGTTCATTCCATCCACCTCACCTTGCCGCGCAGGCGGCCGAGATCGCCGTAACCACCGCGCGCCCCTTTTTGGCGGATCAGCCAATGCACGGCTTCCAAATGATCACCGACAACCAGAGAGGTCAGCGGATCTACTCGCTTTCCTTTAGCTCGCCGCCGGGCCCGGACCGGATTTAATTTGCCCACGGGCACGGTGTGAACAGCCTCCACGTTTAAGCCTAGAAGCACCGCCTTGGTCTGGGCCAGCGGAGGGACTTCCAGCGTTTCAAGTCCAATGGTTTCCGCCCCCCGTCTGCTTAAAGCATGCGGAACAGCGGTCAAGGATGCTCCTTTCAGATCGGTTCGCGACAGCAGGCCGTTAAGAACATGCTTCGCCAGTACGACCGGGTGGGTCTTTTTGCTGGCAACCGGCCCGGAATACCCGTTCAGCGCCACGTCCACCCCGGATAGCACGGCCTCCACAAAAGGGCGCAGCTCTTTTGCCGGGATGACCATGTCGGCGTCCATGAACAGGAGCACCGACCCGCGAGCCGCCTCCGCACCGACGCGTCTGCCGACATCGTGCCCGAGCGGCTTTGCCGATCGGATCACGCGGGCCCCGCTTTTCTTGGCCAGCTCCGCCGTTCCGTCCGTCGAACCGTTTGCGACGACGATCGTTTCGCTGCGGGGATGCAATCGTGCGGCTTCGCGCAGAACGTTTCGCAGCGTGGCTCTTTCGTTCATCGCCGGGATGATGATCGAAACAATCGGGTCCTGATGATTGACCAAACGCGGCATCGCCGGCTTGCGCTGAAGCTTTTTACGGTTCAGGCGGCCTTGAATTTTGCGTTTATTGACCACGTCTCTTTCCTCCCAGATCGTGATATACCGGAGCATATACAACAGTGTATGTGGTACTGTCGGCGTTGCAACGGCAAACGTACAGCTGTCCTCCGGACCGGATCTGCCGCTTTCTGCCGCTTGGCCCTCATCGCTTCCGCCGCTTTCGGGGCTCGAAGTAAGAAAAACGCCTGATGGCGTCCTTTAGTGGCTCTGACTTCTACTTTGGAGCGATTGGAGGCACTTACTTAACAATGGACGCTGCTCTAACGGACACCAGCGACCTTATCCGCCCATTTCCCGGGTATTTCCCAGCCTAACGGACACAGGCGGCCCTATTTCGCTCTAAACCTGTTCATCCAAGACGATTTGAGGTAAGAAAGTGCATCTGTGTCCGTTACATTTTGCAAACCTCCGTTTTTTCGCAAATAACGGCTCTGGTGTCCCTTAGCCCCCCACGTCCCTCTTCTCCTCCCCTCTCTACCTGCGCATCGCCCTCTACCATGACCGAAATTTTATAAATTCTAAATGTGCAAATAAGGACCTGGCCGCCGGCCAGGTCCTTATTTGTTACTCCAACTTCCACGAAATGCAAAAGTTCCGGCTTCTACCAATAAAAAACGAAACGTTTTTTAAGTGCAGGATGTGCATTTAAACAAGCGCCCCGCTCTATTTTACAAACAATAACTGTATCTTGAGCAACTATTCAACGGTATTCAGCAAACTTCTTTCCGCTAAGGCTGCTGTTTCCATTGCGGAGCGTTAGCCGGAATGACCCGGCTGGAGCAGATGGTGTCGACCCATCGCTCGGCCGTATGCTGCCAGCGGAACCGGCTGCGGGCAAGCTCCTGTCCGGCCTGGCCCATCGATTTGCACAGTGCTTCATCCTGCAGCAGGCGGATGACCCGATCCGCCAACGCATTGACCATCCCTTCCGCGGGCACCAGAAATCCCGAATAACCGTCCGCAACGATTTCGGGAATACTTCCCGCACGGGCCGCTACGATCGGCACGGCCGAGGCCATCGCCTCGACGTTGACCAGGCCAAACGCCTCCTCTTCGCAAGACGGAACGACCAGGCAATCGGCGGTATTGTACCAATCGGCAACTTTGGAATAGGGCGTAAACGGCAAAAATACAACCCGCTCCTTGAAGGGCTCCGCCATCGCTTTTAGCCGGCTGACATAGTCCGTTTCACGGTTGGCTCCGTGACAAGTGCCACCCACGATGATCAGCATGGCTTCCGGCACCTGACGCAGCACGGCCGGAAACGCCGCCAGCAAATGGTGCACGCCTTTGGCTGGAAGCAGCCGGCCGACGAACAGGGCCACTTTCCGGTTTTCCCAGCCATATTCGGCCAGCCGCGCCGTGCGCAGCGCTTCCCCGTTTGGCGTCCAGCGCGGAACGAAATCCTCCAGGCTGACGCCCGGCGGATTGACCCAAATCGGCGTGAACAGGCCGGGAAACCGGGAAAGCAGTTCCTCTTTCAAATACTCGCTGCCCACGATGATCCCGTCTAAGCTTTCCAGCATCGGCTGCATGCGGGCTTTGGGATGGCAAGAAGGGGAAATAAACGCGGCGGAATGAAGGGTGAGCAGTACGCGGGCCAGCGGCAGCCGGCTTTTTAACTGAAATGCGAGCAGCAGCCGATTGTGGACATCAACGGTTCCGGGCCGCCATTTCCGCAAATGGCGCAAAATCGATTCCAAGTAAAGCCGCCCGCCGGGCAAACGGTAAACCGGAACGTTTCCGATCCAGCCCTGGGAAGGCAAATGGCCGTCCGCGAGTCCAAAAATGCGGATTTTTATATGTTCCGCCGCAAGCGGGACCACATTTTCAATCACCCGTTCCAGCGAACTGCTTCTGCCTGAAGGCATGACGAACGATCCGGTCGTGATCACCGCTGTCTTTTCCCGATCCATGAGCGATCCCCTCCTTCCTTTCACTAGCTTCGCTACCCTAAATATACGATACCCGCCCGGTAAATGTGACAGCCGGCTGGAGGCGCGGCCCTTCGGGAACTTAGGAAAGCCTGGGAAAAGCCTGGGAAAGCCTGCCCCAAAACAGGCGGCTGACGGAGAACAGTCGTCCACTCTTTTTGAACGGGACAACATAGATTGAAAGAAGAAGCAAGGGAGGAGGAACCCTATTTGAAGCAGGACTATGTAGGAATATTGCTGAACTCCGGGATGTTCCGGGGAATCCCTCAGCGAAAAACCGGTCAGGAGTCGATCTCCAATTTTGAAGAAGCGGCCCGGAAATACGGCTTGATCCCCTGTTTTCTCCGCTTGGGCGATATCGACCTGTTCCGGGGAACCTGCTCCGGCTATGTGTCGAATGGAAAAGAATACGTGTTAACCGGCCTTCCCCTGCCACCGGTCATTCATAACCGGGCCTTGTATCCCGAGCCTGCAGCGCACCAAAAAATCCGCAATCTGACTTCCCGGGGCATCATAATCTTCAACGTCAACAACCGTTATGGAAAAGATGTCATCCACCGCCTGCTCTGGAACGCTCCGCATCTGCGCAGCTATTTGCCCGCTGCCGCTCCGGCCAAGCCGGCGGCACTGCACACCATGATGTCCCGGTATTCCGACCTGATTCTTAAACCGATACGCGGTTCTGTTGGACACGGGATCATGCGGCTGCGTTACGATCATCAAAGCTGGGGACTGACCTATGCGTCCAAATCCGGAAAAAACGAATGGCGGACCGCCAAGCTCCAGCAAGGGAAACTCCCGCTGTGGACGCGGCGCTTGCTGCAGCGCGCCCCTTACCTCGTTCAGGAGCGCATTCCGCTGGCGGAATACGATTCCCGGCCCATAGATCTGCGGGTTACCGTCCAACGCGGCGAACTCGGCGATTGGGCCGTCACAGGGCTGTTCGCCAAGGTGGCCTTGAAAGGCAGCTTTCTATGCAACATCGCCAAGGGCAGTGAAGTTTTCCCGGCGGCAGAGCTGCTGGTCCATGTTTTACCTCCGCATTCGGTCGCCGCGGCCCTCGCCCATGTGGAAGCGCTGGCGCTGGCGATCAGCCGCCATCTCGGCACGCAGTTGCCCCTGCTTGCCGATCTGGGACTCGACATTGGTCTCACCATGAGCGGGCGTCCCTATTTTATAGAATGCAACGGCCGCGACCAACGTTACGGTTTTCGCAAAGCTGGATTAACTGAAATATGGAAAAACACGTACCATCAGCCCATGTCTTTTGCCAGGTACCTGCTCGATCACCCGAACGGGCTGCCGGCCGCGCAAAAGCTGCTGCAGGAAAATATTTTATAACGGCTTGCTTATCTTACATCGGCAATGCCGAAAAGCGGATACATCTGCGAAAGCGCGAAGGCGGCCGCCACGGCAGCGGCCATGGCGAGCAGCACCAGAAGGTCATATCGCGAATAAGCGAAGCGGTAATAATAAGTGCGCGGCCGGCTGCTGTCAAAATCTTTGGCTTCCATGGCCACGGCCACGCGGTGCGCCCGCCGGATGCTTTGCGAGAGCAGCGGCACCGCGTAAAGCCGGGCCAGCTTGGCCCAGCCCCGCGGTCCCTGCGGCGTGCGCACGCCGCGGATGCGCAGGGCGTTCCGGCGGATCTGCAGCTCCTCCCAGACCATCGGGAGCAGCCGGACGGAAGCCATAAAGCTGTAGGCATATTTAGGCGCAAGCTTGACCTGCTGCATCAGCGAGTAAAACAGGGCGACGGACGAGGTGGTCAGCACGAAGAGCAAACCTTCCGCCGCAAACGTCACCGCCTTGAGCCCGATATGGACGCCGCGGTAAAAGCTCTCCTCCGAAATGCGGATGAGGCCCCAGGCCCACCATTCGTGCTCGCCTTTGCCGAACAAAATCATCGTCGAGGAAGACGAGACGAAGATGAGCAGAAAGGGCAGGACAAGCAGCGCGATTTTCCACGGCTCGTATCCGCTCAGCAGAAACAAGAGCAGCGTAAACAATACGGCTTGATAAAACATGAAATCAGGGCGGTGCGTAAACAAAGTCACCAAAAACAACAGTACAAAAAGCGCCAGTTTGCAGGCCGGGTTGGCCCGGTGCAGCCAGCCTCTCGTTTTTGGGGTCAACAACGGCTTCATCGCAGGGTCACCGCCTTTGGGGCGGAAGCGGATGCGGCTCTGCCGGAGGCGGATGAAGCGAGCGAGCCGGCCGATTCGGACAGGCCCGTTTCTCCCGGCTCCGCCGCAATTCCGGCCATTGCCGCTCCGCGTTCCGTGCAGGAGCGGGAGACCAGCCGCCCTTCCCGCACTTCCCAGCGCTGGGTCGCGACCGTGGCTGCGATCCACTCCTCATGCGTGACCATTACGATCGCCGTCCCGCTCCGCCGCAGTTCTTCGCATAACGAAAGGATCGCAAACGCGTTTGCGGCATCCTGGCCGAAAGTCGGTTCGTCGAGCAGCAGCAGCGGCCGCTCACGCACGGCCGCGCTGGCCACGCTGAGCCGCCGTTTTTGCCCCAGCGACAGCTGGTAGGGATGCCGCCCCTCATAACCTTCCAGGCCGAATTGCCGTAAAATCCGCACCGTACGCTCGTGAATCCCTTCTGCGGAAAGCCCATCTTCCCTGAGGGAAAAGGCCACTTCCTCGTCCACCCGGTCGGCGACAAATTGAAATTCCGGGTTTTGAAAGACGAAGCCGATTTCCCGTGCCGTACGCTCCATCTGGCGCCGGCGTACGCGGCGACGAACCTTGCCCGTCTGCATCGGGACGCCCTGCAGAACATATTCGCCCTCCGTCTTCAGCAGTCCCATCAGGCTGAGCAGCAGCGAGCTTTTGCCCGCGCCGTTTGGACCGGTGACGGCGATGAAATCGCCGGGCATCACTGTGGCAGCCCCAACTTCAATAACCGGCTTGCCCATTCTTAACCCGCGGAATCCTTTGAGTTCGACAAGCGGGGCGGAGCCGGTGGAGGCGCCAGCAGACGGCGCGGACGGCCCGGCGGAAGAAGCGCCGGTTTCCCCGCCCCTGGACGGAGCCGGCTCCAGCAGACGCCGCCCCTCCGGCGCGGCTAAAAACTCCGTCCAAACGCCGGGATACCAGATGCCAAACTCCTTCAACTCCCGGCGAAACTCGGCAAAAATCGCCTGCGGCGGCCCCTGACCTAGCAGACGGCCGTCCGGTCCAAACAAAGCGATCCGGTCGACGAGTCCAAGCGCCAGAATTTCTTCAATCCGGTGTTCGACGATAATCAGCGTGCGATCCTTGGCAATGCGGCTGACGGACTGCCAAATTTGCTCGCGCCCTTCCGGATCGAGCAGCGCGGAAGGCTCGTCGAGCAGCAAAACCTCCGGATCGCCGAGCAGCACCGAGGCCAAAGCGAGCCGCTGCTTCATCCCTTGGGACAAAGCATGGATCGGCATGTGCAGCTCGGGCAAACGCAGCCCGACGTCATGCAGCACCGCTTCCATCCGGGCTTCCATTTCCGGCCGGGGAACCCCCAGGTTTTCCAGCGTAAAAGCCAACTCCTCATCCACGTAAGGCATACAAAACTGGGTGTCCGGGTCCTGGAACAAAAAACCCCAGGAGTGGGGCAGACGTTGCGACGCGTAGCGCATCGGAACCTCCACGAGCTGCGGGATGATCCCCGACAGCACCTGTAGAAGCGTGGATTTCCCGCTCCCGCTGGGGCCGAGCAAGAGCACTTTTTCCCCGCGAAAAGCCCGAAAGCTCAAATCCTTGAACACAAACCGCGTCTCCCCCGGAAATTTAAGCCTTAGATCGCAAACTTCAACGGCTGTTTCCATTGTTAATCATCCAATGCCGCGTAATCTTTAGGATCAACGGGACGCAGCAAGGTGGTGACGCCTGTCGCTTCTACGGCCTTGGCCAGCCCGTAAGCAAAGTAGCCAGCAATCAGCGCAGAGCTGACGGCCCGCATCGCATATTTGGCGATCAGCAGCCAGGTTTCATAGTCCTGTACATATCCGTAATAAATGTCCGGAATGATGGAACCGACCGCGGCCCCGATTCCGGCCAAAGCGGCGACGGAACCGGAAAATTTGCGATACCGGAAAGCCGCGAATACGAGTTCCGCTCCCAAGCCTTGCAACACGCTGTACAGTACGAGCTGAACGCCCCATTCACTGCCGAACAGGATTTCCACATGGGCCGCGGCCACTTCCGCGATCAGTGCCACGCCCGGCTTGCGGATCAGCAAAAATACAAGCGTTGGGGCCAGAAACCACATCCCGTATACGATTTCGTCGGCCTGCGCAAACAGCGGCGAGAGTAAGTTATACACCGAACTCCAGAAATGATAAACTACGCCAAGCACGACCGACACGAGCACCGTCACCAGCAGATCGCTCAGCTTCAGCCCGCGGCCGCCTTGTTTTGTTGCTGCCTCTTGCATGTTTTTCTCCCCTTTTCAAAAAATATATTTTTCGCAAACGACAAAAAACCGCCAGAATAAGCTCAGGCGGCAGTCAGGTCACGGGGATGGACACAAAAAAAATCCCGGACATTCGATTCTCTACGCTGGCATTATCCAGATCAGATTAACGGTCCGCAGCGGAGTATGCTGCCATCTCAGCCTGATTCACTCAAGCCCCCGTATCGTATGCGATTGTCTTTAACATACACCAACTGCTTACAGGCATCAAGAACAAATTTTAAACATTCACTTTTCACAACGGACAAGAAGCCGCCTTCATATTGATTCCGTCCCTGTTCTTTGTCAAAATAAGCGGAATCGGCACATTAAGAGTAGGAGGTTGCTTTCTTGGCGGCAACATGGATGAAATGGAGCCTGCGGTTGGAGGAACGGTTCATTTTTTTATGCAACATCAGGCTGCGTACATCCCCTTGTCCGGAGTTTCAGTTTCCAATATCCAATCTCATACTCCAGCTCCCACTTTTGCCGCCTAATTGAGACGTCTGATAATCTGCCGAATTTTCTCGATCCCGATAAAAACAACGGCAGCGACGATCACAAATAATATCATATCGAACATGGTTTTAAAAATGACCGAGGGGACGGATGTATTATTGAACGGGTACCGAAAAAAAGCGAGCTGCCTATAGGTTAAATCGCTAACGATATGGGCCAGCAAAAATTGCAGGGCAAATTTCCAAAGCGATTTCATATGATCATTTCATTCCTTTTATGATTAAGGGTATGGTCTCTCTATTTCTTTTATCAGCATACCTGACGATCCTTACATCCCCCTGTCGCCAACCTTAAATTAATCTTAAGAACTCAACTTTCGCTGCAAAAAATCGGCAGGCAAGCCTTGATTTAGCTGGGTAAAGCAGCAATCCATTCCATTGCCGGCGTTGACGCTGAATCAGAGGCGGACAGTGTCTTCCCGGCTTTTTGGGCTACTTCGTTGATCAAGTCGAGCAACTGCTGTAAGGTAGCTGCACCGCAGCCGTTTCGAGCAATCTCACAAATCTACGCCAGGTGAGGCGGGGCTGTCTAAAGGGGTCGTGTCAGGTTCGTGTCTTGGTTCTCCCTGCCTTGGTGTCTTGTTGTCCCTGCCTGCAGCCTTTGCACGATTATCCCTTTCGTTCAGAGAGCTGGGGGTAGGGGGTGGGGCTAGATCAAGAATTCCCAAAAAAGAGAAAAAAAGAGAGGAGGAAAAAATGAGGCGGTCCAGGTGAGATTTTTGGCTTGATAAGAGAACGTACGTTTGGTATAATGAAATAAATCAAACATATGTACGTGAATTTTTTATGCGGGGGCGGGCGAACATGGAGATCAATGCGGGAACGGAGCTTCAGCCATTCACCAGCCGTTATAACAGCGAGCAGGCCTGCATGGAGGCGCTGATCGCGATGAAGTGGCCGAACGGCTTCGTCTGTCCGCGCTGCGCTCACACCCGGTGCAGTCGTCTGACCTCCCGGCATATCCCCTTGTTCGAGTGCGGAAAGTGCAAGCATCAAACGTCGGCTTTGGTCGGCACGATTTTTGAAGGAACACATCTGCCCCTGCTCAAGTGGTTCGAGGCCCTGGATTTATTCCTGCTTGAGGGCGGTATCTCGGCGATACGGCTGAGCCAGGTGATCCGAGTCACCTACAAAACCGCCTGGTTGGTGCTGCACAAAATACGCCATGCCGCCCTAGAGTTCGATGCCCGGGAGCTGCTCTGCGGAGACGTGAAGGTGAACAGTGATATGTATGGGCGTAACCCGTCCCGGTGTGAGCTTTCGCATCCATATGCCACGGCGGTCGTAACGGGATGCACGGTCACGGAGTCGGGCGAGCCGGAGCAGGTCAAAATCCGCTTGGTGCCGCATAAGAGAGGAGGCGGACAAAGAGCAAACCGTCACGAACTCGCTGCGTTCATCAACGGGCATGTGGATGTCCGTGCATCGGCGGTACAGTCGTTCCCTTTAGCCTTTCGTCTGTATGCACCCTTGCGGAGAGTGGTGAGAGAGGCGTGGGAATCGCTGAAGAGTACATATATAGCCTTGGGACTAAAGCATCTGCAGGCGTACCTCAACGAGTACACCGTACGCCGCCGGCTGCACCTGCCCGGAGCGAAAGAAACGATGCCGCAGAAGTTGCTGCGCATGTGTGTGGCGATTCCGGCGATCCCTTACCGTCGGCTGATCGCGCGTCAACCGAACCAGCCCATTGCGGCTGCAGCCTGATCGAGACGCTGGAACGGCGAGGGGAGTTTGATGCGGATCAACTTGTCTTGATGGGGATCGACTTACTTGGTGTGGGTTAGCATGAACAGTCCGGGTGTTGCTGCAGATGAAAGGGTTCAGGATACAGCAAAATCACGGTCTTTTCGTTTCCCTCGCGTCTTGTCCTTGATCTCCTGTCTTGATCTCTTGTCCGGCCTGTTTCACCTCTCCTAAACCTGATTCCTTCTCCTAAGCCCGTCTAAATTATCTCGAACCTATCTGCTTCTCCACCAAGTATTTTCTTCTCCCGAGCTTGTCTGTTTCTCTGCTACCCTGATCAAACGGGATAATCGTGCAAAGTCTCCGGACTGTGAGTGTTGATCTGCCGCCCAACCCCCCCCCGCTTCCCTATCCTCAAGCTTTCAACGCCCTTGGCAGTTGATTTTGGTCGGGCTGATGTCTATAACAATGAAAGACACCTCTTCTGTCCGAATCGTAGAAGCTCGTCACTCTCGCTTTACCAAACGAAGCAGTGTTTTTCTATTTTGCCAGCCAACTCAAGGACTCAAGCTGATTTTTGCTCTGCGAATGTTAGAAACAACAAGGGAGAAATGTTTATACCACGACGGAGAAGCATGGCATCAGGAAGGGAATAAAACAGCGGAGGTGCGTAGACAAGAGGCCGGACAAGGCCTTCAAAGCGGATTGCGGCATTATCCGGCAAAATAGCAAAAAACCCGGCACCCCTTAAAAGTCCTTAAGGTAACCGGGGCGCTTTTGTTATCTGATTTCCGACGGGCTTTTGCCGGTATACTGCTTGAATTGGCGGCTGAAAAAGAAAATGTCCCGGTAACCAAGCGCGTCGGCCACCTCGGTGACGTTCATACCGGCATGCAGCAGCAGGTGCTGGGCGCGGTCGATCCGCGATTTGATGATGTACGATTGAACGGACATCCCGATGATTTCCTTGAACTTGATCGAAAAATAACGCGGGGACAACCCAGCCCGCGCCGCCAGGTCCTGCACTTTGTGGGGCAAGCCTGGATGCTGGAGCACGTAGTTGGCTACCTCATGAATCACCTCGTGCAGCTGGTTGCTGACTTTTTTCTCCGTCGGCACCTGGCGCTCCTCGCGCAGCAACTGAATAAGCAGCTGTTTGAGGATGAGCCGCGCTTCCTCTTCAGCGGCGTAAGCCTTCACCAGAAACAGGCGGACATAACGGGACAGCATGTATTCAAAATCGAGGGTATCTTCAAGCACGCGGTAAGGTCCCGGCACTTCGCTCACCGGTTCATTGACGTCGAAATGGATATACGTGAGGACAAGCGGACGCTGCGGATTATGCGTGGCGCTCGTATGGTCCCCTTTCCGGAAAAGAAAGCAGCTTCCTTTGCTGACGGGAATCGGCTGGTCGTTCAGGACAACCGTTCCTTCGCCGCTCCAAACGTAAAATAGGTCGTAGTTATCCAGCGGTTTATCGCGCTTGTGCCATTTCCAACCGGGCTCGCACACGATTTTGGCAAAAGCCGGCTTCAATACAAACGAAGACGGTGAAACGTGAAGCATGTCCTTCCCTCCCGAAAAAAAATCCCTAAAGATGGATGTTTATGCTTTTATTATACCCTTAATTCCCGTTCTCTTGAATATCTATCCACGCTGCTTGCATACGGTTCACTCCTTCGAGCAGTGTTTCCTCGTCCAAATGGGCAAAACAAAAGCAAGCGGCCGGCTCTCCCGGGGTCAACCGGTAGATGGCGGCGTCGCGGAACAACACGCCCCGCCGGTTCGCCGCGGCCTGAAAAGCGCGGTATTCCTCCGGCGACCTCCGCCAAAGCGCGTACATCAGCAGCCCGGCGTCGGCCGGCTGGAGCCGGAACAGGCCGCCCAGCTCGCTTTCCAGCCGGATGCGGAACGCTTCCTGCTTGGCGCCGTAATAGCGCCGCATCCGGCGCAGATGGCGGTCATAGCCGCCCGTTCGCATGAACCGGGCGAGCGCCCGCTGCTCCAGCCGCGCCGGGGGCGCCGGCTCATAGAGCGCCTTGGCGCTCGCCAGCGGCCGCACCAGACTGTGCGGCAGCACCGCGTAGCCGATCCGCAAGGCAGCGAACATCGTCTTGGAAAAGGAGCCGATGTAAATGACGCGCTCCTCCTGGTCCAGCGCCTTCAGCGGCTCCAGCGGGCGGCCGCCCCAGCGGAACTCGCTGTCATAGTCGTCCTCGACGATGACAGCGTTCCGCCGCGACGCCCATTTCAGCAGTTCGCGCCGCCGGGCGTGGGAGAGCACGACGCCGGTCGGGAACTGCCGCCCCGGCGTCACGAACAGCAGCCGCGCGTCCCAATCGCGCGGCACGATCCCCTGGCCGTCCAGCTGCGCCGGGACGGCCACGCCTCCGCAGGCGGCGACTGCCCGGGCGATCCCGTAGTAACATGGATCTTCCAGCACGGCCGGTTCGCCTTCCCCTACCAGTAGCTGGGTCAGCAGCATGATCGCCTGCATCGAGCCGTTGAACAGGCAGATTTGCTCCGCATCTGCCGAGATGCCCCGGCTGCGCCGCAAATGCGCGGCGATCGCCTGGCGCAGCTCCAGCTCGCCGAGCGGGTCCATGCCGGTGTGGCCGGGACCAGCGCTCTCCAAGGCCGTACCGCCTATATCAGTGCGCTCCGCGCCCCCACGCCCTGTGTCAGCGCGGCTCCCGCCAGCTCCGGCCAAGCCGGCTGCGCCCGTACCTCTCACGCCCTCAACGTGGCCGCCGGACCTGCCGCGCACCGCCCAGGCGAGCGCGCTTTTCCACTCGGCGGCCGGAAACCCCGCTGCCCACGGTCCGCTGTCGCGGTAAGAGATCACGCCGTCCGGCTCCGGCGAAGCCAAGGCCGCGGCCACCCCAGCCGGCAACCGGACGCCGCCCCCCGCTTCCCCGCCTGCAGCCCCGGCGCCTCTTTGCTCCCCGGTCCGGTCCATCACCGACATCACGCGCCGCCCCCATGGCGACAAAACGACCTGGGCCATACGGTCTGAAGTCTCCTGGCGGGATGCGACCATTCCGGTGACGAACGTCCCGCCGCCTATGATCGTGCGGACGTAGCCTTCCGCGTGCAGCATATCGTAAGCCTGGGAGACGCTCCCGCGCGACAGGCCGTACATCGCCGCCAGCTCACGGGTGGCCGGCAGCCGCGTTCCTTCCGGAAGCGTCCCGTTATGAATAGCGTCACGGAGCGCATGATACAAGGCTAAATATTTATAGCGGTATTTATCGCTGAACGACTGTAAAGCTATCGTAAAATCAGGCATTTTCAATGTCTCCTCCCTGTTGCTTAACACTCTATGGCTGCAGAAAGAACGATCCGGCAATCAAGCCAATCCTAACGGACACCAGCGCCATTATTTCGATGAAATCAGCAGTTTTCAAAATGTAACGGACACCACTGACCTAATTCGGCATTTCTGTGCACATATCCGGCCTTTTTCGAGCAAATAGCGACTCCTCTGTCCGTTAGAAATAAAAATGGTGTCTTTTCTGGCAAATAAGGGCGCTCATGTCCGTTAGCCACCATGCGGCCGGAGCGGCCGGAGCTGACGACCCAGCGGTTGCCCTAATTCCTTCAGGAACAGTCCACTAGTTCCCTTACATTTAAATTGGACTATTAATTTAAATGTAAATTGGTTCTTTTTTAATGTCAATTTACGGCGTATGCTGAATGTCAAAACGAGCAGGGAGCGAACCATATGCGCAGAAAAGAATTTGCAATGCAGGATGAAACGGAAATCCAAGAGTTTTTGCGGGAGATGAGCTACGGCTTTCTCGGCACCGTCGGCGAAGACGGCTGGAGCCGGGTGACTCCGCTGAATTTTGTATACGATGGACGGTTCTTTTATTTTCATGGCAGCTTGGCTGGGGAAAAAATGAAGCAGCTTGCCCGCGATCCCCGGGTCAGCTTCACCGTGGCGAAGGAGTATGCGATTATTCCGTCCTATTTTACCGACCCGCTGCTGGCTTGTCCGGCTTCCGCTTTTTTCAAAAGTGTGATGGTCCGGGGAAGGGTGGAAAAGGTCGAAGACGTCCAGGAAAAGGCGGATGTGTTCACCTTGTTTATGGAAAAGCTCCAGCCCGAAGGGGGCTACAACCCGATCGATCCGGCCGACCCTAATTATGCGGGGCAGCTCAAGGCGGTGGCGCTATGCCGGATCGTCCCGGAAACGATGACCGCCAAATTCAAATTCGGGCAAAACCAGAGCGAAGCGAAGTTTGAGGCCGTGGTCGAAGGGCTGCGGGAGCGGGGCGGTGAGCTGGACGCGGAAACGATCCGCCATATGGAAAAATACTGTCCGTTTCACCGTGAAAAATAGGCCGCTGCGGCGGTTTTAGATCGTGACTCGTTCTGATCGAAATGATATAATGTTAGGCAGTTTAAGACGGTACTGCCCTAAATTATTAAACGGATCGGAAGGATGAATGTGATGAACCCACTTGCGGAGCAGTTAAACGAAAACATCAAATCGGGGAACAGCCACGTGTACGACATGCTGTCGGGGCTGGGCAAGGAAATTTATTTTCCGAAGGAAGGCATTTTGAGCCAATCTGCCGAAGCTTCAGCCCAAGCGAAAAAATATAACGCCACGATCGGCATCGCTACGGAAAACGGAGGGCCAATGCACCTGGCAGCGATCCAGGATACATTGTCCGCCTATAAGCCGCAGGATTTGTACCCTTACGCGCCGCCGGCGGGCAAACCGGAGCTGCGCAAAGTTTGGCGCGCCAAAATGCTGCAGGAGAACCCGTCGCTTGCGGGCAAAAGCTTCGGCAATCCGATCGCGACGAACGCGCTGACCCACGGGCTCAGCATCGTCGCCGACCTGTTGGTTGATGAGGGTGATGCGGTTATTTTTCCAGATAAAAACTGGGAGAACTACGAGCTGACTTTCGGCATCCGCCGTCATGCCCGGATCGTCAACTTCCCCTTGTTTACCGATGAGATGACGTTTAACAGCGCCGGCTTGAAAGAAGCTCTGCTCGCCCAAAAGGACAAGGGCAAAGCGGTCGTCATCCTGAACTTCCCGAACAACCCGACCGGATATACGCCGGGCGCAAAGGAAGGCGGGGAGATCGTCGACGCGATCCAGGCTGCCGCCGAAGCCGGGATTAACGTCGTTGTCGTCACCGATGACGCGTATTTTGGTCTGTTCTTCGAGGAATCGTTGAAGGAATCGCTGTTCGGCAAGCTGGCCGGCTTGCATCCGCGGATTTTGCCGGTGAAGATCGACGGGGCGACCAAAGAGGAATATGTCTGGGGCTTCCGCGTCGGGTTCATCACATTCGCGGCGGACGACGAAGCGCTGCTCGCCGCCCTGGAGCAAAAAACGCTCGGCATCATCCGCGCTACCATTTCCAGCGGACCGCATCCTTCGCAGACGTTTGTGCTGAAGGCGTTGCAGTCGCCGGAGTTCGAAGCGCAGAAGGCAGCGAAATTCAAGGCGATGAAAGGCCGCGCCAACAAGGTCAAAGCGCTGCTGGACAGCGGCAAATACGGGGATGTTTGGGAATATTACCCGTTTAATTCGGGTTACTTCATGTGCCTGAAGCTGAAGACCGTATCGGCCGAGGCGCTGCGCCAGCATTTGATTCACCAATACGGCGTCGGCACGATCGCGCTCGGCGAAACCGATCTGCGCATCGCATTCTCCTGCATCGCGGAAGAAAATCTGGAAGAATTGTTTGATTTGATCTACCAAGGCGTTCAGGATCTGCAGGCAAAATAGTTATTTTGCCGTTCCATTTCATAGTAATGGCCCGTACTCTCGGTTTGCAGGAGTACGGGCCATTTTCGGCTTGACTTTAATCGTCCAGCTCTTCTTCTTGCCATTTGCGGGACCAAATGCTGCGGAGCGCCCAGGCAAACGCCAGGCCGGCGGCGAGGCTGCCGAACGTAAGCGCCGCGTCTCCTCCGGGAGACAGGACCATCGGCAGCCAGAGCAGCACGGCCAACGCGAACAGCAGGCGCGAGGTGATGCGCAGCGCGGCGGCCTTTCTGGCCCCGGGCGGAAGCGGATAAAAGGAAGCCGCCGGGGAATCGCGATGCGCATGGCGCAGGGATGCCAGCTGGGTTCCCGTTAAAAACACGAACAGCAAATACAAAACCGCTCCCAGCCAGGTCCGCTCATTCCAGCCGACGAGCAAGAGGCCGAGCAGCGTTAGCCGGATCAAAATGCCCAGCAGCTCGCTGCGGACAAAGGTTTTGATCAGCAGGTAGCGGTAAGCGGCCGCAGGCGTCCAGGGCGTGCGGTTGCCGGCCGCGGATAACCAGCGGCGCCGGATCACCTTTTGCCCTTCCGCCGGAACGTCCACGAACCAGCCGAGCAGCAGCATCACCTTGGCTTCGTTCGATTTTTCCGCCGCGATCAGGTTGTCCCATGGCACGGCATGCTTCATCGGAAAGCGCAGCACGAGTACATAATTCAGACTGACGAGCAGCGTAAACAAAGTGCTTTTCCAGGCGGGCTGCCATAGCCACGCCGCGACGATCAGCAGGATGAAGCACCAGCGCAGCAGGCGGTAGCCCGTTCTGGCCCGCGCCGTCGTAATACGCAGCTCCTGCCATGCGCCATAAGCGCTTAACGCTTTGAGCAGCAGCAGGATGAGTATCATCAGCCACAGCGGATGCACGATTTCGGAGCTTCGTATGTAAAGCGGCCAAACAAGCAGCAGCACGATATACAACCCGATCAGCTTATAAATAATACCGCTGCGGAATGCGGGGGACAAATATTCCTTCATCCGCGTCTCCTGCGGCAGCAGGAAAATCACGTCCGCCGGCTGAATGTAAGTGCGAAACCCGGAATAAACCGTCAGCGGGCCAAGCAAAAGCAGCATGATCCAGGCGATCGGCAGACCGGGGGGAAGATTTTGCAAAAAATTCGTATACCAGGCGGAAAAAGCAATGATCAGCAGGAGCAGCAGCACGGCGACGCCGCTTTGGAACACATAGGGCAAATACGGGAGCACTTTGCCCCAAAACGCCGCTTTGCGCCGGCTCCGCAGCGCTCGAAGTTCCATAGGCTACTCTCCGTCCTTCACTAAAGCGTAAAAAATCGATTCCAGCGCGGCTCCCGGCATGCGGGCCTGCTCCCCGATTTCGGCCAGCGTTCCTTGCGCGATCACCTTCCCGCGGTGCAAAACGATAAAACGGTCGCAATAGTTTTCGATGGTCGACAGGATATGCGAGCTCAGCAAAATCGACGACCCGCTCTCCTTCATCTCCAGCATGAAGTCAAGCAGCGAGCGGATTCCGAGCGGGTCCAGCCCGAGAAAAGGCTCGTCGATAATGTACAGCGGCGGCCGGGCGACAAAGGCGCACATAATCATCACCTTCTGCTTCATGCCTTTGGAGAGATGCATCGACAGACTGTCGGCTTTCTCCTCCATGCGGAACAGCTTCAGCAGCCGCTCCGCTCTGTCTTGGTAATCCTCGGGGCCGACTCCGTAAGCCCTGGCGGTGAATTCCAGGTGCTCTTTCACGGTTAATTCTTCATACAGCAGCGGGGATTCCGGGACAAACGCGAGCGAAGACTGGTACGCTTCAGGCGCCTCTTCCCGCGTCTTGCCGGTGACGTAAATGCCGCCCCGGTGCGGCGCCATCAGCCCGAGAATATGCTTCATCGTCGTGCTTTTGCCAGCGCCGTTCAGGCCGATCAGCCCCACCATTTCGCCCGGCTTAACCTCAAAGCTCACATCATGGAGCACCGGGCGGCCTAGGCTGTATCCCCCGCTTAGCTCCTCAACTTGCAGTATGGGCATTTCACTCAATCTGAACTCCTCCCAACAAAGAAACGCGGAGCCTGAAAAAGCTCCCTGCGTTATATTACTCATCGGTTCCTAAAATCCGCTTTAACCCTGCGGCTTTTTGTTCTTCAGCCACCGCGGCGCGCCTTTGTTCTTACGGTCCTCCAGGCGCTCTTTCTTCCGGTCGCCCGCCGGATTCATCTTGCGCGCTCCCTCACCAGCCGCCCCGCCAGCCCAAGCGGACGTCGATGCCTTGCGCCCCGAAGCCGTCTGGCTGCCTCGGCCGGTTTTTCCCGTTGCCGAATGTCCGGCGCTCTCGCGGTCGCCACTGTCCGGCTGCGCCAGCCCGGCTGTTTTGCCCCGGCGCCCACCCTCGGCGGGATAGCGGCTGCCGGACGCAGCTCCGGGCCCTTCCGCCGCGTGGCGGCGGGCAGCGCTCACCCCCGCCTTTTTGCCTCCGGACGGATGCCGGTGTCTCCCCGCTGACGGCCGTTCCTCCAGCCCAAGCACTTCGCCCTGATACATCGTCTTCGGCTCGATTTCGATGCCCAGCTCGCGCGAAAACTTGCGCATAATGAACTCTTCCTGCGGCGAGACGATCGAGACGGCCAGGCCGTGCTTGCCCATCCGTCCCGTGCGTCCGGCGCGGTGTACATAATGCTCGGCGTCGGCCGGCGGATCCAGATTTACGACCAGAGCGAGATCCTCGATGTCCAGGCCTCTGGCGGCTACGTCGCTGGCGACAAGCAGGCGGATTTTGCCTTCGCGGAACCGCTTCAGCATAAGGCTGCGCGCCGCTTTGTCCGCATCGCCGTACAAGGCGCCGGCGCTAAGGCCGATATAGTTCATTTTGCCTTCCACCTCGGCGATCTGGTCGGTGTGGTTAATGAACACGATCGCCCGGGCCGGATCGAAATGCCTTACGATTCGGCGCAGCATGTCGATTTTGTCGCGCGGTTCCGAGACGAAGTAAATATGCTCCAGGCTTTTGGATGTCCGCTGTTCCGGCTCGATCCCGATTTCCGCCGGGTTGTTCATCTCTTTGGCCGCCAGGGCCCGGATATCCGGGGTGATCGTCGCGGACAGGAACATCAGCTGCCGGTCGCGCAGCGTCGCGCGCAAAATATGCTCCACGTCGGCCGTGCCCCCGAGTTTGAACATCTGATCGGCTTCGTCCACGACCAAGGTTTTTAGCGTGTGCAGCTTCAGCTTGCGGAGCGCGAGGATCTCCCGGATCCGTCCCGGCGTTCCGATCACAAGCTGGGGATGCTGCTTCAGCCGCTCCAGTTGTCTTTTGACGGAGGCTCCGCCGATCAGCGCCTGGGAGAAAATCCCCAGCGCTTCCCCGTATTTTTCCGCCTCCCGCAAAATCTGTATGGCGAGCTCCTGCGTTGGCGCCAGGATCAGGCCCTGCAGCGTTTTGGCTTCCGGATCGATGGACTGCAGGATCGGCAGCAAATAAGCCAGCGTTTTTCCGGTTCCCGTCTGCGATTGCGCAAGCACGTCCCGTCCTTCCAACGCCGCGGGAATGCATTCCGCCTGTACCGGCGAAGGTTCCGTAATGCCATAATCCATCAGCTTCGCGGACAACAGTTCTCCGATTCCAAGCCCGGCAAACGTCGTATTTGTCATATCCATTCATCCTTTTTCATTTATCGTTAATCACTTTTGATCATTGCTTTGAAATGTTAATATTTTCATTATATGCGATATACGCTGGTCACAACAAATAAATACCTCAAGAAAAGCGTCATTCGAGGTACATTTCAGGTGGACAGAGCGCGTTAAGCGGCATTTTTTCCTACAATTCCAAGAAAAACACCCCTTGCCATGATCGCTCATGACAAAGGGGCATTTTTCGCTCGATTTTCGGTTGTCTAGGCGGACAAACGGCTTACCCATGGGTCGCCAGAATGAGGCAAACCTACGGACTTGGCATCACGTAAGTTTGACAATGTTTCCGGCTCCGCTTTAAAAGCGGGCGGCTCGGGAACAACCGGCGCCGGCTCGATTTCGGACGCTGGCTCCGGCTCCGGTAAAATATCCGGAAGCGGTGAATCCAGCCCGGTCTGATTTTGATTGGGTTCCAAACCGGCGGAACCCTCCGCTTCCTCGGCAGACGCAGGGACGGTCGGCGCGCCCTCCCGTATATTGCCATAGCTGCTGAAAGTCCATGTCCCTATTCCAAAAAAGTAATTTTTACCGTTGTTGCTGTCCCATTGACCGCTGCCATTGCTAAAGCAGGCTTCCAGCCTTTGCGCCGTTCCGATCTCGACCGTCAGCTTGCTATAGCCCGCTACTTCGGACGATTCCATTCGCACGCCCGGTACGGCCGTCCATTCGCCGCCTTCCGGACGGTAGTGCATGTACGGCGTGCTGAAGCCTTCCTTATAGTAAACGGTCACTTGATTGCCAGCACTCGGGTTGGGCGCACCCTCGGTTATCTTTCCATTCCCGGAATACGTCCAGGTGCCTACACCGAAGAAGTAGTTCCGCTGATTGTTGCTGTCCCACTGACCGCTGCCATTGTTAAAGCAGGCTTCCAGCCTTTGCGCCGTTCCGATCTCGACCGTCAGCTTGCTGTAGCCCGCTATTTCGGACGATTCCATTCGCACGCCCGGCGCGACCGTCCATTCGCCGCCCTCCGGACGGTAATGCATGTACGGCGTGTTGAAGCCGTGCTTGTAATATACAGTGACCTGGTTGCCGCCGGTTCCCGCCGGCTCGGTCGTTACTTCCAGCGGATCACTTGACGCGGATACATTGCCCGCGGCATCGCGCGCCTTGACAGAATATACGTAAGTGGTTTCAGGCGAGAGGGCCGTATCCATATACGCGGTTGCCCCCGTGCTTCCGACTTTTTCTGTTCCCCGGAAAATATCATAGGCGGCTACACCGACATTATCGGTTGCAGCGGTCCAGGCGAGGCTTACCGTCCGATCCGTTACCGCAGTCACGCGGAGGCCGGTCGGAGCTGTCGGTGCTTCCGTGTCCCCTTGACCGTCCGGATTCGAATCATGCCACCGTCCATCATACCAGCCGTCTGCGGTCAGCGGGAAGCCGGGTTGATTCTGTCCTGGATTTTGTCGTCCTTTGTCATCCCTGAATATAACCGTTGCGTTATCCACGCCATCAATCGTATAGGAATACCAGTCTCCGCCTTCATGGGTCATCACCGGGGAGCTTGCCCAGGTCGGCTCGGCCACCTTAGGCGAAGTTTCATAGAAATACAGGTGAGGCGTTCCCCAGTCAGCGGGCTTTTTGAAATGAACGCTCAGCCCGGCATTCGGATCTTTCTTCGTAAAGATATACTGCTGTGCGGAAACACCATCTTCATTTACGGCATGCATTCTCAAGGTTAGCTTATCGTTGAACTCCATATTTTCGCCAATTGTAATCTCCGTCCCGTCCGTGAAGGCGATTCCCTGCTGCGGATCGCTGCCGTCCAGCGTGTATTTCCCGCTGTCCGCCTTCCTCACTTGCAGCTTAACCGTAAGCGTGTCCGTTTTAAAGTTTCCTCCCGCGGGGTCGGCGAACAACAGCGGGAGCGGGGATTCCCCGATCTGTTCGATCAGGATCAGTCCGTTGGCTCCTGCCGTGAAAGTCGCTGTACCGCCGCTGACGACCGCCTCGTTTCCGGTATAAGCGTCTCGAACGAGCGTTCCGTCCGGGAACACGGGCGATACGTTGACCGCAGTAGAGCCGGAGGCGTTCATAGCCACGACAATCTTGTCCTCAATGCCGTCCTTGGCATACGTCCGGCTGAACGTATACGGGCTGTCCGCGATTTTGGCGTGCTGGCCCGCTCCGACCGCGGTATGGTTGTTTCGGAACTGGCCGACCTTCTGCCAATGGGACAACACGTTCTGATTGATATTGTCCCAATTCATCGATGAACGCGTTCCCTGCTGCGGGTCGGAACCGGTATCCCCAAAAGGTCTGGCGGTTTCGTCGCCGTAGAAGATTTGCACTCCGCCCGGCAGCAGAAGCAGCGCCGTTCCGGCCTGGATCAATCGTCCGCGGTCATACAGACTGGTATCATGCGAAGAGATGTAACTAAGCACGTTAAAGTTCGGATCGTAGTTCAGCTTTGCGGCATAGTCCGAATAGACACCTTCCGGGGAATTGATATTGGCGCCCTGGAAGCTGAAATTGATAATCGAATCAAAGCCGTAATTAAAATACTCACTTTTGCCGACGCCATGTCCCCAGACTTCCCCGGTCATCCAGAAATCTTCGGTCCAATCCGCGCCCGGTTTGTCCGGGTTGTTCTGCCTCCATCTTTCCAAAGCCGCGCTGGCCTCATTTTTCAATTGTTTCCAGCGGTTTAGTTCCACATGCTTGGCCGTATCGGCCCGGAATCCGTCAATCCCGAACTCTTCAACCCAGGCCGCCAGCCACTTGACGAGGTAATCCGCCGGGGCCGCGCCAAGGTCTTTTCTTAAAGGAGCCGCCGCGGGAACGATCCACCGCTCATAGCCCGTCGTTTCTTTAGCCCATTTCGTTTGCAAGAGCGGAGCCAGCCCGATGTTGTTCGTCACATTCGTGCGGAAGTCCGGCAAGTTTCCGACAAGTTGCGTAAGATCGTTCGAACCACCAGGCTCGTAACCGGCAATGCCGGCTCGTACCCAGGTATTCCACCATTTTGACCAGGCGGAAGCGTCGTTATAGTTAATATAATCGTGATAGTTGTGCCAGGTTTGCCCATTGCCCGGAGCCCAGTCTGCGCCGACCGTTTTACTGCCGAAGCCGTACTCCTCCATATCCTTTAGCGTGTTGTAGCCGGGATGGTTCATCACGACGTCAAGTACAACTCGGATGCCTTGGGCATGCGCCGTGTCCACAAATTCACGCATATCCTCGATGGTCCCCATGTTGCGATCCATCATCGTGAAATCAAGGGCGTAATAGCCATGATAGCCGTAATGGGCAAAATCCCCGCCATTGCCTCCGCCGACAAACCCGTGAATCTGCTCATAGGGAGCCGAAATCCAGATAGCGTTGACGCCCAAGTCCGAAAAGTAGCCTTCGTCCAGTTTTTGTGTAAGCCCTTTCAAATCTCCGCCATGGAATGTTCCGATATTTTTGCCGGTCGCATCCCGGGACGGTCTTCCGTATGAATTATTGTTGCTTGGATCCCCGTCGTTGAAGCGGTCCGTTAAGACGAAATACACGTTGGCGTTATCCCAATTGAATGTTGCCTTCTTGTCGGAGTTGTTTGTTGGAATGGCCGAATCAGCTTGTGCGGAAGGCAGCGGATGGATAAAAAAAGATGTGGCAAAAAACATGACGGCTACGAATAAGGCCGTGATTTTCCGAACTCTCTTATTCATTGCAAGTCCTCCTTCAATTTTTAGGTTCGCAAGCATCGATTTTGGCTTATCCTGATGTGTTCTTACTTTGTGCAAACGTTTGAATTTTGATCGACATTAATCCCAGGCCCCATTTAAAGCACCTAACCACTGTGTGCAAACGTTTGAATTTTTAGGCGTACTTCACTCACCTCCAATATGGGATATTACAGTCCCTTTTAAACAAAATGATGTAAGCGTGTTCAAAAATGAGAGATCCTAAATGTGTTTATTTATGGGAACTATAGTTAGATTGTACCAAATATTTTGGTTTTTTCAATATTTTTTATGCGTTTTGCCGTATTCCCGGAGAAATAGCGGTAAATTATGGCCTTATTCTGTAAATTCAGCTCGTCGTTCGCCAAATAGCGGTAATTGGGGACCCTATTTTACAACAAGCCGGGGAAAATCACCTTCTTCTCTCCTTTTGCCAAGAATAGCGGTAAGAAATTCCTTTATTTTGCTCTAGCTGCCTTTCTCGCCAAAAATAACGCCCTTTTTTACCGCTATGACCGCGTCTTCCGCAACTTCCCCAGTTTCTGTGCCTTCCGCAACTTCCGAACTTCCGCGCTTTCCGCGACTCGGCAAATCATAACCGCCTAACAACCCGACACTTTTTTCATATACACAAAAACCCGCCCTCACAGGCAGGTTATGGTTATTTCTTATTCAGCAGCCGATAGCTGATCCGATCCGCCAAGCCGGGAAACATCTGGTACCATTTCGCGCCCACCCCGGCGATCCAGGGAAGGTTGATTTCCGTACGGCCCTTCTCCGCGGCGGAGACGATCGCTTTTGCCACTCGCTCCGGCTTTAGCATAAACCATTTGACGTTGCGCACATAATCCCCGCTCGGATCGGCAAGGTCAAAAAACGGCGTATCGATCGGCCCCGGATTGATCGTCGACACTTTAATGCCGTACGGCCGGAGCTCCTGGCGCAGCGCGCTGCTGAAGCCGACCACGGCGTGTTTGGTGGCGGTGTAGGCCGTCGATTTGGCGGTGCCGATTTTGCCCGCCAGCGATGCGACGTTTACGATTGTGCCGGAACGCGCCGACTTCATGTACGGCAAAACGGCTTGGGCGCAGCGGACCATTCCTATGTAATTTACGTTCATCATTTCCGCAAATTCGGGCAAAAGCATTTGGTCGAAGTATTCGAACTTGCCGTACCCGGCATTGTTCACCAGGACATCCACCCGCCCGTACTCGGAAAACACCCGCTCAAATCCCGATCGCGTCGAAGCATCGTCGCTCACATCCATTTCAAGCAGCTGATACGGCCCTTTCATCCCCGATCCGACCTGTTTCAGCTTGTCCATTGAACGTGCGGCAAGCACAACGACGGCTCCCCGCTCCGACAGCATTTGCGCCGACAGCGCACCGATGCCGCTGGATGCGCCGGTGACGACAACGATCCGCTTGTTTAAAGACATGGTCATTCATCCCTTCAAACTAGGATGCTCCTATCTTAAGAGATCATCACCTGAATGTCCAGTTCGCCTATTCCGTCCATCAGCAGCGGTATGCACAGCGCTTTGCGCGGCAGGAATCCGCTGGCCGTTTCCGTCTTGATCACCTGCGGGGGCGTAATATCTACCGCAAAACCCTGGTTGGACAACAACGTGCTGGCATTTCCGCTGATCATATTTCCCAGCTCCGAAATCGCACTTTGCCCCATCTCGTCCATTTCCGTAAGCACAAATCCGCCCATCATCGCCGATACGATCCGGAGGGCAACGTTTTCCTGTAAACCGAACACAACCATGCCGCTGAAATGGCCGGTCATCCCGATCTGAATCCAGATGTGATCCTGTACGGGAATCACATCTTTGACGCCCATGCTCCCAGTTGAAGGAGAAATTTGAACGACCTGTTCAATGACCGAACGCGCTGATTCAAGAAAAGGATTTATCACTTCTGCTTTCAAAATTATGCGCCCCTTTTCACTAGGAGAATAACTTATTCAATACAAAAGACCCATCTTTTAGTTAATGCTAATTATACTTTATTCCTATTCATAAGTCATTAAAAATCGCAGAATTGCGTCGAATAGCACATAATAACGGAGGATGCTTCAAGTCCCAGGGCGGCCGATCATTGATTTACTTCGGGAAAATCACCTATAATTAATAAAATCAAAAGGAAGCCTCGTCAGGGATAACAAACCTACGGAAAGGAGGTATGCCTGGTGAACATCAGCCAGTTGGAAACATTGATCACCATTTCCAAAACCAAAAGCTTTCGCAAAGCCGGAGAACTGCTGAATCTGACCCAGCCCGCCGTGTCCGCACAGATCAAAAGCCTTGAGGACGAATTCCGGACCGTGCTGGTCGACCGCAATCAACCCGTCACGCTGACCGACCGGGGGCAGGTATTTCTTGAGCAGGCGGAACGGATACTGGATATTGTCGAGGAGCTCAAGCAGAAGCTGTCCGATATGGAGCACACGCCGCAGGGCCATATCGTACTCGGGACCACGACGTCGATCGCCATCCAGATCCTGCCGCGCATTTTGTCCTATTTTCAAGACCAGTTCCCCCTGATCAAAACGACCATCCAGTCCATGCCGTCCAGCCTGATTTATCAAAACGTGGAGCAAGGGCTCGTCGATATCGGGATTGGTTATTTGATCGAAAACAACCCGCAGGTGTTGTCTTCGGTGCTTTACTACGATACGTTCGAACTGGTCGTTTCGCCGCTGCACCCTCTGGCCAGCCTTCGCAATCCTTCGCTGGATTCGCTCCGGGAGGTTCCGCTCATTATGCTGTCTCCCGACACCGTCGGACGGCGGTTTATCGACGAGGTGTTCAAGAGGCACGAAATCGACCCCCATATTGTGATGGAGCTGTCCAGCAGCGAAGAAGTCAAACGGATGGTGGAGATCAATTTGGGGGCGGCGATTATTTCCAAGCAGTCGATTTTGCGGGAGTTGAAACAGGGTTCCCTAAAGATCGTCCCGATCCCCGAGCTGGAGGTCACTCATCCGGTCGGGGTCATCTATAAATCCAGCCGGTACGTCAATTCGGCGATGCAGCAGTTTCTCGGAGACTTGAAGGGCATGCCGGAAACGCATTTCATCAGTTCCGAATAACCGGCAGTCCCTAACTGAAAGGAGCCGACAGAATTATGAAGTTCGACCTTCATACGCACCATTTCCGCTGCGGACATGCCGACGGCAATATCCGGGATTATATCGAGGCGGGCATCGCCGCGGGATTGTCCGTGATTGGCATCAGCGACCATACCCCGTATTTCGGCAATCCGGAAGACAGACCGTTTCCCCGGATCTCGATGGGCAAAAAGGAGTTCGCCGGCTACGTCGACGAAGTGCTGAAGCTGAAAAAGGAATACGCGGGCAAAATCGACGTTCTGCTCGGGATCGAATCCGATTTCTTCCCGGAACATGCCGAAGTTTATCGGAATACACTAAACCAGTATCCGTTTGATTATGTGATCGGCTCGGTGCACAGCGTCGGCGAGGTCAGCATTTTCAACAAAAATCGTTGGAAAGGCCTCAGTCCGCAGGAAAAAATCGTTACGAAAGAAGCCTACTACGATTTGATCCGGCAATCGGCGCAAAGCGGGATGTTTCAAATTCTCGGGCATATCGACGCCATGAAGGGCAACTATCCGGCGTTTTCGGACATTCCCGCCACGGAAGCAATCGACGATACGCTGAGGATAATCGCGGACAGCGGGGTGGCCATCGAGATCAACACCTCGGGAAAAACCAAGCTGAGCGGCGGCTGGTACCCTTCTAACGCCATTCTCGAACGCGCGCTGCATTTTGGCGTAGATGTCACTTTCGGCTCGGATGCCCACATCCCTCAGCGCGTCGCCGACGAATGGGACGATGTCGCCCGGCGCCTCCAGACAATCGGCTTCCGCGAATGGGTGTATTTCAAAAACAAACAAAAGATATCCGTGCCGCTGTAACTTATCCGGTCAAAAAAAAGAGAATCCGCGCCGAATGCACCGGATTCCAAAAAGAAAATATATATTCAAAAGGGGGTCATGTAATAAGTGTACCCTCTTTCTATTAGGGTTTGATCACAGCTATATTTCAATTGTGTAACAAATATCGTTCCTTTTGTTAAAAGAACCAATTACGTTCGCCAATATACAGCAGCAAGCTTTCCTCCTGCCCCTCCCGCCCTGCGGCGGGCGGAATGTGCGCTTCGCGGCGCATACCGCATTTTTGCAGCACGCGTTCGGAAGCCGGGTTGTCGCGGCTGCAGCGGGCCTCGATTTTCGCCAGCCCCAACGTGTCAAACCCAAAGCCCAGCACAGTCTGTGCCGCCTCGGTTGCCAGCCCCCGATTCCAATAAGCCGGCGACAGCATGTAGCCGATCCGCGCTTTTTGTCCGTCCGAGCGTAAGTATTGCAGGGAACACAGGCCGATGAACCGCCCTTCCCATTTATATTCCACCGCAAAATGAAGGTCCCGCAAACTGCGGTAAGACTCTTCGAAATAGCGGAACAGACGCTCCGGAAACTGCAGTTTGTCCGAACGGATCGCCACATGTCTGCGTACGGCCGGAGCGGTGATGCAGTCGTATAAAGCGTCCGCGTCCCGGAGCTCCAGCTTGCGCATAACAAGCCGCTCGCTTTCCAGCACCGGAAACCGCTCCTGCAGCTTTTGCCTGATCCCGCTCAAAGTTCACCCGCCCGCTTTCGCATCGCCCCGGCCCCGTACAATACAACATAACAAAACAACGTTATGATAAATATCCACTTACAGAACGTCAGCGCATGCGAAACATTCCCTGGATCGGCGAAGTAAGCCGTGGTCTCCCGCACCACATACATAGGGGATCTTAGCAAATCCCAGCTGTTCCAGCGGATAAAACGGCCCAGATAAATGCCGAAGCTGCTGAGCAGCAGCACCGCGATCGCAAACGCCCAGCCAGCGGCGCTTCCCCAGGCTTTCCGGACCAGTCCGTGAACTGAGGCGAGGGAGACGGAAGCGAGCGCCAAACCAAGCAAGGCGACAAAAAACAAGGTGAACAGATGATCCCAAAATGACATTTCGAGCCAAAACTTTCCGGTTTCCGGGATCGGATACCGGTTGAAGGGATGCAGCATATCGGTAATTAAATAGGCCGCATTCGGGTAAAAAAACAGCCAGACTAAACCGGCCGGCAGCATTAGCCCCCATCTGGCCGGCCGGGACGGAATCAGGCTGATGAAATCAAGCGCAATCGCCATCCCCAGCGGAATCCAGGCCAAAAACGTGTTCCAGATCAGGAACAGGTAGGGAGGACGCCCTCCTCCAGGCAACTGCGTATCGATGACATATTTCATGCCGATCACGCTCGCGGCGAATAACGCGATATACAAGTACAATTTGGCGGGGTATCCCAGCTCTTTAAAAGTTTGCCGCATTTACGCACCTCCTGCTCGCTTTGCTTTAACGAATAAACGATGATAACGCTCGAATTGTTACGGCGTATCACGTCATATCGGGCGGGAGGCTGGTCCGTAAAGCGCCTATTCCATCGCTTCGTTTCTGAGCACCATATGGATGTGATCCTCCCATGCACCGTTGATGTACAGATATTTGTAGGCCAAGCCCTCATGGTAAAATCCGCATTTCTCGGCGACCCGCAAGGAAGCCGCGTTGCGCGGAATGATGTTGGCTTCAATCCGGTGCAGGTAAAGCCCTGATTTGGCAAAAGCGTACTGCGTCACCCGGCGTACCGCTTCCGTCATATACCCCTTCCTATGCTCCTTCCCATCTAGCCCGTATCCCAGATGGCAGGATTGAAAAGCGCCCCGCACAATGTTGCTTAAGGCCACCGAACCGATAACCCGCTCCGGCTCCTCCTGACGAAAAATCCACCATTTGCACAGGTCGCCGCTTGCGATTTTCTCCAACTCCTGATGAAGCAGCTCGCGCTGGTATTCCAACGTGTAGTACGCGGGCTCCTTGGCTCGCTCCCAAGGTCCAAGCACTTCCCTGTTCCGGCGCAAATAGTCCAGGACGGCTTCCGCATCCGGCGCGCCCAGCTCTTTCAAAATCAGCCTTTCGGAGTATAAAATAGATTCCATATAAACCACCTCAAGCTAATTAAGTTAAACTAATAAGTGTACGGATAATAAGTACTATGTGAAGGAGAGTTATGCACCATGCAGCCGTTTACCGCCAAAGTGATTGAAGTTATCGCCGCCATCCCGCCCGGAAAGGTGATGACGTACGGCCAAATCGCCGCTTGTGCCGGAAGCCCGCGGGCCGCGCGCCAGGTCGTGCGGATTTTGCACAGCATGAGCCGCAAGCACGGGCTGCCCTGGCACCGCGTCGTCAATGGGCAAGGGCAGATTGCGCTGCAGGACGAGGAGTCTTTCCAGAAGCAGGTCTGGAACCTGGAAGCGGAGGACGTTGAGATACTGCCGCACGGCCGGATCGATTTAGCCCGGTATCAATATCACCCGGATCAAGCGGCTATTTAAGCCCATTCTCCTTCAGCAGCGAGCGAATTTCCCGGTTGATCGCTTTTACGTCCGGACCGGAAGCCGGCTTTTCGGCCAGCGCCAGCGCATATTTCGCTTTCAGCTTCAGCACGTTGTACACACGATCGTCCAGCACTTTGGCGGATATTTTTCCCGAAGCCACGGCTTCGCGAATCGCTTGAATTACCGCCTTCTCTTGATCGTAGTTATGTCCAACGAGCACGATATTGCCGCCGGCCAGCAGGAACTGCACCGCCGCATCGCCGATGTCGTAGTTTTTGACGATCGCGCCCATGGTCATATCATCGGAAATAATCGTCCCTTTGAACTGGAGCTCCTCCCGCAGCAAGCCGTGAATAACCGCTTCGGAAAAAGATGCCGGATGGTCAGGGTCCAGCTTCGGCAGCAGCAGATGGGCGATCATGACGACGTCGGCGTCTTCCTTGATCGCGCGCGCGAACGGAACCAGTTCCAGCTTGCGCAGCCGGTCCAGGTCATGCTCCACCACCGGCAGGCCCAAGTGGGAATCGACCGCCGTATCGCCGTGGCCGGGAAAATGCTTCACGACCGGGATGACGCCTTGCTTCCGGATCCCGTTCATGACGGCAATGCCCATTTTGCTGACGATTTCCGGCTCCACGCCAAACGCGCGGTCCCCGATGACCGGGTTGTCGGGATTGCTGTTGACGTCGAGCACCGGCGCAAAATCGAGGTTCAGGCCGAATCCGGACAACTCTTTGCCGATGACTCCGCCGATTCGTCCGGCCAGTTCCTCGCTGCCAACATCGCCGATCGCGCGCATCGCCGGCAGCCTAGCGAACTCTTCGGGCATCCGGCTGACGCGCCCGCCCTCTTCATCGACGCTCAGAAACAGCGGGACGGACTGGTCCCGGTTCGCTGCCTTGAGCGCGTTAAACAACGCGAGCGCCTGCTTTTTATCCTGGATATTGTCCTTGTAAAAAATAAATCCGCCGACATGTTCCTTTTCGATCAAATCGCGGACGTTTTGATTGATCTCGGTGCCCTCCATGCCGACAAGCACCAGCTGACCGATTTTTTCGTCGGTGCTTAGTTTGCCGAGCTGTTCAAGGACGGGATCAGCGGGTGCCTGCTCGGATTCGCCGGTGCCGGGAGCGTTCCCCGCCCCTCCCGATCCATCGGCCGGCGGCTGCACGTTCGTCCCGCCGCTGCCGGCGGAGGATGAACCGTTCGCACCGCCCCCAGTACCCGGCGCTGAACCGCCGCCCGGCGTCCCTGTCCGGCCGCCGCACCCGCTAACGATCAGAACAAGCAGCAAAATCACAATCATGCCCCGGTAACTAGTCATTTTTCCTGCCTCCACTTGGTCTCGGCGATCGCCGGTACAAAATTTTTCATCCGGGTGATCAGCTCGCCTGGGTCATCAGCCATATTGATCAGCGACAGGTGGCCTTCATCGACAAATCCGGCATCGATGCAGGATTTCACCAGCCCAAGCAGCGGATCGTAATAACCGGCCGCGCTCAGCACGCCAATCGGCTTCCTATGAATTCCGATCTGCAGCCAGCACAGCGCTTCAAACAGCTCTTCCAGCGTGCCAAAGCCGCCCGGCAGAGCGATAAATCCATCCGCCAGCTCGCTCATCTTCGCTTTGCGGGCGTGCATATCCTTGACTTCAATGAACTCCGTCAAGCCAGGGTGGGCCGCTTCCCCGTGAAGCAAGCCGGTAGGCATCACGCCCACGACTTCGCCGCCGCCGGCCAGCGCGGCATCGGCCACGGTGCCCATCAGCCCGTGCTTGGATCCTCCATATACGAGGCGGAAGCCGTGCTCGGCCAAATAGCGCCCAAGCTGCTCGGCCGCGCCGCGATATCGTTCATCCTTGCCAAACCTCGATCCGGCATATACGCATATCGTTTTCATGCTCTTCCCCCTCTTATTCCATTATGGCCCGCCGGCCGCTCCGGCACCGCTTCGGTTTCGCCCGCAACATTCCAGCGGTGCCTGTATTTCTCAAGCTTGGGATGCGGGGCGGCAGGGTTATCCGACAACAATAACCTCAGCTTGACGATCCATTCCTCAAATGAAGAAAACCCCGCAAACCGGTTCGCCATGTCCGGCGTCATGTACAAAAAATAAGGGGCCGGGTATTTTTCCGTCAAATACCGCAACGCGGCATCCGCCGGCGTATATTTCTTCCGCTTCCCCTCCCAGCCTTCCACCAGCACCTCTACATCCGCGGCGCCACACTCCCGCTTCCACGCATGCAGCCGATCCTCTCTTTGGTAAAACGGGCCGGCCTGCTCGTTCGCCATCCGTTTCACGGTGAGTTCATGCAGCGGGTACAGCACAAGCTTGGCAAACGCCCGGCGGGTTGCCTCCTCGGCCGCAAAATCCAGTTCTTTATCCGAAATGTGCCTAAAAGAGTCGTAAAAAATGACCGTGCCTTTCCGGCTGGGGACCGGAGGCTCATATCCAAAGGGCACCTGAATGTTTTGTCTCAAACGTTGTTCCTCCTTGGGGCAGCGCCAAAATTGGGATATAAGGATAGAATGCCCTTTTTGCCAAAGAAAAAGCAGTTACACGATGCCTCGGTTGATAAAGTTGGCGGAAACAGGCGCCCGCCCCAACTCGCGGGACCACACCGACAGTTGGCCGATATGGTGAATTTCGTGAACGATGGTGTGCCGGAGAATTTCTCCGGCGGTGAAATGGCGGGTTCCATCGGTGACCGGGAGTCCCTCCATATCGTCCGTCCACGTACTTAGAAAGTCCGCCACTTCCTTATGAAACTCGGCCGACAATGCTTTTACTTTTTCCAAAGTATTATACTGCTCAAACGGCTCCTGAAAATCCGGCTTGCCCTGAATGACGCGAATCCAGCTCCATTCCACATCGGCGATATGAAACAACGTTTCCAGGATGCTTCCGACACCGCCAACCCGCTTCCGCAGCAGCTCCTCCCCGGGCAGATTTTCGCACCAGCCAAACCATTCGTCCCTGACTTGCCAGTTGTATTGGAACATTTTCAGCATACATTCGTCTCCTTTCCAGAACCGACTTCTTCTAAAGCCGTAGTACCCTGATTCTACCATAAGTCCCGGGCAAAATAATCCCGCGGAACGTAAAAAGCCCTTTGGCGTGGCCAAAGGACATTTCACATCTGCATTACTGCCGCGAAGCAAAAGCTTCCGCCGCGGCGTGCAAATAGTACGCCAGCCCGGTTTGCTGGGTCTCCAGCATATTCCGGTGGAACTCGTCGCTTAGGAAAAACTTGGTCTGGTCCCGTTTGAATCATCGTCTCCAGCCTGTGCTTGCGCTCATGCAGCAGCGCTTTTTGCTCCTTCAAAATCGCCGCGCGGTCCGGCTCTCCCTCCAGCAGCAGCTTGATCTGCACCAGTGGCAAATCCAGCTCGCGGTAGAACAAAATTTGCTGCAAGCGCTCCAGCTCCTTCATGCCGTACAGCCGGTATCCCGCTTCACTGATTTCGCACGGCAGGAGCAAGCCGATCTTATGGTAATGGTGCAACGTTTTAACCGTGACGCCCGATAAAGCTGAAACTTCTTTGACGGTATACGGCATTGAATTCCGCCTCCTTTCCGTACCCCACACCTGCCGGCTCTCTTACAGCTTAATGCCTCCCCTAAGAGGAGAGTCAACGGCCTTCAAGAATAAAATGCATTTAAACCTCTGTTTTTTCGAAAATAACGGCTCTGATGTCCCTTACCTTAGCCCCCAGATTCCTCTTCTCCTCCCCTCTCTACCTGCGCTTCGCACTCTACCATGCCGGAATTTTATAACTTAACTTTCGCAGAGCAAAAATCAGCTCGAGTCCTTGAGCTGAAGGTTTTCAAAGAATTAAGATAGGCGGCTGGCAAAATAGAAAAACACCGCTTCGTTTGGTAAATCGAGAGTGACGAGCTTCTACGATCAGACAAAAGAGGTGTCTTTCATTGTTTTAGACCATCAGCCCGGCCTAAATCAACTGCCAAGGGCGTTGAAAGCTTGAGGATAGGGAAGCGGGGTGGGGTGGGCGGCAGATCAACACTCACTGTCCGGACGCTTTGCATGATTATCCCGTTTGATCAGGGTAGCAGAGAAACAGACAAGCTCGGGAGAAGAAAATATTTGGTGGAGAAGCAGAACGGTTCGAGATAATTTAGACGGACTTGGAGAAGGAATCAGGTTTAGGAGAGGTGAAACAGACCGGACAAGAGATCAAGACAAGAGGTCAAATAGAAGATCAGGACAGGAGATCAAGGACAAGACGCGAGGGAAACGAAAAGACCGTGATTTTGCTGTAGCCTGAACCCTTTCATCTGCAGCAACACCCGGACTGTTCATGCTAACCCACACCAAGTAAGTCGATCCCCATCAAGACAAGTTGATCCGCATCAAACTCCCCTCGCCGTTCCAGCGTTTCGATCAGGCTGCAGCCGCAAGGGGCTGATTCAGTTGGCGCGCGATCAGCCGGCGGTAGGTGAGCACCGGCATCGCCACACACATCTGTAGCAACTTCTGCCGCATCGTTTCTTCCGCTCCGGGCAGGCGCAGCTGGCGGCGTACGGTGTACTCGTTCAGGTACGCCTGCAGATGCTTCAGTCCCAAGGCTCCATACGTACTCTTCAGCGATTCCCACGCCTCTCTCACCACTTTCCGCAAAGGCGCATAAAGCCGAAAGGCTAAAGGGAATGACTGTACCACCGATGTACGGACATCCACATGCCCGTTGATGAACGCAGCGAGCTCGTGACGGTTTGCTCTTTGTCCGTCTCCTCTCTTATGCGGTACAAGGCGGATTTTGACCTGCTCCGGCTCGCCTGATTCTGTGACCGTGCATCCCGCTATGACCGCCGTGGCATACGGATGCGAAAGCTGACACCGGGACGGATCGCGCCCATACAAATCGCTGTTCACCTTCACGTCTCCGTAGAGCAGTTTCCGGGCATCGAACTCTAGGGCGGCATGGCGTATTTTGTGCAGCAACAACCAGGCGGTTTTGTAGGTGACCCGGATCACCTGGCTCAGCCGTATCGCCGAGATACCGCCCTCAAGCAGGAATAAATCCAGGGCCTCGAACCACTTGAGCAGGGGCAAATGCGTTCGTTCAAAAATCGTGCCGACCAAAGCCGACGCTTGATGCTTGCACTTTCCGCACTCGAACAAGGGGATATGCCGGGAGGTCAGACGACTGCACCGGGTGTGAGCGCAGCGCGGGCAGACGAAGCCGCTTCGCCACTTCATCGCGATCAGTGCCTCCATGCAGGCCTGCTCGCTGTTATAACGGCTGCTGAATGGTTGAAGTTCCGTTCCCGCATTGACCTCCATGTTCGCTCGCCCCCGAATCAAGAATTCACGTACATATGTTCGATTTATTTCATTATACCAAACGTACGTTCTCTTATCAAGCCGAAAATCTCACCTAAACCGCCACATTTTTTCCTCATCTCTTTTTCTTCTCTCTTTTTTGGAACCCTTGCTAGCCCCCATTCCCTGCTCCCTGAACGAGAGGGATAATCGTGCAAAGGCAAGCAGCAGGAAGGACACCAAGGCAGGGACACTAAAACACAAACCTGACACGAACCCTTTGGGCAGCGCCCTCACCTAGCGTCGATTTGTGACACTGCGCGAGGGCGGCTACGGTGCAAATAGTTAGGTTTGAGTTATAATCCTTCGCGCGAAAAGAGCGAAATAAACGGCGGAACAGGCGAGGTCACTCCCCCGCCTGTTCCAACTGCCGCAACGTTTTTAAAATGATATCCGTGTATTTATGGTGTGCCTCATGGTGCAAGACGCGGAAATAGAAACTTCGCAGAAAGCATTTAACATTCGTGCCAAGGACGTGGTCGTCGGGGACTCGGCCCGGTTTCGGGGCCGTCCCGAAACGCTTAATCCATCCGGCTACCTCTTCGTCCGTAAGTATGCTTCTGTCCAAGACAGTAACGACGGCGGAAACCGTCCGCTCATCTTCTTCGTTGATAAAGGTGTACTGATGATTGCATATTTTCGCTTGAAGCGTATTTAAAATTTCCATAAGCGCAGGCTGCTGCATATGTTCCGACCGGGCCAGGTCTTCAAAGGCATCGGCGGCATGCGCCATGGCATGGGCCCAGCCCGTGTCCCCCGTGTATCCCCGGAGATCGTTTTCCATCAGCAGATACGCCACCAATTCGTTTTTGATCATTTCCGTATCGCCGCCGCTCAAAAAAGGCTGTTGCCTGTCCGCAAACAGGATTAACGGGATGAGCAGCACGGAGAACGAACGCGTAAATACGGACTCGGTGCCTTTCTCCCCGATTTTGCAGAAAAGGTGATGCTTGTCAAGGCAGATGTGGAGCAATTGGAGAAGTTGGTCATGGGTGTACATCCCTTGCGTGACCCAATGCTGGAGGGTCATATAGATCAATTCATCGCGCAAAAAAGGATCGGGGGCCCCGATATGATCCATCATCGACAAAGTGAAATCAAAGACCGGGGGCGAAGACGGCGCCCGATAGTTATTTTCCCGGATTTCTATTAACCGTACTTTTAACTCGAAGGTATCTTCCATATCACACCTCATATTTGAAATAAAAAAAGAGAAGCCCTAAGGAATTCTCCTTCTTAGCCGCTTATTCCTGCCCGACCGGATTTTCCCCAGTTCAGCTGCCAGATTTTACGCTCGGAATCCCGGAAATCCGGGCCAAGATGATGGGACGTCAGCGTGCGCCCTTCCGGAATGTAGGCGATCTGTTCGACCAGCTTCGCTGCTTCCTCCGCAGTCAGCTCAACACCCGAATTTCTCGGTTGAAACATCTCTTTCGTCTGCGGCACATCCTGATAGGTGGCCGAGGTTGAGGTGACCTCCACGCCTTCGTAATTGATTTTGTGCCCGGTCTCGGCATCGATCAAAAGCACCGAGTTGTTCGACGGTCCCCAGGCGAGAACCCAGCCGCTTACGCTTCCATCCTTGTAAGTCGGCACATAACCTAGCCCCACCTTGAATTCCTCGCGGGATTTTTTCTCCGCTTCCTCCTGCGTCAGGTTAGCTGCCGCGGAAGGATATTCGAGGAGATCCGACGGCCGCGAAAATCCCGTCACATTCCCGTCCCCGTCAACCGTAACATGGATGCTGTCGAAATCGGACGGCAACCCGTTTTTCAATACTTCAAAGGAAAATTCGTATTGGACCGGGCCGAACAACGTCCGGTTGCTTCCATAGCCCCATCCGGCTTGGGTTTCCGAGACATCCCGGGCGGACAACGTCGGCGCTGCCTTAACGATAAACGCTCTGGCTTTAGCTAAAGCCTGCTCCCGCGTAAGTTTGGGAGGGTAGTACGACGTATTTTTTTCCTGCGGAAAACCTAGAAATGTACTGATCAGGTCCCCGGTCAACGCATCCACTTCACTACTAAAACCGTAACTCGAATTGCCGGTTTCATAGCTCCAATGAATATTCCAGATCATCTGGTTAGCGGATGGCGGATAAACGCCGCTGTTTCCCAACTCGACTCTCGACACCTCGGCTTGTTCAAGCTGCGGAAACAACTCCTTGACCTTTCCCACGGCTTGCTCCTTGGTGATTTTCGCCTGGGACGGGTCGGCCGTGTCGGCCGCTGGCGTTGCAATCTCATCACTTAACGCCTCAACGGGGGCGGAAGCATCCGTTGCTCGGATCGTGGCGCTATCTACCCGGATGCTGATAACGTCCGTACTATGCGTTCCCGTTTGTACATCCTCGGCAAACGCGGCCCCTTGCGGCAGCATGATGGAAAGCGCTATCAAGCAATGGGCAGCATTTTGGCCGGCGATTTTTTGGCTGCTTCCGGCTTTGGGCGATCGGAACTTTCGCCTTTTCAGGTGAATATGGCGTCCCTGCGTTTGCGCTTCGTGGGATCGTGGGGACTTGAGTGCTGTAACGGAAGCAAAAGCTCAGGTTTTTGAGCTGATATTATAGCACGCCGGAAATTTAAACGGTTGTGGCAACCGTTAGAATCGTTTTACGGTTATTAAACAATAAAATGAACAGTGCGTGACATCACCGTTTTTTCCAGCCGGGTGTGCTATACTCACCAAGCAAAACAAAGAACAAAGGGTGATTGTTACGTTAGTCATTAAACGCGACGGGTCCGAAGTGGCCTTTAACCAGCAAAAAATCATCGACGCGATTTGCGCTGCCATGAACAGCACGGAGAAGAAAGTCGACATGAACGTGGCGCAAAAGGTAGCCGACAAAGTGACCGCCAGAATCTCCAAGCTGGAGAAGGTGGATATCGAACATATTCAGGACGAAGTACAGTCCGCGCTGATGAACAGCCGCAGAAAGGACGCGGCTGAAGCGTATATCGGTTACCGTGAAATCCGCACGCTGAAAAGACGCGAGCGCAGCAGCCTGGACAAAAAGGTGCTGGGATTGCTGGAGCTGACGAACGAGGAAGTGCTCAAGGAAAATTCCAACAAGGACGGAGCGACCATTCCGACGCAACGGGACCTGCTGGCCGGCATTATGGCCAAGGATTTCGCCCAGACCTACATGATTCCCAAACGGGTGGTAGAAGCCCATAACAACGGAAGCCTGCATTTTCACGACCAGGATTACAGCCCGTATTTCCCGATTTACAACTGCATGCTGATCGATCTCAAAGGCATGCTGGAGAATGGCTTTAAGCTGGGCAACGCGCAGATCGAAACGCCGCGCTCCATCACGACCGCGACAGCGATCACGGCGCAGATCATCGCCCAGGTGGCCAGCCATATTTACGGCGGGAACACGATTAACGAAATCGATAAAATTTTAGCGCCTTATGTGGCGAAATCTTTTGTCAAACATTATAAGAACGGCCTGGAGTGGTTGTATGAACTGGATAGCGCGGCGACCGCCGGGCTTGATATTTCCTATGAAAATACGAAATTGCACGAACGTTATCCAAAATGCTTCGACTACGCCAAAAAGCTGACGGAAAAGGAAACTTTCGACGCGTTCCAATCACTGGAGTATGAAATCAACACGCTCGTGAGCGCCAACGGCCAGACGCCGTTCAGCACGTTCGGGTTCGGGCGGGGCTTAAGCTGGGAGGAACGGCAGATCCAAATTGCCATTTTGCGGAATCGCATCCGCGGTCTTGGCAAGGACGGCAAAACGCCGGTGTTCCCCAAGCTGATTTTCGCCCTGGAAGAAGGGGTGAATTTGCGGCCGGGCGATCCGAATTACGACATCAAGCAGCTCGCGCTCAAATGCAGCACGCTGCGCATGTATCCCGACATCATTTCGGTGCCGAAAGTCAATGCGATTACCGGGTCGTTCAAATTCCCGATGGGCTGCCGCTCCTTCCTCGGCGCTTACGAGGAGAACGGGCGGGAGCTGCACGACGGGCGCTTCAACATGGGCGTGGTGACCGCCAACCTGCCGCGGCTGGCGATTCAGGCGAAGGGATCGGAGGAGACCTTCTACCGTCTATTGGACGAGCTGCTGGAGGTTTGCAAGGAAGGCCTGATGTACCGCATCGAACGTTTGCGGGGCGTCAAAGCCAAGGTCGCGCCCATTTTGTACATGGAAGGCGCGGCCGGCAGCCGGTTCCAACCCGAAGACACGATCGATCACCTGCTGCAAAACGGCCGGGCCAGCATCTCGCTGGGGTACATAGGCATTCATGAGACGATCTTGGCGCTGCATGGCAAACATATCTTCGACGCCGACGCACTAAGGCAAAAAGGCCTCGACATTGTGCGGTATTTGAGTGAAAAGGCTGCGGAATGGAAAAATGAAACCGGGTACGGCTTCAGCCTCTACTCCACGCCGGCGGAGTCGCTGTGCTATCGCTTCTGCAAGCTGGACGAGCAGCGATTCGGAAGCCTCGAAGGAATTACGGACAAAGGCTACTACACCAACTCGTTCCATCTGGACGTGGCCAAAAAGGTGACGCCGTTCGAAAAAATCGAATTCGAAAAACAGTACCCCGTTTACGCCAACGGCGGCTTCATCACCTACTGCGAATTCGACTCGCTGGTGCAAAATCCCGAGGCGCTGGAAGCGGTGTGGGACTACGCCTACGAGCGGGTGCCTTACTTCGGGACGAACACCCCGACGGACAAATGCCTGGAATGCGGATACGAAGGGGAATTTGAAGCGACCCATACGGGATTTGAGTGCCCGAATTGCGGGAACCGCAATCCCAAAACCTCCTCGGTCATCCGGCGCTGCTGCGGTTACCTGTCCGAGCCGAGCCAGCGGCCGTTCAACGCGGGGAAACAGCAGGAAGTGCTCGCCCGCGTCAAACATATGTGACGCCTATGAACATCGCCGATTACAAAAAATTCGACGTGCTGAACGGAAGAGGGCTGCGCAACTCGCTGTTCACCTCCGGCTGCACCCATCATTGCCAAGGCTGCTTTAACGCGGCTACCTGGAATTTCGCATACGGTTTCCCCTATACGCAGGAATTCGAGGATCAGGTCATCGCCGATTTACAAGTGGAGGACATCCGTCTGGCGGGCCTGTCCATCCTCGGCGGCGAGCCGTTTCAAAACGTAGACGGGCTGCTCGGTTTGGTCCAGCGGGTTCGGGCGGAATGCCCGGGCAAGGACATCTGGATCTGGTCGGGCTATACGTTCGAGGAGATCCTTGCCGATGCTTCGCGCACGGAATTGCTCGCCTATTGCGATGTGTTGATTGACGGCCGGTTTATTTTGGAGCAACGTAATCTCAAACTGAAGTGGAGGGGCTCGGAAAACCAGCGAGTGCTCGATGTCCGGGAGAGCTTGCGGGAGCGGGTGGCCGTGTGGCTGAAGTCGGAGCGAAGCGATTTGTAAAGCGGGGGAAAACAGGCAAAAACCAGGCTGCCTGGTCTGAGAAACTCCAGCGAAACACATAAGGACAAAAAAGGGCGTTATTCCAGCGATACCCGTCCATTTGCGAGAAATAGCGGCATTTTATGTCGCTATTTTCTTTGGGTCGCAAGGAAATGCCCGCGTACTGAACCATTCATAGGAAAATAAGTACATAAAATGTCGCTAATGGGGATGAACATGTCAGGTACTGGATAATAAGTGCATTTAATGCCGCTAATGCCGCTATTTTGAAGGCCGGCGGCCGGTCGGCCGTTCCAGCAGCTGGCCGCCAAGCGCCGATTGCAAAGATAAGGGCTTTAACGGGCTATTCTTTTCCGTTTCGGCTGATCAGGCCGCGCAAAAGCTTCATGACCGCTTGGATTTCGGCATCAGTTAGCAAATAATAAGTGCTCACGGTCCAGGTTTCCTTGTTCTTGAGGTGAAAAATCAATTCCGGGAACTGAGGGAGCAACCACTTGCGGATCGAGGGACCGTTGTAGCTGATGCTCGAAATCTCCGGCCAAGCGACGGTGCGTGCTCCATCTGAAATGGTGCGCTGATCATAGGTGAGCAGGCGCGGATTGGACCGCAGAGCTCTGGGGAAGCACGCGACGAAATAGCCCCCGAAAAACGGCAACCCGATTATGGCCGAGGTGATGCAGAAAAACAGGCGGACCGGGCTAACGTCCATAAATAAAGCGGCGTACAGCAAAAACAGACAGGTGAGGACAAAAAGCAAGCTGCCCAGCGTTTTGCCCCATGCCACTGTTTTCCGGTAAGATATCGTCTTCATTTGTCCAACGCCTTCCAAAGTCTTAGGGATTCTCCAATCTGTCTAAAGATCGAGCCTAGTTCTTAATGACGTAATGTGAGCCAGATGATGGTTGCCGTGCCAAGCGTAAGTGCCCAGATTATAAGCCAGACTGGTTGTTTTGCCCGATTCGGGGTGCTGGAATGTCCGCGCGTAATCCGCTTCGCTCAGCGATTTCAGCAATATCCCCCATCTTTGGTGCAGCGCCTCAAGCAAGGCCAGCGAAACTTGAATATCCGCCCGGGAATCCGGCAGCTCCGCCCAGCGGTCTTCGAAATAAGGCCGGATCGTCGGGTTGTCTTCCGTTAATGCCAGTTTAAAACGAGTATAAGCATTGATATGGCTGTCGGCCACATGGTGCACGACCTGTCGGAGCGTCCAGCCTCCCTCCCGGTAAGGCAGGTTTAATTGATCTTCGCTTAATCCCGCGACCGCCTGCCTCATTCTTGCGGGCAAAGTCTCAATTTCCCGGATCCATTGCTCCCGTTGGGCGGCGGTTATTTCACCCGTAAATTCAAATTTGCCGATCGGATATCTATAGTCCATTTCTCATTTCGCCTCCTTTATTAATGATTTCATGTATACCCCAATTTGCTGCCGTTGTCGATACTAACCGATTAAAAATTTGGCGTCCCTTTTTCTGATCACAAGCTCTGCTTGGACTATAGCCTGGGCTGGCTTAGCGTTTGAAAATAGCGGAACTTTATGTTCTTATTTTCCTAATTTGCGCACGCTTGTTACCATTAGCGGAATTTTATGGTCTTATTTTCCAACGGGTAGGGTAAACGGGGGCCATGTCCCTGCGATTCAGGGAAATAGCGCCATAAAATTCCACTATTATATTTAAAATATATGATCGCGCCGAAATAGATACATTTTTTTCCTTTATTTTTCGCTAAGCTAGATATCGCCGACCGGAGTAAAGCCGTGCAGCCAGTTCAACTCGTTGTCCTCCATAAACCGCGACGGCCAGCTTTGCCCGTTGTTCCCCCAATCGGTAAACGTGTTGACGGACTGGTAAAACTCCTCGATATGACCAGCCGTCGGCGCCTTGAGCACCCGGTCGATTAACCCCAGCAAATCGTACGGTTTATGCGGCGCATTTTCCAGTACTTTCAGGAACCATTTGTGATAAGGGTAGAGCATTTCGTTATGCGACAAAATCAAACGTCCGCCGAACAACACCAAATTGTTGACGGAATGCTGCAGCAAATAAAGGTTATCATGCTTGAAGGCCTCCACGGAGTACCATTTCCACGCCTCCAATTGGGCCAAAAAACGGGCTATGTTTTCCTGCTTACGTTCCACCGGATACCGGACGATCTCCGCGAGCAGTTCTTCCAACCCGTCCACCTTTGAAAAAACGGGGATCGCCCCCTCAAAAGCAAAGCGGGCCGGCTCGCTCCCTTTCTCCGCCACCTGCCGCAGGAAGCCGTAGGAGACGTATTTTCCATCCACATAGCCGGATTCATATTCCGTCACTTCATTCTCCCAATAGGTGAGCTCGCCGGTACTTAAACGCCGGGCGTAATCCTCGTCGGACACGACCATCATTACGTCCACATCGGAGGAAGCCTTGGCAAATCCGTGCGCAATCGAGCCCGAAATCAATAAAGCCAATATGTCCGCTCTATTGGCCAGCTTGGCTTTGAGCTTTTCAATGGACTCGGCGTGGTGCTTGAACATATCCATTTCTCCTTTCAAAACTCCCGCATAATCCATGCGATCAAGCCTGCACCCGGTCGTTACGCGTGTTGGGCTGCGAATAGACGAGAAACTCGAGCGGGTGCTCCGATTTGTTGAACACCTGATGCGGAGTTCCCGGCCGGACTTCGATCCCTTCATAGGCTTGAAGGAGATGCTCCGTACCGTCGACTTCAATATGCATGTTTCCGGATAATACGAAGAAAAACTGGCTTGCTTTAATATGAAAATGCCTGGTTTCACAGGTGTTTGGGGGCATTTTTTCGTGAATGACGCTCATTTCTTCCCGGTCCACCAGCCTCCATCCGTCACAGCGCTCCCCCCAAATGTAGTGTTCCGCGTTGTTTTTGCTAATCATGCATACCGTCCTTTCCTATATAAGTTGAACTAATCTTACGTGATAGGGCAGCCGTATATACAAATTCAGCCAACCTCCGGTCTTCCCAATCGGACAACTCCAGCAAAGCGTCGTAAGGATCCCCGGGCAACCCAAGCCAATCGGCAAATGCCGGCTCCGTTTTCATGCCCTGCTGCCTTCTCTGGCGAATTTCCCGTGAGGCCTGCGCTCCGGCCAATTCCAAAATACGATGCTCAATCACCATATGTTTGTAGGCATTTTGTCTGGTGACCGGCACGGACTGGGCAAAAATTTCGAATGGGAATCCGCCGGCCGCAAAATTCGCTACCGTCCGCATCACTCTGTTGACGATTTTCGGCTTGCACCGGAAATCCTCGTACCCGCCAAACAGTAACTCTGCGTCTCTCTGAAACTTTTCGTGGTCGTAAACCTCGCATATGATGTCCAGATCGCTGGCCGGCAGGTTGATGCCGAGCGGAATTGTTCCGGCCAATACGGGTTGGTAGGGAGCGAGCAGATCCATTATTTTTATGTCCACCATCGCTTTGTAAGCCTCTTGCTGCCTCGGGTTTCCTGCCCGCAAATATTCTATCGTTGAAAAATCGCGCATCGGCAACCGCCCTCACTAAAAACTAGAATCACGGAACGCTTTACACCATTTCAGTATATCATTCCATGCCTACTCTATCTTTTCAGAAATATACCTACAATGATATAGTTATTTTAGCCTGCGGATGGTAGAATCTTCTTGAATTTCTACTATATTCACATATAGGAAGGGAGGTTCATTGAGTTATACCCGGGAATCCCATCGGCTTCATGCATGTGTGATAACCGGCAACAGCTCGCGTGTAACCAATTTTCGTTTTTGGGAGGAGATAGCGTTGATAAGCAGAATTCGTTTTCGCACATGGCTCATCTGTTTGCTTGCCCTGGGGCTGATCGCCACAGGAGCTTTCCCCGGTACAACCACAGCTTCCGGCTCGGAGCCTTCGCCATTAATCAGTCAGGTTTTAAACTCCGAAACCGAACCAGCTTCGGAACCGGTGATATCGCCTCAAATCGATACGTCATCCAAGGAACCGGTCAGAATTATCGTACAGCTCGACGGCCAACCTGCCGCGGCCGGAAAATTTGCGGCCAAAGCCGGCATGCGCTCTTTGGCTGCAGTAACGACGGAAGCTACGGTCAACAATGAACAGCAGAAATTTTTACATACCGCGGCCGGACAGGGCCTGGATCTGGACGTGAATTATCAGTACGACACCGTGCTCAACGGTTTTGAAATTACGATTCCGGCCAATCAAATCCCAAAGCTGGCGGACGTCCCCGGTGTCAAATCGATCCATGAGAACAGCATATGGTATCCGGTTCCGCTGGAGACTGCTTCGATGGATGATGGCGCTCCTTTTGAAATCAATCCGATCAAGCAAATCGGAGCCGACCTCGCCTGGGAAAAAGGGCTCACGGGCAAAGGCCTGAAGGTCGGGGTGATCGACACCGGCGTCGATTACAAGCATCCCGATCTCGCAGGGGCTTACAAGGGCGGTTATGACTCTTTTTATAATGACGACGACCCGTATGAAGAACCGCCGATCGCCCAAGAAGACGATCCGCTCGGCACTGGGTACGAAGGAACGTCGCACGGCACCCATGTGGCGGGAACGATCGTCGGCCGGGCCGCCAATACGGAAAGCGACATCGTGCAAAAAGGCATTGCTTACGAGGCTGAGCTATACGCCTATAAGGTGCTGGGCCGAAATCAGGAAAACCCTGCCCAAACTAATGGTTCCTCCGCACAGGTGATCGACGGCATTGAACGGGCGGTCAAGGACGGGATGGACGTGATCAACCTGTCGTTAGGCTCCGATTCCGAAAAAGACGTCAATTCGCCGGATGCCGTCGCCATCAACAACGCCGTATTGTCCGGCGTCGTGGCGGTCGTCGCCAATGGCAACGCGGGTCCGGGGAATTACAGCATGGGCTCGCCGGCTACGGCTCAGTTGGCGATAGCGGTCGGCGGCGTAGACACCGACAGCCTGCATTATTCGGGCAGCCTGGATTCCAAATTTGCCAATTCGTCCGATTTATCGGACGCCACTTCCTCTTCGGCAACCTCGGCAACTTATGCAACCTATGATTTTAACGTCATGGCATGGGAGACATTGCAGGATGATTTTCGCAACATTTTGGGTACGAAGCCGCTGGAGGTCGTCTATGCCAACCTGGGCAGCGATGAAGACTACGCGGGATTGGATGTCAAAGGCAAAGTGGTGTTGGTTTCCCGCGGGGCCCAGCCTTTTGCCTACAAAATCGCCAACGCCAAGGAGCGCGGCGCGGTCGCTATCGCCATTTTTAACGGTATGGCTGACGCCAGCGGCAAAAACGCCGAGTTAAGCGATGCGATTCCGGATGAGTATGACGGGTACATTAACCTGCCTCAAGGGGATTCCTTTGACTATATTCCGACCCTTGACCTCAGGAGACAGGACGGGCTCGCCTTGGCCCGGGCCTTGACGGAAAATGACAGGCTCGCCTTGAACTTTACCTTCCCCGAAGAGTATCCGTCGGAAATCGTTCCGGGCGACTCTTTGTACGCCTACAGCTCCTGGGGGCCAAATGCCGACAAAGACCTGAGCATCAAACCGGATATCGTCGCCCCTGCCGTCAACATTAGGTCCAGTTATCCGGCCTACGGCAACCTCGTGGAGGGTGCCTCGTACGATCGGGCTTATATGCGCAGCAGCGGCACCAGCATGGCGGCTCCGCATGTGGCCGGTTTGGCGCTGCTGCTCCTGCAGCAGCATCCGGATTGGACGCCTTTTGACGTTCGCTCGGCCTTGGCTAACACCGCCGATGTGTTGGACAATGGGGCTGGCGGTTTATATGAGGTATACCAGCAAGGAGCCGGGCGCGCCAATGTGGCAAACGCGGTCGAAACGCCAGCTTTGCTGCAAGCCGTTGAGCCGATCACGATCCTTGATCCGAATTACAACCGCAAAAACGTCATTAACTATAACTCATCCGCGAGCCTCGGCGTCGTTGCTCCCGGCTCGAGCCAAACCGATGTCCTGCAGTTGAAAAATACGTCGGACCAAGAAGTCAGTTATGAGGCATCCGTGGTGTGGCACGGCGGTCATCATGGCGTGGAGGCCGCGCTTGACCTAACTGCGTTGACCGCCGCTGCCAGTGAGACCGCTACGTTCCAGTTGACCTTAACAGCGGCTCCCGATGCCGCAAGCGGATTTTATGAAGGACAGGTCAACCTGACAAACCCTGGCTTGCCGGAGCTGCATCTGCCGTTTGTGGTTTACGTTGATAAACAGCCGCCGGCAAACGGATTCGGCATTCAGGAGGCCAAGGTTACTAACTCCATTGTTTACCCGAACCGCAGCACGCAAAAATCGACCGATTTGAGCTTTAAAGTGACGGCGACTGATACGAATTTTTTACAAATTCGGGTGTACAATGTGAATGACGAAATGCTCGGGTTGATCGGGGATCAAGTTACCGAGGACATTAACGACCGTTTTGCGCCAGGGGTTTATACCTTCGAAGGAATCGGCAGCGCGTATTACCCCGTCGATGCGAACGGCAATTTGATCCTCGATGGTCAAGGCCAACCGGTCACCCGGTATCTGGAGGACGGCATCTACAAAATTTGGATTTACGCTCTTCAGTTGGACAGCAACTATCAAATAGCCGTGAGAAAGGACGGCTCGGCAATTATGTACAACAGCGTCACCTCCTTCCGGGTGGACAATTCCAAAGGAAACGGTGGCGGTAGTGGCGGAAGCGGTGGCGGCGGCGGTGGCGGTGACCGCGACAAAGGCAGTAGTTCCGTTTCGAATCCGCCAGCTCCCGCCGAACCGTCGGGAAGCTTGAGCGCCGCGGCAAAAGCCGTTATTGCATCGGGCCATAAGCAGGTAACTCTCACTGCCAAGACGACTGCGCATGGCGGCGTTACGACAGCTACGGTAGGCGACAGCGAGCTGAGCGCTGCACTGGCTTCGGCCGGTTCCGGATCGCCGGCTGCGATTGTGCTCAGCTTGCCGGGCACAACCGTGACAAACGCCAAGGCATCGTTCCCAGCCGGGCAAGTTAAGCAGCTGGCCGCCCTGCATCCGCAAAGCGTGATCGTGTTTAGCGCAGCGGGCTCTGCTTTGTCTTTGCCGGTTAGCCTACTGGCGCAAGCTCCGGCTTCCGCCGGACTTGATCTGATCATCGAGCTGTCCGAATCCGGCACAGCCGCCTTTACGGAGCATGCTCCCGGTGCAACGGTTCTCGGGACGCCGGTGCTTTTTGCAGCGAACTGGGTTGCCGAGTCCGGAAGCACGCCGCTCAAGGTTCCGGCCGGCACTTTCATCAAGCGGGCGTTCACGGTACCGGGTCAAATTGAGCCGGGCACGGCCGGAGTCCTTTATGATGAGAACGATGAAGTCAGACCGGTCGCTTCGGTATTCACGGCCCGGGAAGACAAGACGACGCTGGTCACGGTAAACCGTCCTGGATTTTCCGTGTATGCCGCCGTCACTCGCACGATTCAATTCGCGGATCTTGCCGGTTCCCCGGCAGCGGACCATATTCAGGCGTTGGCAAGCAAGTTCATCATTGAAGGAACTTCCACAGGCAAGTTTTCGCCAAACGGCAACTTGACCCGCGCGGAATTCACGTCCTTGCTCGTACGGGCGCTTGGTCTGAAAGCACAAGGTACAGCCGCCAAGTTCGGCGACGTGAAGGCGACCGACTGGTTCGCCGAAGACATCGCCGCCGCTAATGAAGCCGGCATCATCCATGGCAAAAGCCAAAGTGTGTTTGCCCCCGGCGCAAGCGTAACGCGTCAGGAAATGGCGGCGATTCTGGCAAGAGCTTTGGCGTTTACGGGAGCCGAGCTGCCACAGGGCGATTCGCCGGCCGCCGCTTACGCCGATGCGGCGGAAATTGCCGCTTACGCCAAAGACAGCGTTCAGGCGTTAACGGCCGCCGGCGTCATCGGCGGTGTGGAAGCTGACGGCGGAACCAACTTCCGTCCAAACGCCACCGCCACGCGCGAAACCGCCGCCTCGGCGTTGTATCTGCTGCTTAACAAGGCGGGCTTGTCCGATTAACCACCGGGGATTCCGGCCAAAAAAGCGACAATAGATTAACGGGAAAAGGCGATGCAGAAAATCATCTGCATCGCCTTTTCTTCATTTTCATATGTTTTTAAATCAGCTGTCTATCAAGCAAACTTACTTTTGAGGACAGTCTCGTTACTTATAATTAAATATATTGAAATTAATGCCTCTAAAAACCACCATGCTGACCATAGGTTATGACAGTAGGCTGATCAATAAAACTTGTACCGGGAATAACCAATAATAAAGATACAAGCATAGCCGCTGCGATAATTATTTTACTCTTCATACAGCCTGACGCACCTCACTGACTATGTTTTTGTACTTTAAACATATTTCTTCAGATGCTATGTGTCTAACTTGTTCAAATAAAACCATAAACTTAATAATACTGTCCTCTTTATTAATCATAACTGAATTTTCCAGACCCGGCATCATATATTTGAATCCGTTTTCGTAATCCCCCTTATGAACATAATAAAAAGTAAGATCGTACAAAAACTTGTTAAAATAATCAGGTATCACCTGACTCATATAAAAATCATTTGTTTGTTGATGTTCATAAGCTTCTATTTCTGAACTAAATTGTTGCAGGATATGGTCCACATCCATTTGATATCGGTTAGCAGCATACAGAATATTAAATAATCCCTGTAGAATCTCTTCCGGGTGTTGACGGAGATACTCAACATATTCCGGGAGAACACCGATACTGCCCCCCATAAGTTTATTTGCATAAATGTTAGCCTGTGACCACTTTTGGAATAAATCCAGACAGTACTTGGTACCTGCATCCGTTTCTCTCACCCAGCTTAAATCCGCGTATTCATAAGTATACTGCAGCGCTTTTTCAAAATCATTCCTACCTTCACAAACATCAGCACATAACAGTTTTGCATAGGCAATGTATACGAAAAGCGGCCTGCTTAGTTTGCGCTGCATTTCCTGAAATGCAGTCTTGGATCGTTTTTCGCTAAAATATAGTATTTTTGCTTTATGCTCCATCTCATAAGCTAATGCTTCCACCCGATCCCATTGGCGTACGGAACGATACAAGTTGGCTAAATCCTTCAAGGCATCCAACTGCCGGACTTCATCCAGCCGGTCAACGAAGGGTTCAAATTGGTAGGCAAATTTGAGATTCCGCACCTGGTCTTCCCCGATCCGGATTTTAAACAGCCGGTACTGACATAAGGCCAACCGTTCCGAATACTGCCTTGTCTCGCTTATAGCCACATTTTCATACAGTATTTCGGCTGCCGCATAGTTGCCCTTTTCGAACAACTCTTCCGCCATATCAAATAACGGGGTGGTATACATCAAATCATCCAATAATAAACTTACGGTTTCCCGGATGCAGTCCAATTTACCTATTTCCGCACATTTACGAAGGAAGGGACCGATCCTGCGCCAGTTGGGATCGAGATCTTGGAGATATTCATGTATGTAGTTTTCATAAAAGTGTCCCTTAGGAAATCCCAATACTTCTGTAATTCGATCCAAATGATCGACGGTTAGTGTTCGAGCACCATTTAACAAATAACTACACGTTCCTACGTTAATATCCAGCTTCAAAGCAAACTGTCTTGTGCTTAAACTATTTTGTTTCATATATAACAAAACTTCTGCAAGTATCGTAGATGAGTTCAATTTAACCACTCCTTCCCTTTTGTAATGGAGGATAACATCCACAATATTGTTTGCATTGGAATTTTATGTATATACAAACTATACGCTTTTTTTACTATACGGTCAATTGACTCTGTGGTTACAATTTAAAATACGGATACCCCTTGACTTGTGCTCAGTATCGCCCGTCCCCATAAAATAGAGGAACTTTAGGGTCTTATTTTCCGAATGTGAGCCTATTCATCACCATAGGGGAACTTTTGGGTCTTATTTTCGATGAACAGGTCGAAAGTCCGGCCTTTCGCCACTAAATCGTGAAAATAGCGCCATAAAATTCCTCTATTTCACGCAACATGGGGGGTATCGCTGATATAGCGCCCTTTTTTTCCTTTATGTTGTCACCCGAGATCTTCAATAGTTGGAGGATATGGTGGTTATTCAGAATTACAACAATCCGCAAGGGTAAAAGTGCAGTTCATTTTCGGCCAAAAGCTACTTTTTTATCGGATAGGCACAAATGAGATGTATTTTTGCATTTCAAGCACCGCGAAATGGTAATTTCAAGAGAATAACGTGCACTTTTGCAGTTGATCCCATCGGGCCGACCTTCTTTCCATGAAAAACGATAATTATGCTGCGGAAGTTGAGTTATAGATATAATCTTAAAAAAAACAGACCCTCCCTCGACTGCGGGAAGGCCATTTTATGATCTGCTTCATTTTTCACCAATCAAAATCCTGTTCATACCCCAAGTAGATGAGCAACTCGCCCGCAACTTTTTTGAATGCGGCTATGGTCTCCGGGGTGTACTCCTTTTTCCACTCCTCCGGCGGCAAAAGATGTTCCGGGAGCTCCAGCTTCAATTGACTGATCCGCTGGATGTACTGCTCCTTCGTAAACTTCCGTTCCCCCTCCTGAAGATCGGGCCACACATAATCCACGATACGCGCAAGCTCCTCGTGCAGCAGCTTGGGATCGCCGGCGGCCTTTTCATAACGAATCGTCAAGGTGCCCGGATCGTCCATCCAGCGCAAATACCGGCTGTAATGATCATTGATGTCCCCGTAGCCAATCTGCACCTCTCCGTACTGCTTGGAGACGGCCCGGCTTTCCATAAAACCGGTAATCGTCCGGAGCAGACGCTCATCCATCGATTTTAAATGTTGAAGGAAATATTTTTGATGCGGGTGTTTGGGGTCCCTCAAAATGGTGAGAAGCAAATTTAAGATCATGTCGCGCGGATCTCTGACCATGAAAATTCGGCGAATTTGCTGGGCATCCAAAAACCGTCTCATTGTCTCGCTGTGGTAAAGGTACCCCGAACGGATTTCCCCGGGTTTCAATTTCAGCAATTCGGTTTGTACATCCCCCTCCCACTGGTTCACCCATGTTCCCTTGCGAAGCGGCAGCAGCTCCGCCAGAAGGGAATACATCTCTCCGAGTCCGGATTCCGGAACCCCGATCACGAGTAATTTTACCGGCATCCCTATCGCCAACTCCTTTCTTTTCCGTCTTCTCTACTAATCTATGTTTCTATCGAGCAGCCGTGCTTGTACGCTTATCTCTGAAAATCAAAAACTAGCAAATTTTTTTAAAATTCATATGAGTACCCAAGCAGATGCAGAGAATCTTGCATTTCATAGTATTAGAAAACGATAGAGTGAGGTGAGAACGATAGAGTCGGGAACAGGATTCATTAAAAAAAGAAAGGAGATTAAGGGATGAAACTGGCAGATTTAAAAGGCAGCTACGACGCAATCTTCAGCTTGGGAGACCTATGTTTATCTTCGCTGCAGCTGGAAAAAAACAATCTTCGTCCCTACGCCGGCGTATTTGACTGGGTGGCTTCGCCGAATCTTGACGATGTATGCCGGCTGATCAACACTCGGTTCAAAGGATTTATGGAGCTGGAAAATTTGCGGGTAGGCGGCGTAACGGAAACCGGGATGATCTGGGTGACAGATGACGCGAATTCCATTATTTCCAGCCACGATTTCGAAGCGAGTAAAAATACGGTGGCCGACCTTGCCGCTTATCCCGAAGTGAAGGCCAAATATGACCGGCGTATCGAGCGGTTCCTGAACAGATTGGCCACGAGCCGGCGGATTCTGTTCGTGCGCACCGAAGGTACTTTGGAAGAAGCCGAGCTGCTGGAACAGACGCTGAATCGCACCGTCAAGTACGATTTCCGGGTGCTGCTCGTCAATCACACGCAGGTAAGGGGCACTGTTGAATTAAACTGGCCGCTCGAGAAGGTTTGCGCCATAGAGCTGTCCGATCTCGATAAATGGAGCGGCAATGACCTTCAATGGAAGCAAATTTTTCAAGAAATCCGTTACGTACCCAACTTGAACGAGGGGGGAGAAAAGTGAGAAACATGATTAAAAACAGCAAAATTTTGGTTACCGGGGGAACCGGCTCCTGGGGGTATGGGCTGGTGCAAAAGCTTTTAACGTACGATCCGGGCCAAATCATCGTCTATTCCCGCAACGAATCCCACCAGGTTAAAATGCACCGGGAAATGGGTCATCCGGCATTGACCTTCAAAGTGGGGGATATTCGCGATAAAGAAGCGCTTATCGAAGCGTGCGACGGGATCGATTACGTATTTCACCTGGCTGCCCTGAAGCATGTCGACATTTGCCAGAACCAGCCGCTGGAGGCGCTGAAAACCAACGTGTTGGGCGCCCAAAACCTGGTCGAGGCGGCGATCCGCGGCAAAGTCAAAAAAGTGATCAACGTCTCGTCGGACAAAGCCGCGAATCCGTCCAATTTTTACGGGCTAACCAAATCGATCGGGGAAAAGCTGGTGCTGTACGCCGATTCGGTCAGCGCCCATACGAGATTTATTTCCGTCCGCAGCGGCAATGTCATCGGAACGAGCGAAAGCGTCGTGCTGCTGTTCAAAAACCAAATCCGCCAGAGTAACCGGATCGGCATTACCGACGAAGCGATGACCCGTTATTTCGTCACCAGCGATGTCACCTCGGAGCTGATGCTGGACGCTTTGACGGACGGGCTCGGCGGGGAAATCTTCCTTCCGGATATGCCAGCCTGCAAAATTACCGACCTGGCGGAAGTCATCCGGGAGAAATACGGGAACCAGGACACGGAGCTCAGAGTCATCGGCGTCCGCCCCGGCGAGAAGCTGCACGAGCACTTGATTTCCGATCATGAGGTGAAGCACACGGTCTTGTACGATAAAGACGGCAAACGATATTTCGTCGTGCTCCCCTCCCCGGGCAGCGAGGAGTTATCCCGGCACTATGCAGCATTCCCGCGGGCTCAAGCGAAATCCTATACCTCGAACTCATCCGGCTTGATGAGCAGGGAAGAAATCGGACAGATGCTGAAAGACGGCGGATTTTTAAACTAAAGGGGGGCTGCGAACATGAAGATTCTGTTGGCAACGTACTGGGCGGTCCCTCATGTCGGCGGTGTTTGGCCTTTTATGCTGCAGCTGCAGAAACAACTGCAGGACCGCGGCCATGAGGTCGATCTCCTGGGGAATGGCGGTGATCCGGGCAACCCGTATGTCTCGATCATCGGCAAAGCCAAGTTCCATAAAGGCAAAGTTCGTCCGCTGCTTTCGGAAAAATTAAGCAAAGAAACCTATCCTGCCATTCACCGGAACCAGCTCGTATTATACACGGAGCTCGAACGGTACATGTTCGAGTTGGCGGCCGCGTACTTAAACGTAGGGCAATACGATGTCATTCACGTCCAGGACGTCATTGCCTCCGGCTGCATCCAGCGGATCCGCACCGGCGGCGCGGCGCTGGTCGCTTCGCTGCACGGCAGCGTCGCGCGCGAAGTAGAGCGCCAGTTCGGCACTGTACACAAATCCTCCACCAACTCCGTCGCCAAAGCGTATTTTCATGCGCTGGAACATTTTGGCGCATCCTCCCCGGAAGCGACCATTGTCGCCAACGATTGGCTTAAAAACATGCTGATCCAGGATTTCAACATCCCCGCTAAAAAGCTAAGGATGTACCCGTACGGTTACGATCAGGCCGCTTATGCTAACCGGATGAAGGAGGTTTCCGACGTTCGCAAGCCGGCAGACAAGAAGGTAATTATGTTCGCCGGGCGTCTGATCGAGCTGAAGGCGGCGCATCACCTGATCAGTGCGCTCGCCGGGCTGAAACAACAGCGAAGCGATTGGGTGTGCTGGCTTGCCGGCGAAGGAGATCTGCAGGTGAAACTGCGCGCTCAAGCCAAAGCGCTGGGCCTGGAGGACGACGTCGTATTCTGGGGAAAGCGCCAGGACGTACCGCAAATGCTGCAGCAGGCCGATATTTTCGTGCAGCCCAGCTTGCTGGATAACCAGCCACTATCGGTCATTGAGGCCCAGCTTGCCGGGTTGCCGGTCATCGTCAGCGATTCCGGCGGCTTGCCGGAGATGGTGTCCCACAAGCAGACAGGATTGGTTTACCCCGTAGGGGATATAGACTCCCTCAGTGATCAATTAGAAATGCTGCTGGAAAACGATGAGCTTCGACTCCGTCTCGGCGTAAACGCCAAGCAATGGGCTGCCAAACACTGGGACCTGAATCAGATGGTCGACCATTATTTGGCGGTCTACGAATACGCCATCCAAAAACGCAGGGGAGGTGCATGATGATGAAAAAATACTCATTTGTCAGCGGTGACAAATACAGCCGGTGGTTTACACGCCCGGTCGGAGATACCGAGAAACTCGTGATCGTGGACGGTCAGGTTTGGGACCGTGTGTTTACCTCGCTGCCAAGCGATTATCGGCTTCCGGACCCAGTTACCTTCCGCGTGCTTGAACAAGCGTCGCAGGAATTGGAAGCGAAAATGAAAGAATAATTGAAGCGGTAGCGGCAACAACGGCAACAACGCCCCCGTCTGCGAGCGTGTGAATTCTCGGGGCGGGGGCTTCTTGTTTTTGGTGGAAATTAATGGCGGGCGAGAAGCTCCCGGATCAGTTTCTTCTGGTCCGCCGGCAACCCCTGCGGCCAGTGTCCCGGGTCACAGTACATATAGTCAGAGATTTCGACGCTGGGAGTAAAGGTGCCGCCAACGATACTTCCTCTAAAAACGATTTCAACCTTTGCCGGCTTCTTGTCATAAATGGCCTTGGCCAGTCCGGTTATCTGTACATTGAATCGGGTCTCCTCATAAATCTCCCTGACCAGCGCGGCTTCCGGCTGCTCCAGCTCCATCCAGCCTCCTGGTATCCCCCATGGCTCATTTCCACGGTAAGCATGCTTTAGCAGCAGCACTTGCCCCCGCTCATTGGTGATCAAACCCAAGACGGCAACCATAAATTTATGCTGAGTCCGGTAAACGACCCAGTTTTTGAATTTTTTCGACGGCATATATTTATACATATAAACGAGCCAATCCCGAGGGATCAGGTTAACGAGTCTGGATAGCAAACAAACCACCGTCTTTTCTATTCGATCAGCCTTCCTCTATAAACGGGCAGCCTGATCGATAATGTATGGCTTCAGAGTTTCATGAACTCCACATTGGAGAAAATCCAACAGATTGCCGAAAATCGCACTCCATTTTGAAGTCTCATTGGAAAAAATCCAATAGATTGCGCTTAAATCGCCGTTTTCCAATCTTACGAGCCTCATCTATTGGAAATATCCAATCAAACCGTCGATTTCCCCAATTACATTCCAATTCTATTGGATATTTCCAATCAGAACACTGCGCCACGCCCCGGGAATTTGCCCACGATCAATATTGCTTTCCGCCCGGTCCAGCCCCGCTGCCATGGCTTCACTAACAGTATAGCACCCAAGGTATCCTCGATACCAACGCTCTCTAGAACATGGAAAAACGCCCCGGCCTTAGAATATTCTATTCCAAGGTCAGAGCGTTACGTTATTCCCCTACAGCCGCGCCGTCAATATTTCTCAGATTTCACCCGCGGCATTATTTCACGCTCATATACCGGTCGTACGCAGCGGTGCGGATTTTCATCAGTTTGTCCAGGCCCATGTCGTCCAGCTTCTTCACGTAAGCCTCCCATTCCTCATCGATGCCGCCTTTCGTAACCCACTGGGCACGCATCGCCGCCACGTAACTGTCGATATCGGTCGTCAGGGTCGGCAGCTCCTGGAATTCCTCGGCCGTATACATAACGTTCGGGAACGGCGTGGTGACGTATTCGCTGCCCATTTTGTCGATCTCCAGCTTCAGACCGTCACCGGCCTCGGGGTTCAGTACGATGTTTTTCTCGAAGGACGGGCTGACGTATTTCGGTCCGAAATCGCGCAAAGACTGTTCCCAATACCAGGCATCGGCGCTGGTGCCTTCGGGCGGGTCCATCAGCGTATAGGTTCCGTCGTCGTTTTTCTGGATGACCGTGCCGATCGCGCCCCAGAAATTTTGGATACTCGCCTCGTTGGTGTAGAACTGGTCGGCCCAGCGGGCGGCCACCTCCGGATATTTGCACGACGTCGTAATCAGCAGTTCGTTGCGGTTAAAGCTCATGCCGTTCGGATTGCCCGGATTGTAGCGGTTCCCGTCCGGTCCGGCGAGCGGCGGAATCGTAACATATTGGCCGCTCCATTTGCCGAATACCGCGTCCGGCGTCCACTGGTTTGTGAACCCGACGATCGGAACCTCAGCGTTTTGCTGCTTGGCCGACGTCATCGTGGCGTCCTGGGTGAACAGCTCCTTGTCGATCAAGCCTTCCGCGTACAGTTTATGCGCGAACTTGAGGCCTTCCTTGTATTCCTCGCTGATCGGGTAAAAGACGGGTTTGCCGTCCTTCACCAGCATGCTGTTGGCGTTGATGTCGGTGATGCCGAACGGATTCAGGAAATCCGGGGCCAGCCCGGTTTCGGTATAGGGAATTTCGTCCTGCTTCCCGTTGCCGTTGGGGTCCTGTTCCTTAAACGCTTTCAGCACGTTGTAAAGATCGTCGGCCGTATCCGGAACCTGCAGCCCCAATTTATCGAGCCAGGCTTTGTTGATCACCGGCTGGTTTTTCGTTTTCGGCCGCGAAGGCAGCCGGGTCGGCAGGGAGTAGATTTTGCCGTCCGGGAATGTGCTGATTTTTTTCAGCTCCGGGGTCTCCTCCATCGCTGCCTTGAGGTTCGGCATGTACTGGTCGATGTAATCGTCGAGCGGGCGGAAATAACTTAAGTTGTTGACGATATCGGAATCGGAAAACGTCTGGTCGCCCAGGATGATGTCCGGCAGCGAGCCGCTGGCCAGCATGATCGATTTCTGTTCGCCCCAGTCGTTGGAGGATACGACCTGCCATTCGATTTTAACGTTTGTGTTCGTCTCCAGGTCCTTGAGCCACTGGTTTTGGGTGAACGTATCCCCCATATTGCCCCAGCGCATGGTCAGCACCTTAAGTGTCACGGGTTCGTTTACGATCGGCAGGCCTTCCTTGTTGAAATTGCCCGCCGCGTCCGGCGCACTGCCGCCGCCGTTCCCGGCATTGCCGCCGCCGCAGCCGGCGAGTCCGAAGGCCAGTGCGGCCGCAAGCAGCAGTGACACCCATTTTTTCGCCGCAAATTTACCGGCTTGTTTGTTCATAGAGCATCCCCCTTAATCATTGGTTTATATTAACTTTTTACCGCTCCGATCATGACTCCCTGGTTGAAGTATTTTTGCAGGAAGGGGTACACACACATGATCGGCACGGTGGCGACGATGATGACGGAATAGCGCATCAGGTTGGCCAGCCGGAGCGCGATTTGCGCGGCTTCGCCGGTGCCCATGCCGGACTGCATCTGGTTCGTGATCAGAATGTTCCGCAGGATCAACTGCAGCGGATGCAGGTCGGGATTTTTCAAATAAATCAAAGCGTTGAAATAAGAGTTCCAGTAGCCGACGGCGATCCAAAGTCCCAGTACCGCGATGATCGCTTTGGACAGTGGCAGCACGATTTGGACGAAATAACGGAGGTTGCCGCAGCCGTCGATCTGCGCCGCCTCCCACAAATCCTCGGGAATGCTCGACTGAAAAAAGGTTCTGGCAACGATAATGTCGTACACGATGACGGAAAACGGCAGAACCATGACCAGAAACGTATCGTACAGGTGGAAATCGCGGACCGTTAGAAAGGTAGGAATCAGCCCGCCGCTGAAAAACATCGTAAAAATAAAAAACAAAGAGAGAAATTTCCGGCCGACGAGATCTTTGCGCGACAGCGCGTAAGCCGCCGACACGTTGACGATCAGACCGATGGCTGTGCCAACTACAGTATACAAAATCGTGTTCCGGTAGCCGATCCAAATATTTTCGTGCTTCAGCAGCTCCTTGTACCCGTCCAGCGTGAAACCCTTGGGATAAAACCATACCTGCCCGTTCGCCACCGCAGACGGATCGCTGAAGGAGGCGATGACGATAAAATAAAGCGGATAGATCAAGATGATCAGAAACAGAACCGCGAATATATATAGCGCCACCTCCATCACCTTGTCGGAGGATCGGTTATTGACCGGCTGCGCGGCCGGACTTACCGCCGGATGCCCTGTGTCCATGTTCTTTTCCCTCCTTTACCAAAGACTGTTCTCGCTGTATTTTTTGGAAATCTGGTTCACCAGAATCAGCAGCAAGAAATTGATCACAGTGTTGAACAGGTTGACGGCCGAGGAAAAGCTGTACTGGCTGCTCAGCAGCCCGATTTTGTAAATGTACGTGGATAAAATTTCGCTGGCGGTAATGTTCAGGTCGTTTTGCATCAGGTACACTTTTTCAAACCCGACCCCAAGCAGTCCGCCGACCCGTAAAATCAGCAGCGTAATCGCCGTTGGCATCAGCATCGGGAGATCGATGTAGCGGATTTTGTGCCAGCGGCTGGCCCCGTCGACCGTGGCCGCCTCGTACAAGCTCGGATCAACCGTGGACAGCGCGGCGATAAAAATGATGCTGTCCCATCCGACATGCTGCCACACGTCCGACCAGACGTACAAACTGCTGAACCCCGCGGCCGAGCCTATCAGATCGGGCGCCTCGGCGCCGAACAATTTATACAGATTGCCGACCAATCCGGTGCTCGGGGAGAGCAAAATGAGCATCAGCCCGACCATCACGACCGTCGAGATGAAATGCGGCATGTACGAGACCGTCTGGAAAAAACGCCGGAACCGGCCCGCCCGCATCTGATTGACCATTAAGGCCAGCACGATCGGAATCGGAAATGTGGCGATGCTGTACAGGCTGATCACAATCGTGTTCTTGATCGTCGTGGAAAATTGATACGAATTGAAAAATTTCTCAAAATGCTTGAACCCCGCCCACGGACTGCCGCCGATGCCGAGCGCCGGACTGTAGTCCTTAAAGGCGATAAGCACCCCGTACATCGGTTTGTACGCAAACAGCAGCGTAAGCACAAACGCGGGCAACAGCAGCAAATAGAGTCCTCCGTTGCGTTTGACCCGGCCGAGCGTCCGCCCGATGTCCAAAGAACCGGATTTCATGACATCCCCTCCTTACTCTTCCAACAACCTAAGTATAAAGCCCCGCCTGGCGCGTTTACCGGACCGGAAGCAGGCGCTAACCGGACTTTTTCCGCGTGTTCATCCGCCCGCACAAAACAGCCCTCTCCCGGCCGGAAGAGGGCGATAACGTAAACTGGACTATTATTGTCACTATTCGGACTTTGCAAAAATACGGTATCCCCACGGCGCCAGCGTAAAGGTTTGCCCGGCCCCGATATCCGTATAGGATTGCTCGAAAATATCGTAGTAACGGCCCGCGGAAGCTTCAGCCTGAACGGTTGCCGTGCGCGCCGTCCCCGACAGGTTGAGGATCACGATCACCTTGTTCCCGTCTTTCTCCCGCTCGAACGCGAGCACTTGTCCGTCGTCCGCCGCCAAATACTTGATCGGCCCACCCGCGTTGCCGTTCCAAAGCGCCGGATTTTCCCGCTTGGTTTGAATCAGCCGCTTATAAAAATCCTGCTTGGACAAATCGCTCCAGTCGATCTCATCCTTTTCGAAGAACTGCAGCCGTTTGTTCAGGCCCGCTTCCTGGCCCGAGTAGATCAACGGCATGCCGGGCACGGTAAAGCTAAGCGCGGCCACCAGGTTCTCCGCCTTGCCGAACATTTCGGAGGCGGTGCCTTCCCACGAGTTCGTATCATGGTTGGTAATGTAATTCATCGGGTAAGCGCCTCTGGGGTATTTTTGCGCCTGGGCATCCAAAAAAGCTTTGACGTCTGCGGCGCTGACTCCCCCGCCTGGAATTTGCTTCATGATGTTGTAGAACAGCCCCATATTATAGTTCGAGTTGAAGGCTTGTTTAAGCAATCCTATTTGGGTATCATCCTCGGCCAACATGTAAACCGGCTTGACTCGATCCAGCTCCCGCCGCGCCGTCTCCCAGAAATCCTGCGGCACGCCGGAGGCGAAATCGGCCCGGAAGCCGTCGATGTCCGCTTCCCTTACCCAGTAAACAAGCGCGTCGATCATCGCCGCGCGCATGTCGCGATTGTCGTAATTCAGCTCGGCAGCATCCGACCAGCCTTCCGGGGCGACGATGTTGCCTCCGGCGTCGGTCACGTACCACGATTTATTCTGTATCCACGGGTGATCCCAGCCGGTGTGGTTGGCCACCCAATCCAACATGACTTTAAAGCCCATGTCGTGCGCTTTGTCCACCAGGCGTTTGAAATCGTCCATCGTCCCGAACTCCGGATTCACCGCCTTATAGTCTGCGACCGAATAATACGATCCTAACGTGCCGACCCGCTTCTCCTGCGAGATTGGGTGGATCGGCATCAGCCACAAAACTTCCACACCAAGCTCCTTAAGCCGCGACAAATGCGCTTCGAACGCCGCGAATGTGCCTTCTTTCGTAAACTGCCGGACATTGACTTCGTAAATCACGGAATCCTGCGACCATGCGGGAAAATTAGCCAGACTGTCTTCAGGCCCTCCGGTAGGCGGCCCGGACGGTTTCTGGAGAGACACCTCATCTGAACCTTCCTTGATCCATACTTCCTTTGGCCCCGACGCCGTCAACGCGACGTACTTATCGCCGCCTTCCTTGACCCCGTTCGTCTTGTCGACGACGATGAAATTAAGATGAGCGGCATTGACCTTGAGCGGAATGTCAAGATAAGCCCCGTAGCTTGTAGTTTGGTTGCCGTCAAAAGAGGCCGCCCCGCCCGGCCAGCTGCCCGCCTGCTCGGACGGCGTCTTTACGTCGCCCCACAGCCACAGGCCCAAATGGCTGTACTGCTGATCGGCGCGCTGATAGTGAACCCGCAGCGAGCTATCCGGAACCGGGCCAGGATCGGCCTGCGTTACTACGCCCTCTACACCCGCCGCACGAACGGGCTGAATATACGTGAAATTGCCCGCCAACAACACCGCGGCCATAAGTACCGCCACTACGGATGCCATAAACGCCTTAAAACGTCTTGCCACATTATCCATCTCCCTTTTATTCCGTACCTATATACCGGTTGTAGGCTTTGGTACTATTTCATCCTCCTAATCCAAATGTTGTAAGTGAATTTGGACACTTCCAGTATAAATGGTTGCAGCCGGAAAAATCATAACGCAATCCAGACCTTCGTTTGCACTTTCCGGACTTTTCCCGCAAGCCGCATGGTCTTACGTATCCTTTTTTCAGCCAAAGGTTTTATAATAGGGTTAAACCTCCGTAAAAGCGCATTCATAGAAAAGCTAAGCGCGGGAAAGGATGCGGCGCTAGGAAGCCATGGCCAAACCAACGGAAAACAAACAGTATCCGCTCCGGCATTACGTGAACATCATGTTTCTGATTTCCTTCATCGTTCTTATCCTGGACTTTGCCATCAGCATTTCCGCGATCTCGATCGTCAAGCAGCAGGCCACGCGTTATTTGCAGGATACGGCCGGCTTGTACTTGGACCGCATCAACCATGACTTTGCCTACATCAATCACTATACCGGATGGACGCTGGCCAACGACGAAAGCCTGAAGGCGATGAATACGAGCCCGATGAACAGCCGGGAGTTTTTCGAGGCGAACGAAAATCTGCATAAACGGTTTACCGAGCTGCAAAAAAATTACGGACAGGAATACAATTTCTTCGTGTATTTAAAGAAGCAGTCGTTTTTTCTCAATTGCGCCCCGATCAGTATCTCCTATTCGGATTACCAGGCGCTGAAGGAACAGATTATCGCCAACGCCAGGCAGGATCGGAACGTTTATGAAAAGCTCTATTCCAAATGGACGCCGGTTCGGGTCAACGGTAAGTTTTACATTACGAACATCGTGCCTTATTACGACAGCTACATGATCAGCCTGGTTTCCGCGGATAACCTGATCCGCCCCCTGCGCGAGATAAATCTCGGGGAGAACGGCTTCGTGTCTCTGATCGCTGAGAACGGGCAGAGCATCACCAGTCCGATTTCCAACAATGGCAAGGTGCTGAACGATGTTCCGCAGACGGCTTCTTCCCTGGGCCTGTTTCAGGCCGGAACGACGGTGAACGGAGAGTTTACGAACGCTACTTTTCACGTCAAGCTGGTCATCCAGTTCGGAACCTTTGAAAAAATCATGATCGCCCAGCTGTTGATCCTTCTATTGGCCGTGATCATCACCTGCAGCCTGGGATTCATCCTGCTGTATTTCCGGAACAAGGTGCTGCGGCCGATCAAAAACTTCTCCTATAACCTGGCGTTTTGGACGGAAGAAGGCGAACCGCTGGAGTTTCAGAGCAGCAAAATTATTGAGCTGGAGAAAGCGAACAAGCAGTTTTTGAACCTGATCGGGCAGATCAAAAAATTCAAAATCGACCTGTACGAACGGGAGCTGGAAAAGCAGCGGATTCAGCTCGATTATATGAAGCTGCAGATCAAGCCGCATTTCTTCCTGAATTGCCTGACGAGCATCTACAGCATGGCGCAAATGCAAATGCACGAGGAAATCGAACGGATGGCGCTGTCGACCGCGAAATATTTCCGGTACATCTTCCAAAATGACGGGGACTTCGTCAAGCTGGGGGACGAAATCGAGCATGTGCGGATTTATCTCGACATCCAGAAGCACCGTTATCAAAATGCCTTGGCCTACCGGATCGAACAGGCGGAAAACCTGACTGAAGCTGAAATCCCGCCGCTCGTGTTGCAGACCTTTGTGGAGAACGCGGTCAAATACGCGGTGTCCTGGGTTGCGGAAGCACGGATCGAGCTTGCGGCTGGGTTGCAACTGTACGCCGGGGAAGAGCGCCTCGTGATTCGCATCTCCGATACCGGGCCCGGGTTCCCGCCGGATATTCTGGAGAAGTTACAATGCGGGGTTCCCCTGGATCAAACTGCAGGTACCCGGATCGGGATCATGAACACGCTGCAGAGACTGGATTCCCTTTACGATAAACAAGCGTTAGTATCGTTCTTCAACAAGGAGGACGGCGGCGCCTGCGTAATCTTATCCCTCCCGGCGAACGTGGCGGCGGGAACGAACAGGAGTGTGGCCTTATGAACGCGTTGGTTGTGGACGACGACTATTATGTCGTTACCGCGTTGGAGAAGAAAATCGACTGGAAGCTGCTAGGTATTGAAAACGTGTATACGGCGAACAATGTGGCCCAGGCGCGGGAAATTTTGCAAGAGCACCCGGTGCAAATCCTCATTTCCGACATCGAAATGCCGCAGGGCAGCGGGCTGGAGCTGCTGGCGTGGATCCGGGAGGAACAATACGCCGTTCAGGCCATTTTTCTGACCAACTACGCCGACTTCAACTATGCGCAAAAAGCGATCGAATTGCAGAGCTTCGAATATTTTCTCAAGCCGATCGAGTTCGACAAGCTGATGCTGATCATCCAGAAGGCGGCGACCCGGGCCAAAGAGCAGCAGAACCAGGAAAAAGCGATTCAGGAGGGATACTTCTGGCAAAAAAACCAGGCCAAAATTGTCGAGTATTTCTGGCGCAAGCTGGTGAGCTCAAGCGTGCCCGCGCCGGTCAAGCCGGCGGCCGTGGCCCAGGCGATGGAGGAGCAGCATCTCTCCTACCGCATGACCGATCTCTTTCAGCCGGTGCTGATCCAGCTGTTTCCCTTTAGCGGCAGCATGGGCCGGGAAGAGAATGGGCTGTTCGATTTCGCTCTGCTTAATGTGCTATATGAGCTGTTGCAGGATGATTCGCGTTTTTCCGTCGAAACTATTATGGAATATAAAGATTACAACTGGATCGCCATTCTGAAATGGAACCGGCCGCCGGAAACAGTGGTGCTCGAGCAGTTGTGCGCTTCCTTGATTCAACGGGCGGGCCAATTTCTCAAGTGCGATGCCTGCTGCTGCATCGGGTTGTCCGGCAACCCGGAAGGCATCGGACAGGTCCTGCATCAGCTTTTGGCGATGAACGAGAATCTGACCAAAACCCGGAATCAAACCTACCTGGCCGAACGCGATTATGCGCCAAGCAGGCCGGAATATGCTCCGCCGGATTTAACGCGTTTGGAGCAGCTGCTTGACCAAAATGATCCTGCCGCGTTTCTGGAGGAAACGTCCCGGTATCTCCGGGACCGGCTGTATCACAGGAAGCTGGACACCGCCAGCCTGAGCTTGTTCCGGCTGGATATCGTCCAGCTTGTGTATGCTTTTCTTAAAATGAAAGGCATTGAAGCGCATAAATTGTACGCCGGGCGGGCGAACGATCAATTGCTGGCGCAGTCCCTGCATTCGCTTGAGGATATGGAGGAATATGTGAAGTATTTGGTCAACACCGCCATGGCCTACCGCGACTTCGCCGCTGAGCCAAGAACCGTGGCTGAGGAAATCAAGCAGTATATTCACGCCCATTACGGGGATGAGCTGACCCGGGGCGACCTGGCGGAAGTCGTCTACCTCAACCCGGATTATCTGGCCCGGCTGTTCAAAAAAGAAACGGGCGTTCCGCTGGGAAGCTATGTCATCCAGGTCCGCATCTCGGCAGCCAAGCAGTTGCTCAAAACGACCAATCTGTCCGTCTATGCGGTGGCGAACAAGGTGGGCTACGCCAACTACTCGTATTTTTCCAAGCTATTTAAGCAAGAGGTGGGGGTTACGCCAAATGAGTACAAGAAGAACCCCCGGGGTTCAGAACTACAAGCGGCGGCGGAGCGGGGGTGATGTGCGCGCAAGAAACGTCTACCGGCGTACTTTCAAGGAAGCCAGGCGAGGCCGCTTGACAGGGAGGGCCGGTAACCGATCGTGGCAAGAATATCGGCAGATCAATATCTGCTGTCCGGACGCTTTGCACGATTATCCCGTTTGATCCGGAAGCAGAGAGGAAGATAAATTTAGGAGAAGAAAATAGGTTTGGGAGTAGCAGACATGTTCGAGATCATTAGTTCCAGATCGTTAGACAGGTTTGTGAGAAGGAGGTTTATGGAGAAGTGAAGCAGACCTGACGGGAGAAATGGGCAAGACACCGGGAAAAATGAAAGGGCCGTGATTAGCCCCCCTCTCCCCCCTGAACAAGAGGGATAATCGTGCAAAGCAGCATGCAGAGATACCAAAACACGAAAGCTATAGACAGCCACCTCAGAGCCAAAGTCATCCGGTTAAGCCATCCCCATTTCCCGGTTGAAACGCATAACAAAAAACAGCTATCGACATACTCTGGGCTTTAGTTGTAAAACGTACAATTAGATTTAATAGAAGATACGGATTCATAGGTTTTAATTGCATTTCCTACAACTGCTTCCTAACATTTTCGTCAGTTCTTCAGATTAGACCGCTTTAGTTGCAGAATTTACACTTAAACAAGTGTTTGGCTACATATCCGGATAAGTAAAAATGTATCTTTTACAACTATTCGCCTAGTTTTCGGCCTTGGCTGGTTTGCTGCGCGATACCGCGACCCCGAGGCAAATCAGGTTATACATTCCGTCTATTATCAGCACATAGAATATTACGGAAAACTCCCGCGAAAATTGCGAAATAGAGCAGTAGTCCGACATGATTTATTTCGCCAAATTCCAACATATTCCTTGTATCCATAAATGAAAAAACCCACCCTTTGGTTCGGAAACCTTGGGGTGGGTTATGACTTGCTATGCTTCAAATGTACTTTCAAAGTAGGGGCCGCTGACTTGATCTACGTAGTTTTTAATCACTTTCCGGATGGGAGCGGGCAAAAGATGATGTAATTCCATTTCATCGATAGGGATCCAATAAAATTCCAAATGTTTTTCCTGCGATACCGGGTTGCTTGTAGGATCAGCGCCTTCCAGGTCGGTTATAAACAGGTGGTTTATTTCTTGGTGATAGACCCCTTGGTCTTCATAGCCGGCTTCTACCGCTCCAACATATTGTCTCACTTCACATGCTAATCCCAGTTCTTCATGGATTTCTCTGGATAAGGTCTTTCTGATTCCTTCCCGAAATTCAACATGCCCTCCCGGCAAAAAAGTATTATCCATCCCGATACAATGAGCAACCAGCAAATAATCATGGGATAAGATAATTCCTCGCGCTAACACATGGTACTTTTCAGCTTCACCCTGTTTCATCCCGCCCCATCCCTTCCAAGGTTAATTAAAATGAATCCGCAGAACCGTCTCCTCCAGAGACCCTTGATCGGTATTTATTTGTTCGATGGTCTTGACCGTTTCCTGGCCCGCGGGAACGATAACGGGCGTAATGACGGAATATCCCTCCTGACGGATAAAGTCGATATCGAATTCAAGCAGCAGTTGGCCTTTTTTCACCCGATCGCCGCTCTTTACATGGGCTTTAAATCCTTCTCCTTTCAGAGCAACGGTATTCATCCCGACATGAATTAACAGTTGAACTCCGGATTCATGCTCAAGAATAACGGCATGTTTGCTTTTCTCCATGATATGGGCGATTTTGCCCGCAAATGGAGCGGTAACCTTGCCCAAATCGGGAAGAATGGCGAACCCTTCGCCCATCGCTTTGCTGGAGAAAGCTTCATCCTCCACTTGATCCAAAGGTATGATTTTCCCCGGCAGAGGGGATGGAATATCCAGGTACGGCAGGTTTTCCTCTTTTTTCTTGCGTTTAAAAAACATCTGTTGTTACCTCCTGATTTAATATATGAATCTGAGTTATACTTGAGGGGAAATCAACAGCCTTGATTCATGCATTTAGGAGGAGCCCATCATGAACAAGAAAGAATTTGTCATTAACGATTTGCTAAGCAAGATATACCAAAACTATTTTCCCGATTGGAAACTGCCAACCGAGCGGGAACTGGCGGCACAATACCACGTTTCCAGATATACGATCCAAGAAGCGATCAAAAAACTAAAAGACATGGGCATGGTGAATGTCATTCAAGGTTCGGGCATTTTTTTGAATAAAAATCTGCAAACCAGTCCGTTAATTTACAATTCTTTGACCGAAAACCCCTACTCTAGTATAAAATCCAAAGTGATCGAATTGCAAAAACAATCGGCCAGTCCCGAAGATCAGCAGATTTTTGGGATTACCGGTAAAGACGAAGTGTGGGTCTATCATCGATTAAGAATCGTAAACTATCGAACCATGCAAATTGAGATATCCAGATTGCCGGTGGCGCTGTTCCCTACCCTTACGCATCAGGATGCCGAACAATCGATCCAGTCGTATGTGCTAAAGCACAAATATTCCATATCCCACTATCTCAACACTTACGAGGCCATCACGCTGAATAAAGAACAAGCCATGCTCTTGCAGCAAAAAAGAAAAAGCCCGGCCATGAAAATCTCAAGCCGCGGCATTTTAAGCAACGGCAAAATTTTTGAAACCAGCGAAATTGTCGCCATCGATTACAAATGCACCTATTTTACGGCGTTTAACAATGAGCATCATAAAAGAAGAACGCAATAAGAACGGGCGATCATCAAGGTGTCATGATCGTTCCGTCCGGTATTCTCGCCTGCGTCCATTCATGCATTCTATACTCGACAGGATACTTCCCGGCCATAGATTCATTGAAATCCACTCCGATTCCCGGCAGATCGATCGGATAAATGTAACCGTCTCTGGCATCGAAAATCGGGGAAAAGAGGCTGCGCGTACGCTCCTTGATCGGAATATTTTCCTGGATGGCCGCGCTATGCAGATGAATATTGAGATGCGTATTGACGGCGGCGCCGATCGGCGATATATCCGATGGAGTATGCCAAGCGATCCTGACGCCGAAAGCTTCACATAAAGCTCCGAGCTTCAGCGCGGGCGTAATCCCGCCAATTTGCGAGACATGGCAACGAAGAAAGTCGATCTGCCGGTTAACAATCAGACTTTTCCATTCCAAAGGATTGTTAAACAATTCCCCGGTGGCCAGCGGCGTTGCAGTTTGTACGCGAATCTGGTTCAACCATTCGTTCTGATCGGGCGGCAGCAGATCTTCGATAAAGTAAGGCTTGTACCTTTCAACTTCCTTGGCAAATTGCACCGCTTGATTAGGAAAAAGCCGCTCATGCACATCATGCAAAATGTGGAACTGATTGCCGTATTTTTCCCTTAGCAAAGAAAACATCTTTATCGTTGTTTCCATATATTCGTCTTGGTCAAAATAAGACCCTTCCGTGCAATTTTCCGGGACATGCAGACGCGTCGGGTTCCCTCCATAGAATCCAAGCTGGCAACGGATATGTTTATACCCTTGTTCCAAAAGGCCGTCGATCTCTATATACAGGTCTTCGATGTTATCGGCAACCGCGTGCGTATAGGCAGGAACCGCGTCCCTGGATTTCCCCCCAAATAGCTGATATAAAGGCATGCCGGCAAGCTTCCCCTTAATATCCCACAAGGCCATATCCACGCCGGAAATGGCATTATTGGTGACCGGTCCATTACGCCAATACCCGTTGACCATCATCATATGCCATAAATCCTCAATTTGATTAGCGTCTTTCCCCACTAGTATGGGTTTGAGGTACTCTTCAACCATCACCTGAACGGCTTTGGGACGCTGTTGAAAAGTCGCGCAACCATATCCGGTTATGTTTCTATCCGTGGTTACCTTGACAACTACAAGATTATGCCGGTCGGGTTTAACCACAAAACATTCAACATTGGTAATTATGGAAGGGATCATGCTATTCCTCTTTTCTGTAATTTCTTAGTCTATTGAAACATGTTTATAGCGGGGAATCAATTTGGTTGGCAAAAAGCGCCCAAGAATAAAATAAACCAGTCCAATTTTAATATTTTTATAGAAAAAACCCTGTTAAATCAACGTTTTCTCAAAAATTCAATAAATTTTGGACTGCTTTTAACTAAAGAATGTTTGTGTTACTATTCAGGTTGTAAACGGAACCAAAACTTATTCCAGACAGGAGAAATTTTGCATGAGTAAAGAACAAGTCGTACAGGATATCATTTCCAGGGTCGGCGGGGAGGGCAATATTGACAATGCTTGGCATTGCATGACCAGGCTCCGGTTTACTTTAAAAGACAAAAGCAAAGTAGACATCGAGAAAATCAAAGTGCTCGATCCCGTCTTGGGCGCGCAATTTAACAACGATCAATTCCAGATCGTGCTGGGTCCCAAAGTCAACGAATATTTTAATGTTCTGGCCAGTGAATTAAAGATTTCCGAGAAGGAACCCGCCGAAGCCGGACAAGCCGAAAAGAAACAAGATTTCGTTACGGTATTTATGAATATCGTATCCGGGGTATTCGGTCCAATCGTGCCTGCGATCGCCGGGGCCGGTATGATCAAAGGGCTGCTTGCCGGTTTGTCCGCGTTGGGGATCATTTCGGATCAAAGCCAAACCGTGCAAATTATCAACATGATGGCCAGTGGCGTGTTTACCTTTTTACCTTTCTTCCTGGCGGCATCAGCAGCTAAAATTTTTAAAACCAATGAGTATTTGGCGATCGCCATCGCCGCCACCATCATGTTTCCCACAATGGTGGACGCGGCCAAAGCCGGAGAAATATCGCAATTTCTTTTTATGGGCTTCATCCCGATCCCTGTTTTTAACTACACGGGTACAGTTATTCCGATTATTTTTGCGGTATGGTTGATGAGTTATGTTCATAAAATCGTGAACAAATTTATTCCTGAAGTGCTCAAAACGGTTGTTACGCCCACATTAACGCTGTTTATTTCCGGTTTTCTGGCCTTGTCGGTAATCGGTCCGATCGGAATCTATTTGGGGAATGGGTTAGCCTGGGTCGTTCAGGGGTTGTTTGATATCTCGCCTATTGTGGCCGGGGTTGTTGTGGGGGCGATTCGTCCGCTGGCCGTATTTACGGGGATGCACCATGCCATGACTCCCATCGCTCTGCAAAATTTCGCCACGCAGGGCTACGATATGCTGATGCCCATGATGTGTATGGCCAACTTCTCTATTGTAGGCGCCACCTTCGCCGTGTACTTCAAAGTCAATACGCCAAAAGAGAAGTCAATTATCGTCTCAGCCGCGATTTCCGGTCTGCTGGGAATCACAGAGCCCGCCCTGTTCGGGGTTTTGGCAAAATATAAAAAGGCGTTTCTATCTGCAATCATCGCCAGTTCCATCGCTTCGGCATTTATCAGTTTCTTTGGCGTCAGATTGTACGGATACGTACTCTCGAGCATCTTTAGCATCCCTGCTTACATCGGGCCCTACTTCGTATATGCCATCTCCGGCATGATCATCGCGATTGCCTTGTCCTTTACGTTGTGTTACCTGCTCCTAAGAAAAGGCGGTACTGCTGCGCAATCCGCTTAATGGATTCCGGTTTAGGGAGATTGGGGCTGCGGTTGGACTGTGGTTGGACTATAGTTGGACTGTGGTTGGACTGCGGTTGGACTGCAGTGGATGTTGCTTGATCGGTTATAATACAAAAACCGGACACCTTCGTCCGGTTTTTTTGCATTTTAGCCCGGTGGACCATGGAGCATGATGACAGGCTACTCTAAACGGCAGATCCGAACGCATGGGCGAGGCTAACGGACCTGAGCGACCTTATTTGACTGAAAAGAAGCCGTTCTGATTTCTAACGGACAGGGGAGGCGCTATTTGCTCGAAAATGGCCGGATACGTGCTCAAAAATGCCGAATAAGGTCTGTGGTGTCCGTTAGAATTCGCTTTACGGCTGCACCTGCACACTATCCAATTTCTTTTCTTAAAAAATGTCTCTTTGTTCCTTCAGGAAATCCTTCCAGGGTGCCGAATATTTCATATCCCTGTTTCACATAAAAATCCGGGGCTTGAAAATTCCAAGTGTCCAGATGAACAAGTTTACATCCTTTCACCTGTGCTTGAGATTCTATTTCATGTAATAATCTTAAGCCGTATCCCTGTCCTCTCAATTCCTCACTTACCCAGAGGACATGAATATATAAAGCAAATCTATACATTTTCCCCAGCACCCCGCCCAAAACCAATCCGTCCTGATCTCTCAGAATCAAATTCATATCCTCGGAGGGCGGAACTTGGGCAGTTGGTGCGATTGATAAATTAAACGATACCAGTTGATCGATGATGTGGCCGACATCTGATTCTTCATACTCGCCAGTAATTAATAATTTTCTTTCAGTTTCCATACTTATCTCCCCCAGTGTCTCCCTAATCCCCATTTACAGAAACCAAACGTCTTAATGGATGACAATGGGGCGCGTTATTTTCGCAAAATTCAACCAAACGGCGATATTTCTCCAGTTCATTTCTCTGGTGATATCCATTCACTAACCCCCATGCGACAATCAAAGCGGGAATAAGCGGCAGCTTCTGCTGCTTTGACTCCAAACTATGTATCATTTCGTCATGACATATCCCGGCAAGGATTTGCCCGATTTGTATGTACGCCTCATAGGTGTCGATGCTTTTTTGAGCTCCCGGAAACGCTGATGTCGTGGCTAAAGCTCTCGCTTGACGGGCTTCGGAAAGCCCTAAATGAATGTTGCCGCTAAACAAGTGAATTAAACTCTTGATACTCCGGTCCAATGATTGAAACATCGGCTCTTTGGAGGCCCAATCCACCCTGCTCATCACGTCTTCGGCCTGCTTGTATTCTCCGTATAATACATATGAGATAGCCGTATTGTAAGCCATTAAACATTCCGCTGTTTTCTTTTGAGAATTGGAAGATTTCAATGGTTTTACGATCGTGTCTATCAACCTGGATGGATCTTCATGCTGCAGCGCTTTGGCCACACCATTTTTACTCCTAATTTTAAGTACCATAAATACAATAGCGACAACAACAGGTATCAGGATAAAACCAAAATTTCCGCTTGCGAAAATACTATAGATGGTTAGCAAGCCGAAGATAATTGCCGGGATCCACAGCTTGATCAGATATTTATTATTTTGCTTCAAATTTCAAGTCTCCTCATTAAAGGTTTTATCGACAACATTCCAGCGCAGTATCAAATCTCCATCCGTAAACGGATCATGTCCTTGCACTGGATCCCGTTTTCATAAATCTCTTCATCATAATGTCTCACAAAAAAATCGTGGTCCACCCCAACGATCCGAAAACCACACTTCTGATACAAGGCCAGCTGTGAAACACTTGAATTGCCCGTGCCGATCTCAACCGTTTTGATGTTCATCTCTTTGGCGATTTGTATGGCGTGCGACAGCAATTTTTTACCTAGTCCTTGACCTTGATAGTTCTCTTTCACTGCTATGTTTACAATCTCAATCGTATCCGGCCGGGTCCTCAAAAGAACGAATACACCAACTACCTCATCCTCTAATGAAGCCGTATAGCAAATACCTCTTGATAAATAATCATCAACTATAGCTTTAGAAGGATCGGCGAGCAGCAATAAATCATAGGGCGCGGAAAATTTATCTGACAGTTTTTCAATATATACTTCCATGATATCCTCCTTCTATTGCCATTTCATCTCACTTGCAGCCTTATTCCATAGTCCGAATCCCTCTGAATATTTCTTGTCAATAAACATGGGCAGCCTTTCTCTAAACCCTTCCGCAAGGGGAAGCGAGGGTAACTCCTTAACATCTACCCAACTTAATCGGCCTTCTTCCGTTCCAGCCAATAAATCACCGCTATACTTCTCCGTTCGATAACAAAAAACCAGATACTTATCGCCGGTTTCATCATTAAACCAATGAATGATTCCGCATAGCTCCAAATCACTGATCGCTAATCCTGTCTCTTCTTTAACTTCTCTGATTGTAGAATCTATAATACTTTCGCCGTCTTCTATATGTCCGCCCGGAAAAGCTATCCCCTTCCATGACTTAATTCTATTCTGTACTAAAGCCTTGCCTGTATCTTTATCGTAAATCATGCACATATTTGTCATTTCAACCTTTGACAATTTCGTCATCTCCAGCCCTTGGATTCTAATTTGTTTAATTGCTCTTCGGGAGTCAATAACGTCATCTTATTTCACTTTCATGAATAACGCCGAACATTCCCGTCATTCCATCATGTTTATGGAAGCCATATTTATTATAAAATGGCTCTTTTCCTTGCGAAGCAAATAAACCTACAAATGATTTTTCCGGCGCATTTTCCCGTAAGTATTCCGTAATGGCTGCCATGATCCTATTTCCGACACCTTTGTTCTGATGCTCTGGCATGACCGCTATGTCTTGAATATAAAAATATACCTTTCCGTCTCCAACGACTCTTCCCATGCCAACGATTTCATCTTCATATTGAATGACAACCCCAAATAAGGAGCGGTTTAACGCTTCTTTCGCCGCTTCAAAATTCATAACTTCTTTCCAACCCACATCTTCACAAAGCTTTTTATATTCCGATATCGTTGGCACTCTATGAAGTGTAGCATATTCTTTGCTCATAGTTATCTCCTTTATTTCCTATTCCCACACTTGATCTAACTTGTTTGAATAAAACTGAATGGCTCTCCTATAGGTTTGAATCCCCTTATCGCTGCTTGTTTCAGCCAATAAACTTAATAAAATTTCCATTGCAGCATTGTGTTCCTTAAGATTGTATTTAACTATTGCCAGGAAGACTTGATACTCTTTTGATTCCGGATATTCTTTTATCGCTTCTTCAAATATTTTCTCGGACTGTTGATACATTCCCAGTGTTCGATACGTACTTCCCAAACCCAATAATGCTCCTTGTCTTTCCTCTCCTTGGAGTCCCAACTCCAAGGCTTTCTGGTAAAACGGGACCGCCTCCCTTTCTTGTCCCGCAGCATCATGTACCCAAGCACACTGGTACCAAACGGACGGATTCTTAGGATCTTGCGCTATCAAATCAAGCAGCAATGACTTGGCTTCTTCCAACTTTCCGCTTTGTCTGAGTTCTATAGCTTTTTCCAACTCGTTCATTAATTTTCATCCTCTACGATTATTTTCCCCTTTAGTCCGACAAGTTCAAACAATCGTTGCACAGTATCCTGTTTCTTTGCCTTTTTTAACCGCCTCGACATAGCCATTAAAGTAAAAAGGGATATTATCTTCTGTTCCATTTAGAATTCTTCCCCTCACTTTATCAAAAGCTAATAATGAAATTGAAAAATCCGGTTCACCCGTAATTAGAATCGGTTGTTTTCGATCTTGCACCCAATAGTACTTCCCGCCGCAGTTCCTTCTAGCAACTTCGAAAATATAGCATCCTACCATAGAAGAGACTGAATCCAAATGTTCTTCATCCAATTCAAAATCGCATAGTTCATCAAGAAGATCATCTACATCATGTAGGCTTTCAATGCTAAAATCAAAGTTCCCTCTATCCGCAAAATTTTTGGTGAAGCTTTCTGCTGTTGATAGTATGTCTTGCTCTAATGTATTTGGCATAGATTTCTCCTTTTTTTACCCAAAGTCGGCAGGGCACGGCGAAAACAGACGATATAAATTGCCAGCCTGCAATGGTTACAAACCTATGTACTCGTTGTTTTCATACAGTCGTTTCAGAAGGTTTCTCCCATATTCGTTGACCTTTGGCACATTATTTTGTGCACCCCAAAAGATATCTCCTATCGCCAGCTTGATACAGCAAATTGTCATATGTATATTCTTGTGTTGCAGTGTTTCTGTCCCATATCCCTCAAAAAATGCCTTCATCGCTAACTCATTCTCAATAAAATATCTTTCAAATAAAATCGAGAAATGATCAACATCGATCCCCCATAGCATATTTTCAAAATCAATCATACCAGAGAATTTTCCCTTATCATCGACTAACCAGTTCCCCGGTGTAGAATCCCAACTTATAGGGACAGGTTTGCTTCCCTTAAACACATCAACATTTTTAGAAGCCCATTCGAATAATTCGATTTCATGGATGGCTAATAAGTTAGCTTGCATACAATAATTGAAAATCTCAGTCATTGAGTTATATACATAAATTACAGGGTCGTTTTCGCTATATATTTCGATTGGGTTTCCGTTCTTATCGGGCCTACCAAACCATTCGCCAGTAGTGCCTTCATGTATCAGTTTCGTTAACTGACCCGCTTTAAAGTAAGCAGCATGAAGTGAATCGGCATCCAGGTTAACCTCTCTCATGATCGTTCCGCTTATCGAAGTGATTAATATCGCATGCCAGTTTCCGCCTTCAAATGTTTCAATAAGTTCCGGAACATAAGGTCTTAGGTGATTTATCCAATTTCGATATGCATAAACTTCTGGATGCCACCGCTGAATTCTGCTGTAGGTTTTTAGGTAGTAATATTCATTGTTTTTATTGGATTGAATCTTCCAAACATTAGTACGAGTATTATTGGGCCTGTAATTACCAACAATTTTGAAAGCACCTATTGTTGATTCAAGCTGAACGGATAGTTCACTTGGATATATTTCCAATTGCTCCATACCTATGCCCCCGTAACCATTTAGGATTGGAAGAAAATTAATTACCCTTACTATACTTATGTATTATTTCTTCATCCCACATCTGAACCTCGATATATCTTTCGGGTCCCTGACTGCCATCTTCATTCCATTGCTGGGGATATCCGTACTGTTCAATAATCCAAAATATCTCACGCTTTGTATATACTTGTTCCCGGTACGGCTTCCCATCCAGAAACCTCATGGTCGGGAACAAATCACCATAGGTGAAACTAATAATATCCTCATTGATGTCATCCAATGGGACTATTACTTCTTTGGCCTCGTTATACCAGCTTTTAAGCCATTCACATGGACCTAACGTCAAATAATGGGGAAAACGGCTCCTGGGTTTTCCGCCTTTCTCAACAAACATCTTGCGAGCCCTATTCTCTAAATCTCTCCTAACTGTTAAATAATCCTCCGACCGTTGGCTCGCGAACACGCTCTTTTCTTTAAGATGCCGCATGATGTCTTCAGCTTCTTCTAAACTTAACCCCGACAAATTTCTGAACGGTCCGTGACTTGATTCAAAATAATGATATAAGAACAACTCCACCCGGTTCCTCAATTCCATATTCTCTTTACTTCCATTAAACTGCCCTCTGCAAATTCCATCCGGTAGATATCCGGTTTCGTTGTGCTTAACAAAAAATCGAAATCGTACTTACTGTTGAAATATCTCATCATTAATGTCATGACCAGTCCATGTGTGCCAATTACGATCTTTTTTCCTTGGTTTTCCTCTATTATCTTTTTTAAAATACCAATAGCCCGGTTCATACACATCGCACTGGACTCTCCTCCAGGCAATGAATAGTCGGGATCACCAATCATCTTATTTACTTCGGGATATAATTCCTGATCAGTCATTATCCGATTTTCGTTTGAAAATTCCAATTCTCTTAACTCTTCAAAAAGTAATATTTCTTTATCATAACACTTCGCTAATTCCTCGATGGTTAACACGGCTCTCCTGTAAGGACTCGATACAAATACATCTATTCCTTCATTTTTAAGTATTTCCGTGATTCTTTTTGCATCAGACCATCCTTTGTCCGTCAGCCCGCGAGTTCTCTCATTATTTTCCGTTTTTGGGGACTCTCCATGTCTCACCATATAAATATATGTTTTCATACAACCTCCGACTTAAAATATTTGAAGTATCTTCTTCACTTAAACGTACCCTTCAATAAAAATGTTTTCTATATCCTTCAACCTTTTCATCTTTAAATCCTAATTTCTCATAAAAAGCATGTGCTTCCTTTCTATGTCCACCAGACACAAAAATTATATAATAACAGTTTCTTTCCTTAGCTATTGTTTCAATATTTGTCATCAATTTTTTTCCGATTCCTTGTTTACGAACACGATTGGAAACTACGACATTCTCAATTACCATAAAAGGTCTGCATTCCCCTACTATATCCTGGCAAATAATCCCCATAACTGACCCTACTAATTCATTTTCTTTATAAGCCCCAAGTATATGATAGTTATCGTTACTTTTAATGCTTTCAAATGCTTCAACCAATTTTCCGAAATTTGTCTGTTTATCAATAAGTTCCACGTAGAGCATACACAAATCCATTAAGTCATCTCTTGTGATTTGTCTTATTGTTATCATTGGAATCAGTCCCTTCCTCCTGATTATACCATTCTAAGTAGCAGGTCTAGTTTTAAAAAAAATTCAAAGAGCAGCCCTCATCAGAGGGCTGCTCTTTGTTGATATCATAACAGAAATCTAATAGAAAGTGCACCAAAAAACCTTGTCTGCCTGATTTTTTATTTCAGAAGTTTCCGTTAAAATCATCCTAATGTCAGTATCGTTTCTGCCAATAAACTTGTTTTCATCTACATTATAATACTGATAAAAAGTTACTTTATATGTCCCGTTGTTGATATTTATTTGATTTTTCGCGCAGTTATGATCCGGAACTTGTTCATCTTCAAATTGCGCCGACATCGTTAAACAATCATAATCCACGATATGCAGTTTGTTGTCTGTTACTTTTATGTATCCTTCTGCCTTCCTGAAGCACTCTTCATCGGCTATTTCCGTTTCCGGACCTATGATTACATCTATATTCCATGAATGTTCAATTCCTTCGTTTGTCATTTGGTACACTAATATATTTTCGTTTATCATTTCACTACTAAAATGCTGCAGCAGTTCAAGCAGTTCCCAGTCTTCATTAACAAAGGACTTGTAATTCTGAGCGTTGACTAACCCTATAAAATAGGTTCCTTAAACTATAAGCTTCTTAAATAGTCTTTAGTTCTTGTTAATTCCGACCATCTAGCCGAAAGAAATTTTGCATAGTTTAAAGGGCCGATGCCATAAGTTCCTAAAGAATGTCCGTCGTTGATCTCCACCAATTTCATATTTCCTTCCCGATCCATTCCAAAATCCATACCATAAGCAACCGGCGCATCGATAAAATCTCGAACCGCACTTTTTATAACATTTAAATCTAATTTTGAATCCCAAGCGCCTTTATAATATCTGATATCCAGTATTTGGCCGTAGCGAATAAAACAACGCCACTCCGTTATAAAATCAACAATTTCCGAACACCAAATATTCGTAACCTCGTTTTCTTCCATTAATCCTATAAAATCTCTATATTCTTTGACAACTTTTCCAGCAAACTTCTTTGTTGTGTCCTTCGGTTTTATAAAAACATTCCAATTCTCTTTGTTCTCAAAAAGTTCCTGAATCGTTGTAGTCCAAATTTTTCGGCCAAAATAACTGGATAAGGAAGTTGGATAATCGATCTCCCCATGGTTTCTTTCAAATCCCAAAATTTCGAGACGTTTTCTCACGTTCCCAATTCCGCCAACTACGATATCTTCAGGATTATGTTCTTTAATTTCTTGGACGTCATAAAACTTAATTGTCTCCCACCCGAAAGAAGTGAAGCCTTCATTAGCGATAAATGCATTTACATTGTAGAAGTCCCCATTCTTGTCTGCCTGTATGTATGCTCTCATTAATTGATACCTCTCAATTCTCCATAGGTTTGTTTTCCAGTACAGTATTATCCAAAAGCTCTGAGTAAATATTCAAAAAAGGCCCTCTTCCGGTTTTATTCATTGATCTGTAATGGTCCTATCACTGATGAGCAAGAATATTCACTAATTTTCCCAAGGGATCTCGAACAAAAAAACGTCTAACACCCCAGGGCTCATCCGCAGGCCCGTACTCGATCTGAAATCCAGATTCCTGCATTCTTTTATATGCGAAATCGACATCATCAACTTCAATGGATAAATCAGGTGTGGGAGTTCCAGAACCTCCCTCTGAAGCAAAGGAAATTTGTACTTTCATTACTTCATCAGATCCATACGTTGCAATCCAGCCATGATCCATTAATAAATTTAGTCCCAACACTTCCTGGTAAAAGTATTTAGCTTTTTCAATGTGCTCTGTATGGATGTTGGTCACTATCCTTTTGACTATCATCATTATTAGCCTCCATTTACATTTACAAGCTTCTTAAATAGTCTGTAATCCCTGTTAATTCCGACCATTTAGCCGAAAGACACTTAAATCTAATCTTGAATCCCAAGCAAAACTAATCAAATACAAAATACATATGCACGGCTTCTATTTTTTCATTCTCATCAACAACAAAATCGTTCAATTTCAGATAACCAAAGTTCTTCAGCCGATTTTCCTAAAAATTTCAATGTTAGCCCGTCATATTCAAGGGTCTTGCTATACATCCCGCTAAAAGTATCCGCCCCGTCTCCGAGCGGCTCTGGTGTGGTTTCCTTTAATGGTTTGCCCAAAACCTCTCGAACCGATTTTTCATCATTCCGCAACTGAATTAAAGAAGATTCACCCGTCTTAATGGAATAATAATTGTCTTCTTGAATAGAAGGCACCGGGTCATTGGAGGGGGCAGTAATTTCAGAAGTTGGTACAGTACGATTGGAGGTTTCTTCATTAGACGAGCAACTTGTCAATGTAATGACTGTTACCATAAATCCAAAGATTATGAAGTTCTTCATAAGAGACCTCCTTTAGTTGTACTTGCCGGAAAAATATTCTTTAGTACGCAACTGTATTATTTCATTATATTCCAAAGTGTATCACACATTGATTAGTTTCTAAGGCGGTGTTTATTACCTCTATTAATTTGCTTAATGATTCGATTAATTCATTTCGTGTAACTGATATCTTTTCGTAGTGCCCTTCATCTGACCCTGCTTCCCAACCGAAATTTCCGGTAATAATAAACTCTGGAGGAGCGTTCAAAAAAAGTTCCTTCCAAGATGAAATAATATTTTTAAAAGTATTCAGACTCTCTTTATCCCGGATTATCGTATATCCATATAAATCCAATCCAAATCCATGAAAGGCATCGCTCGGCCCCCTAGATTTAATCCATGCGAGAGAATCACTAATATAATTAATAAATTCATCATCAATTGAAACCTGAGGTAAAACTTCAATTCCATTAATGGCAATTCTGTTTTTATCCCATGTCACATTTTCTAAAGGTGCTCGTTCATCCCCAACTATAAATTCATGGTATGGCATGAAATTATTCCTCCTTTCAGGCTAACTCTCGTAATCTTATTCTTGTACAAACCAATTCTTCATTTTAATTATCATTTCACTTGCTATATCACTGTCTCTTTGGTTAAGCCAGCTAAATAGCGGTCCTTCAATAAAATCCAACAATTCTACACGGGTCTCTTTGAGACATTTGTATATTTCCTCGTAAGTATAATCGATAAAAATTACGGGATGATTTGAACTTGGATCGTACGAACATACTCTAATATAATTATCATAATAAATAATGCCTGGTGTAGGATCATGACCTAACCAGGGACTTACCCGTTTGTTTATTGAACCCCTAATCTCATCTATATCCTCTAATCCACAGCAACAACTTGGTAAGATACTCCTCTCAAACCCTTCAAAAAAAGCAATTCCACCATGCAAAATCACATGCTCCTCATTAAATAAATCATTAAACGAGTCCTTTAAAGACCGATCCAAATCAATCCCGTTATATAGAAATAAATGGGTCAAAAATAGTTCAACATCGGATTCATCGCTTTGCCCAGATAATATTACAAACGCTTTATATTCAACCTTTTCACTTATCCATGTAGGACACTCAATACGCGGTTCGACAATTACAGCTTTGGTGAATAATTTATTCATAAGGCTTCACTTCCTTTCTGCACGCTGTAAGCCCAATGCCTTAGATTCACTCATTACTAACACAATAGGCTGCCTTAAACGGCAGCCTATTTCTGGTTATGGCAATTTATTTACTGGCGGAGAGAATAAACTTCTCCAGTGATCCGGTATCGGTAATGCTGTGATTGCATCCTTGATTATCCAGACATACGTAGTTACCCATGAGCGAAATATTATCCGGCGAAGCGATAGCAGGCTTGGTCTTGACCGAGAAAAAGGCAAGCTCCTGATGCCGATTGCAGAACAGGCAATACCCTTTCTTGTTGGTCGGCGTAATTCTGCCCTCGATGCCGATGAACCGACCTTCGAACGGATATACAATGAATAACTTGTTCGTGGCGATATCCACCCAACCCATATACGTCACAAAACGAAAGTCGATGGATTGTAAATCCGGCACTTTCAGCTTCTTATTTTTAGGGAATAACTTCTGAATTTGCTTCGGCGTAATCGGTGGAAAAGGCTCCAGGTACGCTTCCAAGGCGCTAAGATATCTCTGGAAATCATAGGCCGTCTCGAGGGTAGAGATTTGTCCCAGCATCTTCTTCTGATCCTCTGTCAGAACCGGAAATGCTTCAACAATGTTCTCTACGGCTCTAAACCTTACGGTTTCCAAGACACTCCGATCCGCAACGGTCCGCAAAGTTTTCTGAAGAAATTCCGCTTGTTTCTTAATCACGTTAAATTGGTGGTTTCTAATAAATGGTGTACTCATAGCTTTCAGCCCCTTATTTTTTTTGAAAGACAATCAATAAGGTGCAAAGCCTGTTATTAGAAACGATAAAGTTAAGTTTGGGCGATCCAATTCATCCTATCACGCCCCACGCAAAGTATCGCCCCAAATCAGGCTTTGCATGAGGACTCCCTAGCTAATGAGCAATTCAGTATTGCCACCGGTCCTACCCCCAATCACATATCATACGCAAAGTATAGCAGCAAGTCCCGGGAGGCGCAATTTTTTTCGGTGGATGGATTAAATGTATCTCCTCAGACCAACATTCTTCCTAATTTTCACAATAACCTGATCTTTAGAAGTGTGGTAAACCAAGGTATTGTATCACTTATTGGATTTAGTAGCTTTAGATAAAATTTCGTTTAACGCTGCTGTTTTCACGAAACCGAGAACCGGTTTACGAAATGACCGGCCGTGTCATGAATACTTTCTTTCTAGTGCATCCTTGAATACTTTAATGGGTTTTTGATAATCAATGGGCTTGTAGATCAATGAGTTTAGCCAGGCACTCAGGTCAAAAGTGTGATCAAACTCTGCGTCTCTACTATAGCGTATCATTTCTGTCATCGTTCCCAAAACACTCTTATCATTGGTAATACCTATATTAACTTCTCCGGCTTCAAACCAATATTGTTCAACCACACTTTTCTTTATCCCCTCTAGCTGTAAATACTCTTTAAGTTCGGACTTGAATTTTTCCTGCAGTTTGCTTAATTGCGAACTCCGAATCCCATCGAGGATCAAACATAATCGACTTGAGTTATTGACAAAGCTGGATCTACCTTCATATCTTTTAATAGTTTTTGAGTGAATCTAAATGCTAGCACAACGTTCCCTCCTCGTTAATTCGAACCGGTATCCCATAAGGTTGTTGGATCCCCGATTAAACTACCAATAAGTTCATTCCATTCATTCAATAATCAGTTTGATGAGTTCTTCTTCTTCAAACATCCTCAATACTCTCTCGCGATTTCTTTGATCCTTGAAATCATACCATCTTTTCAACAAATCATCGTCATCCGATAAAGTGTCCTTAAACCTTCTAAAAACGCCCCTTCCCCCACTTAGAGCACGTTCAAGCGAGTTCTTCATTCTCTTGTCTGTCACGGTTTCAGTGAATTCTTCCATATCCTCGAACGATTGCCATGATTCAATTTGCGGCACTCTGATATAGCGCTCTCCAAATTCTTCCTCAATTCTTTCTTCAAGCTCAGGATCATTGTCAATGTAATTTCCCAACATCTCTACTTCCCCGGTCTGCAAATCAAAATAAAATTTCATTTCATGTCCCGTATGCTCACTGGCAAAGACTATTTCTTCAAACTGTTGCGCTGTTAATTTGATTTCTCTCACTTCAAATTCCACCTTAGTTCTCGCCCCCATTCATTTTCTTAAAAAATGCAGTAATGGGCGGTTTCGCCCAAAAAAGAGGAAGAGGGGGAAATCCCACAAAATGCAAAAGTGCATGCGATTTTCGTCGAAATGCCTCGAAAGGAGCGGTTCAACTGCAAATACGGCTAGGCCCCCTAATTCCGGAGTCTACACCGTCAAAATAATGTGTGTCGTACGATTGCTTACTTTTTCAACAAATTACAGCGTTCTATGGAATTTGGCTTGTTCTTCTTCCTTCAGTTGCTTGACCCATTCACTGAACACAGTGGGCGCTTTGCGTTTCAAGCTCCCATGCATTCTGCGGTTGTTGTAGAAGTCCATATACCAGTCAATAGCCGCATACGCGTCTTCCATGGTCTCAAACGATTCTTTGGTGAGTAGGTCGCGTTCCATCGAGCTGTGGAACGACTCGATGTACGCATTCATGTTTGGTGTCTTTGGCGGGATTCGCTCATGGAGCATCTCCCAGCTTTCACAAGTATCGCCAAACAGCACACTCAGGAATTGAGGGCCGTTGTCCGTGCGGATCACGGGCATGGTCTCTCCAGGCTGCAATCGACTCCTGATGGCCCGCCCCAAGGCCTGACAGATAGGTGTCGCTTCGCAAACAGAGCCTCTGTAATAGGCGACGATGACGCGATCGAACACATCGATGATGCTAAAGACGAAGAAGAAACGATCGCGGCCGGGAACATATCCGTACTTGATGTCCGCCTGCCATAATTGGTTTGGGCCGGTGACAAGACGGTTTCTAGCCAGTCTTCTTGGATGCTTGGATTTGGGCTTTCTCTGCTTTTGAAGAATGCCTAGCTCTTTACAGAGGCGGTAGGCCTTTGACTTTCCTAGAACCAGGTCGTATTTGTCGCGCAAACACTGAGCCAACAGCTTGTAGCCGTAGATGTGCTCTTCGCCTTCTAGGAGCTCAAGTAGCCACTCTTTGATCTGCTCGTCGCTGACTTTACGACCTTGCAGCGTCAAGGAGTACCCTGAACAAGGGCGGCCTCTTCCCGGGCTGTTAGAAGTCTCTGTAGACCGTTTCGTGCGTTTGAGGCGCTCGTAGTAGGTGGATTCTGCCAGACCTAATATACGCAGCACAAGAGCTGCGGTGTTCCCCTGCTTAATAAAGCGGTCGGCTATTTCAAATTTTTCAGATAAGCAGGGTTCTTCTTTTTTAGGAGTTCTCGCAGAATCTCGATTTCGAGTTCCTTTTCACCCAGCACCTTCATCGCCTTTTCGTATTTCACTTCCACGTCCTGAAGCCGCTTGAGCTCTTGAAGATGATGGTCCGCCGGTGGTAGTTCGTGGATATCCACTTCATCCCGATACGTTCGGATCCAGTTGCGAATCGTTTCCGGGTGGAGGTTATACTTCCGGGCCAGCACCCCCACCTTGATCCCCGACATGGCTTCACGCACCACTTCGATACGCACTTCCTCGTATAGCTTACTTGATCGTCGCATACTGTTCGTCCTCCCTTAGAAATACAATAATATATTGTAGGGCAGGACTCCAATTCAATTAGGGGGCCGTGGGGTTTTTGCACTTCAACCGCTCAAAAGCAGAAATTTGCGGAAATTCAAATGTACTTTTGCATTTGATCCCATCGAACCTTCCTTCTTCCCATGAAAAACGAGCAAACTATTGAAACTGATTCATGAAGTCGCTGTCAAAGTCGGGAAGTTTCCCGCTCTGACACAACGTTCTAATTGGAAATATCCAATTGAAATGGAAATTCAATGGCAGATACGGCAGTTAGATTGGAAATTTCCAATAGATCTGGCTCCGCACCGTGCAAAATGGCGATTGGAGCGAATTCTATTGGATATTCTCCAATGAGAGTACCAAATTGCGATTGATGCCGTCAATCTATTGGATTTTTTCCAATGAGAGGTGGCATCATGCATATGACGATCCGGTATTCACAAAACACCCCAGCCCTAGATAATTCTTATCTGAGGCTGGGGTATTATACATCGCTCAAGGCATATTCGGATAGATCATGACCTTAATGCTGGTGTCTTTCTCCGTACGCGCCGTTTCTACCGCTTCCTTAATGTCATCGAGCGCATAGCGGTGGGTGATAATTTTCTCCATCTCGGCGGAGGAATGCTGCAGCGTCTGAATCGCCGGCTTGTACGTGTTGGCATAACGGAAAACGCCATAGGCGTCAATCTCGCCGTCGATCAGCTGGCCCATATCCATCGGCACCGTGTCCGAAGCGGGCAAGCCGACGAAGACGATTCTTCCGCCGCGCCGGACCAGCATAATCGTATCGGCCATCGCTTTGGCATTGCCCGACGACTCGACGATGAGGGTGATCCCCTCTCCGCCCGTCAGCTCGGCGAGCCGCTCCCGGACGTCCTCGCTGGCCGGGTCAAGCGCTGCGGTAAAGTCCAGGTCGAGGGCCATTTGCCGCCGCAGCGGCACCACATCCGTTCCGTAGATTTCGGATACACCGAACAGCTTCGCCGCTTGCCCCGCAAGCAGGCCGATCGGGCCGAGGCCGGTGATCAGCAGCCGGTCAAACGGCTTGACCTGGCCGCGAAGCAAAGCGTGAAAGCCGACGGACAGCGGCTCAAGCAGCGCACCTTCCTCGTAGCTCATCGTTACCGGCAGCTTGAACAGGTAATCGCTTGGCATCACGGTGTATTCCGCCCACGCGCCGTCCACCGGAGGCGTCGCCAGGAAAGCGACATCCGGGCACAAATTGTAGCGCCCGCTTTTACAATAATCACAGCGGCCACAGGTCACCCCCGGCTCCACCGCCACCCGGTCGCCCACGGCTACATTCGTTACATTGGCGCCTACCTCCACCACCTCGCCGGCCAGCTCATGGCCCAGCACAATCGGCTCCTTGACCACGTAACGCCCGATTTTGCCATGCTCGTAATAATGCACATCCGATCCGCATATGCCGATGCAATGAACTTTGATCAGCGCCTCGTTCTCCTTGGGAACAGGAATTTCTACCTCTTTGACCGCGATGGAGAACGGCACGTCCATGATCGCCGCTTTCATCTTGCCTGCCGTCATACGAATTCACCTCTTGTAAAATATAATGATGTACATGCCGGGTTCATTCTCAGTCCTCCCGGTACGCAAAATAATCAAAATCCCCATGGAGACTGCGCCCGCTTAAATCGTGGACACAGACGCCGATGAACGCGCCGGTAAATCCCTGGTCCAACAGTACGCCCCCGCGTTTCGTCTCCGCATTTTCATCGGACATGCGTCCGGCATCCAGCACCGGCCCGACAGCGTTCCAATCGGAGCCATCCACCGAGTAGTAGAATTGAGCCTGATCATGATCCAGCGTAAGCTTCAGATAAACCCGTTCACATCCGTTCACGGATATTTCCTGATCCAGCGGTTCATCATATTCCCCCTGGTTGCTCGTGAGGATGGCCAGGCATTTGCCTAGCGTTTCGTCCCGGCTGATCCGCAAATAATACCAGTTCCGAGCGTTATAATAGTAGACCAGCCCAGCCATCTGCTGATACGTGTCGGGTTCGAACTCGACCACCGTCTCCGCCTCCGCGGTGAACGCCTGCTGCCGGCGGGCCACCAGGCTCTGACCATGGGCGGAAGAGAAGGACTCTCGTCCGCGAAGGCGCAGATAACCCGGTCTCTCCCGCAGCGAAAGCCAAGCTTCGTCTGCCGGTTCGCGCAGGGTATTGAAATGGACGGCAAGCGTCTCGCCATCAAAATGATCGATGCCCGTACCGTGCGGCGGCTGCTCGGGAAAAGGATGCTCCGGCAAATCCGCAGGGGCGGCGGCCGTAAGCTCCGGCTCACAACCTCCGCTCACCAGCCGCAGCCAGCCATCCTCCGTCCACTCCACTTGCTGAATCGCCGTCTCCCGGCCCAGATTACACATACGGGACGTCTTTAAGGGCCGGCCGCATAAATGAACCATATACCATTCGCCCGCAGCCGTCTCCACCAGGTCCGCATGTCCCGCCCGCTGCAGCGGGAGCTCGGGATTAAACCGGGAAGTCAAAATCGGATTTGCCGGATCGACCTCATACGGTCCCAGGATGGACTCCGAGCGAGCCATCGTAACGGCATGCTCATAGCGGGTGCCGCCTTCCGCAGTCAGCAGATAATAATAGCGTCCGCGGCGGTAAAGATGCGGTCCCTCCGTCAGACCAAGCGAAGTCCCGCGGAAAATGTTATGCACCGGGCCAACCAGCTGCCGCTGCCGCTCATCGTACTCCTGCATCACGATCCCGCCGAAGCGATTTCGTCCTTTCCGATGATCCCACACCATGTTGAGCAGCCATTTCCGGCCGTCTTCATCGTGGAATAGCGATGGATCAAAACCGCTGCTGTTCAGGTAGACCGGCTCCGACCAAGGCCCCTCAATATCGGAAGCATACACCAGATAATTGTGCGTATCCTTGAACGGTCCGATATGGCTTTTTACATCGGTATACACGAGATAGTAAATCCCGTCACAGTAGCTTAGACAGGGGGCCCAAACGCCCCCGGAGCTGGGATTGCCGAGCATGTTCAACTGGCTGGTCCGCGTCAGCGGATGCGGCAATAAACGCCAATGCTTGAGATCGCGGGAATGGTGAATCTGAACGCCGGGAAACCATTCAAACGTTGACGTGGCGATATAATAGTCGTCACCGACGCGGATGATCGAAGGATCGGGATTAAAACCGCTCAAGATCGGGTTAACAATTGTCTTCATTTTGACACCCCTCCTATTTTTCAAACCGGAACCAGCCAAAATCGAACTGACTCCCCGGCAAAAAGATAAACGTCACATCCTGCACGCCGGTCACTTTGTTCAAAGGAAACTCCTTCACCTCGTAACCATCGGTGTGCGTAAATTCGATCAGCTGCTGCCGGCTTTCGCCGTCCTGACCGGAGAACCGCACGTGAAGCGTATTTTTATCGATCGGCGAATGTCCGTAAACGGCCAGCTTTGCGGCGCCTTCCGCCGTAAAATCCATCTCCTTGATCTCCAGGGAGACATTATTGCCGATGCCTTCGACGCGGCTGTCCACGATCTTGAAGGAATCGCCATAGATGTGATCGCAGTCCGCGGCGGCGTTTTGCGCAAAGGCCCGATTCTGACGGGTAAAATAAAAACCTTTGATATGAACCTTCTGCCTGAGCACAAAACAAATCGAAGTAATGCCGCGGAGCCGCTTGTTTAGGCGGAAAGTTTCCTCCTGGTACACATTCCATTTCGTTTCTTTTTGGTACACGGCATCGGCCAGCAGCTCGCTGCCCTCTTCGCCCGGCATGCCTTCCCAAATCTGCAGCGGGTAAGGTTCGCTAGTTAAGGCAAAAATGGGGATGATAATCTCATTCGAACCATGGGAACCAAAATCGAGATTCCGAAAGCCGACCCGGGTTTCCCCGTCCCTGCTGGTGGCGACGCCTCTTTCGTTACCATTGCCGAGTTCGCCTCGGCTGTAATCGTACAGCCCGCCAGAGATAAAGCCATAGGGATCTTTGCCCGCCATGCCGAGTCCGGTAACCGCAAATTCCAGTTCGGAGATCAGCTTGATTTTGTCGCTGCCGTTTTTGCCGGTACACCGAACGCGAAATGCGCCATCCCCTAAAGCCGTGATTCGTGCGGTGTGACCATCGCCTTCAATCTGTGCCAGATTGGAAGGAATGCCAGCGTCGTTGACCACGCTCCATTCCACTTCCGTATAGGTAGTATTATGAGGGTACAGCTTCGCTTCTACCTCAACCACAGGTTTCGTTTCGTCCAACTGCTGACCCGAGCGGCTGAGCAATTCGATTTTGCGCAGCGGAATTTCGTCCAGTCGGCCTATAACGCAAGGCAGCTCCCGGTTGCTCATATAAGCGGAGATTCCCGACAGCTCTTCTGCTTCACAAGGCAGGGCGGCAAATCCTAGCGTCCGGCTCTCCATGCCTTTTGAACTTACCTTCATCCGGATCGTGCCCGGTTCAGTACCGGCCGCAACGATCGCCATCAATTTTCCGCTGAACAATCTTCGGCTTAAGCCTTTGTACGGATCGTAATCCGTGCTGTCTCCGTTATCGAGCCCCACCAGCCGCCCTGCTCCCGTAACTTCAACGAACACCCGGTTATTTGCGTTCTCCACAGGCCGCCCGTCCTCATCCTCCATCGTAATTTCCACAAAAATGAGATCCGTCCCGTTTGCGATCAGTGACTCCTTATCAGGCTTTAGCTTGATCTGTCTCGCGTCTTGGAAAGAGGTGCGAACATCGGTTGCAATCACCCGGCCGTTCTCGTCGTAAGCGATGGCTTTGATTTCCCCTGCCTGATAAGGAATCTTCCACCATCCGACCAGTTCTTGCCCATTCCGGTGATCGATCTCATGGCTCCCTACGGTCACGCCGTTGCAGATCAGCTCCACCCGGGGGGCATTCGAGCAAACGCGGATATCGATCATTTGCCCAGGATTGAAATCCCAGTACGGAAAAAGATGCACCATAGGCCGGTCTTTGTAATCCGTCCATTCCGCCTGATAGATGTAATACGAGTCTTTGGGGAACGTTGCCGTATCAATCTGCCCGAAGTAGGCGTTTTTCGTATGATATGGGGTCGGTTCCCCAATGTAGTCAAATCCGGTCCAAATGAACTGTCCCAAGGAGAACGGAGTGTCTCTTTCGGCTAGAATGCACGCTTCCGCCGACTTCGCCCCCCAGCTGGTGGAGCTGTTCCCCAGCGCCGAGCACTGCTCATCGTCATCGGCCAAAATCGATTGCTCAAACGGGAAATGGTACACGCCCCGGCTCTGCACGATCGAAGCCGTTTCGCTGCCGTAGATGATCCAGTCCGGATGCTCGGCATGATGCTGGCGGTAGTATTTTTCCGCATAATTATAGCCTGCAACCTTGACGATTTCGGCGCATTTCTGCGCATTTTCCCAAGGCATGTAATTGGAGCCGATCGTCACCCGGGCGTTTTGCTTCGGATCGGATTTGCGTACTTCCTCCATCAGCAGCCTAGTGATTTCCTGCCCTCTTTCATCCGCATGAGTATCATAGATTTCGTTCCCGATGCTCCACAGCAAGAGGCAGGGATGATTGCGGTCCCGTCTGACCCAGCTCTTCACATCCGCAGCGGCCCAATCTTTGAAATAACGCGCGTAATCGTAAGTCGTTTTTGGTCTTTCCCACATGTCAAAAGCTTCGGACATGACCAGAAAGCCCATTTCGTCAGCCAAGTCCATCAGCTCGGGCGCCGGCATATTATGGGCCGTCCGGATGGCATTCACGCCCATCTCCCGCAATATCCGCAATCTCCGCCGCAAAGCTTCCTTGTTGAACGCCGCACCCAAAGCGCCAAGATCATGGTGTTCGCAGACCCCGTTTAACTTCATAGATCTCCCGTTCAAAAAGAAACCCGCGTTGGGATCAAGGCGGATCTCCCGGAATCCGACGGATTGGGTAACGGTTTCAAGAATCGGACCGCCGGTGGAGCCGCCCATTTCCGCCCCAGCCGGCCGCAGCTCGGTCACGAGCGTATACAAGTGCGGCGCTTCCGTACTCCAAAGATGCGGATGAGGGATCGTTAGCTTTTGCAGGTTCAGAATCACGGCGGAATCTTTGCGTCCTGCCCCTGGCGAGACCTGTTCCGCACTGGACTGAATGATCTCCCCTTTGTACAGAAGCGTATGAGAGAGCAATGCATCCCGATCAAGCTTTAATTCGGTTTCGATGTCCACCTGCCATTTATCCCCGTCCCGCGCCGTAGAAACATAGATGCCATCCGTGACGATATGGCCGCGGCCCCGTGTTTTCAGCCATACATTGCGGTAAATCCCCGCACCGGAGTACCACCTGCTGTTGGGGCTTTGAAACACGACCTTGAGCAAAACTTCGTTTTCCCCGGTCACCAGCACCTCCGTGATTTCATGTTCGAAGGAGGAATAGCCGTATTTCCACTCCCCGATCTGCTGCCCGTTCACATACAAGGTAGAGTCCATATAAACCCCGTCGAAGGCCAACAAAACCTCCTCATCGCTGCCCGTATAATTGAATGTTTTCCTATACCAGCCGATGCTGTTTTCGTACAGATCCAGTGTATTGTAAATCAGCCAGTCATGGGGAATATCGACCGGTTCAAAGCTCAGATCGGCAGGACTCGCAACTTCCAGGCCGCTTTTGGCAAATTCCCAACCGTCGTTAAACCGCATCTTCTTATTCATCGCCTCTCGCCCTCTTTCCGTTCCTAATAATAGTGCGAGTTCAAAAAGTCGGGTTTTCAGGACCGAGAAGGTTGGATGAAGCTAGGGACGTAAGGAGCGGAGCGTACGTTTTGGGTACGTGAGCAACTGAAATGTTTCCGTAGGAAACATGCTTCGGAAGCATATGCTAGAGCCCGGCTGAATTCAAGATTCGACGCCGATTCCACTCCTCGAACAGCTTCGTCCTGGGAAGACGACTTTTTGAACAACCTCTAATCTAATAGATCGTACGCCCGTGTTCGTCGGCAATACCGGACTTACGGAAAAAATACGTATTGATTTGGTCCCGCCATTCCAAAGCGTGCTGCGCTTGTTCCTGAAGACGGCTGCGTACATTTTCGAACTGCTGCGCATCCATACTCCCTTCCAGGGTCAGCCAGGATTCCAGAAAATCCATTGCCTGCTCCGCCCCGGCAAAATGCGTGTCGTAAATGTGCTGAATGACCGTTTTGCCGGAATGCAGCTTGTGGGTATACGGAACATGATGGAAAAACAGCAGCAATTCGTCCGGGCAAGTATCCAGCGATTCATAGCGGTCCGCATGCGGTTTATGATATTGGGCGGCGTATCCGGTTCCCGATTTCACCGTCCTGTCCACGCCGATACCATCCCTGTCGGCAAAATGATAGGTCCCCCACCTGGAATATTCGTAGCCGTCCACGTTCGGCCCATAATGATGATCCGGGTTCACCATCCAGCCGACACCAAGCGGGGCGGTGTAATTTTCATAGGTCTGCCAGGAGTTCAAAAGAATATTCAGAATGACCTCCACCAGCTTCGGCTCGGTACCAAACGTTAAATAAATCCACTCCCTGGCAATCTGTTCAGAGGTCAGCTCCGGGTTCCAGCTCAAGCGGCCAAATCCGTATAAATTCGCCTGGGCCAAAACATGTCCCGTCCAGTTCGCATTGTTCCCGATATTGGATACCGCCGCGATCCCGCCTAACTTACCGCCAAACAATGAGCCGGATACCACCTTGGCCACATCGGAGCCTTCGCCGTGCGCAAACGTGTCGAACTCAAGCACTTCTTTCCACTGCGGCACCAGATAGCAGACGTGTCTGGCTTGCCCCGTATATTCCTGGGCGATTTGCAGCTCCAGCACCTGGTTCGTCGAGGGCAAAGCCCCGAATAATGGCGACACCGGTTCACGGACTTGGAAATCCATCGGCCCGTTTTTAATCTGCAGAATCACATTGTCATGGAACCCACCGTCGAACGGCGTGAAATGGTCGTAGGCGGCTCGGGCCCGGTCCGTACTGCGGTCGCGCCAGTCCTGCTGGCAATTGTAAACGAAGCAGCGCCAAATCACGGTGCCGCCAAAGGGAACCAGCGCTTCCGCCAGCATGTTCGCCCCGTCAATATGATTCCGCCCATACGTAAACGGCCCGGGACGGGATTCGGAATCCGCCTTGACCAGAAACCCGCCGAAATCGGGAATGACCCGGTAAATTTCCTCGACCGCATTTCTCCACCACGCTCTGACCTCCTCATCAAGCGGATCGGCTGTGGTCAAATCTCCAACCTGCATCGGGCTGGCAAAATTGATGCTTAGAAACGTCGCGATACCATACTTGCGGAAAACGCCGGCGACCCGGGCCACCTCGGACAGCTGCGGCTGCGTGATGAGCAGCGTCTCGTGATGATGAACATTGACATTGTTGATGGAGATGGCGTTGATTCCCGTCGAGGACAAAAGCCGGGCATAATCCTTGATCCGGGAAAGATCGCTGACGATGCGGTTATTTTCGTAAAAAATCGATTGCCCCGCGTACCCGCGTTCAATGCTTCCGTCCATGTTGTCCCACTGGTTGATCATCCGCAATCCGTTAACTGGGGACTCCTGAATATCCAGGTCCTCCAGTGTGCTTCCCATTTGCATGAGCCTAAGCAGATGAAAAGCCGCGTACAAAGTACCGCGGTCCGATCGCCCGGCGACAAGCAGGCACTTCCGCCCGTCCAGGGACAAAGATTTGAGTATGTAACTATCCGCGGATGTAGCAGATAACGAGAACAAAGCCTCGTCGATTGCTTTCGACTGTCCGCGGGTCCCCAGTAAAATATAATGAGATGCGGAAGGGGATGGGCTATTTTGCGGCCCCATACCGATCATCGAAAAAATACCTTGTTGAAGCTCCTCTACTGCCGATTCAAATACGACGCCGGCGGCAGCCGGGGAGACAAGCTCCCCGCACCATTTCCGGTATTCCTGAAGTTTTGCCGGATCAGTGACCGCAGCGTACCGCAGCCAGCATTTGTAAACCTCACTGTGATTGCTTAGCCGTTGCATGGAAATACCTCCGCTTTTGCTATTTCGATTTGGCCAATGCGGCGGCATACTCTTCGGCCACCTTGTCGCCGCCCGCTTGCTTAAATTTCTCCAGCTGTTGTTTCCAGCCGTTCTCATCCAGCTTGCCCATGATGAATTTCACTTTGGCGTCGATCAGGATTTGCGTCAGTTCCGCGCCACGTTCCGCCCAAGTATCGGAGACCAGGCTCATCGTAGGGTCCTTGATGGCAAATTGCTCATTTTCCTTCTCCACTTGAAGCACTTTCTCGGAGATCGGATCAAGATCGCCCGGCGTTTTAATCGAAGTTAAAGGTACTGTCACGAGAGGTTTGTTGTACGGAAAGGAAACCTCATTATCATAAAGCTCCTGGTTGAGACGAACCGCTTTCCCGTCTTTGATCTCGAAATGCTTGCCTTCAATCCCCCACTCCAGCAGGTCCGCCATTTCCTTATCCGCCAGCTTGTCAAAGAAAGCCAGCAGCTGCTTCAGCTCCTCTTCGCTTTTCACGCTCGATTTCGGAAACATGAGAATGCCGTTGGAGCCGCGGTCCGCGGACACCCTTTGTCCTTGCGGCCCTTCCAGCGCGCTGACAAAATCCAGCTTCGCCGCGGGGTTCACTTTCTCGACACGGGTTTGGAAGCCGAGCACATTGTTGGTCGTAGCGTTAATCACGCCGGCTTTGCCGTTCTCCAGGTTGCCTTCGTTTTGTCCAACATCAATCGAGGCAAAATCTTTGTTCATCAGCCCTTCGTCATAGAGCTTTTTCATAAATTTGAGATATTCCAGGTATTCCGGCGTCTCTTCCGCTTTTACGAATTTCCCGTCCGTCTCGCTCCAATTGCTGGGCGCGCCGAAGGCTGAGCTCAGGTCAAAGGAGATACTGTTATTGCTGATCATGATCGTAACCCCAACGGTATCGTTTTTGCCGTTTTTGTCGGGATCCTGCTTTGTAAACGCTTTTAACATCCGGTATAAATCATCAAGCGTTTGGGGCGGCTGCATGCCGAGATGATCAAGCCAGTCCTGACGGTAAACCGAAGTATACCGGGAGACAGGACGGAACCGTGGAATGCCATATAACCGGCCTTCGATGGATACGTTGTCATAGACGAGTTGAGGCATGGAGGCCAGATTTTTGTAATCTTTAATCAGATCCGTAATATCCCAGAAGGCGCCGTTTTGGGCGGCCGTGATCAGATAGGACTGGTTGGGCGCGCCACAGCTTGCCAGCACCTGCGGCAGCTCGCCGGAGGCGATCATGACCGGCAGCTTGGTGCAGAAATCGTTGCTGGAAATGTGGGTAAGATCCAGTTCGGTGTTCGTATATTGCTCCATCGCCTGCTCGATTTCGTTATCTTTTTGCGGAACTTCTTTCCCGTCAAAGTTCAGGGTCATCTTGATTTTGAGCGGCTGATTAGCCGAACCGGAGCCGGAGTCCGCGCCGGAGCCTGCTTGGTTCGCCTTGTCGGAGCCGCACCCGGCCAGCAGCGAGCCGGCCAGAACCAAAATGAGCGCTGCCGCTCCCGATTTTTTCCATAACCTATTTCTACGTGTCATATCTAATGCCTCCCTTTTAAATAAAATAATCTCGTCAGCCCTTCACCGAGCCCATTAAAGCTCCTTTGGCGAAATGCTTTTGCAGAAACGGGTAAACGATCATAATCGGCAGCGTCGAAACGACTATCACGGCCATTTTGACCCCTTGCCCATAGTAGGCTACGCTCTCTCCACCGTCTCCTGAGCCGAGTCCGGCGGAAGCCAGGATTACGATTTGTCTAAGGATCACCTGGACCGGCCATAAATCCGGTTTATTGATATACAGAATCGCGTTGAAATACTGGTTCCAGATGCCCACCGCATAAAATAATCCAAACGCGGCCAAAGCCGGAAGCGACAGGGGAAACACGATCCGGAGCAATACCGTCAGCTCATGGGCGCCGTCGATTTTTGCGGATTCGAGCAGTTCGGGCGGCACGCTGGAGAAGAAATCGCGCATTACGATCAAATAGAACGCGCTGATCATCCCCGGAATGATCAGGGACCAGGTCGTATCCAGCATGTGCAGGTTTTTGACGACGAAATACGTAGGGATCATCCCCCCCTGGAACACCATGGTGAACAGGACCATCAGGAGAATGCCGCTCCGCCCGGGCAGAACCTTGTAGGATAGCGAATACGCCATTAGCGCGGTCGTCAGCAAACTGAGAAACGTTCCTGCCAGGGTAATGTATACGGAAACCCCTATGCTCTGCATGAAAGTGTGGGTGGAGAAAATGTACCGGTAAGGTTCCAAGGAAAATTCCGTGGGCCACACGGTGTTCTGATTCGAAAATGAAGTGACCACCACATAAACAAACGGTAAAAACATGGCCAACCCCACAAGGCTCAGCAGCAAATAGTTGAAGGCGTCAAACAGTCGGCTTAATAGGGTAGGATGCGTATGCATGACTACTGCTCCCTCCTTTCTAATAGATCCCCTCTTCGCCAAACATTTTGGCGATTTTATTGGCGAGAATGACCAAGATAAAACCGATCACGGATTTGAACAAACCCACGGCGGTGCTGTAGCTGAATTGCCCCTGCAGCAGACCTACCCGGTACACATACGTATCAAACACCTCGCCGACTTCGCGGTTGATCGCGTTCAGCATCAGGAAGATCTGCTCAAAGCCAAGGTCAAGGAAGGTGCCCATCCGGAGGATAAACAACACCACAATCACGCTGCGAATGGACGGAAGCGTAATATGCCACAGCAGCCTGAATCGGCTGGCGCCATCCATCCTGGCTGCTTCATACAGCTGCGTGTTCACACCCGCAAGCGCGGCCAGAAAAATAATCGTGCCCCACCCGGCATCCTTCCAGATCAACTGGAGGATAATTAGCGGACGGAACCAGTCGGTGCTGGTCAGAAACTCAACCGGCTGACCGCTCAGAGCCGTAATCCCGCTGTTGATGATACCGTTTTCAGTGGACAGCAGCACATAAGATATCCCGGCGATCACGACCCATGACAGAAAGTGGGGCACATAGACGAGCGTTTGCACGACTCTTTTGAAGGCCTCTTTTCTTATCTCGTTCAGAAGCAGCGCAAGCACAATCGTGATAGGAAAGTAGATAATCGTGTTGTATAAGCCCAGCAGGAGCGTATTCCGGAACAGCTGCCAGAATTCGTCCATGCCGAAGAAACGCTGGAAATGCGCGAATCCCACCCATTCGCTTCCCATAAGCCCCGCATAAGGCTGATAATTTTTGAAGGCCATAATCAAACCCCAAAGCGGAACATACTTAAAAATAATAAAATAGAGAATGCCCGGAAGCATAAACGCATATAGCCAGCGGTATTTCCAGACAGCACCGAACCGGGGACGGGTTCCCAGCTTCGGCTTCGCTGCCCTTGCCTCGATTTTAGCTACGTTCACAAACCACACCCCTTACGATTTAATTTAAATACAAGTTCAAAAAGTCGGGTTTTCAGCTTAATCTCTCATATTCCGGTAGTCTCCGGGGGTAACCCCGCTTTCTTGTTTAAACACTTTGTAGAAATGCGCCTGGCTCCTAAAGCCTATCGCCTTCGCAACCTGTTCCAGCGGAAGATTCGGCAGCTCACGCAAGAGTACTTTGCCTTTGTCAATCCGAAATCCGCGCAAATATTGCACAAAGGTCTGATGGGTCTCCCGCTTGAGCAGACTGCACACATAGCTGGGATGAAGGTTCAGATAGTCGGCCACATCTTCCAGTGAGATGTCCCTCATATAGTTGCCGTGAATAAAATCTTTGAATCTACGAATGTTATGATTGCTGTCCTGATCCTCAAGGGAATCTTCCGTATCCGTTGCTGTTTGCAGCCGGCTTCGCTCCTCGACAATCTCCATCGACAACCGGTTCAGCAGGCCGGATAACTCCTGGGGATCCACCGGCTTGAGCAAATAATCCGCAACCTGAAGGCGTATCGCCTTCCGCGCATAATCAAATGTTTCGTAACCGGTCAAAATAATAAATTTGGAAGCGGCTTTCTTTTCCGTAACCGATTGAATTAAGTCCAGTCCGCTCAGCTCCGGCATTTGGATATCTGTAATCAACAGATCCGGCTTAAACTCCTCGGCCATGCGCAGCGCCTCCACACTGTCGCTGACCCCGACAATATCCGTAAACGGCGTCTTCATCCTGCGGATGACATGCTGCAATCCTTTGACAATGATGGCTTCGTCGTCAACGATCATAAGCTTAAGCATGGCGCCGCCCTCCTTTGGCCAGATAAGACGTTATCGTGGTTCCCTGTCCTTCGGTGCTTTGAATATTCAATGTTGACTCACTGCCAAAAAAAGCTTTAAGCCGTTCATTCACATTGTGTAACCCAATCCCCCCGGAGGATGAGATTTCCGCCAAGGGCAGCCGCCCTTCGAGCACCTCGCGGATCATGGTCAGCCGCTCAGCCGGAATGCCGGACCCGCTGTCGGATATCCGCAGCAGAACCCCCGATTCCTCAGCCAGCAGCTCCAGCCGCAACCCTCCCGGTCCGCGAACGTTTTTGAATCCGTGAAGAATGCTGTTCTCCACAAGCGGTTGAAGGATAAACCTCGGACAAGGAATCAGCAGCGCTTCTTCATGGATCACAAAATCGGTGATCAGTTTATCGCCCATCCGAACCCGGTGGATATCGAGGTAATGCCTGACATTTTCGAGTTCTTCGCCCAGTGTGCTTTCATCTTTGGTTTTGGACAAGCTGTATCTGAGCAATTTCCCCAGCTTCCAGCCGATGTCGGCGACTTCGTTGTCTTCGTTCATGGCCGCCAGCATACACATCGTTTCCAGCGTGTTGTACAGGAAATGCGGATTGATTTGCGCTTGCAGCATTTTGATCTCAGCTTCCTTCTTGAGCAGCTCCGTCTGCGTGACCACCTGCTTCAATTCGTCAACCCGGCTGATCATCGAGTTATACGCCGATATCAGATAACCAATTTCATCGGCACCTCCTTCGTCGGCTGGGTAAATGGCATTTTTCGGATCATCGACCCTTCTCATATGGCGGGAAAAACGCACAATCCTTAGCGTAATCGACGAGGCAATCGTGAAGTACATAACCGATAACAGCGTGAGCAGCAGCAGGCCAAGACCTATGGCTAACCCGGTTTCTTTTCCGATATTCAGCGCATCCCGTGTTTTGTAAGCTTCCACCAACGTGAGGTTAAAACGTTCGATACGAGCCGCACCGATCAGATAACGACGGTCATTGGTGTAAAAGCTGGCCATGCCAGCCTTGGGAAACTGGGACATAATTTCGCTTTTGGCCTGTTCATCAAGCTCCAGACCCGGGTCCTCGAACAGCACACGGCCGCTTGCGTCCGCGACCATCCGCCATACCTCATCTTTGCTTTGCTGCGTATTGAAAAACTGCTTGATCAACCCGTCGTTTAAGGTCAATTGCAGCAAGCCGACAGTGCGCGTGTAGCTGGTGTTATACATTTTGTGCAAGTATCGAATGGACGGCAGCCGATCGCGGTCGCTGGATGCTTCGTACACCCACAGCCCCTTGTTCGGAGGCAACCCATCTACGGCTTCCGCTTCCGCGTGCTGCTGATCCGTAAATCTGGCGATATCCTCCACCTCGGGAGAGAGGATAGGCACTTTGGGATCGGCTTTATACATCGTTATCTTATCGACTAGCTGATTCGATATATAGGCAAATGAAAAAGTAGGGCCGATTTCTTTTTTATAAATGTACGCTTGATCCCAATCTTCGGCGCTGAAGCCTCCCAAATAGTCAATGAGACTGGTGTTGTTCTGAAACAGCGGGTACATCGCCTCAATTTTGGTAAGATCCACCTCCAGATTCCGGTAAGCCTGCTCTATCATTTGCGTTTTGCCGCTTTTAAAGTGATCCAGCTGGTTCATGTACATTTGTCTATAGAAGACGAATCCAAAGACAGCAAAAGGAATACAGATGAGCAGGATGTATCCGATAAACAGTTTGTGAACAAGACGCAGACTTCGAAGACGCGTTGCAATCGCTTGCAAAATATTCATAGCTCACACCTTCAGGCTTCAAAATGGTATTTGGCTATTTATTATAGCACGTTATTTTGGAAGCCATCGGCATTTTGTATTCGCTTTCAAAAGCTTAATTTAATTATAGGAGTGCCCTCCCGAATTCGATACTTATGATTTATAATGTTTGACTCCTCATTTTTAAGGGGCGTTAGCGCGGTAAATATAAGGGGCGGACGATTGATAGAAGATGGCGATTCGCAATACTGCTGCTTTCAGGTTCATAAGTTCGTGTCTTGGTATCCCTGCATGCTGCCTTTGCACGGTTATCCCTCTCTTTCAGGGGCGAACGAACATGGAAATTAATGCGGAAGATACGATGGGCAGAGCTCTGCTACCTGGTCAAACGGGATAATCGTGCAAAGCGTCCGAACAGCAAGTGTTGATCATCGAAATAATACAAATTCTGGTATCATAGAATTGTTATAGTTTTCTCGCCTTGATTACAAAAGTTAAAGGGAGCATCTTTGCTTTTTTGGCAAAATCGCTGTTATCGTCCCACGATTGCATAATTTCATCATCAGATTGCTCAATCATTTGCTCAATGACAAATCTGGAGATACCGAATACCAAGATTCATCGAAATAACACTTGTTAAAAGCAAGCATATTATTTTCTGCAGCAACACATTTGTGTATAGGATGAGATCGAAACCTAACTTAGAATTTGTCTGATATGATGCTCCAGATGATTCACATAATCATCAAATAACCAACCAAGGGTTACTGTGCTTTTATCGCTTAAGGCACATTGTTTGTTGAAATCCGATGGTTCGGCTTTTTTTATGACGTTTAATATGTGTTTGTTGAGTTGAACCCATAATGCAAGCAAATCTGATTTGTTATAGCTATTTTGATAATCATGGATTTCAACCCATTCATTCTGCTTGTATCCATCTATACTAACGAGTTCGTCACTCAATATGATCCTGACAAATCGGAAATGGTTATTAGCTGCTGAATCGCATAAATGCCCAAGGATCTCCTGTTTTGACCACTTATTTATAGAGATTTTTTTACGAAATTCATTCTCTGCCATGTTATTTATGATCTTTGGAAGATCATTAAGAAGTTTTTCGAACTTTTTAATTGAACTCATAGGTTATCACCCTTTCTTTTAACAATTTCAGCAGAACACCGGGTGAATGGTCCAGAACGGATATCGCAAGAAAACTTTCAAGTTTACTTCTGACTGTGCTCCATTCATTATCCAGAAAACTATATATTACATAATCCAAATTAAATTCGTTTCTTTTAAATCCGATACTTATAGCGCCGATTAAATATTTTTCATCTTTATGTACAATAGCTAATGTAAGTGATCGATCTTCATTAAAATTATCTATATGTTTTTCTATCCAATGTCCTGCCATCCCATTCTCATAGGGATGTGGGAGTTCAATCATCTCCACTATCTACATCATCATCATCATCATCATCATATCCATCCCAATCATCGTCTCCTGAATTTTTCTTCTTATTGCTTGAAAACCTAGCACCAATAACAATGATGGCAACAATAAATAACCAAAATAAAGTTTCGGACATAGTTTTATTCACATCCAAAAATATCCATATTCATTTCGATCAAGCATCCTTAATTGTTTTTCAAAGTCTTCTATCGGTTTTATATCCTCCACAAAATGCCACTTATCTTTACTGTCTTTCCAATAGATCTTCCACTTGTTTTCTTCATATCTAAATTGAGCAATCGGCAATTCAACGCGTTGTCCAGGCCTAAACGAGGGTCTATCTTGTGAAAGAGTGACTGTGTTCCCTCTAAATTTATAAATGATTTTAAATTCATCCCTGAGGTGCTTGGGAATTTTCTCCTCAATATAACGATCGAGAATTTTTTCCAGCCTCTTCTTTGTAAATGCATCAAATCCTGCCATATCGATCCGCTCCATTGTTTTAGATTTTTTCGGTTTTGCATTAAATTCATTTCAGTTTTTGTCATCAGACTTTTTTATGAATTACCTTCATATATAATTTCATCAGAGATTTGAGCTGTCATGTTAATCTTCCTTCAAAATAATTTGACTTCTTTCTTAATTATTTATCATAAACTACTTCCGTCCCCGCAATAAAATCATGAATCGATCTTTTATCTTCCCGCAGCCCGACCATGAATGCGCTGATAATGGTACATATCCCAAAAGTAAGACCATAGATTAAACCCGCAACTATGTTACGCAATAACATGGTTCCAAGCCCTGGTGAGGAATGATCACTCACTTTTCTAATTTTGATCCCGCAAATACGTTTTCCAATGGTGTAGCCGCCCCAAAAAACAGGCAGTAGTAATGAATATAAAAAGGATAATATATTTGTTATATATTCTTGATTGGCTCCACCAGTAATAATAAAAGAAATTATTCCTAACGGTATCCCGACAATGACTCCGTCTAATAGCAATGCCCCAAGTCTAATCCAAAAGCCAGCCACCATAACTTTGCCCCCCCTCATTGGTGTGATTCATTTATTACTCCAAAGATATGTAATGTTTCATGATTTGTTTCTGGATATTTGCCGAGATTTTCAATAACAGCCCTGCTTCACGAAGCCGTGTAAATATCTCTTTACTCCTCATTAGTCTTTACATATTTATTATAAATCCCGTTTTCTTGCCTTTTATAAAACCTGCCTTTTCATAAAATTTATGTACCTCATCCATCCGAGAACTGGTCATTAGCATCACTTTATAGCAGTTCATTTCTCCGGCAATTTCTTTAGCCTTTTCTAATACCAGTAAACCGAATCCATTACGTCTATATTCTTCATGCGTCACGACATTTTCGATTAGACCATAAGGTCTTGCGCTTCTGGTCAAATTCTTAATAATAACCAGGACACAAGACGCTACGATCCTCCCTTCATGTTCAACTACTAGAATATTCATATTCTGATCTTCTAACATTTCACGCCAGTGATTGAATAAAGCCTGATTTCTCTCTAATACAGGATCCGAAGGCTGTAGAAAGTTATATAGAAATAAAAGGTCTTCTAATTCATCTTCGCGGATTAATCTACATATGGTCATTTACATTGCACCAGCTTTCTTTACCATATAATCTCGGCGGGCGTCTTTTTTTGAGATCTTCATCATTATTTTAATTTCTTCTTAAATCCCTTCTGGTCGGTAGTGTATCCAATGGCTTTATAAAATTCATGTGAGCCTTCACGTCCACTTTCAGATACAAGAATTACATATTTACATTGATTGTCTGCCCCAAAGCTTTCTATGCAGTTCATAAGAGCCTTGCCAACGCCATAACCTTGATAATCAGGGGCAACGACTACATTCTCTACTAACATGAATGTGCCGCATTCTCCTACTAAGTCATAACAAATTACTCCCATTGCAGTTCCAATCACTTTATTACTGTTATCGGCAACAGCAACAAAGTAATTTGAGTTCTCATTAATTGTTTTCAACTGTTTTTTCATCTTGTCTTTATTAAAGTCTTTGCCAATAAAATCATGAAAAAGATCTGACAAGTATTCAATATCCCTTAGCTCTGCTCTTCTGATAATATACTGCATTACGGGTCACTCCTTTTTCACAAGATGTTATCGGATATCCCAACCATAGATAGCTCTTATCTTAAGACTGGGTCATATATTGTCTGTAAAACTCTTAAGTTTCTTCTTCATGTAATAATGTGTATGCCTTCCTGCATTCTCGATAATGCCATACACTTCAAAGCCTTCCTTTTTATAGAAATCCAACGCTTGAAGACTTAAAGTATCCACCTTCATAAATTCACATTGCTTCTCCCGTGCTATTCTCTCAACCTCTTGCATCAGTTTTGTTCCGTAACCTAACTCTCTATACTCGGGTATTTCAAGCCAGTTCCAACAGGTCTCACCAAGTATTTCTCCACAAACTTGTCCTTGTGCATCCTTAAGGAATATATGTATTTCCTGGTACCTCCCTTTCAAATCATCAGGAAAGTGCTCCATATTGTACTCAAACATTTTGTTTTTGACATAATTCTTTAACTCGTCATTGTTTTCATTCATCATCTTTAATGACATTGGGTCAATCCGTTCATTATCTATGCGTAGGTTTCATTAGATAGCTCTTACTTTAGGTCGGGTCGTAGTTGTCTTAGTCGATCCCCCTTCGAAGATACTTTACAAGTTGCCCTTCAAATCTTTTACCAAATAAATTATTAGATCATCATCTACCATTACTAGCTTGCCTGGTTCTACTTGAACATTCTTATAAGTTATGCCATTACCATCCATCACATATCCACGAGAAGTATACATTTTTTGAGCATTCCCATAATCTTTGTAGAGCCCCACTCCTAAACCAACATATTTAGAAAAAGCAGATACCGTGGATTCCAATTCATCAAACAATCTGCTTGCTATCTTCTTCCTTCTATACTCGGGAAATACATTGAGATCGTTAATCTCCGGTATGTTATTCTCACGAAAGAATGGATATGGCGAACTGTAAAGTAAATGGCAGCAGCCTGCCAATTGATCATCATAAAATGCCATTAAGGTTATTCGGCTGCCTGCAGCATTCTCTTCAAGGCATTTCCTGAAATAATCACCTTGCTGGTACCTAACCATGAGCTATAAAATCATTTGCCAAAAAACCTGCTAAACATGCCTTGTCTATCTTCTTCTTCCCTTACTTCTTCAATCGTTATGTACTTCTCGCCATATGTGTTTTGAATGCTGTGAATCCCCATTTCCAATGACTTCAAAAGAACTTTTGATTCGGCCGAACCTTTATTCCTATACAAAGTCTCAACAATACACTTCACATACTTGTTGTGCATTTCAATGCTTGGCTCATCATTAGTTAAGTATTGAATTGAATATACTGTATTGATGATAAGTGCCGAGACTCCCGCTGCTATAATGTCTAGACCATATTGAACAAAACCCGTCGATCCCTTAGCAGTGAACCCGTAAAGGACGTTGCGGCTATTAAAAAGAAACGTGATTACAAAGGGATCGTAATGTTCCTCATTATCCATAATCCTCCGTTGCAACTCTATTTCCTCATCTAATTCATCCTGCAGCTGATCATGATTTTTTTCAGAAATGATTAACTTTGAACGTTGATTATCCATTTAGCACCTCTGCTTATTGTCATATAAGGTTCGATTTTACCAGAAGCACCAGCTTTCTCGAGCCACCAAAAAGTTGCTATTTATTACTAAATCATAAAAATAGCATGATTATTATCATTTTTCATGTATTCTTCGTCTTCATCCCCTGCTATACCTTCAGTAGCCTTCAACACACTCTATTTTTTTATACACTGTATCTTTTTAATGATGTGCTATTCAAATGAATTAAGGGCCCAGCGGCCTTCTTCAAGCTACTGTCAATTGGTTTCATCTTCATGTTTGTTATAGTACAATAATAACATCTGGAAAAGATCTGAGGTGTTATTGATGAAATGGTCTAAGGTTCGAAAGCAGTTTCCTGATCGTTGGGTATTATTTGAAGCTATCTCCGCAAAATCCGTCAATAAACAGCGTCAAGTGGAGGAACTGGCGGTTATTTCAGATTTTGATGATACAAATTATGCCTGGCAAGCTTATAAAGAACACCACCTCGCTGACCCCAGTCGGGAATATTACATTTACCACACCTCTCATGAGAATCTTGAGATTATTGAGCAACCCTTTACTGGAGTGCGTGGCTTACAATGAAGATTAACATGAAGAATGGCCTGCCGCTTGTCACCCTTGAATTACGCTACAAATCTAACACTATTATTCTAGAAAATGTCCTCCTTGACACTGGCTGTGCAATTTCGGTGTTTGATACTGACATTGTATCTTCGATTGGTCTTTTGATTAATACTGAGATCGGCAGAGCTGTTCGGATGTATGGGATTGGTGGCAAAAGTGAACTAGCATTTCAACAAACTGTGGACGAAATCTCAATCAATTCAAACAATCTGTCAAATTACACTTTGCAATTAGCCATGACAAAAATCCCTTACGGTTTTGATGCAATACTCGGGGTTGATTATTTCATAAGAAGTCAAACAATCATTGATTTCAAAAACTTTATAGTTTATTAGTTTTGATTTTTTATCAAGCCCGTTACTTTTCACATAACTCTCCCTAAAAAATGTATTAACAAATTGCTTTTTGTCGGGAGTGTCATCGATCTGCTTTCAAAAGCTGTTCTAGCTTTGGCCCTAATTCTTGTATATTCTCTTTAAAATAAGGATGAGTACTTTCCGGCAAGTCAAATAAATGAAAAAGTCTGCTTCTAATACTTCCTCTCCATCCGGCTTAATTACTTTTATGTTTAATCTGGGGATTTAACTTTGTGATTATGAAACTGGGGAACGGCTTGTTCCCCGGTTTTGTTTTCGTATTTGTTGTTTTCCGGTATCGTCGCTTCAGCGCTTGTCAGAACCCTATAACCTAAATCGATTGCAGCCCTTCCTCGGATACCGCCCGATCAAAATCAGCCACGATCAACATATCGATCCAGCGGGCACGGCGAAGCATGAAATGAACAACCGTTTCCTGAACCAACGAATACCACAGGGGCCTGCGGGATTGCCCGATGATCAGTTGGGTGGCGCGCACCTCACCCATTCGTTGCAGTAACGCTTCACCGATATTTCTATAGCTCCCAAGCTCAGATACCTCCATCTTTCCTCCAAGCCGTTCGCATAAATGGCGTAACGTATCCAACCTCTTGCCTTCGGTATCGGATATGGCTGCGCCACGATGTACATAATGAACGTACCATTCCGCCTTGAGCCGATGGGCGATGCGAAAGCCGCGGCGAATTAATCGTTCAGCTCTTGGACCAGTGTTTACACAGACGAAGATAACCTCCTGCCTATGCCGTGATCCGCGCTGTGAGGTATTGCGATCCCATGATTCTAAACGTTCATCTACATCGTCGGCAATTTCCCGGAGCGCCAGTTCACGCAAGGCAATCAAATTGCCGATTTTAAAAAACGAACCCAGCGCCTGATCCACTTTTTCAAAAGCATAAATCTTCCCTTCCCGCATGCGTTGTTGCAGCATTTGCGGCGTCACATCGATCAGTTCGACCTCATCCGCCATTTTCAGTATCGCATCCGGCACCGTCTCCCGCACGCGGACGCCGGTCAACTGCTCCACCGCGTCGTTCAGGCTTTCTAGATGCTGTACGTTGAGGGTAGAAATTACGGAAATACCGCTTTCCAGTAAACGGATGACATCCTCGTATCTTTTCTTGTTGCGGCTGCCCGGCACGTTCGTATGCGCGAGCTCATCAACCAGCACGACTTCGGGATGACGGGCGAGGATGGCTTCCGTGTCCATCTCCTCCAATTGCGCCGACTGATAGGCGATTTTCGCTCTTGGAATAAGCGGCAATTCACCTATCTGTTCCGCTGTATCTTTTCTGCCGTGCGTCTCCAATAAACCGATCACAACATCGATTCCTTTGCATTGCAAACTATTGCCTTCTTGCAGCATTTTATAAGTCTTGCCTACACCTGGAGCAGCACCAATATATATTTTAAACGTACCGCGGCGGATCGTTTCAATTTTCCTCTCTATTTCTTTGGAGCTAAGCCTGCGGAACGGCTCTGCCCCGCCGCTTGATTTCGGTTTGATCGGCAGTATCCGCTCTCCCTCATGCTTAGCGCGATCCGCCATCAAAAACACGTCCACATTCCGCATTTTTCTCAGCACTCTACCTGCAATTGAACCTTGCCAGCGCTCCTGCCAGCGGCTTTTCTGGGAATGCCCCATCACAATTCGGGTGACGTTATTTTGAATGGCATAACGTACGAGCATGGACGGAAGCGTACGCAGATGCGGAAGGGGAAGTTCTTCGAATTCGGCGTCTATCTTCTCTGCCAGCTTCCGGATCGAACGCTTGAACATTTGCTGATCCTTCGATAATTTCCGTCTAGATAAGACAAATGTAACCACAATCAAGTCGCCATTCAACCGTTTGGCGATTTGCTGCCCTCTGCGCACATAAAGCGATCCGTTCCAGTGATATTGCGCCGAAACAAGGATCCGCTCCGCCGCACCCGATGGACCGACCAACCCGAGCTCCTCGCGATGCTTCTCGAGCGAATCGTTAACCCCTTCCGCCATCAGCCGCAGCGAAATTTCCCGCAAGATGCCGAGATTGCCGCGCCGGGCCAGCGCCGGAAGCGTTTGATCGCCAAGTACCCCTTCGTCAATCCGCTTCAACATCGTCTCCGGCGAAACATCGATAAGCCGCACTTCATCAGCCAGGTCCAGCGTGTCCGAAGGCACAGTTTCTTCCGCCCGAATTCCCGTCCGCTTAAAAACAATCTCGTCCACTCCATCCAGCTCATATACGTTAATCGTCGTAATAATGCTGATCCCGCGCCCCATCAAGTAGCGAACATCTTCCAGGCGCGTCTTAAACTTCGCCTCCTTACGATTGCGATGAGCGAGGCCGTCAACCAGCAGCACCTCCGGATTGCGGGCCAAAATCGCTTCAAGCGGCAAATCCTTGTACTCCCTGCCTGCCTTCCACCAGTGGATGCTCGGCACTCGCTCCAGTTCCATCGTCTGTTGCACGGTTTCCGCTCGCTGCATGGTCGATATCGCACAAATGACCACATCGATCCCCTGCTGTTTTAACAGATTGCCTTCGTTCAACATATGATACGTTTTGCCCGAACCGCTAACCGGGCCAATCATAATTTTGAGCCGCCCCTTCCGCAGCTGCGAAATCGATCGTAAAATTTCTTCCGGCGTTTTTCGCCTAAATTCGGTCACTCATTGGCCACCTCCCGAGATGAGGTCAACGATCGCTCCACCATCACTTCATCCTCTAAAAATTGCTGTACGATGGCATTAAACGCGTCCGGCTGGCACAGATTGCTTGGATCAACAGCGTCGGGTATGACATCCAATCGTCCATGGGAAAGATGAGAGACCACTTCTCTCATGCAAGCGAAGCTATACTCGCTGTAATCGCCAACCACACAAAGCGCCGGCCGATCAAAGGAAGCCAACTGGGCGGAATAATCGATACGGCTCGTTGCCAACCGCTGCCGGTACAGCTCACGTGGACGTTTATCCAGCAAATTTCGCCTAAGCTCGCTATAAGCCAAGTCCCAACGCTGATACATGAGGCGAAGCGAAGGGAACAGCAATTGAGGAGGAGCATAATCAGCCAGCCAACTAAGATATGCCGCGGCAAGCTGCAGCTTGCCGGCGATCGTCGAGTCTCCGCTGCGGCAGAAACTGTCGGCGATCACGATCGCTCTCACCCGTTCCGGATACTGTGCGGCTATCTGCTGAACGATCAACCCGCCATAAGAAATACCGACAAACACGGCATCGCGGATGTGCAGCATATTCATCAGCATAATCAAATCAAGGCATTGGGTGTCAATAATCTCATCCGGAGATTGCTGCAACTTACCCGATTGGCCATTGCCGCGTAGATCGCAAACAATCACTTGGTAATGTTTCGAGAAATAGTCCAGCTGCGGTTTAAACATACGATGCGTCCAGCCGCGTCCATGGATAAAAAAAATAGCAGTCCCGTTTCCTTGCGTTTCATAATAGAGCGAAGCTCCGTTGAGTTGTGCGATAGGCAATTGGATCACCTCGTCTCATTATTTCTCCAGCATCTCTTTTAAAGCCAAATTAAGTTTGAGCACGTTGACCCGGCTATCGCCGAATACTCCCAGGTCGCGATTCTCCGTATATTTGCCTACCAGCGTTTCCAGGTCAGTCGCGGAAATGCCTGTTAGCCTGCTGATTCGCGGCACCTGTACCAGTGCTGATTGCGGCGTAATGTGCGGATCAAGTCCCGAGCCTGAGTTGGTAACGAGGGCAATCGGCAATTGATCAATCGGTACATCCGGGTTGTCCCGGTGCCATTGCTCGATTGACGCTTGCGTACGCGCAAGCATATCTGGATTGGAAGGCGCGTAGTTGTTGGAACCGGACGCCTCCGCCTTGTAATCAATGCTCGATACGCGCCCCTGGAAATAGCTTGGGTCGGTGAACGACTGTCCGATCAATTCGGAGCCGACCACGTTGCCGTCCTTATCTTTTAATAAGCTGCCATTCGCCTGATGTGGGAACAGCAGTTGCGCGAGGCCTGTGCTGACAAGCGGGTATACGATACCGCAAAGGATGATGAACAATAGACTGGCGCGCAGGGCAATCCAGAAAACAACTCCCCCGGAGCGCCCGTCCCGTCCCTCTTGCGCAATATTACTCATAGCCTGTTCCTTCTTTCTACTTTAAGATGTTGTTCAAAAAGTCATCTCATATCCACAAATGAACGAGCAAATCAATCAACTTGATGCCGATGAACGGGGCAACAACGCCGCCTAAGCCGTATACGAGCAAGTTGCGGCTAAGCAGGCGCGAGGCGCTCATCGGCCGATAGGCGACGCCCCTCATCGCCAGCGGAATCAGCAGCGGGATGATAATGGCGTTAAAGATCAAAGCCGATAGCACCGCCGAAAGCGGCGAGCCGAGTTTCATGATGTTCAAGGCTTCCATTTGCGGAATGGCCAGCATGAACATGGCCGGAATGATCGCAAAATATTTGGCGATGTCGTTGGCAATACTGAACGTGGTTAAGGCGCCGCGCGTCATGAGCAGCTGCTTGCCGATCGCCACCACCTCGATAATCTTTGACGGGTCGGAATCGAGATCGACCATATTGGCCGCTTCCTTAGCCGCGGCTGTGCCGCTGTTCATCGCCAGCCCGACATCCGCTTGCGCCAATGCCGGCGCATCGTTCGTACCGTCACCGGTCATCGCGACCAGCTTGCCTTCGGCCTGCTCGCGGCGGATCACGGCGATTTTATCCTCCGGCTTGCTCTCGGCGATAAAATCGTCGACGCCCGCTTCCCGGGCGATGGTCGCAGCCGTCAGCGGATTGTCGCCGGTGCACATGATCGTCTTGATGCCCATCGCCCGCAGCTGATCGAACCGTTCCCGCATGCCGGGCTTCACCGTATCCTTCAAATAAATGACACCGAATACTTGTTTATCGACCGCCACGGCTAGTGGGGTTCCGCCCTCCGAGGCGATGCGGCGGGCCTGTCTCTCCAACTCCTCCGGAATCCCCCCGCCTTGTGAGGCCACCCATTTACGAATGGCGTCAACCGCCCCTTTGCGCACTTGGCGTCCGTCCTTCAGATCGACGCCGCTCATTCGCGTTTCCGCCTTGAATTCAACAAAACTGCCACCCTCGCCGAGCGAGGCGTCATAGGATTTCCCGTTTTTCTTCATCCACTCCAGTACCGAGCGGCCTTCCGGGGTTTCGTCCTGCACCGAAGATACCGCTGCCCAGGCAGCCGCCTCATCGTTTCCGGCGCCTCCAACCGGTATAATCTCGTTGGCCATCCGGTTCCCGAAGGTAATCGTTCCGGTTTTGTCAAGAATCATCGTGTTGATATCTCCCGCAGCCTCAACCGCTTTACCGGATATCGCCAGCACATTGAACTGCGTCACCCGATCCATGCCGGCAATGCCGATGGCCGACAGCAGGCCCCCGATCGTCGTTGGGATCAAACAAACAAGCAAGGCGATGAGTACCGGAATTTCCAAATCAATATCCACATAAGAAGCGATCGGTCCAAGCGTCACGACGACGATCAGAAAAATAAGCGTCAGACTGATCAACAGCGTATTAAGTGCAATTTCATTCGGCGTTTTCTGCCGTTTCGCGCCTTCGACAAGTGCGATCATCCGGTCGATAAACGTCTCCCCGGGATCGCTGGTAATTCTCACCTTAATCCGGTCGCTAATGACGCGCGTTCCGCCGGTGACCGAATTGAAATCGCCGCCCGCTTCCTTGATCACCGGCGCCGATTCGCCGGTAATCGCCGACTCGTCGACAGAGGCGAGCCCTTCGATCACTTCACCGTCACCGGGTATCATCTCCCCTTGAGAAACGACGACGATATCCCCCTTGCGCAGCTCCGTCGAAGGCACGGTTTTAACGCCATTGCCAACCACTTTGTTCGCGGTAATCTCTTTCTTCGTCCGCTTTAACGTATCGGCTTGTGCCTTGCCTCTACCCTCCGCCAAGGCTTCCGCGAAATTGGCGAACAGTACCGTAAACAATAAGATCACAAACACAGTGAGATTAAAGCCGATGCGGTCCTCCGCATCGAAGTAACCAGGGAACACTGTCATCAGCAGTACGATGACTGTGCCAACCTCAACGACGAACATCACCGGATTTTTCATCATAACGGCCGGATTCAGCTTGATGACGCTAGCCTTCAACGCTTGCGCAACAAGCGGACCGGAAAACATGCTTTTTTTACGTATTTCGTTCATGGCAACTTCACCCCATTTTCTTACTTAACGTGCGTGTTCAAAAAGTCGGGTTTTCAGGATCGAGAAGGTTGGATGAAGCTAGGGACTGAGTAGCGGAGCGTAGCTGGAGGCTACGTGAGCAACGGAAGGCCCGGCTGAATTCAAGATTCGATGTCGAATCCACTTCATGATCTGCTTCGTCCTGGAAAGACGACTCTTAACGAATTGTCAGATGCTCAGCGACTGGCCCCAGGACAATCACCGGCAGGAAAGTCAATGCGCCGATCAAAATGACAGTCCCGATCAGCAGGCAGGTGAACAGCGCGTTATCCGTGCGGAACGTGCCGATCGTCTCCGGCACCCACTGCTTGCGCGTCAACGATCCGGCGACGGCGAGCATCGCAATCATCGATATATACCGCCCGAAAAACATTACCAGGCCGGTCGTCATGTTCCAAAACGGCGTATTGTCCGCCAGCCCCTCGAAGCCAGAGCCGTTGTTTGCAGCCGACGACGTATATTCGTACAGCACCTGCGTGATGCCGTGGAAGCCGGGATTCGAAATCGCCCCTTTGCCGAGATCGGTCAGGAAGGCGATCGCCGTCGGTGCCAGGATGATGAACGGGTGCGCCAGAATCGCAATCGCGATCAGCTTCATCTCGCGCGGCTCAATCTTCCGGCCAAGGAACTCCGGCGTACGGCCGACCATAAGCCCGCAGATGAACACGGCGAGTATGGCGTACATCAGCATATTGACTAGCCCAACGCCTTTTCCGCCGAATACAACGTTCAGCATCATCTCCGCCAGCGGCACAAGACCGCCGAGCGGGGTCAGCGTATCGTGCATATTGTTGACCGTGCCGGTCGTCGCCGCCGTGGTCACGGTAGTGAACAGCGCGGATTGAGCGATGCCGAAGCGCACCTCTTTCCCTTCCATGCTGCCCTGAGAAGCATCGATGCCAAGCGCGTTCAGCACCGGATTGCCGCTCTTCTCGGCGGTGTAAGCAACGGTAAGGAACACAAGGAACAAGACCATCATCGCCGAAAATATAACCCAACCCTGCTTCCGGCTTTTCGCGAATCTGCCGTACATGAAGGGCAGCGACGCGGCCAACGACCACATCGACAGGATCTCAATCACATTGGTCAACGGGTTCGGATTTTCAAACGGATGCGACGAGTTAGCGCCCATGAAGCCGCCGCCGTTGGTGCCCAGATGCTTGATCGACTCCAGCGAGGCGATTGGCCCGATCGCAATCTGCTGATTCGCGCCTTCAAGCGTCGTTACCGTCAGCGTAGACCCAAGCGTCTGCGGCACCTGCAGTGCGACCAGTACGAGCGTGACGATCAACGCCAGCGGGAAGAAAATCCGCGTATGCGCCTTAACGAAATCCTCAAAGAAATTGCCCAAGGTTTTGCCCTTGCTCGTAATGCCCCGGACAAACGCGACTGCGACCGAGAGGCCCGTAGCCGCCGACGTAAACATCATCATCATGATCACAGCCATTTGCGAGAAGTACGTCAGCCCCGTCTCGCCGCTGTAATGCTGCAGATTTGTGTTCGTAATGAAGCTGATCACCGTGTTCATCACCAGCGTCGGCTCCATATTGCCGATACCGTTGGGATTCAACGGCAAGCCGCTCTGCACCCGCAGCAGCAAGTAACTTACCGCGACGAGCATAAGGTTGGTTGCGATAAAGCTGATCGCGTACCGCTTCCAGCTCATGCCCGCGCGATGCTTCAGCCCGATGGCCGCATAAATGGGTTTCTCGGCCCACCCGAATATTTTATCCGTGCGGTTGGGTTCGTTAGAGAAAACGTAATATAAATAATTACCGAGCGGTTTGGCGATCAGCATTAAAATGCCGATTACGATTGCGATTTGCAGTATATCCATGACCGTTCCGTTCCTCCCACTGTTATAGGTAGTTCAAATTGAACTTTCACCATAAGCAAACTCATTAAAACTTTTCCGGATGAAGCAGCGCATAGATTAGATAGATCAGCAATGCAAACGTAAAAATCAACACGATGGTCATTCGCGTTCGCCTCCCGTATCCTCCACCGTTTTACCGCACCAAACGACAAATCCAACTATAAGCGCGAAGGCGGCGGTCAACGTTAGTACCATCCAAATATCCAGCATCATGACACTCCTCCAATGGTTAATCCGTCAGGTGGCTGAGCAGAAACCCGACTTCCCCGCTTTTTGTATGCACCACGTAGGAAGCACCGAGTTGCTTATAAATCGCATCCGGGTGCCACGCCGTCGTTACGACAGTTACCGCCCCGCACGACCATCGGGAAGCGGCCTGCAAATACTGGCAGCTCAGCGGCAAGCTGGTCTCAAAGATAAACACGCGACCGATCGGAAATGCGGGCACCCCGCCCATTTGATTACGGGTGGTATTTACACGCAAAATCTCATCCACTCCCAATTCCCTCAGCAACTTTTCTTCCCTTTTATTATTGGTTAGGACCGCTACCGGGACTTTTCGGTACAACAGCAACTGAACGAAGTTTCTCCCCGCTTGATTGGAAGCGGCCACTAAAATACGGCTTTTCTCCATAATTTCCTCCCCCGGATCAAGGAAGAAGGCAACAAAAAAGAAGCCTTGGAAAAGAGGAACCTTTTCCGCGGCTTCTTGCAGTCGACCCGACCGGCCCGCGACAAAATGTTACCTCTCCACACGCTTACGAGGTTAGCTGACGGATTCGGGCGTGAGAGTCGCCCTACACCCGGCATTTGAAAATGCCGAGTGATTCACCCCATGAAGCCGGCTAACGGCTTCCATTGGTTCCCCCGTTCCTTGTGTCTTTCAAGGATTCAGCGATACATGAAATCATCATTTTCAATTACAGCTAGCTGACGATTCGGGCGGTGAGAGGCGCCCTCCGTCTTTGACGAATGAGTTATGACCGATGATGTCGCCCCCAACGGTTTCGATCGGCTTGCTCTCACACAAGCTTCGGCTCGTTGACTTCGTATTCGATCGGCAAATCCATTCAGAATCGAATGGCCATTCAATTCATGGATTGTATCTTACTCCTTAGCTAAATTGTTGTAAAACGATGCAGCTAGCATATCCGTGAAAAAAAGAAACTTTAAGATGAGGTTAGCGCTCTCAGAACATTAAATCTTTATTTTCCTCCCAAATACTCATGATTATATGGCTTTTCATGTATTTTTACGGAATTTTTACACCTATGAACGGTTTATTTTATTCCTTTTTTACATTACCTTGAACTATAGTTAGAAGCGGGAATATAGACGGACAGGAGGGGTTACATGTATAAGCCGGAATCGAGGTGGATGCAATGGAAGCCTTATGTAAGCATCACTTTGCTCATCACTTTCATGACCGTCGCCATGCAGCCGTTCGGACTAGCGTTTGATTTAGTCAACATTGCACTTCTCTATTTGCTGCCCGTGCTATTGAGTGCCGCCCTCTGGGGACTGCGCCCAGCTCTTTACGCCGCAGTTATGGGAGTCTTGGCGTTCGATTTCTTTTTCGTTTCTCCAACTTTGAGTTTTACGATCGCGGACTTGCGCTATCTGATCTCGTTTGGCGTTTATTTGGCAGTAGCCGCGTTAACGGCCAGCCTGGCGGTAAAGCTGAAGAGGCAGTTGCTATACTCTAAGCAGAGGGAGGAGCATACAGCCGCGCTCTACGTGCTTAGCCGGCAAATGAGCGATATCACGGATATTCATTCCCTGCTCAATAATGTTTCCCAGCAAGTTTCACAAACCATCGGTACGGAGATTGCGATTTATTTGCCGGGCGAACAAAGCAATTTAGTGCTGACCCACTGCTCCTCGGTTCATAGCGATTGGGGACAGGGCGAAACGGAAAAAGTGATGGCCAAGCTGGCGTTCGATCACGGCGAAGCGGTCGGATACGGAACCCATACCTTGAGAGATTCTCCAGGCCATTACCTGCCGCTGAGAACCGAAGACCGTGTGCACGGGGTATTGGCGCTCAATCTGAAAGACCGGAAAAGCGGGTTCACCACCGAGCAGCAGCGGATGCTGGATGCCCTGGGCGGTATGGCGGCCAGCGCCATTGCTCGCGTGAAACTGGCGGAAGAAGCCAAAATCGCTCATTTGACGGCTGAATCGGAACGGCTTCGCACAGCTATTCTGGATTCTGTTTCTCATGAATTGCGCACTCCGTTAGCCGCCATTATCGGCTCAGCAACCAGCCTTATCGAAGGAAATTCTCTTTTTTCTTCGGAGGATCGCACGGAATTGCTTCTTACCATTCGGGATGGCGCCCTCCGTATGAATCGGTTGGTCAAAAACCTGCTCAGCATGGTGCAGTTGGAAAGCGGAATGCTGCGTCTCAGAAAAAATTGGTGTGATGTAGAAGATCTGATCGGCGTCACCTTGGCACAAGTCAAAGATTTTCAACAGCATCGAAAGCTTCGGGTAGACCTTCCAGCATCCGTTCCTATGGTAATGGGCGATGAAATTTTGCTCGAGCAAATGCTGGTCAACGTGGTCAGCAACGCGATCAAATACAGTTCGGATTACAGCGATATTCTCATAACGGTAAGACCCGAGGACGACAAGCTTGTTATCCTTGTTTCCGATACGGGAATCGGACTTGCTGGTGACGAATACAGCCGGATCTTCGAAAAATTTTACCGTTCCGCTACTGCCAAGCAAGTGACGGGTACGGGATTGGGACTTGCCATTTGCAAGGGAATCGTGGAGTTGCACAATGGAACCATAACGGCGAAGCCGAATGAACCGCAAGGGACCGTAATTAAAATTACACTGCCCCTAAGCAAGCAGTGCGGAGTACATTTAGAAGAAATGGAGGAGGATGGCTATAAATAAACATGGAGCCCGTATATTAATTGTCGATGACGAACCTCAAATTCGCAAGCTGCTGACGGTAACCTTACTGGCTCATCAGTATTCAATTCATGAAGCGTCCATGGGAGAGGAAGGAGTACTGCAAGCCTCATTGATTCATCCGGACCTGATCGTGCTGGATCTCGGATTGCCGGACATCTCCGGGATGGAGGTGTTGAATCGGATACGGGACTGGTCAAATGTGCCGATCATCGTACTGACGGCCAAAGACAGGGAAGAAGACAAGATCGTGGCCTTGGATAGCGGTGCCGACGATTATGTGACCAAACCGTTTAGCATGGGAGAACTGGTGGCCAGAATTCGCGTAGCACTGCGCCACGCCGCCAAATCGGCAAACGAACCTGTTCTTCGGATTGGTGGACTAACCATCGATTTGGCGCAGCGAATTGTGGAAATGAATGGAGAACGGGTAAAATTGACCCCGACAGAATATGACCTGCTGAAAGTCCTGGCCTCGAACGCCGGGAAGATCGTAACGCAGCGGCAACTGCTTCAGGAAGTATGGGGCAGCCATCATGATGAGTCCGAAAGTCACTACCTGAGGATCTATATCGGACATCTGCGTAAGAAACTGGAAGAAGATTCGACACAACCGAAGTTAATTGTTACGGAGCCGGGGATCGGATATCGCCTGCTTTCCGGGGAATAATCCCGCATTAAAAATAAAGCAGGGGAACCACTCTCATGGCACCCTGCTTTATTATATGCCTATATATAATTCCCCCTACTCCGTCAACCAGCGTTTAAACATCCGTTTCGTCGTATCCCGGTTCATCTCGGCGATCGAAGTGGTCAGCGGGATGCCTTTCGGGCAGGCGCGGACGCAGTTCTGCGAGTTGCCGCAGCCTTCGATGCCGCCGTCTTCCATCAGCGCGTCCAGGCGCTCGTCGGCGTTCATGGCGCCGGTCGGGTGCGCGTTGAACAGGCGCACTTGGGAAATGGCCGCCGGGCCGATGAAGTCCGTTTTCTCGTTGACGTTCGGGCAGGACTCCAGGCAGACGCCGCAGGTCATGCACTTCGAAAGCTCATACGCCCATTGGCGTTTTTTCTCCGGCATGCGTGGGCCTGGCCCCAAATCGTATGTGCCGTCGATCGGAATCCATGCTTTCACCCGTTTGAGGGCGTTAAACATCCGGCTGCGGTCGATGACCAAGTCGCGCACAACCGGGAATGTCCGCATCGGTTCGATGCGCACCGGCTGCTCCAGTTGGTCGATCAGCGCCGCACAAGCCTGCCGCGGTTTGCCGTTGATGACCATCGAGCAGGCGCCGCAAACTTCCTCCAAACAGTTTGACTCCCAGCACACCGGAGCGGTGTGCTTACCTTGCTGGTTCACCGGGTTGCGCTGAATTTCCATCAAAGCGCTGATCACGTTCATGTTCGGCCGATAGTCCAGCTCAAACTCCTCGGTATAAGGTTGGGAGTTCGGGTCGTCCTGGCGCGTAATGATAAATTTTACTTTTTTGCCTGACTTTTGCTTTGCGGCTGCTTCCGTTTCTGCCATCGCCATGGTTATCCCCTCCTATTTATCCTTCGAGTAATCGCGAATCCGCGGCGGGATCAGAGAGACGTCCACGTCCTCATACGAGATTTGCGGGCCGTCCGGCGTCCATGTCGCTTTCGTCGTCTTCAAAAATTCCTCGTCGTTCCGTTTCGGGAAATCCGGCTTGTAATGCGCGCCCCGGCTTTCGTTACGCAGCAGCGCTCCCAGCGTCATCGCTTCGGCCAGCTCCAGCATGTTCCACAACTGGCGGGTGAACGCCGCCCCGGTATTGTTCCAGCGGGACGTATCGTTGATGTTGATTTTCTTGTAGCGTTCCTTCAGTTCCTTAATTTTGTTGATCGTCGCTTCCAGCCTGTCATTGTAACGGACGACCGTCATGTTATCCGTCATCCATTCGCCCAGTTCTTTATGAAGAACGTAGGCATTCTCCGACCCGTTCATGTTCAGCAGGCCTTCGAATTTGTCCTCCTGCGCTTGGCGATAGCGCTCGAACACATCCGGGCTGATGTCATCCGCCGATTTTTTCAAGCTGCGGATATATTCCACCGCTTTTGGTCCGGCCACCATGCCGCCGTAAATGGCGGAGACCAGCGAGTTGGCCCCAAGCCGGTTTGCGCCGTGGTATTGGTATTCGCATTCCCCTGCCGCAAACAGCCCGGGGATATTGGTCATTTGATTGTAATCGACCCACATGCCGCCCATCGAGTAATGGACCGCCGGGAAAATTTTCATCGGAATTTTGCGCGGATCGTCGCCCATGAATTTTTCATAGATTTCGATGATGCCGCCGAGTTTCACATCAAGCTCCTTCGGATCCTTGTGCGACAAGTCGAGGTACACCATGTTTTCGCCGTTAATACCCAGCTTCTGGTCGACGCAGACGTTGAAAATTTCCCGGGTGGCGATGTCGCGGGGCACCAGGTTGCCGTAAGCCGGGTATTTTTCCTCAAGAAAGTACCACGGTTTGCCGTCTTTATACGTCCAAATGCGTCCGCCTTCCCCGCGCGCCGACTCCGACATCAGCCGCAGCTTGTCGTCCCCCGGAATCGCCGTCGGGTGGATTTGGATGAACTCGCCGTTGGCGTAGTGGACACCTTGCTGGTATACCGCGCTGGCGGCCGTCCCCGTATTGATCACCGAGTTGGTCGTTTTGCCGAAAATAATCCCCGGTCCGCCCGTCGCCAAAATCACCGCGTCGGAAGCGAACGTTACGATTTCCATGGAACGCAGGTTTTGCGCGGTGATACCACGGCACACGCCGTCATCGTCCAGCACGACCGAGAGAAACTCCCAGGTTTCGTATTTCGTGACCAGCCCCGCCGCTTCGTGGCGGCGCACCTGCTCGTCGAGGGCGTACAGCAGCTGCTGACCCGTCGTCGCCCCGGCAAAAGCGGTCCGGTGATGTTTGGTGCCGCCGAACCGGCGGAAATCGAGCAAACCTTCCGGTGTGCGGTTGAACATCACGCCCATCCGGTCCATCAGGTGAATGATGCCGGGCGCCGCTTCGCACATCGCTTTGACCGGCGGCTGGTTGGCCAGGAAGTCTCCACCGTACACTGTATCATCAAAGTGCTCCCATGGGGAGTCGCCTTCGCCTTTCGTATTTACGGCCCCGTTAATGCCGCCCTGCGCGCAAACGGAGTGGGAACGTTTCACCGGCACGAGCGAAAACAGATGCACCGGCACGCCCGCCTCGGCCGATTTAATCGTAGCCATCAGTCCCGCCAGACCGCCGCCAACGACAATTACGCTTTGTTTAGCCATTGTATTTCAACTCCTAAAAGTTTTGTATAGCGTTGCGTCATTGAATTGCTTCGTACAAAACTCGCTTCGAAAGCATCTGCTTAGTTTTGTGAGCGTTACGACTTTGAGCATCCGCTTAGTTTTGTCTGATTGGAAATATCCAATAGAATTCGAAGATGGGTAGCAGATGCGGCAGTTTGATTGGATATTTCCAATGGATTCGGTTCGGCTGGACGCAAATGGACAATTTAAGCGAATTTATATTGGATATTTCCAACGTAACTTCAAAACGTCGCTCGATATCCGCCATCTATTGGATTTTTCCAATGTCATTTCACTTTATACTCCCCAAAATATCGCGATACCGCCGCCAAAATCATAAATTTCGTCCTTACGCCAGCAGCGCCTTCGCCGACTCCAGCAAAGCCGTTCCTTCCGCCTGGAATTCAGCCCCGCGAAATGCGATCAGCGAGCTGACAAACATCACCGTGACGATTACGAACAGCCCCATGCAGATGTACGAGGAAACGCGCTGCGCGCGCGGGCCGACGGTGATGCCCCAACTGACCATGAACGACCATATCCCGTTGGCGAAATGGAAGGACGCGGCCACAACCGAGATCAAATACAATAGGAAGAAAACCGGTTGGGTAACGATGCTGTGCATAACCCCGCCAAGCTCTTCATGAGTGACATTGCCCAGCGCCACTTGAACACGGGTTTCCCATAAATGCCAAATTACAAACACTAACACGATCACACCCGAAATCCGCTGCAGCAAATACCGCAGATTCCGTTCCGTCGGGAACCGCCCGTTATTCGGCTTCGCCTGGAAGGCAATATACAATCCGTAGACGCCGTGGTACAACAGCGGCAGCCAGATGCCAAAGATCTCCAGCACCGGCACGAGCGGCAGGCTGTTCAGGAGAGCTACGGCTTCCTTAAATCCCTGGCTTCCGCCTTCCACCGCCGCAAAGTTGGTGATCATGTGTTCCAGAATGAAAAATCCCAGCGGAATGACTCCGAGCAGCGAATGAAGTTTTCTGGAATAAAACCCTTTCATAAGTGCGCGTACCCCTTTCTAGTTTCCATCTTCCCTTGATCTTGCGCATTTTAACCATAATCGACGAGTCGATTAATACAGCCTCTTGGTTTGGATATGATATACCCCACACCATCAAGGACGTTTTACTATGTTACAAAAGTAACATGTGAACATCTTGTGTCACTTTTCATGTTACTCCTTTTTATCTTATAATGGAATTGCAATATAGTTATTAATAATTATAACAAAAACACATAAGCAGCTTTTCATCAAATTGCCTGGTATAGTCCTGTATAGTATCGATCACTTGTCCATCAACAGTCCGCGCTAACTTTTTTAGCCCTGTTATTTTCTTCCCCAAAAAAGGAGGTTATCCCATGTTAGAAGAACTGCTTGTATTTACCACCGTCGTGGAGCAATCCAGTTTAAACAAAGCATCCAAGCTGCTCAATTTATCCCAGCCCGCGCTTTCCCGGAAAATCGCGAAATTGGAGGAAGAATGGGGTGTCTCGCTGTTTCACCGCAAAGGTAAACGCCTGGAATTGACCCGTGTCGGCCAAGAGGCTTATTTGTACGCCCTGGAGCAGCGGCAGCGCCATCAAAACTTTCTGCAGGCCGTATCTCGCTTCAAAAAGGCGGAACGCACCATCGTTACGCTGGGCGCCAGTCTGACGACCATCCAGACGACGCTGCCCCCGCTGGTCAAGGCGATGATGGACAAATTCCCGGACATAGAGCTGAAGCTCGTCACCGGCAAAACGCATGAAATCGTCTCCCACGTCCGCGACAAAAAAGTGGACATCGGCGTCGTAGCCTCCTCGATCAGTGAAGCCGGATTAAAATGCATCTCGCTGTTTCAGGATCATCTGGAGCTTGTGGTCCCCAAGGGACATGAACTCGCGGCCCGGACCCCAGCCGGACATCCCTCGATGGATGATCTGAACGGCCGGCCCATGATTATTTTTTCCAAAGGAACCTGGTACCGCCGGCTGGTCGACGACCTGTTCGGGCGTTACGGCATCGTTCCCGATGTCCGGATGGAGATCGACTCCTTCGAGGCGATCGTCCGGCTGCTGCCGATCTGCAAAGCGGCTTCCCTGCTTCCCAGATCGTACCTGCGCAGGCCGCTGCTGCGGGACAACGGGCTGGTGTCTGTGCCGATCCCCGAGCTGGAGCAGACTCGCCGGGAAACTTGCCTGATCTACGGCGAGAAATCGGAGCTCACCAGCGAAACGAAGGAGTGGTTTACGCAAATTCGGGAAAGTCTGGTGGAGGAACTGTCGCTGTAATTTGGGCGGGCAATTAACAGGTGCGCAATATTTCCAAATACTTCGAAACCAGAAAGGGCAATTCGCCGATAATATAAGTGCAGGTTATTTTTGAGAGGAGAACCCAGAATGAAAAGAAAGCTTTCAATGGGAATCATTGCAATCTTAGCACTGAATTTACTGCTTGGGGTCGTGGCGCCGGCACCAATGATTTACGCCGCCAGCAGCACTGACGGAATTCGGATTACGATGAATCCGCAAAATGGGGCCAGCAATGTTGACCCTGCCGTAACTAAATCTATTAAGCTGCAATTTGATCGGAAGGTACAAATCAGTAAGGATTCGCTTAAAGTGTCCGAAGAAGGTAAGGATCCCTTGTCCAATATCGAGATGGTCCTTAGTGATGGGAGCCCAGGGAAGGGTACGAATGAAATTACACTGGTGCTGCCGGAGTTAAAGTATAACACAACTTACCTTGTACAAGCTGAAGAAGGTAATTTTGTGGATGGAGAGAATCGGAGTATAACCTCCCCGGCAATTCAGTATTCTTTCACAACAAAAGCCCAGCCAGATGCCAGCCATACTGGTGCAGCGGAAGAGGCATCGCCATTGCGAATGGTAGGTGGTATTGTTCCGTTTGGGGGAAGTAGGAAGATTCCAGTGGATACCGAGTTTAGGGTGACTTTTAATCGTAACATTAAGATTAACAACGAAACTGCCATTCTTTTGGTGAAAAAAGGAAATAACACGCGACTGAAACTGGCTGTTCAGGTTAGAGTATCCGGTTCAGGTTTGTTTATAAAGCCTGTTCATGAGTTGGATAAGGGCAGCGTGTATTATCTGAGCATTCATCCGGGTGCCGTAGCAGATGCTCAGACAGGAGATGCATATATGGTAAACAAGGAGAGCGCATACGAGACGGAGACGGAGACTGACAAGAATAGCAGCGAGGCTCCTGTCCTTCAAAGTGGAGAAATTACGAATAATACGATTATTTTAAAATATAGTAAGCCGCTTGGCACAAATAATAGCATCGCAACGACAAGCTTCAAGGTGTTGGTTAATCAGAGTGAGAGGGTAATTTCCAAGGTGTACTCTTCCGGAAGCTATCTGTATATCGAATTAGGGACAGCCATCGAAGCCAGTGATTTGGTGGAGTTATCGTACACCCCAACAGCAAGTAACAAGCTAGTCCTTAGCTCTGGGCAGGTGCTTGCGGAAATCATCAGCTATAAGGTAAGTAATACTAGCAGTAAACCAACATTATCATTAATAGGTATAGAGGGTAGCGGGAACACAATTACCATTACGTATAATAAAACGCTAAAAAGCAAAAAATTAAAGCCAAATCAATACAGTGTGCTGGTAAATAAGTCAGAGCTGCGGATCACCCGCGTAGAAATTGTGGGCAGTCAGGTTATTTTGACTTTAGCTTCATCTCTAGCGGAAGACGATAACGTTACCATTTCGTTTAACGAAGGTGCAGATTTAATCGAGGACTTAGACGGAATTTATGGGAACTATTTTATTGATTATGTTGTAAAAGGCAAGGCTAATACAGGATCAGAACCACCAGCTGCACAAGGCATGCCGTCCTTTGTAACGACGATTTCCAGTTCCAACTTTGGACTTAGCGGTTATCTGCTAAATCTAAGTACGGCTAAGTCATCAAGCAGTGTATCGGTTGGTGGGCAAAACATCTCAAGATATACCATCGGTGTAACACAACTGCAAGAAGCAATTAAATACTTAATCTCTATAAATACGAATACAAGTAAACGTGAGCCGTTAATTTTTGAGGTGCCAACATCTGAGAAAGCCGCTGAGGTGGCTATCCCGCTTGGTGCATTGTTCGAGGGTTATAATAGCGGTAAACCTGTTTCATTTTCAATTAAATACAATGAGACGATGTATGAGCTGCCGATTGAGGAGATTCCGTTTGCGCAGGTTGCTGAGACCTTGAATAACGGGACATTAAGTGTAGATTCTTTAAATACGCTGTACTTGATTATTCAACTGGAATTTGTTTCGCGTGACCAGATTTCCATACCGATGACTTTAAATGGGGTTAATGTGAACCCGGCAAGCGATCCTATACGCATTAGAATCATTGTAGTTTCTGAATCTGATTCATCTAATCTTAATACGGCTACCCATTTATTTAATATTTCTCATATAGGGAAGCTTTATTTGCGCATTACCGGTAGTAAGGTGACAGCTGCAAATGCGACGTTAGTGAAATACGATACAGTCAACAAGGTGATCATTCCAATTCCATCTAAAATTTCCGGAAGCAACGGGGTACTGGTTTTTAGCGGAAATCCTGGCGGCAATACAGCGAATAGCGGAGCTGGGGCATCCGGGTCGGGATCAGCATCCGGGCAATCGGGAACAGGCTCGTCCAATGCGGGGGCAGGGCCGGCAGCTTCTGGCGGCCTGGTCGTTGGCCTAGCTTCAGGTACTGCTAATTATGGGGACACCGCGAAGCATTGGGCAAAAGCGGATATTGATGAGCTGACCGCAAAATTTGTGGTCAGTCCACGTAATAGCGGCTCTAACGCATTTGAGCCTGACCGGAATATTACTCGTGCAGAATTTGCGGAGTATATTGCCAAAGCGCTGGGATTAGGCACAGATATAAAAGAAGCGCAGGTTTATCCGGACGTGAAGCTTGATACGCGTGGGGGTTATATAGGCGCTGCCAGCAAAGCCGGGATCATTACAGGATACCCGGACGGGAAATTCAGACCGGATCAGTATATTACCCGCGAGGAAATGGCTTTGATGATGGTGCGTGCGCTGAATTACGGCGAATATCAGCCAACCTTAAGCGGCACTCCGGCACAGGCTTTGACGAAATTTAAGGATGCCTCCAAGATTCGTTATCAAGAAGCTGTAGCCAAAACAGTAAAGGCCGGCGTTATCCAGGGTGTGACGACAAATACCTTCCAGCCACAAGGGAACGCAACACGCTCACAAGCGACGGTAATGATCAAGCGGGTATTGGATAAGCTGAATTCGAATTAGCTGAATTTGACGAGCAAATTATAAAGCTTTCAAGTTAGACTATTGAAAACTAAAACCGCCACCCAAGCCTTACGGCTTTCCGGTGGCGGTTTCTTTGACTTCCAAACCGAGTTTTTTGGCGACCCAGCCGGTGGTGCTGGCCTGAATGATGATCGTCAGCACAATCGCCATAAAAGCCAGCGCGGTAATCACATTGGAATGGGCGATCCCCATCCCGGCGATCATGCCGGACAAGGCGGCTGGGATCACCCCGGTTTCGCGCACCCAGCACATGAACAGCAGCTCACGCCACGTCCACTTCACCTTCCGGTCGGGCCAGGCGCACGCCAGCACCGACAACGGGCGGGCCACAAACATCAGGATCAGCACCGCCGCAAGGCTTGGCCAGAACCATTGCCCGAGCATCGCAAAATTCACCTGACTGCCCAGCAGCACGAAGATCAGCATGCGCATCATGACCGTCATATTTTCGGCGAAAGAGCTCATTTCCAAATGGCTTTCTTTCAGGGACAAGCCAAACGTTTCGGCATTACCCCAGATCACCCCGGCGACAAACGTAGCCATAAACCCGCTGACATGCAGCAAATCGGCGGTAAGGTATGAGGATAACGCGCAGACCGTCATAACGATCGTGGAATAGTTGCGAAAATAGCCGTGGCGGGCATGTCCCGCCAAATAAGTCAGTATGCCCGAGATGATAAGGCCCACAAGAATCCCGCCCAGTGCGGTTTTGACAAATTCCCAGGACATCGCGCCAAAATCCAGCGTCCCGCCGCCGGCAACCGCGGCCAGCAGCGAAAACGTTAAAATCGATCCGGTAGCGTCGTTAAAGGCCGATTCGCTTTCTACTGTCTCGCGAACCCGCTCCTTGATTTTTACCTGTTTGAATACCGGAATAATCGATGCCGGATCGGTGGAGGCGATAACCGCCGCGGCCAAAAAAGCAAAAAGCCAATCGACGCCAAACAGGTAGTGGACGCCCGCACCGACGACGATCGTCGAAATCAGCACGCCCGGCACGCTCAGCAGCGATAACGTAATCCATACGTTGCGAAGCCCGCTGAGCCGCAAATTCCGTCCGCCATCAAACAAAATCAGCGCCGATCCCACCGTTAATATCAATTGATTGATCAGCGAACCGCTCGTTTCATGAATCAGTCTGAGCCCGGGACCCAGCAGCATCCCTACGGCGATGAACACCGCCACATCCGGCAGCCTCAGCCATGCCGCCAGCTTGCCCGCAACCACCCCAACGCTGATGACGAATAAAATTAAGATCAGAAAATGATGTATCGCTTCGGTTACAGCCGATTCCACACCCGCCACATCCCAACATCGAAAGAGAATCAACTCTTTATATTATGATCCGATAATTACTCGTTAATGACTTCCTCAAATTGCTCGATGTTTTTCTTCGATCCGATGATCACCATAATGTCCCCTTCGTGCAGTTGATCCATGGCGGTTGGGGCCACCAGGATGCTTCCGTCGCGATGAATGGCGACGACGCTGCAGCCGAAGCGGGCGCGCGGGTTCAGCTCTCCCAGGTTTCTCCGATCCAGGCAAGCGGGAACGTTCATTTCCACGATGCTGTATTCCTTGGACAATTCGATATAATCCAGCAGATTCGGAGTCACAAGCTGATGCGCCACGCGGACGCCCATATCCCGTTCCGGAAAAATAACGCGGTCCACGCCGAGCTTTTGCAGCGCGCGGCCGTGCAAGACGGAAATCGCCTTGGCGACCACGGTTTTAATCCCCAAATCCTTCAGCAAAATCGCCGCCAAAATGCTCATCTGAATATCGCCCCCAACCGCGACGATGCCGCAGTCGAAATTGCGGACCCCCAGCGATTTCAGCACTTCCTCGTCCGTGGCGTCCGCCACAACGGCGTGCGTAAGCTGGTCGCTCATTTCGTTTACCACCTCTTCGTCCCGGTCGATGCCCAGCACCTCATACCCGAGGTCCATCAACTCCGAGGCCAGGCTGGAGCCAAACCGGCCCAGTCCGATGACTACAAACTGCTGCATTTTCATGGTTAATCCCGAGTCCCCTTATCTTATCCTATAATCATTTTGCCTTCCGGATGGCGGTACAATTCCTTGCCTTTCTTCGGTCCAAGCGCATAGGCGAGCGTAAGCAGCCCGAGCCTTCCGGCGAACATCGTAAAGCTGATGATGATTTTGCCGATCACCGTCAGCTTCCCGGTCAGCCCCATCGATAGACCGACGGTGCCAAACGCGGAGGTCGTCTCGAACAGAATGCTCAGGAAGCTGGCGTCCTCGGTCGTGGACAACACCATGGCCACAGCTACCACCAGGAATAAAGCGAGCATCGTAATCGTAACCGCTTTAAAAATACGTTCCTGCGCCATCCGGTACCGGAACAGGACGAGATCCGACCGCCCGCGGATCATGGAGAACACCGCGCCGACAAGGATGGTGAACGTGGTCGTTTTAATCCCGCCGCCGGTTGAGCTGGGCGAAGCCCCGATGAACATCAGGATGATGATAAAAAATTGCGAGGCCTGCCGCAGCGCGCCGATGTCAAGCGTGTTGGCCCCCGCCGTCCGCGGCGTCACCGACTGGAACAGCGAGGCCCAAAATTTCCCGCCCCAACCGAGCGGCGCCAGGGTACGCGAATTGGTGAATTCGAATATAAATATAACCAGAGCCCCGATCACAATCAGCGCCGCCGTCATCGACAGCACCACCTTGGAATGCAGCGACAGCTTGCGGCGCCGCCGGAAATCGATGATGTCCGAGAGCACGATAAATCCGAGGCCTCCGGATACAATCAGAAACATCGCCACGAAGTTGACGATCGGGTCCGCCACGTACTGCGTCAAACTGCGGTATTCGCCAAACAGGTCAAAGCCGGCGTTGTTAAACATCGATACCGCGTGAAAAACGCCGAAGTACAGCGCGCGTCCGAGCGGCATGTCAAACGCCCAGCGAATGGCGAACAGCAGCGCCGCGCAGGATTCGATGACCAGCGAATACATCAGCACCTTGCGGATCAGGCGGACGATGCCTTCCATCGTGTTTTGGTTCATCGCCTCCTGCAGGATCAGCCGGTCCTTCAGCGAAATTTTCCGTTTCAACACAAGTGAAAACAGGGTGGCCATGGTCATAAAACCAAGCCCGCCGACCTGAATCAGCAGCATGATTACAACTTGACCAAACGTGGAAAAATAGGTACCGGTGTCGCGGACAACCAGTCCCGTCACGCAAGTCGCCGAAGTAGCCGTAAACAGCGCATCGACGAACGGTAGCGTTTCCCCCGTCGTACTGGAAATCGGCAGCATCAGCAGCAGCGATCCCAGCAGAATGATGAGCGCAAATCCCAGCACCAGAATTTGCGGCGGGGAAAAGCTGATTTTTTTGAAAAGCAATTCATTCACCCCATTGTTGTCGTAAAAGAACAAAAGAAAAAAGCACTGGAAGTCCAATGCCTTTCGGTTTTTGGTTCCTGCTGCATGCGGCCTACGAGGTTAGCTGACGGATTCGGACATGCACAGTTGCCCTAATCGCCGGACTAGGCAGCCATACGCCTGCTGCCCAAATCAAGCGAAATTCACCCCAAAAAAATCGGTTCCCCCGTTTTCGAAATCGAAATTCGGCCCTATTTTTTTCAATTGTTTTCATTCATTTTCGTCAAATGGATTATAATCCTTATTTACTTCCACTACAAAGGCGTATTTTCATTAAAAACGGTGAAAAAGCGCGGGAAACGGGAAATCCCCGATCTTCTTCCCGTTCAATCTGAGCCATGCTAAGGCATAACGGGAATATTGCGTCTTTTCATCATTTTTGCCTGCAACTGGCGCTGGAAATCCCACTATGTTATCTTTACTGTGATGTAGTTGCCGTAAAATCATACTCATGCACAAAAATTTTAAAAAGGAGTTTTGTAATGTTTTCACCTATGAAACCGTCCAGCCGCAGGCTGAAGACAAAAACGCTTTGGCTGATGGCCCTGATCGGCTTGGTCATCTTCTTCATCGTCCAGATCTTTCCGTCCACGGCTTCCGACACGCTGGAGATGGAACAGTCAGCTGACGTCATCACTAAAGCGCAGGCCAGAACGAAAGCAATCGGTTTTGCCCAGTCGGTGCTGAACATCGATTTGTCCGGTCACCCCGAAAATGCGCTCGTTACATATGAATCGCGCTCCGATCTGTACGGTTATTTAACGAAGGCGGATTTGCTCCCTACGTACATGAAAACCTATGATAAACAATTTCCGTACGACGTTTTTCGCGTCCGTTTTAAAGAGCCAAATGATGTAATGGGCGCTTTGACCGTGGACGTTCACATGACGACCGGCAAAGTCGTGAGTTTTGAGGAAATCGCTTCGTCGAGCAATGCGAACAAGCAGATGATGCTCAACTACGGTACCGAAACCAACGATTCGATGCGCGCCTGGGAAGGCGACTTGACGCTGGAGGAAAAGGAGCGGCTCGCCGCACCGTATCTGTCGGCGTTTGGTTTTGATCCGTCCAAGCTCGCACGCGTGTCCGGCGAGGGCGATGTCGGCCTGCTCTATAACGTAAAGGGGTTTGAGCTCGGAGAATCGCGGGCAGCGATCGATATCCGCTACGAATACGGCGCCGTGTCATCGCTCGAAAGCTATTTTACGGTGCCTAAGCCGCATGCCGATTACGTCGCCGGCCAGACGCGCCTCGCCAACTGGCTTACCTTTGCCGGATACGCGCTGTTCACGTTTGTGCTCGGTATTCTGGCCATTGTGTACAGCGCGCTGACGCGGGCGCACACCTCTTTTAAACGCGGGATTCTTCTGGCCTCTGCCTACTTCGTCTTGTCCGTCATCGGTACAGTCAACATGCTGCCGGTGTTCGAAAAGGATGGGCTGGGTCCGATCGTGCTGCTGGTAGGGTTCGTGATTCAAGGGCTGGTCACCTTGATTCTTGCCGCTTCCGTATACTTCTCGCTCGTGGGTGGAGACGGACTGTGGCGGAAAAACGGCATCAATCTGTGGGCGCGGTCCCGGGAGGAAGGTTACGGCCGCCACGTGCTGACCTCGGTGGCCGACGGCTATGCGTGGGCGTTGATTTTGCTCGGGGTGCAGTCGGTCGTCTTCTTCATCCTGGAAAGAACGATTCATACGTGGTCGACAACCGATGCGACACAATCGCCGTACAACATGGTCTACCCGATCCTGTTCCCGCTGCTCGCCTGGGTGGCCGGGATCGGCGAAGAAGCCGTCTACCGGTTGTTCGGCATTCCGATGCTGAAAAAGATGTTCCGCAGCACGTTTGTCGCCAGTTTGCTGACGACCTTGATCTGGGCTTTCGGCCATACGCTGTATCCGATCTATCCGGTCATTTCGCGGCCGATCGAACTGACCTTTATCGGGCTGCTGTTCAGCCTCATTTTCCTGCGTTACGGCTTTGCGACCGTCGTTTTCGCGCACGTGATCTTTGACAGCATCCTCATGGCTTTGAGCCTGATGTTTATGGGCGGAGCGCTGAATATCGCCGCCGGCCTGTTCTACATCGCCCTGCCGGCGATCGTTGCTTACGTGATCTACCTGTTCAACCCGCCGGGCAAAGAACGCCCAGGCTCTTCACCGCCGCAACCACAGCAGCCGCAGCCCCCGCAGCCTTCGCAGTTGTTGCAGCAGCCGTAGCCTTCAACCTACGCAAGCCCCGCGCTGCTGCAGCAGCCGTAGCCTCCAGCCGCTGCAACCTTCGCGCTGCTGCTGCAATCGTAGCGGCTAGTGGGGAGGGGAGGCGCGGCAGCACACAAAAGACCGCCGGAGCCATTCGCTTCGACGGTTTTTTTGTGTGCAAACTTGTGTTTTAAGTGCCTGCCGCTACTTCCGAAAAATAGCGGTAATTTTCGGCGTTATTTTCAGAAATTCCCGCTCCTACACAAAATAGCGGAACTTTTTGTCCCTATCCGCGGGTCAAGCTTGGCAAAAGCACCTTTTTGCTCTCACCTTTCCAAATTAACGGTAAAAAATTCCTCTATTCCGGCATAACTCCCTTTTTTGCCGAAAATAAGAACATTTTTTACCGTTATTTCCGCGACCATCACATCGCCGACGGCCTCACGAAAACGCTGGCCGCGTGCTCCCGCTCCTATCGATAATGGGAAGCCATGGCTCCCGAAACTAGCCGTAGATTACAACTCCTCCGGCACTTCCTCGTCCCGCAGGGCGTTGATAATTTGGCGGGCAAGCTTGTCGCCGATCGAAAGAGGCCGGAAGTCTTCGACTGAAGCCTCTTTGATTTTTTTCAACGAGCCGAAATGCTTGAGCAGTGCCTTACGGCGCTTCTCCCCGATCCCGGGGATCGCATCGAGCCGCGAGACGACCATCGACTTGCCGCGCTGCTCGCGGTGGAATGTGATGGCGAAGCGGTGCACCTCGTCCTGGATCCGCTGCAGCAGGTAGAACTCCTGGCTGTCGCGCGGCAGATGAATCGGCTCTGGCGGGTCGAAGGCCATCAGCTGCGCCGTTTTATGCTTGGCGTCCTTAACGAGGCCGCACACCGGGATATAAAGGCCCAGCTCGTTTTCCAGTACGTCGGTCGCGGCCGATATCTGCCCCTTGCCCCCGTCGACCACGATCACGTCGGGAAGCGGCAGATTCTCTTTCAGCACCCGTTCGTATCTGCGGCGGATGACCTCGCGCATCGTTTCGTAATCGTCCGGCCCCTGTACGGTCCGCACCTTGTATTTGCGGTACTCCTTTTTGGCCGGCTTGCCGTCGATGAACACGACCATCGCCGATACCGGATTCGTCCCCTGGATGTTGGAGTTGTCGAACGCTTCGATGCGCGCTGCCTTCTCCAGGCCGATCGCTTGCGCAAGGTTTTCCGCCGCCTTCGAGGTCCGCTCCTCATCCCGTTCGATCAGGCGGAATTTCTCGTCAAGCGATACGCGCGCGTTCTCCACGGCCATCGTTATCATCTGCTTCTTCAGGCCGCGCTGCGGCACGAGCGTCTTGACGCCGAGCCATTCCTGCAGCGCCGCCGCGCCGGAGGCCGAGTCCAGCGCCGCCGGCTGGTCCGCGGGCTGGTCTTCCGAGCCGTCCTCACCATGCAGCGTTGGTACCGGGTCAGCCTCGCCTTCCCGTTGCAAGGCTTCCCCCGTTTGGGCGCCCGGCGCCGGCAGCAGACCGTCCGCGCCTTCCGTTGCCGGAGTCAGCCCCGCCTGTGCATCCAGCACCGACATCGCACCGTCCGCGCCTTCCGTTGCCGGAGTCAGCCCCGCCTGTGCATCCAGCACCGACATCGCACCGTCCGCGCCTTCCGTTGCCGGAGCCAGCCCCGCCTGTGCATCCAGCACCGACATCGCACCGTCCGCGCCTTCCGTTGCCGGAGCCAGCCCCGCCTGTGCATCCAGCGCCGGTACCGCACCGTTCTCGCCTTCCTGCCCAGCAGCTTGTCCAGCCACGGCCCCCGGCCCCAAGCCTGCTCCGGTTTCGCCCAGGCCCGCAGCCTCGGCCTCAACCGGCTCAGCCCCGGGCTTCGGATCACCCTCAGCCCCAGCAGTCTCGCCCTCTGCGTCCTCCTTCATCTCCGGCAACAAAATCTCCTGCGGCAAAGCCGGATTTTCACTGTAATACTGCGTGACGAACGACAGAAAATCCCCATAAGCATCGCCATAAAACGGGAACACCGACGCATGCCGCTCGATCATTTTCCCCTGCCGCATGTACAGGATCTGCACGCACATCCAGCCTTTGTCCACGGCGAAGCCAAACACGTCGCGGTCCTTGGCGTCCTTCATCGTGATCTTCTGCTTCTCCATCAGCGCGTCGATATTGATGATCTGGTCGCGCAGCTCCTTGGCCCGCTCGAATTGCAGTTCCTCGGCCGCCTCGTGCATTTTGCGCTCCAGCTCTTTTTTGATCTCCTCATGCCCGCCGCTGAGAAACGACGTTATTTCCTGGGTCATATCATCATAGGTCGATTGCTGCACCTCCTGCACGCATGGCGCCAGGCATTGCCCCATATGGTAGTATAGGCACACCTCTTTGGGCATCACGTTGCACTTGCGCAGCGGATACATCCGGTCAAGCAGCTTTTTTGTTTGCTGGGCCGCATACGCATTCGGGTACGGGCCAAAATATTTCGCTTTATCTTTAAGCACCCGCCGGGTCACCTCGAGCCGGGGATGCGGTTCATTCGTAATTTTGATATAAGGGAAGGTCTTGTCATCCTTCAAAAGCACGTTAAAACGCGGATGATGCTGCTTAATCAGGTTGCACTCCAAAATGAGCGCTTCCATGTTGCTTCCGGTTACGATATATTCGAAATCGCGGATTTCCGAGACCAGCCGTTGCGTTTTGCCGTCATGACTGCCGGTAAAATAAGAACGGACCCGGTTTTTCAGCACTTTGGCTTTGCCGACATAGATGATATTGCCGTCTTTGTTTTTCATCAAATAACAGCCCGGCAAATCCGGCAGCAACGCCAGCTTGTGACGAATCGCCTCCAAGGCCTTCTCCTGCTCCCGCATTTCGTTAACAAATGAATCCAAGCCCTTCGTCCTCCTCCCGCATAAAATATAAAAAGCACCCGCACCGCCTGAAGCACGTGCACCGCTTACACAGAAAACGCCCCCGGACAAAACCGGAGGCGTAATCCAAGGCGCAAAGCAAGAAACCCTATCGCCTTATCCCTGTCTTATTGATGCTTAGCGATCAGGTTTTTCAGCGTGTCTTTCGAGTTCAACCCGACGATTTTGTCGACCGGTTGACCGTCTTTGAACAGGATCAGGGTAGGAATACTCATTACGCCAAAACGGGAAGCCGTTTCCGGATTGTCATCCACGTTGAGCTTGGCGATTTTCACCGCATCTCCCACTTCTGCCGACAGCTCTTCCAAAATCGGAGCGATCATTTTGCAGGGACCGCACCAGGGAGCCCAAAAATCAACAAGAACCGGACCTTGCCCTTCAATTTCGCTATTGAAAGACTGATCGGATACATTAACAATGGCCATGATATTCTCCTCCTTATAGGTTTGCTTGGGAGCGCGTCAATACCTGATGTCACAGCCCAGCAATTGGATTGAATGTGAGAATGATGCAGACCGCTCACCGGTAAAACGTTCCATGAAGAACATTTTCAGGGAGCCTGCCCAGATGAGCAACGGCTGCCGAACCAATTATACCACATCCCACTAAAAAAAAGAAAGTGCTCGGCCCATCCCTTCTTCTTTACAAAGTGAAAAGCGATTGGTTATACTAAGAATAACCTGAAAACGAATTGTCTATGACAAATGTAATTGACGATACGATAATTTCGCGAGGAGGCCCCATCGCTATGGATGCAAACACGCATGCGAACGATCCACGGCAGCATATTAACGAAGAACCGCGCAACGACTTGTTCGATCTGATGAACGGTTTCTTCGGCATGCTGACGTTAATGATCGTGATCTTTTTCGGGATGGTTATCATTAAATTCATTGCCGGTTAATTGAAGCGCCTACATACCTCCGGCATTGGCACTCGCTACGGCATGACAGCAAAAAACCGGGCTTCCTTCGGGAGGTCCGGTTTTTTGCTGATTTTCGGGAAGGGACTAGCCCCTGGCGGAAATAGCGGTAATTTATGTCGTTATTTCTGCGGTGCTGCCCCTCGCTTATAAAATAGCGGAACTTTTGGTCCCTATTTTCTTATTGGGCTTGAAAAAAACGCCTTTCTCCTCCCATCCGGCAACAATAGAGGAAAAAAATTTCGCTATTTTATACCAAGCCTTTGCCTTGGCGAAAATAGCGCCCTTTTTTACCGTTATTTCCGCAGCCTCAGCAAACGTGGGCCGCGCGCCCACGGCGGCGGCACGTCAAGTGCACTTGACGGATGAAAGCCCCCAGTCGTTTTATGGCGCGTGCGGCGCTTAGCCGCAGATATCCGGTCCGGGGGCCGACTAGGCTGCTTTCATGGATACGGCCAGGATGCGGACAGGATGCGGCCGTTCACCCCACGTTCTGCCACAAGCAGCAGACGTTCACCTCATGTTCTGCCACAAGCAGCAGACGTTCACCCCACGTTCGGCTCCAAGCCACGGCCGTTTAATGCGCGGCCCCTGCCAAGCTTCCCGTCAAGACCGCCCGCGCTTATTCGTCCCGCGAACCTGGACGGTCTCCACAAACGGGGCGATCCGGTCCATCAGCCGCTGGCCTTTATGAGCCTCTTCCCCGTCCTTGCTCGTGAAGCTCAAATGCTTCTCCAGCGCGTTCAGCGAATAATTCGACGTGTAAAAGGTAGGTTTGCGGTTCATCCGGTAGTTCAAAATCGAACCCAAGACATGGTCGCGCACCCAAGGGTTCAAATTTTCCGCCCCGATATCATCAAAAATGAGAAGGTCCACCTGCTTCATCATCTCCACCGTGTCGCGCAGCTTGTCGCTGTCCTGCAGCATCGACTTCAGCTCTTCCACAAATTCGGGCATGTAAACGATCGCCCCGGAATGCCCCTCTTTAGCGAGCTCATGCAGAAGGTAGCACATCAGGAACGTTTTGCCCGTGCCAAAATGCCCTTCAAGGTACAGCCCACTTGGCTTCAAGCCTTGTTCCTTGACCTCGTTGATGTATCGGAACACCTGGGCTACAGCAGGCGCCCGCGTGCTGTCCTTCGACATAATCTCCACTTCGCTGTAGCCTTCCTCCAGCGCCCGTTCATCCACATAAAAGCTGTGAATCCGTTTCTTCACGGATACTTCCCGCTCATACTGCAACTGCTTGCTGCAGGGAACCTGCAGATCCATCAGCTCCGGCTTGCCGCCCAATTGCTCCACCGTCAGCTTCGTATAATGCCCGGCAAAATCGTTCGGGCAGTTCTCGAGCCCGGGGCAGTTTTCGCAGTGCCGGCGGTCGTTCACATACTGATATAGCTTGGCCATGCCGCGCATCAGCTGCTCCTGTTCAAGCTCCGGATGGCTGCTGCGCAGCTCCCAGACCAGCGGATCGTTCATGAGTCTCGCAGCCAGCTCCTCCGAACGCTGCCTTAGCTGCGAGCTTTTCATTTGCGACAGCAGTTCCCCAAGTGTTTCCATGCCGCATTCACCTTCCCCGGCCCCCATGGCCCGTTATCATTCATATTCCTTTTTGCTTTTTGGCTTGCATTTGCTCGGCCATCTTGATCAGTTCGGCAAATTCCTCTTCCGACAGAGCCTGATCATCCCCCGACTGCTGCACGATCGGAATCTCCGGCTTCGGCTTCGCGCCCCGGTTTCCGTAGGTTCTTCCCCGCTTAGCGCCGCCGGCTGCCGCCGCATTCCCAGCCGTTTTGTCCTTGACCTTGGCCTGGTCCCTAATGTATTGAACCGCCTTCTCATAGGTGTCAACCTGCTTCAACAGCATGTTCGACGCAATCGCATCGATGAAATTGCGGTTGATCCGCTGCTCCCCGCCTGAGGTTAACAGCGACATCAAATAATGAATAAGTACGTTGATCACTTCGCCGGGCAGTTTGTAATTCAGGTCGACTTTTTCAAAAATATCAAGCAGGTTGTCCGGCACCGTCCCCGGAAAAAATGTCTTCAGCAAACGAGTATACGGCTCGTTCCGCAGCATCATATTGTATTGATGAATATCGCATTTGCTCTGAAATTGCGGCGGCACGTCCACATAATACTCCATCTGCACCGCCACCTCTTCCGGATGGATCGCGGAAGGGGCCGCTTTCTGCCCCTCGCCGCGCAGCGAGACGATTTTCCCGTAGGCGACTTCGCGTTCCTCCTTGCGCCGTTTTCCCTGCCGGAACTGCAGGTTCGCCTTATACTGGAGCTCGTCCAGCAGGATGACGCCGCCCGGATCAAACACGCCATCCTCATCCAGCAACCGGCATACATCCTGTACGCTCAAATCATATTTGCGGGCCACATAATTGACCACGCCCATCCCTTCCGGATCGAAGCGCAGCGCCTCCACAAACGGGCGGTTGCGCGCTTCCCGCGGGAAGCGGAGAATGATGTCCGCGTAATTGATCGACTCTTCCTCCGATCCCAGCAGCACGCCCGGCTGCCGGGCGATTGACGTCTCGGCGATGGCCTGCTCCAGTTCGTAATCGATCGAGTGCGTATTGAGCTCAAAAATTTCGTAAAACGGCACGGAAATATTCTCTTTGTTATAAGTTAACCCGGCCCAAGCGTCCGGTTCATTGCTGAACAGCTGTTCCCGCAGCGCCAGCACGGCAAATTTGCCAATCTTGTCGCGCAGCAGCAGGGTCAAATGCTGGGTCCTGAAAAACTCCGCAGGCGACAGCGGCGCCTGCAGCTCATATTCGTACATATAATCATCGCTGTCCGGTACATATAGGCGGCTGGTCTGCAGCAAGCCGACGGCCTCCAGCTTGGAAGCCTGCTCGATCAGGAACTTCCTCCCCTTCTCACTCGGGTCCACTCCCAGCGTCAGAAACAGCTTCCGCTGCTGCTCGACCGGGGAGTAACCGACCTGCTCCAGCGGAACCTGCTCCGCCAGCAGCCGATACAAGGCCACGGCAAACGCCCCGACCATCGGCTGGTAGATCATACCCAGCATTTTGCCGTCCACCGGGCTGAGACTGAAGTCGCGGTATACGCAATAACGGTGATTTTCGGTAAAATGCAGCATGTTGTTCATGCGCACGGCTTCATCGCCCCTTCCCTCTCACGCGCAAATAGACTTTCTCTATTTTAGCATAAAAGACTTCGTCCTGAATCGCCTTTGGCATACAAAAATCGCCGTTTTCCCCCTTGCACCGCGCTGGCGCCGCATTTTACGCCCCTTTTTGCCTCCAAAGAAAAATCACCTAAAAAAAGAATCGTCCCACTCCGCGCGCGGGGACGATTCTCCAGCTTCCTTTTCCAGCTATTTATGATATAAATGCCGTTGTGCATAATTTGATTGTTCCCCCGACAAAAAGCGCCGAACCTCCTCAATGGATATCCCCGCTTCCTTGGCCATGGCGAGCAGAAGCACCCATTCAGGGTCGATTTCCCCGGGGTACCGATCATGAACAATAACCTGGGCGGACTTTTTCAACAACAATCCCCTCCTAAGATCATTATTTGGGCTTGTCCCCGGGCAGACCAGCCGGCCTAGTGTCTCAACCTTGGATCTGAGACTTTGTGCCCCTGCCTTTCGGGCAGGTATCCCCTTTACTGGTGCCACAGTTTGCTAATGGATAACGGGCTTTCAGCCAGAAAGCTTCCTTGGTTCTTATTATAATGTCCCCGATATGAAAAGTATGTCGCACCGCGTAGGCCAAGCAAGCGGATTTCACGGAAAAGGTTAGCTTTTTTTGCTCTACAAATTACATTTATCGACATTTGAAGCGGAAAATGTTGAATAAAGTCACATTATGAGATTTTGTTCTTAACAAAGAACGAAATTTATAAATAACCAACGTAAACGGCCAGAATATCAAGAGAATCCAAGATATTTGTTCTTTATTAAGAATTTTTGAATCAATTTCCTGTTTTCCTTTCTTTTGGGATTGATGTATATTCAAGTCAAGGAATTCGTTCTTAATAGCGAACAAAACAATGAACGAATCGAACCCTGAATAGAAAGGAGAGATCTTTTCTGCGAAGATCCCGAACTGACGCGATCCGCAAACGGCGCCAAACACGCAAGAAACAAAATGTGGTTAAATCGCTGCGATCCGGATTGATCCTTTCTACCTTGTTATTGTGGACCTCCCAGCAAGTCGGCACGACCTTCGGGGAATACACCAGCGTAAGCGAGGATAATTCGGAAATTAAAGCTTGCCGGGTATTTCCCAGCCAAATCGAAAGCCAACTTTCGCTGTTAGCCGAACACCTCGAACGGGCCGTTTCATTAAAAGGAAGATTGGTGAGCGTTACCGTGATCCCTGCTGCCTATGATCCATCCGCTACCGACTCGGTTTATGCCGGCGGCGATTCGGCCGGCAGCGAAATCGAAAGCGGATTCGAGGCCAGCAGCCGGTTGGAGGCGGCCGCGGATGACCTGTCGGAGCGAATCGGCGAATTGAACGCCATGATTCAGCAGTTGGAGCAGCAAAAGGCCTTGAATCAGTCCATTTGGCAGGAACTGCAGCAGGAAATTGCCGCCGCCTCCGTGCCGATTCATGAACTGCTAACCTCGCTGAACGAGTTGGAGCCGAATTGCGCCGAACTGTCGCAAACGACACTGCTGGACCGGATCACCGGCCTTTTGGAGCAGCTCGGATTACATTCCGGTCCGCTAGGCGGGACGCTGCAAGAGATTCTGAACTACTTGCGTTCCGTCCATCAATTAGGTTTGACGACGTCTGACGGCTTTGAAGCCGATAGCGACGCAGCTGTTGCCTTCGCCCAACCATTCGATGGCCGGATCGCCGCCTGTGGGGATCTCATCGGAGAAGAGTTGCTCGCTTACTTTGAAAGCGTACAGGCCTCCGTGCAGTCGGCCATAGATGGTCTGACCGCCGACATCTCCAGTCTGGAGGAGCAGAGAGCGCAGCTGTTGGCTGAAGCGGAAGAACAGCGCTTGGCGGAAATCGAACGACTGAAGCAGCTGCAGGAAGAGCAGGCCAAACCAGAGGAGCAAGCCGGAGAGGAAGATCCGGTCGCCCCGGACGAGACCGAGAACCCGGGCGATGGAACAACGCCTCCGCCAGGAGACGAACAACCGGCAACGGATGAAACGCCTGGCGATGGGCAGTCCCCGACGGCTGGCGAGACGGGCAACGGGGATGTACAGGTTCCTGCGGATGGCGACGACGACGCCGCGGATGAAAACGAAGATGAGCATGAGGATGAGGATGAGCTTGGCCAGGCGGATTCTGCCGCTGCCGATGCCGCCCCCTCTTCCGCAAATGATTCGGAAGGCGGTGAATGAGTTATGCGGATTCGAAAATGGTTGGGAAATGCGCTGACGGTTCTGATGGTGGCTGCTTTTATAACCGTGGCCGGTTCCGTCGTCATGTCGAAAATGTCCGGCAGCGGACCGAGTTTCTACGGCTATCAGTTGAAAACCGTGTTGTCCGGCTCGATGGAGCCCTCCATACCTACCGGTTCCATCGTGGCCATTAAGCCCGGAGGAGACATGACCCGATTTGCCGCCGGTGATGTCATCACCTTCCGGGCGGACGAAGAGAAGCTGATTACCCACCGCATCGTCGAAGTAATCAGTAATGAGCAAACCGGCCAGCTCCTTTACCGGACCAAGGGGGACAACAACGATGCCGCCGATCTGGAGCCGGTTGATCCGGCCAATATCACCGGCGTTTACACCGGCTTTACCGTCCCTTACGCAGGATATGCTCTCAACTTCGCCGGGACGAAATTGGGGAACGTCACGCTGTTGATTATCCCGGGGGTCCTTTTGTTCCTATATGCCTTAGCGTCCTTATGGAAAGCCATTTCGGCGCTGGAAGGCAAGAAGCCGGATCCGAACGCATCCCAACCGGACACCAAGGCTCCATGAGGCATTTAAATCGCTTGCTTGTTTCTAACTTTCGGTTGTTCTCCTTATGACTTCATAAGGGTGCAATAATAAAAAATTAATTAAAATTAGGGAGGAATTGGGTATGGGTATCAAAAAGACATTGGGTTTTGGAGTAGCTACCGCAGCGCTTGGATTGACTTTGATCGGTGGAGGCACGTTCGCTTACTTTAGCGATTCCATTGAAACGACCGGCACGTTCGCCGCAGGCACCCTGGATCTCAACGCCGATCCGACAGCGATCATTGACGTGGGCAACCTCAAACCGGGGGATTTCGCAACCCGTACGTTCAAACTGATAAACGACGGTACGCTCGACATCTCCAAGGTACTGCTGAAAACGAGCTATACGGTTACGAATAAGCCGGGAGCCCCTGAAAACGTGGATGACTTCGGCAAACATATCATCGTTAGATTTTTAACGAATATCGACAAAAAGGACATCGTCATTTACGAAACTACGCTATATGATCTGCAAAAACTAGCCCCTGACGCCGTGGAAAACAAATGGGTGGGCTGGTTCGAAGAGCACGGGGGCCTGAGAGCCGGCGATACCGACGACCTGATCGTCAAATTTGAATTCAAGGATAACGGTCAGGATCAAAACGAGTTCCAAGGTGACGCTTTGAACCTGAAATGGACATTCGAAGCGAAGCAAGGCGCAGGAGAAGCCAAATAATTCAGCCGTCAGATCAAAGCAGAACACCTAGCCCCGCTCCTCGGGTTAAGGTGTTCTTTTCTTCACGAAAATTCCGACTATACGCCTTTGTCCTATCACGTATATTTTGATATAATGGCATCAAATTATTCTGATAGAAGGGCGATCGCTACATGGCAGAACGTATTGGCGAGCGCATCCAGAAAATCCGCCAGGACCGGGGATATTCCTTGTCCGAGCTTGCGGACAAAGCGGATGTGGCAAAATCCTACCTGAGCAATGTTGAACGAAATATTCAATCGAATCCTTCCATTTCCTTCATCGAGAAAATTGCCGACGCTTTAAACGTCTCGATCAACCTGCTCTTGTACGGCGACCGCCCAGCGGAGGACTTGCTTGACCCGGAATGGTGGGAGCTGGTGCAGGAAGCGATGGCTTCTGGCGTCAGCAAAAAAGAGTTCAAGGACTTCCTCGAATACCAGAAGTGGAAACTGGGGCAAAAGGAATAACGGCCAGCGCAAAAAAACCTCACCGCCGGCAAGGTCCTTTGCCTGCGCAATCCCATACGTTGGATGCGCGAGGGGAATGGGTACGGGGTTTCACCCCACATCCATTCCCCTCTTCGGCTTTACTCCGAGAACCCTTCCCTGCTTTCATCAGCAGAAGCACCGAGGATTTCGGCTCTTTCTAAACTTTGGGCGCTGCTCTAAGGGACTCCAGGGACCTTATCCGTCCATTTCCCAAGTATTTCCCAGCCTAACGGACCCACATGACGCTATTTGGCTCAAACCCAGTTCATCCGGGCCGATTTTAGGTAAATAAGGTCATCTGTGTCCACATTTTGCAAACCTCCGTTTTTCCGCAAATAACGGCTCTGGTGTCCCTTAGCCTCCGGATTCCTCTTCCCCTCTCTACCTGCGCATCATCCGCTATACTTTTAAGGAAGCCCAACCGCGTTTAGAGGTAGTTTTTCTTCGCCTTAAAACATTTTGTATCCAGCCTGCCGCAGCTTGCGGATCGTCCATCCGCTCAAGATGGCTCCGCCTAGCCCGGCCAGCGCCGTCAAATAATCGACCAGCCGGAACGATGCCAAATACACGCCAAAGCTTTTGTCATGGCTCCACAATGTATACACAACGATCGGCAAAATGACCAAAATGAAAATATATGCGGGAAACCACGTCGTTTTCATCAGCATGTTCAGTATGAAACCGATGCCAAACATCATGACGAAAAACAAAACCATCAAAATTAATACGATGAGCCAGCCCATCGTTCTCCCACCCTTCTTAAAGGTAGTTCAAAAAGTCATCTTTCGATCACGAAGCAATAGCAGAGAGCTTATTCGACATCGAATCTTGAATTCAGTCGGTCGCTCCGTTGCTCACGTAGGTCCTCCTACGCTCCGCTACTCACTCCCTCCTTCATCCGACCTAAAGCGTTTTGAAAAAACGCACATCGGAAGCATACGCTTCGGTGCTCCAAACCTGACTTTTTGAACCTTTATTGAAACGGTAGTTCAAAACGCGAACTATAAAATAAATCACACGAATTCAAGCTAGTAGTTAGTTTACTAGAAAAAATGTAACGAAGCAATGAACTTTGCATGAAATATTGGTGAATCGGTTTGCCCCGTCCGCCTACCATGCGATACAATAAGAGCAACGCAATTTTCCTATACATGGATAAAGGTTAGATATTGATCTAGGAGTGATTATAAATGAACGAAGCGGCATTAACCCTGGACGGTTGGTATGCCCTCCACGATTTCCGCACAATCAACTGGAAAGCCTGGAAAGCAGCGGACGACGAAGAACGCGCCGGCGCCCTGGAGGAGCTGCATCATTTCCTGCAGGAATGGAACGACATGGAGCAAAATAAAACAGGCAGCACCGCGGTCTACTCGATCGTCGGCCAAAAAGCGGACATCGTGTTTATGCATCTCCGGGAAACGATGGAGGAGCTGAACGCGCTGGAAACGGCCTTCAACAAAACGACCTTCGCGGAATATACGACCAAGGCTTATTCCTACGTCAGCGTTGTCGAGCTCAGCAACTATTTGGGCTCCGGAGATGGCGACCCTAAAGCCAACCCGGAAGTGATGGCCCGCCTGCAGCCGATTTTGCCTAAAGCAAAACATCTGTGCTTCTACCCGATGAACAAAAAGCGCGACCTCAGCGACAACTGGTATATGCTGTCGATGGAGGAGCGCCGCGCCATGATGCGCAGCCACGGCATGATCGGGCGAGGTTACGCCGGCAAAGTGAAGCAGATCATCACCGGCTCCGTCGGCTTCGATGATTGGGAATGGGGCGTCACCTTGTTCTCCGATGACCCGCTGCAATTCAAAAAGCTGGTGTACGAAATGCGCTTCGACGAAGTGAGCGCACGGTTCGGCGAATTCGGCAGCTTTTACGTTGGCAACCTGCTGAACTCGGAGCTGCTCGACGAAATGTTGAAGCTGTAGCTGTAACAAGCAAATAAGGGATATGAGGCTTCGCGGACGCTTTCGCCGTGCTGCCCATATCCCTTTTTCTTTGTTCAACGTCGTACTGCTCCCTATCACACTCCACTACCACCACGAACCGCAAAAGTGCAGTCTATTTCCGCCAAACTCCCCCAAAATAGCCGCTCAAATGCAAAAGTGCAGTTCGTCCTCGCTCATACATCCATATTTTTACAATTCCACTCTTTTCAACTGCACTTTTGCAGTCCGTTGCCTCCAAAAGGGAAAATTCAGCCCAATGAGATGTACTTTTGCATTTCGTTTAAACAAAAAGGGCCCACATAAAAAGTTACGGACGAAAAAGAGCGCGCGCCCAACACACGGGCACGCCCTTCTTTTACACCCTTGTTTTATTCGTCCTCTTCCCCGGATCTCAGCGATTCGAGGAACTCCGCCGTCGCCCGGTCGCGGTCCCGGCTTTTCTCCTTCAGCCGCTCGATCGCCGGAAGGATCAGAAGATCGACTTCCTTCTGGATCGTATATGACAAATCGTAACGCTGCTGCGACTCGAGGAAGGACCCGACTTCCATCAGCGCATTGTACCGGTCCAGTTCCTCCCGGGTCAACAGTCCGCGCACCTGAACGCTGCAGTGGCGCATTTTAGAAAAATCTGCCTTTTCGCAGCACGAGCGGAATGCCGCCGATAATAAACAGGTAGCGCATATCCACCAATTTTTTAATCTGGGCCGCCACCCAGCCTTTATAGGTCTTGCCGAAAGCCGAAGCGATCGCTTCGCCTTTGCCGAGGGAAGCCACCGTTCCTTTATGGCTGAATACGAACTTTTTCATTTCCTTGCTGCGGATCGAAGCTACAACGTTTTGCGCGCAGGTAACGCCCTGCTGCATGGCGATTTGCGCCGTCGGAGGATACGGCCGGCCTTCCGGATTAAAAAACAGCGAATTATCGCCGATAATATAAATGTTGTCATGTCCCGGCGCCCGCAAATACTCATCGACTTTCACCCGCCCGCGAGCTGTTTCGAAGCCGGCCGCTTCGATCAGCCGGTTGCCGCGGATCCCGCCGGTCCAAACCACCGTGGCCGATTTGATTTCTTCACCCGTAGCCAAAACCACGCCATCCTGCGTGCATTCCTTGATCGCCACGCCGATTTTGAACTGGACGCCCTTCTTGCGGAGCACTTCCATCGCGTATTCAACCAGTTCGGGATCAAAGCCTGGCAGCGCCGTCGGAGCCGCCTCCACGTTGTAGACATTGACCAGGTTAGGATCAACGTCGTACTCCTTGCATAGCTGCGGGATGCGGTCGGCCAGTTCGGCCACGAATTCGATGCCGCTGAACCCGGCCCCGCCCACCACGAAATTCAAACGATCAGTGCGGGTTTCATCCAATTTGTACAGCGCAAACTGATATTCGATATGCTGCCGGATCAAGCGCACGGAGTTGATGCTGCGGATCGTCATCGCGTATTCCGTCAGCCCGGGAATGCCAAACGATTCCGGTTCGCCGCCCAGCGCAATAATAAGGTAATCGTATGACAACGTGCCGTCCTGAAGCACGACTTTTTTATCGGCCAGGCGGATTTCCTGAACATTGGATTTCACCAAATCGATTTTGAATTCATCGATCAGCTTGGAAATCGCTACGCGGGTATGATCGATCGAATCGGTTCCCGCCGCAGGCATATGCAGATGGGTCGTAAAATAATGATAATCGTGACGGTTCACCAGGGTAACGTCCGCTTCGTTGTAGTTCAATTCCTTCTGCAGACGTTGCGCGGTCAAAATCCCGCCATACCCCGCCCCAAGAATCACGATCTTCGGTATGGTACTCATGAACTTGTTCTCCTTCCAAATGTAAACACTCTATATTTATTTATTAACCCATTTATGTTTATGTGAAAATTCACACATAAGAAAAGCTTCTATCGACTTTATGTCAATGGGGCAGTATTTTTCATAAATGTACTTTTTTCGTCACATATAAATGTACATACATTTGAATAATATCGACTTTTACATAAAAGATCAAGTCTTAATTTGCGCGCCATTGCGGGACTTTCCACCTTTTTCTTGACGTTTTTCCGCCTGACCGACCTTTCCTTTGCAAGTCGAAGCGGGGCGTTTATAATAAAGTAGAAATGACATTTATAAAAGAGAAACCATCTGGAGGTGTTTGGCCCGTGTCATCCCAAAGCAATAGCGGTGAATTTACCGATCTGCTGATTATCGGCGGCGGCCCGGCAGGTATGTTTGCCGCCTTTTACGGAGGAATGAGAAAGGCTTCCGTCAAACTTATCGAAAGTATGCCTCAACTGGGGGGACAGGTTGCTGCCCTTTACCCTGAGAAATATATTTATGATATCGCCGGTTTTCCCAAGATCACCGGTCAGGAGCTCATCAACAACCTGAACGAGCAGCTCAAGCTGTTTCAGCCGGACATCCGGCTGGAGGAAAAAGTGCTGCAAATCGAGAAAAAGGACGAACGCCATTTTGTCGTAACGACCGATAAAGACGTGCATCAGGCACGCGCCATCATTATTACCGCAGGTGTTGGCGCCTTCGAACCGCGCCGGCTGGAACTCGAAAACGCCGAAGCGTTCGAGAAAACGAACCTTCATTATTTCGTCAGCGACATGAACCGGTTCCGCGGCAAAAAAGTGCTGATCAGCGGCGGCGGCGACTCCGCCGTAGACTGGGCGCTCATGCTTGAACCAATCGCCGAGCAAGTGACGCTCATTCACCGCCGGGACAAATTCCGCGCCCATGAACACAGCGTGGAGCAGCTGATGAACTCCCGTGTGCAAGTGATCACGCCGACGGAAATCACCGCGCTGCATGGCGAAGAGCGCATCGAACGCGTCACCATCGCCGACGTCAAAACGAAAGAACCGCGGGAAATCGCCGTTGACGACGTCATTGTCAATTTCGGCTTCGTTTCCTCGCTTGGTCCAATCGCCGAGTGGGGGCTCGACATCGAAACCAACGCGATCGTCGTCGATTCGCGGATGGAAAGCTCGATTCCCGGTATTTTTGCCGCCGGAGACATTACGACATATCCCGGCAAACTTGATCTGATCGCCGTCGGCTTCGGCGAAGCGCCAACCGCGGTTAACAATGCCAAGGTGTATATCGACCCGGATGCCAAACTGTCTCCGGGCCACAGCAGCAACATGAAATTGTAATTCGTACATGAGATTGCAAACAAAAGGGTATCTTACCTATACGGAATATTCTGCCGTAAAGGAGAGATACCCTTTGCCTTATATATGCCCGTTATGCAATGGCCTGGCGTCATTAACCGCCACCTGTCCCGATTGCGGACACATATTGGAGAACGCCGGAAGGAAAGAAGATTACGTCGGGCCTTACAGCCCTTACGGTTCTGCGGATCAATACACTTCCGCGATTTCCGCGAGCATTCCGTCCGGCTGCGAACATGTTGTCCAATGTCCGCATTGTCATGAAGCCTATATTTATCATGTGAACGCTTGGCAAGCGCCATAAAAGTTGTGGATAACTTAATATGCATCCAACCTGTGGATAAGATTGTCCCATTTAATGTACAACGGACGACACGGTCAGCTCCAATTCGCGTTTGTGGATTTCTGCTAACAGCAATGCGATAAACTCCCGATCCAACTGCAACTCCGTTGCTTTTTGATAGGATTCCAGGAGCAGCTCATCCGTTAACAGCGCCATTAGTCACACATCCTTTCTATATTTTTCCTAATCATAACAGGAAAAGTTTAGTAGAACAAGTGTTCCTGTTATCCACAAACGCTTGTGGAAATCCTGTGAATAACATGTTATTAATCGGCGAAAAGCGTTGAAAAATGTATTGGGATAATGTGGATAAAAGTTATTCACAGGATGGCTGCGCCACTTTCTCTAGCAAAAATTTTTTTTGAGAATCATAGATTTTTGATTTTTTTCCTTACTGCGGTCGTGTATTTACCTCAAAAATCCATATCTTTCCGCTGCGGTCTATCCCGTAATCAAAACCAAGCGACCCGACGCCCGGAAAAGCATTTTCCATAATGCGCACACAGGTATTGGTAAGCTTTCGCATTTCCCCGCGTTTGCGGGCTGACGCCTTCGGGCCCAGCGATCGCACCAGCCCTGCACGTGCGCTTAACATCGTTCCGCCTTTGCAAAGATTGGTGACAAACAGTCCCGGCCGGGCAAGGCGCCCCACCATGGCACGATATACCCACTTTCCATTAATCTTGCCGACTTTGACCCGGTAATCGATCGGCCGTCCGGAGATCGTGGCCAGATGAATGCCCTGCTGAATCATGTATTTCCGCCCGACCTTAGCGCGGTTTAACGCCTGAAACATCGCCTTGAAACTGGAGAATGCTCTCCGCTTTGACATATAGGTAAAAGCGTAGAGCCCACCTTCGTATGTGACCTTAATAACGCCGTATCCCCCGCCGCCGCGAATCGGTTTGATCACGACCATGCCAAACTGATGCAGCATTTGCTTCAGGGAGTCAGCGCTGTACAATCGGGTAAGCGGTATGTGGGGGGCCACGTCCGCGTTGCTGAGTAGCGCCTCGGTTTTCAGCCATTTATTGGCCAGCTGTCTTCCCGCCATTACACCATCCCCTTTCTCGCACTATACGATATACTACTCAAAGAAAGAGAGATATTCTTGGATGTTTGTCCGAGACCTCCCGCCCCTTTTCCCGATAGCCCCTTCGGAAGCGCGCGGATGGTCTTTTTCCGGCAGCTTTTTTGCAATTTTGGGGAATTACCGTATATGATGGGGACAACAAGGTATATATCCTCTTAAGAAAGGAGAATGAAAGTTTTGGATACGGGGCAATCGTTTGAGGCCAAATTTTTTCAAGTATTGTACTGGTTTGCGATGATCGCGATGTCGCTTATTCTGGCGGCGATTACCGTTGCCTTGTTCCTGACCGGGTTTAAAATGATCAAAAGCTCGCGCAAAGGCTTAGGGATCGGCTGCATCGTCTTCTCGCTGGTCGCCGCCGGCATGGTCGTGATGATGGTAAACCGGCAATTTTTCTAGGATGAAAATAGGCCCCCGGCTGCGGATCATTGATTCAGGACGTTACCGGCGCCAATTTTTTGGAACCAAATCGTTCTGATACGTATTACTACATATAAAAAAATTAAAATCTTAAATGTTTGCCTGAATCAGGATTACAGGGGGTTAAAATTGCATGGGAACCACTCAGCTTTGGAGTGAACGGTTCAAAAAGCTATTCATCAACAATCGTTTTGTGCTGTTTCTGCTGATTTTGCTGCTTATTGGCTTGAATATTTTCGTATTCACCAAAATCTCGTTTGTGTTCACACCGGTCACGGTGCTGCTCAAAACCGTACTGCTGCCGATTCTGCTGACAGGGGCGATTTACTACTTACTGAATCCGCTTGTGGATTGGCTGGAGGGGAAAAGAGTCCGGCGGGTGTACACCATTACCGCCTTGTATCTCTTCATCGCGGGGATTATCACGGTGATCATCATGAGCGTCGTTCCTCTGGTGAAGGAGCAGGTGACCAGCCTGATCGAAAATATTCCGCAATACAGCACCGAAATTCAGGCGCAATTTGAAGATCTGATCGGAGGCAATTTCTTTTCTCAGCTCCAGGAATCGACGGGATTCAACCCGAACGATCTCGGCAACACGTTATCCGAACGAGCTACCGCGCTGTTCAATAGCGCCTGGTCCGGCATCGGCGGCTTCATCGGAGCGGTCAAAAACGTCGTGCTGGCGATCGTTACCGTACCGTTTATTTTGTTCTACCTACTGAAGGACGGCAAAAAACTGCCGCATTTTATTCTAAGATTCGTTCCCGTCCGTCTCCGTCAGCAAACCCATCATGTTATGACGGAAATGAACGGCCAGATCAGCTCCTACATCCGCGGGCAAATTATCGTCAGCTTCTGCATCGGGGCGCTGATGTACGTCGGCTTCCTGATTATCGGCCTCGACTACTCGCTCGTACTGGCCATCATCGCCGCGTTTACGAGCATCGTGCCGTATCTGGGGCCGGCGATTGCGATTACGCCCGCATTGATCATCGCCCTCGTCACGTCGCCGATCATGCTGGTGAAGCTGATTATCGTCTGGACGGTTGTGCAATTGATCGAAGGCAAATTTATTTCGCCGCAAATCATGGGTAAGTCGCTGAAAATCCATCCGATCACAATCATTTTCGTCATCCTGACCGCCGGCAATCTGTTTGGGGTGTTTGGCATCATTTTGGCCGTCCCGGGATACGCCGTGCTCAAAGTCATCTGCACGCACCTGTTCCAATGGTTCGAACGGCGTTCGGGCCTGTACGAGCCGGAGGCAGACGCCGTGGTTGTGGATCATGCGGAAAGTGTAAACGGATCATCCAAAGAATAACCCTGCGGGAGGGATTCGATATGTGCGGGCGGTTTACGATTACACTGCCGATTGATGAATTAATGTTGCATTACCTTATCCAGGAATCGACAATCTTCAATTATATGCCGAGGTACAATGCCGCCCCGATGCAGTTTATCCCCGCGATCATCCAGGGCAAAACGGGCAACCGGCTGGGGGAACTGCGTTGGGGGCTGGTGCCTTCCTGGGCGAAGGACGACAAAATCGGCAGCAAAATGATCAATGCCCGGGCCGAGACGTTAACCGAAAAGCCCTCCTTCTCCCGCCTGCTGGCTTCCCGGCGTTGCATCATCCCGGCCGACGGTTTCTACGAATGGCAGCAGCGGGAGGGGGTTAAGCAGCCGTACCGGATTGTTATGCAGAGCGGCGCCCCGTTCTCCCTGGCCGGACTTTACGACATTTGGGCGGACGCGGACGGGAATAAACTGGCCACCTGCACAATCATCACTACGAAGCCTAATGCGCTGATGGCCGAAATCCATAACCGCATGCCGGTTATCCTCCGCCAAGAAGACGAGGCCGAATGGCTGGCGCGCGATCATGCCGACGTCCCCGCCCTGCTCCGCTTGCTCCGGCCCTACGATGCCGAGCAAATGCGCGCCTATCCGGTCTCGGCCAAGGTCGGCAACGTCCGGAACGATTCGCCCGAGTTGTTGGAGGAAGTGAAGTAGGCGGGTTGGTGAACGGGACTGGCAAAAAACAAAAGTGTCCAACGCCAAAACGCAGTGGAAGCCACAGCCAAGGCCGCCGCTCTAGTGGCTCCACTTCTCAAAGGCCGTCGCTTCAGCGGTTCCACTCCTCATTGGCTCTACCTCTCATTGGAAATATCCAATAGATTGACGGAAATCGCCCGCAAACTTAAACTCCCATTGGAAAAATCCAATAGAATTCGCTCAATCCGCCTGTTTTGCTCACTGCCGAACCCAATCTATTGGAAAAATCCAATCAGACGGATAGCGTATAAATCATTTTTCTAATCAATTGGATAATTCCAATCAGAACGTTGTGTCCACGCTGGTGAATTGTAGGGTTTAAATTTGAGGCAGTTGTAGTGTATAAACCAGGCGAATACTATTAAGTCAAAAGGCGCGGTGTTCTCAGGCTAGAGAACCCGCGCCTTTACTTTAGTTATTCAGCTGTGTGCCGAAACGGCGGAGACGGAGCATAAAGAAGATGATATACTTGGCTATGCACGCAAAAATACGAAAGGTTAGGTGAGGCCGCTTGATCCGGGTCATCTTGTATTTATTGGCCATTATCAGCGCAAACGTAATAACGGCGGCCTTTTCTCCTCTGGTTTGGGGGCCGTTTATCGTTCCGATGGGGACGTTTCTGATAGGTGCGACGTTTATTCTTCGGGACCTGGTGCAAAAACGGATCGGACGCCGCGCCACTTATTTGGTAATTTTAGCAGCTCTAGTCTTGTCCGCAATCTCGTCGGCCCTGCTTGGCGACACGCTGCTTATCACCGTGGCCAGCGCGATTACTTTTGCGCTATCCGAAACGATTGATACCGAAATATTTACACGGCTAAAGGCCAGCCTGGCAAAACGTGTGCTATACAGCGGTCTGGTTGGCGGTGCGATCGATAGCGCGGTTTTTGTCATCGTCGGACTTTCCCCGCTGGGGGCGGGAATCCTTCCGTGGTCTGCGGTTCCGGCAGCCATTCTCGGCCAGTACCTCGTAAAATCGGCCATGCAGGCAATTGGAGCCGGTGTTGTCTCGCGTAAATTGCGACATAAAGAAAGCGCCGTTTAGCCTCGGCGCTTTTCTGCGTTTCACATTACTAGTTAAGCTACTTATCCCAATTGAAACTTCTCAATTTAACAAAGTTACACGGGTTGACAGCTTGGTTACGCCATGATAACGCTGCTGTTACATGACGTTAGAGATTTACCCATGTTTTGTTTTAAGTACATATAAGTCACGGTCGTGCTCGCCCATCTTGTGAACAAGAAAATCGACGCTCTCCTTAACAGCCTTAACCTCGCCTTCAACCCGGGATAGGCGTTGCTCCATCCCGTCTAGTTTTGCGTTTGTCACCTCTTGTCCTTCACGTAATGCGTGGAGTATTGCTACCATTTCTTTCAGTGTTTCTTCCATGCTACTACGTCCTTTCAATAGGAATTAAACATATACGATTTAGCGGAGCATTTGGGCTCTTTTTCGGATGCGTCGTTCACGACATAAAAACGGCCCCCAATACGTAGTGATCGCAAGTATAGAGGCCACGATCTGTATCTACAAAAAGTTGTTCCATAATGGCTTCCGTTTAGATCAACGGATGGTGAATATCGATACCCCAATTATAACTAAGTGGACATACCGCAGCAAGCCCAAGCGCGCACGACTATATATAGTCGAAGATGCAAGAAAGCCCAGGCCCAACGGAATTACTCCGCAAGCCTGCAACTTGTTTTACCGTTCCTAAAACGAATTTATATGTACTCTGCGCAGCCGTTCCCACCGCTAAAGCTTTCCCCTCAGCAGATCGTTAATTTTTAATAATCTAGTAAACGACCATTATCATTCCATTGACCGTACATTTTATTTTCTCTCGTGTTTGTTATGAATTTATCTAATCTACTCTTAAATAATTCTGGCTGATTTTTAACGCTCTGGATTGTGTCAATCCGTACTCTTTTATAAAGATCTGGGAAATTCATAAAATTCTCATATACTTGCTTTTCCTCTTTTAGCCTTTGCTCTATCACGTTATCTATACTAAAAGAATCTGGATTCATATCAGGAACAACCTTTCTCCCCACATCTCTCATTAACCCCAATTTTTCAAGGCGGCGGACACGTTCTTTATTTAATTCAGTCCATGAACTTTTTTTACTTCTAGGAGACAGTCTCTGAGCCAGCTCTGTTTCAGATATTTTCTTTTTAACTCCATCAATCCAGCCAAAGCACAACGCTTCCTCTACGGCTTCCAAATATAACAACATATCAGGGGTGGGCTTCATACTAACCAACACCCAGCAGAACTTTTCAATCTTACAATTTTCCTGCAGCCAGATCCTTAAATCGCCTCCCGATTTTACGGGAATTAAATTTTCAATTTCCATCATTAAAGTTCCTTTTCCTTTCTAATTTGATGGTCCATATATACCTTTTTAAGATAAAGGGTACATTAAAAAAATGGTCTTCAGTTGCAAGACCATTTTTTGGAATGAGTTACTGTTTGTTTGAAATTACGTTATCAAGAAACCGATCCGCGTCGCTATTAAATTTCCAGGAAACTCCGAACTGATCAACCAGCATTCCAAAACACGAAGACCAAGGCCTATTGGATAATGGCATCACAACATGGCCGCCAACAGACAAATGTTTAAAGTATTCTTCCAATGTTGGTTTATCGTCATTGACCAGACTAATAAGTACATTATTTCCTTTCACCAGTTCCCCTGTTACCGCCATCATGGAAGGTAGAATATCCGATATCATGATTTTCCCGCCTGCAAATTCGATTGAAGACTCCATGATCTTATTTAATTCATTTTCCGGCAATGGATAGTTTGGATCTTGCGGGAAATCCTTAAATCTTACTTTTTTAACTTCTTTCGCATTTAAAGCCTTCGAATAAAAATCAATCGCTTGTTCTGCAACTCCGTCAAAATTTAAATATACAATAGCTGACATAAAGCAAAACCTCCTTCTTGTTATAAATGTAGTATAATGAATAAGAGGTGACATAAGTATGTCACCATTTATAAATAAAGTACAAAAGAAGAGGCTCAACCTAATAATCAGCGCTTAGATCGTTAGACAGGTTTGTGAGAAGGCGGTTTAGGCGAAGTGAAGCAGACCTGACGGGAGGAATGGAAGACACCGGGAAAAATGAAAGGACCGTGATAAGCCCCCACCCTCTACCCGCTGAACAAAAGGGATAATCGTGCAAAGCAGCATGCAGGGATACCAGGACACGAACGCTATCATAATTTATTTTGTCAAGTACTGATCTCGGCTTTGAGCCAAAAAAGAAGGAGAACATATGGAAAAGGTTGAGCGATTAATATCCATCATCATGATCTTGCTGAAAAAGGATGTTGTTTCAACCAAAGAATTCACACAATTATTTAACGTTTCCAAAAGAACGATTCTTCGTGATATGGAAACACTGAGCTTATCAAATATCCCCATCTATTCCGTCAATGGAATTCATGGTGGTTACAGTATTATGGATGAATACAAGCTTGATAAACGTCTTTTAAGCAGCTCCGACTTAGAGAATATATTAACTGCATTAAGCGGATTGGAACAAATTCTAATTAGCGAAGAAGTTGCAGTGACTATTAAAAAAATAGAAACCATGGTTAGCCCATTGTCTCCGAAAAGTTCAATCCAACTGTCATTTTATGATTGGGAAGGCCGGTCTGAAATTCGTCAAACCTTGAAGAAGTGCCAAGAAGCAATATTAGCGAGAAGGTTAATTTCATTTGATTATATTGATAAAAATGGCATGAAAACGAATAGAATGGTCGAGCCATACCAGCTTCATTTTAGCGAAACGAGTTGGTATTTGAAAGGATTCTGTTTACATCGTATGAGATATAGAACATTTAAATTATCTCGGATCGACCATCTTCATATAGATGAGGAAACATTTAATCCTAGAGATTATTCATTAGAACAGGAACATGAAGCCAGTTATCAACCGGAACTAGTCGCTGTAAAAGCGTTGATTTCGCCCAGCATAAAAGATCATTTCCTTGAAAGGTATGGTCGAAAGAGTATTGAAAACTATAACTCTGAACTTTTTTTGGCAACCATCCATGTTCCTCAAAACAGCATTGGATTTCAATTTTTAGCAAGCTTCGGTACTAATCTTGAAATCGTAGAACCCAAATCCTATGTTGAAGAATTTCGAAATTATTTACTTAAAATGGTGGATAAATATTCCTAAAAAGTCCCTTACGGTGCTGGCGCATCTTGAGCCGTTGCAGCAGCGTAGTTTCATCGGGTAACGCGGCCCTATCGTATAATCCGAAACTCCTCGCCGGCAGTCCGGATCGTTCATAACACATTCGACAAGAAAGTCGAGCGCCGACATCCTTAGTAGGCAGGCAGCCACTTCCGCGACAATCTCGTCCGTCTGCTCGATCCCCTTCGCGACCCGAACGGAATACTTGAGCTCGCGTGAAATGTAGAGGCGCGGATGGTTTGCGGTGTCGGCATAGCGCGTGACGCAGCGTAAAACGAGATAGTTACCGCTAAAGTAAAGCGCCAGGTCGTCGCGGATTAGCCACGCCCGGTGCAGATCATAGTCGAGCGGATCGCCGCAGAAATAGCCATCGACGACCAAGACGCGTTCAAGAGCAATGGTTGCCGGCATGTGCAAGCACCTCCAATAATTCGAGTGCGGTCATAGCGGCGATTTCCAGAATCGTTAGCTTTTGCGGCAGATTGGCGTCAAACAATACACTGCCGGGATCGCTGACCGTCTGCAGCCCGCTATCCGTTTCTTTGACTCTCTCAACAACGAGATACGTGCCTGTGCCGGATCGATCCACGTAGGCCGCGATATTTCCGCTTAATTCGACCCCATCGTAGACAAGTACGCTCGTTTCGCCTAAACCGTCAGGGTCTTCGCAAATCTCCGTTACTTTTACGAGGTTCACTCGAATCTTCCCTCCAATGCCGCTACGTCCTACTTAAATTCGAAATAATTAACCGTAAATCAATCCAGTTTCCGCCGCGTGTCCGGACATATAGCCGCCCGTTTATCCGTCGGCCTCCACGATACATGGCCTTCGCCTCCTAAATCTAAAAATGGGTGCGACAAAGTAGCGCAAAACTATGTTTTTTTGCGAAATAACAATGTATACTATTGATTGTACGTTAAAACGTACAACTCTTAGTTTGATTATACTGTACGTATATACGTACAGTCAAGACTTTTGAGGAGGAAATTTTATGGCATTGAAAGTTAAGGTTACTTTTGGGGAACTTCTCGCAGAAAGAGGCATGTCATTAAATGAACTTTCAACGCGGTCAAACGTGCGGCGAGCTGCTCTTTCGGAATTAGTCAACGGTAAGCGGGAAAATATCAATTTTGAACATATTGTTAAAATAGCCGAAGCATTGGGGACTAACGATATAAGTAAGATCATAATGCTGGTAGATAGCGAAAAATGATCTATTTCACTAAAGTGAATAAGTGCAATTTCGTACATACACCGACTATCTAGTTATCCTAATTATTTCTACAATAATTTTACTGCATACTCTCCAAAAGATCAGGCCAGCAGAGAAGTTCGTATGCCCAACGTGTGGTCGCGTATTACGTAAGGAAGGCTATAGATGCCCGAGATGTGACAGGTGATTTTACGCACACATAGGATAGTCGTGGCGGTTCGTCTGGGCCAATATCGCTTTGGCTTTGAGAGTGCGAAAAAAATCTAACGGTTGTGGGCGACGCTATTTGGGTAAAAACGAGTGAATACAAATTGTAACGGTTGCCAGCGAGCTTATTTCCCGTTTCATCGGCAGTAATGGGGCGGTTTTGCCTAAATAAGCGCGATGACAACCGTTAGCGTTGAAAATGTTCCGAATAGCTTGATCATTCAAGATTAACCCGTTAATTAAGCACCGCTTTTTAGGTTGAGCCATGAAAAACTCCTAATGTTAGGCGTAATCAACAAGCGTCCTTTCGCACAGCCCCTTAGCCCTTTTAGCGCTTATCACAAAGTCCAGCGGGTCCAGTGTGATTCGTAGATACTCGCGCACTATCCAGGTCCCTGGGAACGCGTCTCTACCGTTTTTTCAATATCATAATAAAACGACCTCCAAAGCGTGTATTTACGCAATAGAGGCCGTGATCTTCAACCCTAAAATGCTGATTTCGGGGTTGTTAATGTACTTTCATCGGGGTTAATAACGCTCAATTTTTCACCATTAATCAATCACAAGGCTCCGGCTGCCCTTCTTCATCTTTAAAGCGGAACGATTGTCCGCAGCCGCAGGTGGCGATGGCGTTCGGGTTGTGGATGGTGAAGCCGCCGCTCATGCCGGATTCCTTGAAATCGATCTCCAGCCCGTTCAGATAACGAATGCTCTCCTTTTCGACCACCACTTTAAGCCCTTTGACGTCCATATACACGTCTTCTTCGCTCTCCTGATCGTCAAGTCCCATGCCATATGAAAAACCGCTGCAGCCGCCGGGATTGACCCCGACACGAAGGAACATGTTCGGCGTTTCCTCCTCAGCGAGCATATCTTTAATTCGCGCCAGCGCGCTATCGGTAATTGTAATCATGTTTTTCACACTCCTTTATAAGAAATTATACTCCACAACCCGAATCCGCTCAACAAATCCAATAAATCCGATAAATGCGATATTTCTCATTGCCGGATCATTTTCCAAGGGGTAGGCTTATTGCCCCCTTAAAAAGTGAGGTTTATAATAGGATGGTGGTTTCATTGTCAGAATCGTTGGAAACGGAGGGAATGTCATGTCCACAGTCGTCACCCCCAACACGGAGCAAAAAATGGCGGAAATTGTCGACAAAGTACGCCGCGGGGAACGCCTCACTCTGGAGGACGGGGTCTATTTATATGAAAGCGACGATATATTGACTATTGGGCAATTAGCCAATGAAGTCAATTTGCGGAAAAACGGCAAAAAGGTTTATTTTATCGAAAATATGAGCTTGTACTTTACGAATGTGTGCGAGTCGCACTGCGCGTTCTGCAGCTTCCGCAAAGATCAGGGCGAAGAAGGAGCGTACACCTTGTCCGGCGAGGAAATGGTTGCTTTCGTGGAGCAGCATATTACCCCCGGCGTTCGAGAATTCCATATCGTAGGTGGGCATAATAATCATGTCCCTTTTCAATATTATGTGGATTCGCTCAAAGCGCTGAAGGAGCGGTTTCCGCATGTGACGCTAAAGGCCTATACAGCGGCGGAAATCGAATTTTTCACCCGGCTTAGCGGCCTCAGCACCAAGGAAGTGCTGGTGGAGCTGCAAAAAGCCGGCCTGCAGTCGTTAACCGGCGGCGGCGCGGAAATTTTGTCAGACCAATACCGGGAAAAAATGAAGGTGGAAAAAGCGAATGTCCAACAGTATTTGGACGTTCACCGGACCGCTCACGAGCTAGGCATGAAAACGCCAACAACGATGCTGTACGGCTCGATCGAATCGTATGAGGACCGGATTCGCCACATGATTCAAATTCGCGAGCTACAGGATGAGACTGGCGGATTTAGCGTGTTTATTCCGCTGTCCATGCAGCCGCGTAACAAAAACGCCAGCATCATGCGGCGGAATTCCGCGTATGAGGATCTCAAAACGATCGCGATCAGCCGGCTGATGCTCGACAATATCCAGCATATCAAGGCGTATTTCATCAATATCGGCGTGCAGCTGACGCAAGTCGCGCTCACGTTCGGAGCCTCCGACGTGCACGGCACGATTTTGAAAGAGCAAATCAGCCATGCGGCCGGAGCGCAAACGCCGGAAGGGCTCACGCTGAAAGAGCTGATCTGGCTTGTCAAAGGGGCCGGACGCATCCCGGTTGAGCGGGATACGTTCTACAACGAAATCAAAGTTTACGAATAAAGCCCGGATTAAGGCTTGCGCCTGAAGTTCCGGCAAAAGGGGAATTCGAATGCAGAAACCGTTCGTTATTCTTGGCGGAGGGTATGGCGGAACGACCGTGATTCAAGAGCTGTTCAAAAGCCGTATTCCTTCGGACATACAAGTCGTCCTCGTGGATCGAATGCCCTTTCAAAGCCTAAAAACCGAATACTACGCCCTGGCGGCAGGGACCGCCTCGGACCATGAATTGCGGGTTCCTTTTCCTGATTATCCCGAGCTTAGGATCAAATACGGGGAAGTCGCCTCGGTGGACCTGGAGCAGCGGCGCATTTTATTTCAGGACGGCGATCCGCTGGAATATGACCAGTTGGTCATCGCCCTGGGATGCACCGACAATTTCCACGGGATTCCCGGTGCGGAGGAGTATTCCTGCACTATCCAGTCGTTCGCCGCGGTTCGCGAAACGTATTTGCGGCTGAACAACGCGAAACCGTACAGTAAAATCAACATCGTTGGCGGCGGACTCAGCGGCGTCGAAATCGCCGCCGAGCTGCGGGAGAGCCGGCCGGACCTGAATATCGCCATCATTGATCACGGTTCGCGCGTGCTCTCCGCTTTTCCGCCGAAGCTATCGGAATACGTGGAGAAATGGCTCCATGAGCATGAGGTTGAAACGCTGTCGCACATTGCGATCCAATCCCTCGAACCCGGAGTTATTCGCCACGAACAAGGCGACATCCTTTCCGATGTCACCGTCTGGACGGCCGGCATCCGCCCCGTCGATATCGTGCAGGCACTGGATGTGGCCAAGGATCGCCAGGGCCGCGTGCTGCTGAACGAATACCATCAAATTCCGGAATATCCGGAAGTATTCGTGTGCGGCGACTGTGCCAGCTTGCCGTTTTCGCCCAGCGCCCAGGCGGCCGAAGGACAAGGCCATCAAATCGCCCACATCGCCTCCGCGTTGTGGCTCGGCGAACAGCCCCGGCTGCACCCGATCAAGCTGAAAGGGACGCTGGGTTCTTTGGGCAAAAAAGCCGGTTTCGGCCTCATGGGCAAAACGCAGGTGAAGGGCCGCGTCCCGCGCCTGCTCAAAAGCGGCGTGTTGTGGATGTCCAAGCATCATATTGGATAAACTCGGAATGTGCCTGATGTAATTTGCGTTAGTCCGCGGACGCGGATTCCTTGATTTTGATCAGAATCCGCTCATATAACTGGTCGGCGTTTTCCGCCTCCACCGGCTCCCCGTCGACCAGCACGTATGGGAACATAAAGCAGGTGCCGCAGTTGGTCAAGCAGCCGTATTCGTAAACATCGCACTCCTGCCGCTCGCGCACTTTGCGGATCGCCTCGCCGGTCCCGAACCCGGCATTGTTTGCACAAAATTCAATAATCGGCTTCACTTTTCGGCCTCCCGCTTAAGAAGCATTTAAATTTTATCTATTCTGTATTATAATAAGTCAAGAAAGGAGTTGAACATAGATGAGCGAAAATGTACAAGATAGATTGTATGATGAAGTTTCCGAAGTGCTCGACAAACTGCGTCCTTTCCTGCAACGTGACGGCGGCGACGTTGAATTGGTCGACGTGGAGGACGGCATCGTCAAACTGAGATTGATGGGTGCCTGCGGCAGCTGCCCAAGCTCCACCATCACGCTCAAAGCGGGGATCGAACGCGCCCTGTTTGAAGAAGTGGAAGGCGTGGAAGAGGTAGTCCAAGTATTCTAAGACCATCATGATGCAATAATAAACTCGGCCCAACCGGTTTTAGCCGGCGAGGCCGAGTTTTTTTGCTTTGTTATGTTGGTTTGATCCACGGACGGATCGGGTCCAGTCCGCCGGAAATGTCCATAATGTTCCCGGTGATGAAATCGGAGTCCGGATGGCACAAAAAAGCGATGACGCGGGCAATGTCCTCACCGCTGCCGGGCCGGCCGAGCGGCGTTTCCCCGTCCTGCTTCTCCCGCGCCTCGCGGATCGAAATCTCCTTGTTCCGCCCGCGAATGTCGCCGGGGCATACCATATTGACGGTGATCCCATACGGCGCTTCTTCGACGGCAAGCGTCTTCGTAAAGGAGACGAGCCCCGTCTTGGCGGCGGCATACACCGCGCGGTGCGGCCAGGCCCGGGATTCCGCCGCGTGTCCGAAGCCGAAGTGGATGATCCGTCCCCAGCTTTTTTCCCGCATGCCCTTCAGCACCTGATGATCCAGCAGCATCGTCCCAACAAGGTTGCCGTTGATCATCTCCAGCACTTCAGCCTGGCTGTAATCGGCAAACAGCTTGCGTTCCCGGATGAACGGGCCGGCATTGTTGACGAGGATATCGATCGTCCCCAAGCTTTCGTTCACCTGCCGGGCAAGATCTTCGATTTGCTCTCCGTGCGATATGTCCGCCTGCACCGCGATGCAGCGCACGCCCATCCGCTCGATTTCGGAACGAAGGGAGAGCGCTTCCGATTCGCTATGTACGTAATTCAGCGCGATATTGCAGCCTTGCGCGGCCAGCGTGAGCGCCGTCTTTTTTCCGAGACCTTTGGCGCTCCCGGTGATTAGGGCAACCTTACCCAGCAACGTTCCTGCTCCTCCTCCCAAACTGCACGTTTACTTCAAGTATAAAAGATTTGGGACGTTCCCACAAACGGCCAAAGACTTTACATCGTGTTGAGCTTATACAGACTATGGTACAATTCCGCCAACAGATTAAAGCCGGACGCAAGATCCCGGACCAACTCGGAACTGAACAACTTATCGTTAACGACCTCGTTATGAACCAAATACAGGTTTTTGCGCTGATACCAGTTCAGCACTTCTGCGGATTTGGCCGGATCGAGAATACGCTTGTAACGTTCCCCCTCGATCACAAATGTATTTTGCGAGTTAAATAATGAAATGACTCGTTCAAACTGCTGCGGCTCAGTATCGATCCATTCGCGCAGCTTGTCCATCGTTTCTTTGGTTGCGCCGTAATATCCCATACCGTAACGATATGATTCGGGATGCAGTTCGAAGAAAAACGCCGGAGCGTCCCTCCATTCCTTGGACGGCCGTTTAAACGTAATCCACATGGTGTTGCGATACAGGAGCTTATCCTTCGAAAATCGGGTGTCGCAGTGAATGCGCGAGATTGTTTTATTGACGGATGGCCGGGTTTCCAGCAGCGGATCGATATTCAGCATGCCTTCGCTTAAATCCGCTACCAACGACTGCATCGGCTCCAGCAAAAACCGCGTATATACCGCTCTATTTTCCTCAAACCACGGCTTGGAATTGTTGCGCTGCACTTCCTCCAGGAACGTCAATGTTTCGGGGGAAAAACCTTGAAAAGCTCCGGCATGAACCGAACCCATGGCCAACAACCTCCCTTATGAATCAGCTTCAGCAAACCGACAAAACCGTTCTGCGTTTTATGCAAAGCTGGTCATCGCTTAATAAATATCATCCGTTAACTTTCTTTCCGGTTGGATATGTTATTCTGCAAACTCATTCGTTTCCCCTTTATTTTGGAACTGGGGACTTCACCCTGGACATGCTAAGGGACAGGAGCGCCCTTATTTACCGAAAAAAGCGGCGTTTTATTTTTTAACGGACAGGAAAAGCCTTATTTGCCTAAAATCAGCCCAAAATGTTCCTGTAAAGTCTAAATAAGGTCAACTGTGTCCGTTAAACTCCAAAGATGCTTGATTTCGAGGAAATAAGGTTATTTCAGTCCGTTAGCCCGCCCCACGCAAAAAAATCCCGCTGCTCTAGCAGCGGGATATCTATAATAATGGCTTAAAATACCGGCACAAGCGCGCCTTTGTACGTATCGTTGATGAACGTTCTGACATCGTCGGAAGTCAGCGCTTTGGCCAGCTTTTGGATCGCATCGGAATCTTTGTTGTCCGGGCGGGCTACCAAAAGGTTGGTGTACGGCGAGTCTTTGTCCTCAATGAACAAAGCGTCCTTCGTTGGGTTCAAATCGGCTTCCAGCGCATAGTTTGTGTTGATCAGCGCCAGATCCACTTCCGCCAGCTGACGAGGCAGCATGGCCGCGTCGACTTCTTTAAACTGCAGCTTTTTCGGATTTTCCGCAATGTCCTTTTTCGTGGCGGTAATGCCCGCGCCCTCTTTCAGCTTGATCAAGCCTTGTTTCTGCAGCAGCAACAGCGCGCGTCCGCCGTTCGTCGGGTCGTTCGGAATCGCCACTTTCGCACCGTCCGGAATTTCGTCCACGGATTTGTATTTGTTCGAGTAAGCGCCAAACGGCTCAACGTGAACGCCTACGACCGGAACGAGGTCAAAGCCGTTTTGCTTGTTTTGCTCGTCAAGATAAGGCTGATGCTGGAAATAGTTTGCGTCGAGCTCTTGTTCATATAGTTGTACGTTAGGTTGCACGTAGTCGGTGAACTCCTTGACTTCAAGCTCAATGCCTTCCTCTTTCAATTTCGGAGCGATAAATTTTAAAATGTCGGCATGAGGCGACGTTGCGCCTACCACCAGTTTCACCGGTTCAGCCGCAGTATTCGTGTCTCCGCCTTCCGAACTGCCTTCAGCAGCCCCGGCATTCGTCGCTCCGGCGTTTCCGCCTGCAGCGCTGCCCGCACCGCTATTTGCCGCGTTGTTGCTGCCGCAAGCCGAAAGCACCAATACGAGCGCCAATGTAAGCAAAGATAAAGTCCATTTTTTCATTGCAGTTCTTCCCCCTTAAAATGTGTTTTGAATAAGGATTCATATCTATTTGGTTAATTCCTTATTTCCGCGTAAAAAAGATAACCAGCCGGTCGCCCAGCATTTGCAGCACTTGCACCAGGATGACCATGAATACGACAGAGACGATCATCACTCCCGATTCGTAACGGTAGTAACCGTAACGGATGGCCAGATCGCCGAGTCCGCCGCCGCCGACCATACCCGACATCGCCGTGTAGGACACGAGCGTCACGACGGTGATCGTCATCCCGGCGATCAGGCCGGGCAGCGATTCCGGCAGCAGCACCTTGCGGATGATTTGAAACGACGAGGCGCCCATCGCCTGGGACGCTTCAATCACCCCGCGATCGACTTCGCGCAGCGCCGTTTCCACCAAGCGGGCGAAAAACGGAGCGGCCCCGATCACCAGCGGCGGAATCGTCCCTTCCACCCCGGTCGAAACGCCCATGATCGCCCGGGTCACCGGAATCAAGGCGACGATCAGAATGATAAACGGCACCGAGCGCAGGATATTGACGATAAACGAGACAATCCGGTAAATCCAAGCGAGCACCGCGGACGATGAACGGGAACAGGTGAACAGCAGCACCCCAAGCGGAAGCCCGATCAAAAACGTGAACAGGGAGGCATATCCCAGCATTTTCAGCGTATCGATCGTGGCCGTGCCCATTTCGGGCCAATCCAACCCGGCGAAATCCACATTCCACATTATCCGATCACCTCCACATCAAGATCCCGTGCTTTCAGGAGCGCCAGCGTCCGGTCAACATCGGCGTCCGCGCCCTCAAAAGAAACGGTAAGCTGCCCGTACGGCACTTCCTTGATCGTCGAGATCGTCCCCTGCAGGATGGCGAAATTCACGCCGGTCTCCCGGACGACCTGGGACAATACCGACTCATACGTCTTCGCCCCGAGGAACGTTATCTTCACCAACCGGGACCATTCCGGACGCGGCACTGAAGCACCCAGCTTGATGCCTTCCTCCCCGGCGGCGTCCCGGTGAATAAACTCGCGCGTGACCGGATGCTTCGGCTTCAGGAACACCTCGGCCACCGGTCCTTCCTCAACGATGCCGCCCTCGTGAATGACCGCCACCCGGTCGCAGATGCTTTGAATGACGTGCATCTCGTGCGTAATGAGCAGGATCGTTAAATGAAACTTCTTATTGATGTCCAGCAGCAGCTTCAAAATCGAGTCCGTCGTTTGCGGATCGAGCGCCGAGGTCGCTTCGTCGCAAAGCAGGACGTCGGGGTCGCTCGCCAGCGCCCGGGCGATGCCAACCCGCTGCTTCTGGCCCCCGGACAGCTGCGCCGGATATTTATGGCGGTGCTCTTCCAGACCAACCAATGCCAGCAAGCTGCCCACCTTTTCCGCAATGACCGCCTTCGGCGTTCCGATCAGCGTCAGTGGAAAAGCGATGTTATCATAGACGGTGGCCGACGACAGCAGATTAAAATGCTGAAAAATCATGCCGATTTTGCGCCGCTGCTGCTGCAGCTCGCGTTTCCCAAGCTTCGTCAACTCCACGCCGCCGACCCACACCTCGCCTTGCGTCGGACGTTCCAGCAAATTAATGCAGCGGATCAGCGTGCTTTTGCCGGCGCCCGAGTGGCCGATGACGCCGAAGATTTGCCCTTTTTGCACGCTCATATTGAGGCCCGACAACGCGGTGGTCGACGTTTTTTTGCCACTGTAAATTTTGGTGATGCCTTTGAGTTCAATCAAGCTCCTAACCCCCTTTTCCATACCGTTTCCGCTTATAGAGGTTGTTCAAAAAGTCGTCTTTCCATGACGAAGTAGTTCAGGGAGTAAACTCGACATCGAATCTTGAATTCAGCCGGGCCTTCCGTTGCTCACGTAGATCTGTCTACGCTCCGCTACTCAGTCCCTGGCTTCATCCAACCTTCTCGGTCCTGAAAACCCGACTTTTTGAACACGCACTTATATAAATAAAGAGCCCCCGACAGAATCAAAGGGCTCTCTTTACGTAAAGACAATGCCTTCTCATCTGCCAAAACCAATCTGCCACTGCAGCCATCGGTTTTGAAGGAATTAGCACCATGACATCCGCCAAGCTCCGCAAGATACCCGCGAAAACACCTTGGTCGAATCGGTTGCTGGGCTTCATCGGGCCTTTCCCTCCGCCTCTCTCGATAAGAAAAATATTAAATTGGCTGAAACTATTTCACGCTTTCTGAAACTATTGTTGAGTATAAAGACTTTCTCGCATTTTGTCAAAGGAAAAATAGCTCATGGGAAGTCAGTTTGTTGCGACCTTTTTCCACCGCCGGTTCGTATAATCGAAAACGGTCCAGAAGGTTTCGCAGACCATGCGGTAACCCTGCTCCAAATCCCGCAGATGCCGGTCGAGGTCCTCCAATTCGATCTTGCCGTGAAGGGCCTGGTGCCGCTGCCACAGATCGTCCTTCATTTCCGAGTTCATGTAATGGATTTCCGTGTTCCGCCGGCGCCGCAGCACACCCAGCGCCTCGCGATACTCCTCCTTGATCGCCGTCAGCTTGCTGCCCAGCTCGGGTTGCACCTGCAAATGGGCGAATTGGCGCAGCACCGTAAAGTAGGAAAAATGCGTCTTAACCTTGGACGTGTTCAAATCGAACAGCTCGTTCAGCACCGTGCCAAGCTTATCCAGGGCGGAAAACACCCGAATGAATCCGTCCTTGTAAAAGAAGACATACCGCGCATAATTCTCCCGCTCGTCCGCTCCCATATCGTCCACGAAACCGGTCCGGACTTTTTTGCGGAAAAACGCCGCAGCGAACAGGCACTGCTCCAACTCATCCAATGAGGTAATCAGGCCGTGCATCCAGACCTCCAGCTTGCGGAAATCATGGGTAGGATCTTGATGCCGCTTCATTTCCCGCTGCAGCAGCTTTACGGTTTGCACCATCGCATCCAACGTCTCGGCCAGCCGGCCTTCATTTCGTCTCGGCGGTTCGCCAAGTAAGCTTCGCAGCATTCGTTAGTCCCCGTTTCACGAAAAATAAGATTTCCAGCGCCCATCCACCAAAGACACGATATCCTCCCGCGGAAACAGTTCGTCAGGATACCCCGGCTTCATCCGGGCATCGATGACCAGCGGCAGCCCATAAGCCAGGTGGTGCTGCCGCACCTCGGCCGCGGCAAAAATATCGTCCGCCGGATTAAAGCGCGTAAACACCGTCCATAAAAAGGCGGTCTGGTCCCGCGTCGCCGCATCGGCGTCATCGACCAGGACGACCAGCGGCCAGCTCGTACCGCGTTCGCGCAGCCGGCCAAGCAGCCGTTCCGCCAGCTCGGGCTCCTCCTCGTAAGACGCGCCGGACACGACCAGGCATCCGTCATGAAATACTTTGATCCGCTCGATCTCGGCAATTTCGCCCTCATCGTAAGCCTGCGGCAGCTCGCGGACCGGTTCTCCAACCCCGATCAGAATCGCCTTGCTGCCGTGGTTCAGCTTGCGCCCGGTATAATCCAGCGTATCATGCGAGGTATTGTTAAGGATAAACAAGTCCGTACGCGGATCAAAGCGCTCTAGCACCGTTTTCAGCAGCAAGCGGAAATCGGCCAGATCAACCGGCTTGTCCGTCAGCATCAAAATCTTCGTCAGCGACAGCTGGCCTTCCCCCAAAATCCGCAGCGCCGAGACAAGCGCTTCGCGGGAATAGCTCTCCCGGACGACCGCCGAGCTGAGCGCGTGAAATCCGCTTTCCGCATAGGTCCAGAGCGAGCGAACGCCCGGCATGACGATCGGGAAAGCCGGGGAGAGCAGCTTTTGCAGAAAATCTCCCATATAATAATCTTCTTGGCGCGGCTTGCCGACGATCGTCGCCGGATAAATCGCGTTTTTGCGGTGCCACATGTGGTTTACGTGCAGGACCGGAAATTCATGCTGTAGGGAATAATATCCGAAGTGGTCGCCGAACGGGCCTTCCAGCCGGCGCTCATGCGGCGGCACCAGCCCGGTGATGGCAAATTCGGATTCCGCCGGGATCCGGTGGCCGCCGAGCGGATTGTCGACCATCGGCAGCTTTTCGCCGAGAATAAACGAGGCGACAAGCAGTTCCGACAAATGCTCGGGCACCGGAGAAATCGCCGAAGCAATCATCGCCGGCGGGCCGCCCAGAAACACCGAAACCGGAAGCGGTTCACCCCGTTTCTCGGCTTCATGGTAATGAAAGCCGCCGCCTTTTTGGATTTGCCAGTGCACCCCCGTCGTCTGATCGTCATACAGCTGAATCCGGTACATACCCAGGTTGTTCTCCTTGGGCTGCAGCGGGTTTTCCGTATATACGAGCGGCAAGGTGATGAAAGGACCGCCATCCTCCTGCCAGCTGGTCACCTTCGGCAACTCCTTAAGCGGCGTTTCGGTCCGGCACACCTCCAAAATCGGGGCATCGCTTTTGGTGACGGTTTTCATCCCCACTTTTAGCACTTCCCGAATTAATCCCCGCTCATTCCACAGCGCCTTCGGCGAAGGCGGCAAAAGCTTATGTATCGCGTCGACCAGCCGGTTCGCCAGCATTTCCGGACGGGTGCCAAACGCCATCTCCACGCGGCGCACCGTGCCGAACAAATTGGTCGCCACCGGGAACGGAGTTCCTTTTACGTTGGTGAACATCAGCGCCGGGCCGCCCTCCTCAATGACGCGGCGGTGGATTTCCGCCAGCTCCAGATAAGGGTCGACCGGAACATCGATAATCGCCAGCTGGTTTTCTTTTTGCAGTGCATCGATCCATTGACGCAAGTTCTTATAACTCATAGTTGATCAATCCTCCTAAACCGCTTTGCCCGCACTGGCCAAGGGCCCTCCGGTTCCCCTGCTTAGCTGCCAGGTGCGGACGCTAAGATAACAAAGCACCCCAAACAACGCAGCCAACACGATAATGTGCGCCAGCGAAGTAAACAAGTAGACATGATAGTTGTTCAGCGTAAACACGATGCTCGCCCCAGTGAACACTTGAACGATGATCAGCAGCGTGGCGGCGAGTCCCAGCTTGCGTATTTCGGGAAGATCGGGATGCTTCCAGAAGGCCAAATGTCCGAGTGCGGCGATGACGAACAGCAGCAGGCCGGCGGCCACCCGGTGGGTAAACGCGATCCCTTCTCCCCCCGCCAGTCCCGGGATCAGCTGTCCGTTGCATAACGGCCACCCGCTGCAGCCTCCCGCCGAATCGGTATGGCTGACGTAGGCGCCAAGATAGACGACGATATAGGTGTAACCGGTTGCGATCCAGGTCAGGTTGCGGAAGATTTTGGACACCCCGGTCCTGGGCGTGAATCCCGCCTGCCTGCGTTCCTCCTGGCGGATGCCCAGCACCAGCATAATCGAGCTGGCGAAAGCGATCAGTGAAAAACCGAAATGCAGCGCCATAACGTAGGAAGATGTCGGGTAAATGACGGCCATCGCCCCCATGAACGCCTGTACCATCACAAAAACCAAAGCCAGGAACGAAAACAGCTGGAGATCCCTGCGGTTTTTCCGGTACAGCCAAAAGGCGACGAACGCCGCCAGCGACAACAGCCCGGCAGCCCCGCTCACGGCCCGGTGGGAATATTCGATCAGGGAAGCGAGCGTGTGGGCAGGGACGAATTTGCCGTGACAAAGCGGCCACTCATTGCCGCAGCCCAGCCCGGACTCCGTTTTGGTGACGACACTGCCCCCCAAGGTAGCCAGAAACATCACAAAGCAGGAAATATAACTGAGCCACTTCAATTGTTTCGTATTCAAACGGTTCACACCTTCTGATCCAAATTGATCTTCATTCGGTTGACATATCCTTTCCATTATAACCGATAAAGCGACCTCTTTCATAGGCAGCCTGTGTAAAAAGTTACAAAAAAGAAACCACCGCCCCGGTTGGCCAGGACGGCGGCTTGATGAGCATGTATGCAATAGGCATGCTGGTTTGAAGGCGAACCTCACTAGAGTTCGTTCTTAAACTTCGAACTTTTCGAACTTTTCGACCTTATAGTGCCGTATTCCAACAACTCAAGTTTTCAGCGCCAAAGCGTATGCTTTGAACTACGTTGAACTACTTTGAACTACTTTGAACTACTTTGAACTACCTCTCACTGATCCCGTTTCTCCGGCGTATCATGCAGCGTATGGTATACGTCCAGCGCCCGCCCAAGGAACTGCTCGATCTCCTCGCGCGATTTGCGCAGCTTGTTGACGAAGCGGACGAGTTCGCGGCCGTCGGTATAGGCGACGAAGCTCGGAATGCCGAGAATATTTTGCTCCTGGCTCACTTCGCCGACCTGATCCACATCCACTTCGATGAAGGTTAACCGGTCCGCGTATTTTTCCTCAACCTCCGGCATAAAAGGATCTATGAACTTGCAATCTCCGCACCAGTCCGCTTTAAAAACCGCAATCACCAGGCTGCTGGATTGAATACTGACCTGAAATTCTCCGGGAGATGTAACTTTTTTCATTTAAGCTTCCCTTCCTTTCTGTTCCTCTCTCCCCTTAAGTCAACCAAATCCGGGAGTGGAAGTCAATTTTTTGGGCATACTTGCAATTAAATAACGATTATCTGGCTGGGCGCTCCATTGATGGACCGGATGCGGCGAAACAGGATATGGCTATGGCGAAATACGATATGACTATGGAGAAACACGATATGACTATGGAGAAACACGATATGGCTATATGGTTGAACCAAGTGACCAATCTCCATGGAACCATGCTGCTGCGCCGGAACAGATTAACGCCATGACACACTCGGCTTGCTCAGGTTTATTTTCGCTCATTCCATTGGATTTATCCAGTCAAATTGCTCGAGCTCAATCCGATCATAGCGGGGTGACAGGCTTCCGCGCCGGGTATCCGTCGGGCATCATGTTATGATTGGAAATATCCAATAGAATTGGAATCTTAATGGCAAATATAGTAACTTGATTGGATATTTCCAATAGATGAGGTTAGTCAGGGTACAAAATGGGTGATTTGAGCGAATTCTATTGGATATTTTCCAATGAGAGCTCAAAATTACATTGAATATCCGTCAATCTATTGGATTTTTTCCAATGTGAGGCGAAGGGACGACCGGGTTATGGGGATGAGCAATAACTCCGCGCTACCCTTAGCTGCTGCTGTGGCCTGCAGTCCATCGGTTTTGTCAAAAAGTCCGGATACCGGATGAAATAAATTTTAAATTAAGGGGAGGGAGCCCTCCACCATGAAATCGCAGCCTCGCCGCCACAACGTGTTGCCCGAAAACGCCAAAAAGCTGATCACCCGCTTGCCCGCCATCGTCTTAAACATTTTCAAAAACAAAACCGCCCAATTCGCCGATTCCTCACGGATGCGCGAAGAGGCGCTGAATCTGGACTGGAACGAATCGGCCGCCCGCACCGTCATCGCTGACATCGAAGACATGCTGCGGCGCGCCGTAACCTCCCGCCCGGCGGAGGAATTGTTTTTGAGCCCCGAGGATGTGGCTTTGGCCGAAGAGATCACCGTTGAGACGAACCGGGCCGGCGCCAGCAATATTACTCGCACCGCGGCATACCTGGCCTGCTTTGAGGCGTATCCCGAGTTGCATTGGGCGTTCCTCGCCCATATGGTATCCCGTAATGCGGGATGGAATATGACCGATCTAAGCGGCAGCCGCATGGCCGACATTATCGATACCGAAGAGATACGGCTGACCTATCGGTTTTTGGAGAGAAATAATGCGCTCATTTTTCAAGACGCCTATCCCCAACTGCTGCTTTATATGAAAAGCCGGGAACGCGGAGCCAGCTACTTCCATCTGCTTCCGTATTTTCATGTATCGCGGTTTATGCGGCCGTTTTGGGAGCGTTTTTGGATTGACCGGGGCAGTACTTTGCTCACCGTCGGGCTGATCATCAACGAGCAGAATTACATCGAAAAGCGGGTTGTACGCCATCCGTATTTCCAAAAATACGTAACAGGCAAAACTAAATTTCATCTGTTTAGCCTGGCCGGGTTGAATCAAGTCGTGTTTCCGCTGCTGGAACGGGAAGAAGGCGGGAAAGCCGGGGAGCCCACACAGAGCGGGGCTGCCGGGTCGGGTCCAGGCGGGCAGGAGTGCGTGTCCGCAGCAGCGGCTGCGGCAGTTGCAGCGAAGGCCGGATCTGCACGGGACGAACGCGCTGGGGAAGCCGGGGGTGCCACGCAGAGCGGGGCTGGTGCGGCTGCGTCGGGTGGAGCCGGGGCGAATACTTCCGCCGCAGAGGGCGGGGCGGAAGTATGTGGCGACGGCGGTGAGGGCGCTCCGGAAGCGGGCTATCCAGGCGGGAGTGACAGCGTAGAAGGCGCGGCTTTGCCCGGACGGGCCGCCGCGGGGAGCGGCGCGGCCCAGGCGCAAGGCGCCGCGCCAGAGCCAGAGCCGGGGCCGGCTGCCGAGTGGGAGGTGCACCGCCTTGCGGGGCGCGTCGTCTCCGACTTCGGCAGCCTGCCCGCCCGCATCGCGTTAGGCAAAAGCCTGTACGCGATGCTGATGGGCTACCGCGCCGTGCGCAGCGGCGCGGAGCGGTTCGCCGCGAGCGTGCCGCACAGCGGCTCGCGGGCGGATTATTGGCCGGGCTTGTTCACGGCCAATAAGGAAGAAGCTCTGACCGCCGGCAGGCAGGCGTCAGAGCTTCTTCAAGGCGAGACGCTGCCGGCGGGCGAGCGTCTCTACAGCCCCAAGCTGCTAAGCGCTTGGGGCGACACACCATATGAGCCAATATCCCGGGAGGATTGGCTCAAAGACCACAGCGCGCTGGACGGGATCAGCGCGCCGAAGCGGCCGTTTCTGTGCGACATCAGCCGCGAGCACCGGGGCGGCATCCTCGAAACGGCGCTGATCCACGATGCGCTCGGCGACTCCTAAAAGCTGGCGCGGCTCATTAAGATGAACAAACTCCCAATTTGCGCAATTTGCGTGCAACACTTCTATCATAAACAAAACTATCATGAACAAAACTAGCGGGCATGGCTCCTAAACGCGACATAAGTGATTTATACCTGCCCAGTTGCTCGAGATCACCATAGTCGCAGGTTCCACACCAACACGCTCGAGAACGCCATAGTCGCAGGTTGCACACCAACACGTTCGAGATCACCATAGTCGCAGGCCGCACACCAACACGTTCGAGATCACCATAGTCGCAGGCCGCACCAACACGCTCGAGATCACCATAGTCGCAGGTCACACCAACACGTTCAAGATCACCATAGTCGCAGGCCGCACACCAACACGTTCGAGATCACCATAGTCGCAGGTTGCACACCAACACGTTCGAGATCACCATAGTCGCAGGCCGCACCAACACGCTCGAGATCACCATATTCGCAGGTCACACCAACACGTTCAAGATCACCATAGTCGCAGGCCGCACACCAACACGCTCGAGATCACCATAGTCGCAGGCCGCACACCAACACGCTTAAGTTCAAATAATACGCTACTTAAATAGCGGTAAATTATGGTCTTATTCCGCCAACGTTTGCCTACCATAAGAAATAGCGGAATAAAAAGACGTTATTTGAGGGGCCGCCAGCAAAAACAGGTGCTTCATAGCCGATCCCACAAAAATAACGCCCAAAAATTCCGCTAACTTCCTGTTAACACGCAAAACTCTATCAATAGCGCCCTTTTTTACCGCTAGCGGTGCGCCCGGGTTCGGCTAGCAGGGCGCCCGGGTTCGGCTAGCAGGGCGCCCGGGTTCGGCCGCAGGTCGCCAACGCGGCCGCAGGTCGGTCCGTTCCAACGCGCCCGCGTTCAATGCTGCCTCGCACTGTCAGACGGCGAAAGTTTGTCCAAGCGCAGCACACGTTCTAACCCGCGCACCTACCGCACGGAACGCGCGCCAGTAAAAGGCGCGTTAGAAGCGCCCGGACCCAGCCTGCCGCCACTACCTACTTCCCGACGGCGGTTTGGCCGCCGCGCTGCAGGCGCATGAGCGGGGACAGGATTTTCCGCAGCGGCTTCGGATAACCGGCCAGTTCGTCCTTGCGGACCACCCGCAGCAGGATCAGCATGACCGGGTATAAAGCGACCACTGCCGCTCCGACGATACAGCAGGTCAGGAAGAAGGCGACCCGCGCCGGCATCAGCGCTTCCATTTGGATACCGGCCTGATTCAGACCGTAGCCCACGCCGGACAGCACGACCACCGTCGCCAGAAAGCCCAGCCAACGATCGCCCATCAGCGAGAAAGGAACAATCCGCTTCATCGCCCGTACATTGAGCAGCGTAATGACCAGGAAACACAAACCCGTTGCCGTAACGATACCGTAAATCCCCCAAAATTGCGCGAGAATATAGCTCGCCGCCAGCTTCACGACAACCCCGATCGCGACGTGAACCATCGATTGGTTCGCTTTGCCCACGCCGAGCAGAATCGAATTGCTGGTCATCATCGTAATTTGAAAAATCGTCGCAAACGTCAGCATAGCCACGATGCTGCTGCCATCCCGCGTACTGAACAGCAAACCGTTCACGGAATAAGCCGCCGAACCCAGCGCGACGATGATCGGCATGCCGGTCAGCACCGAGACCCGCATGGCCAGTGTAACCTGGCGCTGCAAATGCTCCTGGTCTTTCCGGGCGTATGCCGCGGAAATAATCGGCACCAGCGATTGGCTCAGCGCAATGGCCAAAATCGGCGGAATGCCGGCGATCATTTGCGCCCGATTGCCCAAAATCCCCAGGATATAGGTGGCTTGTCCGGAGCCGATCTGTCCGCTCAGCAGCGGCTTCAAAATCGAGTTGTCGATAAAATTGACGGCCGGAACCGCCAGCGCGGTCAGCACGATCGGAATCGACAATTTGAAAATTTCCGCATAGATCTGTTTAAACGGCAGCTTTTCCTCAGGCCCGGCATCCGCTGTCCGCTCCCCCCGGTCCTGCCGCAGCATTTTTACGCTGAAATACAACATGACGAACAAAGCGGCGACGCCGCCAAGCACCGCGCCGAAAGTGGCGCCTGCCGCCACATCCTCACCCGAGAAACCCCAGTTGAACAGCAAAAAAGCCAAAACAATGCCGGTTACGACCCGCACGATTTGTTCGATGACCTGCGAGACGCCGCCGGCGATCATAATGTTCCGCCCCTGCAAATAACCGCGGATGATCGCGATCAGCGGAAACAACAGCAGCGCCGGAGAAAGCGCCCGAATCGCCACCACCGATTCAGGAACGCCGGCAGCTTGCGCATAATAAGGCGCCATAGCAAACAACAGCGCAAACATGACCACGCCGGCGGCTGCGGCAAAGATCAGCGCGGCGTGATACACGCGGCGGGCCTCGTCGGGCCGGTTTAAGGCGTGCCGTTCGGAAACCATTTTGCTTAACGTGCTGGGAATGCCGGCCGTGGCCAACGTCAGCAGCATAAAGTAGGCCGCGTTCGCCTGTGAATAGGAAGCATTCCCGACGTCGCCGAGAATGTGCTCCAGCGGCACGCGCTGAAACAATCCAAGCACCCTCGCGATCAGCGCCGCCCCCGCCAAAATCAAAGTGCCTTTAATAAACGATTCTTTTTTGGACAACAACGATTCCTTCTTTCGCTTTCGCTACCCTGAATAAGTCCATTTCTGCGATGATTATAACGCTCTAAGAGCAAGAGCCTGGCACCGGCCTATCCGCCGCGCAAAGCTAAGCCGCTATGATCCAGATAATAAACGCGACAATCATGACCAGCTGCAAAATCACCTTGACGACGATGCTGCTAAACAGACCCACGACCGAGCCGATCCCAACTTTAAACGCCTTGGAAAGCGACTCGCCGCGGATAATCTCCCCGAGCATCGCTCCGAGCAGCGGCCCGATCACAAGCCCAAACGCCGGAATGACAAACGGTCCGATGATGATGCCGATCGTGCTGAGCCAGACGGACAGCTTGCTGCCGCCGAATTTTTTCACGCCCCAGGCTCCAACCGCATAGTCCGCGACCAGCAGCACCACGACGATCAACGTCTGCACGATCCAGAAAAGCGGCCCAAACGGCTCGAAGGAGAAAAACCAGCCGTACACAAAAAAGGCGAAATAGATGGCAACTACGCCGGGAAGCACGGGATATACCGTCCCCGCCATACCGATGGCAAACAGCAATATCACCAAAATCCATCCGAGCACGGTCATGATCATCACGACAACTTCACTCTCCCGTTAAAATAAAATCGCGGATAATCAGCGCGATGCCGTCCTCATTGTTGGTGGCCGTTACCACGTCCGCCTTGGCCTTTACGGCTTCCTGGGCGTTGCCCATGGCGACGCCGAGCCCGGCCGCTTCGATCGCGGCGAGGTCGTTCAGACTGTCCCCAACCGCCACGGCTTCGGACAGATCGAGTCCAAACCAATCGCAGACAGTGCGAATGCCGCTCGCCTTGCTGATCCCCGCGGGATTGATCTCCAAATTGTACGGCGACGAATTGGTGACTTCCAGACCGCCCAGCTCCTGAAGCTGCCGTTTGATATCCTGCCGCACCTCATCGTCCTTGGTAAAATAACCGAATTTCATCCACTGATTGCGCTCCAGCACCTCAGGGACCCAATTCGTTTCATTGTAGCTGCCTTCCACCGAGTAGGCCCAGAACCATACCTTCTTTTCCTCAGCAATGGCGTGCATCCCGGCAACAAGCGACCGGTCAAGCAATACCCGGCTGTGCAGCTCTTTCGGCGTTCTCCATATTTCGCTCCCGTTTACGGTGATCATCGGCGTGCCTAGATCAAGTTGCTCCCCGTACGCGATCGCCTCATGATATCCCCGCCCCGTCGACAGGCAGACATGCACCCCGGCGGCTGCCGCCTTGCGAATCCATTTTTCCGTTTCCGGCGTAATTTGCTGCTCATCGTTCAACAACGTTCCGTCCATATCGAGCGCCAACAATTTGTACTTCAAAAAAAAGCTCCTCCCATCTTCGGGTCATCCTATAATAGCACACCGCCATTTTACCATAATCCCGTAATCCCAACAAAGCTTCGGCAAAAGCAGGCTGGCTGACCGGAGACTCCCCGGTCCCAGCTTGCGAGCCGTTATGCATCATATCCAGCCATCAAAATCAAAGAGTCTTGAGAGATTGCGCTCCTTCCGGCATTCCCGGCATCTTTTGGGCGGATCCCACCCTCTCATGCGGAAACTGTCCTGCTCTTCGACCGTCCAGTCAAAACGCGCACCGCAGTCCCGACATTTCAATCGTTCGCTCTTCCGTTCCCCGATAATCGACCGGGCGCCCACCCCTGCATCCACCGGCGCGCCTTCCAGCACAAGCGGTTGGCTTTTCCCTTGCTGCAGGTGGACGATAACTTGGCCAATGGCATGCCGCACCTTCCTGTAATCCACAAGCTCCCACTGTTTCAGCAAAGGAATGTAGCGGGCATCCCGCGAATTCGCGATTTTTTGCAAAAACAGCAAGATCATGATCCTGTCGCGGTCCTTGAGGTAGGTCATATCCACGACGGGAATCCCAGCTTCCACCCAAGCCTTCCACTGCGACAGCAGCAGGTCCGCCAACTGCTCCCGCTGGATTTCCCACCCCCGCTCCGTAAACACCAGCACCGGCATTTCGCCAACCCAACTGAATGCCAGAAAATCGTTTTTAATCATCCAGTCTACGCGCTCGGTGATGTTCGCGATCGTCAGCTGCCGATAATATCCGTATGCTATACTATCGTTCAGCCCTAGCGCCAACAGTTTTTTGTCGCGGGAACCTTTCAATATTTTGGCCAGCATCGTTCTTCCCGCGCGCCCGGCGATGCTGTCGGCGGCATGAAGTATGTAACGAACTTCCTCTTCCGTCAACACGAGTTTATCGGATGTATCGCTCATTTTCTTCCCTTCCCGTTCCATTTCTTCTGAACTCTACTTTCTATAATATAAGCTATATCATTACTCGCAAATATCCAAACAAAAAAAGAGCTCCCAAGCGGAAGAAACCTTCTCCGCTATTCGGGAGCCCTTAAACGATCCGGGCGCGGCAGCTAAAAATCCAGGAGCATCACGGCGCGCCGGTATCCGCCATTTGCCATTTTTGCCGGTCCAGCGCCGGATCCGGTTCGTTCAAGTATAGGGAGCCGCCGTCCGCCGAAGCTTCAAGCGCTTGCCGAGTATGAAGCGACAGAATCGTTGTTGTGCCGTCGCCATTGTCGCGAAGCAGCCAGCGTTGATTGTCGTAGCCGAGATAATCGTACAGCTGGAGTTTGTTTTGGCCCGTATCGAGGTCCAAAGCTTTGCCTCCCGCGGCGGTGCGGATCGAATAGGAGCCCGACTCGTCTCCGGTCGGCACCAAAACCCAAGTCTGGGAGAACGCCTCCCCGTCCCCGGCTGGGAGCAGCGCGACCGGCTCGCCGTTTTCCGCTTTGGCGGCGTACAGCGACGCGTTCGTACCGGCGTTGACGAAGCTCGTCTTCCGCAGCTCGGCTTGCTCCATCCGGCTGGCGTTGACGTTTTGATAATACGCCGCGCCGCCGAAGACGTGAACGCCGAAATGCCCTTCCGCAAACGTTCCATCGGTAATGTCAATGATTTGGACGCCATCCACGGAAATGCGGATGCGCGGCCCGTCCGCTTCGATGACAATGGCGTATTTCTTTCCCGGCTGGATGAATGCCGGCACTTTCGCCAGCACCTGGCGTTCAGCAAATGCGCCATCGATTTTGTAAAACAAGCGGAAGGCTTTCATATTCGGATCGATATTAAAATAGTACCCGCTGCGCCCGTCCCGGCTGGCCCGGAACAGGATAGAGCCCGCCCCGCCCGTTTCGGCCAACGTCATTTCGGCCTCATACACAAAATCGCCGGCCGTCTCCTCCGCCACATCATTGGCATCGCTCCCGTAACTGCCGCGGATGCCCTGCTCCGTCGCCACCCAGGCGGAGGCCGGCACGTCGGGCGTCCAACCGGTTAGATTCGTATGGAACTCTCCGGCAAACACCTTCACCGGAACGCTGACCGATGTTTTCCCGTTTGGGGTGGAGGCGGTAACCACCGCCTCACCTTGGCCGGCCGCACGAATCACCGCCTGCTGCTGATCGGACGAGGCGATGGCCACGACTAGCGGATCGCTCGACTCCCAGCGAATCGGCTGACTTCGGTTGACGTCCGTACCGCCGCTGCGCCCGCCTTTCGCGCCGCCGCTCACCGCAGCGTACAAGGTCCGGGTGTCCCCCAGCCCCAATTCGCGCGGACTCGTATCCATAACGATGGAGGTTTGGCTCCCCACCGCCTCGTTCCATACGTTTGTTAGGGCGTGCACTTTCAAGGAAAGCACGTTCACCTCTCCGCCTACAGTGAAAAAGCTCATTTCGCGGTGTGCAGGATCGGGAAAAATCACTTCCGAAAGCACCGCGCGGCCGTCCCCTCCGAATACTTCCAGCGAGGAATCGTCCACGAAAATCCGCAGCTTCATGCGCCGGTTGTCCGGCTGAAGCGGCGCCTGATGAAGCGTGGTGAACCGGTCGGAGAAGCCGGTGTCGCCGGAAAGAGAGCGATCCACATACATCTCGTTCTCTTTTGTTTTGTAGCCGACGACCGTCCGCTTGCCGTTCCCCTCGCGGAGGCGGAAACCGAATTCGCTCACGCGGCTGGCCTGAGGAATTTCAATTTCGGCTTCAATTTCATAGGCGCCGGAGGATACGCCTTTCAGCAGATTCGCCCTATCCGGTTGAACGCGGCGGTCCGACGCCGCAAACAGCAGCTGGCCGCGCAGCGATTCCAGCTCGCGGATCGGCGTCTGCGCCAGGCTGATTCCCTCGTTCGTCTTGTGCAGCGTTAACTCGCGCGGAATGCTTAGAACCCCCTTCCAACCCTCGGTCGGAAAAGCAAACGGGTAATCCCAGTTTGTCATCCAGGCCAGCATCACCCTGCGTCCGTCCGGCATACCGGCAAAAGACATAGAGGCGTAGAACTCTTTTCCGTAATCGGTTGTCAGCACCTTGCCGGCAGGGTTGTCGTTAACGAACTTGCCCTCCGGAGTAAGCTCCCCGACAAAATACTCCGCCGCCGAGCCCTTGGTATTCGGATTGGCGCCCGTACTGATCATGAGCACCCATTTTTTCTCGCCCACGTCATCGTCCACGGCCAGTTGGAACAAATCGGGGCACTCCCACACGCCGCCGCGGACATAAGCCCCGTATCCGAAATTGTCGGTCAGCTTCCAGTCGATCAGGTTGATCGAAGTGAAAAAGCGGATATGGTCGCCGCCGGACACAACCATAACCCAGCGGTTATGCTCTTCGTCCCGCACGACCTTGGGATCGCGAAAATCCCAGCTTCCCGGATCGTCCCCCTGCTTGCCCGGATTTTCGACCACGATCGGGCGCTCTGTGGCGTATTCCCAGGTGCGGCCGCGGTCCTTGCTGTACGCCAGCCCGATGCGCTGGTTGCCGTTTGGGCTGTCCGGGTTATAGGAAGTATAATAAGCGATCAGGCCTTTTCCCCCGGAATCCGTGAACAAGCCGGAGGCATTATGGAGATCGGCGACGGCCGAACCCGACCAGACATGTCCCCAATCGTTCCAGGGCAAGGCGATGGGCAACCGCTTCCAATGAACCAGATCGGTACTGACCGCGTGGGCCCAGGTTCCGCCGTCCTGATGAAACAGATGGTATTCCCCTTCGTAAAAGACCAACCCGTTCGGATCGCTTGCCGACCCGCGTGCAGGTGAATAATGATAGTCGGGGCGGTATTTTTCCGTATAATAATCGTTGGCCGCGGTCAAATAGACGTCCTGAAAATACGCCGCTCCCCCGGATACCGCAAATCCCGCGTGACCGTCCGCATAGCTGTCGTCGACGGTATCGACCGCCGGTTCGGCGTATCCGTCCACATATACCTGGATCAGGTTCCCAAGCGCATGGATTTCCAGATGGTGCCTTGCTTTGGCAGCCGACGGGTAAGCACGTTCCGAAACCGCGATGACGCGGCCGTCCGCTTTTCTCAGCTCCGCCCAAACCTGGCCGCCGTCTTTTCGCAAAGCCGCCTCGTAGCCGTCCGTCCCCTGCCCGTTCGCTCTGAACCGCAAACCGGTATCCCCATGATCCGCGGCAAAAGACACGTTTCCTTCCAGCACGAGATCCTGCTCATAGCCCTCATAAATCCGCAGTGCCCGCCGGGTACCGTCCGCCGTTCCCAGTTCCCCCCGCAGGTCCGGCTGCCAGGCTCCCGAGCTCGCGATCGCCGCGCCTAAATTGCTGTTCAGTTCGCTGATCTTCACGTTCTGAAACAGCGCAGAGCCATCCCAAACGTTCAGGCCCAAATACCCGGAAGCGTAAGCCCCGTCATGGACGTCGATCAGCGGTTTATAACGGTCCCCCCAAAATACCTGGAGCCGAGTTCCTTCAGCTTTGACTTTCAGATGATAGATTTCCTCTTCGGCCAAATCGACCCGCCGTTCTTCCCGCAGCTTGCCTTCTCCGCTCGCGTCCTTCAGCCGGATCAGCCCCGCATTCGGCACGAGTTGGAGCATGTAGGAGGACCAGCCGTCCTCATTGGAGCGGAATACCAACGTGGCGTCCGCCTGCCTCTCCGTCACCATGACGTCGGCTTCATAGATAAAATCGGCCGCCCGCGTCTCCGCGAGAGCCATGACGTTCTCCCTCGGCTCCGAGACGAGCAGAAGCCCCTGCTCCGCCGTCTCCATTCGGCCTTTTCCTTCGATTCGCCAGCCGGTCAAATTCGCCGCAAAGTTGGTTGCGCTTTCAAAAATGGTGTTAGCCCCCTTTCCCGTTTCCGTCTCCGCGCCTGCCGCCCGGACCGTTCCAGCATCAAACCCGGCAAAAATAAGCGCGGAGGACAAAAGAATGGATAATACGGATTTGCCTTTGCCCATGATACACCCTCTTTTCCTGTGAGAGATACAAACATGTTTTGGCTTCCGGCGCAGGAGGCCATGGATCATAGCCACTGCCTCCCTCCGGCACGCTCTCTTCGCCGCTTTCTTCGCTTTCGCTTAAGAAGAATGAAGCCGCCCGGTTAACGCCTTCAGCCCCAATGCCAAAGCGCCGTAAAGCCCCGCTTGCTGCCCGAGGCCAGGAGGCACGATATACTCCTCCATACGCTCCAAAATCTCGCCGGCGTTGACGTATCCGTTCAGGTTCCGGCGCACCGCCTCCCGGATCAGCGGGAACAGTTGGGGCTGCTGCATGACCCCGCCTCCCAGGATGACCTTTTCCGGCGAGGTCAGAAGCACCGCCCCTGTAATCGACTGGGCAAGATAAAACGCCTCGATTTCCCAAGCGGGATGATTCCCTGGCAGCTCATGCCCTTTGAATTTCCAGCGGGCTTCAAGCGCCGGCCCCGACGCCATGCCTTCCAGACAATCGCCGTGATACGGGCAGCGGCCCGCAAAATCATCGTCCGGGTGCCGCTTTACCGGCACATGGCCGCCTTCCGGGTGAACCAGCCCGTGCACCAGCCGCCCTTCCAAATAAACGCCGATCCCGACGCCCGTTCCCACCGTATAATACAGGCAGCTGTTCAGGCCTTGCGCGCCCCCCCATACCGCTTCCCCCAGCGCGGCTGCGTTCACGTCGGTATCCCAGCCCAGGGGCACGGGAATTTCGCGGCGCAGCGTGCCGAGGAAATCGAACCGGCTCCAGCCGGGTTTCGGCGTTGTCGTCACATATCCGTAGGTGGGGCTATCTTGCCGAAGGTCAATGGGGCCAAATGAACCGACCCCGATCGCCTCCACCCGTTTGTCCTTCAAATAAGCAATCGCTTTGCCAAGCGTGGTCCCCGGACTTTCCGTCGGAAAGCTGATGTTGTCCTCAATCACGCCGTGCTCATCGCCGATGCCGCAGACGAATTTCGTCCCGCCGGCCTCAATCGCTCCTATGCGCATAGTTGTGGTCTCCTTTTTCGATACAGTCCAAGGCGGTCCCGCATCTTGTATGTTTCATCGGCCGCATTTAGTCGGCTGCATTCATCGGCCGCAGCGCCGACCCTAACGGACACCAGCGCCGTTATTTCGCCAAAAACAACAGTTTGCATAACGTAACGGACACCTTAGGCCTTATTTGGCATTACAGCGTGCGTTTTCGGTCATTTTCGGGCAAATAAGAGCGCTACGGTCCGTTAGAGCTTGAAACGCCGCCTATTTGAGCAAATAAGGTCGCTCAGGTCTGTTAGCCGTCCAGGCTGGCGGCGCCCACCGTCGGTACACCGGCCACGCAAGTGGCCGTGGCAACAATTGTCGTTACTCACACCAAGTCACTCACACCAAACGTGCCGCGCCACCTTCGTCACACCGACCACACCATTGGTAGCACCAACCGTTTCCTCCGGTCACAACGTCCCAGACATCGCTGCCTCCACCTAAATTACGGCGCCAGCTCATAAATCGCCAGCGACTCCAGCGCAAAGTCCGCTTCCGCCACCAAAGAAAGGCCGGTGGCCTCCGGGCCAGGAAAGATCAGATCGGTAATGACGGCCTCCCCATCGTTGGCAAACACTTCAACGGAGGAGCAGTCCACGAAAATGCGCAGCTCGAGCTTTTCCCCCGCGGTGTGCAGCTTGGCCGCGTGTACGCCGCGGAATTGCTCGTGAAACTCGTGCTGTCCGGATTTCGTGCGGTCCACATAAACCTCCCCGGAAGCCGCGTTTACGCCGACAACCGTCTCCTGGCCGGCTCCCGTCCTGACCTTGAAAGCAAAGGACTCACCGGGTGCGGCTTCCACAACCAGCTCGCAGCTGTCCAGCCGCAGGGAACGCAGCGCGGCTTCCGCTTCCCCGGCGGCGACATTCGCCAGGCTGAGCACCGGCCGGCGCACACGCGCCAGTTCCCGCGCCGGTCTCTGCGTCAGAACGGTCGCACCGTTCCGGGATTCCAGAGCAAGTTCCCGCGGTACCGTCATCGCGCCGCGAAACTCTTCCGTCGGCGTAAGCTGCGCATACTTCCAGTTGCTCATCCAGCCGATCAGCAGCCTTCTGCCATCCTCCGCCGGGATATCGGACCAACTGACGCCCGCGTAATTGTCCCGGCCATAGTCCAGCCAGCGAACCGCGCGCGAGTCTTCATCGGGCGTAAACGTCACGCCATCGAAATCCCCGGTAAAATACTGCGTTCTCGACCCTTCCTCATAAGCGGGATGATCGCCCACGCTGACCAGCATCACCCATTTTTGCCGGGAGGCATCACCATCGACCGGCAGCAGGAACAAATCGGGGCACTCCCAAACCGCCTCATGGAAGCCGATCCCGCTGCCGAATTCACTGGCGAACGTCCATGTTTTTAAATCGGGAGAATGATACAGGCATACCGTCTGTCCACAAGCGAGGATCATAACCCAGCGCCGGGTGTCTTCATGCCAAAACACCTTGGGATCGCGAAAATCAACGAAGCGTTCATGTCTCAACACCGGATTACCCGCGTATTTCGTCCAAGTTCTGCCTTTGTCCTTGCTGTAGGCGATGCTTTGCATCTGCACGGGAGGTTTGCCTTCCGCTTCAAGGTGATGGGTGAAAATCGCGACCAGCCCCGGTTCCTCCCCGAAAAAGCCGGTGGTATTGCCCCAGTCCACTACCGCACTTCCCGAGAAAATCGTTCCGTTCTCATCGGGGAAAAGCGCAATGTCAAGCTCCTCCCAATGAACCAGGTCTTTGCTTACGGCATGGCCCCAGTGCATCGGCCCGTGGGTGGTTCCGCGAGGATAATACTGATAGAATAGATGGTATTCTCCGGTAAAATAAACCAATCCGTTCGGATCGTTCATCCAGTTCTTCTCCGGTGAGAAATGATACCTTCCTTTATAGTTTTGCTTGGTGATCTTCGTCATTCCAGCGTCTCTCCTTTTGCCTCCGTAATAAAAACGTCTATTTCTATGGCTACCCGCCGTTTTCTATCCCTCGGTTTTACTGCTTCATAGCCCGGTCATAACCACCCTGCTTGATTTTCAGCCACTCCTGCAGCCCCAGCCGGTCGAGCTCCTGCAAATAGCTGTTCCACTCTTGATCGATTTTGCCGTTTTGGTACCATTCGGTGCGTTTTCTCAGCACATAGGCGAACAGATCGGTTTCGATCGTCGTCAGCCGTTCCAGTTCATCAATCGAATGGAATACGTTCGGCATCGCCTGCTCCGCCTTCATATGGGGAGCCATAACCTCCTTGACGATCTGCATTCTTTCCTTGGCGTCGTCCGGCACGGTGGTGTATTTGCCGAAGTAGCTGTCCAGAATCGCCAGTGGCCCCCCGACGCTCGTCTTCTCCCGTAGTTCGACCGGAGCGGTTCCGTTTAGCGGCAGGTGCTTCAGGCTGTTGCTCGCTTCGTCGTATTCGAAGATGTTTTGCTGCGTTTCGTCCCCGTAAGTGCCCCAGTTGTTCTGCACAGATTGAATCGGGTCGTACATCTGGTCCACCCATTTGGCCGTCGCTTCCGGGTTTTTGTTGGTGCTCGTAACGACCATCCGGCCGCGGTGGAAGCCCAGCGCGTTCGTTTGGGCCACATTGATTTCACCGTTCGGCCCGGCTACCGGCGGCATGACCTCGTAGCTGTCATTAGCGCCCGTAATGTTGCTCTTGTCCCAGGTGAAATACAGGCCGTATCTGTGGTCCTTGCCTTTGGCGAGATACGTGCTCCAATCCTGCGTGTACGCTTCGACATCGATGAGTCCTTCTTTGTATAACTCGTTGATATATTTGACGGCGTTTTTGTAGCCTTCTTCGGCAGGCGCAAACACGACTTTACCGTCGTTCGTAACTACTGCGTGATCGGGATTTTCCCCTAAGCCAAACGCGGCGAACAGGAACACCAAATCCTCAGCCCCCGGCTTGTTGATAAAAGACAGCGGAATTTCGTCGGCCTGCCCGTTTCCGTTCGGATCCTGGGTTTTGAAGGCGATCAGCACCTGCTTCAATTCCTCCGTCGTTTTCGGCATCTCAAGACCAAGCTTATTCAGCCATTCCACATTGATCCACGGAACGGCGTCGACGGATTGAATCCGCTCCTTCCCCTTGCCGAGCTCTTCGATCCACGGAAAAGCGTAGATGTTGCCGTCCGGCGCAGTGATCATCGCCTTGTATTCCGGCGCTTCTTCCAACACCTTTTGGAAATTCGGCATATATTGCTCGATCAGGTCGTTTAGCGGAATGATCGCCCCGTCCTTGGCCAGCTTAAGCAGCTCGTAATCGCCGTAACCGGCGTCGAAGATGGCGTCGGGAAGATCGCCGCTGGCCATCGCGAGATTTCTTTTTTCCACGAACACATCCTTGGTGAAATTCTTCCAATCAATATGGACGTTCGTTTTTTCCTCCAGCCGTTTGAAAATCAGCTTGTCGTTAGGGTCGGCGGGGGCAAGCGGCGAGCTTTGCGTCATCATGTTCAGGGTGATCTTCCCGCTCGGGTCCTGTTCGTTGCCGGCCGAATTTTTGCTTCCCCCGTTGCCGCAGGCGGACAGCAGAAGCGCGGAAGCAAGTACGGAGACGGATACGGCTTTGCAGGCGAATTTCACTTTTTGGCTTTTTACCATTGTCTTTTGACCTCCCAGGTTTGTGCTTTAGGCAAAGCATTTATGTGCAGCCGGCGTTATTTCAGGGAGCCGACCATGACACCTTTCTCGAAGTATTTCTGGAAAAACGGATACATCACGACGAGCGGCAGGCTCGAAATCACGATCGCCGCGTATTTGATCATCTCGGACAACCGCTTCATTTCCGCCATGGCCAGCTGGTCGGCGATCATGCCGGGATCAACCTGGTTCTGGATCAGGATCGACCGGAGCACGAGCTGCAGCGGGTGCAAGTTCGGATTATCCAGGTAAATCATTGCGTCGAAATAGGCGTTCCATTGGCCAACAAAGGCGTACAGCGCCAGCACGAAAACGATCGGTTTGGACAGAGGCAGCACGATGCGGAAGAAAATCATCGCTTCGGAAGCGCCGTCGACGTTGGCGGCCTCCCTCAACTCGTTTGGCACGCCTTTGAAAAACGTCCGCGACAAGATGATGTTCCATACGTTGACCGCGCCGGGAATGATGACCGCCCAGACCGTATCGATCATGCCGAGCTCTTTGACCAGCAGGTAAGTAGGCACCAGCCCGCCGCCGAAAAACATCGTGATCAAAAACAAGGTCATAAAAAAACGGCGGCCAACCAGCCGGTGATCCGACAGGGCGTAACCCGCGAAGACCGACACCGTCACGGTGATCAGGGCAAAAGAAGTCGAGTACAGCACGGCGTTGCCGAACCCCCGGACCATCGCCGGGTTGGTCAGGATTTTCTTGTAACCGTCCAGCGTCCAGTCCGCAACGTTGAAGGACAGGCCCCGGCTAAGCAGTACGGAGGGGTCCATAAATGAGGCCACGACGACATAAATCAGCGGCACGACCACGATCAGTACGGCGAACACCAAACCGGCGGCGTTTAAGGCCAGCAGAAAACGGTCGAATTTCGAATGTTTGATGGGCATGGCAGTTTGCTCCTTTCATTGCAATTGCGAGTTCAATAAGTCAGTTTTTCAGCACCGAGAAGGTTGAATGAAGCTAGGGACTGAGTAGCGGAGCTAAACGTTTTCGGAGAAAACGGCTTCGGAAGCATATGCTCTGAGCCTACGTGAGCAACGGAAGGCCCGGCTGAATTCAAGATTCGATGCCGAATCCGCTTCTTGACGTGCTTCGTGATCAAAAGATGACTTAATAGAGGCCTTCGCCCTCGTTTAGCTTTTTAACCACAAAGTTCACGGTCACGAGCAGGATGACGTTGATAACGGAGTTGAACAACCCGACGGCGGCGGAGTAGGCATAATCCCCGGACTGCAAACCGATTTTGTACACGTAGGTCGGAATGATCTCCGAGGTTGGCAGGTTCATGGCCGTTTGCATCAGGTAAGCCTTCTCGAACCCGATCGACATGATTCCGCCGGCGGCGAGAATGAACACGATCGCCATAATCGGGCGGATCGTCGGCAGATCGATGTGGCGAATCCGCTGCAGCAGGTTGGCGCCGTCCAGGTTGGCCGCATGGTGCAGCTCCGGGTCCACGTTGGCCAGCGCGGCCACATAGATGATCGAGGACCAGCCGGCTCCCGTCCAAATATCCGACAAAATATAAATCCACCGGAAATATTCGGGGCTTAACATGAACATGATCGGCTCATCCGTAATCCGGATGAACAACTGGTTGACTGGACCCGTCGGCGACAGGAAGATGAACAGCATCCCAACGACGACCACAACGGAAATGAAATTGGGGGCGTACAGAAACAACTGGATGTTCTTTTTTACACCGGCCCGGCGGACCTGATTGAGCATTAGCGCCAGCAGGATCGGCACGGGAAAGCTGAGCACAAGCCCAAGCAAGCTTAATTTAAGCGTATTCATAAAAATCACTTCAAAGTTGGGTGAGGACAGAAACTTGTCGAAATTTTTGAGTCCGACCCAATCGCTGCCAAGGATGCCTTTGATCGGACTGAAATCCTTAAACGCAATCACCGCTCCGTACATCGGCCCGTATTTGAAGATCAAGGTAAGGATCAGGGCCGGCGCAAGCAGTAAATAGAGAAATCCATATTTCCGCAAATATTCGAAAGGGCTTTGTCCGCGGGATCTCCCGAGTGCCGATTTTCCTTGACCTGCCTTTATTGTGCTTTGCAATTTTGTTACCTCCGTTCTCCCGGTAAGTTTACATTTTCTTGCGAAGTAAGGGCTTTCAGCAAAACCACTTGTTTACTGTCTGCACCTCGTTTCATTTACAATTTAACAAACAAGATTCTCTGAGTCAATATATTTTGTAAAATTATTTTTGTTCATTTGTTAAAATAAAATCTCGAAAATTTGCACAAAAAGCTATATTCACTGAACAAAAAACACTATAACAAACGACCCCACCAGAAACAGCAGCTAAAAAGCAGCATTTTCCTTACAGCACACAAAACAAAAATGAAACAGCAAACCACGGAGGAGATTTGACAAATGTAAACGGAATAAATGTAAAATCAAACTGTGCATTTGTAAGATAATTGTTGCTATTTTTTCCGATCTATTATACATTGGTAATAGGAAATCTTTGCAAATACTCGCTTTTTATGCATCGTGACCCGAGGATATTATAGAGGTGAAATGATGGCGAAGGAAAAAGTAACGATTCAGGATATCGCTGACGCTTTGGGCATCTCCCGCAACACGGCGTCCAAAGCGCTGAACGGAAGCGAAAGCATCCCGGCGGAAACGCGCAATAAAGTAATCAGAAAAGCCATTGAGTTAAAATACAAGCAGTTTGCCTTTATGGACAGCGATGGCCTTTTGTCCAAAAGTTCGGGCAACATCGCCTTGCTGACGGAGAACTTGCCGAACACATCCCATTTCGGTTCAACCCTGATCAGCGGCCTGGAAAAAAGAATCAGCGCCGAAGGCTACAACCTGTCCATTCATATCGTCAGGGACATTGAGCAAAAATCGCTGTCGCTGCCAAACAACTTCGACGCGGCCAATGTGGACGGCATCATCTGTATCGAGCTGTTTGATCTGGAATACAGCAACCTCATCACCGGGCTCGGCATCCCGACCATCTTTATCGATTGCTCGGCCTACGTTTGCTACCCGGATTTTCGCGCCGATGTACTGCTGATGGAGAACGAACACAGCACTTATCAGCTTACCAGAAAATTAATTGATGGCGGTTACAAAAGCTTTGGCTTTATCGGTGATTACAACCATTGCCGCAGCTTTAACGAAAGATGGGCCGGGTTTAACCGTGCGCTGACCGAAGCTGGCATCGCTCTTGATCTATCCCGGTGCATCATCGACGACGACCGGCTGTTCTTCTCCACACCCGAATGGATGGACGAGCGGGTGGCCGGGATACGGGAGCTCCCTTCTGCTTTCGTCTGCGCGAACGATTACATTGCCGTGAGCGTGATGAAGGCGCTGAAGAACCGGAACCTGTCGATTCCCCAGGATATCGTCATCTGCGGCTTTGACAACGGACCTGAGTCTGTAATCGTCGAACCGCATTTGACGACGGTCCATATCTTCAGCAACGAAATGGGCGTCAAAGCCGCCGAGATGCTTCTATCGCGCATTAAAGATCCAAATCAGCCCTACCAGGTCTCCCATATCTACACCAAACCGGTCATCCGGGAATCCACGCCGAACATCGGCTAAATCCAGCCGGGAGAACATGCCTGACGGCGTCCTTTAACGGAGACAGAACGCGGTTAGCGCCGCAACTGCCGAAGATAGCGGTAATTTTTACCGCTGTCTCTGATATTCTCCCTCACGTTGAAGGAATAGCGGAACTTTAGGTACTTATTTTGTTGCCGGCCTTGGAAAAAGTGCACATCTGCCTCCATCCGTCGAGCATAGCGGTAAACAATTCCCTTATTTGGGCCGAAGTCCCTCACACGTCCGAAATAGAGCCTTTTTTTACCGCTAATCCCGTGGCCCGCGCAAACATGAACGCCAACAACCACCTCCGGCTCCCAAAGGAGATCGGAGGTGGTTGTTGGCGTTGACGGCCGTGAAAGCCGGGAGTCGCCGCCGTCTTAAGCGGCTGCGGCCGCTTTCACCCGCCGGCGCCGGCTCAGGCGGGCAACGAGACCGTGCGACGGCGAAAACAGAAACGCCAGCGCAAACAGCAGCCCGGCCACGGCGACCATGCAGCCGGCGATCGAAGCGTCCATCCATGTGGCGGCGTAATACCCGCCGGCGGCGCTGGCCGCGCCGATCAGCACGCTGAGGAGCAGCATCACGCTAAGCCGGTCGGTCAGCAGATAAGCCGCCGAAGCCGGGACGATCAGCATGCCGACGACCAGGATCGCCCCGACGCTTTCGAACGAAGCTACTGTGGACAAGGAGACCAGCCCCATCAGCAGATAATGGAACAACGCCACCGGGATGCCCACGGCGGCCGCAAGCGCCGGGTCGAACGCGCACAGCTTGAACTGCTTATAGAACAGCAGGATCGCCGCCAGCACGACAAGCAGCGTGCCGCCCAGCATCCACACGGCGGCCGGCCCCATGTCATAGCCGTTCCAGACCCAGGTGTCCCATTGCACGTAGGCAATTTCGCCAAACAGCACGCAGTCGAGATCGAGGTCGATATGGGCAGCGTTGCGGCTGATGAGAATGACGCCCACAGCGAATAACGCCGTAAACACAATGCCGATCGAGGCGTCCGACTGCAGCCCGCTGTGCTGAAGCGCCTGAATCAGGAAAACAGTAATCAGGCCAAGCACCGCCGCCCCGATTAGCATCAGCAGCGAATCCCGCGAGCTGCTCACCAGAAACGCGATCGCGATCCCCGGCAACACGGAGTGGCTGATCGCGTCGCCCACCATCGCCATTTTGCGCAAAATCAGAAAACATCCCAGCATGCCGCAGGCAGCGGCGACCAGCGTGCCGGTCACGATAATCCACACATCGGCCATATTACTCCGCCCCCCTTTCCACGGCGCCTGTGTTTTGGCGGATAACCGCCCCTTCCACGCGCTGCCGTACTTCGCTGCGGTTCCGCCAGTGCCGGACCCATTTTCCCAGCAGTCCACGGTTTGGCGCGAATAGCGCCGAGACCAAAAACAGCGAGGTGGCGGCCAGCACCGTCACCGGCCCGGTCGGCAGATTGGACAACGCCCCGCTGATCAGCGTCCCCGTAACGCCGGACAGCGCCCCAAACAATCCGGCCAACAAAACCATGAGGCCCAGAGCGTCCGTCCAATACCTGGCGGCCACCGCCGGCGTGATCAGCAGCGCCGCCACCAGCACGACGCCAACCGCCTGGATGCCGATGACGACGGCCACCACGGTCATGAACAGCAGCAGTTGTTCCAGGAAAGCCACGTTCATCCCCATGCCCCGGGCGAAGCCGGGGTCAAAGCTGACCAGCTTGAATTCCTTGAACAACAAGGTGCAGACGAGGATCAGCAGCAGCGAAACCGCCCCCATCAAATATACGTCGGACAGCATCATGGATGCCGCCTGGCCAAACATATATTTGTCCAGCCCGCTTTGATTGCCATTGCCGCTGTGCTGGATTTTCGTCAGCATAATGATGCCGATCCCGAAAAAGACCGACAACACGATGCCAAGCGCCGCGTCTTGCTTGATGCGCGAATAGCGGGTGATGGCCGATATGCCAAACGTCGCCAGCATCCCGGACAGGATCGCTCCGATGATGAACAGGCCCACCGATTTGACGCCGCTTAGCATGAAGGCGATGCAGATGCCAGGCAGAGCGGCATGCGCCAGCGCGTCCCCCAGCAGGCTTTGTTTGCGCAGAAAAGCAAACGCTCCGATCACACCGCTCCCAAGTCCGAGCAGCAGCGAACCGGCTAAAATCCACTGCATGTTCGGATCCGTGATCCAAGAGATCAGGGTAACCAGCATGTTCGTCACACCGTCCCCGCCGGTACGGCCGCGAGATCCTGCAGCATGGCGATTCGCCCGCCGTACGTTTTTTGCAAATTTTCCGGAGCGAACGTCTCCCCGGTCGGACCAGCGGCGATCAGTTCGCCGTTCAGCAGCAGCACGTGGTCGAAATACTCCCTTACCGTGGCCAGATCATGATGCACAACGAGCACGGTTTTGCCCAGTTCCTTTAGTTCATGCAAAAGGCCGATAATCGCTTTTTCAGTCGTGGCATCCACCCCGGCAAACGGCTCATCCATAAAATAGAGCTGCGCGTTTTGCGCCAGCGCCCGGGCCAGGAACACCCGCTGCTGCTGCCCGCCGGACAGCTGGCTGATTTGCCGGCCGGCGTAATCGGCCATGCCCACCTTCGCCAGGCACTCCATGGCGATCAGCCGCTCTTTCGCGCCGGGGCGGCGAAACCAGCCCAAATGGCCATAGCGGCCCATCATCACCACATCGAGCGCATTTGTCGGGAAATCCCAGTCCACCGATTCCCGCTGGGGCACGTACCCCACGATTTTTCGCTGCTCCCGGTAGGGTTTGCCGTAAATGCGGACTTCCCCCCCCACTTTCGGGATGAGCCCGAGCACCGCTTTGAGCAGTGTCGATTTGCCCGCTCCGTTCGGGCCCAGCACGCCGATCAGCTTGCCTTCGGGAATCTGAAACGACACCGCTCTTAACACTGGTTTCTTCTGATAAGCGATCGTCAGTTGATCTACTTCAAGCGGAATCACTTTCATTTTATCGCCTCATTTCTCCACCTTGATTTATTTCAAAGCTTCCACGATGGTGTTTACGTTGTGGCGGACCATCTTGATGTACGTATCCGCCTCGCCGCCGGGTTCGCCCAGCGAATCGGAGTACAATTCGCCGCCGATCTTCACCGTATGCCCTTTTTCCTTGGCGCCGGCGATCACGGCTTCCATCGATTTGGTCGGAATGCTCGACTCCACGAACACCGCTTTGATTTGGTTCTCCACCAAAAAATCCCGCAGCTTGCTGACATCCCTCGAACCGTATTCCGCCGCCGTGCTGATGCCCTGCAGCCCCATCACCTTAATCCCGTAAGCGTCTCCGAAGTACCCGAACGCGTCGTGCGCCGTCACCAGGACCCGGTCCTGCTCGGGGATTTCCGTAATCTGCCGCTTGACCTCGGCATCCAATTGCTCCAGTTCGCCTATGTAGGCCTCCGCATTTTGCCGGTACACCTCGGCGTGCCCCGGATCGTACTCCATCAGCGTGTCACGGATCGTTTCGGCCGCGCTCACCCAATGCTTGACGTTGAACCAGATGTGCGGATCGTATTGCGAACCCCCCGCATCCTCGCCCGATCGTAGCAGCGCGGGGTCGATATTTTGGGAAACGGCAACCGTCCGCTTCTTCTGCTCCAGCTTCTCGAAAATTTCCGTCATTTTCCCTTCCAGATGCAGTCCACCATAAAAAATGATCTCCGCCTCATCCAGCTTCTTCACGTCGCCTTGCGAAGCTTTATACAAATGGGGATCGACGCCCGGGCCCATCAGCCCGACGGCGTCCACTTCCTCCCCGCCGACCTCTCGAACCACATCGGTAATCATGCCGATCGTCGACACGACCCGAATCGGCATCCCATCATCGTGCCGATGCGTCAGATCGGCTTGCCCCTCCACTTTCGAGCATGCCGCCAGAATGATTAAAGCCAACATCCCCAGCGTCATTTTGGCCCGCTGAAACGGGCTCTTTTTGATCTTCCATTCGTCCCTTTCGCTCATTTCCCCAACTCATCTCCTTATTTCGGAATAGTTGTTTCCCTAGTGAACACTTGTTTTCCGAATGCCTGTTTTTTAGTCATATATAAAAATGTTTCCCTAATGCAAATTTTAAACGCAGAACATACAAAAAAGCAAGAGGATTTTTCCTCCTGCTTATCGGTTTAAATGAATCATTGTTTTCTGCCTAAATTGATTGATTATACAGGATTGATATTTCGAAACTTATGGTACTTGTATCGAAATTGTAAATTTTTCTTCTTGCCTCTGTTCAATTGTTCGCCTTGGATTCAAAATATAAGTATGAAGATGAATTGTAAGAGCAGGGGAGACTTAAAAGGATTATGAGACATAAGCAATTATTAATCATTGAGGACGAAGATTCTATCCGTGACATATTGTCCTATTCTTTGCGAAAGGAAGGGTTCGTGATCCGCGAAGCATCAACAGGGACCGAAGGGCTTGAGATGTTGAACCGGCACAATCCCGACCTGGTGCTGTTGGATTTGATGCTGCCCGATATGAGCGGGTTCGATATATGCAGGCATCTGTCAGCCGATGCAAAAACGCCGGTCATTATGATTACGGCCAAGTCGGATATGCTGGACAAAGTGTTGGGCATGGAGCTGGGAGCGGACGATTACATAACCAAGCCGTTCGATATTCGCGAGGTCGTGGCGCGTATCCGGGCGATATTCCGCCGAATCGATCTGATCAGCGAGACGCTGGAAATTCAATCGTTCGAGGTTATTCGTTTGGGGAAGCACATTGAGATTCGCAAGGACGAGCGGGAAGTATGGAAAGACGGGGAACGCACAGGGCTAACAAACAAAGAGTACGACTTACTGCTTTTTCTCGCAAACCATAACCGCAAGGTGTTTACGCGGTCCGAACTGCTGGACAAAGTATGGGGATACGACTTTGCCGGCGACACCCGCACGGTAGATATACACGTGCAGCGCGTCCGCAAGAAACTGGACGGTGACGGTCAGGGAGCTTCCATTATCGAGACGGTGTTCGGCGTTGGTTACAGGTTGGACACCCAGGTGCGGACATGAAGTGGACGATCCAGTTCAAAATGGTTTCCCTTTTTTCGGTCATCGTATTTATCGGCTTCTCTTCCCTGCTCATCCTTTCAAACAAAGTGGGCGAAGAGAACATGTACCGGGAAGTGCATGAAGACATGATTCAGGTCAAAAAAAATCTGGACATTGCGCTCAATCAATATTTCCTGATTCATAATAAGCGCTTGAACGAAAAGTCGCTGGAGACGGGCAGCCGGGACCTGGAGGAGCAGATCGGGGCCGCGGCGGGCGGTAAGGTTACGCTCTATCACCCGGATGCTTCATCGTATAATGTGTCGTCCAGCCCTGCCGAAGGCGCCCCCGAGCGGCCGGATGTACAGGCTGCCATCAAATCGAAGATCGCGTACTCCACATCAATGCAGAAGGGTGAACTCATCGCTAGCCTGTCCTTTCCCATCATGTCCGGTCGCCAAGTCATCGGCATTATTCAATTGGAGAAGAATTACACCGAGCTGTTCAAACGGCATTTGCGCTTTCAAAATACGGTCAAAGGTTTGGCGGCGGTCATTTTTGTATTTGTATTTATCGCATCCGTCTTCATTTCCCGGCAAATTACCAGGCCGATTCGCGTGCTCACTAAACGCTCGGTACAAGTGGCGCAGGGCAACCTGAATGCGGACGTCAACATCTCCACGAAAGACGAGATTGGCGAACTGGCTTCCAGCTTCAATGTCATGATCAACCGCGTACAGGAACAGATCCACGTGATTGAACGTGAGCGAGATGAAGTGAAGCAGGTGCAAGCGCGCAGCAAATTATTTTTTGACAATGTGACCCATGAATTGAAAACACCGTTGACCACCATTCTGGGATATGCCCAAATATTGCGTGATAATGGATTTACGGACAAAGCGTTTTTCGACAAGGGCTTGAACTACATTATTAATGAGAGCCAACGCCTGAATGTGATGGTTGCGGATATTTTGGAATTTTCCGTAGCGTCCGCCGCAATGCAGCCTTATCGGTTCGAACGGATCGATGTGTCGAAGGTCGTTCGGGAGGCCTGCGAAGACATGGCGATCAAGGCAGGCAAATATAATATCGGCATCCATTATGAACTGGAAGAGAACCTCCATATCCGGGGCGATCGGCATAAGCTCAAGGAAGTGTTCCTAAATGTGCTCGATAACTCGGTTAAGTATGGAAATGTTAATTCGATTATCGAAGTCCGGTCGTTCCGGTCGGGCAACTCGGCTTATGTCATGATCAGCGATCAGGGAGAGGGCATCGGTGAGGAGGCCTTGAAACATGTGCTTGAGCCGTTTTACCGGGTGAACGGGGTAAATAGAAAAGAGAGAGGAAGCGCAGGCTTGGGCTTGTCCATCGTAAAAAATACAATAGAGCAGCATGGAGGAACCGTCCAAATGTTAAGTGCAGTGAACCAGGGCACACAGGTACACATCCATCTTCCGGGAGAATGGCCGGCATGAAGAACCGGGAATTCTGGAAAAAATATCGCGACATGTTCCTGTTAGCCATTTTGCTGGCCGCCTTTGTCGGCGGCATATTCGGGGTCGGCAGTTTGTTCGACATGAGCGGTTCCAAACTGAGGACGGTCATTCTCCCGGAAGAACAATTCAGCAGCCGCCTCGCCCCTCCGCCAAACAGTACGGTGCAGATTGAAGCCGCGATCAAGCTGCCCAATGATTTTGCCATCTACGATTTTGAAGTTGCTGATCAAAACACCTTGATCCTGAACCGGCCGGAAAACTCTTATACCGACATCAAAATTTCCATGCTTAAACTGGATGACAACCATGTGAGGGATCTCGCGACGAACACCGATTACGGTGTAGTCTTGAGCCCCGATCGGAAGAAGATGATCTTTTCCGAATATCGCTCACCGCAGGCACAACAAACAACCTATGAGTACGATATGAAATCCGGACAGCGGCGGAAACTGGCTGATGACAATTCCTTTTACCGGGAGTATATCGGCAACGACGCATATATCGCGCACGATGATCTCGCATTCAAAGTGATTGATTTAAGTACAGACAAGGAACGCTTAATGTACAGCGATGAAGAAATCAGGAAGCTGGTAGCCAAGGAGAACCATATCCGGAATCCGGATGACGTGTGGATTCTCTTCGATATTGAGTTCAGCCGGGACTTACAGTATTTTTATACTCTTGTCGGCTGGAATAACAAGCTCATGGTATACCGTTTTTCCGTGAACGACCGGAACGATGCAGTTGCGTGTACCCCCGCGGAGGATATACAGCAATTCAGAGTGCTCAAGAACGGCGATATTCTGGTTCAGGGCACTGTGAACAAAGTGCCGGGGCTATTCATATACCGAACCGCCTCGAAGCGGTTCGACCTGCTGCTGAAAGGTACGGCCTGGAGCTTCGACCTGAGTGAAGATGAATCCCGAATTGCTTATTTCACGGCGCTTGAAAACAAAAAAAATGAGCTGCACATGGCCTATCTTGAAGGCGACAAGTTATTGTCGGACACGGTCGTGTACCGTAATATCGATAATTTTATCAACCTGAAATGGAACGGCGACAATCTCTTTGTTGTGAGCAGCTCCATGGAAAAAAGCGAGATATACCGCTTCACGTTCCGCGCCTGGTAACACGGGACCACCATATACGGGTATCTATTTGTCGTTTCGACATAAAATGTTCATTTTACAACTTGGATACAATTGTGACCGAGACGGATACAACTGCCAATTATAATATTCTAGGTTATAATGCGAGTTCAACCTCTTATACTTCTCCATTTTGAAAGGAGCATCTCCATGAAACATCAAGCAGCCGCAGCAGTACTGTTTCTGTCGTTGTCCGCTGTCTTTAGTGCGCCGTCAACTGCCGCGTCTAACATAGAGGATATAGCACAGACAGCCAATATAAGCAACAGCGCTCAGCAGCAGGAGCTTACTCTCGACCAAGCCAACGCATGGGCTCAGGCCAACAGCTACACCTTGAAAACAGCCGCTCAGGACCTCGAACGCAAAGATCTGGAGCTAAAAAAGAGCACCAATGCCCTGGGATACATGCAACTTCCATCTAATTTGGAAGAATCGGATTCCACAGCCAACAACTCTGCTTGGAGAGACTACACCTCCGCTAACCAGTCCTACCTGTCTGCCAAGAAACAGGCTGAATTCGCCAAAGATAAGGTTTATTTTCAGACCATGAAAGCCTATTACGCCATTTTTACAGCCGAGAATCAGGTCAATGTCGCTCAGGAGTCCGCGCAAATCGCCAGGCTAGAGGAGCGCATTGCGATCGCCAAGCTATCCCGGGGACTCATCTCGGAGAAGAGCAAGATCGAAAGTACGAAGGCGCGCTCGGATGCCGAGCAGAAATTGGAGGAGCGCAACACCGATCTGCAAAAGGCCAGGGACGAGCTGAACACCTTGATGAACAAGCCAAAGGGGACGGCCTTTCATCTTGTGGATTACCCGGTCTACCAGGAGCCGGAACCAATGAATATCGAGACACATATTACGGGCTTGCTCAAAAATAACCCAACCGTCTGGCAGCTGCAGGACGCTGTCAAAAATGCAAGGATCAGTCTGCAATATTATGATTTCCAAGGAACATCCGAAGACTATGAACTGGTCAAGCTGGATTTGAAAAATGCCAATGAGGCCCTAACCAACGGCAAGGACGATTTTGCCGAGTCGGTAAGATCTCTCTATACCACGCTGCAAGAAGAACAGAAAAAATACGTACAACTGCACGAAGATCTAAAGATCGCCCAGGCTGACCTAGAGCTGGCTCAGAAGAAGTGGGAGCGCGGCTTGACCGTAGAGCTGGAACTGACCAAAGCTCGCCTGAGCGTCGATCAATTGAACCAGCAAATTAGCCAGCTTGCCATTGGACTGATCCAGTCCAATTATACCTTGAACAAACCTTGGAGCAGTTAGCCAATGCTTCCGAGGCGAGTTTTGTACGAAGCCAATTCAGGAAGTAACGCTCTCAAAACTAAGTCTATGCTTCCGAAGCGAGTTTTGTACGAAGCTGATTCAGGAAGCAACGCTCACAAAACTAAGTCTATGCTTCCGAAGTGAGTTTTGCACGAAGCTGATTCAGGAAGTAACGCTCTCAAAACTTTTAGGAGGAAGTTACATGTCGCAGAACCAAATGAACAACGCACTGCAGCAATTACGCAAGAAACGCCGCAAAAAATGGATGATCAGCCTCGTCGTGCTGCTCGCGCTCGGTGGCGGCGGAGTTTCTGTATATAGCTCAATGCATAAATCCGCGCCAGAGATGGCAGCGATCCCTAACGAAGCGATCATCGTGAAGCGCGGGGACATCACCGAGACGCTGTCCGTCACCGGAACAGTCAAAGCCTCCAAAGAGGTGAATCTGAACTTCAACACCACCAGCACGGACAAGCTGGCCGAGGTGAATGTCAAGGTCGGAGATCAGGTGAAAAAGGGACAACTCCTGGCCCGGTTAAACGATACGGAAGCAAAGCTGCAAATTCAGAATGCAGAGGACACGCTGCGTATGGCCCGTTCCAAGCTGGCCGAGGCGACCAAAGGACCAAAGGAAACTGAGGTAGAGATGCAGGAAATCAACGTGCAAAAGGCCGCTAAGGCACTGGAGACCGCCAAGAAGAGCTATGATCTTCAGGAGGCCGAGGAGCGGCTCAAGACAGCCAAAAGCGATCTGGAGCTGGCAAGGAAAACCTACGAAGATCAAAAATTCCTGAACGAGTCCGGGGCCGTCTCCGCCAAGGAGATGGTGGAAGCAGAGCAAGCGTGGGAGAAGGCGCAAGCCAGTTATGACGCTACGGAGCTGCAGGTACGCAAGACCCGCGATCAGATCGAGAGCAGTATTGAGGATGCAGAGTTGTCCTACCATACCGCCCAATTAGAGCTTAAGAAGCTCAAGGCGCCACCAGAGGCGGATACACTGGAGAATCTGCGTATCGACATTAGCCGGGCTGAGACCGATCTGGAGCAAAAGCGCAGCGAGCTGAACAAGCTTCAAATTACAGCTCCCTGGGATGGTGTCATTCTCAAGGTCAACGGCGATGTGGGGACGAGCCCGACGGCTCCGTTCATCGTGATGAACAACTCCAATTCCAATGACCTGAAGATTGCGACCAAGATCAACCAGAGTGACATTGTTAAGGTAAAAACCGGACAGAAAGCCATTCTGACTTCTACGGCTTATCCTGGTGAGGAATTTGAAGGCACCGTCACCTTCATCTCTCCCGAAGTCGCTACAGAGGAGGGTGTAAATGCCTATCCGGCGGAGTTATCTATCGCTAATTTGGACAACAAGCTGAAGACGGGCATGATTATGAATATCGCCATCGAGCTCAGCAAGCGTGAAAATGTCTTGTTCGTACCCGTGACCGCCATCCAATCGGACGGGGGATCAGACGGAGTCTATGTCGCCGCTGACCCCTCCAATACGTCTGTCTTTGAATTCAAGCCTGTCGAGCTAGGACTCTACACTACAGACCGCGTAGAACTGAAGTCGGGCGTCAATGAGGGCGACACCGTCGTCATCCCTGCTCCGGGAGGCGCCGGAATGATGGATGCCTCGGGAGGAGAGGTCCTCCCATGAATTATGTAATGGAGATTAAAAATCTGAAAAAGATCTATCATGTAGGCGATCAGGAAATTCATGCGCTCCGGGACGTTAGTCTGTCCATTACGGAAGGAGAATTCGTCGCTGTCATGGGTCCGTCAGGTTCAGGCAAATCCAGCATGATGAATGTGATGGGCTGCCTGGATTCGCCTACCTCTGGCGAGTTCTATCTGGACGGATACTCCATTCTGGACGCTCGTGAAAATGAGCTGGCGTACATCCGCAATGAGAAGATCGGCTTCGTATTCCAAAAATTCCATCTGCTCCCGCGATCTACGGCACTCGCTAATGTAGAATTGCCCATGCTCTATGCGGGCGTACCAGCCCGGGAGCGGCGTGAACGTGCGATGGAGGCGCTGGTGAATGTCGGACTGGCAGAGCGGATGCACAATAAGCCTAACGAACTGTCAGGCGGACAGCAGCAGCGCGTTTCTATTGCCAGAGCGCTTGTTACCAATCCCGTGATCCTGCTGGCGGATGAACCGACAGGGGCGCTAGACTCGCGAACTAGCCGGGAAATTATGGAGATCTTTCAGGATCTGAATGACAATGGCAAGACCATTGTACTGGTTACGCATGATATTGAGGTATCGGAGTACGCCAAGCGGCTGATTCACTTTCGCGACGGTCGGATAGAACAGGATCATCCGGTGGAGAACCGGAGATTCGCGCGAAAGGAAGTGGTGCAATGAGTATCCTGGAGACGATTCGTGTAGCGCTTAGCAGTATGCGCGGCAATTTGCTCCGTACGATCCTGACCATGCTGGGGATCATCATCGGGATCGGGGCCGTGATTGCTATTATGGCGATTGGCCGCGGAACAACCGCCAGTATCACGAAAGAAATTAACGGCTTGGGCAGTAACCTGCTCATGATTTACCCATATATACCTTATGATGAGGACAATTGGATGACGATGGCCCAGCCGAAGGATTTCACGCTGGAGGACGTGAAAGCCATGAAGAAGCTCCCCTCTGTCGCCGATGTAGCGCCCAGTGCCATGAGTTCAGCGAAAGCCACGTGGAATCGGCAGGTGCTCAATGCGCAGATTGATGGGACCTCGGGAGCCTTTTACCGTGTCAAAAAGCAATCGCTGGCCTATGGGCGTACTTTCACATCTTATGAGGAAGACAACCGTGTTAACGTGGCCATTCTCGGCTCCGATGCGGCTCAAACTCTTTTTGGCCAGTCATCGGCCAAGACCATAGGAGAGACCATCCAGATCAAGGATATCCCGTTCAAAGTCGTAGGGATTATGAATCCCGCGGATCCTATGCGCAGCTACACGAACAAACAGATTTATATCCCGATCACGACGGGGATGAATATGTTCGGGCAAATGAATATTCAGGAAATGAACGCGTCTGCCGTGACATTTGATAAAATAGATCAGGCTCGGGCGGAGATTCAGCAGCTTCTGCGCAGCAGTCATAAGCTGAAACCTGCTGATCAGGATGATTTCCAGATTATGACCCAATCCGAGATTATGCAGATGTCCACCGGAGTGAATGATACTATGAATCTGCTCCTGCTTGGGGTTGCCATAATTTCTCTCATCATCGGCGGGGTCGGCATTATGAACATTATGCTCGTCTCGGTAACCGAACGGACGCGGGAGATTGGAATCCGTAAGGCGATTGGCGCTCAGCGCAGCAATATTTTGACCCAATTCCTGACCGAATCGGTCTTCATCAGTCTGATTGGCGGGATCATCGGCATTTTCACCGGAATCGGCGGAGCTAAGTTGCTGGAAAAGTTCGCGAGTATGCCGATAGAATTCTCCTATGGGCCGATTATCTATTCCTTCACCAGCAGTGTACTGGTCGGGGTAATCTTCGGAGTATATCCGGCACTCAAGGCCTCCAAGCTCAAACCGATTGATGCCCTGCGTTATGAATAAGATTTGTAGCGGAACGGAAACTAAAACCCGTCAAAAGCCTTGTAAAATCAAGGTTTTTGACGGGTACTTATAATTGTAGATAGCTATGAAATATATCTTGATCTAATCTGTTTTAACGCTTTAAACTGCGATGACTTTACGAGACTTTCGCTTTTATTTATAATTCTGGCAGTTTCTTTGATAGAGTAGCCCTGAATCAAACGTAAGTGGAGTATAATCCGGTGTTCGGCATTCCTCACCAGCCTAAGAATGCGGATAACTTCCTCCCGACTTTCAAAATCGGGTGAATCTTGACAATAAAGTTCCTCCGCGGACCAAACGCAGCGACTCATATACTTGCGTTTTTTAAACATGTCAATAGCCAAATTCCGTGCTATTTTTTTGATATAGGGGCAGATTCGGTTTTCGGGGATGTCCGGTGATGAGCGTATATACCGGACGAAGCATTCCTGCAGCAAGTCCTCGGCATCCTGCTTGTTATTTAGAATTTTTAAAAGATAACCGAAGATTTCACCTTTATAAGATTGGTATATATCTTGAATGTCCATAGCATTACTCGTCCTTTCTAATCGCCTGACTCTCCAAGCCCTTTAGTTCGGGCACAGTAACAAAGATATAGCCATTTGATTTATAGTAATCGATGATCTCTGGAAGCGCCTTGATCGTGTTACTCAGGTCTCCGCCTCTGCCCCCGGAAGAATGCATCAGGATAGTGACCTCCTCCTCAGGACCGGACTTGACGGTCTCAAGTATGTCAGAAGCGGAGGCGCCGTCCCAATCACGCGGATCGACATTCCATAAGGCCATGGTATGCCCCAATAGATCGATTTCCTCCTCTACTCGATCCGACTTGGCTCCATAAGGAGGGCGCATAAGCACCGGTACAAATCCGACAACCTCATTAATGGCTTCATCCGTTTTTGTAATTTCCTCGCGCATTTCTTTTTCACTGATCTTGGCTAAATTCCGGTGACTCCAGGAATGGTTGCCCAGGGCATGCCCTTCACTAACGATGCGGCTTTATGTTTCGTTGGATTTTATTATAGAGGGATCTTGTTTCGGATTTTAGAAGACTTGTATCGAGATTGTAACTTCTAAGAATATTGATCCATCTTCCGGATAAACTCCTAAGCATGCAAAAAAAATCAGCGACCTTCTCCCAAACGATGTTGTGAAAAGATCGCTGATCCATGTATTTTTCAATTTTGGGGTGTTTGCTGATTTTTCGTCTTCTTCGGCACTCCGTCGAGGCCGTACTCCTGATCGTAAGCGTCGAAAATTCTACGGGCCACCGGCGCGGCGCTGTAAGCGCCAAAGCCGCCTTCCGGTATGACGACAGCAACGGCGAGCTTCGGATTTTCGCGCGGCGCAAAGGCGATGAATACGCCGTTATCTCTATTTTTTCCGGCACCCCATTGCTCCGAGGTCCCCGTTTTTCTGGCAAAATCGTACGGGAAGCCGGAAAATGCGAAATTCACGTCAGTGCTCATGCCAGCGATAACTTCTTTCCAATATGCATTATTAAATTTAGCTTCATCGAGTACTTTCGGTGCAAATTCCTGAACAACATTTCCTTCGGAATCGGTAATTTTACTCACCAGATGGGGTTCCATCCGTTTGCCTCTGGCGGCAAGCGTCGCTACATATTGCGCAAGCTGCAGCGTGGTATATTTCCCTTGCTGCCCAAAGGAACCATACGCCAACCGGGACAAGGCCGTTTCCTTATCGTTCATATATTCCAGCTTGCCCAGATACTCCTGCGGAAGATCCACGCCCGTGGATACGCCAAGGCCAAACTGCTTCATATAACTGTCCCATTTATCGATTCCTTTGGCGCCGTACTTATTGTAGAGTCTCTCCCCAACCATATCGACCATAAAGGTGTTGGAAGAATGCCGGATTGCATCTTTAGGATATAATAACCCGTACGCATGTCTTTGGGAATTTCGGACGCTCGAAGAATTGTTTTTCCCGAAATAGGCAATCCCTGTATCGTTGTATCGATCACTCGTCGTAAACAGGCCTTCGTTTAAGCCGATCAACACGGACAACGGTTTAATCGTAGATCCAAGCAAGACGGTAGATTCGAAATCATGTCCCGAACGCCCTGAGCTGAATGGGGTAATTGTCCCATTCTGATAGTTGCTTGAAATTTTCTTCCAATCATCAGGTGAAACCCCGCCCGACTGCCAGACGTTCGTATCATAATCCGGCATGCTGGCCATCGCCACCACGTTGCCGGTATCCACTTCCATAGCTACGGCATAACCGGTTTTGGCGTTGGGATGAACTTCCCCGGACACCGGATGCGTATGCACCCACGCAATTTGATCCAAAATCGCTTGTTCGGCCACAAGCTGGATGTTTTTGTTGATGGTGGTGTGCAGATCGTTTCCTTTCACCGGCGGCGTGATCTCCGGGATACCCGTGGCCATGTTCCGCGGATCGATTGGAACGCTTTTGTACCCATTTTTGCCGCGCAGTTCGCTCTGATAATACAATTCCAGCCCGTCGTAACCGACATCCTCGGTTTCCGTATACTGCATATCCGGGGGCGCATCCTTTTGCGCGCGGATCTGTTTATAAAAATCCAGATTCGTTGAAGCATTGGAGTATTTCCGGATATACCCGATCGTCTGCACGGCTACCGTATCCGGATCATAATGCCGGATGCTTTCCTCGACGATATCAATTCCCGGGAACTGGTCCTTCCGCTCCAGAAAATAAGCGACCTCTTCCTTGGTCAAATCCATTTTGATCCGGCGTGGCGAAAATCCGTTCTGCTTCCGGTAATCCAAATCCATGGCTTCGATGATTTCATCTTTCGTCATCTTGGAATCAGCCTTGCCGTATTTATCGAACACTTCTTTTAATTTATCCACCAAGGCCAGCGCTTCCGGCCGGTTCTTTTTCCCCTTGTCCGTCGTGCTGCTGTAGTCCTTTTGCAAAGTAATATAGAGGGACTGTACGGGCGTGGAATACGCCAGCTTCTCTCCGCCGGCCGCATAAATCGTGCCCCGCGTGGGTGCCAGCGGCACATCCTTCACCCGCAGACTGCTTTCCTGCTTGGAAAGGGTCGGACCTTCCACAAACTGCAAAATCGCCAGCCGAACGATAATGACGGTAAAAATGGCAAATGCGCTGAAGAAAAACATGTTCAGCCGTATATTAAAATGTCTCTGCATCGACGCTTCTTGCTCGCGCGGATCTTCACTGTATACACTTTTCACTGCGATTCCCCTACTTTCTTCCCCTGGTGTGTCGTTTATCGGCATGATCGAGACAACCGTCAGCCTTATTTATATTAACATAACTTAAGGAAACGAAGCGAAGTTACGCGTTATTTCTTTTTCGTTTTTTTCGGCACTCCATCCAGGCCATATTCCTGATCATAGGCGTCGAAAATTTTGCGGGCCACCGGCGCGGCGCTGTTTGCGCCAAATCCGCCTTCCGGAATGACGACGGCGACGGCAAGCTTCGGGTTCTCGCGCGGGGCAAAGGCGATGAATACGCCGTTATCTCTCTTTTCTTTGTCTCCCACTTGCTCCGAGGTCCCCGTTTTACGGGCAAAATCATACGGGAAGCCGGAAAAAGCGGACGACACGTTGGTGCTCATCCCGGCAATAACTTCTTTCCAGTATGCGTCATTAAATTTCACCTCGTTTAACACCTTCGGTTTGATCTCCTTGACGACATTTCCTTCGGAATCGGTAATTTTGCTTACCAGGTGCGGCTCCATCCGCTTCCCCCGGGTGGCAAGTGTGGTCGTATACTGGGCAAGCTGCAATGTGGTGTATTTGGCTTGCTGCCCAAAGGAAGAGTACACCAATCGGGCCAAGGAGGTTTCCGACTTGTCGGTATAATCCAGCCTGCCCCTGAATTCCTCAGGCAGATCCACGCCCGTGGGTACGCCAAGGCCAAACTGCTTCATGTAGCCGTCCCAAACGCCAATCCCTTTGTCATTGTACTTCTTCCATAGCTTTTCTCCCACCATATCGACCATAAACGTATTGGAGGATTTAATGATCGCCTCTCTAGGGTAAATCCAGCCGTACACATGTCTTGAGGAATTTCGCACGCTTGACGAATCATTTCTCCCGAAATAGGCAATCCCCGTATCGTTGTATTGATCACTCGTCGTAAACAGGCCTTCGTTTAAGCCAACTAACACGGACAAAGGTTTGATCGTTGAACCAAGGTAAACGGTGGAGTCGAAATTATGCCCCGAACGTCCCGAACTGTTTGGCGTTATCGTCCCGTTTCGGTAATTATCCATAATTTTGTTCCAATCTTCCGTCGAAACCCCGCCCGACTGCCATAAGTTCGTATCGTAATCCGGCATGCTGGCCATCGCCACCACATTACCGGTGTCCACTTCCATCGCTACGGCATAACCGGTTTTGGCATGGGGGTGCACTTTTCCGGACACCGTGTGCGTGTGTACCCATTTGATTTGGTCCATGATGGCTTGCTGGGCGGCGAGTTGTACATTTTTATTGATCGTTGTATGCAAATCATAACCTTTTTCCGGGGGCGTCATCTCCGGAATCCCGTTTGCCATATTGCGCGGATCGATGGGGACACTCTTAAATCCGTTTTTACCCCGCAATTCATTTTGATAGTACAATTCCAAGCCGTCGAAACCGACAAGCTCTTCCTCCGTATACTGCAGGGAAGGATCCTCATTTTTCGATTCCCTGATCGGGTCATACCAATCCAAATCCCTTGTTGATTGAAACTTTTTAAGATAACCGATCGTTTGCACGGCTACTCTGTCCTTGTTGTAGTGGCGGATACTCTCCTCGACGACATCAATCCCCAAAAACTCACTTTTGCGTTCAATAAAGTACGCTACTTCTTGAGAGTTTAGTTCCGTTTTGATTCGCCTTGGAACAAAGCCGTTATTGGTCTGGAAATTAAGGTCCATCGCTTTAAGGATGTCCTCTTCGGACATGGCCTTGTCCGGGGCTCCGTATCTGTCAAACGCATTTTTCAATTTCCGGGCTAAAGCCACCGCTTCCTCGTAATTCTTCTTTCCCGATTCACTGTCCCGACTGTAACTGCTCTTTTGCAAAGTCAAATACAAAGATTGAACCGGTGTCGAGTAAGCCAGCTTTTCGCCTCCGGCAGCCAATATAGAACCTCTCATCGGAGGCATTGGCACATCCTTTACCCGCAGATCGCTTTCCTGGCTGGACAACGTCGGGCCTTCCACGAACTGCAAAATCGCCAGGCGAACGATAATCACGGTAAAAATCGCAAAAGCGCTAAAGAAAAACATATTTAGCCGGATATTAAAATGTCTCTGCATCGCCGCTTCTTGCTCGCGCGGATCATCCATGTAGACACTTTTCACTACGATTCCCTGCCTTCTTTCCCTTAAAAATTAGATCGATAAGTCTGCAGCTTTCTATATAGCAACATAAGAAAAACTTCTATCGATGTATTTTCTAAGAAGACAGACCGTGATTAGCGGTAGTTTTTCTTGCAATTATGGAATTGTTCAGCTTGGTTGAAAATTTATAATTATATAAATGTTAACGAAAGAAGCCGCAGCAAAGTTACGGCCCAGTTCCAACTTTTTTCGCCCGCCTCTGGAAAAAATTTTAGGTGCGTGTTCAAAAAGTCAGGTTTTCAGCACCGAAGCCTATGCACTTTTTGAACTACCTATTAAATCAGCTTATCCGGGATGTGGGTTTCGCTGAAGGCCGGAGGATTAAACCAATCCCCGCTTTGGGCCCAGGTCGCGTCGAGCGGAATCCAGGCGTTTTGCGCAGGCAAAAACACTTCGTTCCAGGCATGCGGGCCGTATCCGCCCTGCCCGTCATAACCGAGCCCGGTGATGACCTTGACGTCCAGGCCCTGCGATCTCGCCATCATCGCGTACAGCCGGGCGTAGTCGATGCAGACGCCTTTTTTCGTCTCAAACGTCATTTGCGGTGTCTGCTCATGCCAGATCCCCTTCTCCTCATAGTCCTTCACTTTATCGTAATCGTAGCTGACTCTCGTGCCGATCCAGTCGTACAGCCGGCGGGCCTTCTCCTTGTCGCTGTCCGCGCCTTTCGTAATCTCGGCCGCCGCCAGCTCGATATCCTGCGGGATATGGGCGTCGATCAGCTCGTATTTTTGCTGCAGGATACCGCTGAGCTCTGCCTCCACGCTGCGGGTAAACACCGGCAGCTTCTCCTTGATCAGGTTGCCGGTCAGCGGTTCGATGATAGTACGGGCCCCCTGCTGGTATACCGGGGACGCCTCGACATAACGGCTGAAGCTGCTGTTCGGAAAGAGCGTCACCGCGATAAAAAGCACGACGATAACCATCAGGCAGCGCGCCGCCCCGATCACACTGCCGATGCAAGCTCCAGCCAGGCGGCTTAGCAAGGAAGCCGGGCGGTCTCCGCCCGAGAATAGCCGCCCGAACCAGGAGCCGCCGCCAAAAAACATAGCGGCCAAGCCCGTGACCGTTCGGATCAGCCAATACATCAGGATGAACACGACGGCAAAGCGCATCAGCGGAAAGTCCCTTACCGCCATGATGAACGTGTAAAAGACCTGCTCCCAAAGCGCCAGCTCACGCTGCGGTATCGTCAGCATAGACAGCCACTCCTGCACCTTGGGAGAAATCCACAGCGTTAGCGGGATGGCGGCGGCAATCCCGAGCAGCGACAGCACACCCCCGCTGAGCAGCGAAAACAAGCGGCCCGCCGACCGCGATGCCCCGCGCAGCAAGCCCTGAAGTACCGATCCCAACAGGATAAACAATAGAAGCAACGATATGAAGTTGTATTCCCGCACACTTTGCAGCAAATCCTCCATCATGTCACCCCCCGATCCCGATGATTTGCCGGCACGGCATATATATTAACGCCAAATCCTCCGAATAATGCAGGTACAACTCGAACCTCCGCCTACTTGGAATTGCGCTGCGCCTCTTGAATAAACGCCTTCAGCGTATCGTTCACCGACCATTCTCCGAGGGACACCCCGCGGAACGAAACCTTCACTTTATCGCTCCCCTCAGTGCCGGTCACCTCCAAATTCGGTGTGGAAATCGTAAACGTTCCATCCGAATTTTGCGTCAACTTGGCATCCTTTGCTTCTTTTTTCATCATATTCAAAACTTCGCTTTGGCTGATATCCACGAGTTGTTCCGTTGTGGCGGTCGCCGCTGCGCCGATATCCTTGAGTGATATACCGCTGTAAACGATGATAATCGCTGCGATGACCAGCACCAGCGCCCATTTGACGACAGTCTTGACGAAATTCAGCACCAGAAAAAGAACAACCAGCGCAATGACGATAAACAGCCAATTTTCTTTCAAAAATGTGGTCCATACTTGAACATCCATTATTCGCAAACACTCCTACACGTTTTTGCCGGCGGAGTTTTCCCTGACCGGCCCCATTATATTCGGCAACAACACGGTTGCCTTTCCATTATACATGATGGCCCAGGCCGATGTCAGCTTAACCCCTTTGCCATCATAATACAGAGGGTGAAATCCCACGAAAAGCAAAAGCGCATGCGATTTTCGTCGAAAGTCCCCGAAACGGGCGGTTCAACTGCAAATATGCAGTTCATTTCCGATAATACGCTACTTTTTTTCCAATAGCCGCAAATGAGATGTATTTTTGCACTTCAGCCGCTCAAAAGCGGAAATTTGCGAAAATTCAAATGTACTTTCGGCTTTTGCATTTGATCCATCGAGCCGTCCTTCCTCCCATAAGAAACGAGCAACTGCTGAAGCAGATTCATGAGGTCGCCATCAAAGTCAGGAAGCTTTCCGCTATTTAGACATAAGTTCGTCCTGGCAGGCGTACAAGTACAAGTAGAGCATCGTTACTATCCATGAGAGGAGGGCTAACGCATGAAAATCGCGTTCTGGCTGTATTTCTTTATGTTTCTCGCTTTCTTTGACCTGCACGCCCAGTATCCGATTCTGACTCCGTTTGCGTTGTCCCTCGGCGCGGCGCCGACGTTTATCGGCTGGATGATGGGGATCTACTCCTTGACGCATTTGCCCGGCAACCTGATCGCCGGCCAAGGCGTAGACCGGCACGGCAGCCGGAGATACATGATTTTCAGCCTGCTTACCGCCGGTGTGCTGTTACTGCTTCAGGCGCATGTGACAGAGCCGTGGCAGCTGCTCGTCATACGCTCGATCAGCGGCTTTGTGCTGGCCTTTTTATCGCCGGCCTGCCTGGCGATGCTTGCTTCATTGTCCAATAACCCGGTGCAGCAGGGGAAATTGATGGCCGGCCACGGGGTCATGCATACGATCGCCTCCGTCGTCTCGCCGGCGGTCGGCGCGTTCCTTGTCGCCCAGTCGGGCTTTTCGCTCGCGTTTCGAATGCTGGGCTGGCTGCTGATTACAACAAGCGTCATCGCCATGTTCACCATTCACGAGCCCGCCAAAAAGATCAAGCCAGCCGCCCTGGAGCCGAAAGCAGCACCCTCCGGCATCCCGCTAAAGCTCAACGTCATTCCGCTTCGTTACTACCTTTTGTCGCTGGCCGTCGCCTGTTCCCAGGGCATTCTGTTTTTCGAACTTCCGCTGCAAACCGGCGGGGGTACGGAAATCATGCACACCGGCCTCTATTTCTCGATCATCAGCCTGGGGGCGCTTGTGACCCTTTCGATGCTGTTCCTTAGCAAACTGTCGCCCTACAAGCGGGCGAGTTTCGGCATCCTGGGCGTTGCGCTCTGTTTTTTTGCTATGGCTGCGCTTGATTTCATCCCGCTTCCGGCGATCCTGTTCGTCCTTGGAATGGCCAAAGGCGTCGTCTTTCCGGCGCTCTCTTCCCTGTTTATCGACCTGAGCGGGGGACAAAGGCTTGGCACCGTATTTTCCCTGCAGTCGATCGCGACGTCGCTTGGCTCCTTTATCGGGCCGATCGCCGCCGGGGCGATGCACGGGTCGTATTCTCCCTACTTCCTGGCCTTTTTCCTGCTGATGCTGACGCTCATTTTGGTACCGCCGAAAAAACACGCCGGTGTATTGACGCCGCCGATCGGCGCCGAAGCCGGCCGTTCATGAGCCCATTTTATGGTTTTTTCGCCCTCTAGGCCGCCGCACAGGACAGAGACGAACGCCCTACATAAGATAAGGTGAAATCAGCTGATAACCAAATATAACGAGGTGAACCAAAAATGAGCTCTTTAAACAATGTTTGGCCCGGCGCGGTTGGACCCGCCAATATTGGACCTAATATTGCGCCTGTCAATGTTGCGCCTGTCAATGTCGCGCCTGTTCATCACGGCTTTCCCGGCTTCTGGACGTCAACAGGCACGATTCTCGTATTGTACATTTTGCTGGTGATTATTCTCCACTCTACTTTTATTTAATGGGCTATGCAATAATCGCAAGCCAAACAGTCTGCCGTGCGGCAGGCTGTTTTTTTTCATAGATATAACAAATTGCAAAGCTTATACTGGATAGGAAAATACCAGAAAAAATATTCGCGGAAAGGCGGCTGGTCCACTTGGAATATTTGCAAATTACGAAGCAAAACATCGACGGCCAACACATTTGCTGCGCTTTAGGCGCCAAGCAATATGAAGCAGCCGTAAACGAGAAAAAAAGCTGGCTAAAGGAACGAATGGACGAGGGCCTCGTATTTTACCGTCTGGACGACCGGGCCAAAGTTTTCATCGAATATTTACCGGCCGATCAAGCCTGGGCTCCTGTCGATGCGCCCAACTATATGTTTATCAATTGCCTTTGGGTGTCAGGCAGGCATAAGGGGCAGGGGCACGCAGGAAGGCTGCTGGAGCGGTGCAAGGAGGACGCGGCGGCCCGGGGCATGGACGGCATTGTGCATATCGTCGGAAACAAAAAGCTGCCTTACTTGAGCGATAAGGCTTTTTTTCAGCATATGGGGTTTAAAGCGGCGGATGAGGCCGAGCCTTATTTTCAATTGATGGCTTTAACCTGGAACGAAACCGCTGCTTCCCCTACATTCAAACCGCACGTCAAGCGGGCATCCGTCCCGGAAGATGGAATTTCAATCTATTACACGGCCCAGTGCCCATTTGCGGTTGGCATGCTTGAGGAGCTGCAGAGCGCGGCTCGCCTTAAAGGCGTTCCGTTTCGAGCCTGCCGGATCACGTCCAAAGAACAGGCGCAGCAGGCCCCTGCGGTTTGGACAACCTTTGCCCTGTATTATGACGGAAAATTCGTCACGCATGAAATCTTGAGCGTGAATAAATTCGATAAACTGCTGGAGCGGCTGCTTCAGGCTTAACGGACTCCTCCAATCCGTTTTCACGCAAAAAACAGGGTGTCTCCCGCTGTACGATCGTTCCGGGAGCAACACCCTGTTCTTATTTAAAAAGCCCGGTCGGCTTAGAAATTGAAATCTTCGTCGGTCAGCGGCTCGACGTTCAGCGCCCGTACATAGCCGTTGCCTTTTTTCGAGAAAAAGTCGTGCTGCTTCGTATCGGTACGGATGCCGTTGAACACGATCGGATTGACCTCTTCCTCCTCGAACGGCGGCTCGAAACCGAGGTTCATAAACGCCTTGTTGGCGTTATAGCGCAGGAAGACTTTCACTTCGTCCACCAGCCCGATTTTCGTGTAAATCTGCTCCGTATACCGTTCTTCGTTGGCGTGCAAGTAATGCAGCAGCCCTTCCAGCGTTTCGTACACTTCCTTTTGCTCGTCTACGCTCATTTGCGCGTAGATTTCCTGGGCCAGCACGCCCACGTACACGCCATGAATGCTTTCGTCGCGCAAAATCAGGTCGATGATTTCGCCGCTGCAGGTCATTTTGCCCTGACCAGCCAAATACAGCGGGTAGAAAAAGCCGCTATAGAACAAGTAGCTCTCCAGCAATACGGAGGCCGCCATCGCCAAATACAGCTCTCTCGGGGAGCGGATGTTGGTGTAGTACTGGCGGATCGTCTCCGCCTTCGTCTGCAGCATCGGGTTCTGTTCCACCCAGCGGAAAACCTCGTCAATCTCCTCATTGGAAGCCAAAGTGGTGAAAATGCTGCTGTACGATTTGGCGTGAATCTGCTCCATCATGCCCATAAATCCGAGTACGGCTTTACGCTGCAGGCCTTCCACATGCTCCATGATCTGCGGCATGCCGACGCCGCCCTGTACCGTATCAAGCAGCGTCAGGCCGCCGAGGACCTTCATATATGCGTCTTTTTCATCGTCGTTTAAAGTCATCCAGGACATTTTGTCGTCGGACAACGGGATTTCGTCATCCGTCCAGAACTGCATGATGTTCTGGTTCCAGAACATCATCGTAAAATCGTCGTCCGGACGGTTCCAGTTTACAGCTCGTAATGCGCACATCGCCGTTCGTTCATCCCTTTCTAATTCTCCATTATACCGAGCAGGTCAGGCATTCTTCCACGGACAGCGCCTTCGTCCGGGTATAATACAGTGACTTCAGCCCTTTATGCGCGGCGTACAAATAATAACGCGCCAGCTGACGGGTCGTCACATTGCTGTTGACGTGAAGGATCGTCGAGATGCCTTGATCGACATGCGGCACGATTTCCGCGATCAGATCGATCACCTTGAACTGGTCCATCTGATAGGCGGATTTATAGAAGAAAATATTTTCCCGGCTCAGATACGGCATCGGATAATACGTCGTCGAATTCGCGTAGGTCCGGGTTTCGATTTGCTCCACAACCGGCATCACGCTCGAGGTGGCGTTCTGAATGTACGAAATGCTGGCGGTCGGCGCAATCGCCAAACGGTAAGCATGGTACAAGCCGTTTTTCATCACCTGCTGCTGCAGCTCGGCCCAGTCCTGCGGAGACGGGATGTGCATGCCTTCGAACAAAGCGGACACTTTGCCGGTGCGCGGGCGGTAGTCCGTATTCAGATACCGTTCAAAATACTCCCCTGTAGCGTAGTCGGATTGTTCGAAGCCGGCGAAGGTTTCACCGGTTTGCACGGCGATCTCCATACTCTTTTCCAGGGAATAATAGTTCATCATCATAAAGAACGTGCGGGTAAAATCACGCGCCTCTTCGCTTTCATAGGCGATTTTGTTTTTGGCGAAAAATCCGTGCAGATTCATCACGCCCAGCCCGACGGAATGCATTTCCCGATTCGCTTTGGCGACGCCGGGAGCGTTGGAAATATGCGTCATGTCGCTGACAGACGTAAGTGCCACCATTCCTTCATGCACGGACTCACGGATCTTCTTCCGGTCCATCACGTTCACGATGTTCAGGGAAGCCAGGTTGCAGCTGATGTCGCGGCGGATCGCATCCGTTTGCCCGTAATCAGCGATTTCCGACGTCTCCTGCAATTGGAAGATTTCCGTGCACAGGTTGGACATTTTGATCTTCCCGACCTTGTTCAGCGCATGCTGGTTGTTGGCGTTGCTCTTATTCATGATGTACGGGTAACCGGATTCCAACTGGACCGTGGCGATCTTGGTCAGCATGTCGCGCGCGCTCATCAGTTTTCTTTTCTTAACCCGCTCGTCGGCGAGCAGCTTGTCGTACATCACGTCCAGATCCATGTCGTCCAAATGAGTGCCGTAAGCTTTATATACGCTGTAAGGACCGAACACATAAAGCGGCTCGTTGTCCTTGGCCAGTTGATAGAACCGGTTCGGCACGATCAGTCCGATCGACAAGGTTTTCAGGCGAATCCGTTCGTCAGCGTTGATTTTTTTGCTATCCAAAAATTCCGCGACATCCCAACCGAAAATGTTGTAATATCCCGCGCCCGAGCCTTTACGCTGACCCATCTGGTCAGCATAGGAAAAAGCGTCCTCCATCAGCTTCAGCACCGGCATGATCCCTTTGGCCGCGCCTTCCACGCCTTTAATCGCCTCGCCGCGTCCGCGCAGCTTCGACAGGTTCACCGCCACGCCGCCGCCGATTTTGGACAGCTGCATGCAGGTGTTCAGCACGTAGTTGATCGAGTTCAGCGAGTCGTCCATTTCCAGCAAGAAGCAGGACACCATCTCGCCGCGCCGGCTTTTGCCCGCGTTCAGGAACGTCGGGGTGGCCGGCTGCAGCCGCTGCTCCATCATCGAACGGGCCAGCAGGCCGGCGGTTTCCGCGTTGCCGCGGCCGAGGTGCAGCGCCACCGCCGCTACCCGGTCAGGGTAATGCTCCAGATACTTGGACTTATCGTTCGTCTTCAGCGCGTAGTCGGTATAAAACTTCGACGCCGCCATATAAGACGGAAATTCAAAATGATAGCCGTGGGTAATGGCATATACGCGTTCGACCTCGTCTTCCGTATACTGCTCGTACACGTTCTCGTAATAGTCGTTTTCGATCATGTACCGCACTTTATCGGTCGTGCTCGAAAAGGTCACGCTTTTAAGTTCGACTTCTTGCATAAATTCAGCGACGGCTTCCCGGTCCTTCTCCAATTGGAAGAACCCGCTCTCGTCCCGCTTCATCAACATGTTGTTTAGTTCAATATGCCGCAACCCGGCTCACCTCCTGCTTAAATCTTTCCGCATCCTGTTTCGTGCCCGACAGCTCGAATTTGCCCACAACGGGAACATGATAGCGCTGCGCAATCAAATCCGCGCTCAAGGCAAAGCGCTCGCCCCAGTTGCGGTTTCCGCTGGCTGCTACACCTAGCAGCCGCTGATGGTTATGCTCGAGAAAAGCGGAGACCTTTGCCGGCACCTGTCCAAACCCCGTTGTATATGTAATCAGCACAAACGGCTCCTCCAGCGTCATATTCTCGTCAATTTGCACGGCCGGCAAATCGAGCTTCTGGATGAACCGTTTCACGTTTCCGGTTTTGGAATCATAGGCAATCAGCATCGTTACTCCCCCACTTTTCTTCTATTACGCGGTAAGTATATGATATAGATGAGATACACACCAAAATCCACTTCACAACAACATATTGGTGTACTTGTTTAATTTAATACCTATATATTGTGTTGTCAACCTGGTAAACGTCCCAAACCGCATCCAAATCCCCTGTGGATAATGTGGAAAATCGATGCAATCCCGCATCATACTAGGGTCCGCTGGGGGACAAGTTGTTGATAAAAAATTTTTAAAAATTTTTCTATCAAAAAAAGATAGATTACTGTGCCTGGTACGGCAAACGGTTCCAGAAAAATGTTAAAAACGCTTGGCTAGACCTGCAATAATAAAGACGCGTATCGGCGTCCTTTTATGACTCTAACTTCTACGTCAGAGCGATTTCCCTTCTTTCATGAGCCGAAGCGCCGAGGACTTCGGCTCTTTCAATCTGTGGACGCTGCTCTAACGGACTCCAGCGACCTCATCCGCCCATTTCCCGGGTATTTCCAACCTAACGGACACAATTGACTATTTCGCTCTAAACGAGTTCATCCGGACCGATTCAACTCAACTTTCGCAGCAAAAAGTCGGCAGACAAGCCTTGATTTAGCTGGGTAAAGCAGCAATCCATTGCCGCAGTTGACGCTGAATCAGAGGCGGACAGTGTCTTCCCTAAACCGGGCAAGCAACTCGGCCGCTCCGCTGCGATTCCGCTCAAACATGGAAGCATGGAAGCGTCAACGATGAAGAGGGCCTCCGATCCGCCGAGGTCAGCGCATCTACCTTTTGCACCGTAACCGTTTCGAGCAGTGTCACAAATTGACGCCAGGTGAAGGGCTGTCTAAAGGGTTGGTGTCTTGGCGTCTGGGTGTCTTGGCGTCTGGGTGACTCGTGCCTTGGTGTCTTGGTGCCTCGGTGTCCCTACCCGCTGCTTGCCTTTGCACGATTATCCCTCTCGTTAAGGGAGCAGGGGGTGGGGGGGGAGAGCAAGGGTTCCAAAAAAAGAGAGAAGAAAAAGAGAGGAGGAAAAAATGAGGCGGTTCAGGTGAGATTTTTGGCTTGATAAGGGAACGTACGTTTGGTATAATGAAATAAAACGAACATATATTCGCAAATTCTTGATACGGGGGCGAGCGAACATGGAGGTCAATACGGGAACGGAACTTCAACCATTCAGCAGCCGTTATAACAGCGAGCAGGCCTGCATGGAGGCGCTGATCGCGATGAAGTGGCAAGCGGCTTCGTCCGCCCGCGCTGCGCTCACACCCGGTGCAGTCGTTTGACCTCCCGGCATATCCCCTTATTCGAGTGTGGAAGGTGCAAACATCAAACGTCGGCTTTGGTCGGCACGATTTTTGAAGGAACACATCTGCCCCTGCCCAAGTGGTTCGAGGCCTTGGATTTATTCCTGCTTGAGGACGGCATCTCGGCGATGCGGCTGAGCAAGGTGATCAAGGTCACCTACAAAACTGCCTGGCTGATGCTGCACAAAATACGCCATGCCGTCGGAGAATTCGATGCCCAGGAGCTGCTCTGCGGAGACGTGAAGGTGAACAGCGATCTGTACGGGTGCGATCCGTCCCGGTGTCAGTTGTCGCAACCGTATGCCTCGGCGGTCATAGCAGGATGCACGGTGACGGAGTCGGGCGAGCCGGAGCAGGTCAAAATCCGCCTGGTGCCGCATAAGCGGGGAAGCGAAAACAGGGCAAACCGTCACGATCTAACCTCGTTCATCAATGGGCATGTGGATGTCCGTACATCGGCGGTGCAGTTGTTCTCTCAAGCCTTTCGGCTGTATGCGCCCTTGCGGAAAGTGGTGAGAGAGGCGTGGGTATCGCTGAAGAGTACATATATAGCCTTGGGACTGAAGCATCTGCAGGCGTACCTCAACGAGTACACCGGACGCCGCCGGCTGCACCTGCCCGGAGCGGAAGAAACGATGCGGCAGAAGTTGCTGCACATGTGTGCGGCGGTTCCGGCGATCCCTTACCGCCAGCTGATCGCTCACCAACCGAACCAGCCCCTTGCGGCTGCGGCCTGATCGACACGATGGAACGGTGGGGGGAGTTTGACGAAGAGCAACTTAATGGGTAGGGGTTAGCTTAATGCGAATCAACTTGATTGGTGTGAGTTAGCATGAACGGTGTGGCGTTGCTGCAGATGGAAGAGTTCAGGCTACAGCAAAATCACGGTCTTTTCGTTTCCCTCGCGTCTCGTCATTGGTCTCCTGTCTTGACTCTTGTCCGTTCTGTTTCACCTCCCCTAAACCTGCTTCCTTCTTCTAAGCCCGTCTAAATTATCTCGAACCGATCTGCTTCTCCACCAAATATTTTCTTCTCCCAAGCTTGTCTGTTTCTCTGCTACCCTGATCAAACGGGATGATCGTGCAAAGCGTCCAGACAGCGAGTGTTGATCTTCCGCCCACCCCAAGAAAAGAATACTTTAATTCGTTTGGCAGTTGATTTAGGTCGGGCTGATGGTCTATAACAATGAAAGACACCTCTTCTATCTGATATTAGAAGCTCGTCACTCTCACTTTACCAAACGAAGCAGTATTTTTCTATTTTTCCAGCCGCCTATCTTAATTCTTTGAAAACCTTCAGCTCAAAGACTCAAGCTGATTTTTGCTCTGCGAAAGTAGAGTTATAAATTCTAGTATCTCAAAAAAACCTTGTCATACCGGCAAATAACCGTTATAACAAGGTTTATTGACATTGACCGCATCACAATGAGACAGACTGGTGCACCGCCGCAGAAGCAACACGCTGTTGGACGAGCCGCTGTGTATCGCGGGCAATCATCAGCTCTTCGTTAGTGGGGATGATATGCACCGCCACACGTGAGGCGGGGGTGCTGATCTTGCGCTCGCCAGGCGAGCGGCTCCGGTTCAACTCCGGGTCCATCTCCAGCCCCAGATAGGACAGGCTCTCGCAGACCTTGGCGCGGATATAGTCAGAATTCTCTCCGACCCCGCCGGTAAAGATCAGCGCATCCAGACCGTTCAGCACGGCGCTGTAGGAGCCGATGTATTTGCGAATGCGCTGTACATACATACTCAGCGCCAGCCTTGCGCCCTCATGGCCTTCATCGGCGCAGCGGATGATCTCGCGCAAATCGGAGCTCTGGCCGGAGATGCCGGCCAGCCCGCTATGCTTGTTCAGCAGCGAATTGATCTCGCCAAGACTCAGCTTCTCTTTGGCCATCACAAAGGGAATGATCGCCGGGTCGATATCGCCGCAGCGGGTTCCCATCATCAGGCCTTCCAGCGGGGTCATGCCCATGCTGGTATCTACAGACTCCCCGTCCCGAATAGCGGTAATGCTGGCTCCGTTGCCGATATGGCAGGAGATTACACGGGTTCCCTGGAGGGGTTGGCCGGTAATTTCGCCAAGGCGTAAGCTGACATACTTATGCGAGGTTCCATGGAACCCGTATCTTCTGATTTTATAGCGGTCATACAAGTCTCTGGGCAATGGATACATGTAGCTCTCCTGCGGTATCGTCTGGTGAAAAGCGGTATCGAACACACACACCATCGGCGTCTCCTCGCCCAGCAGCTGGCGGAACGATTCGATCCCCTTCAGATTGGCCGGATTGTGCAGCGGCGCCAGCTCGATATTGCGTCTTACCGCCTGCAGCACCTCATCGTCCACCAGTGCCGAATCCGAAAAGAATTCGCCGCCATGGGCAATCCGGTGCCCTACTGCCGCGATTTCCCGCACCGAGGCGATGGACCCGCTGACCGGATCCGTCAGCGCCGCAAGCATAAGGCTGATGGCCTCCTCATGCCCCTGGATCCGCAAACCGGTCTGCGGTGGCAGCGGTGGCGTACAATCCTGACGAAGTATCGCCTGCTCCGATCCAATCTCTTCAATAATCCCCTTCGCAAGCACCGATTCATCCTTCATATCAAACAGCTGATATTTCAAGGATGAGCTGCCGCTGTTAATGACCAGCACCTTCATATACGGCTCCTCCTCCTCTTCCATCCCTACTTCTTTATAAATTCAACCGCCGATTTGGCAGCGCAAGCCATAACCTTCCACCACATGGCGCAGGCTCTCCATCCCGTCGCTTGGCGGTGGAGTCTGTTGCTTCATATGGTATTCCGTGCCCAGGTAGGTGTATTTATTCTCGCCCAGCCGGTGAAAAGGCAGCAGATGCAGCTCCCGTACCCCAGGCAATTCCGCGGCAAACGAGGAGATGGCGGCAATCTCATGGATCGTGTCGTTGAAGCCGGGAACGACGGGAACGCGAATAATCACCCGCTCCCCCTGCCTGGCAATCCGCCGGGCGTTCTCCAGAATCAGCGAATTGGACTGCTTCACATATTCATAGTGTTTACTGTCCTCCATGTGCTTGATGTCCAGCAAAACCGTATCGAGCAGCGGCAGCACGTTATCCAGCACGGCCGGATTACAGAAGGCCGTGGTTTCAATCGCTGTGTTCCAGCCTTGATCCTTGCAGGCACGCAGCAGGTTTAGAGCAAAGTCGCTCTGATAGAGCGGCTCACCTCCGGAGAGGGTAATTCCCCCGCCGGAACGCCGGTAATAAGCCTCATCCTTGCGCAGAATGGACACAATCTCAGAGGTGCCCATCTCTTTGCCGTTCATAGTCAGCGCCCCGCTGCCGCATTCGGCGCTGCAAAGTCCGCAGGATACGCAGCTTAGGCGGTTAACCGTCACCTTCGGCCGATAGCTGATGGCTCCCACCGGACAGACCTTTGCGCAGCGTCCGCAGCTGACGCAGTTGTCCTCCTGCACCATCAGCTGGCTGCCGGGAGCCTGGGTTTCGGGATTGCTGCACCATCTGCAGCGCAGCGGACAGCCCTTCAGAAATACGATCGTGCGGATACCTGGTCCGTCATGGAGCGAAAAGCGCTGGATATCGCTGACCATCCCCCTGGCTTCCCAAATGACTTCATTCATGGTGGGCCTCCTGATCTATATAGTTACATTGTCTGCTCCGTCCGGTTAATAATGTCATCCTGCAGTTTCTTGTCAAGTGTGGTGAAATGGGCGCTGTAGCCCGCCACACGGACGACGAGGTTCTTGTATTTCTCAGGATTGCGCTGGGCCTCCAGCAGCGTATCACGGCTGATCACATTAAACTGCACATGCATCCCCTTCTGGTCAAAAAAACCTCTGACCAACGCCGCCAGCTTCTCCAGTCCCGCCGGTCCACTCAGCGCGGACGGATGGAACTTCTGATTGAACAGCGTACCGTTAGAGGCGATATGATGATCCAGCTTCGCCACCGAGTTGGCCGAAGCCGTAGGTCCACTGGTATCCCGGCCAGATACCGGCGACACCCCATCGGCCAGCGGTTCGCCCGCCAGCCGTCCGTCCGCCGTTGCCCCGGTGGCGGCGCCCAACGGCACATTGGCCGAAGCCGGATACAGTCCGGGCTGGAAGGTGCCGCCACGCGGATTGACATGCTTCTGCACTTCACGGCAATAGACAAGTCCTACCTGACGGGCCAATTCATCGACCTCTTCGATGTCGTTGCCGTATTTCGGCGCGGCAATCAGCCACTCGCGCAGGCGGGCGTCATTGCCTTGACCCTGGCTCTGGCTGTTGCCCAGATCCACCTTCACATCGGCTTGCGCACCAAACTGGGCTAAAGAAATCTGGTTGCCTTCCATGAGGAATTTTTTGATCAGTTCAACAATATGCTCCTGGGTCAACGTATCCAGCGAGACGGGAGCAGAGGCTGTAGCAGCAGCCGGCTGGGCCAGGCCAAAATTGCGTTCAAGCGCTGCCTTCAGCTCTGGCAACGTTGTTTTCCGCTCTTCGAAAATCACCTTCTGAATCGCGTACATGGCATCCGCTACATTAGCAATGCCTACGCCCTGCGGTCCGGTGAAGTTATAGAAGGCGCCGCCTTCCTGCAGCGATTTGCCTCTGCCGATACAGTCATACACCATGGAGGACAGGAACGGCAATGGTGCTCTTTCCGCATGGGCATAATCCACCGAGTTATCCGCTTGAGCCAATAGATTGACGAAATGTTCCATCTGCTTGCGGTAAGCCTCCATAATCTCATCCAGGGAGGTGAAGGAGGCGAAGTCTCCGGTGGCGATCCCGGCTTTTTTGCCATTGACGGTGCCGTTGCCGATGACAAACTCCATCACCTTCGGCAGATTGAAGAATGCGGCGTCATGCCAGCCTTCGGTTTTTCCGCCCTTTTGCGGCTCAACGCAGCCGATAAGGCCGTAGTCGCGCGCATCCGCCAAACTTACGGAACGGCTGACCAGCGCGGGGATGATGACCTCATCGTTGTAATACGCCGGGAGTCCAAGCCCCAGACGGCTGACCTCCGCTGCCTTCAGCAGCAGTTCATCCGGTGTGCGGTTCCAGACGCGGATCGAGACGGAAGGCTGTGGCAGCTTCACATGGGCCGTCGCCTCCAGGCAGGCGAAGGACAACTCGTTGGTAGCGTCAAGCCCCTCCTCATTCTGACCGCCGACCACCAGATTCTGAAACATCGGGTATCCGCCAAAAGCTTTGCTGGAGGCTTCGTCGCGGATTTTGTTAATCTCGTTCAGCTTCACCCACAGGCAGTCCAGCAGTTCCTGGGCTTCTTCATGGCGAAGGGTACCACGCTCGATGTCCTGTTTGTAATACGGATACATGTATTGGTCAAAACGCATCGGAGACACGGAGTGCCCGTTGGATTCCACTTGAATCAGCATGTGCACGAACCAGAAACACTGTACCGCTTCGCTGAAGCTGGATGCCGGGTTCGCCGGAACCTGCTCACAATTGCGGGCAATCTGCAGCAGCTCCCGCTGGCGAACGCCGTCGCTGCAGGCTGCGGCCTGACTCTTGGCCAGCTCCGCGAACCGTTTGCCGAACTGGATGGCTGCTTCCGCAGAGATGATCACCGCGTTCAGAAACTGTTCTTTTTTGATATAATCCGGCAATGAACGGTCGGCCTCCGCTTTGGCCTGCTGCGCCTCCTCGATAATGCCCTTGAAGCCCTTGGACAGCACCTTTCCATAATCCACAGAAATATGGCCAACGCCGTTATTATAATAATTGCCTACCGTAAAAACTTCCGCATCGATCGCCGTCAACGCTTCGGGAGACATGAAGGAAGTTGCCAACTCCTGCACCGTGCGGCCGTTCCAATATTCAAAGGAATACTTCAGCTTGCTGACCGCATCATCCGAGATCGTAAACACGTCACCCGTTCTGCGGGCCACCGTAGCGAACTCGCACAGCAGCCAACGGTTCGAAAACTCGGGAAAGATCTGACAGCCTCTTGGCTTGGCAGTCAAATTGCCCACGATCAGCTCTTTGTCCCGGATCACCAGCGTCATGTTCTGCAGAATATGCTCCAGCGCTTTGGCACGGCGGATAATCATCGGAAGATGCTCGGTTTGCTTAAAAGATTCCGTAATCAGCACCGCTCTTTCGGCTTCGATCTCCGGAGTGCCGGACATCAGGTTGTCGATCAGATGGCCGATCCGGCCGGTTACTGCTGCTGATTTGGGCATATCGTAGACTTTGGTCATCGTATAGCCTCCCCCTTCAGTTTGCTTTCATAATGCTTGCCAGCTGTTCATGATAAGCGCTAATACACCCTACGAAACAACTGTTCCAGCTGCTCAACATTGACCTCGCGCGGATTGGTCGCGGTGCATTTATCCTTCAGCGCCGCCTGGCTCATCGTGGACAGCAGTGCTTCATAAGCCTCACGGTCAATACCGGCCGCTTCCAGCGACGCCGGTGTGCCGGTCAGCTTCTGCAGCGCCCGCACCGCCGAAACCAGGCTGGCCACGCCCTCCGCCACTGTGGCCGCCGGGAGGTGCAGGCGATGGGCCAGCTTGCAATAGCGCGCCGCCGCCTGGCTCTCACCGCCGCTCTCCAGGTCAGCGTTGTATTCGATAATATGGGGCAGCAGCACGGCGTTCGCCCGTCCATGCGGCAGATGAAAATGCCCGCCCAGTGTATGTGCCATGCTGTGGGTAATGCCCAGCGCCGCGTTCGTAAACGCCATGCCGGCCAGACAGGAGGCATTGTGCAGGCGCTCCCGTGCCTCCAGATCATCGCCGCTGTGATAGGCGCGCAGCAGATAGTCAAAGATCAGCTCGACGGTCTTCTCGCAGAGCGCATCCGTATAATCGGAATGCTCGCTCGACACATAAGCTTCGACGGCATGCGTGAGCGCATCGATGGCGGTATCGGCGGTAATCTGCGGCGGCACGGTTTTCAGAAAGGCGGTGTCCAGGATCGCCACATCCGGGATGATGTCCTGTGAGACGAGCGGAATCTTCGTGTCGCCCAGCGTCATGACCGAATAGGAGGTCACTTCCGATCCGGTGCCGCTTGTCGTCGGTATGGCGATGAACAGCGGCTTGCCACCGTCATCCGCATTTCCGGCATGCTGGCGGGCGAACAGCAAAATGCTTTTGGCCGCGTCAATGGTAGAACCTCCGCCCAGGGCAATAATCAGATCGGGACGGAAGGCCAGGTACTCCTTCACTCCGGCGGCCACCACCTCAACAGGCGGATCAGGCTTTACGCCGGTGAAGAGCTGGTAATCCTCCACACTGGTCTGCAGAATATGAATTAATGTATCCGCGAACCCGGCCTGCACCATAAAAGGATCGGTAATGACCAGGGCCCGGCGGTTATCGAGCAGCGTTAAATATTCAAGCGCGCCTGTATCAAAATAGACCTCCGTCTTTACACAAAAACGCTTCATTCCTTTTGCCTCCGTTCCACGTCATTCGTCGGTCTGCAAATCGTCCACAATCCCGACAATGGACATATCTGCGGATAAGCGGATGTCCTCATACATGGAACTGCCCCAGTCAATCAGCACCAGGTCACCGATTCCCGCGCCAACCATATCAATGGCAACGAACACATCATCACCGGTCATTCTGCGCTTCTCGTCCACTGATTTGATCATAAGCAGCTTGGCGCCGATCAGCTTCTCACATTTCTGGGTAGAGACGACCTTGCCGATGACTGTAGCCAGATGCATGCTGTGATTCCTCCCTTATCCCATCAGTTGCCGCAGCAACTGCTGTACGATCGCTTCCAGTTGGGCCTCATTCATTGCTGCCGGTGCCGTCGGTGCTGCCGGTACTGCCGCTGCCTCAGCCGTCATCTGCTTTGCCGCACACACCGGTACAGGCTCCCGCAAATCCTCCATCTCACGCATACCATAGGCTAAACGGCGGATGTTCAGCAGGTTCATCGGGCCGATGTTATCCGATGTGGAGCTGCCGCCAACCGCACCGCACCCCAACGTCATGGCCGGAGGAAGATTCGTGGTTGCTCCAATGCCGCCCAGCGCTGCCGGAGTATTTACAAGCAGGCGTGACACCTGCTTGTGGAGCGCAAACTCCCGGATCACAGCTTCATTGCGCGAATGGATCGTCATGGTATGGCCTTTACCCTCCCCTTCCAGCAGCTCCATGCAGCGCTCGCAGGCCGCTTGCCAATCCTCTGCCTCATAAAAAGCCAGCACAGGCGTCAGCTTCTCACGAGAATAAGGATTGTTGTGCGAAACAGTCGTCTGTTCCGAGATCAGCACCCGGGTTCCGGCCGGAATGCTGAAGCCGGCCATCGCCGCCAGCTTCTCCGGCGACCTGCCGACCGCCTGCGGATTAATCGTGCCATTGCACCGCAGCAGGAAGGAGCCCAGCTGGGCCGATTGCTCGCTGTTCAGGAAGTAGGCTCCTTGCCGCAGCAGCTCCTGTACAACCTGCTGTCTGCTCACCTTCTCCACCACAATCGATTGCTCGGAAGCACAGATCACACCGTAATCAAACGTCTTGCTGTCAATAATCCGCTTGACCGCGTTCGGAATATCCGCCGACCGCTCGATGAAGGCCGGGCCATTGCCCGGGCCGACACCGATGGCAGGTGTGCCGGAGCTGTAAGCCGCCTTCACCATCGCTTCCCCGCCGGTGGCCAGGATAAGCGAGGTGTCGCGGTGCTTCATCAGCTCGCTGGTGCCCGGCATGCTGAGAATCGACAGGCAGCCCAGAATGCCTTCAGGCGCTCCCGCCTGCACCGCCGCAGCGGAGAGAATAGCTACTGTCTCGCTAATGCAGCGGCGTGCGGACGGATGGGGCGAAAAGACGATAGCGTTGCCTGTCTTCAGCGCCAGCAAGCTTTTGTAAATCACTGTCGAGGTTGGATTGGTTGATGGAATCAGTCCGGCGATTACACCGACCGGTACGGCGATCTCCACGATCTGATCGGTTTCATGGGTAGCGATTACACCGACGGTCTTCATGTCCTTAATATGCTGGTGCAGCTCTCTGCTGGCGAATGTATTTTTAATGACCTTGTCTTCCCAGCGGCCAAATCCGGTCTCCTCGTGGGCCATTTGGGCGAGCTTGACGGCGGCCTGTTCTGCCGCCGCGGCCACCTGCGCTACAATGTGATCAATTTGCTCCTGGCTGTAGCTTTGCAGAACCTTCTGAGCTTCCTTGGCGGCTGCGAGAATGACGCGAACCTCCTGTATGGATTGCAGATCATGATCCAAAATCTTCATTGCCGTTTCCTCCTGCTTCTTATGCTTATTGCTCACTTACTTCTTCAGAAAACGGAGCTCTACCCCGCGAGCTTCCAGCAGCTCACGGGCCAGCGGGGTGATGATGGCATCCTCCCGCGCGCTCAGCGTCCCCCCTGAAATATGTTGCACATCGGCTAGGGTAATGACCGAATCCGGCAGATGGGGGGCGTTCGGCGGGTTCTGGGCGGCTGTACTTCCGCTGCCTGGCGAAATGCCAGCAGCAAGGTCTCCCTCCGCCAGCAGCCCGTACGTGCTCAGCGTTTCGCGGAACTCCGCGAGTGTGACCACCTTAACGCCAAAGTCCTGCAGTGTACGCTCATAACCCAGCAGCATCCTGTTGTACGCCGCGTTGCCGCCCATCCCGGCGGCGGCCTGCACGGTATGTAGCGGATCATAGCCGTCACGGACCGCAATGATCTCCTTGCGCAGCATGATCGCCGTGGCGATGCCAGCGGTAAGCGGGCTGTCGGTGATGCCAAGCGCGATCTTGCTTAATGCGCCCCGGGTGGCGAGTGGAATCAGCACCAGCTCCGCCTCGCGCAAGGCTTGCTCGATTTCGGCCAGCCCGGTTAATCTGCGCGCGGACAACCGGGACAACAGCGTCTCATCCAGCAGGGGCAAGCCGGGGCTGTCATCGATGACGAGACTGTAGCGGTACAGCGGATAATCCGCCAGTAACCTGGCTACACAGTCTTCGTTCACTGTGCCTCCGCTGAGGAACACAACGACTCTCTTGCTCAGTGCGGGCAGCAACGACTCCAGCATCTGGCGGATTAAGGTTTCGGTGTTCAACACAGCGCCCATCGGCTTCACCCTTGCGAATGCACTGCAGTGATCCGAACGGTGTCTCCGTTCTTCACCTCTGCCGCATTTGCCTCATCGGTATCGATATGCATCTCCAGCACGAACTCATGGCCTGCGCGGATACGTACATCATGAAACATGATTTTCTTGCCGGAGTCCTCCGAATCTACAGTGACTGAATCGCCGTTCTTCACCCCAAACCGGGTTGCATCCTCTTCACTCATATGAATATGGCGTTTGGCACAGATCGCCTTATGGTTCATCACCAGCATGCCTTTGGGGCCGATCACACACAAGCTCGCAGCGCCTGCCGTATCTCCCGAGTCGCGGACGGGAGGGTTAATGCCGAGCGCAAAAGCATCGCTGCGCGAAATTTCGATCTGGCTGGACGGCCGCAGCGGCCCCATCACGCGGACGCTTGGAAAGCAACCTTTGGGGCCGGCGATACAGACGGTTTCCGAAGCGGCGAATTGACCGGGCTGCTTCAGATTGCTTTTGACCGTCAGCTCATGGCCAGCTCCGAACAGCACCTCCATATCCTGGCGGTCCAAATGGATATGGCGGGCGGAGATTCCAACCGGGATGCTATAGCTGCGGTCCTTTACTTTAAGCGTGCTCGCGATTTCCGCCGCAAGACTTTGTACCAGCTGATTATTTATGTCCATCACGGTTGACCATCCTTATTTGTTTTGGCTGGGCGCGGCCGGTGGTGCAGACAGAGCGTGACCGGCTGGCCTTTCATCCTCCTACACAGCGGATCGCCGCACAGATTGCAGCCGACCTCTACCTCTTTCCGCTCTACTTGCTCTACTTGCTGCTCTTGTTGCGGCATTGGCGGCTCTGAATGCGGTACTTGCAGCTCTGACTGCGGCTCCGTCCGCAACTCCTGATCCGTAGCTTCGGCCACGGGCGCCTGTTCCGCTTCCGGATCCGCTACCGTTTTCCCGCCCGCAGTTTCCTCCAGCGGCTCTACAGGCGTCTGTTCCGCCCCCGATTCGGTGAATACGGTTTCAGGAGAATGGACCATCCGTCCGATACCTTCCGCCGGGTGGGCAATGACCATCGCCGCTATAACCGTCCCCAGCTTGCCGGCGCTGTTCTTTGCTCCCTCTACCGCAGCTTTGACCGCACCCACATCTCCGGTAATTTTGACCACGATCCGCCCATCCCGCGCTTTCTCGTAGCCCAGCAGCTTGACATGGGACGATTTCACACAGGTATCGGCAGCCTCCAACGCCGCCGGATAACCGATCACCTCAATCAGACCAAGGGCATTCTCATTCACAGTAGCCACTCCTTCAACGTTTTACATGTATGCCTGTGCTGCTCTACAGATTAGACTGTGCCATCGATACCGGGTTGTGGCCCATCGATCTTAGTACGCTTACGCCCACATCGCGGGCGGAGATCACCGCTTGGCGGACCGCGCCGGAATCGCCTGTAATCGTGACGATAATTTCATTCGAGCGGGCTGTACCTTTATCCGGGCTAGCATAGGTTACAATCTCTACATTGGCTGTTTTGAGTGCGGTGTCCGCCATCAGCAGGCCGATCGCAGCCGGAGCACCAACAAGAATACCGAAGGATTTGCCCGCCGGTGCACCAAAAGCTTTCTCCAATGCCAGACTCGCACGTGCTGTATAATGAAGCTCCACATGTCCGGCATCGCAAGGGTAGACATCGCCGAAGGTGCGCGGCAGCTCTTTGAGCGCCACTTCTACTGCCCGGCGGGAATCGGAGACATCTTCGGAGGCAAAAATAATGGTGCAGCCGTGTCCGGCCCCGCCCTTGGTGTCCCGCGCCAACTCAATCGAGACCACTTCCGTGTTGGTCGCCTTCACCGCTTCGTCGGCAGCCATAATTTGCGGGCCTGCGCCGGTGCGCGAGCTGATGATGCCGATAGAACGGTATCTCGGGTCCAGGCCCATGCTCTCATGCAGATGGCGGTCCAGATTGGCGATCACCAGGCCCACGGTATCCCCCGTGGCTGAGCCGACATATTCCGTTATCGCGTTGTAATGGCTTGTCACGTCTTGCTCCCTCTTTTCCGTATACTGTTGGTTGTTCAGCGGAAAGCCTGCGGCAGCATCGGCTGCCGGGGCGGAAGGCACACCCCCGGGGCTTGCCTGGACAACCGCTTCAATCACCTGCTTCAGAATTGCTTCATCCATACTCTCACCCCGGTTTTATTGTTCAGACAGCTTCGGCAAAATTTTCTCAACGTCCATATGCGGTCTTGGAATCACATGTACCGAAATGACCTCGCCTACCCGTTTTGCGGAAGCTACGCCCGCATCCGTTGCCGCCTTGACAGCGCCCACATCTCCTCTAACCATAACGGTTACCAGACCGGATCCGATTTTTTCATAGCCAATCAAGGTCACATTTGCAGCTTTTACCATTGAATCCGCTGCTTCGATTGCGCTGACCAGCCCTTTTGTTTCAATAAGTCCGAGTGCTTCCTGCCGCATAATTTTGCGCACCTCCATAGATTTGAACTTGCGTATTCATCTCCATTGTACGAAGAACAGGGCCGCAAATATTTGACTTTAACCACTCAAAACAGGACTATTACGACTCGCTGCCTGGTACTTTAATGACATGGCAAAAAATTACATGTAGTTAATATGCAATAATTGATTGCGCTTACAAATAAGCTGTGGCATAATCCCACTATCTTGACAGCTGCCTCCTTGCCGGAGGAGCAGGGTTCAGTGAAAGTAAGTGTTCAAACCTCTGAAAGGAATGGCGATACCATGTCCGAAGTGATTCAACTTGCCGACATTATCGAAGTGGAAGCATTCAAGAGCATACAGGAGAAGCTGGCCAAAATCGTGCTGTTTCCCGTTATTACGATTGACGCGGAAGGTAATCCGATGGGTACGTGGAGCAATTTCTCCCCGTTCTGCAAGCTGGTGCGTTCTTCCAGCGAAGGAGAGCGGAGATGCATCAGTTGCGACTATGAGGCAGGGAAGCTGGCGATGAAACACCGCGAACCGCAAATCTACCGCTGCCATCTGGGTTTGCAGGACTGTGTGGCGCCAATCATTGCCGAAGGTTATTTTCTGGGGGCGGTGCTGGGCGGGCAAGTGCTGACGGATGAAGCGGACCGTGCGAAAATTGACGCCGAGCGCATCTCCGTTGAATTCGGGCTGCCGCTGCAAAAGGTACTGGAGGCGATTGGGCAGATTCCGCTCGTCAGCCGGCAATACCTGGAGGATTCGGTCAATTTCGATACCTTTGTTGCGAACTATATTGCCGAGATCAGTATGAAAAAAATGGTGCAGGAGCAATTTCTCAAGGAAAGCCGCGAGAATCTGTTGCTGGAGCAAAAAGCCAAAACGATGGAGCTGAAGCAGCTTCAGGCACAGATTAATCCCCATTTTCTGTTCAACACACTGAACACGATCGCCCGTATGGCCCTGATCGAAAATGCCCCGGAAACCGAAGAGCTGATCTATAACCTTTGCGACCTGCTGCACTACAATCTGAAGAATGTGGAGGAATTCCCCAAGATCCGCACGGAAATCGAGTCGATTAAAAAATATCTCTACATCCAGACTCTGCGCTACAGCGACCGGATTCAATATGAGATTAAAGTCGATCCTGAGATTATGGATTACCGCATCCCGTCGATGGTGCTGCAGCCCTTGGTGGAGAATGCCTTCATCCACGGACTTGAGCAGAAGCGCGACGGCGGCACCGTACGGATCAGCGGCTGCCGAACGCCGGATAACCGGATTGTCATCACGGTTGCGGATAACGGCAGAGGCTTTAAGCCGGATATGCTGCGTGCGTTCGCCAACGAGGATGAGGACAAGGGCACACATACGGGGATCGGACTGTTCAACACGCATGAACGGCTGCGCGGCTATTTCGGCAAATCGTACGGCCTTAGCATCCGCAGCGAGCCGGATGTTAGCACCTTGGTCCATATTACCCTGCCCTGCTTGAAGGAGCATCTGCCGATCCGAATGGAGGATGAACATTTGTGATTAAACTGATGATTGTTGAGGATGAGCCGCTGGAGCGAATGGCGCTGCGCAAAATCATTCAAAGGCTGCCGCTGGACCTGGAGGTGGTGGAGGATGCGCTCAACGGCGAGGAAGCGATCCACAAGGTACAGCTGTTAGGGCCGCAAATTCTGCTGATGGATATCCGCATGCCCGAGAAAAACGGACTGGAGGCCCAGCAGCAGATTATCCACAGATTCCCACTGACGAAGACGATTATTCTGACGGCTTACAGTGATTTCCAATATGCCCGCGAAGCACTGCAGTGTGGGGTTATTGACTATCTCCTGAAGCCGGTGCCGCCCCACCAGCTCAAATCTGCGCTCGATAAGGCGATCCAGTCCTTGAATCCGGGCGAAGCTATGGACGCAGAGACACCCCCTGCCACTCCCAAGCCGGACGAAGATCTGATTGCGACGGCACTGCGATATATTGAACGGCATATTACCAGCGAACTGACTTTATCTGAGGTTGCCGCCTTCATTCACCTGAATCCGCAATATTTCAGCCGCCTGTTCAAAAGCCGTACCGGGGTCACCTTTACCGAATACGTCTCCGTGCAGAAGATCAGCCGGGCCAAGGAGATGCTGCTGCACAGCAACCTGCCGGTCTACCGGGTGGCGATTGATCTGGGGTTCTCGGACGCGGCCTATTTCTCGCGTGTCTTCTTCAAATATGAACAGCAGACTCCGCTGCAGTTCAAGAAGCAGGCCGAGCGGGCTCTTCGCGAGCGCATAAGAAGGCATTAAAGCAGCGATCCCCCGTGATTGGAGAAGCGCTGCTTTTTGGGGGACGCCAGTCCGGCATAAAGGTGATGTCTCCCATTCTTGATCGATCCCCCTTACCCTTACGTAACCTCCGCCTAACGATACAGTTTTGGGTCATAAGGCTTGGGAATCGGCTCTTTATTTTGCAAATACCATTCCACAATGCGGTCCGACAACTCATCGTAGATGTCGTCTTCCAAATACGGCCTCTTGTATTTTCTGAGCATCTTGACGCTCTTACGGATTTCCTTTTTTGCGCTCTTCTCAAACACTTCGGACTCGCACAATGTCTTCTCGATATAATCGCAAAATCTGACAAAACCTTTATCCCAGTTGATGTTTCCGTTTCTTTGGGCCTCGTCCCGAAGTTTCTCGATGGCTCGAATCAGTTCGCCCTGAACAGTCTCCGCTTGACCTTGCGGAGGAACATACGTCTGCCAAAGGTACTTGGCCTCCTCAAAATATTTCATGCTTTTCCTCCCATTCTAACGGACCGCAGCGCCGTTATTTCGGGGAAATTAACAGCTTGCGGAGTGTAACGGACACCACAGACCTTATTTGGTATCTAAGCCCGCCTTTTCCGCCTATTTCGCGCAAATAAGAGCTCACTGGTCCGTTAGAATTTAAAACGCCGCTTTTTCGGGCAAATAAGGGCTTTCGTGTCCGTTAGCCGCTAGCGGTCAGATCCATCGCGTGCAGAATGCTGGCCTGCGTTTTTTACGCAAGCTTATTTACTGGCGTGCCGTCATCATAATCCCTTTTTTCGTAATCGCGTAATTATCGGGCAAGCAAGTAGTGCCGGGATGATTGCGGCAGCGGTCATAAAGCGCCTTAAGATCGAGCTGAAAATCGCCGCGCGGCCGTTTCGGCTCTTTGATCCCCCAGTTTTCCATGCACTCCAGGATCAGACGCTGCGTCTGCGGGTACATGCTTGCGGCCTCCAACAGGCAGCCTACGCTCCCTAAACGGGTATTCTCGTCGTACTTCGGTTTTAGCTTGGAAACAAGGTCCGTCACTAAATGCCATAACCAAATCTGGCAGGTTTTATCGCTGTCCGGGATCGGAGAGTCAAAAAATCCCTTCCGCAAGGCCGCCCATAAAGCCAGCAAACTATTGCCGGCCAGTTCGGGGGTTTTATAGTTATGAAAATTCGTCAGCAGCGCGTTGATCCGTCCGGAGATATCGATCCCCCGCTCCGCCAATCTCCACCAGATGCGGCACTTCAGTTCTTCCGTTTGCGTATCGCTATAGAATTGGGACAGTATCAGCTTCAGGGCTTCCTCGGGCAAAGCAACGGCCATAGCAAGCATTTCATCCACGAGCGCGGCGGCCCGGTACTGGACATAAAGTTCGGTTTCCGTTTTGTCGGCAGCCTTTTTCGCGATATGCATGAGACGCGCCGCAGGGACAACATGCGCCATGAAAGCAACGCCATCCGCCCGCAGGCTTTCATAGGCTACTTCCAGCAGGTCAGCCGTAAGCTCGGAGTCCCTTAATTCGGTGATAAAACCTGTACTTCCATCGATCTGCCCGGCCCCTGCCAAACGATCCGTGAGCCAGAGAACCGCGCCTTGCACTTCACCGGACACCAAAATCTCTTCAACCAGCATCTCCTTCCGTTCTTGGCGCTGCCCCCGGCTCGCTGCGGTAAAAGCCTGCAGCTTCCCTTCCACCAGCTTCTCTTTGGACATCATCGGTCTCCTTTCAGGTTTGCGGTTGACTCGCCTTTCTATTCGTCCTCTTCATCCAGACATATTTGAATAAAAGAAAACAGACTAGCCGCTTCCACGGAACGGTTCCCCCAATCATGCCAGAAGTAGAGCACCTGTCCGACTTGGCCCGCTTCCGCCGGGTCCATGTCCAGGCATAAGTAGTCCCCGCCGCCGTTCGACGCGATCGGAATCCACTTGTCATTCCATAGCAGCGGCTTGATTTCTTGCCCAATGTCCGGCTCCATTTCATCCGCATCAAACTCCTCCCGCAGGAAGTTCCAATTTTCCACAATTTCCTCAAGCGGGCTGAGCGTCAAATTCCTCACGAACGGCTCCGATCCCAGATCCCAGTCCTGCCCGTTATGTATTTTATAGAAAGCTTTCATTTCCTCGGGAAACTTCAAACCAAGCGCCTTTTCGGCATTCTCGAAATCCGCTTCGCCGGCACTGGGCCGCAGTCTCAACGCTTCCTGAAAACCGTCCTCCTTAGCCGCTCCCTTTTCAATAATCAAACTCCATAACCGTTCCGCTTGCTTTAACAAGTCTCAAACCTCCCGTTTAGATATACCAATATATATCGGCGCCAATGTCGAAATCAAACTAGAATCTGCTACAATAAGTTTAATATACCGGGAAATGATAGGGGAGTCGAAATTGAAAATACTTCGGGAACACCGCTGGGATTTGACGGAAGCGGAAGCCATTCAACTGCAGCGGGAACTGGCTGCAAAAGTGATCAGGCAGGATGCATTTCCTCAGCCAATCCGTTACATTGCCGGCGTAGATGTGGCTTACAGCGAACAAAACGACCGCTTAATCGCCGCGGTTGTCATTTTGGAAGCTGATACTCTGAAGCCTGTGGAATCTGCGGTCGTTGAAGATACCGTTCACTTTCCTTATGTGCCGGGGCTGTTCTCCTTCCGGGAGCTTCCACCGATCATCAAGGCATTTGAGCGGATCGTCACTCCCCCGCAGCTAGTCGTATGCGACGGCCAGGGGTTGGCCCACCCCAGACGGTTCGGATTGGCCTGCCATTTAGGCGTGCTGTACGATCTCCCCGCGATCGGATGCGGGAAGACCAGACTTTGCGGCGATTATACGGAGCCGGAATTGCACAGAGGCTCCTTCTCCCCGCTCACGGACGGGCGTGAAGTGATCGGGCATGTCCTCAGAACGCAGCGCAATATCAAGCCGATTTTCGTATCGGTCGGCCACCGGATATCCTTAAGCACAGCTTGCGAGTGGATCTTAAAGCTGGCGCCCAAATACCGTTTGCCGGAAACGACCCGGTTGGCCGATCAACTAGTGAAAAAGACGATGGCGGAATAAATCTCCATTAAGACTGCTTATTTTTGTTCGTATAATTGAGGTATGCGGTGCGATATGCTAAGATAACAATAGAAATAAGGAGCCGGCGGCCACCGGCTCCCTGCACAACACTTGGGTGGGAAACCTCCCAGATCATACGGAAGATAGCCCGTTACCCTGGCCTGCTAACCTGGGCGGGCTATTTTCGTTTATTCAGATCAGTGAGCAACGCGAGCGATCCGATTCATCCTTTCACCGCCAGTTTTTAAAAAATTCACATCCCTAGCTCTTCAATTTTTTTATTCAAAGTGTTCACTTGGTACATTTCTATTACCTTACCCGATTCATCTTTTTTATTCACGATCTCGATTTCCGGGCCGGCTTCTAGTTCTTCGTTCCATTCCGCACTGCTGTTAAGCTCTAGAAGTCTCGTATCCTTCAAATGCAAATAATCCTTGGTAAGCTCGAGAGGATCGTATCGTTTTAATCCCTGATAAGGATCCCTAACGAGTATTCTCTCCTTATCATATACTTCATTCAACTCATCAATCGCTTGCTCCAAGCTTAGCCGAATATGTATTTCATCTTCTAAAAAAGTAACGGTTCCCTTCCCCTTCCCGGCATCATCATCAAATATAAAATCAGCCTTGTTGTCCACCAACTGAAAATCAGCCGTTGAATCCGTCACTCTGCCGGGATTATATAAGAATATGCTAATCGTCCCTTCATTTTCGCGATTTTCATTCACGGATATCTCTACGCTGTTTAGACAATCACTGCACGTATATTGATTAAAATCTTTATCTGTCCATGCTCCCTGATAATTTTGCAATTCTATTTTTGCCGGAGCTTTGGGCTCAACAACCATATTTTCTTTGCTTCGGTCTGCATTACAGGCAACCAACAATATTAGCAAAAACAAACAGCAAATTAATTTGTATTTCATCCGAATCACAACTTCTTTCTTAATATGCTAACTTTCACATCACCACATCCTGAAATCCCACTTCAATGACATTTCCTTTCATAAGCCGAACACCTACCCCATTTTCTACATCCCATGTACAATAAAACGTTAGTCCGATTTCGTAAAATTCAAAAAGCTCAGGGTATTTCACAATAGACAATTCCTTCATCGCACTATTGGATTTTTGGGGTCATTAATTCGACAATGGGATATTCTCCGCCGCTGGTGCGGGTTCAAACGCCCTGCGGTTCGTCCACCCCACAACAACAGCAATTGCGCTAACCGCAGCCGCCAGCAGATATATCGACGCCACGCCAAAGAGATCCGCAACGATACTCATCGCCATTAAGGAGATTCCGTAAATTAAACTTAAAACCGTGTACTGCGCACTAAACACTTTTGGCAACAACAGCGGGTCAACACTCCTTTGCGCCAACGTTCTTCTGCAGATATTGGACATCTCAGTCATCGGTCCGGTCAGAAACATAATGAGCAGAGCTATGACAGGCACGGTATTAACGGCGTACAATGCTGTAATTGCCGCGTAACCGAAAGTTCCAAAAAGCAGGGCTGCAACTATTTTATTTTCCAACCGTTTAACCACCATGATTAGGACGATGCCGCCCAATACCGACCCGCCAAAATAACTTGCGTTGATATAACCCCACCACCGTTCGCCTTGTTTTAAGACATCGATCACAAAAACGAGCATAAAGGAACCGGCCCAAACCGCCCCTCCAAATTGTTCGGTGGCATCCATAATCAGCAGTGAGCGTAGCCTTCTCGATTCCCAAAGGAGTACCCAGCCTTCCTTCAGCGCCTGCCAATCCGAGGACTCGGCAACATCATGCTTCCGCCTGCTTCTCAGGCTCCATACGGAGGTTCGCGGGGTCTCGGTTGGATCCGTAACAAAAATGGTGAACGTCATGGCTAATCCATAACATACAGCTACGACACCTATAACGTTGAGCGGCCCGGCAAAGGAAAGCAAAATCCCGCCAAGGGCCCAGCCGGCAAATTGGACGATTTGATCGGATGTGGAAATCAGCGTATTCGCCTTCATCAACCCGCTGTCATCCACCAACCGGGGAACCAAAGCATTGCGTGATGGCGTAGACCATCCGTCGAGAAATGATAACAGCAATACAATAATGAGGATAAAAATCAAGTTTGGTCCGCCGGATCGATCAAACCATAGATATACCGTCAGGCAAGCGAAAAGAACAAACTGTCCCATTTGCGAAATGAACAACAAAGAAGGCAGTCTGAATCGGTTGATTAAAAGGGGAGCAAAAAAACCGCTGATCAGACGTGAAATGACCGTGATAAACGGGATTAGCGTAGTCACAATAATCGAGCCGCTAGTATCCAGCACCAATATTGTTAAAGCGAGCGTATATAACAAATCAGCCATATTGGCTACGGTTTGCGTACTCCATAAGTAATAAAAGGATTTATGATACATGCCGGAACCTTCTTTGCCTAATTCTTTTTCTTGTGAATTTTCAAATCCTCACTGTATTTATAAATTAGAGACGGGCTGTCTATGATATGATTTTGCAAAGTTTTGGCTACGGCGTTTTCGCTTTGGACCGCGTAACAATACTGACAGTTAAACCTGCACGTATTGTATACGCCTACGTCTACCGCTGCGGTGCAAAGACAAGTATCCCGCTGATTTTTATCTTTGGCATAGTCCAGATCCTGCCCGATGATGCTCGAGAGGAGCCGGGCATCAATACAACTGCCATGAAGAATCCCGCAGTGATCCAAATCGGCGGCTTCCGAGCAAGTCTCTACGGAAATACCATGAGCGGCTCCAATGCGGCTTATGTTCGCGGCAAATTCGTCCAGTTGTTCTCTGTAATCGGGCAAAGTAATATCGGTGCAAAACACCGCATGGTTTTGCTGCAGTTTATTGAATCTCGCCACCGCTTTCCCGTAATAATCCATAAAACTTATCACCAATCGATCGGTGTACCCTTCCAGTTGGCCAGCTAAACGTTCCAGGCGTTCAAGATGGTACTCCACCGGGGTGATATTGCTGATGATGATCGGATCGTATCTCCAGATGACCCGGTTTGCCCCAAGCCGCTCGCTTAACTCGCAGAAATAGCCCACACGGCTCGCAGCGGGAGGCAAATTAGGCTCGAAAATTTCCGGATAATCATTTAGTGTGTATTGAAAATAGTACATGTAACCTTTATCATCCAGTAGAGACAAATGCCTCATGAACGGTTTAGGATTTTTAGTCCAAAACACCATGCCGTCCACATCCTCGGGCAATAGGCTAAAGGCCGTTACCTGCTTGTAATTAAACGGGTTGACCCGGTGAAAATACCCTTCGGCAATTCTGCGCATAAACCAATCTCCGAAAAAGGCCGGGATATCCGTTCTTCTGCTGGCGCTAATAATCAACTTTGCTCACCTGCGGTTCACCATATATTTAAGTTAGGCTGTTCAACTTTAATTTTATCAAATAATCCAGGAAAAACAATTTTACCCATATAAACCAATTTGATCGCTCTTGGCCCGTACTTTAGGGAGCGGATATAAAACTTCAGTGCTCTAAGTTTATGCGAGTACCTATTTGCGTAACCCAATGTGAAATATTTCTCCGCAATATTTGCCCCTAACGCGTCGAGGCATTGCCGATGAAATGGATCCGTCTTATTCCAGAACTTCTTTTTCTTCTCTTTATTACGAACTCTTATTTTACACAATTCAATTTTCGTCCATCTATCCAACAACTTACGGTTTAAAGCCAACTGTTCCAAGTCCAGTTTTTGCCGATCAAGAAAAGCGTACAAATTATCTTCACCTTGATAATATATAAAATGGTAATCTTTGATAAAGCAAATATCGCTGCTTTGAAACACCTTCAGTAAAAACTCCGTATCCTCGCAAGCCATCAAGCTTTCGTTAAAACCGCCGGCCTGTACAACTACACTTTTTCGAATTACGGCGGTGTTAATATGGTAGAAATAAAAGTATTCCAGCAAAGAATACTCATAGAAACGTTGTCGAAAGAAGTAGCGGTTCCCTTGAATCTCTGGCTTCAACTCATCGACAGCGTTTTGGAAATAATCTACCCCTTCATAAGGTTCGTCAATTTTTAACCGCTTGTTTTGCCTTTCCTCGTACCACAGTGACAAAACCGCCCCGACCTTATTTTCCGTTAAAATCGCAGCGCATTCTTTAAGATGATGGCTTAACCACTCATCGTCAGAATCCAGGAAGGCAATATACTCTCCTTCAGCCCGGGCAATCCCTCGGTTTCTTGCCGAACTTACCCCTAAATTCTCAGGAGATGCCGTAAATTTGATTCTCCTGTCCATTTCCATAAAACGCGATACGACTTCGGAAGTATTATCGCTGCTGCCATCATCTGAAATGATCATTTCCCAATTTGAATACGTTTGATTCAAAACGGATTGTATGGCTCTCGGCAACAAAAGCGCCCGATTATAGCTCGGGATGATGACGCTTATAAGCGGTTCAGTTTTCACGGTCGCAGCGCTCCTTAAGATAACATGAGATCGGGACAATTCGCACAGGAGGGCGGTGTCTCCTGATCAAGTTTCTCCAGTACTCCGTTTCGCTGGTTTAATATATAATCCATGGATTGTTGCCCGACATTCCCAAAAGCATAATCCGTTTTTTTTATATAAGAGCATCCCGAGGCAAAACCCCGGTGATTGATAAAAATCCCTTGTTTGAGCCATGTGCATTTAGCTTCGCAATCCTTATCGTACAGTTCGTCAAAAAAACCTCTAACCTTGATCCCGTTAAGAAGCTCTTGGATCTCGGCGTCCTTTTCCAATCCCGACTGAAATTGCTTAATCGACTCGACCGAAGGGATCTCTTTCATCATGCCATCGTTGTATGCTTCGGTATAGGTATCCATATTCTGCAAATATTGAATCGTAAACTCGCCGTCAAGCGATAATTGCCGATATAAACGGACGATATCCTTAAATTCGTGAAATGTGGAATTCAGCAGGGTAACGGCAAAACCCAATACGGGGCCAGCCCCTCCTCTCTTTTGTTTTTTATCCATAAAACCGCGCATATTATTGATGATTTTCGGCAGATTCCCGCCGCGTATGGACTTGAATCTGTCGGGATTGGGCGACTCTATCGAAACTAAAATACTGTATACATTAGGATTGTCTAATAATCTGTCCGCATTTTGGGAAGTGAGGAAGGTGCCGTTGGTCGTAATCGAAACTTTCGCTGCGGGATGGTATTGTGCGATAAGGTCGAGCATGACGAATAAATCTGGATGGGTAAAGGGCTCCCCCTCGCCTTGAAGCTGAATATGCTTAACGTTTGACACACTGATCATAATTTTATGAAATGTGTCTACCGGCATGATCCCTTGATCCATGGTTCTTCCTACACAAAAACCGCAAGTAAAGTTGCATTTGGTTGTCGGCTCGATTTGAAGATACGGAACATCGTAAGTCATTAGACTGTTGCCCCCTTTAAAATATTTCCTGGATCAAACCTTCTCCAATCCGCGCGGACGGAACAAACCGCGGTTCCTCAAATAAAGGAATATACATTTTAAACAAGTAATCATCCTGCAACAGATAGCTCCCGTATTCCCATGAATCCGGCTTCTCATCTTCATCCAAAATAATCGAATCATGCTGGTCTCCGGACAAATCATAGGCATATATTTCAGCATCAATCAGGGTAATGCGGGAACGGGCGAGTTCAAACGCTCGCGAATGAACCGAAAGATCGTGAGTAGCAACAAGCCAGTTATTTCCTTTTTCCAAAAAATGTTCAATCTCTACCCGGTTTAAAACAGCTCTTTGCGTCATTCTTAAATGATACCACCCGGAACATTTCGTCATGTTTCGCGGATATCCAGCGTTACAGTTCTCCTTCTCTTGCAAAAACACGTTCCGTTTAATTTCGTTCCCCGTATCGACCACCAGGTTGCCCCTTGTTTTAAGCGCCCCTTGCTCTATCGCGGAACTTAAAATATTCAGCGCGTCTTTGTCAAACAGGTAATCGTCGCCGTCGAGCTCGATAAGAAATGAATCTTCGTTTGGCACCAGCAGATGGATCATGTTATAAAAGTTTCTGGCCGCGTATTTTCTGGACTCGTTTTTAACTAAGCAGTAGTCCACTTTGTGCTGCCGGAGAATAGATTCCACTTCATCCAGGACGTCATATTCCGAAGCATCGTCAATCACCGCCACTCCAATATCGTGCAGTCCATTCTGCTCACAGATCGAAGCGACGCAGCGCAGCAGCTTATGGCGCTGATTTCTGCAGCAAATGGAGAAGACGAACCGGTTAACCAGCGGTTTTCCGGCAATCACGTTTAATTGGTTTAGCGTGTCAGGAATTACAGGCGTCTTCATCATGTGGGAAACCTGGTATATTACTTGCCCTAACCGTTGCCGGAACATACTTATCGCAGGCGGATTCCCGATCAAAGGATTGGCCCCACGAACCATAAAGTAACGCAAGATCTCACCCGAACATCCATTGCTGGAATAGAACAGCCCCGTCTTGTCCCCGCGGCTCGCCCGCCTATTCAAATCCTCGCTTTTAAATGCATCGTCCAAAACTATAAACCGGGCTTCGCGGGAAAGTTTGTCCGGCCGCATCACGCTCAGATCCGCATACTCCAGCGAAGTGGGGCTAACCTTTGGTTTTTGCGGAGACAGAGAGACAAACAGAATATTCATTTCGGATGTAATTAGCGGACAGTCCAACTTTTGCAAATGTTCGATGACCACATCTTCATCCAGCAAATAATCTGAATAAATGACCGCATGGGGGCTCCCGCTCAGATCCAGGTTGCACTCCGAAAACTCAAACTGAGGTACCGGCAGAATATCGGACGGTATCTTATACCCCATAGTGAGTTCAACCAACCGCCGCTGTTGTTCATCCTGGTAAATAACGTAATCCGCCAATTTAACGAGCGGGATGGTTAGATAGTTTAACTCAACGACGTAAGCGACGACTTTTTTGCCGTAGAAGGAACAATAATCTTGTTGGAACACCTCTGCGGTATGATGGTCCACGATCAGCAAAACGATGTCGGATTTCGGCAAGTCAGTCCATTCCGCCTCTTCTTCCAGCTGGTCTATAAAAAAGTCATTGATCATGCGGCTTGTTGGCGGGTAGATAGATAGTTTCAACACTGCTCCCCCTCCTCCATCATTAAAAGAACTGCCCTTTTATGGCTTCGGCAATCTGCTGCACACCTTTAAATTCACCTAAGATATGGGACAATTTCGCGGTTTGGGCCCGGGCGAAATCCCGGCTGGCTTCCGCCGTGGCGATCTCGCCCAAAGTTTTGCCCGCAAGCGCGGAAAGCTCATGCAAATAGGGTGAAGCTGCTCCGGTCAGCTCGTCCATGTATCGCTGGTAAAAATCTTCGATCTTAAATTGCCGGGCCTCCGGAAATCTGCTGGACAACATCAACTCGGGGAACGCCTCCCAGTCAGCCTCGTCGGATACTCCATTGCGATATAAGGTCATATAGTTGGTATAATTGCCATCATGCTGTTCGGGGAGCACCAAGAGAGGAACTTCGTAAGCCAGACATTCAAACATCGTCGCCATCCCCGCAGGAGCAATGGCCAGCAAACAATCATCAAGCCGCTGCAAAAATTCCGGATGAGCCAAGGCGTAGACGTTCTCCGTCCGGAATACTTTTTTTACCGTATCGGCCAGCGACTCATGCACGGCGAAAATGATCTCATGTCCAGTTCCGTATCGGTCCAGCCCTTCTCTTAAAATGGAACGAACGAAAAGGATATAAACGATCAAATCCAATTCGGTCACATAGGGATTGATCATGCCGGAAAATGAAATTAAAATCGTGCTCCTCTGCGGCAAAGCATTCCGATAAGATAAATCCACCATCGGATCCACGAACTGAATTTTGTCCGCAAAACCTTCCAGACTAGCGGGCAGCCCCTGATCAAACCGCTGCAAAAACACCTTCTGAGCAAGGGTATACATCACGCTATAGTCAAAATATCCGCCGAAATGTTGGAGTTTATTGCGGATTTCGCCGATGCCCTCCTCTTTGTCGATAACCGAGACCGAAGATCGCAGCAACGATTCTTCCCATTCCCACATCCAATACAAATTGTCTATACTGACGGAGGGAATATCCTGCTTATAAGCCCATAACAAAACATCAGGCTCCATCACGCTGATCACCAGGTCATAGTTTTCTTGTATGGAATGATAGCTATCGAACACCCGATGAAATTGCGTCTTATGCCGTAAGGCAAAATCAAGCGCAACGGACTCCCCGACAAAATCCACTTCGGCAAAACCTCCGATTTCCCGAAGCAGCAAACGCAAGGTAGCGCAAGGCCCATATCCCCAAGCGCCGGCGCCCGTTAAAATTCTCGTTTTTTTCACAGGTATCACAACCTTATCCGCGATGATCGCGATGATGAAATCAAATGGCGTATTTGGCCGGTTCGCTTGCCTTTACACGCTCCGATGTCATCGCCAATTCGACGGCTTCCGCGGGCGAAGCAGCAAACCTAACTTCCATATTCCTGCGTTCGTCAAAATATTTGCCTTCGTACAAAAAGCCAGGCAGCTTATCCGCCCAACCGCCCGTACCCGAAAGCACAATGAGGGGAACCTGTTCCAGGTAAGCCACCGAAGCTTCCCCCAATGTTCCGTTTCCTCCCCCTACCATGATCACGGCGTCGCTGGATCTGATGGCGAGCGAGCTTCTGACATCGTACCCCATCCCCGTGGGAATAATGATATCCAAATAAGGATTGGCTTCCTGCTCAATATTCCGCGTAGCCAGAAACCCGATCGTTAACCCGTTATGGCGTTTAGCTCCCTTGCATGCCGCCTCCATCACTCCCGGCCCTCCGCCGGTGACCAGACGCGCTCCCCTTACGGCGATCATTTCTCCTACTTGCTCCGCAAACTCCAAGGTTTCCGGGGTTTCATCCTTCCACTTGCCAATTACGCATATGTTCTTGACCATACCAGCTTCTACTCCCCTTTAGAAGTAATTCTCGTATGCCCGTCCACAGCAATCGTCGAATAGGATTTAAGCTTGTCCATCTTTTTCCAAAATTCAGTTTCGATGTCGATGTTAAAGGCAACGCAGTTGCCAAGCAGCAAAATGAGCAAATCGGCATGTTCCTCCGCTAAATTCCCCTTATGTTTTGTGAGGCAGGAACAGATTTCGCCAACTTCCTCCATGATCAAATTCATGCGAAACAGAGGGTCCTCTCCCCCATTGTTTTTAAAATTATGCCGCTCATGAAGTTCCCGCACAGCTTCCAATAGATCATTCAAAGTCCGCTCTCTCCTCTCTCAACTGCCGCAGGATCTGCTTATCCGCTTCGCTCATCAGTTCTTCACTCGTCAAAATAACGTTGTTTAATACCAGATATTCGTTCCCGCAAACACTGCATTTCAGCAGTCCGCCTTGAACCTCAGGTCCTGCCTCCTTAAACTCCAATTCGGAATGGCCGTTTTTGCATACGACCAACTCGAACAGGCTTTTGCTTTTTGTACTAACTCCCATACTAATCCCCTCTCTCGATTAAAAAATAATAGTGGATATAATTTTTATCCTCTCCAAGCTGACCATGATCCAATATGGAGAACCCTGAACGCTCCAGCATTTTGTGCACGTTTTCAATGGATTTGTAGTTCGCCGGCGCCCCATATTCATATTTGATGGAATGAAAATATCCGCGGAACAATTTCTGAATTGCAGAGGAACGGTCCGACGGAAACAAATCGACAATCACAGCTTTTCCCTTCTTGCTTAACAATCTTCCAATTTCACATAAAGCTTGCTTCTGGTTATAGACGCTATGAAACATAAAAGCGGAAAAGATCGCATCAACGCATTGCCCGTCCAGATGAATTTCCTCGGCGGAAGAATTGATTAAATAATCGTATACATTCTTTTGAGCGGCGATGTTTAACATTTCACGCGAAATGTCCACACCGATCAAGCTGGCGTTGGATCTATTCCTGACCTCTTTACCAAGCACACCGGTGCCAACCCCCAATTCTATGGCCGTCCGGCCTTCCCGCAATTCAAGGGTATTGGTGATTAACTCCGCCAGCTCCGGGTAAGAGTAGCCCCTTTTGATCAATTTGGGCACGACTTCATTTTCGTATTGAGGCGCCCAGCTATTGAACGCTTTGTAAACCCGTCTCATGTAATATTTCCGAATCATGATGAGCATCCTCCCTCCGTTCGATTAAGGAGCTGTACTTCCCCCATACTTCCCGCCTTTGGCATGCGGCGACGACATATTCCCCGGAAACGTCGAAATCGCGCGTAAAAACCAGCATTTTCTCGTACAGTTTCAGCAGAGCGAAGGCCTCGGAATATTTTTCCTGGTTGTAATCAAATAGTTTTTGCAGCCCGCCTATATCTTTCATGAACGTCATATAATCGTAAAAATTCGCAAATTTAAAAATAAAACGTTCCTTCCAAATACGGTATGGAAAAAGCCCTCCTTCCATCAGGACCTCTTCCAAACTGTCCAGCGAAAACCGTCCCAGCACATCTTTGCCGTTCTCATCGAAGGGAAATATTTCGCTTTGATAATTACCTCCGGGCACCATTAAAATGATAATTCCCTCGGGTTTCAGGTATTCCCTGATCTTTCTTAATACAAAAACGGGGTCATGCAAATGATGCAATACCTGCTTTAAGATAATGACATCAAAACTGGCTTGTCTAAAAATACCGTCCTCTATATCCCCTACAACGTATTGAACGATATTATTATGGTTGCCCAGCCGGTCTATTTTGGCCTTGGCGGCCTCGATCATATCCTTGCTGATGTCAAGTCCGACGATGCGGCAGCGGTCATAATGCGAAGCGATATGTTCCAGCAGTTTACCCGATCCGCACCCAATCTCCAAAATCTCCTTTCCATTGCCTAATTCGAATTCCAGCTCTTTCATCATCGGGTTGTCGCAGCCTTGCACTTCCTTGATGTGGATCCCTTTCTTTTCCCATTCCTTGGCCAATTCCTTACTGAATACGTTTCCAACCTTTAGGCTCTGCACACTCATTTTCGTCACCTCATCTAAATTTGTGAAACATATCACATGTAATCCGATGATGAAAGACGTTAAACTCGAGAATATGATGCCGTTAATGCCGTTTGTGGGAGTAGATTTAGCAAGTAGAAGTAGGAGTTTTGAAAATTACGGTTGGGAGGTCAATAGAGTAGAATTTGAGAGTGTCATGAATAATATATATCATATTTGTAAATATATATCAACAACTACCAAAAAACGCGAAACTTGTTACAACCCTGCAAGAAAAAGGGCTTGCCTACTTCACTATCAAGTAGAAACAAGCCCTTTTGTAAAAGGATATTTTGCGTCCTGTGTATCTCCGCTTAGGAAAGCAGCGGGATTCTGTCCCGGTAGCGCTCGATCAGCTGCCGGTTGTGATCGTCGGCGCCGTCGATATTGCCGCTTAAATAAACGGGCGGCTCGTAGCCCTGCTCGATCATAAAGCGAATCGCCTCGGCGAAGATGCCGTTGAGGATCGCCGCCCCGATCACCGTAGAAGTCGGCGTGAACGGGGTCGCCAAGTCCGGGTGGGTCAGTACTGCGTCGCCCCTCACCGAATAATTGTCGATGACGAGATCAACGGAATTGAACAAATGCTTGCCGCTCACGTGCCGGGACAGCTGGCTTTGCGAATATTCCAGCGAGGTGATGCCGATTGTGAACGCGCCCATTTGTTTGGCGATTTGCGCCGCGTCGACCGGAACCGGATTGCGGCCGGAGGTCGACAGGACAAACATGACCTCGCCCGGCCGGATATCCTGCCCGTTCATGAACTCCTCGGCAAGCCCGTTTTGGCGTTCCAGCTCGGAGGAACGGACCGCTCCCTCATGCAGCATCAGCTTTTCCACGAAAATCGGGTGAATCGGCACCAGCCCGCCGGCCCGGTAGAACACTTCCTCGGTCAAAATATGCGAGTGCCCGCAGCCAAACAGATGAATAATCCCACCGTCCATGATCGTTTCCGCGGTCTTGCGGGCCGCCTGGCCGATTTGCTCCGCTTCCTGTTCCTCGACTTGCTGCAAAATGCGGCGGATATGGTCAAAATAAGTATGCAGCATCGGCAATCACTGCTCCTTCCCGCTTTGTAATCGCTGCTTGGCCCCCTCGATCATGGCCGTCATCGTGTTTAAAGTCGCTTCAATGACCGCTTCGCCCTTCTCCTTGGTGGCGATCGCCGCGTTGCCAAGCACGGCCGTCGAGGTGAACTCCTCCCAGGGCGTTGGTGTGCAATCGGCCTCGATCCCAATGTTCGGAATGTCGTTCAGCGCTTTGTCCATGTTCACATACTCGCCGGCCAAATAAAGCATATACGAAGTTTCCAGCTCGCAGGCGTGAAAATAGGAAGCATGCGAAGCCGGGGTTTCCCGCACCCGCTCGATCGCCTGCTTTGATCCCGGATAGAAGAAATAATACACTTTCAGCTCCGGGTAATCTTTGTAGAGCAAGCGGGCTGCCTCCTTCAGCGCCACCGCATTGCCGAGGTGCCCGTTCAGCATCACGTAAATACGCAGGCCCTGGCGGCAAAGGCTTTCCCCGATGTCATACAGCATCCGGATCAGCGCTTCGTTGGAGACGTTGATGCTGCCGGGGAAATTTTGCAGGCTCCACACCTGGCCGTAAGGAAGCGTAGGAAGCACGAAGCTCTCCGTACGCTCCGCCAGCCGGCGGGCCAGCCGCTCGGCCAGCAGATTGTCCGTGCCCAAAGGCAGATGGGGGCCATGCGCCTCCACCGCTCCGATCGGCAGGATGGCGCAGGGCATGTGCTTGATTTTTTCCGCGATGTCGAAGGCGTTTTCGTCTTGAAAAATCATTCTGTCGCGCCTCCCTACTTTTTAAAGGCAAAACATCTTGCCGGATTCGTCACGAAAAATTTATGGATCAGCTGCTGCCCGTCAAAGCCGGCCCGGTCGGCCTCGTCCACAAACCGCGGCACCCACTTGGCGATAATATATTCCAGCCCCGGTCCGTAGTCGTAATGCTTGTAGTAGGTTTTGCGGGCCGTGTCTCCGCTGACGAGAATCTGATCCTCATAACCTTTTTTGACGAGCTCGAGAATCAGGCTGATCCGCGTGCTTTCGGGAGCATATTTGATTTTGGCGATGCCGTCAAAGGACAGGAACGCGCCGGTTTTGGCAATTTGCTCATGGTAATACGGGTCCGGATTGCGGTCCATATGTCCGAGGCTAAGGTAACTTAAGTTCACATTTTCACTGCGCAAAAGCTCGATTTGCTCCAGCCCCATCGTACCGACCTCGGTATGCGAATGGACCGGCGCTTTGGTCTCGTGGTGGGCGCGGGCGACGGCGCGCAGTGTTTTTTCCTCCAGCGGTGTAATCCGGTTGTAGCCTGTGCCGAATTTGACTTGACCGGCTTTGAACGGCGTACCCTCCAGCCCTTCCTCCACCTCGCGGATGACAAAATCGGTAAGCTCATTGATGCTTTTGGCTTCGATCCATTCGTAATAGGTTTCATAGTTGCCGATAATTGGCTTCAGCTCGTCTTTAACCTTTGCGTCCCAGAGAAAACTTTTGTTGAAGCCGGCGGTGCCGATGATGCGCACCCCGGTTTCCTTCATAATATTGTGGACCGCCGGCACATCCCGGCCGTAATCGACCGCTGTCGCGTCGACGATGGTTTGACCGCCGTGTTTTTTAAAATCAAGCACATCGAGTTTGGATTTTTCCGGGTCGTCCAGTAAAAGATCGTCCTCGCCGCGCTCCGACCAGTGGGCCGGGCGGCACACGATATGCTCGTGGGAATAGGTGAACCCCATCTGTTCCGGGGCGATGTCCGCGTCAAGCGCTCGTACGAAAGTCATGGTGATGTTCCTCCCAATTTATGTGTAATCTTTAGAACAGCAGCCCAGCCAACAGCCGAATGATCGGTCCGAGAATGAACATGTCGGAATCGGCCGCCCACATCGCCGTATCCGGTACGGTCGAGGAGATCAGGTAGCGCACCATGATAAATTGGCCCCAGGCGACGATGGTGGCGGTAATAAATCCGGCCATCAGCGCGCCGCGCACCCCGCCGGTCGAGTTGCCGAACACGCCCGCCGTAGCGCCGTGAAAGAACAAGACGATCATCGTCGGTACGAAAATATAGGCCACCGTATTGCCGAGCACAATAAGCCAGATCAACGCGCCGGCAAACGCCCCGATAAAGCCGAGAATGACCGCGTTGGGCGCATACGGATAGGTGACGGGAGAATCGAGCGCCGGCTTGGCGCCGGGGACGATTTTGGTTGCGATCCCATTAAACGCCGGAACCAGTTCCCCGATGAACATCCGCACGCCCAGCAGCACGATCGCAATCCCGCCGGCAAATGTGAGCGACTGAATAATCGAGTACATAATGAAGTTTTGTTCTCCCGCCTTGGCGATCAATTCCTGCGCGCCGGGCGTCCCCTTCATGGAGATGATGACTGCGCCGACAAAGAACAGAACCCCCATGCTGAGCGCCGTAATCACGTTGGAATCGCGCAGAAATTCAAGCCCTTTCGGCACTTTGATTTTCTCCGAATCGTTCTCTTTGTTGCCGAGCCATTTGCCGAACAAGGCGCCCAGCAAAGCGACCGAAGCCGAGGTATGGCCGAGGGCGATATTGTCGTTGCCGGTGATTTTGCGCATAAACGGCTGCGTCAGCGCCGGCTGGAACGTCCAGTAGAGACCCAGGATAATCGCCAGGAAAAGCACAAGCTTCCATTGAGGAACCGCCCCTCCCGCCGTATGGACGACGATCCCCGCAAAAATGGTCGCGGTCCAAAACATCATGTGCCCGGTCAGGTAAATGTACTTGAATCTGGTGAACCGGGCCAGCAGCACGTTAATCAGAAAACCGAGCAGCATGGCCATGGTGACGGAGCTGCCGAATTTGGCGTTAAACGCCTCCTGGCCGAGAAATTGCCCCAGACTGACCGATTGCAGACCGAAAACTTCCTTCCACATCGGTTCAAACACGTTGAGCGCGCCGACGATAACGCCGGAGCCGGCCGAAATGATCAGAAAGCCGATCACTGCTTTAAAAGTGCCGCTGATCACCTGGCTGGTCGTTTTCTTCTGCAGCAGCAGACCGACCAGCACGATGAAGCCAAGTAGAATCGCCGGCGTTCCGAAAATATTGGTGGCTATCCAGAAAATAACGTTCATTTAGCCTTCCCCCTAAAAGTTTTGTGAGCGTTACTTCCTTACAAGCTTCGAACAAAACTCGCTTCGGAAGCATAGGCTCATTTTTACATGGCTTCTTTCAAATTTTGTCCAATTTCCTTCAAGTCAAAGTAATTGTTGACGATCACGATTTTGGCCGCGTGTCCTTGCAGGCTTTGCGCCAGCTCATTGCTGGTGATAATGTAATCGGCCGACATGCCGGAAGCGGTGGAGACGTCCGTATGTTCCACATCCGCCTGGACGCCCAGCTCTTTTAAAACCGACTCCACGTTCATCCGCAAAATCAAACTCGTTCCTTGTCCTAATCCGCAAACACATAAAATTTTCATGGCGATTCCTCCTGTAATATAGTTTTTCTCGCTGCCGGACTGCCGGTTATTGGATGATGGATTCAATTTCCTCGGCGGTCTGGGCTTTCTTAAGCGCCTCTACGTTAGCCGCTTCATTGAGCAGGGTAGTCAGTCTGCGCAGCAAGGCAATGTGGTCAGAGCTGGAAGAAGAGCCGAGCGCGAACACAAGCTCCACCGGATCGTTCTCGGGGTGCCCGAACACAACCGGATTCCGCAGCCGGACGAAGGAAACCGAAGCTTCCCTGACGCCGTTTTCCGCCTTGGCATGCGGCAAAGCGATATGCGGCGCGATGACAATATACGGCCCGCTATTCTTGTATGCCGACACCATGGCCTCGACATAGCTGTGATCCACGGCGCCGCTGTCAACCAGCAGTTGTCCAGCTGCGCGTATCGCTTGCTCCGCATCCTCTGCCTCGATATCAAGCGATATGAGGCACTTTTCCATAAAATGCATGTTCAAAAACTCCTCCTTAGGTTATCCATCAAGTCGCGGAATATTGTAAAATCATGCGGGTGATTTCCGCTTTTTTATCAGTATTCCCTAATACCTGCCTGTTTTGTTCGTCAACGAGCAGGTTTACAAGCTGCGAAAGCGCCTTCAGATGGGATTCCCCATCCGTCCCGACAACGACGATCAGCAGGTTTACGAGATGCCTGGCCTGGCTGCTGAACGCCACCCCTTTGCGGATGGTCAGCAACGCCATGGAAGCCTTGGCGGCTCCGTCCTCCGGCCTGGCGTGGGCGATGGCCACACCGGGCGCGGCGACGATATAAGGGCCGTATTGATTCACCTTATCGATCATGGCCTGCACGTACCTGTCGGAGATGGAGCCGTCCTGCAGCAAAGGCTTCGCCGCCACCCGGATCGCCAGCCGCCAGTGGGAAACTTCTTCCCGGATCGTGATCCGCGAAGGAGTCAACAGCTCGCCCAGCGCCGGCTTGAATTCCTTCGGCGCCGGCACTTTGGCCGCCGTCAAATAACGTTGTATATCCTCAAGCATGGCTTCCTTATCGGTAATTTTTGCGTGTTTGCCAACCAGTTCGACGATCGCTTGCGCGGAAAGCCCCGGCTGCTGCCCGGCTCTGTGCTCAAGGTAAGGGGCAACTTGCCCCAGCAAATGCGCCTTTTCCGCATCGCTCATAATCGCGTTCAAGATAAATACCGGAACCCCGCTTTCGGGAAGCGGCACGGTGGAAAACAGCAAATCCATCTTGCCTTTGAACTTCTCGTATTCGCGAAGCGAAAGAACGGCTACCAGATCGATGGAGGGGAACAATTGCTCCAACTGGTTCTTCAGCATCCGTGAGGCCGAAACCCCGTTGACGCAAACGACCGCCGCCCTTTTTCGCGGAACGGGCTCCACCTGCTCCCGCCGCAGCCAACCGCCGAAGTGCATCGACAAGTAAGCTATCTCGTGTTGATTGAGCGGTTTCTCGAACACTTTTTCCAGCGGCTGAATCGACCTTTTGGTTAATTCGTACACTTCCCGGTACTCTTTCATCATCGTGCCCGTCAGCGGATTCTCGATACTGAGGCCGTATTTGGTCCGGTAAAAAACCGCTTTGACATGAAGAAACAATTGCTTCTGGAGCGCTTCCCGGTCTTGAAAATATACGCAGCCGTTTTTTTCGAAAAGGCCGATCATCTCCTCTGTCGCCTGGCGCAGCCGCCTGGCCTCCAGCGTGTCGGACTCCACCTCCACCCGGTTCACCTTGGCGGCAAGCAGGTACACGGTAATGTAGCAGATTTCATCTTCGGGAATGTCGATGCGGAAGAGCTCACCCAGCTTTTCGGCAATTTGCGCAGCAGCTTTGTATTGAAGCGTTTCCTGCAAGGCTGCTTTTTCCTCTTTGTCCATCTTAACCGCGTTACCTTGCGTGAGCCGGGTGGCGGAAAGCCAGAGCCGGACCGTCAGGTGCAGGATTGTCTCATCCGTCAGCTCCATGCCGATCAATTGTTCGCCGGAAACGATCATGTCGTATACGGAAGCCATCTGCTCTTCGCGGAAAGCCGGGAAATGTCTTTTGAACAGGTCCGCGTGGATCAAACCGTCAATGGTCGCGGAGAAGTTATTCCAGTCGCCATACGGGAGCAGTTCAAACAGAAAATGAGACAGAGCGGCTCGCAGGTCCTTTTCATTGCCTTGGATAAAATAGCCCAGCTTGCGGTCAAATTCGAGGGTCAGCCCGTATCCGGCAAGCTCGTCTTTTAGTCGTTTAAGTTCGGCGTGGGCGGTGCCCCGGCTGACCTTCAGCAATTCTTCCATATCGTACAGAAACATCGGCCCGCTCCGGTAAATCAGCTGCAAACAAAGCAATGCTTTGCGTTCGCTGCGGGACAAATAGTATTGCTGCGGCTGCACGGTTTGCGCTTTGGCCGGAAGCTGCGTCCGCGATGTGTCGGGGAGCAGAAACCCCGTACCGCGAACGTATTCGACGGGGGCCAGGCCGCTTTCGCGCAGCCAGTCATTGATTTTATCCATATCGTAATAAACGGTGCGCTTGGAGACATGGAATTTATCCATCAATTCTTGAACCGGCACATACGCTCTGGTCTTCTGAAGCAAGGCAAGCATCGAAGAACTGCGTTCGTCAAGTATGCTTCACCACCCGCTTTCCTAAGAGGTAGTTCAAAAAGTCATCTTTTGATCACGAAGCAGGTCATGCAGTGAACTCGACATCGAATCTTGAATTCAGCCGGGCCTTCCGGTGCTCACGTACCCAAAACGTACGCTCCGCTCCTCTGTCCCTAGCTTCATCCAACCTTCTCGGTGCTGAAAATCTGACTTTTTGAACCTCAAACTCATAGATGTAGTTCACTTTAGCTATAGAAAGTCTCTCTCTTTGCAGATCATTATACGCAAGGCGTTTTGTATAAAACAGCGCAATTATTGTCCCCTGATTGTTTGCAAAATTATACGGTGAGCGGGCTAGTAACATAAGTTGAACTAAGGAAAAGCGAGAGTTAGGCAAATGGGTAGAATATTGAGCTTGGAATATCGACCGCGTGTTGAGCAAACCAACCCACTGTCGGAAATAGAGGTAATTTTTGTCGTTATTTTGAGATTTCTCTCCTCCTCCGCAAAATAGCGGAAAATTTTTCCGTTATTTGGGGACCGAGCTAGAAAAAAGGGGCTGTTTCCCCCCATCTTCATTAAATAGAGGAAAAAAATCCCCCTATTTCTGCTGCACTCCCTTTTTGAGCGAAAATAAGGACCATTTTTACCGCTATTCCCAGGACCTCCACAAAAATGCTGACCGTCTGCTCCCCCTCCACACACACAACTGCCCTATCACGTAATCAATAATTCAACTACTTATAGATAAAAAGTTGATCGTTCGGTGATATGGTTGATGGTATGCTTAGAGGTGCGAGGTGGACAAGATGAGCCATACATTGTTGATCGTTGATGATGAAGCGGATATCGTCGAACTGCTGAAGGATTATTTTGAAATTAACGGGTATTTCGTACTGACCGCGGGCAACGGGAACGAAGCCCTAAAGCAAATGGGAAAATCCCCCGATCTGGTGCTGCTGGACATCAACATGCCGGAGATGGACGGGCTTGCGGTCTGTGCAAAAATCCGCCGGTTCGCCGCTTGTCCGATTCTGTTTTTGACGGCCAAGGCGGAGGATGATGACAAAATCACCGGATTTCGCACAGGTGGGGACGATTATATCGTCAAACCCTTCTCCATCGAGGAGCTTGGTGCCAGAGTTGCCGCGCATCTGCGGCGGGAACATCGAAGCCACTCCCGTTCCAAGACGAAATTCGCGGGCGATCTCGTGATCGACTATGGCGAACGAGCCGTTTTTTACCGTAATGAACCGATTCCGCTGGCGAAAAAAGAATTTGAGATCATCGCCTTTTTATCCCAAAATGCCGGTCAGGTGTTCGATAAAGAGCGGATCTACGAGCGCCTGTGGGGCTTCGACAGTGAAGGAGACAGCGCCGTGGTCGCCGAGCATATCCGCAGAATCCGCGCCAAGCTGGCTTCGGCTGAATGCCCCAGCTTCATCGAAACGGTATGGGGGGTCGGATACAAATGGATCGGGTAAAACGTTTCTGGAACAATCTTTCGATCCGGACGGTGCTGGTCATCTATACGATTTTTTTTATGCTGCTGGCGACTGTCTCGACTTTCGTAACGTTAGGGATCCTATCCAGAACGGAGGGTACCATTTCCGGCCGCTATGAGAAATACGAATACAGCGTGTTTAGGGACAACACCGGCAGGGAAGTGGGGATGGCCATCGGCGTCCCCGAGCGGTTCGAATATACGCCGCGAGACCGTTTCAAACTAGTATCCATTCACATTGCCCAAGTTGCAACTATTCCCGTTTATTACGGGGGAGGCATTCTTTTGGCCGCGTTTCTGTTTTACCGCAACAAGCTGAAGAAGCCGATTGAACTGATCAACCGCTCCGCCCGTAAAATCGCCGAATCCGATCTTGAGTTTTCCCTGCGCTACGACTCAAAAGACGAAATGGGCAAGTTATGCGCTTCGCTGGAAACGATGCGGCAGGCGCTGGAAACAAGCCAGCGCAGCATGTGGCGGATGATGGAGGAGCGCAAGCGCCTGAACGCCGCCTTTGCTCACGATTTGCGGACGCCCCTCACCGTGTTGCGGGGTTATGCGGATTTCCTCTGCCAATACGTTCCCGAAGGAAAAGTCGGGCAGGAGAAGCTGATTGCCACGTTATCCTCCATCTCAAGGCATACGCAGAGGCTGGAGAACTATGTTCAAACGATGAGTGAGACGAATAAATTGGAGGATGTGGAGATTAGGACGGAGAAGATCCGCGTCTCCGACTTGACCGGGCAAATCGCTTCCACGGCCGAAGCGCTAAGGGCGCAATCCACCGTTGAGATCAGCATCATGAACCGGATAAGCGCGGAGTACGTCTGCGCGGATGCCCAGGTTGTTCTCCGAGTGGTGGAAAATTTGCTGGCCAATGCCCTCCGTTTTGCCCGTGAACGGGTGGAAATCGGACTTAGCCTGGAAGGTGGCAACCTCATCATTGAGGTTGCCGACAACGGGGACGGCTTCACGCCGGAGGCGCTGCGGGAAGCGGCCAGGCCGTATTACCGGGAAGGGACGGTAGAGCCCGGTCACATCCATTTCGGCCTGGGCCTCTATATTTGCAAAACGCTGTGCGAAAGACACGGAGGCCAGTTGGCTTGGTTCAATCAAATGCAGGGTGGTGCTCAGGTAACGGCCCAGTTTCTCTCCGCTCACGAAAGTTGATAAAAAGTTGAATCGCATTTTATATACTCTCCTTGAAGCTAATGGAAGGAGAGTTTTTTTGTGGAGAAAATGACCCTCGAAATTCACAATTTAAACAAGGATTACGGCCAAAAACAGGCGCTGCAAAATATAAGCCTGACGATCGGACAAGGCATGTTCGGTCTGCTCGGCCGCAACGGTGCGGGCAAAACGACGCTGATGAAGACGCTGGCTACGCTCCTTCGTAAAAAGAGCGGAGATGTGACGGTATGCGGCATCCCGCTTGAAAACGCCAAGGAAATCCGCCGCATTATCGGCTATTTGCCGCAGGATTTTTCCATGTACGGCAACATGGGCGTGTACGAGGCAATGGATTACCTCGGCGTTTTATCGGGGTTAAGCCGCGAAACCCGCAAAAGGAGAATCCCGCTGCTGCTGGAGCGGGTGAATTTGATTAACATCCGCCATACGAAAGTAAGGGCGCTGTCCGGCGGCATGAAAAGACGGCTGGGCATCGCCCAGGCGATTTTACACGAGCCGAAGGTGCTGATCGTCGACGAGCCGACGGCAGGGCTCGATCCGGAAGAGCGAATCCGCTTCCGCAATCTGCTGAGCGAGCTGGCCGGAGAGCGGATCGTCCTGCTGTCGACACATATCATCGGCGACATCGAAGCGGCTTGCGAGGAGATCGCCGTGCTGGAAGCCGGCAAGCTGCTGTACCGGGGAACGGTGAGGGCGCTCGCCAATAGCGCGGCGGGCAAAGTGTTCAATGCGGTAATATCAAGGCCGGAACTGGAGCGGCTTAGGGAAACGTTCGTTATCACAGGCATGTCTACGTTCGGCGGACAGGCCAGCGTCCGGCTGTTGGCCGACCGGAAGCCGACCGCGAACGCGGTGCCATGCGAGCCGGACCTGGAGGACGGATACATGCTGCTCATGCAAGATCACGGGGTGCGGACGGCTCTGGGAGGGACGGCTTATGTTCAGGAAGGAATGTAAAAAGACACTGAAAACTTGGACGTTCTGGATCTATGTCGCGGTGCTGCTCCTGTTCGGATATACGCAGCTTGGCACGGAGCTGGCCAAAATTGAGGCGCCGCAGCCAGGGTACGAAAGCTACGGCGTGAAATACGTTGACGACCCGAAACTGATCATGGAGGGCGCAACCGCTTCCTTAGCCGGGGAATTCGCGGCGAACGAGTATATTGCGTATCCCCCTCCTCTCGCTATTTACAAAAACGTGAAGCTCGGGGAAGCCAAACAAGCCGAAATGAAGGCGATTGTGTCGCAGCTGACGGACGGCCAGCCGACCTACGAGCACTTTAAAGAGCTAATGAAGCGGGCGAACAAGCTTATCGGCGGCGGCTCAAAATACGCTGCATCGGACTTGATCCAGTTCGGCCAAACGAGCAAAACGTATGAAGATGCGCTGGCCGAATTCAACGTTATACTGAAAAAAGACCGGATTACCGGAGCGCTCGCACGGCTGTTCTGCGATTATATCGGCATTATGTTGGCGTTTTTCCCTGTTTTCGTTGCGGTTGCGCTGGGCATGATGGACCGCCGGGCCCGTATGCGGGAACTCGTCTACTCGAGGCGTGCTTCCTCCCTGGCGGTCGTGTTCATCCGTTATGCGGCAATGGTGGCAGTGATGTTCCTGCCCGTGCTCGCCTTGGCCGGATATGCCACAGTGCTGACGGCGGGCGATTACACCGGATACGATATCGATCGGCTCGCCTTTCTTAAGTACAGCCTCGGCTGGTTGCTCCCGACCTTGATGGTGGCGGCCGCCGTCGGCGTTTTGCTGACCGAGCTGACGGACACGCCCGTCGCGATCGCCGTACAAGCACTGTGGTGGTTAATCGCGCTCAATAGCGGATTAACGCATATGGAGGGCGGATACGGGGCCGACCTGATGCTTCGTCATAATACGGTAGGCAATACGGAGGTTTTCTTGGGGAATATCAGCGTCTTGCTGGTCAACCGGATCGGCTATACGCTGTTGGCGATTGCGTTGGTCGCGGCAGCAAGCCGAATCTATGAGCTCAAAAGAAAGGGGAAGCTGCATGGAAAAGGCCGCGGTCTGGCAGACCTATTCGTACATCGCAAGGTCCAATCTGAAGCGTAATGTGCTTCCTCATCTGCTGCTTGCCTTGCTCGTTCCGGCGCTGGCGCCTGTCCTGTTTGGCATTTCCTATCTGGATGCGGCGGCAGCCGCGATCCGGCTGGAGCGATTCATCGCGTTGATCGGCATCGTACTGCTTGTCCCGATTTTCGCACCGGAACAGGACAAGGACATCCTGGACCTGACAGAGACGAAGCCCGTTTCGCAAACCGGCATTTTACTCATCCGGCTGTCGACCGCCGTCCTGCTCACGCTGGGGATCATCGCCGGCTTCGCTTGCGCCATGGCTTTATGCGGCAGCGAATTTCCTTTGGTCCGCTATGTTGCCGGCACGTTCTGCGGCGCGCTGTTTCTCGGGGCGCTTGGTCTGTTCGCTTATGGAATCAGCTATGTTCCCGTGATTGGCTACATGATTCCGCTTATTTTTTACGTTTTGAACACGGCGGGCGACAAATATGCCGGTAAACTGTATCTGTTCTCCATGTCCCAGGGCAGCTTCGGCGAAAAATACGCGCTTTTCGGAGCGGCCACTCTCCTCCTTGCGGCGACTTGTTTCATTAGAGCAGCCATAAGACGGCTTGGGTAGCGGAAAATTTCTCGTTAAATGCTTTAATCCTGGGGCGGGTCGTAATATAATGGTATGCGATCTTTTATTGTTGAACCAAAGGAGAAAACTTCACGTGCAAATGAAATCGGAACTGATTGTCTCAAATATAAATTTGGCTTCCTTCTCGACCTATAATATCGGCGGTGACGCCCGCTGGTTGGCCGCTCCGAAGACGGCCGAAGAAGTACTGACCGCCTTAGAGCAAGCTTCGGCCAGCGGCTTGTTGCCGTTTTTGTTCGGCATGGGTTCCAATCTGCTTTTCCCGGACCAGCCAAACAAAGAAGTGTTATTTATTTCCTTGCGGGAGCAGGTGGATTTCTATACAAGAGAAGACAGGCTGTATGTCTCCGCCGGTACGCCGATGTCGCTGCTGGCGCTGCTCGGACTATATGCGGGGCTTCCGGATTTCGAGTTTACCTTTTTACTGCCCGGCACACTGGGAGGCGGAATCTACATGAATGCCAAGTATTTTGACCGCCAGATTTGCGATGTCCTGGATACGGTGTATTACATTGATCTGACGGCGATCGGCCGGGGAATTCAGGCCATTGCGGGGAAAGACTGCGGGTTTGCCTACAAAAAATCGATTTTTCAGCGTCATCCCTGGGTGATTGTCGGAGCCGATTTAATAACCTCCCGTCCGGTCGCTCCTGATGCCATCGCCGGCTGCCGCAAGCAACTGGCCGCACCGTCGCTGAGCATTTCAAGCCTGGCGGATTTCTCGGCTTATTTTATCCGGCAATTTGAAACGAAACCCAACTCTTCCGCCACGGCTTCAGCTGCGCTGAAAGGAATCATCGCGGATCGGACGGGAAAACATCACTTTTCTTTTCCATCCTGCGGTTCGGTCTTCAAAAACAATTACGCCATCGGGCAGCCGATCGGCAAACTCGTGGAAAGCCTGGGTCTCAAAGGAACGGAGCGCGGCAAAGCGATCATTTCCCCCACCCACGGCAACGTCATTCAAAATCGCGGAGGCGCAAAGGCACAGGATGTAGTGGACCTTATAAAACTGGTGCAGGAGGAAATTTATAAACACTACGATTTTGTTCCCGAGCCGGAAGTGGTGATTGTATAGTAACGTTAGGTAAACGTTTCAAAAAATAAACAGCAGTCCGAAATGACACTCCGCCGCTGGAACATCATCCGCCTGAACAAATCCCATACCCATGCCTCCCGGATCCAGTTGAAACGTTCCCGATCCAACCGGGCGGCCAAGCAGAACGTACTCATGGTCGAAACTTGCAGGAAGTTCTTTTAAGTTTTTTAGCCACAACTATTCTAACGGTTGCCATAGCGCTTATTTCACTGAAACCCGGCTCATTTTGCTTAGATTCAGGCAAATAACGCTTCTCACAACCGTTAAAATTTTGAAAAGGGCTTTTTTCATAAAATAGCCGCTGCTACATCCGTTAGATTTCCTGCTAACCCCATTTTAATTCGAACACCTAAGCCTTTGTGGGAAAACTGAAATGTATCAAGGCAACCAATTGTCTTGTGCAGGAGCTTGAGTTCATGCAACGCCAGTGGGCTCGGGGTCGTTTTTTTCGCCGGAAGTGATGATAAGGCTGCAAAGCTCCTGCTCAAAACCTTTCGTAATTAAATAGAAGTGCCTTATGCTCCATGTTTCTAACTCCTTGTTTCAAGTTTATATATTGCTATTTACCACATTTCCTCGTATTCCTCTATTTTTGTGGACCAGTAGCCTTCGACGTCGTCCATCGCTTCTGGATTAATACACATAAAGTGTACCTTTCGGCCATCTTCCAAACCAACCGCAAGGACAGTGCCCATATTTAAGAATTTCCAGCATTTCACTGAAAAATTTCGGACAGCCTTTGTAATCCTTAAATACTTCCTCTATGCCCGCATTAAGCATTAGCCAGCCTAAAGTATCGCCGAACTCTTCTTTGATGTTCTGCTCTTCGATGACTTCATACAATTTTGAAACTGCCGATTTATACTGAGCTGAATCTCTTACCGCAGCAACGATGGCGTTAAAATCCCTCACACTGTAACCTAATTTCCAGACAAATTCGGCCAGGTTCTCCCGGCCGCTGGAAATTACATCCTCCCATTCCTCTTTTTCATCGAATGCTTCCGCTTCTTCCCAGCTCTCTACAAACTGAACCAAACACAATAATTCAATGTTCGATCTTTTACCACAGTTCACAAACCAGGGGATATTCACAAAACGATTTAAAGTTTCTTCGCGCACGACAATTTCTTTCATCTGGTTCTCTTCTCCTTAAAAGACTCAATCGTACAACCTAAACAGACTTTAGTTTTTCTGACAATTTGTCGATCAATATTTGGATAAACTCTTTATTCCGATCCTCATAATAATAGATACATGCGGTTTCAATGTTTACCTTTTCCAAAAAGGCCCAATCATTTAACGCTTTTATGTACTTGGTCTCTTCTAACAACTTTTCTACTTCTGCAGTCTCTTCAAGTTCATTCCATCTGTAACTCATATTAATACGTATCTATGCTCTTACTCTTACCGAACGCATAGTTCATGAGAAAGTGATTAAAACTTCCGAAGCATTCCTCTGGTGTGTCTGTCGGGATGTCCCTGTAAAATCGGTACACTTTTCCATCGGTTTTGTTAATCACAATAGGTTCATATAGAACGAGTCCTATGAAGAGCCATGTTTCCGTTCCTCCCTTTAAGCTTTCTACATAAAATTGGTTTCGGGGCAGCTCATGAGAGGGAAAAATATCAATCTCCCCCAAGGATACTCCGTCGCATTCGTGCAAAAACTCAAGATATTCAACCAAGACTTTGTGCTTGTCCTCAATATCAGGTCGGGGATTCCCTTCATTGATCTGTCCGATAAGAATGCTATCAGGATTATTTGCGAGTTGTTCTTTTATTCTATGTATATATTTTTTAATGTTCATAATACTGAATATATCTTTCCTGGATAGGCGTCCATTCATCATCCACGATTTCAACTTCCAGTAATTTGGATTTATGTTCCAATTTAGATATGAACAGGGCGCAGAAGTCGCCGCCGGTTGGATAATAGAATAGACCATAGCCTTTGGGTGAAATAAGCTTGTTGACTTCTTTGATCTTTTCCGGCACATATTCATACTCAAACTCCCCTAGTTCCTCAAGCTCCTCCTCGGAAGCCAATTCGAGGTCATGAGCGAATTCATAATCCAAAATATAGTTCACAATCTCTTGATTCTCTTCACCTCGATGATCGAGATAGAGAAATCGCTTCGTAGCAAATCCGTAATCCACTAAGTCTGAGTACTTGTCCAGTATCTCGGGGTTATTTAACAATTCCTGATCTTCTTCGAAAATAAGTGGAATGAGCGCTTTTTCTGACATTTTAAAGTCCTCCTGGTGGGTTATATAGGATGATTACTATGATTATCGAAACAACTCCCCATGTTGGTTAGGGATAAACTCGGGGTAGTTCTTTCGGTAAAAATGATCGATCAGACGCAGCATCGGGTCCCACTCCGGGTAAGGTTCAGGGTAGCTGATCTCCATTTTGGCTTCCGGGTTGTTCATGAGCAGGCCGTCAAAGAGGTCAGGAGTCGGCAAGCCCGCCTTGTTTCTAACATGAATCAGGAACAAGATTTCATAGGGATAAAATCCATATCGATAATCGCCAAACTCATGAAAATTCCCTATTTCAGAAGCTTGCACCGAATGGAATAATGACATGCTGTCGATCAATTGCGTGATCTCTTTTGGGTCAGATGTCAACCATCGATCCAATACTTCCCGATACACCTCCAGGTCATCCAATATCGAACCGTGCGACAGTCCGGCCTCCTTCAACTTTTGCTTTACAACAATATGTACGTTTTGATTGGTTCCCGCGATGGTCTTTTTTCTATATTGTAAATACAACTCAATCAAAAACCACGCGTGTTTGTTCCGATCATCAGCAGCCAGAATATTCCCGCCTAGACGGTTTACTATGAAATCAAAGAGTATATTTTCTTCTTTCTTCCATCCAAACATCGTGAAATGAATTAAAGCTACGACAACTTCTCTAAAGGTATACTTCGTCATCATTTTAGGATAACGCACCTTATAAAGGTCCTGCGCCATACATTGATAAAAAACGACCATTTGCATCTGTTTCAAGCCATCCGACCGTTTCCCGCCGGTAATCAATACGTCGTTTTTCCATTGGGACAGGTACAAAGAGGCGATGGAGTCTAAATCGATCAGTAAAATATGATCCTTTTCTGTATGATTCGATTCAACTATTTCAATAACTTCATTTTTATTCTGTTCATATCGCTTTTGAACATCTTCAAACTTAATTCCATCCACAAAGTTTTTGCTGTATCTTTTGTATGCTATATTGATTTTTTTGGGGTTGAGCATTCGTTCCTCCTTAGGACATTTAATAGCACTCACTCGTTACTAAATACGGCGACCGTTCCAAAATTTTCTCCAAAACATCCTCTCGTTTACTCATCTTCCCACTACCTCCGGTCACCAAAGGTCAAATTTATTAGGTTTATAAACCCATTGACCGTGTCGATCAATGTAACCCCACTCGCCATCATAATTGACTAAACCAAGTCCATTTTTCAATTCACTTGCTGTATCAAACACATTTTTCAAAACATACCGCCCTTTTTTATCGATATAACCGTACCTGTCTTTATTTTCAACCGGAGCCATTCCGTCGACAAAGGCCCACACGGTTTGAAATTTTGGCCTGATCACTTTTTCTCCCAGGCGGTTCAAGTATCCCCACTTGCCTCCCGTCTTCAAGCGAAAACCCGCTAGACCTTCACTAAAATCTTTAACTTGGTAGTATTTGGGCGGGATTACGAACTCTCCGAGTTTATTGATAAACCCGTATTTGCCCCTTTCGAGCGAAACACCGGCCAATCCTTCGAGAAACGGGGAAACTGACAAGAACTGAGGAGGAATCACCACATTTCCGTCTTCATCCATATATCCATATTTTCCTTCTCTAGATATGAAAGCTAACCCATCCGAGAACGCATTTATAAAATCATAATAGTTAGGTTCAATAATTGCATTACTCTGCCGATCATATAGTCCCGCTTTTCCATTTATTAAAGCTGAAAATGTCCCGTTGGGATTAACCCCAATGATTCGTTCAAAGATCGGCTCCACCACATACTGCCCGGTTTTGTTTATACAACCGCATCTACCATTCGTACCTACAATGGCAAGCCCATTCTCAAAACTTCCTTCATAACCATGATCTCCCGCTAGTTCTATCGCCAGTTCATTTTTCGAATTGATATAACCCTTTTTATTATCAAAACTCCAAACGTATGCAAATCCCTCACTGAAATCACTTGCCATTTTATATATAGGAGGAATCACGATTTCTCCTGTATTGTTAATGAAGCCGTATTTTCCATCTACAAGGATACTAAATAATGGTTGATTCTCCATCCGTTCCCCTCCGAATAAACCTATAGTGCTGTAAGTTATGTACGCTACACTTTCTGTTAATTATCGGCCAATTGGAGATATTAAATTAGGAAATTTCATTTTATCCAGATACTCTTTGGTAAAATAGTTTTCACTTCTAAACATAAATGAATCCCCCAATAGAATCCTAGTCCTCTTCAACAATAATCACTTCCAACTGTACACCACTCACTATATTATGAAGCGCCTCAAAAAAATTAGAGCCTAGGCGGATCAGAAAATCATCATTCCCGCCATAAAACGTCCCCGATGAAGAAATATACCACGTCATATCCATAAGCGGAATTTGGCCAACGATCACGAATGGTTCGTTACAATATCGTTCATATCTTTTCGATACTTCCCGGAAAACGGAGCTTGCCGCATCAATTGGATCTATGGTCAAAGTAAAATAGCGATCTAAACGTTTAGGATTTTTAAATGGGATGACTAAGCCGCCATATTCTTTTAGAAAGTCGGCTGCACTTTTAAAAACACAATATTCTTCATCATTCAAAAAATCCAAGTATTGACTAAGGCTCTCTTCCCGTCCCTTAAACCAGCCGGCGTTCTGAAGTAAATCTCGAACCTGATCCTCCATAATCCGCTCCCTTGTTGCCTAAGATAAAAAAACTATAACAAGATCATTTAATGGTAAGCCGATGGAACTCTTGAAAAAACTCATCTGCTAGCTTGAAGAATAATTCACATGACTCAAACTCAATAGCTACATAAATTTGGAAACCGATCTTTATTTAAGTATTCCTTGTTAAAATAGATTTCCAGCATTTCATAAAAGTCATAGCCCACCCGGGTGAGATACATAAACTCATAGGAGCCAGCAAAATAAAATACACTAGACTCGGATATATAAATATCAAGTGTACTTCGAGGAAGAAATCCTATTGGGATTAACTTCTCGTTTGTTACTTTTTCAAAAGCATGTAACTCCTCAAAGGTAACCTCCCCTTCGCACGGGTCAAAAATCAAGGAGGTTGCTTTACCAAGACTAATTGTCGGTAATTTGACTTCGATCCCTCCGAACTCCTCTAATATGTTAAAGGCTAATGAGCATGGAACTATATTGTATTCTCTATACATGTTGATATAGGGTGTAATGTCCACTCTTCTATCTTCATACCACCCATTTTCCTCAAAACACTTTTTAACCTTTTCACTTTTAAACATACTTTCCTCCAAATTGAAATGATAACATTAATCTTGTTCCGACCATTTTCTAATCGTGTTCTTTTCAAATGGGGTGGGTTCTAATTTTTCTTTTGTTAGTTCCCCTTTTTCGTTCCATTCCTTATAGGTTAATTCAAAACCATAAAGCGATTCTTTGATTACCATTGTTGTACTTTTCAAAAACAAGCCCGGTAATTGGCTTCCCTCCTTCTTCCATAGGTTTATCAAAAACCTGATCTCCAAACTCTCCAGAAAAGCAGACATCACCTGTAAACTCTATCCCGTTTAAAAGCACTTCTTCTTCCGTTAGGAAACTTATTTCATTCATACTCATAATCGTCCTTTAAATTAAAATTCCATAATGTAGCAATCGTACTCATAGTCTCGTGACTTCTCAATGTCGTAGTATCTGCGGATTTCTCGAATATCTAAGTTCATGCGCTCGTTCCCCGTATATTAGTTTCCTTTTTTTCAAAATATCCCCCACAGCTTCATCCCATACCCGCTTATCAAATGATCCCAAGCCTCTATGGCGGTGTCGCCTAACTTCCCGGTGCTGCAATATACTTTTCCGCTTTCCGAAACTAACAGCATTAAGTTCTCGCTGTCAATCATGCCAACTGGAACTAATTTTTCTCCCGCATATTTTTCCTCGTATTTAAAACCGCCATGTCTATAATAGTTCGTGAATCTGATACTTGTATTATGAATTTCTTCGTTCACCGTATCCTCGACCACCAAATCACCAAATTCTCGCAAAAAGTCCTCAACTTTCGGAAAAACAACATAACCCAGTTGCTCAAGATCCTCTTTAATTTCCTTTATATCGATATTCCTACCTTCATACCATCCGGAATCTCTTAATATTTTCAAAGTTTCTTTGCTTATACTCAGTTGATCGGAATGTAAGTTAGGAAACTTGCTTTTCTTTAAATACTCCCCGCTAAAATAGCATTCCACTGCGCTTATAAAGTCTCTTCCTAAACGTGTAATATACATAAATTCAGTAGTCCCCGCAAAATAAAATTCACCCGATTGAGAAACAAAAATATCCAGATCGCTTCTTGGAAAAAAACCGACCGGGGTTAATTGTTCACCAATAACCTCCTCAAACTCTTGAATCTCATCTGACATGACCGCTCCACGTCTAGGATCTATAACTAACTCGGTGAATTCATCAAGCCCACTTAGCCCAGATTCCTTAATTCTAATTTCAATGTTACCAAACTCCCTTAAAATATCCAACGCATATGGACTTGGTTGTATATTGTCTTTTTGGAAACTATCTAAATAAGGGGTAATGTCCACAATTCTTCCTTCAGACCAGCCGTTCTCTTGCAAGTAAGTTCTGAACAAATTCAATTCCTCTCCTTTGCAGACTCAATCCTTGGTCATATTTTCAATCGCAAACCCATTGTTATGCGGTCTCACTAGATACAATTCATCAAATCCCTCATCGTATGAAGGCATCTGTAATTTCTTCAATGTGCTTTTGATCCCTGCCTCTGCAACCTTTTCTTTCCCTTGCCTCTGTTCATTTCGCTCATACGATAAATTATAATTGGGTTCAAAATAATAACCCACGATCTTAAATTTATGTTTCTTAGCTAATTCAATATATTTTTTCCGCTCCTCTATGGTAGGATTCGTATTATCCACTACAAATGGCAGACTGGTTCGAAGGGAGGCTTCAAGAAAAACCCCCTCTCGATACCTAGACCTTAACATGTCCAGGTTTATCCTCATATGGGTTTTAAAGAACTTTTCCTTGTAAAATGTTGATTTCCCAGAGGCCTGAATTCCGATGAAAATAACACATTCCATAATCATTCATCCTTCGTCAAATACACGTATTGGTTGTTCTCTTATCCCTTCATTCGGTTGCCAAAGTCGTCTTTTTTCATTATTTCTTCTTTAGTCTCCTTTATAATCATGCATCCAAGGCCCATTATAGATAATTATGGAAACATCCTCAAACTGTTAATAAAAACCCTCTAATCCTTGGTAAAAGCATCAAAATTTGATTTGGGCTTTCCGATATATTGTAGAAGTACTACTACCGCCGTAACAAAACAATATGAATTGAGAAATGGAGCAAGCAATGAACTATAGATTATTGAGATAGGTGCGGTGAAGTTAAATGAGAATTTAGAAACTGTAAGCGAATGCTTGATTTACTTTTGAATGGGATACATCATAGAGGAATCGATGACGCCAAAAATATTTCTAAGATCTTCGTCAAAATATACGATCAGCTGATTTTTTGATGAAATGTACGTTGCTTAATACGGTGCGTCCGTACCACTTTGCCTTATATTGAAGCATCGTTCTAAATTGATACCGGGACACTTCGCAGGGTATTCCATTATTAAAAATCCCAACCTCTCAGTTATATAAATGAGAGATTGGGATTTAATGATTCAACAATTTCGTCCCTATCTAATTTAGTTTTAGCAAAACGGATTTAGCTTAAATTTTCCGCCTTGCACCTGTACCGCTTGTGCGGCTGCTTCATTCCCTTGTTCGCATGCTTTTTCTAAAGACTGACCATGAAGCAATGAGGCAATAAATGCGCCTGTATGGGCATCTCCAGCTCCTATTGTGTCAACCACAGGCACCTTTTTCCCATCAAGAGTAATCATGTGTTCACCGTTGTAACAAAATGAGCCCTTGGGTCCTAACGTAACAACAACCTCACTCTGGGTGGATTGATGTAATCTTCGAACAGCTTGTTCTAGCTCCGGTTCGCCGGTGAGCTCCAGAATTTCACTTAGATTACTGTGCACAATAGGCCTTAATGCAAAAAGTTTTTCCAAGTGCTCCTTTTTAATGGCAGAAATGCGCGGAGACGGATCAAAGATGATTTTGCCGCCGGATGAGTTCTTAGATAATCGATTAAGAATTACATCAGCTTTTTGTCCCTCAAGGGAATAACCCGTCAAATAAATATAACGATAATCCTCAAAATGGATCTGACTGAACCATTCGTCTTTCCAATATTCCTCGATTCCATTAAAGGTAATAAAGGTACGTTCCCCGCTTTCTTCTACAAGCGATAAGCTCCAACCATTGTCCTTGCTGGAATCTTCAATGAACAGTTTATGCCCTTCTTCGTTAAACGCCTTTTTTATAATATCAGCGTGAATTCCTCTGCCGATTGGAACCATTAGATCATATTCGACATCCAGTTGCTTTAAAACATTGGCCACATTATACGCGCATCCCCCCACGATACGGTCAATCATTTCGCCCGGAATATCCTGTCCCGTTTCAGGGACGTGCTGAACTTTCGCGATCACATCGATGAAAACGCCTCCAATAAGCAGTACCCTATTACGATTAATCTTTCTCATATATAACCTCACTCGTCTGTTTAATTTTCGCTCGTATGGAGATGTAATAGTAACCTCCACTGATTAATAGAGTAAGGGGGATGTAATAACTGGATTCAATAAAATTCTTCAGGATCAAAGCCGAACTGACACCTAAAATCCAGCCGACTACACCACCAGCATTAAACGGATTGAACGAAGAATCCTCCAACAATGATTTGCTGTATCCGGCGCGTCTTCTTAAGAAAGTATAGTCAATTAAATATATAGCTATCCATGCGGCTAAACCAATACCTAAATAACTTAAAAAGGTTTGGAAATTTCCCATAAAGTTGTTGGAAACAACAAGTACATAAAGTGGGATAATTGTGATTAGGACAGCATGAATAGAAATGGCAGTGGAGTCTTTAACCTTTAAATTAAACGAAGCAAGAATGAGTCTTGATGATTTCAGTCCAATAAAGCACATAGGAGTTATTCCTCCAAGCGCGGCAATTAAATAGATAATGGTCATCCACCCCGGTAAAACGCTTCCAATTAGTTCTATAGGATTTTCAGCACTCGCTAGTCCATCTACCTTGGACGCTAATAGAACACCCGTTCCAATAATTAGAAATAGGGGAATGAACGCTCCTGCGGTCACATTCAAGATGATTGATCTTGAAGAATTCTTTCTGCTTTGATAGCGACTGTAATCAGAAGCCGCCTTCGTCCAAGTAAGTCCTGTTCCTATAATGACAAACATCAAGGCCGGCAAGAAGCTGGAAATCCATGATCCGGACTTCAAGCCAAAAAGATGGTGCCAATCCGTATTCGGTATGAGGAAAGCCAGTACGATAATGGTCAGGCCGCCAAAAATATAAGTAAAGAAAGCTTGGGCTTTAACCAGTGTTTCCTGGCTAAACGATACGGACGCCAATACCAAACCCGCAAAGATTAACCAGGCTATAAATTTTAAAGGTGTGCTTGTATTTAACCCGAATTCATTAAAGATCGACAGGAGCACCAAAGTGCCGGTCGTGACATTCACCGATAACCAGCCCACTTGGCCAAACCATCCTACTAAAGCCGGTATGAAATTACCTTTAAAGCCGAATGCTGCTCTGGACATGACGAAGGTTGGCGCCCCACTGTCACGTCCGGACAAACTCGCATACCCGACCAATACAAAAGACAACGGCCCGAGAAGGGCAACTAAAATCGACTGAAAAAAGCTTAATTGGAAGTTTACAATTATTGCACCGTATACAATTCCTAATATTCCGATGTTCGCTGCAAACCACATAAAAAATAAATCCCGCGGTTTACCCGTTTTTTCACCATCTTGAAGAATAATTGTCTGCTCTTTCTCCATGAATTACACCCCTTTAAATTGTGACTTATGGGATTCTAACAAATGAGCATATTTTTTCAAGTCTACATTATTTTCACGATCAATGGTTTCAATCCAATCTTTACGGATCGCATCGTAACCATATTTTGCTCCGCAAATAGCAGTCGCCATCGCGCCGATCGTATCGGTATCTCCGCCAAGGTTTGCACAGATTAAAGCACATCGATTCGGGTCTTTCGCATAATAGGCAATCGCCAGTGCAGCCGGAACTGATTCACTTGTCATTGTACCGCAACCAATGACATTATAAATTTTCTGTGTGAAAGTTTCTTCGTCATCCTGGTATCTATCAGCAAATTCAATGCCAAGCTTCAAGCGCTCCGGAATGGAGGCCGCAAAGGTTTCCGCCCCATTCATTGAAGCCAGTTCATAGATATTGAGAGCTCCCTTAATAATTTGCTCCCAGTTTTTGTCTTCTATTGAAGCGCTTACAGCATAGGCAATCATGGCCGCACCGCCGATGGATACATCAGTCGAGTGAGTTACTTTACTCACTTCATATACGTATTGCGCTAACTCTTTAGATTGAGCTGTCGAGAATAAGGCACCAATGGGAGCAATCCTCATTGCCGCCCCGTTTGTAAGCGCCTTGCTCGTAAATGTTTCTACATCTTTTCCTTCTTTAATTGCCAGGAGAGCCATTTTTGAACTTGGACCTAATATATTATTTTCAAAAGCATCGATTCGGATTGCCCAATTCAGGAGTTTTTCAGCAATTAAAGTGTCTGAAGGAATAAAATCATTTTCAATTAAAGCATCTAAAATAAGCAGTGCCTGTGTCGTATCGTCTGTAAATTGTCCTTTAGTAAAATTACAAGCAACGTCATTTTCTTTTGGACCATCTAAAAATTCAGTAATATTACCAAAATGAGATTTCACTTTTTTACGGCTCCACAGCTCAGAAGGCATCCCAAGCGCGTCTCCTATTGCCATACCATATAACATACCTAGTACCTTCATAAAATACCTCCCTCTTTTAACTTGTTCGGTTATTCGTACAAGTTAAAACGATAATATAATACGCCTGACGATCTGTCAAGCGTATTATATATACTGATTTAATTTAAACTGAAAATGCGGTCCATAAATAATGTGTATTTTTTCAATCTCCATGCCATCCTTGCTATATACAGTTCCACTGGCCTCAAGCAAAGGAATTGGACTGTCCAGCTCTAATCTCTCGCACATTTCATCATTGCACATAATGGGGTTGATATCCAAAACTACATGATGTGGAAATATTTGATATTCCTTACGTAAGGTTTGATATAGAGAAGTACTATTAAAATCAAACTGATCAATACCTTTAAATAGTTCAAGAGGAAGCATGGATTGATCGATGGTCAACCATCTTGTTTTGTCATTTAACTTTGTTCCACGTACACGTTCCAGTTTAAAATAGGTAATATTGTTTTCTATAACAATTTCTTTTTTCAGCACTCTAGTAACAGGTTGTTGGTTCTTCTTTAAGGACAGATCGGTAAACCCTTGAAAGTTCCAAAGATTCTGTTTGGTTTGACGCAGCCTTACAAAAGCACCTTTCCCCTGTTCTTTTTCCACAAGTCCTTCTTTCACCAATTCTTCAACGGCTCTTCTTATGGTACTGCGTGTAATACCGAAATCTCTCATTAACTGATTTTCCGAAGGCAACACTTCACCCTCTTTTAAACTGCCATTTAAGATTTTTTCACGTAATTTATTTTTTAACTGAACATATAACGGGATATCATTATACTTGTTTAACATTTCATTTTCCCCTAAGCATTAATAGTGTTACATAAGTATTTCTTAACCATTATAACATATTCCAAACTATTGACTCTCAGAAAATTACAACGCTTTACGGTTCCTTTTAATTATTTTAACCTGTGTAATTGAGGTATACGGCGCGATATGCTAAGATAACAATAAATAAAGGAGTCGAGTGCCATCGGCTCCCTGCAAGACACTTGGGTGGGAAACCTCCAAGATAATACGGAAGATAACCCGTTTCCTTGGCAGCTAACCTGGGCGGGTTATTTTCGTTTATTCAGATAAGTGGGCAACGCGAGGAAAACATCCCGAGCATAAGCACTTCCGAAAACGAAAATTTAGTGCTTGACCGGCTCGGCTCTGACCATTAATTGCAAATCATACAACTAACTTTATATACATTTACCTAATCGTTCGTTTAATTGCATTTCATACATCTATTTCCTCGTCTCTCTGCCTCTTCTTCGAAATATAGCGGAGTAATTGCAGGTTTTACACTTAAACAAGCGCTGTGCCAGCATTTGCGGATAAGTAATTGTACATAGTGCAACTATTCCATTCAACAATGACCAAGGAAGCCGGAGTTTGAGAAAGAGGGACGCGAACTCCTAGTTTAGAAGTTGCTTACGCTCTGGCTGATTATTTTGACGTAAGCCTTGATTATCTTGTCGGACGCTCTGATGACTCTACTCTCCGTTAAAAGAAAAACACCACAATAAGAGCAGCTGGCTCATAGTGTGGTGTTCAAAGAATTTGCTCATGTTCATGGTATGCGAAGTTGACCCTATGTAAATATCGTTGCAACAATCAAAATAAATCCTATCACCAGGCCGATAGGGCCCCAATAATGCATAGGGATAAAAAACAGACTGTGCCCGAATCCCATTTGGTAACGTTGCCCCGTTTCCATATCAACCAGCACCTTGCCCGCATCGCCGTTAAGCGCTTTTCCTATATACCAGATAATCACTCCCGACACGATGAACACAAAAGCCAGCGGCAGCCGGGCATCTATTAAGTCAAGCCCCAGAAGGGATAATAAAGCATTGACAATAAAAAACAAAACCCCAGGGATAACGATATTCAGTATTCCCAGACCTTTCCAAATAATCATGTGAAAACTTCCTTTCTTAGAATCAAGCCTTATTCAGGTCCAATGATAAACACATAGTATTCCAAAATGGCCTCCTGCAGCTTCTTCTTATAGTCTTTGGGCGTGCCGTCTTTGTTGTATTCATCGAACGTCCGCGATTGCTCGGCCCGCTGCAGCAAATCGGTGGCGGAGGCTTTCACCAGCATGATTTTATGTTTCAGCATGTTTCCATACGAATTATAGGTGTCCAGCCCTTCCTGCTTTACCTGCTCCGGATCATCAGCCAAGGCGATATACTGGGCTACTTCTTCCGTAAACTGATCGTACAGAACTCGGTAGGACGCTACATCGAGGCCGTTCAATGTCTCCGATGTCACGCCCTGCCTGATCAGTTCGTCTTCAATCGCTTCCGCTGCCATGATCGATTTAAGCGCATGGAACCGGATCATCTGATCGTTTGCCTTGAAATCGGCGAGGTCCAGCTCTCGCTGTTTCATTAACGACTGATGTAGCTTAGCCGTAAAATCTTCCGCAAGCGGCTCCCATTCCTTCAGCAGAACCTGCAGCTGTTCATGCAGCGTTTTCCCCTTCGCAAAATTGTCATCGACGTAAAATTTGAACCTATAATAGGTATCGATTTCGCCAAGCATCTTGACCAGATCTTCCAGTTTCGGAGCAAGCTTCGTTACGGCGTCATCGACCTCGGGTAAGGCAGGCTGTTTATCGGCCAATTCCGTATACTCCGCCAGTTTATAGGTCTCTTTAAGCTCCAGATTTACGCCCCACTCCAGATGAGCCTCTTTGTGCAGAGTGAATTTTTCCTTATGTCCGAACCGTTCTCCGTACCGCTCCAGAACATCGGCTATCTGATCCTGGATATAAATATCCAGGGCCAAATAGCCGGCATATTTCCGTGCTGCCGCTTCCGTTCCGGGCTTTTCTTCCTGCGTGGAGGCAGCCGGCTTTGTTCCTTCCGATCGAATGATCTTCGCCAGCTCCAGCGGCGCCTGGCAGGACGATAGCAGTACAACCAGAAGGCTTAAAGACACAACAATCTCCCACCTTGATCTCACGCTTCTCATCGAATTAATTCACGACCGTCATACTGCTGGTGGTATTGTAGGCATCCACGAGGAATGAGACCTTGCGGTCGAACGTCGACAAAATCGCATTAGACCCGCCTGTCGTCACTTTGCCTTCCGTATCACTGTTAATTTCCGGATCTTGTTCCTGCAAAATTCTGAGAATATCGGTTGCCGTTACTTTTACCCCTTCCATGCTTGTCCGGAATATTTCGAGACTTGGCCATCCCTCTTTCTTCCGCCGATCGGCATCCTCGGAATACTCAAAATAATGCTCGATATCCTCGGTCAGCGATTGATACAATTTCTCATATTCCTTAACATCGAAATCCAGAACGTTATCGTCCCCGACTCCCTTATTGTAAAAAGCTTCCTGAATCTCCTGTGCCCGCAATACGGTGCTCATTGCGTAGTAGCGTATCAGCATATCTTCATCCTTCAGCTTCTCCGCATCCGCATACTTGCGCTCATTCGTGATCTTCGAAAACTCTTCGTTGAATTGTTGCCCTACCTCTATGTACTTCTCAAACAATGAAATAAAACGCGTATGTAATTCGCGGCCTTGTTTAAAATCGTCATCGACATAGGTTTTTGCTGTGTAGTAGTTTCGAATGTCATTATTCGTATTCATCAAATCTATGATGATCGGCATGAGCTCTTTCACTTTCTCATCCGTTGCGCCATAGGACGGCTCAGCCGAGGCAAAATCCAATGTTTTGCCGGCACTCTCGATCACGGTCGGAATAAACGGCGTTGTGCTGTACCCGTCAAACCTGTCATCGATGTAAATTTCCTTCTCCGGACCGAACTCATTCACATAACTGCTGAAAACAAGGTCATACATGCCCCCGTTAATCTGATTGCTAAGATCAATGTACTCGTTATACTTGAGCGTATCCTTCGCTTCGTCTGCGCCGGAAGCCCCCGTAAGATTCCCCAATGCCGGCATGCTGCATGCCGTTGTCGCAATGGCGACCAGCATCATACACAGAAACAAATTTACAACTTTCTTCATTACTTTCTCTCCCTTTTTGTCGTTATCTCTGCACCTTTATCTATATCGGTTGGAAGCAGCGGATTTGAATAGGGGTTGGGAAAATCATTAACGCGGACAAAAACAAAAAACATCTGTAAATCCCGTATTGTTATAAGAAATAACAACAGGATATGACAGATGTTTCTCCTAAGCCGTCGGCCCGCTTGGCCCGGTGGTTGGCGATCCTATCTCTATTTCGTATGGAGCTCCAGGACTACTTTCCGAACTTGATTAGGGTTGGTTTCGATAAGCTCGATCGCTTCACGAAAATTCTCCAACGCCAAACGATGCGTGACAAAAGAATTCACATCGATTCTTCCGCTGTTAAACCATTCTATCACTTCCGGAAACTTACCCGATTGCAGACGGGAGCCCGCGATGGTTACTTCTTTCTTTGTAATAGGCAGCTGCGGAATTTGCGAAGGGGTTTCGCCAAAGCCGAGAACGACGACCCGCCCGGCCACAGAGGTCATTTCCACCGCCTGTTCGAAGGTTTTTTCCGTACAAACCGCATCAATCGTTACGTTCGGACCTAAGCCATCCGTAATACGCTGGATCTCGTCGGCCACATTATCCGTAAGCGGATTCAAGGTATAGTCGGCGCCAACTCCCTTAGCATATGCCAGCTTCTCATCGCTTAAGTCGGAAATCATGCACACTGCGCCTTTGAGTTTGGCGACCTGCAGCGCACATAATCCGATCGGACCCGCTCCCATAATAAAAACATAATCTCCGGCCCGGACATCGCCACGCCAGTTCGCTTGAGCGCCGATCGTGAACGGTTCGACCAAAACCGCCTCCTCCCAAGCCAAACGCTGGTCCACTTTATGCACTAAATGCTCGGGAAGGACGATATATTCCTGGAAGGAGCCGTCCTTGTGAACTCCGTACACCTGCAGCTTGGCACACACATTTTTGCGGCCGGCTTTGCAGGCATAACATTGTCCGCAGGTTTCGATCGGCTCCATCACCACCTTGTCTCCAGGCGAAAGCCGGTGGACATCTGCGCCGACTTCTACGATTTCCCCAGCCATCTCGTGTCCGATTACGCGCGGGTAGGTGGCAACCGGAGAGGTTCCGTGATAAATGTGCATGTCGGAGCCGCATATGCCTACCATGCGAACTTTAATCAGCACCTCGTTACCGTGAATAATCCGCGGCATTTCTTTTTCGATCAGTCTCATTTTCCCCGGTTCTACAACTTGTATCGCTTTCAATCCACTCACTCCATTTCTCTTATGATTTAGGTTTATTTAAGCAATCGTCCGTTCCGTGGCAAGCTTCACTTTTTTATCCTTAATGGGCTTAACGAAGAAAGCGACACACAACGCCCCGATCACCGCCAGTCCGCCTGCCAGAATGAAAGCGCTTGTAAAATGACCTGTCGTTTGCACGAGCATTCCCGTAGCCGTCGGGCCGATGATGCCGGATGTATTCGCAAGAAAATGCATGAAGCCGCCGACGCTGCCCACCCGCTCTTTTTCAACCGTATCTTGAATAATCGCCCAGTACGTAATCGCCGTAAGATACAGGAAGAATACCGCCGCTGCCATCAATGAAACCGCGGCAGCCGTTGTGTTAACCAGACCGGCAAAGCCGATACTAACTGCAGCGCCAAGCAAACATGTGACCAATACGACTTTGCGGGAGAACATGGCATTTCGCGTTTTTTTGTAAAGAAAATCGATAATAAAGCCGCCCAAGGCAAAACCAAGAAATCCAACCGTCCACGGAATCATCGTGGCAAAGCTCATCTCCTTGATGTCAAGGCCTCTGGCCTGAATTAAATAACTCGGGAACCAGGTCAGGAAGAAGAACAAGATATAGTTGTAGGCAAAAAACGCTACTGACGTAAACAAAACCGTCGGATGCTTCAAATAATAAGAGAGCGGGGTTTTGGTTTTGCCGGCCGGAGCATGCTGTACCTCTTTTTCATCATCAACCTCATCGTCTTCAACATCCTTCGGAGCATCCTTCACGCATTTGAGCCAGAACGCGGTCCAAATCAGGCCTATAATCGTAATTAGGACAAAGGATACTTTCCAGTTCCAAGTCAAAGCAATGATCCCGACGATAGGACCCGAAATGGCTCCGCCAAGCGAGGTTCCGGCCATGGAGATCGATAAAGCTCTGGCCCGGTATTTCTTCGGAAACCAGTTATTGACCATTTTGCTTTGCGATGAAGAGAGCGGACCTTCCCCCATCCCAAACAATACGCGCGCAATAAACAAGGAGACAAAGTTGAAGGTAGCGGCGGTTAAACCGGCAAAAAGCGACCAGAATGTCATGGAATAACCAAGCACCTTTTTCGGGCCGAACTTGTCGGACAAGAAACCGCCTATAAAGTTAAAGAGAGCGTATCCAATAAAGAAGCTGCTAAATAATAGGCCCATTTGAGCCGCATTGAGCTGAAAATTTTTCTGAATAAATGGAGCTGCAACGGAGAAAGCCGAGCGATCCAAGTAATTAATAACTCCCGCCAGAAACAGCAAAACCAGAACGATGCCACGCCCTTTAGATAACATGCGCTGTTGACTCCTTTCAATTATGGAATTTTGTCGCCACTCGCTTATTAAACGCCCGAGCAAACCATAAATCCGCCGTCAATATGTACGGCCCTACTGCTCTCTCCAATTAGCATAAAGCGCTTTCTTACAACGGTTTCATCTGTACAGACATCTTTGGCCGGCCTTATGTGAAATACTAGCATACATTATGCTAGTATACAAGTTGAAGTTTGTGAGCATTTTGTTTCCACCCGAAAATAGTTCTTTGCCCCCCATGTTCCTATTTTCTTCTAAAATTTAACTGTTAGTGGAATTGTTGAAACGCTATAATGCTAATGATCATTTGCATGGATTTGGAGAAAAAAAGGAGAGAAAAAAAATGTTGAAAAAATGGCCATTATTCTTGATGATTGGTATTCTCATGGTGGTATCTGCGGGCTGGAATAGCGGAGTATCTTATGCGGCTTCAGCATACACTTGGGATAAGTATATGGGCACGGAGGTCAGGACCTATCGATTGGCCGCGTTACCTGGAAGAGCAGGATCTATGGATCAGGAAAAATTTTTTGACGCAATCAGCGAAACCCCCAATGTATACGGAGGGTTCACCGGCTATAGAACAGGGAAAACAACTGGAGTTGCAACCATGAGTGTAACGGATGGGGTTTATAAATATACGGTTGTTGATTTTATTCGCGATGTGGAGCCTGAAATTGTAGAATACGTAAATCCAAGAGGCGGGATCCCCCACCGCTGGAACGGAACCGATGATATTCGCATTTTTATGAGAGGATCGGAAGCGGCTGCTTTGGCAGAGTTGTTTTATGAGGGGACACCAAGTGAAGGACGATATCAGTTTAATGCTGACGATGTTTACCTGGTTACGTTCTGGTCCAGTACAGTAAGACCGATCAGTGGAATGTCCGCTGAAGCGTTAATCGAAGAAGGAGAACCTGCGTTTATAAATCGAGAGCTTGTAGGTCAAGTAACAAGCGAAGATTCTGCGGCTTATCCGCAAGATGGAATTTCAAACGGCTATTATTATGTTTTTAAAGGGTTCTCAGAATAAAGAATAACAGAGCCAAACAAGATAACATTTTGTATTCTCCATACCGAATGGGGACACATGATGTTATCTTTTTTATTCTAAACACTCAATTACCAATGAAAACCATTGTTAAGTGATAGGGAATTATGGCTTTAAAAGGTATGTTTCGAGAACCATTTTTTTTGCTGATTTTATTCATTCCCAGGGAGATTATTCCGATAATTCAAGTATATACAGTTTGGTGTTTAATGTAATGGAAATGAAAACCCGTTTGAAAAAAGAGGTCTATTTTCAAGATTAATATGGAGGTGCAGGCGTAAGTGACCTTGTGCTATCTCGCAAAGGAGGTTCGATGATCTGAAATAATGAAGTGTGAAAAAAAGTTAAAACGAATTAGGCGTTACATGGCTGGTTTACTGGCTGTTTGGTTGTTCTGCATACATAGTGTTCCCGTTTTTGCGGACAGAACCTTTAACGATATTGAACATTCCTATGCGGCTGATGCGATTGAGGCCATGGCTGCTCAAGGTTATGTTACCGGTTATAAGGATGGGAGCTTTCGGCCTTTGCAATTTATCTCGCGGCAGGAATGGGCAAGCATTTTCGCTAAAACCTTAAAGCCAACAGCAAATAACAAAGGCCTACCTTCTTTTCGCGATGTGTCACCATGGGCTCTCCCCTATGTACAGGTCTTGCAGGAAGAGAACATTACTGAAGGAATTGGCGGCCAATTATTCGGTGCCAAGCACAATCTGACTCGCCAGGATATGGCCGTTTGGTACGCCAGGTATTTCGGTGTTTCTGAAAATACCCCGTCCTCCGGTATATCCAGCTTTGTGGATCGGTCCGATATATCGGACTATGCACAAACAAGCGTGTGGCTGATGGAGCAATTAGAGCTGATTGAAGGGGATACGAACCATTATTTTCATCCCAAACAATTCGTGAAACGGCAGGATGCTACGCTGGTTGCTTATCGGGTATGGCTTGGCGGCGACGAGCTGAGAGAACGCGCCAAGCGTTTGCTGGATTCATCAGGAAATGAAGCTGCAGCGGCGAATCCGCCGGCCAGCCTACCGGAACCGAATAAGGTAGCGGTCGATCTGGCGCCGGAAATTAGCGGCCAACGTGCGAATCCGCAAATCGCGGAGCCTGGAAGCCATAGTCCTAGACCTGACCCACCAGCAGGTCCGGTAACACCAACAGAGCCAGTAACGCCAACAGAGCCAAAGCCGCCAGATCGGCCAGTGACACCACCAGGGTCTGATCCCAAGCCGCCAGTAACACCGCCTGTGACACCACCAATAACTCCGTCAGACCCCCCGGTGCTTCCACCGGATGATTCTGTGGATTTTGTAGCGGATGAGGTCGCCATCAAGGCGCCGGAGCTGGTAAATCAACCGGAAACGTATCCTTTGTATCAGCTGTCCTTTCAGCTCTACGATAAAGGGCGGCCGGTAAGCATTCCCGCGGCCAGCGTCACAAGTGTTACTTATACATTTAGTGATGAATTAGGCGTTTTTGATGCACAAGGGAAAATCGCACATGCCGAAAAGATTCCGGCGGCTGATAACTTCATTCCTGTAGGGATAAAAGTCACCATTGCCAAGCCCTATCAGGTACTTACAGCACAGACCAAGCTGATCGTAAAAGGGATCACTCCTCCAGTAGAGGACCCGAATGTAATCAGGTCCGTATACTTGGCCACGTATACCATTCCACAGTCCATTACTCTAGACCCTGCAGCCTGGAGTATGCCCTATGTATTTCAAAATGCAAAGGGAGAGGTAATACCACAAGGTTTGTTACCGTCAGACTTGAAGCTTCGGATCGAGGATTCCAGGGGAATATTTGACGAGGATGGACACATCGCCAACCTGCATCTGATTCCTGCAGTGGACTCTGTCATTCCCTTCAAAATCGAGGTTGAATCGCCATCCCAGGGAATTCACTTCATATCCGATGCCGAATTAACGGTAGCACCCGGAGAACGCAAAAAGCAATATTTTGCTGTCTCGATCATGCTGCAGGGACAAGATGCGGGCAGTACGACCACGGTAGAGCAAATCGAGCAGGCTCGTCAATTGCTGATGGACCGCTTTGGCCCTAACCTAAAAGTAACCTGGGCCATGGAAAATAGATTTGTTTTCGTAGAAACGAATCGCCCGCAGCTTAAAAAGGTGTTGGAATACGTCGATCAGTATGGGGATGAAGTCGGAATTTTGGACGGGTATCCGAATAACCTGTATGAGCTCCCTTTTTGGGAATTGCGGATGAATGAGTGGTTGTATATGTATCGTTATAATGCACTCAATGAGCTGCACCAATCCGGTACGTTGGGATCTCCTTCGGTGTTTGAAAGCATGGATACGGACCAATATCGGAAGTATCTGCCTAAATCATTGACCAGCTTTACGGTAAATCCAGAGCAAACCCAATGGCTCAAAGATCACTTTAAGATCTCTTCCGCGATGGGGTGGTCGGCTACACAATATAATGTGAACGGCATGTATGGTGAGGGTTCACCTTTGATGCCATACTGGTCCAATAAGGACAATCCGATGGTCCCTGCGCAAGGATTTACTGATCATAGCGGTACCGTATTCATGAACTCGATTACGATTGATCCGATTGGATCACGCTATACCAAAGATTCCTCACGCTGGACTCTCCATCCGGGTGACCCGTATGTAAATGAAACGGATGCGGCACCACAACTGTATATAGCACAACAATATTTAGATAATCCGTTTCAACGTATAAATACGGTAAACTACATGTCCATTATTTTGGACATTAACTGGCTTGCCAGCAACCATAACATGTCGCAAATCTGGGAGAACTTTGTGAATCACTTCCCTGCCGACCGCGAGGTTGAGATTGTAGGCGTGGACGGACTGAAACAGATTTATGAATCATCAGCCGGATTGAATAATGATCATGCGGAATTTACGCTCATGTTTAGAGGCTCCGGCATTAAGACGGCTATGGACTCTAATAATTCGCCGGCCAATCTGCGTTATTTGTGGACGGAAAACGCCTCACAGCGGATTATTTTATCCAAGGAAGATGGAGACGAAGCATGGTCTATTATTGATTTTACCGACTATACCCGCATTCCGGTTCCAAAGACACCCTACAACTTGAATAAGGACACGGATGTAAGCTATGTCACCGGAAGAAACTTCAAGCTAAATCCTACGGCTCCATTAACAGCAGCGGAAATTCAGCGCATAAAGGATCGTTTGAAGGAGATTTACTTCGCGGAAGAAGTAAATTATCAGTAAGAGTCTGAAGCGGAAGATGCTTTGGAACCTGAGGTTAAAGAACAAGAACCGGGAGCATATCGCTTTCGGTTCTTCTTTCATTCTACGCTTTGAAAATAATGCGAATACTTCTTAATTAAATCCGGCGTGCAATATTCAAGCGACGTAATGTGCTCTCTGAGCAGTCGTTCCGTTTTCTCTTCATCATTAACGGTTATGGCTTCGAATATTGCCTCGTGTTCGCTTACAAGCTGTTTCATATGCTTCGTTTCCAACAGCTCTAAATACCGCATGCGGTTTAAATGGCCGCGCATTTGATTGATGATCGATATCAACGTGGAATTTCCCGTAAGCTCCAACACCGCACTGTGGAAGCTCTCATCAAGCTCAAGGAACCTATCGAAGTTTTGTTCATCAATGATTTTTCGATGCTCTTCCAGAATCCCCTTGATCTGCTGATACCCCTTCTCGAAGGCAGCATCGTTTGCATTCCACTTCCTGGCCGCTTCTTTAAAAGCGCTCACCTCAAGACTTACACGTACAAAGCGAGCCTCCTCGATCTTCTTCTTGGACATATATGCGATTCGGGCGCCGCGCTGCGGCAGGATCTCGATTAACTCCTCTGTCATCAAACGGCGGAAAGCCTCCCTGATCGGTGTCCGGCTTACCCCCAATGTGCTGCCTAACTCCGATTCAAATACGAGCTGCCCCGGTTCCAACTGCAACGTAACAATGGCCCCCCGAATAACGTGATAAGCATGATCGGACAGGGTATTCCTATTTTTGGAGATGTTGGGTAAATTCATATTCTCACCTTACCTAATGTACTACGATAAGATTATTATACTAGTATGCAAGCCTTGGAATCAAACATTTAATATTACGGTAATATTGAATACCTGTACCAACATAAATAGCCTAAACCACTTTTTTTTCCTCATAGCTAAAAAAGCTTGCTCCCACCATAAAAGTAGAAACAAGCTTTTAGAAGTGCCAAGTGTTACCGCAACTTACCTTCAACCATAAATAAGCTCTTCCTTAGCCGCGTATATCTCCATCATCATTAACGCTCCAAGCTGAAACCCGTTTACGAAAGAAGATGTAGCCTGCATCGACTCGGTCTGTCTGTGCAAATCGAGTAGCGTTTCAAGCTGTTTGAAATTATCGGCAGACAGTTTCCCTTTCCACATTCCTTTGGCTTCGGATATCTCTCTTCTTATTCTACGGAACTCGGAATCTCTCGGGACGATCTTCTCTTCCGGGCGAAATTCACCACAATATAATGCTTCCAGCATACTTTTCATTTTTCATTCTCCCTTTCGTACAGATTTCAATGATCCTTCGAATTACTCGCAGTTTCTTTTCTAATGCCGTTATTCTTATTTTCGAGTGTTACGTTGTAACGTCACACTACTAATTATATGACGTTACAGCGTAACAGTCAATGCTTTTTTATTAATCCATGGTATATTGTTCTATATATGACTTGGGGGAAAATTACAATGAAAATCAAAATTAAGTTGCAACAACTATTAGATGAGCGGAATATTTCTCAGCGTCAGTTTGCAATTATGGTTAATATGCGTCCTGGAACAATAAATGCCCTTTGCAGAGGGACGACGGACAGAATTTATATCAGTACCCTTGAGCAGATTTGCAAGGCGCTGAATATACACATTCACGAATTAATTGATATGGAAGAGTGACTTTTAGCTCCTGTCTGATTTCTTTTAACATTATCTTTTTCCAATGAGGGTATATGATATTTTATCTCCTTTATTCCTTTTAGAATTAGAATTTGGCTTTCCATTACCAACTATGTAGTGGATCGGAAATTTCAATTAGAATCGTTATTGTTTCTGTACAATTTAGACTCTTGGATAATAAAAAGAGTCAATCAATGGTATAAACATGATTGACCTTTTTATTATCTGATTTCGAAAACATGTAAATTGGTCGTCACAGAGATTTCTTTACAGCATAATCATCGTTACAATCTCTAGATATGTTGCAGTCAGAATTAAATCCTTTTCGGTCCAGACCATCTTTATCCATCCTAGAATATGCGATTTCCTTCCTTAACTTCCCAACTATCTCTATCGGGGCGACTTATTCTACAGTTGCGTAGCATTCTCAAAAACCTGTGAGAAAACAAAAAAACACTACACCACGGGCGATTCCACTTGTATTGCGGTGTTTATTAATTGTATTGAACGATGGGTAAACAAAACTTGCTTACAAACCCTTATGTCATTTTATCAACAGACAGAATTAATTTAATTACCTTCCATACCCACTGTCTTTAAAAATCTTCTTCTTCATACGGATAATTAAGTAGTGCTAGATTTTCTTTACTCATAAGCCATGTTTGATATTCATCTAAATTACCCTTGATAAATAAAGACCCCTTAATTCTTTTCAGTAATGAATCCGGGGAATCATCTTCCAAAACCAAATCTTGATCGTTCAATCGCAATAGTTTTCCAATAACCTCCAGTAGTTTTGCCCATCCGATCTCAAACGTACTGGATATAAATTGAATACTAATAAGAACATTCGTATTTACACCATATGCTTCGCGGTTCATTTCTCGAAAATATTCAATATAGTCTTCCGCAGCATCTAAATCAATGCTCATTGAAAAATAGGTGCAACCGACATTTATGCGTTCTGTATAAGAACTAGCCCATACTTCTGCCTCATAATCAATTAATTCTACAAAAAACACTTCGCACAACATATCGTAGAGCAATTTCCCCAATTCTTCTCTAGGCAAATTAGAACCAATTGATAAACGAAAATCCATCTTATTCAAACCTCCAGTAAGCTCTAGTTACTTGACGACCTTCAATGACTAATAGTTCATTTAAATGTTTTAAATCCTTGTGAGTTTGACTTAATATAAACTCAATAAGCTCAGTTCTATTTTCAACAGGATAATCATTTAAATTTAACACTATTCTTCTAGCTTGTAATGTAGTTTTTTCCCTAAGTATGTCAAGTGTGTTCTTTAGTTTAGTGGATTCAGGAGCATAACAATCAAACACTTGCCCATCTATTATGAAATCCGGACTTTTATCAGGATCAATACCATAGCCGTTTCCACGAAATTTTCCATTGGGCACTTCGTCAAGCATTATCGTGCGATATCCATTTTCAGCTAGCACATTCGCGGCTTCATTTTGTCTTTTTAATCCTCGAGCATTTTTACCTTTTTCATTAGCATAGTTTCCTTCGGGCTTCCCACCCATTGGTAATGAAGGCTTTGTAATTACTGAATTAGGTCTGATTTTAGGTGTATAAGGAATATGCTTTTCACCATATAGTTTGTATTCAGAACTAGTCTTCCAGTCTACATTCTGATCGCCGTACTTTGAACGGAAATACTCATCCCATTCTGGTCCTGTTCTAGGTGTCTTTGCAGCATTATCCGTCTCCTCAATCAAACTACCACTCTTCGGTCCCCTCTTCAACCCAGCGTCCAATACCTCATCCAACTCATCAATATTCCGAGCATATGCTGCCAAATCCCCGGATTTCAGAAGAGCTTTTAGTCCAAGCCCAAGTTCTCCTGCACCCACGACTAACCCGGCTATATTTACGAAATCCTGATTCATCCCCATAAAGGTAGGTTCAGTGTAGTCTTTCCCTTCGTTTAAATCATTTATCTTTTGAACGTTAATCCCTATGTCCGCTGCTCCAAGAACTGCTCCGCCTGCTGCAAGCGATAACATGAGCAGTGAACTTCCCCCAGTGAAGAACGCCCCCACGATCGCTACCGCACCAAATAAAATGTTCATTTCCGCAAACATGATTTGGGGCGAGATCTGGAACTGAAAAAAGGTATATCGGGAATACAAGATAGATGTATCTTCTGTTTTACCTAAATAATTGGGCTTTTGGGGAATGATCAGGTTCAATTCAGCCTCTTTCATAAATGCATCTAACACATTGCCTAAAAGAGTCTGCGCACTACCTTTGGATGGCTGTTCGCCACCTTCGTTAGGCCGCTCCAATAACTCCGGCACGGACGGCGGAACTGAAACCTTTCGACTTTCCTCCTCACTTTTCTCCTCACTTTCCTTATGTTGAATCTCGTACTGTTGCTGTCTCTTCTCCTTTATCTGATTATACGCATTGATATACTTCTGCTTCTCTTCTTTCAGATCCTTTTCTGTTGTTTCCTCCCCATTCGAAGATGAAACAAATTTTCTCTTATACAGGTTACGGAGTTCGCTTTCCTCCATCTGCCCCATTTTTTGCCGAGCTTTCTTTATGCCATCCGGATCATTGTTCACCAAAGTTCGCTTGCTCGCTTCAATATCGCTTTTAGTTTGTATATTATTGGATGGTCTGGTTCCCATAGCGTATACGTCTTTTAGATCCCCATAGTACTCGGCTACAAGCTGGTCAACATACAGCTCTTTAAGCTCCTCGTCTGTAAGCAATTCAATATAGTCCATCTCCACCTTCTCAAAGTGGAGTTCCTTGCAACGGATGCCAACCCGATTCCCTTGGACCGTGACAGACTGCTGCGTGTCTAGTGTTTGAAAAGTAATAAAATCACTAGCTGTCAGCTTAATAGAATCGATCACCGCGTCTCGGGATCCGAAATTCAAATTATTGCTTGCAGTTACGAATAGATGTTTATCAGCTTCCAGTCGAATATCATTCTGGTTTAAATGAATTCGTACCGTACCCTTTTCAAACAATACTCCGTCATCCCCGAGTTCCATTTTCGCTTCTCCGGGCATATGGAATACTTTGGTGGTCGGTTTCTGGAACACTGTTCTGGACGTCATTTCCTCACTTCTGCCGCGAACGGAGTTAATCGCTATGGATTGCTTCTCTATCCCGTTGGGAAAATAAATCTTGATTCGTGCTCCTTCGTCCGGCATGCAATGAAAAATATTGTTCCCTTCCGGCGAAAACGGAAACCACCAATTTCCTGATTCATCGTGTTCATTATCGATATCTAAGTGCACCTTGACCATATTATTGGCCCGTTTAACCACACGCCCCTCAAGGGCAACACCCTGAATCCCTTTATTCAGGCGTGATTTACGGCGGAGGGATGAGCGCTGAACAAGCAAATATGTATAGGAAGTAGTTCCTTTTTCGTACGTAATCGCTGATTCTGCAATGACCCACATTCGCCCTTTGAACCCAACGTTATCCCCCACCTGGCAATATTGATCGGTCACAACAAGGTAGCTGATAAGATCGTTTTCTTGCAGCGCTCCCCCTTCCGTATGCGCCTTAAGATCCAAATAAACCGCCCGGTTCGAGAGAAGCGTATATTTTTGGGCGTGAATAACCGTCCCCCATTTAAAGTCCGGAACCCCAAAATAAACGCGCGGCGCATCCATCACCACATCCGGCAAAATAACCGTTCCTATTCGGGAAGCAAGGCGTTTCAAAAATTGCCAATCCGTCTCCTGGTATTGAACTATTAATTCACCTATAGTGTCTCCCGGGTTTGTGGCTTCATTTAGAATATCCCCCTTCGGATAAATGGCTGCCAACTTCTGAATCAACCCGGTATACGTGAGATGTTTGTTCTGGAAGGATCGGCTATGGGGGGTTAAATCCATGGCATAAGATCGGGATAACGCCTCTACTTTGACATGTGGAATGCCGTCCTCCACTTCAATTTCAAGGCTCGTAATTCCTCCGGCAAACCAATATTGACTGCCCTCCTCTGTCCGCTTAAAGACCCTCAAACTATCCTGAAAACTTCCTTCCAGAATACAGACTTCTGCATCCTCTTCGGTCATTTCCGCCACTAAAGAACATTTCACATGCTCATTGAACTTACTTTCAATTTTGAGACTACGTATCGCCTTTAATTTGTAGGGCCATTGAAATTGGAACTCGTTTCCTTCCTGCCACGTTTCCATTCATTATTTCCCTCCCTTCTACTTGACTCCTCCCGGCAACAATTCATATGGGGCAGGGTCCATCCCATTCGTTAAAAACTTTATCGCCCCTCCCCAGCGGCAAAACAAGCAGGAACTGGTGGTTAATGCAGGAACCCCCTGGATTTTCACATTAGGACTCCCGTTAGACCATACTGGCTCTCCTGCAGGAATGCCGCTCAATTGTTCAATGAGATCGAACTTGGGAACGCAAGGATAGATTTTTTTCTGGCCAGGCAATAACTTCTCCGTCTCCGGATCAATATCATAAATATAGGAGCCGTCCGGTACGGGAGGCCCGCCAGGCTGCCCAAGAGGCGTTCCTAGTATTTCGGCCACCTTCTGAGGATGAAATAAACTCCGGCAAAATCCAAAGGAATAAATGTTTCCATCCACTTTATTCCCTGGAACATCAAATTCGACATTCCCCGTTACATGTTCTGAGGAAGCAACCACGCAATCCTTCACTGTCATTAGGGGTTGACCATTGACATACACCCCATGATCCTGAGTAAGGTTTAGCACATCCTCATGTGTTCCCATCGTGCAGTACATATAAGCCCCGCGAGTCACATAAGTCTCTTCGGACCGCCATCTTTCTTCCACCGTTAATTGCTGAATGGTTTTAGGCTTTAAAAAACTCCAATTTGGAGGAACGCTCATTTGAATTCACCTTCCACGGATAAAATTCTTCTTAGCTTCAAACCCCTTAAGCTCTTTCTAAGCAGCCCTTCCGCAACATCCAAACGTACAACAAGCAAGGAACTTCGATAATACGGAATTTTAAAAATCTTTAATCCAGGCACCCGACTCTCATCAATCACAAACTCGTCTATTTTGGCCGTAGTAGAATTCTGGAGCAAGCATGGTATTTCTTTGAAATGGATTAAGGAATAAGGAACTTGGATATGCCTCTTTAAATCCATCACAACCACGGTTTTATGCTCCAAATCCGGCTCAAATGAAGTGATGACACGACGAAAATCCTCCGAAAACAGCAAAACCGGACGTTCGATAATACAGCTATACTCTATTTCCTGGTCAGCGCTCACATAGGCGATTTCCTGTGGATTGGCATATTCGAACCCTTTCAATACTGTCTCCGGAAAAGTTATCGCGCCTCCGCTCGAATTCAAACTCCGGTCTAGTTCAACAATGAAATATTCCACTACCTACTCCTCCACCCAATGCACGCTTTGACGCTGTTCTTCGGTTAATGAAACTTTTAAAATATCACGCTGCAGCATTCGGCTGCCTGTTAGTTCCGCCCCCGTAAAATCAACGCCATCCAAGTTCGCATAAGTAAAATCCCCCGCAATCTTCGCCCCTCTGAAACTTGTCTGGCTGAGATTAGCGCCCGTAAATCGAACTCCATGTATGCCAAAAAATGTTCCGTGTTTCTCGCTCATCACATCTCGGGTTCCAAACGTATCATCCAACCGGGCTCCGACCAGACTGCAATCCCGGAAATCGGCATCAAACATTACGCTTTGTCGAAAGTCTACTTCATCACACGTACAGCGGATAAACCGGGTTCCCAGCAGCAAACTATCCTGCATCTGACTGCCTGTGAAATCGACCTCTTCAAAACGGGTATAGTTCAGGCGGATTCCCCGATAACTCCCTTTGGATATATCCACTTGAGCAATATGTTCATAAATGTAGGCATGCTCCAGCAGGTTTTCCAGCCACCCTTTACAAGTAATCGATAATCGCTGATTTCCACTCTTGCGGTAAACGGACTCGCTGCTCTCCGAATCCTTGTATTCGCCTACGCGAATATCAAATAGCGGCTCTTTCGCCACTCGTTGAAACGACTCCAAAGATTCAATCTGGTCCATCGCATACCGTACAGCATGTACCATAAACATATGGAACGGGTAGATCTGCTCTTTGAGCCACGCTTCAAGGGAATGGCTTTTGATTTGATTCATATAAGCCTTGCGCTTTTGCTCCAGAAGCCCAGTCCAGCTATTCATAAAATTAAAAATCCACTTGGCTTTTAGCCGAAACGGGGTGGTTTGGACTTGATCCATGGTCTTCCTATCCTGAGCCTCCAGCATATATACAGGCTCGCCTTCCATTAAAGCAGAACGTAAGAGGGAGAATTGGAACAACATCATCCTGCCCAATTCACCTTCCGTTTGTTTTTTCTTAATCTCTAGGCAGAACTCGTCAAATAACTGTACGATATCCCTGGCGATCATTTCTTTATATTCATCAAAATATTGCCGTAAAGCATGAAGCTGCTCGTTTCGCAGAGGCATGGCGTCCTGCTTCATGAAATGTTCCCAAACTTCGATTCCGTTCATATCCTCTCCCCTTGTTACATTCGGTTATTATTCCATCAGGACTTCAACCCCGGATATCACAACCTGTCCTTGATCGATCTTTATCCCTCCCTTATCTTCCTTGGTCGACATTTCAATCTGGTCTCCGATCATCATGATCGATTCTCCGGTCATCTCAATCCGCTTACCGGTCTGAAGCGTAATTTTGTCAACACTATTCAAAATAATCGACCCGGCGTTCGTTAACGTAATCGAAGCGCCATTTTCTGCCCCGACAATCGTGATTTTGTCTTTCTCAAACATAATTTTCTGTCCCATGGGGGTAAGCAGGAACTTGGTATCCGGGTCCGCCATCAAGTCGTCCTTTAAATTTTTTAAATCGTTGTCATAATGGATGATCGGCTGGAGCGTCTCCTGCTTGACGACGGTTGTGGTGACATTCCCTGAGCCTCCTCCGCTTTTTCCGCCGCTGCTTGCTGTACCGCCGCCCATGGCTTCGGCCGGCAGCTTCTTGCGCACGCTGCTAAGCGCGATGCCTTCGGCTTCGTTTGGGCCGGGGAAATAAATCCGCACGTCATCGCCCTTCTCCGGCATAGCATACCAGCCCGTTTGGTCTTCGGAAGCATACATCGTCGAGTAGGGGAATAGCCAAGCGGTATCCATGCTCCAACCCTGGTCACAATCCAGCTTCACTTTGACCTCGTCCCGGACTACAGCCGCAACGTTCCCTTGGATCGATGCACCGATGATCTTGGAATTGTACATTTTACGCTTGTATCCGGCTTTTTTCCGGCAAAGTACATATTTATGAGTCAAGATGCCGCGAGTCATTTCCGTATGAACCTCAAAAACGTGCAGTTTCTGCTTGTTGAACGTGACCATATCTCCAAGCTCCAGCACCTGATCGAGCACGACTTCATAGCAGATAAAGTCGGACTCGTGAAGTCCGGATTCTCCCGAGGCGCCGGCATTTTTATAGGCCAGTAAATCCTTATATACTTTGTAGTGGGTGGCCTGAATTGGCCCGGCATCACGGTGTTCCGGTATTCCCAGATACACGGCAATATGATTGTAGGTCGCAACCGGCACAAGCGGGGCATGATAATGTGACGCCAGACGTTTCACAAACTGCCAATCGGTTTCCTGATACTGCAGCGTGAATGCGCCCAGCTTGCGTTTTTCCGTATACGTGTTGTTAAAATCGGCTTTGGCATAGCCCCCTCCAACTTCCTTCATCACATCCTCAATGAGCAGGGACTTATTCTGAAAAGCTCGGTTTTCCAGCTTGATATCCATCGCATAGGTATGAGATACCGCTTCAGCCTCCAGCCAATAAACGTCCCGGTCCACCCTTACAAACAGCTTTAAGAGCATGCCGTGAAAGAGCGTTTTGTTCTTTCCGTTCTCATCGGTGTATTGGAGCTCCACATCCGTCTGTTCGCCCGCCATTTTCACATACTGATCCTCTTTCTCTTCCGGGATAATCCCGGTAAAGGTTAGCCTCGCGTGATCATCGATGGTTTTGTCCAGCTTCACCTCATGGAGTCTGATTTCAAATGGAGCAATCTTCAGCGTATTGTAGGCGACAATAGATGATGACGACATAAAACTCATCTCCTTTACTCAATCGGATTTATTTTCATAACCTGCTTCCCCTAATCCACAATCATCCTTCCCCCGCCGCCCGGGCTCATGCCCATCCGGTGGCCGCCGCCGCGGGCGCTATCCAGGATGCGGGCCAGGTATTTGTGGATGTCCGCGTTGCCGTAATCCTTGTACGCGATGCCGAGGCGGCCCGCGATGTAGTGCAGGATCACGCCGCGGTGGAGGGTGCCTTCGTTTAGACACATCATGGCAAACGCAAGGTCCTGCGGTTCGGCGCTTCCCCGGCGCAGCAGTTCGTCGCCGAACATGCGCATCACGACTGGGGATACAGTGCTCTGTCCGTAAGCGGCGATGGGGACATGCAGTAGGTTGACGGTGTTATATTCCGTGGTGAGGTCCCGGAAATTCTGGTAGTCCTGGCGCAGCCGGGCGCCTTCCTTGAGCTTGAACCGGCATAACTCCAGTTCCGCCGGCCCCGCTTCCACCCGCTCGTCCAGCACGATTTCGCTCCGGTACACGCTCCAGTCGCTGTCTTCCTTCCCCTCCAGAAAGCGAACCTTGACGGCGGTCTCCCGCCCGGTGGTCTGATACTCGAGCACGGCCGGTTCGCTCAGCGAGTATAAGCGCCCCTTGTGCTTTACGATGCCGGGATGAATCGTCAGCGAGTCCGGACCGACCTTGACTTCAGCCCCCGTCACGATGCCGTCCGCATAATCCTGGTAGTAAATATCCGCAAATTCACGCGGGAAATCACGCAGATTCTCCAGCATCGCCGTCTTCAAAATGCGTCCCTTCTCAAACTTCGGTGCGATGTGGGTAAACAAAGGCATCCTCCTCCTTTCGGTTTCTATCGGTTACGAGCTTGTCTTACTTCTTCAAAAGCTTCTAACATAGCGGCAGCATTCGCGTGTGTGTGCACTGCTGCATTTCCCTGACCGGTTAGCCCCTGACCGTATTCAAGCACCTTCTTATTGACGACGTAGGTCCTGGCAATCTTGTCATGAAGCGCCTGCTTCTTTTCCGTAAATCCGGCCATCATATAACCGACCGTCACCGTCAAAATCGACAACAACCGCGCCCAAAATCTCCCGCTGGCCCGCCAAAACGAAACTCTCCCGTTTTGCCCGTCGACCACAATAATACTCAAGGCTATCTTCCCAAGTGTTCCTTGCAGCTTGGAAGATTCCATAATCGCGTAGTACAGCCATTTAATCATGGCAAACCACAGAAAAGTTATACCAAAGCTGAAGAACAAATCGGCCATATTTTTATCGGATGGAGAAATCTCGTTATCGGAAGCCTGCCACCAGCCAAAAATACTGCGGATGGCAAAGACAACCAGTTTAATCCCCACAACGAGGAAGTATGCAACAATAAAGTCTAAAATAAAAGCGGCGAACCTTTTCCAAAAACCCGAATACATCCGTTTTTCTCCTCATCCATCGCTATTTTTGCTGCTTACACGCCGCCAATTGCTCCGGGGCCTTCAACCCCTGGAAACTGAGGATTCTGAGCATTATAGCTCTCCGCCATTTCCAGCATCCTCTTATCGACCACATAAGTCCTGGCAATCTTGTCATGAAGCGCCTGTTTCTTTTTCGTAAATCCGGCCATGATATAACCGATATATAGCGTTAATAGCGAGACAATTCTGCTCCAAAACCTGCCGCTCGCCCGCCAAAACGAAACCCGTTCATACCGCTCGTTCACCACAATGATGCCCAGCGCCATTTTGCCCACAGTGCCTTGTAGTTTGGAAGATTCCATAATCGCATAGTAGAGCCATACCGCTAACGGGGCGATCAGTAATCCGATGATATGACCAGATCCATTATAAATTTGATAAACTCCCGGCCAGTTCTCCAACACAAAGTAGCCGAGTACGCCGAAAACCATAGATAACTGCAAAGAAATAAGGATCATTACCCAGGCAATAAAATACACAATCATCGAATCCAGCAGATTCGCGAAAAATCTTTTCCAAAAACCGGCGTACATTCGTCCCTCTCCTTCGAAACAATCATCCCCCTGCCGCGACCTCAATCGGGCCAATTAAAACCTGTCGAACGGTCCGCCCGGATTGCTTGGTGTAAGCGGCGGGTATCTTCCGCGTCTTCCGCCATTTCCCGTACCCGGAGCAGGCTCTTGTTAACGACGTAGGTGGAGGCAACTTTATCGTGCAGCGCCTGCTTCTTGTTCGTAAAAATCGCCATCAAATATCCGATTCCAAAAGTAAATGCCGACAAAATTCTCCCAAAAAACCGGGCATTGGCTTCGCCATAGGATATTCTCCGATGGTTTTGATCAACCACAACGATACCGGCCAGCATTTTCCCCAGGGTCGCCTGATGCTTCGAAGATTCCAAGAGCGTATAGTAAAGCCACTGGCAGACGAGCATAAGCAAAATAGAAACGCCCGCCCCCTCCGTATCCGCATAACCTGAAACAAGTAATTGCAATGACATCCAAACAAAACTAAGAATCAGCGCGGCTATAGCGACAATGATCCGGTCGACGACCAAGGCGCCGTATCTTCTCCATAACACGTCATACATTGGCTTCCCCGCCCCATTTCTTCAAATCCTCCCGCCGCACGTCCAACGCTTTTATCGCGTCCACACAAGCGGCCTCGCCAATCTTCCCGCTGATGAGCGCGACGAACTCCGCCGCCCCGCGGATTCCCGCCGGAATGCGAATCGCGCCAGCCGCGCCTTGCAGCACCAATTGCCCGCTGTTGAAACGGCTGTAGCCCACGCTTCTCAATTCTTCGTAACGAACCGTCCGGCTGCCGCCCAGCGAGCGCACCTTCACGGAATTTTCGCCGGCTTCGGCCCGGAAGACCAGATGGTTTAGGACATGGAACAGCAGCAAAACCGCACCGAAACCGATCAGCCAAGCAATCGGCATTAACTCCTTCATCTCCGGGCTTTCATCCAGCAGTAAAAGTGCAAGCCCCGCCGATGTCACCAACAAACCAAGCAGACAGCTTACGAACACAAACCTTGATTTTTTCAAAATGATGCCACCGGAGTTATCTCTCGCCGCCGGGCGAAACGTTTCCCCCACTAAATTACGTACCACTAAACGAACAAAAAATCTCCTCATGTCTGACCCTCTCCTTATTTCATTCCATCAAAAAAATCCAGCTCCGAGCTGTCCGTCTCAAACGGGAACAGTGCTTTGCGGCCCAGGAACAGGCCTTCGTCCCGGCGGGCGACCGGCAGCACGTGGAACCCCCAGTGATTGTCATCGGCGAACACGAAAAACTTCGTCTCCCCGTTCACGATCGAGTCGGTGTCGTCCTGCGGAATCCGCTCCCCGTATTGCGCCTGAATGTCCTCGTACAGCACCGGCTTGTAAGCCTTCGACCGGTTGTTGTAGCTGTACTGCTGCCGCAGCGTCCCATCGCTGCCGCGCAGGAACAGGTCCAGCTGGACGACGTCCGACGGACGCGAAATTGCCCCCGGCGCGCTGTCGCTGCGGCGCAGGCTGCTGATCAGCTCCACCTCACGGCGGTTATGGGTAAACGCACTCACCGTATACGGGATCACCGCCGAGCGGGTTGTGATGCTCGCTTCGATCTCCCCGGCCTTGCGCGCGTTCAAATAACGGATGGCCCCGCGCAGGCAGGCCAGCTTCAGCTCGGGCACCCGCCCCTCCGCAGGCTTCTGGCGGAACTCGATGCTGCGCCCCGGCACAAACTCCTTCAACGCCTCGCGGAACACGTCGATCCGGCACGACTGCCCGGTCAGCTTAATAATCGAATACTCCCCAAGCGCGCCCGCCCGGTAAAAATCCTCAAGAAACCGCCGCACAACCTCGTAAATGTCCGCCTTGATGAGCTGCGTAATCTCCTGGATGTTGAACACCACGTCGGGAATTTCGTATTCGTCCTTCAAATCGCCGCTCCGGAACACGGACAGGAACCAGCGTTCCACCCGGGTCATCTCCAGCACGCCATCTCCCTGCGGCAGCGCCGCCCGGCTGCCGTAATGCAGCCCATGTCCATCCGACGCGGACACACCATGCTCCGCCTGGAATCGGTTCATCAGCACGCCCGTCTTGCGGAAAAACTGCTCCTTCATTTCCTCGGCAATATCCCACAAAAAATAAAAATTGCTCCGCACCCGCATGTATTCCTCGCGAGAGCGGTTCTCATACATCGCGAACGCCGTCGGAATCACGGCCTCCGCTTCCTTGTACCTGCGCTCCAGCTCGGCGTAAACCGCGTCCACGCCCCGCTCGTCCACCTCCCGGAACAAATCATTGCCCGGAAAAGCAATCAGCGCGTCGATATCCGTCATGCCTTTTTTTCCTGTGTAGTAGTCCGCGAAGACGATTTTCAAAAATTGCATAATCCGATATGTAATGTTGTTGCCGCCAAAATGAGTGTCCCCGTTCTCATAAGTCGCCTCGATGGCGATCCGGTATGACATATGCCCGTCTTCGACCCGGAAGACGCACGAGGACAAATCCGTCGTCCCCCCGCCGCAATCGATCACAAGCGCCTTGTATTCAGCGCCTTCGTCAAAAATATTGCGTTCGATCCCGTCGGCAATCGTGTTGTACAGCACAGCCATCCCTTCATCCAGCGCGTTCTCCTGCTCAATCCGGTAATCCGGCAAAAGCTCCGCGAACATATCCAGGTACGGCGTCTTCATCTTCACCGGAGAAGTGAAATGCAGCTGCTTGAACTTGCATTTGAATTGATGCTCAGCCATGCGGATCACGTATTCCAGATAGGCGCGCAGCAGCTCGGTCCGCGTCACGAGCGCGGTATTGCCTTCGCTGTCCATCACTTCGACCGTTTTTCCGTAATCGTTCACCCAGCGTTTCAGCCCCTGGAACACGGAGGCCCGGCTGCCGAAGCTGCTGCGCCGGCCGCTTTGCAGCGCCTCATGGCCAAAAACATACTTGACCCCGCCGGGGTCGGAGCAATCCGCCACGCCAACCGCCGTCGGCAAGGCCTCCGTCCGCTCGGGGCCATCCGGAGCGGGGAATTTAACGAAATTGATTTCGCCGAGCCGGATTTGCCCGTTCAGCGGATCGTGGCCCGCTGGGAACTTGGTGTAGCCCGGATACAGGTAGGCTCCCGCCGTCGTATTGCAGGTCCCGAAATCGATCGCCAGTACGGCGTCCGTATTCTGTAGCTCGCAGATTTCCAGATCGGCCAGCGGGATTTTGTAATAGTGGATATGGGTCGGGGGCAACTCCCGTTCCTGGTAATACGTCTTGTACACATATTCCGAATCCTGCCGGCGCAGAAACAGCAGACTGTACTGCCGGTTTGCCGTACGCCGCCACTCGCCGTCGTGATGCGCGGCCAAATAATAGCCCCCCGGCCTTTCCTCGTCCCGGCGCAGATGAAAAACCCCGCACAGCTCCATCCGGTCGTTGACGAGCAGCACGTTGGACTCCGCATATCCCGCCGGCGCCTTCACTTCGTAGCCGTCCAGCCGCTCCACGGCGATCCCGGGATACAGAACAATGCGGGCCGGCACGCGAATGCCGCCGTCTCCCTGCAGCGGAGCCTGCATATACTTGCGCATCGCCGTCTGTACCCGCTCGATTCCGCCTTCGCAGCGCGGTCCGATCAACAAACGCTCCTCCACACCCAAATATTTCAAAATGATGCGGATCGTCTCTTCCCGGTCCAACCGCTGGCTCAACCCTTCCACAAGCCGTTCCCGGTAACAGATGTTCCGGAGCTGGAACGTGGTCATTTCGGCGAGCTCCTCCCGCGAGTAACGGGCCTGTCCGCGTCCGCGCTCCCGGCCGGCGGAATCGGTATACAATTTAAATCCCCTCATGCGCTTTTTCCCTCCTGTATCGTGACGACGACGCCGTTTATCCGCAACATTTTCGCGTCTTCCCGCACCCTTCTCGCATCTTCCGCAGCGATTTCTCTCAATTCCTCCAGACCATCCTCTTTGGCCTACAAAATAACGGAATTTAATGTTCTTATTTTCCGGAGCCAGGCTGGTTCATCCCCAATAGGGGAATTTTTTGTCCTTATTTTCCTATGAACGGTCTAGATCGCAGGCATTTCCTTGCGGTTCGAAAAAATAGCGGCATAAAGTTCCTCTATTTCTACTAAAATGGGGGATGACGGCGGAATAGCGGTATTTTGTTCCTCTATTTTCTCGCTAGAGTCTCTCAAATAGCCCAAAAATCAATACAACGCGATCCGGTCCACGATCATCGTCTCCTCCGCGTCGATAATGCCGACATGGCAGTCCCAGTACACCTCGGTGCGGTAGCGGACCGGAAGGAACAGCTCCATCAGCGTCTCCAGCTTAAGCCGGCCCTGTTCGGTCTGCTTCTGGCCGATGTAGAACAGCATTTCGTCTTTCTCCTCGCTGTTCACGTAGATCGTGGAGCGGCGGAACACGCGGCCGACCGCGCTTTTCAGCAGATGCAGCGGCTCGCCGGTATCGTACATTCGCAGGATCGCACCGGCGATAAACTCCTGTTCGTCGCGGTCAAACAGATTCATGCGTTCTTTTACCCGCTCCCCGAACGCCCCGGACTTCAGATCGCGCAGCACGAACCGGATGTAATATTCCCGCTTGTTCATGCCCTGCATCAAATCGAGCTCAGCCAAAAAATGCATCAAAATATCGAACAGCACGCTCCGGAACTCAGGGTCTTCCGTCAGATTGATATCCAGCAGTTCGCCGAACAAAGCCGGGAACCGGTAATGGGGATTCACCTCGACCTCCAGCCCGTGCTGCCCCGCGCCCGCGTTGAGTTCGTGCAGGCTCAGCTCCATATACGGCGAATACACTTTGGCCGGCAGGAACTTGACTTGCCGTTTTTCGATCCCGGCTTCTCCGGCCCGCACGAGCAGATCCCAAATGTAATTCAAGCCCATTCTCCTTCACAGCGGTATTCCGGGAACAAAAGCTGGACTTCCGAGACGAGAAAGCTCATTACATCCTCGGCCATAAACGCAAGCCGGCTTGTGAAGCCGCGGTCGCCAAACTTCAGGCACATCCGCCATTTCCCGTTGTCCACCCGCACTTCATCGGTAATAAACCGGTTCAGCTCATACGTGATCGCCCGGCTCACGCCCGGCGGACGAATTTCCACATCCGTCAGTTCCAGCGCCTCCGCCGCGGCAAAAGAATGCACCAGCCGCAAAATCTCGCCCCGGGACCGGACGATCTGCCCCTGCTGGCGGCGGTAGCTGCCGATGAAATCCTCCTTCTGCCGGTTGGAGAGCAGCGCGTATCCCGGTCTGCTGACCACCGATTCAAAAGGCTCGACCAGCATAAGCACCCGCCACATATCCGACTTCTCCAGCGGCGAGACGACAGTCAGTTCCTCCGGCGTGCGCTTGACGTAGCGGATGCTGTCATCGTCGACGTCCACGAGGTAACCGTGCTGTACGCCCGTTTTCCGTAAAGGCAACACGTGCTCAAAGTTAACGCGGTCCGCGGCCGGCACAGGAAAACCGCCCGTCTTCAGCTCAAGGCGTTGGATGTTCCACAAAGGAATCATATCCGCCCGTTTGTACGGCTCGTATTCCTCCAAATGAACGGTAAGCTCCAGCACTTCTTCCTCCTCGCCGAGTTCTCCGTCCACCTCGGTCAGCACCGCGTCCACAAACTTATGGGCATATGGATGATTGACCGTTTTCCAGGGCAGCCCGTTGCTGAGGAAAACGTGATACAGCTTCTCGATCTCCCGGATGTACGTCATATTCCGCTCCAGCTTGAACTCCACGGCATAGCGGCCTTGGGACGTGACCAACTCTCCTTTGAACCGGCGGCCGCTGAGCAGCAGCTGCTGAATTTCCGCATACTTGCATTCCAGAAAAAGCGTGCAGATCCGCACCTCTTCACCATCGCGCAAGCCGGATACCACCGTGCGCAGATCGATTTTGCCCGCTTCCGTGTCCTCCGGAATCATCGGGAACAAATATTCATGCAGCGGGTCCCATTCCTCTCTGGAGCACGCGGAGACGAAGACGTCGTATTTTCCGTCGTATTCGCCCACTTCCTCGAATACCCGGCGCTCCAGCTGCCGGTTCAGTTCTTCCTGGTATTCCACGAGGTTCAGGAACACGCCGCTCATCAAATTGCGCAGCAGCCGGCGCTGCTGCAAATCTTCCATCTTGCTTAAGCGGTCCATGATAATATCCTTCATGAAGCGTTCCCTCCTTTGGAAGAAGACGGGCCGGCCGGGGAAGCCCCCTTCGCCGCCCCGTTACCTGCCGAACCCGCTTCCTCATCGGTATTGGATGTGCCGTCCGCACCGGTATTGGATGCATCGCCGGCATCGGCATTGGTCTTGTCATCCTTACCGGTATTGGATGTGTCGCCCGTATCGGCATTATCCTTGGCATCCGCACCATTATCGGCCTTGGCTCCCGTATCCGTCTTGTTACCGCCGTCTCCATCGTTTCCACTGCTCTTCCCGGCTCCGGCATTTCCACCGGCCGAGCCTTCGCTGCCGCCCGAGGAAGTCCCGGACTGCTCTTTAGCGGACGAACCCGCCGCCGCGCCTGACGCCTGCTGGCTTCCCCCGACTTGACCGCCGCCTGCTGAATCCTCCGCAGCTTGCTGCTGCTGATTCAGATTGCCCGCAGCGTTGCCGCCAGCCCCAGCAGCCTCACCAGACGAACCTGCCGCCGGAACCGCGGGATTCAGCTTCTCGTCGGCTTGGGAGATTTTGCGCTCCATCGCCAGCACCCGCTCCAGCTTATCGATTTCCTGATAAATTTCCTGCGCCAGCTTGTAAGACTCAATCGCCGCGGCATAATCCATCGCGGCGAGGCTGCGATCGCCTTTTTTCTCCAAATTGTCCGCCTTCAGCGTTCTCGTTTCCTTGTAAATGTTGTCGATCTTGCTTTGCGTCTGCTCGATCTTCTCCTCCACTTTCTTTTGCCCGCTCTCGTATTCCGCTTCAACCGCCGCTTTCTTCGCTTTTAAATACACCTCGAGAGCTCCGTTGTAATCCTGCCCCTGAAACAGCTTATCGCCTTCTTTGATCACCTCGGACAAGGCTTCAATCGCCCCGGCGCGTTCGATCCTGGCTTTGATATCCTCCGCCTTAAACGGCTTGTATTTGTCCGCTTGCTTCAGCGCATCGTTGTAGCTGTCCACCGCCATATCGTAGCTGCCGTCCTGCACATAGCCGTCGCCGTCGCTCAGGAACTGCGCCACCTGCTGCTTGCCGCGCAGCAGCTGAAAATGCAGCTTGTCCTTCAGCTTGCTGGCGGCGTTCTTCGCCTCGCTGTAGGACTTCAGCGCTTTGGCGTAGTCACCGGCGGAAGCGTATCTGTCCCCATCCTCCTCGCTCTCGACCATCAAGACAGCCGTCTGGGCCAGCTTTTCCGCCTGCTTCGCCTTGACATACCAGACGCCGCCGCCGGCGATCGCCAGCGTCAGCAGCAACATGGCACCGCGCAAAATCCACTTTTTGATGTTTTTCGGTTTTTCCGTAAACGTCTTGTTCACATACACGGCGGCCGCCGTATAATTGCTGACCGACTTTTGCTGCTTGCTGAGCACGACCTCCTCCAGCGTATCGGTCAAGCTCTCCGGATCGCTCGCTTCCGCGAGCGCGTCCAGCATTTCCGGCAGGTCCACCTGCTCCCAGACGCCCTGGGTCGCCAGCAGCAGCACATCGCCGTCCGTCAGCGGCATTTTGTCCGAAACATACGGCTCGAAGCGGTCAGGCCTGCCCATGTAGTTGAGCAGATTGCCGCGTTCTTCGTGATTGTAGTTGCGATCCTCGGCCAGCCTTCCCTGATCCAGCATCAGCTGTGTCAGGCTCTGGTCCTTGGAGCGCAAATTCACCCGGCCGCCGCGGAATTGATACAGCCGCGCGTTCCCGCAGGTCGCCCACACCATCCGCGTATAATCCGTGACGACGACCAGCACGCTCGCCTTTAACCGGACCCGGCGGCTTTCAAATTTCAGCCATTCGTGCGCCGCCTCCAGATCCTGGCGGATTTTGCGGCGGGACATCGAAGGCTTTTCCATAAAGCTTTCCAGAATCACCTCAACCGCCATCTGCGCGCTGCGCACTTCCTTATCCAGGTCGAGGCCGTCCGCAATGACGTAGCAGGCCATGTCGTCAAGCTCCACGAAAGCAAAATAATCCCGGTTGTCGAAATGCGAACCCGCTTCGGAGACGAATGCTGTCTTGAAATCGCTGTTCTCCTTCCTCATGCGTTCCCCCGTTCCCCCCGCGCATAGGCGCGAGGGTGATGATTAATGCTCCAGAATGAGGACCGTCGCATTATCCTGATGCTTGTAGCTCTTCCGCTCCACGCAAGCGATCATTTCCTCCGCCGTTTCCTGCGGCGGCATCCTTTGCATCAGGATTTCTTCCATCTCCACTTCCGTCAGCGCGTCATAGACGCCGTCGCTGCACAGGATAACGATGTCCCCCGGCTCCAGTAGGATCGGCTCGCCGATCTCCATGCTCATAAAGCCCCCGTAGCCCAAATAATTGGTCAGTTGATTTTTCATCGGATGGCCGCTGACCTCTTCCCGGCCGATCTCCCCTGCCAAATATCTGGCTTCGAGCACGCTCTCAAACGTATCCTTGGAATTCACCGGCAGAAACTCTCCGTCCCGGAACAGCAAAATCAGACTGTCCCCGACCGCGCCCCAATGCAGCCGATGATCCGAAATCATGACGGCGACGAGCGTAGTGCCTCCAATCGCTCCGCCAAGCTGCTCCATAATAGCCCGGTTGCTGACAATCGACGCCTTGTGAAAAAATTCCGGGATATCCCCGGCATCATCCAGCTTCAGAAACTCCCGCGAAAACATCGTGACCGCCAGTGTGCTGGCCATCCGGCCGTTGGACACGCCGCTGATGCCGTCGGCGAGCACGGCCAGCGTGCCCACTTTGGTCACGGCGCTGGTGAAATAATCGTCCTGCTCCGCGCGCCGGCCGATCGTCTGCGCATTACCGATTGAAATTTCCCGGTCCGGCTGCTGCTCCATATCCGCCGAAGGCGACGAAGGCGCCACCGTCCGGGCCGGACCCGCGCCAACGGCCGTGCGCAGCCGTTGGCGCAGGACGATCAAAACAGCGACCACAACAAGCACCGCCGCGTAAACCACGAGCACATCAGTAGTGAACCAATCACCCAACCTCATCATCCCGGCTCCTAACCGTTATCCCACTCGAAATGCGGACCGCATAACGGCACAAACACAAACTTGCTGTGCCCGAGCTGGATCAAATCGTAGGCGTTGAGCTCCACGGGAGAGTACACCGCCTCATTGTTGTGGTAAGCAAGCCCAGAGGCGTCGCCCGGCAGCAGGTAAAAGTTGCGCTTCTTCGGATCATAGACGATGACCGCATGATTGCGTCTGGACACGGCGTTGTCTCCGATGATCCGGATATGCATCTCTTCGGCGCGGCCGATGAAGTTTTTCTCCGCCATGATCCGGTAGTCTTGACCCATTTGCGGGCCTTCAACGCATACCAGCCAGCCGGTGACCGGTTGAATCCCGGTCGTTTCCCCCAGGTAAGGCATCGTTTTCTCATCCATGTCCGCGGCGGCCGCAGGGCTCTGCGCGTTTTTGGGCGCGCGGGCGGGCTGCTCCACGGTCGTATTGCAGTAGGGGCATGTGTTGCCGTGCTTTCTCGAACTAAACATATGCCCGTTCATACATCTCGTCAGGCTCATTTTTAGATTCATTCCTCCGTATGTAAATGTAAGTGGGAGTACCGCTTATTTAATCAACAGCCTGGTGTTCGCGATAAAAATCATGTCTCCCGCACCGACCCGTACCGGCTCTTCGGCAATGAGCCGATTCGCGTCGCTGCGCCCCGCCTTGCGAATTCCCGTCCCGCTGTAAGATTCCGCGTCCTCGATATACCATTCGGCGCCGACGCGGTTCAGCACGGCATGCTCCGGGCTGACCAGCGAGGCGTACTCGCAATCCGTCAAATCGACGTCCACTTCGCCTTGATCCGATTTTTTGCCGATCAATACGGACGTCTCCCCTTTAATCAGCCATTCCTTCACCCGTTCTCCATCGTCATCCAGCAGCACGATTTTGCTCACTTCCTGCGGCTTCTTGCCCGGACGCAGCTTCGGGTCGCCCCCCGTCCAGAGGATGGCCGAGATAATCACGGCGGACACGGCAACCGTGCCCATTTGCGCAACATAATAAACCGGCCGCAGCAATACATAGATCACCAAACCGACCAATATGGCGTATATCATGAGTTCAACATATAAGATCCAAGCGGATTTCTCCGTCTTCACAGGCAGCTACCCCCGTCAGATGAATTCATCTCAATTGTTATTTCTTGCGATAGCCGAAAAAGCTGTTGAACAAGGCGGAAGTATCCAGCGGATTTTTCCCTTCAGCTTCCTTCCCTTGTTCCGAGTCCTTCTGCCCTTTGCGCGGCATGGCAAAAAACTGCTCAAACTGCTCCTTCATCCGCGCGGGATCAAAAGGCTCCGCTGCCGCCGCCCCTCCGCCGGTCCGCCGCTGCGCTTCCGGCCCTGGCTTTCCGCTTCCCCCCGGCGCGCCGAAGTTCCCGCGCTGCAAGCGCTCATCGTAAGCGGCCCGGCGCTCCGCGTCGCTTAACGTTTCATAGGCTTCGACGATGTCTTTAAATCTTTGCTCCGCCTGGGGATCTCCCCGGTTCGCATCCGGATGATGGCGCTTGGCCAGCTTGCGGTAAGCGGCCTTGATCTCGGAGGCTTCCGCGTTCCGGGAAACGCCCAGCCGTTCGTAATAATCCGCCAAATGCTTCCCTACTTTCGTCCAAATTTTAGAGGTTGTTCAAAAAGTCGTCTTTTGATCACGAAGTGAATCATGGAGATTATTCGACATCGAATCTTGAATTCAGCCGGGCCTTCCGTTGCTCACGTACCCAAAACGTACGCTCCGCTACTCAGTCCCTAGCTTCATCCAACCTTCTCGGTGCTGAAAACCCGACTTTTTGAACTCATACTTATAGTAAATCTCAAGAGGCCCCAGGCCTCTTGAGATTTACGTACGAATTGCGGGCGCCTACGCGCCCTATGAAGCAAGCTTAGATGTCGTTGACCGGGTAGCCGCCGTTGAGCTTGGCCAGTTCGGTCTTGTCTTTTTTCTGCTTCACATAAAGCTCGAATTGCCCGATGCCTTCGGTGTCACCAAACGCTTCCTTGTAGTCGACCACAAATGCGTTCGGGAACACGATTTCCCGCACCACCTGATTGGCGGCGATAACTTCCAGCGTCAGCTTGCGGTAGCAGTCCGCTTTTTCAGCGGGAACCAGCGACCACAGGGCCAGCTTCAGCGTGTCGTCGGCTTTGTCGCCGTCGGTCGCCGTGATGATTTTGCCGATGATTCTCAGCGTGGAGCCCACGTCTGTGGATCTGGCATTGGAGTCGTCCGGCGTATCGGTGTCATAGTACACCTTCTGGATGTTGTCCAATCCCAATTCGATCGTTTCGGCACCTTCAACTTTCAGTCTGAATCCCATAAATACATCCTCCTTAAAGTAAAAATATGATGGCTCCAGGGCGTTGCGCTAAACAGTGAGCTGCCCCGGAATTTATGTAACGAGGGCGGTCACCGGATGGCGGCCGGTCCTCCTACATACGAAAATTGTGCTTGAATATGCCTAAGCTTTGACAGGGCTTGTGCCCTTGGTGATCATCACTTCGAGATTTTTCACGTTGCCGTTGTAAATCAAGTCGATATGGCAAAGGTTGTTTTTCTCGTCGATCACGTAATTCATATCGTCCCCGTCATAGATGATCGAGTTGATGAAGCCCCGTTTGGCCAGCCATTGACTCTTCTGGCTGCTCGGGTTGTTGCTGAAAAATTTAATAATATTTTCATGCTTGAAGTCGGCGGTCTGGAAGCGTAAAATCCGCTCGATGTACGTGCTGACCAGCGTCTTGTAAATCGAGTCGAATCCGTCCTCGGACGCCGCCAGGCTTCTCGCTTTGTAAACGGTGATGCGGCGGATGTCTTTACCCTGCAACTGCGCGTTTTCGGAGGAAAAAACAAAGCCGAAGTTTTTCCGGTTGATCGAATCCTTGATCGTATTCGTGAAGCCGGTGATTTCTTTGGCCATGGTCGTCACGGCGCGCAGGCTGTTGTCCCCCGCTTCGATGTCGAAGCGCACGCCCGGAAACTCCTTGCTGGTGTTCTTGAACGATTCCCGCAGGTATTCCGGACACTGATAAGCGGCCGCAATCCCGGCGGCGACGTAAGACGCCCCCACGTAAACGCCCTCGATCCACAGCTTCAGAATATCTTCCTTCTCCCGGGAGAGCCGGGCCGCTCCGCCTTCGGTTTTAACCATGCGGCTGTCGATGATCACGCCCGATTTCTCCTTGGGGATGACCGTAAAGTTCGGTAAGCACGGAATGGCGAATTCGCTGTAATCCTTGCGGATGAGCATCGCGCATTTGTCGATGTATTTGTCGACTCCCGAGGTGGCGATGTTGTTGAACGTCGTCTCCTCGCCCGATTCGAAGCTGAAGAATACCTGCACCTTGAATTCCTTCACGACCGTAAGCAGCATCGCCAGCGATTCCATGTTGTTGCCGTCCTGCTTGACGATTTTCTCGTTGCCCTTGAAGCGCTCGCGGCTGACTTTCACTTTGCCCGCACTTTCCAGCTCAACCGAAGGCACGATGCCGAACCAGATCGTATCCGTGAAATCGTTTTTCGCGTTAACGGTGTTCAGATACGTTTCCAGCCGCGGGATGTTGGAGCTCTTGACGGTCATCTCCAGCTTGCTGTTCGTGACGAGCATTGACGGCTGCATCCCTCTGTTCTTCACGGCATATTGGTCAAAAAACATTTTCACGCCCAAAATTTTCTCCACAAGCGGTTTGACCGTTTTTACAAAATCGTCCTTGGCCGTCTTGTAAAATTCCAGATACGTGTTGTAGTTCTGCACTTCCTGTTCCACGTTGACTTCCGTGCTTACGGCCGGCAACGGGCTAAAGGTACGTACAACCAGGTCGCGTACATATCCGGATGGCGCCTCCGTAATTGAGTTGTAATCATCTTCGAAGACGAGCGCCAAACCGTTGGAGCCCTTCTCGTCGAGCAGCACCAGCTCCGTGCTTTCGCTCTTCGGCGCCTCGATGATTTTCAATTCGCCGCTTTCTCCGATCGTCAGCATCCCGATCTGCACGGCTTCGGCGTCTTTTTCCTCACTGGAGCCCCCCAGCAGGAGCCGCGTTTTAATGTCTTCGATCGCCAGCGGCAGCATCGCCATAACATTGTTATAATTTGCACTTGCCTCTTCAAACATCGCATTCAGCTTGTCGCCCAAATCCAGCTTCTTCGGATCCTCTTCGTCCAGCTTGTCATATTGTCCGTACAAGTAATGGATTTCTTTGCGCACCTGCCGGATATCGTCCATAACCTTTTTCGGCGAAATCATGTCGAGCAAATTCTCGAATTTGAAATCGACGTTGGTCATGCCCTGGCTCCGCTTCGTATCGATCAGCGTAAACAGCATTTTCAGAAAATCGTTGTTCTGGTCAATCCGGATTTCCGAAATCGCATCTTCCGCGATGCCCTCAGGCTTTTTCAGCGTATAAACGACTTTCTGATTGGCCGCATTGAAAAACGAATACACGCACGGCGAAAACTTTGTCAAAAATTCGTCAAAGCTGCGTATGAGCAGATGCTCGTTGATCTCCTTGATCTTGTCGTCGCTTAAGCTGTCGATCCCTTTGACATCGCCCACAATTGTCAGCAAGTCCAGTTTCTCCGGATTGATCTCATCAAACAGCATCGTCCGATTGGTTTGATTGATGATATCCATAGATCTTTTTGTCCTCCTCCCGCTTCTTCAAAGACGCATTGCCTATGCCAAAAACCCCATATTTCATGCGGCTGCAGGCCCCTAAAAATAGTGCTCTGTATTTAGGTTTTTTCGAAACCGGCACTTTCCGGTCAGGCCTTTAGGGGTAATCATAAACAGCGTCCGCCTGAATTGTCAATCTATAGCATTTGCTCCCGAAATAAGGATTTTAGACCTATAGAAAAACCTATGAAAGGGATGATTATCCAATCGGAGACCTATTTTTTGGAATTCTATACAAATTCAAAATGGTCAATCCGATATAAAGGAGATAGTTGGCAGATAGTTTAATATATCTATTTTGTAAATTTTTAGATAATTGAGGTGGGTATTGGATAATGGTTCACAAGAAGAATCGACACATTATTACATTTTTCATCATTTCTAGGACTATACTCCTGTTTTTGCTGATGGCTGTAACGGCTTGCTCGTTTTCCGTTCCCGTTCAGGCCGCCGAACAGCAGCAAGAGCCGCAAAATCAGGAGGCCTTTGACGCCATCTTCGTACTCGATACGAGCTACTCGATGAACCATGCCGATCCGGACAAAATGGCGGGCGAGGTCGTCCGCATGTTCATGGATATCAGCGACGCCAGCCGGACGCGCATCGGATTCGCCGCCTACAATCATCAAATCGTCAATTCCATGCCGCTGACCCCGATCTCCGTCGCTTCCAAACGGGACGAGATCAAGCGGCAGATTGAGGGACTTCGCCGGACAGGTTACACCGATCTGGGTCTGGGCCTGCTCACGGGCAGCAAGCTGCTGACGGCTTCCGCAAACGGCGGGCAAACGGAAGGCCGCAAACCGTTTCTCATCCTGCTGTCCGACGGTGAAACGGATTTCGGCCCTTACCGGCAATCCAGAACCAAGGAAGATTCGGCGAAAGACAGCGATACCGCGATCGCCATGGCCAAAAAACACGGGTACCCCATTTACACGATCGGCCTGAATCATGATGGCACGGTAAATCCCGATGAACTGAAACGGATCGCGCAAAACACCGGAGGCGCTTTCTATACGACCAGCAGCGCGGATGATTTGCCGGAAATTTTCAATCAGATTTTCGCCCGGGAAATGCGCTCCGTGCTCATGCCCGTGGCCGGGGTGACCGCCTCCGGAAAAATGCAGGAGATTCAGGTGGAAATCCCCAACTCTTCGATGAGCGAGGCCAATATCATCCTGTTATCCGCGCACCCGCTGAAGGACGCGCAGCTGTTCTACAGCTCCAAGAACATTCGCCTGTTCAAGTCGAACAGCTACACTTTGCTGAAAATCACCGCACCGAAAAAAGGAACCGCGACGCTCAAATTCAAGGGCAACTCGGGAGATTTGGTGAAAATCAGCTTGCTTGGCAGCTACGCTATGGAGGCGAAGGCCAAGCTGACGAAGGGGGAGGCGGTAAAGGGAAAACCCGCCGGAATCGAAGCGTTTCTGATCGACGCTAGTTCGAACGAATCGTTGGAGGAGAAGGAGCTTTACCAGGGACTAAGCGCCGAGCTGGTCGTCTTGGATAAAACCGCGAACACCGAAAACGTAGTGGAAATGAAAAACGAAGGAACCAGGTTTTATGCCGAGCACACGTTCAGCGCTTCGGGGGAATACGAGTGGTATGTGAAAATGGAGGGGGATACCTTTTTCCGCAGCACGCCGGCAAATGTTCAGAAAATCGTCAACCTGGCCCCGGTTGTTCAAGGAAAACAGCAGCTTCAGCTGACGAAAGAAGACGGGCTGACAGAACTCGATTTGAACACGTTGTTCCTCGATGAAAACGGGGACAAGCTGAGCTTTGCGCTACAGGATGCGGCGGGCAAGGGGGCCCGGGCCGAACTGGTTGGCGATCAACTGCACATTTCGCCGCTGCGGACCGGCGGAGCGGAGCTGACGATTACCGCCACCGATCCGGAAGGCGCTCAGGTTACAGCCCATCTGGCGCTGAACATTAAATCCAAATATACGGTGCTGAAATGGTCCATCGCCGGAGGAATTGCCCTGGCGCTGATCGGCGTTGCCCTGTATTTCTGGCTGCGGCCCAAGCCGGCTTTTGCCGGAAAGCTGGAAGGATATTTCCTGGCCACGGCCAGCGGCAGCGAAATCCCGGTCAAATCGTGGCCGCTCACCTCGTTTGACGGCCGAACCGTCAACCTTGGAGAGCTGTTCCAAAGCCTCGACGTCAACGAACCACTGCCGGAAGCGCGGAATATTTTCTTTACGGCGGGCAAGGGAGGCACCCTGATCGTGCAAAACAAATCGCGCTGCTCGCTGGTTCGCAATCGCACGCCGCTGGCGAGCAACAAACGGGAAACCCTCGAATACAACGACAAGCTGTACATCACCTTCGAGGACGGAATTACCGAGCTGGAGCTGCGCTACAAGGCGATCAAGCCAAGCACTAATATTTATACCCGCGCCGATACAGCCAGCTGAGCCTATGTTCGAGGCGGATGGCCGCTTTGAACCGGTCCAGCGACACGCGGCGTTTATCCGCTGAAACGGTAAGTCCCCGTTCGATCGCCCGGGACAGAAACGGCCAGGCGCGCTTCATCTCCGCGCCGGCCAGCTCCTGCCGGTCCTCGAACAGGCGTTTGCGGACGTCGGTGGGAGCCTGGCCCCGGCAGCAGAAATACAGCACAGCGGACAGGCTGTAAATATCGCTTTCCGGACCCTGGCGCGACTGCTCGGAATACAATTCGAGCGGGGAATATCCCGCTGTTGTCAAAATCGGCCGCCGCTCTTGCATTTCACCCGTTGCCGCCGCCGAGCCAAAATCAAGCAGCCTGCACTCCCCGCCGCTTGAGATCATCAGATTCCCCGGTTTCAGGTCGCGGTGAATGATGCCAAAGCGGTGCAAATATTCCAATGTGCCGATTAACGGGAGGATCGTTTGGTAGAAAAAACGCGGTGTAACTGCCGCTTTATTTGCAGCTATGTATTTATCCAGTGTGACGCCTTCGCAGTATTCCATCACGATATACGCTGTCCCGTTCTGTTCAAAACGGTCCAGGCAGCGCACGATTCCCGGGTGTTCAAGCTTCTCCAGCAGCGCTCCTTCTTGCTGAAAAGCGTTCCAAAGCACCGCGTATTTATCGGCCGCCGTGCCGGCCTTGCGGCGCAGCGCCGATCCGTTCTTGCTCCTGTACACGAATCGCCCCGGGCAAAATTCCTTCACAACGCATCTGCTTCCGTCTTTTTCATTTCGCGCGGCATACACGACCGCCAGTTCGCTGACGGAAAGGACCTTGCGGATACGGTATTGGCTGCGGGAAGAAGCTTCGCCTTCCCCGCCGATTCTGGCATTTCGCTTTAACTCAAGCCCAAGCATTTGATCACGATTCACCTTTCTATCCTGAACAATAGTCCGCGGTTTTAACCTGAGCAGGTTATTTACTTATTTTAACACATAAGTATAACGTCTAGCGGTTGTCTTCATAGATGACGGTTCCGACGGTTCCCCTAACGGACTCAGATGACCTTATTCGTTCATTTCCCGGCAATTTCCTGCTCTAACGGACCGACATGCACTTATTTGCTCAAAATCAGCACAAAACGTGTGTTGAAATGCCGAATAAGAACTGCTGCTAACGGCAAATCACCACGCCGTACTTTGCATCACACCCGCCGCCCGGTATAAACTATAAGCATACCAAACCGATCCAATCCTACTCCCGGGGTGATTTTAGATTGAGCGTCAGCATCATTGTCGAAGGCAAAAACGACCGCAGCAAGCTGCGCCGCCTGCTGGGCGATGAGGTGCGCATCCTTTGCACCTTTGGCACACTGAACACGGCAAAACTCGAATCTCTGCGCAAGCAGGCGGGGGATGACGAGCTTTATCTGTTTCTGGACAACGATCCGTCCGGGAAAAGAATCCGCGCCGTCCTCAGGGACGCTTTTCCCGATGCCGAACAAATTTATACAAGACGAGGGTACGCCGGGGTAGAAGGAACGCCTGACGAATATGTAATCGCCCAATTGGAGAAAGCCGGACTGGAGGAATTTATTTTATATCCTCCGCCGGCTTCATATTAGGCTGTAATATATTTATTCTCGTGCCAAATCGATGACACCTTGAGCGATTTCCTCGGGCGTCGCCTCAGGGCGGTAAATTTCGCGCAGGCGTCCTTCGCGGTCGACCATCCCGATCAGGTCCATATGCACAAAGTTTCCGTCGTTATCCTTGTTAATCAGGATTTGAAACGAGTTCATTGCCAGGTCGAATGTCTTCTGTTCATCCCCGCGCAGGAAATACCAGCCCGAATAATCGGCCTTAAATTTATCGCCAAAAGCTTTGACGTTCTCCAGCGTATCCCGCTCCGGGTCAAAGGTGACCGAGACGATGGAAGCGTCTTTGCCGAACAAGCCCTTTTCCTTCAAAATATCCTGCACCTGGCTTAACCGGAACGTCGTAATCGGACAAACGTCGGGGCAGTTGGCGAAGAAGAAATAAAACAATCTGACCTTTCCGTTCGTGTCCTCCAGGGTGACTGTCTTGCCGTCCACATTTTGCATGCTGAATTCGCCCACCGGCCGGATAACCGGAAGCTTCGGCTTGGCGGCATACGTGTCCCACAGCAGATATCCCGCCAAAACAACGCAGATCGCCAGCAAAATCCAGGTCCACTTGTATTTTTTCAAAACAGCCATCCCTCAGACCTCCATCACAACCGTACGGTATCGAGAATCATTACGATCAAGTTCACCGTCAAATAGTTTACGGAGAACAGAAACACCCTTTTCGCCCAAGCATCGTTGTCTTTGGTACGGAAGCCCGTCAGCGCCATCAACAGCCAGGCGACCGACAAAATTTCCGCGATCACCAGAAACCAGATGCCCGTGTAATCATAAACGTACATCAGGATCGGAATGGGTACGAGCAAAACCAGATACGGAATCATCTGCAGCTTCGTCCGCGGAACGCCCTTCACTACGGGCAGCAGCGGAAAGCCGGCCGCGCGGTATTCCTCCGTGCGCCGGATGCCAAGCGCCCAGAAATGCGGAGGTTGCCACAAAAACAACATGGCGAACAGCAGCCATGCGCCCAGATCGACGGTGCCAGTCGCCGCGACATAGCCGATAACCGGCGGCATCGCCCCGGAAATCGCCCCGATGGAGGTGCTCCAGGTCGAGGTTCTTTTCAGCCAAAGAGTATAAACAACGACGTACACGAACATGCCCACTGCGCCGAACAGGCCGGCCAGCGGGCCGGAAAACACGAACAAAACGGCAAGGCCCAGAATGCCCAAAACAACCGCGTACCAAAGCACCGTTTTCGGGGAAACCTTCCCGGTCGGGAGGGCGCGATTTTTCGTGCGGGCCATCTTCATATCCATTTCCCGGTCGAAATAGTTGTTAAAAACACACGAAGAGGCCATGACCAGCATCGTTCCCAGCAGCATCAAAATCAGCTTGCCGTATTGCAGTTGCCAATGTGAAGCCAACCAAAAACCGGCGAAGGACGCGATCAGGTTCGAACGCAGGATTCCCGGCTTGGTCAAAGCGATGAAATCTTTCCAAGTCGCCGTCTCTCCCGGAGGAGTAGGTCTCACGGACAACGCAGCGGATTCCGAAGAAGCCTGATATCTTAATGGTTTGTCCACGCGATTCATCCTCCTACAAATTTTTATTGAGTTTGGGACTAAGCTATATCAATAAATCCGTAAATTATTCGGCAATATTTTGCTCTCGCTATAAACTTTATCATATCAAAATGCAAAAGTGTTTGACAATCATCGGAATTCCGTGAGGTTATTTTGACAATTTAGTGACATAAAAGCCGCCGGACGTTGTCCAGCGGCTTTTATAATTTTATACCGAATATTTATAGTTACTTGATCACAAACCCCATCAGCCGCTGTACGTCCTGCAGCGTTTTTTCCGCCATTTCGGACGCCCGTTCCGCGCCCTGGCGCAGGATTTGACGCAGCTCGCCCGACTCGCGGATCTCGCGGTACCGCTGCTGAAGCGGCTCGATTACGCTGACGACGGCCTCGGCCAAATCTTTTTTGAACGGACCGTACATTTGGCCTTCGTAGCGTTTCTCCACCTCTTCGATCGACAGGCCGGAGCACTGGCTGTAAATTGTAATCAGGTTGCTGACTTCCGGTTTGTTCTCCGGATCAAATTTAACCTCGCGCCCCGAGTCGGTCGTCGCCCGGCTGATTTTTTTGCGGATAACGTCCGGTTCGTCGAGCAAAGCAATGTAGCTGCCCGGGTTCGGGTTGCTTTTGCTCATTTTTTTCGCGGCGTCGTCCAGAGACATGATCCGCGCGCCGACCTCCGGAATATACGGCTCCGGAATCGTAAAATAGTCGCCATAGCGGTGATTGAACCGTCCCGCCAAATCCCGGGTCAGCTCCAGATGCTGCTTCTGGTCCTCGCCTACCGGCACCAGATCGGCGTTATAAACCAGGATGTCCGCCGCCATCAAAGCCGGGTACACAAACAATCCCGCGCCAACCGATTCTTTGCCGTCTGATTTGTCCTTAAACTGGGTCATCCGCTCCAGTTCGCCCATCGAAGTGAGCGTGGTCAGCAGCCATCCGAGCTGGGCATGCTGCATCACGTGGGATTGCAGATAGATGTTAGCTTTAATTGGATCGATGCCCGCCGCGATATACAGCGCCGCCACAGCCTCGGACTGGTCTGTCAATGCGGCCGGTTCCTGGGGTACCGTGATGGCGTGAAGATCGACCACCATGAAGTTGCAGGCGTAATCATTCTGCAAGGTTACGAAATTTTTGATCGCTCCAATATAATTTCCCAATGTTAGTTTCCCGCTTGGCTGGATGCCTGAAAGCACTTTTTTCATCGTTTAATGACCTCCTTGATTTAAATGCAAAAAGGCCCCACTCCCGCAAGGGACGTGAGACCGTGGTGCCACCCTTATTCGCCGAATTTAATTCTCCAGGGGTCTTGCAGCCTGAGTTGCGTCTGTGCAAGCCAACCTTAACCAAAATCAGCCTTAATGATTCCGTAACGTGGAACACCCGGCCGGCATACTTCGCATAGCAGCAAGGCTTCCCGCCTGCCCGCAGTTCTGTCCGGCGCTCCGAGGCCCATTCGGCCAAAACTCCTCCTCCGGTTCGCATCAACCACCGGCTTTCTGCAGGACGAACGTTTCGCTTACTTGCCCTCATCATCACATTATCGTTATGGGCAAATCCTTTAAGGCTACAGAACCTTTGCAGGACCCGCTTTTATTGATAATAATCATAAAAGTGTTTGCCGTCCATGTCAAATTCATTTTTCGTCTACCGCAAAAAAATGTTATGATTAGTTTTAGCTTAAGGAACAGATAATTATGTGGGAAAAGGAGCAACGATATGAAAAAGGTGACCAAAGGGCAATGGAACGGTTACGATACGTATATCTTACATAGCCACGAACTTGAAGTCACGCTGCTACCCCGCCTTGGCAATAACGTGATTCGCATTTGGGACCGTGTTCAGCAGCGCGATGTGCTGCGGCACCCGGACGAAAGCGAACTGGATTTCTATCTGCAAAAGCCGTACCACTTCGGCATCCCTTTGCTGATTCCGCCGGGACGGATTCGCAGGGGGCGCTTCTCGTACGCAGGCCAGGAATATCAGTTTGACCGCAACACGGCAAACGACAACCACATCCACGGGCTGCACCGTACGCAATCCTGGTGCGTCAGCGATATCGAAGAAGACGACGAAGGCTGCGCCATCACAACGGAGTTCGTAACCTCGGACGATCCGAACTGGATTCGGCAATTTCCCGAACCGCTGAAACTGGAAATGACCTTGCGGCTGCAGGGCGCTTCCTTGAAGCAAACCTTTAAAATCACGCACCTGGGACAAAACGCCGCCCCGTTCGGTTTGGGCCTGCACACCTGGTTCCTGATCGACGGCGAACCTGGCCGCTGGAACCTGAAGCTGCCGGTTAGCGGGCTGTTCAAAGCCGATGAAGAGCTGATCCCCACGGGAGAGATCGCTCCTTTAGGTCCATGGGAAGCTTTAAACGAAGGGATGAACCTGCAGGGCGTAGATTGCGATACGATGCTGAACATCGGCGGCAAACCGGCGGTAGCCACGTTAACCAGGGATGACGGATACGGTCTGGTTTATTCCGCCGATCCGGAATATTTTAAATTTTGGGTCATCTATTCCAAAGGCGAGGCCGATCAGTTTTTCTGCATCGAGCCCTACACCTGGCTCCCGGATGCCCCAAATTCTCCGCTGCCTGCCGAGCAGACCGGGTTGATTGATTTAAAGCCGCAGCAAACCGTAGAGCTGAACCTGAACCTGGTTATTGTTTACCCTGCCGGCGAATCCGCCCCCGAATAAGATTCCTGATCCTTTGCTTCGCCCGCGTCAATACGAAACCAAGCGGCCGTTCGTCATCCACCTGTGATGATGGACGGCCTTTTTGTGCGCCGCCACCGGGCCGCCGATTTCTGAAATGAAATAATTACCACTACTAAAAATCGAAGTCTACCCGCATATTTTTCTCCCTAGGAACCATACTAACAGCACAAAGGCAAAGGAGGTGACAACGATGGCAGGTAGAAGCGGAAGCCGAAACAACCTTATCGTTCGCGAAGCCAACGCCGCGCTGCAACAACTGAAAGCTGAAGCAGCTCAAGAATTAGGCGTGCAAATTCCGCAAGACGGTTACTACGGGAACTACACATCCCGTGAAACCGGCTCCCTCGGGGGTTACATTACGAAACGTCTGGTTCAATTGGCGGAGCAGCAATTGTCGGGTCGTTCGAACCTGTAACTTGCATTCTCCTATCATTTAACACTATAGGAAACAGGCGATCTGCTTTTTGCAGGTCGCCTGTTTCCCCATTCATGCGTGCTGCATTTACCGCGTTTTAAGAGGTCTTATCTTGTTTGTATGTATTGATGGCGTCCTTACGCGAGTAGCGCTGGATCAGCAAATTGGCCATGTTGTAATTGGATTCCAAGATGGTGTCCACGACAATCATTCCTTGGCGAAGCGCAAATTCATAACTGATTTCCCCGTGAGTCCAAAACCGTTTGAACTTTAACGACTCGATGGCCATCCTCCGAAAACTAATGATCTGCTCCATGGTCAGCCCTGTGCTCTCCTCGGCGAGATGTCCGTTCCGTCCGGCAATCGGATTGTGACGGATTCCGAATTTTCCGATGGTATTGTTGCGGATTTGGATGAATACGGTGCCTGACGTTAATCCGGAAAGCTCCTCTTCCATCTCCTTAAATGCCATTTCCACTTGTCTGGCGAGTGAAATTTCGTCGATATTCAGCATATCCACCCTCCCTTCCCATGTAAGTCCCTATTACATAGGGCTTATGTCCCATTATAGGCCATAATTTTATACACATCAACAATATACTACAAATTTGGTTAATAATTACTATACAAAATATGACTGCAATTTTTTTAAAAATTACATAACTCAGCTTTCGCAGCAAAAAATCGGCAGACAAGCCTTGATTTAGCTAGGCAAAGCAGCAATCCATTGCCGGAGTTGACGCTGAATCAGAGGCGGACAGTGTCTTCCCGGCTTTTTGGGCTACTTCGTTGATCAAGCATAGGAGATCCCTTGTAAAACGTGCCGGTAGCATGATCCCTAAATCGGGCAAGCAACTCGACCGCTTTGCTGCGATCCAGCTCAAACATGGAAGCATGGAAGCGTCAACAATGAAGAGGGCGTCACGAATCCGCCGAGGTCAGCGCATCTACCTTTTGCACCGTAGCCATTTCGAGCAGTCTCACAAATCAACGCCAGGTGAGGGGCTGTTCGTGTCTTGGTGTCGTCCCTGCCTGCTACTTGCCTTTGCACGATTATCCCTTTCGTTCAGTGAGCAAGGAGTAGGGGGTGGGACTAGATCATGGGTTCCCAAAAAAGAGAAAAAAAGAGAGGAGGAATAAATGAGGCGGTCCAGGTGAGATTTTCGGCTTGTTAAGGGAACGTACGTTTGGTATAATGAAATAAATCGAACATACATTCGCGTATTCTTGATACGGGGGCGAGCGAACATGGAGGTCAATACGGGAACGGAACTTCAACCATTCACCAGCCGTTATAACAGCGAGCAGGCCTGCATGGAGGCGCTGATCGCGATGAAGTGGCCAAGCGGCTTCGTCTGCCCGCGCTGCGCTCACACCCGGTGCAGTCGTTTGACCTCCCGGCATATCCCCTTGTTCGAGTGCGGAAAGTGCAAGCATCAAACATCGCCTTTGGTCGGCACGATTTTTGAAGGAACGCATCTCCCCCTGGTGAAGTGGTTCCAGGCGCTGGAGTTGTTCCTGCTCCCTGACGACATCTCGGCGATGCGGCTGCGCCAGGTGATCCGGGTCACCTACAAAACCGCCTGGTCGATGCTGCACAAAATACGCCACGCCGTGGGAGAGTTCGATGCCCGGGAGCTGCTCTCTGGAGACGTGAAGGTGAACAGCGATCTGTATGGGCGTAATCCGTCCCGGTGTCAGCTTACGCATCCGTACGCCTCGGCGGTCGTAGTCGGCTGCACGGTCACGGAGTCGGGCGAGCCGGAGCAGGTCAAAATCCGCCTGGTGCCGCATAAGCGGGGAGATGGAAAAAGGGCAAACCGTCACGAACTCGCCGCGTTCATCAATGGGCATGTGGATGTCCATACATCGGCAGTACAGTCGTTCCCTCTAGCCTTTCGGCTGTATGCGCCTTTGCGGAAAGTGGTGAGAGAGGTGTGGGAATCGCTGAAGAGTACATATATAGCCTTGGGACTGAAGCATCTGCAAGCGTACCTAAACGAGTACACCGGACGCCGCCGGCTGCGCTTGCCCGGAGCGGAAGAAACGATGCGGCAGAAGTTGCTGCGCATGTGTGTGGCGATTCCGGCGATCCCTTACCGCCGGCTGATCGCGCGCCAACCGAACCAGCCCCTTGCGGCTGCGGCCTGATCGACACGTTGGAACGGTGGGGGGAGTTTTACGAAGATCAACTTAATGAGTAGGGGTTAGCTTAATGCGGATCAAATCGATTGGTGTGAGTTAACATGAACGGTGTAGGCGTTGCTGCAAATGGAAGGGTTCCGTCTACAGCAAAATCACGGTCTTTTCGTTTCTCTCGAGTCTTGTCCTTGGTCTCCTGTCTTGATGTCTTTGTCTTGATCTCTTGTCCGGTCTGTTTCACCTCCCCTAAACCTGATTCCTTCTCCTAAGCCTGTCTAAATTATCTCGAACCTATCTGCTTCTTCACCAAATATTTTCTTCTTACCGAGCTTGTCTGTTTCTCTGCTACCCTGATCAAACGGGATAATCGTGCAAAGCATCCGGACAGCGAGTGCTGGTCTGCCCCCACCCCACTTCCCTATCCTTCGGCTTGACTGTCAAGCAAGAATTATAAGGTTGAGCCAGAAAAGAATACTTTACTTCGTTTGGCAGTTGATTTAGGTCGGGCTGATGATCTATAACAATGAAAGACACCTCTTCTGTCTGATCGTAGAAGCTCTTCTGACTCAAGCAGATCTTTTCTCTGCGAAAGTTGAGTTACATAATACATCAATATTCCACTAAATTCGCGCACACCTTAAGGCCCCCCTTGCCCTTGATTTGGAACGACTAGCGTCACTGGGGTTCGTTAGCTTCTTGGTTGCGCCATGGCCACATAAAAAGCGGGCCCCTCACCGTCACCAAAGACGGGGGACCCGCTCACACCTTTTATTTGGTCAATTCCAGGAACGCATCAACGTCGGCCACGGACAACGCCATCGCTTCGCGCCAGAAATCCGGCTTGGTCAAGTCAACCTGCAGATGTTTGGCGGCCAGTTCCTCAACCGTCATCCGGCCCGTATCCCGCAGCAGAGCATCGTATTTTTCCGAGAACGCCTTACCTTCCCGCTGCGCCATCGCATAGATGCCGGTGCTGAACATGTAGCCGAAGGTATACGGAAAATTATAGAACGGCACGTCCGTGATGTAAAAATGCAGCTTGGAAGCCCAGAAATGCGGGTGATAGTTGCCCAGCGCCCCGCAGTACGCTTCCCGCTGCGCTTCCTCCATCAGCGCCGACAATTCGCCGGCGTCCAGCAAGCCTTGCCGGCGTTTCGCATAAAAGCGCGTTTCGAACAGGAAGCGGGCATGAATGTTCATGTAGAAGGCGATGGATCTCTGGATTTGGTCGGCGAGCAGCACAATTTTCTGTTCCTTGCTTGCCGCGTTTTTCACCAGGGCGTCCGACACGATCATTTCCGCAAAGGTCGAAGCGGTTTCCGCGACATTCATCGCGTAATCCTGGTTGAATACCGGCAGCTCCTCCATCAAATACTGATGATAGGCGTGACCAAGCTCATGAGCCAGCGTCGACACGTTCGAAACCGTTCCCCCAAACGTCATGAAAATCCGCGTTTGCTTGCTGACCGGAAGCGCGGTACAGAAACCACCCGGCCGCTTCCCGGAACGGTCTTCCGCTTCGATCCAACGCTTACGGAACGCCTCGGCCGCAAATTCGGCCAATTTCGGGCTAAAGCCGCCAAACTGCTTGACGATATCTTGCGCGGCTTGGTCGTAAGTAATTTCTTCCGACACTTTACCGAGCGGCGCGTCCACATCGGCCCAGTTCAGCTTTTCGAGTCCAAGCAGCTTCGCTTTCCGCTCTAAATAAGCAACGAATTTCGGCTTGTTCTCCTCAATGACCTGCCACATCGCATCCAGCGTCGCCCCCGACATGCGATTGATCGCCAGCGGCTCCTTCAGGATATCGTCCCAGCCTCTCTTTTCGTACAGCTTCAAACGGAAGCCCGCCAGCCGGTTCAAAGTGTCCGCGCAGTAATCGGCGGAATTGCCCCAGGCTTCCTCCCAGTTGGTAAATACGCGCTCCCGAACGCTGCGGTCCGGATCGTCCAGCTTGTTGGCCGCTTGGCCTACGGACAGCATCTTCACTTCGCCGCCCTGCTCCTGGAACGGCACGTTTACTTTGGCGACGATCGTATCGTAATGCTGTCCCCAGCCATGGTAACCGTCAATGGCTAGATCAGAAGCCAGGCTCTCCAGCTCGGGCGGCAGCTTCTCGCGGGCTTCGCTGCGTTTTTCGCTGAGGACAAAGGAAATCGGCGCGATCTTGTCACGCTTCATCCAACCCGCCCACACCTCGTCGCTTGTCATGCGCAGCACGTTCCAGAACAGGGTCATCACATTATTGTACGCAGCCCGGAGCGATGTCACTTTGGCGTCCAGTTGAACCGCCTTCTTGTCATGCTGATCCTGAGCCGTCAAACAGGCTACAAAGCTGCCCGCTTCCGTCAGTTTGGCGGAGGCCGCCTGCAGCCCTTCAATGATTTCGTCAAAAGCTGCCGTGTCCTGAAGCGAGGCCGGAGCGCTCAGCTCTTTGATCGCTGCATGGTAACCGGCAATATCGCGTTCCAATGTCTCAAGAAATTCACGGAATGCTGCTGAAGAAGAACCTCCCGGGAAAATCGAGTTAAGCTCCCAAGTAGGATCAAGGGGTCCAGTGAATAATGTCATGGATATTGTCTCATCCTTTCTTCAATCGTTTATTATTGATGCCAAAGCAGGCTAAAAAGTATGCTATTATATAGCTACCAGTTTAACAGGAGGGATATTCATATGAAGCCGCTACAAATTTCACCGGACACCGCCGTTAAATTAGCAGCGAAATTAAAGGTGCCGCTCGAGCACCTGATGCATATGCCGCAGCACATTTTACTCCAAAAGATCGCCGAGCTCGCCAAGGAAGAAACCGGAAGCAAACCGGCCGAAGCCGGCGCGGAGCCTTCCGCGTCCGAAGCGGCGGGGGAAACGAAACCCGGGGATCCGCGGCAGAGCTCATGATTCCGTTTAATCGAACTTTGCCTTATGATGTGGTCATGGGAGATGTGTATGTACAGGATTGTCCTTTTTGCGGCGCCAGCAATGTGCTGCTACCGTTAAAACCGCGCGACCTCAAAACCATACGCGAAGGCAAAAAAAGGCTGCTGGTGTTCCCCTGCTGCGGAAACAAGGTGCATGTGCTGGATTGCGACAACGACTACTTGCTCACCGACACGGTGTTAAGGCGCTAAACCCGCAAAACTGCCGCACGTATCGCTCAACGCTGCAATTAGGGCCGTTCATGCAAAGAACGGCCCTTCATGTTTTGATCCGGCAGGCATCCCGGTCCCTTAGGCCTCCGGCGTTAACTTTGCATTTCCTCCGGAAGCTCATGCCCAGCGCCAAGCATTTCCTCGCGCAGCACCGCCCACTGCTCCCGCGACGCCCGAATCATCGCGGCATCCATGATCTTCTTGTCGTTGATGACGCGGCTGAACCATTTGACGGCATCGTGGTAATTGCCGATGCGGCGGTTCAACTCGCCGATCAAATACATCAGCCGGGCGTCGCTGCCGCCCACGCCCTCGGTTTCGTATACGCGAACGTAAGATTCCAGCGAATATTGCAGGAACCGCTTCTCCTGCGGTTCGTTGTTCTGGTAACGGTACAGCCAGGCAATATGATGCAGGATACTGGCGATAATCCGCTCTTTCTCGCCGATCGTTTGCGCGCACAGCAATCCAAGCTTATATGTTTCCAGGGCGGCGGCCCAATCGCGGTGCCCGCCGTAATCCCGTTTGGCGAACTTGCTGCCGATCGCTTCCTGAAACAGGGCCCGCTGCTTGTCGTTCAATCTGTCCGTGGAGTTCTCCGTGGAAGCAAATCCACAGGAAGGGCATACCCTGACGACGTAATAATCGGGATTCTCCTTCTGATAATATCCGCAGAAATCGCTATCTGTCCGCACGGCCCGCTTAAAGCTGGGCCGGACGCGCGACGTCGAAAATTCATGTTCGCAATAAGCACAGGTGATTTTGATCTGATAAAGAGGTTCAAGTTCCAATTCTACAACTTCCTTTCCAAAAGTCCGCCTTCGGCGCATATCCGGCGTCTTGTTCTAAGGTGTGTTTACGAAATGGAAAGCGGGGCCGGAAAGGCGGTCAAGCACGAATCCGCGCAGCGGCTCCTCAATTCCGATCTCCTCCAGGGCGGCTCGCATGCAGGCCAGCCAGGCTTCGGCCCGCTCCCTTGTCACCGGAAACGGCATATGCCGCGCCCGCATCATCGGGTGGCCAAACGCATCGGAATACAGAGGCGGTCCGCCGAAAAACTGTGTCAAAAACATATACTGCTTCTCCATGACCGGCGTAATGTCCTCCGGGAACAACGGTCCAAGCAGCGGATCTTGTTGCACCCGGGGATAAAAAGCCTCCACAAGCCGCTTTAGCGTAGGGCCGCCGCCAAGATTATCATAGATGCTTAAGGTTGGATCCATATACTCACCGCCTGCTTTTCAACTCTTTATATTATAGCAAAAAAAAATAAAAGCTCCTATCGGAGCTTCTGCGTGTAGGTCATACAACATCAAAACGGTTAATAGCTGCTCCAGTCCTCTTCACCGGAATGGACGAGAGAGGCGCGGATAACGTACACAAAAGCGCATACGAGAACACCTGCAACAATGCTCATTATTATCACTCCATCCACAAAATTTTACTTCTGCGAGGTCCATGATCGTAATTTAAGCTCTGGTACTAAAGTTTCAATTTTATCATCTAAATTTATTCTAGCATAAAAATGCCGAAAGATCAGTATTTGTCGCGGCCGCTTGCTTTAATTTTTTGTGCTGTTTGTCCCACAAAATACATAAACTTCACTATGACTCGATGTGGAGGCGCGTTACTATGGTCATAAAACGAATGGTTGCCTTTCTTCTGCTCATGTCCACCGCAGCCTTGGCCGTGCTGATGTTGTGCTATCCGGAACAGTCCTGGCAAGCCGGCATTCGCGGACTGGCAATTTGGTGGGATGTGCTGTTTCCGTCGCTGTTCCCGTTTTTTGTGATCTCGGAAATCATGCTTGGATTCGGGATTGTGCACTTTTTGGGCAAGCTGCTCGACCCGCTGATGAAGCCGCTTTTTCGCATTCCCGGCAGCGGCGGCTTTGCGCTGGCTATGGGATTCGCGTCCGGCTATCCCGTCAGCGCCAAGCTTGCCGCCAAACTGCGCGAGCAGCGCCTCGTCACCCGCGAGGAGGGCGAGCGCCTGGTCGCCTTTACCACCTCCTCCGACCCGATCTTTCTGATCGGCGCCGTCTCGGTCGGTTTCTTCGGCAACCCGAAGCTGGCCGGGGCGCTCGCGCTTGCCCACTACGGCGGAGCGCTGCTGATCGGGGGAATCATGCGGTTTTACCGGGCGAGCGCGCCGGCAACCGAAGCTCGCGCCGCTGCGGCTTCCTCCCGGCGCTTCAGTTTAAAGCAGGCGCTGCAGGCGATGCACCAGGCCCGGATCAGCGATGGGCGGAGCATCGGCGAACTGCTGCGCCAGGCTGTCGTCTCGTCCCTGCAGCTCATGACCGTCGTCGGCGGCTTGGTCGTATTCTTCTCCGTCATCCTGGAGATTTTGACCGCCTCCGGCGGCATGAGCGTCCTCTATGCCGTCCTGCGCTGGCTGCTGCCCGCGGTTGGGCTCCCGCCGGAGCTGGCCGAGGCGATCGTTGGCGGCCTGTTTGAAGTTACGCTCGGCGCCAAGTCTTCCGCGGCCCCCGAAGGCATCCCGCTGATGTACAAAGCAGCGGCAGCGGCTTTTATTTTATCCTGGGGCGGGCTTTCGGTGCACGCCCAGGTGGCCAGCATCTTAAACGGCAGCGATCTGCGTTACCTGCCGTTCCTGTTTGCCCGCTTTCTTCACGGCCTCATAGCGGCCGCTTTGCTGCTCCTGATCTGGGAGCCCGTCATGGGCGCGGCGCCGGCCTTCGGCCTGTTTTCGCCTGCGGAAGCCGCCCAGCTTCACGGCTGGCATTCGGTTCCGGCGGCGCTCCGGCTGGCGCTTGCAATGATCTTCACGCTGATTATTTTGTCTGTCCTGTCGAGAATCATTCATCGCTGGCTGACGCCGAAATGAAACGTTGTGTTCTATCCGGGAATTGATTATGATCTTTAAAAAAGGAACTTCAAAGGAGCTTGCCATCTTGAGATATTATGTGCTTGACCGTGGCGACCAGTTATCTGCCGATTTAAGCGAGTCTTTTCGTAAGCTGGCTGCCCAGCAAGGTCTGCAGCTCGACGCCAAATCCCCTGAAATCGTCGTTTCCATCGGAGGAGACGGCACGATGCTGCACGCCTTTCATACGTTTATCGATCAGATTCCATCCATCGCTTTTGTCGGAATTCATACCGGGCATCTCGGTTTCTACGCGGACTGGAAGGCCGACGAGATTCCCGAGCTCGTTGGAATGATGGGCGGACACGCGAACTCCGGATTCCCTCAGCCCAGGATGGTTCAATATCCGCTGATCGAACTGGAGATTCAAAAAAAGTCGGGAACCACCTCCTACATATGCCTGAACGAATTCACGCTGAAAGGCGTGGACGGCACCGTTGTCGCCCAGGTGGACATCAACGACCAAATGTTCGAGATGTTCCGGGGGGACGGCATTTGCGTTTCTACGCCGTGCGGGAGCACCGCCTATAACAAAAGTCTGGGCGGAGCCATGATTCACCCGTCGATCGAAGCCCTGCAAATCACCGAAATCGCCTCGATCAACAACCGGGTGTTCCGGACAATGGGATCACCGCTCGTGTTGCCGAAACATCATCATTGCGACATTTATTCCAAAAAAGAACAAAACCTGCTGCTTACGGTAGACCACGTCAACCTGCCCATGAACGATCTGATTTCCGTACGCTGCCGGGTGGCCGAACAGAAAGTCAGCTTTGTGCGCTATCGTCCGTATCCTTTTTGGGATCGCGTACGCACCGCCTTTTTAGGCTGATTCTTGGGACAAGGCTCCACAATATTTTGTAAAGGACGAACTCAATATGAAGAAGAACCATTTCCGCAAGTACGCCATCATCCCGCTGTTAGTGTTGTCGCTGTTAGGATTGCCACAGGCGGCCGGCGCTGCGGAAAGCAGCGCTGTAGCTAACGAAGCAAGCGAAGCGGCGGAAAATTCCGATCTGGTCGTGCTGGAAGAAGTGCTGGACCTGTTGGATGCGTACAATATCGAAGGGGTGGAAAGAGAGCAGGTTCTGGAAAATGCCATCCGGGGCGCAGTTTATTCGCTTGACGACCCGTACAGCGATTATTTCACCGAGGAAGAGCTGCAAAGCTTTGAAGAAGGCCTAAACCAGGAATATGTCGGCATTGGCGCCACACTCCGCTACACAAAAGGCAAACTGTACATTACCGCTGTACTGGAAGGCTCCCCGGCGGCAACTGCTGGCCTGAAGCAAAGCGACATCATTACTCTGGTCGACGGGAAGGCCGTGACTGGCGGCGAAGACATCGCCCGGATTCAAGGCCAAGAGAACACGATCGTAAATATAACGGTGAGCCGAAACGGGCAAAAGCTGAATTTTCCGATCAAACGGGCGCATTTCTCCATGCCTTCCGTGACCGGAATGCTGATTCCTTCCAGCAAGGTCGGTTATATCGCGATTTCTTCCTTTTCCGAAAACGCGGATGACGAGTTCGCCGCCGAATTAAGCGGCCTTCGCAAACAGGGAATCGGGGCGCTGGTGCTCGATTTGCGGGATAATCTCGGCGGCTATGTGGATGCGGCCGCAAACATCGCCAAGCTTTTCATGAAGGATGGCGTGCTGATGTACACGGCGGATCAAAGCGGGACGCTTCAGCCGTATACGATCAAGGGCGGTGAAAATATCGGGATGCCCGTCATCGTGCTCGTCAACGAGATGACGGCCAGCGCTTCGGAGATTTTAACGGGCGCTCTGCGCGACAACGGAATCGCCAAGGTCGTCGGCACGCAAACCTACGGTAAAGCGCGTATCCAGAAGCTTTTCAACTTATCGAACGGCGGCTCGCTCAAATTAACCGTTCAGCGTTACCTCACGCCAAAACAGGAGGATTTCAACCACATCGGTCTCAAGCCGGACATCGAAGTAAACAACAGTGCGGCGGCCCAGTTGATCACCGGTTTGTATCAAGCCGGAGTGCGAAAAATCGAACTGAGCGGAAGCCCAGCTTCCCTGACGATTAACGGCGCCTCTTTCGCCGGGTTTGTCGACGTAACAGAGAACGGCGGAAAAATATACGTCCCGGCGCGAATCCTGGCGGCGCTTGTGAAAGGCGAACCGGCCTGGAACGCCGGCGCGCAGAAGTTGACGATTACGGACAGCAGCGGCAAGACGATCGGTTTCTCCGCAGCATCCAAAAGCGTCAAAGTCGTCTATGGCGAATCTTATGTGGAATTGCACGGCTTCCAGCAAAAATACCCGGCTCTGGTATGGAGCTACAAGCAAGGTACTCTGCAATTATCCGTTAAATCCTAAATTTCAGATGCAAAACGCCTGCGGACACTTACCGTTCCGCAGGCGTTTTTTCGTTTGCTGGATATGCCCTAAGACAATCCTCTTCACTATAACATGATTATCCGTTTCACTTCGCCGCCAAAGTTTTCTTCCATACCCCGAGAACGAGCGCGGAAACGACCGAGCCGATCAGCACCGCCAGCAGGAACAGCAGGGCATGGTTGGCAAGAACGGCGACGAAAATACCACCGTGCGGCGCAGGAACATTGATTTGCCACAGCTGCGTCAGACCGCCTGCAATCGCCGAACCGAGAATACAGGAGGTCAGGACGCGCAGCGGATCGGAAGCGGCAAACGGAATGGCGCCTTCCGTAATAAAGGAGAGGCCAAGCACGTAGTTCGTTACCCCGGACTTACGCTCTTGTTCGGTAAATTTGCCTTTGAAAAACGTCGTGGCCAAAGCGATCGCCAGCGGCGGAACCATCCCCCCGGCCATAACGGCCGCCATCATCGCCCCGTTGGTATTCCCGCTCGACGTGAACACCCCGATGGCGAAAGCGTAAGCGGCTTTGTTGAAGGGACCGCCCATATCGATGGCCATCATGCCGCCAAGAATAAGGCCAAGAATCACCATGTTTCCGGTGCCCAGGTGATTCAGCACATCGATCAGCCCCGTGTTAATCCAACTGAAGATCGGATCGACAATGTAGAACATGATGGAGCCGGTGATCAAAAGGCCAAATATCGGATACAGCAGGATAGGCTTAAGTCCATCCAGCGTTTTCGGCAGCCCGGCAAAAGCCTTACGCAGCAAGATAACAACATACCCGGCCAGGAAACCTGCCGCAAGCCCGCCAAGGAAACCTGCGTTGGCGTTGACAGCCATCAGACCGCCGACCATCCCGGGCATCAGGGCCGGGCGGTCGCCGATGCTGAGCGCGATGAAGCCGGCCAAAATCGGAATCAGGAAATGGAACGCTCCGTTTCCGCCGCCGATCGTTTGCAGCAGTTGGAACAGCGGGCTGTTCTCCCCGGCCACCTGCTCGATCAGGAACGAGACAGCAAGCAAAATCCCGCCGCCGACAACAAAGGGCAGCATATGGGAAATCCCGTTCATCAAGTCTTTGTAAATTTTGCTGCCTCCGCTCCGGCCCTCGTTTCCGTTTTCCGCAGCTTTGGCGCCTTGGCCACGGTAGACTGGCGCATCGCCGTTCATCGCTTTACGGATCAGTTCCTCGGGCTTGCGGATGCCGTCGCTGACCGGTCTTTGCAGAAGCGGCTTCCCTTCGAACCGGGCCATCTCCACATTTTTGTCCGCCGCTACGATAACGCCTTGGGCGCGGCGGATTTCATCGGCGGTAAGCACATTTTGCGCGCCCTCCGAGCCGTTGGTTTCCACGCGGATGGCCACCCCCATCTCGCGGGCTTTTTTCTTCAGCGCGTCTTCGGCCATGAACGTATGCGCAATCCCCGTTGGGCATGCGGTAACAGCGACGACAAACGGCTCCTCGTCCGCCGGACCTCCGGCGCTTACAGTTGCTGGTGCTTCCTGCTTCGCTGCACCCCCGCTGGTCCCGTTCGTATTCGCTCTGTTCACGCTCGTGCCGCTCGCGTTCCCGCCCTTGCCGCCGTTAGCTCCGGCTGCGCTTTCCGCTTCTTTGGCCGCCTCTTCCTCGGCCTGTTTGGCGTCAAACAGCGCCGTTACTTCGTCCGGCGTCTTCGCTTCCTTCAACTTAGCGATGAAGTCGCTGTCAATCAGCAGCCGCGAGAGCGCGGCGAGCGTGCGAAGATGGGTATTTCCCGCGCCTTCCGGAGCGGCGATCATAAAGAACAAATAAGCAGGCTCACCGTCCAGGGCGTCGTAATCGACCCCTTGGCCGCTTTTGCCGAATACGACGGTCGGCTCGTTCACCGCGGCGGTTTTGGCATGGGGCATGGCAATTCCCCCGCCGATCCCGGTGCTCGCCTGCTCCTCGCGTTTCAGAATCGCTTCCTTAAATTTCGCCGAGTCGTTGATTCTGCCGCTGGCCGCGAGGCTGGCGATCAGCTCGTCGATCGCTGCCTCTTTGCTGGACGCCCGCAAATCCATAATCATTGTTTCTTTGATCATCAGGTCTGTAATTCTCATGATACTCACTCCCTAGAAAGGTTGTTCAAAAAGTTCGCTTTTGAAGATATCTAAAACCAGCGGGAAATTTCCACCTGCGGCCGCAGCTGATCGATCCGCTCCCGCGTCGTCAAGTCATCGGAAAACGCCGTTGCGCTTCCCGAAGCGACGCCTGTGCGGAAGGCTTCAAGGGCGTCTCCTCCCAGCGCAAGCGTGCCGACGAATCCGGCGACCATTGAATCTCCGGCTCCGACCGAGTTCCGGACTTGGCCGGACGGAACGTTCGCGTAGTAAACTTCCTCTCCAGTGATGAAGAAAGCTCCATCACCCGCCATCGATATCAGAACATGGCGCGGGCCCTCTTGAAGCAGCTTTCGGCCGTAAGCGACAATCTGTTCCTTCGATTCAAGCGTTACGCCAAACAAATCGGCCAATTCATGATGATTCGGTTTGATCAGCAGCGGCCGGTTGGCAAGCGCCTGTTTTAATGGTTCCCCGGTCGTATCGATGATGAAATTGGCGCCGGTCTCCCCGCAAACGCCGATGATCCGCTGATAGAAATCAGCGCTGAGCGACGATGGGATACTGCCGGACAGAACCACAACATCGTTTTGCTTTAACGCCGACAGCTTACGCATCAAAGCTTCTTCTTCCTCCGGACGAATCTTCGGCCCTTGGCCGTTGATTTCCGTTTCCTGCCCATGCTTCAGCTTGATGTTAATCCGCGTATCGTCCGCAACATGCACAAAATCGGTACGTACCGCTTCGTCGCGCAGCAGATTTTCAATATGGCGGCCAGTAAACCCGCCAAGGAAGCCGATCGCCGTATTCTCGGCGCCAAGCCGGTTCAGCACACGCGACACGTTGATTCCTTTCCCTCCGGGGAGCTTTAAATCCCGGCTCATCCGGTTCAAACCGCCCAGCTTCAAATCCTCCACTTCCACGACATAATCGATGGAAGGGTTAAGCGTTACAGTATAGATCATGGTTATCCCTCGATTACTTTAGTTTTCTCGGTGATTGGTCCGCGCCAAGCGTCGGGCAGCGACTCGGTGATTAGAATCGCTTCCTCCAAATCGAACAATTTGGCAAAAGTGATGTCTCCGATTTTGCTGGAGTCGGCCAGCACGTAGGTGCGTCCGGACAGCTGATGAGCCCGCCTTTTTATAATGGCCTCTTCCGGATCAGGCGTTGTATAACCCATCCCCGCGTCAACTCCGTTCGTCCCCAGAAAACACTTGTCAAACCGGAAATTGTCCAGGTTTTGCAACGCCATACTGCCGATCACCGCTTTAGTATGCATCTTCATCATCCCGCCCAATAAATAGCTTCTGATGTTTTTGCTGACGAGCGCTTCGACATGTGACAAACCGTTCGTAACAACCGTGACATCTTGGGCTTCAATAAAAGGGATCATCGCCAGCGTCGTCGTTCCGGCGTCCAGATAGATGCATTCCCCGTCCACAAGCTGTTCGGCCGCCAGACGAGCGATGGCATTTTTTTGTTGAACGTTTTTGAACGTTTTCTCCTCAATACCCGGCTCCCAGCTCTTCTGATTGACCAATGTGGCGCCCCCGTGGACCCGCTGGAGCAGATTCCGGTTTTCAAGATCGACAAGATCACGGCGAACCGTAGATTCCGAAGCATCCAGCAGTTCGACCAACTCCTGAAGTTTAACGACACCCTGTTCCTGTAAGCGCTTCATAATCAAGTCGTATCTTTCTTCTGTAAGCATTTTCATCACCTATCCGTTTTTATAGTATCACAAAATCAGCAAAAATCAATCAAAATATCTCACAAACATTCAATTTCATTCAGCCTCTGTCATAAACACTTCACATTAAGCATAGCGAATCATCGGGACAAATGGGAGTCCAATAGAAGGAAAGTTGGATGATGCGCGAATGGCCTTGATCATGTCGGTGGCGGATCTGTATTTCAATACCGATCCCGAGCAAGACAGGAAACTGCTGGAAGAGTTGAAAGAACAATATCCGGAGGAAGGTGAGTCCATTATGGAACTGATGCCTGCGTGGAAGCGTTGGGGATACGAGGAAGGTTTGGAAAAAGGCAACTAGAGGGATTTTTAGAAAAGTCTTGTTATCGCTAAGGTTGGGCGACAGATCACGGTTTCGTTCCATAATTACGGTAAGAACGGGGTGCAAGTAGGCTTCACCGTCAATTCTATTTTCGCCGCCAGTGGTGAACATTATTTTGTATCGATCGTCGATAAAGAAACCGGCCGCGTCACTTTCTATGCTTACGGCGGTAACTGGAATTGCAGTATGGCCAATACTATATATTGCAAACTCATCTTTTCTTTTTTAATTTATCCACGGAGTGTCGTGATCACAGTGGCGCATGTTCACTAACCCAAGCGGCTGTCTGCGTAGACATGAGGAGGAACTTCAATCCTGATTTTGCTCAGCTGAGCGTTTACATTAGGAAAGGATGATTCCCATCCAAATGCTCAGCAGGGTAAGAGGATCTCAATTTTCGTGCCTTGCCACACTTTGGATTGCACCTGGATTTCGCCGCCGTGCGCTTCCACGATGGTTTTGGCGATGCTCATCCCGAGCCCGGAGCCGTCCGTCGATTCCTCGGTATTCGTTCCCCGGTAGTAGCGATTGAACAAATGATGCAGCGTTTCCTCGTCCATCCCTTTACCATTATCGATTACCCGTATGCAAGCCTTGTCGTTGACCCTGCCAAGAGAGACGGTGATGGTTGCGTCCGGCGGATTATGCTTCACAGCGTTGGACAGCAAATTGTCCATCAGCCGCTGCAACCAAGTTACATCCGCCTGTATCAGCAAGGGACGCTCCTCCCCAATGTAGTGAAACTGATACTCAGACATCGTGGCGTCATTGACATACTTCAGCACGGAGCAGCGTACCAGTTCTACCAAGTCTATCTCCCGAAGCTCCATGATCGAATCGCCCTGCTTGAGCTGATGAATCAAAGAAAAGTCGGAAATCAGCTCAAGCATATAATCCCCCTTTTCCCGGATCGTCGCGCCCATGATCCGCATTTCCTCTTGGCTCCATTGCTCAGGCAACTTCTCCAGCATATACCCATAGCCTTGAATCGTGGCCAGGGGCGTGCGCAGATCATGGGAGATCCCTGACATCCAATCCGCTTGCTCCTTCTCCAGCCTCTCGCGTTCCTTCTCGATTTGAGCCAATTGATGAGTCATTTGATAGAAGGATTGAATGACTTCCTGATAGAGCCTGTAGCGGATTCGCATTGTGCCGTTGCGGCGGAATACCTTGCGCTTATCCTTGGCGGTCAGCACCTCGTCGTACTGCCCTTTGCCCATTCGTTCGAACCAGCCTGCGAACAGAATCAGTGGCCGGCCATAGCGGTAGCCATGCCAGATGGAGATCGGCAGCGCCAAGAGCAGGATCAGACCTGCAAACCAGACGAGTCCACGCGTTGCCGTTTCCATTACAGGATGCTTCAGAGGGGCTCCCGCTGCATGGGTCTTATAGACGATCCAGGTCATTCCGGTCTGCTTGTCCCGATGGGTGACAATATTCGCGTCATAGTTGCCGGGAGACTGCTGGATGGCCAGGATATCCAGCAGTCGATACGCCTTCTGTACGTATGCTCCATCGCCGATGCCTTGTACGATATGGCTCTCGGGATCGATCACCTGCAGATAGCTGCCGGTTTCGCGCAGCCGCTGGTCCAAGAGGGGAACCGCTTCACTACGCACAATGCCATGCTGTCCGTAAGCGTCGAACCAGGCCACGAGCTGGTCAAGGTCAGGATTTTGGTAGCCCAATATATATAGAAGCGGGTCCTGGAAAGAAAAATTCAGCTGAGTGTGTACGGCATACGGCCCAAGCGTCCGTGTCTCTTGAATATCGAGCAGTTGAGCGATGGAGTAGGAGGCCGGTAGCGCAGGATGTGGAGTTGTATTGACGGTGTAGACTACCTCTCCTTCTGCACTGACAACCTGCAGCCACATTCCTTTCTCCTCGATGAGCTTGTCCCACTCGGGGGAGATCTGAATCGTCCCGCCTTTGTAATGAGCTTCTTGAGCGATCTGTTGCAGGACGCCAACCGGAAAGTTCCGGCGTATCTCATTACTCGTCATGTTCTGGAAAAACATGATGCAGGCAACCAGGGTAATGGCCACAATCACCAGAGCATAGAAGATCAATTGATACGTGAAGTGGAATGCCATGCGCCGCTGGATCTTCATCGTTCCTGTGGCTCCTTCACCAGCTTGTAGCCGAGCCCGCGTACGGTAAGCAGCAGCTTCGGATTGCCGGGATCGATCTCGATCCGCTCCCGGATGCGCCGGATATGCACCATCACGGTCGAATCATCTCCCTGTCCGTTGATCCCCCAAACCTTGTCGTAGAGCTGTGTTTTGGAAAATACGATTCCGGGATACTTGCAGAAGTGCAGCAGCAGCTGGAAGACCTGTGCGGGGCAAGGAACGGGCTGTCCCTCCACAGTCAGCTCGCCCTCCGCCTCGTTGACGGTGAAGCGGCCGAACCGGTAAACCCCCGGATCGGGCCGCTTCGCTGGACTGAACGTCGAGGCTTCCGTCTCCAGTCGGCGTATGCGCGCTTGAATTCTTGCGGCCACCTCCAGGGGATTGAAAGGCTTCGTGATATAATCGTCCCCGCCTATGGCGAAGCCTCGCAGGACATCGAGATCGGATGCCTTGGCCGTCAGAAACAGTATATGCGGGTTCCCGCATTCGCGGAGCTTGGAGCAGAGCTCTAGTCCGCTGCCGTCGGGGAGCATAATGTCGAGCAGGACGATATCGGGGACTAAGCGCTGTGCTAGGTCGAGAGCCTCCGCACAAGTGGAAGCCGCGTGCAGCTGATGAAACCCTTCCCTGCGAAGCACCATTTGCAGCATGGTGACAATCGAAGGCTCGTCGTCGACGATGGCGATTTTAATATCGGATAGACTTGTCATCATTTTCACCCTATTCCATAGTAGCATACTCACATTAACAGAACCTAAACGGCAGAAGAAAAATTAAGCTGATGTTTATCTAGCCGTTTAGGTTCTGTTTCATTGGGGCTGGTAGGATAGGGAATGAGCAGCCAATTCGAACATCTAGGAGGAGGGTATGAGGAGTCGTCCTAAGTCGCCGCTACTGTCGTTGTACTCATGTCGTCAAGAAGCTTACAGCATTCCCGGTCACGTGAGCCCCAAAATCATTCGGGAGGTCGGCCTATGGCCATAGTCCAACCCGGACGAAGGATCACGATTATAAACGTAATGAATGATATATTACGCAATCAAATGATTAGTATGAAAAACAGATGAAAACAGAGAGCGGAAGGGGAAAGATATATGAGTAAAAACTGGTGCCAACTAGCGTTCGGGAGGCAGGCCAGGATTAGCCGCGAATTCGTGGGGAGCGCACCTGCGCGTTGTGCACTCTCAAGCGACAAGAACTGGCCGCATCAATTGAAAACGTTGAGACCAACACTATCGGAGGCTGGAAATGAGTAGCCCTTCCACGTCGACTATGCCCCAAGCCCGACCTGGCTGGCCAGAGACCCTAACTGCACTGGGTCTCTATCTGATCGGCATTGTTATGCTCGGTCTTTGGATGACGCAAATCCCTGACGAGCAAGCCATCTTGCGAATTAACATCGGGGGTGTAGGCAATGGTCTCGTTGGCCTCGCCGCCTTGTTCGCAGCCTGCGCCCTACGAGTTGGCGATCTGCGCGCTTTCGGTTTCCGGGTGACCGAACGGAAATGGCTGCTTGTGGGAGCCGCCTTCGGTGTTGTCGCGTTCGGCGGATGCTTCGTGATAGAGGGGGTGTATTTTCACTTCATCACCGAGCCGAACAACCAAGCGGACTTCCAGGCGGCGGCGAAAGGCGGCGCGCTCTCACTCTTCGTTCTGATTATCACTGGCGCCATCCTCACGCCGCTCGGCGAGGAGTTTGTATTCCGTGGCGTTATTGCCAATGCGCTGAACCGTTACGGAGCATGGGCCGGCGTGGTCGGCAGCGCTGCGATCTTCGGCGTCGTTCATGGATTCAACGTCATCCTGTTCGACGCATTCATGGTCGGCATCCTGACGGGCATACTGTTCCGTAAGACGGATTCCATCTGGCCCGGGGTCGTGGTGCATATCGTGTATAACGGCCTCAACCTTCTCTACTATTCTACGCTATAGATCTAATTTCATGAGTCATCCGAAAAAGGTCGGTTGAGGCCTGAAGCGGAAAACAGCAACAAGCGTATCTCCATATAGCCAGGCTAATTGAGGAGGATAATTTATGATTATAACCACTACATCAACTATTGAAGGTTCCCCGATCTTGCAGTATCTGGGCATTGCCACCGGTGAAGCCATTATGGGAGCCAACGTATTCAAAGACTTTAAGGCTTCGATTACCGACCTCGTAGGGGGGCGCTCGCGCGCTTACGAAGGCAAGCTTCAAGAAGCGAGAGACGCAGCATTTGCTGAGATGACCCAGAAAGCTTCGGGGATGGGAGCTAGTGGAATTGTCGGAGTCGACATTGATTACGAAGTCATTCGCGATGGCATGCTGATGGTCGCCGTAAGCGGGACGGCCGTGATTGTATAAGCCACCTAGCGGGGGCCATAAGTCCGACCAATAACTTAACTAAAAGAGATTAGTTATCTTGGTAAACCAACCACGATGCGCTTCCGGGAGAGCCGATTAGAAGTATTATTTGTGAGCAGGATGGCCGGACAATCGCCCAGTTACTTAAAAGCCATAATGGCCAGCTGGTTGTTGCCAATCCGGACGATCGGCTTAACCTCGCTTCAAAATGAATTGGAGGGTGAAACGAAAATGGAAAACAAACCAGGGCATATACATCGGATAGCAATTAAAGCAAAGCCGGAACAAGTATGGCAGGCAATTACGGATCCGGCCAAAACCTCGAAGTTTTGGTTTAATTGCGCCATCCAGGCCTCCTGGGAGGTCGGATCGCCATTCGAACTATGGAATGGAGAAGAGAAAAAAGCCGAGGGCACCATTCTTGAGATTACCCCTCCCCGTAAACTCGTAATGAGCTGGCGCTTTATTTCATTCACAGGCACGGGAAACGACATGACGTCCCGCATCACATGGGAAATCGATTCGCACGGAGAGCTTCAAGGCGTGTCGCTCGTAACCGTTATACACGATGAATTCGAACAGGCTCCCGGCACCGCAAAGATTCTTGAAAACGGACTGCTGATCGTCATTTCGGGATTAAAAACTTTGCTGGAAACCGGTGAAATGCTAGGGAGTGTCTTCAAAGCTTAAGCGAGCCAGATCAGAGCGGAAGCCATTTTTGAAAAAAGCGACAAACCTACACGCTAAATTATCGTAGCGGGTAGCAAGTCGACGGTTATGTTTCAACTTGTTGAACAAGCACTTTACGCTCACCGCGGGACAATAGGGGGACGATAGTGCCGGCATATCCGCCGTGCGGCGGTTCACGGCGTGACAGTTTCGTGGCGTACCGGTTCACAGGTGGAAGGCTTGTTATCTTTCCGGATAGCCGTAAATTTTACCGCTAATTGACCATTTTTCTCCGGACGCACACAAATAGCGGTAAAAAACGGCTCTATTTCCCCAACTCCCTCGGAAAAACGGCCATTGATCCGTCTCGCCAGGAAAATAACGCCCAAAAGTTCCGCTATTTTCACCGGCTTCCCAAGTTTTAGGAAATAACGCCCTTTTTTACCGCTATTTCTCGAACGTTCACACCCCGCACGCATGTTTAGCAACCTGTTGTTTAGCAGCAAGGCTGTTTAGCAGTTAGGCTTCCTAGCTGCCTATGCTTAGCAGCCGCCCGTGAACCTGTGTCTACCAGCCCGTGTCGAGCAGCCAGTTGTTTACCAGCCAGCCGCTAGGCCCAGGCGGCTATTTGCCGCCCGCTTGCCCCGCTTCCGCATGATTATGATTGTCCTTGACTTTTTGGAGCACGAAATAGGCGCAGCCAAAATTGCAATATTCGTTAATATAGTCCGTAATCCCGGAAAAGGCGGTATCCCGGTTCGCTTTCGGATGATTGTCCCGCAGGAAACCTTTCAGGCGGAGCTTCTCGTACCCCCAATCCCCGATAATGTAATCGTAACGGTCCAAAACCTCGCTGTATCTTTGCTTGAAGGCTTCAGGGTCCCAGGCGTTTCTATAGTTCTGAATCAGTTCGTAGGTTCTTCCGCCGATTTGAATCAAGGGTGTTTCCTCCTTAAATCAGCTTAAATTAGGATGATGTTGGAACGCCTTCTTCCTTACGGCTTTTGGCCGATTTCACTTGCTCATGCGCATGATAGGAGCTGCGGACCAGCGGTCCGGATTCGACGTGGCTGAATCCCCGCTTCATTCCCTCTTCCTTCAAAGCCGCAAATTGTTCGGGCGTATAATATTTTTCTACCCGCAAATGCTGAGGGGTAGGCTGCAAATATTGGCCGATCGTCAAAATATCGCAATCGACGGCGCGCAGATCGTCCATCGCCTGCAGGATTTCTTCCCATTCCTCGCCGACGCCGAGCATGATGCTCGATTTCGTCGGGATATCCGGCTTCATTGCTTTGGCACGCTGCAGCAGTTCAAGGGAACGGCGGTATTTCGCCTTTGCCCGCACCCGGTCGGACAACCGCTCCACCGTTTCAATGTTGTGATTGAGGATGTCCGGCTTCGCTTCCATGACGATGCGAAGCGCCTCCTCATCCCCCTGAAAATCGGGAATCAGCACTTCCACGCTGCAAAAAGGCAAGCGCGCGCGAATCGCCGCGATGGTCCCGGCAAAAATGCCGGCCCCACCGTCGCGCAGATCGTCGCGGGCCACGCTGGTGACGACGCAGTGGCGCAGATTCATCTTCTCGGCCGCTTCGGCCACCCGCTCCGGCTCCTGCAGATCGAGCTCGGTAGGCATGCCGGTGTTCACCGCGCAGAAACGGCAAGCCCGGGTGCAAATATCTCCCAAAATCATAAACGTTGCAGTACGGTTCGCCCAGCATTCATATATGTTCGGACACCGCGCTTCCTCGCACACGGTATGTAACGTTTTGGAACGCATCATGTTTTTAATGTCCTGGTAATTATCGCCGGTTGTCAGCTTGATTCGGATCCAATCCGGTTTAGGTTGGAGTTGTTTAGCCAAAGCAACAGACCTTCTTTCTCTTGATATAAGCCGTAGCGGTCTTTATTATACCATGAATCGGCTGGAAAAACCTAAACCTACTTACGAAATGGAATAAAAACACAGCATTTGCCTCAAGCTAAGAAACATTCAGCAAATCCGTAAGGAGGAATAATCACGTGAAGCCTCATCCGCTCTCCTGCAGCAAATATATTCGATGCATGATTTGCGTGGCCATCCTTTCGTCTTTGTGGACGATTCCCGGATTTGGAGCCGCTTATGCTGAAGCCCCGGGCACGACTGCCGCCGGTTCCGCCAAAAACGTGTATGAGATGCGCCGCAGCCTCTACGAAGAAATGGAAATCCTGACCCAAATCCCCTGGTACTGGCTGGCAGCGGTGGACCAATATGAACGCACCGTCACGCCGCGAAAAAAACAGCAGGAAGAAGATCGCCTGACCGGAATTCGCTTTAAGGAAGCTTTTTGGGCCGGGCTGCTTAACCCGGATTCGGCAGACCGGAACCCGGCGACGATCGGATTGTTCGGGGGTATTGGCAAAGACGCGACGTCCGACGGCGCCGCCGACCCCAAAAACGACCGGGACGCTTTGTTCACCATGGCTTCTTATTTGCTTGGCTACGGCTACAGTGAGGACGATTTTCGCATCGCCTTATGGCGGTATTATCAGAGCGATTCGGCCGTGGAGCGGATCCGGCAGTTCGCCAAGCTGTACAAAACGTTAGGGAAGCTGGACCTGTCGGACAGCGCCTTTCCGCTGCCGCTTCACAGCACCTATACATACCGCGATACCTGGGGAGACCGGCGGGGCTGGGGAGGCGTTCGGATTCACGAAGGCACCGACCTGTTTGCCCCGATGGGCCTGACCGTCCGCAGCGTCTGTTACGGCATCATTGAAACGAAGGGCTGGAACCCTTACGGCGGATGGCGTATCGGAATCCGCGATATTTACAACCGCTATCATTACTACGCACACCTGCAAGGGTATGCAAAAGGGGTTGAAGTCGGACATATCGTCAAGCCGGGGCAAACCATCGGTTGGGTGGGCAGCAGCGGTTACGGGCCGCCCGGAACGTCGGGCAAATTCCCTCCCCATCTCCATTACGGCATCTACCGCGATACGGGCAGCGCGGACTGGGCGTTTGATCCTTATCCTTTACTCAAAAAATGGGAACACGCCGAAGCGTCGAAAAAAAATAAAAGGGCCGGCTCCTAAAACGAGGAGCGGCCCTTTTTCTTCTGGATTCAAATCAGTGAGAAGATGCGTTATTACCTGCGTTCTGGCCCGTATTTTCCGCCGGTTCCTGAGGAGCGTCCGGCTCATCCGAATCCGCTTCGGGCACCGCGTCATTCCCCGGCCCGGAGTTCAGTCCGTCCGGCAGCTGCTGTTCCAGCTTCTCCTCCGTTCCCGGCAGCGACGGCAAAGCGATATTCGGCGCGTTTGCCTGACTTTCGCCGACCGGATTCCCTTTGCTGTCATAATAATACATCGGGACATCTCCAACGACGAGCAAATAAGACACCGGGATTTCCGTTTCCACAATCTGCGATTGCATATCGAAGGGAACAACAACGGCCAGTTCCGTCTTTACCCGTAAAAACACCTCCACCAGGATCATGTTGATTCCCGCATCCTGCCGGCGCGTGTTCAGGTCCACCTTGACGTCGCCTTTCGGTTCGATTTTAATGGGAATACTGGGCCCAAACGAGGCGAGAATGGGACTTCCCAGCGCCTGGCCGAGAGGAATATGTTCCGACAGCCTGGACACGTCTTCCACCGTACGTCTCACCGTCTGGATCGTCTCGGACGTAACCTTCATATGCGCGGAATAATTCAGCATAAATCCGGTGATTTTCCCGGAATCGTCGGTTTTCCAATCGATCAAGTCCTCGACCTGCTGCTCATTTGCCACCTGGGCGGCGATGGCGTCATTAATCGAATCGGTGGCAATTTGCTTTACCCGGATTTGCGCCAAGTGAATGATCGGCTCCCGCATATGCTTTTCAACATATTGAAAAAATTCAAAAACGGCAAACACGGCGATCACCAAAACGACGATCCACAGCGTCCGCCTGCTTCGCGGCCTTCTTCTCCGGCTTTTCCACCCGCGTCGTATTCGCATTGTCCAGCCCCCTTGCACTGGTAAAGCTTCTATACAAGTTATGCGGGACAGGGCAAAAAAAGAAGGACATGGAAAAAACCGCCATAGGAATTAACACTTGTTTTTCCCACTCTTTTGTTTTATAGTTCTTTAGTATCACTTTTTAGTTCTTTTTTCACAGAGAACATTCATTTTGCAGCATAAACATTCAAGGGGAAATTTCATCATGAACAGCTCAAAACAACTGTACCAGGTCACTGGAGAACTACGCTTGGATCAATTGAATTTTAAAGTAACGCCCTGGAAACTGCTAATCGAAACGAACCGTTACTATGAAATCAAACCAGTCAACGGCCCCGTAAAGAGGCTGTATAAGGAAAAGCTGAACATAGCGGTTCATGAAACGAAATCTTATTGCGACGGTACCCTGACGGTATCCGGGTTTTCTATGGAAGAACATATCGAGGAGATGCAGCGGATGATCGTGGACCAGCTCGAATCGATAATCCGGAAATATTTGCAGGACCTTGAGTTGAATCAAAAAGCGCTTCAGCTCAAGCCCGCCACCGCAAAGGCCCGCGTCTGAAGGCACCGCTTCCGGATAAATGAGGGCTGCGTCCGCCAAAGATCAGGCCGGCTCCAGCAGCCCCATTTCCAGACAAATCGCTATGGATAATTCTTTTTCCCTTGCAGCAAAACGAATGTGAACCCGATCCTGATCCTCATCGATCTTGATGATCGTCCCTGATCCGAACACCCTATGGCGAACGGACATCTCCGTAACCAGTTCCGCTTTATTGCGAATCGCCTTGGGATTAAACGGAACCCCTGCTTTGGAGCTGTTCCCCATGTCATTTTTCCGAGTACTTTTTTTCCGGTCCTCCGGCTTTTCTTCCTTTGGCGGATTTATGATGTCCCTGACGGCCGTTACAAACCGCGATTCTTCCGCTTTTTCACCATCCCTGTTTCGGTAAGCGATCAGCTCAAGGCGCTTTTTCGCCCGGGTCATGCCCACATAGAACAAGCGGACGGCTTCCTCCATCAGCTCCAAATCATCCGCGCCGAGATCATCGGAAGAGGGAATGACGCCTTCCACGAGGTCAATCATGTATACCCGTTCAAACTCAAGTCCCTTAGCGCTATGAAACGTTGAAAAAGTCACGGCGTTCTGATCTTTTCTAAATTTGGCGTGCTTTAACACGGATTCCAGATGCTTAAGCCGATCGGCGAACGCCTCCATCGTATCCAGCCCGTCCGCAATTTCTTCCAACGTGTTCAAAATACCGATCAAATATTCTTTACGGAAACCAAGCCGTTTGCAGGTCTTTTCCAGCGCCTTCTCATATCCCAAACGATCCCGGATGACACGAATGGCCGGCCGCGGGGGCATCCCTTTCATTTGCTGGAAGGTTTCCTTGCTCTCCATCAATGGCTTGACCTGATAATCCTGCAATGGGACATGCCGCAGCAAATTGTCAAAAACCGACTCATTATTATCGATCCGCTTTAATGCCGACATCTGCTGTTTGCTGATATACCCGTTCAATTTCAGGTGGAGCTTCTCCAGAATGTCCGCCCGTTTATCGGTGAACGTCATCCGCATAAAGTTTAAAATATCTTCAACGACCCAATGCGAGAAAAAACGCTGATCCGCATCCTTCATATAAAAAGGAATACCCGCCCGGTCAAACTCATTCATGAGAGCAATGGATGACGAGTTGTTGCGGTAAAGCACGGCTATTTCGGCGAGATTTTCGCACTTCTGAATCTCCCGCACGAGATATTTCGACTGATCCCGGTAATCCGCAAAACTTCTGATCTTGATCGGCTTGTCCGGCGGGTTCTCCGTGAACATATTTTTGTCATAGCGGTTTTTGTTCCGTTTGATAAACTGATTTGCAACGGCAACAATGTCCTGCGAGGAACGGTAATTTTGCTCCATGAACAAAGTGGCGGCATCCGGATATACTTGCTTGAAGTCCAGCAGGTAAGCCGGCTCCGCGCCACGCCAGCTGTAGATGGACTGGTCATCATCGGCGACAACGCATAAATTGCCGTGTTTCCGGACCAGCTTCTCGATAATGGCATGTTGAACCGGGGAAGTGTCCTGGCTTTCGTCCGTTAACACATATTGAAAACGTTCCTGATACCGCCGCAGCAGTTCCGTATCCTCCCGCAAAACCTCGTTTCCTATCGAAAGCATATCGTCAAAGTCAACCAGCAGCTCGTCAAAACCCGTCTTTTTCAACCTCTCGTATTCATGCAAAATCCGTTCCGCTTCGGGAACTTCCACCCGCACTGAAGACCATTCTTCCGGAGGAATCATTTTGTTTTTGATGTAGCTGATGTAGGTGGTCAATTCATCCATTTGGTCTTCGGTGATTTTCTCGCCAACGATGGAATCGAACAAATTCCGCAAAATGGCTTTTTTGTGCAGCGGCGGATGATGCGGGTCGTGCTTTCCTTCTTCCTCCGCATCCAAATGGCCCTCGATGATTCGAAAAGCGGTTTTCGTTTTCCGAAAATATTCCCGCATCACTTCAAAAGCAAAGCTGTGAATCGTCGAAAAATCAACGGGCGCAAGATAAGGAAAAAACCGCTTGAACCGCTCCTTCATATCGTTCGCCGATGCCCGGCTGAAGGTAACCGCCTTGATGCGGCGGGGATCCACGTTCTTCTCCTCAATGAGATAACCGATCCGCATAATCATCGTCGTGGTTTTGCCCGACCCGGGCGAAGCCAGCAAAAGCAACGGCCCTTCCGTATGGAGCACCGCCTGCTTCTGCACCTCGTTTAGTTCCACGCCTATTTCTTGTTTTTTTCGATTAAAAAATGCATCCGGATTGCCCATTACCGCTTCTTCCCTTTCATTTCACCGTGCGTACAATATACTCCTATTATATCGCAATCTATCTTAACAAATAACAGGCGGGCGGCAGATTCGCGAGATTTGATACAACTCTGGTTGGATATATCCAATAGAATTGGAAATTGAGTGGTAAATATAGCAGCTTGATTGGAGTATTTCCAATAGATTGGGTCCGACAGAACGCAAAACGGGCGATTTGGGCGAGTTCTATTGGATTTTTTCCAATGAAAGTTCAAAATTATGGTCGATAACCGGCGATCTATTGGATTTTTTCCAATGAGGGATGGGGCGAGGACTTAATTTCAACTAAAAAAGACCGTATAGGATGGATTCCCAGCCTAATCGGTCAATTTCGAAAAATACCTGTAACAAAATAAAAATTCCTGTCCCAATTCTTGTCCTCTCCCAACACGCCCCAATCCCTTTTCCCACAAGGCTTCTCCCCTGATTTTGCGATAATAATTATTGTCCCTTCATGTTAGGTTTCAAGGACGAAAAACTGGAAATAAACTGGTTCAATTGTGAACGAAACGAGATAAAAATTATTGTCCCGAAAAGCTGGCAAAAGGCTTTGGGGATTCGGGATTCAGCTTGAGAAAAGTGCTGAGAAAGGCCTGCGGAAAGATCAGAAATCGGCCGTATCAAAACCCTGAATCTCTTGTCCTGCCTCGTTTTTTGCCCCTTTTCACTTCTCCCTTCCCCCTGCATTCTCCTGCTCCATGGATGAAAAAAGACTGGGGAAAGGATCGAGCAGAACGCTGAGCCTTTTCCAGTCTTTGGTCTTGTTGGGACACTAATTTTTATTCCTGGACACTTATTTATGGTCGTGGACTGGAATTATTGTTTAGTTAAAAAGTAAAAAGAAGGAATCTTCAAACCTTTATAATTTACTTGTTTAAAATTATTCTTTCGTACTCTTTCACAATACGTTTACGAAGTTCATAAATTTCATTCTTTACTTCATCCCCTGCTTTTAATACCTTATCTTGAGTATTCAACATAACAATTTCTGACAGATAACTAAGATCAGATAATAAAGTTGACTTTTGTTTTATAAAAAATTCATTTGCACAATACTCATTATTCAAAAATTCGATATCGACTAATTACATTGGAATCTGGAAAATGAAAATCATTTTTCATTATATAATTAATAACATTTTTAAATTTTATGTTGCTGTGATCGTTATCTCGGGTGGGATAGATATATCAATACTCTTATTAAAGTCATCTGTTGTAGGTGTCCTGGTGCTTGACCGTTTAAAAAGAAATTCCAATGCTTTGATTACCGTAGTTTTGCCTGCATTGTTACCACCGATCAATACATTTAATCCTTCATTAAATTCAACAGTGAAGTCCTGAAAGCACCGAAAATTCTGGATTGTTAATTTGGAAATATACAACACCGCTCACTCCTCGGTCTCCAAGTTCTTGGATTTTCTATTGTAAGACCTTGTACAACTTGATTTCGACAAGTAATTTGCGCAAGCACTGACACATTTAGCCATGATATTTCTGTCTTTTACTTATTTCGGCAATTAGTAAAATTGTCCTGCTATTAAATAGGTATAATGTGCTTAAATTATTCCGAAAAGGCATCTTTTCGGGATAATTTAAGGCCAGATGCGTAGGAGCCTCTTCTCGCTTGCGAGAAGCACGATTTGTATGCAGTTGAAGAATGGGCATATCCCTTAGGTTTTTTAGACAGTAAAAGGAAGTTCAAGAGAGTACTCTATTTATGACTCTTCTGGGAAAGTGAAAGTTTTGATTTTTAGAAGGAGCAAATTCATCGGAACATTTGTATTCAAATAGCGTCTATTATAACAACTGGATTGAGTGTAAATAAATTCAACTAAGGAGTGAAGCCATGTTCGAAATGCAGAACCATGCCATCATGCTTAGCCTGTAACAACAAAATATCTTTCTGGGGGTTGTTGCAGGCTAAGCCCTAATCCCAGGGAGCGTGATGGAGCATGAAACCAACAAAAACTAATCGTACTCGCGATTATTATCGCCACCACAGAAACAGAGTTATTAATCGTAAGAGAAAACTGATCAAACACTTTCAGTGGCGTGTACAAAACAACCAATATGGCAGGCTGTCGAAGGCCAAGATCCATTGCTCGTGCTGGATGTGCAGCACAAAAAGTCGGACCCTTGGTTTGCCTAAATCGGAGAAAGCCAGAATCGAAGGACTTTACTATCAAATTGTAGATCACTTTAGCAGTAATTGAGTAAGAGAGGGCATCCATAGTCGGAATGCCCTCATTATTTAAAATGATCATTATGGAAAGAGACTTTTTAACCGGTTCGATATTTGTTACACATTTTTCCTCTTTTTCTATTGACCGACGTTTAATTAACCTATACTATTGAAATATATGGGTTTATATTCCATAAATGAGTAAAGGAGGTGTCCGATTGAAGACGTTGGAAAAAGAGCCGGAAACCATTCGTGGTCGACTGGAAGAATTTCTGAGGAATAATAATTTTACGTTAAATCAATTTTCCGAGCTTACGCAGATCAATTCCGGAACGCTAAGCGGCATTATCAACGGTCATCGCCCCATTGCCATGCAGCAGCTTGATCGGATCACGGCAGGAATGGGACTTCCCGAAGGGTATTTTTACGAGTTATACATCGATGAATGCTTTTTCCAGGCCAGCCCGGATTGGCGGAGGCTTGGCCCTTTTCTAAAACGCTGTGCCGGTTTAAACAAACTCGATTGTATCGAGCAAGTGGTTAAGTTGATGATGGACAATCTTTCTTACATACCGCTGTTGTTTAACCTGGCCGAGCAGTTTTTTCAAGAAGGAAAGCGGGAAGCGGCTATCATACTTTACGAATCTATTGCGGAAAGCGAACAGAGACAGCATTCTGAACGGCTGGCGCTTTGCCAATACCGGTTATTTACGTTAGGGTTATCTAAGGACCAGAATAAGAATTTATCATTGGCTTTACATTTTGAGTATTTTGTCGATCGATTGGAAGAGCAGTATCAACTGGATGCGCTTAATGAATTAATCAATGTGTTTGCTTCACTTCGCCGTTGGGACAAGATAGCGGGACTGGCGGAAAAACTAAAAATCAGGGCAACGGTTCATTATGGGCTAAATGGTAGTAAGAAATCGCCAGAAACCAAAAAGCCAATTATTGATTACATTCTTTATGCTTATTTGGTATTAGGTGTAACTCATTTTGAATATGGCAGATATGAGGATGCATTGCACTATGTTTCTCTGTATACGGATTGTAGCTGGGTGAAAGAACCAAATGAAGACGAAAAGGCTGTAATCCACCAGTTTCAGGAATGGGCTGAAGGCAACCGTTACACGTATCAATTATTGTCCGGCAAGGTCGAGGTTCTACCGGAATACTTGAATTATATTTCAACCAGGGAAAATGAAGTGTTTATAGCCTTATGTGAAATCGTGATTGCAGCTAACAAGTTCAATATTAACATTGATTCTATACTTGAACAATATGAGTCCTTTTTAAAACATCAAGAACAACAAAGTCGTCTTGGGAAAATTAGCGTGCATTATACTGATGATCGTTATGTAAGCTTGTTATCGGGTTTAGGAGTCTATTATTTGAAGAAAAAGGACTATGATCGAGGGCTAAAATATGTCTTGGATAGTTTAGCATTCGCTATTGAAATTCACAGCGAACACGATATGCTTAAATGTGTAGGGCTGTTTGAACAATATCGAAATGTTGCAAATGAAAATGCAAAATTTCGGTATAAAACATTAATTAGCGAGGTGCAAAAACTGAATGAAAAAGAAACTGATTTTATTGGTAGCCCTGTGTAACTTTGCTGTTTTCGCAGTAACCCCGGTTGTTACAATTCTTACTCCTATCGGAAACCTGACCAAGCCTGATATTACTACTAATTTTCATGGTGTAGGACACTGAATTAAAACGGGGAAGAGCCTCCTGATATGCTGATAAGGGAGCGCTTACTTGAACTAAAATTGCAATAAAAAGGGACGCTTATGCTGGGGAACTTGCCCAGATAAGCGTCTTTTTTATTTGCTTTATGCTTATCCCTGAACACTTATTTAGGGTCGTGACGGGAATTATTATTGTTTGAAAAATACCGCTGCCGCATCGCCTCATGCAATAGCACCGAAGCGGCCATCGCCACGTTCAGCGATTCGGCCTGGCCGCGCATCGGGATGAGCAGGCCGTCGTCCATCAGTTCGCGGACTTCGGCGCTAAGGCCGCCGCCTTCGCTGCCGAACAGCAGCCAGACCGGGCCGGTGAAGTCGTAGGCGTAGCAGTTCGCCGCCGCCTGCAGGCTCGTCCCGGCCAGCCGGATGCCACGCTGCTTCGCGTGCGGCAGCACCTCCTCCAGCTTGCCGCTCACCACCGGCAAGTGAAAGATCGAGCCCATCGTGGCGCGCAGCACCTTGGGCCCGTAAATGTCGGCGCAGCCCGCGCCGACGATCACCCCGTCCGCACCGACCGCGTCGGCGCTGCGGATGATCGTGCCGACGTTGCCGGGATCCTGCACACCGTCCAGCACCACCACCAAACTCCGCTCCTTGTCCAGGAGCGGAGCAAGCGCCCCGCGGTCCTTGCGGACAACCGCGAACACTGGCTGCGGCGTCTTCGTATCGCTGCATTTGCCGATTACGGCGGAGGACACGCCGATCCACTCCACATCAAGGCGCGTGGACGCTGCCGCCTGCAGTTCCGCCGGGATGCCGCCTTCGATGTCGTAGCAAACACACTCGATATCGGCGCCCGCACGAAGCGCTTCCTGCACCAAATGAACGCCTTCGATCAAATATTTATGATGCTTGTCCCGATTTTTCTTCTCAAGCAGCCCCGCCCATTCCTTGACGCGGGGATTCTGCGGAGACAATATCTCCATACCAGGTCCATCCTTATTCTAAAGGTTCATGCTAAGCTTCCGCGTAAGCCAGCTCCAGCTTGGTTAGGTCATTCTTCTCGCCCACGATGACCAGGACATCATCGGTCGTTAGACGCTCCGCCGCCGAAGGCGAAATGTTCATCCGGGCGCCACGCTTGATCGCCATCACGTTGCAGCCGAAACGGGCGCGAATATCGAGTTCGATCAGGTTTTTGCCGACCATCTCCGCAGAGACACGCATCTCCACGATACTGTATTCGTCCGACAGCTCGATATAATCCAGCACATTTGGGGACGTTAAATGATGGGCTACCCTTAGGCCCATATCCCGTTCCGGATAGATCACCTTATCCGCGCCGATCTTCTGCAGTACCTTGCCGTGCAGCTCGTTTTGGGCTTTCACCACGATCAGCGGGCTGCCCAAGTCCTTCAAAATCAACGTCGTCAAAATACTCGCTTGTATGTCTTCGCCGATCGCGACCACGACGACGTCGAAATTGCGAATGCCCAGGGCCCGCAGCGCTTCTTCATCGGTCGAATCCGCAGAAACGGCGTGCGTGACCAAATTGGCGACCAACTGCGTCCGGTGCTCGTCCGCATCGATGGCCAACACGTCTAATCCCATGTTGCTGAGCGCAGTGGCTACGCTTAAACCGAACCGGCCCATCCCGATTACGGCAAATTGTTTTTTGTTCGCATGCGCCATATTTTCACCACCCGAGCTTTTTTTCATTCGATTCAGTATACCATAATCCGCGGCAAACTTGAATTTTCACCCGGTTTACAGGACACATTAAGCATTGGACAGGTACCATCAATAAAGGAGGAATCGCTATGCCGGCCATTACGCTCACTTTGCGCGAGGCGATCATGCACAAAATCAACGGTAAGAATGAAGCGGCGCTGCGGGACATGATCGAGGGCTCGATCGACGTTCAGGAGGCGGCCCTGCCGGGTTTGGGAGTCGTGTTTGAAATGATCTGGAAAAACCTCGACGACGCCAAGCAAAACGAGCTCGTATCCGTTCTGAAGAAGCAGGTCGACGCCTTGAATCTGAAGCCTTTAAATCAATAGGCAAGGAAAAAACAAGCCTTCTTTAGACCGTAGTACGGTCAAAAAGAAGGCTTGCTTTCGGTATGAGTGTCCCCCTAAATTACGGTGCAGTCTCAAGAAACTTCGCATCCGGATTTTTCTCCATCGCCGTCCGCATGGCATATTCGTTTTCGAACAAAGCGACGTAATTGCCTTTTTTGTCCTTAACCAGCGTCGAGTTGATGCGGAATTTGGACGGGTCGATGTTGTCCGCCACGATCCAGCGCGCGAATTGGAACGGCATCCGCTGCAGCAGCACGTCGACGCCGTATTCCCCTTTCATCCGGTACTCGAACACCTCGAATTGCAACTGGCCGACCACGCCAAGCAGCGTATCCTCAAAACCGACCGTCGTAAACACCTGAATCGTGCCCTCTTCAGTCAACTGATCGATGCCTTTTTGATATTGCTTATGCTTGAGCGCGTTTTTGACCGTGACCTTCGCGAAAATTTCCGGTGAAAACGTCGGCAGCTCGTCAAACACAACTTCGCTGCCTTGGCTGAGCGAATCGCCGATCCGGAAAATGCCCGGGTCAAACAACCCGATGATATCCCCCGGGTACGCTTCGCTAACAATGTCCCGATCTTGCGCCAAAAACTGCTGCGGCTGGGACAGCTTGATCTCCTTGCCCGCCCGCACATGCTTCACGGACATCCCGCGTTCGAATTTCCCCGACACGATACGAAGGAACGCGATCCGGTCGCGGTGCGCCGGGTTCATGTTCGCCTGAATTTTGAAAACATATCCGCTAAACTTCTCGTTCGTCGGTGCTACAAGCCCTGCGGTACTGCGGCGCGGCTCCGGCTTTGGCGCCAGCTGCAGGAAGTTTTCCAGAAACGTCTGTACCCCAAAGTTGTTGACCGCGCTGCCGAAAAATACCGGGGTCAATTCGCCGCGTCTCACCTTCTCAAGATCAAACGGGTCACCCGCCACGTCCAGCAGCTCCAGATCCTGGCACAGCTGTTCGTGGAGATATTCGCCCGCCATTTCGCGGATGACCGGATCGCGGTAGTCCTCCACTTTTTTCACCTGAATGGTGGAATGATCGTCCCCCTGGAACAGCTCCACCTGATTTTTCATCCGGTCGTACACCCCGGACAGCTCGCGGCCCATCCCGATCGGCCAGTTCATCGGCACGGAGCGGATGCCCAGCACCTGCTCGATTTCTTCCATCAATTCAAACGGATTCCGGCCTTCGCGGTCAAGCTTATTGATAAACGTAAAAATCGGAATTCCCCGCTTGGCGCAAACCTGAAACAGCTTGATCGTCTGCGCCTCGACGCCTTTGGCCACGTCGATCAGCATCACGGCGCTGTCCGCCGCGGTCAGCGTGCGGTAGGTGTCTTCACTGAAATCCTGGTGGCCCGGCGTATCCAAAATATTGACCCGATGCCCGTTATAGTCAAACTGCATGACGGAGGAAGTTACGGAAATCCCCCGCTGCTTTTCGATTTCCATCCAGTCGCTGGTGGCGTGTTTGCTCGCTTTGCGCGCTTTGACCGAACCAGCAAGGCGAATCGCGCCGCCAAACAGCAGCAGTTTTTCCGTTAAGGTCGTTTTCCCGGCGTCCGGGTGGGAGATAATCGCAAACGTGCGCCGTTTGTCGACTTCCTGCTGCAGCACTTGTTCCAATGCTTTGCTCATGCTCACATTCCTCTCGTCCACAATTTCACGCTTTTTATTGTAACATATTTTGTTCCTTGTTTACGCAAAAACACCTTTACCCCCTCAAGGGACATAAAGGTGTTTTAGGTTAATATATCATATTCCGCAAATGTACGCCGCCGTTACAAAAGGTTTACTTCTGACCGGGGGCGATCCATACGACGTTGTCTTCCTCTTGACCGTTGACCGGCCACCAGTGGAAGCCGTCTTTGGCCAGCAGCTCTTCCACTTCCTTGGGTCCCCAGGATCCGGCAGGATAAGGGCTGACGTCGGAAGGATTTTGCGCCCAAGCCGCAGCGATGCGATCGATGAACGCCCAAGCGGCGGCGACTTCATCCCAACGGGTGAAGTATGTGGAATCGCCTTGCGCCGCATCATGCAGCAGGCGCTCATAAGCCTCCGGCGAGTTGATGCCGACCAGGCAGCTTTGGCAAAATTCCATCGCCAGCGGTTCGATTTGCGACTCCGAGCCTGGCTTTTTGGCGTTGATTTTGATGTAGATGCCTTCCATCGGATTGACACGGATGACCAGCAGGTTCGGCTCCAGCGAATGCTTCTGGCCGAGATACACGTTTGTCGGCATCTGCTTGAACTCGACGACCACCTCCGTCGTTTTGACGGGCAGCCGCTTGCCGGTTCGGATGTAGAACGGAACGCCGGCCCAACGGAAATTATCTACAAATACTTTTGCCGCAAAATACGTTTCCGTGTTGGAGTTCGGATCAACTTTATCTTCCTCGCGGTATCCCGGCAATTTCTTGCCGCCCGCTTCCCCGGCGGTGTATTGGCCGCGCACGACGTTCGCCTTGACTTCCTCCGCCGTTTCGTATGGACGCAGGGAACGCAGCACCTTTACTTTCTCGTCGCGGATATCTTCCGCGTAAAGCCGGCTCGGCGGCTCCATGGCGATCATGGTGAGCATTTGCAGCATATGGTTTTGTCCCATATCGCGCAGCGCGCCCGCATGGTCGTAATAACCGCCGCGTTCTTCGACGCCGACCGTTTCGCTCAGCGTAATTTGAACGTTGGCGATATGTTTATTGTTCCACAGCGGCTCGAAAAAGGCATTGGCAAAGCGGATCACTTCGATATTTTGCACCATCTCTTTGCCCAGGTAGTGGTCGATCCGGTAAATTTCCTCTTCCTTAAACACCTGGTTCAACTCTTCGTTCAGCTTATGAGCCGACTCCAAGTCGTAACCGAACGGCTTCTCGATGACGAGGCGATACCAGCCCCCAGTGTCCAGCATGCCGCCTTTCTTCAGGTTTAACGACACGCTGCCAAACAGCTCCGGTGCCAACGCCAAATAGAACAGGCGGTTGCCGGGAATGCCAAACCGGGATTCCATCGATTCCGTCAATTCGCGCAGCTCGTGATAGCCGTCCACGTTGTTGATGTCCAGCGATTTATACGCAAAATGGTCGGCAAACCGCGCCCACTGCTCAGTGTCTTCGATTTTGTAACGGCAGAACTCCTGAATCGAAGCGTGCAGGTCTTCGCGGAACTCCTCCGGCGAACGCGGACGCCGGGCGACACCGATCACGGCGAAATCTTCGGCCAGCCGGCCTTCACGATACAGCGAATAAATCGCGGGGAATAGCTTGCGGCGCGCCAAGTCTCCGGTTGCTCCGAAAATAAAAAATACCGCCCCAGGTGCCTGAGATGATTGTTGATGTTGATTTTCAGCCATGGCTCCTCATTCTTTCTATGTAATATAGTGTATGTTTATTCAATTCCCTATCAAGGATATCTCTTTACAAGGCATCACGAGATGTGATGCTATTTTAGCACATTCGGCAAAATGTTGCCATCACCTTAATCCCAGAAAACATCAAAAATTGTTAAGTTTTCAGAAAACTTAATCTAATTTTTATCTAATTTTCATCTATATAAGTTGAACTATTAATTGAACGCGCATAGGGCAGCCGTGTGAAATGTTCTTACGATCGCTGTTGCTCGCGGATTTCTTTAATCCACTAAATTCGAATGATGTAGAAATCCGTTCACAAAGGCGACCAAGCATATGCTTCCGATGCAGCTTTCTTGCAGAAAGCTTTGAGTTTCTTCAGAATCATTTCACCAGCTTCGATCTCTGATTATATATCCTTCCTGCACTTCGATCTCAACAAACCCGGCCAGATGGCGGCGGTCATAACCTATCGGCTGCCGGCTGCCCGCAATGACCATATTCCTCTTATCATGAGTATGCTCCGCTGGCAGGGAAAAAACTCGGACATAAGCAAAATGCACCTGAAGTGTCGTTACGATCGCTGCCGTCAGCTCATCATGTTTGCCTCTGCCAAACACGTTAAGCAGAATGATCCCTTCAGGACGAAGCTTCTCCGCCGCCAGTCCGAAAAACGGCGAGGAAATGAGATGCCGCGGGGTTCCTTTTTCCGTAAAAGCGTCGATAATCATGCCGTCAAAACCGGCGGCCGGCTGCTCCTCCAGAATCCGCTGCCCGTCGCCGATCCGCACGGAACACCCGATATATCCAAAATGACTGCGGCTGATGTCGGCCACACGCTCATCGATCTCCGCAACAAGCACCTGTCTGCCTGCCGCCTTCAAATGAGCCGCTAATGTCCCCGCCCCCAGGCCGATCATAAACACTTTGTCATAATCCGGCACATTATGCTCCAGCAAATGAAGCATCGCCCGCGGATATTCTAGTATGATCCGTTCCGGCCGATTTATATCCATCGCCCCCTGCACAGCCCCGTCGCCAAATTGCAGCACCCGAAAGCGCCCTCTCTCGCCGTATAGCTCCACTGTTTCATAGACTGTAATTTCCGCCGGTATGTCAGCCGGAATTTGGTTCGTTTCAATTTGCCGCTGAACCTGTTTCGAGTTGCCTGTTTGCTTGCCTGTTCGTTCTTTCATCTTCCATTACCCCTCTATATTCGAAAAAGAACCCGCCTTAACAACGGATTCCAGCCAACTTAGTTGTTTTATACTCAATCACAATGCGGGCCTATGGGCCGTTAATACTCCACCGTCAACAACGGCGACCCGACCGCAATCTCGTCCATGCCCGTGTCCGCATTGCGGTGGACGGCCAGTTGCAGCGCAACCTGACGTTTCCCGCTTTGCGCCGTAATCGGAAACCCCGGCACAGCGTAAGATTGGCTTGCTGTCAGCTCGTCTTCAAAGCCCTCCACACGTTCCAGCTTCTGGCCCAACTCATCCTCGATCTGTTGTTCCAATCCCGCAAGCACCGCGGAAACGGTCCGATCCGCCGATGCAGGTTCGCTAGGTTCGCCCTCTGCTGGTTTGCTTTCCGTCCCTGTACCCGCACCCGCCCTCGCCAGGCCGATGCCCTGAACGGCCGCGTTCCAGCCGATCCGCACGCCTTCATCGGCCAGGGATTCACCGGCAAGCTGTTGAACGTTCAGCAGACGCTCCACGCTTCCCGCCGTGCCGCCGGCGCCTTCAAGCCGCAGCACGACGTAATACTGCCCCTCGCTCTGCGCCGTAACGTCCAGCGTCAGGCGAACGCCTTCGTTGGAACCGTTGGCGTTGTACAGGGTATAACCCTGAACATTTTCCGTCTGAGGTTCGGAAAGACCTAGCCGGGTGGCAAGCGCCCCAGCCGCTTCCTCCTCCGCAAGCTGCGTTTCCCAATTCCCCTGCCACTTGACCGTAACCAGGTAAGGGTCCGGCGTCAACGCCGTCCCGATCGCGAGCAGCTTCTCCAGTTGCCCGCTAGCGGCTTGCAGCGAATCTCCGGCAGACAGCGGATCACCTACTGCAGCCGGACTGGATTGTTCGTTTTTAAACCACTGCAGTCCAATTAGCAGCAACGCACAAACAATAACGATCAGGCTATAGCTCCACAACTTGCGGTTTTGCATCATTTTCGCCTCCCTAGTTATCGAATGGCCACACACATTTCTAGTAGTATACAGATTCGCCAGCCCCCAGCCGATTATCCTGCCACTCTCTATTTTCTAACGGACTCAAATGACTCTATTTGCTCATTTCCCGCTGTAACGGACACCACAGCCTTTATTACACGCAAAATTAAGCATATTTCGTAGTTTTGCGGGGAATAAAGTCTCCTGAGTCCGTTAAAATTCCAAAACCGCCGTTTGAGGCCGATTAAGGTCTCTGGTGTCCGTTAGCCTGGCACCAAATCGTGGTGCAGCATTACATGTTACAGCATTTCGTGATACAGCATTACATGTTACAGCATTGCACGTTACAAAATTTCACGTTACAGCATTAGCGTTACAACATCACATATTACAGCATTACGAGCCCCCCAGCGACTAGAGTTATCCCGCAAATCGCAAAAACGGCTCAGCGAAGTCCATCACTCCGCCAAGCCGTTTTTGTATGCGTAAATGGCCGCCTGGGTGCGGTCCTCGACCCCCAGCTTCGCCAAAATGTTTGTCACGTGGAATTTCACCGTTTTAACGCCGATGATTAGTTCGTCGGCGATATCCTGGTTGGATTTGCCTTGGGCAAGCAAACTCAACACGTCCATCTCCCGCTCGGTCAGCTCCTCATGGGCCGGCGCCTCTACCTTGGGCTGGCGGAACCGGTTCATCATTTTCGAGGCGACCTGCGATTCGAGCACAGACTGGCCGCGGGCCGCGGCGCGGATCGCTTCGGCGATCTCGGACGCGCGCGACGTTTTGAGCAGATAACTGAACGCGCCTGCCTCGATCACCGGATACATCTTCTCATCGTCAAGATAGCTGGTCAGCACGATCACCTTGCATTCCGGGTATATCTTCAGCAGCTGCCGGGTCGCCTCGATGCCGTCCATCCCTTCCATGACCAAATCCATCAGCACGACGTCGGGCTTGTATTCCTGCGCCAGCCGGATGCCTTCTTCCCCGCTGCTCGCCTCTCCGACGACCTCAATCCCTTCTTCGGTTCCCAGCACCGCCGCCAGCCCGATTCTCACCATCTCGTGATCGTCGACCAGCAGCACTTTGATTTCATTGTCCAGCTCCATTGCTGTCCGTCCCCCCGCTTTCTTCATGGATTAAAGGTATCGTGATCTCAATCCGCGTTCCCTTGCCGGGCGCGGTGATGAACTGAATCGAACCGCCGACCTCGTGCACGCGCTCCTGCATCGTCGACAAACCGTACGAAGCCTGCTTTTTGTCGTCCAATTGGAAACCGACCCCATTGTCCCTCAAAATCACTTTGACTGCCTCGCCCCGCCGGTGAATGCGAATCTCCATCTTATCCGCTTTGGCATGGCGGAGCGTATTGGACATAGCCTCCTGAATAATCCGGAACAAGTGGTTTTCGATCCCTTTCCCCAAGTTCAATTCCTCGTCCATTTCCAGCGTCAAATCCATCGGCACCTTCGTTTTCAGCTCCCGGACGAGGTCAAGCAAACCTTGGGACAACTCCTTGCCTTCCAAATAAACCGGGCGCAAATGCAGCAGCAGGGCGCGCATCTCGGATTGGGCCACGGAGGCCATCTCCTCGATCAGCTCCACCTGGCGCTGCGCCTTGTCGAAGTCCTTCTCCAGCGTCCGGCTGACGGCCGTAGCCGTCATCGATATGGCGAACAGCTGCTGAGACACCGCGTCATGCAGCTCCCGCGCCAGCCGCTGCCGTTCCTCGACGATCGCCGACACCCGCGCCTGCTCAGCGAGCTGGGCGTTATGCGTCGACAACCGCTGCAGGGAAGACACCTGCTCTTCCCAACGTTTGCCGATGCGCTCCAGCTGTTCTCCCAGCCTTCCTATTTCATCCTCGCCCAGCTTTGGAACCATGCCGACCTGGCTGCCCTTTTCCCATTGCAGCAGCGCGTCGCGCAGTTCGTCGATCTTCCGCTTCGGACGGTACCCCTGAAAGAAGCCGTAAGCGGCTCCGATCACGACCAGCAGCGAGAGCAGCGTGAGGCCCGCCCGGATTCCCGTCGGCCAGGACGCCTGCGGCCTAAAATATCCGTATGTATACAGCACGTAAAAAGTGGCTGCCACAATAATAACGGACAGGAGAATTCCTCCGCGCATGCCGCGGGATACCATATTGCTCGGTTTTCTTTTTCTCATGCGGGGTGATCCTCCTGTCTCAAGTTAAACGTATATCAACGTCTCCTACAAGGTAGGAAATCATAATTTTCACTTTTTGTTCGCGGGCGTCGTAATTCGGCGACTTCCAGTACAGCCGATTCAACATCCCGGTCTCTTTGTCCGGACCAAAATCGATTTGTCCGAACAGGACGAACGCCTCGATTTCAACGCCGTAATCCTCCGGTATCACCAGATCCACGTCGCCGACGATCCCCTGGAACATCAAAATATTGCTTTGCCCTTCCACGATGGCCAGCGACAAATCGATGTCCAGCTCTCCGAGCACATGCCACATACTGGTGTTCCGTAAGCTCCAAGGATCGCGGTTCCAATGAACGCTGGACGTAATGTTTTGTTTTTGCACGTAATTGCCCTGGGGCTGGGTTTTGCGAATTTTGGCGTAATAGAAGCCGAGCGATATCATCAGGATCGCCAGAACCAGCATAAAGTTGTCCAGCAGGATGATGCCGCCGCCGATCGCTAAGAATATATACCCCGTCTTCACTTGTTCTCCCCGGCGGATTCGATAAATCCCAAAGACTAAAAAGAAGAGGGCGGCGATGGTGAAAAAACTCAGCCATTTTCCAAATATCAGCAGAACCCCAAGTCCAATCAACCCGATGGCTAAGAACCTTTTCCGCTTATCCATGCCGCACCTCCTTCGCAGGTTCAAAGAATCGGAAAAGCCATAACGGCATGATCCCATACCGTATGGCTTTACCATGACTTAGCATACCACAAGTCCCAAGCAACGTGTAGCTTATTCCTTATTTTCCTCCGGTTTCGCGGGGCCATTCAATTTAGATTTCAGCGCTTCAAGCTGAGCATCGACCTTGAGTTGCTTTTCGGCATCGGCCGGGTTGATGTAAGTGGAAGGCGTTGTTCCCCGGTATGCGACGCCGGCTACCTCGGCTTCAGCTTCCATCTGCATGATCTTCTCCTCCATGCGGTGGAAACCAAGCGATGCGTTGCCGCTTTCGATCGAATGCAGGGTGCTGATTTGCGACATCTGCTTTCTGGCCTTGGCCATTTGCGCGCGGCTGACCAGCTCGTTGCGTTTGTTGCGCAGCTTGTAGAATTCATCCTTCATATCGTGCAATTGCTGCTTCAGTTCAGCGGCATGCGCTTCAGCCTGAGTGTGCAGTTCGGCGAATTCGGTCTGCTTTTGATCGTAATGGATTTTCTCCTCCAGCATTTTGCGGGCCACTTCCTCCTGGCCGTTGCGAAGGGCCAGTTCAGCCTGCGCTTCGCGCTGGGCGGAAATGCGGGCGGCTTCATCCAAACGCTGTTTCATTCTGCGCTCGTTGGCCATCTGCTTCGCCACCGTTACCTCGGCGTCGCGGATTTCCGCCTCCATATCACGCAAATATTGGTTGAGCATCACAATCGGATCTTCTACCTTATCGAGCAAATCGTTAACCGACGCTTTCGTGATATCTTTAATTCTTTTAAATACTCCCATGTTTTACACTTCTCCCTTCTCGTAGTCGGAGAGCTTTTTGCGCAGCTCATCCAGTTCTTTTTGCATTGCTTTCTTTTCGATATCTTCCATCATGGAATCCAGGTTGGACGCCCCAGCGGCCGAAAAACCCGGCCCCGGCACCCCCGAACCGTACTGCGGCGGCCGGTTGCCGTAAGCGCCCCCTCCTCCGCCATAGGGAGGACGGTCATTAAAGCGCGGATCCCCAAAACCTTCAGGACGTCTGGGACCGCAGGTTGGTCCGTATCCTCCGCCCTGCCATCCGCCGTTATAATATGGATCGTACGGTGCATAAGGCTCTTTGGAAACGACCAGGGCCGCGATAAAATAGATGAAAACCGTCGTTCCGCCCGTAATCGGAATACTGATCAGCATAAGCAGACGAATCACCCAGGAACTGATGCCCAAATACTCGCCAAGCCCGCCGAGCAAACCGCTGATCCAACGGTCTCTTCTGGAACGGTACAATTTGTTCATGGCCTTACTCTCCTTTTGGCTTATTCAGCTTCTGCTTCAACCGGGAGAGCTCCTGTTCCAGAGTCGACTGAATCATGGACCCGGCTTGGTTGACAAAATCCTCGCCGGCTTTCCGCAACTCGCGAAGGCTGCGGGCCTCCCATTCCATATCGGAAACCCGGTCCTCCAAACGGTTGAACATTTTCGGCACATCCGTCGCGCCGTAACCGCTCATCCGCTGGTTCATCCGCTGCTGCAAACGGAGCGTCTCCATTCTGGCAAAATAATACTGGCGTTTGCTGTAAACGACCTGATATTCGGTTTTCAGCTCATGCAGTTGGCTTTCCAACTCCTGCAATGACTCCAGGCTTTGCGAGTACAATTCGGAATACTGTTCGATCTTCTCCTCATACAGCAGCTTCTCCTGAAGCGCCAGCTTAGCCAGATGCTCCTCCCCTGCTTTAAGGGCGAGCAGCGCCTGTTCCTCGCGCTTGCCCTGCATCACCTTCGCCTGATCCACCTGCTGCTTGAGCTGTTTGGCGTGTCCGGAGTATTGATAATGCAGTTTTTCCGCTTCGGCGATTTCCTGGCGGGTTTCAATCAGAAACTGGTCAATCAACCGCACCGGATCTTGAGATTGCTCTAATCTTTCGTTTAATGTGGCTACCGTGATATCCCGTACCCGACGAAATACACTCATGTTTTCCTTCCCTCCTAACCTTTCGGCTCATCCGTATTATCAAAAGATATTGCTAATTTCCGGGATTAGTAACCCCTTCTTCCCCGCAAGGAGGAAATACCGTATACGATTAATCCGATGCCGAGCACCGGAACGATCAACCAAGCCAGCTTGGAGATCAGGGAAATGACGCCGATGATCAGTACGATCCATCCGAAAAACGCATTCCCTTGGCGTATGCCGTAGATCCCGAGCCCAACCATTAGCGCCGCGATCACCAGTCCGAAAAGGCTGCCCAGAACGGGAGTCAGGAATCCGAAAATTTGCGGAAGCTTCCCGAGCAAGATCAGAACCCCCAGGGCAATCAGTAAAAGTGCGAAACCATTCGGTCGATTTGTTCTCATTGATTATCACCGCCTCTCATTTGATCAACCTTATGTCTCTATTCTAGGAGGAACCGGGGTTTTTCAAAACGGACTGGGGACGGTTTTTCATCCTGGACCTAAGTCGAGGTAGACATCGGCCTATAGGACAGAAAGCGGCCCGGCAAAGGGTGCGGTTTTGTCTTTACAATTCAAAAGGCAGATAATATAATGGAAAAGCACAACTATACAAAAGAAAATGACAGTTATCGGAGGAGCCTGCCACGTTGCGGGCTCTTTTTGCCTTTTTTCGGACCTTTAAGGCATAATTCGGCCCCTGCATGGAAATCTAAGGGTACCTCGGATCATGGCAAACTGTCTGGGAGGGGTTTTTATGGAGCAACAAGCCATCTGGGCGATCGGCATCTTTTTGCTGACGTACGCACTCATTATTTCGGAAAAAATCCATCGGACCTTGCTGGCCATGGTCGGCGCGGTCCTGATGATCGTGCTCGGCATCGTCGATCAGGAATCGGCGATTCATCACATCGATTTCAACACGCTGGGACTGCTCATCGGCATGATGATCATCGTGAACACGACTGCGGAAACAGGTCTTTTCAAATATATCGGGATCTGGACGGCCCGCAAAGCCAACGGGAACCCGGTTACGATCCTGTGGCTGCTCGCTTTAATTACGGCGATCGGCTCGGCGTTCCTGGACAACGTGACGACCATCATTCTGATGGTTCCGGTTGCCTTCAGCATTACCCGCCAGTTGAAAGTCAAGGCGTTCCCTTATGTGTTTTCGCTGGTCATCGCCTCGAATATCGGCGGCACGGCCACCCTGATCGGAGATCCGCCGAACATCATGATCGGCAGCGCGGTGAAAGAGCTGACCTTCGTCGCCTTCCTGCAAAACCTGGCCCCGATCGCGATTTTGATTATGGCCGTGACGCTGCCGCTCTTCATTCTAATGTTCCGCAAAAGTTTGCAAACGGCGCCGGAACTGCAAAAGAGCATCATGAACATCAGCCTGAACGGCCTGATTACGAATCAAAAGCTGCTCGTCAAATGCCTCGTCATTTTGGGACTTACCCTGCTTGGTTTCTTTATGCATCAGACATTTCACCTGGAATCGGCCACGGTCGCCCTCGCCGGCGCGTTCCTGCTGCTCTTGATCACCGGGGAGCATGTGATGGAGCGGGCGTTCCAAACCGTCGAATGGCCAACGATCTTTTTCTTTATCGGACTGTTCGTGCTCGTGGGGGGGCTGATCGATACCGGCACGATCAAGCGGCTGGCCGAATGGGCCATTCATCTGACCGGTGGAGACGCAATGCTGACGTCCATGCTGATTCTCTGGCTTAGCGCCATCGCTTCCTCGTTCCTCGACAACATCCCGTTTGTCGCCACGATGATTCCGATGATCCAGGATATGGGGAGCATGGGCATCGCCAATCTGGAGCCGCTCTGGTGGAGCCTCGCGCTTGGCGCCTGTCTGGGCGGCAACGGCACGCTGATCGGCGCCAGCGCGAACCTGATCGCCGCCGGGATGTCCGCCAAGGAAGGCGAACCGATTTCGTTTATGAAATATTTGAAATACGGTTTTCCGCTCATGATCTTATCGGTAGCGCTCTCGGCCGCATATGTGCTGATACGTTACTTCCTGATCTAATGCAGGATGCAGACCCTTTCCTTCATTAATTGCGCTATATATGCTATCCTTATAATACGAATCTACATTAGGAGGATGGGTCATCATGAAAGTACGGTTCGCTAGGCTTGGCAAACTTGCAGGTTCCCCGCTGCTGCTGCTCTCGTTGTTTTTGACCTTACTCCTCCCTTCCTTCTCCTGGGCTCCAGTCACTTCAGAGGCCACGGAGAGGGAGGCGTTTGAAACGGATTACCACAATTCTCACAAACCGCCTTTGCGTCTCAACGCTTCCTCGCCTCACGGCAAGCTTTTCATCGACAGAACCGTGCAGGGCTTCTTCAAGGTGCCTGCCGAAGCGGTGCTGGTATTGATCGCCGCCTGGGTTCAATTCCGCCTGTTGTTTTGCCTGTTTTTGAAACGGCGGCTGCTAATGCCCATTAAATTCACAAGTATGTTTATGGCTTGACACTTTTTACGGTTTTGACAAAGTCCTTAAGCCGGTCCAAACGGCCCGCAGCTTCAGGCTTGTTTTGCAATACCCAAAATATAAAAAGCGACCATAAAACTGGAGGCTTGACGCAAATGAATCTCAAAGAAACCATTCTGCCGGGAATCGGTAAAAAATTCGCGATCCAAACCCGCAGCGGTGATAATCTGACCATTATTATCCACGACGATGGCCGGCGCGAGCTTTACCATTTTGACAATGACGAACCCGATACCAGCATCTCCAAGGTCACGCTCGACGACGACGAAGCGAGATACGTGTCATCCATCATCGGAGGGGTAACGTATCAGCCGACGGCACTGGAAAATATCGAAGTGGCCCTGGGCGATCTCATCATTGAATGGTACAAACTCGAACCCCACTATAAAGCGATCGGCAAAACGATCGGCGAACTGCGGATCCGGCAGCGGTCCGGGGCTACCATTATCGCGGTGATCGAGAAAAACCATACGAAACACGTCAACCCCGGCGCAGATTTGCTTCTGACCGCGGAAGCGATGGTTGTTGTTCTCGGCGAACGGCTGCACCAACAGCAAATTAAACAGATTCTTTTGAGTGGAAGCAGTTGATACGCTAGTCGAAAGGAGGGGCTCATTTGAAGCAAAAGGGCAGCGTCGGCTCCCCCATAAACCTCGGGCGGCATCAGAGCCATGCGGCAATACGCTGTTTGGGCGTGAGCGCCGGAGCCTTGCTCGCTTCCATCGGGCTGGAATTGTTCCTGATGCCCCATGGCATTGTCGTGGGCGGAATGACCGGATTGTCCGCTTTATTCGCTTTCAAAACGGAAATGAGGTTGGGATTGTTTCTTTTCTTGTTTAACGTCCCTTTTCTGCTGCTTCAACGTAAAAGAATCGACTTCACGTTCGGAATCTTCACCGTGTTGGGCCTGCTCGTTTTTTCGCTGGGAACGATCATACTGCACCCCTACCCGTCCCTGACCGGCGAACAGCTTCCTGCCGCACTGCTCGGCGGGCTGTCGCTCGGCATGGGCATCGGCCTGGCACTTCGTTTCGGGGGGGCCTTGGATACCGCGGAACAGGCCGCAGAGTTTATGCGGTTTGGAATTATATCGCCGGAATGGATCATTCTGATCTTCAATTGTACGATCCTGATTGCAGCCGGCTTCCATTTTGGCTTCGATCAGGCGATCTATTCCGTGATCGCATATATCCTCGCCTTTGAGGCCGTAAAAATACCGGTTCAAGGCTTTAGATTTACCTACACCGTGCTGATCCAAAGCCGGAATTACCAGGAAATTCAGGCGGATTTGCAGCGGTATTTAAACCTCCGCGCCGCCTTCCGCACCTTCCCGGCGGAAAACGGGGAAGAACACGGCATACTCGAGTGTGAGTGCAACCGCCTGGAGCTTTTCCGTTTAAGGGCGATCGTCAGAGACCACGATGCGGACGGTAAAATAACGTTTCGCTTCTGATGCCTTATACGGCTGCAATATCCCCTTCTCTTGGCAGAGAAGGGGTTTTCTTTTTTTCGGTCAATGTTTCGGAAGCTGCTCCAGGAGGTATTCGTTAAATCTGCGAACGCTGGGGGACAGCGATTTTTCCTCCCGGTACACGAGGCATATCCGCCGGTGTTGCTGTACCCCGGCAGATCGCGGCAGATCAGCTCGCCGGACGCGGTTTCCCGCACCACGCTCCGCCGGGGCAGCACGGCGATCCCGATGTTGCATTTCACCGCTTCTTTCATCGTTTCGATCGCTCCAAGCTCCATCACCGCATGGAACCGCAGCCCGATCCCCGCCGCCCACACTTCGGATCGAAGCGGTATCCCTGCCAGCGTCACTCTAAAAAATTCAAGGCTCATTGGAAAAATTCCAATAGATTGGCGGTAAACGAACGGAATTTTGAGCTCTCATTGGAAAAAATCCAATAGATTTCGCTCAAATCGCCCGTTTGGGACCCCGCCAACCCCAATCTATTGGAAATATCCAATCTAGCAGCTACATTTACCATTTAATTTCCAATTCTATTGGATATTTCCAATCAGACAGCGGGGCCGCTCGGAAACGGCCGAAGCCGACCTGCAACCCGCAGATCGGCTTCATTGTGCCGTTTATTTTCCCGCCGAACCTAACCCTTTCTCTTTAAGCAGCTTGATAAACATTCCGCCAACCACACTGCGGTGCTGGAAGTTCATCTGCCGGGCCGTCCGGGTGTCATACCAGTCCGAAAAAGGGACGCGGTCGCGTGTTTCGTTCAGGAAATCCCAAAGCGGCTCGATCAGCCGGAGGAAATCGTCCCGGTTCTCTGCCAGCGAGGCGGCCCAAAGGAGCCAATCGGCCTTCGTGTAATGCTCGCGGTTATCCAGCGGAACGCCGTACCGCTCCTGCCGCGACACATACCAGGCCACCTCCCGCCGCACGATTTCCTCGTCAAATAAACGGGTGCCGAACAAAATGTCCCAAATCAGATTGTATTTCAGGCTCCACGTGCCTTCTTGGCCAAACGCCAGCACGGTGTGGCCGTGAGCCCTGCTGTCCCCATTTTTTCCGCCGCTCCGCTCCTCGGCCAGTTCCGCCCAGCGTGCGGCCATCTCTTTTGCCGCGGCCTTATAGCGCTCCGCTTCTTCCGGTTCATCAAGCAGACCGAGCAGCAGCGAATAGCCGGCCACCCCCATAACCGCCTTCGCCGAAAGGTTAGCATTGCGGGCCAAATGGCCGGCAAAATCGTCCGTGCAAAGCTGATTTTCCGGGTCCAGCCCATGCTGCAGCAAATAACCCGCCCACCGGTCCAGCAGTTCCCAATGCTCCCGCACGAACTCCGTGTCCCGGTCGGCCAGACTGACCGCGGCGGCCATGATGAGCATATTGCCGCATTCCTCGACCGGCATTTGTCCGTCCAGGGCGTTTCCCCCATACACCTGACCGTTTGCCAACGGATATTGTCCGACGTCATGCGGCGCGAAGTCAAACGGCCATGCCTCACTAGCCGCATATCGGAAAATCGGCCGCATCATCCCCCGTGCGAGTTCAGGCTGATACAGCAAAAACAGCGGGATCGAAGGATAACTTACGTCCACCGTGGCGATGCAACCGTTGCTGAAGCATTCCTTGGACATGAACAGGAACTCGCCTTCCGGGCCTGTGACTAGCTTGTGCGCGGCGATGGCCTGGCGGTAGGACAAAGCCAGGATGTCGGCGTATTTTTCCCCGCCGGCGGCAACTGCATCTTGCCGGAGCTGCCGATCAAATGAGTCGCAGCGTTCCAGGATATCGGCATACTCCCGGTACGCGTCCGTCAACATCGCCAAAGCGGATTGGCCGTCTTTTTTCCAATAAGCCTCCAGCTTCTGGCCAAAATATTCGATCGCATAAACATCGTCGTAAGCGAGCACGAGCAAATTGGTCTTCTCCGCTTCAGTCACTTCCCCGCAGTCCCACACGCAGGCCATGACGAGCTGGCTGTCCCTCACCGGCTGCGGCTGAGGTATGCTGGACAGGTTTTTTCCGATGCCGCCAGGCTCCAGCTCCGCTTCCCCGGTTCTCGCAAATGCCTTGCGGACCGCGGCGGTGTCCATAAAAGTGCGGGTGTCGGCCGCTTCTTGCGCCGCCAAATAGCAATAACCCCAATCGATCCGCCGGTCGTCGCCCGTAGCGTTCAGGAAGTTTTGCTCGGCATGGCCGACCTGCAGCAGCGTCAAGCCGTCCGCTTTTTCCTGCCGCCATACGATGCCTTGATCGCTGGTGTTCACGCACCATTCTCCGGTCACGTCAAAATAGATCCGCACGGAATGCGGCCGGCCGTCCACGGCACAAACGCGGAAATGCACGTAGGAGGCAGGCCGCGACAGCAGCTTAAGATCATCCAAAAGCAGCGGGCTCGTAAATTTCACCTCAAGCCGAACCCCCGCCGCCTCAAAGCGATAAGTGCTGGAAAGCGGAGTCACTTCAAGCCCGGTTTGCGGTATCGCGTCCGGTTCGGGATAGTAGTTTTCCGCGTTTGGCTCAAGCAGCCCAGCGAAACGCCAGGGGACACCGTCGATCCGGATGATTCCGGTAAGCGCGTTTCGTTTGCCGGTCCAGTGCCGCGTAAAGTCATCGGTAAGCCGGTCCGCCATCGACCATACGCTGAAATAAGGATCAATCGTCACCAACGGAACGGCCGGCGGGCGTAAAACGGTATTCATAAGTCATCTGCCTCCTGCACGAAATTCAATATGGTATCCATTTTATGGATCGTAATATGCGCTTTCTGCTCGGCATGCTCATAACACACCAGGAGGGTGCGGGACGCTGCATCCCAAGCAAAGGGAAGCGGGATGCTGGTTTGCGCCGGCGAGGGATCTCCGCCGCTGCCGCCGGCCAGCATGGTCACCGCCGCAGGCTTCGCTCCGCAGCGAACGCGGGCCACCGCTTGCAGCGGCCGCGGCCCCCGGACCGCAAATGAAATCGTCCGATCGTCTTCAGCATAATCTTCGACCCGCGAAGAGGCGGCGATCACTCCGCAACGCGGCGTCCCCTCTTCACAACTTGGCGCTCGCGCTCCGTCATCCGGGTTTACCGCTTCATTAACCGTCATTCCCTCCCCGTCGTCCGGCACCCCCGCCTCGCTGATCGGCAACCCCCTTTCACTTAGCGGCGTCCCCGCATAATCCAAATCGTAGAGCAACACTTGTTTCCCCGGTTGTACGGTAACACGATCCACGACGCGCAGTCCCGAATCCAGCAAATCGACAAACCGCCCTTTCAGCTCCAGCGGCGAATCGCTTACGGATTCGGTCATCACGGACGCGATTACGTACGGGCCCCGGCGGATTTTAAAATAATGCGCGGGTTCCCAGCGAGCCCGGGAATCGCCGCCATCCAAAGCCGCGAGCGCCTCCCTGACAGCACGCCGCAGCCGCTCCGCCCCTTCGGCGCTTTCCGCAAACCGTTCCGGGCGCACGCGCAAATAGGAAACGAAGCCGTCCCCGACCGGCGTCAGCCCTTCCGGGGCATCGGCGCTCAGGCCAAGGCATTCGAACAGATGCTCACGCGGGGAAGTATACTTCCGCTTGCCGCGGTTCCACCATTCCCGCACGCGATGATACGGATCGTTGTCGTCGCCGACGTAGATGAGCGCCCCGCCTTCCCGGACCCATTGCGCCAGCGCACTGTGCAGATCCGGGTACTCCGGCTTCATAAACTCATAGCTCAGCACCAGCAGCCGATACCCGTCCAGATAACCCGGGAACCGCCGGACGTTGTCGAACTGGACCGGTCTGACCGGCAGTCCGTGCTTGACCATTGGCAGCGTCAGGCCGTAAAATGCGGAGAAGTTGAGCAGTTCCACTGCGTCCTCGTCGGTAAGCTCCACCTCATTGGTTCCGTCATATTTCATGAGGAACCCGGCCGTTTTCACGCCGATGCACTTTCGCTGATACATGGCCGAATCCGCCAGCAAAACGCCGGCCACAGCGCCGGTTCCGTCCATCTCCACATCCGCCTGAGCCATGTCGCGCAGTGTATTCATCACCGTGAGCAGCACCGTGGCGTAGTCGGCCGGAATCCCCTCTTTGCCGCTGCCGTCTTCGGAAGGATAACGCCCCTCGAAAATGCGCCTCGGCCAGGGGGCCACCTCATAGCGGGACACCTCCGGATGGAGCAGCGATGCGGTCAGCGTTTTGATGTAATTTTCACGGTAATCGGCCCAGGTCCGCTTCGGATCGTCCTCAATCGGATCATGCAGAAACCACATGCTGCGGTCCGTTCCCCGCACGAGCTCCTGCATGATCCCGTATTCCAGAAACGCCGTTTCAAACGTGCGTTCCGCCCGCTTCCCCTCGTATACGTTGGCTGTGCGTGAGGTTCCCGTCCAGATCTGGGCGATGTAGCCGTTGATCGAGGGCAGATCCAGCAGCTTCGATTCCGGGCTGACGATACGCCACTGCGCATAGTTGATCAGACTGTGCGTCGGCACGAAAAAGCGCAGCGGCCGGTTATAGCGAACGAGCGAATATTCCTTGAGCGCTGAGCAGATCCGGTCCAGACAACGGGCGTACAAATACGCCTTCAGCTTGGAGGCGCGATACTGCGCGTCCTCCGACGCATGCGGAGCGATCCACGGCTCGTTGTAAAAATTTTGCCACTCTCGCTTGAACGCCTCAGAGTACCCGCCCTCGACCCAAAATTCCGGCTCCTCCAAATGAATGGCGTCCACCCCGGCATCGACGGCCGGGCGAATCCGGCCGGCCAGGAAATCGGCATAAGCGATCGTCGGCACCATGTACGGGATGTCGGCCGAGGTACCGTGGATGATCGTTTCGCCGTCCTCGTATTTTTGCGCTTCGTCCCAATGGGGACGGCCATCGGCCTTGCCGTTCAAATAATCCTGATACCCGCCCCACGACACGCCGGTCATCAAATGCACCCGGTAGCCCCGGTCCGCCCATTCGCGAATCCGCTGCGGCATCGATTCATTGATCCCGTACACCATGACAAAATCCGTCTGCAGATCGTAGGAAGGGCCGAACGCGCCTCCCTCCTGAAAGCCCGTGCGTTCCTCCTCGCGTCCCTGACTCTGCATACGCCGCTCCTCCTTTAACGCCCGTTATAAACGGACGCGGATCGTTTTGATTTCAAACGGAGTAAATGGCAGGTTTACACTTCTTTGTCCCTCCGCCAGCAAACGGAGCGGATTTTCCAGCAAGTCGGCTTCTTCAATGGCGGAGCATTCGAACCCAAACGCCAACCCGGCCCGCGCTCCGGCCCCGGCCGTCTCGTACAGGCGGACGATCAAATGGCCGCTGTCTTCCGATTTTTTGACGGCTTCCACCATCACGTGCGGGTGATCGATTTGCACGAATTGCCGCAGCCGAAGCGGCTCGCCATTGATCTTGTCAACAGCCGTACCCGGCTCCACCGCCGTCAGCGGAACATTCAGTTCATATCCTTTACGGTAGACGCCCGCCTCGATGAAGTCGCCCGCATGCGGGTACAAGGCATACGTAAACTTATGTTGCGCCCGGTCGGCCGCCGGGTCCGGATATCCCGGGCTGCGCAGCAGGTTCAGGTCGATCACGTTTCCGTCCACGCTGTGCCCGTATTTGCTGTCATTCAGCAGCGCCACGCCGTAATCGGGCTGCGACAGGTCGATGTAATGGTGGGCGCAAATTTCGTCCCGGGCAAACTCGATCCGATTGTTCCGGGTCGTCGGCCGCTTAATGACGCCGAATTGAATCTCGCAGTTCGCCTGTTCGCTGGCGATGTTCACCGGAAAAGCCACCCGCAGCATTTTCGCCGACTCCCGCCAATCGGCCTCCGTTTCAAATTGCAGCGTATCGCCGCCTTGAAGCAGGCTGATTTTCTGCGTCAGCACGGAGTTCCCGAACCGGTATTCCTGCTCGATCACCGCCTTCGGCCCTTGCACGTAAGCCGACGCCTTGACGAGTTCCATCATCCCCGCGACCATTTCGCGGTAATCGCGCGGGAAATCCCAGGCATCCCCGTCGTCGTGGTACACCGTAAACACGTTGGCCTTGGCGCCGTCCGGCAGCACCTCCCGCGCGGCCGCCTTATCGTACAGCGAAGCAATGCTACCGTCTTCATGGAAGCGGACCGCCAGCCGGTCGTTTTCCAGCCGCCGCTCCTCGGCCACGAGCACTTCACTCCCCGTCCCCGGTTCCGGGCGATCCTCAGGCATTTCCGCGCTCGCCTCCCGCAAAGACCGCCAGCCCATCCCCGGTACGCTTACCCGGTGCCAACGGCCGCCATATTCCACCCATTCCCGCCGCTCCCACGGCAGCGAATTAAACAACACTGGCCCATCCGCCAACCCGGTCAAAACGGCAACCCTCCCGTACGTTTCCTCGATCATCGGCCGGACCTCGCCAAGCAGCGCCTCATATCGTGCCAAAGACTCATCGTAAACCCTAGTGATCGAGGAGCCCGGCAAAATATCGTGGAACTGGTACAGCAGCACTTCCTTCCAAATCGCCTCAAGCCGCTGCGCCGGATACGCCCCGCCGCCCAGCGCCCACAACAGCGAAGCCGCGAACTCCAGCTCACGCAGCGCTTTTTCCAGCTTGCGGTTGTACCATTTGTTCCGGGCCTGCGTCGTTAGCGTCCCCTGATGTTTTTCCAGGTACAATTCGCCCCGGTAGGTGTGGAAACGCCCAGCCTCCTGCTCCAAGCGGCGGAAGAATGCGAGCGCGGGCTCCTGAACGACCGGCGGCAGGCCAAGCAGGTTTTTCTCCCGCGCCAGCCGCTCCAGATGCTCCTCGCCCGGGCCGCCGCCCCCGTCGCCGATCCCGAACAGCATAAGGGCGTGCCCGGATACGTTCCGGTCGAGGTAGCTGCGCTCGATTTTCGCCAGCGACCGCGGCGCAGCCGGGCTGTTGTAGGTATCCTCCGGCGGAAGATGCGTCAATACCTTCGTCCCGTCGATTCCCTCCCACATAAAGCTGTGATGCGGATGCGTGTTATACGTGCTCCAGGACAATTTTTGCGTCATCATATAATCGACGCCGGATTTCTTCAATATCTGCGGCAGGCTCCCCGTATAGCCAAACACGTCGGGCAGCCACAGCACCTTCATCTCCTGGCCAAACTCCTCCCGGAAAAACCGTTTTCCGTACAGGATCTGGCGCACCAGCGCCTCGCCTCCGGAAATGTTCGTGTCCGGCTCGACCCACATCGCTCCCTGGGCCTCCCAACGGCCTTCCCGGACGCGCTCCTTCACTCGCTCGTACAGCTGCGGATAATGCTCCTTCATCCACTGGTACAGCTGCGGCTGGCTGGCGCCAAACACATAGTCCGGGTATTTTTCCAGATTGCGCAGCGCCGTCGAAAATGTCCGCGCACCTTTGCGAATCGTTTCCCGGATCGGCCACAGCCAGGCCAGGTCGATATGCGCGTGCCCGATCGCGCTGACCGTCAATACCGGATCGCCGCCCCGCATCGCCAGCTCGCCGGATACCCGCTCCCGAGCCAACCGTACCGTCCTGTCGTTGATTTCGGCCAGCAGGTTCGCCGCTTCGTATACGGCTTGAAGCACCCGCGCTTTTCTCGCGCTCGTTTCCGGCAATTGCTCGGCCAGCTCGACCAGCACCTCCAGATCGTAATACAGACTCCGGGCTTCCTCGTGGCAGACGGCGATGCAAGCTTCCTTTAACGTGCCGCTCCGGAACTCTCCGAACAGGTCGTTGTTGCCTCCGTCCCCCCACAAATCGATCGTTTCCCCGCCTTTAGCCGCGGGACTGACGTCCACCACCCGCTTGCCGGGACGCCCCAAGCTGTAGTCGAACCCGGAACTGACGTTCGTTAACCCCTGATAAGGAGCTCCCTCTTCATCGACCAGGCATAGCTCTCCATTAATATCAATCAGCAGTACCACCTTGCTGCCCGCAAGCGATTCCGGAACCTCCCCGTGAAAATGAAACCAGGCGCAATCCCACAGTTCGCCCCACCGGTCGCCGGACTTGAGTTCCATTGGCTTTCCGCTTTTCCGCTCCGCGTACGGGACCGGCTCCCTCGTAACCCAAGCGGTGACCGCCAAGGCTTCCACAGGCTGATATATGCAGCTTTCCAGCTTGGAAAGCCGTTGTTTCGCCCTTTGCGTCATGATCTGATTGGTTTCATATGGCATGCTGCATCACTCTCTCCTTTATTCGCCGCCTTACTTCGTAACCGCCTCTGCTTTTTTCTGCGCTTCGTCCAAAATCGTCTTGATGTCCCCGTTTGTCATCAGCGATTTGGTGACCGCGTCGCCGAACATTTGCCACACCTTCGAATCTTCCTTCGCGAACGTCGGCAGCCCCTGCACATTGCCGGACATGGCCAGATAATGCTGGTACATCTCCGGATGGGCGGACTTGTAGCCTTCCGATTCGGCGATCGATTTCAGCACCGGCGAGCGGACCCCGGTATCGGCGATCAGCTGTTGAATTTCCTCGCTGTACATCGCGCGGATGTATTCGAACGCCGCCTCCTTGTTTTTCGCGTCCTTCGGTACGGCGTGGAAGGCCGCGCCGATCGTAATGTTGCCGGGCTGGCCGTCCGGCGACAGCGGTATTTGCGCCATCCCGTAATCGATGCCGATCTGCGCGCTTTCGATCGCGCGCCAGGGGCCGTCGATCAGGTAGGCGATTTGCCCTTTTTTGAAGGCGTCGAAATAGGTGCCCTCGTTCGTATTAACCATCAGACCGGCCGGATGGCCCGCATTCAACTGCTTTAGAAATTGCACCGTTTCCACGTTCGCATCCGAGTTAAATACAGGCTGGCCTTGATCGTCGGCAAAGCCGCCTCCGTTAATGACGAGCAGCGTGCCGTACCGTAAATATCCGCCCGCATTTGGCCCGGCGTACACCCCGCCGCCGTAAAACTTGCCGCCCCCTGCTTCCGTCACCTTCTGCACATTGGCGGCGAACTCCTCCCAGGTCGCCGGCGCTTGCTCCGGATCAAGACCTGCCTCTTGCACTAGCTTCTTGTTCCAAAACAAGCTGCTGACGCCCGGCTGGGAGGCGAATCCATAAATTTTCCCGTCGTATTCCATCGGCTTCCAAGCTGCCGGGGCGGTTTTTTCGCGAATTTCCTTGGCCATCTCCTCCGGGAACGGCTCCAGCAAGCCCTGCTGGGCAAAACCCGGCATTTGCGTTTCGCCGACGATGATGTCGGGCATGTTTTTCGCCAGGAAACCGGCCGTTTGTTTCTGGATCAGCGGCTCGCCCCAGCCCCAATCCTCCGTTTTGACGGTGATGTTCTTGCTCTTGAGATTATCGATGATGATCGATTGGTAGTAATACGGGAATACGCCGGCTTTTTTCAGAGGTTGGCCGGGAGTATACGAGAAATCCTCCTCCGTGATGCGCGGATTTTGCGTTTCATCCTTAATGAGGGACTGCTTCTTTTTCTCCAGCAAATCGTTCAGTACCCCAACGCCGATGCCGACGGCTCCTTCATTCAGTACGGTGATCGTTGTGCCGCCCGAAGTCTCCGGCGTATTCGCGCCGCCGCCTTCCGATTGCGCTGGGCCGGGGTCGGCCGCCCCCGCATTGCCTCCGGACGTTCCGTTCCCCCCGGACGAACAAGCCGCCAAACCGATGGATAACATAAGCGTAAGCGCGATGGTGCTCATCTTTTTAAACCACATTTGTACCCCTCCATTATATAAAAATTACCCTTTGATCCCCGTGTTGGCCAAACCCTGGACGATGTACTTCTGGAAGAAGGCAAAAATCAGCAATGCAGGCAGCGTAATGCCCAGGCTCAGCGTGATGATCATCGGATAGTTGATCACCGCGCCCGGACTAGCCCCGACGGAGGACAATCTCGTAATCGCCGCCGGAAGCGTTTGCAAATTGTCGCTGGTCGTATAGAAAAACGGTGTTATAAAATCGTTCCACGTACCGAGCGCCGTCGTAATGGCGATAAAGGCCATAATCGGAAGCTGCAGCGGAAACAGAATTTGAAAAATCAGCCGGACCGTCCCGGCGCCGTCGACGACCGCCGCTTCATCGATTTCCAGCGGAACTTTTTCAAGCGATTGCTTGACCAAAAACGTGCCCATGATGTTGATGGCGGGCCCGCCGATCAAATAAATCCACCACGAGTTCAAAATGCCGGTTCCCCCGGAGAAAATATGGTTTCCCCCGGCAAACGGAAAACGGGCAAATTCCAGGTACGTCGGAATAATCGCCAGCGTGCCCGGAATCATCTGCGTCGCCAGCAGGATTAGAAACAGCGTATCCCTTCCTTTGAACCGGAGCCGCGCAAATACGTAACCGGCCAAAAACGAAGTCAGGATCGCCCAAAACGTGTTGTAGGCCGTGCGGATAAGCGAGTTTTTCAAATAGGTCGTGACGGCGGCGTCGGTGGAGCCGACGACGAGCGCCTTGAAATTTTCCAGCGTCGGCGCTTTCGGAATCGGGAAAATGCCGAGCACCGTGGAGGTAAACTCCGTTTTCGTAAAAAATCCCGCGAGCACCATGAAAATCAGCGGATAGAGCAAAATCAGGCCGATGCCAAGCAGCAGGATATGACCCAGCAGGTGTACGGGTTTCCATTGCTTTTTAAACTTCGCGCTTAACGTTTCCGGCATGTTTTCCCGCCCCCTTTTTAACCGGTTTGATCGGAATCGTCGTCCGTTTGTCCGTCCGGGTTGACCAGTTGTAATACAGCACGGTGATGACGATCACGATGACCGCCATAATCAAAGACGAAGCGCCGGCCATGCCCAGATTGAAGTCCCAGAATCCGTCGCGGTAAATGCGGAAGACGAGCACTTCGGTTTGCCCGTACGGCCCCCCGTTCGTAATGAACAGGACCTGTTCGTAGATTTGAATCGCCGCGATCAGATTGGTGATCACGATATAGGTCGCGATCGGCTTCAGGCCGGGGAGCGTGACGTAGCGCAATTTCCCCCAACGCCCCGCACCGTCGATTTCCGCCGCCTCGTACAGCGACACGTCGACCGACTGAAGTCCGGCGAGCCAGATAAGCGCCGCTCCTCCGACGCCTTTCCAGACGGAATAAACGACGATCCAGAAAATCCCCCAGGACACGGAATACTGCCATACGATCGGTTCCTTGCCCAGCGCTTTCAGCAAATTGTTGATAACCCCGTTATTCGAATCCAAAAAAATGTTGAACACCTGCGTCGTCGCTACGGTCGCCGTTACGGCGGGGATATACCAAATCGAGCGGTAAAAGCCCTTGCCCATAAGCGGCATATTCATCAGCAGCGCGGCTCCAAAGCCCGCCGCCAGCGTAATAACCGTCACCAACCCGCCCAGCCACACCGACCTCCACAAAGCTTCGGTATACACCGGGTTGTTAAAGAAGCTAATGAAATTATCAAACCCGATGAATTTCGGCGAGGACGCCAGGCCGATCCATTCAAAAAAACCGAGTCCAAAGCCGAACAACGTCGGAAAACCGGAGACAATCAGCCAAAACAAAAACATCGGCACAAGGATGACCGCAGCGATCCAAGCATCCTTATGCCTGCCGAAGGTCTGCCGACGCCCTTGCCCCCACCGGAAAGAAGAGCTTCCCTCCCGTTCTGCCGTTTTTTCCATACCTGCTTCTGACCTCCTTACCCGAATTCCGCCTCCACTTAAGCGCTTACATCAAATTATTCATTTGTATCATTAAATATATTTCACTATGTCATTTATGTCAAGATATTAGATATATCATTTATCGCTAATTTTTGCGTAATAAAGACGCCTGCCATGGTGGATCATGCAGGCGCCCGGATTCTTCGCAGGCCGCTTGGATTATCGCTTCTCGTGGATCAGCGGGCCGGTGGACTGGCTTTCGAGCAGTTTCGGCTGCAAAATGACCTTGGCATAACCCGGCTCATTATTGTCGGAATTTTCGAAAATTTGCAGCAAAATGTTGGCGGCCGCCTCCCCCATTTCGACTTCGGATTGGGAAATATGCGAAAAATATCCCCACTCATGCAGGCCCGGCGATGGATCGTCAAAAGTAAGAATCGACACATCCTCCGGAACTTTCAGGCCCAGCTCCTTACAAATCGAATAAATATGCAGCCCCAACCGTCCGTTCAGTGTAATGTAGGCTGTGGCGATCCGGTTTTTGATAAACCGGTACAGGGGGTGCGTTTTGTCGATGCCGCTGTAGTCGACGTTGAAATCGGTCAGGATGAGCGCCGGATTAATCATCGCCTCTTTTTGCTTCAAAGCCTCCATATAGCCATTAATCCGGTCCTCGACCGTGATCGTCGGCAGCGGCGAATCGGAGCAGATGGCGATATCGCGGTGCCCGAGGCCCCACAAATAATCGACAGCGAGCTGCCCGCCAATCAGGCCGTCGCTGCGGGCCACGTTCGTGGCGATCCCCGGTAAATACCGGTCGAGCAGCACAAATGGGAAACCGCTGAGCTTCAGCGCCAGGATGTCCTCATTGTACGTTTCCGCGTCGCACGGGAAAATGATCAGCCCCGCCGCCCCTTTGCGGAGCAGATCTTGAATCGCCTCTTTTTCCCGTTCGATTGAGTTGTACGTCAGCACGATGTGCAGGCTGTACCCGCTGTTTTCGATCACGTTGTTGATGCCCTGGATCAGGCGGATGCCAAAATAATCGACGAGAAGCGGCATAACGAGGCCGATCGTTTTTCTTCCTTCAGCTCCAGGCGGTGCAGTATCTGGGTTATAGAAGAGCATTTTGTTCGCCGCTGCAGCCGTTCCTGCGCTCACCTGGCCCGTATTGGCCGCACTGCCCATACCGCTCGTACCGTCTGTACCTCCCCTACCGCCGACGCTGCCTGCGCCGTTCTCCATGCGCGTCCCCGACCCCGGTTCACGGACATGGGGGCCGCCCAGCAGCTCGTTGATATTTTCGCCGACAAAGCTCCCTCTTCCCGGAATACGGTAAATCCATCCGTCCTTGGACAGCTGCGTCAGCGCGTTGGCGACAGTGATCCGGCTGACGTCAAACTGCTCCATCAGTTCTTTTTCGGAGGGGATTTTGTCGTTTTCCTTTAATTGTCCTTGCTGTATCAAATCTTTAAAGTGCTGCTGGATTTGCATATATAACGGAACTCGTTCATTTTGCATCGCAGGATCTCCTATCTTTAATCTCTCCTACTCCACAAGTTATATCATTTATGTCATTTAGTCAATCGTTTAATTCCATACGTCTAATTAAGGCGTACTAAAGTTGCATTTATTGCATTTATGTTGTTTGGCTGCTTGACAAGGATAATTAGATATATTTAACATATTATTCAGGTGTTGTCGTGCAAAAAAGCCGAAGAAGGAGGGAAGGAGCTTCCGGCCGCCAACGATGGCTCCACATTATGAGGATCCGAGGTGAACGAGCTTGATTCGAAAGCTGACGATGACATGTTTCGTATTGTTATGCACGTTGTCCTTAACCCTAGGCACCACCTCAGTCAATGCACAATCCTCAGCGCAGCCGCAAAAGAACTCCATCAGCTGGCCCAAATCGCAAGCGCTTCCAAACTTTGCGAAGGTAAAGCGGCTTGATGTCGCTGACGTGTACCAAATTCCCGGCGATATCCGGCTGCTGCTAGCCACCTTGCAGGGGGTCGTTAACCGCACTGAGCCGCGGATTTACCTGCTGGAAAGCCAGGAGGAAGGCAAGCTGACCTGGCTGAACGATCTCCAGGTACCCTACACGCTGCACGACGATTATTGGAATCTTGTTCGGAAATACAAAAATGAAGTCAAAGGCATGATCATCTACGACCCGGAGGTGCCCGACTCGATTAACGTTGCCACAACTTTGGCCGGGCTGAAGGACGCCGTCGTCGCCAGCCCTGAACTGGCGGAGCGGCTTAAGGCTTCCCCTTATAACTTGAAGGTGGCCGACGATCTTCGCGGCAAATTCAAGGACCGCATGGATGCCTATACATGGCAATACGAAAATTTATGGAGCAAAACGACGCACCGTATGTTGGTCGGGCTCAGCCCAAACACCTCGATCAGCATCCCGCCGGGGCTGCCCGAATCGTTTGAAGTCATCGCGGAAGAAACCGAGCAGATCCGCGACGCCAGCAACAAAGGAACGTACGATTTTGATTTATCCGGATTTTTGGGGGATGAATCGGTTTATCTGCGTTTCGATGATGCCTTTACCCAGGACGGCTGGGGCCCTGCCGTTCACGAGGTTGTCGTTAAGGCGGACGGGGAGATCGTCGCGCGGTTCATTCCGGGCACGCCGGAGGAGGAGAAATTCCTGTACGATCGGCAGGACTCACAGGTTTCTGCCGGGGACGGCGGGCACCGTTTCGCCGACAACGGGCGTTATTTCGTCTACCGGTTTACACCGCCGGAAGGCACGCGCGAGCTGACCGCCTCCGTCGTCATGTGGAACCAATACAAGGTATCGGCCGGCAACGTTGGGCCGCCGTCCTCCGAGCAGAAGGAGCCTTACGGCTACCTCCGCGATTACGCGGTGGCCAACAAGGCGATGGTGTTCTGGCTTGAAGTGAACGATCCGCAGCAGAGAGCGCTGTTTGAACGAATCTTGTCCGAGGTCGAGCCGGGCACGCCTTACCTTGGCTGGTTCAGCAACGACGTTGCCGGCGAATTCAGCTCGGTGGAAGTGACGTCCAATTACGGGGTATACGTGCTGGCCGCCGACTGGTTCAGCAATCTGACCGTTTTTTCCGGCACCAAAGTCCAGCCGGTCAAAGCGAAAGCTCCCCGGGCGCCCGAGCTGGAGAACAAAATCTACGTCACCTATACGTTCAGCGAAGGCGACAACTTCCAGTACAACCAGCACAAGATGCGGAATCTGTGGGACGATCCGGCCCGCGGCGAGGTGCCGATCAACTGGACTTCGAGCCCGCTGCTGTATGATGCGGCGCCGGCGATGCTGAACTATTACCGGAAAACGGCAACAGAGAATGACTTGATTATCGCCGGACCTTCCGGCGCAGGCTACTTTTATCCGGAAGCCTGGCCGGAATCGACCTTCGCCGATTATTTGAAACAGTCCTACAAGTACCTGCAAAAAACCGGGATGGGCTTTCCTTACGTGCTGAACCGGATTGACGGCGAAAACGTCCCATTAGGTGAATCCTACGCCCGCGCCTACGAGCGCTATTACAAAGCGCCCGGCCTGTTCCTGAGCTGGGAGGATCGCCACGGCGTTGAAATATTGCACGATTCGCTGCCGGTGTCGACGATCCAGGGCATCAGCACGGTCCAGGACGGCCTGCGTATCCTGGAGGAGGCCAAGGCCGGCTGGGACGGAGAATCCCCGCTGTTCGTCTCCCTCGGCCTGCTTGCCTGGAGCATGACGCCGTCAGACGTTGTCCGGATGAGCGAAGCGCTGGGGCCGGAATATGAAATCGTCCGCGGCGATCACTACTTCTCGCTGATTCGCGAAGCGTATGACCTGCCCGCCAAGCACCAGGTGCTGGAGGAAAGCGATAGTGATAGCGATAGCGATAGCCTGCAACCGGAAGTAACCGAATAAACGCAAATGAGCCCCTCCGGAGGAATCCGCTCTGGCGGGGCTTTGGTGCGTAAACCAAACCTTGCTGGATGTAGAGGCAATCTAACCGCCGTCCAATTCCATGACCTCTACAAAAACGTAGTCCTTATAGGCTGATTGGATGGCGAACAAAATGTAAGTATTTGTACATTTTGCAACTATTCCATTCAACAATAGACTCAAGAAGGCAGGAGTAGGAAGCAGGTACACTCGGGTTTACTACGCTGAATCTCAATCAAGCTCGTTAACCGCCGCAATGCCGCTCCGAAACGCTTCCGGATCGTCGTGTTCAAGTCCGAACAACGCTTCCTGCAACGCAAAAGTCCCTTTGTAGAACATCATCATCTCTCCATTCATTTGTATCAATCCTTTGATAATGCAGTCCGACCACACCGTTCTTATACGTTTTGTTGCCGGTTAACCGAAGGGATCGTTGCTTGTCGGCCAGAGCAAACAATCTGTCGCCTCGGGAAGCGATCACCGGATGAACGAGTAGTCACAGCTCGTCATATAGCTCATTTTGGATGAAGGATTGCCATGTCTTTGCCCCGCTCTCGACGGAGATTTGATTTACGCGGTTTTTGAGCGCTTCCAACTCCCGCGCGAGCTCCCCGTCGTCTTTGACGACGATTTGCTCCGAGTTTCTCCATACTAAATCCACTTCGGAATGAGAAATAACCACTTTGGGAATTTCGTTCATGCGCCGGGCTATCGCCCGCTCCAGCTCGTTGGACGAGTTTTCCGCCTGCTGCCAGTACTCGGCCAGTGAGTATTATTTACGAAATACTATATCATCTTCCAGGTTCGGGAGTTTCTCACAGATTGCTGACCTGAGGCATCCGGTAGCCCGTTTCTTGAATATTTTCAGTGTCTGTCAACCTCGATTGTTGAACGCAAATTGGCGACAAAGGGAATACCCCTATGCCGCCAGTTTTACTAATGTTTGTTTTTGGGATTCATCAAATCTTGAAGATAAGCATCCAAGCGGTCGAACCTCTCGTTCCATATATGACGATAGGAATCCAGCCACTCGTCCATCTCCTGAAAAGGCTCCGGCCGCAGCTGATAAATCCGGCGATTGGCGTCAGCTTGCATATCCACGATTCCCGCATCAAGAAGCACGCGGAGATGCTTGGATACTTGAGGCTGCCGCAGCTCGAGCCGATCGGTTATTCCCCCGACTGTGAGCGGGCCTTCACGCAGTAATTCAACAATGTGCAAACGGTTAGATTCCGCAAGGGCGCTTAATACCGCTGTGTCCATATGATTTTACTTCCCATACAGCAACGTTTCACTTTCTAAATAAGAGGTGGTCATTTCTCTGGTTATCACCGATTCGGATTTCTTTCAATCCCCGAAATCGCACTGTATGGCTGCCTCCTTACTCCAATTTTTTATTGCATCAATCGCTTAAAATATACATAAAACAGAATATTCCTGTCAAGGAATGAACGCTCGCCGAGCCATTTCGACAACAGATTTCAATTCTTGGCCGAGACGTTTGCCGATTGAAACAATTATTTTCAAGATAATTGGTATTTATCGTTGAATTGTTAGGCACTACTTAAAACCACTTTTCTTTAGAATAAACTCGTAGGCTCCCATACTTTTGTTTCGTAAAGTGAATCTATTCCTCGTTGTTTTCAATTATTACATACAATTTAAAATAATTGTTCATGGTTTTCTTCGGGCGAGAATGCTATTCTAATAACCAATTGCAAAGCAGGAGGTCATATGCGTATGTATTGGTTTAAGACACGAAGGCTGCAACCAACATTGGTTGTCATGCTGAGTCTGCTTATTTTGACTCTGATGACACTACTTAGCATTGTTGTCTACTACTCAACATCTAGGCTGATTTCTTCAAAGCTAAGTGAATCTTCACTGTCCGAGCTGGAGCAGACGAACTCACAGATGAACCAAAGAATGACTTCAATCCGGGCCACTGCGCTATCGATTGTCATTAATCCGGAGGTGACCTCGATCCTTCAACAAACCGATCGTTCAGACATATATCAGCAAATTCGGAACAACGATATTGCCTCACGCATTTTATCAAATGCGGCATATTCCCGAAACGATATTAGCGAAATCATGATTGTAACCGACCGACTCGGCATTTACAATTACTCTAATCCAAATGGTTTTTATGAGCTAAGCCGAGCCGTGGAAAAACCCTTCTGGTCTTTCGTTGAGTCTCGCAAAGAAGGATTTATCCCACCTCGCCAAAATGATATGCGCAGCGACGGAACAAATTCAAACATTTTAACTTATTTTCATGAAATTACTAAAGGCGAAACTCAGCTCGGTTATGTCTTTATCAATCTGCATTTTAGCAGCTTCCAAGACCTGGCGGAACGGCGTTCATCGAATGGTGACCTGCTTTATTTCGCCGATGAGAACAATGAGATTTATGATACCTCCGGAGCAAAGCTGTCTGACAAGGCCACGCACGATATCGTAGCGTCCTTTGCAGATCAAAGACAGGGATATACGCTCACTCAGCTTGGAGACCGCAAATATTTAAGCGTTTTCAGTTCACCTAACGACTTCCACTGGCGAATCATTCGCTTTAAACCCTATGCCGATGTAATCGAAGGTATGCCAGCTCTCTTTACCCGATTACTGCTTGTTGCTGCTGGTTGCTTTATGCTCGCGGTAATTGGCGCGGTATTGTTCTCACGGTCAGTTACCCAGCCGCTGAAGCGGTTGATTCGGCAAATGAACAAGGTCGGCTATGGCAACTTTAATATTGAACTAGATTCAGACTATACCAACGAAATCGGGCAACTGAATGAGAAATTCCTAAATATGTCGTCCAAAATTCGAGAATTAATGGAAGACCGTGAGCGTGAGCAGAAGCAACTTCGGGAAATGGAACTTCGAGCGCTTCAATCCCAGATTAATCCTCACTTTCTTTACAATACTCTGGATGCGATAAACTGGATGGCAATCCGGCATAAAGCGCCAGAGATCAGCTCGATGACTGCAAGTCTTGGGAAAATTTTCAGGTTAAGCCTTAACAAAGGCCGGGAGTTGACAACGGTGTCCAGCGAACTTACTCACCTGGATGCTTACATTCATATTATGCGTCACAAATACCGGGACAGGTTCACTTACGTTCAGCATATTGATTCCAGTATGCTTTCATGTGAAACCATCAAAATCATTCTGCAGCCTTTAGTGGAAAACTGTTTTGTCCACGGACTTGCCAGCAGCAAGGGAGCAGGCCGAATCGAAGTCACCGGATACTGCTGCGAGGACGATCTAATCTTCCAAATCCGGGACGACGGAACTGGCGTAAACGCAGAATTATTAAATGAGGCGTTGAAACAAGGGGTTGGATCGGTTGGCTACGGCATTCATAACGTAAATGAAAGGATCAGACTGCATTATGGGCATTCTTACGGTCTGAGTTACTTAAACGTAGAACGGGGAACACTTGCACAGATCAGGCTTCCCCGCCGATTGTATCGACACATGGAGGAGGAAACACAATGAGCGAACTTCGCGTGCTGCTTGTAGATGATGAAGATTTTGTACTGGAGGGATTAAGAGACGCTGTTGAATGGGGGGAATACGGCATGCGGGTTGTCGGCTTTGCGAATAACGGAAAAGAAGCGTTGGACTTGCTCTCAGACTCCGAAACGCCGATTGATATCATCTTCACTGATATAAAAATGCCGATCATGGACGGCTTCCAGTTAACCGAAGCACTTAAATCCATGAATTACCCCAGTAAAATTGTTGTACTTACCGGTCATGAGGAGTTCGAATTTGCCAAAAAGGCAATTTCTTACGGCATATTTGAATATTTACTTAAACCAGTTGAGTTGGATTCGATCGTCAAAGTGCTCCAACGGCTAACTGATATGATATCCAAAGAGAGGGAACGAATTAATGAGACGATACGGGTAGAGAACAAACTGAAAGAAAGTTTGCCTCTTTTGCAAGAACGTCTGCTGTTCAGCATGTTAAGCGGAGACTATGAACCAGAACTTATGGAATTTATAGGCCTGCCTATGGAGGCACCCTATTACCAAACGGTTATCGGCTATGTGGAGCCCGCACTCACGGCCGTGCCTGACATGGAATTGATTCGGCGGGAAGTTTGCGATGCTGCAAAATCGTGCGGCTATCCTGTCGGACTGCTCTATAATGCTAGAGGAATTATTCTTATTATAAGCTTTTCCAGTGCCGATGATGCAGTTCGACTTGAACCGGCCTTGGATGAAGCTGGTTATGGAATTAAGGTTAGGCACCGTATATCATTTCGCTTTGTCTATGGCAAGCTATGTACTGCCTCTTACCAAATACCCAAATCATTTCAGGAAGCACGCGAGGCGATGAAACTCAGGTTGTTCTCTGTCGGCGAGCCTGCCGGCGGACGGGAGGAAACGTTTGAAAACGGCCAGACTTTATTTCCGCTCAAAGAGCGTCAGAGACTGTTAAATGCAGTTTATGCCCGTAACAGCCAATTGGTTGAACAGTATCTGGATCGTCTCCACCAAGAGTACAAAAAGTCGCAGACTCTATATCCGGCCGGCTATATCCATAAACTAAGCAGCGAATTGATCATGCTGCTTTCCCTGATTCTCTATGAGCGTAATGAGACGGCAAATTCTCTGGCCCCTGAATACTCGGGCATTTTAAACAAAATACGGAAGCATAGTCATCCTGACGATATCTTCCCGCCGATTAAAGCCCTCTACAAACGGCTGGTGGACTATCTTCCGGAAGCCGTAGACAAAAAGAACCGCCAGGCTATTCGCTTGTGCCTCGATTACATTGAAAGTAATCTTCATACGGAAATACGACTAGAAGACATCGCTCAAATGGTGTTTCTTACGCCAAATTATTTAGGCACTTTGTTTAAGGAAGCCGTAGGAACAGGGTTTTCTGAATACGTGACCCAGCAGCGGATGGAGCGCGCAAAAAAACTTCTGCTCGTTCCCGGCAGCCGGGTCTACGAAGTGTCGCAACAAGTCGGCTACAAAAACGCCCATTATTTCAGTAAGCTGTTTAAAGAATATACCGGAGTAAAGCCGTCCCAATTCAAGTGATTCACCTAGAAAGCGATTTGTCTGTTGAATCGTGTTGGTTTTAGTTGTTCCTTTATCTACAAACTGAAAGCGCTTTATCCTAAACTTTGAAATGTAAGCAGAACATTACACAACAGGAGGTCAATCTAATGAAATGGAAAACATGGTCCATTGCCATTCTTTCCGCAGTCTTGCTGACGCTGTCAGCTTGTTCGAACAGCGGTACGGAAAATGCTGATACCGGCAACGGCAAAGAAACGGTAGAGCTGCGCTTCGCCTGGTGGGGATCGGAAGACCGTCACACCGCTACACTTGAAGCAATTAAAATTTTCGAAGAAAAAAATCCCGGCATTAAAATCCTGCCCGAATATTCCGGCTTCGACGGCTACGAGTCCAAGCTGCAAGCCCAGGTCGCCGGCAATAGTGCACCGGATCTTTTCCAGTCGACCGGGGATATCAATAACCGGCTCGGTGTCGACGCCATGCTCCCTTTGGACGGCGTGCTCGATAAGAAAGGCATGAACGAGACGACGATGGAATCGGTCGCTATGGACGGGAAAACGGTCGGCGCATACATTGGACTTGCTGCAGATGCCTATTTGTACGATAAAACATTACTCGACAGTCTGGGCGTAGAGCCTCCGAAGCCACCCTATACATGGGACGACTTGGCTGCCAAATTCAAGGAAGTCTCCGAGAAATCAGGTGGCAAAGTTTACGGTGCGGTCGACTCCTCGGTTGCCTTCGATGTATTTAAAATCTTTGGCGTAACCGCTCTGGATGCTCCTGAGCCGTTTCCAAACGACACAAAATCGTACACATTCACCGAGGACCAGATCAAAGCCTACTATCAGTATTGGGCCGATCTGAGAGCGGCAAATGCCGTTGCTCCGCCCGATCTGTCCGCGACCTCCGATGACTCCGCGAACTCGCTGATTGTCAAAGGCAAAGCAGCCTTTGTGCCGATCGCTTCAAGTTCATTCAGCCGGTTTCAGAGTCAGACTAAAAATACGCTCGATATGGTAATGATGCCGCAGAGTGCTTCAACAGGAAGAACCGTGCTGCCGGGGACAAGCCAGGTGCTTTCCATCAGCGCAACTACAAAACATCCAGAGGAAGCAGCTAAGTTTCTAAACTTCTTCGTCCACGACACGGATGCGGCTAAAGTGCTAAAGACGACCCGGGGGGTTCTCCCAACCGAAGAACAGCAGGAAGCGTTGCTGTCCACAGCGGATCTGTCGGAAGGCGATAAAAAGAACATCGATTTGATCCAGGCAATCAATAAGCTGGAAGGCGTCGCAATTTCCTTCCCGCCGAGCGGTCCCCAGATTCTAAACTGGAAAGGCTCGATTGAAAAGGTCGGTCAAGAAATAGCGTTTGGTAAAATCAGCGTCGACGAAGGCGCGAAAAAGCTGATGAACGAAGTGAACGCCGTATTTGGCGGCAAGTAACAGCAGAATCGCGAGAGGCGGGCATAGCCCGCTTTTCCGATTCCTCTGCGCTTCAACATCAGAAAGGAGCTGGAGTCTATGGAAACCATACAAACCTCATCGGTCATTACGACCCAAACTAAAAAAAAGGCAAGCCGCTTCAAGAAAAAAGCATGGATTGCCTATCTGTTCTTGCTGCCCTGGCTGGTCGGATTTTTTGGACTAACGCTCTGGCCGTTCCTCAATTCATTCTATCTTTCGCTGACGGACAGCACACTTCGAAGTTCGACCTTTGTGGGCCTCCAAAACTACGTGCAAATGTTCCACGACCCGCGGTTCTTGAAATCGATTGAAGTCACTCTAAAGTATGTCATCCTGTCTGTTCCACTCAAGCTTGCCATGGCGCTGTTTGTTGCTATCTTGCTCTATAGGGCATCGCTTGGCATGACGATTTACCGGACTCTCTTCTACCTGCCTTCCCTGATCGGGGGAAGCGTTGCCGTAGCTGTGATGTGGCGTAATATTTTCGGGCTGGACGGGTTGCTTAACAGCTTTCTTAGCCTGCTTGGCATCACCGGAAAAGAATGGCTTGGACAGCCGGATTACGCTCTTTATGTTCTGATCCTGCTAGTTGTATGGCAGTTCGGATCGTCGATGGTTATTTTCCTGGCAGGTTTGAAAAATGTTCCCGGCGAGCTTTACGAAGCGGCCGAAATAGACGGTGCGGGTTCGGTCTCCCGTTTCTTCAAAATCACGCTTCCGATGATCTCGCCCATCCTTCTGTTTAATTTGATTTTGCAGACTATCAGTTCTTTTCAAGTGTTTACTCAAGGATATATCATCACTAAGGGCGGCCCGATGGACGAGACCCTGTTCTCCGTACTGTATATTTACGACCTTGCTTTCAAGCAACAGCGTATGGGTTACGCTTCTGCGGTTTCCTGGAGTCTGCTTGTGCTGATCGCAGTCGTGACGGCCGTTATTTTCCTGACATCCAAACGCTGGGTGTATTACGAGAACGACACGAAAGGAAGAGGGAAATGATCCAGCTAAAGCCCGCCGTTATCGGCAAGAATCTTCTATTGGTGCTTATGTCCTTGACGATGGTTTATCCAATCATTTGGCTTCTGCTCGGCAGTTTTAAAGCCAATGACGAAATTTTCACTGTTACAAGTCTATGGCCATCACAGTTCCAGTTCAGTAATTATGCAAACGGATGGAATGCTGTTCCCGGTTTTACCTTTGGCGAATTTATCATGAATTCGTTGACGATCTCACTCTTATCGGTCGTCGGCTGCGTTCTTTCCAGTTCACTCGTCGCCTTCCCTTTCGCACGGATGAATTTCCCGCTAAAGGGACTCTGGTTCTCGATTCTGCTTGGAACACTGATGTTGCCGACACAGGTGTTACTGATTCCACGTTATGTTATGTTTGCTAAGTTGGGTTGGATTAACACCGTGCTTCCACTGATCTTGCCGTACTTTCTGGCCAGCAATGCCTTTTTTGTATATTTGATGATTCAGTTTTTAAGAGGGCTGCCGCGGGATTTGGATGAAGCTGCTCTAATGGACGGTTGCGGCCCATTCCGCACGTTTTTTAACATCCTGCTGCCCAACTGTAAGCCAGTGCTCTACACAATGGGAATTTTCTCATTCCTATGGAGTTGGGATGATTATTTCGACCAACTGCTCTATTTAAACGAGGTGCGTAAATACACGGTGCCTTTGGCTTTGCAAATGTTCGTGGACAACGCTGCTCAGATTAACTGGGGTTCGCTGTTTGCCATGTCCATAGTTGCGATCATTCCTCCAGTCGTCATCTTCTTCCTTGCCCAAAAGCACTTTGTCGAAGGGGTTGCTACTAGCGGGATCAAATAAAAGGGAAAGCGGGAGAACGTTATGTACTTGCTTAGTTACTTTAAAGAAGACGCGGAAAATTTATTCCTTGCGGAGAGCACGGACGGTCTGACTTGGACGGAACGAAACGGCGGCCGTCCTCTGTTGATTTCCCCGATAGGGACCGGACAAATCCGGGATCCGTTTATTCTTCAGGACAAAAGCGGCAGGTTCCACGCGCTTTGGACAGACGGCTGGAGCAGCCGCAGCATCGGCTATGCATCAAGCGCTGATCTGGTCAAATGGGAAGATGCACGGCTCATTCCGGTCATGGAGCAATTTCCGGATACCCAGAATGCGTGGGCTCCGGAAGCTTTCTATGATGCAACCCATGAAGTTTATCGGATCATTTGGTCCTCCACTGTTCAACCAGGTCTACGGAATCACCGAATTTGGTCCACTGCAACCCGTGATTTTCGATCATTCACGGAGTCATCCCTGTTCTTCGATCCCGGGTTTAATGTGATCGATGCCTCGGTTATGACCGCGGACGACGACCAACTTCTATTCTTTAAGGATGAACGGGGACGAAATGAACCTGGCACCGATTTCAAAGCGATCCGCTCCTGCCGGATGGAGGTTAAACCGGATGAAATTGTCTTCGGCCCCCTTTCGGATCTGCTAACCCCATCACTTATGGAAGGACCGACGGTTTACAAACTTCCGAAAGACACACGGCTGCCATGGAAGTGGATCCTGCTGGCGGACGGTTTTAATGAAGGATATTATGCTGCATTCGGATCAAACGATTTAGCCAAATGGAATCAGCTCTCTAAAGATATAATCCGGCTGCCCGCAAGAATCAGACATGCCTCAGTGCTCCGTCTGAATTGAATATCTGCAAAATTGAAGCGAAGATGGATGGTGTCTTACGCATAAGCAAAAAACCGAGGCATGCCTCAAATGCAGCCTCGGTTTATGTGTCTAACCTCCTCATTCCACTACCAAAGCAGTGACTCTACCCTATTAATCCATATGCGATCCGCCATTGATATCGATTTCTTCTCCTGTGATATAGGAAGCCTCTGCGGATGCCAGGAACGCGATGGCGGAGGCGATCTCCTCCGTTTCGCCCGGTCTGCCCATCGGGATGGAAGCAATGACGGAATCGGCCGTAACCCGGTCCAGCGATTTCCAGATGTCGGTGTTTACCAAGCCGGGGGCTACGCTGTTCACGGTGATTCCATCTTGTGCCACTTCGCGGGCAAGGTTCTTCGAGAACCCGAGAACCGCCGCCTTGGAAGCGGAATAATGCGCGCCTCCGAACACCCCGCCGCCGCGCTTGGCGGATACGGAGGACAGGTTGACGATCCGGCCGTACTTTTGTTTTTTCATCGTTTCAAGAACGGCTTGCGTGCACAAGAATAAACCAAACATATTCACGTTAAAAATTCGTGTGATATCTTCAAGGGTCATGTCCTCCACCGTTACTTTTTGCGATATCCCCGCGTTGTTAACCAGAATATCGATACGGCCCAAGCTCCGCACCACTTGCTCAACCATGGCATGAACGGATTCCCAACTGGTTACGTTCAGTTCAATGCCGAACGCTTCTCCCCCAGCCTCCTTGATGGCGTTTACGGTCTCCTGGACTCCGTCCAGATTGATGTCCGCCACGACAACCTCGGCTCCTTGCCGGGCAAGTGTCAGGGCTATCGTACGCCCGATCCCTTTCGCCGATCCGCTTCCCGTTACAATCGCTACCCGATTGGTCAATTCAAACATAGACTGCCACTCCTTTATTATATAAATGTTTTATTGCTTTCCTATAGCTTCAGCATGTTTTTGGCCGTGGCGACAATATTTCCGGTCGTGATTCCATTCAACTCCAGCAGCTTTTCGTAAGGCGCGGACTCTCCAAACCGGTCTTGAATGCCGATTCTTCTGAGCACGGCCCCTCCTTCTTCGGCCACCACTTCGCTTACGGCACTGCCCAGTCCGTTCAGGATATTATGGTCCTCGACAGTAATAATCCTTCCGGTCTGCAGGCATTCAACAACGGCTTCCCGGTCCAGCGGCTTGATCGTATGCATATCCAGCAGCTTAACCGAAACGGATTGCTTCTCCAGCTCCTTCGCCGCCTCTAAAGCAAGATGAAGGGTATCCCCGTTGGCGATAATGGCAATGTCTTTGCCTTCCCTTAGCTTTTTAGCCTTGCCGATCGCAAACTCTTCATGCTCGTCATATACGACCGGAATGGCGTCCCGGGTAAACCGCAGGAAGACCGGCCCGACATGCTCCGCCGCGGCCGCAACGAGCTTACGGGTAGAGTAATAGTCCGCTCCCATGATCACCGTCATATTGGGAATGGTACGCAGCACCCCCATATCTTCGATAGCCTGATGGCTGCCCCCGTCATTGGCCGGTGTCAGTCCGCCATGGGAACAGGCGATTTTCACATTCAAATTCGGGTAGCACACCTCTTGCCGGATCTGTTCCGCCATCCGCAGCGATCCAAAAACGGCGTACGTGCTGACAAACGGGATCTTTCCCGTCGTCGCCAGCCCTGCCGCCAGACCGCAGGCGTTCTGCTCGGCAATCCCCACATTAATATGCTGGTCCGGCAGTTGATTGGCAAATTCCGTCGTTTTGCAGGACTTGCCGATATCCACATCGACCACATAGATGCTTTTGTTCTTTTTTCCCAGCTCGACAATCTCATGTCCAAACGCGTCCCGGGTCGCGATTTTCTTGACCATCGCTGTTTTATCCTGTGTACTCATGATTTCAAACCTCCCGCGATTTCTTCCATGGCTTGTTTGTATTCGGCTTCCTTTGGCGCGGCTCCGTGCCAGCCGCACACATTTTCCATAAACGAGACCCCTTTGCCCTTAACGGTATTGCATACAATGCATTTGGGCTTGCCGTTCTTCGCGTCCCGGATTTCGTCCAGCGTATCAACGATTTGCCGCATGTCATGGCCATCAATTCTTTTGGTGTCAAAACCGAAGGCCTTGAACTTCAACTCCAGGTCCAGGTTGGGCATAATCTCTTCACATGTGCCGTCGATCTGCAAATTGTTGTCGTCAACGAAAACAACCAGGTTATCCAGCTGGTATTTGTTTGCCGTTTGGGCAGCTTCCCAGATTTGGCCTTCCTGGCACTCGCCGTCTCCCAGCATCGCGAATACCCGGTAAGCCTTGCCGTCCCGCTTCCCCGCCAAAGCCATGCCTACCGCGCAGGAGAGCCCCTGGCCGAGGGAGCCGGTGGAAATATCAATGCCCGGGCACTTTTTCATAACCGGATGTCCCTGAAAAGGAGAGCCGTATTTCCGCAGCGTGTGAATGTTCTCGAACGGAACATAGCCAAGGTGCAGCAAAGCTGCATACTGGATCGGGCAGACATGCCCTTTGGAAAGAACAAACCGGTCCCGGTCCTCCCACTTGGGGTTGGAGGGATCAATATTCATTTCTCTAAAGTACAGGGCAGTTACAATATCCGCTGCGGAAAATGAGCCGCCGGGATGTCCGGATTGCGCCTCGTAAATCATCGTAAGGGCAGTTTGTCTCAACTCTGCCGCCTTTCGTTTCAACTTCTCAATGCTTATGGGTTTCATGTCAATCCCTCGCTCCTTATTTTTCTAATAAAGCTAAAACATTTGTCCTATTGTCTACTTGTCTCCTAAGTTACTCGAAATGAAGACGAGTATATCCTTTAACATCGCTATACTCGTCTTCTGTATCTCTCATGTCAGGTCCTGCTCCTTACCCTTACTTTTCCCCGACTGCTTCACCAGCAAAACTACGATACAAGCGCTTACAATCATGCTGATTCCCAAAACGATCATACCAGGCCTATGGGAACCTGTTGCATCATTAATAAATCCTACAAAATACGGGCCGAAAAATCCGCCAAGGTTGCCAATACTGTTGATCAGGGCAATGGCTCCACCCGCCGCCGCGCCGGTCAGGAATGAGGGCGGTATAGCCCAGAACGGAGAGTATGCTCCAAAGGCCCCGCACAAGCTGACCGTCAACATAATAAAGGCGCCGACCGTGCTGAATTCCGCCAAATACACACTGATGATCATAGCGGCGGCGCTGACGGTTAAGCAGCCGGCAACATGGAATCTTCGCTCATTGGTTTTGTCGGAGCTTTTTCCGATCAGATACATGACAACCATGGCGCAAAGGTACATCAGTCCAAGCACCCAGCCCATATTTTGCAGCGACAGCCCCGTTGTTTCCGTCAATCCCTCCGAGATGGTCGGCAGGAACATGTTGATTCCATAATAGCCGAACATCCAGAAAAAATAGCCGAGGGCCAGTATTAGCACGTCCCGATCCTTCAGTACTTGCAAAAACGTATATTTCTTTACTTTTTGTTTTTCGATAGCCTCTTTGGTGGTCACGTCAAGAAGCCAGGTTTTCTCGTCTTCGGTTAGCCATTTGGCATCTTCTATGCGATCCGTCAGATAAAAGTAGCAGACAAACCCGAGAATGATGGCCGGAATCGCTTCCAAAATGAACAGCCACTGCCAGCCGGCCAGCCCCAGCCAACCATGCTGCAGCAAAAATGTAGAAATCGGCGAGCCTATGGCGTTTGCCGCCGGAATGGCGATCATAAATCCGGCAATCGCTTTGGCATGGTGCTTGGATTGGAAAAACCCGCTCAAATAGTGCACCATGCATGGGTAAAAGCTGGCCTCCGCCGCTCCCAGCAATAAGCGGACGATATAGAACTGCAGCGGCGTTTGAATAAAAGCCATGATGACGGCGATAATGCCCCAGGACACCATGATGCGGCTGATCCACCGTCTGGCTCCGATCCTGGTCATGATGGCGCTTCCCGGGACCTCCAGCAGGAAGTAGCCGATAAAAAAGATGCCCGCTCCCAAACCGAAAACAGCGTCGGAAAAACCAAGGTCCTGATTCATGCGCAAGGCTGCAAAGCCAATGTTTACGCGGTCAAGTATCGAAATCGTAAAGCAAAGAAACAAAAAGGGAATCAGTCTTAATGTCACTTTACGGACAGTTGACTTCTCCAGTTGTTGAATATCCATATGAACCCCCCAAAAATGGTGCATATTCTTCCGCGAAAAATAATAAACGTTTAACCCTTTCAATTACAGCGCTTTCATCGACCTCCTTTAAAAAATGCCAACAAGACCAAAAACTTGATCGCAGGCATTTTGTAATTGGTAAGCTTAATCACTTGTATACTAAGGTACCTTATATTCGTAGTATAAAGTGTGACTTTTTTAATGTCAATAGATCATTAAAAAGAAAAACCGTCCAACTGAAACGTCAGACGGTTCTTTTTCAATATATCAGTGCCGGGACGTGGCGGTCCGGACAAAGTTTTGGCCTCAGTCCTTCCAATATCGATAGTACAGATTCTGCATATGGGAGGTCATGAGACGCGTGGCCTCTTCGGCGTCGTGATTTTCAATCGCTTGGATAATCCGCTTATGCTCGCTAAAATTCGTATCCCTGTAGTCCGGACGAGTGACCGTTCGGTCCCGGATAAACTTCCACATCTCCTGCTGTTTCATGGCATTGGCGATCACAGCCATAAACTGGATGAACAGGTCATTGTGAGAGGCCTTGGCAATCTCCGTATGCAGCTGTTCATCGGTCTCCGGCACATAGTGGCCCGCCTGGGTTTCCTTCTCCATCTGCATAATGGTGGCATGCAAAGCCTCAATGTCTTCATCCGTCGCTCTTTGCGCCGCGAATTTGGCAATGAGGGGTTCGATGTTCATTCTGGCGTCCACAATATCCTCGGGAGATACGGATTCAAGCATAAAAGCCGTGTCGGATGGCGGCTGCTCCGCCGGATTCTGGGTGTTTTTTACGAATACCCCCTCCCCCTGACGAGAGTAAATGTATCCGTTCATCTCCAGCGCGCTCAGCGCCTGCCTGATCGGTGCCCGGCTTACGCCAAACTGGGCGCACAGTTCCCTTTCGGTCGGCAGCTTGTCGCCCACCTCAAAAGAGCCTGACAGGATTTCGGATAATATCTGATCATATATTTGTATATACAGCTTGTTGCTGGAAACTCGATTAAATTGAATCGGAATCGCCTCCCATTAAAACCCGCTTCAAGTTTAATTATATTCCGTTTCAACTTGTTAGACAACATCATATCTTAGAACCAACATGACTCCAGCTCTATTGATTCAAGGATGCCGAACTGAGGAGTAAGGACTGAGGTGGCTGTCTATATATAGCTTTCGTGTCTTCGTGTCTTCGTGTCCCTGCATGCTGCTTTGCACGATTATCCCTTTCAATCAGTGGGCAGGTGTTAGGGGCTAGGGTAAGGATTAATAAGGAAAAAGTGCGGCGGTTCAGGTGAGATTTTCGGCTTGATTAAGGAACATATGTTTGGTATAATGAAATAAAATCGAACGCGCGTTCGTGTATTATCTTCTTCTCCTGAATTTATCTTCTTCTCTGCTTCCTGATCAAACGGGATAATCGTGCAAAGCGTCCGGACAACGGATGTTGATCTGCTGACCACCCCATCGGCCTCCCCTGCCCTCACGCTTTCAACGCCCTTCCGACTTTAGCATCATAAAAAAAGACGCTCCGGGAGCGATTCCGGGGCGTTTGTTCGTTATCAAGCACCACTTACTTTTGTGCGGAAATAATTTTGCAGGAATTCCTTAGCTCTTTGCGTTTTAGGGTGGTTAAACACCTCATCCGGAGTGCCTTCCTCAATAATTTTCCCCTTTTCCAAAAAAAGCACCTTGTTGGCCACTTCATATACAAAATTCATCTCGTGTGAAACGAGAATCATAGTTTGGCCGTTTGCTGCTGTCCTTTTAATGGTTTGCAGCACCTCTCCCACCAGTTCAGGATCAAGCGCGGAGGTCGGTTCATCGACCAATAACAGCTTGGGCTTCATGGCAAGTGCACGGGCAATTCCGACACGCTGTTGCTGGCCCCCGGATAAATGCTTTGGATAATAATGAGCACGTTCGGAAAGGCCCACCAGTTGCAGCTGTTCTTCGGCAATTTTATTGGCTTCACTATCGCTCATTTTTTTGACGATTTTCAATCCTTCTTTTACATTTTCCAGTGCGGTTCGATGCTGAAAAAGGTTGAATTGCTGGAAAACCATCGCCGTTTGCTGCCGAAGCTCCAAGCGCTGCTTGTTCGTAATTGTGCTGAAATCAACCTTAAACCCCTCCAGATCAAGCTCGCCTTTATCCGCTTTTTCCAGGCAGTTCAAGGAACGCAAAAAGGTGGATTTCCCGGCCCCTGACGAACCGATCAGCGCCACTACATCTCCCTTTTCAATCTCAACCGATAAATCGTCCAGAATTAAATTGTGATGAAAGGATTTGGACAAATGACTTACCTTGATCATTTAAATCTCCCTCCTTCCAAATGAAAACAAACCCCCCCGGATCGAGTTTCTTTGGCCCGGCTCCGGAATCGAAAATCTTTTTTCCAGATAGCGAAGCACTTGTTCGATCATAATCGTCAGTACCCAATAAATGATGGCCAGGGCAAGATAGACTTCAAAGAACCGGAAATTACTTCCGGAAATAATTTTTCCTTGTGCCGTCATTTCTATAACCCCTGCTACAAACGCCAAGGAAGTTCCTTTTAACAAACCGATTAATGCATTTCCAAGCGGTGGAGTGGCGACAACAAGCGCTTCAGGAAGGATCACTCTTCTCAAGACCTGAAAATAGGTCATGCCCAGCGATTCGGCGGCTTCAATTTGTCCTTTGTTCACCGATTGCAGAGCTGCGCGGATCGTTTCCGAATTGTAAGCTGCCTCATTGAACGCGAAGGTAACCAGAACAAAAAGCATCGCGGGCACGGCATTAATATTATAGCTTGTCCCATACTGCTCATTAATAAATTTTAAAAGAAGCGGAATCCCGTTATAGGTCAAATAAAGCTGTACAATCATGGGAGTACCCCGTATAAACGAGATAAAAACCGTAACAATCTGACTGAGAACAGGAACTTTTTTTATCCGAATAACCGCAAATATTAAACCCATAAGAAGACCGGCAACCATTGAAATAAAAGTTATTTCCAGGCTCACAGGAAGAAACTTCAGCAGGCTGGGAATCGCTGAGAAAACCGCTTCGATATCAAAAATCTTTGCCATCATGCTTTGCATTCCTTCCACGCTCATTTTTCACAGCAGAAAAAAATTATTCTAATTCTTTCACCGTTAACAGCTCGCCTTCATAAACAATTTCCGTGTTGTAGCGTTCTTTACTAATTGCGTTCAGCCGTTCAACCAGTGACGCAGCGGCTTCTTCTGACGCCAGGACGGGCAAACCGCGTTTGGTCACGGTTGGATGGGTAAGCCTGAGATCAATCGGAATCAACTCGTAGTTAAAACGCCGCTCCTCAACGCTAATATCAAATGAAACCAAAAAATTTTCGGAAAATTTTCGATCACTATAGAAGCCCTGCCAGTTTCCTTCGCTGTCTTTGGTTCTGTTTTTATGCAGGGTAGACGGAACTTCGTTTTCGGCATAACCATAGGCGGCGAACATTTCCGGAGAAATAATGGACTCCCCTGCTTCAAATTCCATAAACAGGCTTCCTATATTATAGAATATCGGTTGGCCATGGTACAGTTCCACGCCTCTGGTAAAGTGTGCCCCGTGTCCGAAAACGCAGCTCGCCCCTGCATCAATGGCATGATGAGCAAAGGTTTCAATAAACTCAGCGGGGTAATCCGAATACCAGTCTTCATTCTCCCCTTCATGGGTGTGCAGATTTACAAAAACAAAGTCACTGCGTTCCTTGGCATCTTGAATAGAGCGGAGAATTTCCTGCTGATCCCCTTCGTGTGCTGTGGTTTTGACACGTGGGTGATCTCCTCTTTCAAAAGTCAGATACCCTTCAAACAGTGAGCCAAATTCATAATGATGTTCTGATTTGCTTTTAAAGGTTTCGATTCTTTTTCCTTCCGCCATGCTGGATGCAATGCCAATCCGCTCACTAATCTCCTTCAAGGTTTCAAAATCCTGATCATTAACGACATACGTACGCGACCAACGGAGCGGATTTACTCCCGGACGCGCCGGAACCCCGTTTCCAGGGTTCGATGCGGCAAATACCTCACTTCTTGTAACGTCGATGGTAATGATCGCAATCCGCCCATCTGGAGTATCAATAAACGCCGGTTTACGGGCATCATGCAGGCTTAGTCCCACTCCCAGGGGGATTAAGCCGCGGCTTTCCGCCTCTTCGATGGTGTCAACCATGCCCTCAATACCATAATCACCCGTATGATTATTCGCAAAGCTGACATAGCGGATATTAAGATTTGCGAATTCGTCCAACGCCTTCGGACGCACGCTGGTTTGGTATCCTCTTCCGGAGGCTGGGGCCGTGTTTTTTCTGGGTGTCACAAACTCCGCATTGGTAAACACTTCATCCGCTCCATGTAAAAGAGCAAGAAGATTCGGATCCATCGTCTTATATAAATTGCTGCTGGAAAACAGCGCATCTCCCGTGACTAAAAATTTCATCGAATCACCCTTACCTTATCCTTCAATTAATTCTTTCTTTGGCAAGTAATTTCCGCCCAACTGCTCTTCACTGATTTTCAATAAAGTTCCATCTTCATAAATTTCCTTGATTCGCTTATTTACTGCATCTAGCAAACTGCTGTTTGTGGATTTGGGAAATAGAATATAGGAGCCCGGATCGCTATTTTCAATAGAAAACGGAACAATTTTCAGATTGGTAAAACCATGTTCCTTGATCGCTTTTTCCGCCGAGACGCGGGAAATAATACGGACATCATATTTTCCTGCTTCAATGCCTTCAAACTGTTTCACAAAATTTTCATCCGTATAGAGAATTTCGGCCTTAGCATTCGGATGTTCATTATTATAGTTTTCAAGAAGCGTCGCGCCGGAGTTACCTACTTCGGTTACTGCTTTATAACCGGCCAAATCATTAATAGATTTGAGCTTTTCATCATCCTTACGGACAACAAACACATTGGCGTTTTCAATAATTGGCAGAGAAAAATTGTATTTTTCACGTCTTTCCGCGTTGGAGCTGAAATTGTTCACTCCCAGCTGGTAGCGTCCATTATCCAGTCCATTTAAAATCCCTTCAAATTCAATGACCTGTATATCCAGTTTATATTGAGGAAGACCATCAAAAATGGCCCGGAGGACTTCAACATCATATCCCGTAAGCTTGCCATCCTTATCATAGCTGAATGGATTGCTGACCCCACTGGTAGAGGCAACCACCGTTGTTTGTTTCGATTCTTTGTCTGGTTGTGATGCATTCTCCTCCGCAGCTTTACTTCCACATCCGGCAATCACCAATGGCAACACTAACGCAAATATTCCTACTAAAAAACGCTTTTTCATTTTAATGATCTCCCCTCGTATAAAACGGAAAATTTCGTATAGCGCATATAACATATGGATTTAGTATGGAATACATTATGGCATGGGCTGTTTACAGTGTCAAGGTTAAACTATTTCAACTATCCAGCGGTGCCGCCACGCCGTAAGCCATGCCTAGCTCGCCTACGCCGTAAATTAATCCCGTGAAAATTGAACAATCGGGGTGGATTCGATCCATCCCCGATTATTCGGCAGTTAAATGCTAATCAATTGCGGTGCGGTTATATCCTTAATGTAGGTTATCTACGACAGCGTTAGGTAAGGCTGCGTCTTTCTCGGCTTCAAAAGTGGCGCTACTGCCTGAAGCTGTGCCAAGATCAGCTACGAAGGTGGTCACGCTTTGGGCCGGGAGATGGGCCCAGAAATTCTCGCTCGTCACCGTAAGCTCCGTTCCGGGTTGAAGATTGCTGCTGCTGTTCGTGATCCATCGGGATACTTTCGAAACCGATCCATTCCGCAGGACAAAGTTCTGATTGACCCCGGAGCCGCTTCTGTTAATGGCAACGATAACGATTTTGTTGTCACCTTTATAGGCAGATACGTAAACGTTCGTTTCAGGATTTTTCGTGGCATCCACCCTGACATAGCCGGGACGGACGAATTTGGAGAAATGAGCCATATTGTATCCGCGTTTGCTAATCGTGCCGTCCTCTTTCATCGGACCGTATGATCTGCGAATATACCACCATACGTATGCCTGAAAATCCCCCTCTACCATCGCATTGTGGATATGATAGGACACATCCAAGGCTTCGGGCCAGCGATCCGCCGAGTTGTTGTCGCTGTTCGGGTAATATACTTCCGTCATCCAGAGTTCTTTTCCCGCTCCTTTTTGTTTGAATAGCGGATAAGCGAAATTGCTGATCTGGGTACCGTATAGATGTGCACCAAGAATATCCATATTGGCAAGCGCCTGCGAATCGTTCAAAATCGGGTCCGACATATTTTTCAGATACTGGAACGATTCCGGCGCGATCACTCTGGCATTAATGGAACCGGCGTTTTCTTTCATGAAGCGAAGCATTTCCTGCGGAGTCCACCACGTCCAGTCATGCGCATAATCGGGTTCGTTTTGGACGGAAATCGCATACAGATTCACGCCATTATTCCTCATGTAAGTCACGAAATCGTTAAGGTGCTGGGCATATGCGGCGTACTTGTCATAACGGAGCCGTTTTGCCGACGTATCGCCGTTGCGGTTGAAGGTCTCGACCATGTCGGCGGGCGGGTTCCATGGCGACGCAAACACGATGGCTCCGAGGGCAATGGCCCGTTTTGCCGTTTCCAATTCCCGGTACCACTGATTGCGGTCTTCGTGCACATAAATTCTTAATATCGAGAAACCTAACTGGTTATTTCCGTTTCCGAAAGCGGTTTCTCTTTGTGCCGCCGTCAAATCTCCGATCCAAACCGGGTGATTGATGCCTCCGAAACCGCGAATCACTTGTTTTTCCGCCGATACATTCACGACGGCGTCGCTGGCTGCGGCAACATCGTCCGGTGCCGCCATGAAGGATAATGCAATTACAAGAGCCAAACATGCACAAATAGCCTTTTTAAACCGTGAAATCATAAAACTACACCTCCCTAATTTTTTGGGATACGCAAATCAAAACGCACTCGGTTGAATAAATATCCAGCCTGTCAATTCCACTTTGCCGCTTTCAACCGGCGTTTCCCCCGCTGGAAGAAGTAGCAAACTGCCAGTAGTCGAAGTTAAATAAACGCTGACCGCTTGCGCCTTTAAACATAAAGTAGATATTATGAACGCCTGTCACTCGATTAACATTCGCTTCTTGCAATCTCCATACCTGGTTCCCCCCTGTAGGAGTGACATTAAGCGTGCCGACCACCTGTCCCGTTGGACTATCGAGGCGAATTTCGATTTGCCCTCCTACCGTGGACGCAACATTGGCCTTAAACGAGGCTGCGCCGGTTGATCCGAAATCGGCGTTCCCCACTGCAACCCAGTCCCCGTTGTGGATATCGGTTACATTCATATTTACGCTTGGCACCATGCCGCCCGGCGCTTGGGAAACTTCGGTCAGAATGCCGCCGTTCCACCCGATGGTTTCCGCCTCAGTTCTTTGATACGGATTCAGATGCTTAATTTGCGAAACGCCCCGCATCGTGCCCTGAACCGGTACGATTTCATTCCCGCTATACGTCAGTTCATTGATATGCGGGGAACGGTATCCCATGCCGTCACCTAAAAGGGCTTTGCTGACAGTTTGGGCATGGTAGGTAATATACCACTTATTATTAAAGTTAAAAATGGTGTGGTGATTATTGCCCCCAACGCCGAAGAACACATATGGATTTCTCAAGATGGATTTCACGTAAGTAAACGGCCCCATGGGGTTGTCGCTCACCATATAGGCGATTTCACCGGGAGGCGGGCTGCCCGCCGGATGATTTCCGCCAAAGTTGGAGCAATAGGAATAATAGTATTTTCCGTTGTACTTGTGAATCCCTGAATCTTCAAAAAAGAAAGGAGCGTCAAGCAATTGCGCATTGCCTTCGGTATGAATCATATCGCTGCTTAATTTGATGACGCGGGCCGTCTTGGGACTTGCCCATTGATTTTGAGTTGGATTATCACCACCAGGAATTCCCCCGCCAAAATATAAATAGCCGGAGCCGTTATCATCTACCAGAACAGCCGGATCAAATAACCAAACAACGCCGCTGACTCCCGGGGTACTCCAGGAAACCAGCGCTTTTCCCAGCGGATCCGTCCACGGTCCGATCGGACTATCCGCCGTGAGTACACCGATCCCTCCAGCGCCATTGGCAAAATAAAGGAAGAACTTATCCTGGCCATTTATTTTTTTGTGCGCTGCGGCCGGTGCCCATGAACCCGACGCCCACTTGGCGATGCCGCCTGACCCGGCCACCGGAATAGCCCCGTGATCCGTCCAGTTCACCATATCGTCGGATGAGATCAGATGCACCTTAATTAAATTGCTGAACGAATTGGACTTGATCTTTCCATTGCTGTCATATTCATAAGCATCGCTAGACATATAAATATAGACTCTGCCGTTATAGACCAGTGCGGATGGATCGGCCCCAAGCTTGTGATCCATTAATGGGTTGGAGTTGCCCGGAGTTTTAGCGATGGCCGCTGTTTCCGCCTGTGCAACCTGTCCGTTCAACACTCCCGCCCACAGCATGATAAAGGCCATTAATAAAGCTTTTATTCGACTGTTTTTTTTCATTTCATTCCCCTCCTTGCATGAGTTATCTAATAAACGTTGAATCTCCAGTTATGATCCGCCGTACCGTTATCGTCTTCCGGCAAGATAACCCTTCAACCATGTCATGGCCGGACGTTCGGCGCCCGAGCTGGTGATAAGATGAGTGCCGTCCTCCCATGTTTGTCCTTGAATATACCCCCAGAGCGTAATGCCTTTCACGTTCGGGTGTTCCCACAGCACCGGAAACTTTTGTTGGTATCTTTGCAATTGAGTCGCGTCGTCGCCCGTCATATCCAACTCCGAGACGTAGATCGGCAGCCCGGTGGCAGACAGCGTGCTGAGGACGCTGTTCATCGTACTTAAGGAAACGGTATTCATATTGAAATGGTGACACTGAATGCCAATGCCGTCGATTAAACCTCTGGCCTTCAACAAGTTTATGATCTGAACGTATTGCCGCGCCGCATTCGGATCGCTGATAATGCCGTACTCGTTAATCAATAGTTTGGAATTCGGGAACGCCTTTCTCGCTTGCTCGAACGACCAGATGACCCAATCCCATCCCGTAGAGCCGTCGCCGCCGATCGCATTCCGGTAAGAAGGCTTGGCGTGCAGCGGCTCGTTCACAACGTCGACGAATTCCGCGTTGCGGTATTTTTGACCGGCCGCTTGAATCCATTCGGTAACTTCCGCCTTTTGATTCGCAGCCGACAGCCCGGAAATCCACACCGGCTCTTGGTTTCCCCATACGAGCGTATGGAATTTGAACGGTAAGCCATTGGCCTTGGCGTAGTTGTAGGCCATATCCGCTTGCGACCAGTTCATGGAACCGCGTACGCCTTCGACGGAACCCCATTTTGTGGAGTTCTCAGGTGTGACTTGGTTCCAATAAGCAGTGAAATTGGAGGGAACATAGCCAGCGATAATGTTGCCTAAAAATTTGGAGCCTGACACAAGCCCGGCATTCGCAATTTGCGGCGAGGAAAACACCAGTAAAGATATCACCATGACCAAAGCGGTCAATACATGCACAAATTTTGACTTTAACAAATACATAAAAACGCCTCCCAATAATGAATTAGAAACTTATCTAAAAAATATAAATATTCAGTTTATTCACCGAGCCGCTTTGCACGGTGGGATTCTCCGGATGATCACTCCGTTCCCGTCATCCGGTTTTCGATTCGGAAATAATCGACATCCACGTATCCGCCGGCCGATTGAGTCGCATAATTAAAGATGGCAAACCGATAACCCATGAAATGCGGAATGGTGTAGCTCATCTGCAGCCTGTTGCCGATCGCCGTCCACCGGTTGCCGTCCAAACTGTAATAAAAATAGGCTTTATCGGTTTTGTTTTTGAAATCCATCTCCACCTTTAAATACACATTGTTCTGTGCAAGCGGCACGCTGGCCACTTCCACCGGGGTTGCCGAACTGCCGTTAACCATCACGACCGATTTGGAATTGCCGGACATTTTGACGCCAACAAACCCGTAGTTCTTTTGAAGCGCCGCAAGCCCCGCATAATCGCCGTTTTTCATGCGGCTTACGTCTATTGCGATCCGTCCGGAGCTTTCCGGGCCAACGGTTCTTTGCGTCAGCGAGTTACGGGCATCCAAAATACTTGTGCTGGTTCTTCCGGTCGTCAGTCTCAGATATCCTGAACGCGCCGTAAGAGACCAAAGATTGTTGTCGGGATTGTGATTCCACTGCCATACCAGCGAAAGCCGGGACTGATTAAATTCATCGGAGGCCACAAACCATTCATTCGAATTCACGCCGGCGACTGGCTTTTGCATCTGCGTGGGAACCTGACCGTTCACGCCGAATACAGGCCAGTTGTTTTGCCAGGCGACAGGTACAATAAAGGGAATGCGCCCCACGGAACCGTGATCCTGAAACAGCAACCCGTACCACTTACCGTCAGGCGTATCCACGATCCCACCTTGAGCGATGCCAGCATAGTCCAAAGCCACCCGACCTTCATAAGGACCTGTAATACGATCCGCTCTAAATACCAATTGGGTGCGGCCGGCTCCCTGCGGCCAGGTGATCAGGAAGACGTAATACTTGCCGCTGATTTTTTGAATATGCGCCCCCTCGGCCGGGAGGCCTACGTTAGGACCCGCTGCCAAACTGGCGTTGGGGATAATGACCTGATTTAACCCGCCCGGTTTGACGGCGGTGGCAACCGAAGTAAGCTCGGTAAGGCGAATATCTCCGCTCCCATGAACGAGATACACTCTCCCATCGTCATCAAACAAAAGTGACATGTCATGGTAAAAACCGATCGTGGAGCTTGTCCACGGACCGTTTTCGATATCTTGTGCCCGGTAGATGAAAGTCTTCCCCGCTATGCTGGATGAAAAAACCACATAATAGGTGCCGTTATGATACCGAAGACTGCTGGCCCACGAGCCCTTGCCATACTCATTTTGGCCATTCCGTAAAGCTTGCGCGTCCAAATCCCCCAGTGTACCGTAAACATAGTTTACAATTTCCCAATTGACGAGATCATAGGATTTCATGATCGGCACACCCGGGTTCATGTGCATTGTTGTGCTCGTCATATAGAAAGCGTTTCCAATTCTGATTACATCGGGATCGGGCACATCCGCCCATATAATCGGATTCTCAAAAATATTTTGATCCTGTGCAGTATTCTTTTGTATTACTTTCACGTCTCCTTTCGTTTAACCTCTGAATGGAATCAACCGGAGATCACATCTTCGAATAAACTTTTACGACCGATCAACCTCCTTAAAAATCATATAATAGAAATATATTACATTTTTACAATTTCACTATAAATGGATTAGCGATAAAACTTAATAGAATTTTTATTGATTTTATTGAACTTTCTTTTGAAATATTAAATTACAAAATCGTGCTTTTGCCGGAAATGCAAAAAAAAGCCCATCTTCCTTTCCTGTTGGAAGCATGGGCCGCACATTATTAAAAGGAGGCGACGAAAATGACACCAATTAAGCACATTTTTCCAGCGAATCGAAACACGTTCTAACTTTAAAATGGAACGTTACCTAGGCCATGGAGAGGCCCGATGGGATCAACTGCAAAAGTGCATTCCATTCTCCGCAAATCTCCATTTTAGAGCGGTTGAAATGCAAAAATGCATCTCTTTTGGGGATATACGATAAAAAAGTAGCTTTTGCCCCGAAATGAACTGCACTTTTGCATCTGAACCACCTGTTTCGAGGAATTTCGACGAAAACCGCGTGCACTTTTGCATTTCGTGGGATTTCCCCCGCTTCCTTATATCGCAACGTGCCGGGAGTGGCATATAGTGCCTTCCATGTAAAGGTTTCAGCACGTTCAAGTTCCTGAATAGCGGCTTCAAGCTCCGCATTCCATCGCTGTCATCCCCATGCTTCCCTGCTTATAGGTTTTCGTGCTGGTCGCACCGAAAGTTGAGTTTTTAATGACTACTCCACGTCTTTTTACTAAACGTATAAGAGCAGCCGGCCTCCCCCGCAAACGTAACGGGGTCAAGACCAGGTGCTTCCAAGCGGCAGGGTCCGGAAACCGCGCAAGTCACGACCGCTTCCGTTATCATGTTCTCCATCCAGGAAAAGTCGACGGTAATGCCGCCCCGGGCACGCAGCCCTTTGACGCTCCCCTCGTGCCAATTGCCTGGCAATGCGGGCAGCAGCCGGATCACCCCGGCGTGGCTTTGCAGCAGCATTTCGGCAATGCCTGCCGTTCCGCCGAAATTGCCGTCGATTTGAAACGGAGGATGGTTGTCGAAAAGGTTAGGCAGCGTGGAATGTTCCAGCAGCGCCCTCACGTTCTCGTAAGCCTTGCCCCCATCCTGCAGACGGGCCCAGAAATTGATGATCCACGCCCGGCTCCAGCCGGTGTGGCCGCCGCCGCTCACCAGCCTGCGTTCCAGCGTTGTCCGGGCGGATTGGGCCAATTCCGGCGTGCCTTCCACGCTGAAGGCTTGGCCCGGGTATAATGCGAATAAATGAGAGATGTGGCGGTGTCCCGGCTCCATCTCCTCATAATCCTCCATCCATTCCTGTATCTGCCCGTATTTGCCAATCTGCGGTTTGGGGAGCCGCTTCAGGGCGGCGGCCAGTTCCCCGCGGAAGACCTCGTCCCGTCCGATGATTTCCGCACTGCGGATGCAGGCGCCGAACAGCGCATCGATAATCTGAAAATCCATCGAGGCCCCGGCGCAGAGCACCCCTGTCTCACCATTCGGCAGCCTGTAGCTGTTCTCCGGGGAGACGGACGGACAAGTAATCAGGCGCCCTTCATCGTCCTCGATCAAATAATCGAGCAGGAACAATGCCGCCTCCTTCATCGTCTCATACGCCCGCGCAAGGAAGAAACGGTCCTGGGTAAACCGGTAATGCTCCCACAGGTGCAGGCATAACCAAGCGGCGCCCATCGGCCAGTAGGAAGCCGGAAGATACTTATCCTGCGGTGCCGTGTCCGCCCAGATATCCGTATTGTGATGCGCCGTAAATCCCCGGCAGCCGTACATGACCCTGGCCGTTACCCGGCCGGGCTCCCGCATCCGCTCGATCAAATCGAACAAAGGCTCGTGGCACTCGGTCAGATTGCAGTTTTCCGCCGGCCAGTAATTCATTTGCGCATTGATATTAATCGTGAATTTACTGTCCCATGGCGGTAAAAAGCTGTTGTTCCATATTCCCTGAAGGTTCGCGGGCAAGGAACCCGGGCGGCTGGAGGAAATGAGCAGGTATCGGCCAAATTGGAAATAGGTTGCGATCAGCCCGTGATCCTCAGCGCCCTGCCGAAACAGCTCCAGCCTATCATCGGTCGGCAGCGCGTCTTTGCCCGGACTCTCCGGCAGTTTCAGGTCTACGCGCCCGTACAGCTCGCGGTAATCCGCGATATGCCGGGCCAGAAGATCAGTGTAGGGAACCCTGCTGAGCTCATCCAACCGCCGCTTGCCGTAAAGCTCCGGGTCCGGGTGGCGAAAGGTCGTGCCGGCAGCCAACAGCAGCGTGACCGCATCCGCTCCGTTCACCAGCAGGTGGTCGCCAAGGGTCCGGCAGTCGCCGCCTTCCGGGACCGCCTTCATTACGGCGCAAAAAGCTCCGCCGTCCTTGCCCCCGCACTCTCCGCGCATAACCAGCCCGGATAATCCCCATTTCTCCGACTTCTCCAGGTATCTCCAATTCTGCCGGTTAAACCGGGCCTTGAAAGATATCGCCTTCTCCTTGTCGGCGGAAACCCGGATGACGATCGCCTGATCCGGATAACTGGCATACAGCTCGCGGGTGTACCGCACCTCGCCGATCCGATAGCTGATCCGGGATACGCCATTCTCCAGATCAAGCTCCCGCATGTAGTCTTGGGCAGGCTGCTCGTGATCAGCGAACGACAGCAGCAGATCGCCGAGCGGCAAATAATGGCGTTGCGCTTCGGGCAGCCCCGTCATCGTCAGCGCCGCCAGCTCCTCCGCCTCCTGCAGCCGTCCCTCCATAATCAGCTTGCGTATTTGGGGCAAATGAGGCAATGCGTCTTCATTGTTGCGATCACGCGGACCTCCATACCACACCGAATCCTCGTTGAGCTGGAGCATCTCCTGGGCTGTGCCCCCAAAGATCATCGCGCCAAGCCGTCCGTTGCCGATCGGAAGCGCTTCGTTCCATTCGGCCGCAGGTTTCCTGTACCATAAGCGGTGCTTCTGTTCCAAACTGGTCATACTGCTCCTCCAATCCGCCAAAATAGCATACAAAATAGCATATATGTTCAGCGATTAGTCCAGTTCCACCAAAGCCTTGATCACTTTCGATTCAGGCTTCAGCCAACTGTCGAACTGCCCGATCATGTCTTCAAATCCGCAGCGGTGGGTAATGTAACGGCCGATATCAATGCACCCCGACGATACGGCCGCAAGCACCTGCTCAAAATCCTCCCGTGTAGCATTTCTGCTGCCCTGAAGCGTCATTTCGCGGGCATGAAAATCGGGATCGCTAAAGGTAATCGTGCTTTTCACCAATCCGACGAAGGTCAAAGAGCCGCCATGGCCGACAAGCCCGAAAGCATTTTCCATCGACGAGACGTTGCCGGTAGCATCGATGACGAATGCCGGGAAGCTGCCGTCCGTTAGCGCGGCCAGCCGCTCCTGCGGCTCCCGGAGCGCGTTCACCGTATGCTCGGCCTTGGCCCAAACCTTGCAAAATTCCAGACGCTCGTCGTTCACATCCATCGCGATCACCTTTGCTCCGGCATATCCGGCCATCGCCATCACGCCAAGCCCGATCGGTCCGGCGCCGATGATGAGCGCCTGATCCCCGGCGCCCAGCCCCGAGCGGCGGACGGCGTGCGCGCCGATCGCCAGCGGCTCCAGCATCGCCGCCTGATCCAACGTCAGTCCTTCCGTCTTGATAAGACTCGATATTGGCACGGAGATTCGCTCCCGCATTCCGCCGTCCGTATGGACGCCCAGCACCTTCATATGTTGACAGCAATTCGTTTTCCCGCTCAGGCAGGCCCGGCAATGGCCGCAATGAATGTACGGGACAACGCTGACCTGGTCGCCGGCCCGCAGCCCTTCCCGGTTGTCGCCGATTTGCTCGATCGTCCCGGCCAGTTCGTGGCCGAGCACGCGCGGGTAGGTAAAATAAGGCTGATTGCCCCGGTACGCGTGCAGGTCAGTTCCGCAAATGCCAATCCTCCGAATCCTTACGATCGCCTCGCCCTCATGCATTTGCGGCTCCGGCAGATCCTCCCGAAACACGAACCGCCCAACTTCCTCGCAGATGATGCCCTTCATGATCATCGCCCCCCGCTCCGCCGGACCGGTTCTCCGCCCCATTCCGGCCGTCCGCTCGGCCACGTTGCGCCATCGACCGGCTTCAGGATCTCCAATACTTCCCGCAGCAATGCTTCGTCCATCGGTTCTTCCGTCCACAAAATGTTGTTGCGGATATTTTCCGGGGTTGCCGTGCTGACCAGCGTCGTCGGAATGCGTTCATCCGCCGTGGAGAACTGGACCGCCAGCTTCGCGATGTCCGCTCCTTTACTCCGGCAATGTTCGGCGGCCTGCCGGCAAGCGGCCCTGATGTCCTCGCCCGCAGGATGCCAATCCGGCACGTCCCGGTTGCTCAGCAAACCCATGGACAGCGGCGACGCGTTGATCAGGCCGGTTCCTTGCCGTTCCAAGAGCGGAAGGAGACCAAGCAGCGTAGTATCGTTCAGAGAATAATGGCAGTACGATAAGACGACATCCAGAGCGGTACGGGACAAAACCGCTTCGAAGATATTCAAGGGCAAGCCGGATACGCCGAAAAAACGGATTTTCCCGGATTTTTTCAACTGTTCAAGCGCGGGAACTCCTTCCTCCACCACCTGCTCCAGCGAGCCAAATTCGATGTCGTGCAGCAGTAAAATATCGAGATAATCCGTCCCCAGGCGCCGCATGCTTTCTTCCGCGCTGTGAATCACCCGCTCCCGTGAGAAATCAAATTCGTCCTGCCCGTAACGCCCCGCTTTCGTGGACAAAACATACCGGTCCCGCGGAATCGCCCGCAGCGCTTCGCCCAGCACAGTTTCCGCCTTCGTCAGGCCGTAATAAGGCGAAACGTCAATCAGATTGATGCCCATGTCGATGGCGGTATGGACCGTACGTATCCCCTCATCCCGCTGAACATCCCGGAACACGCCTCCCAGCGAAGACGCCCCAAAGCTTAACGCCGACACGTTCAGCCCGGTGTTCCCCAACTTTCTGTATTTCATCGCAAACGTTCCCCCAATCTCAATGTTTATTCAACTTGTAAAATTTCGCGGCGTTGGCGCCGAAAACAGCTTCGATCGCTTCCGCGGGCAGCCGGTCTTGCAACGCTTGCCGCAATATGTCCACGACTTCATCATAAGTTGCCGCCAGAAGACACACGGGCCAATCGCTGCCGAACATCACCCTCTCGGGGCCAAACAAATCAAGCGTTGCATGGACGTATGCCGTGAAATCTTCCTTTTTCCAACCCTGACGGCCGGCTTCCGTCACCATCCCCGAAAGCTTGCAGCAGATGTTCGGATATTGGGGGATTTCCGCCATATGGCTTCTCCACGGCTCCAACACCCCCGAAGCGATCGGCGGCTTCGCCAAATGGTCGACGACGCCCCGAAGCCTGGGGATTCGCTCCAGCAATTGGACAAGCTGCGGCAGTTGATTCGCCAGTACAAGCAAATCAATCGGCACGTCCTGTTCCGCAAAATAAGAAAACGCTTCTAAATAAGCGGGCGATAAAACGGTGTTTGGGTCCTCCATCTCCTGGATCATCACGCGAAACCCGATAAATTTCGGATGCTTGCAAAACCGCTCATACTGTTTCTTATAAGAAGGGTCCTCAAGATCCAGCCACCCGACCACACCGGCGATGAAATCGGCCGTTTCGCTTAATTCAAGAATAAATTCGGTTTCCTCAATCGTTGGCGCCGCCTGCACCAGAATCGTTTTGCCGATGCCGTGCTTTGGCAAATGCGATTCAAGATCGGAAGGCAAATAATCGCGGAAAAGCACCGGAATTTCCGGCGTAATCCAGCCGTAATCGTTTCTGTCGATCTTCCAAAAATGCTGGTGAGCGTCAATACGCATCAAACCACCTCCATTCCACCTTATTGTGCGCCAGACTGCTTCATGCGAAGAAGTATGCACACGGCCGAAAACGGTTTTGCCAAACGGCAGGAAATGTGACCGTCTTCTGCTTTCACATCCGTATTGTTGTCCGGGAACATTTGCGTAATTTCGTAATGCCCCCATGCAGGAAGAGGCAGCTTTACACTTTCCGGAACGTCACCTCCAAAGGTATGTACAACTGCCATCATCTGTGATCGGTCTTTGGATGTGCGCGTGATTCCTTGCCATCCCTTGGGATGACGATAGCTGTGCACCAAGGTGCCGTATCGAGTTGTTGTACCTTCCTTAATGATCGGAGAAACCAGCTTATAGAAAGCAATGGCCTCGTCCACAATTTTCCACTGTTCTTCATTTAAATCATGGATATCGCCGGACAAACACATCCGGCCTAGCATCGTGCCGGCCAGCGAGTACACCAAACGCTGCAAACTGTCATTTTTTCTAAGAACGGCCCAGATCTGGCTTTGCCTCGGCAAAATCACTCTATGCAAATTCGCGGCAATGATCGGGATTTCCTCACATTCATGAGCGTCCGAAAATGATGACATACTTGTAAGTCCAACCATGGAAGGCTCCAGGCGGTGACCGCCGGATGCGCAATTTTCAATCACAATATCGGGTACTTCTTGTTTGATCAACCTGAAAAAATCCTGAACCGCTTGCATCTGCCGGCGTAATCCTTCACCGAGCGATTCCGCGCCGTCGCAGCCGATGCCCAGATTATCGTTATAATCAACTTTTAAATAGCCGAATCCATGATTTTTCAAAAAGGAGATCACTTTCTCTTTCAAATAGCTGACGACAAAGGGATTGCGGAAGTCCCAAAACCGCCGGTCACCACTCGTGATCGGCAAGCCGTCCCGTTTTAAGAGATGATCAACCCAATGAAACGCCGCGGATTCCACGCCGCAAACCTCCATTTCGAACCAAACGCCGGGAATCATCCCGCATTTTCTAATATGTTCGAGCGTTTGTTCCAGCCCATCAGGGAAATCAATAGGGTTCACATCCCAATCGCCCATACTGTTAAACCAGTGCGTCCCTTCCCGCTTATACCATCCGCAATCAATGACAAGATAACGTATTCCCCTGCCTTTGAGCCGTTCGGCAATCGCGTAAAGATTCGCAGCCGATGGAGCCCCCCATGTTGTACAAAACTCGTTAAAGACGATCGGCAGATCTTCTTCCAGCGCCGGCCCGCGCAATAGAGGCCGGTCCTGAATCCCGGTTAATCGCTCCGCCGCACGGTCAACATCCCCCACTACTGCGGTGAGATAGGCGCTGGGAGTCTGAAATGCCTCTCCAGGGCCGATCGTCTTGGTCCAATGGCCAAATTCCCTGTCCGCCAGTCCGCCTGACAGATACAGGGCGTCATCCCGTCTGCCGATCTCGATCTGCCAGGAGGCGGGGTGGGCGATTTGAACCCCCCAAGTCACGCCAACACGGGTGTCCTCCAAATATGCCGCCGGGAAAAATCCCCGCGCCGGCATGGATCCTACCTGTCCGAAGCGCAGACATCGTGTACCCGAAGGCGCCCAGGCCGGTTCAAGGTTTAAATCTTCGATATTACTGGAATATAAGCGCCCTTCCGCGGACCATGAACTAAGGATTCGATGGAAAATTAACGATTCGGGAGCATCATCCTCGGCAAACGGGGTGAACCCTGTCAACGAGAAGGATGATATCATTTCCGCCGTAACGGGCAGTTCGCTTTCATTCTTGACGATTGTAAAAGACTCCAGCGCTCGATACCCCGAATACCAGGTTAAATGATGCTCGACCCGGCACGAACCCGGGCTGCGCCATGCGGACACCACCGTTACACTAGTATCGCGCTCCAATTTACGCTGTTCTTCAAATAACAGCGCATCCATGGTTCCGCTGTTGCGCATGGAATGGCCGTGCGCGAATCCGCCGGGATAAGCATCCCCGATGAATTTGAGTTGCACTAAAGGATCTACCTTGTATTTCTTCTCACAGACATGGGATACCATGGATTCCGGCAGCAGGACCAAGCCCGGTTGCCCGGTTTGGCCATCTTTAACATAACGGGCTATCATATCGCCGAATCTATAGTCCTTATTAATCTCCATTTCATCCCGGCCTTCTTTTTTTAGGATTCGTCTCTGTCCTTTGCCGTTTCGTCTCTTTCACGGTAGGCGCCTGGCGTGATCCCCGTATACTTCTTGAACACTTTGGCGAAATAATGTTTACTCTCAAACCCGACCCGCCGCCCGATCTCGCTCACGGAAAGATGCCGATGCGTCCCTAGCAATTTCTGCGCTTCCTTGATCCGGAATGCGTTTAAATAATTCACAAACGTGTCTCCCGTCACTTTCTTGAACAAGCTGCTGATGTAATTCGGATGAAGATTCATCAGTTCGGCAAGATGATCCAGCGAAAGGTCGTTCATATAATGCTGTTCTGTATAGGCCAGAATACGTTTCGTGTGCCTTTCACACTCCGAATCGGCTTCAGAAGGAAGCTCCTGATCGATATGTCTCAGCAGCCCGGCAATCTCATTTTTGTCAAGCGGTTTCAGCAAATAATCCACCACGCCCCAGCGCAGCGCTCTCCTCACGTATTCGAAATCGTCATAGCCCGTCAGGATAATAAACCGGTCACATAGGCCGCTCCCCTTGGCCTCCTCCATCAGCTCGAATCCGTTTTTCTCCGGCATATGGAGATCCGTCACCGTAACATCCGGCATATAACCTTTCATGACTTCAAGCGCTTCAAAAGCGTTGCCTGCCTCGCGCACCTCGGTACCGAGCGGAGCCGCATCCTTGATGACCTTGACCAATCCCCCAAGAATAAGCGGCTCATCATCCACAATCAATAATCTCATCGTTGACCCGGCGCCCCTTTCGATATGATGATGGTGAGACATGTTCCCCGGCCTTGCTCACTATCAAGCGCCAAGTGCGAAGCTCCGCCGAAAAACGATTTGACCCGCTCGTTGACGTTAATCAGACCTACGCCTCCCTCCATCTCCTGGACGGAATGTACATCGCCTCCCCCCGTTAGCCGTGAACGGAGCCTGGGCAGTTTGTCTTCCGGAATGCCTATTCCGCTGTCCGAAACGCAGATCCGGATTTCGTCGGCGGTTTCCGACGCCTGAAGCTTGATATGGACGGGTCGCAGCGTCGCGGACGCCCCATGGATGATGCTGTTCTCGATCAAAGGCTGGAGCATGAACCGGGGGCAGGCGATCTGCTCCGCGTCGACGGTGATGTCAATCTCGTAACTCAGCCTGTTCTGAAGCCGCATTTTGTGAATATTGAGATAGAAGACGACCGTCTCGATTTCCCTGGCAAGAACCGTTTGGTCCTCCTTCGAAGACAGGCTGTAACGCATCAGCTTCCCGAACCAATAGGAAATGTCGGCTACCTCTTTATCGTTATTGGATTCCGCCAGCATTCGGATGGTCTCAAGCGTGTTGTATAGAAAATGCGGTTTGATTTGGGCTTGCAGCACTTTATAGGCCGCTTCTTTGTTTCGCAGCTCGGCCCGGTGGACGTTGTTGATCAGCTCATCCATACGCTGGATCATCGAATTGTAGGTCATGGTCAGAAACCCGATCTCATCCTGACGGTTCGGCTTGTCGTGCTTGCTGATGTACTGTTTCATATTGTCATCGCTCAAGTTGCGCATATGTCTGGCCAGGCGAAGGATACGTTTCGTAATGGTAGACGCGAGTGCATAATACGCAAGCGACAGTGCCGCCAGAAGAAGGACGATGGTGGAAATCAGAATAATCTCTTTGCGTTTGACCGCGTGAAACACTTCGTCTACCTTTCCGGTGACGACGACCCGGACGCCAAGCTCCTCGATGTAAAGCTGATTTACGATCGTTTTCCGGTTGATGAAATAGGCTTTCGTATCGTTCGAGCCGAGCAGCTTCCACGTTTCGTCGTCAATCCCGGCAGCTGCGCCTTCCGCCGCCGGCAGACCTCCTTGCTTCGGTAACAGGAACGCTTTCCAGTTGCCTTCTCCGCCTGTCGCGTTGTAAAATTTCCGGATCAGACCACCGCTGATGCGGAGCTCAAGAAGCCCGATGATCTCTGTAAAATCCGGGTTGTAAATGTTCTGGTAAAAAACGAGCCGCGGTTCCCGGGCTCCCGGATCGGGCACACCCCACACTCCTTGACCAGGCTTCAGCGAACTGGCGATCTCCTTGCCCTGAGGATCCAGAGACGATATATCGAGAAACCGGTCGGTGATTTGAAGTGCGCGCTCCTTTGTTGTATATATCCTGAACCTCTCAATTTCCGGATTGGCATACAGCGACTGTGTAATAATCGGACTGATATACCGGTTGTAGGCGTAAATGCTGTCCGATTCGGATTCATAAATTCCGCCTAAATAATCCGTCACATACGGGTTATATTGCAGCAAGCGATGGATGGAGTCGACTCGGGTCAGATCCGCCTTCATGTTTGCCTTCGCCTGTTCCAATATTTTTTGCCGGCTCTCCACGAATTGTTGGGTCAGGTTGCCGTAGATTTGTACATAATAGTAATATCCGAACGTGACGACCGGAATAAAAATCAAGATGACATATCCTAAAATGATTTTGCGTACGATGCTCACGGTAACGATTCCCCCCGCTGCCGATTTATTTCTTCTAACCGTACCATGAGCAAGCAAAACCCGGTAGAGTTTTGACCTCCCTACCGGTTGCGGCGACCTTCGCTTACTCGAACAAATCCTTCTTCTTCTGATAAGTCTCGTTTGCCCAATCGACAAGCTCTTGCAAGCCCATATTCTCGGCCGTCTTCACCATATTCTCGTATTTCGCAACGGCTTCCTCTTCGGAACTCGCCAGGTAAATTTTAACCTTCTCATTTTTGATCATCTCGTCGATCTTGGTTTTGATCGTCTTTTCTTTAGAATCCGGCTGGGTCTGAATCAGGCCGAGCGCCGGCTTATAGGCCGTAATGGCCTTTGTCTCCATCAAGGCCTGTGTCTTCTGCGTGCCCGGAACATAGGACAGCATGCCTTCCGTGACTCCGTCGTTGTACAGATACCACCATTTAATTCCATTGCCGTTAATGAAATCGGCATCCGTCGGATTGTATTTCAGATCTGGATAACCCGCATCGTTCCATGTCCAATGCTCGCCCTCGACGCCAAACATGGTCAGTTTTTTGCCTTCGTCGCTCGCCAGGTATTGAATGAACTTGATTGACGCCTCCGGATCCTTGTTTTTCTTGGTGATGAAAGTACCGGCAAATCCGAGACCCGTGCTCACCACCTTCGCGTCTTTCGACAAGGCGCTGGGCAGCATTTTGAACGTAAATGAACCTCCATTGCTCTTAATTTTGATGTTATCCGAGTCCGCCGTGGTAACGGTATAAACGTGAGCAAACGCTTTGCCGCTTGTTACGTACTGGTCGTCAATCTGGTCGTTTGCGAATGCGAAATTTTCCGCCAGAATGTATCCATTGCGATATAAGCCATTCATAAATTTGAAGAAGTCCAACATCTTCGGCTGTCTGATGGCATAATCCACTTTTCCATCTCGTTCATACCAGCCATCCAGGAGGGCTTCGGTGCCGAACTGCTGCAGAAAATACTGCTCAATCCACTCTTTGTCCATCATCAGCGGCACCATATCGGGATACTTCTCCTTGACCATGCCCAGCACCTTCGTGAAATCGTCAAGCGATTGAATCGGCGGATTGCCGAGCTCCTTCAGGATATCTTCCCGCACGGCTATGCCGGGATTGCCGTCGCTGCCGATCGAATATTTATTTTGAGCCATTTCCTCCTGTGTGGCGAAGGAATTCCGTACCGTGTAGAAGTTGCCGTCGTCCATTGTATGGATCGCAATTCTCGTCTGATCGATTTTGAAATCCGGCGCATATTTCTCGATCAACTCATTCCAGGGATAGGACAGCTTCGAATCCGACATTCGATTAATGTTGGCATACGTGAAGACGAGGTCCGGCAGATCTCCGGAAGCGATCATCAGCGGCAGCTGCTTATCGTCCGTTGCGACGGTAACGTTGAGCTTGACTCCCGTTTTCTCCGTAATTTTCTCTGCGATCGGTCCTTTCCATTCTTTAACCGGATACCATGGCGCATCGATGAACAGCGACAACTCCTTCACGCCGCCGGATTTCTCCGGCGAATCGCCGCCTTGCTTCGCGCCTTCGCCGTTGCCGTTGTTGCCGCAGGCGGACAGCAGCATGAACGCAAGCACCGCCGCCAGTGTCGCTGCAAGCAGCTTGTAGCTTTGGAATGTTTTCAAAACAAACCCCTCCAATGGATATATTGTCATTTTAATGTAAGCGCTTAAAAATAGAAACAACTACTTATCCTTTCACAGAGCCTAACATGATTCCATGCACAAAGTATTTTTGCAGAAACGGATAAACGCAGATGATCGGCACAATGGAGACCACCATCGACGTTACCTGCAGCGAGAAGCTCGTAACCCCTGCCGAGGCCGAAGCGCTGTTTGCAACGGCAATGGCATCCATTGGCGAGTTGCTCTTGTTGATCACTTCCATCATGCGGTAAGTAAGCGTTCTCAGGTTCTCCGATTGTACGAAATAAGCGGAGTCCAGCCATGAATTCCATTGGCCGACGCCCATGAACAACGCCATGGTGGCGAGTACCGGCGTCGAAACCGGCAGGATGATCCGAAAAAAAATCACGAGTTCGCCAGCGCCGTCCATGTGCGCCGATTCCTTCATCTCGCCGGGGATTTCCCGGAAGAACGAGATGGCGATCAGCAGAAAAAACGTGTTAAGCATGGACGGGACAATGTAAACGGCAAATGAATTAAGCAGTCCGATCGAACGCAGCACCACGTAATAGGGAATCAAGCCGCCGGAGAAGTACATCGCGAAAATGATGATCGTAAAATACGTCTTGCTGAACAACAAATCACGGTGCGAAAGAGCGTAAGCGACCAGGCTCGTCAGCAGAAGTCCCAACACCGTGCCCGATATCGTCCGGGCAACCGTAACCAAGAAGGCGCGATACCATTTCGGATCGTCCAGAAAAACTTTGTAATTCTCCAGAGTAACGCTTCGGGGCCACAAATAAACGCCTCCCAGGAGTGTATCGGAACCTTTGTTAAATGAGGCGATCAACACATAATAGAACGGGTACAGCATGGTGAGCATGATGATAAACAAAACGATGTAAATCACGCTGTCAAAAAGAAAATCCTTCTGTTTTTGGCTTTTGAGCACCACCAACCCTCCTTTTTTCTAGAATAAGCTTGACCCTGACACTCGCTTGGCGATGAAGTTGCTGGAGAAAATCAACACCACCGAGATGACGGATTGAATTAGATCGATCGCCGCCGCATAGGAAAAACGGCCGTCGCTCAGACCGACTTTGAACGCGTAGGTCTGTACGATCTCCGATGTCGGATTGTTGATGCTGTTGCCGAACAGGTAGGCCTGCTCGAAGTTCGAACCGACCAGCCCGCCGCCGAGAATGCTGCCGATCGTCAGGACCAGCACAACGACGATGGTCCCCTTCATCCCCGGGAGCGTGATATAACGGATGCGCGCCAGCCTGCCGGCGCCGTCAATCTCGGCGGCTTCGTAAAGCGAGGGATTGATTCCCGTAATGGCAGCCAGGAAGATGATTGTCCACCAGCCCATTTCCTTCCAAATCGCGCTTCCGACGGCAAGCCCCCAGAAGTAATTGGGACTCGTCAAAATATTGAGCGGTTTGTCGATGAATCCGGCTTCGATCAGGGCTCTGTTGACCATGCCAACGTCCGCGGACAGAAAAGCGTAGGAGACGCCGACAACAACAACCCAGGAAATAAAATGCGGCAAATAGCTGATTGTCTGAACGAACCGCTTGAATGCCATGTTCTTCACTTCGTTCAGCATGATCGCGAGCAAGATCGGCGCGGGAAAAGCGAAGATGACCTTCAGAAAGCTCAAGACCAGCGTGTTGCGGACAATCGTGGCAAACTGATAATCGTGGATGAATTCATCGAAATACCTCAGACCCACCCACTCGCTGGTAAAGATCCCCTTAATGCCGTTTGAAATGCTGTAGTCTTTAAAAGCCATCAAAATACCGAACATCGGCGTGTACGAAAAAATCAGCAGAAAGATCATGCCGAGTCCGACAAATACATGCAGTACCTTTTGCTTTTTGAACCGCTTCCACAATTGGGTTCGCCGGCCAACCCCAGCCGCGGGGCTCATAAGCTGTGTATCCAGTTCCATATGCGCTCCTCCTCAAAGTTTTGTGCGCATTGCTTCCTGAGTAAGCTTCGTGCAAAACTTACTTCGGAACCATGGGCTTTACATCTAGTGTATCCTCCTGGACTTTATCGCCGTAAGCCAACATTTCTAAGAAAGCGTTGTCATTTTTTAAGAGCCAGCCCCGTTGCCGGATCAAAAAGATATAAAAACCTGAAGCCAAAGCAAAGATTTCTCATTGCCTGGTTCAGGTTTTGGTTTAAGTGAATAACTCTTTTATAGTTGAAATCCAGCGTTTTACTTCTAAGCGCTGTTCGCTTCTAAGGCACGCAATACCGTAAACCACTTCTTCAGTATAGCTTAAGGGGACAAAGGCGATCTCATTGTCCTCTCCAATCACAAAGTCCGGCAGAACCGAAACGCCAAGATCACTTTTTATCATGGTATGTACTGTATTTATGGTATCTCCATAGGTATAAATGGAATCGGGACAATTCTCAATAATTTTCCTGTTCATCCTTTTTAGTGTTGGAGGGGATTGGTGTTCGTCAAATAAAATGATCGCTTGATGATTTAATTGTTCGATGTCCAGCACACTTTCATTCGCAATAGGATGATTTTTGGGCAGTACACAAACATAGGACCCTTTAAGTACTGGATAAAAACAAAAATCAATGTCCTTTCCCAAATTATCTTCCGAAGTAAATATGATATCAAACTTTTGGTTTAATAAGTCTTCTTTCTCTCTAGTCAAATTAGACTTCTTCAACTGAATCTGAATCTGCGGGTATCTTTCCTTAAACCGCCTAATAATGTCCGGCAAAACTTTCTTCTCAAAAACAGTCTCCGTGTATCCGATAACCAAAGTGCTTTCATATTTTTCCGAGAGCAGTTTTGCTTTCTTAATGGATTGGTCTAATCTAAATAGAAGTCCTTCCATATCTTCGTAAAAGCTATTGCCGGCTAAAGTCAAATTAACGGTCCTTTTGTTGCGCACAAATAAAATGATTCCCAGCTCATTTTCTAAACTTTTTATATTGTGGCTTACAGCAGGTTGTGTCAAATTTAATTTCTCAGCCGTTGTTGAAAAATTCAGTGTCTCGGCAAGAGAAACAAAGCACTTTAGTTGCTGAATATTCATTTGAAACACCCTTTTAATAATAAATCCTTTTTATAAATCATAACATAGGGTAATTTCACTGTAGTGTCAACCTATGCTATTCTTTGCTTGTGAAAGTTATCACCAGGAAAGAAGGAATACCCATGCGTTATATTGTAACAGGCGTAGATGGTCAACTAGCAAGCCGTGTAGCGGAAACCGTGCTCGCAGAAGTAGATGGCCGCAATTTAACCTTCACATGCATGAAGAAAGACAGAATTCCCAAAGATACGGTTCAACGATGGGAAAATGCGGGAGTCAAAATCTTTGAAATCCATTATGATGACATTCCATCCATGGAACGGGCTTTCAAAGATGGTGACCGCATCTATATTGTCTCTGGCCTTGAAGTAGGCAGAAGAGTCCAACAGCACAAAAATGCGATTGATACGGCGATCAAAGCAGGAATCTCCCACATCACGTATAGCTCATTTATCGGTGCGACAGATCCTAATTACGCTCACGTTTTTGTAACTCCGGACCATACGGCAACTGAAAACTACTTAAAGTCAACAGGCATTACCTACAATGCAATGAGAAATAACTTATATTTAGAAAACTATCTGACAATGTATACGATGTTGGCACTAATGTCCGACAATAAATGGTTGAGCACTGCCGGCGAAGAACGGGCTACTTTAGTTCACAAAGATGATTGCGCAAGGGCCGCAGCCGCAGCCCTGCTCGGAAAAGCCAAAGACAACGAGGCTTATAATATCGTAGGATCAGAGTCTGTTTCCGTAAGGGATCTGTGCAACCTCATTAAAGAAGTTTCCGGTAGAGACCTGGAGTATATTCCTGTGAATGCGGAGCAATATTATGAACACCTGGAGAAACTGCACATTCCTAGAGAAATTACCGGGGATTTCTCCCGCTCGCCCGTTCCATTCTGCGGCGATGATCTCGTGACAACCGATGCCAGCATTAAAGAAGGGCTTTTAAACGTTCATTCCGATGCCATTGAAACTTTAACTGGACAAAAGCCAAAAACGGCAAGAGATATTATCGGAAAATATAAATATATTTGGGAGAACAATATCCAGAACTGGCGGGATATGAAATAACATCGTTCAAGCTGGTAATTATTTAAATAAGGAGGGATTTCATATGCAACCGAAAGAAGCTTTAAAAGACTTTGTAGGAAGCCATATGATTTATACTTATGAAAATGGTTGGGAATACGAAATCTACATTAAGAATGACCATACCATTGATTATCGGATCCATAGCGGCATGGTTGCGGGCCGCTGGGTGCGGGACCAGGAAGTTGATATTGTAAAACTAACGGAAGGCGTTTATAAAGTATCCTGGACCGAACCAACAGGAACGGACGTTTCCTTGAATTTTATGCCAAATGAAAAACGAATGCACGGTGTTATTTTTTTCCCAAAGTGGGTTCATGAACATCCGGAAATTACGGTTTGTTATCAAAATGACCATCTTGAATTAATGAAAGAATCACGCGAAAAATATGAAACTTATCCCAAATATGTTGTTCCTGAATTTGCTGACATCACATTTTGGGAGAATGCCGGCGTTAACAATCAAGAACTAATCTCCAAAGCGCCTTATAAAGGGATGACAGACGACATCCGTGCAGGAAAATTGAAATAAGTAAATCTAAAAACGCATTAAAAATCGGCCTCTTCGCAGACGATGCGAACAAGGCCGATTTTTTAGATGGTATTCCTATTCTATTCATCTCCAAGTAATGTAAACGAGGACAGGCTTGCGCCTCCCGAGCCTCTATACGTAAAATATAACGCCTGTATGCCGTCCGGTATGACGAGATCGGCAGAATATTCCGTCCAGATATTCGAAAAATGGACCGGTATATTCCCGAGAGCCGGGCCGTCCCAAGCTGTTTTCACCTCAAAGACGCCGTGGCAATATCCGCGCACCTTGATTTTAATCTTCCTGATTCCATGGCAGTCAAAATACTTGAACCCGGCCGTAGCGGAATCCATCATATTGGCGATGTACCCGATTTCTTCATCCCCGTCTTTTCCATCCTGGGTGATTTTCGGAAAACGGCTATCCAGCCATGCCCCGGATTGGCCGAAACCGCCTGTATACAGCTCCTCGTCTTTACAAAACAGATTGCATGCCAGGTAAGCGGGATATTCCCCGCGCCCCGCAAGCGGTCCGCCATTCGGACCGCAGGAGGTCATCTCCGCCTGAAGGATTGTTCCGTCTTCCCGGAATGCGATCGGCTCGATACAGCCTTGCCGGCAGAAAGCTGTACCGTTGGTATGTCTATGGTAAAAAACAAACCATTTCCCGTTGATGTGGACGATGCTGCCATGGTTATTGCCGCCGTAATACATCGGTTTGTCCGCCGGCTTGTAGGAATCAATATGTAGATCGTTGTTGCTTACGGCAACCCCCTGGTAAACAAATCCTTTCGTCGGAAATTTGCTGGTGGCATAACACAATTCATGCATGGCGATCGAGGAATAGACAAAATAATAGGTATCGCCCTTCTTCCTTATGGAAGGGGCCTCAAAAAACTCATGTCCTTCAAACCCGCTGCCCTTGCCGTAAGGTTCGCTCGGCGCGACAAATACCGGTTCTTCCACAATCGTGAGCATATCAGGACCAAGCACCGTGGCCATTGCGCCGTGTCTGGATTTGTCTCCAATCGCACAGAAACCGGTATACAGGTAGGTCTGCTCTCCTTCCGTCAACACGCCCGGATCAAACTGGGGCTCATCGCCTTCTCTTTCTCCCAAGCGTGTGCCATCGGCATACCTGACGTAACCGTAAAATTCATACTTGCCGGCCGGCGTATCGCAGACGGCTACCGAAACGATGGAAACCTTATCCAGAACATAGTAGAGATAATACCGTCCATCCGGGCCGACGGTAACGTCAGGTGCATAAAGGCACATTCTGCCATCCGGATTCAGCGGGTCATCCGTTTTCTTGTAAATCACGCCTTCATACCGCCAGTCGCCCAGATCATCCACGGGCGCCGACCAGCACACATAGTCATCTAAACAAAAAGCGTGTCCGTTGAAACGGTCGTGAGAACCATACACATAAACTCTGCCGTTAAAAACATACGGCTCTCCGTCAGGTACGTATTCCCATGATGGGAGATAGGGATTCAATCCTTGTTTTTTCACTATAATTACACCCTCCTTGTTAACTGAAAGACTTTCTTCTCATACTTCAATCTCATCTTCCCTCACGACCACAGGGGCACCCTGATAAGAAACGATGCTTTGACCGGAATTCCCGGCGATTTCAACTGCGAATTGTCTGTCCTCAGGCATGCCGTCATAACTGCCGATCCGCCCCCCAATCGTCAGCGTGCGGTCCGATTCGCACCAACGCATCTCAATCGTGGAATAAGCACCCGCCTCATAGTTATAAGTATCCCCCTCATCTTCATAATGCGTAAATACGGCATCTTTACCGGGGTATACTTTCAGTCGAATAACCGCTTCAGGCCGTTCATCCGCATATTGCACGTCCGGTCCGACAGGAATGATGGAGCCGGCACGGACAAAGAGCGGAAGCGTCTCCAAATCGGCTTTCGCTTCAATCGTTTGGCCGCCCTCGATTCGTTCGTCAGTCCAATAATCGTACCATTCGCCGGCCGGCAGGTAGACGCTGCGCAACTTGCTGACGCCTTGAAGTTCACGGGAACCGGGCCCGTAATACATCGCTGTCGTGACGGGCGCAACCAGGAAGGCCGGACCCAGCATAAACTGGTCGTCAATATCGTACACACGCGCATCCTCCCGATAATCGAAAGCTAGCGCCCGGAGCATCGTATAGCTATGATGCGCAACCGCCCCCGCAAGTGAATAAATGTAGGGCAGCAGCCTGTACCGAAGCTTCAGATATTTCACCAACGTATCGTAAAATGGTTCGCCCGGCTCGCCGAATTGCCATATTTCCCTTGGCGTGTCCGTCCCGTGGGAACGGAACATCGGCAGACAAGCCCCCAATTGAAACCAGCGGACATACAGCTCGCGATACCCCAGATCTGCAACTCCATCGTTATAATCTCCGTTCCAGAACCATAGATCTTTATGGCTATGAACGAAAAACGCGCCGATATCCAGCGTCCAGTACGGAGAGCCTGACGCGCAAAAGTTAAGACCGTCCGCAATCTGCTTTCTAAGCGTCTCCCAGTTGGCAGATATATCTCCCGACCAAGTAACCGTGCCGTAACGATGCTGCCCGGCATAAGCGGAACGCGTCAAATTCACGACCCGCTTGCCGTCGGTTACGAAACGTTGTCCTTCATAGATGCCTTTGGAATGCAGCAGCGAATAGGCATTGATATACTCCGGATCGAGATAAAGCTTGGCTTCCCCCGTATTCATCAGCATTCGCTGTTCGGGCTCCGGCTTGACCGCCCCTTTCCAGTCCGCTTCGAACGGCTCGGTGCAGTCGCACCACCATGCGTCTATCCCGTGCGAGAACAGTCCGGCATGAGCTTGCTTCCAATACAATTGGCGGGCTTCATCCTTAAAAGCGTCATAGGTTGCTTGGTTGCCAAGCAGAAACCCATGCTCGCTCATTTCCCGGTGATTCTCGCCGCCCTCTTTCATGATCGGCCAGATCGATACCATCAGCTTGGCGTTCAGCGCATGCAACTTGCGCATCATTTCCGAAGGGTCCGGGAAACGCTGCGGATCAAGCGTCTTTTGCCCCCATAGCTCCCCCGTCCATGATTGCCAATCCAATACAATGCAATCGAGAGGCAACCCGCGGCCGCGATATTCCTGTACGGTATCGATCAATTCCTCCTGGGAAACGTAGCGTTCCTTCGATTGCATATAGCCGTAAGCCCATTTCGGCAGCATCGGCGCTTCGCCCGTCAAATAGCGAATCCCGGCGATGATCTGATCGAATTCCGGACCGTAAATAAAATAAAATTCCATTTCATCGTCGACGTCAGTCCAAATGTAAGAACCGAATGAGTCGTCATGAAAACTCATGTACGAATAGGAATCCACCAAAATTCCATAACCTCTTGTAGATAAAAGGGCCGGGATAACTGCCTTCATATTTTGCTGGTACAAATATTGATGTTTACCCCGAAGATTCATCATCCCCTCTTCATGCGAGCCAAGACCATACAGCGCCTCGTCAGCTTGCCATTCGAACTCCAGCTTTGTATGATAGGCCTGCCTGTCGAAAATGCGGTTCATCCCTTCCGCCCTAGCGCGGAACCCGTCCGCCCCATGATCCGTATCAACCCCGCCCGCCGAAGCATCGAAGATCGTGCGGTAAACTTCGGTGCGCTCGAGCGTTTTCCCGCCTCTGGACGGTTCTGCCGCGAGCAGACTGCCGCTAGAATCCCAATAGCTGAATGCGCACGTTGATTTGTCCACCCTTACCTTAAGCAGCTCGGTCGAGATTTCCAGATGGCCCGGCTGATCTGCAATCTTCAATTGCATATCCCGTCTTTCCGGCCGATTCACAACCATAAGGCTCTGTTTCCCGCTGAACTCCGAATCCAAAGTATAACGGATTCTGGCAATCCCGGGTGTGCAAAATGCGATCTGCATGATTCCGTCAGAGGTGTTTAACGTAACGCCGTTCGATTCGGTATGAAAATGAGTCAACCTCAAAACTATCGCTACCCTTCTCCATGGATTTGATAATATAATGATATTATCGCTAACCCCATCATATCTAGCAGTTAATTGCGTATTATTCGCACTATATTACGATTTCCAGGAGGGCGTATGTTCGAGCATCGTTACCGGGAAAACAAGCCGCACGGCGTTCCCGATTTTCCGCTGTATATATACAAGGTGGAGCATCAAGCCGGGGTTCTTTCCATCCTTCCCATCCATTGGCATAATGAGATGGAAATCATCTATCTGGCCCGAGGAACGGCCACGTTCCGAATCGAAAGCCGGGAGTTCGCCATTCGGGAGGGAGAAGCGCTCGTCGTTCACCCGGGCGAACTCCATTCGGGAATTAACGATCATGATGCAGGGATTTGCTATTACTCCATCGTGTTCAAATTATCCTGGCTGTCTTCGCTCCAAGCGGATCGAATCCAGGAGCTGTTCCTCGGGCCGATCCTGCAGGGGACAGCCAGGCTGCCCGCCTTGTTGTCCGCTCCCGCAGGGACGCCTCCCGAATTGCTGGACTATATACGGCAGCTTCTGACCCGCTTCGAGCAGCGGTCGCCCGCTTACGAATTGAGCTTGAAAGGCCTCCTGCTGCTGCTGATTGCGGATGTTTGCCGGCACGGATTGATGGAAAAAAACGACGATCAAGGAAAACGCCACGCATATGAATATAACCGGCAAATCAAAAAGGTGCTGGCTTATATGGAAGAGCACTCCCATGAAAAGCTTGAGTTGGATCAACTGGCTGCCGTAGTGTCCCTTAGCCGTTCCCATTTTTGCAAATTTTTCAAAACGCAGACCGGAATGCGGCCGATGGAATATGTGAATTTTATCCGGATCAATAAAGCCGCGGGCTTGCTGCGCAGCGGATCGTACAATGTTCTGGAAGCCGCGCTGGAGTCCGGCTACCAGCATGTCAGTTACTTTTCCAAATGGTTCAGGTTTTATATGAATATGACGCCTTCGGAATACAAGGCCTGCTATGCTTCCGGACTTTAAAAGGCAACTTTAGAAAGCGTCAAAATCACAAAAAGGACCCGTCGCCGCTTTGCGTGCCGGTGCGATATTCCTGCGGCGTTAAGCCGGTCCATTTTTTAAAAAACCGGGTAAAGGATTGCGGCATTTCGTATCCGATCAACCAACCGACCTCGGCCACCTTCAACTCGTCCTTCCTCAGCAGTTCCTTCGCTTTGCGGATTCGGAGCTCATCGATATATTCCGATAGATTGACACCCCGTTCCTGCTTAAATAGCCTGGACAAATAGGAGGGATTGAAATGGAATTCATCCGCCAGTCTCACAAGGGACAGATCTTCGCTGATGTTATGTTCAATGTACAAGCACATTCTATCGATTGCGCCGGCCGCCCTCTTCTGCTCTCCGCTTTGCCGGAGCGAAAACAGAACCTCGGCCGCGCCTTTCAAAAACTCAAAGGCTTCTCTCCAGGAATGATAGTCCTCCAGCCGCATCAGGCCAAACGAACCGATCTCGCGAACTTCCCAGCGATTGATGTAAGACAGCAGCACAAGCGCAATGGTGTAACAAAGCTCCGTCAGATTGGGGTCTTCCCTCCCGTGTTCGTAAGCTGCCGGCTCGGCCAATTCGTCGAACAGCCTCATGAATTCCTTTCTTCTTCCTGCTTCCAAATGCGCGGCTAACGCTTCGGATTTATCGCGCAATGACCGGCTGCGGATCGAGGCGGACGCCGGGGCGTCCTCATTGGGAAACACCTTTTGGACCATTCGCGTTCCGTCCCCGGTCCGATCATGCTGGTGCCGCCTCATTTTGTCGTAAACGGCGGGAAGTCCTTCCCAGGCGAACGCTTCGCCGCTTAGCGTAACGGCAACCGTCGTATCGAGCGACTCCAGGCAGGTTTGCTGAATCAGCTCAAATGTCCCTTCCAAATACATAACCGTCTGTTCGAAAGCGTCCGTTCTTTCCCCATCGATAAGCCGCTTGGGCTGAAAAAGCCAAATCAGATCGCCGTATCGATCAATGACGCCGATGCTGTTCGTCCGCTCCGCCAAAAACGCCTCCGCCAGAAACTTAACCGCAAGTGCCGTCTCCTGCCGATCGGCATACGATGGGGACGCCCCCGCCGTTCCGGCATGCGTTAAATTGCCAAGCGCGATCAGCACCGGCAGAGACGCGTCCAGCGGTATCTGCAGCCGCTGGAAATCTTCCGCCAGTACCCGTTCGAAGAGGACGTCGTGGAATAACAGATTTCGAAAATAGTCCCCATGCGCAAGCGTCTCAAGCGTATGCAGCTGCTCTTTCGACCGCCGGATCAGATCGTTCGCGCGCCAAGTATCCGCCAATTCCTGAAGCGCTCGCTCAACGGCTGCGATCAATTTCGGATAACCTTCGTTCTTCAGCACATATTGCACGTCCGGCGCTTGAATCGCCTGATAGACATAGTTGAAGTCGCTATGCCCCGTCAGAAAAACAATTTTGCACTGCGGCCAGTTGAGACGTATGGCTTCCATCAGTTCCAGGCCGTCCATACCGGGCATGCAGATATCGGACAAGACGATATCGACTCTGGTCCGGTTTAACAAGTCCAGCGCTTCTTGGCCGGAATACGCCTTGTACAGATCGAGGTCGAGGTTCAGCTTTCCGAAAATATCCGCCAAGCCATCCGTAATGATCTCTTCGTCGTCAACGATCAGCATTCTGTACACCTGACCGGTCACCTCCATCGGCAAGAAGGATCGTTACCCTAAGCCCTCCAAGCTCGCTCCGTTCCGTTTGCAATCCGCTATCCTCCCCGAATGTGATGCGAATTCGGCGATGAATGTTGACCATCCCCGTGGTCTCGGCCTGATCCCGGACATCGTGCAATGCTATCCGTATCCGCTCCAACGCTTCATCCGCCAAGCGGTCTCCGTTATCCTCCACGATAATTCGTACCTGGCTGCTCGCCTTCTCGAAACGGACGGCGATCAAGCCGTCCTTGACCTTTTTTTCAAGGCTGTGCTTGAATGCGTTTTCAATGATAGGTTGAACGATCAACCGGGGCACGGGAATCGACCGCAGCTCATCGGGCAGCGTATCGAAACGGACCTGAATCCTTCTGGAAAACCTTAATTCCTGAATTTCCGCATACATTCTCGCATGATGAATCTCCTGTTCCAAAGCGACCAAATCGGAAGCATTCCTCGTCACAAACTCGAAATACTCCCCGAGCAGCGTCGTAAACTGTTCGATGCGTTCCGTGTCCCCCGTCTTGGCCATCGTATTCAGGATAAAAAAACTGTTATATAAAAAGTGCGGGTTGATTTGCGATTGCAGCTGCTTCAGCTCCGCTCGCTGAGCCATGATTTTTTGCTTATAGACTTGATCGATCAAGGAACGCAAATTCTCCACCATCTGGTTAAACCGGCCGTACAAGTACCGAAACTCGTCTTTGGATTCATGGGCGATATAAATGCTCAGATCCCCTTGCTCCATCCTCCTGAAGCTTTTAACGAGCGTCAGCATAGGCTTGTGAATGAACTTATAGGTAGACAACGCAAAAGCGGCAAAAATCCCCAATGCACAGGCGGCAAATACCCATGCCCATTTGTAAAACTTGCTCAACGGCTTCCGCACGACCTGATCGGGAATGAAACGGTAGATCGACAATCCCAGGTCCGCAGAGTGCGCCTGGACGGCGTAATACCGGTTCCCCGCAATAAGCAGCTTGGCCGTTTTGCCTGCTGCGTCCGGCCGGATTTCCCGGACATAAAAGGGGGCGCCGGCTTTCGACAATTCCCCCGTTCCGCTCGCCAAAGCCACCTTGGCGCTGTCCGACAGCAGCAGCGTGCCGCTGCCGGGATAGGTGTTGAATTGGGCCAGCGCCTCCTGAAGCTTTAGCGTATCCAGCTCGATCTCGACCGTAAACAACGGCTCCGCCCCCTTGGTTCCCCGCTGTTTCATCGCGCCGAGGAACAGTCCGCCATTCCATTCGATGACCTGGGAAGCGCTGCCAAATACAGAGCGGATTTCGCGGTAGCGCTCAGCTTCGAACCCGCGCACTCCGCCCAGGGCCGACATCGTTCGATCGATCGTCGCGATATGAATGCTCACGTCCTTGATATACATGCTGCTGTTTTGGACGGTGTACAACCGTTTCATCAGCGAATTCATATTCTCCGTACGGTCGATCGTCGCCATCGTTTCCCAGGCGAGGGCGAGTTCGTTCAGGTTATCGTCCTCCAGCAGGCTGAACTGCAATAGCTTTATACGTTCGATCTCATTTTCCAGGTCGGTCAAATAGAATGCAGTTTGCGCGGCAGCCGTTTTGGTAATGTCCGCGCTTGCGGTTTGCACGACCCAATGGTACAGATAAACCGCGGATAACAAAATAGGCAGCATGATCAGCAGAAAAGTGATGATCAACCGTAGAAATATCGTATTTCGCAGCGAAAAGTCTTGCCTTAAAAACAAAGCCGATGCCTCCAGCCATTTTTTCTCAATTATAGCCCGAAACCGAAGAGACAACCAGACATTTGATAACCCTATGCAATTAATCGCACATTCATCCTTTGACGCTGCCCAAAACGATACCTTTTACGAAATATTTCTGCAAGAATGGATACGCCAAAATAATCGGGAGTGAACCGAGGAAAATCTGCGACGATTTCAACGTCCGATCGGAAATAAGCGCCAGGTTGAGCATATCGTCTCTCGACATATTCGACAGGTTTTGCTGGATCACGATGGTTTGAATATAGCTTTGCAGCGGATAATTGGACGGGTTGCCCATCAGCAGCAGACCATCGAACCAGCTGTTCCAATGCTCGACCATGGAAAACAAGGCCAGTGTGGCAAGCGCGGGCTTGGAGATCGGCACGAAGATCGCCCACATCGTCCTCCAGTGGCTCGCTCCGTCAATGAGCGCCGCTTCTTCCAGCTCCTTCGGAATCTCCCGGAAAAAGTTAAGCAGCAGCACGACGCTGAATACGGGAACCGCGCCTGGCAGAATAAGCGCCCAAATCGAATCGAGCAGCCCGTATTCTTTAATCGTCGAATACCAGGGAATCAGTCCCCCGTTGAACAGCATCGTAATAAAAAAGAGCCACGCATACAGGCTGCGAAACCGAAAAGCATGCGACTCTTTGGCCAGCGGATAAGCGACCAAGATGGTCAAAAGCAGGTTGAGCGGAGTTCCCAAGCCAATCCGCGTCAGAGACACGAGCATCGCTTGCCAGAATTCGTTGCGGCTCGCCGTATACATGTAAGAGGCGAATGTGAAATCGACGGGCCACATCCTCACGTACCCCGCCGAGGCCGCCGCGCTCGAACTGAAAGAAACCGCTATGATATGAATCAAGGGCAAGACGCAAATGAGTGAAATCAAGATAAGAATAACGGCATTGACCAGAGGAAACCATTCAAACCGTTTTCCCTGCCGGATGCGGGCAAACCCTGCCGGTTTTGGCGCCAACCTTTGCTCCAAAGTTCTCCCTCCTCTAAAAAATCCGATATTTCGCAACCCGGTAGGCAAAGAAATAGGAGCCGGAAATTAGCGTGAACGATACGACCGATTTGAATAAACCGACCGCCGTCGCTACCCCGTACTGCGCGTCAAGCAAGCCGATCCGGTACACGAACGTATCCAAAATATCGCCGCTCTCGTAAACTTGCGGACTGTATAAATTAAACACTTGATCAAACCCGGCGTTCAGCAGCTGCCCCAGGCTTAACACCGACAGCAGCACGATCACCATGCGCATTCCCGGAATCGTGATATGCCACATTTTGTGCCAGCGATTGGCGCCGTCCATGGTCGCCGCTTCGTACAATCCCGGATCGATGCCCGTGATTGCCGCCAAATATACGATTGTCCCGTAGCCGAAGTTTTTCCAAATGTCCGAAGCGATCAGCGTGAAGGGAAACCAGTCGTTGTCGCCGAGGAAAAAGATCTTCGAAATCCCAAATAATCCGAGGAATTCATTAACGATCCCTCCGGAAGGGGAAAGAATATCGATCAAAATGCCGCCAAGCACGACCCAGGATAAAAAATAGGGTAAATAAATCGCGGTTTGCACGGACCGTTTGATCAGATTATTTTTCAATTCGTTTAAGAGAATCGCAAAAATGATCGGAACCACGAGCCCTAATATAAGCTTAAAGCCGGAAATAAAAAGGGTGTTCCACAAAACCTGCGTGAAATTCGGCAAGTTCATGACATACTCGAAATTGTCCCAGCCGACCCACTTCTGCTCGCCGAACAAGCCTTTGGCGGGAATAAACTTTTGAAACGCAATCATAACGCCGGCCATCGGGATATACGAAAATAACACGATCAACATTAGTCCCGGCAGTATCATTAAATGAAGCGGCAATTCTCTTCGCCATTTCGCTCTCATTTTCATCCTCCATATCGGTGAGCAAGAGTAGGGCTGAGGGAGAGCAAAACCCCCCTCCGGCCCGGAATCGTTACTTCGTAGTTTCATACCATTCGTTGACTTCCTGGGTAATTTGGTCCCCGCCAAGCTTTTTCCAATCGGCCACGAACTGGTCGAATTTATCGATGGGATCCCCTAATATGATCTTGACGAACACTTCGTTTTGCAGCTTTTCGAGCGTCGCTTTGCGTTCCACCATGGTTGGAGTCGGGGCGCCGACAAATTTTTCCCGCAGAAACTGATTGTTTTTGTCGTATTGATCAGCGATTCCCATGGAGCCTACTTCTCCATAAATCCGTTCCCAGCCCCATAACGCGAACCCTTCCGACGATCCCGACGCGTAGGCTTCCAGTTTTTCTTGAATCGTCTTGGCCTCCCCGGTCAGTGTGGAGAAATCACCGGCTTTGCGCGCGGCATCAATCGCCCGGAAGGCGTCTACGTTTTTCTTAACCGGATACGGCGTAACGGGCGAGAGCTGCCATACGCTTTCGGCCTCCGGCGGCGCAAAATACTTATCGAACTCCGCAGTTTCGCCCCAGTTTTTCTCCAGATGCAAATTGAACATTTTGATCACCGCTTCAGGATGAGCGGCTCCCTTCTTAACGGCGAAGAAACGGGTAGTGCTGAATTTAAGCGGCACCTTCGGCGTCTCGCCCGACTCCGATACGATCGGGAAAGCCTGCCATTGCGCGTTCGGATCATTATCGCGGTTAAGCTGAAGGGGCCATATAGAATTCCATTGCTCGCCGTACTCCATCCCGATCTTTCCGGCGGAGATCTGTTCGGACACCTTGCCCCCGTCTTTGACCCCGAATTCCTGATCGATCTGGCCGTTTTTGGCCATATCCTGCAACACCTGAAGCGCCTTTTTCACTTCCGGCTGAGTGCTGCCAAACACGAGTTTGCCTGAGGCGTCTTCCACCCAAATGTTAGGGTAGGCAGCGTATCCGGCCATAAAACCTTCAAGTCCCATCGCCCCGCCCCATAAATCTTTCGTCACGCCAAGACCGAAGGTATCCTTCTTGCCATTCCCGTCCGGATCGCCCTCCGTAAACGCTTTCGAAATCGCCAGCACGTCGGCCATCGTTTTCGGCGGCTTCAAGCCTAATTTATCCAACCAATCGGTACGAATCCAAATGTACATCGCCCGTTCCATGGAAGATTCCAACTGGGGAACCGCCATCAACTTTCCGTCGAACGTAGCGGCATCGAACACACTTGTTCCTTCTTCCGAGAGCACTTTTTTCGTAAAAGGAGATGCGTACTTTTCGTATAACTCCGACATGTCCTCGATTTGGTCGGAATCGGCCAATTGCTTGAGCTGCGTGGCATTCACCGGGATGACGTCCGGCAAGTCGCCGGAAGCCAAAGTAACGTTGATTTTCTGCAGATATTGATCGGAAGTCGGGCTGCCCTTGACGACCCAGTCGTATTTGATCTTGATGCCAAGCTCGTCCTCGTACAATTGGGTCCAGCGATTGTTGTCGATCGTTTCGCCCTTCAGCACGCCAAGCACATTGTTCTCCACAACATCGCTCAAATCTCTGACGAATGATACTTCGATCGCCGGATCGTATTTGCCGAGCGGGCCGTCATCCGCGGCGGAGGTCTGGTTCTGGTTATCCTTTGAAGCTCCGCCAGGATCCCCGTTTGCCCCGTTCCCGCCCCCGCCCGAGCATGCGGCAAGCATAAGCGAAGCCAGCACTAATACGGAGAGACCTTTTAACCACACTGAGCTGTTTTTGCTTCTCATTTTCATTTGCATCCCCCAGTTCGATTGAATTTGCCTTCCATTTGGTTACGCTTTCATTATGCAATGGCGCACATTTCGCGACAACGTTCATCTTTTTACTTTACTTCTCCTTCATTTACCAACTCCACTTGAGGGCCTTGATTATGCCTGGACTGATAAACGTAAAAACCAACCGGAAATCCCGGTTGGCCTATACAAGCATATAGCGCTTCCTTACGGCATCACGGCAGCATTGACGTGGCCGATGCAGGATCGGCGATGGCCCATTCAATAGCCGGCCCGATATATTTATTCCAGAAATTCCAGTCGTGCGCCCCTGCGCTCTCTACATAGAGATGAGGAATATCATGCACTGTGAAAAAAACTGGATATTTAACATTGCCATGATTTTGTTCCTCCTCGTCTTTTGTCAAAATTACCGGCTCATCGCGTCGCGGTACTCCTGTGGAGACATATTGTACTGCCTTCGGAACAGCTTGCTGAAATACTGCGGGTTTTGATATCGCAGCTCACCGGAAATTTCGTAGATTTTTTTGTCCGAATACTTCAGCAAATAGGCCGCCGCCTCCATTTTCAACCGGAAAATATACTCCGTGATGCTCTCACCCGTTTCCAGCTTATACACTCTTGATACGTAGGCGGGATTCAGATTGACGCACTCCGCAATCATGTGGGCAGTGAGGTCGGTGTATAAGCGTTCCTGAATGAAGGCCTGAATTTTACCGATCATCATTTGCCGGTTGTCCTTACGGCCCTTCACGCTTTCCTCGATAATTTTATCCAGTATTCTAAAGGTCCACTCCCGCAACGCCTTCACCGTAGTCATCCGGCTCGTATCGAGTATGCGATGATCATTGCCCATCAGCTCAAAGAAGCGCCAGCCGTTCTTGTGCACAATATAGGTAAAAGCCCCGGATATCACGAAAAATGCCTCCATGATGTGCTCATAGGAATCGGACCAGCGCGCCTCAAGCTCATCGATCACCCGGCCGACCTTCTCCCGAAAAGCGTCCCAGCGAGCGGTTTCCAACAGTACGTTCAGCAGTGGAGGCTCATACAAGCGCTCCACGATGCTCGACTCTGCAAAGGTGATCGAATCCATGGTGATGACCAGTTCATCCTCGCTGCCAGCCAGTTGCCTCAATGTCCCCAGACTGTTGCGGTAGGTGGGGGAGAGTTTCTCCGGGAAAACAAACCAGGAACTGACCAGAATGGATATGCTGCCCTTCAGGTACATCTGCACGCTGCGCTGCATTTCACCCGCCTTGAGTTCCAATAAAGTGTTCTTATCTTGTGCGTCCTGTAGGTGCTTCAGCTTGACCAGCATCGTTAAGTAGTCGTGCTGATCTTTGCCGATCCAAATCCAAAACTGGTCGGCAAAAATTTCCGCCGCGATATTTCCGACAGCGTATTCCATCAGGGAAAGGGTGTGGTAATCATATTCGGCGAAAGTCCCTTCCATGCGAATGAGCAGCAGAGCGAGAGAATCCCCCGTGCAAAACGGCATTTCGAGAAGGGCCATCTTTTCCTGCAACGACTTGGCGTCGATCTTCTTCCCTTGAAGCAAGTCTTGCAGCAAGTTGCTTTTCAAGAGAGGAAGGTTCTCTTTAATGGTGAAAACCGCTTGTTGATAGGAAGCGATCCGCCCCCATTCCTCCTTCAAACCAGCGATAATTTGCGTTACCGCAGCCTCCAATTCCTCGGTCTCGACAGGCTTCAGCAAGTAATCCGCCGCCTTGAATTTAATTGCCTGTTTGGCGTAATCGAAATCCGAAAACCCGGTCAGCAAAATACATTTAACCCTTTTCCATCTATCGTGAATGATTTCGATCAGTTCGATTCCCGTCATCTCGGGCATTTTAATATCCGCTATAACAATATCAACCTGGGACGAATTTAAAATATCCAGCGCTTGCTCTCCCGAATAAGCCTTGTACACGGTTGAAACGGCCATCCTGCTCCAGTCCGTCGTTTCCGCAAGACTTTCCACCAAGTGCTCCTCATCATCAACAATCAACACACAATACATACGTAATCCCTCCTGCTGTAAATTAACCTTCGCCAGGCTCGTCCCATCGGATCGTGACGCGAACGCCTCCCAGCTCCGAACGCGAGAAGGTCAGACCGCTGCCTTCTCCATATTTGATATTCAGCCGCTGGTGCACATTCCAAAGACCGCAGCCCATCTCTTCGTATAGCGGCGTCTCGAGCTTTCGGGTAAGGCTCTCCATCTCCTCGCCGGTCATCCCGAATCCATCCTCTTCCACATGAATCTGACAAACCCTATCCTTCATTTCCCCTGTTATCCGGAGCATAGAGGAAGTTTTCTTCTGCTCAATACCGTGAATGATGGCGTTTTCCACGATAGGCTGAAGTATAAGCCGCGGAATCGACAGCTGCTTCATGGCAGCGGGAATTTCGATCCGATAATCCAGCCTGCTCATCCGCAGCTTGTATATTTCCAGGTAGCTGTGAATCAAGTCAAGCTCCTCTTGCAGCTTGATCGTCTGGTTCTCTACCCGCGTGGTTTTCCGGTAATATTTGCTTAAGTGGTAGGACATCGCGATGACGGAGTCGTGGTCCTGCAGCTTCGCCATGCTGTTGATATACGCAAGACAATTGTATAAAAAATGCGGGTTAATCTGGGATTGCAATTGTTTCAGAACGGCCTCCCTGGAATGGATTTTCTCCTTGTATACATTTTCGATCAGCTCTTCAATTTGCATGGCCATATAATTGTAGCGCTCGAGCAAAAAACGGAACTCGCTCTTGGGCCGAATGGAGATCCGGTAGGAAAAATCTCCGTTCTTGATCCGGTTCACCGCATAGATCAACTGCTGAATCGGCAGCTTCACCTGCCGGTATATAAAAGTGATCGCTACGATAACCAGCAGCAACAGCAGCCCGGTCGAGCTGTAAAAAATGTCCCGGTTTGTAATGATTGGCCCCAGTACTTCCGCTTCCGGGATGTAATCGATCAAATACCAGCCCAATTGTTTGGACTTCACGTAAAAAACTTTGTATTTCTTACCATCCAGTGTCTTTGTCAGTTCGCCTTTCTCCCGGTTCTGCGGGATGGAAATATCCGCGATCAGCGCCCGCACCTTGCCCCGATCCGACGAGGCGTTATATAGAATCGAATCACCGCCGAGAGACGGGCTGTAGAAAAAGGGATCCTGATTCCCGTCTTCAACCTTGTAGCGATTCAGCATATGTTCAATATTGGTGACTGGAAATTGCATTTCCAAAATGAATTTTGTTTCCTCGTTGCCGCCCGCTTTATGGAAAGGGTCGAACAGCGTGTAGGAAAAAACCGCGTTTGGTTTGCCTTTGCCGATAAAATTCCAGCCTTGGCCATGCTTCATCACTTCTTTAAGAAATGCCTGTTTATTATTCGTCGTATTGGTCGAAATCAACTGATCGAGACTTGTTGAATACAAGCTCAATTCATTGGGCCAAACACTTGAAGTGCTTTGAAGCACCAGCTTCGTTTCCACCCGTTGAATTATGCTGATCTGGTCAAGGTCCATCAGCTTGCTGGACAGATAAATGCTTTGAAACTCCCGAATATCGGGGTCCTGGTTCAACATAATGGGAAAGGTGGCGAGCTTGCTGGCATTGGTATCGATTTCATTCACCAGAAAGGACAGTTGGTTCAAATTATAGTTTGTAATCTGCTCCTTCAGTAAGGCCATCGTATTGCGGTGGCTGTTGGAATACAAATACACAACCGGGATCAGAAAGAGGAAAAATAATGCAATAAATTTATTAAAGAAATTCCATCTGCTTGTCATCCTATTTCTCCTCTCGGCTTCGACAATAAAGGAAACCATAGGGCGAATTCGGCCCTATGGTTTAAACCTCCCTTGATATTTTACTTCACCGACTGATACCATTCATTAACCTCTTTGGTCATGTCGTCTCCACCGGACGACTTCCATTCTTCTACGAATTTATCAAATTGTTCGGGGCCAACTTTGCCGTAAATAATCTTCGAGAACACGTCCCCCTCCAACTTTTTGAGATATTCCTGTCTCTTCCTCATCGTTGGCGTTTGGCGGGTTTGAAACATATTGGGAACAGCCAAATCCTTTTGGTCCATCACGATTTTGGCCGCATCGAGCATCGCCTTCGGCGTTCCTTCCGCAGTGATCTTCTCGAACGGAGTCGCCGGCGGCTCGCCGCCGGCCAATTTGGCCATGGTCTTCATGTTCAGGGACGGAATTCTGGCTCCGTCAAAGGTCAGGGTATATTTGTATGCTGGAGCGCCGCCGCCCGGCACCTTCGTTTCATCCACCCATTTGCCGTCTACAAAGTCGTAGTCGTAACCTTTAAATGTTCCGAATTCAAACTCGCTGCCTGCTTTCCTTTCAGCGTAATTGTCATACCAGTAATTTTGGTACGTGAAAAAGACTTCCGGATGTTTCATATTTTTATTGATCAGGACTACCCCGTTCCGGACGGGAGTGGAGTGGCGGCCGCCTTTGCCATCGGAGCCTGTCGGCAGCGGGTAAGCCTTAAACTCCGCCCCCTTTACGTTTTTGTTCAAATCTGCTAGCGGCCACGAAACCATCCAATACGGGCCGGCGATCATCCCCGCTTTTCCGGATACAAACGCCTCGGTTGCCTTGCTTTCGTCCCAAAGCGGAAACTCCGTTGGAATGTACCCTTTCTCCTTCCATTCTTTCAGCTTAACGAGTCCTTCCTTGACGCCAGGCTGAACGGAACCAAATTCCAGATTCCCTTCGCTGTTCAGATTCCATTGGTTCGGCATGGCGCCGTAAGCGCCGAAGAGCCAGCTGACATCGGACATCCATGTATTAAACGCATTTTTCGTTCCAAGCGTCAATCCCCAGGTATCCTTTTGACCGTTTCCGTCCGGATCTTGATTGACGAAGGCATCCATGATTTTCTCAACATCTTCAATCGTTTTCGGCGCCTGCAGATTGAGCTTTTTCATCCAGTCCTCGCGAATCCACAGCACCGGATCCGAATTGTAAGCGTAGTCCAAAATCGGAATGCCGTATTTTTTTCCGTCCTTGATATATCGATACCATACCGTTGGATCCTCATTCATGGCGTTTTTCCAAGTTTCGGAAGCGTACTTGTCGAACAGTTCTCCGACCTCCATAAACTTGCCGGAGTCCATGAGCGCGTCGACAATATCCGAATCCTCGCGCATGGCAATGATGTCCGGCATCTCCTCATCGGAGGACAGGGCCAGGCGAAGTTTGGTAGCAAACGCATCGTTCGTATTCGTCACGGTCCAATTGTATTTGATTTTAATACCGAGCTTTTCTTCCGCCCACCTGGTGTGGACGTTGTTTTCAATCGTCTCGCCGTTCTTGAACGTTACATCCGCGTTTACGCCGCGAATGGTGGTAATCGTTACCGGCGGATCGTATTTGCCGTCGACCAGCTTCAGCGTTTCCTGATCCGACTGATTAGACGGCCCGTTTCCGCTGTTTTTGCCGCCCGAGCAACCACTCACAAGCGTGAAGGTCAATGCCGATGTCAATATGACGGCCACGCACTGTTTAATCGCTTTCATTTTTTTCATCCCCCTGTAAGAAAATCTTGTAAATACACCATTTATTGTAGATGAGCCCTCGTAAACTTAAAATGGCTGCTTTTTTACCTTAATGGAACATTTTTTAGATTTCGCCCTCTTTGTAAAATTCGTGCCCGTTGGGTAAACAGGCTGCCATATCTCGCTTTTTTGCGCTCAAGTATAATAGGGCCACAAGCGTAAGCCTTTACAATTAGAAAGGAGAATGATTATGGCGTCTGTTATTGAACCGGCACCCCAAAGCCCGCAGCGCACGGACGTTTCGCGTCCGCGCACAAAGATCCGCAAAAGCGGTTCTATCTTTCATTTCATGCTGCTCCCGGCGGTAATTTTAACCATTATTTTTGCTTACGTGCCCATGTTCGGAGTGATCATGGCATTCCAGGATTTTAAACCTTGGCTTGGTTTTACCGGCTCACCCTGGGTCGGCCTGGAACATTTCAGATTCATGTTCGAGAGGGAAGACAGTATACAGGTTATCATTAATACGCTCATTATTTCTGTTCTGAAGATCACGATAGGTATGATCGTGCCTATTATATTTGCCGTCCTGCTCAATGAAATCAGACTGATAGCCTTCAAACGGGTGGTGCAGACGATGGTCTATCTTCCCCATTTCCTGTCATGGGTTATCCTGGGCGGGATACTGATTGATCTTCTGTCCCCTGAAGGCGGCCTGGTGAATCAGTCGCTCGCGGCATTGGGTATCAAGCCGATCTTCTTTCTAGGAGATGGAAACTGGTTCCGGGTTACGATTGTTGTTTCTGATATTTGGAAGGAGTTTGGTTTCTCCACGATCGTATACCTGGCCGCGCTGTCGGGCATTAACCCTTCACTCTATGAAGCGGCGGAAATCGATGGTGCTTCACGCTGGAAGCAAACCCTGCACATTACGCTTCCGGGTCTATTGCCGATTACGATCGTCGTCGGAACGCTCGCGCTAGGCAACATTTTGAATGCGGGCTTTGACCAGATATTCAACCTGTACAATCCGCTCGTTTACGACAAAGGCGATATTATCGATACCTTCGTCTACCGCATGGCTATCTTAAACGGTGAAATGAGCTTCGGAACGGCCGTCGGCTTGTTCAAATCCGCGATCGGCGCCGTGCTGATTATTACCGCCTATCGTTTGGCTTACAAATACGCCAATTACAGAATTTTTTAAAGATTCGAGGAGGTGAAGATGTTATGTATCATAAAACGCTGTCCTATCGCGTGTTTAATGTATTCAACCATGTTTTTTTAGCGCTCCTGTCCCTGCTTTGCACCATTCCTCTGATTCACGTCCTGGCCGTTTCTTTCAGCGGAAAAGCCGCGGCAAGCGCGAATAAGGTCGGTTTATGGCCGGTCGACTTCACCCTTGACGCTTATGAAAAAACATTGGGCAATGAAAACTTCATTCAAGCATTTATCATTTCCGTGGAGAGAGTCGTCTTGGGGACATCCCTCAGCATGTTGGTCATATTCCTGGCCGCCTACGCCCTGTCCAAGGATGAAAAGGTCTTTCGCGGAAGAAACCTTTATTCCTGGTTTTTCGTGTTCACGATGTTGTTCTCCGGCGGGATGGTTCCCATGTACATTCTAATGCAAAAAATCCATTTGATGAACACCATTTGGGCCTTGATTATTCCCGGACTGGTAAACGTATGGAATATGATCCTGTTGCTTAATTTCTTCCGGGGGGTCCCGAAGGAACTGGAAGAGGCATCCCTCATCGATGGGGCCGGTCACTTGACAACCCTGTTCCGTATTTTCCTGCCGCTTTCCATGCCGGCCATAGCCACCTTGTCTCTTTTCACCTTGGTCGGTCAGTGGAATGACTGGTTCTCGGGGCTTCTCTATATATCGGATTACAAGAAGTATCCACTCGCGACCTTTCTGCAAACGATCCTCGTTCAACAGGATATGAGCAAAATGAATGTGGACCCGAAATTGCTTGAAAACATTTCCCAGCGTACGGTCAAGGCCGCCCAAATATTTATCGGGGCCGTACCTGTGCTGCTGATCTATCCTTTTCTCCAAAAGTACTTTGTTAAAGGCATTGTGCTGGGGGCGGTTAAAGAATAGAGTGAACCGCATGATACTGTACAAGCGCCAAAAAGCCGAGCTAAACAAATATTTAGCTCGGCTTTTTTTCAACCCTTTCGGGATCACCCCTTAACCCCGCCAACCATCATGCCTTTGACGAAATATTTTTGCAAGAAAGGATACACCATGATAATGGGGACGGAGGCGACCATCGTCATCGTGGCGCGAACGGACAACGGTGTAACGGTGTTTTGCTGCGCTCCGCTGGCGCCCTGGATCATTCCGTCCAGACTCGAAGTTCCCGAAGTCGTATTGGAATTTTGCAAAATTTTCTGCAGTTCATACTGCAGTGTGCTTAATTCAATGTGCGAAGAATTGTACAAAAACACGTCAAACCAGGAGTTCCACTGAAAGACGCCCGAGAACAAGGCCACCGTAGCCAAAACCGGCGTCGTCAACGGCAATACGATGCTGAAAAAAGTTCTGTAATCGCCCGCTCCGTCAATCCGTCCCGATTCCAGAATGCTCTCGGGGAGGTTCTCAATAAAGGAACGGATGATGATCAGGTTGAACACGCCGATTAATCCGGGCAGGATGTATACCCAGAAGTTGCCCACGAGTTGCAAATCCCTCATCAGCAAATAGTTGGGGATCAACCCGCCGTTAAAATACATGGTTAAAATAAAGGCGATCGTAATAAATCTGCGGAGCACGAAATCCTGCCTGCTGATCGAATAAGCCACCATGGCGGAGCAAAACACCGTAGCCACCGTACCGATGATCGTACGCAATATCGAGACGAGCGTGGCGTGAAATATCGTGGCTTCCCTGAAGATATATTTGTAATTTTCCAGCGTCCAGATCCTCGGAAGCAAGTAAATCCCGCCTTTGAGCGAATCTTGAGCGCTGTTTAGCGACACGGCCAGAACATTTATAAACGGATACAGCGTCACGGCCATCAATAGAACCATAAAAATGCAATTGCACATATCAAAAATACGGTCAGCGCCGGAAGATTTGATTCGCGGATTCTTAACCCTTCTCGCAGCGCTTGCGGATCTTTGATCCATTGGCTTTGCCTCCTTCTCTAGAAAAGCCTGGCTTCGCCCGCCCGTTTCGCGATATGGTTCGCGAAGAACAGCATGATGAAGCTGACCACCGTCTTGAACATGCCGGCCGCGATGGATAGCGAGAAGTTGCTTTGGGCGATGCCGTATTTCAATACGAATATGTCAATGTTCTCGGAATAATCCACGTTCATGCCGTTACCCATCAAATATTGGGGCTCGAATCCCGATTCCAGCAAATAGCCGATATTCATAATTAAAAGGACGACAACGACGGATTTAATGCCTGGCAATGTAATATAGATCATCCGTTTAAACCTGCTGGCGCCGTCGATTTCGGCAGCTTCGTATTGCGCCGGATCAATCGTCGTTATCGCGGCCAAATACACGATCGTGTTCCAGCCGATATCTTTCCAGACGGATCCGGCTCCAAATATTCCCCAAAAGTATTCGGGAATCCCCAGAAATAATATTTCGTTCCCCTTATCAACCAGTCCCGTCCAGATCAACAACTGGTTGATGATTCCGTCGGGCGCGAGCGTCGTTTGAATGATGCTTGCGGCCACCACCCAAGAAATGAAATGGGGCAAATAACTGACCGTTTGCACCACTCGCTTAAATGCTACGTTCCGAAGTTCATTGAGCAGCAATGCCAGCGTAATCGCCGTCACAAAGCCGAGAATCAAGTTGATGGAACTCATGGCCAGCGTATTTCGCAATACGCGCAAAAACCGCTCGTCTCCAAACAAAAATTTGAAATGTTGAAATCCGATCCAAGTTTGATCCAAATACCCGCGCGCCGGTTTATAATCCTGGAAAGCAATCGTCCAGCCCCATAAAGGAACATATTTGAAAATGACCAGCCAAATGAAAAAAGGGATGGACATCACGGCCAAGGCGCGCTGCTTTACTAATTTTTTGCAGAACGGCCCGATCCCTTTCGGCTTTTTGTATGTCTCCGGCCCGGACGCGGCCAGCACCGAATCGTTCCCCATACTATTCTCTCCTTCCCGGCCTTCCGGTAGAATCGATTATTTACCGCCGGTAACGATTTTGACTTTCTCCTGCGCTCGCTCCGTCGTCCACTTTTCATAGCCGGCCGTGTCAAGCTTGCCGAATTCGTTCAAGTATTCGTTCCACAACGATTCGAACTTATCCGGCGTTGCAAGCACGAGTTTCGGGAAGTATTTCTTGATCAATTCATCCTTGGCCGTTTCCCACAGCTGCTGCGGCGAATTTTGTTCCTTGGCGAATCCCCAGGCAGGATACCAAGGGCGGAACTTCGGGGTCGCGAACATTTGGCTGTAAGTTTGCACGCCGTATTTGTCCAAAATGTCCTTATCGGCCTGCGTCAAGCTCATTTGGAATACTTCGGGCTGGTAAGCCACGCTTTTGGCATTCCCGCTCGCGAGCGTGGAATTGGCGTTGTACATCGGCCAGTTCCAATTGTAATATTTAAAGCCGAACTTCTCGTTAAAAGCTTCGTCGATCATGTTGATCTGTTCCTGTGTCCGGTAAAAGCGGCCTTGTTCGTTAACTTCATAGGTTTCGCCTTTGATGCCCCAAGACAACAGGGTTTGGTTATCTTCCGTCAGCATATTGTCGAAATATTGGATGATTCTTACCGGGTCCTTCGCGCTGACCGTAATGCCGATGCCGCGGTTCGTTGCCAATCCGCCTTCGGCGTCGACATACGCATCGGGCGTGTTCTCGTCAAAGGTAACGGGAAGCGGGAAGTAGTTGTAAGCGTCCTGGGCGGGGTCTTTGCGCGCCGCGTCCTTCAGAACGTTGAGCGCATTTCCCACCTGCCAGCGGTAATCAAAAAAGCCCAGCACTTTATGGGAGGTTAATTTGGCGATGTATTGGTCGTAATTGTCCACGAACGAAGCCTTGTCGAACAAACCTTCCGCATTTAACTCGTTCAGCGTCTTCAGCCATCTTTTCGTCGCCTCAGAAGCCGCGTACGTCTTGGCTTCAAACGTTCCCGGATCGACGATGACTTCGCCGTCGTTCGGGTAACCCATGAGGTGCATCGGCGGATTGGATGTCGCAAAAAATCTCCAGTCATGCGTGAGGGTGATCATGCCCGTCAAATCTTCATCCTTATGCTTCTCGGCATAGTTTCTGATCAGTTCAATATATTGATCCAGCGTGTTGACTTTCGGATAACCGGCCTTGGCCAAGACGCGGCGCTGAATCCAAAATGCGGCTCCGGGCTCCGGGTCCGGAACGAAGTCGCCGACCTGCACGGCGATCGGAAGGAAATAAAGCTTGCCGTCTTCAGCTCTCAGCTGGTCAAAATATGGCCCGAATACCCGTTTGATATTCGGGCCGTGCTCCTCGATCAAATCGTCAAGCGGGATAAATACGCTTGCGTTCAAAACGCTTTCCATCGCCGCATCCGGAATCAGCACTTCCGGATACTCGTTCGCGGCGATCATCGTACCGATTTTCGTATTCAGGTCACCGACCAGAAACTCCAGTTTGAAATTGACCCCCGTCTGGTCTTCCAGAATTTTTCCAAGGGTGGTCTCGTTTGTATTCCGGTCCTTGGATCCGGCTACGCCATTAAAGATCGTAAAGGTGACCTTGTCCTGCTTGTTGCTTTCTTCCGGGTTGTTGCCTGTCTCCCCCACGGCTTTATGGTTGTTTTTGCCGCCGGAACAAGCGGAGCTTACAGACAACAGCAATGCCGCGACCAGAAAGAGAACCCAAAATTTCTTTTTTGTCAAAACCGATCTGCCCCTTTCGTTTGTTGAGTGGTATTTACAGGAACAGTATAAAATCGTTTTCAATTTTGGGTTACCCGGAGAACTATAGAGCTTCCTGCAAAAATTTCAGTATTTGTTTCGGCGGTCAACTCTTTTCGTTCGGGATTGCGAGCATGACGCAGGTCCCTTCACCCGGACGGCTGTTCAGCGAAAAACGGATCTTCTCTCCGTAGATTATTTTCGTGCGGTATATCGCGTTTTGAACACCGATGCGTTCCCCCATGGTTTCCTCGGCCTCCAGGTAACGGTACAACTTGTTGACCGTTTCATCGTCCATGCCGATCCCGTTGTCTCTGACGGTAAAAGTCAGTTCATCTTCCGTAGCGTCGATTCGAATCTCAATCATCCCTCCATGTTTCAGCGGCTCGATGCCGTGGATACAGGCATTCTCGACGAAAGGAAGGAACGCCATTTTCGGCACCAGGCATTCATACGCTTCCGGCGCGACGGCGATCCGGCAGTCCAGCTTGTCCTCGAAGCGATATTTCTGAATGTCCAAAAAGCATAAAATAAATTCCAGTTCTTCCTTCACCGAAACCCGGTCTTTGTTCCAGGTTAAAGAGCCTCGGAAGAATTTGGCCATGCTATGGATGATCTTCGCGGTATCGCGCTCTTTTTTCAGCAAGCTTCTCATCCGGATCGTTTCCAGGGCATTGAACAGAAAATGGGGATTCATTTGGCTTTGCAATGCATTCAACTGCGCCTTCCGGCGCTCCAGCTCCAACGATTTCTTCTGGATTTCCGCCAGGTAAACGTCATGGATCAAGCTTTTGATCTGCAGGATCATCCGGTTGTATTCCAGCGTCAATTGACCGATCTCGTCCTTATAGGCCTCGCCCTGAATCGGTTCAAAACTTTGGCTTTTTACTTTTTTCATCTGCTTCAGGATTTGGATGATGCGCAGGTTAATCGACCGGGTGATGATAAGAATAATTATGGTCGGAATGATCATCATCACACAGCCGGACCATAAAATAAAATCACGCGAATCGCGGACTTCTTTAACGATTTCGTCTTCGCTGATGACACCGGCGATCTTCCATCCTTCCAGATAGCTGACCCCCCGGTATTCCTTTACGAACCGGATCGTTTTGTCCGATCCGAGCGAGGCGAACGGGGTTTCATCCCCGCCCTGCCAGTCGATTTCCCCGTTTGTCGTATACTCGATCCCGCCGTCCGGATTGATCAGATACATATCCCCCTGCACGTTTAAGTTCGAAAACAGGGACACCAGATCGATCGTTTTAAAATCGATTTTGAGCAGCTTTTCCTTTGACATCCGGTTCGCAAAATAGTCCAGACGCCGGAGCAGCGAGAAACTGGCGAAATGCCCGTCATCCGTTTCCGTGCGCACAAACACGGGTTGGGAACGATACCTGTCCGCCGCCATGCGATACCAATCCTCCGACCTGATTTCATCCGACAGGTAGCCGATGTTTCCGGAATTCAGCAGCGTCGGGTTGTTTACGTAAATCATCATGTTCTGGAGATAAAGGGAAGCGGGGTGATAACTGTTTAGCACCCGTCTCAAATAATCGTCATAAGCTTCGACGTAATCTTCCGTATTGGCAAAATTCCGCTCCAGAATTTCATTGGTCTTGAGGTCGGCGTAAAAAAATGAGGACAATCCCACCGCATCGTCAACCTGGGAGCGGAATTCGTTTTTGATTTGCTCCACCGCCAGGTCGATATCCTTGACTCTCCCCTCCCTGACATTATTCGAGATGAGATTATAAAAAATAGCGTTGGTCACGATCATCGGCGTAAAGATGCAAAGAAAATAGACCAGCAGCATTTTGTTCCTTAGCCGGGTATTATGAAGCAGTCGGTTCATCGCGCGCCGCCCCTTCCGCTATCAATTGCTCATGCGATTGCGGTATTCCGTAGGAGTCATCTTCTCGACCTTCTCGAATTGAGAGACAAAATACTCGGCGCTATTGAAACCGACTCGCTCGGCGATTTCATAAACGCGCATATCTTTTTGCCTCATCAGTTTCTTGGCCTCTTCGATCCGCAGCAGCAACAAATATTCGTTAAAATAAACGCCATAATGCTTCTTAAACAATTGCCCGATGTACGCGGGGTTCATGAAGAACTGCGCCGCAAGGCTTTTTAAGCTCAAATTTTGCTGGAAGTGCTGGTCCACGTACGATTTAATTTTGTGAATTCCGCTCTTGCCGCTGGAATTATAAAGCTGTTTGACGAATTCCGCGGATTCGGACGCAAACTCGCCAAATAATCCGCGCAACTCTTCCAATGTGAGATTATAGTCGTGCCAGCCCAGAATCGGCTCGATCAGGCCAAGTTCCTTCTCGTCACCTTCCACGCTTCTGACGGAGTGCACGATGCCCAGAACACATTGCATGATCGATGTTTTGATCGCTTCGATGGAGAAGTTCCGCTCCAGAAAATCCACAAAGATGCGGTCGATGGCACTTCGAATGCCGTCCCTGTCCGACGCTTCGACCGCTTCGATCAAAGCATGGATCGACGGTTCGCTAAGATGCAAATAGTTCAGTTCCGTGCCGGCGATGTCCGAGTATAGCAGCGCGTGGGTGTTGTGACGGATCCATTTGTGCTGCATCGTTTCCTTCGCGCTGATATAGGAGAACTTCAACCGGCTTAAGGACTCGACGGATTGGCCGGCATAGATTCGCAGCTCCAAGGCGAAAGCATCCTTCAGCCGCCGAAGCACGGACCTCATAAAAGGAAGGATATCTCCGCCAAAAGGGGTGAGGTACGTATCCGGCACAATGAAGCCGTATGTGCGGCGATGCTCATACACGATCGGCGGCGAAGCGGCAGTGCCGAGTTCTTGCACCGTTTCCCGGATGGCTTCCATTAGTCGGTCTCTTGCCGGGGAAACCGCATTTTTCCAAGGTACGACATTGTTAACCTCCAGCAATACGTAAGAAAACGCTTTCGCATCAGCGAAAAACGAAACCTGGGCCCACTCATCCAACGCCGTCTCGTCGATCTCGTCCCGCAACAGGGTTTCGATCAGTTTTTCGCCCATCTGCCTGCGGTTTTGATCCCGCAACCGTTGTTTTGCCGGCAGCTTGTCTCTAAGCTTGGCCAACGCTTGCTGAATATCGTCCGGATCGATGGGCTTCAGCACATAATCCTGCACGCCGAACCGCACCGCCTGCTGGGCGTAGCGGAAATCGTTATGGCCGCTGATGATGACGAATTCCGTTTCCAACTGCAGCTTGCTGGCGGCCTCGATCAATTCGAGTCCATCCAGCACCGGCATACGGATGTCGGTCACGACCAGATCCGGCTTTTTCGCCTGAATGATCGTCAGGGCGTCTTCTCCGTTGTCGGACTCATCAATCACTTTAAAGCCACTGCTTTCCCAATCGATCATTTCGATTAAGCCTTTCCGGACAAACAGCTCATCGTCCACAATGATGACGGAATACATTTCAGTTCCCTCCTTTATGAAGAGTTATACTTACTATACTTTTTCGAGAAAACGCTTTAATTTATTTACCTCCTATTGTGCTATAATATAGCAAAAATAGAAAATATGGAGGATTTTTCTATGCCGATTATCCAACAAGGCGCTTTTTATACGAAAGAATACAGGAACCTGTTCAAGGAGCTCGGCTATCCCGAAGCGGACATCGAGGCTAGGCTCGAACGGACATGGGCCGATTTGTTTTATGGAGATCCGGATGTGCGGATCTATTATCCGCTGGGCGACGATAAAGGCTATATTCTCGATACCGGCAATCTGGACATTCGGACGGAAGGGATGTCCTACGGGATGATGATGGCCGTGCAAATGAACAAAAAAGAAGAGTTTGACCGGTTGTGGAACTTCTCGAAGACGTTTATGCAGCATAGAGAAGGCCGTTACGCCCATTACTTTGCCTGGCATTGCAAGCCTGACGGTACCCGCATCTCCCAGGGGCCCGCGCCGGACGGGGAAGAATATTTCGCAATGGCCCTGTTTTTCGCCGCAAGCCGTTGGGGGGACGGGCCGGAACCCTATAACTATTCCGAGCAGGCGCGAACGATTTTGCGCGCATGCGTGCATCAGGGCGAAGCCGGCGACGGCGACCCGATGTGGGACCCGGAAACGAAATTAATCAAATTCGTACCGGAATCCCCTTTCAGCGATCCGTCTTACCATCTGCCGCATTTTTACGATTTGTTCGCCCTTCGGGCCGACGAGCGGGACAGCGTGTTTTGGAAGCAAGCGGCGGATGCCAGCCGCGCCTATCTTCACGCCGCATGCCACCCGGAAACCGGTCTTGCCCCCGAATACGCGAATTTTGACGGAACCCCGGCAGAGCCGCAGCCGCATGGCGATTTCCGCCATTTCTTCAGCGACGCTTACCGGGTTGCCGCCAATATCGGGCTGGATTGGGCATGGTTCCAAAAAGATTCCTGGCAGGTCGGGCAATCCAATCGGATTCAAAACTTTTTCCGGAACATTGAGGTTTCCGACTACCGCCGGTATACCATAGACGGACAACCCTTCGACGAACTGGCGCTGCACCCGATAGGATTGCTGGCGACCAACGCGATGGCTTCGCTCGCCGCCAATGGCCCGGAAGCGAGTCATTTTGTCCGTTCACTTTGGAATACGCCTTTGCGCACCGGCCAACGGCGTTATTACGACAACTGCCTGTATTTTTTTAGCATGCTGGCTTTAAGCGGAAATTATCGGATTTACTGACGGGCCAGTTTGTAGATTACTCGTTAGACCGTTGGATGGCGTAACATCGGTTCCTACTCGTAGAAACCTTCCAGCATTCTTGTGAATTTCTTGGGCTGGTCTCGCCTTTTCCAGTTCTGGTGGGAATATTTATGCAAATGCTTTAGGGGATCGAATCAGGAATGAATGAAGTAATGAAAATATAAGAAAAACGCCTGACGGCGTCCTTTAATGGCTCTGACTTCTACTTTGGTGCGATTGGAGGGGGGGGTGTGGGGGTTCCCTCATGCTCATTCCCTCTTCGGTTCTATCCTAAACTTTGGACGCTGCTCTAACGGACACCAGCGACCCTATCCGCCCATTTCCCGGGTATTTCCCAACCTAACGGACACACATGAGCCTATTTCACTCTAAACCAGTTCATTCAGGCCGATTTGAGGTAAATAAGATCTTCTGTGTCCGTTACAGTTTGCAAACCTCCGTTTATTCGCAAATAACGGCTCTGGTGTCCCTTAGCCATCAGAATTCTCTTCTTCTCCCCTCTCTACCTGCGCATCGCCCTCTACCATGACCGAAATTTTATAATGTTAAAAAAGCTCATTAGATATAACATCTAATGAGCTTTTAAAGTTAAAGTAATAGTAATGCCGGTGAAGGGACTCGAACCCCCACGGTTTCCCTCACGATTTTGAGTCGCGCGCGTCTGCCAATTCCGCCACACCGGCAAATATAAAAATATACAGTGCGGAAGACCAGACTTGAACTGGTACGGTAGTCACCTACCGCAGGATTTTAAGTCCTGTGCGTCTGCCGATTCCGCCACTCCCGCAGGTTAAACTAATGGAGGCGCCACCCAGATTCGAACTGGGGATAGAGCTTTTGCAGAGCTGTGCCTTACCACTTGGCTATGGCGCCACATTATAAAAATGGAGCGGACGACGGGAATCGAACCCGCGACCCTCGCCTTGGCAAGGCGATGCTCTACCGCTGAGCCACGTCCGCTAATAAATGGCTGGGGATATAGGATTCGAACCTATGGATGACGGAGTCAAAGTCCGTTGCCTTACCGCTTGGCTAATCCCCAAAATTTGATTATTGAGATAAAAATGGGGCGATCGATGGGACTTGAACCCACGAATGCCGGAGCCACAATCCGGTGCGTTAACCCCTTCGCCACGACCGCCATATGCAATTTTGAAGACTGGCAGGGGCAGCAGGAATTGAACCCACACTAACGGTTTTGGAGACCGCTGTTCTACCTTTAAACTATGCCCCTATTAGGTAAAACTGGTGGAGGCTGATGGATTCGAACCACCGAACTCGTCAGAGAACAGATTTACAGTCTGCTGCGTTTGGCCACTTCGCTAAGCCTCCACGTGGTGCCGGCGAGAGGACTTGAACCCCCAACCTACTGATTACAAGTCAGTTGCTCTACCAATTGAGCTACACCGGCTTTCAATTTTCGTTTTTTCAATGGTGGCTCGGGACGGAATCGAACCGCCGACACGAGGATTTTCAGTCCTCTGCTCTACCGACTGAGCTACCGAGCCTTGTATTTGAATTATAATGGCGGAGCCGACGGGATTCGAACCCGCGGTCTCCTGCGTGACAGGCAGGCATGTTAGGCCTCTACACCACGGCTCCACACTAAAGTAATTCAATTGCGGGGGCAGGATTTGAACCTGCGGCCTTCGGGTTATGAGCCCGACGAGCTACCGGGCTGCTCCACCCCGCGTCGTTAATATACAATATGGTGGAGGCTGAGGGGATCGAACCCCCGACCCTCTGCTTGTAAGGCAGATGCTCTCCCAGCTGAGCTAAGCCTCCATGGAAAAGACAAATCTTATTATACCATATAATACAGTATCAAATCAAGTGTTTTTGTAAATAAATCTTTCTCAAGGATTCTTATCCCCACTTGAAGCATATAAGAAAGCAATGACCCGTAGGGGATTCGAACCCCTGTTACCTCCGTGAAAGGGAGGTGTCTTAACCCCTTGACCAACGGGCCGCAATATTTATACTGGGGTCCCCGAAAAGTAATCGGAAACTCCATCGTAGACAATACTCCACTTTTGGAGGTATTGTGGCGGAGAGAGAGGGATTCGAACCCTCGAGACGCTTGTGACGCCTACACGATTTCCAATCGTGCTCCTTCGGCCAACTCGGACACCTCTCCACGTGTTTTTGGGCCCCCAGAAAGCAAACGATATGCTGCGAAGCAATCCGTCACTTTCTGGGGACTTTGACTCCCCGAACAGGACTCGAACCTGTGACAACTCGATTAACAGTCGAGTGCTCTACCGACTGAGCTATCAGGGAACATTAATTAAGTTTTCAAGGTGTTAATCCTTGAAAACTGGATACGAAACGAATTTGTGTTTTAGATGTTTTTTTGGATAAGCCCTCGACCGATTAGTACCTGTCAGCTCCATGCATTGCTGCACTTCCACCTCAGGCCTATCAACCTCGTCGTCTTCAAGGGGTCTTACTAATTGGGAAATCTCATCTTGAGGGGGGCTTCACGCTTAGATGCTTTCAGCGCTTATCCCGTCCGCACTTAGCTACCCAGCTGTGCTCCTGGCGGAACAACTGGTGCACCAGCGGTGCGTCCATCCCGGTCCTCTCGTACTAAGGACAGCTCCTCTCAAATTTCCTGCGCCCACGACAGATAGGGACCGAACTGTCTCACGACGTTCTGAACCCAGCTCGCGTACCGCTTTAATGGGCGAACAGCCCAACCCTTGGGACCTACTTCAGCCCCAGGATGCGATGAGCCGACATCG
>NZ_JAMBOE010000060.1 GCF_023715465.1 Paenibacillus macerans
AGGCAATAACGAGTACATCTTCTACTACACGGCTAATAAGCAAAGCGTAGAAGTTCAGTATCTCGAGCAAGGCACGAACAAGAAACTCGCCGACCCAACTACGGTTGAAGGCGTGACTGGGCAAACGATCGAGCTCAAAGCGATTGGCATCCCCGGCTACACCCCGGTTGAGCCAACTTTCAACTATGAGCTTGGCGTGAAAAATGCTCCGCACATCTTCTACTACACACCAAGCGAACAAACCGTTTCGGTGAAGTTCGTGGATAAGAACACGGGGAAAGAACTGATTCCGCCTCAAAATGTTCCGGGTGTGACCGGCGAAACGGTAACTCTCGAAGCAGCTGAAATTCCGGGCTACACTCCGGAAAACAAAACTGCTGAGTACGTGGTTAAAGCCGAAGGCAATAACGAGTACATCTTCTACTACACGGCTAATAAGCAAAGCGTAGAAGTTCAGTATCTCGAGCAAGGCACGAACAAGAAACTCGCCGACCCAACTACGGTTGAAGGCGTGACTGGGCAAACGCTCGAGCTCAAAGCGATTGGCATCCCGGGCTACACCCCAGTGGAGCCAACTTACAACTATGAGCTTGGCGTG
>NZ_JAMBOE010000061.1 GCF_023715465.1 Paenibacillus macerans
TGAAGGTGCTGGGTGAAAAGGAACTCGAAATCGAGATCCTGCGAGAACTCCTAAAAAAGAAGAACCCTGCTTATCTGAAAAATTTGAAATAGCCGACCGCTTTATTAAGCAGGGGAACACCGCAGCTTTTGTGTTGCGTATATTAGGTCTGGCAGAATCCACCTACTACGAGCGCCTCAAACGCACGAAACGGTCTACAGAGACTTCTAACAGCCCGGGGAGAGGCCGCCCTTGTCCAGGGTACTCCTTGACGCTGCAAGGTCGTAAAGTCAGCGACGAGCAGATCAAAGAGTGGCTACTGGAGCTCCTAGAAGGCGAAGAGCATATCTATGGCTACAAGCTGTTGGCTCAGTGTTTGCGCGACAAATACGACCTGGTTCTAGGAAAGTCAAAGGCCTACCGCCTCTGTAAAGAGCTAGGCATTCTTCAGAAGCAGAGAAAGCCCAAGTCCAAGCATCCAAGAAGACTGGCTAGAAACCGTCTTGTCACCGGCCCAAACCAATTATGGCAGGCGGACATCAAGTACGGATATGTTCCCGGCCGCGATCGTTTCTTCTTCGTCTTTAGCATCATCG
>NZ_JAMBOE010000062.1 GCF_023715465.1 Paenibacillus macerans
AATTATGGCAGGCGGACATCAAGTACGGATATGTTCCCGGCCGCGATCGTTTCTTCTTCGTCTTTAGCATCATCGATGTGTTCGATCGCGTCATCGTCGCCTATTACAGAGGCTCTGTTTGCGAAGCAACACATATCTGTCAGGCCTTGGGGCGGGCCATCAGGAGTCGTTTGCAACCCGGAGAGACCATGCCCGTGATCCGCACGGACAACGGCCCCCAATTCCTGAGCGTACTGTTTGGCGATACTTGCGAAAGCTGGGAGATGCTCCATGAGCGAATCCCGCCAAAGACACCAAACATGAATGCGTACATCGAGTCGTTTCACAGCTCGATGGAACGCGACCTGCTCACCAAAGAATCGTTTGAGACCATGGAAGACGCGTATGCGGCTATTGACTGGTACATGGACTTCTACAACAACCGCAGAATGCACGGGAGCTTGAAACGCAAAGCGCCCACTGTGTTCAGCGAATGGGTCAAGCAACTGAAGGAAGAAGATCAAGCCAAATTCCATAGAACGCTGTAATTTGTTGAAAAAGTGAGCAATCGTACGACACACA
>NZ_JAMBOE010000063.1 GCF_023715465.1 Paenibacillus macerans
CCCCGAGGCAGTTTCGTTGTTCGCCACGTCCTTCTTCGGCTCCTAGCGCCTAGGCATCCTCCGTGTGCTCTTAGTAGCTTAACCATTTGCTCTGGCACAAAGCCTTCGCAATCACTACCTTAATTGATACTTGTTTTGACACAAGTTCAGCTAAAAGGATTGTTCTAAAACGCAAATTTCGTTTCGTTATCCAGTTTTCAAGGATCAATGATGAAATTATATGGTGGAGCCAAGGAGGATCGAACTCCTGACCTCCTGCTTGCAAGGCAGGCGCTCTCCCAGCTGAGCTATGGCCCCGCAAATTCCATCAAAACCGAACAAATGGGAACACGTCAATTTTGTACCGTTCCGTTACAGGAACGAAGTACTCCATAGAAAGGAGGTGATCCAGCCGCACCTTCCGATACGGCTACCTTGTTACGACTTCACCCCAATCATCTACCCCACCTTCGGCGGCTGGCCCCTTGCGGTTACCTCACCGACTTCGGGTGTTG
>NZ_JAMBOE010000064.1 GCF_023715465.1 Paenibacillus macerans
AAGAAAGAGGAACATTCATGCAGATAAAAACCTTAGAAGGTGTTATGCAAGCAAATTCAGGCGACTACATCATCAAGGGTGTGCAAGGAGAGATTTACCCGTGTAAGCCAGACATTTTCGAAGCGACCTATGAAAAGGTTGAGGAGGATAAAAAGGATACGAGAGGGATTCCGCGATATAAGGGGGATGGAAAGTGAAGGCGAGAGTTAATAAGCCGATGAAGCACTCCTTTATGGATATACACCTTCCGCTTGGAATGGAGTTGGAAGTGGATGGAAGAAAAACAATTTTAGGAATGGTGAAGATCATCCTTCCGGAAGAATACGCCGACATGTATATCTCGGTGGATGACATTGATTTGGTTAAGGAGGCTAACCAATGAGTAACAACCCACAATTACGCGAATCCGTTGAATGGTTTGCACAGCAGATGGAAATGAAACTGCGAGAGAACGACCATAAAGGCGGCTGGGATAACTGCGAGATCA
>NZ_JAMBOE010000065.1 GCF_023715465.1 Paenibacillus macerans
CCTCCGATACGCTGCATATTGAAGTGAAGGGCGTTGGCGGCCACGGCGCGGTGCCGGAGCATACGGTGGATGCCACGCTGGTGGCCTGCCATATTACCCTCGCGCTACAGTCCATTGTCTCGCGCAATATCACCCCGTTTGAACCGGCGGTGGTGACCGTCGGCAGCATCCAGGCCGGTCATGCGCCCAATATCATTAACGATCACGTGCTGATGAAGCTCACGGTGCGCACCCTCAATGAGCAGGTGCGCGAGACCGTGCTGCAGCGGATCCATGATATCGCCGTGGCCCAGGCGGAGAGCTTCAATGCCACCGCCACGCTGACCCACGTCAACGGCAGCCCGGTGTTGCGTAACGATCCGGCGACGAACGCCATGGTGCGGGAGGTGGCGACAGCGCTGTTTGGCGCAGAGCAGGTGGGCGAGGTGAAGCCGTTTATGGGCAGTGAAGATTTTGCCTTCATGCTGGAGCAGCACCCCCACGG
>NZ_JAMBOE010000066.1 GCF_023715465.1 Paenibacillus macerans
GTTCACGGTATTCAACCCTGTAAAGGCAAAGGCGTGGTGACGATCGGCATTAACGAGTGCGGAAATCGGGTACGCATCAGCGTTCGCGATACGGGCAACGGTATCGATCCCGCCGTGGTCGCCCGCGTGGAAGCCGATGAGATGCCGGGTAACAAAATCGGCCTGCTCAATGTGCATCATCGGGTGAAACTTCTCTACGGCGAGGGTTTGCATATCCGCAATCTGACGCCGGGAACCGAAATCGCCTTTTATGTCCCCAATAACTCTACGCCGCAGGCGCTGACGGAGTCGCTGTTGTCATGAGCGGAGAAAAGATGAAAGTTATCATTGTGGAGGATGAGTTTCTGGCCCAGCAGGAGCTCTCCTGGCTTATTAACACCCATAGCCAGATGGAGATCGTCGGCAGCTTTGACGACGGCCTGGACGTGCTGAAATTTCTCCAGCACAACAAGGTCGAAGCCATCTTTCTCGATATCAATATTCC
>NZ_JAMBOE010000067.1 GCF_023715465.1 Paenibacillus macerans
TCGTGGAGCAGCGCGCGGGCAATGGCCAGTCGGCGCAGTTCGCCGCCGGAGAGCTGACGCCCGCCTTCGCCCAGCCAGCCGTTAAGACCACCATCTTGCAGCAGTTTTTCGAGGCCCACCTTCTCAAGGGTAGCGCTGAGATGAGCGTCATCCGCTTCAGGCGCCGCCAGCAGCAGGTTGTCGCGCAGGGTGGCGCTGAACAGGTGCACGCGCTGCGGCACTACGCTCATTGCCTGCCGCAGAGTGGCTTCGCTGAGGCCGGAGAGCGGCTGATTGTTGAGCAGAATCTCTCCCTGTGACGGGTCCCAGGCGCGGGTAAGCAACTGTAACAGCGTCGATTTTCCGCAGCCGGTCCGGCCAAGAATGGCGATGTGCTCTCCGGCGGCAATCTGCAGGGAAATATTCTCCAGGGCGGGGAGGGCTGCTGAGGATAGCGGAAGGTGACCTCCCCGAAGCGTTAGGGCCACCTGCGCTGGCGAAC
>NZ_JAMBOE010000068.1 GCF_023715465.1 Paenibacillus macerans
GGCTGTCGGGCTTCAAGTACGACGGCGCGATCTACGCGATGCTGGTCAAGGCCGAGGCTGACGGCGCGCTGACCGCGCTGGGCGCGCAACTCAAGGCCGACACGTACGCGATGATGAAGGCCAATGCGCTGCTCGGCTACGGCGTGCAGGGCATCTCGACACCCGGGTACGGCAACCTCACGCAAACCGGCATCCGCGAACATCAGCAACTCGCCGCGCGTCTCGCGCAGCGGCTGCCTGCGCTGTTCGCCGCGGGCAACCGGCAGGTGGTCGTCGTCAACTCGGGCCAGGATCGCGCGGTCGACAGTTCGACATATTTCTCGGCGGCGCTCGTTGCCGCGCAGCCGGCACTGGCGCCGGCCATCACGCTGCCGGCCGCACCGGCCGGCTATCCGGCGAACGCACCGGTCTCGCAGCCGGCCGGCACCAATCGCTTCCTGCTGTATTTCCATTCGCTGAAGCCGGCCACCGAT
>NZ_JAMBOE010000006.1 GCF_023715465.1 Paenibacillus macerans
GATTTTCGGGTACAATAGTCATCAAGTAGGGTCCCTTCTTGGTGGTGTCGTAATCCCGAGAATACCCTACTTTTTTGTTGCCTGACTAGGCTCCAAATCTTGGTACACAACTTATTTTACGCCATCACGTTATTTCCAGAAACGTCTACTAGTACCGCCGGAAGCAACAAACGCTTCCCCCGAATGATTCGGAAGAAGCGTGTACTGTGCGGAAGCGGGATTAGTTTTTGTCTACAGCCGTCTTTTCGGGGCGAGCATCACGCCGGCGCCGATGGCGATGAGCGCAATCGCCAGCACCGGTTGGCCGAAGATCAGGCGGTTATACAGGTTGCCGAGTGAAAATACAGCAAAAAACAGCAGCGACAGCACGGTCAAAATGTTGATCGGAATGAGCAGATATTTGTTGCGGTCGCCGAACCAGTAGAACTCAAACAGGCCGACGGCCGGAGCCAAAATAAAGCCAGGCCACAGGTATTGCCAGCTGTCGAAGAGAGTGGCGAGCTGGCAGACGAGGCCTGCCGTGAACAAAATGCCTCCGGGAATGAGCAGCCCCGTCGCTCTCCGGTTCGTCATCGAGAAATACATCCAGTGGAAAAACAGTCCGACCGGAATGACGAACAAGGTCGGCCAGAATTGGCCGAAAATTGTGCCTGCGCTGATCGCTTCCTTGCGGAAAAAGAGCAAGCAAATGCCGACCAGAACAAGCGCCGGTCCGATTAGTGATTTTTTATTCAAATTCATACCAAGGTCTCCTTTGCCTATGTATTCATTATCTACAGCATACAATAAAATCACCGCCCGAATCTTCGGACTCTGGGGAAGTTGCGAACTGGACTTAGGTCCAGTCAGAGGTATAAAAACGCCGGGCAGATGGCACGCTAACGCTAGAAACGGAGTAATTCGGGTGAATAGGAGGCTACACACATGGCAAACGAGAAAAATCGCGGCCGGCAAGCCGGCAACGGCAGCAGCAACGGGCAAAATGATACGACCGGGGACGGCGGGGAACGCCGCAACGGACGCCTTGCCCAAATCAAAAACCACAGCACGACGGGCGTGGGACCGCTGGATGAGTATGTCAGCGGAAATGATAAGTACGAGGAATAAAGCAAGGGGGGGCGGTGGTCCTCCAAAGTTTGCAAGAAAGCCGCTGCACAGCGTACTGTGGGCGGCTTTTTAAATAGCCCTCCTAGCGTGGGACTGCCGAAATAGCGGCAAAAAAGGGCGCTATTTCCGCCGTTGTAGGAAATTTGAGCCCAATAGAGTCGTTTTTGGGCGTTATTTTGGGACGAAGGCTGCAAAAAGGCGTTCTCCTTGGGAAAGGCGAAAGGATAACGCCATAAAAGTTCGTTATTTTCCGGGCGAGAGGCTTACTCGGTGAAATAGCGGTAAAAATTACCGCTATGATCCGGTTGACACCATAGACTCTTACTTCTGCGTGCCGTGCTGTTTCGTCGACAGTTGGCCGGCGGGGTTGCCTTTGCCGCGTTTCTTGTTTTTCTCCTGTTTTTCCTGCTGATCATGCACCTTTTCCACGAACTCGTGCAGATTTTCCATAACCTCGTGTGTCTCCTTTGCAAAAGATATATGTTTCCTGCGTTACTATGCCCCGTTTGGGCGCCTTTCATCACCTTGGGGTTGACAGTCCGGAAAATGAGACGATATAATTCAAATTAATTGATAATGAATATCATTATCAACATGAAAACATCTGTCCTGCCGGCAGCGGGCAAACTTGAACTTTCCTCCCGGCCAGAGGAAGGGGAGCAAGGACGAAATATGAAAACAAGATATTTAGCAACTATGTTGATTGTCTTATCCTTGGTCTCCTTGTTTATTGGAGTCAAGGGTGTCTCTTTGCCGGGTCTGCTTCGGCTGGACGCCGACCAGTGGGAGATCTTCCGCATCAGCCGGATTCCCCGGCTGATCAGCATCATCATCGCCGGGGTCAGCATGAGCATCACCGGGCTGATCATGCAGCAGCTGACCCGCAACAAATTCGTGTCCCCGACGACGGCGGGCACGATGGATTCCGCCAGCTTCGGAATCATGATCTCGCTGCTGCTGTTTTCGGCGGCGGGGCCGCTGGCGAAAATCGCCGTGGCCTTCGTGTGCGCCTTGGCCGGCACTTATATTTTCATGCAAATACTGGATCGCGTGAAATATAAGGATACGATTTTTATTCCACTGGTCGGCTTGATGTTTGGCGGAATCGTCAGCTCGGCAACGACATTTTTTGCCTATAAATACAATTTGATTCAAAGCATGTCCGCCTGGCTGCATGGCGATTTCTCAATGATCATGCAGGGGCGTTACGAGCTGCTGTACATCAGCGTTCCGCTGGTCGTGGCGGCTTATGCCTATGCTAATAAATTTACGGTCGCAGGGATGGGTGAGGAGTTTTCCGTGAATCTGGGGCTGAATTACAAGCGGGTCGTCAATCTCGGCCTGATGCTGGTGGCGCTGGTGACTTCGGTCGTCGTGCTGACGGTAGGGTCGATCCCTTTTCTCGGGCTGATTATTCCGAACCTCGTCACGATGTACCGCGGCGATAACCTGAAAAACAATCTGTCCCACACGGCGCTGCTGGGGGCGGTCTTTGTGCTGGCCTGCGACATTTTGGGAAGGATCATCATTTATCCGTACGAGGTTTCGATCGGTCTGACCGTCGGGGTGATCGGGAGCGGCATCTTCCTGTATCTGCTGATGAGGAGAAACGCCTATGAGCCTAAGTCATAAAACGAAACTAGCGATTCTCGTCGGAATCGGCATCCTGCTCGTGGTCGTGTTTATGACGATCGACGCGGGCGGACACTGGGACTACATACTGCCGAGGCGCGGCAAAAAGCTGCTGGCGATCCTCCTTACCGGAACGGCGGTCGCTTTCTCCACCGTGGTGTTTCAAACGATTACGAACAACCGGATCCTGACGCCGAGCATTATCGGGCTGGATTCGCTTTATATGCTGGTGCAGACGTTCATCGTCTTTCTGTTTGGCGGAACGGCTTTGACACTGATGAGCAAAAACCTCCGCTTTCTGCTGGCGGTCGGGTTCATGGTGCTGTTCGCGGGGCTGCTGTATCGCCTGCTGTTCCGCAAGGAAGGGCGCAACATCTACCATTTGCTGCTGATCGGGCTGGTGTTCGGGACGTTTTTCTCCAGCCTGTCGTCGTTTTTGCAAAAACTGATCGATCCGAACGAATTTCTCGTCATCCAGGATAAAATGTTCGCCAGCTTCAACAACGTGGATACGGATCTGCTCTTGATCTCGCTGGCTGGCGTGCTGCTGATGGGGTGGTATTTCGCCCGTTTTGCCAAGTATCTCGATGTGCTTGCTTTGGGCCGCGATCACGCGGTGAATCTCGGGATCAGCTACGAATTCGTCGTGAAAAGAATGCTGATCGTCGTGGCGGTCCTGATTTCGATCTCCACGGCATTGGTCGGGCCGATCACGTTCCTGGGCCTGCTGGTCGCCAACGTCGCCTATCAGTTTCTGAACACCTACCGCCATCACACGTTGATTCTCGGCGCTTCCCTGATCAGCTTCATCGCCCTGATCGGCGGGCAACTGCTCGTAGAACGAGTGTTCACGTTCTCCACCTCGCTAAGCGTCATCATCAACTTTATCGGCGGCGTCTACTTCATTTATCTGATGCTAAAGGAGAATAAGTCGTGATTAAGGTCAGGGGAGTATCCAAACGATACGGCGGCAAAAAAGTGATCGACAGCGTTTCGCTCGACATCGCGGAAGGGAAAATCACGTCTTTCATCGGCCCAAACGGCGCCGGCAAAAGCACGCTGATATCGATGATCAGCCGTTTGATCGTCAAGGACGAAGGCGAAATTATGATCGGCGGCAAGGAGGTCGGGGACTGGAACAGCAGGGAGCTGGCGAAAAAAATCTCGATTTTAAAGCAGTCCAATCATATCAACCTTCGGCTTACGGTCCGAGATCTGGTTGCATTCGGGCGGTTTCCTTATTCGCAAGGGAAGCTGACGAAGGAGGACCAACGGTATGTGGATGAAGCGATTCAGTATATGGACCTGGCGCCGATGCAGCACAAATATATAGATGAACTCAGCGGCGGACAAAAGCAGCGGGCTTTTATCGCCATGGTCATCGCCCAGAACACGGAATACGTGCTGCTCGATGAGCCCTTGAACAACCTGGATATGAAGCATTCGGTGCAGATCATGAAAGTGCTGCGCCGGCTTACGGATGAACTCGGCAAAACGGTCGTTCTGGTGATCCACGACATCAACTTCGCCTCCTGCTACTCCGATTACATCGTGGCTTTGAAGAACGGGACCGTGGTTAGGGAAGGGACGAAAGATGAGATCATCGATCCCGCGGTATTGCGGGAAGTGTACGACATGGATATTCCGATCGAAAACATTGGCGGGCACCGGATTTGCATGTATTTTGCAGGATAGCGGCTTTTTCTTTTGACAATTAAAGAGGGGGATCTAACAATGAATCGAAAAATATCAATGCTGCTGATGACGGTGTTTTTGGTGGTATTATTGGCCGCATGCGGCTCGAATCAAGGCGGAAGCGCGGCGGGGAACGGGGGCAATGGCGCCGCCGGGAAGGCCGGCGAGACTAGCACGAATACGGCCGAACCGGCGGCCGCGGCTTCGGCGGAGATGGAGGAACTGACGATCAAACACCAGCTGGGGGAAGCGAAAGTCAAGAAAAACCCGGGCAATGTCGTCGTATTTGACTACGGCGTGCTGGAAACGCTGGATAAGCTGGGCGTAGAGGTAGCGGCGGTGCCGCAGGGGAACTTGCCGGCGCATTTGAAAAAATACGAAGACGCCAAATACACGAACGCCGGCACGCTGTTCGAGCCGGATTTTGAGAAGCTGAATGCGCTTGAGCCTGGGGTGATCTTCATTTCTGGCCGGTCTTCCGAAGCGTACGAGGAGCTGAACAAAATCGCGCCGACGATCTTTATGGGCGTCGATACGAAAAATTACCTCGACTCGTTTACGGAGAACGTGAAAACGCTGGGGCAAATCTTCGGCAAAGAAGCCGAAGCCGAGCAGGAACTGGCGGCGATCAGCGATTCGATTCAAGCGGTGAAGGAAACCGCAGCGGCCAGCGGCCAAAAGGGGTTGGTCATCCTGACGACCGGCGGCAAGGTGAGCGCTTATGGTCCGGGCTCGCGGTTTGGCTTGATTCATGATGTGTTCGGCGTGCCTGCCGTGGATGACACGATCGAGGCTTCGACACACGGTCAAAGCATCTCCTTCGAATATGTCGCCGAGAAAAATCCGGATTATCTGTTCGTCGTAGACCGCGACGCCGTTGTCACCGAGGAGGGCAAGCAGGCCGAGCCGGCCGCCAAGCTGGTCGAAAATGATCTGGTGAAGAAAACGAACGCCTATAAAAACGGCAAAATCATTTATCTGGATGCGAGCTACTGGTATCTCTCCGGCGGCGGTCTGCTGTCCATGCCGGAAATGCTGAAAGAGGTCCATGAAGGGATAAAATAAAGCGAAAAGAGCAGGATCCCGTGGGGAGTCCTGCTCTTTTTTTGCTTAACCGGTGCCGCCAAGCGTTAGGATGACCTGCTGCTTAAAATGATCGTCAGTTAAGTATTTTTGCAAAAACAAGTCCAGCTTCTTCTCCAGCCAGATGATTTCCAAGCCCTGAGGTTCGTGAATGAAGAGGGCCAGTTGGATTTGGTTGCCTTGTTTGTCTTCGCAGTAGAGGGTCTGATTCAGAATGCTCAAGCTTGAGCCGCCCTTGGATCCGATGGTTATGTATTTGGATTCCGGTTTTGGCTTACGCTCCATAATCTCCTTGACGATGCGGGTTGCTTCCGGCGAAAGCGATTCGCCTTTTTGGATGTTTTGCAGCAGGACGGCATATTCTTTGACCGTGGCGCCCGGCAGTCTGGAGGACCAGATTCGCTGCACCGGTATAGGATTGCTGCGGTCGTGCAGCGACGAAACCGCCTCTGGATTTTGCCGGATCCAATCGAAAATCAGCTGCGCTTTGGCGGCGTATTCCCTGTCCGTCAACCCTTTCATCGCTTGCTCCGCCTGCCCGCGCGACATATGCTCATATTTGGTCATATACCCGTACATCAGCATGGCCGCCGATACCGGAAAAATCGGATCGTGCCGGGACAGGCCGAGTTTTTGGATGCGGGCGTTGATGTTGTCCAGGCCAAGCCTCTCCATCAAATACTCTGTATTGGCATTGGAGCTGTAATGAATCATGCCTTTGGCGGCTTCCAGCAAGGTAACCGTGCCGTCCGCGGTTACGGCAGGGTCCAGCGCGTCCAGCCAGCTTGGATGCGCTCCTCCGTCCGTTCCCGGAATGTAAAAACGGCGGAGCGAGTCGAGAGGCACGGCTTCGTTCACATCGATACGCGCTTCCGCTGCCTGTTCGGCCAACTCTATGGCCACTGCGATTTTGAGTACGCTGGCCAGCGGCCGCTTGACATCGGACTGAAAATCGATCACCACTCGATCATTTTCCATGACATACATTGAGGCGAGCTCCGGATGAGCCTCCAGAAACTGCAGCACATCCGTTTCCGTTTTGCGCTCATCCTTCCGCTTGGCGTAGAATACCATCAGCCCAAAGGACACGGCCATCAAAACAAGCACCGCGACTACGATCATAAGTATTATCAATGGGAACCTCCTTATCGGCGATAAAAATTTCTTATTCTTTTTACGATTGCGATATCACGAAGGTTCCATAAACTATGCTCGGCAATGCTCGTATGGACCGGGGCAGACTGTAACGGACTGTAATGACCTTATTTGTTCATTTCCCGGGTATTTCCCGCGCTAACGGACTCGGAAGACGTTATTTGGCTTTAATTGAGGCCATTTATGCTGATTTGATGGAAATAAGGTCACCTCAGTCCGTTACAATTTCTCCGCTTCCATTTTGGAGCAAATAGCGCCTCTGGAGTCCGTTAGCACTAGCAGCATTGCCTTCATAGCACCGCCGCTTACGCTATTGCAGTCTGTCTTTAATCCACGCTTCCGGCGTCCCGAATCGGCCTCCCTGCGGCAAAATAAAAAGGCCGCCCTTGCAGGCAGCCTTGACCTTAACGCGAATTAACGCACGTGCATTTCGTTCGGGTTCGAGCCTTTGCGGCGGTTGATGTTGAGCTTGCTGATCTGCTCCATCTCGCTGTCCGCCAGCTTGAAATCGAACACGTTGAAGTTCTCTTCGATCCGCGCAGGGGTGACCGATTTCGGGATGACGATGGTGTTGTTTTGCAGGTGCCAACGCAGTACAACTTGAGCCGGGGACTTCCCGTGCGCTTCGCCGATGCTTTTGACAACCGGGTCTTTCAGCACTTCACCGCCTTGCTCCAGCGGGCTCCATGCTTCCACGAAAATATCATGTTTCGCGCAAAACGCCTTCAGCTCGTTTTGGGTCAAATGCGGGTGGCACTCCACCTGGTTGAGCACTGGCTTGATTTCCGTTTCGTTCAGCAGGCGCTCCAGATGCTCGATTTCGAAGTTGCAGACGCCGATCGCTTTGGTGCGTCCGTCGCGGTACAGTTTTTCCAGCGCTTTGTAGGTGTCCACATACTGATCGAATTTAGGCGTCGGCCAGTGGATCAGATAGAGGTCGATGTAATCAAGGCCAAGCCGCTCCAGGCTTTCGTCGAAAGCACGCAGCGTATTATCGTAGCCCTGGTCGGCGTTCCACACCTTGGTCGTAATAAACAGATTTTCGCGGGGAACGGACGATTGTTTGAGCGCTTTGCCAACTCCAACCTCGTTGCGGTAAATCATCGCTGTATCGATCGAAGTGTATCCGACTTCCAGCGCTTTGGCTACCGCCGCGGTAGCTTCCTCATCTTTGACCTGCCATACGCCAAACCCGAGTTGCGGCATCTTTACGCCGTTGTTCAAAGTGACAAAATCCATATGTAAATCCTTCCTTTCTCGCTTTGGTATTATTGCTATTAAAGTGTTTCCGTTATCGCTCTGGCCGATGGCATCGGCTTAATTTCCAGTAAAAGTATATCACGATTAAAATTTGTTTAGCAAATAAGGATAATCAGCTTCTACTCCTTATCCATTATGGATAATTTGGCGTAAAGCTTAGAGATCCATACCGGCATCTGTGTGCGATATGACCCGACTCGCCAAGGAAGAGTATGGTAGAATATTGGAAAATAGGATTGCATAAGGGAAGACGTAATTTTGGATGCGGAAAGGGTGGAGAAAATGGCCGGTAACAATGAACCTGTTATCACGCTAAGGGATTTGCGCATGAGGTTTGGAGATAAGTTTGTATTAAACGGGATTGATCTGGATGTGTATCCGGGGCAAATCATTGGTTACATCGGTCCAAACGGGGCGGGCAAAAGCACAACGGTTAAAATCATGCTTGGACTGATCGAAGGGTATACCGGCGAGGTCCGGATTTTGGACGCCAGCCCGCAGGATGAAAGCGTGGAGTACAAAAAGCGCATCGGTTACGTGCCGGAAGTGGCGGAAATTTACGATACGCTGACAGCCCGGGAATATTTGACGTTTATCGGCGAGCTTTACGGTTTGCCTGGGGATGATGCGGAAAGCAAAGCGCGCCGGCTTATGGAGCGTTTTGGCCTTACGGATGTTTTTGACGTTCGCATTGCCACGTTTTCCAAAGGGATGAAGCAAAAGGTGCTGCTCATTTCCAGCCTGCTGCACAACCCGGACATTTTGTTTCTGGACGAGCCGCTCAGCGGGCTTGACGCCAACAGCGTCATGGTGGTGAAGGAAATCCTCGCTTTGTTGGCAGCGCAGGGGAAGACGATTTTTTATTCCTCGCACATCATGGACGTGGTGGAAAAAATCAGCGATCGGATCATCCTGCTGGACCGGGGGATCGTGGTGGCCGACGGCAGCTTTGAGCAGCTTAAAGGCCAGTTTAAGGAGGGGTCCCTTGAGCAGGTGTTTAACCAGTTGACCGGATTTAACGAGCATCAAAGCATCGCCGAACAGTTTGTGGCGATCGTGCAAGAGGTGTAGCTATGAACGAGATGAAGTCGCTAAAGGTGTTGGACCGATTCCGCGGGCCGTTCGAACGATTGGGGGTGGACTATCCCGTCATGCGCCGCATCCTGCAGGTGAAGCTGACGATGGATGCCCGGCGGGTGCCTACCATTGTCGGGAAATCCCGAAAGGAGGCGGATCGGGCGAAAGACCGCTTCGGGCGGGAGAAGGAGAAAAACCAGTTTTTTGGCTCCTTGTGGCTTTACTTTATTTTTGGCGCGCTGGGTGGCATCATTGTGGCGGCCGGAGACAACTACCTGTTTCAGGTGAGCATGTTGTTTGGCATTATGATGTTTATAGTCATGACCTCGATGATTTCTGACTTTTCCGCGGTGCTGCTGGATATCCGGGACCGGAGCATCCTGGCGGTCAGGCCGGTGAACCGCAGGACGATCGCCATGGCCAAGGCGCTGCACATTTTCTTCTACCTGTTTTTTCTGACCGGCGCGATTGCGGCAGTGCCGCTGGCCGTCGGGCTGTTAAAGCACGGGGCCGGGTTTGCGCTGCTGCTGCTGTTGGGGCTGGTGCTGATGGATCTGCTCATTATGGTTATTACCGCTTTATTGTATTTGGGAGTGCTGCGATTTTTTGACGGCGAAAAGTTGAAGGACATCATCAACTATGTGCAGATCGGGTTGACGATCGGCATCACAGTCGGGTATCAGCTGGTGGTCCGGCTTTTCGATTTTACCGCCTTGAACATCGTGTTCCAGCCAAGATGGTGGCAGTATTTCATCCCGCCGATTTGGTTCGGAGCGGCGTTCGAGACGGTGCTGCATCCGGGGAACGGAAGGCCGTACACGGTTTTCGCCCTGTTGTCTCTTCTCGTGCCGTTGGCCGCCTTTGCCCTGTATCTGAAGCTGGCGCCTGCCCTGGAAAGGAATTTGCAGAAGCTGGCGGAGCCGGGACGGCGGCACGGACAGCGGACGGGAACCGAGTTGAAGCGGCTGGCCGAGTGGCTGTGCCGGGACCCGCAGGAGAGAGTGTTTTTCCGGTTTGCCTGGACGATGCTGGGGAATGAGCGGGAGTTTAAGCTTAAAGTGTACCCGACGCTAGGGTTTTCGATCATTTTCCCGTTTATTTTTCTGTTTACCGACGGCTTCGAAAACGGACTTCAGGGGCTGGCCGGTACCCGCAAATATTTGTTTATTTATTTCTGCGGTTTGATGCTGCCTACCGTCATCATGATGCTGCGCTATTCCGGCAAACACAAGGCCGCCTGGATTTACCGGGTGCTGCCGATTCGGGAAGAGGGGCCGATATACAAGGGGGCGCTGCTCGCTTGCCTGGTTCGGCTGCTGCTGCCTTTGTTTGTGCTGGAAAGCCTGATTTTTGTGCTGCTGTTTGGGGCGCACATCATTCCCGACCTGGTTGTCGCCGGCCTGGCGATGCAATTGTTCGCCATCTTGTGCTTCGCTTATTTGCGCAAAGGGCTTCCTTTCTCGGAGCCGTTTGAGGCCACGCAGCAAAGCGAAGGATTGAAGTTGCTGCCGCTTATGTTCCTGCTTGGCGGCATGGGACTTCTGCATTGGGCGGCGACCACGGTTCCGTTTGGTGTTATCGTCTATGCGTTATTGCTGATTATCGCGATTTGGCTGGGGTGGAGAAAGGTGTTTGCTCCCGGAACGCTCGCTAAAGGGAGGGCGGAGTATTGAAGGTTGGAAGGATGCAATCGGAAAAAGAAGGGCCGCGAATTCACCGCGAGAAGACGACGGTGGCGCTGATGATCACCCTTTATTGCCGGCAGCGGCATGGGGATCGGGAACGGACCAGCCGGGACGAAGCCGCAGGCGGGTCCGAACCCGGCTTGTGCCCGGAGTGCGCGGAGTTGTTTAGGTACGCCCGGGAGCGGCTCGCCCGCTGCCGGTTCGGCGAAAACAAAACGACCTGCCGGGCGTGTCCGGTCCACTGCTATGCGCCTAAACAGCGGGAGGAAATCCGCAAAATCATGGCTTACGCCGGACCAAAAATGCTATTGCGGCATCCGGTACTGACGGTTCGGCATCTGTTGGACGATAGGAAATGAGTATTATCGCGATAAAATACTGCTTAGCACATCGTCGATCATTTTTCCGTTGGCGATCACGCCGGTGTACAGCCAACTGGAGTCGGCGCCGAATTCGTATACATGCCCGCTCTTCACCGCCGGAATCCCCAACCATATCGGATCATTCCGCATTTCTTCCGTAGTGATGCCGGTGCTTTTAATGATAAACAAATAATCCGCATCGAGTTCCGCCAGCTTCTCTTTGGAAATCGGATTCCAATTGGCGGCGGCGGACGCGGAAATCTCCTTCACGGCTGCCGGCACTTGCAGGCCAAGGTCGCGGTAGAGCACATCGCCGCTCGACAGCTGTTCATGTACAACATAGGTATTTTTGGCGCTGACCCAAAGCACGGCCGCCGAGGCCTCCCCAACTTCCTGACGGAGCTTCGCTTTGGCGTCGCTTGCCTTCTGTTCATATTCATCCAGTACCTTGCGGCCCTCTTCCGGTTTATTCAGAACATCGGCTACGGCAAGCAATTCCTGACGCCAATCGTTGTTTTCTCCCGTACCGATGACATAGGTGGGTGCAATTTTGGCGTACTGCGCATATTTGTCCCCGCTGGCCATCTCCGCGCTGTCCATCATGATCAGATCGGGCTCAAAGCTCATTACGGCTTCATAAGGAAGCTCGGAAGGAATCGCAGGAACATCCTTCAGCGCGTATTGCAGATAGCGTTGTACCGATTTGCCATTGCCCACGGACCATTGTGCTACCGGCTTGACGCCCAGCGCGACCAGATGATCCTCCAGGTACGAAGCGAGGATGCGCTGCGGATTTGCCGGGACCTTGACTTCATTGCCCAAGGCGTCCGTGAGCAGGCGTTCGCCGGTCTGATTTTGCGGTTCGGACGTGCTGTTGACTGCAGTTTGCTGACCTCCGTTCGTCGTTGCCGGAGCGGATTCTCCTGCACAAGAGCTTAACAGCAAGACCAGGCTAAGCAGGACCGGTGCTAAAGCGTATTTCGTGTGTTTGTTCATCTTCTAAAACCCTCCACAACTCTTTCCATCATTATGATAATGATTATTATTATCAATCAAAACCATCTATGGCGCAACCTTTTTCCAAAAATAAAAGTGCGACAAGTATGTCACAGGAATGTCAAAAATAAATCCGTGGCAAAAAAACGAGTAATGACGCGGGTTCGCGGCTCTTTTTCTGCCTTTGTGACATACATCATGTGATTTCCGTCACAAAATTATTACATTTTACAGCGTTCGTTTTCATCAATGAGTGCTAGAATTCACATTAGATAATAATTATTCGAAAGTAGGGGATGAAATGTTGGATCCGATTCTGCTTGCACGCCTTCAGTTTGCGGTGACGACGATTTTCCATTTCTTCTTTGTGCCTCTGTCCATCGGTCTGGTGCTGCTCATCGCGATCATGGAAACGATGTATGTCGTGAAGGGGAAAGAAGAATACAAACGGATGGCCAAGTTCTGGGGCAAACTGTTCCTGATCAACTTTGCGGTCGGGGTTGTGACGGGGATTCTCCAGGAATTCCAGTTCGGCATGAACTGGTCGGATTACTCGCGGTTCGTAGGGGATGTGTTCGGCGCGCCGCTCGCGGTTGAAGCGCTGTTCGCCTTCTTTATGGAATCGACCTTTATCGGACTGTGGATCTTCGGATGGGATCGCTTGTCCAAGAAAGTGCATCTGCTGTGCATTTGGCTGGTGGCTTTGGGGACGACGGTATCGGCGTTCTGGATTTTGGCGGCCAACTCGTTTATGCAACGGCCGGTCGGTTTTGAAATTAACAACGGCCGGGCGGAAATGAACGACTTCTTCGCGTTGATCGGCAACGGGCAGCTGTGGGTGGAATTCCCGCATACCGTGCTTGGCGCGTTTGCCACGGGTGCGTTTATGATCGCCGGGATCAGCGCGTATAAGCTGCTGAAACGCCAGGATACGTCCTTTTTCAAAAAATCGTTTGCGATCGGCATCATCGTTGCTTTAATCGCTTCGTTCGGCACGGCGCTGTTCGGCCACCAGCAAGCGCAGTATCTGGTCAAAACGCAGCCGATGAAAATGGCCGCATCCGAAGGCCTTTGGGGCAAATCCGGCGACCCTGCGCCTTGGACGCTGTACGCGCACATTGATTCGGGTAGCGGGAAAAACGATTTTGAAATCAAAGTCCCTTATCTGCTCAGCTTCCTGTCTTACAGTAAATTTTCCGGCGAAGTAAAAGGAATGCACGAGCTTCAGAGCGAATATGAACAATCATATGGGCCTGGGGATTATATTCCGCCGGTGCGGACGACCTTCTGGAGCTTCCGGATCATGATCGCCGCCGGCTGCCTGATGATCCTGCTTGGACTTTACGGCACGTATCTGGCTTGGCGCAAAAAGCTGGACCGCCCGAACAAATGGTTTTACCGCGCGATGCTGTGGTCGATCTCGCTGCCGTTTATCGCCAATACGTCCGGCTGGATCATGACGGAATTCGGCCGTCAGCCATGGACGGTATTCGGTCTGATGCAGACGAAGGACAGTGTATCGCCGAGCGTCACCGGCGGGCAAATTTTGTTCTCCCTGATCGCGTTTACGTTGATTTACGCGGTGCTTGGGGCGGTGATGGCCTACCTGTTCGTTAAGGTTATCAAGAAAGGGCCGAATGAGGACGGCGCCGGTGCCGACCATTCGACGGATCCATTCGGTAAGGAGGGTTATCATGCTGTCTCTTAATGAGCTGTGGTTTATCCTTGTCGCGGTGTTGTTCATCGGTTTCTTCTTTTTGGAAGGCTTTGATTTCGGCATCGGAATGAGCACCCGGTTTTTGGCAAAAACTGATATGGAGCGACGGGTTCTGATCAACTCGATCGGACCGTTCTGGGATGGCAACGAGGTTTGGTTGATAACGGCGGGCGGCGCCATGTTCGCCGCTTTCCCCAACTGGTACGCCACGATGTTCAGCGGATATTACACCCCGCTTGTCGTGCTGCTGCTGGCGCTGATCGCCCGGGGGGTTGCGTTTGAATTCCGCGGCAAGGTCGGCAGTGAGAAATGGAAGTCGACCTGGGACGGCGCGATTTTCCTCGGCAGCCTGCTGCCGCCGTTCCTGCTCGGCGTAGTGTTCGCGGGCCTGATGAAAGGCCTGCCGATCGACGGGGACATGGAAATGAAAGCCGGCCTGTTCGATATGGTGAACATCTACACGCTGGTCGGCGGCATTACGGTCGTCATGCTGTGCCTTGTGCACGGCCTGCTGTTCGCCTCGCTGCGCACGACGGGGAGTTTGCAGGAGCGGGCCCGCAAGCTGGCGCATAAAATGCTGATTCCGCTGGCGGTATTGTTCGTTCTGTTTGGCGTGTTGACCTACTTCCAGACGGATGTGTTCCAAGTCCGCGGCTTGGTGCTCGGGCTGGTAGGGGTGCTCGGCGTTATCGCCTTTGTGCTGGGGGGATGGTTTATCTCCAAGCAAAAAGACGGCTGGGCGTTTGGCATGACCGGAACGATGATCGCCCTTTCGATCGCGGCGGTGTTTATCGGGTTGTTCCCGCGCGTTATGGTCAGCTCGATCAGCGAGACGTTTTCGCTCACGATCCAGAACGCGGCCTCCGGGGCTTACTCGCTGAAGGTCATGACGATCGTGGCATTAACCCTGCTGCCGTTTGTGCTGGGGTATCAAATTTGGAGTTATTTCGTTTTCCATAAACGCGTACACGAGAAGGAGCATTTGGAATATTAATGGGACGCGGTTTGATGAAATTTCCAGGGGTGCGGCCGGTCATGGCGATCATGGCCCTGCTGACCCTGCTTCAGAGCATCGCTATCATCGGGCAGGCTAAATGGCTGGCGGAGATCGTCTCCGCCCTGTTTGCCGGCGCCAAGCTGCAGGAACAAGCCGGCGGGGCCGGTTTGTTCCTGCTTGCTTTTATGGTGCGGCAAATTTGCGCGCTGACGATGCAGAAGACGGCCTACCGCTTCGCGGAAGAGACGGGGCGGGATCTGCGGGGGCAGGTGCTGGAGAAGCTGTTCCAACTGGGTCCGCGGTTCACCGGGACTGAGGGCACCGGAAATCTGGTAACCTTGGTGCTGGAGGGCGTCACCAAATTCCGCAATTACCTGGAGCTGTTTCTGCCGCGGATGCTGGCGACCGGGCTGACGCCGGTGTTGATTTTGGCATACGTATATAAGCTGGATCTCGCTTCCGGGATCATCCTGACGATTACGATGCCGATTTTGATCGCGTTTATGATTTTGCTCGGGCTGGCGGCCCGGAAGCAAACGGAGCGGCAGCTTAAATCGTACCGCGTGCTGGCGAATCATTTCGTCGATTCACTGCGTGGCCTGGAGACGCTGAAATTCCTTGGGCGCAGCAAATCGCATCAGAACTCGATCGCCCGGGTGAGCGACTCCTACCGTTCGGCAACGATGCGTACGCTGCGGGTCGCCTTTCTGTCCTCGTTTGCGCTCGACTTCTTTACGATGCTGTCGGTCGCTTCGGTGGCGGTCAGCCTCGGGCTGCGGCTGGTGAACGGGGAAATGCTGCTGCTGCCCGCGCTGACCGTGCTGATTTTGGCGCCGGAGTATTTTTTGCCGGTGCGGATGGTCGGGGCGGATTTCCACGCCACCCTGGACGGGAAGGAAGCGGGCGAGGCGATGCAGGCGATCATCACGGCGGCGGAGGAGGAGGCGTCCAAGGCGGCGCCGGTGCCGGAAGGCGTGGCCTGGGCGTGGACGCCGGACAGTACGCTGGCCTTGCATGGCGTGGGCGTGATCCATGAGCGGGAAGCCAAGGCCTCGCTGGAGGATGTCCGGCTGTCGCTTCGCGGCATGGGCAAAATCGGCATCATCGGCGAAAGCGGGGCCGGAAAGTCGACGCTGATCGACGTGCTTGGCGGGTTTTTGCGGCCGACGTCCGGCAGCTTTGAGCTGAACGGCAGCACGCTGGGTGATTTGACGGCCGCGGGCTGGCGGGAGCAAGTCACTTATATTCCGCAGCGTCCGTATATTTTTAGCGGCAGCCTGGCCGATAATATAAGCTTCCATGCGCCCGGGGCGGCGCGCGGGGATGTGGAGCGGGCGGCGGTGGCGGCCGGGCTCGGGGAATTGGCGCGCAGCTTGCCCGGCGGGCTGGACGAGCCGATCGGCGGCGGCGGGCGGACGCTGAGCGGCGGCCAGGAGCAGCGTGTGGCGCTGGCCCGGGCTTTGCTCAGCAAGCGGCCGATTATTTTGCTCGACGAGCCGACGGCCCATTTGGATATCGAGACGGAATACGAGTTGAAGGAAACGATGCTGCCATTGTTTGAAGGGAAGCTCGTATTGCTGGCAACGCACCGGCTGCATTGGATGCGGCAAATGGACCATATCATCGTGATGGAGCAGGGCCGGGTGGCGGAGACGGGTACGCATGACGAGCTGATGAAGAAACGGGGCGCTTATTACCGCATGGTTGCGGCGCAGCGGGAGGAGATCGGATGAAGCGGGAGTCTTGGATTGGCCCTTATTTTCGCATATACAGCGGACGGTTTGTCCTTTATTTGCTCCTCGGCGTGCTTACGCTGCTTTCCGCTGGTATGCTGATGTTCACCTCCGGTTTTCTGATCTCAAAGTCAGCGTTGCAGCCTTACAATATTTTGCTGGTGTACGTGCCGATCGTTGGCGTGCGCACATTTGGGATCGGCCGGGCGGTCATCCACTATGTCGAGCGGCTGGTCGGCCATGACACGGTGCTGCGGATTTTGGCCCGGATGCGGGTGCGCCTGTACCGGATTTTGGAACCCCAGGCCTTGTTTATCCGCTCCCGCTATCGGACGGGGGACATTCTCGGCGCGCTGGCCGACGATATCGAACAACTGCAGAACGTATATATCCGCACCGTGTTTCCGAGCCTGGTCGCTTTGATTTTGTATACTGCGGCTGTGATCGCGATGGGATTTTTCGATGTGACGTTTGCTTTGCTGCTGGCGGGCTACATTTTTGTTCTGGTGGCCATACTGCCCTATGTGACGCTGCGGTTGACCCGGCGGACCAACGAGGAGGTCAAACGCGAGCGTAATGGGTTGTACCGGACCTTGACCGACGCCGTTATGGGCATCGGCGATTGGGTGATCAGCGGCCGGGCGGACGAATTCCTGGCCTCGTACGAGCGGGATGAGGCGGCCGTGGCCCGCAAAGACCGCAAGCTGCGGGCGTGGGCGCGCTGGCGGAGCCTGATCGGCCAGTCGGTCGTCGGGCTCGCCGTCGTGTCGATGGTGTACTGGGCCGGCGGACAGGCCGCGTCCGGGCAAATCGACGCCACGCTGATCGCCGCGTTCGTGCTGATCGTGTTTCCGCTGGCGGACGCGTTTTTGCCCGTCTCGGACGCGGTGGAGCGTATCCCGCAGTACAGCGTATCGCTGGCCCGGCTGGCGCGGATCGAGGACGGCTCGAGCGCGGCTTCGGCCGCGGCTGTTGGGGCTGACGCCATATCCGCGGCCGGCCGCGACACGGCTCGGGAAGCTGCTCAAGCCGTCCATATTCGGCTGCAGGGCGTGCGTTTCGCGTATGCGGCGGACGACGCCAATTCTGTGGACGGCGTGTCGCTGGACATCCCGCAGGGCAAGCGGGTTGCCGTGATCGGCCGCAGCGGTGCGGGCAAGTCGACGCTGCTGAAGCTGATCCAGGGGGCGCTTACCCCCGGCGAAGGCACGGTGACGTTTAACGGCATCCCCGCCGCGGCCTTGGGCGAACGGATGCCGGAGTACGTGTCCGTCCTCAATCAAAGCCCCCACCTGTTCGATACGACGGTGGCGAACAACATCCGGCTCGCCCGGCCGGAGGCCGCGGACGAGGAGATCCGCCGGGCCGCGCAAGCTGCACAGCTGGGCCCGCTGATCGCGGCGCTGCCGGAGGGCCTAAATACGCCAATGCGCGAAACGGGCCAGCGTTTCTCCGGCGGCGAACGGCAGCGCGTGGCGCTGGCGCGGATCTTGCTGCAGGACACGCCTGTGCTCATCCTTGATGAGCCGACCGTAGGGCTCGATCCGCGTACGGAGCGCGAGTTGCTGTCGACGATCTTCCGCACGACGCAGGGCAAAACGCTGATTTGGGTGACCCATCATCTGGTTGGGGCGGAGAAAATGGATGAGATCATTTTTATGGAGCACGGCCGCATCCTGATGCGGGGCACTCACGCCGAACTGCTCAAGTCCGAACCGCGCTACCGCAATCTATATCGGTTGGACCGGCCGGAGGATTAGGGGAGGCCATCCCCCGGATCCCAGTAGTTTCGCTAACGGTTGTAGCCGCGCTTATTTAGCCGAAAAGACGGGATTTCAATTTCTAACGGTTGCAAGCGAGCTTATTTGGGTGAAAAAGGCTCGATTCTGGGCAAAAAGGCAAAATAAGCTCTACGGCAACCGTTAAATTTTGTTTTCTCTATATTTTGCCGAAATAACGGCGCTGACAACCGTTAGAATGACGGCTCGCTTGAGGGGCGGCGTCTTTCTAATCGTCAAGCGCGGCGGGCACAACATCCGGGCAGCACTGATCGGTCTGGGCGTGCACGAATGACACGCCATGGAGCGGACGCACAAGCAGACCGTGATCAACATGACCCGCCTGCTCGCCGCGTAATGTGGCCAAAACGCATAACCTGGAAATCGGAGCTCAGCAGCCGGCTATTGGAACGACGAACCGTGGGCTAGGCCTTCAAAATAGCGGAACTTTATGTACTTATTGTCCTGAGCCTAGCATGTTCACCCCCATTAGCGGCATTTTTTGTCCTTAATTTCCTAAGAATGATCCAGAACACGGGCATCTCCTTGTGATTCGAGAAAATAGCGCCATAAATTTCCTTTATTTCGCCCCGATTGACTGATATCGCCGGAATAACGCCCTTTTTTGTGCTTATGTTTTTCGCTGAAGTTTCTAAAGCAGCCTATTTTAAGTACCTACCTAGTGCCAGCTAAGTACCTACCTAGTGCCTGCTAAGTGCCTGCCAAGTATCGCCCAGTACCTGCCTAGTACCTGCCAAATATGCAGATATTTTCTTTATATTTCCGGCCTTATTTCCCCAATCCGTGCTTCCGTTTCAGACACTTCCCTTATATAATGGAGATTAATATATTTACACGGAATGTAAGGGATAGCGCTGGGCAACAACGTCAAAGGCTGCTGACGGCCAAAGAGAAGGCTGTATCACGAAACGCGTGGATTCGGCTTTTCTGAAGGCGTCTGGAATAGGGAGGGTGTGGCATGGAACTGAGGCAAATCCAATACTTCATCGAAGTGGCCAAACTTGAGCATGTGACGGAGGCTTCGTACGCTTTGCACGTTTCGCAGTCGGCGGTAAGCCGGCAAATTTTCAAGCTGGAAGCGGAGTTGGGGGTGGACTTGTTTATCCATGAAGGGCGCAAGGTCAAGCTGACGCCGATCGGAAGGCAGTTTCTAAGCCATATGGAGCATTTGATGAAAGTCATCGACCATGCCCGTCAGGGAATCGAAGAGTATTTGGATCCCGAGCGAGGGACCGTGCGTATTGGCTTCCCCAGCAGTTTAGCGGCACGGATGGTTCCGGCGGTTGTTTCGGCTTTCCGCAAAAAGTACCCGTACGTGCATTTTCAACTGCAGCACGGCTCGTACAAAGAATTGATGGACTGGGTCATCGAAGGGGAGATCAATCTGGCGGTGATGGGGCCGGTGCCGCAGCAGGAACCGCAAATCAACGGCGAAATTTTGTTTCGGGAAAAATTCGTGGCGCTCCTCCCCGCCGGACACCCCTTGGCCGACCAGCCCTCCTTAAAACTAAGCGATTTGAAAAAAGACGTGTTCGTTTTGTTCCCCAAAGGTTTTATCCTGCGCGATATCGTGGTGAAGGCTTGCGCCAATTTGGGTTTTCAGCCCAAGGTCGCTTTTGAAGGGGACGATCTGGATGCCATCAAGGGGCTGGTCTCCGCGGGCCTTGGCCTGACGCTGCTGCCGGAAATCGCGTTAAGCGAGCAGATTCCGCCGACGATCGTGACGGTGCCGATCAATGAACCGCAGGTCACCCGGGATGTTGGGGTGATCGTTCCGGCGGGGCGCGAGATGGCGCCGACGGAAAAGCTGTTTTACGAGTTTCTTAAGGAGCTTTCGCCCCAGGCGCTAGGTTATATTTTTCCTTGATCACCGGGAACTGAAAAATTTTTAATAATCGAGGACCGTGAAAATTATCACTTTCACGGTCCTTTTTTGTAGAAAATGTGGTACAATTTACTGGGACTGTTGAAGGTTGAGATGTGCCTTTTTTCACTAATCGAAAATGGTTGGAGAAAGAAAAGGTTGGAACACTAAGCAACAAGCAAGTCATTCAAGACCTATTGCAAAGGAGAATCGGAAATGTCAGAAACAATTGCAGAAACGAAGACGGAACAAGGCGGCGCCTTGTCTGCCGGGCAGCGGGAGCGTGAACTTCTGGAGCAGCTGTTGAAGCCGGAAGTTCAGGAGTCCTTGAGCGCGCTGGTTGAGCAGCTTCCTAAATTAACGGAAATGGTCGGCGCGATGACTAAATCGTATGATTTTTTCAAATCGCTGTCCACGGACGAAGTGTTGAAAAACGACATGATCGGCGGTTTCGCAGAGGTGGCCGGACCGGTGGTAGGCACGGTGAAGAACGTCGCTGCCAATGTCATCGAAGCCAAAGAACGGGCTGATGAAAGCCAGGAGGTTATCGGCTTGTTTGGTCTGCTTAAAATGCTCAAGGATCCGCAGGCGCAGAAGCTGTTTCGCTTTGTAAACGCCTATCTTCAAGTCTCTGGTGCACGGGACAGTCAACAAAAATAACGGAGGACAACAACCATGGCTAAAGAAATTGTAATTTTAGGTGCCGGTTACGGCGGTGTGCTTACTGCCTTGACCGTTCGCAAATATATGGACAGATCGGAAGCACAGGTGACGGTGGTTAACCAATATCCGACGCATCAGATTATTACGGAGCTGCATCGCCTGGCTGCCGGCAGCATTTCCGAGCGGGCGGTGGCGCTGCCGCTGGACAAACTGTTTAAAGGAAAAGACATCGATCTGCGCATTGCCACGGTCAAGAGCTTTTCGGTAGATAATAAAGAAATTAAGCTTTCCGACGGTTCGACCCTGACTTATGACGCGCTGGTGGTCGGGCTCGGCAGCAAAACAGCTTACTTCGGCATCCCGGGACTGGAGGAGCACAGCATGGTGCTGAAATCAGCTGACGATGCCAACGCGATTTACCAGCATATCGAGGAGCGGATCAGCGAATATGCCAAGTCCGGCAATGAAGCGGACGCCACGATCCTGATCGGCGGCGGCGGTTTGACCGGCGTCGAGCTGGTTGGGGAAATTGCCGACCAACTGCCGAAGCTGACGAAGAAATACGGCGTGGACCGCGAAGCGATCAAGCTGCTGCTTGTTGAAGCGGGTCCGAAGATTTTGCCGGTGCTGCCGGATGACTTGATCGAACGCGCGACGGCGAGCTTGGAAAAACGCGGCGTGAAATTTTTGACCGGATTACCGGTGACGAACGTGGCAGGCAATGCGATCGATTTGAAGGACGGCCAAAAAATCGTGGCCAACACCTTCGTCTGGACCGGCGGCGTGCAAGGCAATCCGCTGGTAGGCGAGTCCGGTTTGGAAGTAAACCGCGGACGCGCTTCCGTCAACGAATTCCTGCAATCCGTTTCCCATCCGGACGTGTTTGTTGTTGGCGACAGCGCGGTGTTTATGGGACCTGACGGCCGCCCGTATCCGCCGACAGCGCAAATCGCCTGGCAAATGGGCGAGCTGACCGGCTACAATTTGTTCGCATTCCTGCGCAGCAAGAAGATGGAAGGGTTCGAACCAGTCAACTCCGGTACGCTGGCCAGCCTTGGCCGCAAGGACGCCGTAGCGACGATCGGCGCGAACAACACCAAGCTGCGCGGCATGACGGCTACAATGATGAAGGAAGCGAGCAATATCCGTTATTTGTCGCACATTAAAGCTTTGGACGCCTTGGCTTATTAATTTAGCCTGGCTTTGACAAAAGAAAGCGCCCGGGACTTAAGAGTCGGGCGCTTTTTTGAGATGAAGCGGGGGGGAAGTATGCTTGTCGGTGCTACTGGCGCTATTGGCGGAAGTCATACTCCACTCCAGGTTCAGGGGTTCAGGATTCTAACGGACATGAGCGACCTTATTTCGTCGAAATCAACAGTTTTCAAAGTGTAACGGACACCACGGACCTTATTCAACATGAATTGGACCTGTTGGGTGCGTTTAGAGCTGAATAACGTCCGCCGAGTCCGTTAGCTTGGGAAATAACCGGGAAATAAGCGGATAACGTCATCTCGTTCCGTTACGGGGCTAGAGTGTCACGGAGATGCAGTGGTGGCAGGCCGAAGCATTGGCGGGGGTTACCGGTGCATAGCCAAACAAAAGAACCGTCCGAATCACGGACGGTTCTTTTGTTTTATCCTACTTAAACAATCCCGTGCGCCAGCATCGCGTCGGCGACTTTCAGGAAGCCAGCGATATTGGAGCCGACCACCAGGTTTCCGGGATGGCCGAACTCTTCGGAAGCTTTTACGCTATTGGCATAAATATTTTTCATGATGCCTTTGAGTTTGGCGTCCACTTCCTCGAAGGTCCAGGACAAACGCGCGCTGTTTTGCGCCATTTCCAGGGCGGAGACGGCGACACCGCCGGCATTGGCCGCTTTGGCCGGACCGAAGTAAACTCCGTTGTTCAAATATACCTCGATCGCTTCCAGCGTCGAAGGCATGTTGGCGCCTTCGGCGACGAATTTCACGCCCCCGGCGACGAGCTGCTTCGCCGCAGCTTCATCGATTTCGTTTTGCGTCGCGCACGGCAGGGCGATATCGCAAGCGATGCTCCAGATGTTTTGGCAGCCCTCGTGATATTCGGCGCCCGAATGTTCGTTCACATATTCCTGGATCCGTTTTCTTTCAACTTCCTTCAACCGTTTGACCGTTTTCAGGTCGATGCCGTTCGGATCAAATACGTAACCGTTCGAATCGCTGCAAGCGACCACCTTGGCTCCGAGCTGCTGCGCTTTTTCGATGGCATAAATCGAAACGTTGCCGGAACCGGAAACGACGACTGTTTTGCCTTCAAAGGTTTCGCCTTTGCTTGCCAGCATTTCCGCCGTGAAGTACACCAGACCGTATCCAGTTGCTTCGGTGCGCGTCAGGCTGCCGCCGTACGTCAGGCCTTTCCCCGTCAACACGCCGGTTTCGCTGCCGTAAAGGCGTTTGTATTGGCCGAACATGTAGCCGATTTCCCGTCCTCCTACGCCGATATCTCCGGCAGGCACATCCATGTCGGGACCGATGTATTTGGCCAGCTCAGTCATAAAGCTTTGGGTGAATCTCATGACCTCCAGCTCCGATTTGCCCTTGGGATCGAAATCCGAGCCGCCTTTCCCGCCGCCGATCGGCAAGCCGGTCAGGGAATTTTTGAAAATTTGCTCGAATCCGAGGAATTTAATGATGCTGGCATTTACCGACGGATGAAAACGAAGCCCGCCTTTGTAAGGCCCGATCGCGCTGTTGAATTGAACGCGGAAACCGCGGTTAACCTGCACTTTGCCTTGATCATCCACCCACGGCACGCGAAAGCTGATCAAACGCTCCGGCTCGACGATTCTTTCGAGAATGCCGCTTTCCTGATACTTCGGATGTTTGGCAAACACCGGAATCAGCGAATCCAAAATCTCCTTCACCGCTTGATGGAATTCGTGTTCTCCCGGATTGCGTTTTTGCACGGTTTCATAAACTTCAGCTACGTAACGGCGCGCTTGTTCCAAAGCTTCGTTTTGCTGTGTAATCGTCACTTGGATCCACCCTTTCTCTCCCTAAAAAACATGTTCTACTTTTCACGATTTTTATGACCCTAATTGTAATATCTATGTCAGCTTTAAACAAAGCTAAATATAGATCAACTTCATGATCAATTGAGATCAACTCGCCGTGCGGCCGCTTAAGCCGGGGATTTTTGCAGAAAAAAAGCAAGTGTTGGATATAGTATGCGCCAAACGAAAAGCGAACCGAATAGGAATTTCAAAAAAAGGGGGCGGTTAATCCGAGGCATGAAAAAAAGCGGAAGACCCTTTCGGTTTCCTCCGCTTTTTCTTATTTAGGATTTAGGATTGGAACGAGTTCCAGGACGTCACTTGATCTATGCCCAGGCGTGGTGTGGCGTGAGCCGGTTTGGCCGCTTTGCCGATGGCGATGAGGACAATCGGTTTGAGCGTTTCCGGAACCTGGAAAACCTCAGCGAATTTTTCCGGGTTGTAGCCGCCCATTGGTACGGTGTCGTAGCCTTTCGCTTTGGCGATCAGCATCAGCTGCATGGAGACCAGGCCGGCGTCGAGCAGGTTGACCTGATGGAGCCGCTCGTCTCCCAAACCGCCATAAATTTGCTGCAAACGTTCCACGAAATTGCTTTTTACCTCTTCCGTCATCGCGCCCATCGCTACGGCCTGGCTGTAAATCGCATCAGCCTGCTCGTAGGATTGCAGATCGCCAAGCACCGCGATAATTGCGGAAGCTTCCACGACCTGCTGCTGATTGTTGGCAATTGGCAGCAGCTTTTGCTTCAGCTCGTCTTCATCGATCACCAAAAACCGCCAAGGCTGCAAGTTCGAGGAGGAAGGAGCGGAAAGCGAAAGCTCCAGCATTTCCTTCAGTTCTTCCCGGGGGATTTTCACCGCTGGGTCGTATGCACGAACCGAATGTCTTTCTCGAAGTACCGTATAAAAATCGTTTAGATTTACTGTCTCTGCCGTACTCATATCCAAAATCATCCTTTCTTTATAAAATGATCTCGATCACAGTATAAAGCCTAACTGTTAGTATTACAAGTACAGTTCGAAATAAAACCGTCCAAATTCTGGAACTGGCATATCTATATCTTGAATTCGGAGGAACCTAAGGTTATTGCAGCAGCGTGATCAGCATCGGGGCCACTCCCAACGTGAACAAGGCGGCCAAAATCATGGAGATGCTGGAGATCGTGCCGGTCAGCGAGCTCAGCTCAAACGCTTTGGACGTTCCGGTCCCGTGAGCGCTTGTGCCGAACAATACGCCGCGGGCCACTTCGTTTTCGATGCGGAACAGCTTCACGACCAGCGGCCCGAGCATCGTTCCGAGCAGGCCGGTAATAATGACGAAGACGGCTGTGATATTGGGCACGCCGCCGATGACTTGAGAGACGTTCATGGCGATCGGCGTCGTGATCGAACGGGGGATGAGACTCGTGATCAGATCGTTGTCCAGATGCAGCCACTCGGCCAGAAAGGCCGAAGAGAACATCGCCACCACCGAACCGGTCAGCACGCTGATGAGAATTTCCACCGCATGTTTTTTCAGAACATTGTAATATTTGTAAAGCGGCACGGCAAAAGCGACTGTGGCCGGCTGCAGCATCGTGCTGAGCCATTTTCCCCCGGCCTGGTAAGTTTCGTAAGGAATTTGCGCCCACATCAGGCCGATGACCAGAAACAGCGGCGTAATCAGCAGCGGGGACAAATAAACTTTAGGCCGGATTTTATACAGCCGTTTGGCCAGGTAATAGATCACCAATGTAAAAACAAGACTAAGCAAACCGGCGATCATGAGCTCTGACGCTCCTTTCGTTTGGAAATGCGGGAGGCGACAAGCCCCGAGCTGATCATAACGATCAAGGTGCTGAAAATAACGACGATCAAAATCCGCACGCCTTCACTTTCCAGCAGAGGCATATATTTCATGATGCCAACGGCGGACGGAATAAAGAACAGCAGCAGTTCGGCGAGCAACCAGTTTGCGCCTTGTTCGATCCACGCCAGCTTGACGATGTTGGTTTTCAGTAAGGTAAACAATACGAAGATGCCTAAAATCGAACCGGGAATCGGCAGATGGAGCAATTTCGCGATTTCGTTCATGGCAAAGGTAAATAAAAATAATATCGCTACTTGAAACACGCCCTTGCCTATCGTTTTCATCGTGTTCATGGTAAATCGCAGCTCCTTTCCGTCGTTTTCTGCATCATTGGTAATGAAAATACTACACCGATTGTTTTCATGAGTAAAATGAATATACTGAATGAATAACATTCCAATTGGTTATCGATAGAAGTCTGAAAGGAGAGGCTGAAATTTGGACATTCGGCAAATGCAATATTTGATCGAGGTTGCCCGTCTCAAAAGCTTTACGAAAGCGGCCGAGGCGCTGTATATTACCCAGCCAACCATCAGCAAAACGATCAAAAGCATGGAGGACGAGTTAGGCGTTGTTTTGTTCGACCGGGTCGGCAAAAAAATCGAGCTCACCGATGCCGGTCAAATTATCGTAGGGCAGGCCCAGCAAATCGTCACTTCATTCCAAAACCTGATGGCGGAGCTGGACGACCTGCGGAATTTGAAAAAAGGGCATATCCGGATCGGTCTTCCGCCGATGGTGGGGGCCAGCTTTTTTCCGAAGGTGATCGGGCAATTTCATCAAAAATATCCGGACATTACGATCCAGCTGTTTGAGGACGGGGCCAAAAAGGTGGAGTCGGATGTGGTCGGCGGGGCGCTTGATGTCGGTGTCATTGTGCTGCCGGCGGCGGCGGAGGAGTTAAGCAGCTTTCCGTTCGTGGAAGAGAAGCTCAACCTGGTCGTGCACCCGTCCCACCCGCTTGCGGAGCGGAAGGCGGCGGAATTGTCCGAGCTGTCCCAGGACGGGTTCGTCCTGTTCCGGGAGGATTTTACGCTGCATGACCGGATCATCAACGAATGCGCCAGGGCCGGGTTCCAGCCTCATGTCATTTACGAGAGCTCGCAGTGGGACCTCATCAGCGAAATGGTCGCGGTCGGCTTCGGCATTACGCTACTGCCGGAAACGATCTGCCGCGAGGTGGATGACGAGCGCGTAAGGATCATTCCGCTGGTAAAGCCGATCATCCCCTGGAAGCTGGGCATCGTCTGGCGGGACGACCGCTACTTGTCCTTTGCGACGAGGGAGTGGATCCGGTTTGCGCAGCGGGAGTTAACGGATATTAATCCCTGAATTTTTTGTAATTAAATGGCATAATCTGTGATATTTGAACTTGTCCGTACCGAACCCGGGACGTTATAATTGCCTGATGTGTTTCGCAAATTTGAATTAGGGGACAGAACCTAATGCATTTATTCAGAAAAAAATCGATAACCTCCATGCTTGCGGAGAAAAAAGCGGCCGGCCCCACGCTCAAAAAGGAGCTTGGCGTGTTTGATTTAACCATGCTTGGCATCGGATGCGTTGTGGGGACAGGCATCTTCGTCCTCACCGGCGTTGCGGCGGCGCAGCATGCCGGACCGGGACTGATCCTTTCCTTTATTCTGGCCGGGATCATCTGCGCCTTTTGCGCCCTGTGTTATGCCGAATTCGCTTCGATGGTCCCCGTGTCGGGGAGCGCCTACACCTATAGCTACGCCACCTTCGGGGAAATCGTCGCCTGGATCCTCGGCTGGGATATGATGTTGGAATACGGCTTTGCCGCTTCCATGGTGGCGAGCGGCTGGTCGGGGTATTTTCAGGGCCTGGCCGCCGGGTTTGGCATTAACCTGCCGCACGCGCTGAGCAGCGCCTTCGATCCTAAAGCCGGGACCTATGTCGACGTTCCCGCCATTTTGATCGTGCTGCTGCTCACGTTTATCGTATCCCGCGGATCGAAAGAGTCGTCACGGCTGAACTCGATTATGGTCATTGTCAAAATCGCCGTGATCGTGCTGTTTGCCGTCGTCGGCGCCTTTTACGTGAAGCCGGGCAACTGGACGCCGTTCATGCCGTTCGGATTCAGCGGCGTCGTTACCGGGGCGGCGACGGCCTTCCTTTCCTATCTCGGCTTTGATGCCGTCGCCACGGCCGCTGAGGAGGTGCGGAATCCGCAGAAGGATCTGCCGCGCGGCATCCTTTGGTCGCTGGCGATCTGCTCGCTGCTGTACGTCCTCGTCACGGCGGTGCTTACCGGGATCGTTCCGTATTCGCAGCTGAACGTCAAAAATCCGGTCGCCTTCGCCCTGCAGTACATCGATCAGAACTGGGCGGCCGGGTTTATTTCGCTGGGGGCCATCGTCGGCATAACGACCGTGCTGTTTGTGCTGCTGTTCGGCCAAAGCCGGCTGCTGTACGCGATAGGGCGGGACGGTTTGCTTCCCGGAAGGCTGGCCCGGCTTCACCCCCGGACCGGGGTCCCCTCCGTCAGCACCTGGACGACCGGCATTGTGGTCGCGGTGTTAGCCGGTCTGGTTCCGCTCGGCAGGCTCGCCGACTTGGTCAGCATCGGCACGCTTTTTGCTTTTATTACGGTATCGCTTGGGGTTGTCATTTTGCGCCGGACCCGTCCGGATCTGCCCCGTTCGTTCAAAGTGCCGCTGGTGCCCCTGATCCCGCTGCTGGCCGTGTTAACCTGCGGCTATTTGCTGGTCAGCCTGCCCCGGATCACTTGGATCGCCTTCGTCGTTTGGATGATTTTCGGATTAGGCGTGTATATGCTGTACGGTTATAAGCACAGCAAACTGTCCGGTGAGATAGGCGGGCAGGCTGGCAACTGAGATACGATGCGAGGTGCCTGACCGGCCAAAATGCACGCCGTATATTTCCCGCAGTACAGGCAATAGTAAACGAGAGCGTTGCAGCTAGGATTTTGGAGAATAAGGAGAGAATGCTCTGTGAGATTGGCCTTGATCTGCACGGTAATGATCGGTATGCTGCTTGGCCCCGCGGCACCGCAAATCGTTTACGCCGATTCGCCCCACCATTTCGGGTTCAAAAAAAGCGTGGACGGAAGTCTCCCTTCCATTAATGAGGAGGGGTTCAAAGAGATCGTCGATAAACACGGGGCTATTTTTCTCGGGGATACCTCCCGGAAGGAACTGTTTCTCACGTTCGACAACGGTTACGAAAACGGGTATACCGCCCCGATCCTCGACATTTTGAAAGCGAAGAAAGTGCCGGCGATCTTTTTCGTCACAGGACATTATGTGAAAGATCAGCCCGAGCTGCTGAAGCGGATGATTGCCGAAGGGCACCTCATCGGGAACCACTCCTGGAGCCATCCGGATATGACCACGATATCCGACGAGCGGATCCGCGACGAACTGGAGCGCGTCAAGCAGGAATCGGCGAAGGTGACCGGCCGGCAGGAGATGAAATATCTCAGGCCGCCCCGCGGTATTTTCAGCGACCGAACGCTGCAGGTGACGAAAGAAGCGGGCTACATCAACGTATTTTGGTCGGTGGCCTACAAAGATTGGGATGTAAATGCCCAAAGGGGCGCCGACTACGCGTATCGGCAAGTGGTGTCTCAGCTTCACCCCGGTGCGGTGATCCTGCTGCATTCCGTGTCCAAGGACAACGCCGCGGCTTTGGGCTCCATCATTGATGAAGCCCGGCGCCAGGGCTACGAATTCAAAAGCCTGGATGAACTCCGCCGGAACGGCGAGGCTGGGCAATAAATGAAAAAGATCGTATCGGCAATGGAGACAATTCTAGCTCTACAAGCCCGCCGGTACGCTCTTTTTTTTGCCGGAGTCTGGGGAAATAGCGGAAAAAAAGGGCGTTATTCCCTACGGAGTAGGAAGTCCAGCCCAATTAGCGGAACTTTTTACCGCTATTTTTTGAAAACGAGGGGAAAGTGGCCTTTTTTTCCAAGTTCAGTCCCCAATAGGGCCTAAAAGTTCCGCTATTCCGCGACCGAGGGACAAATCACGAAAATAGCGCCACAATTTACCGTTATTTCCGGCAACAGTGGTTTGCCCCGCCCCCATCCCCATCCCCATATCCTTCCCACGCATCTACCATGCTTTATCCGAAAATGGAGCTAAATCCTTGTTTAAGTGTAACAAAGACGCCAGCACCCGGTAGGTTTACCTTGGCAGGCGTCTTTTTCGTTCTAATATATGGAACCTCGGGTTTGCTTGACTTTCATCATGAGCGAAATTATAATTAGCTTTGCTAATAGATAGGTATCCTAATTATTAAATCATGAAAATAAATGGAAAGCTGAGGTGATCATCGGTGCATTCCAGCGATAATTCGCAGGCGCATAAGCTTATGCTGGCGCTGCACCGCTTGCGGAGACTGGATATGAATAAAATGGCGCCACTAACGTTCAAACCAAGCGAATTCAGACTGATGTATTCTATTCTTCAAGGGCTTGAACAGGAGCCGCGGGGCATCACCGTCTCCGAGCTCAGCACAAGGATGGGAGTGGCTTCGCCCACCGTCACGCCGCAGATTCGCAGCCTGGAAGAACAAGGGCTGGTACATCGCTATAACGATCAGGAGGATCGCCGGGTCGTGCGCGTCAAGCTGACGGAGCAGGGCGAACAGGCATTTCGCACGGCGGCGGAGCATCGGTCCAAACAAATTCAAAATTTATGCGATTTTTTGGGCGAAGAGAAAAGCAACCAATTGATCGAACTGCTGCACGATGTACACCGGTATTTCGAATCGCAGATCAATCAAAATAAAAAAACCGAGTGACTCGGATATGTGGAGATGATGGAATTGATCAAACTTTTCCGCTATTTGAAACCATACCGCTGGCTGGTCGCCGGAGTGCTCGCCCTCGTCTTTCTTCAGACGTTGTCCGAGCTGTATTTGCCGACACTGATGGCCGATATCGTGGATGTCGGGGTCGTCAAAGGTGACACGCCGTATATCTGGCGGGTGGGCGGATTTATGCTGCTTGTGGCGCTGGGCGGGATGGCCTGCTCGATCGGAGCGAGTTACTTCTCGTCCAAGGCGGCGTCGGGATTCGGCAAGCGGCTGCGTGCCAAGATGTTTAACCATGTGTCCAACTTTTCGCTGGAAGAGTTCGACAAAGTGGGCACCGCTTCGCTGATCACCCGCACGACAAACGACATTACCCAAGTTCAGCAGGTGCTGATTATGATGATGCGGATGATGGTAATGGCGCCGCTGATGTGTTTGGGCGGGATCATCATGGCCGTATCGAAAAACGCTGAATTGTCCCTGGTGCTGGTGGTCGTGCTGCCGGTACTGGCCGGGGCGATCTGGTTGATCGCCAGCAGAGGGATTCCGCTGTTTAAGGCGATTCAGAAAAAAATCGACAAGCTGAACCTCGTCATGCGCGAGAGCTTGACCGGCATCCGGGTCATCCGCTCGTTTAACCGGACCGATTACGAAAGCAAACGGTTTGACGCGGCCAACCTCGATTTGACGGATACCTCGATTCGGGTCAATAAAATCATGGCCTTCATGATGCCGATTATGATGCTGGTGATGAACCTGTCTTCGGTGGCGATCATTTGGTTCGGCGGGATGCGGATCGATGCCGGGCAAATGCAGGTAGGAGACCTGATGGCTTTTCTGCAGTATGCCATGCAAATTATGTTTTCGCTCGTCATGGTCTCGATGATGTTCGTCATGGTTCCGCGTGCGTCCGCTTCCGCCGTGCGGATCAATGAGGTGTTGGACATGGTTCCGGAGATCAAGGATGCCGACGTGGCGGCGGCGATGTCCGAGCAAAAAGGTTATGTGGAATTTCAAAACGTCTCCTTCAGCTATCCCGGAGCGGAACAGCCGGCAGTGCAGGAAATTACGTTCAGCGCCAAGCCGGGCGAGGTGACCGCGATTATCGGCGGGACGGGTTCCGGGAAATCGACGCTGATCAGCTTGATTCCGCGGTTTTACGACGTTGGTGAGGGGCGCGTGCTGGTGGACGGCGTCGATGTGCGGGAGATGAAGCAGGAGGAGCTGCGGCGCAAAATCGGCTTCGTTCCGCAAAAAGCGGTGTTGTTCTCCGGCAGCATCAATGACAACATCCGCTACGGCAAGGAGGACGCCACCGACGAGGAGATCCGGCACGCGGCCGGGATCGCCCAGGCGAGCGATTTTATCGCCGAGATGGAGCACGGCTACGAATCGGTGATCGCTCAAGGGGGCACCAACGTGTCGGGCGGGCAAAAGCAGCGGCTTTCCATTGCCCGGGCGCTCGTGCGGAAGCCGGAAATTTACATTTTCGACGACAGCTTCTCCGCCCTCGACTTTAAAACGGACGCGAAGCTGCGCGCCGCCTTGAAGCAGGAGACCGGGGAAGCGACGGTTATTATCGTGGCCCAGCGGGTGAGCACCGTGCTTGACGCCGACCGCATCATCGTCATGAACGAAAGCCGGATCGCCGGCATCGGCAATCACCGCGAACTGATGGAAACCTGCGACGTGTATAAAGAGATCGTCTATTCACAGCTTTCGGAGGAGGAGATTGCATGAGTCAGGAGCAAAAAGGCGCGGGCGCCTCTGGGCGGCCTGCCGGCAGAACTCCGGGGCTGAGAGGACACGGTCCAAGACACCCCGGGCCGGGCGGACCCGGCGGACCCGGCATGAGCATGCCGGCCGAGAAAGCGAAGGACTTCAAAGGGACTTTAAATCGGCTCATCCGTTATTTGCGGCCGCATAAATATCAATTGACAGCCGTGCTTATCATGGCAGTTTTAAGCACCGTGTTTAGCATCGTCAGCCCCAAGGTGATGGGGAAGGCGACGACCAAGCTGTTTGAAGGGATCATGGGGAAAATTCAAGGGGTTCCCGGGGCGGCGATCGATTTTGCGTATGTATGGCAGATCATCATGGTCCTGGTGGGACTTTACGTATTAAGTTCGCTGTTCAGTTATGTCCAGCAGTACCTGATGGCTGGCGTCGCGCAGAAAACGGTGTACGACTTGCGCAACGATGTTAACGCCAAGCTGAACCGGCTGCCTTTGAAATATTTCGACGGTCGTACCCACGGTGAAATTCTCAGCCGGGTCACAAACGACGTCGACAATATCAGCAACACCTTACAGCAAAGCTTAACCCAGTTGATCACCTCGATCTTGACGATTATCGGCGTCATCGTGATGATGCTGTCGATCAGCCCGCTCATGACGCTGATTGCCGTGCTGACGCTTCCGCTCAGCGTGTTGGCGATTACTCAGGTCGCCAAACGCTCGCAGAAACAGTTCGTCCGGCAACAGGCGGAACTGGGCAAACTTAACGGTCATGTGGAAGAAATGTATACCGGTCACAAAATCATCAAGGCGTTTGGCCGCGAGAAAACGTCGCTTGAGCAGTTTGACGACATTAACGAACGGCTGTACACGGCAGGCTGGAAGGCGCAGTTCATCTCCGGCGTCATTATGCCGATCATGAGCTTTATCGGGAACATCGGTTATGTGCTTGTGTCCGTGGTCGGCGGCATCCTCGTTACCAAACGGACGATCGAGATCGGCGATGTGCAGGCCTTCATCCAATACGCCCGCCAGTTTACGATGCCGATTACGCAAACGGCGAACATCGCCAATATCATTCAATCGACGGTCGCTTCGGCGGAACGCGTATTCGAAATTTTGGACGAAGAAGAGGAAGTGGCGGAATCCGCTCAGCCGAAGGTGCTGAAGGAGCCGCATGGCGATGTGGCCTTCAATCACGTGAAGTTCGGGTACGATCCTCAGCATCCGCTGATCGAAGACATGAACATCAGCGTATCGCAGGGGCAAACGATCGCGATCGTCGGACCTACCGGGGCCGGCAAAACGACGCTGATCAACCTGCTGATGCGGTTTTATGAAGTGGGCGATGGGGCGATTACCGTAGACGGCGTCAACATTGCGGAGATGAAGCGCGGCGACCTGCGCAGCATGTTCGGCATGGTGCTGCAGGATACGTGGCTGTTCAACGGCACGATCCGCGACAATATCGCCTACGGGCGCGAAGGCGCGACCGAAGCGGACGTGGTGCGGGCGGCCAAAATGGCCTACGCCGATCACTTTATCCGCACGCTGCCGGACGGGTACGACACGATCCTGAACGAGGAAGCTTCCAATATCTCGCAAGGTCAGAAACAGCTGCTGACGATCGCGCGGGCGATTTTGGCCGATCCGGCCATCCTGATTTTGGACGAAGCGACGAGCAGCGTCGACACCCGGACCGAGGTGCAGATCCAGAAGGCGATGAACGAGCTGATGAAGGGCAGAACAAGCTTTGTCATCGCGCACCGTCTCTCGACGATCAGAGACGCCGACCTGATCCTCGTCATGAACCACGGCTCGGTCATCGAAAAAGGCACGCATGAACAATTGCTGGCCCAAAAAGGCTTCTACGCCGATTTGTACAACAGCCAGTTTACGAAAGGCAGCTTTGAACCGGAGGCCGTGTAAAGAGGCAATCATTTAAATGTTCTATAAACTAGCAAAAGCCGGGCGCACCGCAAAGCAGTGCGTACCGGCTTTTTATAATTTAAGCCGCGTGCCTGAAAGGCTTTAGGCGCAGCCCCTTTTTCTTCATGTTTTCCACGGGCGGCTTTACGAACACCGAGATGACGACCGCGGCCAGGCAAAGCAGGCCGATGACGATGAACGCCGGCTTGAAGCCGCCCAGCATCACGGCGATAAACGAGCCGGATAGCGCGCCGATGCCGAAGCCCTGATAGATGAGGCCGTAATTTTTGCTGTGGTTGGCCAAGCCGAAAAAGTCGCCGACAATCGCTGGAAAGATCGTGATATTGCCGCCGAAGCAAAAAGCGATAACCGCCACGCAGGCGAAGAACAGACCGTAATTCAAATCAGCGAAGCTCAGAGTGAACACCGCCGCGGCCGTTACCGCCAGCGATCCGCCGATCAGGCCCAGCCGGCTCATTTTATCGGACAGCGAGCCAAGCACCAGCCTGCCCGACGTGTTGAACAAAGCGATCAACGCGACCGCGTTGGCCGCGGCGGCCTCGTTAAGCCCGGCAAGCTGAATGCCGATGTCCTTCACGATGCCGATCAGATAAAGTCCGCTCATACAGGCGGTAAAAAAGATCGCGAACAGCATGTATGCCTCTTTTGTGCGCAGCATTTCACCCACGGTGTAATCACGCTGCCCCACGCCTGCAGCCTTGTCCGCGCCATGCGGCCGTGATCCTGCGGCCGGGACGGCGGGGGAATTTTGCGCCTCGCGCACCAGCAAGGAACCGGTGGCAATCAGCGCCATGACGATCAGCCCCCAGTACAGAAAAGCTCCGGAAACGCCGGCAGATTCAAGCAAAGCACCGTTGATATACTTGAACAGCAGGCTGCCGGTGCCGTAAGCCCCGACGGAAACGCCGGAGATAAGACCCTTGCGGCCGGGAAACCATTTCAGCAGATTTGATAGTGAGGTGATATAAGCCGTTCCGTCCGCATAGCCAACCACCACGCCTGCGAGCAGGTACAGCATCGGAAGGGAACTTGCCTGCGAGCTAAGCATCAGGCCAAGCCCCAACAAAATGCCTGCCGCCGCCGTCAGCCTGCGCAGACCGAAGCGGTCCTGCAACTTGCCGGCAAACAATGTGGAAAAGGCGAGCGCGAAACTTGTGATGGAGAAAGTTGTGGAAACGGAGCCAAGCTCCAACCCAAATTTGTTCGCCAATGGCTGGTTAAACAGACTCCAGGTATAAATGGTGCCAAGACCCATCTGCATAATAATGGTACCCAATACGATCGGCCACCGCTTTTCGGCTCTTCCGTTCATCGCCATTCCTTCTTTCTCTCTCGATTGCGCATGAACTCTCTCACGCACCCTTATTGTAAACGAGTACGCGCGGAGCTTGGCGAGAACGGGAACGAAATGACGCGAATACGGAATGAACTGCGGCTACAGACGCATGAGCTGCCGGAATTCCTTGGCTTTGCCGCGGCTGACCGGCACTTCAAAGTCCAGATCGCGCAGCCGCAGCAGATAGGTATTGTTGAACCATGGGATGATTTCCTTGATTTTGCCGAGATTCACGATGTAGGAGCGGTGACAGCGAAAAAAATGCTCCCGCGGCAGACGCGCCTGAAAGTCGCTGATGCTGAGCGCCATCGTGTATTCCCCGCTTTTCGTCATCACGCTGGTGCTCTTCTCCTGGGCGGCCGCATAATAAATGTCGTCGGTTTCCACGACAATAATTTTCTCGTTTTTCCACAGATTGATCTTGCCGCCAATGCTCCTTCCTTCCCCCGCGCCTCCGCTTCGGGCCGTATGGGCCGCCTCCAGTTTGCTCAGCATATTCTGAATCCGCGCCTCGCTATAAGGTTTGAGAATATAATCAAAAGCCTCCAGCTCGAACGCTTCCGCGGCATGCTCCTTGTAAGCCGTAGTGAACACGATAAACGGTCTGGCGGAAAATTTGCTAATCGTCTGAGCCAACAGCAGGCCGTCAATCGAGGGGATATTGATATCCAGAAACAGTACATCAACCTCCCGGCTTTGCAAAAACTTCAACGCCTCCAGCCCGTCCTCGAAACAGGCTTCGACCGTGATCGCGCTGTAGCGCTCGATCAAGTAAGCCAATTCTTGGCGGGCCAGTTCTTCATCTTCGATGATGATTGCTTTCATGGGATCTCCTTCTTGAGGTTAAAATAGATCGCCGTTCCTTTGTCCAGCCTGTGAATTTCCAAGCCTTCTCCGTAGATCAGCTTTACCCGGCGGTGCACATTGTAGAGCCCGATCCGGTTTTCTTCCATGGAGCCTTCGTATACCTTTCGTATAATTTCCGGCCCGATGCCGGCGCCCGTGTCGACAATGCCGATACGCACGGTGTCTCCGTGGTCTTTGACCGATATCGTGACCGTACCCTTGCCTTTTCCCTTCAAAATTCCGTGGACGATCGCATTCTCCACCAGCGGCTGAATGATCAGACTGGGAATTCGCACCTGCGTCTCGTCGATATCGTAGCGTACCTCCAGCCGGCTGCCGAAGCGGGCCTGCTCGATTTCCACATACTGCCGCACCTGTTGCAGCTCCTTGCTGAGATCGATCATCTCGTCCGTCAGCTCCAGATTGTAGCGCATGTATCCGGATAAATTGACGATCAGTTCGCGCGCCTTTTCCGGATTGACACGGATGGAGGAAGCGATCGCGTTGAGCGCGTTGAACAGAAAATGCGGGTGAATCCGCGTCTGCAGCGCCTTGAGCTCGGCTTTGTTGGCCATCTGCTTAAGGTCCTCAATGCGCGATACCTCCATCAGCGTGGAGATCATCTGCGATAGCCCAACCGCCATCGCCTGCAGCGAGTACGTGATTTTATGCGCCTTGGCGTAATAAATTTTCAACGCCCCCGTCACCTCGGCCTTTTCCTTGAGCGGGATAATGATCTGCGACTTGATCCGGGGGTCGATATGGGCAGCTTCGTTATTACGGATTGTAATTTCCCCGCTGGCCAGCGAACGCTTCGTTTCATCGCTCACAATTTCATGCCGCTTGGCATAATGTTCCTCCCCCAAACCCACGTAAGCGAGAATATAACGGGTATCGGTGAGCGCCACGGCATCCGCGGCGATTTCGGCCTGGATGATGCGGCAGATCGTCCGCAGCGATTCGGGCGTGATGGAGCGAAAATAAGGCAGTGTCTTGTTGGCGATATCGAGCGCCAGCTTGGCCTGCCGGGCGGCGATCCGTTCTTTTTCCCCCTCCACGCTCTGCACCAGCATCACGATTAATCCCACGCAGACCTGGCTGGCAATCATCGGCAGGGCGATCTGCGAAACGATGTTCAGCCCCAGCGAATATGGCTCCGCCATCCAGAGGATCAGCAGCATCGTCAGCGCTTCACAGCCCATGCCGGCGGCAATGCCGACCACCCATTTCCGCTCCGCGGGCGTGCGGATATATATGATGCTCGACACGACGCCTGCAATAATACTCGTTATGAGGCAGGGCAGCGAGGTCACCCCGCCGATGTCGATCAGGAAGCGGTGCACGCCGGACAAGAGTCCGGTGACTAGGCCAACCGCTGGACCGAAGAGTATGCCTCCCGCCATAATGGCGATAATCCGGACATTGACCAGCGAGCCTTCAACGTTGATGCCGCTGTAGGTTCCGAAGATGGCGAACAGACTGAAAATGGCCGTAGCCAGCGCCAGCTCCTGGCGGCTGTATTCTTTCTTCTGAAACAGCTCCTTGAAACGCGGCAGGCGGGTCAGCACAAACAAACACATTTGCAGCAGGGCCGCCCGTTCCAGCAACTGCAGCAAAATAAACAAGGTGTGTTGCATCATTCATCCCTCCACCTGGAATCGGGAAGATCCTATTTTTACCCTATCAAGGATATGCGCCATATTTCGTGATGTATATCACATTTACAGCCGCGCATTTTTGATCTCAATCAAGGAAGCGAACTCGTGCTAATGGTAAATTAACAATATCTAAATCAACGAGGAAAAGAGGAATGGACTATGACAAGCTTTACATTTGAGGAGTTGCAGCGGATCGATCGCGTCCGTTTGGGAGACCAGGTGCCGCTGGAGCTGTTTCGGGCGATCCGCTTAATTGGCATGCAGCAGGGGCTGCCATTAGAAGGCAAAGGAACGACGGCATCGATCGGCCGCAAAATCGGCGAGAGCCTGCCGGTGGGGACGTTGGAGGAATTGCGGGAGCTGTTCGCCAAGCTGCAAATAGGGCTGCCGCGCGTTTTGCAGCGGGATGAGCGGCTGATCCGGATTGCGGTAGACGATTGCTTCTGCAAAGGGCTGCCTGTGATCGAAGAGAAAAAGGTATGCGACTTGGAGGGGGCAATTCTGGAAGGGGCGCTCGGCCGCATACTGAACTGCAAGGTGAGCGTCCGGGAGACCAAATGCAACGTTTCCGGCGACGAGCATTGCGAATATGAGATCAGAATTTACGGGTGAGGACAGGAGGAGTGGATTCCGGAAGCGCATGGTAAGAGGAAGCAAGGTGCGGGCGCATGGGCTAACGGACACTGATGACGCTAAACTGGAAAAATTCGCGTCCGAAAATTGTAACGGACCGAGGAGACGTTATTTCGGTTAAATCCGCCCCAATCGCCTCATTTCCAGCCTAATAACGTCTGTGGGGTCCGTTACAGCGGGAAATAACCGGGAAATGAGCGAATAAGGTCATCTCGGTCCGTTAGAGGTGGCAGGGGCTACGGGCGACAGGGGGGAGCAACGGGATCGGGAGTAATTCCGCAAGCGCTCGCCCCTGTATCACCGTTTAGCAGACCGGCAACGGTAACGCAATCATAGGCGTTTACAGCGCTCTTCGAAGGTTTCGCCGGAATCGACATGCCCTTGGTTGATCGCTTCCCACAGGTACAGGGAAGCGATCGATCCGTAAGGGGACCATGGCGCGGCAACCTGTTGCAAATATTTGCGGTCGTCCCGGTCCTCCATGGCGTAAAGCCATTTGGCGGCCCGCTGCAAACCGGCATCGCCGAACGACACGACGTCTTCCCGGCCCAAGGCGAAGATCAGGAACATCTCCGCCGACCATTTGCCGATGCCTTTAACGGATACGAGCGCGCCTGCGACGTCTTCATCGCTCATTTCCTCCAGCTTTTCCAACTGGAGTTCGCCGGATAGAACTTTGCCGCATAAATCGCGGATATAAGCGACCTTGGAGGCGGAGAGTCCGGCGGCCCGCAGGTCGGCGTCCGTTTGCGCCGAGAGAGCGGCCGGGGACAGCTCCCCGGCAAGCTCGATGACCCGGCCGCGAATGGTCGCCGCTGCCTTGACGGAAATTTGCTGGCTGATGATGGAGCGGGCCAGTTCGGCAAAGTAAGGTCCCTGCGGTTTGGTTGCCAGGCCGCCGATCAGCGCCGTCAGGCGCTCCATCCGCGGGTCGGCGGCGGCCAGCGCCCGGACGCGGGGATCTTCAGAATGAAGCTGGAATTTGGGGGGATTCATCGTGATCGCTCTCCTTTTATTCGGCAGATTCTTCAAGCAAGGCAAAATACTCCTCCATCATCTCGTCGAGACGTAGCTGCAACGCATCGCGCTCCTGCTGCAGCGCGATTAAACGCGAAGCGTTGTAGGCCGTCTCCGGGTCAAGCATGGTGTTATCGATCGCCGCCAGCTCAGCTTCCGCAGCGGCGATATCGGCTTCCAGCTTGCGCAGGTAAGCCGGATTTGCCCGGGGCTTACGGACGATTTTTGCCGCTCCCTCCGCAGATCCTCCCGCATGATCGGCGGCTTTGGTTACTGTCTGACCCGCGGGGTCCGCATGGGTGGGAAGGGCGGGGGTCATCCCCGCGGCCTGAACCGAAGCGGAAGCCCAACTCGTGCTTTGGAAGCGAACCCCCGAGGCGTCCGAGCTGCGGGATAATTCCTCCCGGTAATCTTCATAGTTGCCGAGAGTAACGCTCATGCGGCCGCCCACCAATGCCCAGATCTGGCCCGCTACTTTGTTGATAAAGTAGCGGTCATGCGAGACGACGAGCAGGGTACCTGCATACTCTTCCAGCGCTTCCTCCAACGCTTCGCGCGAGTCGATGTCCAGATGGTTGGTCGGCTCGTCGAGCACGAGCAAATTCGGCTTGCGGTGCATGAGTACGGCCAGCCGCAGCCGGGTCCATTCCCCGCCCGACAGGCTGCGCACCTTCTTGAACACGTCGGCGCCGTAGAACAGGAACCGGGCCAGCTGATGGCGGGCCTCCCCGGTTTCAATGCCGATCTCGTCGCGGAAAAACTGCAGCACCGTTTCCTCGTGATCGGCCGGGGCCGACTGCTGCGCCAGATAACCGGCGTCGATCCGGGCGCCGAGCCGGGCTTCCCCTTCCTCCGGCGGTTCGAGGCCGAGCACGTTTTTGAGCAAGGTGCTTTTGCCGGCCCCGTTCTCTCCGATCAGGACGGCGGCTTCGCCGTACCGCAGCGTGTGCGTCAGCCCGGAATACAGCCGCCGGGCGCCTCGAACGCAGCCGACCTCGCGCAGCACGATCGCGTCATTGCCGGACCGGTCGGCCTGCTGCAGCTGGAGGCCGATCTTTTTGCGCTCCAGGATCGGCCGTTTCAGCTTCACCATGCGGTCCAGCGCTTTTTGCATCGAAGCGGCGCGCCGGTGAAACGAAGGGTTCGGCGGATTGGAACGGTTGCCCCATTCGATCAGCTGCTTGATCGTTTCCTGCATTTTTTTGATCTTCTTCTGCTGCTCCTGGTAGTCGGCAAATTGCTGAAGCAGCCGGCGCTCTTTTTCCTCCTTGTACGTGCTGTAGTTCCCATGGTAGGTAAAGGCTTCGCCATCCTCCAGCTCGATGATTTTATCCGCCACCGCATCGAGAAAATACCGGTCATGGGAAATAATGACGACGGTTCCGGCAAAAGACCGGATGTAATTTTCCAGCCATTCGATCGCGGCCATGTCCAAATGGTTAGTCGGTTCATCGAGCAGCAGCAAATCCGGCTGCTGCAGCAGAATAACTGCCAGCCCCACCTTGGTTTTCTCGCCGCCTGAGAGGGAAGAGAAAGGGCGGGTGAATTGCTCCGCCGGAATTCCCAGTCCGCCGGCTACCCGATCGATGGAGGCATCGATTTCATAGCCGCCTCCGCGCTCGAACGCCTCCTGCAGCTCGCCGTATCGGCGGAGCAGGCCGTCCATGCCACTTGCAGCCCCCGAATCAGCCCCGGCCGCGGACATTTCCGCCTCGAGTTGCTTCATTTCCGCCTGCATCAGGCGCAGCTCGGCAAAAGCCTCCAGCAGCACGCCGCGAACGGTTTCCCCGCTTTGGTAATCGGGAATCTGCGCCAGTGCGCCGATGCGGGCGTTTTTGCGGATATGCAGCTGTCCGCGGTCGGGCGGCTCTTTGCTCGTCAGCAGCTTCATCAAGGTCGTTTTGCCCGTGCCGTTGCGGCCGATCAGGCCGACGGTCTCGCCCGTTTTGATTTCAAACGTAACATCGTTCAGCACCAGTTCAGCGCCGTAATATTTCTGTATATTTTGACATTGGATCATCATGGGTAAATAATCTCCTTCGTCCCATGCCGCCCGCTGACTTAAGCCTGTATCTTCAAAAAAAGAAGGCAGCAGGAAATCCTGCTGCCTTCGGTACGCACGTTAAACGTGAGGTTAAGGTAGGAGCGGCATTTCGCATTTTGGTATGGATATCGAATCGTTAAAATTGGACAGACCTATCCCGTTCACGGTTGTGCCAAAGATAATGCCAGACATTGCCAATGGCAACTGGCTAATCCGATTCCATACAAGCTTGCGATCCACTCTACCCACCTCCTTAAATATTAGTTATGTGAATTATATGATTAATGATCTGAAAAATCAAGGGGGTTACCGAATCCGGATATCGCCGGACGTTGCCCGCACCTTGATGACATCCTTCGTATGCTGCGGTGCCTCGGGAGCTGTGATGCTGCCGGATTTCGTCTCAAGGTCGTAAAATCCCTGGAACTGCGGGTCCACGGACAGTTTTACATTGCCGGATTGCACGGTAATGTCCAGGCTGTCCGAGCGTTGATTCTCCAGCGTAATGTTGCCGGAGGTCGCTTTAAACTTGCCATTCCCCGTGAAATCGGTGAATTTGATGTTGCCGGAACTCGTCGAAGCCTCGGCCGGCCCTTCCACGCCGCTCGCCGTAATAGTACCGGAAGTCGCTTTTGCCGTCAAAGCTCCCTGCAGCTCATTGATATTGATTTTCCCAGAGCGTAGCTTTATTTCCGCATTCCCCTGGACCTGAACCCGCTCGGCGGTAATATTCCCGTTCCTGGCCGTAAGCTTTAGGTTTTCCGCTTGGATGGCGTCGGCACGGATGTTGCCCGAGGAAACGGAAAGCTCGATGTTTTCAGCTTTAAGGCCGGTGAAGACGCCGCTTCCGTCGCCCGACTTGTAGCTGATCTCCTTTAGTCCGCTGTCCTTGGCTAAAGCCACGGTAATATGCTGTTTGGTCGATTGAAAATTGATGCTGAAGAAGGACCAGTCCCATGGTTCTTGAAAATCCAGCTTAAGCGTTTGGCCGGAAATCGCGGCCGCTTTTATTTTATCGATCGCTTTCTGCTTCATGTTGCCGCTGGCCTCGATATAAGCGGACCCGTCCGGGCTGTCGATAAACTCCAGATCTACGTCATAATCGCCTTCGATGTGCAGATTTTCCAGCTCGCCTTCGCCGAAGGTCCATTTTTGCTGGTAGGCGGGAAGCTTCTCGCCGAAGTCAAACCGCTGGTAGGCCATGCCGGCCAGCCCGAGCACAATCAAAAACAATCCAAGCAGCGTCCATTTTTTGCTGTTCACGCCGCATCCCCTCCTTTTGCGATTCGAACGTTCCAATTCCAATAACCGATGCTAAGGCGCCGCAATCCGATAAATAAATTACGTGAACCGACCGCCAGCAGGATGCCGATGCCAATGGAGGCGACAGCCATAAAAAGCTTCCCCAGGTTAAACTGGTGATGCACCGCAAATTCCAGCCCGAGGGCGAGCGGGCTGATAATCCCGCCCAGCGCGATGGCCGCAAAACCGGCAAATGCCGACCATAAGGACAGAAGCAGCGGAACGACGATAAGGTTTAAGAAAAAGAGTCCGATATACACCATTACGCCGGCAAATGCCCCGCGGCGCTTGACGGCTGCCAAGCCCGGTCCGGCATAGGCGGGCGCGGCTTCCGCCGGACGGTCGGCTCCCCCGCGCGCGGCGAGGTTCGGCTCGGGCGCTCCGGCGCCGCGGCCCGCCGGATCAGACCCGTACCAATACACATGATCCTGGGGGATGTAGCGGTTTCCGAGCGCTTCCTTGGCCAGCTCCGCAGGTTCGCCCAGTTCCAGCACGATTTCTTCCTCCGTTTTCCCGCTTTGCAGGCCGAATTCGAAATGAGCTTCGTAGTCTTCCAGCAATTCGTTTTGTTCTTCCGGCGGCAGGGCGGAGAGATGGACTCTAAGAAGCGCTATAAATTCATTTTTATTCATAAATGGCTTCCTTTCTCGATTAATGTAGATACGCTCTGAACGAACTGTTTCCACTCGACCACCAGCCTGTCCGTATAAATTTCTCCTTCGGGCGTCAGCTTGTAATATTTGCGCGGCGGGCCGCCGGTGGATTCCTGCAAGTATGTCGTGCAGTAGCCTTCATGGACCAGTCTTCGCAGCAGAGGATAAAGCGCCCCTTCGGCCACTTCGATATGCTTGGAAACGGACTGAGCGAGCTCGTAACCGTAGCGGTCCCGCTGCTGAATGAGAACAAGCACGCAAAGCTCCAAGGCGCCTTTCTTGAATTGGATGCTGATGTCCATACGGTGTTCTCCTTGTAGAGGTAGTTCAAAAAGTCCGGTTTTGATCACGAAGTGAATCAAAAAGTAACCCGGCATCGAATCTTGAATTCAGCCGGGCCTTCCGGTGCTCACGTACCCAAAACGTACGCTCCGCTCCTCAGTCCCTAGCCTCATCTAACCTTCTCGGTGCTGAAAACCGGCCTTTTTGAACACGAATTTATAATAGTTCTCACACTACTGAACAATAATCAGTATCGCTGAAAGCATAATATCATACAGTACTGAACAAAGCAAGGTAGTGAATGGAAAAATAGACATCCGCCGAGGTCCTTCTTCCCAGTTGAGGAGCAGGGTCCTTAGCGGATGCGTCGCCATCCTAGCTTTTCGTTTGTTCGGGCTGCCGGTGCAGCGGGGGCAAATCTTTGGTTGCCGGCCCCTCGATCACCGCTCCCTTATAATCAAACCGCGAGCCATGGCAAGGGCAGTCCCAAGAGCGTTCCGCTTCGTTCCATTTGACCTCGCAGCCCATGTGTGTGCACGTTGTGTCCACCAGATAGAGCAAACCATCGTCATCGCGGTACGCGCCAGCTCTTTTGCCATTGTGCTTGACGACGGCGCCCTGGCCGGGAACGAGATCCTCGGGCTTCAGGTGGACGAGCTCGACTTTGCCGCTCACCCACTCATTGGCCACATCGGCGTTTTGCCGGACTAAATTTTTGATCGCGGGGTCCGCCTTAAAACGTGAAGGGGTAAACAAACGCTCGTACCGGTTTTCTTTGTCCAAAATTAGGTCCCGGATCAGGTGCGCGGACACCGTGCTGCTGGTCATCCCCCATTTGGCAAAGCCGGTCGCAACATAAATATTGCGGCGATCTTCCGTGAGCCGGCCGATATAAGGAACGTCGTCCATCGTCATTAAATCCTGCGTCGACCAGCGGTAGGGGATCGATTTGATCCCTAATACCGACTGCCCGAATTCCGCCAGCGCTTCGTAACATTTGATCGTGCAGTCGTTTTTTCCGGTTTTGTGCGATTCCCCTCCGGCGATCACCACCGTTTTGCCGTTCAGCTCGGCGGAGCGCAGCGAGCGTTTAGGGTTTCCGCAGTTGATGTACATGCCTCCGGGGTACGGCTGCTCGGGCTCGAAGGCGACCGCGTAGGACCGCTCGGAATAAAGCCGGGAAAAATACAACCCTTTGCCGTCGATGAACGGAAAATGGGAAGCGGAAACGGCATGGCGGCAGATGACCGTATGCCCGTCTTCGGAGGCCAGCTTGAGCCGGCCATCGTCCAAGTCCTCGGCGGGATCTCTCATGGTGGTGTTCTCGTAAAAAGCACCGCCGTTCTCGGCCACGAACTCGGCCAAATCGCGCAAGTAATGGAGCGGATGGAATTGGGCCTGGTTTTTCAGCACGATCGCCCCTTTGGCGGATAGCGGCAAGGACAGGTCATCGCGCCATTCGGCAGGCAGGTCAAGCTCCTCGTAAGCCTTCCATTCGGCCTCCAGCTTCTGCAGCTGTTCATCCGAATCGGCGTACAGATAGGCATCTTCGCGGCGGAATTGACAGTCGATTTTCCGCTTTTTAATCGTGTCCGCAATAAAGCCAAGCGCTTCCTCGTTGGCCTCGTAATACAGCCGGGCTCCTTCCTTGCCAAAATGGTTAAATAGCTTGTCGTAAATCAGCCCGTGCTGGGCCGTGACTTTTGCCGTCGTATAGCCGGTCGTTCCGTCGAGAATTTTTCCGGCGTCGATAACGGCTACCTTCAATCCGGCCTGGATCAGCAAATAGGCGGTCGTAATGCCGACGATGCCGGCCCCCGCAATGAGCACATCGGTTTCAATATCGTTTTTCAATGGTTCAAAGGCAGGCAGAGCGGTCGTTTTCCGCCACATGGATTCCGGCAACTGCGGCAATGCGCCGGATGGGGAAGTATGGTTTGACATGCCTTGTTCCTCCTTGGGTTCGTCAGTATGGTTTCATTATTTCCATCACCGGCTGGTTAAAAACGAATAAAATAGGATTTGACTGGAACTAAATTAAGACTTATACTAATTCTAAAAATAAAAACAACAGGGATTGATAATAGATGAAAACTTTAAATCTGACGACCCAGCGCAAAGCGGTGTATGATGTCGTGCGCAACGCGAATGATCATCCGACGGCGGCTGAGGTTATGAACCGTCTTGTGGAGCAGGGCTATAACTTCGCCTACGGCACGGTATACAATTCGCTGCGTTATTTGACCGAAAAAGAGTTGATCCGCGAATTGAAACTGGGGGAGTCCGCCAGCCGTTACGACGCCAAGATGGATGACCACCAGCATATCCTGTGCGAAGTATGCGGGCGCGTTGATGAAGTGATGTCCGGGTTGCCTGAGGAATGGAGCAAAACCGTTGCCAAAGAAACGGGGTATGATGTCCATCATGCCCATGTCGTATTCGGGGGGGTGTGTCCATCATGTCAGCAAAAGAAGTCAAACTGAAAGAAATCGCGAGTACGGTAACGCCGTTCCGCAGACCTTCCGGTCTGGAGGCCGCCGTTCATGAGGAGGAAGGGACGATGGGGCGGGAGGTTTGCCCGATTACCCAGCGGGTCATTCTGATCAGCCCTTTCCCCAGCGATATTCACGAGCTGGTGCGGGATTTGTCGGAAGGCTGCTTTGACGTCCTGGTGTTCCATCACTGGGAGCAAGGGATTCGCAATGCGATGACCGCGGACTTGCTGATTTTCGATTTGACCTCTTATAAGGAAGGCGAGCAGTCTGCGGCAATCAGATCCGTAGTCCAGCAGGAGTCCGGGGACATCCCTTCCCTCCTGCTGATCAAAGAGTCGATGCTGTCGCGCCTGGATCAAGGGCTGATGAATCAGGAGCTGCTGGTGCTGCCCGCGCGCCCGATGGAGATCGTCTACCGCGCCCAGCGGATTATCCAAAGCAGCGGCGCGCGCAAAGTTGCCACGCGTCTGCTTCCCGGCAGTTCTCCGGCGATCTTCAAGGATTTGTGGATCGACCGCAAGAAGATGGCCGTTTACCGGAACGGCGCCCAAATCGAGCTGACGAAAACGGAATACGAGCTGCTGATCAAGCTGCTGGAGCAAGAGGGCGGAGTTCTGTCCCGCGAGGAGCTGCTGGCGGAAGTGTGGGGAACATCGTTTCTCGGCGGCAGCAACGTGGTCGATGTTCACATCAAAAGCCTGCGCAAAAAGCTGGGCGATCGAGCCGCCAACTCGACGTATATCGCCACCGTACGGGGCGTCGGTTACCGCTTGGCCGATTAACTTACCGTTTTATTGGACCGTTCATCCATGTTGGGTGGGCGGTCCTTTTTTCGCGGCTTGTGCTTCTATCCGTGGGGGCTATAATAAGGGAGTAGGGGACCAAGGTCTCCCGGGAACGGAAAATTAACAAGAAGCGGGTTGGAAACGATGGATGATGAGAAACAGCGGTTAAGCATCGAAGCAGCGAGGCTCTATTATCTCTCCGATTACAGTCAGCAGGATATCGCGACAAGGCTCGGCGTCTCCCGTCCGACGGTTTCCAGGCTGCTTCAGCATGCCAAAGAACGCGGCTACGTCCGTATCGATATCGTTGACCCTCTTGAGGATTTGAACACCTTGGGCCATGATTTGAAAATAAAATATATGCTGGATACGGTACTTGTCTGCTATTCGCCGACGGTGGAATACCAGGAAATTCAGAAGCATATCAGCCGGAGGGCCGCGGAGTATCTGTATGAGACGGTGCAGGATAAAGATATCATCGGGGTCACCTGGGGAACCACAATGTACTCCGTCGCACGGCAACTGCAGCCGAAGCAAGTGAAGGGCGTGGAGGTCGTGCAATTGAAAGGCGGGGTGAGCCACTCTCATGTGAATACGTTTGCCGCAGAAACGGTCAATTTGTTCGCCGAAGCGTTCCATACGGCTCCCCGTTATTTGCCGCTCCCCGTCATCTTCGACAATATCGCCGTGAAAGAGATGGTGGAGAAGGACCGGCATATCCGGCGGATCATGGAGCTAGGCCGGCAGGCCAACATTGCGGTGTTCACGGTAGGGACCGTCAAAGAGGACGCGCTGCTCTTCCGTCTCGGCTACTTCAGTAAAGAAGAGCAGGAGATGCTTCGCCGGACCGGTGCTGGAGACATTTGCTCGAGGTTCTTCGATGCCGAGGGCCGCATTTGCAGCGAAGAGATCGACAACCGTACCGTAGGAATGAACCTATCGGACCTGCGGAACAAGGAGAAGTCGATTCTTGTAGCCGGCGGACAGCGGAAGATCGACGCCATTCGAGCCGCATTGACCGGCAAATATGCCAACATTTTGGTAACGGACCAATATACGGCTCAAGCCTTGCTAAGATGAGCAACACTTAGAGTTGATTTCCTTGAGCTTCCATTCTTTCGGAAACAAGCCTGCCGCGGCTGCGGCGGGCTTGTTTCGTGTTCGGACGACGTACGAATGAAGTATGCCGCTATTTTAACCATGTTATGTCTGAACATAATTTCATTTACCATTTTACATTTGTTCAGACTCGTGCTATGATGGTTTTGCAGTCATCCATGGAATGATTTGAAAACGTATTTTTGCGGGCAAATGCAGAAGAATGAAAGAGATATAGGGGAGTGGGATGTAACATGAATTTAGCGGGAATGATCGACCATACTCTGTTAAAGGCAGATGCGAGCAAGGCGGAGATCACGAAGCTGACGGAAGAGGCGAAGAAATACTCGTTCGCTTCGGTTTGCATCAATCCGGTCTGGGTGGCCTATGCGGCCGAGCAGCTGTCGGGGACCGGGGTAAAGGTGTGCACGGTGATCGGATTTCCGCTCGGAGCCTCAACATCGGCCGTCAAAGCGCTTGAAACAAAGGACGCGATAGCAAACGGTGCGACCGAGGTCGATATGGTCATTCATATCGGGGCGCTTAAAGACGGGAACAACGAGCTGGTCGAGAAAGATATCCGTGCAGTTGTCGAAGCGGCGGCAGGCAAAGCGCTGGTGAAGGTCATTATCGAAACCAGCCTTTTGACGGATGAGGAGAAAATACGTGCCTGCGAGCTTGCCGTCAAGGCCGACGCTGATTTTGTGAAAACATCGACAGGCTTCTCCACGGGCGGGGCGACACCGGAGGACGTAGCGCTCATGCGCAGAACCGTCGGCGAACGCACCGGCGTCAAGGCCTCCGGAGGCGTGCGCAGCCGGGAAGATATGCTAAGAATGATCGAAGCGGGCGCTACCCGGATTGGGGCCAGCTCCGGTGTGAAAATTATGGAAGGCGGCCAATCCACCGCTTCATACTAAGCCTCAAACTATAGTCCAAGGAGGTAACAAGGATGAAAGAGCAGTTGATTAGGCAAGCTATCGAAGCCCGGAAGCAGGCTTATGCTCCTTATTCCCGCTTTCCGGTAGGTGCCGCGCTCTTGTCCGGCGGGAAAGTTTATCTGGGTTGCAATATTGAGAATGCCTCCTTCGGTTTAACCAACTGCGCGGAGCGGACGGCCGTCTTTAAGGCGGTCTCCGAAGGCAACCGCAGGATTGAAGCGATTGCGGTCGTCGCCGGCACGGACGGGCCAGTGTCTCCCTGCGGGGCCTGCCGTCAAGTGCTGGCGGAATTTTGCGACCGGGATACCAAGATTTATTTGACGAACCTGCAAGGGAATACCGAGGAGTGGACGATGGAGCAACTGCTCCCGGGGGCGTTTCAAGCAAAGGACATGAAAAAGAATTAATTCCGGACTTTCTTCTTATATGCGCTTTGTAAGCGCTTAAAGAGATAAGGCTTAGAATACATTCACTGTGGAGGAATACACCATCATGAGATATTTAATTGCGATTCTGGGTGTGCTGGTCGTATTTGGCCTGACGTATGCGGCAAGCAGCGATCGCCGGAGTATCCGCTACCGGCCGCTCATTGTCATGATCGTTCTGCAGGCGCTGCTTGCCTTTGCCTTGCTGAATACCAGCGTCGGCGAGTTCCTCATCGGCGGCTTCGCATCGACATTCGAGAAGCTGCTGTCCTATGCGGGAGAAGGTGTCAACTTTGTGTTCGGGGGTCTCATCAATCAAGGTCAAACGACCTTCTTCCTGTCGGTTCTCCTCCCGATCATCTTTATCTCCGCTCTCATAGGGATTTTGCAGTACACCAAGATCCTGCCTTTTATTATTAAATATATCGGTCTTGTGCTCAGCAAAATCAACGGAATGGGTAAGCTGGAGTCCTACAACGCGGTCGCATCCGCGATTCTGGGGCAATCGGAAGTTTTCATATCCGTGAAAAAGCAAATCGGCATGCTGCCGAAGCACCGCCTTTACACGCTTTGCGCTTCCGCCATGTCCACGGTTTCGATGTCGATCGTCGGCGCGTACATGCAAATGATTAATCCGAAGTATGTTGTTACCGCCCTGGTGTTAAACTTATTCGGAGGCTTTATTATTGCTTCGATCCTTAACCCGTATTCCGTTTCAAAAGAAGAGGATATTCTGGAAGTTCATGATGAAGAGAAGCAGTCGTTCTTCGAGATGCTCGGCGAATACATTATGGACGGATTCAAGGTGGCCGTTGTCGTTGCGGCGATGCTGGTTGGCTTCGTTGCGCTGATCGCGCTGATTAATGGAATTTTTACCGGCATTTTCGGCATTTCCTTCCAGCAGCTTCTGGGTTATGTCTTTGCTCCGTTTGCTTTCGTCATGGGGGTGCCGTGGAAGGAAGCGGTGGAAGCGGGAAGCATCATGGCGACGAAAATGGTTTCCAACGAATTCGTGGCGATGCTGGATCTCGGCAAACATACCGCGCTTTCCGTACGTACGACCGGCATCGTATCGATATTCCTTGTATCGTTTGCCAATTTCTCGTCCATCGGCATTATTGCCGGTGCGGTGAAAGGACTCCATGAAAAGCAGGGCAACGTGGTGGCTCGCTTCGGTCTCAAACTGCTTTACGGGGCCACGATGGTCAGCGTATTGTCCGCTACGGTAGCAGGATTGTTTTTGTAATTTCAGTAAACCTGACTAAGGAGCGAAGTAACCATGGCTCAATTTAAACGGATTCACTTGATTGTGCTGGATTCGGTAGGGATCGGAGAAGCGCCCGACGCTGCCAAGTTTGACGACTTTGATGTCGATACGTTAGGACATATCGCCCGCGAGCGCGGGGGATTGAACATGCCGAATATGGCCAAGCTGGGCTTGTCCAACATTCGTGAGATTCAAGGGATTCCCAAAGCGGACAAGCCGCTCGCCTATTATACCAAGATGCAGGAGGCGTCCAGCGGCAAGGATACGATGACCGGACACTGGGAGATTATGGGGCTGCGCATTGATACGCCGTTTCGGGTATTCCCTGACGGATTTCCGGAGGAGTTGATCTCCCGGATCGAGAAAAAGACCGGACGCAAAGTGATCGGCAACAAGCCGGCGAGCGGAACGGAAATTATCGACGAGCTCGGAGAAGAGCATTTGAAGACGGGAGCGCTGATCATTTATACCTCCGCCGATTCCGTGCTTCAGATCGCGGCGCACGAAGAGGTCGTTCCGCTGAAGGAGCTGTACGAAATCTGCGAGTATTGCCGGGAAATCACGCTGGAGGATCCGTACATGCTCGGCAGGATCATCGCCCGTCCTTTCGTCGGGGAGCCAGGACACTTCACCCGGACGGCGAACCGCCATGACTATGCGCTGAAGCCGTTCGGCCAGACTACGATGAACGCGCTGAAGGATGCGGGTTACGACGTGATTGCGCTGGGCAAAATATCCGATATCTATGACGGCGAAGGCGTAACCAAGGCGGTCCGCACCCTCTCCAATATGGACGGGATGGATAAGCTGGCCGCCACGATGGATGAATCTTTCACCGGACTCAGCTTCGTCAATCTCGTTGATTTCGATGCCCTGTACGGACACCGCCGCAACCCGCAAGGGTACGGCCAAGCGCTGGAGGAATACGATGCGCGGTTGCCGGAAGTGTTCGCCAAGCTGACGGAGGATGACCTCCTGATCATCACCGCCGACCACGGCAACGATCCGACCTATCGGGGGACGGACCACACCCGGGAGTATGTGCCGCTTCTCGTTTATTCGCCGCGGTTCCGGGAAGGCGGCAGAGAGCTGCCGCTCCGCAAGACGTTTGCCGATATCGGGGCGACGGTGGCCGACAATTTCGGCGTTACGATGCCGGCGCACGGCACGAGCTTTTTGACGGAATTGAAATAAGATCGATTTGGGGAAACGACGACATGATGGAAGTGGTACTGGATACGGCCGTTTCCGTGTAGATAAAACAAAAGCGAGGAGAGAGCAGACGATGAGAATGGTGGATTTGATTGCGAAGAAACGCGACGGTGGGGAATTGACTACGGAAGAAATCAACTTCATTATCGAGGGCTATACGAAAGACGAGATTCCCGATTACCAGGTTAGCGCCCTGGCCATGGCCATCTACTTCAGGGATATGACGGAGCGGGAGCGGGCGGATCTGACGATGGCAATCGTCAATTCCGGGGACACGATCGACCTGTCGGCCATTGAAGGCGTTAAGGTTGACAAGCATTCCACCGGCGGCGTAGGCGATACGACGACGCTGGTGCTGGCGCCGCTTGTTGCCGCGCTCGACATCCCGGTTGCGAAGATGTCCGGCCGCGGACTCGGCCATACCGGAGGGACGATCGATAAGCTGGAGGCGATCGCCGGTTTCCACGTGGAGATCAGCAAGGAGGAGTTTGTGGAGCTGGTGAACCGGCATAAAATTGCGGTTATAGGCCAATCCGGCAATTTGACGCCGGCCGATAAGAAGCTTTACGCTCTCCGCGATGTCACGGCAACCGTTGATTCGATTCCGCTCATCGCGAGCTCGATTATGAGCAAGAAAATTGCGGCAGGCTCCGACGCCATCGTGCTCGATGTGAAGACCGGGGCAGGAGCCTTCATGAAAACGGCCGAGGATGCCAAGGAGCTGGCTCAAGCGATGGTTCGCATCGGCAACAACGTCGGCCGCAAGACGATGGCGGTCATTTCCGACATGAGCCAGCCGCTGGGCTACGCGATCGGCAATGCCCTGGAAGTGAAGGAAGCGATCGATACGCTGAAGGGTAACGGGCCGAAGGATCTGGAGGAGCTTTGTCTCGCCCTTGGCCGCCAAATGGTGTTCCTGGCGAACAAAGCCACATCCCTTGAGGAAGCCGAAGAGAAGCTGAGAGAAGTGATCCGCAGCGGCAAGGCACTGGAGAAATTCAAGGAATTCATCACGAATCAGGGTGGCGATCCGTCCGTCGTGGATCATCCCGAGAGACTGCCGCAAGCCGCTCACCAAATCGAAGTACCGGCTAAAACCGACGGCGTGGTGGCGGAAATAGTGGCCGATGAGATCGGTACCGCCGCCATGTTGCTTGGCGCGGGCCGGGCTACGAAGGAATCCGGCATCGATCTTGCCGTCGGCCTGATGCTGAACAAAAAAGTCGGCGATCCGGTCAAAGCCGGAGAATCCTTGGTGACCATTCACGCGAACCGGGAAGACGTGAAGGATGTCTTAGAGAAAATTTACGCCAGCATCCGGATTGCGGACCATGCGAAAGCCCCTGTACTTGTGCACGACATTGTAACGGAATAATTGAAGCTTAGTTTGACTAATCCCGAATCCTTTGACGGATCCGGGATTTTTTCAACCGTATAGAATCTATAACTCAACTTTCGCAAGGGTTCGTGTCTTAGTGTCCCTACCTGCTGCTTGCCTTTGCACGATTATCCCTTTCGTTCAGAGAGCAGGGAGCAGGGGGGAGACCAAGGGTTCCAAAAAAAGAGAGGAGGAAAAAATGGGGCGGTTCAGTGAGATTTTCGGTTTGATAAGAGAACATATGTTTGGTGCAATGAAAAAGCGAACATATGTAAGTGGATTCTTGATTCGGGGGGCAAGTGAACATGGAGGTCAATGCAGATGGAAGGGTTCAGGCTACAGCAAAATCACGGTCTTTTCGTTTCCCTCGCGTCTTGTCCTTGATCTCCTGTCTGATCTCCTGTCTGATCTCCTGTCTTGAACTCTTGTCCGGTCTGTTTCACCTCCCCTAAACCTGCTTCCTTCTCCTAAGCCCGTCTAAATTATCTCGAACCTATCTGCTTCTCCACTAAATATATTCTTCTCCCGAGCCTGTCTGTCTCTCTGCTACCCTGATCAAAGGGGATAATCGTGCAAAGCGTCCGGACAGTGAGTGTTGATCTGCCTTTAATTCGTTTGCAGGTCGGGCTGATGGTCTATAACAATGAAAGGAGACACCTCTTCTGTCTGATCGTAGAAGCTCGTCACTCTCGCTTTACCAAACGAAGCAGTGTTTTTCTATTTTGCCACCGCTATTCTTAATTTTTTGAAAACCTTCAGCTCAAGGACTCTAGCTAATTTTTGCTCTGCGAAAGTTGAGTTATAGCTTTTCGGACATGGTAGAGGGCGATGCGCAGGTAGAGAGGGAGGGAGAAGAGGAATCTGGAGGCTAAGGGACACCAGAGCCGTTATTTGAGGAAAAACGGAGGATTGCAAAATGTAACAGACACAGAAGACTTTATTTACCTCAAATCAGCCTGGATGAACTGGTTTAGAGCGAAATAGGGGCGCCTGTGTCCGTTAGGCTGGGAAATACCTGGGAAATGGGCGGATAAGGTCACTGGTGTCCGTTAGAGCAACGTCCACTGGATGTAGACTGCAGATTGAAAGGGCCGAGGTACTCGACGCTACTGTTCATGAAAGAAGCTTATACATTTGGCGAGTCACTTTCGGGGCATTCGGGCGAAAATCGCCTGAACTTTTGCATTTCGCGGGAGTTGGGCGCTAAACGCGGTTACTTCCTTGGAGCGTACGTGCGATAAATGTTTTTCGTACATAGCAGGAAATGCGGTGAGAAACTATAATACAGTTATATACATACCAAATTTTGATAGAGAGAGGGTCTGTTTCTTATGGCAAAGCGTGTTAGGTTAACTTTGCTGATTACGACGGTGCTGGCGGCGATCGTTCCGTGTGTGCTGGATCAGGTGCTAAGGGGCATCTTTGACTCCACTTCCTTGCTGATCGCCGGAATTTCCGTGGCGGTGGCCATTGCGGCCGCTTGGGTTACGGTCCGGATGATCGCCGTTCCGCTGGACCGGCTGAGCGAAGCGACACAGCGAATTAGCGAAGGGGATCTTACAAGACGCGTGGAGTTCGTAAACCGGAAAGATGAAATCGGGGTGCTGGCCAATCATTTTCAGCGTATGGTGGACAACCTGAACGAGATGATCACCAGTGTGCGGGAAACGGCGAACCAGGTTACCTTCTCTGCGGAGCAGCTGTCGGCCGGAGCGGAGCAAACGACCAAGGCGATTGAGCACGTGACGGTGGCGATTCAGGAGATGGCGAACGGCAGCGAGCAGCAATTGCAGAAGGTCGAAACTGGTGCAGACGGTGTGGAGGAAATGTCGCGCCAGGTGATCACGATTTCCGACCACATCCGGACAGTCACGGAAACGATGGAGCAGACGAACGGTGTTGCCGAGGAAGGGAACGCCTCCGTACTTAGCGTTGTGGAAAAAATCGAGCATATCCAGCAAACGGTTGAAGAACTAGGGTCGGTCATTCATACCCTGGGCGAGCAGACGCAAAATATCGGAGGAATCGTAGAGGTCATTGCCGGAATTGCCCAGCAGACGAATTTGCTGGCGCTGAACGCCTCGATCGAAGCGGCCCGGGCCGGAGAAGAGGGGCGGGGATTTGCCGTTGTCGCCTCCGAGGTGCGGAAGCTGGCCGAAGGTTCGGAGCAATCAGCCCAGCAGATTGCGGAGCTGATCGCCGGCATTCAGGGTGAAATGGAGCGTGCGGTTCAAACGATGGAGAACGCCAAGCAGGGGGTCGAGGAAGGAATCATCGCCGTCGACACCTCCGGGCGCTCCTTCTCGCGGATCCGCAAAGCGGTTCGCGGCGCCGCCGCGAAGATGGAAGGCGTGGCCGGAGCCGCCAAGGAATTGGCGGCAGGGGCCGGCAAGGTCACGGAATCGATCAAGGACATCCGGCTCATTTCCGAGGAAGCGGCCGGAAATACGCAGACGATTTCGGCAGCCGCCGAACAGCAGCTCGCCTCCATCGAGGAAGTTGCCTCTTCTTCCGCCGATTTAACCCGGATGGCGGAGCAGCTTAAGGGGCAATTGGACAAGTTTGTTGTCCGTAAGCAATAGAGGTAATTTGAACTTGCACTAAATAAGCAATTGCGTTTGAAAAAGTTGTCCGAAAGGTCGTGCCAAGACCTTGGGCAACTTTTTTTTCTTTCCCCACGGCTACATATTATTCCGGGAATGGTACATTCTACATCTTGTTAACGATCAACAGTTGACCGCAGGGAGTGGTGTTGCAGTGAAGGAGAAAGTCAGCCGCGATCTGGCGAAAAACACAAAAACCATCAAAAAAGTATTCCAGGACTGCTCGGACGTCATTTACCGCGAGGTCCAGTTAACGGATTACATTAAGGGACTGCTCGTTTACATCGAAGGGATCATCAAAGTGGAGGACGTGCAGGAGCATATTCTTCGTCCCGTCATTCAGGGGCTGGCCGGCGTCTTGCCGGACAACCCGTACCCCCTTTCGTTTAAGCGGGTTTCCATTAGCCAAACCGATGCGAGCTCCGACTGGGAAAAAGTCATTAATGCCGTCTTGACGTCGAACGTGGCGGTTTTTATTCAAGGGATGGATGAGGCGCTCCTGTTCAACGTGAAGGGCGGTTCGCGCCGGAGCGTTCAGGAGCCGCAGACCGAGGCGGTGATTCGCGGACCGCGCGAAGGCTTCACCGAATCGCTGCGGATCAATACTGCGCTGATCCGCTTTAAAATCAAAACGGAAAAGCTGAAGCTGATCGACATGGTGATCGGCAAGGTGACAAAAACGGATGTAGCCATCGCGTATATCGAAAACATCGCCGAAGAACAGTTGATTAACGATGTGAAGCAGAGGCTCGAGGCGATTGATATCGATGGGATCCTAGAGACGGGATATATCGAGGAATGGATTGAAGATAATCCCTCATCGCCGTTTCCCCAATTGCAGTATACGGAAAGGCCGGACACCGTAGCCGCCCAGCTCCTGGAGGGCAGAGTGGCGATCTTCGTGGACGGTACGCCGTTTGCGCTGATCGCGCCGGTTACTTTGTGGCAGATGCTGCAGGCCAGCGAGGACTATTACGAGCGGTTTTTTATCAGCAACATGATCCGCTGGATCCGTATTTTTTTCCTGTGCGTAGCCCTGTTTCTGCCGGCATTGTACATCGCCGTGACGACGTTTCACCAGGATATGCTGCCGTCGACGCTCATTTTAAGCGTTGCCGCCGCCCGGGAAGCGATACCATTTCCGGCCCTGGTCGAGGCCTTCATTATGGAAATTTCGTTTGAAGCGCTGCGCGAAGCCGGGATTCGGCTGCCGAAAACGGTGGGACAAGCCGTCAGCATTTTAGGGGCGCTGGTCATTGGCCAAGCCGCGGTGCAGGCGGGGATCGTCTCGGCGCCCATGGTCATCGTGGTGTCGCTCACCGGCATCGCCTCGTTTACGATTCCGCGGTTCAGCTTGGCTGTCACCATCCGCATGCTCCGCTTTCCGATCATGATATTGGCCGGCATTTTCGGATTGTTCGGCATCGTGATTGGCATGGTCTGGGTTGTCGTGCACCTGACGCAATTAAAATCGTTTGGCGTTCCTTATATGGCCGGGGTTGCTCCTTACCGGCCCGAGGCGATGAAAGATATCTTCAGCCGCGTCCCGATGTGGGAAATGAAAAAACGGCCGCCTTCCGATGCCCCGGACAATCGCCGGAGAATCGGAAAAACCCGGCGGCTCGGCAATGATACCACCGAGGGATGGTGAGCAAGGTGAGCCGAAGAACACCGTGCTTTTTATTGACGCTGGTGCTGATTCCCGTTCTGCTGACCGGCTGCTGGGACCGGATTGAAGTAAACGACATCGCTTTCGTGCTCGGGTCTTCGACCGATAGGGAAGATGGTCTCATCCGTTCAACGGTTCAGATCGCCCTCCCCAGCCAATTGGGCGGGGCGGGAAGCCAAGGCGGCGGCGGGGGGACATCCGGGAGCAAAACATTTCTGATGCTGTCCAAAAGCGCCGAAACGATGTATGTGGCGAACAAAGAGATGCAAAACAGCCTGTCCCGGGTGCTCAACTATTCCCACCGCCGGGTGACGTTGTTCGGCGAGGAATTTGCCCGGTTGGGAATCGGCGAACAAATCGATACGTTGGCCCGTTATCCGCAAAACCGGCTGACCACCTACGTTGTCGTTACCCGCGGCCCCGCTTACAAAGTGTTGGGTGCGGATGCCCCGATCGAGCAGGTTCCCGCCGAAATGATTCGGGAAATCGCCAAGTCGGGAATGAAGGCCCCAATGAGCGTGCAAAAACTGTCCAATCAACTGCTGACGGAAGGGATCGACCCGGCGATTCCGGTCGTTACTCTGGGCGAAAGCGCCCCGGAAAAAGTCGGCAACGGCCAAAGCCTCGTTCGGCTGGACGGGCTTGGCGTCCTCCGCACAGACAAATTGGTCGGCTTCTTGGACGTGGATGAAGCAGCGATGGCGCTGCTGGCCATGAACGAAGCGCTCAACCCCAAAGTCAGCGTTCCGTATGATGGCGGCGGCCCCAACCAAATGATCAGTATAAGCCTTAACGAAACGAATACCAAGATCCGGACACATCTGAAGAACTCCCAAATTACAGCGGATATCTATATCCAGGCGAAAGGGCTGCTCGTAGAAAATACGTCGAACGCGAACCTGGAAGCCACCATGATGGGCAAATTGGAAAAGAAATGCAATGACTTCGTAGCGGAACGCGTTCACAAGGTGGTAAACAAACTGCTGAAGGAGTATCGTTCGGACGTATTCGGGCTGGGCAACACCTTCCATAACACCTACCCGTCGGAATGGGAAAAAGTCCATAACCGCTGGAACGATGTGCTTCCGGAGATCGAAGTTCGCGTGCACTCCCATGTGCATCTGGAAAATACCGGCGAATTGATCAATTCGCTTGGCGTAAGGGAGGATCGGCTCCGCAATGATTGAGATGCTGCTGCTGATGCTTATGGCCCTAAGCGTATGGCGGGACAAAGAAGCAATGAGGGAAGAGCCCCCTATAAACCGGTGGTTTTCCTACGGCATGATGGCTGTCTCCCTCGGCATCCTGCTCTATACCACGCTGTCGCCCCAGCTCTTCTTCCCAAGCGAGTGGCTGGGCAAGGTTCTTCGTCCGCTTGTACCTTTCCCTTAAAGAGAATTTGGAAGGAGTGAGCATTTTGGTGAAAAAAATAACGAAGCGGCAAATCGTGCTGCTCGGCATGCTGTATATCAGTTCCCTGTCGTATTTGCAGACGTTTTCTCCTATGGCGAGTGCGGCCCGGCAGCATGCCGCTATCTCCTTCATCCTAAGCGGCGGGCTTTGCGTGTTGTCCCTGTGGCTGCTGTCGGCGGCGCAGGGGCGGTTTCCCGACAAAAATCTGATGCAGGCGATCGTTGAGCGGTTTCCGGTGAACGGCAGGGTGCTGTTGGCCATGTACCTCCTCTTTTTTCTGTTCATCGCCGCCAGAGATATCCGCATCCTAGCCGATTTTACGAATTCGGTGCTGCTGAACCGGACGCCGATTTTGATTTTGGGGCTTATGATCACCGCCACGGCCGTTTATATTTCGCAGGGGGGAATCCGGGCTTTCCTTGGGCTTAGCGAGATCTACGTGCCTATCATGATCGCCGTCCTGACTGCCGTCAGCATCGCCATGTTAAGGAACATACATATCAAGTACATGATTCCTTACTTTTCCTTCGATTGGTTGGGCATCGCCAAAGGGGCGTGGTACGCGGCTCCCTATTTGGGAGAGATCATCGCGTTGCCGTTGGTCATTTCGGGAAAATCTTATCGCGCCTCGGCCGGGCTTGTCGGGTTGATCACGACCGCGTTGTTTCTCCTCGGCATCCTGCTTCTGACCGAACTGGTCATGGGGGTGCCGCTGACCGGCAAATTGACGCATTCGGGATACGAGCTTATCCGGCAACTGCAGATCACCGATTTCATGGACCGCTTCGATCTGCTTGTTGTCGGGCTTTGGTATCCGACGGCGCTTGGCAAGATCGGCTTTGATATCTATGTGCTGTGTTATTTAATGCAGATGGTCGTGCCGAAGCTGTCCGGCCGTCTCATGACGGCTCCCGCCGGCGCGCTGGCGTTTGTGTGCTCCATCTGGTTTTTCAAAAACGCCCTGCAGCAATTCAACTTCAATTACGTCTGGCCGGTGGTGGCGCTGATCTTCGAACTGGTGCTGCCGATCGTGTTGTTCGCCGCGTTATGGCCGCGAAAAGTCAAACCGAAATCGGGCTGACGCGCAAGTAACGGGATTTACTTCCTCTCCCCGGTCGTATAAGCTGGAAATAGAAAGATGAGCTGATTTTGGGGAGGTAGACTATGGCGCGGAGATTGGAAGGGAAAAGGATCGCATTGACGGGTCCCCGCCGGGCGGAGGAGTTGGGCAAGCTGGTGGAAAACCTCGGCGGAATTCCGCTGTACCGGCCGGCGCAGGGAACGGTCCTGCTGGACGACGTGGACCTGCGGAGCGGGATTGTGGCTTGGGTAGAAAATCCGCCGGACTGGTCGATTTTCACGACCGGCATGGGGCTGGATGCCGTGTTTGACATGGCCGAGGATATGGGGGTAGCCCAGCAGCTATGGGATAACCTTAGCATGAATTCCATTGCCGCCCGGGGGTACAAGACGGCAAATACCCTCAAAAAGCGGCAATTAACGCCGCTCGTCCGCGATGACGACGGCAGCACGGAAGGGCTGATCCGCGGACTGGCGGCCCATGACTTTACGGGGAAAAACGTGATGCTGCAGCTGCACGGCGACCCCGCCCCACGGTTGGTTGCCTGGCTGGAGGAGCAGGGAGCAAGCTGCCGTCAGGTTTTGCCGTACCGCCACATTTCGCCGCCGGAAGAAGCGTTGGAAGAGCTGCTCGCCGACATTGTGGAGGGAGAGGTGGACGCCGTAACGTTTACGAGCGGGCCGCAGGTCCGTTTTCTCATGGTGCATGCGGAGAAGCGGGGGCGGCTTCAGGCGCTGATGCAGGCGCTGGAGGGGCCGGTGCTGGCCGTCGCCGTAGGCAAGGTGACGGCCGCCGGGCTGCGGGAAGCCGGCGTTCCGCGGGTGCTGGCTCCGAAGGAGGAGCGAATGGGCAGTATGATCGTCGAATTGGCGCGGTATTATGCCGGAGAAGCCACGCCATAATACAGTACAGATAAGCAATATCCAAACCTATGAAGGAAAGGATGATTGGTTATGAGCGATTTGTTGAAAAAGGCGATTTCCTTAGGCTGGGGCCTTACCATCGTGAGCAAGGAAAAGATCGAAGGGGTTGTGGACGAACTGGTGAAGCGCGGCGAATTGGCTCCTTCGGAATCGAAGCAACTGGTGGAGAAACTGATCGATAAAGGCGCCGAGGAGCAGGGAAGATTTAAGGAGCTTGTTAACGAACAGGTGAGATCCGCGCTTCAAACCATGGGGCTCGCTTCGGCCAAAGAGGTAGAAGAGTTGACCCGCCGGGTGGCCGAACTGGAACTGAAGCTCGCCGAGCTGCAGCAGCCGTAGCTTATGGGCAGCTTTGTCCGTCATAACGGGAGGTACCGGGAAATTGCCATGGCGCTGGTGCGCCATGGCTTTGGGTATATGGCCGAAGGGATCGGACTAACTCGGCTCATCCGAGGTCCACTGCGGTGGTGGCGCAAGGCCGAGCCGCCGGAAACGCGGACTTTGGCCGAGCGGATCCGGCTGGTGCTGGAGGAGCTCGGGCCCACCTTTATTAAGGCCGGGCAACTGGCCAGTACGCGCTCCGATTTGCTTCCGGAACCGATCGTCGAGGAGCTTGTCAAGCTTCAGGATCAGGTGCCGCCTTTTTCCGCCGAAGAAGCAAAGGCGATTTTGGAGCAGGAGATGCAGATGCCGATCGGGGAGCTGCTGGCCAGCTTCGACGAGACGCCGTTGGCCGCCGCCTCGATCGGGCAGGTTCACCGGGCGCGGCTGACAAGCGGCGAGCGGGTTGCCGTCAAAATTCAGCGTCCCGGCGTTATTCCGGTCGTCGAGCGCGACCTGGACATTCTGAAGCATTTGACGGCGCTGGCGAATAAACGCTGGTCCTGGGTTTCCCAGTATCAAATCCCGCAGATGGTTGAGGAATTTTCCCGGTCGATCCGGGCCGAACTGGACTACAGCCATGAAGGGCGGAACATGGAGAAAATCCGCCGGCAATTCAAGGAAGAGGAAGGGATCTATATCCCCGGGGTTTATTGGCATTACACGACGTCCAAGGTGCTGACGATGGACTTTGTTGACGGTGTGCATTTGAACAGGCTGAACGGGCGGGCGGAAGTCCGCTTCGACCGGAAGACAATAGCCCAACGCCTTGTGGATGCTCTGCTTCGGCAAATTTTTGAAGGCGGCTTCTTTCACGCGGACCCCCACCCCGGCAATTTGCTTGTGACGGAGCGAGGGGATTTGGCGTTTATCGATTTCGGCATGGTCGGCCGGCTCAGCAGTGATATGAAGGACCATCTCTCTTCGCTGGTGATCGCCTTGATGCGGCGCAGCACCGAAGGCATGGTGCGGGCGATCCTGCGCATGGGGCTGGTGGATGACGCCGCCGATACGGCCGGGCTGCGCCTGGACCTGGAGCGGCTGCGGGACAGGTATTATGATATCCCTTTTGCCGAAATTCAGGTCGGTCAGGCGTTAAATGATCTGTTTATGACCGCCAGGCGCCACCGGGTCACCCTGCCCGCCGATCTGCTGCTGCTCGGGAAAGCGCTGCTCACGGTGGAAGGCGTGGCGCTAAGCCTTGATCCGAACCTGCGCATTCTCGACATGGCCGAGCCGTTTGGGCGCAAACTGCTGCGGGAGAAGTACGGGTCGCGTCGGCTCACGAAGAAGCTGATCGAAGGGGCGAGCGAATTGACCGATTCTTTGGTTGACCTGCCGCAGCAGGTACGCCGGTTGTCGGCGATGTTCGCCAAAGGGAAAATCAAGATGGAGATGGACATTCCGGAGATGGAGCAGTTCCTCCGCAAGCTGGATCAAATCAGCAACCGGCTGTCGTTCAGCATCGTTCTCCTTTCGTTCAGCATCATCATGGTCGGCCTGATCGTCGGCTCGTCCCTGACAAGGCACCCCACCTTGCTGTGGAACTTTCCGGCCATCGAAATCGGCTTTGTCGTGGCGCTGCTGATGTTCCTGTGGCTGCTTTATTCGATTTTCCGTTCGGGAAGGTTTTAGCTCGCCGTGCCGCGGAACGTCTGTTACAATAAGAAGGCTGTTGCCCCAAACCGGCGACCGTTAAATCGATTGAATTGGAAATGGGATTTAACCGGACGGTTAACCCTAGGAATATGAGGTGAATTTGTTGACGACTTTTGAAAACCTGGGCCTTTCGCCCGCCCTGCTTCGCAGGCTGCAGGAACAAGGCATCGCGAACCCGACCCCGGTGCAGGCGGCAGCGATCCCGGTGCTGATGGCCGGAGAAGACGCGATCGTGCAGGCGCAGACCGGCACGGGCAAAACGCTTGCTTTTTTGCTGCCGATTCTGGAGAACATCCGCGTAGACAAGCCGGAAGCCCAAGCGCTGATCATCACCCCGACCCGGGAACTGGCGCTGCAGATTACGGCGGAGGCCCGCAAGCTGGCGGCAGCGCGGGAAGGGTTATCGCTGCTGGCCGCCTACGGCGGGCAGGATGTGGAACGGCAGCTGCGCAAGCTAAAGGGCGGCGCCCAGCTTGTCATCGGAACCCCCGGCCGGCTGCTCGACCACTTGCGGCGCGGCTCGCTGACGCTTGGCGCCGTGCGGATGCTGGTGCTTGACGAGGCGGATCAAATGCTGCATATGGGCTTTTTGGCCGAGGTGGAAGAGATTATATTGCAGGTGCCGCGCAGCCGTCAGACGATGCTGTTCTCGGCGACGATGCCCGATCGTGTGAAGCGGTTGGCCCGCACGTACATGGACCGTCCGCAGGATATCCGCGTTGCGGAAACGCCGCGTGTGACCTTGGACAGCATCCGGCAGATTTTGGTGGAATGCACGGACCGGACGAAGCAGGCCGCGCTGATCGAGCAAATCCGCGGGGATCGGCCGTATTTGGCGGTGATCTTTTGCCGGACGAAGCGGCGGGCGAGCACGCTGAACGAAGCGCTGCAGGAAGCCGGGTTTAAATCGGACGAACTGCATGGCGATCTGTCGCAGGCGAAACGCGAGCAGGTGATGCGGGCTTTCCGCGAGGCGAAGCTGGAGCTGCTGGTGGCTACGGATGTGGCGGCCCGCGGCATCGATGTCGAAGGAGTCACGCATGTGTTCAACTACGACATCCCGCATGACGTGGACAGCTACATCCACCGCATTGGGCGGACCGGCCGCGCCGGGCAGGAAGGCGTGGCCGTCACGTTTGCGGCGCCGAAGGACATAGAGGCGCTGCGCCTGATCGAGCGGGGCATCGCCCGCAAGCTGGAGCGGCAGCGTTATGCTGCGGGCGGCGCGGGCAGCGGCGCTGCCCGGGACTCCGCCGGCGGCCGGCAAGGCGCGGCCATGGCGGAGGAAACGGCGCGCCGCGCCAAGCACGGCGGCGCGAAGCGTGCGCCCGGCCGCCCGGGCCGCGAAGCGGCGGGCGGGCGCGGGCGCGTGGCCGGCGACGGCGGGGCGCCGGCCCGGGGAAGCCGCGGCGAGGGGAAACGCCGCGGCGAGAAGGCGCACGCGCAGCGCGGCTCCAGCGGAGGCGCTGCGCGTGCGCAAGGGCAGAGCCGCCGTGGCGAAGCCGGACGCGGCGGCGGGCGCGGGCGCCGGGGGCGGTAGCCCGGCGCCATGGCGGCGGCCCGCACCGTTGTTATTTTCCATGCAACTTATTGCGTAAGGTTTTCGTTAAAATTATAGATAAAATGCAAAACGACACTAAATGGTTTGTTGCTTAAAGCTACTAGCGATCGACCTAATGGGGAGGAACCAGGATGTACAGCAAGAAAGGCACGCTGACGGCTGCCATCACCCTAATGGTGGCGGCGGCGCTTTTTGCGGGCTGCGGAGATAAAGAAGCGGGTGCGCCGCAAGATTCCTCACCGGGGACGGAGAACGCTGCAGAGGCAAACGGTGGGGCAGCCGCCGGAGGAAACGACGCAGCGGGAGCCGAAACCGGGGATAACGGCGCAGCGAATCCTGATAATAACGCGAATAGCCCGGCTGATTCCGGGGCGGCGGATGTAGGCGCGGGGAACGGGCCGGCAAATTCCGGCACGGACACGGACAGCGGTCAAAGCGTGGACACGGCGGCGGCCTCCGATCCATACAGCAGCGCCGTATTGATCAACAAGCAGTTTGCCCTGCCGGATGATTATGAGCCGAAGGATCTTGTATATCCCGATGTCCGGTTTACGTTCAAGGAAAAAATCGAAAAGCGGATGATGCGCAAAGAGGCGGCGGAGGCATTGGAAGAGTTGTTTTCCGGCGCCGAGAAGGACGGCATCTATCTCGCTGGCGTATCCGCGTATCGTTCGCACAGCACGCAGACCGCTTTGTTTAACCGTTACGTGAAGAAAGACGGCGAAGAAAAAGCCAAAACCTACAGCGCCGTTCCCGGTCACAGCGAGCATGAGACGGGGCTGGCGATCGACGTTTCGGGCAGCGACGGTAAATGCGCGGCGGAGAGCTGCTTCGGCGATACGAAGGAAGCGGCTTGGCTGGCCGATCATGTGGTGGAATACGGCTTTATTATCCGTTATCCGGAAGGCAAAGAGGACATTACCGGGTATAAATACGAACCATGGCACCTCCGCTATGTCGGCAAAGAGATCGCGGCGGATATCGCCGAACGCGGCATTACGCTGGAAGAATATTATGATGCTGTGCCGGTATCCGGGCAGTAAGGATTACAGTATTAACAAACAAGAAATAAACATCAAAAAGGGCGCCTGATGGCGTCCTTTTCGTGTGTAACGATTTGATTGGATTTTTCCAATGAAAATTTTATTTAACAGTTGACAAATGATAATGATTATCAGTATCTTTAAAGGTAAAGATGAAATATAAATGAAGTCTTGATGAAGCTGATAGCTATGAGCGTATAGATACTGAATGATGAGAAATTAACGGCTGCACACGGAAAGGAAGAGTGCCATGGTTTCATTGAAAACTTCCCATTTGGATATTGCCTATGAGGACCGCCTGATCGTCGAGGACTTGAATATTTCCATTCCGGAAGGGAAAATTACAGCGCTGGTTGGCGCCAACGGCTCCGGCAAATCCACAGTTTTAAAAACGATGGCGCGGATTTTGCAGCCAAAGGCCGGGACTGTACTGCTGAACGGCAAATCGATTCATAAGCAATCGACCCGGGAAGTCGCCAAGCAGTTGGCCATCCTGCCGCAGAACCCGACGGCGCCGGAGGGGCTGACGGTGTATGAACTGGTGTCGTACGGACGTTTCCCCCATCAAAAAGGCTTTGGCGGGTTAAAGGCGGAGGACCGCAAAATTGTCGAGTGGGCGATCGAAGCGACGAGAATGGGCGAATTTACCGACCGGGCTTTGGAGCAACTGTCCGGCGGGCAGCGTCAGCGGGCCTGGATCGCTATGGCGTTGGCCCAGGAGACCGATATTTTGTTCCTCGATGAACCGACGACCTTCCTCGACATGGCGCATCAACTGGAAGTGCTGCAGCTGCTGGAGGAATTGAACGCGGCATCGCAACGCACGATTGTGATGGTTGTGCATGACTTGAACCATGCCGCGCGCTACGCCCATTATATGATCGCGATCAAAAAGGGTCAGGCTGTGGCTTCAGGAACTCCTGAAGAGGTGGTCACTTCCCCCGTGCTGCGCGACGTGTTTGGCATTGAAGCGGATATTGTGACGGACCCCCGCAGCGGGGTGCCGCTGTGTCTTCCTTACGAGCTCTACCGCGCCGCTACCGAAGGCAAAGTTCGTCCTGCGGCCAAGGACGGGCGGGAGGAACCGGAGCGTAAAGTGGTTTCGTTCCAGTAGCTTAGCTTATACGGCGGGAAGAAACCGGGCTGGAGGAAAAAAGAATGCCAATCGATTATGAGCTGCTTGAACAGCAATTGTGTATCGTGACGAAGGAACGCCAAGACGCTCTGCTCACAGTGCCGGCAGCCGGACTGACGGATCGTGAACGGATGGAGTCTTTGCTGAAATTTTACCAGGAGCAGATTAAGGGGCTCGATATCCAGGTTGCAGCGACTTATTTCGCCTCAGCCTGGCGGGTGGTGTGCACAGCGCTGCAGTATATGCTGTCTGTGACGCCGAGCCGGCTCCGTTTTTCGCTTGAAAATGTTACTATTCAGGTTGCTGTAGTCAATCAGTTTCCGTGGGTTTATTTCGTGTTGAACGATCCGGAGGAAATGCCTTGGCCGCAAGGAGAACGGGACTCGTGGCGGGAAAATGAGCTGGGCGGATTCTATCTGGAGGTCTTGCGCCCGGTGATGGAGAGCATCGCCGCTGTATCCGGGGTGCCGCTGACGCAGCTGTGGGGGCAGATTCCGCTTGGCGTGCAATATTACGTCCGCGCGATCGCCGGCAAGCTGGAGGATGAGGCGCAGCGCTCCCGGCTGCTGGAGGATTACGACTATCTCGCCAAAGAACTGCCTGCATCATGGTTTGGACTGAAGCGGAATCCTTTTAACGTCAAGGAAGTTTTGCTGGACGATCCTTACCGGCCGGGCGAGAAAACGCCCATGAAGCCCACTTGCTGCCTGGCCTACCGGACGGATACCGGGCATGGCTATTGCTACGGCTGCCCGAAGCTGACCAAGCAGGAAAGAGAAGCCAAACGTCTCGAGATCATGGAAAAAATGGCCGCTTCCCGAGCGCAGTAACTCGACTGCCGCTGCGTGGAGCGGCTTTATTTTTTATTAATTGAGACTCAACCTAATAATCAGTGCTTGATAGTCAAGCCGGTAACCAATCGTGGCAAAAAATACCGGAAGGGTGTTGAAAGATTAAGGACAGGGAAAGCCGTGGGTTGGTCGGCAGGATCAACATCCGCTGGCCAGACGCTTTGCACGATTATCCCGTTTGATCAGGAAACAGAGACTGTTATAACGGCTGCTGAAAGGTTGAAGTTCCATTCCCGCATTGACCTCCATATTCACTCGCCCCCCGAATCAAGAATTTACGAACGTACGTTCGATTTTCTTCATTATACCAAACGTACGTTCTCTTATCAAGCCAAAATCTCACCTAAACCGCTTCATTTTTTTCTTATCTCTTCTTTTCATTATCCCGTACACTAGCCACCACCCCCTGCCCCCTGAACGAAGGGGATAATCGGCAATGATCTCGGTTTTGAGTCTTGATTAAAATTGTGAATACTTAAAAAAATCTTTTTACCTCTTGCAATGTGAAAAATGTCACACTATAATATAAGACATAAGGTGAAACATTTCACAAAAAAGCAGTCACTTAAGTGAACACTTTCACATTTTATGTCTGAATATGTGAAAAAATAAACAAACATTTCGAGGAGGAAATCATCATGAAAGTTGCAGTTATCGGATGTACACACGCAGGCACGGCTGCTATCGTCAATATCGCCAAATTATACCCGGAAGCGCACATTACCGTTTACGAACGGAACGACAACATTTCGTTCCTGTCGTGCGGGATCGCGTTATATGTCGGCGGGATGGTAAAAGACCCGCAGGGATTGTTTTACTCCTCGCCGGAGCAGCTGGCGGAGCTGGGGGTTCACACGAAAATGCGCCATGAGGTGGTAGCGGTCGATACGGACGCCAAAACCTTGCTGGCCCGTAATTTGGTCACCGGTGAAGAGTTTGAGGACACGTTCGACAAGTTGGTCGTTACGACCGGATCGTGGCCGATCGTGCCGAAATTCGCGGGCATTGAGCTGGAAAACATCGTGCTTTCGAAAAACTTCAACCATTCCAATACGATTATCGAAAAGGCCAAACAAGCGAAAAATATCGTCGTCGTAGGTGCCGGTTATATCGGTGTGGAACTTGTGGAAGCTTTTCAGTTGAACGGCAAGCAGGTTACCTTGATCGACGCGGAGGACCGGATTCTGAGCAAATATCTGGACCCTGAATACACGGACAAAATCGAGCAATCGCTTAGCGATCATGGCATTCAGCTGGCGCTTGGACAAAAAGTAACCCGCTTCGAGGGTGAGGAAGGCAAGGTAACCCGAGTCGTAACCGATCAGGGAAAATATGACGCCGATCTGGTGATCATGTGCATCGGCTTCCGTCCGAATACCGGGCTGCTTCAGGGCCAGGTGGATATGCTCGACAACGGGGCGATCATCGTGGACGAATACATGCGCACCAGCAAGCCGGACGTTTATGCGGCGGGAGACAGCTGTGCGGTATTATACAACCCGACCGGCAAGCATGCCTACATTCCGCTTGCAACGAACGCGGTCCGCATGGGGACGCTGGTCGCCCGCAACCTGGTGGCGCCGACCGTAAAATACCTTGGCACCCAGGGAACCTCGGGCATCAAGATTTATGAGGACAACATCGCGGCAACCGGTTTGACAGAAGCGGCCGCCAAGGATGCGGGGCTTGAGGCCGCAGCGGTGCTTATTAACGACAATTACCGTCCCGAATTTATGCCGACCCATGAGCCGGTTACGCTGAAGGTTGTTTACGAACCAAACACACGGCGCATTCTGGGCGCGCAAATCATGTCGAAAGCGGATTTGACCCAGTCGATTAATACGATGTCGGTATGCATTCAAAACGGCATGAAGATGGAGGAGCTGGCCTTTGTCGACTTCTTCTTCCAGCCGCATTACAACAAACCGTGGAACTTCTTGAACAGCGCCGGCCTTGGCGCGCTGCCGGAAGTGACGAATAAGCAGCCTTTACACGCTTAACCGAGGAGAAGGAAATCAACCATTGATGGCAACCTTCGCCTCGAAGCGGCCGCAACTCGCCGACGGAAGAAGCCCCGCGCTTCGGATGTCGGCTTTTTTTACTTGAAGAAGAGGTACACGGTTGCGGTGGATTACTGACAGAATAAATGTGAATTTTTTCACCTCCCGTGATTTATGTTACTTATTTGGAGGAAGCGGGAACGCTACAATAGACTCGGGCATTAAAGTGAAATGAATAGAAGGAGACTTGAATCATGGCTTACTATAAACCCGCGCAGATTGCCGAAGTGACCGTGGAGAACGGGATAAAAAAGGCGCACAATCCGCTGCTGACCGTGCTGATCCTCGGGTTTCTCGGCGGAGCGTTTATCGCTCTCGGTTTTCTGCTTGATATCCGCGTCATCGCCAGCGCTCCGGCGGAGTGGGGGAGCTTTGCCACATTCATTGGCGCGGCGGTGTTCCCGATCGGCCTTATTCTCGTGCTATTGGCTGGCGGAGAGCTGCTGACGGGCAATATGATGGCCGTTCCGTTGGCCCGGATGGCAAAGCGGATTTCGACCGGCGAATTGTGTAAAAACCTGGTGCTGATCACATTGAGCAATTTTGTCGGAGCGCTGTTTGTCGCTTATTTTTTCGGCCATGTCGTCGGTTTGACGGCAAGCGGGCCGTATTTGGATAAACTGGTCGATATGGCAGGGCATAAGCTGGACGACAGCTTCCTGCAGGCGTTTGTTTCCGGGATCGGCTGCAACTGGCTGGTGGCCCTGGCCGTCTGGCTGTCCTACGGTGCCGATAATATGAGCGGCAAAATCCTCGGTATCTGGTTCCCGACGATGGCGTTTGTCGCCATCGGTTTTCAGCACGTCGTGGCCAATATGTTTTTGATCCCGGCGGCTATTTTCGAAGGATATTTCTCCTGGGGAGAATATCTTGGCAATTTCGTACCGGTCTGGCTCGGCAATTTGACCGGCGGCGGGCTGTTCGTGGCCGGGGCGTATTGGACGGCTTATTTGAAGGATCGGGGAATGAAAGCCGACTCCGGCGCAGGCCAGGAGGCAGGGGCTTCCGTATCCGCCAAGGGAGGCAGCAAAACGGCTTAGGGCTTAAGGCGTAAGGTTTAAGGTATATGATTTAAGGTATATGATTTAAGGTGTAACCGGAGTAGCTCCATCGCTGGCTTGATCCGTATAGGCCGGCATGATCCGCACATTTCGTGATGGCACGACAGGCCGCTTCCTCATTATTGGTTTGTGAGGGGCGGTCTTTATATATTTAAGCCGTTTGTTGTGCAGCTTCATTGGAAAAAATCCAATAGATGACGGATTCTTTCCTTCGATTCCCGAGTCCCATTGGAAAAAATCCAATAGATTCTGCTTAAATCACCCATTTTGAGCCCTGGTGAGTCTGATCTATTGGAAATATCCAATTAGGATGCCGTATTTACCATTGATCTTCCAATTCTATTGGATATTCTCCAATAAGACCATTTGTCAGGCGGCGGGAACCTGTCACCGCCAACTACAGGCCGTCCGGCGGCAGAACGGCAGTAGACAAACGCAAAAGCTTTTTTCTACAATAGCTAAGACAGGAGGGGATGGAAATGATCCACGAAGAGAACGGGGTGTTTCCGGCGGTGTGCCCGCTGGATTGTCCCGATACTTGCGGCTTGCTGCTTCATAAAGAGAATGGAAAAATCGTGAAGGTGACGGGCAATCCCGATCATCCGGCGACCCAAGGGGCGATTTGCAACAAAGTCCGCAATATGGCGGAGCGGGTCTACCATCCGGAACGGGTGCTTTACCCGCTTAAACGGGTAGGGGCTAAAGGCGAAGGGAAATTCACGCGGATTTCCTGGGATGAGGCGATGGCGGAAATCGCCGGACGATACAAGGAGCTTATCCGTGAGCATGGGCCGGAGTCGATTATGCCGTACAGCTTTTACGGCAATATGGGGATTCTCAGCGTCGACGGGATGGACCGGCGATTCTTCCACCGCCTGGGTACGACGCAGCTGCAGCAGGGCATTTGCAATTCCGCGGGGAACGCGGGATGGAGATATACGATGGGCTTCGGCGGCGGGACCAGCCCGGAAGAGACGGTAAACGCGAAGCTGATCATCGTTTGGGGAGGCAATCTCGTCAGCACCAACATGCACCAGGTCGCCCTGATTGAAAAAGCCCGCAAACAGGGGGCGCAGCTGGTCGTGATCGATGTGCATCGCAACCGCACCGGGCAGCGGGCCGACTGGTTTATTCCGCTGTATCCAGGAACGGACAGCGCCCTCGCGCTAGGGATCATGCACGTGCTGTTCGAGCGCGGGCTCGTGAACGAACCGTTCCTGGAGCGGCACACGACCGGCCACGCCGAGCTGCGCGAACATGTGAAGCAATATACGCCGGAGCGCGTTGCGGCGATCACTGGCGTGCCGGCGGAAGACATCGTGAAGCTGGCTGTCCTGTACGGCGAGACTTCGCCGGCCTACATCCATATCGGGAACGGCCTGCAGCACCACGATAACGGCGGCATGACCGTGCGCACGATCAGCTGCCTGCCGGCGCTGACCGGCCAGTGGCTCGTGCCCGGCGGCGGCGCGTACAAGTCGAACGGCGCTTACGGGAAAATGAACGCGGGAGCGCTGGAGCGGCCCGACCTGCGGCCGAACCCGGGCGCCCGAACGGTAAACATGAACCAGCTTGGCGAAGCGCTGCTGACGCTCGATCCGCCGATCCGCGCGCTGTTCGTGTACTGCTCCAACCCGGCGGTGGTCGCGCCGAATACCGTGAAGGTGGAGCAGGGCTTACAACGGGAGGATCTGTTCACCGTTGTGCACGACCTGTTCCTGACGGACACGGCCAAATACGCCGATATCGTGCTGCCGGCGACGTCCTCTTTTGAGAATACCGACTTGTACAGCTCTTATTGGCATCATTATGTCCAGCTTCAGGAGCCGGTCATTCCGGCCCGGGGCGAATGCAAAAGCAACGTCGAGACGTTTAAGCTGCTGGCGGCGGCGATGGGCTTCGAGGAGGAAGCGTTCCGGGACAGCGAGGAGGATATGATCCGGCAGGCGCTGCAGTTCCCGCATAACCCTTATTTGCAGGGCGTTACACTGGAAAAGCTGCAGGAGCAGCGCTTCGTGAAGCTGAATATGGAGCACAAGCAGCATTATTTGGACGGCTTAAAGACGCCTTCGGGAAAAATCGAGCTGTATTCCGCCGCGATGGAAAGGGCCGGCCAGCCGCCGCTGCCCACTTACGTGCCGCTGCGGGAGGGCTATGACGGCGAACGCCGGCCGGGCGAGGGAGAGGATTACCCGCTGATGTTCATCTCGCCTCCGAACCACAGCTTCCTGAACTCGACGTTCGGCAACGTGGAGAAGCTGACCGCGCTCGAAAAAAGCCCGCTGCTGCAAATCCATCCGCAGGACGCGGCGGAGCGCGGCATTGAAGACGGCGACGAGGTAACGGTGTGGAACGACCGCGGCAGCTACCTTGTAAAGGCATCCGTCACCGACAAAATGCTGCCGGGCATCGTTGTCAGCCAAGGGCTGTGGTGGGAGCAGGAAGACGGACGCCGCACGCGGGCCAATGCCCTCACGCCCGACCGGCTTGCCGATCTGGGCGGAGGCGCGGTGTTTTTTTCCACCGTCGTTAATGTAAAGCGGCAATAGATGTACTTGCCTGGCTTGCCCTTTTGAGCGATACTATTGTAATCTGGGCAATGTGCTAGAGTGCGGAGAGCCCCTGGGGGCTCTTTTTTCTTATACAGAACTGCATGCACAGAGGGGAGGAGTCACGGAATGAAATGGCTGAGTGCTTATCCGCGCGAGGTTAAAGTTTTTTTGGTGGCCAGTCTGATCAATTCCGCCGGCGGTTCTTTAATGTGGCCGCTGATCACGATGTTCGTGTTTAAAATATTGGGCAGGTCGGTGACGGATGCGGGTCTGGTCATTCTGGTCATGTCCCTGGGCGGCATCGCCGGCCAGCTGTTGGGCGGGGCCCTGTATCACCGGCTGGGGGTCACGCGGCTGATTGTGGGCGGGCTTGGCCTGAACGCGTTGTTTTTGCTGCTCCTGCCTTACGGCAGCGGCAACTGGGCTTTGTTCATGCTGCTGATTGCTATGGTCGGCTTTTTTAACTCGATGTCCATGCCGGCAATCCAGGCCTTCATTGGCTTTCGCTTCGCGGAGCGGCGGGGCGAGCTGTATAACGTCATTTATGTGGCGAACAACATCGGCGTTGCCGTAGGTACGGCGCTCAGTGGCTTTTTGGCGCAGATTTCCTACGATTTGAGCTTTATTCTAAACGGGCTGACATCGGCGGCATTTGCGGTTTTTTTCTGGTTTTATTTGAACAAAGTTCAAAAAAGTCAAGGCGAGCTGCATGTGGAAAAACGTAAAACCGTAGCGGAAGGCCAGAGCGCTTGGACGTTGATGAAATGTTATCCGGTTTATTTGTTTATGGGGATTGGCTCATTTTTTCTGTGGCTGGCCAATTGCATTTGGAACAACGGCGTATCGCCGTTTACGATCTCCCAGGGAATGCCGGAATGGAACTACAGCGTGCTGTGGACGCTGAACGGGGTACTGATTTTTGTGGGGCAGCCGTTCGTGCTTTGGATCAAGCGCACCTTTGCCGGTTCGCCGCAAGCGCAGATGACGGCCAGCGCCTTGTTTTATATGCTCGGTTACGTGACCATTTTAGGTTTTCACACTTATCCAAGCATGGTGCTGGCGATGGTGCTGACGACGTTTGGGGAAATGCTTATATCGCCGGCGATTCCGTCGTTTATTTCTGACCGTACGGGCAAGGGTGCTCCTTTTTACCTCGGTTTGGTCGGAGGGATGGGGGTTGCGGGCCGGGTGGTGGGGCCTTACGCGATGGGCGTGTTGTTCGACTGGAACGGACTGGTCCCGGTGGCCTGGCTGGCGGTGGTGATTGCGGTGCTGGCGATCGGCGCGTTTTTAATCCATGCGTTTATGAACCGGGAAGGCCGGGAGACGTCCGGCATCGCATCGGGAATGTAAGACCGCCCTCAGGCAGGAGGTTGACCATGAGGTCTGCGAAACGTGTAAAATGAAGAAAAAAGACGTAAAGCTGTAAAAGAGGAGGGAAGCGGATGAAAGGCGAAGTTTGGACCCGTTTGTCGGAAATGCGCGATGCGCCCGCTTTGATGGAGATCGACCGGCTTGTCTGGGATGTGCGGAACACACCAGCCGAGCGGCTCGTCTGGGATTCGCGCGAGCAGTTTTTGCAAAGCTGCCCGCCGGGGAGCCAAATCGTGGCCGGAATCGGCGAACAAGTCTGCGGCTACATCGGCTTTAAACCGCCGACCCCGCTGCCGAGCAATACCCATGTGCTCGAGTTGAACATCGCCATCCATCCGGAATGCCAGCGGATGGGAATCGGGCGCATGTTGATGGATGCGCTGCTGGCGTTCGCCGCGCAGCGGGGCGTACGCAAATTGTGCCTGCGTGTACTGGCCAGCAATCCCGGGGCCGTGGCTTTTTACGAAAACTGCGGATTTGTGGAGCAGGGACGGCTCGTTGGCGAGTTTTTTATAGGCGGACAATATGTGGACGATATCTTAATGTGGCGCAAGGTGTAGTGCCGGAGGCGCTTCAAACTCCGGCAGCCGCCCACGGGCGGGGCGCCCGGGATTTGCTCCGGTAGAGTCGTCGGGTGGCGCTAATTATCGCGGCAACTGGGGGCGAACTTCCAGGGCGTAAATATCCTCTTCCAGGTTGACCATGCGCTCGTTCAACACCTGGCGGCAATCCGCCAACGCCTGATTATATACATACGGCCCGATGCGGGTCAGAAAAAAGTCAAGCACCCCGTCCGCCGCAAGTTCTCCCAGCGTTTCGCCGCGTTCCTCCTCAAAAAATTGCTGAATTTGGGGGATTACCAGGTTGCGTTGTTCTTTTGTTAGATGGATAGGCTTTAAAGGCATGGTTCGGTCGCTTCCTTTCGCATGATGGTGTGATATATTGATTTTATCTTAGCAGAAAATTGCCGCCAAAGCAGGCGGATGCGCCAGGCCATTGAACAATTGCGGAGATATCGGTATATTTAGAAGAAGAAAATCGGGGATAGTATTCAGATACTTATGAAATGGAAAGGTTGATACCTGTGGTAAACAACAGCACCCCTCCCAATTTTATTAAAAACATTATCACGGAGGATCTGAAGAGCGGCAAAGTGCAAACCGTGGTGACGCGTTTTCCTCCGGAACCGAATGGTTACTTGCACATCGGACACGCTAAAGCGATCTGGATCAATTTTACGTTGGCCGACGAGTTCGGGGGACGGACGCATCTGCGGTTCGACGATACGAACCCGGTCAAGGAAGACGTCGAATACGTCAATTCGATCAAGGAAGACGTGAAGTGGCTCGGCTTTGAATGGGAAGAGCTGCATTTCGCTTCCGATTATTTTGAGGAAATGTACAACCGCGCCGTGTTGCTGATCAAAAAGGGCAAGGCTTACGTGGACGATCTCAGCGCCGACCAAATCCGCGAGCTGCGTGGTACGCTGACGGAGCCGGGGCAAAACAGCCCTTACCGCGACCGTTCGGTGGAGGAGAACCTCGATCTGTTCGCGCGGATGCGGGCCGGTGAATTCAAAGACGGCGAAAAAGTGCTGCGCGCCAAAATCGACATGGCTTCGCCGAACATCAATCTGCGCGACCCGGTCATTTACCGCATCGTGCATGCGTCACACCACAATACCGGGGACAAATGGTGCATTTATCCGATGTATGCGTTCGCCCATCCGCTGGAGGACGCGATCGAAGGTGTGACCCATTCGCTGTGCACGTTGGAGTTCGAGGAGCAACGTCCGTTCTATGACTGGACGATCGCCGAAACGGAAATGCCGAAAGTGCCGCATCAATACGAGTTCGGGCGGCTGAATCTGCTGCAGACGGTGACGAGCAAGCGGAAGCTGAAAATGCTGGTGGACGAAGGGTATGTGGACGGCTGGGACGATCCGCGCATGCCGACGATTTCGGGATTGCGCCGCCGCGGGGTGACGCCGGAAGCGATCAAGGCGTTTGTGTATGAAGCCGGCATTTCCAAGGCTTACGGCAGCATCGATCCAAAAACGCTGGAGCACTTCATCCGTGAGGATCTGAAGCTCAGAGCGCCACGCACGATGGCGGTGCTCGACCCGCTCAAGGTCGTCATTACGAACTACCCGGAAGGGCAAACCGAAATGCTGGAAGCGGAAAACAACAGCGAAAACCCGGAAATGGGCAACCGCCAAATTCCTTTCTCGCGGGAAATTTACATTGAACGCGAGGACTTTATGGAGAACCCGCCAAGCAAGTATTTCCGCTTGTTCCCGGGCAACGAGGTGCGGCTGAAGCACGCGTATTTCATCAAGTGCAATGACGTGATCAAAGACGCGGACGGCAACGTAGTCGAAATCCACTGCACGTATGATCCGGAAACGAAAAGCGGCAGCGGGTTTACCGGCCGCAAGGTGAAAGGCACGATCCACTGGGTGGATGCAAGTTCGGCGGTGCCGGCCGAGTTCCGCCTGTACGAGCCGCTGATCATGGACGAGGAAGCGGATGAGGACACCATTGAGGAGAAATCGTTCCTCGATCTGGTCAACCCGAACTCGCTGAAGGTGGTGCACGGCTTTGTCGAGCCGGGCTTGAAGGATGCGAAGCCGCAGGATAAGTTCCAATTTTTCCGCCACGGCTACTTCAACGTTGATACGAAATACTCGGAGCCGGGCAAACCGGTGTTCAACCTGGTCGTCTCGCTGAAGAGCTCGTTCCAATTGCCGAAGTAATTAAGCGGGCGGCAGGGAGCTGGGGCAGGGAAGTCGGGGAACCGGCGTTTTAAAAAATGCTGCGCGGTAGGTTCCTCGTGGCCTGGGGCCATAATCAGCACGACGTTCTGATTGGAAATATCCAATAGAAATGGAAAATAAGTGGTAAATAAGGCAGCGTGATTGGATATTTTCCAATAGATTAGCTCGGCAGGGCGTAAAATGGGCGGTTTAGCGAAATTCTATTGGATTTTTTCCAATGAGAGCTCAAAATGGCGTTCGATTTCCGACGATCTATTGGATTTCTTCCAATCGGCGTATCGGTTCAAAGACAGTTTCGGCAATTCTATTGGATATTTCCAATGGAAGCGGTCAATATGCAATTGGTAAATACAGGAATTCAGCGAAAGGCGGTCTCTCTCTCGGAATACAACCGGGAATGACCGCCTTTTCGTCATTGTAGCAAGAGTGGGTGAATGAGGCGCATGTTACTTTGGGATGTTACTTTAGGAGTTCTTTGGGCGGAACAACGGCTGGGTTGGGTGGATCAACTGCAAATGTGCATTCCATATTCTATAATTTTCTTAGTTTTGAGCGGTCGAAATGCAAAAGCCCCCCTCACCCCCTCACACCGAGCCGCGCTCGATGAACCGGAAGCCGAGTTCCTCGCTGACCGGGCCCGGCTGCTGGCCGGCAAGCTGGCTGCGCACGCTATCGAAGGCGCGGGCACCGATTTCGGACAGCCGGTTGTCGATCGTTGTGATGCCCAGAACGGCGGAGATCGGCTGGTTGTCGAAGCCGATGACGGCGAAATCGCCGGGAACCTCAAGCCCCCGGTTGCGCGCGGCCAGGATGAAGCCGGCGGCCACCTGGTCCCCGGTGATGAGCAGGGCATCGGGCCGCTCCGGCATGGCCAGCAGGTGCTCGACAAGCGCGGCGCCGTCCCCGATATCATAGCAGCCATCCAGCACCCATTCCTGGCGGGGGCTGCCTCCCAAGGCCAGCAGCGTGTCGTTGTAAGCCTGCAGCCGGCGGTGCAGGCTGGGACTGTTGCGGCGGCGGCCCGCGGTGAATCCGATCCGGCGGCGGCCTTTTTCCCATAAATAAGTGATCGCCTTCTGAAAGATGGCGTAGTGGTCGATGTAGACAGACGACAGCGGCCGGTCCCGCACGGCTTCACATAAAGCGATCGGGCCGTAAGCGGCGTAGGCTTCCACTTCGTCCAGCGGCAGCGACCGGGAACAGATCACCAGCCCGTCGATCTGCTTGTTGCGCAGCATCTCCAGCACCTTCCGCTCCTCATCGGGCCGGTAATCCGTCTGGCAGAGCATCAGCTGGTAGTTGTGAAGCAGCGCTTCCTGCGCCATCCCTTCCATCATCCGGGCGAAATAGTAGAGATTGATGAGGGGCAGGACGACGCCGATCGTCCGGGTCGTGCCTTTGATCAAATGAACGGCGTTCATATTGCGCGAATAGTTCAGCTTGCGGATCGCTTCCTCCACGGCTTGCCGCTTGGCTTCGCTCACATAGGGGTGATCGTTCAGCACGCGGGAGACGGTCGTGACGGAGACGCCGGCCGCCTCAGCGATTTGCTTGATATTCGGCAATGGGGCCAACTCCTTTCCGGTTTGCAGGGCGGCAAGTCCGGGAAAAGGCCGGTTTTGCCCACGCCGCAAAGCTTCAAACAGGCGAAAAATCCAAAAGCAGCGCTTGCTCTGGAATGCATTTCATAATTTACAATGAATATGCAGTCAGAAAAACAATGCATTCCATCCGGCGTAACCTCGGCGTAGGGCGTAACGCATGGAATGCATTGTTTTTGCCGTATCCAAGGTTATCGATGTTCGTACCGCCCCATGACCGGCGAGTAGCCGTTTTTGTGGATACGATACCACATGGCCGCATAACCGAGCGCGCCAATGAGGGACAATCCCATCCCGGCACGATACATGACGCCGCCGCCGAAGTTCTGGTACAGCCAGCCCCCGAAAAAGCCGGCAATCAACGCGGCGAGCCCGCTGAGCGCAAGCGTATAAACCGCTTGTCCGGCGGAACGCAGCGGGCGCGGCAGCAGCAGGGCGATCAGTTTGATGCCGACATAGAAGAAGCCGCCGAACGTGACCGAGTGCAGCAGTTGAATCAGCATGATCTGCACCGGCTGGGTCGCACCGGACATCAAATTCCATCTTAACGCGAACAGCAAGCTGACCGCTGTGATGCAGCCAAGCAGAAACGTGATTTTCCGCTTAAAGTAACGGTCCAGCACGACAAAGGCAAGTATTTCAAAAGCCGTGGACAGAAAAACCGCGCCTCCGACTTCCAGGCGGGAACCGCCCAGGTCGGTGATAAACAGCGGCATGAATATGACGTTGATCGCGTTGGGAATAGCCACCAGCATACCAAATACGGCAAAAGCGACAAAGTATTTATACTGCAGCGTCCGCGCCAGCTCAACCCCTTTCAGCCACGGCGTATTCGACGTTTGGCGGATGGACGGCAGCAGCAGCGCGGACCCGATCGCCAGCATCAGGCAGATGCTGAACAGTAAAGAGATGCCGTTATGGCCCACCGCGTCAATGATCTGCCCGGCTCCCAGGGCGACAAGGCTCCAGCCGAGCGAACCCCATAACCGGAAAGCTCCAAATTTCCGCTCGTCCCCTTCCGTGTAGCTTAAAACCAGACCATTGCTTTGCGAGAGAAGCGGGCTTTGAAAAAAATAAAGCAAAATCATCGCCAGATACAGCATATGAAACGTATGCACTTTAAACACCAAATGGCCCATGACGAGCAGGCCAAGCATCATGGCGATCAGAGCGGCCCGCGGATTTTGGCGCAGATCGCTGATATACCTCCAAAACGGGTGAGCAAGCAAAGAGATGAGCGGCCCGATGGCCATCAGGCTTCCGATCTCCAGCTTGTCCATACCGATATCCTGCAAATATAATTGAAAAAAGGCGGCGAAAATGACCATTGTTCCGTAAACGAAAAAGTTAAGCAGCCTTAGCGGCATCCATGAGGAGGGCGAATATCGTTGATTGTCCCGCAAACGCGCCATTCCTTTCTGTCCGAGTCCATAACGCAACCGAAAATAAATAATTGACTATGTTCTCAATGTAACACAGAGGTGAAAAGGGATACAAACCAAGTTTTCTACAATTTACCAATATTTATAAAAGGGAGGTTTGTTTTATGGAGACAACGGCCGTCATTCTGGCGGGGGGAAGATCCAGCCGAATGGGCGAAAACAAGGCGCTCATGGAGCTTGGGGGAATCGCCGTTATAGGAAAAATCATCCGGGAGCTGGAGCCGATAGCCGGGCGCATCGTGATCGTGGCGGACGACCAGGAGGCGTACCGGGCGTTCGGCAAAGAGGTCATAACCGATATGTACAAAGGGGCTGGGCCCATGGCGGGGTTGCATGCCGGGCTGACAAGCTCGGCTTCAGCCTGGAATATCGTCGTGGCCTGCGATACGCCGTTTGCCAACCGCGGTTTGTTCCAAGAACTGCTCCGCCAGGCCCGGCAGGCGGAGGCCAAAGCCGCGCGGGAAGGCGGGAGCTCCGGTCCCGAAGCGGTGATCGCCCGCACGGGAGACCGGGTCCACCCGCTGTTGGCGGTATACCAGCTGAGCGTGCTGCCGGGGCTGGAGCGGGAGCTGCGCCTCGGAAATTACAAAATGACCGCGTGGCTGGACGGGCTGCGGACCGAATATGCCGACGGGGAGACGCTCGCCGCCGCTGCGGGCCTTCCGCAGGAATGGCTGGCCTTCAATATGAACCGGCCGGAGGATTATGAAAAAGCCAAAGCTTGGCTCGAAAAAGCCCAGGGCCCGCTTTAACCGCCGATTTGCGACATGCGGCGCATGGTTGGCGTATGGCTTTGCTGTTTTTCCTCCAGCGCCAGGGCCATTTCATGGGTTTTCGGCTTGCTGCCCAGCGCCTTCAGGAACATCGCGCGGATGCCTTCCCGGTCGCCGGCGGCGGCCAGCGGGCGGACATGCAACTCGTCCGACCAGTACAGGCAAGCTTTAATGTGGCCGTCTGCGGTCAGACGCAGGCGGTTGCAGTTGTCGCAAAAATGTTCGCTGACCGGATGGATCAGGCCAAATGTTCCGGCCGCGCCGACAATTCGCTTGCTTTCGGCCGGACCGTTTCCTCTCGGGCCGGCCACTTCCTCCGTTTCCCAGCCGGCTTCCCGGCACACCTCGTCAACGGTGGACAGCGGCAAATAGGTGCTGCGCCAGGAGTCGGTAGCGCTGCCGATCGGCATATATTCGATGAACCGGACATGCAGCGGCTTATCCAGCGTCAAGGCGATAAAATCGCGGATTTCATCGTCATTGACCCCTTTCATCAGCACGACGTTCAGCTTGATGGGGTCCAGGCCGATGTCCACGGCGGCCTGCAGCCCTTCCAGTACTTTCCGCACTTCTCCCCCGCGCGTGATCATAGCGAACCGGTCCTGGCGCAGCGAGTCCAGGCTGATGTTGACCCGGTTCAGGCCAGCTTGCTTGAGCGCGGCCGCCTTGCCGGTCAGAAAAATTCCGTTCGTCGTCATGGCGATATCTTCAATGCCCGGGATTCCCGAAAGCATGGCAATTAATTTGTCCAAATCTTTGCGAACCAGCGGCTCGCCCCCGGTAATCCGGATTTTGCGCAGGCCCATCGGGGCAAGCGCCGAAACGGTTTCGGCGATTTCCTCATAGCTCATAATTTCATCATGCGGTTGAAAAACCACACCCTCTGCCGGCATGCAATAAACGCAGCGGAGGTTGCAACGGTCGGTCACGGAAATCCGCAGATAATCGTGTTTTCGGCCGAAAGAATCAAGAAGCTGCTCCATACGGAACGCCCCCTTTCTTTTTGGTGCTTCAAATTTAATATATATGCTGCTGATCAGTCAATGCGTTGACACACACTGTTCAAGTATATTTTACGGCGCAGGGCGATAGAATGTTATCAAAGACAAGTGTAAAAAAAATCACATAAAGCGCTTACATTTCCTGTTATAATCAAAGCAAGCGATACGTGACCCCCTTAATCATGTGTCGGTATATGCGATTGAGATGATTTCCGGCATAGAAGGAAGTCATCTTTTTTTCAAAAACCTGCTTCGTGATCAAAAGATGACTTTTTGAACAACCTCTTAAGAAGAAACAAGGAGATGACCTTCCGATGGCAATGACTTATCCACCGTTTGTTTTTACGCAGGAACAAGTTGAGTGGCTGGAGCGGCGCGGGTGGGGTTACCGGGTGTTGATGGATTTCCTGAGCCGTCCGCCGAGGATGTCCTTGATCGCTCATTGGCGATACAAAGCGGAGTTGATCGGCCTCATTCCGGCGAGCCGGGGCGGGCGTAAACTGATCGGCTATCTGAAAAGCATCCCCGAACAGGAATTCCGCCAAGTTTGCAGCAGGGAAGCGGCGGAATACGAACGCCTGTTTACGGGCCGTGACGCCGCAATGACTTCCTGCGAAAGCCTGTTTCGCCGCAGGACGGAAGGAACCGACGCATTTGCCTGCATCTCCGAGGTGCGGAAAATATATATGGAAAACGGCGTTGTATTCAATAAATTAAACGGAGAGTGCGACGATCATATTGCACTGGAGCTGGAATTTATGGCCGTGCTGGCCGAAGGCATGCTCAGCAAGAGCAGTCTGCCGCATACCTGCCTGACGCTGGCGGACGTGCAGATCGATTTTCTGGAATCCCATCTGCTGAAATGGGCCCGGCCGTTTGCGAACGAACTGATGCTGGCTTCGAGCAGTCCGCTGTATACGGGGCTGGCGGAGCTGCTCGAAGAATTTCTGAACTATGATCTGCGGCAGCTCCGGCGGTGGCGGGATACGCAGACGCCGGCCTAAGACTTGGCGTCCTGGCCGATCATTTTCCGGGCGTAAACGGCTCTGACCAATGTCCATCAGGCGACCGATCGGCCGCAGGGCCGTTTACGAACTGACCCCTCCGGTGTTTCTCCTTTTTCTCTAATGCCCTCTTTTTAAAATCTCATCCTTCCAAACTCCCATCTCTATAATATTTGGCTCTTGCCAGTAGGAAGAAAAGCAACCTTCATGTAGAATAGAATCAGCATCACCTGAGAGAAAAAAAGGAGTACAGGCATGAGACGGGGACTTCAAATCATTATTATCGCGGGGATTTTGTTTGCTTTTTACTATTTCGGATTTGGCGTCTTCGGGAAATTCGGGGGGACCTTGGTCAGTATATTTCAGACGCTCACGGTCATTACGATCGGCTTGGCGATTTTTATGGAGAACCGGAATCCGTCCAGTACGGTGGCCTGGATCCTGGTGCTGGCCCTGTTGCCGGTGGTGGGGCTGCTGCTTTATTTTTTGCTGGGACAAAACTATTTCAAGCGGCGCAAGTTTGACAAAAAGGCCGAGTTGAACCAGCTTAGCTATGAACGGATCCGCTTCAACGGCCACATGCTGCCCCGGGATTTGTCGCAGTTCAGCCCGAGCCAGCAACGGCTGCTGCAATTGTCGCAGCGGCTGGCCCGCACGCCTTTTTCCATGGCCAGCCGCACCAGGGTGCTGACGAACGGGGAAGAGACGTTTTCGACGCTGCTGAAAGAGCTGAAAAAAGCGCGGCACCACATTCATATGGAATATTACATTTACCGTGCGGACGACATTGGCCGGGAAATTCAGAAAACACTGATCCAAAAAGCCCGGGAAGGCGTCGAAGTGCGGTTCATGTTCGATGCAGTCGGCAGCATCGGTCTGTCAAAAGCGTTTATCAAGGAGCTGCGTGACGCCGGGGTCAAGGTCGGCATTTACGGGCAGATGCGCTTTCTGGCGCTGTCCAGCCGGGTCAATTACCGCAACCACCGGAAAATCGTCGTGATCGACGGCAACACCGGATTTATCGGCGGGCTTAACGTCGGGGACGAATATTTGAGCCGCAGCAAAACGTACGGTTTTTGGCGCGATACGCATATGCTGGTCAAAGGCGAGGCCGTCCGGTCGCTGCAAATTATTTTTTTGCAGGATTGGCAGTACGTGACCGGGGAAGAAATTATCGACCTCGCCTATTTGTCGCCGGAGCTGGAGCAGGGCTGCAGCGGCGCGGTGCAGATCGTGCCGAGCGGGCCGGACAACGAAAGCCGGACGCTGAAAAACATCTTTTTCGCCATGATCACCTCGGCCAAAAAATCGGTTTGGCTGGCGACGCCGTATTTTGTTCCGGATGAGGACATTTTGACCGCACTGCGGGTGGCCGGGCTGGCGGGCATCGACGTGAGGATTTTGTTCCCGGCGAGGCCGGACAAATGGCTGCCGTTTCTGGCGTCGCATTCGTATTTTCCGTCGCTGCTGGAGGTCGGGGTGAAGATTTACGAATATGAAAAAGGCTTCCTGCATTCCAAGCTGCTGATCGTGGACGGCGAAGTGGCCACCGTTGGCACGGCCAATATGGACATGCGCAGTTTTCATTTGAATTTTGAGGTGAACGCGCTGCTTGTGCAAAGCGACAGTATCGCCAAAATCGTGGAAAATTTCGAACGCGACCTGCTGTCGACGAAACTGATCGACCGGGCAAGCTTTATGAACAAAAAAATCTTGGTCCGTCTTGCGGAATCCGCGGCCCGGCTGCTGTCGCCGCTGCTGTAGCGTTTCTTGCGGCTGGGGCGGCCGGGAGAGCCACGGCAGGACGGGGTAAACTAAGAATGAAGCATAAGCGGGAAACCTGCGTTGAATCCAAGTAGAATCCAATCAACACTCAAGCAAAATTTAAGCAAAGCTTAAGCGGTATCTAAGCCGAACTAAATTACAATAGCTATCGCGGTCAAGGAGGGGGCGGAACATGGAGAATACGTCCGAACGCAAAACCGAACATATCCGCTTATGTCTGGAAGAGCAGGTTAATGCCGAGGGGATTCGCACGGGGTTTGAAAAATATATGTTCCGGCATAACGCGCTGCCGGAGCTGAATTTTGACGACATCAGCCTGAAAACGACGTTTTTGGGCGCACCGATTCGGACACCGTTGTTGATCAGTTCGATGACCGGAGGCAGCAAGCTGGCCGGACAAATCAACATTCGCCTGGCCGAGGCCGCGGAGCGGCGCGGCTGGACGATGGGGGTTGGCTCGATCCGGGCTGCCGTGGAAAGGGAGGAACTGGTGCCTACGTTTGCGGTGCGGCGCTTCGCTCCGACCATCCCGATCATCGCCAATTTGGGTGCGGTGCAGCTGAATTACGGCTACGGCCCGGAGGACTGCCGGCGGGCGGTGGATATCGCCGGAGCGGACATGCTGGTGCTTCACTTGAACAGCCTGCAGGAGGTATTCCAGCCGGAGGGGAACACGGCTTTTGGCGGGCTGCTGGCGCGCATTGAGCAAGTGTGCAAGGCGCTGCCGATGCCGGTCGGCGTGAAGGAGGTCGGCTGGGGCATCGACGGCGGCACGGCGAAACGGCTGCGCGAAGCGGGCGTCGCTTTTATCGATGTGGCCGGCGCAGGCGGGACAAGCTGGAGCCAGGTCGAGAAGTTCCGCAGCGGCGACCTTGTCCGCCGCGCGGCGGCGGAAGCATTCGCGGGCTGGGGCATCCCCACCGCCGAATGCATCCGCGAAGTGCGGGCGGCGGTCCCGGAAGCCGCACTGATCGGCAGCGGAGGCCTGAACACCGGCGTGGACGCGGCCAAAGCGCTGGCGCTTGGCGCGGACCTGGCCGGGTTCGGCCGGGCGCTGCTGGAACCGGCGGTGCATTCGGAGGAGCGGCTCGACGCGCTCCTGGAGCGCGTCGAGTTCGAGCTGCGCACCGCCATGTTCGGCATCGGCGCCGGGAGCATACCGGCGCTGCGGAGCACGGTGCGGCTCGTGCGCCGGGAGTAGGCGCCGGGCCGGCGCGCTGGTTGTCCGCGCTGTGCTGGGGCGCAGGATGGCCCGCTGTCTTATGGCCTGTCTGCTCGGGGCCGATTGGGGCGCGGCTCTCCCGGTGCAGGTCGGGGTTGGGCTGCCCAGGTATAGGTTAGGCCAACGCTTCGTCACAAGCCGGGCAGCCAGCCTATGGGATAACGTCTCCAGGGGCCCGTTGAACCCTGAGTTGGGGGATAATCCCAAGCCAGAGCCTTTCTTTCAAGAATCCCGCGATTAGCGGTAATTTTTGTCGCTATTTTAATGTGAGAAGCCAAAAATCTCTGAATAGCGGTAAAATTTCCCTCTATTTTGTTGTGAAGGGGCTGAAACCCACACTTTTACCCCCGCCCCTACCCAATAACGACATAAAAGTCCGCTATTTTTCTGGTGCTGTATTCTGGCGCGTAATAGCGCCTTTTTTTACCGCTATTTTTGGCGCGATGGCCACTTCCCATAAAAGATACCCGGAAATCTAACGATTGTAGCAGCTGCTATTTTACGAAAAAAGACCTTTTCTAAATTCTAACGGTTGTGAGCGCCGTTATTTGCCTTAATCTAAGCAAAATTGGCCGGGTTTAAGTGAAATAAGCACAATGGCAACCGTTACAATTTGAAATCAATGTTCTTGGAACAAATAGATAGTGGTTATGGCAACCGTTAGAATAGTTGTGTGGCTAGAAAATGTATCTTGTCAGACCAGATTTGATGCAACGCTAGTGCGCGGCAGTGGCTAGCCCCCTATTTTGTTGCATTTCCGCAAATTCCCTATTATATTGAAGGGTAATATCGGCCTGCTGGGACGGCATCCTTCCATGAAACAGCGCATATGGTTGCAGACAGGCCGGCAAATTTACACAGGAATCGAAAACCGGAGCGACCGGCTTTTCGTCTTTTCCGTAACGCAAGGGGGGAATGGCTATGAAACCATCATTGTGGACATGGAATACAAGTACGGTGGCGGCGGTCGGCGTCGGGGCCGCGCTGTACGCGGCAACCAGTTGGATCGGCATCCCGATCGTGGCGGATACCCAGCTTCGGCCGGCCATCGCGCTGCTGGCGGTATTGGGGGCGTTGTTCGGGCCGGTGGTTGGATTTATCGCTGGATTTATCGGGCATGTCATCAACGACCTGATTACGAGCGGCACTGTGTGGTGGGGCTGGGCGTTGGGTTCGGGCATTACGGCGGCCTTTATGGGGGTGGTTTACATATTCAAGGATTTCAATGCAAGGGAAGGGCGGATGAATAAAGGCGATCTGATCCTGTTTGCCGTTTGCGGAATTGTGGGGATTTTTGTTTCCCTGGCGTTTTCCGGCTTGTTTGATATCTTCGTGATGGGCGAGCCTAACGATAAAATCGTCGTGGAGGTTGTAACGGCAGGTCTGGCTAACGTCGCGGTATTTCTCATTCTCGGTCTTCCCGCCGTGTGGGCCTATGCCAAACGCAACCGGAGCAGCACAAATTTGAACGTGGACAGATAGTGGCCCGTGAAGAGTATGCAGTATGTGATTTAATCGGTTCCGACGTGATGGACCTGCGGGGATATCCGTTTTAAAACAAAACAAATAGTAAGGTGGGGACTTTCATGGTTCAACTGATTCCGATGAACGACGCCGATTACCGCGATTTCCGCAGCCGGTCGGTCCGCGATTACGCGGAGGATAAGGTGGCCGCCGGAACGTGGACGGCCGAGGATGCGCCGGCGCTTGCGGAAGCGGCCTTCCGCCGCTTTCTGCCGGACGGCAGAAATACGAAGGACGCCTTTCTCTACCTTGTGCACGACACTGTACGCGAGGAGGCGGTCGGGCATCTGTGGTTTAACGCCATGGAACAGGAAAAAGGGCGGATTGCTTTTATTTTGGACATTTTGATCTACGAGGAGCATCAAGGCAAAGGTTACGGCAAAAGGACGATGGCCGCGCTGGAGGAAGAGGTTCGCCGGCTGGGCCTGGACACCATTTCGCTGCACGTGTTTGGCCACAATCAAAGAGCGTTCGAACTGTACCGGAAGATGGGGTACGAGGTGACGGACATCCAAATGACCAAAGTTCTGGCGGGGGAAACCGAGGCTTGACGGCCTGGACTAACTTGGGGCGAAGGTAAGCCGCCAGCGACATGGCAGCGTCAATATAAGTTGAACTAAAGAAATACGGAAGTTAGGCAAGAGGGTTCAATTTTCTAAAAGAGTCACATTTTAGAATATTGAACCTAGGGGAAATGATTCTGAAGAAACTCAAAGCTTTCTGGAAGAAGGCTAAATCGGAAGCATATGCTTGGTCGCCTTTGTGAGCGGATTTCTTCAGCATCTGGATTTAGTTAAATTAGAGAAATCCGAGAACAACAGCGATCGTAAGAACATTTCACACGGCTGCCCCGATCCGTACAATCAATAGTTCAACTTATATAGCTGCGGGGATCGGCAGACAGTGCCTTTCCGACGGGGTCTAGCAGCGAAAATGTTTGACTGATAACGTTCAACCGGCGGTGCCCGGCAGCCGGATGGCCTCCGTCATGCCGCCAGTCAACATGCCGTCAAACCGCCGGATTTCGAGATGTCCTTGAAATATTTTCGGCGTATCGGTACTATGGTTGAAGGAAGATGAGCAATTACATGAATGAGGAGTTGTCATAAATATGGCTTTAAAGGCTGGCATTGTGGGCCTTCCGAACGTTGGAAAATCCACATTGTTTAACGCGATTACCCAAGCGGGAGCGGAATCCGCAAACTACCCGTTTTGCACGATCGATCCGAATGTTGGCGTGGTGGAAGTGCCGGACGAGCGGCTCGATAAACTGACGGAGATGGTGACCCCAAACCGCACGGTGCCGACGGCGTTTGAATTTGTCGACATCGCTGGACTGGTGCGCGGCGCAAGTAAAGGCGAAGGGCTTGGCAACAAGTTCCTGGCCCACATCCGCGAGGTCGATGCGATCGTGCACGTCGTCCGCTGCTTTGAGGATGAGAATATTACCCACGTGGAAGGCAAGGTCAATCCGATCAATGACATCCAGACGATCAATCTGGAGTTGATTTTAGCTGATGTGGAAAGCGTGGAAAAAAGAATCGAACGCGCCCGTAAAAATATGAAAGGCGGCAATAAGCAATACGCCCAGGAAGTCGAGGTACTGGAACGGATCAAGGAGGCGCTCTACAACGATCAGCCGGCGCGCAGCGTGGAGCTGACGGATGAAGAGAAGGTGCTCTTGCGCGATCTGCATCTGCTTACGGTCAAGCCGGTGCTGTATGCGGCGAACGTCAGCGAGGACGGCGTGGCCGACGCGGACAACAACCCGTATGTGCAGCAGGTGAAAGAATTCGCCGCGGCGGAAGGCGCCGAAGTCGTGCCGATCAGCGCCAAGGTGGAAGCGGAAATCGCCGAGCTCGACGGCGAGGACAAAGCGATGTTCCTGGAAGAACTCGGACTTCAGTCCTCCGGGTTGGACCGCCTGATCCAGGCTGCTTACCGGCTGCTGGGCTTGTATACGTACTTCACCGCCGGCGTGCAGGAGGTCCGGGCTTGGACGATCCGCAAAGGCACAAAAGCGCCGGGGGCGGCGGGCGTCATCCACTCCGATTTCGAGCGCGGCTTCATTCGGGCGGAGGTCGTATCCTATGAGGATCTGGTCGCCGCCGGTACGATGAACGCCGCTCGTGAACGCGGCCAGCTGCGTCTGGAAGGCAAAGACTACGTCGTTCAGGACGGAGACATCATGCATTTCCGTTTTAACGTGTAATGTAAATTCGGGCTGACGGAAGCCTTCAAGTCCCTTGCTCAAGCGGATTTGAGGGCTTCTTGAGTTTCCGCCAAAAGGAGATTGGGGATTTGTCTTTAAGGATGATTTACCCAGGTCCTTCGAATTAAGCGTGGAAATGGGAAAAATTTGTATTGTTATGCTTAAAAGCTATGAGTATACTGAAATCAGCTTTTGCTTTATTTATCGATTAGGAGGAATTTTTTGTGAGTATGGATTACTTAATGTCCAGAAAAAGCCAGTTGGACACCCGGGAGCTGCTGCTGCTTGAATCGGAAGTAAAGGCCCAGGGGAAAAACATGGTGGTGGCTTATGTTCTGTGGTATTTCCTGGGAATGTTCGGAGGTCATCGTTTCTATATGGGACGGACCGGTTCGGCGGTAGCCCAGTTGATTTTGTCGGTTACCATTATCGGAATATTCGTTACGTCCATCTGGTGGATCGTTGACGCGTTCCTCGTGCACACTTGGGTGAAACAGCACAATGCAGAAATGGAAAACCGTTTGATCGACCGGATTTTTTATGACCGCGGCAGATCTCCGGAGTACCCTATCTAATGGCGCTGACGAAAAACGATCTGTCCACGAATGAGCTGCTTGTGCTGAATTTGGAAATGAACAAGCGGGAAAAATCCTTGGTGTTTGCTTATCTCATGCTTCTGGTCGGCCATTTGGGCATACACCGTTTTTATCTGAAAAAAATCGCCACGGGAATCGTCCAGCTCTGCTTGTCTGTTTTGGCGTTTGTGTTTTACTTTGTGTTTGCGATCGCGTCAGGCATCGAAAGCGTGGAGTCGCCCGACAGCATGGGATCGCTGCTGTTCCTGATTCCCGTCGTGCTCTTTGGTTTGGCCCTCACCGTATGGGTTATCGTTGACGCTTGCCTGCTTCCGGGGATGGTCCGGGAGTGGAATTTGCGGATTGAGAACGGGCTGATCGCCCAAATCGCCGCGGCCCGGTCCGCTAACCGCTCCGACGGTACGGAACAGCCGCAGCCGAACGGGATTAACCTGACAAAGTGATAGAATGGATTAGCTTAATCTCATATTGAAAAAGTTTGAAGAAGGCCGTGAATTTCAACCGTGATGTTGAAATTCACGGCCTTTTTCGATCGTCCTGGCCCGGGAAAGGGGTTCTTTTTCCGAGGAAAGGTAAAGCTGAACGGTAAACGCGCAGCAGACGAGCAGAAGCACGCCCACCAGCAGAAATGACGTCCGCAGGCTGGTAAAGGCGGTGAAAAAGCCGAACAACAGCGGGTCCAGCAATTGGGCAGCGCGGTTGGACATTAAGCGAAGGCCGATTCCCAGTCCCCGTTCCTCCTGCGACGTAGCCCCCGCGATCATGGACAGCGTCATCGGCTGGTTGATGCCCAGCGCAAGGCCGGTTACGAACACCAAAGCCGCTATGGCGTAAAAGTTGGTCAGCAGAGGAACGGCAAACAGCAGCAGCAGCGAGACCCCGTAGGTCAGGATCAGCATCCAGCGGAAGCTTAGCTTATCCATCAGCCGCGGGTAAATCGGCCGGACGAACAGGGCGGACAATGCCCCGACGGAGATGAGCAGTCCGACACGGGTGTTGGAAATCCCCAGCGACTCCAGATGGATGGGCAGGTACGCCGTGCGCACGTCCACTATAAACAAGGAGATGAAGGTAGTCAGCAAAATCACGGCAAACCTGCGGTTGCGGACCATCGTTAGACACTGTCGAAACAGACCGAGCACTTTAAACGAAATCGGGGTTTCTTCCTGGCGGAAGCGAACTGACACGCCGCCTGAGGGAGAAGGCGACACTGCAGCCGGATCGGGAGTGCGGCTTTCCTCCCGGCAGCGCCAGGAGGTCAGCATAAGCAGCAAGCTGCTTAGCGTATAACCGGTAAACACGGTTCGATATCCGAACTGATCCGACAATAAGCCGGAGACGATCGGAGCAACCATTTGCCCGATAGCCATATACAAAGAAAAAGTCGCAAACCTGCTCTCGCTTCCTTCCGCGGGCCCTTCCGTAATCAGTACCTGGACGGCCAGCCATACGGCCATTTGGCCGAGTCCGGCCAGCAATTGGGCGAACGCCAGAATCCAAGGGCCAGCGGAAACCCCGTACAGCAACCCGCTGGCCATCATTAGTACGGCTCCGGCGCGCAAAACCACGGTTCTGCCTAACCGGTCGGCGATGAACCCGCCGGGAATGGCCGCCAGCAGCGGGAGCAGAGCGTAAACCGCCAGCACGAGGCCGGCGGTAATGCCTTGAATGCCAAGGGAGGCCGTATACAAAGAGATGATGGGCCGGGTTAACGAAAAGGCAAACCAGTATAATCCGCAGGATAAGGAAACCCAGACAAAATTACGGTGCTGCATGGGAGCTTGCGGCGGAAAAATCAATTTTTCCGTCAAACAAGCCTTTTTCCGTTTGATAGATATAATTGATGGTCTCCTCCGTACTGACCACATCGGCGTATTTGGCGTTCATATCGAACAAATTGATGGCATGGGACGCTTCGCCCCGGTCAAACGTGCATTCCTCCACAACGCCGACGAAGAAGTTGTAAGAGAAAGCGTCGATGACGCCGGCCCGCACGCATCCGCCGGTGGTCGTGCCGCAAATCAGCAGCGTGTCGACGCCGAGATCGTTGAGAAAGCCCAGCAGCGGTGTGCCGTGAAACGGCGATGGTTTCAGTTTCTCGATAACGATGTCGCAGGGCTCCGGGGCAATTTCCCGGACGATCTCGTTGCTGCCGTAGCCAAGGACTCCTTCCTGTTCCTCTGAACGGGTGTTTTTGCGTCTCCAGCCGCCGGCGTCGAAGCCGTCGGGACGGCGGTCGACCCCGGTCGAGTAGAAGACCGGTATGCGCTGCTCGCGAGCGGCCTGCAGCAGCTTCTGAATATGCGGGATCGCCTCCCAGGCGGATTCGCCGCAGCTGTTGCGCCAGCGTTTGACGGAATCGAGGACCGGTTCTTTTTGATGACCGCAAAACCCGTAGCTGACATCGATGACCAACACGGCCGGCCGTTTCCCGAAACCGGCTTTAGCGTCATATCCGGCATTGCCGAAAACCTGTTTGTCTCGTTCCGTCAAAAACTTGTCCCATACTCTCATGATATTTCCTCCCGATTTTATTTTTTTCTTATTTAACAAATTGCATGTCCACGATATCCGCGTAGCCGATCGCTTCGTCTTTCAGCAGCCCGGCCGCGCGAACGACGGATAAGCCTGTGTTTACGGCCTCCTCGGAAATCTGGCCTGTGTATTCCCACATTTCGTCCTCATAAGACCGGTCGATCGTCGCCGCAAGCAGCTCATCGGTCATCGACGGGAATTCCAGCTTGGCGATTTCCATGCTCTCCGCTTTGTTGTCGCGGATAAATTCCAGCGCTTTATGAATACCGTCGACAAATTTCCGTACGGTTTCCGGGTCGTTTTCGATATTGTCCTGCTTGATGTTGATCGTCGAATAGGCGTACGGGCCAAGCTCCTGCGGCACATTGTAGAACGGTTCGCCCCAGATGCCTTCTTTGATGCCCTGCGTCAGCATCGGTTCGGTCACGACGGCTATGTCGCCTTGATTTTGCTGCAGCACTGCGGGGATCGCTCCGGTATCAACCTCCTTCAGCTTCAAATCCTTGTCAAGCGCAAGTCCCCATTCTCCCGCCAGGTAACGAATAATCGAATTGGGGGTACCGCCGTATTGGGACACGGCCACGGTTTTGCCTTTCATGAAGGCGGCGATGTCGTCGCCGGGGTCAAGGCCGGACCGGGCCACCAAATAAACATTGCCCCGGTTAACGACGTTTACGATGGCTCTAAGCTCGGCGCCCTTGGCTTTGGCGAAAGCGTTATGTTCGGGGCCGCCGATGAAGCCGTAAGCCTGGTCGGTCAGCACCGCGTTGGTGTGGGCGCTGCCGCCGGACAGCGTGATCGCTTTGACGTTCAGGCCGTCGAAAAATCCTTTGCGGATGGCGATATAAAGCGGCAGATACCCGGTGCTGTGAACCGGCTCGGCGATAACGATTTCCTTGGTGCCGCCCTTGTTTGCGCTGCCCGAGCCACCGGCGGCGCCGGCCGCAGGCGCCGTTCCGGCCGCCGTCCCCGGCGGAGCTTGACCTCCGCAACCGGCGATCAGCGCCGTGATGAGCACGACGGCAAGCATCAATGCCTTGCGAGATAAAAGTTTGACATTTGTCATGATGGCCTCCCCCTATTTGCTCACGGCTATATATAGCCCCTTTTTATTTTTGATGGGTAAATCCTTTCAGCAAGAAGACTTCCAGCCTGCCGACCAGGATATACAGCAGCATGGACAGGATGGACAGATTAAAAATGTTGGCCCAGATCAGGCTGATTTCGTACGTTTGCCCGGCGTAAAAGATCATGCGTCCAAGCCCTTGCTCGGAGCCGATATATTCGCCGACGATCGCTCCCGTGAGCGCCAGCCCGATATTGATGCGCAGCGCGGAAATCATCGCCGGAATCGCCGTGGGCACGATCACTTTGCTGAACACCTGCAGCCGGGAAGCGCCAAGCGAATAAACCATCCGCACGAGATCCTTATCGACGCTGCGTACGCCGTTATAGGTGGTGAGTGTGGTGATCACGACCGTAATCGCAAAGCCCATGGCGATCTTCGACCCGATGCCGATGCCGAATACGAGCACGATAATCGGGGCAAGCGCCAGCTTGGGCATGGCCTCGAACATAATGATGAAAGGCTCGAAAATCCGGGCGTAATATTTGGACCACCAAAAGGATAAACCGATCAGCGTTCCGCCCGCCGTTCCCAGCAAAAATCCGTAAATGGTGGAACGAAAGGTGTAAAACGTATCCTGCCAAACGGAGCCGGACTGTACGCCGGTCCACCAGGTGCGGGCAATTTCCGCCGGCTGGCTCCAGAAAAAGGCGTTGATGATACCCACGCGGGCGCCGAGTTCCCACAGCAGTAAGATGACCAGAAATAAGGCGATACGGCCTGCGTTGACGAGCCATGGCTTCGGCTGGCTCATTTCGTAATTTAAAGCGTTGGATTTGCGGCGATGACGGGCCGAACGGCCCACGCTTCCCAAATTGCTGCCGTTCTCCATGACATCCGCTTCACTTTGCATCGTTGTTCGCTCCTTTCCTGCGGTTAGTTAGCGTTATCCGGCAGCTTCCTGCCGGTAAGCCTTCAGCGTTTCTTCCGAAAGAATGCGCAGCGCTTCTTCCTTCAGGGCGATAAACTGCGGCGAAGTGACGATCTGCGGCTTGCGCGGGCGCGGCAAATCGATCGTAAGGTGGCGCTTGATCGTCCCCGGTCTGGAGGTCATGATGTACACTTCGTCGGACAAGTAAATCGCCTCTTCCATGTCATGGGTAACAAACAGAATCGTTTTCTGAAAATCGTCCCAAAGATCAAGCAGCCATTCCTGCATCATCGCCCGGGTCTGGGCGTCCAACGCTCCGAACGGCTCATCCAAAAGGATGATATCGCGATCATACAAAATCGTCCGCAGTAACGCCGCCCGCTGTCTCATGCCGCCGGAAAGCTGGGCCGGATAATGATGCTCGAATCCCTTCAACCCGTATTTGTGCAGGAGCGGGAGCGCCTTGGCCTTAGCTTCTTTTTTCGCCACGCCTTGAATTTCCAGTCCCAAAATGACGTTGTCCAAAATGTTCCGCCAGGGAAGCAGCAGATCTTTTTGCAGCATATACCCCGTAATTCCGGTCAAGCCGTCGACGCGGTTGCCGCCTACATAGATCGCTCCTTCCGTGTTGTCCACCAGGCCCGAAATGATGTTGAACAGGGTGGATTTGCCGCAGCCGCTTGGACCGACGATGCTGATAAAGCGGTGATTGGGAATGCGCATATCGATCGGGCCAAGCGCTTTGACGGCGGTTCCGTCTGCGGCCAGATACGTCTTGCTTACGTTTTCCAACTCCATTTTATAGAGATTCATCATTGCCACCTCCTTTGTGTTAAATAAATAGTAATATAGGTGACATATTCGAGGTTATAAGGAGTTTTTATGTCAGGAAATATGACTTCAATTTGACGGATTGGGATTTGAAGGCGGGATTCTTTTGCGGGCGGGGAAGAGCCCTGCAGCGGCTTAAGCAGGGCCGTTGCCGCGGAACAGGGCGACTTGTTCCTTGATGCTGGCAAGGAGTGCGGGGAGCAGTTGCCGTACAGGTTCGGCAGCCGACTGCGGATAAGCGCAGTAAAAGCTTTGCTTCAGGCGGATTTCCGCCAGCGGCAGCATCTCGATCGACGCGTCGCTGCCGGCCGGCCAAAGGGATGACACGGGTAAAAAGGAACAGCCGCTGCCTTGTCCGACCATTTGGCGGATGATGTGGGAAGCATCCACTTCGATCAGCTTTTGCGGGCGCATGCGCAGCGGCGTGAACAGGTTATGCTCCAGCAGCTCGCGCAGCGGCATATGGCGTTTGAGCAAAATGAAAGGCACTTCCTGCAAATAGGTGGCGAGGCTTTGATAACGGGGGAAACCAGGCTGCTTCGGGCCGATGAAGGCAAGCGGCTCCTCAAACAGCTTGACGGTTTCGATCTGGGGAAGGGGGGCGAACATCTGGTTGATGAAGGCGATGTCCAGCTCTCCGGAAGCGGTCCGCAGCGCCAAATCCAGCGATGGCCCGGTGCTGATCTTCCATTGTGCGGCCGCGCTATGCTCCTTCATCGAGCGGATGACGGACGGAAGCATGACATGCGTCAGCGACTCTACGATGCCGATTCTAAGGCCGGTTTCTTCCGGAGGGCCGGACAGCTTGCGCACCGAGTCCTGCCCCGCCTCCAGGGCGCTAAGCGCATATTGGGCGTAAAAATAAAATTTCCGGCCGGCTTCCGTCAGGAAAGCGCCGGACCGCGTGCGGTGGAACAGCGGGGCGCCCAGTTCCATCTCCAGCCCGGCAATGCGCAGGCTGACGGCCGGCTGGGTTAAAGCGACGTACCTGGCCGCTTTGCTCATGCTTTCGCTTTCGGCCACGGCGATAAACACCTTGAGATCCAGCATGTCCACGGGCTTCCCTCCTTTGGCGTCTTCATGTGTGAGATGATTTTACATGAAAATACTTATTTCGAACAGTAGGGCAAAAGGGAGTTGCGGATATGGCCTAGTTATTTTTGTTCGCATATGGTATAATAAAAAGTCGTTTATCCTTGTTATACTAGGTAAGGAGAAAGCGGCTTTTTTCAGGAAATTGTGAGATAAGAGAGGTGATTTCCTTGTTGGACCGACTACAATCCCTGGCTGACCGGTACGAGAAGCTAAGCGAGCTGCTCTGCGATCCGGACGTGGCGAATGACGCAAAGCGACTGCGGGATTATTCCAAAGAACAATCGGATATACAGCCGGCTTATGAGGCGTACACCGAATATAAACAAGTAATCGGCGAGTTGGAAGCGGCCAAGGTGATGCAAGCCGAGAAGCTGGATGACGAAATGCGCGAAATGGTCAAGCTGGAAATCGAGGAGCTGACCGCGCGGCAGCAGGCTTTGGAGGAACAAATCCGCATCCTGCTGCTGCCCAAGGACCCGAATGACGATAAAAACGTAATCGTGGAAATCCGCGGCGCCGCCGGCGGAGACGAAGCGGCCTTGTTCGCGGCGGATTTGTACCGCATGTATACCCGTTACGCCGATTCCCAAGGCTGGCGCGTCGAATTGATGGATATGAACGAAAGCGATCTCGGCGGCTTTAAAGAGGTTATCTTCATGATCAACGGCCGCGGCGCGTACAGCAAGCTGAAATACGAAAGCGGCGCGCACCGCGTGCAGCGGATCCCCACTACGGAGTCCGGCGGACGGATCCATACGTCGACCTCGACGGTGGCGGTTTTGCCGGAAGTCGAAGACGTCGACATCGAAATTTTGGATAAAGATATCCGCGTTGACACGTTTTGCTCCAGCGGCGCCGGCGGCCAGTCGGTCAACACGACGAAGTCGGCCGTGCGGGTGACGCATATTCCGACGGGCATCGTGGCGACCTGCCAGGACGGCAAATCGCAAAACTCCAACAAAGAAAAGGCGCTGCAGGTGCTGCGCGCCCGTATCTTTGACATGAAGCGGCAGGAAGAGGAAGCGAAGTACGCCGGTGAGCGGAAAAGCAAGGTCGGCACCGGGGACCGCAGCGAGCGGATCCGGACGTACAACTTCCCGCAGAGCCGGGTCACGGATCATCGCATCGGTTTGACCATGCACAAGCTGGATCAGGTCATGAACGGCGAGATCGACGAGATCGTGTCGGCGCTGACGATCGCCGAGCAAGCGGAATTGATGGAAAAAGGAGAATAATCTATTGAACAGTGAAGGATATCGGTTATCCGGAGCGATCAGTATTTGGGAAGCCCGTAAAGAGGCTTCTTCTTTTTTAGCGGCGGCGGGCGTGCAGGAGCCGGAGTCCAATGCCGAGCTGCTGCTGCGGCATGTGCTGGGCGTTTCGGGCGCGGCGTATTTGGGGGCGCTGCGCGATCCGTTCCCGGCGGACAAAAGGGATGCCTGGGAGGAGGTTGTCCGCCGCAAAGCGGCGGGCGAGCCGGCGCAGTACATCATCGGGGAACAGGAATTTTACGGTCTGACCTTCCAGGTCACGCCGGCCGTGCTGATTCCCCGCCCGGAAACGGAGCTGCTCGTTGAGCGCATCGCCGCCGAGGGCGAGGCGCTGTGGCCCGGCGGCGCGCCCAGGGCCGCCGATATCGGCACCGGCAGCGGGGCGATCGCCGCTGCCCTGGCTCACCTGCGCCCGTCGTGGCGCATCGCGGCGAGCGATATCTCGCCGGACGCTCTGGCGGTGGCACAGGATAATGTCCGGCGGCTCGGCCTAACGGTGGAGTTCAAGCAGGGGAACCTGCTTGAACCGTTTGCCGGCGAGCCGCTGGACATCGTGGTGTCGAACCCGCCGTATATCCCGGCGGGGGACATCCCGCACCTTCAGCCTGAGGTGCGGGACTACGAGCCGCGCGGCGCGCTTGACGGCGGCCCGGACGGGCTGGCGCCCTACCGGGCCATGATGGCACAGCTCGCGCTGCTCCCGAGGCCGCCTCGCCTGATCGGCTTCGAGCTCGGCCTGGGCCAGGCCGCCGCGGTCGCGGACCTGCTCCGCGCGGCGGGGCATTGGCGGGAAATCGTCACGATTCCCGACCTGGCCGGAATTGACCGCCACGTGATCGGCATCGGCCTCGGCTAAGGCGGCCGAGCTGAGACGAGCGAAGAGGCCCGGCCCGCGCGAGCTAAAATAGGCGAATCCTCTCCTTTAATCGTCGCTACCACATGTAAAGTAGTTTCATAGATTGTGGTATACCACGAAAAGGAGGAGATTCACTTATGCCAGTCACTTTAACGTTCCTTTATTCGCAAGCGGCCGGGGTCGGCCAGGGGTATTTTGTGGCAGCGGACGCTCCGGGAGCTACCGGCATCGTTACGGTTGGAAGCACGAGCGGCGATGTGGAACTGCGCATCACCCGTTACAATGCTCCCGATTTTGTCGCCACCGTCACTTCCGGTTCGACGTTTTCGGTCAGCATCAGCAACATCCAAACGATCGGTATTTTGGCGCTGCAAACCGCCACCGGTACGCTGTCGCTGATTACGAACGTTTAATCCCTTCTCCGCTGCCGATCTGCCCGGAGGGCGCCGACGATTTAACCGTCGGCGCCCTTTCTGCGTCATAATGGCGTATCGTTGACACGGCGCCCCCAGTACTTATGTAGGATTTTATTGGCATATGGGAACATTTGTGCTTTTAGACGGATTCTTTTACAGTATAATAAGGTATGTGATAACTTTAGGTCATAGACAGCATTTCTAGCCATCAAAGGAAAAGAGGATGAACGTGCTGAGCAAACTCAAAAAGGTCGACTACACGATTGTGTTTATTATGCTGCTGCTGATGGCGATCAGCATCGCGGTGCTGTACAGCGCTACCTCCCATACCCAATACCACGGTTACCACCTGCGCATGCTGGCCTATTATGCGCTGGGATTTGCCGCGTTTTTCGGATTTGCCGTTCTGGACTACCGCCTGCTTATGAAGTATGCGCCTTATTTATACTTGTTCGGATTTGGGCTGCTCGTCGTCGTTATGTTCATCGGCAACACTTACTACAACGCCACTGGCTGGATCACGATTCCGGTAATCAACCAGAGCTTTCAGCCGGCGGAATTTTTCAAACTGCTCCTGGTCGTCTTTCTCGGGTTTATGCTGCTGCGCAAGCGCAAGCCGCGCCTTTCGTTCTGGCGCGATGTGGTGCCGATCTGCCTGCTGACGTTTGTGCCGTTTGTGGCGGTTATGGCGCAAAATGACCTCGGGAACGCGCTTAGCTATGTGGTTATACTGGCCGGAATGCTGTGGATCGGCAACATTAAATATACGCATGCGCTGATTGCCGTGGCGATTTTTGCCGGATCGGTCTTCGGCGGGATTACCGCCTACAAGACGTACCACGACCAGGTGTACAACTTCTTCGTCGAGATCGGCCGAGAGCATTGGATCAATCGGATCGACCCGTGGCTGATGCCGGAAAAAGCGTCGGAAGACGCTTCCTACCATACGAGGAACGCCAAGCTCGCCATCGCTTCCGGGGGAATGACCGGGGAAGGATACATGAAAGGCGAGACCGTGCAATCGGAGCGCGTGCCGCTGACGTATTCGGACTCCATCTTTGTCGTGATCGCCGAGGAGTTTGGTTTTCTCGGCAGTTCGGTGCTGCTCCTGCTCTATTTTGTGCTGATCCACCGGCTGATCTTGATTTCCTTGGAATGCCGCGACACCGGCGGCCCTTATCTGATCGTCGGCATTGTCGCGATGCTGCTGTACCAGATTTTCGAAAATATCGGGATGTTTATCGGACTTATGCCGCTTACGGGCATCACCCTGCCCTTCATCAGTTACGGAGGCACCTCGCTGCTGATCAACATGGCGAGCATCGGAGTGGCGATGAGCATCCGCATCCACGGCCATGAGAAGGAAGAGGGGGCCAACATCCCTTCCGACCGGTACGCTTCCTTGAAAGCCAAGAGCAGTACGGAGTGAGCTTAGGTGGGCGGCAGCCTCAACAAACAGAAGGGAAGAGCGTATTCGCCGGAAAGAAAGCAGGAATGGCGGAGTTTTGCCAGGCCTCGGTGCTGCGGCGATGAGGATTGTGTTTTTGCGAATTCTCGCATCTAAAAATGGCTCAAGACCAAAATCAGTGCATGACAAAATGAAAGATGACGGAGATAGGGGGTGTTGTCTCTCCAAATCACTTTGCACGATTATCCCTCTGGTTCAGGAAGCCAAGTCACCCGATCAAACGGGATAATCGTGCAAAGCCCCCGGATCACGAGTCTCGCTTCAGGCCTAAAAATGGCGGGATTTTTGGGATCAACTCCGCTATATTATTTTTTCATAGATTAATAGGTTTACATCTCTCTTAACCGGACATACTGGTAGACATCAGCATACAGGATTCGGTTAAGGGGAGAGCGGACATGACTAAAAACAGACCTTATATTCGCAATTTTGCACTTATTGTTTTCAGTTTGACGATGCTGCTGATGTCCTGGGAAGGGCAGGCTAACGATACCGCGGCGGCCGCGGGATTGATTCCGCAGGATTCGATTCGGCTGCGCATTTTGGCGAATTCGGACGGCATGGGCGATCAGATCGTAAAACGCAAGGTGCGCGACGCCGTGGTGGAGCAAATGAACGGCTGGGTCGTCCAATTGGATCAACCGCAAAGTCTCGATGAGGCGCGTCGCGTCATTCGCGACAATTTGCCGGCCATCGAGGAGCAGGTGGGGGAAACGCTGAAGGAAAGCGGGAAAAACTACAATTACAAAGTGGAGCTCGGCGTTGTGCCGTTTCCGACGAAAATGTACGGCGGCGCCGTCTACCCGGCAGGTGATTATGAAGCGCTGCGCGTCACGCTTGGCGAGGGCAGGGGCAAAAACTGGTGGTGCGTGCTGTTTCCCCCGCTTTGCTTCATCGATGCCGGCAGCGGGGACGCCCTGGCTAGGGACGGAAAAGCGGCCGTCAAGACGACGGCAGCGGCATCGGTGAAAGGCGCAGCGGACGAAGCGGGCGCTGCGGCTGCTTCTGGCGGTGTTGGCGCTGCCCCGGGGGCCTCACCGGTAGAGCCCGAGCAAGTCGAGGTGCGGTTTTTCCTGTGGGACATGCTGGCCAAGTTGTGGAACTGGATCACGGGTTTGTTTTCCTAAGCTATGGACTGATGATAACTAGTAAAAAGCGGCCGCGCGAGTGTATCGTGCGGTTTTTTTCATTTCTAGCTTGGCCGGGTAGCGGGGAGCGTTGGCGTGTGTGTATTGGCAAGTCAAGAGCAATCCGATCAAGGACGGTCCTTCGCAATCTGCTATCCTCAAACCGCGAAAGATGCGCGAAGCCGTAAACGTGTAATTAATTGCTGCGTACTATGCTCCGGGACCCGATCGGGTATAATAGAAGAATAACTTGAAGTTAGGACGCGATACGAATGGATAGAGAGAATCATGTGGATCGGACGAGCCGGGAGGGAAGCGCAGACTCCGCCGCCGGACGGACGGCGGAACACCGGGAAGCGCCGGCGGACAAGTCCCAAGCGGGGACAGCGGCGGCCGGGGAAGCACGGCAAACCCGCTGGTGGAAGATTGCTTCGACCTGGGCAGCGGCTGACCAACAAATAAAAATGGGGCAGGCAGCAGTTCTGAGCAATGTGGATGATGGAGGGGGCGCAGGTGTTCAGAGGGCTGCCGAGGTCCGGACTTCTGCGGTGACCCAAGCTGCTGTGGATACTGAATTTGTTGTAGGTGCACAAGACATTGATGATGTCCAAACCGCTTCGGACCAAGCCGCGCGGGACGCCGAGGCTTTGGCTGAAGCGGCTGCGGTGCTGGCCGCCGGAGGTACGGTGGCGTTTCCGACGGAGACGGTGTACGGGCTTGGTGCGGATGCGCGGAACACGAAGGCGGTGGAGGCGATTTTTGCCGCCAAGGGCCGCCCTTCGGACAACCCGCTGATCGTGCACATCGCGTCCATGAGCCAACTGGAAGGTCTCGTTACGGAGGTAAACGAGACCGCGCGGAAGCTCATGGAGGCGTTTTGGCCCGGGCCGCTGACGCTGGTGCTGCCGGCGGCCCCCGGCGCCGTCTCGCCCCGCGTGACGGCGGGGCTGGATACCGTGGGCGTGCGCATGCCCGCCCACGACGTGGCGCTGCGGCTGATCGCCGCAGCGGGGTGCCCGGTGGCGGGGCCTAGCGCCAACCGGTCGGGCCGCCCGAGCCCCACGCTGGCAAGCCACGTGGGCGAGGACCTGTCCGGCCGGATTGACGGCATCGTCGACGGCGGGCCCACCGGGGTGGGCCTGGAGTCGACGGTGGTGGAAGCCGGCCGTGACGGCACCGTGACCGTGCTCCGCCCAGGCGGGATCACGGCGGAACAAATCGCCCGCGTGACGGGCGCGGGCGTGAAGCTTGACGCCGCCCTGCGCGAGGCGGGCGGCGGTGCGGACAGCCCGGCGCCGCGCGCGCCGGGCATGAAGTATACCCACTATGCGCCGCAAGGGGTGCTGCGCATTGTGCGCGGGGCCGCGGACCGGGTCGCGGCCCGCATCCAGGCCGAGCTCGCGGCGGCCTCGGCGCGCGGGGAGAAGACGGGCGTGCTCGCCTTCGACGAGCGCCTCCCGTCCTACCGCGCCGACTGCACACTTTCGCTCGGCAGCGAAACCGAGCTCGCGGCGGCGGCGCACCGCCTGTACGCGGCGCTCCGCCGCTGCGACGAATGCGGCGTCACCTATATTCTCGCCGAGTCCTGTCCCGAGGACGGACTCGGCGCAGCGGTGATGAACCGGCTGCTGAAAGCGGCCGGGCACCGCGTCATCGACGCCGGCGAATGAGAAAGGCTGGGATGAAGCATGATCAAGATCGGGCTGTCCGGCTGGGGCGATCATGACGATTTATACCCGCCCCGGACGTCGGCCAAAGACAAGCTGGCCTGGTATGCCCGGTATTTTTCCTTGGTGGAGGTGGACAGCTCCTTTTACGCCGTGCTCGGCACGGAGGTGTATCAGCGCTGGCTGGCCGAGACGCCGGCGGACCTGACTTTTATCCTCAAGGCGTACCAGGGGATGACCGGACATTCCCGTGGCAAAACGCCATACGGCGGGCCGGGCGAAATGTTCCAGGCTTACCTGGATTCGATTCAGCCGGTTGTGGAGGCCGGCCGCCTCACGGCGGTGTTGTTTCAATTTCCGCCCTGGTTCGACTGCAGCCCGGAGCATGTCCGCCAACTGCGCGCTGTTCGCAAGTGGATGGGGCGGCTTCCGCTGGCGCTGGAGTTTCGCCATCAAAGCTGGTTTACGAAGGAGATGCGGGAGCGAACGCTGGCGTTTATGCGGGAAGAGGGCTGGATTCATGTCATTTGCGATGAGCCCCAGGCCGGCCAAGGTTCAGTTCCGACGGTGTTGGAGCCGACCGATCCGGCCTTGACGCTGGTTCGTCTGCACGGCCGCAATGCCGCCGGTTGGAGCCAAAGCGGGTCGCCCCGGTGGCGGGAGATCCGCAATTTGTACCGCTACTCGCGCGAAGAACTGCTGGAATGGCGGGACATGCTGGCGGAGCTGACCGGGAAAGGCACGCGGGAAATTGCCATGATTTTCAACAACAACTCCGGGGGCGACGCCGCGGGAAACGCGCTGGAGATGATGGAGATCCTCGGCCTAAGGCCACAGGAATTGCCGCCCAGACAGCTGGATCTATTCGATGTATAAGAGGTTGTTGCCTGACTTTTTGCACCCGTATTATAACTGACAGCATCAAAAGCGCCAGGCGCACGTTTGCCCTATCTATGTCATGAAGTCGAACCTGTCCGCATATGGTTGTACAAAACACTCGGACATGGAGGATACCGATGATGACGGAGGTATATGTGCGGCTGGGAGAGCTTTTTACCATTCTTCTGATGGCTGTGGCTCTGGGGATGGATGCCTTGTCGCTGGGCATCGGCATCGGAATGAGAGGGGTCCGGTCGCGGGATGCGATTCGCATCGGATCGGCGGTGGCTCTGTTTCATGTGCTGATGCCTCTGCTCGGCATATTGGCTGGCAAATACGTCGGCTATATGCTGGGCCATCTGGCCCGGTATGTGGGCGGGGGGCTGCTGATTGCCCTCGGGGCGCACATGATCGTCAGTTCGGTGAAGGGCAGCGGTGTGCAGTCGATTAACCATCGGACATGGTTCGGCGTGCTGCTGTTTTCGTTAAGCGTCAGCATCGATTCTTTTTCCGTCGGCATTTCGCTCGGCATGTTTCACGGGGATTGGATTTTGACGGTGCTGGCCTTCGGCTTTTTCGGCGGTTTGATGTCGCTCGTCGGACTGGTGATGGGCCACCGGGTGGGAAGGACGCTGGGAGAGTACGGAGAGGCGGCCGGAGGAGCAATTTTGCTCGCGTTTGGCCTCATGTTCATCTTTTGATAAAATATGATCGAGCAGGTTCGCAAGCTGCGGATTTACGGTTCGCAGCTTTTGAATTTGCATAAGATAGCGAATGGAATATCCGGACGTGGGAGGTGAAAGGCATGCGCATTTTGTTTGTATGTACAGGGAATACATGCCGCAGCCCGATGGCGGAAGGATTGCTGCGCAAGATTGCGCGGGAACGCGGTTTGGACGTAGAGGTACGGTCCGCGGGTGTGGCCGCGGCGAAGGGCGCTGCGATGTCCATGCATGCCGAGGCTGTGCTGAAGGATCGCGGCATCGCGGATAAGTTCGAGTCGACGCCGCTGCATGGGGAACTCGCGGAGTGGGCCGACCTCATTCTGACCTTAACGCAAGGCCATAAACGTCAGGCGGTTTACACATTTCCTCATACCGCGGACAAAATATACACTTTGAAGGAATTCGTCGAAGACGATGGGGCGGTGCTTGCGGAGCGCGAAGAGCTGCAGCGCCTGATTGCCGACCGGGAGCTTGGCAAAGCGCTCGGCCGGAAATGGACGGACGCGGAGGAACGCCGCTTGAACGAACTGCAGCAGCGAATGCCGGTCTACGATATTTCCGACCCGTATGGCGGATCGCGGGCGGATTACGACCGGACGGCGGCCGAAATCGGCGCCGCATTGGAAAAACTGGCGGATAAACTGCAGCGCGGAGAGCTGGGGAAATAACGCAGCGAAAACGAAGTTGCATTTGTCGGCCTAATGCTTTATTCTAAGATCAGATAGTTTTTGGTTCCGATGTAACTGGCGACAAAAGTGGATCAAACCACGGTGGAGCATCGGAGTATACGGCCGGTCGCCTGGGCAAAGAGCAAGACGCAGCGGATGCGTTCTGCTCTTTTTTTGTTGTATGAAGCGTCCCGGTTTGCCGGGTGGCGGATTTGTCGGCACGAATTCCGGCGGTTTTAGGTATAATAAGGACAGACTCTATGGAGGTTCTTCACTTAAGACTGAAGGAGGCCGGATGCATGGAAAAAGAAGAACTCGGAAACATCCGGGACCAGGTGGCGGAAATTGCCGAAGAATTGGCGGCGGCGGCCAAGCTAGGCCCGGGAAAATTGTTGGTGATCGGCGCCAGCACCAGTGAAGTGGCGGGCCAAAAAATCGGCACCGGCGGAGCGGAAGACATTGCCGCCGCGCTGTTTGAAGGGCTTGAGCAAGTTCGCGGCAAATTCGGCTTTGACATTGCCTTTCAATGCTGCGAGCATTTGAACCGCGCCCTGGTGGTGGAGCGTGCGGTGCTGGAGCGGCTTCGCCTGACGGAGGTGGCCGCCGTGCCCGTGCCGAAAGCCGGCGGATCGATGGCGGCCACCGCTTACCGCCGGCTTGCCGATCCTTGCCTGGCCGAGAGCCTGGAGGCTCACGCCGGGATTGACATCGGCGAGACGCTCATCGGGATGCACCTGCGCCGGGTGGCGGTGCCTTTCCGCCCTTCGCGCCGAGCGATCGGCATGGCCCGCGTGACCGCGGCCTGGACGCGCCCGAAGCTGATCGGCGGAGAGCGGGCGGTCTACGCGCTGCCGCAGGCTGCGGATGGGAACGCTCCTCACTGCCGGTAAAGCGATGCCGCGCAGTGATTCGTAATCGGGTACGAGATTTTGCTGGGAAACAAGTCATCTGCATTTGTATATTATTCCAAGGAGGAATTTAACAATGGAAAACTTGAGAAAACAAGATCCGGCCGTGCTGGAAGCGATGAACCTGGAACTGAAGCGCCAGCGCAACAATATCGAGCTGATCGCTTCCGAAAATATCGTCAGCGAAGCAGTAATGGAAGCGATGGGTTCGGTGCTCACCAACAAATACGCGGAAGGGTACCCGGGCAAACGTTATTACGGCGGCTGCGAACGCGTTGATATCGTGGAAAACATCGCCCGCGACCGCGCCAAGGAACTGTTCGGCGCCGAGCATGCCAATGTGCAGCCGCACTCCGGTGCGCAGGCCAACATGGCGGTCTATCTGGCTGCGCTTAAACCCGGGGATACCGTCCTGGGCATGAACCTGGCTCATGGCGGACATTTGACGCACGGCAGCCCTGTCAACGCCTCCGGCTTGTTGTATAATTTTGTGGCATACGGCGTACAGGAAGACACGTTCCTGATCGATTACGACGAAGTGCGCAAAGCGGCCTTCAAACACCGTCCGCGTTTGATCGTAGCCGGCGCGAGCGCTTATCCGCGCATCATCGATTTCGAAAAGCTGGCTTCGATCGCAAATGACGTAGGGGCTTTGTTTATGGTCGACATGGCGCATATCGCCGGTCTCGTCGCCGCCGGTCTGCATCCGAACCCGGTGCCGCACGCCCATTTTGTAACGACGACGACGCACAAAACGCTGCGCGGTCCGCGCGGCGGCCTGATCCTGTGCCGTCAGCCGTGGGCGGCCGCGATCGACAAAGCGGTGTTCCCGGGCACGCAAGGCGGCCCGCTGATGCACGTGATCGCTTCCAAAGCGGTTGCACTCGGTGAGGCATTGCAGCCTTCCTTCAAAACCTATGCGGAAAATGTGGTTAAAAACGCCAAAGTGCTGGCCGAAACGCTGCTGGCCGAAGGCCTGAACATCGTATCCGGCGGCACGGACAACCATTTGATGCTCGTTGATACCCGCAACCTGAACATCACGGGTAAAGACGCCGAGCATGTGCTGGATTCGATCGGCATCACGGTCAACAAAAACGCGATTCCGTTCGATCCGACGAGCCCATTCGTAACGAGCGGCATCCGGATCGGCACGCCGGCCGTAACTTCGCGGGGCATGGACCAGGAAGCGATGAAAACGATCGGCCGGATCATCGCTCAAGTCCTGAAGAACCCGAAAGACGAGGCGGCTTTGGCCAAAGCCCGTCAGCAAGTTGTCGAACTAACCGATAAATTCCCGATCTATCCGGAACTCAGCTACGAATAAGCGCCTGGTTTAACGGAGGCCAACCCGTCGATGCGGGTTGGCCTCTTTTAACCTTATAGAATTTATAAAATTTCGGGCATGGTAGAAGGAGATGCGCAGGTAGAGATGGGAGGAGAAGAGGAATCTGGGGGGGCTAAGGGACACCAGAGCCGTTATTTGAGGGAAAACGGAGGATTGCAAAATGTAACGGACACAGAAAGACCTTATTTACCTCAAATCGCCCCAGATGAACTGGTTTAGAGCCAAATAGGGCCGCCTGTGTCCGTTAGGCTGGGAAATACCCGGGAAATGGGCGGATAAGGTCGCTGGTGTCCGTTAGAGCAGCGTCCAAAGTTTAGGAAGTGCCTCCAATCGCTCCAAAGTAGAAGTCAGAGCCACTAAAGGACGCCGACAGGCGTTTTTCTCATCTTGGGCTCTATAAGAGGGCAGATGACGCGGCATATGTAAATATGCAATAATAAATTTATGATAGCGCATTCAAAAATGCAGACCGCCGGGGGACATTATGATATCAAGCAGACAACAGAGAATGCTTAAGCAATTGATGGAAAGCGACGGTGCCGTCTATATTACTCTGCAAAAATTGGCGGATGATCACGGGATATCCCTGCGAACGGTGCGAAATGATTTGCTGCGGCTGGAGGATTGGCTCAGAGAGCGGGGAGTGCATCTGGATCGCGACCGCTCCGCCGGCGTCCGGCTGCGGCTTGGGAACGGCCAGTCGGAGCACCTTGCCGAGCAAATGGAACGGCGGCCAGATTATATGGACGCAACACAGCGAATCTGCTTGCTGCTCAAGCAGCTCCTGCAGGCCGTGAAGCTGTCCGTCAAGGAGATCATGGAAGAATTCGGGATCAGCAAAAATACGCTTTTACAAGACTTAAACGAAATTAAGCAGCGGCTCGGGCGCTGGGAGCTAACCTTGGTCCGCGACCGGGGAGTGCTTTACATCGAAGGGACGGAGAAACTGAAGCGACGAGCCTATTTAAGTTTGCTTCGCGCCGAAATTACCGACGACCGGCTGCTTCGGTATATCCTTGATCAGCGGGCGCTGGGAGAACCGCATTTGCCATTGGCGCCGTGGAAGGAATGGTTCGAGGCCGGAGATGCGGCCATGCTGTTCGATACGATACAGCAACTGGAGGAGAAGATGGGCGTTCAGTTTACGGACGCCGGATACTCCACATTGATCCTTCATATGCTGATGGCGATGGAGCGGCTGAAAGAAACGCATTCGATTGAGATGGACCGCGAATCGCTTTCCGAGCTGCAAGGCCATGAGGTGTATGAACTGGTCAAGACGGAAGCGGCGCCGCGGATTGAACGGCATTTCGGGGTAAAGCTGCCCGCAGCGGAAATCGGCTATATTACCCAGCATATCCTCGGTGCCCAGAAGCAAAGCCTGCCGGCCGAGGAGTTGATGATCGCCGAGCTGGCGAAGCAAATGGTGTTCCGCATCGAGCGGGATCTGGGACGTCCGCTGCAAATGGCCGGGCAGATTGTCCAGGGCTTGGCCATTCATTTGAAGCCGGCCATTTACCGCGCAAAGTTTGGGCTGCAGTCGAAAAATCCGCTGATGCCGCAATTGGAGGCGCAGTACGGCACGCTGCTTGATTTGCTGGAGCGGGTTGTAAACGAGGTGATGGAACCATGGTCCGTCGTCTTCGACCGGGACGAGGTCGGGTATATTATGCTCCATATCGGGAGCGGGCTGATTCCTCCAAAGGCCCCCGTGCGCAAGCGCGTGGCGATTGTATGCGGTTCGGGTCTCGGCACTTCGGCGATGCTGAAGCGGCGGATGGCCGTTGTTTTTCCCCTAGTTGATATTGTAGGTACTTATTCGTATAAGGAATCCGGAAGCATCACGCTAGGAGAAGCGGACGCGATGATAAGCACGATGGAGATCAGCCATCCGCTGCAGGTGCCGTGGGTTAAAGTATCGCCGCTGCTCGATCAGCACGATCAGCAGCGAATTGCCGGCTTTCTGGGCGTTGCTCCTTCGAGTGAATCGGCGGCGGCCGCGGCGGCCGTGCAAGCGGTTAATGATATTTTTCAAGCGGTTGAGCGAAATGCCCATATCCATAACCGGAACCGCTTGCTGGAAGAACTGCTCCATCTGTTTCAAGGCGGAAGCGGGGCGGACAAGGGGCCAAATGAGGACTTTGCGCTTACTTCACTGTTACCGCCGGTCTCCATCCGCCTTGGATTAGCTTCTGTACCTTGGGAGGACGCCGTTCGCGAGGGAAACCGGCTGCTGATCGAAAGGGGCGTTTCGGACGCCAAATACGGAGATGCGCTGCTCGAAATCATTCGTTCCAACCAGCATCCTTTTATTATACGTTCAGGGGTGGCTTTTCCCCACGTGTACATGCCGGAGTGCGTGACAAGAACGGGCTTCAGTTTGCTGACCTTTCGCGAGGCGCTGGCGTTCGGGCCGTCCGCGCAGCCGGTTTGGCTTGTGATTACTTTGGCGGCCATCGATAAGGAGCGGCATGTGACCGCGCTCGGAACGCTGCTTGATGTCATGAACGATGAGTCGTTTATGGCCGATTTGCGGCAAACCGTGGATGCGGAAGGCGTGTGGCGAAAGCTGCGGGAGAAGGAGAGCTTATGAAAAAGATCATCGTTGCTTGCAACAGTGGTTTGGGGACGAGCCTGATGATCCGGCTGAATGTGGAGGCGCTTATGAAGGAGTGGGGAGTAAAGGCCCAAATCGAGCATACGGACATTACATCGGTTGATGCCTTTGATGATGCCGATCTGATTATAGGCTCCAGTTACCATATGGAATCGCTGCACATTGGCGGAAATGCGGAGACGATTGGGCTAGAGGACATTACGGACCGCCAATATTTAAAAGCCCGGCTCATGGAGAGCCTTACGGTCCGCAGTTGGCTCGAATAGCGCACAAACTAACGGATAATTACCACAAGACGGGGGTTACCCATGAATGCAACGCAAATCATCAGCAAGGGGCTGCTTGGGGAACCTGCCCTGCTGCTCGGATTAATCGCGCTTGTCGGATTGCTGCTGCAGAAGCAGCCGTTTCAAAGGCTCATTCACGGCACGATCAAAACGATGCTCGGATACACATTGCTGCAAATCGGAGCCAACGCCGCCGGCTCCTCCCTTTCCAATTTATCGGCGGTCATCCAGAAAGGGTTCCAAATTATCGGTATTATTCCGCATAACGAGACGATTACCGCGCTAGCGCAAATCAATTATGGCGAGGAAATCGCGCTCATTATGCTGGCCGGGATGATCGTCCACCTGATGATCGCCCGGTTCACACCGGTCAAATACATTTTTTTGACCGGACATCATATGCTGTTCATGGCTTCTTTGCTGGCGGGGGTCTTGGTGTCGATGGCCATCCCGTTATGGCAGGTGGCGCTTAGCGGGGGAGTGGTTCTGGCTTTGTGCATGTCTTTTGCCCCGCTGATCGCGCAGCCTTATGTTCGGCGGGTAACGGGAAACGATGATTTTGCGCTCGGGCATTTCAACAGCGCCGGCTATGTTCTAAGCGGGTTTATCGCCTCCTGGTTCAGAAAAGGGAAGGAGCCGCCGGAGTCGCCGGGACTGCAAAAGCTGCGCTCCTTTTTCCAGGACCATATGGTCGTGATTACGGTATTTACGTTCGTGTTATTCCTTTTCTCGGGGTTGTTCGTTGCTTCCGGCGGGATCGCGGAGATGTTCTCCGGCCGGCATATTCTGGTGGTTTCGCTGATTCAAGCGACCTGGTTCGCGGGGGGGTGTTATGTCATCTTGGCGGGCGTGCGTATGCTGCTGTCGGAAATCGTCCCTGCTTTCAAAGGCATTGCCGACCGGATTGTGCCGGGAGCCGTTCCCGCCCTGGATTGCCCGGTGTTGTTCAAGTTTTCGCCGTTCTCCGCGATGATCGGCTTCCTGCTCAGCTTTGCCGGAGGACTGGCGGCGATGGCCGTTCTGCTGCAGGTTCAGTATACGGTCATTATTCCCGGGGTTATTCCGCATTTCTTCTCCGGGGGGACGGCTGGCGTCATCGCCTATAGAATCGGAGGGCGCAAGGGATTGATCGTATCCTCTCTATGCCACGGGTTTGTGATTACGCTCCTGCCGGTGTTTCTGATTCCGCTGTTGTCGAATCTCGGCTATCTGCGGGCGACGTTTGCCGACAGCGATTTCTCGGTAATCGGCGTGCTGGTTCATGAGTTGTTTGGCTGGTTCAAGAGGTAGCTTCCGACCGTATAAAGAAAGCCCGACTCCTCCTTCGAAGGGGGATCGGGCTTTTTTGCCGTGTCCGTTTTTTTGCCGAAAGAAGTGGCAGAGACTTGGACTCACAGTGTTGTAAGCGCAGCCAATATAATTGACTCATAAATAGCGAAGGGGGATTTCAAGAATGAAGAAGAAAAAATGGATCAGTTCCGCCGCCGCGTTGACGATGGCCGCCATGCTGTTTACGGGCTGCGGATCGGCGGGCGGAAATAATGCTGCAGGGGATACGGCGGGAAAGGGTGCCGGAGCTTCGGACAAGCCCCAAGGCGAGCTGACGGTTTATATTGGTTTTCAGGAGGACCATGCGGTAGCCGCCATCAAGAAGTTTACGGAAGACACCGGCATCGAAGCCAGCATGATCCGGATGTCGGCGGGAGAAATCCTCGCCAAGGTTCGGGCTGAAAAAGACAATCCGCAAGCGGATGTTTGGTATGGCGGGCCGGCCGACACGTTCGTGCAAGCGGCAAGCGAGGGCTTGCTGCAGCCTTATCAATCGCCGGTTGCCGAGAAAATCGACGCAAAGTATAAAGATCCGGAAGGCTACTGGACCGGCGTATACGTAGGCGCTGTCGGTTTCGCCTCCAACAAGGAATTTCTGGAGAAAAAAGGCGTACAGGCCCCGACGAAATGGGCGGACCTGCTTAATCCGGCGTTTAAGGGCGAAATCGTCATGGCGGACCCGGCTTCATCCGGTACGGCATACACAGCCATGTATTCAGTGTTGAAGGTGATGGGCAGCGAGGAGAAAGGCTTTGAGTACCTCAAAAGCCTGCATCCGCAAATTCAGCAGTATACGACAAGCGGCGCCGCTCCGGGCCGGATGGTCGGCATGGGCGAAGCTGGCGTAGGTATTTTGTTCGCACATGACATTGTTAAATACCAGGAAGAGGGCTTTGACAACCTTGTGCTGACGGTCCCACAAGACGGTACGGGGTATGAGACAGGCTCAATCGGCATCATCAAAAACACGAAAAACGAGGAGCTCGCGCAAAAATTCGTCGATTGGGCCTTGTCGCCGGGAGCACAGGAGCTTGGCAAAACGGTGGGCAGCTTCCAAAACCTGACAAACCCGGATGCGGTAGGGCCGGAACAAGCCTTGAACCTGTCCGATATCAGAACGATTGATTATGACGTGGTTGAAGCCGGAAAGGAACGCCAGCGCTTGATCGACAAATGGAGCGCCGAGGTAAAAAAATAACTGTGAGGAGAGAGCTGGAATGAGCGCCATGTTCAAGAGATTCAAGCGCGAGCCGCTCCTGCCGATTCTGATCGTGTTGGTTATGCTCTGCTTAATCGTTTTTATCGTCTATCCGTTATTCCAGATTTTAAAGTCCAGCTTCGTCGGCTCCGCCGGCGAGGTTGGCATTCAAGGCTATCAGCGGGTGCTCTCCGGGGGAGGATTGCTGCAATCCCTGGTGAACTCCCTGATCCTGGCCGTATTGACGTCCACGCTGTCCACAGCCATCGCCTATGTATTCGCCTATACGTTCGCCTATGTAAAGGTGCCGTTTAAGAAGCTGTTTAACGGAATTGCTATTTTACCGGTCATATCTCCACCGTTCGTGATTGCGTTATCGGCGATGCTGCTGCTCGGAAAACAGGGCTTGATCACCAAAAATTTGCTGGGCCTCGAAAACGCCAACATTTACGGGCTGCATGGCCTGGTGCTGGTACAGACGCTATCGTTTTTTCCAATCGCGTTTCTGACGCTGTCGGGCCTGCTTCGCTCGATCAGCCCTTCTTTGGAGGAAGCGAGCCAAAATATGGGGGCCAGCCGGTTGAAAACATTCCTTAGCGTCACTTTGCCGCTTTCGGTTCCTGGGATTGCCAACGCTTTTTTGCTGGTGTTTGTCCAATCTCTGGCCGATTTTGGCAATCCGATGACGATCGGAGGGAACTACTCTACCGTTGCCAGGGAAATCTATTTGCAGGCGGTCGGGAGCTACAATTTGCAAGCCGGCGCGGCTCTGGCGATGATCTTGCTTACGGTTACGATTATTGTGTATATTTTGCAAAACTTCTGGGTGGGCAAAAAAAGCTATGTCACGGTAACGGGCAAGCCGACAGGACAGCGGCGCATGATTGAGTCCGGGGCCGTTAAACAAGGGTTATTCGCTTTTTGTATGATCATGTCGCTGGCCGTTATCGCTTTCTATGCTCTGGTACCGGTCGGATCGTTCATCAAGCTGTGGGGGATCAACAACAGCCTGACTTTGGACCATTACAAGTATGTATTCTCCATCGGGCAAAAGGCGATCAAGGACACGCTGACGCTGGCCATCGTCGCCACTCCAATCGCCGGCCTGTTGGGGATGATCCTCGCCTTCCTGATTGTCCGCAAACGTTTCTTGGGCAAAAAGGCGCTGGAGGTTATCAGCATGCTGTCCATTGCCGTACCGGGTACGGTCATCGGGATTGGTTATATTCTTGCCTTCAATAAAGCCCCGTTGGCATTGACGGGAACGGGAATGATTATCGTGGCCGCATTCGTCGTCCGTTCCATGCCGGTGGGCATTCGTTCCGGGATCGCCGCCTTGCAGCAAATCGACCCGAGCATCGAGGAGGCTGCAACGAATCTGGGAGCGGGGGGAAGTAAGGTGTTCACCAGCGTAGTGCTGCCGCTGATCAAGTCCGCTTTCTTCAGCGGCCTCGTCAACAGTTTTGTCAAAAGCATGACCGCGATGAGCGCCGTCATTTTCCTTATTTCGGCCAAATATAACCTCATTACTGCGTCGATTCTGGCGCAAGTCGAGGCAGGCCGGATCGGCGTGGCCAGTGCTTACTGTACCATTCTGATTCTCATCATGATCGTTGCTCTGGCGCTAATCAACTTGCTGGTGAAATGGATGGGCGGCAAAGAGCGGTCCGTTTAATTGGCGCCCATTCTTGAGGAGGTATTGTTTATGGCTAAATCTGTCACTCTTAAAAATATATCGAAGGCCTTCGTGAACGACAAAGGCGAACGGTCGTACGCGGTAACCGGGGTTGACCTGAACATCGGTGAGGGCGAGTTCGTCACTCTGCTCGGCCCTTCAGGCTGCGGCAAAACGACGACGCTTCGCATGATTGCCGGATTCGAGGAAATTACCGAAGGGCATATTTATTTCGGGGATGAGGCGGTCGACGGGATTCCTCCAAATCGGAGAGACTGTACGATGGTGTTCCAATCTTATGCCCTGTTCCCGCATTTGAACGTCTTCGACAATATCGCTTACGGACTCAGGATCAAGAAGCTGGCCAAGCCGGAGATTAGCTCGAAAGTTGAATCCGTATTGGATATAATGAATTTGCGGGATTATCGGGACCGGATGCCGAGCCAATTGTCGGGCGGCCAGCAGCAGCGGGTTGCCCTGGCCAGAGCGCTCGTAATGGAACCCGGCGTACTGCTGTTTGATGAGCCTTTGTCCAACCTGGATGCCAAGCTGCGTTTGGTAATGCGGGACGAAATCCGGCGGATTCAGCAGCAGATCGGCATTACGGCCGTTTATGTCACGCATGATCAAAGCGAAGCGATGAGCATGAGCGATAAAGTCATCGTTATGAATAAAGGGAAAATCGAGCAGGTCGGTACGCCGATGGAGATTTACCAGCGTCCCCAAACGAAGTTCGTGGCGGATTTTATCGGAACCGCCAACTTTATGGAGGGGACGGTGAAAGGAACCGAGGAAGGGCGGCTGCTGGTGGAGACGGACGCAGGTTTGCTGCGGGTTCGCCGGGACGGCTTTAAGACGGGGGACCGCGTTACCGTTGTAATCCGCCCGGAAGCCGTATCCTTGTCCAATGAATCGGAGCGCCGGGGCGTCGTGCGGAAGAGCGTGTTCATGGGGCAGACGCAGGAATACGAAGTGCAGTTTGCCGGCCAGTTGTTCCAAATTACCGAGCATAACCCGATCCAGGAGAAAGTTTATGCGGTCGGAGCCAATGTATCGCTGCAGTTTGCCGAAGATGCGCTTCATGTGATTTAACCCAAACATCACGTTCGGATGACATCAAGCAAGGGGGGAGGGGCGGCATGAAACGAATAACCTTAGGTATATTGCTGCTGTCCCTTATGGTAACACCGCTTCTGACCGCTTGCGGCAGGGAGAGTCGAGGAACGTTGACGGTGTATGCGGGACTGTATGAGGATCACGCCATCAAGGCGATCGAGACGTTCCAGAAGCAGACCGGCATTAAAGTGAATTATGTGCGGATGTCGAGCGGGGAAATCCTGGCGCGAATCCGGGGGGAGCGGAACGCGCCCAAAGCGAGCGTTTGGTATGGCGGACCGGCGGATACGTTTATTCAAGCGAAAACCGAAGGCTTGCTGGAACCGTATCATTCGCAGAATGCCGCGCCGATCCCCCGCGAATATCGCGATCCGAGCGGATATTGGACGGGAATTTACGTCGGTTCGATTGCGTTTGTGTCCAACAAAACCTGGTTGCAGGAGGTAGGGCTGCAAGCCCCTCAATCGTGGAATGATCTGCTGCAGCCGGAGTACCGGGGGATGATTTCGATGGCGGACCCCCGTTCATCGGGCACGGCCTATACGACGATGGCTACGCTTGTGCAGTTGTTCGGCGAGGATCAGGCGTTTGACTATTTGCGCCGGCTGCATCGGCAAAATGTCGTTTATACCACCTCCGGGAGCGTTCCCGGGCGAACGGTAGGCATGGGGGAGTCAGGCACGGCGGTTATGTTCGCTCATGATGCACTCAAATATTACAAAGAAGGGTTTCAGAATCTTGTCATTAGCTTTCCAACCGAAGGAACCGGCTATGAAATCGGGGCGGTAGGTATCATTAAGGGCGGACCGAATCAGGAGGAGGCCCGGCAGTTCATCGATTGGGCGCTGACCAAACAAGCTCAGGAACTCGGCAAGCAGGTCGGCAACTACCAGCAGTTGACGAATCCGGACGCCGTTGCCCCCGAGGAAGCCATTCCTTTGGAGAAACTGAATGCCATTCCATACGACCTTGAATGGGCCGGCAAAAACCGCGAGCGTCTGATCGGCAGGTGGACCGCCGAGGTGCTGGGTTCAGGAGATGGATAGGATATTCTATTAACGCGGCCAATATCATGATATAATTTTTATAATACTGATATGGTAACGTTGGATATATCTTATCTGCGAATGAAAATGGAGGTTGGCATCATTGAAATTGCTGGGGGCTATTGAAGCCGGAGGAACCAAATTTGTATGCGGTATCGGCCATGAGGACGGCACGATTCTGGACCGGGTCAGCTTTCCGACGACGACGCCGGAAGAAACGATGGGCCAGGTGCACGATTATTTCCGGGACAAGGAGATTGAGGCGATGGGCATCGGCTCGTTTGGGCCGATCGATCCGATTGTCGGGAGCCCAACCTATGGTTATATCACGACAACGCCGAAGCCGCACTGGAGCAACTTTGACCTCGTCGGGGCCGTTCAACAGGCCAAGAACTGCAAGGTAGGCTTTGACACGGACGTAAACGGGGCGGCGCTGGGCGAATTGCGCTGGGGTGCGGCCCAAGGGCTGGATAATTGCCTTTACATCACGGTCGGAACGGGGATCGGAGCCGGCTCCGCTTTAAACGGAGGGCTGATTCACGGCTTGTCCCATCCCGAAATGGGGCATATTCTCGTGCGCCGTCATCCGAACGATAAATATGAAGGCACATGTCCTTACCATGGGGACTGCCTGGAAGGCTTGGCGGCTGGCCCGGCGCTTGTGAAACGTTGGGGAGTCGGCAATGGCGCGGATCTTCCTCCCGACCATCCGGCTTGGGAAATGGAGGCCTATTACTTGGCGCAGGCGTTGATGAGCTATATTCTCGTGCTTTCTCCGCAAAAGATCATTATGGGCGGCGGAGTCATGAAGCAGAGCCAGCTCTTCCCGCTGATCGCGGACAAGCTGCAGACTTTGCTGAATGGGTACGTTCAGCACCCGAGCTTGCGTGAGGGAATCGCCGATTATATCGTTCCGCCGGGGCTCGGCGACAATGCCGGGTTGGCCGGCGCGCTGGCTTTGGCCGACGCGGCCTTGTCCGTGTAAATCTGAGGCGGGGGTCAAAAGGCGCCTTTTCCAAGCCTGATCCACAAATGGACCGAAAAGCGGCCCGGCTTTGAATGTAACGGACACCAGAGCTCTTATTTGGCCCAATAAGCATGTTTCCAACTTTTAACGGACTCCAGCGACCTTATTCCATGGAAAACAGAACATTTCAGCTTGTTTTGGCTCGAATAAGGTCCTTGTGGTCCGTAAGCTTGGGAAATAGGCTGGGAAATTAAGAATAGCGTCATCTCAGTCCGTTAGGAAAAAGACGATGTTTACTGCTTACTTCAACGACGTTGCCTTTTCATGCTGATCGGTGATATAGTCTACATATAAAAATATAACGAAAAAGTGAAGCACACTTGCTGGCGCCTTAGGGGCGTTATGGCGGTGTGCTTTTTTTGTTGTGAAATTTCTACATTATGGGAGAGGAAGGGGTTAAACATGAGTGTTTATGAACTAGCGGTAAAAGAAGAGAAGGCGAAATGGCCGAAAGGCAGAACGTTCACCCCGCACGACGAAGCGTTTAAGAAGCTGCTGCAAACCTTTTTTGCGGAGTTTATCGAACTGTTCTTTCCTGAGCTGGACAAACAACTCGATCATCGTCATACCCGTTTTTTGATGCAGGAGCTGCTTGTGGATATTGTTGGCGAGGAGAAGCGGACGCTAGATCTGCTGCTGGAGACGAGATACTTGGAGCTGGATGCGTACATATTGATTCACATCGAGCCGCAGTCCTATCGGGAGAACGACTTCCATGAGCGAATGTTCATCTACTTCAGCCGTTTGTTTGAGCGGCATCGGAAGGAGTATAAACTCATTATTCCTATAGCCGTTTTTACGGCGAACGAAGCCAAGGAGGAGATAAATACGCTGGAGATAGGCACGCCGCAGCAGTCAATTTTGCGGTTTGAATTTATGAAGGTGGAGCTGCGGAAGCAGCCCTGGCGGCAATTTACCGATTCCGTCAACCCGGTGGCTGCTGCGCTGCTGGCGAAAATGGGCTATACTAAGGGAGAAGAGCGAGAAATACGCCTGGCGTATTTACGGATGATTTTACGGCTACAAGGAAAGCTGGATGATGCGCGAATCGCCCTGATCATGTCAGTGGCGGATCAGTATTTCAATGCCGATCCAGAACAAGACAAGCGGTTGCTGGAAGAGTTGAAAGAACAATATCCGGAGGAAGGTGAGTCTATTATGAAACTGATGCCCGTGTGGAGTCGTTTGGGGTACGAAGAAGGTTTGGAAGAAGGCTTGGAGAAAGGAATTGAGCAAGGAATTGAAAAGGGCATGGAGAAAGGCATTGAACAAGGCATAGCAGTGGGCATGGAAAAGGCGGCGCTCAATATGCTCCGCGAGGGAATGGAGGTATCTCTGGTTGCCAAGTTTACGGGGCTGCCCAAAGAGCAGGTGGTGAAGCTGAAGATGCGATCTTAAATTCAGCCGGGCGGGGCGCATAACCTAGCACCAACAAAAAATAGACGCCTGTCGTTGGGAAGTTTTATCCCTGACAGGCGCCGTTTCTTAAGTGTAACTTTTTCGCTTGTGAACTACATCAATGTGGTCCAGTCTGTTTCTGTGTTTTTGTATCGGATGCTGAATTCTTTGGTAGTCAGGTTGGCTTCCAGTTTCGCCTCGGAGGCGCCGTTTTTCCAAACGATCCGCATATTGTTAATGTCCACTTGCTCGGCTTCGACGGTTCCGTCAAACGCCGGGCAGGTATTTCTGAACTTCAGCAGCCGGAACAGCTGCTTCACGACAGGGCGCTCCACTTCGCGCTCGATTTCCTCCAGCGTGTAATAATGGCGGTTAATGTTCCGCCCTTCTTTGGTGCTCTCCAGCAGCTCGATATCATTTTCGCCGGCAAGCAAGCCTACGTAGTAGATTTGCGGGATGCCTGGGGCGAAGCATTGAATCGCCCGCGCCAACAAGTAGCTCTGGTCATTGTTGCCGAGCGCCGAGTAATACGTGCAGTTGATTTGGTAAATATCGAGATTGTTGTAGGCTTCCGTGCTGTAAATCTTTTTGACGTTGGCGCCCTGGCTGTACAGGCTCTCCCGGGTCATTTCGCACTCCTCGTCGGACAGCAGGTCTTTGACGTCGACGACCCCGATACCGTCATGAGTGTCCAGCGTCGTAAACTGCTTGCGCGGGCAAATGCCCATCCAATGAACAAGCCGGTGGACCTGACCGCTGTACAACGCATGCAGCACCAGCATCGGCAGGGCAAAGTCGTATACATAATAGTCCTGTTCGGCGATTTTCAGCTGAATGCTGTAATGCTCGTGAATTTCCGGGAGGACCGTAATGCCGGATGGAGAAATGATGTCCTCGGAATATCGCAGCATGTCCCAAATATCCGGCTCCACGAAAAAGCAGTTCGTGCCGATTTTTTTGTTGGCGTAAGCAAAAGCGTCAAGCCGGATGATGGAGGCGCCCTTTTGGGCCAGAAACGTCAGGTTGTCGCGGATGAACTTTTTCGTGGTGTCTGTCGTCACATCCAGGTCGATCTGCTGCTCGTCGAAGGTGCACCATACCTTTTCCGTGCTCCCGTCCTTAAAGGTCACCTCGACATAGGGCGCGCGCGGCTTGCGCTTGTAGATCAAATCCACGTCCTCCGGGGTAGGTTCTCCGCCGGGCCAGAAATTTTTGTAGCGGATAAACAGATCCTTGTAGGCGGACTCGTCTTTTTTCTCCAGAAAGTCCTGAAAATACGGTGATTGCCGGGAGATATGATTAATCATGAAATCATACATCATGTAATATTTTTGGCTCATCTGCTCGACATCGGACCAATCGCCGAAGGCCGGATCGACCTTGGTGTAATCCATGGGGGCAAATCCACGGTCGCCTGAAGAAGGGTAGAAAGGCAACAGGTGAACGCCGCCGACGACTCCTTGCAAATGCTTGTCCAGCACCAGATTCAATTCCTTCAAGTTCGTTCCGAGGCTGTCTGAGTACGTAATCAGCATCGCTTCATTTTTAATCTTCATAAGTTCTCCTTCTCTATCGGAAAATAAGCGGTATTTATTTCAAACGGTACACTCTAGCTTCGTACGGCTTAAGCCGGAATGACCGGAAGTCTTCTTCACCATCGGCCTCGTAATTGGAGATCAGCAGCTCGGCCCGGGTGCAGTTCAAACCTTCCGGCAACGTGAACAGAGGACGTTCTGCGGAAAAATTGCAGATCACGAGCAATTGGTCTTCCTGCAGGGTCCGCGTGTAGGCGTAAATCTGTTCGTGATCGTCCAGCAGCAACTCGTAGCTGCCGTCAACAATCACCGGATTTTCCTTGCGCAGGGCGGTAATCGCTGATGTCGTACCCGTTGTCATCGTTGGGGGAACGGTAAACCGGCGACAGCCAAATGACGTCGACGCCCAGGTTTTGCAAATGATCCAGGCTTTGCGTAATCCCCTTGATGTCGCCGATCCCGTCCCCGTCGCTGTCTTTGAAGCTGCGCGGATAAATTTGATAGACAACGCTTTGTTTCCACCACTCCTGATCCATGGGCTCTCCTGCTCCTTGTTTCGTTTTGTCTCTATAGTTTGGTTACGATTTGACGGCCCCTTCCACGACGCCCTGGATGATCTGCCGCTGCATCGCTACGTAGAAAACCACGATCGGAATCATCGAAAGAACCAGCGCCGCCATGGCTACTCCGTAATTGGACGTATATTTACCGAAAAAATAGTAGGTAGACAGCGGTAATGTCCGTTCTTCCGGCGATATGAGAACCAGCGAAGGAAGGAGGAAGTCGTTCCAAATCCAAAGTACGTTGAGTATGGCGATCGTGGTCGTGATCGGTTTCAAAATCGGAAAAATCACGCTGCTGAACAGTTTGATTCGTCCGGCCCCGTCAATCAGCGCCGCTTCGTCCATATCGATCGGCACGCCTTTAATGAAACCGTGGTACATAAAGGTCGACAAGCTGATGCCGAACCCAAGGTAAAAATAAATGAGCCACCATTTGCTGCTGAGCATGTCCAAAGATCCGAACAACGAGACGAACGGAATCATGATCGCTTGGAACGGGATAATCATTGAAGAGATCAGCATCAGCAAGATAATATGATTGATTTTCCATTTCCATCTCACCAGGAAAAAGGCGAGGCTCGAGGAAAAAATCAAGATCAACGCGACGGCGAAGACCGTGATGATCAAGGAATTGAAAAAGGCGCTGCCGAATCCCATGGTCTTGTAAGCTTCGGTGTAGTTGGCAAAGCTCCAGTCCGCCGGCAGCGCAAGCGGATTGCGCACAATATCGATCCGCGATTTCAACGAGTTCACGAGGATCATGAGCAGCGGGAAAATGAACGCAACCAGCAGCAATACGTTTAATACGAGCGCGGATGCTTTTTTCATTCGGGATGACCCTGTCATTACGCTTCCACCTCCACCTTTTTCATCACGCTGACCTGAACGATGGCGATGATTGCCACCACGGCAAACAGGATAAACGCTTTAGCTTGCCCCGGCCCGAAACGCTGGTACACAAAGGCTTCGTTATACACGTGCATGGCGATCAATTCCGTCGAGCGGAAGGGGTCGCCTTTCGTCAGCGACAGGTTCGTGTCGTACACCATGAAGCTTCTTTGCAGCGTCAAGAACAGGCTGATCGTAAAGGCGGGAACCATGAGCGGAATTTTGACGCTGAACAGCTGGCGGACATAAGACGCTCCGTCCAGGCTGGCCGCTTCGGTCAGCGATGCCGAAATCCCATTTAAGCCCGCTACATAGATGAGCATCATGTATCCGGCATTTTGCCAAATGCCCACAATAATGAGGGCCCACAGCGCTTTATCCGGATCGCCCAGCCAGGACGAGGACAGAAATCCCCAGTCCAGCTCGCGGCCGGCATACGTAAATACTCTGGCAAAAATAAACTGCCATACGAACCCCAGAATAATGCCCCCGATGAGATTGGGCGTAAAATATCCGGCACGGAAAAAGTTCTGCCCTTTAAAACCGCCAGTAACGAGCAGGGCGAGCCCAAACGCGACGACGTTGGTCAACACAAGCGTGATGACTACGTATTTCAGCGTCGTTCCCATCGCTGTCCAGAACGATGAATCGGTCAGGGCGACTTGATAGTTGGAAAATCCTAAAAAATGAAAGGTGTCGGAGGTACCGTTCCAGTCCGTGAGCGTTGTGAATATTCCCATGCAAAAAGGGACAACGATAACTGTCGCAAAAGCAAATAAAGGAATAAAGCCAAAGGTCATAAAAACTTTCAGTTTGTCGATCCATGTTTTCTCGTTATACATGAGAAACCTCCCATCTGACGCCTGTAATGAAGCCGGGAGTAAGCGGCCATGCTTATCCCCGGGGTTGTATTGGTGATGCGGTACCTCGCTTATTTCTTGCCGGCAGAAGCCCAGTAAGCTTGGAACTCCTTGGTTAACCCGGCTCTGTCGGTTTCTCCGCCCAGGTATTTTTGCAGACTGGCTGCCATCGCAGGGAAGGCATCAGGCGGATAGTAGGAGTTCATCCATGCCAGTGTGTTTTCGGATTCCGTGTAGGAAAGCACCGATGTGGAGACTGGATCCGCAGGTTTGGTTGTGAAATTGTCGTAGGCCGGCAAAAATCCGAACTGATTTACGTAGTAGTCCTGTCCTTTTTCGCTGGACACCATCCAGTTCAGGAAATCCTTCGAAGCCTGTTGTTCTTCAGGCGTGGATTGGCTGGCATCGACGACCCAATATTCCGGTACGCCTACGGAAATGCGGCTGTTGCCGAAATCGCTTGCGTTGTTGCTGACCGGAACCGGCAGGAATCCATACTCTCCTTCAGGGTCGATTTCTTTGATTTGAGTATATGCCCAGTTGCCCATGAACCACATGCCAGCTTGTCCGTCCGCGAGCACAATCGGAGCGTCGTCATAGGTTGCGGTGAGCGGCGCATCCTTCGCATAGTTGTATTGTTTGATCAGATCCAGCGTGTCCAGCCAGCCGTTGAAAACCTGGTCTTGGGCCAAGTCCACTTTGCCGCTTTTCAGATCCTCGAGATATTGCAAACGCCCCGCGTGATCTTGCGATCCGTTAGCGGCGAATACGTTCGTGAAGTGGGCGCCAAGGGACCAGTCCACTGGGGTGATTTCAACGGCTTTTACACCGGTTGCCTCGATCTTGTCGAATAAAGCTTTCAAGTCGTCCTGGGTGCGGATGGTGGAAGGATCAAAGCTGCCGCCTACGGCTGCATCCAGCACCTTCTTGTTGTACAGGAAGCCAAAGGCTTCGATCGACATTGGCATACCGTATACCTTATTGTCGACGGTGACATAATCAAGTGTACCGGCATTGGCGTGCTGCACCCATTCCTGATCGGAAAGATCGGCAAGCTTGTCCTTCATTTGGTCAAATTCGCTCAAAAAGTGCATGATGTTCGGCGCGTTATTGGAAGCGTACAGGGTGGTGATCCGCTGGTAGCCGTTCTGTCCGGCCATCGGAATCAGCGAAACTTTGACCTTGTTCTGCGAACTGTTATATTCCTGGACCATTTCCTCAAATTGTTTTGAAATTTCCTGTTTGCCGACCAGCACCGAAATTTCGGTTTTCGCTCCGCTGCCGCCCGCATTGCCGGCTCCGGCGTTGTCGGTGCCCGCCTTGCCACCGCATGCCGCAAGCGCCAGGGACAATAGGCCGACAAGCAGGAGTGATGAAAGCGTTCTCTTCATAACTATTAGACCTCCTAGATTTCGAATACAACTCATTTTATAACTGAGCAAAAAATATGTCAAACGTTTTCCTATGAAAAAATTCCCGAAAAATAAGGATATAGTAGCTGATAATTTACGAAGATTTGTGGTATCGTTAATCATACGAAGATAGTTGTATGCCAGGATATGGCGGACTATTATGGAAATATACAGTTCGAACTACGGTTCTCTTCCGATAGATGAAGTGAGGGGATGCATGAAATGGCGAGTATCAAAGATGTGGCCAAAGTTGCCGGGGTATCCGTGACAACCGTTTCCAGAGTGATGAACAACCGGGGATATATCAGTAAAGAGACACGCCGCAAGGTGGAAAAGGCGATGGAGATGATCGATTATCATCCCAACGAGATCGCCAGGGCGCTGCAGAAAAATCAGTCTTATTTTATCGGGATCATCGTTCCCGACTCAAATCATCCGTTTTTCTCCGATTTGATCAAGTACGTTGAAGTAAGCGCGAATGAAAAAAACTACAAGCTGCTCGTTTGCAATTCCCTTGAGGATCCGGCAAAGGAAGCCAACTACATTAGCATGCTGCGTCAAAATCGGGTGGACGGGATCATCATGTGCAGCCATACGATGGATATTGAAAGCTACAAGAAGGTTCCTTTTCCGATCGTTTCCTTCGACCGCCTCGTATCAGCGAACATACCTTGCGTCGGCTCGGACAATTACAGGGGCGGGGAACTGGCGACGGAACATCTGATCGGGCAGGGATGCAAACGGCTGCTGCATATCTCGGGGCCGCTGGGGCTCGATATGCTTTCCAACCGGCGGAGGGACGCCTTTGTCATAACCTGTATGAAGCACGGAATTGACTACGATATCATTGAAGGCGCGCATAATAAGCTCACCTTCGATTATTTCTGGTCATTTATCGCCGAAAAGCTGCCGCCGGACAAGCTTGGCGAATACGACGGCGTATTTTGCAGCAATGACATTGTGGCCTACGCTCTGTACATTTACGCCCAGCAGCATGGCATTCGGGTGCCGCAGGATTTTAAAATCGTCGGGTACGACTATCACAGCTTCACGCGGATGCTGCAAAATCCGAAGCTGACCACCATCATGCAGCCAAGCGATCGGATCGGCGCCATGCTGACCAATACGTTAATTCGGATGATCGAAAATACGGAAGGGGAACTGATCAACAATACGACGGTGGACATCACCCTGATTCAAGGGGAAACGACCTGATTCCAACAGATGTAACCACTATATAGAAGAGTCATGAGCCGAGGGTTCGCGCCAAACGGCGCGAGCCGGTTAAAAGACGGATTTTGTCACCGGGCGCCTGTGGCGCTTTTTTTGAAGAAAGACGGTTTGGTGGACCAAGTGCAAAAGTGCAGTTCATTCACCTCAAACTGACCCATTTATGCGATTCAAATGCAAAAGTGCATCTCATTTGAGCCTATCCGATAAAAAAGTAGCTTTTGACCGGAATTGTACTGCACTTTTGCATTTGATGAGCCAATTTTGGGGTGTTTGGGCGAAATGGCCTGCACTTTTGCATTTCGCTACCCATTTGTCTCTGCTTTCCACCGAAAGTACGCCGATACGCTGTTTTTCTTTTGCTCTTTTTTGCCAGTTGATTCCATACTAGCCCCTTCATGGCATTCGAAAAAAGACAGTGATATAATAAACAAGATTTATGCACATTGGAGTTAAGGAAACTTGATGCAAGTGGAAACTTAGCAATAGAACCGGAGGGACTAACTATGGCGAAATTGGTGGTATGCGATCACCCTTTAATCCAACACAAACTGACATTTATCCGTGATATGCGAACGAACACGAAGGATTTCCGCGAACTGGTAGATGAAGTGGCCACGTTAATGGCCTATGAAATTACGCGGGATATTCCGCTAGAATCTATCAAGGTGCAAACCCCGGTGGCCGAGGCCGAATCGCGGGTCATTTCCGGCCGAATGCTCGGGCTCATTCCGATTCTCCGCGCGGGGCTGGGGATGCTGGACGGCGTCTTGAAACTGCTGCCCGCGGCGAAAGTGGGACATGTCGGATTGTTCCGCGATCCGCAGACATTGCAGCCGGTGGAATATTACATAAAGCTGCCTACGGATGTGCAGGAACGCGAACTGATCGTCATCGATCCGATGCTGGCGACAGGCGGCTCGGCGATTGCAGCGATCGACGCCTTGAAGAAACGCGGCTGCACGCAAATCAAAATGATGAACCTGATCGCCGCGCCGGAAGGAGTCAAGGCGGTGCACGATGCCCATCCGGACGTCGATATCTACGTGGCCGCGCTGGACGAACGCCTGGACGATCACGGCTATATCATCCCTGGCCTGGGCGACGCCGGCGACCGCTTATACGGCACAAAGTGATCCAAAGACGACTTTTTGAACTACCTCATTTAAGTATTGTTCAAAAAGTTGGCTTTTCAGCACCAAGAAGGTTGGATGAAGCTAGGGACTGAGTAGCGGAGCGTAGGATGATCCTACGTGAGCAACGGAAGGCCCGGCTGAATTCAAGATTCGATGCCGAATATGCTGCTATGTACCAACTTCGTGATCAAAAGACAACTTTTTGAACTACCGCTAAAGGAAGGGAATGGGACATGTCTAAGATTAAAGTGATGACCGTCTTCGGCGTTAGGCCGGAAGCGATTAAAATGGCGCCGCTGATTCTGGAATTGCAAAAACATAGCGACCGGATCGAGTCCATCGTTTGCGTAACGGCTCAACACCGCGAAATGCTGGACCAGGTGCTGGACGTATTTAAAATCGTTCCGGACTATGATCTGGATGTCATGAAGCCGAACCAAAGCCTGAATGAAATCACGATTCGTGTACTGCAAGGATTGGAAGGAGTGATGCGCGAGGCGAAGCCGGATATCGTGCTTGTCCACGGCGACACGCTCACGACATTCCTGGCCAGCTATGCGGCATTTCTGCAGCAGATCAAAGTTGGACATGTCGAAGCGGGCCTCCGTACCTGGAACAAGCTGTCCCCTTATCCGGAAGAAATGAACCGCCAATTGACGGGAGTGCTTGCCGATCTGCATTTTGCTCCAACGGATTGGTCAGCTGGAAATTTGCGGAAGGAAAATAAGCCGGCGTCAGCTATATATGTCACAGGCAACACGGTCACGGATGTGTTTCAATATACAGTACAGCCTGATTATAAGAACGATGTGCTCGACTGGGCCGCAGGCAAACGGTTGATTCTGATGACGGCTCACCGCCGCGAATCGCAGGGTGAACCGCATCTGAATATCTTCCGCGCCGTGCGGAGAATCGCTGATGAGTTTGCGGATGTGGCCATTGTGTATCCGGTGCATCCGAGCCCGGCGGTTAGAGTGCCGGCTTACGAAACCTTGGGTGGGCATCCCCGTATTAAACTTATCGATCCTTTGGATGTGGTGGATTTGCACAATTTTTATCCGCACACCCATCTTATACTTACGGATTCGGGCGGTTTGCAGGAAGAAGCGCCATCCTTTGGCGTTCCCGTCCTCGTACTGAGAGACACGACGGAACGTCCGGAAGGAATCGAGGCGGGTACGCTGGAACTGGTCGGCACGAATGAGGAGATGGTTTATGAACGGACAAAGGCGCTGCTTAGTGATCAAGAAGCTTACGCCGCCATGAGCCATGCTGCTAATCCATATGGTGATGGAAAGGCGTCCGAAAGGATTGTCAATGCGATTTATCACCATTTCGGATTTTTGGAAGGGCGTCCGGATGATTTTCACAAAAAGTTCACAAAATGATGAAAATTTGTTTTGATCGCAAGCATAAAAAAGTATACAGTATTACTGTACGCTGTATGCGTTTACTCCAGGATTTCAAGGACGAATTTAGCATTTCATGACTTTAAATCACTAAAAAACCTCAATTGACAACAACTGTTCACAATTAGTAAAATAAATTGGGATTATTAGGGTGAATTGAAATGGAAGATCCGACTAAACCTGGAGCCAATAACAGCGTGTGGAAGGTTGCTGCTTTGGTAACGGCCTTAGGGACGAATTTTGCCATGTGCACAATCGGCGGTTTCTACTTCGGTTCCTGGTTGGATAAGCTTTGGCTGACGAATGGTGTCGGTATCGGTCTGGGCGTTCTAGCCGGAATTGCGGTCGGAATCGTCAGCATCGCCGTGCTGATCAGATCGGTCGTGAGGGGGAAATAATGGATGAGCTGTCGAAATTAAGCCGCGCTTTGACAGCCGGGACGCTTGGTTTCTTGGCCCTTTGCTTTTTGGGAGGTGCTTTATTGCCGGGGTTGCAAAGCATTATGCTCGGCATGGCGCTGGGGGCGGCGGTAAGCTGGATCAATGCGCATTACCTGGGCCGCAAGGTGCGGCGTGTGGCCGATGTGGCTGCGGCCGGCGAATCCAAGCGGATCAACATGGGCTTTCTTACCCGGACGGCCACGGCGGTTCTGGCGGTGCTTGCCGCCATGAAATATCCGCAGTATCTCAATGTGTATGCGGTTGCCGGAAGTCTGGTTTTTGCGCAATTTTACCTTCTTATTATAGGCATTAAATATTCTCGCAAACCTTGAGTTGTATTCAACCTGAGAATGGGGGTGAGAAAGCATGCATGAAGCTCCGGTTATTGAATTCAGGGGCCTGCATTTCGACCTGTCGATTATTTTGATGCTGGTCGTAACTTGCACCATCGTTTTTGTGCTGGCGAAATTGGCTACGCGAAATCTGTCTGTCGAAAATCCCGGAAAATTGCAAAATTTTTTGGAATGGGCGGTTGAATTCGTTCAGAACATGATTTCGAGTACGATGGATTGGAAGAAAGGGAAGCCCTTTTTATCCCTGGCTATGACGATGATTATGTTCATTTTTGTGGCCAATATGCTCGGACTTCCGTTAGGGATTGTCACAGAGTATACCGATCCGGCAAAAGCAACCATTTTGGGGCAGGAAATTACCTCTGTTACGAAGGTGCTTGAGGAAGAACACGCGAAGCACCCGGACGAGGAAGCGCACGCTGAAGTGGCCTGGTGGAAATCCCCAACTGCGGATGTAAGTGTGACAATGGGGCTGGCATTGCTGGTATTCCTGTTATCCCATGGACTTGGACTGGCAAAGAACACAAAAAATTACTTAAAGCATTACATTCAACCGTACCCGTTTTTCCTGCCGATTAACTTGATCGAACAGCTGTCGAAGCTGCTGACGCACGGCGTTCGTCTCTATGCGAACATTTTCGCGGGCGAAGTGTTGATCTCCACGATCATGACTTTGGCAAAAGCAAGCGTCATCGGGGCGATCGCGTCGGTGCCACTGCTGATGGCATGGCAAGGATTCAGTATTTTTGTCGGGGCGATTCAGGCCTTTGTATTCGTGATTCTGATGATGGTGTATATTTCACAAAACCTGGAAAGTCACGAAGAAGAGCATTAATAGTTGTGAGTCTTAAATCAGTTTCAAGTTACGGATTGGAGTAGGCCTTCATCCTGACTGAACTATACAAATTGAAATTATTTTTAAGGAGGATATACAAATGGGAGCAATGGCATTATTGGCAGCAGCTATCGTAGCAGGTTTGGGCGCGTTTGGCGCAGCGCTGGGTAACGGGATGGTTATCAGCAAAACGGTCGAAGGGATCGCTCGTCAACCTGAAGCGAAATCCACCCTGCAAACGACGATGTTTATCGGCGTTGGTTTGATCGAGGTACTTCCGATCATCGGCGTGGTCTTGGCCTTCATGTTCTACGGCTCGGCTCAATAATAACTCGGAAAAAAGAACTGGCGGGGAAGGCCACAGCCGTCCACGCCTTCTTTTTAGCCCAGGCAGGACGATACGCTATATGCGGATAGGCTTCGGAAAGGAGTGACTTGAGATTGGAATTCGTATGGGAAAACACCGTCATCGCACTGATCGCGATCGGAATTCTATACTTCTTGTTAAATAAATATGCTTTCGGCCCGCTGTTTTCCGTAATGGAGAAACGCCGCGAGCTCGTACAGCAGCAGCTGAGCGAAGCCGCGCAAACCCGCGAGCAAGCAAGCGCTTTTGTGGAGGAGCAGAAGGCGGCTCTGCAGCAAGCGCGTAAAGAGGCGTACGACATCATCGAGCAGTCCAAGCAAACGAGCAGCAAGCAGGCGGCTCAAATGCTGGAGCAGGCCAAGGAAGAGGCGTCTCGTTTGAAGGATGAAGCGGTGCGCGATATTCAAAACGAGAAAAACCGTGCTGTGGAACAACTTCGCAACGAAGTGGGAACTGTCTCCGTGAAGATCGCTTCCAAGCTGATCGAAAAAGAAGTCAGCGAAAACCAAGTTCAGGGCGAACTGGTTGAAAAGTATCTTAAAGAGGTCGGTGGCCGCTCATGAGCCGCGAGACCGTAGCTGCTAAACGGTATGCCAAGGCGTTGTACGAAATTGCGGCAGGGGAAAACCGGACGCTGGAAGTGGAAGATGAACTGAAAGCGCTGGTTGGCGCCTTCCGGTCCGGAGCAGAAGTCTCGCATTTTATTTCTTCGCCGAACATCACCGAAAGCCAAAAATGGGAAGTGATTTCCCAAGCGATCGAGGGCAAGTTGTCTAAGCCCGTCGTTTCGCTGGCGAAGCTGCTGGTGGAGCGCGGAAGAGTCGGAATTTTGCCCGAGCTGTTGGACGCTTACATTAAAATCTCTAGCGATGCCCTTGGAATTGCCAATGCGCTGGTGTTCACCACATACCCGCTAAGCGAAGAAGAGAAAGGGCAGGTTGCTGCCGAATTCGGCGCGCTCGTGGGCAAGAAAATTCGCGTCCGGAACGAGATCGACAACTCGCTGCTCGGCGGCATGAAGGTCAGAATCGGCGATACGTTGTACGATGGAAGCTTGGCCGGTAAGTTGGAACGGCTTGAAAAGTCTTTTCGAAGACAAGCACTGTAGATAGGGGTGAAACACTTGAGTATCAGACCTGAAGAGATCAGCACGCTGATTAAAAGTCAGATCGAACAATATAAATCGGAAATCGAAGTGGCCGAGGTCGGCACCGTTATTCAAGTTGGTGACGGTATCGCCCGTGTCCACGGACTTGAAAACGCCATGGCAAACGAACTGCTTGAGTTTGAAAACGGCGTTTTTGGTCTTGCGCTCAACTTGGAAGAAAGCAATGTCGGTGTCGTTATTCTTGGACCTTACAGCGAAATCCGCGAAGGCGATCAAGTAAAACGCACCGGGCAAATCATGCAGGTTCCGGTAGGGGAAGCTATGCTGGGCCGCGTTGTGAACCCGCTCGGTCAGCCGGTTGACGGCAAAGGGCCGATCGAGACAACGGAATTCCGTCCGGTGGAAAACAACGCGCCGGGCGTTATTGACCGTAAATCGGTGCATGAGCCGATGCAAACCGGTATCAAGGCGATCGACTCGATGGTTCCGATCGGCCGCGGCCAACGCGAGCTTATCATCGGCGACCGTCAAACCGGTAAAACGGCGATCGCGATCGACACGATCATTAACCAAAAAGGCAACGGCGTGAAATGTATTTACGTGGCTATCGGACAAAAGCAATCCACCGTCGTTAACGTCGTGGAAACGCTGCGCCGCCACGGCGCGTTGGATTACACGATCGTAGTAACGGCTTCCGCTTCGGAACCGTCGCCTCTGTTGTACATCGCTCCATATGCCGGCGTTACGATGGCGGAGTACTTCATGTACAAAGGCGAGCATGTTTTGATTATCTATGACGACTTGTCGAAGCAAGCTGCGGCTTACCGCGAATTGTCCTTGCTGCTTCGCCGTCCGCCGGGCCGCGAGGCGTTCCCAGGCGACGTATTCTATCTGCACTCCCGTCTGCTGGAACGCGCCGCGAAGCTGAGCGACGAGCTCGGCGGCGGGTCGATTACGGCGCTGCCGTTCATCGAAACGCAGGCGTCCGACGTATCGGCCTACATTCCGACGAACGTTATTTCGATCACGGACGGCCAGATCTTCTTGGAGTCCGACCTGTTCTATTCCGGTCAACGTCCTGCCGTTAACGTCGGTATTTCCGTTTCCCGGGTAGGCGGTTCGGCGCAAATCAAAGCAATGAAGAAGGTTGCGGGCAGCCTGCGCCTTGATCTTGCGCAATATCGCGAGCTTCAGGCGTTCTCCCAGTTCGGCTCCGACCTGGATAAATCGACGCAAGCCCGCCTTACGCGCGGTTCGCGGATGATGGAAATCCTTAAGCAGGGCGTGAACCAACCGCTTGCCGTCGAACTGCAGGTTATCAGCTTGTATACGGCGGTTAAAGGTTATCTGGACGATATCCCGCTGGGCGATGTGCGCCGTTTTGAAGCCGAATTCCTGTCTTTCGTTCAAAACCAGCATGACGACGTGCTACAGTCGATCCGCGATACAAAGGATTTGACCGCAGACAACGAAGAAAAGCTGAAACAAGTGATCGAGCAGTTTAAACGCGGATTCGCGACGAATGCATAAATGAGTTGAAGCATAAACCGGCTTTGGCTTTATGGCGCAAACGCCGGTTTGTGGCTGTGTAAAACAACTTTGGCTTCGCCAAAGTTTAAGCACTTGCTTTCGAAGCAGTTTTGGCGGAGCCAAAACTTAGATTATGCTTACGAAGTAACTTTGGCTCCGCCAAAGTTTTAAGGTGGTGAAATCATGGCAAAAGGGATACGCGAAATCAAGCGCCAGATCAAAAGCGTTCAGAGCACCCGGCAGATCACGAAAGCGATGGAAATGGTAGCTTCGGCCAAGCTGCGCAAAGCGCAGGAAAAAGCGCAAGCTTCCCGCCCTTATGCGGAAAAGCTGAAAGAGGTCGTTTCCAGCATTGCCGCCGGAACTCAAGGGGTTAGCCATCCGATGCTCGAATCGCGTCCGGTGAAGAAAACGGCGTATATCGTCATTACTTCGGACGGCAGTCTGGTCGGCGGCTACAACGCGAATATTTTGCGGAAAGTAACGGATCTGATCAAGAGCAAACACGCCTCTTCGGCGGAATACGGCATCTTCGTCATCGGTCGAAAAGGCAGAGACTATTTAAAACGCCGCAATTATACAGTTGTTGAAGAAGTGACCGAACTGTCCGATACGCCGAAATTTGCGGACATCAAATCGTTGACGTACGCCGCGGTTCAAGGTTTTGAGACGGAACAGTTCGATGAAATTTACGTTTGTTATAGCCGGTTCGTCAATGCGATTACGCAGGTGCCGACGGTCGAACGTTTGCTTCCGTTCGAGTCCGTGCACGCGGAAGGCCCAACCAGCAGCTATGAATATGAGCCTTCGCCTGAGGGCGTGCTCGAAGTGCTGCTTCCGAAGTATGCCGAAACATTGATTTTTGGCGCGCTTCTTGAAGGCAAAGCGAGCGAGCTTGGCGCCAAAATGACGGCGATGGGCAGCGCGACGAAAAACGCGACGAAAATGATCAATGAACTTACCCTGACATATAACCGCGCTCGTCAAGCCGCGATTACCCAAGAAATTACGGAGATTGTCGCAGGAGCGAACGCGCAAAGCTGATAGTTCCGAAAGCATTATTAGGAGGGAAACGAAGATGAACAAAGGACGCGTTGTCAGCGTAATGGGTCCGGTTGTTGACATCGAATTTCAGCGCGGTCAACTGCCGGAAATCTTCAACGCAATAAAAATTGAGAAACAGGCTGGCCAGTCCGCCCTGATTCTGGAAGCTTCCAATCATCTCGGCGACAACCTGGTACGTTGTATCGCCATGGCCTCGACGGACGGTCTTGTGCGCGGCACGGAAGCAATCGATTTAGGGGGGCCGATCTCGGTTCCGGTCGGGGAAGTGACGCTAAGCCGCGTATTTAACGTCCTTGGTGAAACGATCGACAATAAAGGCGAAGCCGTAACGGAACTAAGATATCCGATCCACCGCGAGCCGCCGAAGTTCGAAGAGCTCTCGACGCAAGCGGAAATGTTGGAAACCGGGATTAAGGTCATCGACCTGCTGGCTCCTTATGCGAAAGGCGGTAAAATCGGCTTGTTCGGCGGTGCCGGCGTAGGGAAAACCGTTACGATCCAGGAACTGATTAACAATATCGCACAAGAACATGGCGGTATTTCCGTGTTTGCCGGTGTAGGGGAACGGACGCGTGAAGGGAACGACCTTTACATGGAAATGACCGAATCCGGCGTTATTTCCAAAACGGCCATGGTATTCGGGCAAATGAACGAACCGCCGGGTGCGCGCTTGCGCGTAGCTTTGACCGGCCTTACGATGGCCGAGTATTTCCGTGACCAGGAAGGCCGCGACGTTCTGCTGTTTATCGACAACATTTTCCGGTTTACGCAAGCCGGTTCGGAAGTATCGGCCCTGCTCGGACGGATGCCTTCCGCTGTAGGTTATCAGCCTACGCTGGCTACGGAAATGGGGCAGTTGCAAGAACGGATCACCTCGACGAAAAAAGGTTCCGTTACTTCGATTCAAGCCATTTACGTGCCTGCGGACGACTACACCGACCCGGCGCCGGCTACGACATTCGCCCACTTGGATGCAACGACGAACCTCGAGCGGAAAATTTCCGAAAAAGGGATTTTCCCTGCGGTTGACCCGCTCGCTTCCAGCTCACGGATTCTGAGTCCGGAAGTCGTGGGACAAGAACATTATGAGGTTGCCCAAGGGGTAAAACAAATTTTGGCTCGTTATAAAGAGCTTCAGGATATTATCGCCATCCTCGGTATGGACGAACTTTCCGATGACGACAAGACACTGGTGGCGCGCGCCCGGAAAGTCGAACGTTTCCTGTCGCAGCCGTTCCACGTAGCAGAGCAGTTTACCGGCTTCAAGGGCAAATATGTGCCTGTTGCCGAAACGGTCCGCAGCTTCAAGGAAATTCTGGACGGCAAACATGATGACCTTCCGGAAGCCGCGTTCCTCTTCGTTGGTACGATTGAAGAAGCTGTCGAAAAAGCAAAGACGCTGTAAAACCGCGCCGTTAAAGCGGATGCTTCAGAAATGAACTATCCCGCGAACAGGAGGGATAACAAGTGAGCACCTTTTTATTGGAAATCGTCACGCCGGAGCATGTGGTGTTCTCGGAAGAGGTGGACAGTCTGACTGTCCGGGGCAGCGAAGGGGAGCTTGGCATTATGCGCGGCCACATCCCCCTCGTCACGCCGCTCCAGGTGGCACCGATTGTGGCTAAAAAAGGCAAAGGAACCATTTTGATCGCCGTGCATGGCGGATTCATTGAAGTGCAAAGCGACAAAGTGATCGTACTCGCCGAAAGCGCCGAGCTGCCGGAGGAGATCGACGTGGAGCGGGCAATCGCCGCCCGGGAACGGGCCGAACGCCGATTGGCTTCGCGAACCAATCAGGACCGTATCGATCACCGCCGGGCCGAGCTTGCACTGCAGCGGGCGGTCACGCGGATCAACGTATCCTCTAAGGCTAAGAAATAGACCCCAAAAAAACCAGGCATCTACTTAGGTGCCTGGTTTTTTTTGCGGATTAGTACGTTTTGCTTATTTGATTTCGTATAAAAATGGGGCTTTCGCAGGAAAAATTGCCGTTCATGGAGAACATATTTAAGGATGCGGTTTTTTAAATAAAAGAAATCGCTTTTAAAGTTGATGTTTTTGTAACCCTTTGCAGACAAAGAAAAGCTGGATTATTCCTGCGCGGGCAAGTATGATATATAAGGTTCTATATTTTTGACCAAAATTTAAAAGCGGGAACATGAGCCTCAGGGTTACTTTGCAAAGGGGCATTAACCGATTAGGTGCTTGCAGCATAAATATAAAACGTAATGGAGTGAGTGTAAGCATGAGTCCGATCGAGACCGTGCCAACCTCGGTTGGGGTGAATGGCTTGGCGGCGATCCTTATCTCGTTAGCCTGTATCGCCATCTCCTGGTGGGCGCTGCAGAACCTGAAGCTGGATATTGTAATCCGGCATCCGAAAAGCCCTCAAGGAAAGCTGCTGCAGCTGCTGCTCGCCATTGTGCTTGGGCGCTTTGTCGCCGACTTTGTAATGGAATATTGGGGTTACACCCAAATGTTGAAGTATATGTTTTGAAAGACCCGTGGTAAGAAAATGTCGAATAACATCATTTCAATGTGTCAACAATGGTGAATAAGGACTACGACTCGAAAGCAAGCCCGAGAACGGGACAAATGGCTGTTTCCTGGCTAAAACGAGCTTATTCGACAAGATTAGCGCCTTGTACGCCTTAAATGACAGGTGATATGATGGAATTTAGGGAATGAACGGGATACCTTCTTCCAATCGGGGAAAAAAAAGTGAAAATGAACGCGCGGAGGGAACATGATGAGCAAATTTATCGTCCGCGGTGGCAATGTATTGGCCGGGAACGTAAAAGTAAGCGGTGCAAAAAATTCAGTGCTACCGATCATTGCAGCGTCTTTATTAGGTGAGGAAGGGATCAGCGTTATTCGCGATGCTCCTCCGCTTGACGATGTAATGACCATTAATAAAGTTTTGGAATCACTTGGAGCGACAGTTACATATGACCGGGAAGTGATCACGGTGAACGCACAGCACATCGCTTCATGTGAAGCCCCTTATGAATGGGTGCGCAAAATGCGGGCGTCTTTTCTTGTCATGGGTCCTTTGCTGACACGGACGGGTTTCACGCGAATTTCGCTGCCGGGAGGATGCGCGATCGGTACGAGGCCGATCGACCAGCATCTGAAAGGGTTTGAAGCGATGGGGGCCGAAATCAACCTTGGTCAGGGCTTCATTGAAGCCAAATCGCAGGGTAGGCTGCGCGGCGCTAAAATATATCTTGACGTGGCCAGCGTTGGAGCGACGGAAAATATCATGATGGCAGCAACGTTGGCGGAAGGGACGACCGTCATCGAAAATGCGGCCAAGGAACCGGAAATCGTCGATCTGGCCAACTACTTGAATGGAATGGGCGCGAAGGTTCGCGGCGCGGGAACCGGCGTCATCCGCATCGAAGGTGTGGAGAAGCTGCACGGCTGCGAGCATACCGTCATCCCCGACCGCATCGAAGCGGGAACCTTTATGATTGCTGCCGCCGTTACGGGCGGAAACGTATTTGTCGAAGGAGCGATCGCCGATCATTTGGGACCGGTCATTTCCAAGCTGGAGGAGATGGGCGTGACCGTGGAAATTCAGGAAAATGGCGTTCGCGTCATCGCCAGCAAACCGCTTAAAGCGGTGGACGTCAAGACGTTGCCGTATCCGGGATTTCCGACCGATATGCAGTCGCAAATGATGGCCTTGCTGCTCGTTTCCCAGGGAACGAGCGTGATTACCGAGACGGTTTTCGAAAACCGCTTTATGCATGTGGACCAGTTCCGCTTAATGAATGCGGAGATCAAGGTGGAGGGCCGCAGCGCGATCGTCACCGGAGAGTCCAAGCTGAGCGGAGCCAAAGTTTGCGCGACCGACCTGCGCGCGGGCGCGGCGTTGATCATCGCCGGACTGGCTGCCGACGGTACGACCGAAGTCAGCGGTACGCATCATATCGACCGTGGTTACGTTCATTTGGCCGAGAAATTGTCCGGACTTGGCGCAGACATTTGGCGTATTGCCATCGACGAGAAACAGACCTCGCCGGAAGCCGAAAAAGTTCTTGTAACCGTCAAAGAGGAAATGCCGGCTTTGAAAATCCAGCCCTCCTGGGCGTAATGAACAAACTTTTTTCCGTGCATGACCGAAATGATGGTTATATCATAAGAGTGAAGAAAAACCATGCTGACAGCAGCATGGTTTTTTCGTTGAAGGTAGCAGCTTCCTGTTATCGGAAGGGAAACTAACGGGAGAGTAAACCACTGAATAGTTGTAAAACATACAGCTATTAATACGGATATGTGGTCAAGCGCTTGTCTAATTGCAAATCCTACATTTAAATCTGATTAATCAGCAGGGTGACGGACATGTTTGGGCGTAGTTGCAGGAAATGCAATTAAAACATACAAATCCGTATCTTGGAGTAAATCTAGTTGTAACTTTTGCAACTAACCGGCCAAGTATGTTGATCAACTAAAGTTCTCTAGAACAATCTTGCCGATGGTCTGGCCTGTTTCCACCATGGCGTGAGCTTTACGCAGGTTGGCGGCATCGATCGGTTCCAGTTTTTTCGCTATCGTTGTACGAATCTGGCCTTCATCCACGAGCCGGGACAGCTCGCTTAGCAGCTTATGCTGTTCGATCATATCTTCCGTTTGGAACATCGGGCGGGTAAACATCAGCTCCCACACGAATGTTGCGCTTTTATCCTTCAGGAGCGTCAAATTCAGCAGCTCATCGGTTTCCACAATCGAGCAGATCTTTCCTTGCGGGGCGATCGCGTCGGCCATGTTTGCCCAATGCTTTTCCGTACTGTTCAAGCAGAAAATGTAATCCACGTGTTTGAAGCCAATGGCCTGGAGCTGCGGCACAAACGCTTCATAATGATTGATGATATGATCGGCCCCCATTTGTTTGGACCAATCGGCGGATTCCGGCCGCGAAGCGGTGCCGATAACCGTCAGCCCGGCGAGTTTGGCGAGTTGCGTGGCAATGGAACCGACGCCCCCGGCGGCGCCGATGATGAGCAGCGCTTTGCCGGCGTTTTCGCCTGCGTTTGTGGGGATGCCAAGCCGGTGGAACAACCCTTCCCAGGCGGTGATTCCGGTCAAAGGCAGGGCCGCCGCTTCGGCAAATCCAAGCGAAGCCGGCTTGCGCCCGACAATCCGTTCATCGACAAGGTGGAATTCACTGTTTCCGCCGGGCCGTACGATGCTTCCGGCATAATATACTTCATCGCCAGGATTAAACAACGTTGTTTCCAGACCAACTTGCTCCACGATGCCGGCGACATCCCAACCGATCACACGCGGCGCCTGTTCGATACGATTTTTGGGAGAACGCACTTTAACGTCTACCGGGTTCACGGAGATCGCTTTGACTTTTACGAGCAAATCTTTGCCGGCCGGAATCGGCTTCTCGATTTCCACATCCCGAAGACTTTCAGGATCGTCAATTGGCAGATACTTGTAGAACCCTACCGCTTTCATCATTTCTGTAGCCATTTTTAATACCTCCGTATTGGTTTGGATTAGTTAACCCCTTTAACACTTGTTAATGTAAAACATATACTTTAAAATTGTAAGTACGCACAATCATGTTATATAGTATTCATTTATATACTGTTAATACGTGTTTAAAAAGTCAGGTTTTCTGTAACCTCTATTAAGGAGTTGAGCAAGGATGCGCGATCGCAAAAGCGGCTACGGTGTTTGCCCCAATGAGGAAGGCTGCCCGGTCGAATATACGCTGGATGTCATCGGCGGCAAATGGAAAGGTGTGCTGCTGTATCATTTGATCAACGGACCGATCCGGTTCAATGAATTCCGGCGGATTTGCCCGACGATCACCCAACGGATGCTGACGCTGCAGCTCAGAGAGTTGGAGCAGGACGGTATCGTTCACCGCGAGGTGTACCATCAAGTGCCCCCGAAGGTGGAATATTCATTAACCGATTTCGGCCAGACCCTGGTCCCGATCATTTTAAAAATGAAGGAATGGGGCGAAACCTACAAAAGCCAGAAGTTGCTCCCGAAATCGGCGGAAGTCCAGTCGTAGTTCGGGTTTAGGCAGGGAAAGTTAACGGGATGAGAAAGCTAGGCAGGGCCCGTCGGCTTTCAAAATAGCGGAACTTTATGTACTTATGATCTGGAGCTTAGCATGTTCATCTCCATTAGCGGTATTTTTTGTTCTTATTTTCCTATGAATGGTTCAGAACGCGGGTATTTCCTGGCGGCGGGGGAGAATAGCGACATAAATTTCCTTTATTTCTCTCAAGTGGACGGGTATCGCTGGAATAACGCCATCTTTTACCCTTATGTTTTTCGCTGTTCAGCGGCGTCCAGTTCGCTTCGTGCCCTTCGGTCCAAGTATCATTTCGCTGGAAGGAAAATTAGATAAGCAACTTTAAGACGGTATGGGTCCCATGCCGTTTTTTTGTGTTTAGCGTGCCCAGACGCACGCATCTTCTAGCCGGTGAAAGTCCGGTCGCGGGAAGAGCCAAGTCCCCGCGTAGCTTGGATACTTGCGTATGGCGAAATCTGTGCGTAAAAGCGTATCGACGAAAGTACCTGTCTGTGACAGGGCGAGCAACATACCAGGCCGTAACATAAAGTGAATCCTGCCGCGTCGTCAAAAAGGCCTCGCAAGAGGGAAAAGAGGGAGCCGAGTTTCGTGAATATGGACGAAGGCCAAGGAAGCTGTTTTAAACTTGGAGCGACAGCGAAGAGCCCTCCGGCGTATGGGGATCGGCATGGTATGAAAGAAGACGCAGTGAACTGGGGAGACCCTCCCCTGCACGAAGAAGGTTTTTTTTTTCGTAAGAGGATGCTCTATAAACCAAAAGGTGAAGTGAGCTATTCGCAGGAAGGGAGTCCGAGGGGCTCGTAGTACTGAAGAACCGCAGGACAACATAACCTGCGGGAGGGAAGGAGCCCTGCTTTGTTCAAGTTTCTTAAGGAGGTACGAGTCAGTGAATGCCAAGCGGCTAACAACACCAAAGGAAAACGTTCAACAACTCCAAGAGAAACTAGGTCATGCGGCCAAGGAAAGCAAGAAGCGCAGATTCCATGCGCTGTACGACAAGGTCTACAGAATGGACTTTCTGTGGGAAGCATGGAGAAGAGTTAGGGCTAACAAAGGGTCAGCGGGAGTGGACGGCGAAACGCTGTCGGACATCGTGAAGCAGGGAGAACATCATTTCCTGCAAGAATGCCACCACATCCTCAAGGAAGCCAACTACCATCCACAGCCTGTTCGACGGCACTACATCCCGAAGAAAGACGGGAAGCAAAGGCCGCTCGGCATACCCACTGTCCGAGACCGCGTCATACAGATGGCAACGAAGTTGGTCATAGACCCGATCTTTGAAACGGACTTTCAGGAATCCTCATTTGGGTTCCGACCGAAGAAAAGCGCGAAGCAAGCGCTCGACCGAATCCGGAAGGCATGCAACCGCAAAGGCAATTGGGTGGTCGACGTCGACATCCAAGGCTACTTCGACAATATTAATCAAGAGAAGCTCATGAAGCTGGTGGAAATGCGAGTCAGCGACAGACGCATCTTGAAGTTAATACGGAAGTGGTTAAACGCGGGAGTAATGGAAGAAGGAAAGGTAAGACGCTCAGATTTAGGAACGCCGCAAGGCGGGGTCATTTCTCCGCTGTTAGCGAACATCTACCTAAACTACTTTGACATTCTGTGGGAACGACATGGCGGTGGTGGGATTGGAGAACTTACGCGTTATGCAGACGACTTCGTAGTTGTGTGCAAAACGAGGAAGGAGGCAGAGCGAGCCCACGAGCTGATCCGCGCGATCATGGAACGGCTCGAACTCACATTGCATCCGACCAAAACACGCATTGTCGGTCTATGGACAGGAGAAGAAGGCTTCGACTTTCTAGGTATGCACCATCGTAAAACGAAGGCTGAAACCTCCAAAGGGCGTGTGTACTACACCACACAGCAATGGTTGACCCGGAAAGCGGAAGAACGCATCCGGGAAGTCGTTAAGAAACGATTGGCTCCACCGAACATGAGACATAAGTCATTATTAGAACATGTGAACTGGCTGAATCCCAAGATTCAGGGATGGAGGAATTACTACGGTACGGCTTACAGTCAGCGAAAGATGGCAAAAATGGATTGGTACATTTTGCAAATGTTTGCAAGATGGTACGCCAAGAAACGCCAACGCAGACGATGGATGAGTTCGTTCCGCGAGATTAAAATCTTGACCAGTCAATTTGGACTCAAAACGCTCTTGTAATCTGCATGCACATGGATGACGAACATCGGAAAGCCGTATGAGGGAAAACCTCACGTACGGTTTGATGAGGAGGGGCAGAATTTATCTGCCCTTTACTCTAGAGACAGACATTCGCTCTGCGGGAAAGGAGTTCATAGTTTGCGAAGTCACAAGTTAAAGTCACAATCGTTGTTTGACCACACTTCTAACGGACTCAGGAGGCGCTATATGGTCCAAAACGAAGGATGGAAAATTTTAACGGACTGAGGGGCCGTTATTTCCATCAAAACATCGCAAATCGCCGCATTGGAAGGCGAATAACGTCATCTGAGTCCGTTAGGGCGGGAAATACCGGGGAAATGAGCAAATAAGGGGCTCTGGAGTCCGTTACGAAGTGATATTTGCAGCTAGAACTGTAGCCCCTCTCAATTTTGCATGCGTTTTGTTCTGAAACGAAACCTTTCAAAACATCGGAATTTCGGTAGCTTGCCGCCCTATTCGGAGATTTTCGGTTCTAGCAAATCCTGAAAACTCATATCTATGAGTATAGCGATCAAACGATATAACGAGGCAAAAGCTAGGATGTGCTTGTTATTCGTAGTTCGCTGACAGCATGAATCCGATGGAGGTACCCAATTGATGCAGGAAAAAACGCGTTCTTTGAAAATAAACGTTGCGCCAAGGCCGGAGAGGCTGGCGGGCAGGATGGCGGAGGAGTTGCCGCCAGCCGTGCGGGCGGGCAACGGGAAGGTGGAGCCAGTTGACGGGGCGAAACCGCAGGTAGCAGAAGCCGCAAGCCGGGCAAAAGCAGGCGCGGCGAAAAAAACAGCGAGCGGTGCGAAGCCGCCGCAGGCGGGAAGAGCCGCAGGCGGTGTGGGGGCGGCTGCGGCAGGGAGAAGCGTGAGCGGTGCGAAGCCGCAGGCAGCGGTAGGGGCCGTAAGCGGAGCGAAGCCGGCGATGGCGGCAGGCAGTGCGCGCGGCGCGGAGCAGGCCGCGGCGGAGGCGCCCGCCCGCGTCGCAGACGCTCGCGCACGGGCGGACCGCGTGCGCGTCAGCGTGCGCACGCGAAAGCCCCCCATCCGCCGCCAGTCGGGCGGATGGAGCGGGCGGCGCGCCGCCTGGCAGGCGGCGCTCGCCGCGTTGGCGCTGGCGCTGCTGCTGCCAGCGCTGCACGCCTGGCGCGCGGCGCATGCGCCGGCCGCGCGCACGGACCCGGCGGCGGAGCCGGGCACGCCGCCCGCCGCCGTCCAGGCGCACGCGCCGCGCCAGTCAGGCGCGCCCGGCGCGGCTGGCGCCGCTGCGCCGCCAGCGCAGGCCAACGAGGCCCTGGCCCCGCTGGCGGACGATACGCCGGTGCGCGTCTACCTGTCGCGCACCGGCGCCGTCGAAACCGTGCCGCTCGAACAGTACGTGACCGGCGTGATCGCCGCCGAAATGCCGGCCGACTTTGAGCTGGCTGCGCTCAAAGCGCAGGCAATCGCGGCGCGCACCTTCATCGTCCGCCGTCTGGCCGCCGGCGACACGAGCGGCGTTCCGGCGGGAGATGCCGACGTTACCGATACGGTCGGCCATCAAGTCTACCTTTCCCGCTCCGCTTTAAACGGATGGAAAACGAACGGCAAAGCCAAGCAACTGGCCAAGCTGCAGGAGGCGGTCCGGCAAACGCAGGGGATCGTTATGACCTACCGGGGCGAACCTATCACCGCGTCCTTTTTTTCCTCCAGCGGAGGATATACGGAAAATTCCGAGGAATACTGGTCTTTGAAAATTCCATACTTACGCAGCGTTCCAAGCCCTTGGGACGCAAGCATCAACCCCAAAAACCGGGAAACCGTAAGTATTCCGGTAACGGAGCTGTTCAGCAAATTGGGCCAGGAGATGCCGGAGGACGTCAAAGCCGTTTTCGGAAGCAGCAGTACAAGCCGGCAGGTGTCCGCCTCTCGCAAATCCGTCCCGTTTAAGGTGCTGTCCTGGACAAGCGGGAGGCGAGTGAAAGAAGTTCGTATCGGCGGCAAAGAGTACACCGGCCGAGAGCTGAGGGAAAAGCTGAATCTGCGCTCAAGCCAGTTTACGATGACGCTGGACGCTGACAAGGTGAAAATCACCACCTACGGATACGGCCACGGTGTCGGAATGAGCCAGTGGGGGGCCAACGGCATGGCCAAACAGGGCTTCACGGCCACACAGATTTTAAAACACTACTATACGGGGATCGCTTTTCAGCAGGCCTCGCATTTTTTAAAGTAGCCGAAAGAGTATTGCAAACTTGTATTCTTACTTTTTTTGAAATTTTAATATAATCCGAGTATAAAAGAATCTGCCCCGGTAACAATGGTTACTGAGGTGATGACCAAATGAATGAACAAGACCAAAAGAAACAGTCCCGCGAGGAATCTCCTAAAATTGGATTGGGGGAACCGGTTGCTCCGGTATCTTCGTGGAAAAGATTATTGTCAAAGAGATGGGTTTACCCGGCAGCATATGTGGCGGCAGCGGCAATTATACTAACCTTAGTGTGGGTCTACCAGGATGCGAGCAACAAGCCCTTGGACTCGACCCCCGCCAGCGTGACCGACTCCGTAAACCTGTCCGGTGAAGAAGATGTGACGGGCCAAGAGAATGCTCAGGGCGGAGAAGCTGCCGAAGTGATCGCTTCCTCCGAAGATCTGGCATGGCCGGTCGCGAATGTGTCTGAGGTATCCGTCGTCAAGCCTTTCTATGAAAAGGATGCTACGGCGGAGGAGCATCAGGCGGCATTGGTGCAGTATAACGATACGTTTACGCCGAACACCGGGATCGACCTGGCGCGCGAAGACGGCAAGCCGTTTGATGTTCAAGCCGCAATGAGCGGTAAAGTGACGCGGGTGGAGGAAGTTCCGCTGCTCGGTTATGTCGTGGAAATTACCCACGCCAACAACCTGAAAACCGTGTACGAAAGCTTGTCGGATGTAAAAGTGAAGAAGGACGCCGAAGTGAAGCAAGGCGATGTGGTCGGCAGCGCCGGACGCAACGAGATGGAAAAAGACCTCGATAACCACGTACACTTCGCCGTTTATGAAAACGACGAGCTGGTGAATCCGCAAACGGTTCTTCCGAAGAACTAATTATACCCGGCGAACCAACATAACGCAGAAGCGATCCGGCCAATCGGATCGTATGTATGACGGAGGGCGAAAGTCCTCCGTTTTTTTCATCCCCAAGCATTTCTCGGCCTCCACCGCAATCTCCCCGAAAAACGCAGGTGCCATTTGCACTTTTCCCCCGCCAGGCGGCAACCCATTTGTGCGCTCCAAAAATAAATTGATTCCACGGAAGCTTGTCAGGCTTGGAAACAAAGAATATATAGGCCCGCCACTCATATAATGTACCAAACTATCTCGAAGCAGAGGGAGGCGGGAGCGTGCACGATTACATCAAGGAACGGACGATTAAAATAGGCCGGTGCATCGTTGAGACGCGGCACACGGTTCGAACGATCGCCAAGGAGTTTGGCGTGTCGAAGAGCACGGTGCACAAAGATTTAACGGAACGTCTGCCGGAGATCAATCCGGATTTGGCCGATCAGGTAAAACACATTCTCGAGTACCACAAGTCGATCCGTCACCTGCGGGGTGGAGAAGCGACCAAGATCAAGTATAAGAAAAAAGGGCAATCCAAACGCGAGGTGATTAGCTCGGTAAACTAATGAGTAAATATTAAGGCTGCTCTAAGCTGATTAGGATTGAACACATCCCCTAAAGTATGGTATTTTTAACTAAGGTATAAGATCGTGGAGTTTCATCCATTAATCCCGAATTTTAACGATTATGATCGGCTTTTGTCGAATCCGACTTCTGAGATATGGGACTTTTACCATGGGGCTCTGGAAATGGCTGTACCGTCTTTTCCGTGATCCGTTAAAAATACGCTTTGGGGGAGCATCGTGATGATGAGCAAGGATATTGGTATTGATTTAGGCACGGCCAATGTGGCGATTCATATCAAGGGAAAGGGAGTTGTTCTAGACGAACCTTCCGTTGTGGCTATTGACAGTGAAGGAAAGCGCGTTCTGGCCGTTGGCGAAGAAGCGAGGCGAATGGTGGGGCGTACGCCGGGCAACATCACCGCGATTCGTCCTTTGAGGGACGGGGTTATCGCCGATTTTGAAATTACGGAAGCGATGCTGAAGTATTTTATTGATCGCGTTGGGGGAAGAAGCTGGTACAGCCACCCGCGTATTCTGATCTGTGCGCCGACGAACATCACCTCGGTAGAGCAGAAAGCGATTCGCGAGGCTGCGGAGCGCAGCGGCGCCAAAGAAGTTTTCTTGGAAGAGGAACCGAAGGCGGCAGCCATCGGGGCCGGAATGGATATTTACGAACCGAGCGGCAACATGGTTGTCGACATCGGCGGCGGGACGACGGATGTGGCGGTGCTCTCGATGGGGGACATCGTCACGGCTTCGTCCATTAAAGTCGCGGGGGACAAGTTCGATGCCGCCATTATTAGATATATTAAATCGAAGTACAAGCTGCTGATCGGCGAACGGACGGCGGAGGATATCAAAATCAAGGTCGGAACGGTTTATCCGAACGGACGATCGGACGAAATGGATATCCGCGGGCGGGACATGGTTTCCGGGCTTCCGTTGACCGTGACGATTACGGCGAACGAAGTGCAGGAAGCGCTAGCCGACCCGGTATCGTCCATCGTGGCAGCGGCAAAATCGGTGCTGGAGCGCACTCCGCCGGAACTATCCGCCGACATTATCGACCGCGGGGTGATTTTGACCGGCGGAGGCGCTCTGCTGAACGGATTGGACGAGCTGCTGGCAGAAGAGCTGCGCGTACCGGTGCTGATCGCGGAAGATCCAATGCACTGTGTCGTGAAGGGGACCGGCGTCATGCTCGACAATTTGGACAAGGCTCTCAAGAAAAAGATCTGATCCGCCGATATTATAATGAAGGAATGTTATTGCTCATAAGGCAATTGAACATAAAATTGGGCTGATGGAGGGAAGGCCATGTTAAGAGGTCTTTATACGGCGGCTTCGGGTATGCTGGCAGAGCAGCGGCGCCACGATACGGTGACGCAAAATATCGCCAATCTCAATACACCGGGGTACAAACAGGTGAATTCGGTGGCACACTCTTTTCCGGAGATGCTGATCGCTTTAATGGGAGACAAGCAGTCGGGAAGCCCCGCACCCATCGGAAAGCTGGTGACCGGGGTGTTTGCGGAGGAAAGTTTGCCTTCGTTCATTCAGGGCGATCTGAAGGAAACACAAAAAAGTACGGATTTTGCCCTTGTTTCCAGCTTGAGTTTGAATGACCCAGCCACCGGTCAGCCGATGGCGTTCGACGCTTCGGGGAAATATGTCGGTCAGGACGGTACGGTGACTTATCAGCCGCAGGCGTTTTTTGCCGTGGCAGATGAGAATGGCAATGTCCGTTACACGAGAGACGGAAATTTTACGGTTAACGCTGCCGGCGAGCTGAGAACTTCGACCGGATACCGCGTTTTGGATGGTCAAGGGAACGCTATCGTTTTGGAATCCGGAATGTCGGTGGACAGCCTGACCAGCAATGCCGCCGGAGAGTTGACGACTTTCGATAACACTACGGGGACGACGGTTCCGGTTGCCACGCTCGGCATCGCCATCGCGGATCGCCCGCAGCAGTTGGTCCGTGAAGGCAACGGCGTATATGTCGCGCAGGATGAAGCGGCCGCCGGTATCCGTGATTTTGTGCCAGGTACGGACGGCGCCATCGTTCGCCAGGGATATCTGGAAGTGTCCAACGTGGACGCGGCCCAGTCGATGGTCGATTTGATGGCTGCTCAACGAGCGTATGAGTCGAATCAGAAAATCATCCAATATTATGATAAGAGTTTGGAAAAAGCGGTAAATGAAATCGGCCGCGTATAACGCGTGCTAGGGAATAGGGAGGTACGGCATGAACAACTCCATGATCAGCGCCATGGTGTCGATGGGCGGAATCCAGCAGCGCCTCGATTTGCTCGCTGATAACATCGCGAATGTGAATACCGTAGGGTATAAGCGTAAAGAGGCGTCGTTTGAAGATACATTGACCGAGGTTCAGCAGCAAATTCCCAAATTTAATAATTTGTCGGGTCGGGCGACGCCGTCCGGATTTAATTTGGGTTTTGGTTCGAGATTGTCCCATGTGGCGTTGAATTTTCAGCAAGGCTCTCTCAAGGAAACCGGGAACCCCACCGATCTGGCGATCCAAGGAAACGCTCTGTTTAGCGTGCTGACGCCGGATGGGGTCAAAGCTTATACACGAGCCGGGGATTTTCACATTCAGCCGAATCCGAATAATGGGGAAAGTTCCTATCTGATGAACAACCAGGGATATGTAGTGCTTAACTCTGACGGAGAACCCATTGAAATTCCGGCCGGAGCCAAACTGGAAATTGACGGTGCGGGCAATATCCGGGCGACGCTTGGGGAAGAGGTGACGGCAGTGGGCCGGATAGCTCTGCTGACGCCGGAGCGGTCGGAGGCGCTGCGTCAACGGGACGGTAATTTGTTCGTATTGGCTGACGGCGTAAATGAAGCCGATGCGCTTGTCGATGCGATGACGATCCCGACTGAGAAGCAAGCCGGAATCCGCCAGGGAGCGCTTGAACAATCCAACGTGGATTTGACCGATGAAATGGCAGAGATGGTTCAGGTGCAGCGGGCCTATCAACTTTCGGCACGCGCTTTAACGTCCAGCGAGACGATGATGGGTCTGGCCAACAACTTGCGCGGATAGGTGGGGAGTTCCATGACTGAAGAAAGTCGCCCCGCACCCAAGCGGGCTGCCTGGATCGTAATCCTGCGCATCGTATTTATCCTATTGTTCCTTATCGTCGCTTTGGTGGGAGGCGCCGTCGTCGGTTACGTTGTGTTCGGGAAGCAGGACGCTTCGGACATCTGGCAATGGGCCACCTGGCGGCATGTGTTTGATCTGGTGTTCGCCCCTTGAAAGGAAGTTCAAAAAGTCATCTTTTGATCACGATGCAGGCCATGAAGCGGATTCGACGTCGAATCTTGAATTCAGCCGGGCCTTCCGGTGCTCACGTACCCAAAACGTACGCTCCGCTCCTCAGTCCCTAGCTTCATCCAACCTTCTCGGTGCTGAAAACCTGACTTTTTGAACACTCATTATATATAGAGGAAATTGAACGGAAATGTCCACAAACTCCCGACAACGGGAGTTTTCTTTTTGCCTGCGGAAAATGTATAATGATGGGGGACCGTATGGCGAAAAAACAGTTCAAAAGGGCTTCATCCGTAAGCGGCGTTGGCGTCGCCTGCGGATAAGCCCCTTATCTTAACCTTCGCTTTGCGCAGATGCGAAGGATAACTACAGTTTGACCGAATGCCTGCCGTTTTATTCAGGCGAAGTCATCCGCTATTTTTTTAAAACCGAAAGGAGATACATATGTTGGATATTAAACAGATACAGGAGATCATTCCGCACCGCCCCCCGTTTTTGCTGGTTGACCGGATCGTGGAGCTGGAGGTTGGAAAACGGGCGGTAGGGATCAAAAACGTGACGATCAATGAGCCGTTTTTCATCGGACATTTTCCGGAGTATCCTGTTATGCCCGGCGTGTTGATTACGGAAGCGCTCGCCCAGGTAGGGGCGGTTGCGATTTTGCAGGTGGAGGCCAATCGCGGCAAAATCGGCTTCCTGGCCGGTTTGGACAACTTCCGTTTCCGCGGTCAAGTCGTTCCCGGCGATACGCTTCGCCTGGAGGTCGAGATTATCCGCCTGAAAGGCTCGATCGGCAAAGGACACGCGATGGCCAAGGTCGATGAGAAAGTGGTTGCCGAAGGCGAGATTATGTTCGCATTGCAATAAGGAGAAAATAAGGAGGAGCATGAGCTATGACTGAAATCAGCGCATCCATCAAAGCGAAAGTAGAAGGATGGTTGCAGGACCCTTCGGTAGATGAAGCAACCAAACAGGAGTTGCGTAGCTTAGAGAACGATCCCAAGGAGCTGGAGGACCGTTTTTACCGGGATCTCGAATTCGGGACCGGCGGGCTTCGCGGCGTGATCGGCGCCGGCAGCAACCGGATGAACCGCTATACGGTGGCGCGGGCTACGCAAGGCTTCGCCCAATATATTCTGGAAGCGCATGCCGGCAAGGAAGGGAACCCGTCGGTGGTTATCGCCCATGATTGCCGCCATTTTTCGCCGGAGTTTGCCCTGGAGGCCGCGTTAGTGTTGGCCGGCAACGGGATTGTCGCTAAGTTGTTTCCATCGCTTCGCCCTACGCCGCAGCTTTCTTTTTCCGTACGGTCTTTGCACGCGACTGGAGGGATCGTCATTACGGCCAGCCATAATCCGCCGGAGTATAACGGATACAAGGTGTACAACGCTTCGGGCGGTCAATTGGTGCCGCATGAAGCGGAACGCGTGATTGCGAACATTCAGGGAGTCAGCGCGTTTGCGCAGGTGAAGCGGCTGACCCGCGAGGAAGCGGAGGCGAAGGGGCTTCTCGTTTGGCTGGGCGAAGCGGAGGATGAAGCATTTGCGGAGACGGTCGCCCGCACCAGTGTGAATCGGGAGCTGCTCTCGGCAGGGGCGGCCCAAGATTTGGTCGTCGTCTTTACGCCGCTTCACGGTACGGGCAATGTGCCGGTGCGCCGCGTGCTGGAGAAGCTGGGCTTCACGCAAGTGCACATCGTAAAGGAGCAGGAGCAGCCGGACGCGAACTTCTCCACGGTGAAATCGCCGAATCCGGAGGAGCGCGAGGCGTTTGCCATGGCGATTGAGCTGGGTAAACAAGTGGGAGCCGATCTGCTGATCGGAACGGATCCGGATGCGGACCGGATGGGGGCTGTTGTCAGAACGGCAAACGGCGAATATGAAATACTTACCGGTAACCAATCGGGCTCGTTGCTTGTACACTATGTATTAAGCCAAATGAAAGAAGCGGGGGCGCTCCCGGCAAACGGGGCGGTCGTCAAAACGATCGTCACCAGCGAACTTGGCGCGGCGATTGCCCGCCATTACGGAGCCACTGTGTTTAATACACTGACTGGCTTTAAATATATCGGCGAGAAAATGAACGAATTCGAAAAACACCAGGATTATACTTATTTGTTCGGCTATGAGGAAAGCTATGGGTATCTGGCCGGCAATTACGCTCGCGACAAAGATGCGGTCGTAGCTTCGGCGTTAATCTGCGAGGCGGCGGCCTATTACAAGCGCCAAGGTAAAACGTTGATCGGCGTGCTGGAGGAACTTTACGCGCAGTTCGGATATTACCGGGAAGCGCTAGCGTCGCGTACGCTGAAAGGCAAGGACGGTCTGGCTAAAATCGGCGCGTTGATGGAGGATTTCCGCAGCAATCCGCCGCAGCAAATCGGAGACGTACAAGTCGGCGAAATGCTCGATTACTCGCTTGGCCTGGACGGATTGCCGAAGGAAAACGTGCTGAAATTTTTGCTGAAGGACGGTTCCTGGTGCTGCTTGCGGCCTTCAGGCACGGAGCCGAAAATCAAATTTTATTTCGGTGTCCGCGGTACGTCCAATGAAGATGCGGCCGCTCGGCTTGGACACATGCAGGAAGAAGTGCTGGCCCGCGTTGATGCTTAATCGTTGAGAATACCTGTTACATTTTCTTAGACTTTAAATGACAATTTGAGAAAGTTGTCTTCTTGATAGGGGTAACCCGAACTTTAGCCGATAAGCAACTGCATTTATGCATTCTGAGGAGGTACCTTTGTGATTCGAAGTTGGCAGCGGTGGAATAACTTTTCCCGCAAATGGTTGTGGATATTGGTGATTGTCGGAATCGTGTCTTCCTTGCCGGTGATTTATGAACGGGTGGAAACGGAATCATCCGCAAACAAGGTGGAGTTTGTGTTCAATTATCGCGGTTTGGTGGAGATCGCTTCTTATAAGGCGGATCCGGCGGCTTATATGAATGAGCAGCTCGATCGGCTGAAAACAGCCGGAATTCACACGATGGCGATGTTTGAAAGCACGCTCGACGAGTTGTCGAAAACGCGCCGGATTATGATGTTTAGCGCGCTCGAAGCGGCAAAGTTGAACCAATCCGTTATTTCCCCGGATGGCAATTACACTTATATCGCTTTTACCAGCGAGGAGAACGAGAAGCAGCTTCGGCCAATGATTGAGGAAACGTTCCGGAGTCTGGACGTCCCGGTGGCTAATTGGGAGTATCAAGGCCACGGCGGCTTGATCATCGGCATGAGCATGGAAGAAGCCGTTCTGAAACCGATGCCGCAGGATCCTATCGCGTTTGCTATGCTGCGGGACAAAGGGTTTCAAATTTTACCCCGGCTTTCGGATAGCAAGCCTTATAATCAGGAAGCGATGGACCGGCAGCTGGCTTTTTACGCCGAAAACGGTGTAACCCGCATTTTATTCGACGGGGATTCCGTCAAGGGGTATAACGATAATGAAAATATGAACAGCTTGCAGGGCTTTGCCGAACTGCTGAACAAATATCACATCGGTATCGCCGCGATCGAAGGCTTGAAGGCACCGCAAAAAGGCTTCAACAAGCTGGCGTATTTGATCGATTACAACGTTGTCCGGCTGCATTCTTTGGCGGATGCGGAAGCCGGTCAGGATACGGCTACTTTGGCTGACCGTTTTGTACTGGCCGCTAAGGACCGCAATATCCGGATGATTTATTTGAATGCTTCCCCGTCCAAGGATGCTGGCAAAGCGGCGATCACGAACCCGCTCGACAATCTGGTTCATTCGCTGCTGGCTCCGGGAAATGCGATTCAGCGTATCGAAAACGACGGATTTGAGCTGGGGACGGCGGAACCTTTCCAAATTCATGATTCCAGTTGGCAGAAATATTTGAAAGCCTTGGTCGTTTTGGGTGGTGTCGCTTTTGTTGCTCTGCTGATTTCCTGTTATCTGCCGTCTCTGACGTTGGCCGCTTTTGCCCTTGGTTTGATCGGCTCAGCGGGGTTGTATGTGCTGAAGCCGGCGATGCTGGAGCAAGCGCTCGCTTTGTTCGTGGCGATCAGTGCGCCGACCGTGGCGATGGTGCTGGCGATCCGCAAGACTCAGGAGCTGCGGGACAAGCATCCGGGCATGACAAGCGGACGAAGATTGACGCATACGTTAGTATTGTACGTCAAAACAGCGATTATTTCGCTCGCCGCGGTGCCGTTCGTGATTGCGCTGCTGAACAATATTACGTACAGCCTCGTGCTGAATCAGTTCCGCGGTGTCAGCCTGCTGCATATGTTGCCGATTTTTTTAATCGCCGTCTACGTGTTCCTGTACCGGGGCAATTCGGTATGGGAAGAGCTTAAGAATTGGATGAAGATGCCGATCACGGTACTTTTGGTCGTGATTGCGGTTGTACTTGCCGCCGCTGCGTATTATTACCTGACCCGTACAGGGAATGCCGGCACGCTTCTGCCGGGCGAAGCCGCCTTCCGTTCGTTCCTGGAGAACACGTTTGGCGTACGCCCGCGCAACAAGGAGTTTCTGCTGGCGCATCCGCTGTTTATCGTCGGCGTCTTCGCCGCTTTCCGGTACCGCTGGGCGTTTTTTGCGATGATTGTGGCGGTGATGGGGCAGCTGTCGATGGTCGACACGTTCGCCCATATTCATACGCCGGCGGCGATTTCCCTGATTCGCGACGTGCTGGGCCTCGGGCTTGGTTTGGTATTCGGACTGATTGCCGTACTGGTTTGGCAAATCATTGAAAGGTGCTGGGATAAATGGTCGCCGCGACTACTAGAACCATAGTTTTGTCGGGGTATTACGGATTTCGCAACAGCGGGGACGAGGCGGTGCTGAAGTCGATCCTGCTCGCGCTGGAAGAAGAGGGGCTGACCTCGGGTATCGACATTAAGCCGGTCGTGCTGTCGAACGATCCGGAATGGACGCGCCGGACGTATGGCGTCGAAGCCGTGCACCGGATGAAATTCAGCGAGGTTAGGAAGGCTATAAAAAGCAGCGACGGATTAATCAGCGGTGGGGGAAGTCTGCTGCAGGACGCTACGGGGGTCATGACGATTCCTTATTATTTGGGCTTTATCAAACTAGCCCAATGGATGAGCAAGCCTACCTTTGTTTATGCCCAGGGTATCGGTCCGGTGAAACGCAAATTTTTCCGCCCGCTGATCGCCGCGGTTTTCCGGCGTTGTGATTATATCTCCGTCCGCGATGCGGAATCGGCCGCTCTGCTGCGCAGCATGGGCTTGCGCGGCGGCGACGTGGAGGTGGTCCCGGACCCGGTAATGGCGCTGACGCTGCCGGAAGGCGGGAGCAGCGCGGAATCACCGGTTGAACGTGTTTCGCCTGAACACGAGAGCATTTCCATTGCAACCTCTGGGCAAACGGAAGGTTCAAGCCCAGACTCGGGTTCCCCTCTGCCGGTCGTTGGCGTATCGGTGCGCTTCTGGAATCGGCAGCGGACCGAGCTTACACAGCTGGCCGAGGGGCTGTCGCTCCTTTGTCGACGGAAGTCGGTGCATATCCGCTTTTTGCCGTTTCATTTCCCGGGTGATGACGAAGCTTCGCGTTTCGTGATGGATCGGCTCGGAAATGTGGCGGAACGCGGATGCGCCGTAAGTATTGCGCCGGAAACGGAGCACCCGCAGGATATGCTGCGGGAGGTAAGCGAGTGCAGCCTGTTGATCGGCATGCGGCTGCACAGCTTGATCTACGCCGCCTCGCAAAACGTGCCGCTGCTCGGCGTCTCGTATGACCCGAAAATCGACCAATTCCTTGGTCGAATTGGGAGCGTCCCGGTAGGCACGGCAGAGGAGCTGGACCCGCGGATTTTGGCCGCCGAGGGCGAACGCCTTCTGCAGGAAGGCGATGTCTGGCGGAAAACGCGGACTTCGCAAATCGCCGGCCTCAAACGCGAGGCGCGCATGCCAGCGCGGCGGATCGTGGAATTTTTACGGAGCAAAGGGTGAGCAAGGTGTTGACGAACTCAAAGGAAGGGATTCCTACGGTATCGGTGTACGGTGTTCCCGTCTGCAAATGGGGAATGAAGGATACGGTAGCCTACTTGACCCGGGCGGCCAACGAAGGAAAGCCGCATCAGGTGATTACGGCCAATCCGATTATGATGATGGCGGCCTTGGAGAACCCGGATTATAAGGCGGTCATGAAGGACGCCGAACTTGTAATTCCGGATGGCACCGGGCTGGTGTGGGCCGCACAAAAAGGCGGGGACCCGGTGACCGAGCGGGTACCGGGGTATGAGCTGCTGCACGAGCTGATGAAGCAGGGGGAACGTCACCAATGGAGGGTGTATTTGCTTGGCTCCACGCCCGAAGTGGTCAAGGAAACCGCCCGGCGGCTGGCGCTCCAGTACCCTGGGGCGGAGATCGCAGGGTACCGCGACGGTTTTTTTGGGCCGGATGAGGATGAAGAAGTCGTCGCACAAATCGTCAAAGTCGCTCCGCACCTGCTGTTTGTCGCTCGGGGAGCGGACAATCAGGAACCTTGGATCGCTAAGTACAAGGAAAAGCTGGGCGTGCCGGTGATGATGGGAGTCGGCGGCAGCTTTGACGTCATTTCGGGACGCACGAAAAGAGCTCCAATCGCTTTTCGCAAGCTCCGCCTGGAATGGTTGTACCGTTTATTGAAGGAACCTACCCGTTTCCGCAGAATGCTTGCGCTGCCTAGATTTGCGCTGCGTGTGCTGCGGGACAGAGAAAACCTTACGAAAATGGGCTAAAAGTCACGATTTATGGACAAAACATCGGAATTTTGCACAAATTCGGGGTTGGTCTTTCTCTCTAAACGGAGTATAATTCATTCCGGCAGAACAATTGGAGGTCGAAAATTTAATGTTGTGGATGATTTATATCATCGGATTCATCGTTTCGCTTGGTTTGGCCTTGGGATTAACGCCGCTCGTCAAAAAGTTCGCTTTTGCCGTCGGCGCCGTGGACGTGCCAAACGCCCGAAAAGTTCATACGCGAATTATGCCGAGACTCGGCGGTTTGGGGATTTTCGCTTCGTTTATCATTGCGTTGCTGCTGCTTTTCCCGTTTATTCCGGAGATTTTCACGCTTCGTGAAGTGAACTTTATTAAGGCTTTTCTGGTGGGCGGTTCGATCACCGTGCTGCTGGGAGCTTTGGACGACCGCTTCGATTTGCCCGCGAAACTGAAATTTCTCGTGCAAATCGCGACGGCCTGCATCGTCGTGTTCGGCTTCGATATCCGGATTGAATTTGCAAATATTCCGTTTCATACTTATGCTGCCGTAGAAACTTGGGTCGCGATTCCGTTCACCATCTTGTGGATCGTAGGTGTGACAAATGCGATCAACCTGATCGATGGATTGGACGGCTTGGCGGCCGGCGTATCCGCGATAGCCATCGGCACGATTGCTGTCATGGCTTTTGTTATGGGCAATGTTATGGTGGCGCTTTTATGCCTGCTGCTGCTCGGCAGTATTTTGGGATTCCTGTATTTTAATTTTCATCCTGCTAAAATATTTATGGGCGATTCGGGCGCGCTGTTCCTCGGCTTTTGTCTGGCGCTTCTGTCGCTGCTCGGCTTCAAGCAGGTTGCGATCGTATCTTTCCTGACGCCGCTCATTCTGATCGGGGTGCCGCTTTCGGATACGATGTTCGCCATCGTGCGCCGCTGGATGCAGAAGAAGCCGATCTTTTCGCCGGACAAGGGACACTTGCATCATTGCTTGCGTGAATTGGGCTTCAGCCACCGCCAGACGGTACTTATTATCTACAGCATCGCCGCGTTCTTCGGTGTGTTGGCCGTCATCCAGTCTTCGGCAGCGATGTACAACGCCAACTGGGTCACCTTCGTCGTCATCTGCGTCATGGTGTTTTTCCTGCAGATTGGTGCCGAGATCATCGGCCTCATCGGCAAAACGAAACGCCCGGTGCTTGACTTCTTCGCGCGCCTGCGCATGAAGGTCGGGGAAGAGCGGGGATCAAAATAGTTTGAAAAAGAAAAGACAAGCCTTGCTTGCAACTAATGTTGTTGCGGCAAGGCTTTTTTTAATTGCAGAATTAATAATTAGTGAGTCCGTTGCATCAGAAAATGAATGATTTAGTTGTGAAATGTACAAGTCTTTATCGGAAAATAGGGACAAGTGCTTGTTTAAATGCAAAACCTGCAATAAAATCGGCATTATCGAAGGACTGGCGTAGAAGTTCGGGTGTTGTTGTAGGAAATGCAATTAAAACTGGCTAACCCGCTTCATTGTCGAAATCTAATTGCAGGTTTTGCAACTAACCGTCTGGGTCAAATCCAAGAAGAAGGGCGTCCCTATGAGATCAACTAAAAAGCATTCTATTTTCCGTAAATGACCGTTTTGGAGCGATTGAAATGCAATATATCTATTTATAGGCATTTTGATAGAATTTTTTTCTTTGCGACAACAAACACGATACTTCGACACACTTAATAGGATAATCTTATTATGTAATATAAACCATATTATAGGAGGTACTGCTGTATATGAAAAAATTTAAACCAATGTTACTGGTAATGATCGCTGCTTTTCTGATGTTTTCGTTTTCGTCAAACGCCTTCGCCGCTAACAAAGTCAATGTAGTTAAAAATGAATACGAAACTCTTGTAAAAAGTGAAAGGGTCTATACAGATGGTGAAACAGTAGAAGTAACTCCTTACATGATGGCTGCAGGAGAAGCAAATGTCTTTGTATTGTTTGTAGATGCAGAGACTGATGAAGAAATGTTAGTGAGCCAAATAGTTTTCACTCCTCAAATGAACGGGGTGGGCATTACAACCTATCATAAAATTCATCGCCCAGGTTATTACTACTTAATAATTGGCGGAGATACTAACGCTTATATAGTAGCTACTCTCAAAAAATTAGATTACTAGAAAGTAATAACCCGTTGACCTTTAGAGTGGTTGGCGGGATTTTTATCTTCTTATTCGCATAATCCATACGAAAGGTTGACTTAACCACTTTAGAACAACGATGACTCAACGGGCTCTATCGGCATTTTAGCTGGTGGAGCCTTTTTTTGTAGGCAAAAATCTTCCTTAGTTATAGTTTCGTCTTTCGTCCTAGGAGAAGTGGCGGACGAAATACCTGATCTAATCTACGTCTTGGGGTTAAATTTTTAGTTCCTGCGGCCGATATAAAATTTATGTGGCTGGATTCGTCGCTTTTCGAGTGGCAGAAGGCAGAATTATGCGAAAACCAAAGGGGGATTTGAGTTGAAGAAAGTAATGTCCTTATTGATGACAGCGTTGCTGATGATTGGTCTGTTCCCGGCCGGTTTGACCAATACCGCACATGCTGCATCGGGGAGTTTTTTCGTGTTTCCGAACGAGAGCTATGATGTGGGCTCTGCCAGAGTCGTAAACAAGGACGAGGTGAATCTTGTCGGCTCCATTAGCAATGTCAATGGCAACATCTCTTATAGCGTTTATCAAATCGCTGAGAACAAGTCCGGAAAATGGGAAGTTGTCACCTCCAATGTAGGGCAAACCGGTGGTATTACGGTTGACGGCTATGATATTAAGGTTACGGACTTGCAGCTATATCCCGGGATGAACAGAATTACGTTCAAAGGAACGAATGGTTCTAAATCGGTCGAAGAGTCCATCTATATCGAGTTTCGCAACGGACCGACGCTTTCCAATTTGAAAGCAAGTCTGAGCGGAGAAACCGTAGACTTGAGCGAGGACTCCACGGCTGTAGTAACCGCATCCCCAAGATCAAAGGATTATGGGAAGAGCTCGGCTGAAGTTATCATTAGCGGGGTAGCCAAAAATGCTACGTCTGTCACGGTAACCGTAGACGGGAAGAGTTGGTCCTATAAAGTATCCAGTTACAACGATTACAAATTTACGGCTTCATCAATTAAGGTGAATGAAGGCAAAAACCTGATCACGATCAAAGCGACCAACGGTGACCAGTCGGTTGAAACGACACGGGAGCTTGCGTTTAACAACGGTCGTGCTACGTTTTACGATACTTATCTGACGGCCGGAGGTTCGAAATCTCCGGACCTGGCAACGGCCCCGGATTTTAACGTTGCTCCAGGCAATGCAGGATCCATTGACCTCACCGGGAAAGCCATCGTTCCAATTACGGGCGGTACATTTACGGTAGACTATACATTTTCCGGCGGAGCTACAGGGACAGGGAGCGTCAATGCTACGGTTGATTCGACGGATACCAACAGCGGGTTTACGGTAATTAGTTATTCCATTGATGCCCCGGCAACCATTGCCTACGATCAAACGGTCAAAGTCGAACTGAAAGTTATGAACTCCAGCGGTACAGGGAAACCGGTCGGGGAATTTACAGCTTATTTTACGTTGCGCGACAGCTTGCAACCCTTTATTTATCAAGTAAACTACCTTGATGGCTATAACAGCAATACAACTGCCGACCAGGCTCTGAATTTGACGGGTACGTTGACAAGCGAAACCAGTTTTACCGATATTTATGCATTGCCTGCCGGCTTTGAAGTGCTGGTAGTTAACGGAGATAATTCCACCGATGTTGGTCTGGACAAGATCACAGATTCCAAGGGGAATGATCTGGATATCAGCGGCGTGAAACCGGAAGTGGTGAACCGTAAGTTGTCGACACAGTCGATTAATGGGGTCCAGACGGATGTCATGCGAATTATCGTTAAATTCGATAAACTTCCTTCCGACGGTACCCAGTACATTACCTTGTCCGTCGGCGGCAGCAAAAAGACGGTTGCGGCCAGCGTGCTGTATGGTCCTTATGTTCAATTCGACAAGCTCTACGAAGGGCAGCAAATCTCGGTCGATACGACGTCGGTTGACAGCATGACGAACAATATTTTGGATGCGGTCGGTGATTTTTCGGGTACTTTGTTCAATATTCCTGATTCCGGTACTATTAAATACAGCGGCTCCAACCGTACGGTCTATTTGTATATCAATAATACATTGGTTGATCTGGAGGAGAACGGGGCACCCAATAAATTTAAATTAGCCAGTGGGGATAAGAAAACGGCGACTAATGCGATCAGCACGGGGAACAACGTCATCAAGCTAGTTTATAAATCCGGCAATAGCTCTTACACCAAAAGCGTGAAAATTAATGTGGCGCAAACCAATGTACCGGATATCCCGGTTAATGACACTTTGGGGGTCATTCCGTTTACAACTGGCAACGCATATGAGATTCCGGCGGCTGCCGACCCTGCTTTCAAACAAAACGGTTCCACGTTCTCTACGAAAGAGTCGGAGATCAAAATTTACGGCACCTTTGATTTTCTGGATTTAGGTATTAGCAATAGTGCGGTGAATGCTGCGTTGGAGGATTTGGACAATCCCGAGGATTACATTTTGAACATAAAGTCCTCCGAGGACAGCGCCAGTTCCGATGGCATTACCTGGACCCTGGACAACGAACTTTATTCCGAAGATACAGGTAAAGTCTACGATAAGAGCACGGGGAAGAGTGTCAATGACCTTCGCGTTTACTATAATGAAAAAGGTCAATACTTCAGCTTCGTATTAATTAATCAGGAACTGCCTAAGGACGGTTCTCCTGTCGTTTACAATTTCACGGTCACCAGCAATGGAGCTACTTCGACCTATCGTATTGAAGTTTTATATGAACGTACCGTGTTTAACGTCATTCGGCCATTGCCGGAAAAGCGCATTTTGAACCAAAATTTTGTGGAGGTTGTCGTTGCCTCAGAAACTGCCGATAGCGTGACGATCGACAAAAAGGAAGCGGAAATGGTTGCTTACGATGCCGATTTGGATGGTAAAAGTGATTATCCACGTGCCTTCCGGGCCGTTGTCACTGGCTTGAAGGCGAATAAGGATACGAAAATCAACATTGTCGTCAAGGAAGGAAACGACGAGTTGAAGGAGACCATCACGGTCAAATATGTACCGACCAATATTCCAGGCGGTCAATTCATGGCTGCAATGGCAAGCTCGCATAAAGTGTTTGACGGAGCCTTGTCGCTGAAATTTACAAAAGGCACCAGTTTGATTCGCCGGGATTATGATCTTCCCGAGCAATTGAAGAACCAGGTGTTCTCCGGCCATACGATTCGCTTTGCCATCGGCAACAACGAAGACGGCGTCGTGGACCGCCATGAATTTGAGGTTAATTATGCCGACTATAACTACTTGGTAGATACGGGACGGCAATATTTTATCAGTAATTTCCCGGATCGTTTTGCCAAGGCCAGCCCGGTGTTCTGGATTGATGCCGGTATCGCGGACGATATCACTACAGCGGGATATGACCCGATCACCGAAGGGGCGGATCCGTATCAGTTTGATTTTTCGAAGATTCCAAGCTTCTTCAAACGGGATCCGGAAAATGAACTGGTTCCGTCAAAACGCGGCGAATTGACGTTGGCTTACGATGCGGCGATGGCTCAGGATGCCGGCCGGCTCGTGACCGTGTTCCATTTTGATCCGGAAAATAAAGAGTGGGAGAACATCGGCGGGGTTGTAGACGCCAAAAAACATACCATTAAAGTTCCGTTTGACCGATTTGGCTATTATGTGGTCGCCAAGTTAAGCTCTACTTACACGGACATTATCGATCACTCTTATGGGCGGGAATTCATTGAGACTGTTTTTGCTAAAGGGGTCATGAATCCGATAGATCCGTCTACGCAATTTGGTGTGGACAAGAAAATCACGCGTGCCGAATTTGTACGCATGATTACCAAAGCCCAACAGCTCGCTTTAAATTACAGCGGCCAGCAGCACTTTGGGGATGTGCCCAAAAGCGCGGTGATTGACCTGGATGCCTTATGGGATTACCGCTTCGTAGAAACTGCGGCAAGGGCAGGTTATATTAAAGGGGCGCAACCTGGTGCCTTCAATCCAGACGGGCTTATTACACGCCAGGATGCTGCAGTCATCATGGCAAAGGCGTTGAACCTGAAACTTGACACTGACCATGCGAAGATCCAAAAAGGACTTCAAAAATATTTCAAGGATTATTCAACGATTGATTATTATGCCCAAGCTTCCGTTCTGGCCATCGCGAAAAAAGGATTTATTAGCGGTTCGCCGATAGATTCGAAAGATCCTGCCAAGGGCTATAATTTTAATCCTGAAGCTTCGACGCTTCGCGGGGACGCTGCAATTATTATTTCCAAAGTAATGATTGACCAGAAGAAACTGCCTAAGATGTAATAATGTTTCTTTAATGCAAAAAAGTGCGAGTGTAGAGAAATGGCTCTGCGCCCGCACTTTTTTTGACATTAGACGTTTGTCTTATCGCCTGTCCTAACCTTACCTAGACCCTAGACTAGGCTTCTTTTGAACTAAGGTACATGTACGAAAGTACGATTTAATGGGAGAGGTTAGGCTTTATAATAATGAAAAAGGAGGCGGCGAATTGGGATTTTATTCGTGCTTGGAATATTTGACTGCGAAATATGCAGGATGCATAATGATTAATGTAAAATCTTGAGCTTGATGGCCTATTTCTCAACAGGAAGGAGCAGTACTGGAAAGAGTAGTGCGAATGTAACCTAAGGGCATACGTCGCCGTAGTAAATCAGGAGCCTGAAAAATAGATTATAGAAATAATGTGGGGGTGGAGAAATGTCCCAGTTTTCAATACGCCGTCCCGTAACCGTCTTTATGCTGGTTGTGGCTTTGTTGATCGGGGGCGGTATTTTTGGGTCAAAGCTGCCGGTGGAACAGATGCCGGAGCTTCAGTTTCCTGTTGTGGCCGTTGTCACAAGCATACCAGGGGCTACGCCATCTGAAGTCGAGGAGTTGGTGACCAAGCCCATTGAAAAAAACCTTGCGTCCGTAGAGAACATAGATACGGTTAGTTCTCAATCGCAGGAAGCCTCATCCATGGTCATGCTCCAGTTCAACTGGGGGACAGATCTGGATCAGGCTAGTTTGGATATCCGGGATAAGTTGGACGGAGTCAGGGGCGCTTTGCCTGATTCGGCTAATTCTCCCAGACTATTGAAGCTTGATGTAAATGCTAGTCCTATTATCAATCTTGCGTTTACAGGAGATCAGGATGTCAATTCCCTAAGGCCAATCGCGGAAGACATTATTCAGCCCGAGCTTGAAAGAATAGCGGGTGTGGCGTCCGTAAGCGTGGCAGGCGGACAAGACAGATTGATTCGCGTAAATTTGGATCCCGCCAAGCTCGAAAGTTATGGAATCACCTTGGATCAGGTAAGTCAAGCACTGGCCGCCAATAACCAATCGGGTTCTGCCGGTGCTGTAAGAAAGGGTAACTCGGAAATTCAAATACGTGTTGATGGCGAGTACCGGGCCGTTCCGGAAATGAGAGAAATTCCGATTGCAGCGGGATCAGGGAGCGTTAAACTTAAAGATATAGCTACAGTAGAGGATTCTTTCGAAGATGTAACCTCCATTTCTACATACAATGGGCACCCGAGCATCAATATTGGGGTTACTAAAGCATCCGGCGGCAACACTTTGCAGATCGCGAATGCTGTAAAGGAAAGGCTGGATTCGATTCGGCAGGAACTGCCGGAAGGAACCAAGCTTGAGCTTGTAACGGATGCCTCCGAGCCGATCCATGACTCGGTTAACCTGTTAGTAGAGCACGCTATTCTTGGCCTTATTATCGCATCCGCCATTCTCTTGTTGTTCCTGAACAGCGTCCGCTCAACCATCATTGCGGCTGTTGTAATTCCAATTTCGTTTGTGGCCACTTTCTTAATGATGTACTTCACAGGCCAGACGATCAATATTATATCGCTCGCCGGTTTGCTCCTGGGCCTGGGTTCATTTGTGGACTTCGCGGTCGTTATTATCGAGAATATTTTCAGGCAGCGGCATGAGGGGAAAAGCATGCTGCAGGGCGCAATCGATGGCTCCAAGCAGGTCGGCAATGCCGTTATGGCATCAGCGCTTGCGCAGATCGTTGTCTTTTTGCCGATTGTATTCACAGAAGGGATCGCAGGCGAGTTATTTAAGCCGCTCGCTTTGACGATTATTTTCTCTCACATCGCAGCATTGCTTGTTTCCCTGTTGATCGTTCCGATGCTCAGTTCACGCTGGTTGCCGAAACTTCCGGACGAGTCGGTGTATACCTCGGGTACCTATCGGGGATTCAATCCAATCGTATGGTTCAATATCGGGTTCGAAAAGTTCAAAAACGGCTACAGCAAGACGTTGGAATGGAGCATCCATCACAGAAAAAGTGTGCTCATTATAACAATTCTTATGTTTATAGGTGCAGGCGCTTTAACTCCTTTGGTTAAGTCTGAGTTTATCCCGGCTCAAGATGTGGGACAGTTCAGTGTATCGGTGACATTGCCGGATGGAACCAAGCTGGAGGAAACAAACAAAGTTGTCCAGCAAATTGAGAAAGAAATCATAGGCATCCCTGAATTGGATAAAATGTCGGCAAGTGTAGGTTCGGCAGGAGGATTCAGCTTTGGTAGTCCGACGAACGCGGCTACATTGGATGTGACGCTGGTTGATGAACGTTCACGTTCAACGGATCAAATCGTTTCCGAACTCCGGAAAAAAATCACCAATATTCCGGATGCGAAAGTAACCCTTACGGCGGGTGAAAGTTTTTCCGCTGGTGCAGCCGTTCAAATCAACCTCAAAGGCGACGATATGGAGGTGCTGCGGGAGCTTTCGGATCAACTTGTCAGAGGAGTAAGCGATGTTCCGGGAGCGGTTAACGTTAAGAGTTCACTAGACGACGCTCGCGAGGAATTCCAAGTCGTCGTTAACCGTCAGTTGGCTGCAGAGTATGGGCTGTCTACATCACAGATATTGTCGGCGGTGCGTACTTCATTCAATGGGTCGGTTGCTACGGCCTACCGCACTGGAGACGATGAAATTGATGTTAAGATTTCTATGCCTGAGCAGTTCAAGGAAGATGCCTCTTATCTTGAGACTTTGCGGATTACCACGCCGCGGGGCATTGACGTACCATTATCTTCAGTTTCAAGTCTGAAGCGTGCCGAGGTTCCTGTCACCATCACCCGGGAAAATCAGACCCGTCAGGTTCAGGTTACGGCAGCCGTTGAAGGCAGAGATATGGTCAGTGTTAACCAGGATGTAGCCAAACTGCTGAATCAACTGTCGATGCCTGATGGTTATACAGTGGATACCGGCGGCGGACAAGAAGAACAAATGATGGAGTCTTTTACGAGTCTAGCTCTTGCCCTTCTGATTTCCGTCCTCCTGATTTACATGGTTATGGCCGGACAGTTTGAATCTATGTTTACACCATTTGTCATTATGTTCTCGATCCCGCCAACGTTCATAGGTGTTGTTCTGGGATTGATTTTGACAGGGACCGCCTTGAGTATCATGGCCTTTATCGGGTATATCATGCTCGCCGGACTTGTTGTTAACAATGCGATTGTCTTGATTGACTTTGTTATTCAGCTCCGTAAAGAGGGGATGGATCGCGAGAAGGCGATCCTGCATGCGGCGTCCGAACGGCTGCGGCCGATTCTGATGACGATGCTGGCGACGGTGCTTGCGATGGTGCCGATGGTCGTCTCCAGCGACCCGGCAAATGAGACTATGGCACCTATGGCGGTTGTCGTTGTATTTGGTCTTGCTTTTGGGTCTATCATTACGTTGATTCTGATCCCTGTCGTATATATTTTGCTCGATAATATTACAGTTAGACGCAATAACCGCAAATTGAAACGCCAGCAGAAAAGAGAAGCAAAGAAGCAGGCGAAACTTGAGCAAGGCAGTTTGCAGGTCTAATAGATAAAGCGGGACATAGTGAGGTGGGAAAACCATGAATAAAAAAAGTGTAGTAATATTGTTATCGGCCTTGGCTTTATCAGTGGCGTTGGCCGGCTGCTCAGGAGGCCAGCCTCCTGCAGCCGCACCAGCGGAACAAGCGGCCGTGTCTGTTGAGGTCGGGAAGGTAACCAGGGGCAGTATTGAAGCTGAAGCAGGTGTTGTCGGCACACTGGCTCCCAACAAAACCATTCAGGTAGCTCCAAAGATCAATGGTACAATTGCAAGCATCAATTTGAAAATCGGGCAGACCGTTACAAAAGGCCAAGTTTTGTTTACGCTGGATCAAAAGAATATTCGCGACAGCATCAAGCAGTCCGAGGAATCTTATAATGTTGCGCTTGCTAACCTGAAGCAAGCGCAGAGCAGTACGGAGCAATCGATTCAACAGGCGGAATCCGGCGTTGATCAGGCTAAAGCCGCCCTTGATCAGCAGCAAAGCTCTATAGATACGGCGAAAAACACAATTAAGGATGCAGAGACCTCTTTGAAGGACGCACAAAACGCCCTGAACCGTACACAGCAGCTATTTGCGGCAGGCGCTGTATCCCAGTCCGAACTGGAACAGGCACAGACGGCAGCAAGGCAGGCCCAAACCAGGCTGGACAATGCAAAGCTGACGTTGAGCAACGCTCAAACTTCATTGGAAAGTGCGCAAACGACATATCAAAACGCCTTAAAATCACTTGAACTGGCCCGTAAAGGAGCCGGTATTGATGTGGCTAAGGCCAATGTTGAACAGTTGCGCTCCGCTCTTGAGACAGCTCGCACCCAGTTGGATGACGCTACGGTTAAAGCACCCATGTCCGGAACGCTTTCGGTTGTCAACGGCAATGTTGGACAGATTGTGAGTCCTCAGTCACCCGTTGTCACGATTGCAAATACCAATCCGATTCTTGTGAAAGTAAATTTGTCCGAGTCTGAAATGATGAAGGTTAAAGTCGGTTCCTCCGTGACAGTAGGCATTCCTTCCGTCGACAAGAGAATTAACGCCAAGGTTACGGCGATCAACTCTGTCATGGATCAGGATCTGAAGGCTTATCCTGTTGAAATCTCTATAGAGAATTCTTCTAATACACTTAAGGCAGGCATGGTAGCCAATGTGTATATCCAATCCGGGGCAGGGGAAGGGCTGCTCGTTCCGCAAGCCGCTGTTACTGAAAAGGCGGGTGTAAAGTACGTCTATATCATCGAAGGAAATGCTGCAAAACAAGTGAAAATTCAGACAGGAGAAGAGAGCGCCGAGCAGGTGGAAGTGACCGAAGGGCTCTCGGAGGGGCAACAAATCGTCGTTAAGGGTGCAGTTATGCTTACTGACGGCGCCAAGGTCACCATTTTAAATCAGTAATAATGTCTCCTTGTTTGGCATATCTTTGTATGTCATTACCTTTTCCGGGCAGAATGATGCGTTTTAGAACCCCTTTCCGTATCATTCTGCACCTCCTTATTTATGTAGATATTAGGAGATGTAGGAAATAATTGCTGGATGACGCTAGATAAGCCTTTAGAGTATAATTATAACTGTAAGAAGGGTGAATACATACTTTTTAAAAAAATCAAAAACTTTTTTAAAAGTATCGCAACTTTTCGAACTCCAAAACGTCTAATTGTGTGAGTATGGTACAGATGATTACAATTTCAAAAGACAAAATATGATAAAAAATCTTTACGGCGTTGTAATCACATTGTATAATACTGGAGTAAGTTGTGAGTTTTTCGCCTGCTTCATTATTTTGGTTTCAAGCTTCTGTGATATTGTCACAGATATCATTTTATAAGAGTTGCATCAACACTCGGAAAGGAGGTGTAACGACATGAGTGACATGACTCGACACAAAGAAAATAATAATGTAATTGATGATGTTCAAGGAGGAGAAAAAAAGGTTATGACAAAGTTTAACAAAAGAATTATTAACGTGCTTGCTACAGCAACATTGGTTGCCGGTGTAGCGGCGCCTGTAACAGCAATTATTGCTCCATCCGCTGTTGAAGCTGCCAGCAATGGTGACATTACGGTTCTGAGCACGCCGAGCGTAGTTAATAATGGTAAAGCACAGCGCGTGGGCAGCGTCAAATTTGAGATTCCTAAGTACTCTACCCTTCATAAAGGCGATCAGCTTAATATTAGTCTGCCGTTTGATATGCAGGAAGACACTAGCGTCACAGAAACTACTTACCACACTATTAAGGGACGTGACTTCGCTGCGTTTAACGGTGTGAAGGCAGCAAATACCTTGAAATTGGCTAATCCTGGTGCTGCCTCCTCAGATTCTCTTACAGATAATGATTTTGTAGTTATGCAAAGTTCCGGTGCAAGTACAATTGCAATTGAATACGTTGGTGAAGGTGTGGTTCTTGATAAAGACCCTGCAGTCTTCTCGCTGGAACTCGGTGGTTTGATCATTGACAGCAGTAAGGAAGCTAAGGTTGAATTTACGGCTCCTGGAAGCAGTCCTTTCCCGGCTGGTTCTAAAATTGTTGCTACAGTTGCTAAAAATAAAAACAGTCTTAACGTGTCTTTTGGCAGCTTGGATACATCGAATGAGAGATTTGATCCTAAGATCGTCATCGAGGAGCCTTATGCTGGTGCATTGGATGCAAACACTGAATTAAGAATTAAACTGCCTAATGGATATGTTTGGGTCGACAATAATAAAGCGCGCAAACTTATGTTCGGTGATTTTAAACCTGAGTGGCTTAATGTCGCACAAGACAAAGATGGTCAAGAACTGGTTATTACGGTTAAAACTGATGCCGCTACAAAGGCAGCAGTGGAAGCGCGCAATAACAATGCCAATAAAATTGAGACCAGAATTGAAATTCCTTACGACTTCAGAGTTGATGATTCCACAAAAGTCAAGAAAGGCGATATCATTGCTCGCCTGAGCGGCAGAACTTCCGCTAACATTTCTGAAGCCAAAATCGGTACTTATGGTGAATATGAATCCACGCTGAAGGCTGAAGATGCACCTACTTTGGTTTCCGGCCAAGATGAACAGAGAATTGCCGATTTCCATATTACTGAGACTGTTGGTGACAGTATCGTAACTGGCTCGAACGGACGTTATCTTGAACTGACGCTGCCGGAGGGTGCTAGATGGCAGGATGAGTATGAATGGGATATTGACGGTAAGAATAAGTCTACAAAACCTAATGCCCTTCCTACTGTAACAGACGAAGGTTTGACATTGACGTTTGAAGGCTTTACAGGAAATAACAATCGTACAGCCAAATACTTGGTGAAGCGCGACACTGGTAATACGGATGCAGCGACGCTCGACTTCGAAGACCTTGAAGTAGCTTTGGCTCCTGACTTCACCGGCGATTTGAAAATTTCGGTTGGCGGTTCCGCAGGAGTTAAAGGGGACGTTGTAGTAGCTAAGGCTGTTGCTCCGGTTACTGCGCAAGTAGCATCGGCTCCTGATGTCATTATCGGTGCACGCGAACAAAAGGCCGGTGATTTCACCATCACTGAAGGTAAACTTGGCGCTTTGGTGGACGATGGCGAAGTTCGTTTGGTTCTGCCGGATGGCGTTAAATTTGCAAGCACACCGACGGTTAAAGTATCTGGCGGGGACCTGATTATCAATAATGTTAGAAGATCGAGCGATGACACGACTGTAATCTTCGACGTTGAGGGCGAAAGTGATGTGGCTAGCACGATTTCCGTATCGGATGTTAACGTTATCCTTGACCGTACTGTTCCGGAAGGAAAAGTTGAACTGTCCGTTGAAGGCGATGCTGTATCCGAAACTCAAAAGTATTCGAATTGGAAAGATAACAAAGCGGTAGCAAAAGCAATTATCGCTAAAGTTTCTACTCCGGCACCGGTTGAAGAATCCAAAGGTAATACTGTATCTATTTTCAAAATCGGTAGCACGAGCTACACTGTAAATGGCGCAACTTATACAGCCGACGTTGCTCCTTACATCGAGAACGGACGCACTTTCCTGCCTGTTCGTTACGTAGCCGATGCTCTGGGTGTTGCTCCACAAAACATTAAGTTTGATAAGAAGACTTCCACAGTCACGCTGTTGAAAGGTGACCGTATCGTACAAATCAAACTGAAAACTAACATCCTGACGGTTAACGGTGCAGCAATTAACATGGACGTTAAAGCAATCACCAAGAACAACCGTACGGTTCTGCCTATCAGCTGGGTAGGTCAAGCTTTGGGAGCAGATATCAAATGGGACAAAGATACTAACACAGTTACGGTAACACAAGCAAAATAAGAACCGCTATCGCTGGTTCTAACGTCTTATGAATAATGAAAAAGGGGTTCCTATTAGGGGAGCCCTTTTTTCATAGTATTTCCCGCAATACAGGTTTTATTCATTATGGAATCGTAATAAGTCTACAATCAACAATATAGTGTAAGGAGGAGTGGTATGAGATGAAACGACTGGGCTCGGCTTTAGTTTCCACAGCACTGTTGTCTTCCGTTGTAGTGGGTGCAGCTTCTGCGCAATCGGCTAAGGATATTCATGTAACCCTCAATGGAATAACTCAGACATTTAGTCAACAACCCATTCAAAGCAATCATGTAACCTTGGTTCCGATGCGGGCTCTGTTTGAATCGCTTGGCGCTCAAGTTGATTATGATACTGCTAGCGGATTAATTACTGCAACCAAGGGTACGGACACCATTGAATTGAAAGTGAATAATACTACCGCTCACAAGAACGGTCAATCGATTACTTTGGAGACGCCCGCTAAACTCATAAATGGATCTGCCTACGTACCGTTACGTTTTGTCGGGGAATCGTTCGGCGCTAAAGTGGATTGGGATAAAGCAACTTCAACCATCCAAATTGAGCTGCCTGTGAAGACAGAAAGTGAACAAAGCAGTTCAAATCCTGCTCCTATTGTCCCTGTTACAACTACGGAAGCCATTTATGAGACCAACACGGAGCCGCTGGCCTATGAAGACGCTGTCGCTCTTGCGGTCGCCAACAGCAATATAATCAAGATGCAGGAGAAATCGCTTAAGGCAGATGACAATAAGTTGGAAGACACCGCCGATAGCATCGATTTTATCCCTACTCCCGGTCCGAACGGCAATCCTGAAGCAAAAGTCGCTTTTAATAATTACAGCCAGGCGCAAATAAGCTACCTGATATCCAAGAAAAACTTAGAGGTGGCCAAAGAGAGCATGGCTTACAAAGTTAAAAAAAGCTATAATGCTATCATTAACGCCATTGAGGATAAGCGCTTGGCCGATCTCAACGTAACAGATGCAGAATGGAAGCTGCGCATTGCACAGACCAAGTTGTCGAATCAAATGGCCAGCGAATATGAAGTAACCCAAGCGCAGAATACGTTGGCCCAGACTAAAGCTGCGCAGGAAGTAGCGGCTAAGGCTCTGGATGAAGCCTATCGAACTTTAAATGCGTTAATAGGCTATAAAGCGGATCAGAAGTATGAAGTAACCGATCATCCCAAATTTGAAGTATTTGAAGATAATGTGGACGCTCATATTGGCCGGGTTCAAGCCGACAGCCCTCCCGTGTGGAAGGCTGAACGAGAGGTTGAGCAGGCTGATCTGAACGTTAATTATTTTACTTTCGCCATTGGGAAAACGATCAATGCTTATGAAAATACAAAAATCGGCGTTGATGTGAAAAAGATTAGTACATCTGAAGCCAAGAAACAACTTGAAGATGCCATCCGGCAAACCTATGATCAAATTAAACAGCTTGAAACTCAATACACTCAGCTTCAGGCTTCCTTAACAAGCGCTACTGACGCCCTGAACGTAGTACAAAAACGTTATGAACTGGGCATGGCGACTCAATATGAAGTGTTTCAAGCACAGCTTCAATTGGAAAGCTTGAAACAAAAAATATCTGCCATCGTCACAGGTCTGGATAGCGCCAAACTGGTCTATGAGAAACCGTGGATTGCAGTGCCAGAATAAAATATTTCTATCACACAGAATGAATAAATTTTCGGAGGTGGAAGCAGTGCTTTCGCCTCGTTTTTTGTTTATACGAAACATTTTTTATCTAAAAACGTCTAAATAATTAATAATGCTAAACGGGGAGGAGACATTTTGAGAAAAGTTTCAAAGACTGCAGCGGCCTTTGTTTTGACAGTATCCGCATTAGTGCCCCTGCCATCACAAACCTGGGCTGCAACAACACCCAAGACTACTAACCCGGTTAAAACTGTAAAACAGGAAACGGTACATACATTAGCCAATTTGCCTCCGGTGAAGATTACCGCGAAAAGTTTGGTTCAATTGAGCGACGTCAATATTTTAACTCTGGACGGCGAAAGTATTCTTACGTATACGCTGACGATCCAAAATAAGGACAACAAGACGATCGATTTGCTCGATTACTGGTCCAAAGTAAAAACCACAAGCGGGACAACTTACAGTACGTCGTTGATGACCAAAGACAAAGACAAGAAGAAGCTGGCGGCCGGTTCTTCCACGACGTTGACGTATACAGCTCGAATTGCGAATCACATCAAGCCGCAAAATCTGATATTCCAGGTGGTCAAATGGGATTTTAGCCAGCCTGAGTACGAGGCGTTAAAAGGACAGTTCAAGATTCCAGCAGATTATTTGACGTCGACTCCTGCGAATCAATCCAAAACATTGTGGATTGCCGATGCCCGTGTAAAGGCAAAGGTGGGGCAAGTGGCTTCTTATGTTTCAGGCGACTATAAATACGTCAATGTTTTGCTCAATATGACGAATGTCGGCTACAAGCTGTTTGAAGATCCGAAAATGAAATTTGTTATCCGTTCATCTACAGGTGCAAGCTATCTGATGACAGCGGATCCAACAACCAGTGTGGATTACAAAATCCAACCCAAGGATACGAAAACACTTCACCTGATGGCTCAAATCCCGAAGAAAATCGAGCTGTCGAACATGGAACTGCAAGTGGCGCTGGATGACGAAACGGCCAAGCAGAGTCTGCCGATTGCAACGATGCAATTGCCTGGCGAAGGCGATAACCTGATGACAGTTAAACCCAATGTCGAAAAGTTCATTCAAGCCGGCAACGGCAAAATAGCCGTCCAGGTGATGAGCGCTGTCGTGAACAAAAATGATCTTGAACATGAGCTGTCTGTACGCTTTGCTTTCCGCAATACAAGTGGGGCGACGATCACTTTGCCGAAGTATCAATTTGAACTGCAAACCTCGGATGGATACCGTATGCCGATTAAGGCCCCAGCATTGGAAAATATGACCCTTCAACCGCTGGAGCAAAGATTCATAACCCTCCCGGTGACGGTGCCGCCCAATATCAGCATTGCCTATCCGCGTCTGTTCATGAATTTGCCGACCGCGGAGGACAACAAGGAGAAAATCGCCTATCCGCTCGCGATTTTTGCGCTGCAGACCATTCATACCGCCGATAAAATGGTCGGAACCGAGCAGTTTATACAGACGAAGGACGGTGTTTTTGGCGTTACCTTGTCTTCGCTGCAAAGACTGCCTTGGAGTGATGGCGATCTGGTCAACGCCAAAATTACGATTAGCAATGATAACATCAAAACGTTACAGCTGCCGGAACTGACCGGGAGCTTGCAAGTGGACTCCGTTAAGCTGACTGAAGGAACCAAACTGATATTCACGCAGCCGGACAGATTAATTGGAGCCGGAATGTCGATGGACATTTTTGTGACAGCTAAGGTGCCCAGCTATCTGAAGTTTGACCAACTGCAGATTGCCCTGCTTGAGAAGATAGGGGAAGAGAGTACCGACTGGATTCAATTCAGCAATACGGGCGCAATACCGGAGGTGGCCGGTATAGCCAAGGGAGCCTCCTTTACGTTCGATACGCCTGGACGCAAACAAGAGTTGGGTGTGATAAGTTCCCGTGTTTACTTAGGTCCATCCAGCGATCTCGTTTATACCGAACTGGATGTCAAGAATCTGGAAGAACATCAAATGGATCTTTCGCAAATTGTCGGGGCATACCAGACAGCAGACGGCCAGACATACAAAGCTACGGTCAGCCAGATCGATACTCCGGCCGGGCCGGAAGAGAAAAGCGTGGTTGCAGCATGGACTAAAATTCCTAAGCGGATCTCAATAACCGATATGAAGCTGATTGTTGGGGAAGGGATCACCGATAACAAGCTGACGCCGGTCAAAGGCGAAGCGACAGGTTATATAAATGCGGTTGCTCTAGAGCTTGGTGTTTCTAATCCAACAGCCAATAAAAAACTGAGAGGCCTGGAGATATTCCCATATAAGTTGGCGGTGACAGACGTGGAATCTACTCTCTCCGGCAACTCCATGAATCTGAGCTTTACCTATGATCTGACCCGTAATAGGGACTATACGATCGGCGAGTTTGGGCATAAATATCTGTTTGAGGTCGAGGATTCCAGCGGTCGAGTATTCGAAAAGGAGTTCGTCCCTGAAACCGACTTGCTTCTTGCAGGCGACGGCAGAGCAAGCATCAGTTTTAATGATCCGTTATTTAAAGATCTCACCGAAGACGACGAATTTAAATTGACGGTTTATGACCTGTTCCAGGGCTACAAAATCAAGCTTGGCAGCCAAAGCTTTGAATATGATGATGAGACCGATACGGATGAGTACTAAAATTGGGCTTGTTTCACGCCTGTATAACCTCTATCATTATCGTAATGAGAGATTTGAGGAGGAACATGATGAAGACAGTATGGAAAGTCATGTCAGCGACGGTGGTGATTGGTGGTAGTATTTGGGCAGGTTCGTTGCTGAATTTGACGGCAGAAGGCTCAAGCGTAACAGGTCAACCAGGCACCGCTGACGATCCGGTTGTGACGAAGAGTTATGTGGACCAGGCCATTCAGCAGGCGCTCAAGGGAGGCGTAACCACAACAAAGCCTTCGGCTCCTTCGACGAGCAGCAGCAGCGGCAGCAAAGGAGGCGGCTCAACCGATGCAATTGAAGTTGTAACAGTAGAGCCGGGTCAGACGTTGATTGCGGCAGCTGGAGCGGAGTTCGTGGTTCGTGCAGGGAAGGCTGTAATTTACAGTATTGACGCTGACGGTGTCACGGATTTGACCGATGGCGTAGATATCAAAAATGGAGGAGCGGTAACGAACAACCACCTGCTTTCGTTTCCCCGGGATGGGCGCGGGGTTCAGGTTCTGGCCGGAAATAAGTACAGCCTGACGGTGTTGGTTCGCGGCGGATATTCGCTAAAATAGTACAGCCGATTTTTTCCTAAACGAACAATAATTCTATAGGGTATTTTTCTCCGCCGAGCACATCCTACTCCTGAACGACAATAACAATATTTCTGGGGGTGGATCAAAGATGGCAAGAAGCAACTCCAAACTGATTCCGGAATGCCGTCAAGTGCTTAAACAGTGGAAGTATGAGATTGCGGCAGAGTTCGGGTTGCCGGTCGGCGGCGGGGTAGCCGGTGAGGCGTCGGATACGGAATTCGCCAGCGAGCTCGGCGCTTTGGGGACAAGCTCCGGCGGTAGTTGGCGGCATCTCACATCACGGGAAAACGGCTCGGTCGGCGGAGAAATTACAAAACGGCTGGTCGCTCAGGCGCAGCATGATTTGCTTTTGCACTAATCTTTTGACATGACATGGCAAATGCGATAATATGACTTTGAGGATTGTCAAAACAACCTTTTCCGATCAGGGAAAGGTTCATTTTTTGGAAAATAAAGTTGGTAAATCTGCCCATCATCCATTGGGGGCATTTTTAGTATTGGATACGAAGGCTTTCGCCATACTATCCATGGGGAGGTTGAAATTTTATGTCCGTACAAGGGCGACACTTATTTACTTCCGAGTCCGTTACGGAAGGACACCCGGATAAAATTTGCGATCAAATTTCCGATGCGGTTCTTGACGCATTTTTGGCCAATGATCCCTATGCCCGGGTTGCATGTGAAGTTTCCGTAGCCACCGGGCTAGTACTCGTTATCGGGGAGATCAGCACCAAGTCTGAATATGTCGATATTCCTGCTATTGTTCGCAAGACAGTGAAAGAGATTGGTTATACCCGCGCTAAATATGGATTCGATTTTAATACTTGTGCGGTACTCACTTCGCTTAATGAGCAGTCCGCCGACATTGCCCAAGGTGTAAACGCCGCTTTGGAAAGCCGGGATCCTGCCCAAGTCGACAAAGAAACGGAAAATATTGGCGCCGGCGACCAGGGATTGATGTTTGGTTTTGCTACAAATGAAACGCCGGAACTCATGCCGCTTCCGATTGCTTTGTCGCACCGGATTGCCCGGCGCCTTTCCGAAGTACGGAAGGACGGAACGCTTGGCTACCTCCGGCCGGACGGCAAGACTCAAGTGACGATCGAATATATCGACGGTAAACCAAAACGAGTAGATACGATCGTCGTTTCTTCGCAGCATGCGGAAGATATTACACTGGAACAAATTCAAAAAGATATTAAAGAGCACGTTATTCTTCCCGTCGTTCCTGCGGAATTGTTGGATGGGGAAACGAAATACTTCATTAACCCTACAGGCCGATTCGTCATCGGGGGGCCTCAAGGCGATGCCGGTTTAACAGGGCGTAAAATTATTGTCGATACGTACGGCGGATACGCTCGTCACGGCGGCGGCGCATTCTCGGGGAAGGACCCGACAAAGGTTGACCGTTCTGCAGCATACGCAGCACGCTATGTGGCGAAAAACCTCATCGCGGCGGGACTAGCCGACAAAGTGGAAATCCAGTTGGCTTACGCGATCGGCGTTGCTAACCCGGTATCCATTAATGTTGATACTTACGGTACAGGCAAAGTGCCGGAAGAAAAACTGGTGGAGCTTGTTCGCCAGAATTTTGACCTTCGTCCGGCGGGTATTATTCGCATGTTGGATCTTCGCCGTCCTATTTACCGTCAAACTGCAGCCTACGGTCATTTTGGACGTACGGACATCGATTTGCCTTGGGAACGCATAGATAAGGCCGAGGCGCTGAAGGCGCAAGCTGGATTATAAACTGTCGTTAATAGAAACGGATATCGGCTCCCTGGAGGGAGAAGGTATCCGTTTTTTTGCGCTGCGACCCTCGTTTTTGGGCTCATGTATCGAGAGTTTTTTCGTGCTAATAAAGTTGAAGAGTTGTAAAACAAATAGTTATTTATCCGTTATCCACAGAGAAGATCAGGACGTGCTACGTCTCATATATTCACGTTATCCCCATTATCCACAGAAACAATCCACAATATCCACAAATTTTATCCACATAATCCACGTTATTCACAGCTAGCAACTTCCGCTTTTCAAAAACATAGAGAACTTTGCTAATCTTGCTTTTTTTCGTAACTTTTCGGCCGGAAAGTAGTCTATAATTTATAGATTAGGTTTCCGAAGTGATAGAGTGTGCAGTCTGCTTTGGATCATTTTTGAAAAAGTTGGGAGAGTAGCAAATCAAATGGTAGTGGATAAGAATCAGGACTTGAAATGGATGCAGATTGTAGTGCGGGGCGGGAAACGATTGGCGATCGTCTCTTTGGCGGGAATGATTTGGATTCAGCCGGCGATCGGATGGGGACCGGTATCAATTGGGGGAACAGCTTCTACGGCGTATGCCGCAAGCAATCAAGCCGTTAAATTAAGTGAAGAGATTCTTACGTCCGGAGCGAAACTCGTCAAATATCAATACACGGTAACGCGTTCGGGCAAGTCCGTCAAAGTGTTGACGGATGTGGTCGAAGTCGATTTAACCAATCCTTACGTCAGTTTGGATGTAATGACCGGCAAAGGGGGGCAATTGACGACCCGGCAATCGGTGGAAGGCATGGCCAAAGAAACCGGTGCCGTGGCCGGGGTCAACGGCGATTTCTTTGCCACCGGAGGGCAAGGCGTGCCGATGGGTGCGGCGGTTTCCCAAGGAACGCTCGTCACGAGCCCGGCGCAGCTCGAAGGCATGTACGCGTTTGGGGTGAAAAATGACGGAACGCCGTTTATTGACCGGTTTGGTTTTAACGGGACGGTGGTTGCCGAGGACGGTTCGTCGTTTGAGCTTGCGGGGATCAACCAGGAATCGTACATAACGGAGCCGGATAAAGCCCGCAGCCATGTTAACAAGATGTTTATTTACACCAGCGCCTGGAAATCCGCGCAGCGTCCGGTGGACACCTCGACAACGCCGACGGAAGTGCTCGTGCAAGGCGATGTGATCTCGCAGATTTCGATCAAAGCGCCGATTCCGGGGGCCGTGCCGGCGGACGGATATATTTTGCGCGCTCATGGAGCGGCGGCGGACTACGTTGCTCAACATTTGGAGGTCGGACAGCGCATCGATACGCAATATGAACTGCAGTCTTTAACGACAGGGACAAGCGTCAATCCGGCGGATCTCAAGGTGATGATCGGCGGCCATACGCTGCTGGTCGACCAAGGCAAGGCCTCGTCGTTCACCCGTTCAACAAACTCGATCAGCGGAGGCAGCACCGTAGCGCGTACGGCCGTCGGCTACTCCAAAGACGGAAAAACGGCTTACATTATTACCGCTGAGAAAAATAGCAACAGCTCCGGGTTGACGTTAAAGGAACTGCAAGGTCTTATGACGGGCATCGGGGTGTGGAAAGGGCTTAACCTGGACGGAGGAGGTTCGACAACGATGGTGAATCGTCCGCTTGCCGAAACCAGCGCACAACTCACCTTTACGACATCCAATGGATCGGCGGGACAACGCGCCGTCGCCAACGGCCTCGGCGTTTTCACTTCGGCTCCACAAGGTACGCTGAAAGGATTTAAAGTCAGCGGATCGACCACGCTGCTCATCGGACAAACGGTCCCTTATGCCCTAAAAGGCTACGATACGTATTACAACCCAATTGCGACGGAAAGCTCGGTGGCATCCTGGAAAGCGAGCAACGGGAACGTTAAGTGGACAGGCAGTGGATTTAAAGGTGTTACGGCGGGAACTGCAAAAATTACGGCGACGAGCGGCTCGGCGAGCAGCAGCATGGAAGTAACGGTGCTGGGAGGCAGTGACCTTGCGAGCTTGACACCGGGCACGACGTTTGCGCCGCTCGAAGCGGGCGCTTCGGTATCCGTACCGGTTACGGCGGAGCTGAAGAGCGGAAGCACGGTGAACGTTCCGGCTGAATCCGTGAAATGGACCTTCAGCGGCATGAAGGCCAGCGTGAAGGACGGCGCGCTCACCGTGCAGTCGATAAACTCCGGCACGAAGGTCGCTTATGCTACGCCTAGCTATGATGGCTTCACCGGCACGCCGGTCGTCTTGTCCGCTTCCACGGACACGATTTGGGAAAGCTTTGAAAACGCGTCTTACCCGATTTCGTTTACGGGGCTTCCGGCCGAGTCGCAGGGAACGGCAACGATTGTCCAAGGGACGGGCGAACGCGCGAACTCGAAAGTGCTGCAGCTTGACTACGACTTGACCGGCGGCACCGGGAATAAATTTGCTTACGCGCAAATCAACGGAACGACCGGCAAGGAGATTCCGGAAAACGCTACGGCGATGACGATCGATGTCCTAGGCGATGCCAGCTTGAACTGGGTGCGCGCGGAGTTGGCGGATGCCGATGGCAAACCGGTGTACCTCGATTTAGCGCGGCCGCTGGACTTCACGGGTTGGAAAACGCTGAACGTCGACTTAACAGCGGCGGGCATCAAGTATCCGGCCAAGCTGAAACGGCTGTATGTCGTTAATGTCGAAGAAGGGCAAGATGAACGTGCACTGACGGGCAGCGTCTCTTTTGACAATATCCGGTTTACCGCTCCCGCCGCCGCTACAGGGGAAGCAGCAGCCGTAACCCAGCCCAGCGTCAAAGCCGTGATGATTGTCGGCCAAAAATCGATGACGGTGGACGGGGCGAAACAAAGCCTGGAAGTGGCTCCGCTGCTGAAGAACAACACGACGTATGTGCCGATTAAATATGTGCTGGACGCCTTCGGCGGGACTTCCACCTGGAACAATGCCGCGAAAAAAATTACCGTGACGCGCGGGGAGACCGTACTTGAGTTAACCGTGGGGAAAAAGGAATTTTTTGTGAACGGAACCAGCAAACTAGGTGAAGTTTCACCGATTGTTGTCGACAGCAGGACTTTAGTCCCATTACGTTTGGTGTCCGAACAGCTGGGCATTGGCGTAAATTGGGAAAAGAAAACCAAATCCATCACCCTCGAATCATGATATGATTAGTCTGGGACTATTCGGACTACAGAAACGGAGAAGGTATAGGTGGATTTTCAAGCAGATGCCATAGATCGCGTAATAAATAACGCTGTTAACGTACTTGAAAGTAGTAAGCTGCAAATTCTCGAAATTTTGGACTCGGCGCGAAATGAGCTGAAGACGCTGAACGCGGAACTGCAAAACGTGATGAAGGAAACGGCGGAAACCGTGGAGAAGGTCGACCAGCTCGAGGTGAACTACAGACGTTCCCGCATCCGGCTGACGGAAGTCAGCCGGGACTTCGTGCGGTACAAAGAAGAGGACATCAAGCAGGCTTACGAGAAGGCGACACAGCTTCAGCTCGATTTGCTGATTTATCGCGAGAAGGAAATGTATTTGAAGGCCAGACGTGATGAACTGCAAAAAAGAGTTCGAAACGTGGAAAAATCAGTCGAACGCGCTGAAACGATCAGTACGCAAATGGGCGTTGTGCTCGAATACTTTTCCGGCGAATTGGGACAGGTGACCCGGATCTTGGAATCTGCTAAAAACCGGCAGTTGATTGGTCTCAAGATTATTTTGGCGCAGGAAGAGGAACGAAAACGAATCTCGCGGGAGATTCACGATGGTCCCGCTCAGCTTCTCGCAAATCTAGTGCTTAGGACGGAAATTGTAGAAAGAATGCTCGCTAAGCAGGAATTTAAACTGGTACAGGACGAAATAGTAGATTTGAAGGCTCAGGTTCGCTCCAGTCTCGAAGAAATGCGGAAAGTGATTTTTAATTTGCGTCCGATGGCCCTCGATGATCTCGGTCTGATTCCAACGTTGCGTAAATACGTTCATGACTATGAAGAAAAGACCAAGATTCGGGCTACCTTTGAAACCAGGGGCAAAGAGCATCGCTTATCCTCTCCCATGGAAGCGGCGATTTTTCGTCTGGTGCAAGAAGCGCTCACCAATGCGGCGAAGCATGCTTTTCCGACCTATGTTGGCGTGGAGATCACGTATCAGGGGCAAATGCTGCGTATCGTAGTGAGGGATAACGGTCTTGGCTTCAAGGTGGATCAATTGGAGCAAAAGACGAAAGAGCATACCCATTTCGGACTGATTGGCATGCGGGAAAGAGTCGAATTACTCGAAGGAAGAATGGAAATCGAATCAGCAGCGAATATGGGTACCAAAATCGTCATCCACATTCCAACGAACACAGAGAAGAGAAAGGAGTACCAGGATGGATAATCTTACGAGTGGCAGCAGACAAGCAATCAAAGTTCTCTTGGCTGACGATCACCAATTGTTTCGGGAGGGTCTGAAGCGGATTTTGAACATGGAGGAAGATATCGAAGTCGTGGGAGAATGCGGGGACGGCACTCAAGTGTTGGAAAGCTGCCAGCAGTTTGCTCCGGAAATCGTGCTGATGGACATCAACATGCCGCAATTGAATGGCGTGGATGCTACGGCAGAACTCCGCGAGTCGTATCCCGAGGTCAAGGTCATCATTTTATCGATTCACGATGACGAAAGCTATGTGTTTGAAACGCTGCGCAAAGGGGCAACCGGCTACTTACTGAAAGACATGGAGGCCGAATCCCTGGTTAACGCCATCCGTACAGTGGCCGAGGGGAATGCGTTCATTCATCCGAAAGTAACCGGCAAACTGATTCAGCAGCTGCGCCGCATGGAATATTTGAGCGAGACAGGAGCCATTGCCGAAGACAATGCAATCCGCGAAGCGGGCGTCAAATTCGTCGCCGGCGATGACAATCCGCTGACGAGACGGGAAGCCGAGGTGCTTCGTTTGATGGCGGAAGGCCGCAGCAACAAGATGATTGGTGAGCATTTGTTTATTAGCGAGAAGACAGTCAAAAACCATGTCAGCAGCATTTTGCAGAAAATGGACGTTGACGATCGTACTCAAGCGGTCATTAATGCGATTAAGTTCGGTTGGGTCACCCTTTAACCGGCTGAAATATTCACACCCTTGAATTCGGCCTGGCGCTCCTGAAAATGCAACAGGGCCGATTCCGCGGCAGCGGAGACAGCTAAACGGGATGACAGCAGGGTGTAATCTTAGGACAGCAGAGACAGCTGAGCGTTTATTAGAGCAGATAGATGTGGCAGATGATGCGGGAATCGTTTTTGACTGGCCGCCTCCGCGCCTTTGTTTCCATATTATTCATGATATTGAAATGAGAGGCGAGTTCCTATTTATTTGAATGCAGTAGGAATGGGGAACCGGTCAGGTACATAGCAGTATAGCGCCGCCGGCCTAATAGTGGTGGTTCATAAAGTCCGTCTAGGTGTTGAAAACGGCCTTTTTGAACACGTACTATATTAACTAAGTGTTGCGGAAATTCTTGCATTTAGCCGTAATGCAGTATGCCGGCCCAACGGACAGGGGAGCTGTTTCGGTACAGTAACATTAAAAGGTCTAGTTATCTGTCCAAGCTCGATTGGAAAAAGGAATGGAAGCTGACGTTATTAGGGCAGAGGTCTGCTTGACGGGAGCCCAGTAACCCTCCTTTTGCTAGCGGCATATATTGTCGCTATAAGGGAGTGTTCAAAAAGTCAGGTTTTCAGCACCGAGAAGCTTGGATGAAGCTAGGGACTGAGTAGCGGAGCGTAGGAGGAGCCTACGTGAGCAACGGAAGGCCCGGCTGAATTCAAGATTCGACGTCGAATCCACTTCATGACCCGCTTCGTGATCAAAAGATGACTTTTTGAACTACCTCTATAAGGGAGGTGAGTTCCGTGGTTCCCTATATGGGTTGGGTTCTGCTTAGTTACGGATTGGCTGCGGCGCTGGTTCATTTTCTGCACGGGATATATCTGCGGCGGAAGTCCACGATCAAAACGATCCATTATATTTTGGTGACGAGCAATCATGAAAGTCAAATGGAATGGTATTTGCGTGCATTGTCATGGTATGCGAGACTGCGTGGATTGCCGCTGCGGGTGACGGTGCTCGACGAGGCATCAGAGGATGATACGCTGGCGATTATGAAAAAGCTGCAGACGCAAGGCGATATGGAGCTGACCGTTATCGGTCTGACGGCGGTCCAGAAAGAAGATGTAGAGGCGCAGGTTGCCAAAATGGCCGAAGACTCACCCGTATGCATCGACCTTCGGATTCCGCAGGAGGCGAATAAAATCCCCTATGTCCATGTGTAAGCCGCCAAGTCAATTGCCCGCATCAGGCTGCGTTTGGGAGCGTACGGGATATTGGAAGCGTACCAGTTATTTGATTTCAAAAGATTTTCAGGCGTTGCAGGAAAACGCCAAGCCGCAGCGAATATCAATAAGCGAGCAAAAACAAAGCCATAACTTTATACTCGCGCATCGGGATGCGCAGCGCAAAGTGTGAAGCACACTCTTTTTCAGGCTAACGGCCGGAGGAGTGTGCTTTTTTGCGTTTTTTGAGTTTGTGAAGAAAGGTGTTGTTGAAAAAAGGATTAAAACCGAAATCGTGGCTCTCGACGGGAGCTGGGCAAAACTAGTCGGAGTACGTGGGGAGGGCTAACGGACGGAAATGACGTTATTTGCTCATTTCCCCGGTATTTCCCGACGTAACGGACTCAGCAGACGCTATCTGGTTGCAAACGAGGAATTTTTGGCTGTTTTCGGGCAAATAAGGTCTTTCCGGTCCGTTAAAAAATAAAGCGCCGACTTTTTCGGCAAATAAGGGCGCTCCGGTCCCTTAGCAAGCCCGGGATGAAGTCCCCCGTTCCCATGGCCGGCCGTTCAAGCACCGATTTTTAGATTGAGACGAAAAAAGGAGGTCAAACAAAAAAAGAAGCAAAAACAGAAAAGGAATATAAGTAAATAGAGGAATTATCTTGAAATTGTTGAAGTATGCAATAAACTGCTGTTTTTTGGCGGGGAGAGGTGGAAATGAAGGCGGGTTTGTATGCGGTAAAAGTGATTACAGGATGGCGGATTTTGATTAGTTTGGATTTGCGGGTTGATTTGCTTTGGTGGGGTGTGGAAGGAAGCCGGTGCATGAGGTTGAGCGATCAGGAGGACGCAGCATGTGGTGTTGTGGACGTTTTGAATGGGCAAGGGGGGCTTGAAGGGCAGGGAGTGAAGAGAAAGATGGTTTTAACCGTTGGGCAGGCTTTGGCTGGAGGGCCTGTTGGTTCAGGCGATGTTCTGCCCGGCGTTGAAGCTTCACATAATACGGGAGTTGAACCGGAAGCTTCGGCGATGTATTTGCTTTCGGATGGTATGCCCTTAGGTTGGGCGGTGAAGTTGCGGGACCGGTTTAAGGCTCAGGAGGCGATGGATCGATGGAAGGCGGAGGATTGGGAGAGCTTCTTAAAGCTCAGCTTAAAGCCGGAGTTTGAGGCCGAAAAAAGGCTAATGGATGATGAACGGGGATCTGTCCGGAAGAATGGAAACCGGCTGGGAGCCGCAGGCGGAATGAATTTGAGCAATGGGCTGGGAAGAGCTGAAGAAAAAGCTTGGACAGGAGTTCATGGCTGGTTATGGAGAGGGGAGGAGGGCTTGACTCCGCTAGGTCTCAGGTTGTTGGAAAGCGTACTGGGAGGCGGTGAGAACGCAAAGGTATGGGGGGATAACAAGCGGTCATGGAAGGATAACCGGGATAAAAAGCTTTTTTTAAATCGGGCCGATTCGGTGGGGAGGGAGCGGCTTGCCGCAGGGGAAGCGTGGCTTGTGCACACGCTTGAGGAGGCGCGGCGGCTTGCGGCCGCGCTCGCGGGCAGGTCGCTGCTGGAGGCGGAGCTCCAGCAGCTGCTGGCGGAGCTCCAGCAGCTGCTGGCGGAACGCCTGCCGGGCCTTGCGCCGGCATGGCGCTCCGCCGCCCAGCTCGCGCACCTGCAGGGGCGCGTGCGGCTTACCTCGGGCGTGGGCTGGGGCCCCGCCCGAGGGGGTACGGGCCCGCGCTGGCGCCGGGCCCGGGCGGGCCTCCGCTGCCGGCGCTGCGGCAGCGGGGTGCACCGCCGCACACCCTGCGGGTCGTGCGGCTCCCGCGGCTGCGCCTACTGCGAGGCCTGCCTCGCGCTGGGGCGCAGCCGCTCTTGTGCGCTGCTGCTTCGCGGCAGCGCTGGCGCCGAGCCGCCCGCCGCGCCGCAGGCGGCGGGCGGCTCGGCCGTGGCCCCCACCGCGTCCCTGCTGGACCGGTGGGGGCTGAGCCCCGCGCAGCGCAGCGCGGCGGGGCAGGCGCTGCGCTTTCTGGCGCAGCCGCACAAGCTCTTGCAGCCGGCCGAGCTCCCGGCGCAGCCGGCGTTGGCCACCCTGTCCAAGCAACCGGCAGCCTCGATGACGACGCCTTCGACGTCTGTTTTTGCTCAGTGGGCGGAACAACAGACCGCACCGCTTGCCGAGCGCACATTTGCACCATTGATTCCACCCGTAGCCCCGCCATTGCTAAGCAGTCGGCAACCTTCAGAAGATTTGCGCTCGGCGTCAAAGTCCATAACTGGATCATCGCCGTTAGGACATCGGGCTGCCTTGAAGAACTTGCTGAGGTCAATAGTTACGCCGCCGTCAGGCCTACGGCTTGCCATGCAGGCCCTTCGTTCAGCCCGGGGGGACGCCCCCCGCTTCACGCTCTTTTCCCGGCTCATACGCCTGCTGCCCTTTGGCAGGCCGGCGGATACCCGGCCTCCTCGGTTTTTGCTGTGGGCGGTGACCGGGGCCGGCAAGACGGAAATGATATTTCCGCTGCTGCGTTATGTACTGGACAAGGGAGGGCGGGTCCTGGTGGCCACGCCTCGCCGGGACGTTGTGCTCGAGCTGGCGCCGCGGGTGGCCAAAGCTTTTCCCGGGGTACCGATGGCGGTGCTGTATGGCGGGAGCGAGCAGCGCTGGGAAGAGGCAAGGCTGTTTATTTCCACAACCCATCAGTTGCTGCGTTTTTACGAGGCGTTCGATTTGGTCATCATCGATGAGCTTGACGCGTTTCCGTACCATAACGATCCGATGCTGGAATTTGCCGCGGAGGCGGCCTGCAAAAGAGACGGACGATTCATCTTTCTGTCCGCCACGCCACCCCCGGCCATGCAGCGGGAAATTCGCGCCGGCAGCCTGCCCCATGCCAAAGTACCGGCCCGTTTCCACGGCCATCCGCTCCCGGTTCCGGTTCGGATTGCGATGGATCCGGTGGGGACCTGTCTGCGCCGCCGTTTTCTCCCGCGTTGCCTGCTTCGGCCTCTGGAGGAATCGGTCCGCCGCGGCGCGCAAATTTTTGTGTTCATCACCCGCATCCGGCAAATCGAGCCGTTTACGGCGCTGCTCCGGAGCTGTTTTCCCGGGCTGCCGATGGCGGGAACCTCTTCCCAGGACCGGGAAAGGAGCCGGAAGGTGCTTGATTTCCGCGAAGGAAAAATCAGGCTGCTGGTGACGACGACGATTTTGGAGCGCGGCGTTACGGTGCCGCGAAGCGATGTATACATATTGGATGCGGACAGCGACCTATTCGATGAAGCATCCCTCGTGCAAATGGCCGGGCGTGCGGGGCGCTCGAAGGATGACCCGAACGGAACGGTGGTGCTCGCCTCGCACGAATGGACGAAATCCCAGCGCGGAGCTCTGCGGCAAATTCGCTGGATGAACAAAGCCGCGCTAAGGGACGGTTTTTTGAAACAAAAGGAGGTAGTCTAAATGACGAAGTCATCCCAAAATTTGACGGTTCGGGGACCCCGCAGAAGAAGACGGAGCGGGACGCGGACCTATGCGGCGGACGGCAGGCTCCGCCTGCCATCGCCAGAAGTTCATTACGCCTTGACGGAGGGGAATTCCCCTTTGACGGGGTTGTTTTCCTCGCTGCACACTCTGCTTGCCCCTCCGGGAATTCCGTGTTTAACCTGCGGCAAAACGATTTCCGACCGCGTCCGGGGATACCCGGAAATCTGCATGTCCTGCTACTTATCGATCCCTTGGATCAAGCAAACCCGCTGCCAGATTTGCGGGCGGCCCGTAGGCTGTCCGGATTGCAGCAGACCCGAACGGTCGCACTCCAGTTTTGTAATGAACCGCAGCGCGGTGAGCTATAACGTGGTAATGCGCGAATGGTTAGCCCAGTATAAATTCAGAGGAAATGAATCTTATGGGGCAGTGCTCGCGAGAATGACCGCTCAAGCTTACAGGGCGCTGCTGCGGGAACTGGAAGATGCTAATGGCTTTGGGCGTTTCCGGATTGATGCCGTTACCTATGTGCCGGTCAGCGGCGACCGCATGCAGGAGCGGGGATTTAACCAGGCCAAGCGTCTGGCCTACGGCGTTGCTGCCTCCGGACATCTCCCGCTGCTTAGTTTGGTGGAACGCTCCCGGCATACCGAAAAACAAAGCTTTAAAAGCCGTTGGGAACGGCTGCGGGATTTGCATGACGTATTCCAGCCGTCAGCCCATGGGGTACAGCAGCTGTCGGCGGTTCTGACGGCTGCCGGGCGGAAGCGGAACGGTTTCTCCATGCTCGCCGACCGCTGGTTCGGCAAATACACCCCCGCCGGGCATGTCGCCGAGTCCGGTGTAGCGGGGACGGGACAGTATCCCGTTTCAGCGGCCCTTACTTTCCCGGATACAGCAGCTATGAAGTTTGCCGATCCTTCTGCGGCCCCCATACGGATCGTTCTGGTTGATGATGTGTATACGACAGGCAGCACCATTGAATCGTGCTCCAAGGTTTTGCATGACATTTGCGGGCGGTTGGGCCGGCAGGCGGAAGTTTACAGTTTGACGTGGGCCCGTTCCTGAATCTTACATTTTTCTGTAAAAAATATAGACGAACCCCCCTTGAATAGAGTAATCTAACATTATATAGATGTTATGTGAAGGGACGATTAAGCATGGGTATGAATCTTGGGAATTGTCCGCGTTGTGGAAGATTGTTTGCCAATAATTTCAGAGAAATCTGCCCCTCTTGCATTAAGGAGATTGAAGAGGAGTACGAGAAATGCTTGAATTATTTGCGTGAGGAGAAATTGGCCACAATTCAACAGGTCCACGAGGCAACAGGCGTTTCGATCCGGCAAATTACCAAGTTCATCAAGGAGGGGCGCATTTCGGTTGCCAACAACCCGAATATGACGTATCCTTGCGAGGTATGCGGAGTGCTGATTCGGGAAGGCAACATGTGCGATTCCTGCCGTACCCGGTTGACTCGTGATTTTGCCTCGGCCGCAAGGGAAGAAACGCAGAAGCTGGCGGGCCAAAACGATAAATCCGGTCATGGAGCCTACAGCGCCATGGACAAATTCCGCAGTCCGTAATCGACAAAAAGACCGATAGTTCGGTATAATATTCTTTATAAACCAATAGTTCGCTATTAAAAATGATTCAAACGCCGCCGATAAACTTAGTAAAGATTATCGGCTTTTTTATTTGGAAAGAAAGGTGGAGCCCATGAAAATCAACGAAACCGGACGGGCCGGAGCCATTAACAATTATCAGCGCCAACTGGATTCCCAGCGTAAAGATACAGACAGTAAAGCACGCCGCAAGGACGAACTTTCTATTTCCGAGGAGGCCAAAGAGCTTCTCAAGGCGCAGGAGGAAGGCATGGATACAGAACGCGCCAAAAGAATCGAGGAGTTGAAATCGCAGGTGTCCGCGGGAACGTATCAGGTAGATGCCAAGAAACTGGCGGAGAAGCTGGTTCCGTACTTTAAATCTTTTTTTAATGATAATTAGGGGGCGGCTATGTCAGTTCAGTTAATCATCGACAGTCTGTCGCAAATGGATCAGCAGCAGTCGGCTTTACTGGAAGTTATGTTGCAAAAAAAACAAGCTATATTGGACCGGGACTTTGACGATCTGGTACGCATCTTGTCGCGTGAATCCAAAATGCTGAAATCGATTGAAGAGCTGGAACAGCAGCTTCTAACGGTTGCCCAGACTTTTTTGCAGTCCAAGGGGATCAAATCAAAACTGAACTTGACGATTACGGAAATATCAAAACTCGTCTTTGACCCTGAAGAGAAACGGATGTTGATGGAGTTTAAGGAGAAACTGGAGAGCCGCTTGGCTGAAGTGAAACGGGCGAATGCGCTGAATCAGGAATTGATTAAGCAGAACCTTTCGTTCATCGACTTTTCCTTGAACTTGCTCACCGGCTTCGAGGATGACGATGCGACCTATTCGCCGCCGACGGGACAGGACAGAAAATCCGCAACCCGAAGAATGTTTGATACAAGAGCTTGATTCATATAGAAACGCGTAAAGGAGATGGAATAAATGACCTCCACTTTTCATGGAATAGAGACCAGTAAACGAGCACTTTTTGTGAATACGGTATCGATGCAAACCCTGGGGCATAATATTGCGAACGCCAATACGGAAGGGTATTCCAGACAGCGGGTGAACTTGACCGAAGCCAATCCGATCTGGGCTATGGGGATGACGAAAAGCCAGCAGCCGGGACAATTGGGGACCGGAGTTGAGTACACCAGCATTACCCGGGTAAGGGACAGCTTCCTGGATACGCAATTCCGCCGGGAAAATCAGCTGCTAGGCTCTTGGGAAGTGCTGAATTCGACGATGACCTCCATTCAGAACATTCTGAATGAGCCTTCGGGCAACGGGCTTAGCTCGGTGATGGATGATTTCTGGAATTCCTGGGAGACCTTGAACCGCGACCCTTCCCTCCTTAGTGCGCGTGTAGCCGTGGCCGGGGCTGCCAGCAACATGGTGGATACGTTGAAGCACATTAGCGAATCGCTGACCAATTTAACGACCGATGTGAACTCCAACATTGATAAGAAAGTGCAGGAAGCCAACAATATCGTGGAAAATATCGCGCGCTTGAACGTGCTGATTCGCGACAACGAAAGCTTTGGCGACCATGCCAATGACTACCGGGATCAGCGGGATTTGCTGCTGGATAAGTTGTCGACGATCGTTGACGTCACGTACACCGAGGATGAAAACGGCATGGTCAGCATTACGTCCGCCGGCGCCAATGTTTTGGATGGAGAAGCGGTAACCGCTTTGACTGCGGCCAACGCCACCACGGCAACGGCGGGTCAACTGTATGGATATGTTCAATCGCTGCAGGAAACCGACTTGATCCGCAACCAGTTGAACGGTATGGTCAGCACGCTTGTGTCAGGGGATATTAAAGTCACTTTAAGCAATGGTTACATCACTTCCAATGATATTGTCGCATTGAACGATGTGACGGTGGAGGGCATGGGAGTCGTTGCTGCCGGCACCACGATACCCGCGGGCTCTAAGATTACCTCTTCCATGGATATCATGGTGAAAGGCTTCAACGGACTTCATCAGTTGGGTTATACGCTCACCGAGCCTACGACTTCCGGTATTCCCTTTTTCGTATCCAACAGCGGTACGTTTACGATTGACAATATCCAAGTGAATCCCGAAATTCTTGCCAATACGAATAAAATTGCTGCTTCGTCGCAGTATGAAGTTGTGAATGGAGTAAATAAGGTAATCCGCGGGAACAGCGACGTTGCGAATGCCATTGCCAGCTTGCGGGACGGCATCTTTACCTTCCCCAGCGCGCTAACTTCACTGTCGCAGGGGACAACGGACGACTACTTCCGGGCATTGACCGCCGATCTGGGGATTCGGGCCAGCAATACGGAACGCAACTTCAATAATCAGCAAACGATGGCGGACAACCTGCAAATTCAACGCCAATCCGTCAGCGGCGTCTCGATGGACGAAGAATTGGCCGACATGATTCGTTTTCAGCAGGCCTATAACGCTGCCGCCCGAAATATGACCACGGTGGACGAAATGCTCGACCGGGTCATCAACCAAATGGGCCGGGTAGGTTTATAACATAGATAGCTTGTAGCTTGGGATTTATAAGGAGGTTTATGGAATGCGTGTAACGGGTATGATGCAGAACTTGCAGCTGTTAAAAAACGTGAGAAATATCAACACGGCGATGATGACCGGCCAACAGCAGTTGGCGACCGGACAAAAAATCAGCAAACCAAGCGACGATCCGGTCGGAACCGGCTATCAAATGCGATACGATACCGACTTGGCGCGGAGCGACGAGTTTTTGACGAACGCCCAGACGGGCACGGAAATTTTGAAAACGATGGATTCTTTGCTACAGCAGGCGAGCGATGTGCTGAAACGTGCGCGTACGCTGGCGCTGCAGGGCGCCAACGGAACATTGGATGCGCAGCAAAGACAAACGATCTCATCGGAAATCAAACAATTAAAAGAGCAATTGGTTACGATCGGTAACAGCACCTTTAACGGCAGATATTTGTTTAACGGACAGAAAACGGATCAGGCTCCCTATACCGTAGCTGGAGCGGCTAATGCGGAAACGGATCCGGGTTTGTTTTATCTTAACGTAAGCCCGTCCGTCAAAGTGCCGGTAAGCATTACCGGTGAAGTTGTTTTCGGAGCAGCAGGAACGGATAATGCCTTTAAGGTTCTGGACGATTTGGCGAATGCGCTCGATACCAATAATGAGGCCGGAATTCAGACAGCCATCGATAATATCGATGTTACTTCCGACCGGCTTAATGTGAGTTGGTCGGAGATCGGGGCGCGGATGAACCGGTTTGAATTGATGACAAATCGGATTCAGGATGAACAGGTAAATATAAAGGAACAAAGATCAAACGTAGCCGACGTGGATTTTCCGGAAGCAATCGTGGATTTGAAGATGAAAGAAAATGTTCTTCAAGCGGCCCTGTCTACGGGAGCGAGAATTATGCAGACGTCGCTGGTTGACTTCCTGCGATGATTAGCGCCATTCTGCCAAATGACTGGGGGATGTATAGGCCGGCGGAGATTAACGTTCGCCTAACTCCTCCCCGAAATGGAGATGGATTGGACTGGCCCCCAGAAAATCAAGCTGATCCGAGAGGAGCACTTCCAAAATGATGCAGATTCATAGTGAGACGTATGGGGTGCTTGAGGTTAAGGAAGAGCAGATTTACCTTTTTGAACCCGGAATTTTGGGTATTCCTGAAATCAAGCAGTATGCGTTGCTTCCGATGCAGGATACCCCTTTCTATGTACTGCATTCTTTAGAGAATGAAGTCAGCTTCATTTTACTTCCTTCTCATCAGGTGGTTGAGAACTACAGCTTTCGACTTCCGGAAGAAATCGTGGATTCGCTGCAGCTTGCATCACCGGATGAAGTGGGCGTGATGCTTATTGTGAACTTCCAGTCGAGCGAACTGTTTGTAAACCTGATGGCCCCCGTCCTTCTTGCTCCTCATTCGCAAAAGGGATGCCAGTATATTATCAAGGATCAGGAGTTCCCGATCCGGCATCCTCTTCTTTTGCAAAAAGGAGGCGTGTAGATGCTGGTCCTGAGAAGGAAAATCGGAGAAGCGGTCATGATCGGAGACGAAATCCAAGTGCAGATTTTGGGGATTGAAGGCGATCAGATCAAGCTCGGCTTCTTGGCCCCTAAGGATGTATCTATTTTACGCCAAGAGTTGTACCAAGGAATCGTTGCTGAAAATTTGGCAGCAAAGGAGCAAACCAGTCTATTGCAGCAAGAACAAATCCTGGACCTGCTAAAAAAATTTAAAATGTAAATCATTTTGAAGGTAGGTGGGTTAGGTTATGAATCTGAATCGGTTGGATGCGAATGTTCAAGAGTTAAGGTCCGGGGATTACGGCTTATCAAAGACGACCCCATCTCTTGCTCAGAACAGCAGCAAAATTGAAGAGCAAAGAGTCCGTGCGCTGACAAAGGAAGAACAGGAGAAGCTGGAGGAGCAAATCAAGAAGCTTAACGAGTCTATCGCCGCCTCGGGCAAAGAACTTAGATTTAAGTACAACAATGATGCGGAGCAGCTTTACGTAGAGGTTTTGGATGCGAAGACGCAAGAAGTCTTAAGCAGCCTGCCGCCGGAATTTATCATCGATCTTTCGGTCAAGATGAAGGAATTAATCGGCATGTTTTTTGATGAAAAAATTTAAAACGAGAGGAAGAGGTGTAAATCATGGGAATTAGTTTAACGGGTTTGGCATCCGGTATGAATACTGCGGATATGGTAAAACAATTAATGAGTCTTGAAAAAATCCCTTATAATAAACTGGAAACTAAAAAAAGTACACTTACGAACAACAAAAGTATTTTTAACAGCATTAATTTGAAATTGAAAAACCTGCGGGACGCGGCTTCGGCTTTCACAGACCTCGGTTCTTTTCAAGTGAGCAGTGCATTGAGTTCCGATACGAGCAAATTGACGGCTACGGGCGGAGGTAGTTCGGTCAGCGGTAATTATACCGTAGAAGTTACAAAACTAGCCAAGCAGCAGATGAATGCGACAACCTCGATTCAGGTTAAGGATGCGGACGGCAAAGACATTAAGTTTAGCGCTGATGATCTGGCCGCAGCCAAGTCGATTTCGATTGGCGGAAAGAGTATTGTCCTGAACGACGATCTGGACTTAACTAATAAAAGTTATAGTGATGCGCTTTCGACCATCGCAGGGCAAATCAATAAGCAGTTCGGCGATGTTCAGGCTTCCGTCATTCAAACATCCGATGGATATAAGAGTTTGGTCGTCACGGCCAAAGACGGGAAAACAATCGATATGAGCGGTACCGGCTCGTTTACTCTAGAAAATAAAGTAGCGGCGCAACCGGCCATTTTAAAAGTTAATGGAATTGATATTACCAGTTCCAGCAACACGGTAAAAGATGCTATTCCCGGGGTAACCCTACAACTGTTGGCCGAAGAAACCAAAGTCAATGTTGAGGTCAAGCAGGATGTGGATAAGATTGCCGAAAAAGTTCAGACTTTTGTCGATGCGTACAATGATGTGGTTAAACTTATTCGCGAAAACACCAAAAAGATTGAGAATGAAAAAAATGCGGACGGCTCCTATAAAGATTTTAAAACGAATCTCCAAAGCGACTCTTTGCTTAGACAGTTGAATTCAGAATTGTCCGATATCATCAGCAGTGTTTCCGGAAGTGCGGATAACCTTAGACTTTTGAGCGATATTGGCCTGGAAATCGATAAAGGAAAAAAATCAGCTTCGGAGATGACCGGGGAGATTTCCTTTGATAAAGAAGTGTTTAAGAAGAAATTGACAGATAATCCGCGCGCTGTAGAAGAATTGTTTAATGGGGAGTCGGGGCTGGGGACTCTGGCCAAGGACCGGTTATATAACTATACTAAGGCAAACGGTCTGATGGATTTGAAAAAGAAAGGGCTCGAACAAGACATCGATTTTATTGATGAACAAATGGAAAATATGAATGTAAGATTAACGCAAAAAGAAGAGAGGCTTACGAAACAATTTACCCAAATGGAAGTTGCGTTAGGAAAGCTGCAAAACCAACAATCCTGGATGGCCGGCCAGCTTAGTTCGTTGATGTCGTCCAGTAGTTGATCGTTTTTATAGTTCCTTTTAGGAGATGAACAATCCATGGCTATGCCCAATGCTTACCAAAGCTATCAAAAAAATAAATACGAGACGGCCTCTCCTCACCGTCTCACCTTAATGCTGTACAATGGAGCCGTGCAATTTGCCGAGCGTGCCCATAAGGCCATTCAAAGCGGAAGCTTGGAAGATACCAACAAGTACATACAGAAGGTCCAGGACATTATCTATGAATTGATGACTTCCTTGAATGAGCGGGAAGGCGGCGAATTGGCTCGTAATTTAAAAAATATTTATGTATATTTGATTGATAGATTAGTGCAGGCTAACATCAAGAAAAACGCCGACTACGTCGAAGAGGTTATCCGTCATCTCAAAGAGCTGCAGTCTGCTTGGGAGCAAATCGGAAAGGAAGTCAGCCTTGGATAATCACGACGCTTCAATCATGCCGGAATATCGGGAGCTTTACGTCCAATTGCTTGAGTACACAAAGCATCAGTTGGAGTTAATATCGGCTGAGGAATCGCTGGAACGCATGACGGAAGTTTATCTGCAGTCGGCGGAAAAGTGGGAGGAGATCAGAGGCCGGATTGACCGCATGGCTTTGGAGTTTCCGATGTTAAATGAAGTTCAGGATGCAACTCTGGTAGAGACGATCAAGAACATCCAGGCTTACCTGCAGAAGATTGAAGCCCGGCTCAGCGATTCGATCCATGAAACGGGCAGTGATTTGCGGACGGTAAAGGATCAAAGGCTGCTGATGAACGCTTATTACGGCATGGATCGAAGAGGATATCATTCTTTTTATGTTGACGAAAAAAAATAAGAAATTTCTTAGGATAGGTATAAAGTTATATTTTAACTATGCCGATATATTGATTAGGCCACAAGGATGTAGCCAATACAAACCAATCACGGAGGATGATTAGAATGGGAATGTTTATCAACACAAACGTTGGCGCACTGAACGCTAACCGCAACCTGAACTTCAACAACACGCAAATGGGCAAGACAATGGAAAAATTGTCTTCCGGTTATCGTATTAACCGTGCTGCGGACGACGCTGCAGGTTTGGCGATCTCCGAAAAAATGCGCTTTCAAATCAACGGTTTGACACAAGCGCAACGCAACGCTCAAGACGGTATCTCCCTGATTCAAACGGCTGAAGGTGCTTTGACGGAAGTTCACTCCATGCTGCAACGTCTGAACACGCTGGCTAACCAAGCAGCAAACGGAACTTACGACAGCACGGACCGCGAAAAGATCAACTTGGAAGTTAAGGAGCTTGTTGGCGAAATCAGTAACATTGCTCAAACGGTTAACTTCAACGGTATCGACCTTCTTAAAGCAGATGCTACTGTTGACTTCCAAATTGGTTCCGATGCTAATACTACAATTGGAATTGATCTTAAAGCTATGACAACTACTGCATTGGGAATTACTAACCTTTCGGTTTCGGGCGCTGATGCAACAAAGGCGAACCAAGCTATCGCATCTGTTAAATCGGCAATCAGCACAGTATCCACTCAACGTGCTAGTTTTGGTGCTGTTCAAAACCGTCTGGAACACACGGTTAACAACTTGGGCGTAATGGTAGAAAACCTGTCCGCTTCCGAATCGCGGATTCGTGACGCTGATATGGCTACTGAAATGACTTCGTTCACGAAGAACCAAATCCTGGTACAAGCAGGTACAGCAATGTTGGCTCAAGCTAACCAATCTCCACAATCCGTTCTTAAATTGCTCGGATAATATTTAACCTTTTTACGGCCCCCCCTTTTTGGGGGGCTTTTTGCTTTGTTTACCTATACACTTAAGTTGCTTTTATTCCGATATAATAGATATATTTCAATGAGGGCGTGAGCGAGATGAAGGTAATGATTAACCAGCAGCAGGAACAAGTCATCGAGGGAACGATCGAGGAGCTTGATAAATGGTGGAAAGAGGCAACGGGGGCTATTTTTCAAACCGGACAGCTTATCCACTGCGTTGATATTGACGGTGAAACATTTTATGCTGGATACGAACAATATCTATTTCTTAATGTCGACCAAATACAGTACGTTAATATTAATAGTTTGTCAAGAATGGAAGGTATAGTGTCTACTGAACAAGAGTTAGACCAATATCTCAGCCGATTCATTCCAGCGGCCAAAAGTGTCGCTAACCAGTTATATGGTGGGCTTAATCAGGAAAATGCAGGTTTGTTATCCCAACTTGTGCAGGGGCTGGAATGGATCAGTAGTGCAATTGCTTTAAATGTTAAACTTTATATGGAGGAAACAGAGACTCTTCCGGAGTATCTTGCTGAAATTGCATCAGTAAATCAACATATTAGCGTTATGCATACCAATATCCAACAAGATGATTTTGTAGGAGCGAGTGATGTGTTGGAATATGAAATCATTCCTGCTCTTGAAAACTATCATTTACAGTATAAAGAAAAGGTGTCAGCATGAAATTGTTGGAAGCTAACGAACAGATTTTACATGACAAATATCCCGAGTTGGTCCGGGTTATTGATCACAATGTTCCCAATCGGGAACGATACGAAGTTGTTTATACGAAGAACAATGAATTTAACCTGAAGCGGCGCGAAGATGACGGGGATTATTTTTACCATAGTAAATATAATGCCGAAGTGGAAGCTGCTAGATGGGTTCAGGCAACTCTGGATGGGAAATTCGATAATGAAGGGCCTTTATTGCTGTTTGGAGTGGGAATGGGCCATTTTTTGAAAGCTGTATTGGAAAAGACCGAGGTTAAACAGATCATTGTATATGAGCCTGATATAAATGTATTCCATAGCATGTTACAATACCAGGATGTAAGTGGATTGTTAGACAATGATCGTGTTAAGATGGTGGCTTTGGGAGAACATGAGCTAATCCTTTCGGAGCTGGCAGATTATATCAGTGGACAATTGTCCGGAACAATTACACTGATCGCTGCACAAATATACAGACGGCTATATAAAGAAACGTTTAATCAATTAGAAGAAGTGATTAAACACGGAGTTCTCAATAGTCAGTCAAACTTTCAAACTTATCAAAGATATCAAATGGAATGGGTGCGAAATATCCTTTATAATATCCCCCATTGTATTGTGAATCCTTCTATAGCCGCTCTTAAAGGAATTAACAACAAAGGGGTAGTGGCGATTATCGGTTCCGGTCCATCATTGCAAGAAGATATTCATTTACTTGAGCAATTGAAACAAAATTGCATTCTGATTGCAGCCGGTTCCAGTATTCAGATTTTGCAGCACCATCACATCGATCCGCATTTTATAGTAACAATGGATGGCGGTGACCCAAATCTAAAAGTTTTTAATAATATAGATCGCGGACGGACTCCCCTGATCTTTGTCAATCATAGTCATTTTCAAATCCAAGACATGTATCAGTTGGAGATGTTTCATGCCACTTTTGAAGGTGATACGATAAGTCAATACTTGTTGGAAGAGGATATGGGCCCCTCATTTAAACCAACTGCGTCAGTCACTGGAACAGCCATACAATTAGCGGCTTATATGGGCGCAAAGGATATCATTCTACTCGGGCAGGATTTATCTTTCCCTGATCAAAAATATTATAGCGCTGGAGCTAATCATGTGACTGAACAAGGCTTGGCCAACGCTCTAAGCAGTGCAACGGAATATGTAGAAAACGTATCTGGCGGTATGAATCCCACCAATGCGGTTATGACAATTACCCGCAAGAATATAGAAAATATTATCTCTGTTTTACAGCTTAATGGAATAAGTTTTACAAATACTTCCGCCAAGGGAGCAAAAATAAAAGGTGCGGAGTGGGAAAGCCTTGAGCACGTCTTAAAGGTATTGCCGGCAAATCCGGTGCCTGCTTTGTATCGTTTAAATGCCATTTCAGTAACGGAAGAAAACTTAAGTGAAAAAGTTTCGGGAAAAATGAATCAGATATTAAACGAAGCCCAAAAACTGGATAAAAGTTTGACTAAGATAAAGCAAGAATTGACTTCAATGGCTAAAAACGTAAAAACCAAAAACGTGAATAATTTAAACAAAAATTTGCTGAAAGTCAATAAGCTATGGCAATCAATAACTGACCAGGACATCTTTAAGTATTTTCATAGTTTTGGACTTGCCCATTTTATCAACCACTATATGAGATTTGTTCCCAAGATCGTTGACGCAACGAATCCATTCACGAAAGCCTCATTAATTATAGAGCACTTAGGTAAATTAGTAGATGAACTAATTTCTTTCAACCCCCAAATGACTAATTATATCCAACATGCTCTTCATCGCATGGATCAATTGCATCAACAGGAGGAATAGACGTGAGTATGTATAGAGGAAAGAAAATTTTAATAACCGGGGGGACTGGGACAATAGGTCAACATCTTGTTAGACGTTTGTTGCAGGAAGAACCCGGTGTTATTCGCATCTTTAGCAGAGATGAATTCAAACAGTTTGAAATGGCGCAGGAGTTGCAGCAGTTTGCGCAACAGTTGCGTTTCTTAATAGGCGATGTAAGAGATGAGCATAGATTGTCCCGGGCCATGGCGGACGTAGATTATGTCTTTCACTGTGCTGCTATGAAGCATGTCCCTGCCTGCGAATATAATCCTTTTGAAGCCGTACAAACCAATATAATCGGTACGCAAAATGTAATACAGTCTGCATTGGAAGCTAAAGTAAAAAAGGTCATTTTTGTAAGTACAGACAAAGCCATTGCCCCAACAAATACTTATGGTGCATCTAAATTAATGGCCGAACGTCTAATTTCTTCTGCACAATACCAAGCGGGTTCAGCCAATACCACATTTGCAGCTGTACGTTTTGGAAACGTTATGGGGTCAAGAGGATCTGTCATACCACTTTTTAAAAAGCAGATCGAATCTAAGCGTAAAATTACAGTTACTCACAAAAATATGACTCGTTTTATGATGACTATGGAGGAAGCCACTGAGCTAACGCTTAAAGCTGCAGATTATGCTCAAGGTGGAGAGGTTTTTGTATTAAAAATGCCTGTAGTTAGATTGGAAGATCTAATAAAAGCTGTGATTCTAGAAATGTCAAAAAAAATAGGAGTAACTCCTGAGGAAATAGAGATTGAAGAAATTGGTTTACGGCCCGGTGAAAAAATGTATGAGGAACTTATGACGGAAGATGAAGGAAAACGGGCAAGAGAACTAACGGAAATGTTTGTCATTCCAAATGAATTTGTTAAAAAGGGAATTTATCCAAATTCAAAGCCTGTTAAAGATGGGAAGTATAGCTCAGAGGATCAAAAAATATTGGAATTTGATGAGGTAACAGGGTTGCTAATACGTTCACAGGCTTTGGTCTGATAGAACGATATAAAGGCTATTCGCAGTTTAGCATGGGTCAACGAAAATCTATAAATACCGGACAAGGTATACTTGTTGGTGGACAAAGGAATCGTGTTCGGTGAGATGAGCGGGTTGTGGCTCTATACGGATAGCGGTTCTTTTTCGTTATATATGGAATCAATTTCCAATAAATAAATTCTCTACTCAGTAGAGTAAAATGCCGATATATTATATAACGATAAAAAAGTATAAATTGGCTGGGAGTCGAGTTATCTTTTGAATAAAATTATTGAAATAGCTTGGAATTGGCATAAGAGAAGATGAAGATTGGAGGGGCAGTCATGAAAAGGATATTAGTGACGGGTGGCGCTGGTTTTTTGGGATCACACCTAATAGATCGATTGCTAGGGCAAGGGCATGAAATTGTTTGTGTAGATAATTTGCAGACAGGCTCAATTAGGAATATTGATCATGTGATGGATGCCATTACTTTTATTCAGCATGATATTACTGAGCCGCTTCCTGAACTGGGTGTATTTGATGAGATTTATAATCTGGCTTGTCCTGCTAGTCCGATTCATTACCAATCCAATCCAATACATACGTTCAAAACAAATGTACTTGGCGCTCTCCAATTGCTTGAAATTGCACGGAAATGTGGTGCGAAAATTCTGCAAGCTTCGACTTCTGAGGTATACGGAGATCCCATAGTACATCCACAACCTGAGCAATACTGGGGGCATGTGAATCCCATTGGAATTCGCAGTTGCTATGATGAGGGTAAACGTGGGGCGGAGACACTATTTTTTGATTATGCAAGAATGTATGGTGTTGAAATTAAAGTTGTGCGTATCTTCAATACATATGGTCCAAGAATGGATGCAAGAGATGGCCGTGTTGTAAGTAACTTTATAGTACAGTCGCTGCAATACAAACCACTAACTGTGTATGGAGACGGGCAGCAGACCAGATCGTTTTGTTATGTTGATGATCTTATTGAAGGTGTATTGCGAATGATGGAGACCCCTAAGGAATTTACAGGCCCGATTAATCTGGGAAATCCGGATGAGTTCACCATGCTGGAGCTTGCTGAAAAAGTCATGAAATTGACCAAGAATACAACTGTATTACAGTATGAGCCATTGCCAGAGGATGATCCCAAGCAGCGCAAACCTGTTATCGACGAAGCTGAAAGAGTGCTTAATTGGCGCCCAACAGTATCTCTTGATGAAGGTCTTCAATCTACTATTTTATATTTTGAGAAAATGATTAATAACACTAATTCGTAGAATGCATAATAGGTCTAAATTCAGCATGAAAGCGGGTTACCGTATGAAAGTGGCAGTTATCGGCACGGGGTATGTAGGGTTGGTTACAGGTACAATATTATCAGAGATTGGACATACCGTAGTGTGCTTAGATGTAAATGAGGAGAAAATAATTAAATTACAAACAGGTACATCTCCAATTTATGAACCAGGCCTTGATGAATTATTACAAAAAAATATCGCAAACCAACGTTTATTTTTTACAACGAATTCTCCAGAAGCATTTCAGCATGCTGAAATAATAATTATTGCAGTAGGTACACCTCAAGGAGAAAATGGGGCGGCTAATTTGAACCATGTTGAGCAGGCTGCATTGAGTATAGCGAAGAATGTGGATCACGATGTAATTGTCGTTATGAAGAGCACAGTGCCGGTAGGGATAAATGACTGGGTAGAGAATTTCATTCGTGAAAATAAACAGAACGATATTCATGTTGATGTGGTATCTAATCCGGAATTTTTACGTGAGGGTCATGCCATTCATGATTCGTTTTATGGCGATAGGATTATTATTGGAGCAGAAAATAAAACAGCAGGCGACGCAGTAGAAGCGTTATATAGCAACATTGAAATACCTGTTTTACGTACTGATCGTCGTAGCGCAGAAATGATTAAATACGCCTCCAATGCTTTTTTGGCTGTAAAAATAAGCTATATTAATCAAATTTCAAATCTTTGCGATAAGTTAGGGGCGGACATTAATGCAGTCGCAGATGGAATGGGTATGGATAAACGGATTGGTCGCCAGTTTTTGAATGCGGGGCTAGGGTATGGTGGTTCATGTTTTCCTAAGGACACTGAGTCACTCGTGCAACTAGGTAGAGAAAATAATATATCTCTGAGTATTGTAGAATCCGCGATCAAGGCAAATCATGATCAGCGCACATTTTTTATTAATAAAGTGTTGGAACACTTTGATGGGAATGTGAAGGGGAGAAAGATTGCTGTACTAGGCCTAGCATTTAAACCTGATACTGATGACATGAGAGAGGCTCCATCAATCGATATTATTAAAGAATTAGCAGATAGAGAGGCGAATATTTTTGCTTATGATCCTGTTGTAAAGTATACGGTTTTCTTAGATGGTATCAATTTGAAGTATGCGGCTTCATTAGAAGAGGCTGTTGTTGGGGCTGCTGCTGTTCTAATAGTGACAGAATGGAGCGAGTTTATTGGTGTAGATTGGATGCAACTAAGGTCAGTTTTGCAATACGATGTCATATTCGATGGAAGAAACTTGCTTAATAATAATTAATTTTTTCTCAATATATTTTCTGGAAATTCGATGCTTACCACTAATGGGAAAGATCCAGGAATTGGAGCACCTTTGCAATGTTATTAACAATATTTTAGGGGGAACAACTATGATGATAATATATGGTGCTTCCAAGAGTGGGGAAATAGCCTACCATTATCTTACTGCTCAGAAAGGAATCAAAATAATTGGATTTATAGATAAACATTTTGATTGCACATACAAAGAAATCTCTGGGGAAAAATACCTGTATTTTCCTCAATTGAAGAGATACCTGCAACGTTTAAGGAGAAAGGCAAGAGAATACTTGTTGCAGTTGGTTCATATGAAGTAGCTCAACAAATAAAAAAAGAGTTATCTGAGTTAACTAGCATTTCCTTAAGTACGATATATGATATTGACTTTGAGGGGGGACTAATTGGGAGATTAAATAATCCTCACAGTACAGTAGAGCTAATTAAATTATGTCTCAACACTTTTAATATAGACTCGTTGGTTCTAGGGGATAAAAATAATATTTCCATGAGACGTACAGTTGATGAAGGGATTACTTTTCTAATGACCTCTCATTACCACGGTTATTCGCATGAATTAGTCAGTTATATCCAAGATCAATAGAGTGGGAAATTTGCTTTCGATATTGGTGCTAATCATGGATACGTTACTAGTGCTTTAGCAAGCAAATACGACAGAGTATTTGCATTTGAACCATCATTGGATAATTTTAGAGTTCTGCACGATACAATAAGTCTAAATAAACATCAAAACGTAGTTTTCGAAAAATTCGCTTGTTCTTCCTATGATGGTGAAGCAGATTTTTATGAATTTAGTTCGCACAGCCACCATTCTTTGGGCGATACTAAAATAAAATTACCTGAGAGAATAGTAAAGGTTAAAACGATAACGTTGGATTCTTATTGCCAAGCTAATAAAATCAGCGAAATCAGCTTATTAAAAATCGATGTTGAAGGTTTCGAATTAGATGTACTATTAGGGGCATCTAAGCTGATAAATGAGAGAAGAATTAAACATATTATTTTTGAATTTAATCCATTAGTTGCTCATAACCTGAATAAAAGTGTTAGTGAAACTTTTGATTTTCTTATAAATATGAATTTCGAGATTTATACGTTAAAAGGTGAAAGACTAAAAAAGGCACCTGAAAGTTCAGATATTGTAGATTTATTGGCAATTAGTAAAGCTAAATAGGGGTGAACAAATGAAAGGATTTGAAAATAAAAGTTTTATTTTTTGGGGAACAAGCTCCTTAGGAAAGCAAATATTAAATCACATATTTTTGCTAAAATTGAAAATAAATGTTGATTTTTTTGTGGACAATGATAAATCGAAAGAAGGAAAGAAGATATTCGACAAGTTGATTGTGCACTCTAGTGAAATTCAATTTCTAAAAAAGTCAAATCAACTAATAATAATATGTAGTTCATTCGAGAAAGAGATCTCGGAGCAACTTGATGAGTTGGGTTTTCAAAATTCTATAGATTACATTTCATTTCGACAGTTTAACGATTTTACAGAGTATTTAATAGCAAAAGAAAAGATTGATTTTAATGATGAACTGAAGGTTATTATCGGTGCACATGATACTTATCAGCCAGGTTGGATTGCAACCAATGAGTCCTACTTAAATTTATTAATTAAAGATGATTGGAACGCTTTATTTGGAACGAAAAAAATAAACTCAATTTTAGCTGAACATGTATGGGAGCACCTTACCTTTGAAGAAGGTGCTATTGCTGCGCGCCATTGTTTTGAACAACTCAAGGAGGGCGGGAAACTTCGTATCGCAATACCTGATGGCTATCACCCTGACCCTTACTATATTCAATGGATAAAGCCTAACGGCTATGGTCATGGCTCTGATGATCATAAAGAAATATATAATTATAAAATCTTAGAGGAAATATTGCTTAAAGCGGGTTTTACCAGTATTAATAAGCTAGAATATTTCGATGAGTTTGGTAATTTTCATGAAAAGGCATGGAGTATTGAAGATGGATTTATTAAAAGGAGCAAAAAATTTGACTCCAGAAATTGGAGAGGGGATATTGTATACTCATCATTAATTGTTGACGCAGTTAAATGAGTCCTAGAATAAGCAGTGTGGCATCCAAGAGTTAACGCAATTTTACATGCCTATAATTAGGAGAGTTATGATCGGGGGGAATCAAATTGACAAAGCCAGTAGCATTCATAATATTTAATCGTCCTGATAAAACTGCCATTGTTTTCGAAAAAATTCGCAAGTATTCACCAAAACAGTTGTTTGTTATTGCGGATGGTCCTAGACCACATAAAGAACACGACGTTCAATTGTGTGAAGAAACGCGAGCCGTGATCCAGGTTGATTGGGATTGTGATGTGAAGTATTTCTATGCTGAGGAGAACTTAGGTTGTCAGAGACGTATCTCATCAGGACTCGATGAAGTATTTAAGCATGTGGAAGATGCCATAATTCTAGAAGATGATTGTGTTCCAAGCGAGGATTTTTTTGAATTTTGTGAGGAATTACTAGATAGATATAAACATAATGACAAAATAACCGGTATATCAGGAAGTAACTTTCAGCAAAAAAATCATTACTATAAACCTGAATTCAGTTACTATTTTTCTTTGTTTTTTCATTGCACAGGTTGGGCGACATGGAGAAGAGCTTGGCAGTTAAGAGATATGCGTATGCTTGATTGGCCTTCTTATAGACAGTCAGATAATTTTGAAAAAATATGTTATGATCCATTTTTTAGAAAATACTGGACGAATATATTCGACCAAACATATGAAGGGAAGATAGATAGTTGGGCGTATCCATTTCTATTCACTTCATGGTCTCGCAATGCTTACGGTATTATACCCTCTGTTAATTTAATCAGTGATATTGGCTTTGACGAAAGTGCTACATATACAACAGTGTATAACGATTTGGAAGCCAATTTACCAACATATCCCATTAATTTCCCTTTAGAGCATCCAGATGTTATAGAGCGGAATAGAATGTATGATTTCTTTACCTGTGAAATGATATATAAAATCAATGCATTAAAGCAACAGGCAATAACAGATCAAAATAAGCTGAAAACAGTAAACAAATTGATCCTTAAGAACGACTATGAAAATTATATTTTTTTTCAGAGAACTATATATATTTTTGGATATGGTGAATACGGAATACTGTTAAAAAAAATATTAGAAATAAAGGAAATAAAAATAAGTAGTTTTCTAACAAGTTATAACCCTTCTCCTAACATCCTGGTGGAAGGTACTCCGGTTAAATCCATAGATGACCTTGTTCTCAATACCCCTTCGACAATTTTGATTTCGATAGAGGGTGGACATGATGTCAGTATCATAAATGAACTAAAAAACAAATTTAAGGGTTATGACCTGGAAATTATAAGCTGGAAAGATTTGTAGCATTGTGCTTAGGGGAATAACTAGAGCTGCGTAAGTATTCTACCTAGGAGGGGACTAGTGCGAGTGAACAACGGCATAGGGATTTTTGGTTCTTCTAGTCAAGCACGTGAAGTTGCTGATATTTGCCTGGAAATAGGGTTCAAGAATATTTTGTTTATAGATACTAAAGAAGGTAAAGATCCGATCACAGGAATTGAGATTGTAAGTGAGTCCAACGTTAATGAGTATTATGAAAAATACTCGTTTGTGATTGGAGTAGGGGACGGAACGATCAGAAAAAAAATATATAGAAAATTTAATAACCTTAAATTCATAAATATTATACATCCTAGTGCGACGTTTGGAAGGATGCAATTAAATGAGTTGCAAAGACATAAAGGGAATATAGTTGGTGCAGGCGTTAGGTTCTCAAATAATATAAAAATGGGTGATTTCGGGTTGTTTAATTCTAATGCAACGATTGCCCATGATTGTATCATTGAAGACTTTGTAACCATTTCACCAGGTGCAAACATAGCTGGCAATGTGCATCTCCATGAAGAGGCATTTATAGGGATTGGAGCAACAGTGATTCAAGGGAAAAGCGTGCACGAAAAATTACATGTTGGTCCTAACTCAATTGTTGGGGCGGGAGCAGTTGTCATTCATAATATTGCTCCTAATGCAATAGTAAAAGGAATACCTGCCAAGTAAAATCATTCAACAAGTCAACTAGATTGGAGAAAGAGAATAATGATCAAAATTCCAGTTTATGAGCCTGCATTAGATGGAAATGAGAAAAAATATGTAATGGATTGCTTGGAATCAAATTGGATATCTTCAAAAGGACAATATGTTCACAGATTTGAGGATCATTTTTCGAGCTATGTGGGCACCCAATATGCTGTAAGTACCTCCAATGGCACTACGGCGCTGCATTTAGCTATGCTGGCATTAGGAATAGGTAAAGGGGATGAGATCATTGTTCCAACATTGACCTATATATCCTCGGTGAATTGTATTAGATACGTTGGGGCCACGCCTGTTTTTGTAGATAGTGACCCGGAAAATTGGCAATTAGATTTAGAGCAGGTAAAAAAGAAAATTAATATAAGAACTAAAGCAGTTATAGCAGTACATTTATATGGAAATGCATGTGATTTAGAGGAATTAAGAAATATATGTAATAAGCATAATATATTTTTAGTAGAAGATTGCGCAGAAGCAATAGGAACGTATTCTAATAATAAGCATGTAGGAACGTTCGGCGACATTTCTACATTTAGTTTTTTTGGTAATAAAACCATAACGACCGGGGAAGGAGGAATGGTTTGCACTAATAATCTTACTTTAAAAGAACGTATAGAATTGTTCAAAGGGCAGGGAGTTTCGAAGAATATAGAGTATTGGCATGAGGTGGTTGGTTATAATTACAGAATGACCAACATTTGTGCGGCAATTGGACTTGCGCAATTGGAGAGAGTAGAATCTATTCTCATGAAAAAAAGGGAGATAGCAGATCAGTATAAGCAGGAACTTAAGGAATTACCTATGGACTTCGCAGATGATAAAAATGTAATGAATTCACATTGGATGGTTTCAGTAGTTTTAGAAAACGAAGATTATCGCGATTTATTAAGAAGTCATCTATATCAATTTGGCATAGAAACGCGTCCTTTTTTTCATCCGATACATCTTATGGATATGTATAAAAATGAAGGCTCATCTCATAACTACCCTAATGCGCTTAAATTAAGCAAAAGTGGGATTAACTTGCCTAGTTCTCCTTTGCTTAGTCAAGAAAAAATAACATATATATGTAACGTAATAAAAGACTTCTATAGGACGAGGTAAGTATGGAAAAATTCAAAATCTGTTTGATACCTAATACTATGTTTTCTTGGAACGGTGGAAAGGATTTTGTCTTTTATTTGCTTTCTGGATTGGTCCAAAGTGATATAAAAGTAAAACTGGAATTGAGTATTATTGGTACAAGAAATGATAAAACTATATTAAATGAGTTTATTGATCAGTTTAAGATAGAATTTACTGAAGTGGATGGGGTAAGTAAAGATGGAGTATATCAAATCGTAAAGGATAAGAGAATAGATGTGATTTTTTCCTTCCAAACACATTTGGGTAAATTTATGCCTGTTCCTTGGGTTGGATACCTTCCAGACTTTCAACATAAATATTTACCATCCAATTTTAGTGAACGAGAAGTAATTTATCGTGATGAATTTTATTCCCAGATGCTGAAGGACTCCGATGGAATAATTGTGAATTCTCTGGATACGAAGCATGACATTTTCAAATTTTTGATGCAAAACATTAATAACGTATATTCCTTGCCTTTTGTACCTTTTCTGAAAAATGGATACGAAGAGTTTTTGAATGAAGATATTGATAAAGAATTTGAACATTTGATAGGAACTAAATATTTTATGATTTCCAATCAATTTTGGAAGCATAAGAATCATATGCTTGCCTTTAAAGCAATGAAATTGTTTTACGAGAATAATACGCATCTATCTAACATTCGATTAGTATGCACTGGAGATTTAACTGACTATAGGGATCTAACATATACTAATGAACTATTGGAATATATCAATGAGAACAGCCTAAATAATAAAATAATACTGTTGGGGTTAATTTCAAAAAAAGATCAGATTCAATTGCTGAATCAATGCATTGCCGTAATTCAACCCACACTGTTTGAGGGCGGACCTGGTGGAGGAGCGACATACGATGCATTATCACTAAATAAGACAGTGATTTTATCAGATATTAAAGTGAACAAAGAGATTAACAATTCTAATGTTATCTTTTTTAATAGCAATTCAGTTAGCGACTTAGAAAAAGCTATGAACAAGGCTTTAGCTATGCAAAGTGTTTCATCATCTAATAACCAAATAAATCATGAAGCGAATAGACTTGAATTAGGAACAGCCCTATTTAATGCTTTTGATAATATTCGAAAAAAAGGTAGAAATATAAGTAGTGATATTGAGGGGGAAGTAATAAATTATAGTTATTTCGATTCGCGAATTTTCCAATCCTGTAGACTTAATGAAAAAATAGTTACTAATGATAGGCAAGGGAAAATTTCTTCAGTGTTACTTTTGGATAAAGATCAAAATGCTTTTTATAGGTCGGTTTCTTCCGGCTATTTTTATAATATTTTTTCTTCACAAATATCCTTTGATTCGACTAATTTAAATATAATGGAACAAGTAGAAGAAGATTTGTTCTCTATACCGATTTCTCACTATGTTGAAAAGTATGTTCTTCAATCTGTGAATAGAAGTGATATCTTATATATTTATGCCGATGGTGGACATACAGAAAGGTTATTAAAAAATGTAGACTTTTCAAATTACAACTTAAAAGGGGTTATTTCCAAAAAGAATGATGGTGGGGTTATAGGGGGATATCCCATTATCTCTTACAATCAAAATTTAATGCAAGAAAACTGTTATATCTTAATTTCATCAGCTAGCTATGAAAGGGAAATATACGGAGAACTGATGAAGGCTAAAATTCCATGCAATAAAATTTTAAGAATATATGGGGATTGAATGGTGGAATTATGAAAACAGCACTTATCACTGGAGTAACAGGGCAAGATGGAGCTTATCTTATAAATTTATTATTGGATAAGGGATATGAAGTGCATGGATTAATTAGACGTGCTTCGATTGAACGGTATGATCGAATAGAGCAATATTTAGTACATCCCAGAGTAAAGCTTCATTATGGGGACATGACCGACTCAGCAAACCTTATCCGATTAATGGCAGAAATAAGACCGGATGAAGTATACAATCTGGCAGCAATGAGTCATGTCAAGGTCTCTTTTGATACTCCGGAGTATACGGCAAATGCAGACGGGATTGGTACTTTGCGTTTGCTTGAGGCCATCCGTATTTTAGGATTAGAACAGAAAACAAAGATCTATCAGGCTTCTACAAGTGAGCTATACGGGAAGGTACAAGAGACACCTCAATCTGAATCTACGCCCTTCTATCCGCGTAGCCCGTATGCAGCAGCCAAAATATACGCCTACTGGATTACGATTAACTATCGTGAGGCGTACAATATGTTTGCTTGCAACGGCATATTGTTTAATCACGAATCTCCTATGCGAGGTGAGACCTTTGTGACTCGCAAAATTACAATGGCGGTAGCTAATATTAAGTATGGCCATCAGGATTGTCTATACTTAGGGAACCTGGACGCCAAACGTGATTGGGGTTATGCAGGAGATTATGTTGAGGCGATGTGGCTGATGCTGCAACAGGATATTCCGCAAGATTTTGTTATCGCAACCGGCGAGACAAGAACAGTACGTCAATTTGTTGAATTAGCCTTTAAGGAGGCAGGGATTGATATTGAATGGCATGGGCAAGGGGTACATGAACAAGGGATTGATCCGACAACCGGAAAGGTTATTGTGGCTGTAGACCCACAATTTTTCCGGCCTACTGAAGTAGACTTGCTGCTCGGCAATCCGGCGAAAGCAAAAAATATTCTTGGTTGGAGTCCTAAGATTAGTTTTAACGAGTTGGTAGCTATGATGGTTCAAGAGGATCTTAGAAGAACAGCGTGCAAAGGCAAACACAATTTAGCTTGAAAAGGTGATTGAAATGCAAGCGAATTCTAAAATTTATGTAGCCGGCCATCGTGGACTGGTAGGCTCTGCTATCGTTCGAAAGTTGCAGGAGAAAGGCTACAACAACATACTGGGGAGAACTAGTCAAGAGTTGGACTTACGTGATCAGTCGTCAGTCAGGCAACTTTTCGAGCGTGAACGGCCTGAGTATGTCTATCTGGCAGCCGCCAAAGTAGGCGGCATTCTGGCTAATTCCAATTACCCGGCACAGTTCCTGTATGATAATCTTATGATTCAATCTAATATTATTGAAGCAGCTAAGAACTATGGTGTTAAGAAGTTGCTTTTTTTAGGAAGCACGTGTATTTATCCTAAATTGGCTCCTCAGCCGCTTAAGGAAGAATACCTGCTTACGGATGAATTGGAGCCAACCAACGAGCCATACGCTATAGCGAAGATTGCTGGCATAAAAATGTGCAATGGCTACAACAGGCAATATGGTACGAACTTTCTGAGCGTCATGCCTACGAATTTATATGGTCCCAATGACAATTTTGATTTGCAGAACTCACACGTGTTGCCCGCATTAATGCGGAAAATACATGAGGCCAAAACAAACGGAAGTGAAACGGTTACCATCTGGGGCAGCGGTACACCTTTACGTGAATTCCTACATGTAGATGATCTGGCAGATGCCTGCGTCTATCTCATGGAAAATCACTCAGCAGAGGAAATAGACACTTTCGTAAACATTGGCACTGGAAAAGAAATCTCTATTCGAGAGCTTGCAGAGCAGTTGTGTAGTATTATTGGCTTCGAGGGTACACCGGTTTATGACTCAACCAAACCAGATGGTACGCCGAGAAAAATAACCGATGTGACAAGGCTGGAACAATTAGGTTGGCGTTATACTATTGAATTAGAGGAAGGGGTTCGGGATACCTATCAATGGTACCTTGAGCATATGGTGAACAACGATGATAGAACCTAAAGTTTCTGTTGTTACAGTCTGTTATAATGCTGCTGACACAATCGAGCAGACCATTCAAAGTGTACTGAACCAAAGCTATTCTAATTTGGAGTATATTATCGTGGATGGTGCATCCACAGATCATACTTTGGATATTATTCATAAATATAAGGATCGTATAAGTGCCATTATATCTGAGCCTGATCATGGGATATATGATGCCTTTAATAAGGGTGTACAATTGGCCACCGGGGATTATATTAACTTTATGAATGCGGATGATTTTTTCTCAACCGACCAAGCTGTGGCAGAGGTAGCCAATTATTTAGCGTCGAATCCTGATGTGCTCATGCTTCACGGCAACGTGAGAGTGATGAATGATGTGTTGGGGATTTGGCATATCGACGGACAGCCTATTACAGTTGATGATATGAAGAATGGAAAAATGTGCCCTCATCAATCGGTCTTCACACATAAGAAGCTTTTTGAAGAATTCGGAGGCTTTGATGTAAGATATACAATTTTGGCGGATGTCGATTTTACTATTAAATGTATCAAAAAATACGGGGCTCACTTCGCATATGTACCAGTGGAAATAGCAGCCTTCAGGCTTGGCGGTGTAAGCACCCACATTCATCATGAAAACAGAATGTATAAAGAAAATGCAATTATTCACTTGGAGCATTTCCAATGCATTCCTAAACAGGCTTCTGATTATTTAGATAATGTAGATATGGTCCAAAGCAGCAACCATTATCAATTATGGCTGCAAAATATACTGTTGGGCAATGCTGGCGCTGCCTCGAAGCTGCTAGCCAAGAAGCTTGATAAAGTTATCATATTCGGTACGAGAAAGCTCGCAACATTTTTATATCTTGATCTTCAGAAGCAAGGTATTGAGGTGGAATATTTCTTGGATAATGATCAGAGAATGCAAGGAAATATGATGCATAATATCCCAATTATCTCGCCCCTGGAGCTAGATGCAACAGCCGAGTTGACTATTATTGTATCTGTTGAAAGACATTCTGTAATGAGTGAAGTAAAAGCTGCTCTAACTGAGCGATTCGCTAACGCGCAAATATACACTTGGCAAGAGCTTATCTCGTGAATCTTAGGGGAGTATTATGAAAATTATATTGTTATCGGGCGGATCAGGTACCCGTCTATGGCCGCTATCTAATGATTCACGAGCAAAACAGTTCATAAAGGTGCTTCATAATCAGGAAACCCATGAGATGGAATCGATGCTGGAGCGTGTCTATTGCCAGCTATTAAAGATTGTATCTGCGGATGATATTATTATTGCTACCAATAAACTGCAGGTGGATATGATTGCTAATCAGTTGGGCAACATTCCGATGATTATTGAGCCAGAGCGTAGGGACACATTTCCTGCAATCGCGTTAGCCTGTTCATATTTGTATTCCCATGTCCAGATTGCAAAAGATGAAATCGTCGCCGTTGTGTCCGTAGACACTTATGTGGATACAGAATTTTATAAGATGCTAAAGGAATTGGAGCAGCTTGTTCAGACAACCGATGCTCAGATAGGTCTAATCGGAATTAAACCTACTTATCCTTCTTCAAAGTATGGTTACTTGATTCCTAGAGAAGTACAGAGCTATATGACGGTGGACCGCTTTAAAGAGAAGCCTACAGAAGAAGAGGCGGAGCAGTTAATAGTAGATGGATCATATTGGAATAGTGGTATTTTCGTATTTCAACTACAATTAATTATTGATCATCTTGAAAATCTGAAGATGCCCGTCAACTATAAGGATTTATTGGACAGGTTCACGATGTTGCCGAAAAAGAGCTTTGACTACGAACTGCTGGAGACTTTAGATTCTATTGTAGCTCTTACCTATGACGGTTATTGGAAGGATCTTGGGACCTGGAATACATTGACGGAAGAGATGTCTCAAAATGTGATAGGCAATGGTGGTCTCAGTGATGATTGCCATAATACCCATATTGTCAATGAGCTCGAACTGCCTGTAAAAGTATTAGGGATATCTAATGCGGTTATTGCTGTGAGCCCGGATGGCATATTGGTTACAGATAAGCCGTCAAGTTCTCGTATGAAGGATATGCTGCATGAAGGCTTGTTCTCAAGACCCATGTACGAAGAACGGCGCTGGGGCTGGTATAGAATATTGGATTATTCTAAGTCAGAAAACAATGAAGTGTTGACTAAACGACTCTGTATCAAGGCGGGCTTTCATTTCAGTTATCATTATCATAATATGAGAACTGAGATTTGGACCGTTACAGCTGGAAGAGCTACTCTGGTCTTAGACGGGATAGCTCAAGTGGTAACAGCAGGGGCCGTGATTGAGATTCCGAGCGGTACGAGACATTGTTTAAAAGCCCAGGAGGATACGGAGTTAATTGAAGTGCAGATTGGAATGGTAACGGTCGATGATGATATTGTCCGCCTGGAGGAAGATATTCAATATATCCTCACTAGTTAGGCAGTGGTAAGGTTCAAGTTATAAAATCCCTATGTGCTTGGATACAGGTTGATGGAATTATGATTCATTGTATCCCAGCTTTGAGGAGGAACGCAATGCTGGTCTCTGTGTTGATCAACAACTACAACTATGAGGATTTTATTGTCCAATGTGTTGATTCGGTTCTTAATCAAACCTACAAGGATATTGAAATTATCGTATATGATGATGGATCGACAGATCATTCCCTAGAGAAATTATCAAAGTATTCAGATCTCAAGGTGATCTCTAAGGCGAATCACGGAAAATCCAATAATTTAAATCAAATGAATGCTGTCTATCAGGCATACCTGCAATCCAAAGGAGAGTATATATTCCTTCTGGATAGTGACGACTGGTTTAAAAGTAATAAGGTTGAACGTATTATTGATATTTTTGACAGGAATCCTAGGCTGGAAGTCATTCAGCATGCATTGGAAGAAACAAATGCCCAGGGGCAATCGACAAACGCAATCATTCCGGTGTTTAAGAATGTTCAGAATTATAAAGAGTATATATACTCTTCTGAATCTCTGTTTCATTTATTCTCCATGACAAGTGGTTTGGCGTTCCGAAGAAGTTTCTTTGACAGGGCCATGCCTCTGCCTGAGGATGAATTGATCCATCTATGCGTGGATACCAGATTAATGATTATAGCGGCATTGACCTCAACCATTCATACCTCGCTTGAGCCTTTGGCTTACTACAGGAGGCATGGCAAGAATACTTGGGGGAAGATGGCAGATCCTGACGTTCATAAAGTGTATACAGGACAACTCTATGAGTTCTTTAATAGCATCGCTCAAAATAATGATATGCCGACCATTCAATACACAACAAAAAGCTTCTTGGAAAATACCTATTTCTATAATCAAATTGATATAGAAAAGTGTAAACATTTTATTGGCGATGACCATTTTTGGATTTGGGGAGCAGGAGAGGCTGGGCAAAGCGTGTGCCATGCCTTGATGCCGCATCAGCCATCGATGAGTGGTTTTATAGATAGTGAAACAAAGAAGCAAGGGCAGTTTGTGCTAAGTAAGCAAGTACACGCTCCACAAAAAATAATAAATGCTTCACCAAGTAAAGTACTTATTTCTCCGTATCATGCCTATAACGCGATTAAGGCAACACTTACGGAAGCTGGATGGGTTGAAGGAATGCATTTTATTGATCCATATTTTAGGTAATTAAGGAGCTCTATGATGAAGATATCCGCAGTTATACCTGCTTATAACGCTGAAGAGTATATAGAAAAATCGATATCCAGTTTAATCCGTCAATCCCAAACGCTGCACGAGATCATTATCATTGACGATGGTAGTTCCGATGATACAGTAAAGATAGTAAAAGCTCTACAAAGAACCTATGAGCACATTGTACTCCTGCAGCAAGCCAACCAAGGAGCATCGGCCGCAAGAAATACAGGCCTAAACAATGCGCAGGGTGACTGGGTTCTTTTCCTGGATGCAGATGACGAATGTGCACCTACCCTGATCGAGACCTATACCCGGTTTTTGCAGGAGAATCCAGCGCGTTATTGTGCAGTGTATAGTCAGGCCCTTCAAGTGGATGAGAGAGGAGAAGCCATATCGGGAATATTTAACGGTTACGATCTTCATGGACAGGAGGGTTTCGTCCAGATGCTGTTGCGTAATCCGATTATTTCCCCGTCCGGGAGCTTGGTTAAGAAGGCTATCTTGGATGAGATGAATGGGTTTGACACATCCATCAAGTACGTAGAAGATGTTGACTTCTGGTTAAGAGTACTATTAAACGGTAACAATATTGGTCATGTGTGCGAGCCGCTATCTTTCATCCGCAGACATTCTAATAATACGACGTCGAATATCGAATCGACGAGACAGGGTGAAAAAAGGCTGTTAGATAAATTCGGTCTTGGAGTTATTAAAGAAACGATCTATGAAAGAAACTATGCAATTGATCATAATCATTTAGATTATGTGAATTTCTTAATTCGCTTTGAAAAATGGCCGGAAGCCGAGCAATTACTGGAGACAGTACACATAGAAGCTTCAGATGATAAATATGGCTCTTATTTATTTGTGAAAGCACTTGTTGCGCTGCAGGTTGGAAAGTATGAAGTCGCGAAAGACCTGTACTTAGCAATTATTAAATGGAATAATACACATGGCGCTGCGCTCAATAATATCGGCGTTCTGTATGCGAAAAACAACGAGGTAGAAAAAGCTAGAGAATCGTTACAGCTTGCGCTTCAATATTATCCAGGTTATCTGGATGCTGCCTATAATTTAGAACAACTAGATACAGAAACTCCTATGTTTCGTTTTACCAAACGAGAGTTAAGAAAAAGCTTGTTAAGATATTCTTGAAATATATTATTCATATGAAAAGAGGTTGGTTATGGATTTTTATAGCAGTGTACAGCAATTAATCCGAAGTATGCCGGTAGACGATACATTCTACATGAATCAAACAATTTTACAAAGTGATAGAGTAGCAATATTCGGCTCTGGAAGTTTTGGACAGGCTATGGCACAAAACTTATTGAAAGCTAACAAAAAAATTGAATTTTTTATTGATAACGATGAAAAAAAAAACCACCACTATATTTTAGGCATAGAAGTAGTTCCATTAGACCATATATTAAGAATGCAGGACGATGACCTCCTTATCATTGTTTGCAGTACATGGCACTATGAAATAAGACAACAACTATTAAATGCTAATGTATCAAATTTTATTGAAGCAGATCCCGTTGTTATTTCAAAATACTGCTATAAATATTCAGCGGTAAGAGAACAGTTTGAACGTCTTTTTACGAGAGAACAAGAAAAATTTAATGCAGTTTTTCATATGCTGGAGGACGATTCATCAAAGGAACTCTTTCTACATTTAATTGCGTTTCGCGTTTCAGGGAATATTCATTGTTTGAAGATATCGGATTTCAAGCAATACGAGCATCCGATTGTTAGACCTGAAAAGGGAGATGTCATTATAGATGGTGGTGGCTATGTCGGTGACACTGCGCAACAATTTAATAAATTATTAGATGCTGATTGTCATATTCATTCTTTTGAACCATCAAAGGATAATTTTAAGAAGATGAAAGAATGGATAGAGAATAACGGTATACAAAATGTAACGGCCGTTCAATCAGGTTTAGGAACCGAAAATACTGAGTTGTATATGAATTCAATCGAAGGTGAAATTAATCCGTCTAATATAATCATTGAACAGGGAAATGAAAAGGTTAATATTATGGCAATTGATCGTTATGTGGAAGAATATGCGCTACAAGATGTTAGCCTCATTAAATTAGATATTGAAGGGTTTGAATTAGCTGCATTACAAGGAGCGGTAAAAACCATACAAAATTTTGCTCCGAAGTTGCAAGTATGTCTATATCATAAAATAGAAGATTTAATAGATATCCCGTTGTTTATTTATAATGAATACAAAGACAAGCATTATAAATTTTATATTGGTCATCATGCGGACAACTATATGGAAACCGTTTTATATGCAATCAGCACGAAAAAATAAAATTTTTCAGATATACAAAGGATGATCCGTTATATGCTGAAAGGGGAAAATGTATTTATCACAGGTTCAACAAGAGGTATTGGACGCTCAACTGCTTTCGTTTGCGCAGCAAATGGGGCGAATTTAGTGCTTCATGGTCGGGATCTTTCTGTGCTTAAGCAGGTTAAGGAAGAAATTACCGGTAAGTATCACGTTGATGTTCACTTACTAGCTTATGATGTTTGTGATACCGGTGAAATAAAAAACGCATTTGTATGGATCAAAAAAAACTTAGGTAGATTAGATGTGCTTGTCAATAATGCCGGCGTGATGGATGATGCTCTGTTGGGTATGGTGAATGAGCAGCAAATGGAGTCCACCTTCTCGATCAACATCGAAGCAGTGATCTATCATATGCAGTATGCTTCGCGCTTGATGACCAGACAAAAGCAGGGTTCGATCATCAATGTCAGCTCGATCATTGGCAGAACGGGTAATGGAGGACAAGTAGTGTATGCCTCAAGCAAAGCAGCCGTAATCGGTGCAACCTATTCGGCAGCCAAAGAGCTTGGCGTGCATAATATCAGAGTAAATACCGTTGCTCCGGGCTTCATCGATACCGATATGACCAAGCAGTTTTCCGAAGAGGTGTATAAACAACGATTGAGCGGAATCAAAATGAATCGAATGGGAAGGCCGGAGGAGGTTGCTAACACGATTCTGTTCCTGGCCTCCGATCTATCCTCCTATGTGACGGGGCAAGTCATTGGAGTGGATGGCGGTATGGTGATTTAATACTTAATGGCTGATGGTGGTGAGGTTGTGATTACCTTTAAAAAGCTGGATGAAGGTGATTTGGAGCAGGTATTGGAGTGGCGGACAAGCGAGCATGTAACACGGTATATGTATAGCGATATTGATAAAAATCTGGATAATCAAATGAAGTGGTATAGAGCTATTTCGAAGGATGACACCCAGTATTATTGGATCATTGAATACAAGGCTACGGCAATTGGCTTGATATCCATTAATAACTTGGATAGGATTAACCGGAAGGCTGCATCTGGCTACTATCTTGGCGATCTAAGATACTCAATGATAGCAGGACATATTCTTCCTTATCTTTATAATTTTGCTTTTTTTCAGCTGGGCTTAAATAAGCTCTATGCCGAAGTTATGGAAGGCAATGACGGTATAATGAAAATGCATCTTCACCACGGATATACACACGCGGCTATCTTTAAGGAGCACATTTATAAATACGGGTATTATCATGATGTACATTACTTTGAATTGCTGGCCTCGACTTGGAAGGAGAACTGTCAGAAATTTCATAGGTTTACTGCACAGTTTACACTGTAATACATCTAAAACGATCATGAGCAAAGACCGATATATGTTATATACGTCTTTAGTTAGGTGGGTAAAGAGATGAATAATGAACAAAAGCTGCGTGAAATCTTTGCAGAAGCGCTACAAATCGATATAGAGCGAGTAACGAACGGATTATCCTATAATGGCATTCCCGAGTGGGATTCGATTGCGCATATGACCTTGATTGCAGAGATCGATAATATGTTCGATACGATGCTGGATACGGATGATGTGCTGGATATGAGCTCTTTTGCCAAGGCCAAGGAGATATTAGCTAAATACGATGTTCAATTTTAGAAATCAAGGGTGTGGTTAAAAGACCATGCCCTATTCTTTTACAGCCTTGAAAGGAGATTGCGATGTTTTTCAATATACAACAATATGGGGAACAATGCGCCGTAATTACGGAGCAACGCAAGTTTACGTATGTAGAGCTTCAAGCCTTGGCTGATCAGTATGATTTTCGATCTGACGACAAAGAACTGGTTCTATTGCTCTGTGATAACGAAATAGAGATCGTGGCCGCTTATGTGGCGGCCTTGCAAGCGAAGCAGGCTGTAATGCTGCTGAATGCTTCGACCAATATAGAACTGTTAAATCATATAGTTATGACCTACCGGCCGAAATGGATCGTTGTCTCGAACGGACTGACCTTTGATGGATACCGTCAGCATGGCAATGTATTAGAGCGCGAGCAGCATTCCAGAGCAGCGATTCATTCCGAGCTTGCCGTGCTGCTTAGTACATCCGGCACTACGGGCAGTCATAAATTTGTACGCTTGTCCTACGCCAATATACAGTCCAATGCTGAGGCCATCGCAAAGTACCTGGAGATTGATGCTGAAGAGCGGGGCATTCTGAATCTGCCCTTATCTTATTCGTATGGGTTATCCATATTGAACAGCCACTTTCAAATGGGAGCCACCGTGCTGCTAACCGGGGAAAGCGTCGTTGCCAAAACGTTTTGGAACTTTGTTTGGGAACAGCAAGCGACCTCCCTGCCTGGAGTTCCATTTACATATCAAATGCTGGAACGAATAGGCTTCTTTAAGATGGAGCTGCCACATCTGCGAACTTTAACTCAGGCTGGCGGACGTCTGGAGGAACGGTTGGTGCGTCTCTTGGGCGAATACGCCAAGGAGCAGGGAAAGCGATTTTTCGTAATGTATGGCCAGACCGAAGCTGCGCCGCGTATTTCCTATATTCCTAGTGACAGAGTATTGGATAAAACAGGATCCATAGGCATCCCTATTCCCGGTGGCAGGCTGGAGCTTGCGTCAGAGACAGGAGAGCTGATCTACTACGGTAGCAATGTCATGCTGGGCTATGCGGAGACGCTGGCTGATTTGGCTAAAGGTGATGAATGCGGCGGGGTGCTCCATACAGGCGATACAGCTACCGTGGATGAAGAAGGATTTTTTACGATTACGGGAAGAATGAAGCGGTTCATCAAGCTGTTTGGTCTGCGGATTAATCTGGATGAGGTCGAAAGGAAGCTGGAGGCATTGCTTCAACAGCCTGTAGCCTGCATTGGAAGCGATGACCGAATGCTTGTAGCAACGGAATCCAGTCAGCATGTCGCCGAGATCAAACAACATGTTGATCAGCTGTATAAGCTGCATCCCACAGCCTACAGAGTGATCGTGGTCGACGAAATTCCGAGATTGGCCAATGGCAAGATTGATTATCAGGCATTAAAGGGTGAATAATGATGAGCTATCCCTATGACTTGTGTAAAGAAGCGAAGCAGCAACTGCTGCTGACTGGATTAAATGAGCTTACCTTGCATCATACAGAAAACAACGCGGCATACCGTGCAATGCTTGAAAAATCGGGTTCCCAGCCGCAAAATCATCTTCTCGAATCAGTCCCTTATTTGCCAGTGCAGCTATTTAAGCTGATGGACCTGGTCTCTGTCCCACAGGAGAACATCGTAAAGGTGTTAACCTCAAGTGGAACTACAGGTCAGCAGGTATCCAAAATTTATCTGGACAAAGAGACCGCTGCGCAGCAATCCAAGGCTCTAGTGGAAGTCATGAAGCCGCTCCTTGGGACTCAGCGCCTGCCAATGATTATATTGGATACGAAATCCGTGCTTAAGGATCGGCGCTCCTTTAGTGCCCGTGGAGCGGGTATATTAGGGTTTGCCAATTTCGGCAGGCAGCATTTTTATGCTCTGCATGATGACATGTCCGTAGACTGGGATGGTCTTGCCCAATTTTTAAGCAAGCATGAAGGCAGCAAAATTTTGTTGTTCGGATTCACTTATATGATTTGGAAGCATGTGTATTTGGCAAAACAGAAGGGGATCGCGATCGACTTTGGTGACAGCCTGCTAATACATGGCGGAGGCTGGAAGAAGCTTCAGGATGAAGCAGTGGATGCCGCTACGTTCAAATCTGAATTGGGGCGTGTGCTAGGCATTCGCCAAATTCATAATTATTACGGTATGGTCGAGCAGGTAGGCTCGATTTTTGCAGAGTGCGAGCACGGTCACTTGCATACTCCTAATTATGCGGACGTCATCGTACGGGACCCGCTCAGCTTTGCTCCGCTGCCGTATGGACAGCAGGGACTGATTCAGGTGCTGAGTCTGCTCCCCAAGAGCTATCCGGGTCACAGCTTGCTAACGGAGGACCTTGGAGTCATTCACGGCGAAGATGATTGCCCGTGCGGCTGGAGAGGCAAATACTTTAGCGTGGCGGGCAGAATCCCCAAGGCTGAGCTGAGAGGCTGCAGTGATACCTATGCATTCGGACAAGGGGGGCGTGAGGCATGACGAAGAGATTTTTCTTTCCGTATGAACAAGGAGAGCAGGCCCTGCAGCAATTGACGGGCAAGCCGCCCCTGACTCCATTCCACCAGATAGTGCTGGATTTTGTACAAGCCTTGTCTCAACGTTTTGTCAAAATGCGCCAGTACCCAGAAATCGTGGCTCTAGGATTTTGGATGCGCAAAGCGAATATAAAAGCCATGCAACAGCGATGGGAGCAGGATACAGACGGGCGAATTATGAAAGCGAGAGGGACAGTGTTCCACATTGCGCCGTCTAATGTGGATACCATCTTCATTTATTCCTGGATGCTGTCTCTATTAGCGGGTAATCGCAACATTATTCGCTTGTCCAGCAAGGAACAGCCGCAGCAGCATGCCTTGCTGCAAGCGATCCTTGAAGAGCTGACACAGCCGGCTTACCAAATGCTTGCTGAGCGAAACGTTATTCTAACGTATGAGCATAACGAGCAAACGACAGCCGAGCTTAGCGGAATTTGTCATGTTCGTGTGGTATGGGGAGGCGATGAAACGGTAAAAGCTGTGCGCCGCATTCCACTTTTACCGGTGGCAAGTGAACTGGTGTTTCCTGATCGTTTCTCGCTGTCCCTAATCAAAGCACAAGCCATTATTGAACTGGAGCAAGCAGCATTCGTGCAACTCGTTCATCAGTTTTATAACGATGCCTATTGGTTTGATCAATTGGCCTGCTCTTCCCCCAGGCTGATCGTATGGCACGGAGAACATGAGCAGGTTGAGCGAGCGCAGGACAGATTTTGGCAGATGCTTGAGCAAGTGCACACGGCTAAGGCCGCGGAGCTGCTTCCGGCGCTGCAGGTGCAGAAGCTGACAACAGGCTTATGGCTGTCTGCAGAGCAAGAGGCGATCCGGATGAATAACCGTCCTGCCTTTGCCAGGGTCATGCTTAATCAGGTAACGGCGGAAGTAAGAGAGCGTCATTGCGGCGGCGGCTTTTTCCTGGAGACGGTTGTAAACGAACTGTCCGATCTGGTCCCCATGTTGAATGACAAGGATCAGACGTTATCCTATTTCGGTTATGACGGGGAGGAATTACTGGAGCTGGCCGCCCGCATTCATGCTCGGGGCATTGATCGTATCGTCCCGATCGGCAAGGCGTTGGACTTTCATGAGGTATGGGATGGACAAAGCTTTTTGCACTCATTTACGCGAGAAATTGTTATTATATAATGGGTTGAAATGATGCAGAAAAAAGGAAGTGCGCAGCCTATGAAAACAATCGTGGTTATTCAAGCAAGGATGGGTTCCACGCGATTGCCGGGAAAAATCTTAATGCCGTTAGGCGATCACGATAATTTGTTCTATGTAACATCCCGCTGCAAAAGTATTTGCGGGGTCGATGAGGTGATTGTGGCTACTTCAAGGTTACCGCAGGATGATGCGGTGGAGCAGTGGTGCAGCAAGCATCAGATCGGCTGCTTTCGCGGCTCGGAGGAAGATGTATTAAGCCGCTATATGGAGGCGGCTCAGCCCTACCAGCCCACTTATGTTGTACGAGTCACAGCCGACTGCCCCTTTGTCGATGTGGAGATGGCGGAGGACATGATTCGTCTAATCCAGCAGGAGCAAGTCGATATCGTCGATCTCGGGGCTGCTTTGCCTAGGGGGCTTGCTGTCGAAGCGATCTCCTATTCTGCACTGCAGATTATAGATAAGCATGGACAAGAGCCTCGTCACAGGGAGCATGTGACCTATTATGCTTATGAATATAGGGAGCAATTCACCAGAGCGGTGTATCACCCTCCTGTAAACCGACTGCATCCTCAGCTTCGCATCACGCTTGATACAGAGGAAGATTACGCATTAATCTCTGCGGTAGCAAGACATTTCAATGATCCTTGCATCTCTAGCGCAGAGGTCATTCAATACTTGCTGGACCATCCTGAACTTGCTAGCCTCAATGCTCATGTGGAGCAGAAGCCAGTCGTCTGAACAATCACAGGCTAAATATATTAAATAAAAGTCGGTGGTATAGTTGGAAGATATCGTACTTATCCGAGCGGATGCTTCGGAGAAAATTGGAACTGGGCATGTGATGCGATGTTTAGCTCTGGCGGATGAATTGCAACGTCATGGTCATCAGTCTTTATTTATCTGCCGGGCGCTTAAAGGTCATATGGTGGAGTATATTAAAATCCGAGGATTTAATGTTTATGTGATGGAAACGGAGGATCCTTTATCTTTAGAGAATATGGAGTTTGATGTTCAGTTTACTGCCGATATCGCTCTAAATTTAGAAGTAAAGCCTAAATGGATGATTGTTGACCATTACGGAATAGACGAGCAGTGGGAAGCCAGAATCCGCCCCTACATCGAAAAGTTGCTGGTTATTGATGATTTAGCCAATCGGAAGCATCATGCGGATGTTCTACTAGATCAGAACTTAGCCAGAGACCCTGGGGTAAGATACCGTGATCTTGTCCCAGATAAGTGCAAATTACTGCTTGGACCATCCTATTTATTGCTTCGGCCGTCATTTTATACAGAACGCCGGAAATTAAAGAAAAGGTCAGGGCAAATACACAGACTGCTAATGTTCTTCGGGGGAAGTGACCCAACCAATGAAACGACAAAAGCGATTGATGCGCTTAAAGAACTTTCGCTGTATGATCTAACGGTTGATGTCGTGATTGGTCATTCTCACCGTTTTAAAGAAGAAATTAAGCGAAAATGTGAAACGATTGATCGTCTCACTTTACACATCCAAATTGAGTATATGGCCGAATTGATCGCCGCCGCTGACTTTGCACTAGGGGCCGGAGGCGTCGCTATGTGGGAACGATGTTACCTCGGTCTGCCTTCATCAGTCACTGTAGTGGCTGATAATCAATTGGAGGCAACGTGTTTAGCTGATCATATGAGGGTTATTTGGAATTCCGGATCGTATAGGCAAATGAGTTCACATAAATATGCCGATATTTTAAAGAGAGCCATAGATGCTCCTGAGGAGATGAGGGCTATGAGCAATCGCTCCTTGGAGTTGATGAACAGCCATGCCGAGACTAGTGGCAGTCAAGTTGTTAAAGAACTTTCTTTCGCTACTCATTTTAATGACTTTCAATAGGACAGGGTGGGATTCATGAAATTTCAAATTGGTAATCGGTGGATTGGTAAAGATCAAAAGCCATTTATTATCGCAGAAATGTCCGGTAATCATAATCAATCGCTGGACCGGGCGCTGGCCATTGTGGAAGCTGCTGCCAGAGCCGGGGCTGATGCTTTGAAGCTGCAAACTTACACGGCGGATACGATGACCCTGGATATTCATGAAGGGGATTTCTTTATCGAAGATCCCAATAACTTATGGAGTGGTTCGTCACTTTATAACTTGTATCAAGAAGCTTATACCCCATGGGAATGGCACGAACCTATATTTAAAAAATGTGCCGAATTAGGTTTACTTGCTTTCAGCACCCCATTCGATGAGACGGCGGTAGATTTCCTGGAGGGTTTACATGTTCCGGCCTACAAAATAGCTTCATTTGAGAATACGGATATTCAACTTATTCGGAAGGTTGCGGCTACGGGAAAACCTCTTATTATATCGACGGGAATGGCTTCTATAGCGGAGTTGGACGAAACCGTTCGGGAGGCAAGGAAGGCTGGCGCAAAGCATATCGTGTTGTTGAAATGCACAAGCACTTACCCTGCCTCGCCGAATAATACGAACATGTTGACCATCCCTCATATGGAGCAACTGTTCAACTGTCAAGTCGGCATTTCCGACCATACCATGGGCATCGGCGTGTCGGTGGCAAGCGTTGCTCTTGGTACCACAGTAATCGAGAAGCACTTCACCCTCAGCAGAGCTGAAGGAGGGGTTGATTCTGCCTTTTCACTTGAGCCTGATGAGTTGAAAGCATTGGTGGTTGAGTCCGAGCGGGCCTGGCAGGCTCTGGGTACGATCACTTACGGGGCAACGGATCGAGAGGTTCCATCATTAAAACACCGCCGTTCTCTTTATATTTCCCAAGATGTAAAAAAGGGAGAGGTATTAACAAAAAACAATGTAAAGGCTATTCGACCAGGCCTAGGATTACCGACGAAATATTTTGATCATCTCTTAGGGAAAACGGTTAAAAAAGATATAAAGAAGGGTACTCCTGTAAAGTGGGATTTATTGTAGTAACTCACTATATTAATTGATTTCTGATAGAAATGTTTATGGCTGGAGTTGATTGGACTTGGGTGAAAATGAAATTGCCGAAATGGGCGAGTTATTTGACCGCTTGTTCCCGATATGCCGAAGTATAACCGGGGCGGGTTTGCGCGAAACTTTGATTATTTTATCAGAGTATATTCCACTTGAGCACTTTGGAGTGAAGTCAGGTACAGAAGTTTATGACTGGACGGTTCCTAAGGAATGGGTTATTAACGAAGCTGTGTTGAAAGGACCGGACGGAAATACGATTGTTGATTTTAAAGATCATAATCTTCATGTCTTGAACTATAGTGCAGCAGTCAATAAGGAAATGGAATTGGAAGAATTGCAGGAACACCTTTTTTCCATTCCGACACTGCCAGAGGCTATTCCTTATGTAACTTCTTATTATAAAGAACGTTGGGGATTTTGCCTTCCGCATAAAGTAAGAGCAGATCTTAAGCCGGGGAAATACCATGCATATATCAACAGTGAATTTATAGATGGAGAATTAAACTATTCTCATGCTATATTGCCCGGAAAGAGCAAAAGGGAAATACTTATTAGCGCATATGTTTGCCATCCTTCTTTAGCGAATAACGAATTAAGCGGCCCGATTGTGTCAACTTTCCTATATAAACGACTGGCTAACCGTTCCAGAAGATTTACCTATCGGTTTGTTTTTCTTCCCGAAACGATTGGCAGTATAAGCTACTTGCATCGTTTTGGTGAAGAAATGCGCTCCAAGATTTACAGTGGTATTGTACTCACCTGTTTGGGCGGAAGTTCAGCATTAAGCTATAAAAAGTCGAGAAAAGGAGATGCTCCAATTGATTTAATGTGGGAACATTTAAATCAATTTCATACACTGGAGGGTAATACTAGACCGTTTACTCCGACTCATGGATCTGATGAGAGACAGTACTGTTCCCCAGGGTTTAACTTCCCGGTTGGGCAAATGGCCAGAAGCGTCTATGGGACTTATCCCGGTTATCACAATTCTCTGGATACTAAAGAAACGATGACGATTGAGGCGTTACACAAAAGTGTAAATGAACTAGAACTGCTGATTGAGGCTTTAGAGTGGGATGGCTATTATATGAATAATTCTCCATTTGGCGAAGTCAAGCTGGACAAACACGGGCTATACCCTGATTTAAATGCTGCCGCAACGGGTATGGGGCTTTCGACTAATCAATTAAATGACAACAGAGTACAGTTATCGCGGATCTTAATGATTCTCAACTATTCTGATGGAGAACATTTACTAAGAGATATCGCTGAAAAATGCCATTGCAGCATTTTAGAACTTGTTCCTATCATAAACTTATTATTGGAGAAAAAAATCATCTCAGGACCATTTGATGAGAAGGGAGAACTATATTGAAATTGTTGTTATTAACCGGTTCACATCCCCGTCACCTATATTTTGCACAGACTTTGTATAATGCCGGATATTTAACTTCTCTTATTATTGAGCAACGTGAAGAATTGCTCCCCTTGCCGCCAGCTAACATAGAAGAGAATGATAAGAAGTTATTTTTAAGGCACTTTCAAGATAGAGAACGGACCGAGCACCAAGCCTTCGGCGAGATAGACTTATCAAACTGGACTGTTCCGGTTCTGTACGTTAATACATCCGAATTAAACGGGCCATCTGTGATGGATTGGGTTACTAAATATGATCCCGATGTTGTAATCAGCTATGGGGTTCATAAACTGAATGAAGAGGTGCTGAGATTATTTCCTGAGTATTCTTGGAATATTCATGGCGGCTTGTCTCCCTGGTATCGCGGGAATACTACTTTATTCTGGCCATTTTATTTTATGAAGCCCAACTGGGCGGGAATGACCATACATCGTCTTACTTCGAAATTGGACGGCGGGGGGATTATTCATCATTCTGTGCCTCATTTAAATTACGGTGATGGGATACATGATGTGGCCTGCAACGCCGTAAAGCAAACTGCGGTTGACCTGATAGAAATTCTAAGGAAGATTTCTTTAGGTGAAAGCATCGTAGAAGTACCGCAAAAGAGCAGCGGTAAGTTGTTTACTTCGGCGGATTGGGAGCCCTATCATCTTCGTGTAATTTACGAGTTATATGATAACAATATAGTAGATCTCTATTTGGACGGGAAGCTTGGAAATACGCCACCTCCACTAGTACGTGCTTTTTGAAGAATTATATTTTAAGGAGTTTCTAACCTATGAACATTTTACTCACCGGCGGCGCCGGATTTATCGGGCGTTGGGTAGCCAAACGCCTTTTGGATGAGGGCCATAATCTTTGGATTTTGGACGATCTGTCCAATGGGCGGGAAGAAAACATCCGCGAGTTTCACGGCCACCAAGGATTTAAACAGTTCATCAAAGGAACGATTTTGGACGAGCCGTTGCTCACCGATTTATTCGGCCAGCATAAGTTCGATATTTGTTACCATCTCGGGGCTTCCATCAACGTCCAAGATTCGATCGACGACCCGCGAACAACGTTTAATAATGACACGGTCGGCACGTTTTATATTTTGGAGCAATGCCGCAAGTATAATACCAAGGTCGTATTCATGAGCACTTGTATGGTCTATGATCGGTGTAACGACGACACCGGCATCACCGAACTGCATCCGACAAAACCGGCCTCGCCTTACGCCGGGGCCAAGGTTGCCGCGGAAAATATGGTTCTCTCCTATTATTATGCCTATGGGCTGCCGACTGTGGTTATTCGCCCATTCAACACTTACGGTCCGTTTCAGAAGACCGGCGGTGAGGGCGGGGTGGTTGCTATTTTCATCAAAAATGAATTGGATGGAAAAGATCTCCGCATTTACGGAGAAGGCACACAGACGCGCGATCTTCTTTATGTGGAGGATTGTGCAAACTTTGTCGTTTCAGCTGGTTTTTCCGATGCTGTTAATGGTGAGATTGTGAATGCCGGATTGGGACGGGACATTGCGATCAACGACTTGGCGTTGCTTATCGCGGGCGATCGCTCACGGATCAAGCATGTGGAGCATATTCACCCGCAGAGTGAAATTCAGAAGCTGCTATGCAATTCGCAAAAAGCTAAACGTTTGCTCGGTTGGGAGCCGCGGGTAACACTGGAGGAAGGAATTGCCCGGACACGCGAGTGGATTCGATCCGGAGGATTGGATTAGCAGCCGGTATAGTTTGCATTTTAAGGAAGAAGGGAATGCAGAATGTCAAAAGAACATGAATCCAATCAGCCGGTTCGCGCTACGCTGCTGCCTTACGGGCAGCAGTGGCTGGACGAACAGGATATTGAAGCGGTGGTTAAGGTGCTGCGGGGTGATTTCGTAACCCAAGGGCCGGCCATTCAAACTTTTGAACGAAAGGTCGCCGAATATGTTGGAGCCAAATATGCGGTGGCCTTTGCCAACGGCACGGCTGCGCTTCATGGTGCCTGTTTCGCGGCTGAGATCGGTCGGGGTGATGAAGTTATCACAACACCGATCACTTTCCTCGCCAGCAGCAACTGTGTGCTTTATCAAGGCGGTACGCCGGTTTTTGCAGATATCGACATGGATACGTACAATGCCGATCCGGCGGAGATTGAGTCGAAAATAACCGAACGAACCAAAGCGATTATAGCGGTTGACTTTACGGGGCAGCCGGTGGAAATCGATCGAATCTCGATGCTGGCGCACGATCGAAACCTCGTTTTGATTCAGGATGCCGCGCATTCGCTGGGGGCTTCTTACGCCGGGCGAAAGATAGGCACCTGGGCCGATATGACCATGTTTAGCTTCCACCCGGTCAAGCATGTCACAACCGGTGAAGGTGGCATTATTACGACGGACGATGAGCGTTACTATGAGCGGCTGTTGTTATTCCGCAGCCACGGAATGACCCGGGAACCGGAAAAGTTAACGCGGACGGACGGACCGTGGTATTACGAAATGCAGGAACTGGGCTACAATTACCGGATGACTGATATGCAAGCAGCGTTGGGCGCCAGCCAGATGGACAAGCTCGACGATTTTATTACAAGAAGACGGGAAATCGCCGCAACCTATAATGAATTTTTCTCCACGTTGCCTGGCCTTGTTGTTCCAAAGCAGCATCCCATGGCCGAGTCCTCATGGCATCTTTACGTAATTCGCTGGTTACCGGAGTATTTTGCCGCAGATCGGAGAGCGATCTTTGAGGCGCTTCGTGCGGAGAATATCGGTGTAAATGTGCATTATATTCCGGTCTATTTGCAGCCTTACTACAGGAACCTGGGATTTCAGCCAGGTCTGTGTCCTAATGCGGAGACATATTACAATACAGCCATAACATTGCCGCTCTTTCCGAAGATGACAGACAAAGATGTGGCGGATGTGATGACAGCGGTGAAAAAGACATATGATCTTTTTTTGAAGCAATTTGAATGAAAAAAGGATCTTGAAAAAGATCCTTTTTTGTATGGATTTTTTTAATAGTATTTAAATTGATTTTTTAAAGTGCTCATAATATTCAGTAATTATGTTTAGATCATGTCGATAATATTCATCATTATTATTTATGTTAGTTTTATAAAAGCTTTCTTTTGAACAGAAATTATACGATTGTTTGTATAATTTTTGGGTGTCGGTATTTGTTCGTTTATAATAAGCATTTATTGAAATTGTTGTTAGAAACAAAGTTTTCACGCAAAGTCGGAGGTACATTTCCCTATGTAGGCCGGGATCCTGACTACAGATCTCTAAATCACTAAAAATCCGGGTAAATCCCTCGTGCTGCTCCAATCGACCTTCAATTGTTGCATAATAAGGCATTACAACCTCATCATTTATGTTCAGCGAATCGAATTCAGTTTTCTCAGCACTTCCTTCGTTCACTAGAATAAGATCTGTACTCTCTACATTTCCATATTGACATAATAGCAGCTCCCAGAACATGTGAGGATACCAGAAACATACACTATTATTCAGTTTTTCTTTAATGTATTCGATTCCTTTATATTTTTTGAGGAGTTTATTATTAAAAATAAGGCCTGACATATAATTAGATGATAGCATAAAGTTTAACAAGGCTTCTTTTCCTGGAGCCGCAACTAAATTGGATAGCTTGTACTGTGAAGTGGATGAAGTTCTCATTACAGATACAGTATCTTTTGATGCATACAATTTATTCATGATGAAATGTAAATTATTAAAGTTAATCAAATCCTCATCGCTTAATAATAAAATAAATTCCCCACTGGCCAATTCGCAGACTTTGCAGCAGTTATTGGCAAATCCCTGATTTTCTTCAAAGGCAAAATATTTTAATCTTCCGTCTCCAATCTCCTTAATTTTATCATAATACGCTTTTGTTTCATTTTGTGTTCCATTATTAGACAGAATAATTTCTATTTCCTCATCATAGTTGGATTGCAGCAGATGAATTATATTTTCATAAGCTCTTTTCCCTCTGTTATAACTAGGAATACAAATACTGAGTAAAACTCGATCTCCCTTTCGATTTTCTTTAAGAATCCGGTTGTTATGAATTTCGCCTAAAATATGTTGAGGCGTCGAACCTTTATCAGAAAGGTTAATGATATTTCTTGGGAGAAATAAATTAGAGTACGAAAGATGCTCACTGAAACGATTAAGGTTATCAAATATTAATACATTAGATATAGTCGCGTCATTTAACAATGCACCTTGCAGACATGAAAAGAACTTTTCAATGTCCTTTATTATGACATAGGTTTTCTTATTTTTCTTTTTAACAGCATTAGTGTATGTAAGGACATTACTCCAATTCCAATCTTCTAATAACAAATAATCTGCAAAGGCATCTGAGGTCGGCAGTGAATGTAGTTGCTGATAATTATATAGTGTTATCTTTTCTTGTATAAGCTTTTGTTTCTTATGATATAAATAGTATTCATTCGGAATACCATTGGGGAGAAGCCAAAATGGCAATTCATCAAAAGCTACAGTTTTCTCAATATTTATGTATTTATTCAATTGTAAAAACTTGATATTAGCTTCATAAAGGGTTTTAAATTCATTTAAGTTGGGCTCGACAAAAGCTTCTAAAAGTATTTTTTCTAAATCATCTCTTGAGTATCCATATTTCTGAGCCTTTATGAGCATCTTAAAAAACTCATTGAATTCTGACACACTAAACAAAAAATAAGCAAAAGAGATGAAGGCTTTGGCTTTATATTGAATATCAATATCTTTGTATTCCGTACTTTCAATCTTTTTTATAAGATTAATATATTCTGAATATGCTGCTTCAACCAATTCATTAGCTAACAGATCATCTATTTTTTGTAGATCTTGATCGATCTGTTGAGTCAGCTCGGATAGTTCTTTTTTGATCATCATTCGTTCAGCACCTTTTTCTATTTTTGATTAAATTATAGCATTAATATTGGTGGTTGATTTATGTTTATTTATAACGATAACATGCCGATATGATAGTATTGATACTTTTATATTTTAAAAATAGGTAGGGCCAAAAGGAGTGCCGAAATAATGGGGAAAATCGTATTTGTTAAAAGCAATAAAAGCTATGCAGTTATTACAAATGAACAACTTATGTACGGCTATTCTTTATATAAGAATCTACCTGAAGATTTTTCAAGTACTTATAACCTGGAAATCAATAATTCTAATTTTGATTTTCCGCTATATCTGGATATACGCAAAAAAATTAGTTTGAACTCGGAAGATATTGAAATATATTCAGATATAAGCCGGAATGAACTTGAAAAGATTATGAGATTAGAAATTTTGTGCAATGTCGAAAATTATCATAATTTGTTCCATTTGGACAAAAAGATCGATATAAATTCCGCTCCAATAGTATATGGCGGCAGAGTTTACAATGAACAAGAAATGAGGAATCTTGTCGATTCTTCATTGGATTTTTGGCTTACAGCCGGAAGATACCATAAGCAATTTGAAATAGAATTTGCCGAGTATTTGGGAGTAAAATATGCGTTGTTAACAAATTCCGGATCATCAGCAAATTTATTGGCTTTTTCAGCTTTAACTTCTCCCAAATTAAAGGAGAAGCGCATCATGCCGGGCGATGAAGTTATTACCGTAGCGGCAGGTTTTCCTACTACAGTTGGCCCCATTGTTCAAAACAAAGCTGTTCCGGTCTTTATTGATGTAGAGTTAGGAACATATAACATCATTGCAGAGCGTATCGAAGAGGCTATTACACCAAAGACAAAAGCGATTATGATTGCCCATACCATGGGTAATCCATTCGAACTGGACAAGGTGCTGGAAGTTGCCAACAAATATGATCTGTGGGTCATTGAGGATAACTGCGATGCTTTAGGATCTACTTATAAAGGCAAATTAACAGGAACACATGGCCATATTGGAACGTCCAGTTTTTATCCTCCTCATCATATGACGATGGGGGAAGGTGGAGCAGTCTATACGAATAATGCACTATTGAAGACGATCATAGAATCATTTAGAGATTGGGGGCGAGATTGCTGGTGCCCTTCAGGTTGCGACAATACATGCGGTAAACGGTTTGGCTGGGAATTAGGCTCTCTACCTTATGGTTATGACCATAAGTACACTTATTCTCATATAGGGTATAATTTGAGAGTTACCGACATGCAGGCTGCTGTTGGGGTGGCACAATTGAAAAAGGTTCCTGAATTTGTCCGAGCTAGAAAAAATAATTTTAATCGCTTGTACCAGGGATTAAGAGATTTAGAAGAATACTTCATCTTGCCTAGGGCAACTGTTAATTCAGATCCAAGTTGGTTTGGATTTATATTGACAGTTCGTGACGGAGCTGGATTTACCAAGAATGAGATTGTTAAATATCTTGAAGAAAAACGAATTCAAACACGCATGCTCTTTTCTGGAAATTTAATTCGTCAACCTGCGTACCAAGGCGTTAACTATAGAGTGCACGGGGACTTAACCAATACGGATAAGATATTGCATGATACATTCTTAGTGGGGGTTTATCCAGGACTTACAGATGCAATGATTGATTATGTGATCGGAAAGATAAGAGAATTTGTTCTTTCAAAAAATGCTAACTAGGGGGTCCTTGTTGTGAAAGTAGTTATTCTTGCAGGCGGATATGGGACTAGAATAAGCGAAGAATCGCATCTTAAACCAAAGCCCATGATCGAAATAGGAGAGCGGCCGATTTTATGGCATATTATGAAGCATTACTCTTATTATGGATTTAATGATTTTATCATTTGCTTAGGCTACAAGGGATTTTACATTAAAGAGTATTTTGCCCACTATTTTTTGCATGAATCAGATGTGACCTTTGATTTTCAAAATAACAACCAACTCATTACTCATAATCATACAGCTGAACCTTGGAAGGTTACTTTGGTTAATACCGGTTTGGATACAATGACTGGCGGCAGGGTAAAGAGAATTCAAAAGTACATAGGAAATGAACCATTTATGCTTACCTACGGTGATGGGGTTTCCGATGTCAATTTATCAGAATTGGTTGAGAACCATAAGCTTTATGGAAGACTTGCAACGGTTACCACAGTACAGCCAAGCGGGAGATTTGGTGCACTTACAATTACGGCAAGTAATGAGGTTAAAGGTTTTCAAGAAAAACCAAAAGGTGACGGCGCATGGATTAACGCAGGCTTTTTTGTTTTGCAGCCGGAAGTCTTCAACTATATATCTGATGACACTACTGTTTTTGAGAAGGAACCATTAGAAGGATTGGCTAAAGACGGTGAATTAATGAGTTATAAACACGAAGGGTTTTGGCAACCCATGGATACAATGAGAGATAAGAACCTACTTGAAGAGTTGTGGAAAAAAGGGAAAGCTCCTTGGAAAACATGGGACTTGGATACGGTGACGATCGATGGCGAATAAAAATTTTTGGCAAGATAAGAGGGTATTTTTGACCGGGCACACGGGTTTTAAAGGGTCTTGGTTATCGTTGTGGCTAACACAATTAGGTGCCAAAGTAACAGGATTCTCTTTGCCGCCCTCCACAAAACCTAATTTATTTGAAGTGTGTAATATTGGATCACTTATTGAAAAAAGCGTTATCGGTGATATTAGGAATTTTGAGTTGTTAGAGCAATCAATGAAAGAAGCCAAACCGCAAATTGTTATTCATATGGCGGCTCAACCGCTTGTTAGTGAGTCTTATTTGAACCCAGTTGAAACGTATATGGTAAATGTTATGGGCACCGTTAATTTGTTAGAAACGATTAGAAGGGTTAATAATGGGAATGAAATTAAGGCTGTTGTAAACGTGACTACAGATAAGTGCTATGAGAATAAGGAATGGTTCTGGGGGTATCGTGAGAATGAACCCATGGGCGGCTATGATCCTTATTCCAGTAGTAAAGCTTGCTCTGAGCTAGTTACGGCTTCTTATCGGAATTCTTTTTTTAATACTGAAAATTATGAAAAACACGGTGTGGCCATTGCAACCGCAAGAGCAGGTAACGTTATCGGTGGTGGAGATTGGGCCAACAATAGACTCGTACCCGATATAATGAAGTCTTTATTAGAGAACACTCCCATTATAGTAAGAAATCCTGACTCCATTAGACCATGGCAACATGTTCTTGAACCATTGAGTGGATATTTATTGCTGGCGGAAAAGCTGTATCTGTATGGTTGTGAGTATGCGGAACCTTGGAACTTTGGACCTAATGACGATGATGCTAAAACCGTTCAGTGGATTGTTGAAATATTCTGCTCCAAGTGGAATGGGAATGCAGGTTTCCAAATAAGACGCGATAATCAATTTCATGAAGCGCATTATTTGAAACTTGACTGTTCAAAAGCCAAGTATAAGTTGGGATGGGCCCCTAAATGGTCACTGGAACAATCCATTGAAAAGATCATTGATTGGAATTATGCTTACATGGATAAAAGAAATATGCAAGAAGTTTGTGAGCATCAAATTCTTGAATACAGCAGCCTATAAAATTTGAGGATTGAGCCAATGAGAATTCTTGTAACTGGCGGGACTGGGTTCGTAGGGAGTCACCTAGTCAAAGGGCTACTGGATGATTATCATCATGTAGTTATTTTGAAAAGAAGTTTCTCGGACACCTATAGAATTGATGGCATTTTAAACAAAGTCGTGTCGTATGATATCGATAAAATTGCAATTAATAATGTATTCGCTAATGAATGTGTAGATGTTGTTATCCATACAGCAACATCTTATGGCGGCAATGAGTCTTTAAGTGAACAAATAGAGAGTAATATTGTTTTCCCCATGAAGTTATTAGAGAACGCCATTGAGCATAAAGTACAAGCTTTTATTAATACGGATACTTTTTTTAATAAACCTGCTCATCAGAACTATAATTATCTTAGTTCATATTCAAAAACAAAACGATACTTTTTGGAATTAGCCGATATATTTAGGGGGAAAGGAGATACGAAATTAATAAATGCTCGTTTAGAGCATGTCTATGGACCGAATGATAACCCCAATAAATTTACTATTAATACAATCACGCAGTTATTGAATAATGTCCCATCTTTAGAACTAACTTTTGGTGAGCAAAAGAGGGATTTTATATCGGTAGACGATGTGACTTCAGCATATCGACTCACAATAAATAATTTGCATCTTTTTTCGGATTTTTATAACGAAATAGAAATTGGCAGAGGAATAAGTGTATCAATAAGGCACTTTATTGAATCGGCTCATTTGCTAACAAACTCCAGTACCCAACTATTATTCGGTGCTTTACCGTATCGAGAATCGGAAATTATGGATTCCTATGCCGATACTTCAAAATTAAAACAGTTGGGCTGGAGTTGGAATGATGGGATCGAGGAAGGAATAAAAAAAATAATCATTCATCTCAGCAAGCGAGCGGATCGGGAGGATTCTGAATGAAGACATTGGCGTTGACCATGATCGTCAAAAACGAAGAGAAGGTTTTGGAGCGCTGCCTCGACAGCGTCTGTAAGCTGGTGGATGAGATTATTATTGTCGACACAGGATCAACAGACCGCACGAAATCAATTGCTCAAGATTTCGGCGCCAAGATCTATGATTGGGTATGGAATCAAAGTTTTGCGGATGCCCGAAACGCCGCGTTAGAGTACTCGACAAGCGATTGGAACCTGGTATTGGATGCTGATGAGTATGTAAAAAGCGAGGACGGTGCCGCTATTCGTCAGTTCATAAACGGCGAGAAGGCCATCGGCAGAGTCAAAATCGTCAACCAATTTATTGGTGATGATGGTTTGGAATCCACTGCACAAAGCTTTATATCACGGGTTTTTCCGTCCGGAGTCAGATACGAGGGCAGCATCCATGAACAATTGGTTTCCGATCTTCCCAGAATTAAGCTGCCTGTGGAGATTTGGCACGATGGTTATATGAAATCGAAAGCTGAGCGGAATATTCCTATTTTGAAAAAAGAAATTGAAAATAGCCCCCAAGACTCGTACTTTCATTTTCAGATCGCCAAAGAATACAGAGGGATTAACGATCATGTCCAGGCATGTCAGCATCTTAAGCAAGCGTACAGGCTGCTGACAAGAAGAGAATACTACGCTCCCAACGTTATCGTCAATTTGCTTTATGAACTGATAGAAACGGGCCAACTGGAGGCCGGCCTGCCGGTGATTCAGCAGGAAAGGGACTTTTTACGGGATTTCAGTGATTTTCATTTTACTTGCGGGATATTTTACATGAAGTTGATTTTAAGCAATACCGCGAAATATGTCGACTTGTTTCCGCTCATTGAAGCATCATATTTGCGATGCCTGGAAATTGGAGAAACGGACCAATATGACAGCGTTAGGGGAACCGGCAGTTTTACCGCATTGCACAATTTGGGCGGCCTTTATGAAGTGATGGGGAACATAAGCAAGGCAAAGGAGTGCTATCGGGAAGCTGCAACAACGCATGGTTACCAGCCATCGACCGAAAGGTTAAAACAACTGTAAGCTATTTTAGCAGAGCAGTATACGGAATTGATTGGAGCAGATGAGATGAAGACACTCACTAGCATCATTATCCTGACATACAACCAACTGGAATACACAAAGCAATGCATTGACAGCATTCGGAAATATACTGAACCGGGAACTTACGAATTGATTGTGATTGATAACAAGTCTACCGATGGAACCCCCGAGTGGTTAAGCCAACAGCATGATATTCTGGCCGTATTGAATGATCGGAATGAAGGTTTTCCGAAAGGCTGTAATCAAGGCATAACTCTTGCTAAAGGTGAGAATGTTCTTCTTTTAAATAACGATGTAATAGTTACCCCTAGATGGCTTGATCTTTTGGTGGAGTCTTTATACAGTGATGAACGCATTGGAGCAGTAGGGCCTGTAACCAATAGCATGTCCAATTTTCAACAAATTGAAGTTCCTTATAAAACGATCGAAGAAATGTTTGTTTTTGCTGATCAGTTTAACGGAAGCAATCCAAATGTCACTGAATTTCAAGAAGCTTATGAATATAGATTGCGATTAATGGGTTATTGTTTGTTGATAAAAAGACAGGTTATCGATCAAATTGGATTACTGGATGAAAGGTTTACTCCAGGCAATTTCGAGGATGATGATTTCAGTTTTAGAATGATTGAAGCAGGCTACTATCTCGTGCTTTGTAAAAATGTTTTTATTCATCATTATGGATCAGTGTCTTTTGGCGCCAAAAATGAAAAGTACATGGCTTTAATGAATAGCAATAAACAGAAGTTTGTGGAAAAATGGGGATTTGAACCGGGGCAATCATCAATCAGAAATGATATTATTCAATTACTATGCCGTTTTAATAGGAACGCAGTTATTCGTGTATTGGAGCTCGGTTGCTTATGCGGCGGAACGCTCATGGGGATAAAAGGGAAATTTAAAAACGCGGAATTACACGGGGTTGAAGTAAATAAGGCTGCAGCAGCGATGGCTTCAAATTTTGCGAATGTTAAAACAGCGAATATTGAGGAAAGAATTCCGGACTATCCAGCGAACTATTTCGATTATATTATTTTAGCGGATACACTCGAGCACCTACAGGATCCATGGGAAGTTGTGAAGAATTTAAGCGGACTCCTTAAGGAAAGCGGCAAGATCGTGGCTAGTATCCCTAACTTTATGCATTATAGCATTTTGCGGGAAGTGCTTTACGGAAGAGGTATATACAAGGACCCGGGAGTAGTAGATCGTTCTCAATTGAGACTGTTTACGCAAAAAGATATTAAAGCCATATTTACAAATGCAGGCTTTTTAAATCTTCGACTATACGGTGAGACTGGCTCTATTAATGATCTGGATCAACAGTTTGTTGATGAGCTTGTTAAATTGGCCGGCCCTTCGCTAAGAGAACAATATGAAACCAAAAAGTACCTGATAGAGGCGAATTCGTCTAATTTCGACAGTTTTATAACGGATATAGTTGAGCGCTTAAGTTCGGATATAGAGAATGAAGAAGACCTGTTGAAATTATTGGATAGTGTCTGTGACGGCAACTTAACAAATGAGCACATTATAAGAATTATCGATAGTTTATCTTGCAACAAAATAGAGCATGCCAATAAACTAGCGATCTTTTTTTACAACAATGGATTATTTAATATGGTGATACCCTTGTTACAATATGCGATACAACTGGATTCTAACGATGAAAATTCACTTTATAATTTAGGTTATATTCTATTTAAGTCTAATGAGCATGAATTAGCTCTGCATTATCTAGATCAGATTCAAAATAAAGATGAGGACATTTGTCAGTTAATGGATGAGATTAGACGGGGGAGTGGGAATTTGGCTTAATACTAAAGTTAGTACTTGAGCTACCAAGAAACTCTGATCATAAACGACGTGCTTAATCTAAAGCATCTGTCATTCCTTGAGTTGGATAAGTCGTACAACCATCTTAAGGAAGGTACAGATGTTTTTCTATTTTTTTATAGTACATTTTTATAGATAAGCAAGTATATGTTTAGACATTCTTTGAGGCATATATTATCTTAATACCTGTTCATCAAATAAAGTATGGGGGAATATTTATGAAGAAGAGATTTATCCAGAAAACAACTTTTTTGTTCGTCCTTTCTCTATTGGCCTTTCTAGTGTATTCAACACCAAGTACATATGCAGCAACGATTGGTCAAATCTTACCTGCTCCTGAAAGTGGGTGGCAGAGAGTTGATGCTAATCATGAGCTTGTTAACTATTCTGGGAACTGGTATTTTGAAACGCCTCCAAACACTTGGGCTTACACCATGGCTTACACTAACCATGCAGATGATAAAGCTTCCTTTACCTTTTACGGGACTAAATTAAGAATTATAGATATAGCATTTTCTAATAGATCTTCAGATATAAAAATATCGATTGATGGAGGTCCAACTGAAACTTTCAGTGAATATTCTGCGACCTACAATAACAAACAAACTCTTGTCTATGAAAAAACAGGCTTGCCATTAGGATTTCATAATGTAGTAATAACGCTAGGCGAAAATAAAATGTTGGGTTTAGATGCATTTGATATTGACAGTAATGGCTATCTTGTTGATGCGAATATTTCGGTTCCGAATGATCTTTCCGCAACTGGCGGTGTAAAAAAAGTAGAATTGAACTGGACTAAAACCGCGAATGCTGTAGGATACAATGTCTATAGATCATTAACGACTGGCGGGCCTTATGAGAAAATCGCTTCAAGTGTAACAGCAGTAACCTATACAGATGAAAATGTATACAATGGGACAAAGTATTACTATGTCATTACTGCTCTTAATAACATAAACGAAAGTATTTACTCTAATGAAGTTTTTGCGACACCACAGGAAGTAGTTACTGAACCAGAGCAGCCATCCGGCAACAGAGCTATCTTGGTAGTCACGATGACGACAGGGCTTGAGAAGGAATTCGACCTAAGCATGGAGGAAGTCAACGACTTCATCTCCTGGTATGAAGCAAAACAGGCTGGATCAGGAAAGGCTTCATATGCGATTGATAAGCATGATAACAACAAAGGGCCTTTCAGCGCTCGAAAGGATTATGTTATTTTCGATAAGATACTGACGTTTGAAGTAAATGAGTATAATGTTACAAATGAATAAATATTATAATAGGAGCCGCTGAAGCGGCTCTTATTTTGTTGTGTAAAAAAAGTTTTAAGTTTCGACAACGTTTTACAAATATAGACATTTCTGTTTAGACATTCAAATTTTAAGTTGGTACGATGTGATTTGTTAGTATATAAAAAGGAGTTGTTGATACTTGAGTAAAAAAATAGTTTTGTTTGTTTTCGCATTAGTGTATGCAAGTATTTTAGGTAGTACATCAGCTTTTGCTGCTTCAGATTATGAATGGGTACAAAAAAGCAGCTTGCCAAGTGAAAGATCTGGTGCAGCTGTTGCTACCGTAAACGGAAAGATTTATGTGTTTGGAGGGACTTCAAACGGTTCTGAAGCAGTTGAGGGGGAAAAGACAAATACAACTTTTGAATACGATCCTCAGACAAACATTTGGACCGAGAAGCAACCTATGCCGACTACCAGATCAGCTGTGACTGCTGCAGTATACAATGAAAAAATTTATGTAATAGGGGGATATTTTGACCAAAACGGGAAAACTGTCCGATCAAATGCCGTTGAAGCATACGATACTCAAACAGATACTTGGGAAAAAATTGCGGATCTACCTACCGCTAGATCTTGGGCTTCAGCAGTAACAGTGGATAATAAAATTTTTGTTGTTGGTGGAGCCAATAACAGCGGAACAATTACAGCAACTGTAGAATGCTATGACTTATTAAATAAAACTTGGTCCAAGAAAAATAATTTCCCTAAAGCAACAAATGCTTTAAGTCTTATTGTTGCAAATGATGAGATATTTGCCTTTGGTGGGATTGCCGAATGGTCAAAGCCAAGTTCCGTTATGACGGGATTATATCAGTATAACAAATCAACTGATCAATGGGTCCAAAAAAATGATTTAAAAGACCCCAAGAATGCAGCTGCTTCTGTGACAGTTAACGGAGATATTTACATACTTGGAGGCTACAATTCTTCGGGTGCTGTCTCGAAAACCGTTGAAGTGTATGATCCGTCAACGAATCAAAGCATTATTAATGAAAATCTTACACTAACCTCTGCGCGATCAATGAGTGTAGCTGCAACAATTAATGGGGAAATTTATATAATTGGTGGGGTTAATGGTGAAAAAAACGGAACAATAGGATTGGTTGAATCTTTTTCAAAGATTCCATCACCCCAACCCGAACCATCTGGAAATCGTGCTATCCTAGTTGTTACTCTGGACACAGGACTTGAAAAAGAATTCGATCTCTCAATGGAAGAAGTTAACGCATTCATTACCTGGTACGAGAACAAACAAGCCGGTACGGGAACAGCTTCCTATGCAATTGATAAACACGATAACAATAAGGGACCATTCTCTGCAAGAAAAGACTATGTTATCTTCGATAAGATATTAACGTTTGAAGTAAACGAGTATAGTATCGTTACTGATGCAACTTATGAATAAAATTATCTGTTTTTTGAGTCGTCGATGACGGCTCTTTTTTTGTAAAAAAATTTTGTTGTTCGACATCAAATTACAAATATAGACAATTATGTTTAGACAAACCTTTTCTGATTTTGTATAGTCAAATCGACATTACAAAATAAGGAGATGTTTTTATGAAGAGGAAATATGTACTTACATTTGCAGCATTATTATCTCTAATGCTATTTTTGAATGTTTCCCTTGTTTCGGCCGCTGAAGATGGACAATGGATTCCAAGAAGTGATTTACCTGAACCAAGAACAGCTCATTCTTCAGCAGTTTATAAGGGGGAGATTTATGTTTTTGGTGGCACAAAAGATTCTCGAATAGCTTTTTCGGGAACAAAAACCAATACAACTTATAAATATGATCCATTGACAGATACATGGACTAAGAAGGCTAATATGCCAACAACTAGAGCTGCATCAACTGCTGCTGTTGTTGGAGATAAAATTTATGTAATCGGCGGCTATCATAACGTTAATAATAAATTAGTTCGTACGAATGTGGTGGAAATTTATGATCCTCTAACTGACACTTGGACAAAAGGCGTAAATGTGCCGGTAGCCAATTCGTGGTCAACATCCGTGAGCATCGATAATTTAATTTATGTTTTTGGGGGGACCGACGACGATTCAAAATATGAAAAGTCTGTATATGTATATAATACAATTAATAATACTTGGAGTAAAAAGAAAGAGACGCCTTTTACTTTTCCTGCTTCAGTAGATCAAATAAATGGAAAAATTTATGCAACAGGAACTACGAATGGCACAGACACTTTCATTTATGAATATGACCCAGTTAATGATTCATGGAATATCGTTACTCAAGTTTCTCCAAGAAAAGGGGCAGCACTTATAGCATACAATAATAAGCTATATTTGCTAGGTGGATATTTAATCGATAACGATGATTCACCAGTTGATTTAGCTGAAGTGTATGATTTAAAAACTAACCAGGTTAGTGAATTTACAAAACTAACTTTTCCAAGATGGCAACATTCTTCAGTAATTGTAGATAATAACTTATTCGTAATTGGGGGAACAACTGGTGATATTTTGGGTATATTAAAAACGGTTGAAATGTACTCATTTGGAGAACATAATATTCCTGATCCACAAGAGCCAGAGCAACCGACAGGTAAACGGGCAATCCTTGTTGTTACAATGGATACTGGTCTAGAAAAAGAATTCGATCTCTCAATGGAAGAAGTTAATGCATTCATTACCTGGTACGAGAACAAACAAGCCGGCACAGGAACAGCTTCCTATGCAGTTGATAAACACGATAACAACAAAGGACCTTTCAGCGTCCGAAAGGATTATGTGATCTTCGATAAGATTTTGACGTTTGAAGTAAATGAATACAATGTTACAAATGAATAACATTATAAAAAGAGTCGCTAAAGCGGCTCTTTTTTGTGTAAAAAAATGTATGACAAGAATGAAGAAGCCTACTTCACATTATAGTGTTAGTTTCCATAATGCCGCAGAGACTCGAGTTAAAGTGGTTAATCGTAGATTGTTTTTATATTATTGGAAATTTTAGTATAGACACCCATATTTAAAAATGCTATTTTACTAGTATAAAAGAACCAATATATTACCAGAGGAGGGTGAAAATTGAAGAGATTTGGGCATTTTTTACTAGTTCTAACGATTTTTTTGAGTGTGGTCATTGTTGGTCCTACAGGTGCAAGCGCAGCATCGCAGTATACAGGTGGTCTGTTGGATAGTGTGCCGATACAAGTTGGCACCGCAATTGGCCAATCATCGACCGCTGTCACACAAATAACAGACGATAATATATCCACTTTTACCGACCTCAGCAGCGGAAAGTTTGCTTGGTATACCTTTTCTACCCCAGTGGAGATTTCGGCGGTCGTTGCCAAAAACACCGGTACGGTAGCGGTTGAATTTTATGATGCGAGCAACAACCTGTTGCAAAAGTATGCACTGTTAAGCAACGACGGGATTCAGACGCTCCCGGCCCCGGTACAAGGTGTTTCCACGGTCGCTTTAAAGTACACAGCGGGGAGCAGCGCGAGAATTTACGAATGGAATGTCTTTACCACTCCATCCGCGGCGCCGCTGCCTACAACGATTAACTGGATTCAAAGCGGGAATCAGGTCGTTAAATTGGAGTGGGCCGTGACGGGGGCGGAATCGTATAACGTGAAGCGCGCCGCTTCCCCCGGCGGACCCTATATTCAGCTTGCGAACGTGAAGGGAGCTTCATATTCGGATACGGCCGTCACCAACGGAACGACTTATTATTATGTGGTTTCCGCGGTGAACCGGGCGGGAGAAAGTGCCAACTCGCCGGAAAAAAGCATCAAGCCGGATGCAACGAGATACACGGGAGGCTTGCTCGACTGGCTTCCACTGCAAGTGGGTCAATCCATATCCAATCCCACAAGTACTACGCGAAATCTGACGGATAATAACATAGCCACTTTTACTGACCTCAGCAGCGGAAAGTTTGCTTGGTACACCTTCACTTCTCCGGTGGAGATTTCAGCGGTTGCTGCCAAAAACACCGGTACGGTAGCGGTTGAATTCTATGACGCGAACAATCACTTGCTGCAAAGATATGAGTTGTTAAGCAATGACGGCATCCAGATGCTTCCCGCTCCGGTGCAGGATGTCTCCATTGTTGCTTTAAAGTATACGGCGGGGAGCAGTGCGAGAATTTACGAATGGAATGTCTATACGACTCCATCAGCGGAGCCATTGCCTACGACGATTAACTGGATTCAAAGCGGGGACAAGATTGTTAAATTGGAGTGGGCCGTGACGGGGGCGGAATCGTATAACGTGAAACGCGCCACTTCTCCCGGCGGACCCTATATTCAGCTTGCGAATGTGAAAGGAACTTCATATTCGGATACTGCGGTCACCAACGGAACGACTTATTATTATGTGGTTTCCGCGTTGAATCGGGCAGGAGAAAGCGCCAACTCGCCGGAAAAAAGCATCAAGCCGGATGCGACGAGCTATACGGGAGGCTTGCTCGACTGGCTTCCAGTGCAAGTGGGCAAATCAATAACCAGTCCGACAGGTACTACACGGAATCTGACGGATAATAACATAGCCACTTTTACCGACATTAGCAGCAGCAATTTTGTTTGGTATACCTTCTCTTCCCCAGTGGAGATTTCAGGGGTCGTTGTAAAAAACACCGGCACGTTAGCCGTTGAATTTTATGATGCGGATAGCAACATGCTGCAAAGATATGCATTATTAAGCACGGACGAAATTCAGACGCTTCCGGCCCCGGTACAAGGTGTTTCCACCGTCGCTTTAAAGTACACGGCGGGGAGCAGTGCGAGACTGTATGAATGGAATGTCTTCGGCAAAGGCGGGGAGATTCCATCGCCGGGAGAGCCGTTGAGTTTAACTGCAACTGCAGGGAACAAGAAGGTTAATTTAACTTGGAGCGGCGCGGGCAAAGACGTCACGGGCTTTAATGTGAAGCGGGCCACAGTTTCCGGCGGTCCGTATGATGTGATTGACACGGTAACGAGCGATACTTACAGTTACGCGGACAGCAATGTTACTAACGGCACCACTTATTATTATATTGTCACGGCTGTTACCGCTGCCGGTGAAAGCGGAAATTCAAATGAAGCTTCCGCTACGCCGAAAGGCGATGTGGTAAATCCTCCCGACCCAGGTGAGGGTCAAGAAGGAGAACGGGCTTTGCTTCGGGTGATCCTCATCAACGGGATTGAAAAAGAATACGATTTGTCTATGACGGAAGTAAAAGCCTTCATAAATTGGTATGAGGGACGTGCCAATGGATCGGGAACTGCTATGTATGCCATTGATAAGCACGACAATAATAAAGGCCCGTTTGTAAACCGCAAGGACTATGTGTTCTTTGATAAAATCATTACGTTTGAAGTTAATGCTTACTGAGTTCTAAAGCGATTTAAGCTCTTGGGAGATGCATAAGCGTTGCCCAAGAGCTTTTTTCAACCTTTATAGAATTTATAAAATTTCGTGCATAGTAGAGGGCGAAACGCAGGTAGAGAGGGGAGGAGAAGAGGAATTGGGGGCTAAGGGACACCAGAGCCGTTATTTGAGGGAAAACGGAGGTTTGCAAAATGTAAACGGACACAGAGGCCCTTATTCACCTCAAATCGTCCTGGATGAACGGATTTTGAGCGAAATTGGGTCATGTGTGTCCGTTAGGCTGGGAAATACCCGGGAAATGAGCGGATAAGGTCGCTGGTGTCCGTTAGAGCAACGTCCACTCGATGTAGACTACAGATGGAAACGGCCGAGGTACTCGACGCTATTGTTCATGAAAAAAGGAGAAGGTTACTCAAAGAACCGAAGAAGGAGTGGGAACCCGTCCCTCCAATCGCTCCAAAGTAGAACTCAAAGCCATTAAAGGACGCCGTCAGCCGTCAGGCTTTTTTTAGGAGCGGTGTTTCATTTGTTCCTGTGTGGGGTATTATTTATTAACAGATCTGACTCCAAAGTTCACCAATCGACAAGTTTTTACAAATTATTTACAGTAAAACCTTTTCTTTGGTAATTGACACTGGATAAGTCGGGTGGTATAGTCAGAAATGTGGGGCTTGGTTTATTGGGTCACACGCTTATTTGAAAATGAAGGGAATGTTAGTGCATGCAAGGTAAAGTTAAATGGTTCAACGCAGAAAAAGGCTACGGGTTTATCGAAACTGAAGAAGGCGGCGACGTATTCGTACACTTCTCCGCAATCCAATCCGAAGGCTTCAAAACTTTGGAGGAAGGGCAATCCGTCGAGTTTGAAATCGTTGAAGGCGCTCGTGGACCGCAAGCCGCTAACGTAATCAAATTATAATCATCCGGCATAGCCGACCTACATAGCACGGTACGATGGTTAACAATTAAAGATTCGCTAGCAATGACCCTGGGGAAACCTGGGGTTTTATTTTTGCTTATCGTTGAAAGAGGTGAACTCATTGCGCAAGTTGTACAGATGGATCCCCGCGCTTGTGCTCATGGCGATTATTTTCGGGTTTTCTTCCCAGTCGTATGAGGAACAGGATCTGCGACCCGACATCGAAAAGGCGATTTCGGATCGGTCGATCGCCGAGCGCTTCGGAGGGATAGCCTTTCATTATGCAGGGCACGAGATAAGCATTGGCAGCCTGGGGGCGGCCGGTTTTATCGAGTTTTTTATCCGGAAAAGCGCGCATTTTTCGTGTTACGGGTTATTGGGACTGCTGCTGATGTACGCGTTGAAATCCGGCGGGCGGCGCAGACGTTTGCTTATTACGGTACTGATTTCGTTCCTTTATGCTTGCTCGGACGAGCTGCATCAGATGCTCACGCCCGGGCGCACGGCATTGTTTCAGGATGTGCTGATTGATACGGCGGGAGCAGTCTGTGGCGGGCTGCTTATGATCCTGCTTGAAAAATGGAGGGAAAAACAGGGAATCCATATATTGCCAAACAGGAAGGAATAATTTACTATAAACATAGTGAAATGGATATAATATTATATTTTAACAGTCACCGTCGTATATGTTCATTTCACCGCAAGCTCTAAAGTTCAAGCTTGTCAAATCCCACGGAAAAGAGGAGAAGATGAGATGCTGAAAAGGAAGAGCAGAAGCGGTAAAGTACTAACGGTGTTAGTGTTGTTGTTCGTGATGTTTGGGCTGTGCGGATCGGCGGTGTCGGCCGATGAGCTGAACGTGGAGACGAAGCTGCCGGAGGCAAAACTCCAAGCGTTTGACGCTTCGGCGTTAGAACTGCCTGGGGCTTCATCTCTAGGAACTGCGGAAACGGACTTGAAGACGTTTGAGGGGGTTGATCCCGACAAGAAGTCGGGCATCGCGGTGGAAAAACCTATCGTCACCAATGCGGTTTATGATGTGAGCGGCTCGCTGATGGATTTTACCGACTCGCTTCAGGTGGATGATCCTGACGATTTCTGGTTTTTCAGCGTCAATACGGACAGAAGCATGGTGCTGAAATTGCTGTCTAGCAATAGCAATTACCTCGCACAATTGTATATTGTGGATTGGAGCACCGGACAAGCCTATCCCACAAGTGTAGGTGCGTATGCGCAAACGCAGATCGCGCTGAAAAATTTGCCGGCGGGGGATTATGTGTTCCGGGTTTATTCGGAGGGAAGCGTCGGGGATAACTATACTCTGCGCATGAACGCGGCGAATCCGGCCGATTATTCAAGCCTGCTCTCCATCTCGGATTCATTGAAGTATGTTGTGGCTTCCTATGCTAACGGGAACATCTATTCCAGCGGAATTCTGGTCGGGAACACCCAGAGCTACAATTCGCATCTCGACTGGACACGTGAATTCTATTTCTCATGGGGAAGCGGGTATAACTCACGGACTCACAAGATATCTAACGTCAAGATCGCCTCGGTTTCGGCGCCGGTAAGCTATTCGTCCGCTTACGCAAGCTCCGACAATGCGATTTTGATTTATCTCAACGAAGGCACCTCGTTTATGCACCATGCGGCTTATTATCAATCTGGGCCTAATCATATTTATGAGAGCACATTTGACGACACGCTGGGCAAAAGAACGCCAAGATATCTGGATGAAGAGGATATCGAAGGCTATGGACCGCATATTTTGGTCTACGACCTGAATACCCAAAAGGCGATCGATTTCTACAGCGTGCTGAATTATTACTATGCCGCTGGGATCGAAGCAGCGCCGACCGTTCGTGCGCTGAATTGATAGGGGTCTTTACACTCCCTTAACTCTTTTTACTTTGCCTTAACACTTGTGTTATAATGAGGGTGCAAAGCAAAGGAGGAGTGCCCTATGAATTTTAGTATTCGAGGACAGCAGATTGAAGTGACTGAGGCCTTGCGTGACTACGTAGACAAGAAGCTCAGCCGGCTAGACAAGTACTTTGATGCACCCCCTACCTCAGACGGTACTGTCACGTTAAGTGTGGTACGAGGTTTGCACGCGGTAGAGGTGACGATTCCTCTTACCGGCGTTGTGCTTCGCGCGGAGGACCGCAGCGATGACATGTACGCATCGATCGATGCGGTTGTGGACAAGCTGGAACGTCAAATCCGCAAGCACAAAACGAAAATCAACCGTAAGCTGCGCCAGAAAGGCGTCAAGATCGGCTTGTTCGCCGAAAACGGAAACGGCGGTTCCATAGCCGTGGATGAAAGCGACGAGGAACTGGAAGTCGTCCGGACCAAACGCTTCACCTTAAAGCCGATGGATGTGGAAGAAGCGATTTTGCAAATGAACATGGTAGGCCATAATTTCTTTGTTTTCTCCAACATCGACACGAGTGAAGTGAATGTTGTTTACAAGCGGAACGACGGCAAATACGGTTTGATCGAACAGGGTTAACCTCTTGATTTCTCCATTCTTTTTTGAAGATTAGGTGAATGAGGTGGTAATTCCTGCATCCCGAACGTAAAGGAAACGAGCCTTATCCCTCGGGGATAAGGCTCTTTATTCGTATACATGGCCGCTTTAGCGTAATAGAGGTGTGATTGCGCGTGTTGCGGCGACCCATACAAACTGTTACAATTTAGGCAAATCATCTGTTTATGCGTGAAAGGGGTAAATCATGCTGGGATTAGTAAAAAAGATTTTTGGCGACACGAATGAACGTGATGTCAAACGTCTTATGAAGACGGTGGACTATATAAATTCATTGGAGCCGCAATTTGAAGCATTGACGGACGAGCAATTACAAGGGAAAACGGCGGAATTCCGCGAACGGATCGAAAACGGGGCAACGCTCGAAGAAGTCCTTCCCGAAGCGTATGCTACGGTAAGAGAAGCTTCCAAGCGCACGCTGGGCATGCGCCACTTTGATGTGCAGATGCTGGGCGGTATCGCTCTCCACGAAGGCAAAATTGCCGAGATGAAAACCGGTGAAGGGAAAACGCTGGTCGGGACCCTACCGGTTTATTTGAATGCGCTCCTGGGGAAAGGTGTGCATGTCGTCACCGTCAATGACTATTTGGCACAGCGTGACAGCGAACAGATGGGGAAGATCTACAACTACCTGGGCATGACGGTTGGACTCAACCTGAACGGCATGGAGCACCACCAAAAACAGGAGGCGTATGCCTGCGACATTACGTACGGAACGAACAACGAGTTCGGATTTGACTACCTTCGCGACAACATGGTGCTGTATAAAGAGCAGATGGTGCAACGTCCGCTTTATTTTTGCATTATTGACGAAGTCGACTCCATTTTAATCGATGAAGCGCGGACGCCGCTGATCATTTCCGGTCAGGCGCAAAAATCGACGGAGCTGTACTATGCCGCTGACCGCTTCGTGAAGACGCTCGTACCGGAAGACGACTATACCGTAGACATTAAAGTGAAGGCTGTGGCGCTCACCGAAAAAGGGGTTGCCAAAGCGGAACGGGCTTTTGGCGTTGACAACCTGTACGATCAGAAGCATGTGACCCTCAACCACCATGTGGTGCAGGCGCTTAAGGCTAACGTGATTATGCGCCGCGACGTCGACTACGTCGTTGCTGAAGAAGAAGTGCTGATCGTCGACGAGTTTACGGGCCGTTTGATGGCGGGCCGCCGCTATAGCGACGGTTTGCATCAGGCGATCGAAGCCAAAGAAGGCATCAAGGTACAGAACGAAAGCATGACCCTGGCCACGATTACGTTCCAGAACTACTTCCGCATGTACCGCAAGCTTGCCGGGATGACCGGTACGGCGAAAACAGAGGAAGAGGAATTCAAGAAAATTTACGGTCTGGAAGTGCTGCAGATCCCGACCAACAAGCCGAACCAACGGGCCGACATGGCGGATGTCGTTTACAAGAGCGTAGACGGCAAGTTCAAGGCGGTCGTGGAGGAAATCGTGAAGCGGCACAAAAACAATCAGCCGGTTCTCGTCGGCACGGTGTCGATCGAAAACTCCGAACGCGTTTCGGAAATGCTGAAACGTAAAGGCGTTCAGCATAAAGTACTGAATGCCAAATACCACGCCGAAGAAGCGGAAATCATTTCGCGTGCCGGTCAAGCCGGATCCGTAACGATCGCCACCAACATGGCGGGCCGCGGTACCGACATTTTGCTGGGCGAGGGTGTTGCCGATCTTGGCGGCCTTCATATCATCGGTACGGAACGCCACGAATCGCGCCGGATCGATAACCAGCTGCGCGGCCGTGCCGGACGTCAAGGCGACCCGGGTTCGACCCAATTCTACCTGTCGCTGGGCGACGAGTTGATGAAGCGGTTTGGGGCGGACAACGTGCTGAATATGATGGACCGCCTCGGTTTCGAGGAAGACCAGCCGATCGAAAGCAAAATGATTACCCGGGCGATCGAATCCGCGCAGAAACGGGTCGAAGGCAACAACTTCGACGTGCGGAAAGTCGTCCTGCAATATGACGATGTGATGAACCAGCAGCGCGAAATCATTTATAAGCAGCGCCGTGAATTGCTGGAATCGGAGAACATCAAGCAAATTATCCTCGATATGATCAAACCGGTTATCGAACGGGTGGTCGAAGCGCACACCGCCGATGAAATTCCGGAAAACTGGGAGCTCCAGGAAGTAGCCGACTTCGTCAACAGCAAGCTGCTGGAAGAAGGGGCTGTTTCCAAGGATGACCTGTGGGGCAAGGAGCCGCCGGAAATGGTGGAGCTTATTTTTGAGCGCGTTTTGACCAAATACGAAGCTCGTGAACAGGCGATCGGTCCGGAAATGGTACGCGAATTCGAGAAAGTTATCGCCCTGCGCTCTGTAGATAGCAAATGGATGGACCATATCGATGCGATGGACCAATTGCGTCAAGGCATCCATCTGCGGGCGTACGGCGGCACCGATCCGCTGCGCGAGTACCAATTTGAGGGCTATGAAATGTTCAACGCGATGATTGCCAGTATCCAGGAGGAAGTGGCGACATATATTATGAAAGCGCAGGTGGAATCGAACCAGGAGCGCCAGGCGGTTGTGGAAGAAAGCAAAATTTCCACGAGCGGCGAGCCGGCCGAGAAACACCCGGTCAAACGCGGCGAGGAAATCGGCCGCAACGATCTTTGCCCATGCGGCAGCGGCAAGAAATACAAGCACTGCCACGGACAAAACGCTTAAGGAAAGGTGATTAACATGATCGAGGCCAACGTAAAGCATGATATGCGCGAAATCGCCAAGAAATTATCCAACCTTAGGGGGTCTCTTTGACTTAGATCTTAAGCAAGAGATGATCGCCAACTATGAGGAAAAAATGGCGGCCCCGGATTTTTGGGACGACAACGAGAAGGCCCAAGCGCTCATCGCTGAGATGAACGCCGTGAAATCCTCCGTCGACCAGTACCTGGCGTTGCAGGGGGAATACGACGACATCGAAACGATGGCCGAGTTGGCCGAGGAGGAAGGCGACGAGTCGCTGGCAGCGGAGATTTCCGAGTCCGTTACCGCTATGGTGAGGAAGCTGGAAGATTTCGAGCTTGGGCTGCTGCTTAATCAGCCTTACGACAAAATGAACGCGATTCTGGAGCTTCACCCTGGCGCGGGCGGCACCGAATCCCAGGACTGGGGGCAAATGCTGCTGCGGATGTACACCCGCTGGGCCGAGAAACGCGGCTTCAAGGTAGAGACGCTGGACTATTTGCCCGGCGACGAAGCGGGGATCAAAAGCGTAACCCTGCTGATTAAAGGGTACAACGCTTACGGCTACCTGAAGGCGGAAAAAGGCGTGCACCGCTTGGTGCGGATTTCCCCGTTTGATGCTTCCGGGCGGCGTCACACCTCGTTTGTATCCTGCGATGTCGTGCCGGAGATCAGCGAAGACGTCGAAGTCGAAATCCGTCCCGAGGACTTGAAGATCGACACGTACCGTGCCAGCGGCGCTGGCGGCCAGCACATCAACACGACCGACTCGGCGGTGCGGATTACGCATATTCCGACCGGGATCGTGGTGACGTGCCAGAACGAGCGCTCCCAGATCAAAAACCGCGAGCGCGCCATGACGATGCTTCGTTCCAAGCTGTACGAGCGCAAGCTGGAGGAGCAGCAGAAGGAACTGGACGAAATCCGCGGCGAGCAATCCGATATCGCCTGGGGCAGCCAGATCCGTTCCTACGTGTTCCACCCGTACAGCATGGTGAAAGATCACCGCACTTCGGTTGAGACGGGCAACATCGGCGCGGTCATGGACGGAGACCTGGACGCGTTTATCGACGGATATTTACGCAGCCAAATTCGCTCCGAGGCCTAATTTCGTCCTTGTGCCGCATTCAACTATAGAACCGAAAACCCACCTCAGGCGAAGGGCTTGTCCCGCCTTGATCGGGTGGGTTTTTATTTTTCGGGTGCATACATAATAGTTTTAGAAGCGATCAAATAAGGAGGGGCCGCGGTGCCGCCTAAAACCCGCAAACGCAGATTTGGGGATTATATTCCTTTAACCGGACCGGTACGCCATGCGATCGACACGGCGATGATTCTCGTAGGATCGCTGATCACGGCGCTGGCCTTCAACTTATTTCTCGTCCCGAACCACATCGCCTCGGGCGGCGTATCGGGGATTTCGATTATCGTTCAAGCGCTATTTGGCATGGAGCCGGCGTATACCCAGTGGGCGCTGAATATTCCTCTTTTTGTCGCGGGGTATTTACTGCTCGGACGGGATTATGCGATTCGCTCTTTGCTAGGTACGGTCGTTTTGCCATTATTCGTGTTTCTGACCAAAGATTTTCCGGTCCCGACGACCGACCCGCTGCTCGCTTCTTTGTATGGGGGGATCGGCGTAGGCCTGGGGCTTGGCATCGTTTTTCGGGGGCGCGGATCGACCGGTGGTTTGTCCACGCTTGCGCAAATCATTCAGAAGTACAGCGGGCTCAGCCTATCCGTTTGCGTTGTCCTGATGGACGGCACCGTGATTGCATTGGCTATGTTTATACTCTCCCCGGAAAAGGCGCTATACGCTCTAATCGGCCTATACATTACCGGTAAAATCATCGACGCGATCGAGCTTGGCTTCAACTATACGAAAGTGGCCTATATCATCGCCGAAAAGACCGAGGAAATTTCGGAGGCCGTGCTGTCGCAATTGGACCGCGGGCTCACCAAGCTGGACGGGCGCGGCGGATATACCGGCGACGAGCGGACCGTGCTGATGGTGGTCGTGGGGCAAAGCGAGGTCACCCGGCTCAAAACGCTCGTGCAGACGCTGGACCCCACCGCCTTCGTCATCATCACAAATGCCCATGAGGTTTTGGGAGAAGGGTTTAAGCGAGGGTAGGAAAAAACTCCTCTATAATTAGCGGTTAAAGTAGCTTCGCTGATTATGGGGGAGTTTTTTTGTAAGCTTTAAGTTGATGCTCAGTGAGGAGTCCTTTCTTTGTTATGGAGGACAGCTTGAATGGATCAACTGCAAAAGTACATTTGGTATTCCGTAAATCCACATTTTGGCGCGCTTGAAATGCAAAAGCCCGATTCGACGAAAATCGCCTGCACTTTTGCATTTCAACGGGTTTTGGAGAGACGTGGTCTGTCTTTCTGACAGTACTCGATAGCCGTTTAAGTCCTTTTTTTCGTTCGCAAAAGAAATGTCAGATTCAAATCAAGCCATCATAGATGGACTGCTCGGTTTTTAACGGAAACCGGACGCCCCGCTCCCAGGCCAGTTCGAATGACTCCAACCGGAGGTGCGGCGGAACATGGGGGCCTAATTTGCCGAATACCCGCTCAACGCTGAGGATTTGCGATTCATGGGCCTCAAGCGCCCGGCGTTTGGCATCCCAGCGGCCGGCGGCTTCCACGTGCAGTACGCTCGACTTATCTGAATCAAACGATCCGAATTGGTTATAGTACAACTTTTGTACCGTAGGCGTCTGGCCACTAAATATCACATCATTCACTGCATAATGGATCACGATATGATCCTGGTGCCCGGAAATGCCGTCCTCCGGAAACGTGACGGCGATTTCGGCTTGATGGCGCCGCAAAAAATCGGCGATCTTCTCCCGCAGCAGGGCCGGATCCGTTTCCTTCAGCTTGCCGTCCCCCATTCCTAGCTGCTCCACCGTGGAGATGCCTAAAATGTTCGCGGCTTTTTCCAGTTCCAAATCTCTTTTGGCGGCCAGTTCCTCCCGGGTCATGGCCCCCAATCTCCCGGTCTTCCCTGCATCTCCCCGGGTTGCCGTCAGCAGCACCGCATTGCCCCCTTCATCGGCGATTTGCCGGATCAGATACGAGCAGCCAAACGTCTCATCATCGGGATGGGCATAAATAAAAGCTACAGTTGTCATCATGTACTCCTCCTTAATCCTGCTGTTTATGATTTACTACCTACTATACTTTAATATGTCCAAGTCGTTAAGACCGGCGTTTCCTAACATTGCTGTGTAAATTTTTTGGAATGGGATTGTATTTATATAAGTTCACTCGTATAATAATACATATTTAATACGGTTTTATACATTCCGGGTTGTTGGTTTGATAGAAACAGGCGGGAGAAGAAAGCGAGGGCAAGCAGGTGAACGGGGAAAAGGTAAAAGTTGCGATTGTCGGTTCTACGGGGTACGGCGGCGTGGAGCTGATTCGTTTTTTATGGGGGCATCCGGCGGTAGAGATCGTCTCGGTCATTTCGGCATCCAGCGCCGGAGCACTGATCTCGGAAGGGTTTCCGCATTTGTCGGATATTATCGTCCAGCCTTTGGACGCGGTGGAGCCGGAGGAAATCGCCGCCAAAGCGGAGGTCGTATTCACCGCAACGCCGTCTGGCGTCAGCGGCAAGCTGGTGCCTGAACTGCTGAAGGCCGGGCTGAAGGTGATCGATCTTTCCGGCGATTTTCGGCTTAAAGACGGAGACGTGTATGAAACGTGGTATAAACATGAGGCGCCGGACAGCAAGCTGCTGGAGCAGGCGGTTTACGGACTTAGCGAAGTATACGGTGATGAGGTGCCCGGCGCAGGGCTGATCTCCAACCCCGGCTGCTACCCGACGGCGACCCTGCTTGGCTTGATCCCTGCGCTTAGCGCGGGCTGGATCGATCCGGGCAGCATCATCATCGACGCCAAATCAGGCGTGTCCGGTTCGGGCAGGGGCACAAGCCTGACGACGCACTATGCGGAAATCAATGAAAATTTAAAAGCATACAAAGTGAATAAACACCAGCATATTCCCGAAATTGAGCAAATTTTGTCCCAGGTCGCCGGCGAGCCGGTGACGGTGACGTTTACGACGCATCTGACGCCAATGACGAGGGGAATTATGAGCACGATGTACGCCGGGCTGAAGGGTGCATATACGGAGGACGATTTGATTCAGCTGTACCGGCAGTTTTACAAGGGGCGTTCTTTTGTCCGTATTCGTGAAAATGGCAGATGGCCGGCGACGAAAGAAGTGTTCGGCTCGAATTATTGCGACATCGGGTTTGCGGCGGACCGGCGGACCGGTAGGCTGACGATCATTTCCGTGATCGACAATATGGTCAAAGGGGCCGCGGGCCAGGCGATTCAAAATTTAAACCTGATGATGGGCTGGGACGAATCGGCCGGACTAAACTACGTCCCGGTTTATCCGTAAATAAAGTTCAAGATTGGCGGGGCTTTTGGCCTCCTCGAAAATGAACAGCGCGCATAAGCGAAAGTATCGAAATTGGCTGAGGAGATGGAAAGGAGAACGTCATGGGAGTAGTTAGTTTATTTCGCGTTGCGCCGGAGGGAAGCATTACCTCTCCAAAGGGCTTTCGGGCCGGCGGACTGCATTGCGGTTTGAAAAAGACGTCGCGCAACGATCTCGGCGCGATCGTATGCGAGGTGCCGGCGGTGGCCGCGGCCGTGTACACGACGAACGTGTTCCAGGCCGCCCCGCTGAAGGTGACGCGGGAGAGCATCGCGTCTGAAGGGCGGCGGCTGCGGGCCGTCGTCGTCAACAGCGGCAACGCCAATGCCTGCACCGGCGCGCAAGGCGAAGCCGACGCGTACGCCATGCGCGCCGCGGCCGCCGCGGCGTTTGGGCTCGGCGAGCACGAAGTCGCCGTGGCCTCGACCGGGGTCATCGGCGAACTGCTGCCGATGGACCTCGTTTCCGCCGGCATCGCCGGTTTGCCGGCGGCTTTGACGGCAAGCGGCGAGGGCGCCGAGGGTTTTTGCCAGGCGATTTTGACGACCGACCTCGTGAAAAAAGAGGTGTGCGTCAAGCTCGACGCAGGCGGGCGCGAGGTGACGATCGCCGGGGCGGCCAAAGGCTCGGGCATGATTCATCCGAACATGGCGACGATGCTCGCTTTTGTGACGACCGATGCCGCGATCGAGCCGCAGGCCCTGCAAAGCTTGCTGGGGGAGACAACCGACCTGACGTTTAATATGATCACGGTCGACGGAGATACCAGCACGAACGACATGCTGCTGGCGATGGCGAGCGGCCTGGCCGGCAACAGCGAGCTTGCGCCGGGTCACGCCGACTGGGACGCCTTCGCCGCCGCGTTCCGGTACGTGTGCGAGACGCTCGCCAAGGCGATCGCCCGCGACGGCGAAGGCGCCACGCGCCTCGTCGAAGTGACGGTCACGGGAGCGGTCAGCGATGCGTCCGCCCGCGCGATCGCCAAGACGATCGTCGGCTCGAGCCTGGTTAAATCGGCGGTGTTTGGCGCCGACGCCAACTGGGGCCGCATTATCGCAGCGGCGGGTCGCGCCGGCGAGCCGATCAACCCCGAGACCGTCGACATTAAGCTCGGCGACATCCTTGTACTGTCGGGCTCGCGGCCGATTCCTTTCGACGAGGATGAAGCGCTCGCCTATCTGAAGGGCGACACCGTGAATATTTTCGTTGCGCTGCATAACGGCAAGGGGGAAGCGACTGCCTGGGGCTGTGATTTAACCTACGACTACGTGCGGATCAACGCCGCGTATCGGACTTAATCCGGATGCGGACCGATGATTTAAGATAAGCTCATATTGGCTATTGCTATTGCGCTTCACCTAATTTTGAAATCTAGCGGATCGGAAAGGAGCTTTTGACGATGACAACGGCAGTAAACAGCGCCCCGGATGCCGCGGGTAAGCTTTCCGGAGGGCGGATGTTTGTCATGAAATGCGGAGGCAGCACGCTTGCGGAGCTGCCGGATTCTTTTTTCGGCGATCTCGTCAAGCTGCAGGAGAACGGTGTTCAGCCGGTCATCGTGCATGGCGGCGGGCCGGCGATCTCGGAAAATCTCGGCAAGCTCGGGATCGAAAGCAAGTTCGTAAACGGACTGCGCTATACCTCGGAAGAAGTGCTTGATGTGGTGGAAATGGTGTTGTCCGGCAGCATCAACAAAATGATCGTGCGGCGGATCGCCAAATCCGGCGGTAAGGCGCTTGGCCTGTCCGGTGTGGACGGCAGCCTGCTGCAGGCGAAGCCGGTGGCGGCAAGCCATGAGGTAGGCCTAGTCGGCGAAGTGACTCGCGTCAACGCCGATTTGGTGGCCGGCGTGCTGGACCTCGGTTACATGCCGGTCATTGCCCCCGTCGGCGTCGGCCCGGACGGCCAGCGCTACAACATCAACGCCGATACCGCCGCAGGCGCGGTAGCGTCCGAACTGGGCGTGTCGAGGATGATCGTCGTGACGGATGTCCCCGGCATCATGAAGACCGTGAACGGGGAAAAGCGCGTGCTGGATACGATCACCGTTCAGCAGATCGAGGACATGATTTTGGCCGGGGAAATTTACGGCGGTATGATTCCGAAGGTTCGCGCGGCGGTGGACTGCATCAGCGGCAAAGTCAAAGAAGTCGTCATCGTCAACGGCGCCGAACCCGGCGTGCTGGGGAAAGTGTTGTCCGGCGAAAAGATCGGCACCAAAATCGTCCGGATGCAGTAGCGCCATTGTTTCTGTTTGCGCTAAGATAACGCGGACCCGTCAAAATAGCGGAACTTTAAGTTCTTATTTATCGGACATGAGCACGTTCATCCCCATTAGCGGACTTTTTCGTCCTTATTTTCAAAGGAACGGTGCGAAAAAGGGTAATTTCTTTGCGATTCGGGAAAATAACGACATAAATTTCCTCTATTTCACGTAAAGTGAGGGATATCGCCGAAATAACGACATTTTTTACCGTTATGTTGCGTGTGGCGCCGCGAAAGGGGCTGCACAGCGAGCCGATCGATTTTATTTCTCAATCATAGACAGGAGTGAAAAAGTTTATGGCACAAAGTGAAGTGAAAGAAACGGGGAAACCTGCGAACGCTGCCGCCGGAGGAGCGGGGGATGCCGCTACAGCCGGAAATACCTCTGCGGCCGGAAGCGCCGGCGCAAGCACCAACTCCGGTGCGAGCTTTGGCTCTACCCCGAGCGCGATTTTCCCAAGCTACGCCCGGTATCCGATTCATCTTGTTAAAGGCCAGGGGAGTTGGCTGTGGGACGATAAAGGCAACCGCTATTTGGACTTTATGAGCGGCCTGGCCGTAACCAGCTTGGGACATGCGCCGGAAAAAGTGAAGGCCAAAGTGAAAGACCAGCTCGACGAGCTGTGGCATGTCTCCAACCTGTTTCACATTCCGCAGCAGGAGACGGCGGCCCGGATGCTGACCGAAGTCAGCTGCGCTGATGTGGTGTTTTTTTGCAACAGCGGCGCGGAGGCGAACGAAGCAGCGATCAAACTGGCGCGCAGATACCATCAGAAGGTTAAGGGAACGGAACGTTATGAGATTATTACGTTCGAGCAATCGTTCCACGGCCGGACGCTGGCGACGCTGACGGCCACCGGCCAGCAAAAGGTGAAGGATGGCTTCCTGCCGCTGCCGGCTGGCTTCAAAACCGTGCCGCTGCATGACCTGGACGCACTCAAAGCAGCCATTGGCCCGCACACCGCTGCGGTGATGCTGGAAATGGTTCTAGCCGAAGGCGGCGTACATCCGGTCGATCACGGCTTTGTGCAGGAGCTTGCGGCGCTGTGCCGGGAGCAGGGGCTGCTGCTGATCATCGACGAGGTGCAAACCGGGATGGGCCGGACCGGCAAATGGTTCGCTCATCAGCATTACGGCATTGAGCCGGACATTTTCACTTCGGCGAAAGGTATCGCCAGCGGTCTCCCGGCCGGTGCGATGCTGGCGAAGGAGTATTTGCGCGAGGCGTTTACGCCGGGAACCCATGCTTCCACTTTCGGCGGCAATCCGGTGACGGCGGCGGCGATCATCGCCACGCTCGAAACGATGAAGGAGGAGCGGATTCCCGAGCACGTAGACGAGATGGGCCGTTACCTGGTCAGCCGCCTGGAGGGAACGTTCCAAGCTGTTCCGTTTGTGAAGCAAGTCCGCGGCAAAGGCCTCTTAATCGGCATCGAATGCGCCGGACCGGTCGCGGATATCGTGACGCTTGGCCAGCAACATGGCCTGTTGTTCGTCACGGCCGGACCCAACGTCATCCGTTTGCTGCCGAACCTGAAAGTGACGAAGGACGAAATCGATCAGGCCGTAGCTACGCTGGCCGACGTGATCGCAGCATATACCGCCAAGGAGGGGAAATAACCGATGAGTTTGCTGGAGCAGGCGAAACGCAGCAGCATTAACCTGAGCGGACGTGATTTTATTGAATTAACCGATTATACTACGGAAGAGCTTCGCTATTTGATTGACCTGGCCGTCGAACTCAAGCGCAAACAGAAGAACGGCGAGGTGTACCAACCGCTCAAAGGCAAAACCGTCGGGCTGATTTTCGAAAAATCGTCGACGCGGACGCGGGTATCTTTTGAAGTGGGAGTTTATCAATTGGGCGGTCATGCTTTGTTTTTGAGCAAAAACGATATCCAGCTCGGGCGCGGCGAAACGATCGCCGATACGGCCGGAGTGATGTCCCGCTATTTGGACGGCATGATGATCCGTACGTTTGGCCATGACAGAGTGGTCGATTTGGCCCGCTACGCCACTGTGCCGGTGATTAACGGCCTGAGCGATCTGGCTCACCCGTGCCAGGTGCTGGCCGACTTCCAGACGCTTTATGAGCATAAAGGAACGCTTCAAGGGCTAAAGCTGGCCTACATCGGCGACGGCAACAACATGGCCCATTCGCTGATGATCGGCGGGGCGAAGCTTGGGGTTCATGTGTCGGTGGCGAGCCCGGAAGGTTACGAACCGGATCCGCAAATCGTGGCGGACGCGAAAGAAATCGCCAAAGCGACGGGTGCGCAGATTGAAGTGGTCCGCGATCCTAAGGTTGCCGTGCAGGACGCCGACGCTATTTATACGGACGTGTGGGCCAGCATGGGCTTTGAGGAGGAGCAAAAAACCCGGGAGCTCGCTTTTAAGGATTATCAGGTCAACGAAGAGCTGACGAAATACGCCAAACCGGACTATGTGTTTCTGCACTGTTTACCGGCGCATCGCGGCGAAGAAGTCAGCGAAGGCGTGATCGACGGCCCGCACTCGCTTATTTTTGATGAGGCCGAGAACCGGCTGCATGCCCAAAAAGCGCTGATGGCGGCTTTGCTCGGATAATTTGGGAGATGCCCGGGGGAGCCCGGGTTTCGCTTTGACAATCAATGAGGAGGATATCAGGATCATGGCAAAAGAAAAAATCGTGCTGGCCTATTCCGGGGGACTGGATACGTCGGTTATTCTGAAATGGTTAAAAGAAACTTATGACGCGGAGATCATTGCATTCACCGCCGACATCGGCCAGAAGGAGGAGCTGGATGGGCTGGAAGCGAAGGCGCTGGCCACCGGCGCTTCGAAAGTATATATCGACGACCTGCGCGAGGAGTTCGCCAAGGACTTTATTTTCCCGATGTTCCAGTCAGGGGCTTTGTATGAAGGACAGTACCTGCTCGGAACGAGCATCGCGCGCCCGCTGATCGCGAAGCGTATGGTTGAGATCGCTCGCGCCGAAGGGGCGACGGCGATTGCGCACGGCGCTACCGGCAAAGGCAACGACCAGGTGCGCTTTGAGCTGGCCGCCGCGGCGCTGGCGCCGGAGATCAAAGTGATCGCACCTTGGCGGCTTTCCGAGTTCCGCGACCGCTTCCCGGGCCGCGCGCAAATGATCGCTTACGCCGAAGCGAACGGCATCCCGGTGACAGCCTCGGCGGCGAAGCCGTATTCGATGGACCGCAATCTGCTGCACATCAGCTATGAGAGCGGGGTGCTGGAGGATCCGTGGTTTGACGCGGCCGCGCCGGAGAACAAAGATATGTACTTGCTCAGCGTGTCGCCGGAGGATGCGCCGGACCAGCCGGAATATTTGGAGCTGGAATTCGCGCAGGGCAACTGCGTGGCGCTGAACGGTGAACGTCTGGATCCGCTGGCTGTGATGGAGAAGCTGAATGAACTTGGCGGCAAACACGGCATTGGCCGTGTCGACATGGTGGAAAACCGCTTCGTCGGCATGAAAAGCCGCGGGGTATACGAAACGCCGGGCGGCACGATCCTGTTTACGGCCCACCGCAAAATGGAGTCGCTGACGATGGACCGCGAAGTGATGAACCTGCGTGACAGCCTGATCACACGCTACAGCACGCTCGTGTACAACGGCTTCTGGTTTGCCCCGGAACGCTTGGCGCTGCAGGCGCTGGTGACCGAAAGCCAGAAGAATGTGACGGGCACGGTGCGCGTGAAGCTGTACAAAGGCAACATCATCGCCGCTGGGGTCAAAAGTCCGGTCAGCCTGTACAATCCGGACATCGCCACGATGGAGGAAGATCCGACCCAGGCCTATGATCAGGGCGATGCGACGGGCTTTATTCATCTGAATGCCCTGCGGCTTAAAGTAAGCTCCGGCGTGGAACAGAACAAGAGCAACTAAGGTCGTTGAGCGAGCTTTATAAGTAAGTTCAAGTTTAAAAAGTCGGCTTTTTAGCACCGAGAAGGTTGGATGAAGCTAGGGACTGAGTAGCGGAGCGTACGTTTTGGGTACGTGAGCAACGGAAGGCCCGGCTGAATTCAAGATTCGACGCCGAATCCGCTTCTTGATCTGCTTCGTGATCAAAAGATGACTTTTTAAACTACTTCTATAGCAGATAAGGGAGTGGATCAGGTGAGCAAACTGTGGGGAGGCCGCTTCACAAAGCAGACCAACCGTTTAGTCGAGGAATATACCGCCTCCATCGGGTTTGACAAAGCACTGGCCGAGGAGGATGTGCAGGGGAGCCTGGCGCATGTGACGATGCTGGGCAAATGCGGGATTCTGTCCGAGGAGGACGTAGAGAAAATAAAAGAAGGCCTGCATGCCGTCTTGCACAAAATCCGGCGCGGCGAGCTGGAGTATTCCGTGTCGGATGAAGACATTCACATGAATATCGAAAAACAGCTGATCGAAGAGGTCGGCGGGGTCGGCGGGAAGTTGCATACCGGGCGGAGCCGGAACGATCAGGTGGCGACGGACATGCATTTGTACCTGCGCAAACGGGTCGTCGAGTTTATCGCCCTGCTGCAGGATTTGCAGGAGGCGCTGCTGGGACAAGCCAAAGCGAACCAGGATACGATCGTTCCCGGGTATACCCATCTGCAGCGGGCGCAGCCGATTTTGTTCGCCCATCATTTGCTGGCGTACGTATCTATGTTCCAGCGCGACATCGAACGCCTGCAGGACAGCTATAAGCGCATCAATGTGCTGCCGCTGGGGGCGGGGGCGCTGGCGGGGACGACGTTCCCGATCGACCGGCATTTCGTGGCCGAGCAGCTGCATTTTGACGGCGTTTATGAAAACAGCCTTGATGCGGTCAGCGACCGCGATTTTATTCTCGAATTTTTGGCGGACGCTTCGATTTTGATGATGCATCTGTCGCGGCTGAGCGAAGAGCTGGTGCTGTGGAGCAGCACCGAATTCCGCTTCATTGAGCTGGACGATGCGTTTTGCACGGGCAGCAGCATCATGCCGCAAAAGAAAAACCCGGACGTGCCGGAACTGGTCCGCGGCAAGACGGGCCGGGTGTATGGCAATCTGATGGGGCTGCTCACCGTGCTCAAGTCGCTGCCGCTGGCGTACAACAAAGACATGCAGGAGGACAAGGAAGGCATGTTCGACACGGTCGCCACGCTGCAGGGAGCGCTGCAGCTGTTCGCTCCGATGATCGCCACAATGAAGGTGAACAAGGAGCGGATGCGCGAAGCGGTGAACCAGGACTTTTCCAATGCGACCGACATCGCCGACTTCCTGGCGAACAAAGGCCTGCCGTTCCGTCAGGCGCATGAGGTCATCGGCAAAACGGTGCTGTACTGCATCCAAAACGGCAAATATTTGTTGGACCTTACGCTGGAGGAATTCAAACAATTTTCGCCGCTGTTCGACAACAGCATCTATCAGGTGCTGCAGCCGGAAAGCGTCGTAAATGCGCGGGATGTTTATGGAGGCACGGCTTCACAGCAGGTCGCCGCAGCGATCGAACGCGCGGAGCAGAAGCTGGAAAGCGGCCGGGTATGGGTACAGGAGTACGCGGAAAAAAGCAAATAATTAGCCGGTAGATGCCGGGATGAACCGGTAAATCGAAAGCAGCCCTCGTCATTGACGAGCGGTTGCTTTTTTTGTGAGCGAGCGGCACTCCTAAACCATCCCATTTTTGTGTGAAAAAATGAAAATAAATTATAATATTTTTCATTGAAATTTCAGAAATGCTCTATAAAAAGTGCTGTAAATTGTCGAAATATAGATTATGCCGCTTTATGTGAATGATCTTTAACTCCCTCCTCAATCAAACGTCATCCCGATCAACTCAGTTTACTTTTAAATCTTACACATACCGCAAAGGAGAGAATTTAATGAAAGCTTTTTGGAACCGTCTGCTTAGTTTATTGGAAGTCAGGACATTGCGTAATCGCATGCTCCTTATTTTTGCCGTCTTGCTGATCATCCCGAACCTGGTCACCGCTTATTCCAGTTATACCAGCGCCAGCGGGCAGCTGCGTTCCAAAATGGAGGATAGCGTCAAATCGAACGTGAATCTGCTGGATGAAACGCTGAATCAAATCATTGAAGCGGAGAGCCGCAACGTCGAACAACTGGTGAATCAAATCGATTCGGCGCAAATCGACGCAAAGTCGCCTGAAGTCCAGGAGCTGCTGGAATTATTTATGGAGAAACATCCCGAGCTGGAGGTCCTGACCGCCGGGAATCAAAACGGGGCATGGATGAAAGCGCCGGATCCCGGCAAGCAGGACTATGACCCGCGGGATAGAGACTGGTACAAAGCCGCAATGAAGGCTCCAAAGGAGACGGTCATCATCGACCCATTCACTTCGTCGACGACCGGCCACTACAATTTGTTCATTAGCCGCGCGCTGGCGGATGGAAAGGGTGCGATCACGGTTTCCCTCGATTTGGCTCAGTTGAACGAAATGGTTAAAACGATACGTCTGGGCAAAAACGGGTACATTTATATCATGGACCGGACCAGCAAGTTTGTATCGCATCCGACAAACGGCATTGGAGAAGAAGCGAGCGGAAATCAAATCGCCAAAATTCAGGGGACGGAATCGGGATTTATGGAGTATGTTAACCCGAAGACAGATTTGCCGCAAAGCGTATTTTTCACAACGAACAAGCTTACGGGATTCAAGGTCGTCGGCGTCTTGGAATTACAGGAATTTAGCGAGGCCTCAATGCCGATTTTATGGACATCCCTGATCGTTTTAGGGATTTCGCTGGTGGTTGCCGGCATCGTGCTGTTTTTCGTCATCCGCAGCATTACCCGTCCGATCGAACGGTTAAACCGCTCGGCGCGCCGGGTTAGTGAAGGCTACTTAAACGAAGACGTCGAAACCAAGCGGAAGGATGAAATCGGAGAGCTGGCCACGAATTATAACGGCATGCTGGCTTCCTTGCGCACCATGGTGCAGGAAATGTCCGAAACTGCCAGTCAACTCGCCGCTTCGAGCGAAGAACTGACGGCGGGAACGGAGCAAAACGCGAAAGCGGTCGAGCATGTTGTCGAGCTGGTGCAAGAGGCGTCCAATGATGCGGAGAGCCAAGCTTCGTCCTCGGCCGAGAGCGCCAGAACAATGGATGAAATGTCCATGGGTATCCGCAAAATCGCCGAAGCTTCGTCTACCATTGTCCAGTCCTCTTCGCAGACGGTATCCGATGTGCAGAACGGCAGCGAGAAGGTTACTCAGGTCGGGCTGCAAATGGAAGAAATTCGCCGCTCTACCCGCGAATCGGCGGAGATGATGCAGCAGATGAACGAGCTTAGCTCTTTAGTCGCCGAGATGAGCGGCTCGATTTCGGACATCGCCGGGCAAACGAATCTGCTGGCGCTGAACGCGGCGATCGAGGCGGCCCGGGCCGGCGAAGAAGGCCGTGGCTTTGCGGTCGTGGCGGGCGAGGTGCGCAAGCTGGCCGAGCAGTCGCGCGCTACGGCGGACCGCATTCAGGAGCATATCGAACAAATGACCGAGCTTACCGGCAAGGCGTACCAAATGATCAAGCAAGATGTCAACGCGAATGTGGACCGGGGCATGTCCGTTACCGAACAAGCCCAGCAAGCGTTCCGCGAAATCGAGCGCTCGACGCAGCGCATTTCGGAGCAAATCCATGAAGTGTCGGCCATTACCGAGCAGATGTCGGCCAGCGCGGACGAAATCGCAAGTTCGGTCGAACAGATCGCGACAACTTCGGCGAAAAGCCTGGAAAGCTTCCAGGGCGTAACCGCCGCCACCGAGGAGCAGCTCGCTTCGATGGAAGAGATCTCCTCGGCTTCGGAAGGCCTGGCGCGGATGGCCGCCGATGTCAATGCGCAGATCGAACGGTTTAAGCTTTAAACGGCATTCTTTTAACCTCATACCCATATCGCTGCGTGCGGCTCTGTTCCTGCAAAGGAAAGGGCCGCACGTTTTTTAGATTAAAGCCGGAATTCAAAAAATTTGAGGAAGGATAGAGGCCGAAGAGGCAGGTATAGAAGTGAGGAGAAGGGGGGAGATGAAGGCTAAAGGACCCCAGAGCTCTTATTTGCGGAAAAACGGAGGTTTGCAAAATGTAACGGACAGAGAGGACTCTATTCAGCTCGAATCATCCCGGGCGAGCTCGTTTAGAGCGAAATAGAGTTATGTGGGTCCGTTAGGCTGGGAAATACTCGGGAAATAGACGGATAAGGTCGCTGGAGTCCGTTAGCCATTCCTTCTAGCGCATCCAACGTATTCTAGCTCGAGGATTGAACGACAATGAATATGAATCTTGCCCGCGTTGCCTGCGGCGAGATTTTTCTCGATTTACCAAGTTCTGAAATTTTTTATGTTGGGATCGATTTACAACGTAACAATGTTATGTTACATTAATTGCATGAGAAAGGAGCAGAGTGATGGGCGAGGAATTGATCTCTAAAAAAGAACTGCTGGAATTGACGGGGATATCCTATGGTCAACTATACCGCTGGAAACGGAAAAACCTGATCCCGGAGAACTGGTTTATACGCAAGTCTTCCTTTACGGGGCAGGAGACGTTTTTCCCGCGGGAAAAAGTGCTGCAGCGCATTGATCGGATCGTGAACATGAAGGATGACCTGTCGTTGGATGCGTTGGCGGACGTATTTTCACCCCGTTTGGGAGATATTAGCTTAAGCGTTGGGGAATTATTAGAACGAAACATTGTTACATCATCATCATTGAACTTGTATATTGAAGTGGTTGACCCGGGAGCGGAGTCGCCGATGTTTGGTTTTGATAAAATCCTGGTCGTTTACATGCTGGATAAACTGCTGCTGAGCGGCGATATTTCGCTGGAGGAGGGGCGTTTGCTCGTGCGGACGCTGAAAGAGCGGCTTCCCGCTCTGACCGGCGGAGAATGCGGCATTCACTTGATCCGCAAAATGGGTGTGACGGCGTTTATTCTGGTGCCGGGCGACAGCGAAATTTACGTCGATCGCAGCGTCAGGACGGTGGCAAGGTTATCGCTTGCGCGGTGTACGGAGGAATTGAAATTATTGGTGGGGGGAAGTGAAGGATAAATGGAGCAGCCCAAGTTGAAGGATTTGCGGATCAGCGGTGTCGGGAAGGCTTCAGGCGGCGTATACGGCAATGTGACAACCGACGGAATCGCTACGTTAAACGGGGATATCAGCTGCTTGGCTTTAACCGCCAGCGGTACGCTGAAAGTAAAAGGCGGCTCCCTGGAGGCCGGCCGCTTCCGGTTAAACGGCAACGGGTCGGGAACCTGCTGTATGAGCGGCGGAGATTTCCGGCTGGATGGTATTCTCAAGCTGAGCGGGGACGTTAAGTTCACGACGTTAACAATTAACGGGATGCTGCAGGCCGGAGGCTCCTCGTCGGGCGAACGGGCCGAGATCAACGGAGGTATGAAGCTCGGGGGCAGCGCCGAATTTGAAGAAATGGACATTCACGGACATATCCAGGTCGCCGGGATGCTTAACGCAGGACAGATCAGCCTGAGTTTGGCCGGTCCAGCAAGCAGGGTCAAGGAGATCGGCGGGGAAAAGATCACGGTACGGTTAAAAGCAGGAGCCGGGCGGCTGCTTGGCCTGCTGTCTCCCCATCTGGTGCCCCGGCTTACGGCGGAAGTGATCGAAGGCGATGATTGTTTATCTCGAAGGCACGGTGGCCGAGGTGGTGCGCGGCAATACCGTCCGCATCGGGCCGGACTGCAAAATCGGCCGTGTGGAATACAAGCAGGTTTACGAGTTTGACCCGAAATCTTCCGTGGACCAAGCGGAACAAATCTAAGGGAAGGTGAACGAAATGGCCGCACAGGTTACCGGAGAACGGCGTTCCGACTTGAAGCTCGTCGGCAACGGCGAGTCGAACGGCGGAAGCTTTAACAAAGTCTCTATCATGGGAGAAGGAGAAATTCACGGCGATGTGGATTGTCTAACGTTAAAATGCACGGGCAGCCTTGAGCTGGAAGGAAGCCTGCGTGCGGAAACGGCAAAGGCGACGGGAAATGTGACCGTAAAGGGTGCTATGGAAGGAAGGGATTTACGGATAACCGGAAATTTGGACATCGGCGGGGAACTGCGCGTTGTCAAATCACGGCTTAACGGCGATATCCGCATCGGGGAAGGTATCTCCGGCGATAACATTCAAATTACCGGGAAATGCACGGTCCGGAGCGGCTGTCAGGCGGAACATTTCCGTGTAAAAGGGGCCGTCCAGACCGAAGGAACCATCAATGCCGATCAGGTGGAGCTGTGGCTGCTTGGTCCCGCTCGTGCCGCGGAAATCGTAGGCGGCCGGATCAGCGTCGCGCCGCAAATTTCCTGGGGGCTGATGCCCTGGATGAAGTCGTGGGGAACGCCGGAGCTGCAGGCCAACGTTATCGAAGGCGATGTGATCCGGTTGGAGAATACGGTCTGTGGCGTCGTGCGCGGAGGCGATGTGACGATCGGTCCCGGCTGCCGGATCGGACTCGTGGAATATACGAAACAGTATCATCAGGATTCGCACTCAGAGGTAAAAGAATGCCTGAAGGGCGGAGGCAACGATCATGAGTGAAAGAAACAACGCCGCTCGTGGCAGCACAACAAAAAACTGTCCTGATCAGATCCTGGATCTGGGGACTGTTTTTTAGTACATGAATTAATCGAAACGCGTGCAGTCTGACGTACGATCCCGGACGCTTGTTTTTTCAGTGCGTATCGACAAAACCCTTGCGCCCGGCGGCATACCCGAACAGGGTAGTCAGCACCGAAAACGCGATGATCGCGGCCAGCGGCGCGTTCCACCCTCCGCTGACGTCATGGATATAACCGAACAATGCCGGCCCAAACGCCGCCACCAGGTATCCGACCGATTGAGCCATGCCGGACAGTTGTCCGGCTTGCTCCGCCGTACGCGACCGCAGCGAAAAAAAGACGATCACCAGGCTGAACGTCGTACCGCTGGCGATACCGAGCAAAATAATGAACAGCGGGGTGAGCGCCGCCGGACCAAGCCAGATACCGCCGAATCCAATGAAAAACAGGGCCGACGAAGCTGCGGTTAACAACTTTTGGTTATCCGTCCGAGCGGCGATGAGCGGCATCAGGAAAGAGCCGCCCATGCTGACGATCTGCATCAGCGAAAGCATCCAGCCTGCTTTTTCGGGACTCATCCCTTTCACCTGCAAAATATCCGGCAGCCACGAAACGCTCACATAAAACATAATCGACTGTGAGCCCATAAAAATGGTGACGAGCCAGGCTGTTTTGGAACGCCAAATTCCGCCTCGCCGTGCGGGAACGCTTGCCGTCGTCCGGGAATGCTGGGCCTTGGCCTCGCTAGAGGCCGCGGGGCGGCGGCGAAGCAGCGGAACCCACGCCAAAGCCGCTACCGCTGCTAACAAGGCCCAACTGCCCAGTGCTCCCCGCCATCCCAGGGCGGTCGCGGCGAGCGGAACGCTAATGCCGGAGGAGATCGCCGCCCAGAGATTGAGGGACGAAGTGTACAGGCTGGTCATCATCCCAACGTGCTGCTGGAAATTCCGCTTGATCAGCGCCGGAAGCAGCACGTTGCACACGGCGATCCCTACCCCGATCAGCGCGGTTCCCGCAAAAAGCGCCGCAACAGAGGGCAGCGAGCGGATGATAACACCGGCAGTCATGAGTACCATACTATAGAAAAGCGTTCTCTCCATGCCCCACCAAACGGACAATTTGGGCGCGGCGAGCGCAAAAACGGCGAAGGCGATCAGCGGCAGCGTCGTCAGCATGCCCGACAGCGTATGGGACAAGCCGGTGGCGGCCTCGATTTGGCCGATCATGGCGCCGACCCCGGTGATCGGCGAACGCAGCGTGGCGGCGGTTAGCAGTATGGCGGCGACAAACAGCCCGGCCGAGGCGCTGCGTGCTCCGGCGGTTTGATCCCCGGCGGCTTGATCCCCGATGGTTTGCCCCCCGGCGGCTGGTCCCCCGGAAACGGTCGTTGTTTTGTGCATTGATGTTGTACCCTCCTTGGAAGAAAAACGAATCATGAAGTCATAAAGCCGCTAATTGTAGTTTGGATCCTATATCGTACCTTTGATGCACTTTTTGTCACATAGACACGCTTACTCCAGTATACTTTACCTGATCCAGGTTGTTAAACCTTAAATAAAAAGGTCTCAAAACCAAGAACGGCACGTGACAATTTAATCAGGAAATCAGAAAAACCAGTCTGTCTGAGAAACTTCAGCGAAAACCATAAGGGCAAAAAATGTCGCTATATCGGCGATACCCGGCCATTTGAGAGAAATAGAGGAAATTTATGCCGCTATTTTCTCGAATCGCAAGGAAATGCCCCCATTTAGGTGTGTTCGTTGGTAAATAAAGACAAAAAATGCCGCTAACGGGGATGAGCATGTCTGACTCCGAACAATAAGTACATAAAGTTCCGCTATTTTAAAGGCTGACGGTTTGTCGTTCCAGTAGCCGGCTGTCCAGCACTGATTTCTAAGTTGAACCGTAAAAAATGCCGATTTCCGGTGTTTTCGGTAACCTGCTATTGCGTACTTTCCGTAATATGGTAAAATGGTAACAAAGTTAATATCAAAATTGCTGTGGCGGTTAATGGGGATCCAGAAGCCGGCCGGCAGCAAGTCAGGCCGTGAAGCGCACGCCTTTTGTTTACGAACGTTGTCGTAGACAAAAGGCGTTTTATTTTTTCATGGAGGTGTGATCAATGGCATTTGAGGAGCTGTACTCTGAGTGGATCGTAAGACACTTGGCCTCGCGTCAAGGCGAGCGGGCAAGAAGGCTTGAGGAGGGGCATGGCCATGCGGAAAGTTTGTTTGTGGAAAAAGTATGGTGGCCATCATTCTGGAGTTTGGAGCATCTGCACCCGGAATATGAAGTCAGTGATTTTAAGGACGGGTATCGTTATCTCGACTTTGCTTATATCCGCTCCGGCCTGCTGATGGCTGTGGAGATTGACGGGTATGGACCCCATTTGCGCAACATCAGCCGGCTGCAGTTTTCGGATCACTGCCGGCGGCAAAACGATCTGATCCTGGATGGCTGGAAAGTGCTGCGGTTTACCTACGACGATGTGAAGGATAGTCCGCGCTACTGCCAGCAGACGCTGCAGCAGTTTATGGGGAGATGGCTTGGCGAAGGGAAGCCAGTCCCGAAGATCGACTACATTGAGAAGGAAATCATTCGCTTGTTTCTACGGACGGGACACCCGCTCACCCCAGGCGATATTTGCCGGCATATGAGGGTGGAGAACAAAACGGCAAGAAAGTGGCTCCGCCAAATGGCAAGTAAAAATTGGATTGAGCCAGCTAGAGGCAGCGAGCGGATTCGGTCCTATCGGCTCAGTATGGAGGGCAAGCGATTTGTGATCTAGTCACGTGTGCCAAGTGTGTCAGGTGTGTCAGGTGTGCCAGGTGTGCGATGTGGCTGAGATGGGAAGAGGGGCGGAGGACGAGTGGAGTGGGACAAGCGGAGGGGACGAGCGAAAGGGACGAGCGAAGGGGAAAAAGCGGAATGGGACAAGCGGTTGGCTGGTTCCACTGATAAATAGCGCCCTTTTATGTCTCTATTTGACCGAAGGAGACAATTTCCGGGGAAATAACGGAATAAAATGTCTCTATTTTATGGAGACGGGCTATGCAGGTGCCTTATTATGCGGGAGATTGCAAAATAACGCCATTTATTTCCGCTATTTTTGCTCCAGGGGATGAATTTTTCAAATAACGCCATAAAATTCCGCTAATTTTCGTTATTTCTTAATCCGGGGACTACCGCAACATAGTTCATGGTCGCTGACATGCAGCACAACATCGCGAACTAGGAGCTTGTGCGCGGTGCGAAAAGCCTGCGGCTGCCACAACCTGATTCGTGGCAACCGCCGTATAATTCACGTCACCACAACTTGCTCCGAAGGAGGTGGGGATACAATCTCGCCTACATCAGCGGAAACTTGGCCCTTGCACCCCGTCCTCCAAAATTTGCTTGGGGGCGGATTTGCCCGAAGTACCGCCGTTGCTTCCGGAAGAGTTTTCGGTTCCGCCAACGGCAATGACCGCGGGTTGCGCCGGGTAGATGTCTTCGGAGATGCGAATCCGTTCCACGGTGCGGCCGTCGACTTTTTTAATCCGGTACGTTTCGACGACATATCCCCGCTTTCCTTGCAAGACCAGTTCCTTGCTTCCCGCAGGGAGCGCTCCGTTAACGACGTATTTTTTCGGCGCGGGGATCACTTCCGTTGTGCGGGAGTCGATGGTATAGGTGACGTTTTCGGGTAGATCGCCAAACAACTTGACGGTCAGCCGTTTGTTTTCGACTTTCGCGCGGATCAGAAGGTGGTGGCCGGATGTATTTTTAAAGCGGAAATTGATGTGGCCCTGCGCGAACGTAGCATCCTGTCCTTTGGGCAAATAGCTGACCGGCACGGAATGGTTGCGGCGCTCGACGATATCAAGCCCGGCGCGCACCGCCGCATTGTACAATGTGCTGGATACCTGGCAGATGCCGCCTCCCACCCCCGGTACAAGCTTGCCCGCAAAAATAACCGGTGCTTCGCGAAAACCGTACGTTTTTTCGGCGTATTCCACCACTTTGCCATAATCGAAAATTTCACCCGGTGCCAGCACTTTGCCGTCAATGCTCCGCGCGGCCGCATCGACATTGTGGATTCTTCCCGCGCCGCTGGTCAGCAGCCTGGTGGAAAACTGCGCGATTTTGCGGCGAATGCCTTCTTTTTTCAAGGTTGCGACCGTAACCTTCGGCTGAACCGTACGTAGCGGGACAACGAGGCGGCTGGGAGCGGAAGCGCCGGGGGCATATTCGCCTTGGCCCATCTCGCCGGGAGCGTTCCCGTCTCCAGGGCTGGCCCTATCTCCGGACTCGGACTGCTGCCGCTGCTCAGCGAGCCTGCGGTTCCATTCCGTTTCAGCGGATTTAGCCAGCGCGGACGCAAAGCGTTCCCAATCGACACGCAGCGCCGTTTTTTCGGGAAAGTAGCGGATTTGATCGTCAGGCGTAATCGTTCGGACCGCGTCCGCAGGATCGCCGAATTGAGACTTTTCCCAGGAGGACGGAAAGACCGCATGCAGCTTTTTTTCATTTAAAGAAATCCTGAGCTCCCACTGATTTGGGAAATTCTTGCGGGTTTGTACCCGTTCCCACAGCGTTCCGGTCCCCAACTGCCGGACAGCCGCACGAAAGGAGGAGGTGTCGAAGGAGATTCCGGTCTCCTGCCAGGTTAGTGTTTTTTCGCTTTCACCTGCCGACAAAATCACCTTTTTCTTCAACACCAGGCCATTCTCTTCATCCAGCAGCCCCAGCGCATCAGCGCTCTGGCGGCCGCCCAGCGGGAGGCCGGCTACAACCGTCCCCCGAGGAATCGTGCCCTGACCTGCATATAAATGCAGCCCGCCGAGCAGCAGTAAGCTGGTAAATATGACCAATCCGATGACGATCATTGCCACATGAATTTTTTTCATATCGTGCTCCTTCAACGGTTTGATCTTTTCCTTACCCTGGAAAAATCTTTGTACAACCATATATATGATGGAAATCAGGAAACTTTCGGGTACTCAAAAAGTAACATCTTTGTTACAATGTAAATCGGACTAAAATGAAATTGCTCAGGTTTTAAAGGATTTGGAAAGAACGTGTCGAATGTAAATTAGGGCTGTCTAATGTTCAAAAAATAAGGTTTCGGAATCAAGGTTTAGGACGTGATGAAGTGATAGAGATGCAGGATGTCTGGAAGACGTATCCGAATGGAACCCATGCCCTAAAAGGGGTATCGGTCAAAATAGACCGCAATGAATTCGTTTATCTGGTTGGGCCCTCCGGTGCGGGGAAGTCGACCTTTATGAAGCTTATATACCGGGAAGAGGTGCCCACCAAAGGGCAAATTTCCGTCAATGGTTTTAACATCGGCAAGCTTAAACCCCGCAAAATTCCGTATGTTCGCCGAAATATCGGCGTCATTTTCCAAGATTTTCGCCTGCTTCCAAAGCTTACGGCTTACGAAAACGTTGCGTTTGCTCTGGAGGTTATCGAAGCTCCCAAAAAAGTAATCAAAAAGCGTGTGACGGAAGTGCTCGAACTGGTCGGGCTGAAAAATAAAGCAAACCGCGATCCTTCCCAGCTTTCCGGCGGCGAGCAGCAGCGCGTCGCAATTGCGAGAGCGATCGTCAATAGTCCGTCCGTCATCATTGCGGACGAGCCTACCGGCAACCTGGATCCCGAGACGTCATGGGGTATCATGCAGTTGCTCGATGAGATCAATTTCCGTGGCACGACGATTGTCATGGCCACCCATAACAAAGAAATCGTCAACACCATGCGCAAGCGCGTAATTGCCATCGAACACGGCAACATCGTGCGAGACCAGCTGAGAGGGGAATACGGTTATGACTATTAGCACCTTCTTCCGGCATTTGCGAGAAGGCGCTAAAAACGTGTTCCGCAATGGCTGGATGTCGGTGGCGTCGATTACTTCCATCATCGTTTCGCTGCTGATTCTCGGCGTGTTTATCCTGTTAGTGCTAAATGTCAACTCGTTTGTCGACGAAGCGGACAGCCAGGTGCAGATCAAGGCTTACCTGAATTCCAACGTCACCGAAGCTGTGCGCAATCAGCTTTCCAATGATATCGGTTCGATGGCCGAAGTCAGCCGGGTGACCCTGATCCCCAAAGCGCAGGGTTTGAAGGATTTCAAGGAAAAGCTGGGGGAACAAGGCAAGGATTTGCTGGAGGGCTACAACGAAAAGACGAACCCGATTCCCGATACGTTCCAGGTGGAAGTTGTCGAACCGACGACGATCCCCTTTGTGGCCAGCAAGATCCAGGCGCTTAACGATAAATATGACGGCGACCCGATCTATAAGGTCAATTACGGACAAGGTACGGTGGAGAAATTGTTCAAAATCACGCGTTTGATCCGCAACATCGGCTTTGCGTTTGTAGCGGGCCTCGGTTTGATGGCGATGTTTCTCATCTCCAATACGATTCGCGTGACCATTTTGGCCCGCCGCCGCGAGATCGGTATCATGAAGCTGGTTGGTGCGACGAACATGTTCATCCGCTGGCCGTTTTTCGTGGAAGGCGCACTGATTGGCTTGATCGGCTCGCTCATTACGGTAGCGATTTTGTACTTCAGTTACGATCAACTGGTTCAGTCCGTGAAAGCGGACATTACGCTGGCATTCCGGCTCGTGCCGGTCAGCGAAATCGGTCTGGAGCTCGGCGGACTGATCGTCGGCCTGGGCCTGCTCATCGGCATTTGGGGCAGCACGATGTCGATCCGTAAGTTTTTGAAGGTGTAGTGCGAGAAGTTGAATTTTTGACAACATCTATAAGAAGGATGGGGAAACGAAGTTGAAGAAATGGGTAACCACGATCGCCGTAGTGTCCTTAGCCGCTTTGATCTTCCAGCCTGGTGAAGGCTCCGCCAAAACGATCAGCCAAATCGACAAAGAACTGAAACAGCTTCAGCAGCAGGCCGCCGAAGCCAAAAAGACGCAGGAAAAGGCCGCCGGCCAAAAGCAGGAAGCACAGCATTACGTCAATAAAAACAGGAATTACCTCCAACAGCTGCTGGGGCAAATTGAAGTGGTCAGCAACCAGTTAACGAAGATTGCCGTCGAAATCGATCAAACGAAAGAGGATTTGCGCAACACCGGGCAGCAGATGGAAACAACGGAAGCGCGGATTAAGGAGCGCTCGCATTTGCTGGATACCAGGGTTCGGCTGATGTATACCGATGGGGCCGTCTCGTATTTGGATGTATTGCTGTCCTCGACGAGTTTTACGGATTTTCTGGAACGCGCCGATTCGCTGCAGGCGATTATTAATCAGGACCAAGTTTTGCTGGAGGAGCATCAACGGGACAAAGAACTGATCGCGAAGCAGCAGGCGCAGCTTGAGAAGGACTATAAGAAGGTCAAACAGCTGTATGCCGATGCCGAAGACCGCAAAAGCGAGCTTGAGACCAAAGAAGAAGAGAAACAGCAACTGATCGCCCAATATAGTTCAGAGATCGAAGAATCCGACGGTATCAGCGAAGAACAGGAAAAGCTGCTGGTTGAGTTGGCGACCAAACGGGCTGCCCTCGAAAAGGAAAAGAACAAACTAAAGGCGGCTCAGGTCTATACTTACAGAAAAAGCTCCTCGGGTTCCGGCGGTTTTAAGGGGAACGGCGGCGAGTTTGGTCTTCCAGTGAATGGGGCGCGGATTTCTTCGGGGTACGGAACGCGAATCCATCCGATTACCGGGGTGAAGAAGAAGCATACCGGGGTAGATTTTGCGGCGCCGCAAGGGACCGATATCCATGCCGCGGAAGATGGGGTCGTGATCGTCGCCGAATGGTGGAGCGGTTACGGAAACGCGGTAATCATCGACCATGGCGACAATGTATGGACGCTGTACGGACATATCCGCAACGGCGGGATTAAAGTCGAAACAGGACAGAAGGTCAAAAAAGGCGAAAAAATCGCCGAAGTCGGCAGCACCGGTAATTCTACGGGGCCTCACTGCCACTTTGAGGTGCGGATTAACGGGAACCCGGTAGACCCGATGCCGTATTTATAATAGAATAGTGTTATGATGCGATAGAAAAAACGGATACCGCCCGGCCGGGACGGATTATCCGTTTTTCCGTTGTTCATGCGGGATTGGTAAATATTTATCATGGACAGAACATATACTATGGGACGTTCCATTTTTGGACTTGCTGGGCCTTACCTACTGTTTGGCCGATCAATCGGAGGCGGTGAATTTATTTATGTTTAAAGGACGTACCGTTACATTACTGGTCGTGGTGTCCATGCTGGTCAGCTGCTTGCTAACCTTAACTTTGACGGGCGAATGGAGTTTCGCCGGTTCGGCCCCGCTGCGCAGCGGGCTGTTTGCCGACAGCTCTGGGCAAAACAGCAAAGCCGGCATCGCGAAAATCGAAAAGGCATTGGCCTTGGTGGAAAAGAATTATGTCGAAGACGTCGATCAGAAGAAGCTGGTGGACGGGGCGATCGACGGTATGATGGGCGCGTTGGGAGATCCTTTCTCGTCCTATATGGCGCCGGACACGGCGCAGCAGTTCTCGGAGCAAATTGAAGGCTCTTTTACCGGCATTGGGGCGGAAGTGTCGATGGAAAACGGCAACGTGGTGGTCGTGTCCCCGATCAAAGGCTCCCCAGCCGAAAAGGCCGGGATTCAACCGAAGGATATTTTGCTGTCGGTGAATGGCGAATCGTTTGAGGGGCTTAGCTTGAATGAAGCGGTGGCCAAAATCCGCGGCCCGAAAGGGACGGAAGCTAAAATCAAGGTAAAACGGGCCGGCTCGGACACGACGCTCGAGTTTACGATCGTCCGCGCCGATATCGCCCTGGAAACGGTATATTCCCGCATGGAGGACGGCGGCGTTGGCGTGATCGAGGTCACCGAGTTTTCGATGAACACGGCGGAACGCTTCAAGGAGGAGTTGGCTTCTCTGGAGAAGCAGGGGATGAAAGGGCTGGTCATCGACGTGCGCAACAACCCTGGCGGCGTGCTGAGCGTCGTCGAGGATATGTCCGAACAATTTGTGCCGAAAGGCAAGGTTATCGTGCAGGTCGAAGATAAAAACAAACGCCGCGATCAGTCCTTGTCGAAAGGCAGCGGCAAAAAGTATCCGATCGTGGTTGTCACGAACAAGGGCAGCGCCAGCGCTTCGGAAATTTTGGCCGGGGCGCTGCAGGAATCGGCCGGAGCGAAGCTGGTTGGCGAGGCGACGTACGGCAAAGGTACGGTTCAATCGAGCTACACGCAGGAGATGGGCGACGGCAGCATGCTCAAAATTACGATCGCCAAGTGGCTGACGCCAAACGGCGAATGGATTCACAAAAAGGGCATTCAGCCGGACGTCGCTGTGTCGCAGCCGGATTATTTTTCGGTAGCACCGATCAATAAAGAAAAAACGTTCAAATACGATATGCTGGGCGACGACATCAAAAGCGCGCAAACGATGTTGAATGGTTTGGGACTGGACCCCGGGCGCAAGGACGGGTACTTCGACAAGAAGACGGAGAGCGCCTTGAAGAATTTCCAAACAAGCCAAAACATGGAGCCGACCGGCGAGCTGGACGCCAAAACGGCGGAAGCGCTGGAGAACAGCGTCATCAAGCAAATCCGCGATCCGAAAAACGATATGCAGTTAAAACGGGCGGTAGAGGAAATCCGGAAGGAAATCGCTTCGTAAGCGTCGAATCCATAAGAAGGCTGAAACTTAGGCCTTCTTTTTTCTTTGCTTGTTTGCATTTTGAGCAGATTACAAATACACCTAGAAAAAGACGCTTCGGGAAACGGTCCGAAGTTGTCCGCTTGTTGCGAAAAGGAGCGTGAACACCCCTTGGATCTCATTCTTGAAGGATTGTGGAGTTTGGCGGAAGCGGTAGCGCAGTTGTTTTTGCAGCCTTTTTACTATATTTCCATCATCATGATCGCGCTGCTTTATCGCCGGCAGGTGCTGCTGGAGCGCAAGTTGTTTCATACGCGTCTGCATAGCTGGGGCGCCCAAACGTGGCGTACCGTTATTGCCGGCCTGCTGGCAGGCATTGCGGTATCCGTCCTATTTGCCTTCCTCGGAATGGATCTGACGCTGGAAGGCATCGTCTGTATATGGGCCGTTACGATTGTATTGCTGCTGCTGCGTGTCCGGTATTTATGCCTTGCTTACTCGGTTGGGCTGCTGGGGATCGTGCAGTTTGGCCTGAACCTGTTTCCGGGCTTTGCCGGGACGGGATGGGCCGCCGAAATCGTGCGTATTGTGAGGGAGCTGAATATTCCGGCGCTGCTATGCCTGGTAGGGCTGCTGCATATTGCGGAAGGGCTGCTTGTCCGCTGGCAGGGGGCTTCGTTTGCCGGTCCGCTGTTTTATGAAGGCAAGCGGGGCAAGCTGGTTGGCGGCTACCAAATGCAGAGCCTGTGGGCGGTGCCGCTGTTTTTGCTGGTCCCGATGGAGACGACGGGAAATGTGCTGCCGTGGACGCCGTTTTTTGGCGGGGAAGCTTGGCAGGGCGGTTTCGGGATGATTGGATTGCCGATCATCATTGGATTCTCGGAGATGACGATGGGCCTGCTGCCGAAGGACAAGGCCCGTGTGTCGTCCGGGCGACTGCTGGCGTACGGCGCGGCCGTGCTGGTGCTGGCGCTGGCCGCCGCGTGGTGGAGCCCGCTGATGCTGGTGGCGGCGCTGGCGGCGTTTCTGCTGCACGAAGGGCTCGTCTGGTACAGCCGCTACGAGGAGCAGCAACGCAGTCCGCTGTTCGTGAACCCGCAGGGCGGGGTGAAGGTGCTCGCGGTGCTGCCGGGGAGCCCGGCAGATGAGCTTGGTATCCGGGCCGGCGAAACGATCGTCAAAGTGAACGGCACGCCGGTGCCGACCAAGGAAGATCTGCATGCGGCGCTGCGGATCAATCCGGCTTATTGCAAGCTGGAGGTGCGAAATCTCGCGGGCGAGAGCAAATTCCTCCAGCGGGCGATTTACGCCGGCGATCATCACCAGCTCGGCGCGATTTTGGCGCCGGACGAGCTGGCGCCGGCGGCGGTGCGGCTGCAGCCGTTGTCGCTGCTGCAGCTTGTGCGCCCGCGGCGGAGCGCCCGCGCGGTGCGGGGCGCTCGTGCGAGCGGCGGCGGTGGCGGGAGCGCCGCCGCCGCGGGGGGCGCGGGCCCGGCGGAAGCGGGCGGGCCCGGCCCAGGGGCCGCTGCGCCGGCTTCGCGGGCGCAGCGGCAGGGCGGCTCGGCGGCGGATGGCCCGGCCGCCGAGGTGTAGCGCCCGCGGCGGAGCGCCCTATGCCTGTGATTCCTCCCGCCGTGGTAGGCGCGTGCCCGGCCCCGAGGCCGTTGCACGGTTTTGTCTTAACGTGTAATATTCTCCACTCGCGTCGCCAAAAAACCTCCTGGATGGTGTCCATCCAGGAGGTTTTTTGGATCGGCCGCCCTAACGGACACAGTAGCCCTTATTTGACTGAAATCACCTGTTTTTTTACGCTAACGGACTGAGCTGCACTTATTTCACTCAAACTGATGCTAAATCACGAGTTTGGCGCTCAATAAGATCTCCTCTGTCCTTTAGCCTGGGAAATGACGCGGGAAATAACAAATAAGGTCTTTCCAGTCCGTTAGGGGTGTCCGTTAATGGCATACTTCGCCTCATGTTTACCGCACGCTTTAACTGTACGCTAGTTGAATGCTAGTAGTACATAAGTTGCGCCCTATTCAACACACTAATCATCACGCCAGCTTGTAGTAACACGCTGGTCTTATGTCCACCGTTACGTTACTCTCAAGTTGTTTGTATCGCTAGGCTTACGGGATTTGTGAGACTAGTTAAACCACTTAAGCTGATACGTGCGATATCGGACATTTCCACCGGCTACGGACAAAATTTGCTTATTGACCAGTTCCAACAAAATGCGTCTGGCTTGACGAACCGATATTCGGAGATGTTCCGACAACTCGTTGGGTGTAAAGGGGCGCAACATACGGCGTGCGAACCGAACCGATTCCGCCTCCAACCAATTTAGGTCCGATTGTACATCGACGGCAACAAATTTTCCGATAAACGAGAGCACTAACTGCTGGCATAGCTTGGGTTCGTCCATAATCGACAAGTACGCAATCGGCAAAAAAGTCCAGCCTTGAACCTCTCATGGCTAAAGCCACGAGATTCTTGGGTAGTCCGTTCTGCTGAACAGAATTAGCACGTAATGTGCCGCCAAGCTATCCCCGAAGTTCCTGCGGTTCCTGCAATTATGCAGATAGGAGTCTCTTGCCTTCGGCAAGGATGTTTTTGCTTGCATTGATATCCCGATCATGCTGGGTATGGCATGCTGGACATATCCACTCACGAATATGAAGGTCTTTAACTTCTTTATTTTGGTAACCACAACACGAACAGAGTTGAGAAGAGGCAAAAGTTCGGCCTACGGCAACAACCATTCGCCCATACCACTTTGCCTTATATTCAAACATCGTTCTAAATTGATACCAGGACACTTCGCCAATCGCTTTGGCCAGATTGTGGTTCTTCATCAGGTTAGACACCTGCAAATCTTCAATCGCAATCATGTCGTGGTTTTTGACAATATGCGTTGATAGCTTTTGCAAGTAGTCTGTTCGGGCATTGACAATGCGTTCATGAATTCGAGCGACCTTCACTCGTTGTTTATTCCAGTTGGAGGAACCTTTCACACGTCTGGAAAGAATCCGCTGTTCACGAATGAGTTTTTGTTCCATCTTCCGCAGAAATTTTGGATTCTCGAATACTTCACCGTTCGATAGAATTGCGAAATCCTTTAGCCCCAAGTCAATTCCGACTTCTTGGTTTGTTTTGGGTAGGGGGTGCACATCGGTTTCCACTAACAAGGAAACAAAGTATTTTCCAGAGGAAGTTCTTTGAATCGTCGCATGGATAATACGACCTTCCACTTCTCTTGACTTGGCTAACTTCACGAACCCTAATTTAGGGAGTTTCATCCGGTTACCTGTTATCGAAATATTGCCATTGGTGTAGTTGGTTTGATACGACTGTACCGGATTCTTTTTACTCTTAAACCTTGGCGCGTCATTTTGTTTCTTAAAAAACCGACCAAAAGAATCCGCCAGATTCTTTAAAGCATTTTGCAGAGAAAACTTATCCGGTTCTTTTAACCACTCGAGTTTTTGCTTCATTTTCGTTAGTTCGGCAGAGCATACGGCATACGATAATCCTTTTCCGGTGCTGCGATAGGCTTCATTGCATAATCCCAAAAAGTGATTAAATACAAAACGGGAACAGCCGATCGTCTTGTTGATGAGAACAGCCTGATCCTTGCTCGGATAAATGCGAAATTTATAGGCTTTATGGATAAGCATGCTCTCACTTCACTTTCTGATCTTGAATATACTTTCGGATTTGTTCCTCGGTATGTTCACTCACCGTAGCTACAAAGTAAGATGGATTCCACAAATGGCCTCCTCCATAACTTTTTTTGCAGCGGAAATTCCTTAAACAGAAGCCTTGCTGAAATCCCTTTTAACACTTTTACCATATTCGGTATGGAATGTTGCGGGGGGCATTCGACAAGTACATGAATATGATCTTGATCGGCTTCCATTTCAGAGATCGTAGCGTTGTAATCGGACGCGACTTGCAAGAGAATTACTTTTAGTCTGAACTCCACTTCATCCGAGAGGACTTTGTGTCGATATTTTACGCACCATACGATATGGTACTCGGGGAGCGTAAACATATCCTCGGCCACGTCTTGTTTCTGCCATAATTCATCACCAAAATAATCCTACCATATGTAGAAAAAAACACTGTGATAATATTGATAACGCATATGTTTTATTTTATATTGGTCGATACCATGCGTCGGTTCATTGACATGTCCAATCACATGCCTAAACCGAAGTTTTCTTACTCTTGACTAAGCCGCGGGTTTGCGAAAACTCATTATCAAGTGCCAACAAACTGTGGCGCCAGCATAAGTCCTTGAAGCGTCTTACATCGAGATCCCTCGCGTGTGGGCCATATCCTTGAATTTCAATGCCTCCTTTTGCCATGTCTGGCATATACGCCAGATCCAAGTAACGGTAGCCGTTATTGAAATCCTGCACCTCCCATTCCGGATACAGATGATCAAAATTCCCAACCGCAGGAAACCAGACCAGCCCTAAAAACTCCATTGTTTCGTGTCCTAATCCATGCTCAAGTATTTCGATCCGTCTGTGATTTGTCTCTTCGGCAATATTGAGCCGCATCCATTCCTCAAAAGCTTGCTCAAACCGCATCCAAATTTCAACTCCCTTATCAACTAGTAAAAACAAAAAACGCCGCCTCGACACATCAACCCGGGACAGGGGAGATACATCGAAACGGCGTGTGCTTCACGACCTATTCAAATATAGTTTAACGTTATTTCCATGTTCAGGCAACAAGGATGGGGAATTCGCAAAAATTGAACTCCAACGGACCGTACAGCTTGGCACCAGAGGATTTCGGAATCAAATGTCTAATACCTACTAAGGAAAACATGTGAACCGGGGCTGGTGTGAGGTTGTTGAAAAAAAAGCCTGGTCATCCGAATGAGGAACAAAAAAGGACTTCAAGGACGACAGGCTTCAATTTCAAGGGGAGAACAAGGACGTGCTAGAAAATGATGTTTAAACTATTAAAGTTAACCGAGGCCAACTCGCCTACCTATCTGCCTGTGATTTTTCAGTGGGCTGCCGACGAGACTGAAAAAGAGTACCATACTTGCCGTCCGATCAGAGAAATAGATAGTTACGAGGTTTTTAAAGAGAAGATGACTGTCGGTCTAAGCCATGGACAAATCCATTACGTGTTAATAGATGTAGAGGGGAATGAGGTTGTCGGCAAAATAAGTCTTTTTGATTACAATCCGAGGAATCGCAGTGCGGAATTTGGCTACTATATCCCGCCTTTTCACCGGGGTAAGGGCGTGGGAAGCCGCTTGGTTCAGCTATTCTTGGAAGAAGTGTTCCATGATCAACAACTAAATTTACATAAAATCTATGCCACGACTGCAGCTAACAATAAACCTTCAATCAAGCTATTGGAGCGTTTTAACTTTAAATTCGAGGGCGCTTACAGGGAGCATTACTGGTTTAGCGACGGTTCAGTTTGCGATCAATACCACTACTCTTTACTAAAAAAAGAATTAAGTTTGTTCCGGACCTCAATGCCCTGATTTAAGCGCTCGATGGCAAAGGTCAGGTGATCGGTTAAGGAAATATGAATGTGGTCGCTCAATTTCATGCCAAGCTGCTGTTCCGCATAGGAAATAATATCCTCCCCTACGGCAATATGAGCCTCGGGAACGGTGCTGAGAAGCTCCTGGAACTTGTGGCCCTCCTCCTTCAAAACGAAAATCTTCTCGATCTTGCTCTGATCGATGACATCGTTTTTCCCTTTCCGAAACGCGATTCCCGCCCCCATAATAATTTTCTCGCTGTCCCCTTCTTTTACAACAACGGCGTTATTGTTCAGAACACGGCTGATTTTCATGAATCTTGCTCCTAGTCTTTAGTTCGTTTTGGTATAAACAACCATAGCCGGGCGTCAAGTAAAGTTAATATTCCCGGAGAACAGTTAGTTCATGCCGCCAAAACGGAATTAGGTATACTATAATCTTGGATTTCCCGAAAAATCAACCCGGTTGCTAGAAAATAATTTATTTAAGTTTCTTTCAAAATGAATTTAAGCTGATATAATAACATTAGCTTTACCAGCGCAGATTAGCTTTATCAGCTCAGAAAGGAGAGGTAGGACGTGGATCAAGATCATAACAAAGCCACACCTTCTTGCTGTGCTCCAAAACGTTCAAAACCGGGTGCTGTCCGGTCGGGCAGTGGAGCCGCGGCATTTTCAGCGAACAGCGGGCGCCCTAAAGCGGCGGGAGTGAAGGCGGCGGGAGTGCAAAGCAACATGATCCGCTTGGAGGGCGGGACGTTTTTGATGGGCACGGACGACAAAGAAGGCTTCCCTTCGGATGGCGAAGGGCCGGTAAGGGAAGTGACGGTGTCCCCGTTTTATATAGATTCCTACGCGGTAACCAACCGGCAGTTTTCCGAGTTTGTCCGCGCTACAGGCTACCGTACCGATGCGGAGAAATTCGGCAACTCGTTTGTATTTCATCTGTTCCTGCCGCCGGATGTGCTGGCCGATACGACGAATGTTGTCATGCAAACGCCGTGGTGGCGGCTGATCGAGGGGGCCGATTGGCGGCATCCCGAAGGGCCTGCTTCCGGGCTGCAAGGTAGGATGGATCATCCCGTGGTCCATGTCTCTTGGCATGATGCGGAGGCATATTGCCGTTGGGCCGGCAAACGGCTGCCGACGGAAGCCGAATGGGAATATGCCGCACGCGGCGGGCTGGTGCAGAAAAAATATCCGTGGGGGGATGAACTCACCCCCGAAGGCAAGCATATGTGCAATATCTGGCAGGGGCAATTTCCCGTTCAGAACGAGGCGTTGGACGGATACGCGGGGACCGCTCCGGTAAATGCGTTCGAGCCTAACGGCTACGGTCTGTACAATATGGCGGGGAATGTCTGGGAATGGTGCGCGGATTGGTTCGACGTGCGTTACCACCGGACCCAAGACAGCGTAAATCCGAAAGGGCCGTCCAAGGGGAGCGTGAAATCCATGCGGGGCGGTTCGTATCTGTGCCATCATTCTTATTGCAACCGGTATCGGGTTGCGGCACGAAGCCGGAACTCGCCAGACAGCTCGTCCGGAAATGCCGGATTCCGCTGCGCCGCAGATGCTTGACGGTTACCTTGTTTCTTTTTTTCGGGAATCTATCTTACGGTTTGACAAGAAAAAAGCATTCAAGTAAGATAAGTTTGCCAATAAAGTGCGAGATCAAAAAGACAGGTTTTAAGAAAAGATGACTTTTTGAGCAACCTCTAAAATATCGGGGTTTGTTACTGTTTTAGCAGGCAATGCCCAAAACGAGTGATAAAGAGCGATCCTCTTTATTTCGTTTTGGGCTTTTTTATTTTTGATTTTATGAAAGCGGAGGAATGAAGACTATGTTGCCTTGGACCAAAAAAAGCAAAAAACAAGCCGGGGATTTGGTGATAACCACGCCGGTCAACGGGATGGCGGTACCTCTTGATCGTGTGCCCGACCCGGCATTTGCCGAGCGGATGATGGGCGAGGGAGTTGCGATTGAGCCGTCCGAAGGAAAAGTGTATGCTCCGTTTGATGGAGTTGTCGCGCAACTGATCAAATCCAAACACGCCGTAATCCTTGAACATGAATCCGGCGCTCAACTTCTGATTCACATCGGCATCGATACCGTTTCGCTTAAAGGGGAAGGCTTCACGCCCCGGGTAGAAACCGGAGACCGGATCAAGGCGGGACAATTGCTGTTGGAGTTCGATATCGCCCGGATTGTTGAAGCCGGCCTTCCGGTCATAACGCCGCTCATCGTTCCTGAAGGAATTGATGCCGTGCTTGAAGTTCACGCGCATGAAGGATCAGCGGCCGTCGGCATAGATCCCGTGCTCACTATTAAACTAGCTTGATTTATTGACTACGTGCAAAAGTGCATTCTATTTTTCTTAAATTATCTTTTTGGTGCGATTGAAATGCAAAAGCCGAAAGTTACATCTCATAAGAGGCTATCTGATAAAAAAGTAGATTTTGGCCGGAAATGAACTGCACTTTTGCATTACGTAGGATTTCCCTCTCTTCCTCTTATCGCAAAGTGGCGGGAGTGATCTACAGTTTCCTTCCACGCAAAGCTTCAGCACGTTCAAGTTCCCGAAAAGTGTCAAGTTCCCGAAAAGCGGCTTTAAGCCCCGCATTCCAGCGCTATTAAACCCATGCTCGACTTTCCTTAAGTTGGTTTTGTGGAAGTCATGGGAATAACGGTAAAAAAGGGTCTAATTTCGTGAAAAAAGGGAGTACAGCAAAAATAGAGGAGTTTTTTTCCTCTATTTTGGAAAGGTGGGGGCGAACGGAGGATTTTTCCAAGCCTATAGTCCTCATATAACGGAAAAAATTTCCTCTATAGTTGCGCAGGAAGGGGGAAATCTCGAAATAAGGACATAAATTGTCTCTATTTCCGGTAGGGCTTTGGTTTGGCGCATCAGAAGACCGCCGGAGTGAATTCCTTCGGCGGTCTTTGTGCCGGAAGCCCCTCTATCACTGCTGCAGCTGCCGCAGCACGGTGATTTCTACGCGGCGGTTTTTTTGGCGGCCTGCGGCGGTGTCGTTGTCGGCGGCCGGGCGGGTGTCGGCGTAGCCGGCGTACTGGAAATGCTGGGGATCGAGCTGCTCCTTGTCGACAAAAAAGCGCAGCACGGACAATGCGCGGGCCCCTGACAGCTCCCAGTTGTCCTTGAATTTGGACGATCGGCCGATCGGCTGGCTGTCCGTATGGCCTTCGATGCTGATGACGGTGTCGAGCTGCCCGAACAGGCTGGCGAGCTTGGACAGCGTTTTGGCCGAACCGCTTTTCAAATCGGCTTTGCCGGTGTCGAATAGGAAGCGATCGCTAAGCGTGATCGAGATGCCTTTCGGCAGATCGGTCACATGAATTTGATCCTCCAGACTGTTCTCCTTAATGTATGCCTCGATCAACTGCATCAGGTTGCTCAGTTCTTCCTCCTGCTTGCGGAACGCCAGCTCGCGTTCGGTGAGCGGAGCCTGGCCGGAGCTGGCTTGAGCGGACGCTTGCTGGCCGCCGTTCCCGCTGCTGCCGTTCTGGCCCGCACTGCCGCTTCCTTTGCCATTCTGGGCGGTGGAGGCCGGAGTTTTGGCGTTGTAGCTGTTTAGCGAACCGGTGATGCCGGCGCCTTTATCCAGAATGGAGTTCCCATTGCTGAAGGTCATTTGCAGGGACTGAGTGACGACTTCGTATTTTTCCACATCGAGCCGGCTCATCGCGTACATGATCACGAAAAAAATAAGCAGCAGCGTGATCAGATCCGCGTATGTAATCATCCAGCGGTCCTTGGCATCCTGCTGTACCGCGCGGCGCTGCCGCCGCTGTCTCCCATGACCCGGAACCTCAGGCTTGTGATTGCCGCTTGGCGATCCCGGGCTAATCATATTTCATTCTCCCGGGAATCTGCGTTGAACCGCGTATTCAGGCCGAACGCGGCCTCCGTCCCCTGACCCGGGGTCCGGGCGTCGGCTACATACGATTCCAGCTTACGGCGCACCAGCAGCGGATGGTCCCCGTTTTGAATCGACAAAATGCCCTCGATCATCATTTCCATCCGGTCCACTTCCTCTTCGCTGCGCGCTTTGATTTTGGAGGCGATCGGAAGGAAAATCAAATTGGCGCTGGCCACCCCGTACAGCGTGGCGGTAAAAGCAAGTGCGATCGACGGCCCCAGCGCCGTCGGTTCGCTCAGGCTGCCGAGCACGTGGATCAAGCCCATGACCGTGCCGATGATGCCCATCGTTGGCGCGTAACCGCCGGCCGCTTCGAAAACTTTGGCGTAGCCTTCATATTTTTTTTCCAAAGCGTCGATTTCGAGGTTCATGATTTGCTGGACCATGCTCCGTTCGGTCCCGTCCACGACAAGCTGAATACCTTCGCGCAAAAAAGGATTCGGGTAGTCCGCCGCTCTTTTTTCCAGGGCAAGCACCCCTTCGCGACGGGCGACCATGGACATGCCGACGATGTCTTCGATCAGTTCGCCCGAGTCCTGGTGCCGGGCAGAGAACGCGAGCGCCAGTGCCTTCGGCACCGTACGCAGCTTGGAGACCGGAAAGCTGATCATAACCGCGGCGATCGTACCTCCAAACACGATAAGGGCGGAAGTGATCTGCATGAGCCCGACAAGCTCCCCGCCTTCCCACAAAAAACCGCCGATCAGGGCGGCCAAACCAATAATGATGCCAAGTAACGTTGCGATATCCATCGAGTATGTACAACTCCTATTCTTCAACTTACCGTTTGCATCTATAAGATGAAAAGGGTATAATACATGGGAACACGCATTCCTATTTTGTAAATTAAGGAAGGTGTATAGTTTATTCATCGGAATCATGACCGATCCTGTTTAATGAACGGACACGATTAGGAAATTGGTCTCATTTATATATAAGTAAGACTAGGTAGAATTATGGAGTAACTTGTCGGATCCTCCTCTAGTAATTTTATTTTAGACGATAGGGTGATGTTGGACAATGAGTGAAATTGTATTTAGCGATAATAAATTCGAGCTCGTCTCCGAGTTCACTCCGCAAGGGGATCAGCCGGAAGCGGTGAAACAGCTTGTTGAGGGCGTTCGCGCCGGGAAAAGGCATCAAACGCTGCTTGGCGCAACCGGAACGGGCAAGACGTTTACGATCGCCAATACGATTGCGCAGATTGGCAGACCGACGCTGGTCATCGCCCACAACAAGACGCTGGCGGCGCAGTTGGCCAGTGAGTTTAAAGAATTTTTCCCCAATAACTCGGTAGACTATTTCGTCAGCTATTACGACTACTATCAACCGGAAGCCTATATTCCTTCCTCCGATACCTATATCGAGAAAGATTCCAGCATCAACGAAGAGATCGATAAACTGCGCCACTCCGCGACGAGTTCGCTGTTTGAACGACGGGACGTTATTATTGTGGCGAGCGTGTCGTGCATCTACGGTCTCGGTTCGCCGATGGAATACCGCAATTTGGTGCTGTCGCTGCGGATCGGGATGGAGAAGCCGCGCAACCAGATTTTGAGCCGGCTGGTGGATATCCAGTACCAGCGGAACGACATCAATTTCGTGCGCGGTACGTTCCGGGTGCGCGGAGATGTGCTGGAGATTTTCCCGGCTTCCAAAGGGGAGCACGCCATTCGGGTGGAATTTTTCGGCGATGAAATCGAACGGATTACGGAAATTGACGTGCTGACCGGCGAATTGGTCGGGGAGCGCGAGCATGTGGCGATTTTCCCGGCATCCCACTTTGTTACGCAGGAGGAGACGATGCGGATCGCGCTTACCAACATCGAGCGTGAGTTGGAGGAGCGGCTGGAGGACCTGCGCTCGAAAGGAAAGCTCCTGGAGGCTCAGCGGCTAGAGCAGCGGACGCGGTACGACATTGAGATGATGAAGGAAGTCGGCTTCTGCTCCGGGATCGAAAACTATTCCGGGCCGCTGACATTCCGCGAGCGGGGGGCTACCCCGTATACGCTGTTGGACTATTTTCCCGACGACTTCCTGATCGTGATTGACGAATCCCACCAGACGCTGCCGCAAATTCGGGCGATGTACAACGGTGACCAGGCGCGTAAAACGGTGCTGGTGGAGCACGGCTTCCGCCTGCCTTCAGCGCTGGATAACCGGCCGCTCAGGTTCGAGGAGTTCGAAGCCAAGGCACAGCAGTTGATTTACGTATCCGCGACGCCGGGGCCTTACGAACTGGAGCATTGCAATACGATGGTGCAGCAGATCATCCGGCCGACGGGCCTCTTGGATCCGGTGATCGAGGTGCGGCCGACGAAGGGGCAGATCGATGACCTGATCGGCGAAATCCGCGACCGTATCGATAAAGACGAACGCGTGCTCGTGACGACCTTGACCAAGAAAATGTCCGAGGATTTGACTGACTATTTAAAAGAAATCGGCATCAAGGTAAGATACCTCCATTCCGATATTAAAACGCTGGAGCGGATGAGCATTTTGCGCGACCTGCGGCTTGGCACGTTCCATGTGCTGATCGGCATCAACCTGCTGCGCGAAGGGCTGGATTTGCCGGAGGTGTCGCTGGTGGCGATCCTGGATGCCGACAAGGAAGGTTTCCTGCGGTCCGAGCGCTCCTTAATCCAGACAATCGGGCGGGCGGCCCGGAACTCGGATGGCCGGGTGCTGATGTATGCTGACAGCATCACGGAATCGATGGACCAGGCGATTAAGGAAACCGAGCGGCGGCGCAGCATCCAGATCGCTTACAACGAGAAGCACGGCATTACGCCGCAGACGATCCGCAAGAAAGTTCGCGACGTTATCGAAGCGACCAAGGTGGCGGAAAGCAAGAGCGAGTATCTGGCCGACGCCGCCAAGGTCAAGATGTCCAAGCGCGACCGCGAAGCGATGATCCGCCGCTTGGAAGCCGAAATGAAGGAAGCGGCCAAAAACCTCCAGTTCGAGCGGGCCGCCGAGCTGCGCGACGCGATTCTGGAGCTCAAGGCGGAGTAAGCGGCAACGGATGGGTGTTAAAGCAGAAAGCAGCTTGAGTCAGCAGTTCAAAAATCGGATTTTACGGATTTTTGAACTGCCTCAGTTTTAAATAGATGTCTTTTTGGCACCGATGTAAAATATGGCGGCGGCGCCTCTTGTGGAGTGAAGAACTGCAAAAGTTGGCTTGTTGAAAAGCTCTGGCGAAAATATAAGGACAAAAAATGTCGCTATTTTACCGATATCCCCCATGTCGAGTGAAATAAAGGCATTTAATGCCGTTATTTTCTCCAGTCGCAGGGAAATGGCCAATTTTTGCTCCATTCATTGAAAATAAGGACAAAAAATGCCGCTAATGGGGATGAACAAGTTCAAATCGGAAAATAAGAACATAATGTTCCGCTATTTTTGGAAAACAGCTTCGTAATCATACGTTTGGCCCGGCCTGAATTCAAGATTCGACGCCGAATCATCATCTTAGAAATTAGCTTCGTGATCAAAAGACGATTTTTGAACTACCTTAAAGGGAGATGAAAGCGTGGCTAGTGAGAATATAGTCATCAAAGGCGCCAGAGCGCACAATTTGAAAAATATCAACATCACGATTCCGCGCGACAAATTCGTGGTGTTGACGGGCTTAAGCGGTTCGGGCAAATCCTCGCTTGCCTTCGATACGATTTACGCCGAGGGACAACGCCGTTACGTCGAGTCGTTGTCCGCGTATGCGCGGCAGTTTTTGGGACAGATGGAGAAGCCGGACGTCGATTCGATCGAGGGCTTGTCTCCGGCGATTTCTATCGACCAGAAGACGACGAGCCGCAACCCCCGTTCCACCGTCGGAACGGTGACGGAAATTTACGACTATCTCCGCCTGCTGTTCGCCCGGGTTGGGCATCCGCACTGCCCGGAGCACGGCATCGAGATTACGTCCCAGACGGTCGAGCAGATGGTCGACCGCATTATGCAATATCCCGAACGCACGAGATTGCAAATTTTAGCCCCCGTCATTTCCGGGAAAAAAGGCGAGCATAAAAGCTTGTTTAGCGAAATCGCCAAACAAGGCTTTGTTCGGGTGCGGGTTGACGGCGAGCAGCGCGATTTGTCGGAAACCATCGAACTGGAAAAAAACAAAAAGCACTCCATTGAAGTTATCGTCGACCGGATCGTGGTGAAGGAAGATGTCCGCAGCCGGTTGGCCGACTCGATCGAAACGGCGCTGAAAATGTCCGGCGGGCAAATTCTGGTCGATATCATCGACCAGGAGGAGCTGCGGTTCAGCTCTAATTTTGCGTGTCCGATCTGCGGTTTCAGCATCGAAGAGCTGTCGCCGCGGATGTTTTCGTTCAACAGCCCGTTTGGGGCTTGTCCGGAATGCGACGGGCTTGGCGTCAAAATGATCATCGACCCCGATCTGCTTATTCCCGATTCGTCGAAGACGATTGAGGACGGCGCGTTTGAAGCGTGGGCCGGAGGCACATCGAATTACTATCCGCAGTTCTTGAATTCCGTTTGCGAACATTACGACATTCCGCAGGATGTGCCGGTGTCCGAACTGACGAAGGATCAAATGGACAAGCTGCTGTACGGAACGGGCGACACGAAAATCCGCTTCCGTTATCAAAACGATTTCGGGATGAGCAAGGACGCTTACGTGACGTTTGAAGGGATCATCCCGAACCTGGAGCGCCGTTACCGGGAAACCGCCTCGGAAGGAATTCGCGAGTTCATCTCAGAATTTATGGGCAGCAAACCTTGCGGCAGCTGCAAAGGCCATCGATTGAAGAAGGAAACCCTCGCCGTCACGGTCAACGAGCAAAATATGGCTTATGTGACCTCGCTGTCGATCGGCGAAGTGATGGAGTTTTTCAGCGGGCTGGAGCTTAGCGAAAAAGAAACACAAATCGCCCACCTGATCCTGAAAGAAATCAACAATCGGCTTGGTTTTCTCGTAAACGTCGGGCTCGATTATTTGACGCTCAGCCGGGCGGCAGGCACGTTGTCCGGCGGTGAAGCGCAGCGCATCCGGTTGGCGACGCAAATCGGCTCAAGCCTGATGGGCGTGCTGTATATTCTGGACGAGCCAAGCATTGGCCTGCACCAGCGGGATAACGACCGGCTGATCTCCACGCTGGCGCATATGCGTGACATCGGCAACACGCTGATCGTCGTCGAGCATGATGAAGACACGATGCTGGCCGCCGATTACATCATCGATATCGGACCAGGCGCGGGCATTCACGGCGGCGAGGTGATCTCGCAAGGAACGCCGAAGGAAGTAATGAACGACCCGCGTTCCCTGACAGGCCAATACTTGAGCGGCAAGAAGTTTATTCCGGTGCCTTTACAGCGGCGCAAACCGGACGGACGCTGGTTGGAGATTAAGGGAGCGAAAGAGAATAACCTGAAGAGCATCAACGTCAAATTCCCGATCGGCGTATTTACGGCCGTGACCGGGGTATCCGGTTCGGGCAAATCGACGCTGGTGAACGAAATCTTGAAAAAAACGCTGGCCCGCGACTTGAACAAGGCGAGAGTCCGTCCCGGCCAATACAAGGAAATCAAAGGGCTGGAGCACGTCGATAAGGTCGTGGACATCGACCAGTCGCCGATCGGACGAACGCCACGCTCGAACCCGGCCACGTACACCGGTGTATTCGACGACATCCGTGACCTGTACTCGCAGACGAACGAAGCGAAGGTGCGTGGCTACAAGAAAGGGCGCTTTAGCTTCAACATTAAAGGCGGCCGCTGTGAAGCCTGCCGCGGCGACGGTATTATCAAGATTGAAATGCACTTCCTGCCGGACGTGTATGTGCCTTGCGAGGTGTGCAAAGGCAAACGCTACAACCGCGAAACGCTGGAAGTCAAATACAAAAACAAAAGCATTGCCAATGTACTGGAGATGACGGTGGAGGATGCGACGGAATTTTTCCAAAATATCCCGAAAATCCACCGCAAGCTGCAAACGCTGCTTGATGTCGGGCTGGGCTACGTCAACCTGGGACAGCCGGCGACGACGTTGTCCGGCGGGGAGGCCCAGCGCGTGAAGCTGGCTTCGGAGCTGTACCGCCGCAGCACCGGCAAGACGATTTACATCCTGGACGAACCGACCACCGGGCTGCATGTCGACGATATCGACCGGCTGCTTAAGGTGCTGCATCGTCTCGTCGATTCCGGCGACACGGTGCTGGTCATCGAGCATAATCTGGACGTCATCAAAACGGCCGATTACCTCATCGACCTTGGTCCGGAAGGAGGCAGCGGAGGCGGTACGATCATCGCCACAGGCACGCCGGAAGAGGTTGTGAAGGTGGAAAACTCCTACACCGGCCGTTACCTGGCCCCGGTTCTCGAGCGCGACACGAAACGCACCAAGGAGCTCGAAAAGCTGGAAGTGGAGAGCCGGGAAGTGGGTTAAAACTATCCGCAGAGCGTAATGCAGTAGTGCAGAGTAATGCGTAAAGAATTGCAGGAAGAAGTATAGAAGAAGTTGTAGGAAAAGTGTTCAAGACAGTCTGCGGCGGTCCCTTGTGATTGCGGGCAGGCTGTTTTTTTATCCGATTAAAGTAGTGTTCTATATGACGGGGGGTGTGGACTTTTTGGCAAGAGGAAGATGGAGTTTGTGTGGCGACAAATATAGTGTTAGGACGAAATTAATTGCATTTCCTACATTTGGGATGGCATGTTTGAGTCGGATGAGATGTAAGTTTTGCACTTATTCACTGCGGGCCTAGTAAATGAGGAAGGGGCTGGCATCAATCGCCAGCCCTTTGTAATGCAATATCCGGTACCTCACGTTCTTTTACGAAGCAACCCCGGCCGCTAAAATGCTGCTAAGCTTCTCCTGGAAGGCGGGAGCGCCAACCCGGAGCACAAAGCTGTGGAAAGATTCCCCGGCGGTGCGCTGCTCTTTATAGAATAGCAGGAGCTGCTCCAACACCTGGGCTACTTGATCGCCTTTGACGCGGCCTTTCAAAGCCTGGTTAAACTGCGCCTGCGGTCCGTTTGGCCCGCCGCCCAAAGTGCCGCCCACGGCGATGTCGAATGCGTCAACCATGCCTTCCGGCGTTTTTACCAAAGAGCCTTGAAGACCGATGTCGGCGACATGTTTTTGGCCGCAAGCGTTCGGGCAGCCGATGAAATGGATGCGCACTTTTTCGTCCAGTTCGACGTTCCGGTCCAAATATTCGGCGACCTCGGCGGCACGGCGTTTTGTTTCCACGATCGCAAGATTGCAGAACTCATTGCCCGTGCAGGAGACGGTGCGGCTCATAAAAGGCTTCGGAAACGGTGTCAGCCGCTGCAGAACAGGAGCTTTCAGCGCTTCCTCCACTTTATCGTCCGGAATGCCGCTGAGCAAAATGTTCTGGGACATCGTGGTGCGGATTTTTCCTTCACCGTATTGGTCCGCCACATCGGCCAACTGTACCAGCTCATCCGCATTGAGACGGCCGACGGGGACATTCAGGCCGAAGTAGTTCAAGCCTGCTTGCTTTTGCGGATGGACGCCGTCGAAATAGGCGGCTTGCCAGCCCACCGTTTTGTCTTCGCCGCGCGTAGGCAGGTCGCCGATCAATTCGATCAGCTTGTCTTTGAATTTTTCCGGGCCCCAATCGGCAACCAGGTATTTCAGGCGGGCTTGATGGCGTTTCTCACGATATCCGTAATCCCGGAAAATCGTCGTCACGCCGACCGCCACCTTCAACACTTCCTCCGGTCTCACAAAAATGTCCAAGGGTTTCGCCAGATGCGGTTTGGCCGAAAGACCGCCGCCAACGAATGCGTGAAAACCGACCACCTCTTCGCCGTTGATCACTTTGACAGCCGGGACGAAGGCCAGGTCGTTGATCTCCGCCTGCGCGTTGTTATAAATATTGGAAGAGATGGACATCTTGTATTTACGCGGCAGATTGGAAAAATCGCGGTTCAGCAGAAAAAAGGTGTTCACTTCTTCCACGATGTCCGTTGTGTCGATCAGTTCATCCTTATCGATGCCGGCAAGCGGGTTGCCGACGATCGTGCGCGGGCAGTCGCCGCAGGCTTCATACGAATAAAGGCCAACTTCCTCCAGCCGCTTAAAAATATCCGGTAAATTCTCCACGCGCAACCAGTGGAATTGAATCGCCTGACGGGTCGTGACATCTACAAGCCCGCGTCCGTACAACTTGGCGATTTCACCTAACGCCCGGGCTTGCTTGGTATTCATAATCCCGGTGTTGATTCGCACGCGCATCATAAAATGGCCGTCCTTCGGTTTTTGCTGATATACTCCGGCCCATTTGAAGCGGTCCATGTCGTCCGCCGGGATGGAGTCATACCCTTGGACTGCGTATTCCTCGATGATGGTGCGGATGACGTCAAGGCCGTCTTTTTCCAGTTTAACAAATTCGAATTTGTTTAATTTCTCCGGTTCCTTCGTCCAAATCGGCTCATATGCCATGCATTACCCTCCTTGTATGATCAAATCTATAATTCCGACAGAATAACTGTGATATAAGTAACATTATGGTACCATAGTTATGCAGGAGCGTAAACTGATACAAGGACTTTTGGACATAAGACTTCCTTATGGAAAAGCAAAGTTCAGGTAATAATGAAGATGTCAATGAACAAATCCGCAAAGCGGGGTGAAAATCGTACCGATAGCGTTATTTTTTTGACAATTTTTTGTCTTTCCTCTTGCATCCGGCGGGGCGGGAAGATAACATAGAAGAAGATATGTAATTTCGTGGATTTCAAGAGGAGGTTTCGCGATGTTGCTCGCCGCAGCGGGAGAAACGACAACGACGTTTAACGGATTCGATATTTTTATGATTTTGTTCACCGTAATCATTTTGATCGGCGTGGTCCGCTTGTTCAAAGAACGTCCGAAGAAAAATCTGTTTGCCATCGGCTTCGGCATTATCAGCCTGCTCGTGTTCCTGGTGTCCGACGCCATCATGATCAAAAGCTGGTTCGGGTAAGCTTCGGGTACATAACCCTCCATGCAGAGAAATTTATGGGCATCTTATTCCCGGGTGGAATGAGGTGCCTTTGAATTTTTTTTGTGAAAAGTCTTTACGAATCCGCAAAATGTAATATAATGGAAATAGGTGAAGCACACCTTGATATCGTAAATCGATGATCGAGGTGTGCTTTTTTTATTGCCTAAAATGGGTTATTTTCACAAAATAGGAATGTTACAGGAGGGGTTGGTGAAAATGGGGCGAATAATTTAGAAAGAGGTATTTTCTGTGATTAGTGTAAAGGAATAGAAAGAAAGGGTGAAGGTAATTCGATGAAAAAATGGCTGTCATTTCTGTTGGCCGGGACTTTGATAAGCGCTTTTATTCTGTTCGGTTTTCAAACGACAGTGGATACGGCGGATGCGGCCGCGACCATCTTTAAGGACGTAAAAAACGACTACTGGGCAAAAAACGCGATTGATTCGGCGGTCGCTAAAGGTTTCTTCAAAGGCTACGACGATGGAACCTTTAAGCCGAGCGCTACCGTGACCCGGGCCGAATTTGCCGCGCTGTTGGCGCGTGTGGCGAAAGGGGATGCAATTGAAGCAGCTTCTGCCGGGGCTGGTCATACGTTTTCCGATCTGACAGGTCATTGGAGCGAAGCCGAGGTGGAGCGCGCCGTGTCTCTCGGATTTATTCAGCCCGGCGACTATTCGAATGGATTTAAGCCCAGTACACCGATTACCCGGTTTGAAATGTCAAAATGGATGACCTCGGGGCTGGCGGCGGCCGATGCGGATTACAAGCAAGCTTTGGAGGATACGAAGACCACGGTGATCCCGGTGAAGGAATATTTTAACCCCGGCATACCGCAAACCAAGTCCTCCTATATCGCCGTAGCTTTAGGAACAAAATTAATGAGCGGTTTTCCGGATGGCTCCTTCGGCTTGGACAAAAACGCAACCCGGGCGGAAGCTTCCACGATCCTGATGAATCTGGAACGAGTAAGCGGCCAAAAGGCCGACAGCTTCCTTGGCCTTAAGGAACTGCGCCAGGTCGGCACGGAGCGGACCAATCTGGAGACGATCAGCCCGTTTACAACCGGCAATACCTCTTTAAACGATGTGGTGGAAAAAACGCTCACATTCCGAAACCACGCCGGTAGCCTAAAGCTGCACAATTATATTGTAGTTGATACTGAAGATTTTAAAAATATTGAGAGTATCTATGCGCCGTTGTTTGTGGATGAGACGGATTATATTAGTAGGTTGGATGAGTCAGGGGTGTATAGGGCGTACATTCAAATTACGATATATCCGAAAACGAACGAGTTTGACCTTGATCATTATATGAATGGGGTGATCGATGGGGTGGTCGGAGGAAGTAAAATTTCAAATGAAAGTCTTATAAAAAAATATGGATATTTTACACTGCCGAATATGTATACCAAAGAATTTTTTCTAAATCATAATACCGGCAACGGGATAACTTTATGGGTTGAAAGATTCTTGGACTCTAAGACAATGGGTTCTCAAATCACAACAGACGATGGTTCATTTGCATCTATAAATAACAAATAATAGGGATTGGTACAATTGAAAAAGTGGCGCGCTGGTTTTTTATTGTCAATTTTATGTATAGCCCCATTTTCAAACTATTCCTATGCTGCATTCTCAAATGGCTACCCCACGGAAGGGATAGAGGTTACCCCAGATGGTCCTGCGCAGATGCAAACTTTAAAAGTAGAAGTGAGAGGGCAGGCTGAGGCCCGACCAAAGATTGTCTGGGTACAAAGCGATACGGAAATTTGGACGGCTACGTTTGATAACGGAACTCGCATAGAAACTGGCACCCAAGGTAGCGGGAAAGCCGCTGTTCCTTTACAAAAACGTACGGATTTTGAACTGGATATGACTAATTATGCTCCGGCTTCAATGACAGATTCACTCAGTAATTCGTTTTCCAGGACACAAGTTAAAGAGTTGGCAATTGAGGATATGGTATGGACAAAAGCGAAAAGTTATGAACCCGTCGATTCAAAACCAACATTTCAAGCTGGAAGTATAACAGCTACCATTAAAGTCTCAACAGGCTATCCATTGGACTATAGTGATAAATACAAATACGCCACCCGCTACGATGGATCGGACAAGTTTATGGCCGAATACTACATCCCAATGCTCGTCAATTACAAAGGGTACGTGGTTGAGAAAAAGAAAATGCACGTGCTGGACAACGCCACGCTGGCGGTGGGTCAGACCAAAGAGATGAAGGCTCAGGTAGCGACGCTGGAGTATAATATGTCGGATTGGAATGACAATTGGTATGACGTTACGACGGCTTACGAAACGACATGGTCGTCTAACAACAGTGCGGTAGCTGCTGTAGATGCTTTAGGGAAAGTGACCGCCAAGTCCAAAGGAACGGCCACGATCACTGCCCAGTGGAAAAAAGGACCGTACTGGCTGTACGGATCGGCCACGATTACGGTAGGAACTGGCGGGGATCCCGAGGGTCCTGGAGAGCCGGAAGAGCCTTCAGGCGTAAAATGTACGAATCCATCACCTGAGCGATCTATGGACGGCGAGGATTTTAACCCTAACGCAAGCGCAGTCATTAAAGCAGACAGCCGGGGAAATGAACGATTTGATGTAGCAGATGGCATACCGACCTCGGAAAGTTTGTATGGTAATGTCACGACGAAAGAATATTTGTATAACTACAAATACAATAAAATGGTGGGTACTTGTACCTTTATTGTGCCAGTGGAAAGAGAATTTCATCTTCACTGGAAGGAACTCGTATTCGGTGTCGGCTGGAGGCACAAGTCTGAAGATGTAACGTTGACTTATGACGTTAAGGTTATGAAGCCCTATGCTTACTGGGCAGTAGAGGAATTTCAGGTGTATGAGATAGTCAGGGCGACGTTATTGAATTATGCCTTTGATGGTGGTGGAATCTCGATTTTGCCAACGGGATATGATCCGCCCGATTTTGTATTAGCGGCTTACACTACCCATATCCAACCCCCACCACAGATTAAAACCATTGTACTGAGGGATAAGGACATTGATGGCGGAACTAAAAGGCCGGATATTGAAAACGATACACGCGAGAGAGGGGAAATGGAAGCAGAAGGCAGTACACGTGCGCCAAAGCTGCTTGTCCGAAATGATTTACTGGAATTTGAAGGTCAAACAATTATCAATGCCGGCTGGGCTGAGGGGCAAACGGAAATGCCGGGTGAAATTCCGGAAGCGGAAATCATTAATGACAATGTATTGTATAGCCCCAATCATGCCATTCCAACCAGCAAAACGAACAAAGCGGACCAGCCGAGCAGCGGAAGGATTTACTACGAAATCATGACCGGGAGTACCGATGGGGACGTGAGTAAAGACTTCCCAATCTACGGGATCAATTCGGTGACTGTGCATACACCGGTTGTGATTTATCCCAGCGCCTCGGACGACCGGGCTCACAACCAAAAAACGACTCCAGCCCAGGGGCGTTCCGCGATTATTCTCGATCGGCCTTTTACCGTGGAGATGCCAAACAGTGGGCAGCATGCGAACTATCTCGGTTATGGGAACCGGGACTACCTCAAATACATAGGCAGCAAGCAGGTGCGTTTCCCGTTTGATGTGTACGACGGAACGAAGTCGGTTTTTTATCCTAAGAATATGTGGATCGAAGTGGACAAGAGCGAGGAGTTGTTTACGTTTTTCTTGCCGGTATGGGTGGATGAAGGTTTTTACGACGTCGAGTTTCGCACGATCGCGCACAATGCGCCGTCCGGGGCCACAGATCAGACCAACGCCAACCTGAATCTCAAGCACCATATCGCTTACGATACCGTGCCGGTGGATGCGATCGGGCGCGTGTACGATTTTCACGTGACGGACATTGCCGACTATAACTGGGAAAACGTGTTCCGGACCGAAAAAGGCGGGCGAACGCCGACCGGCGTGTCTTATTGGGTAGGCTTGAACGGGATTGACGGGACGGCACGCGGCAATACGAGCCGTTACACGCTGCCGATCCGCCCGGGCAGCCATCCGTTGTACAGCAACGCTGTCATCAAAAAGGGCTACCATTTCAAATTTGACCTCAAAACGAAGGGGAATATGTTTGGGGCGCAGGATCAGATCGTGATTACACCGGCGTATTATTTTATCGATGCAAAAAAAGGTACACGGACTCCCGTCGATTTGTACTACCATACCGGCAGCAAAAGCTACGTCAAAATCGGCTCGCCTTCCGACAAAGTGCGGCGTTATGTCGTTTTGAACGAGCGGCTGCGGAATGTGCCGACCGAAGAGTTGACCGATACGGCGCTGTACAAATACGATCACGACTATACGTTTAGCCAGGTGGCCGGGATCGGGCGAAGCCAGTTCGTGCAGAACTTTATCCGTAAAACGACGAAGCAGCGGACGGCCGTGGGCAGCTTCAGCCTGCTGCGGCTGCCGGAAGGCGTGCGGACGTTGATCGGACCGAAAACGGATCTGCCGTCCAGCGTCGATTCAGCCCGGGCCAATGCCGCGGTGCAAAGATGGTACGGAGAGTACAGCCTGCCGGCCGACCTGTACGCGGTGGCGGCGGGTACGAATGTGGCCGAATACGGTCGGACGCACGGCGGGCTGACGGACAAGTCTCCGGTTTTTTTGAGGGATGGATACATTGTCGTGAACTTCAACATTGAGACGGTGCGGGATGGGAACACGAATAAGCCACATCTTCAGTATATCGACGCTCCACTAATGAACCAGTGGTACGGGATGGAAGGGTTTAAGCGCAGCGTGGCCGATCCGTATGGACGGACCTTTTTGCTGATGGACGGGGACGTCGTGTTCTACCATGCGGACCAATCGAGCCGGGGGGATTTTCGTTCCATGGTTACGCATTAAGAAAGTTTGGGAAGACTCCTTTCTCTGGTTTTTGGGGAAGGAGTTCTTTTTTGCTCACGGATTTACAAGTTCTATGCTACAATGTTCTAGTCTATTAACGAGCAAGTGAGATGCAGGAGGACCATAGAGTTATGAAACCAAGTCCGTATATTGCAGTGGAAGGCGCGATTGGGGCCGGTAAAACAACGCTGGCGACGATGCTCGCCGAACGGTTTGATTTTCCGCTCCTGAAGGAGATTGTGGAGGAAAATCCGTTCCTGGACAAGTTTTATCAGAACATCGAGGAATGGGGCTTTCAACTGGAAATGTTTTTTTTGTGCAACCGGTATAAGCAACTGGAGGATACGGCGCTTAAGTTTGTGTCCCGGCACCAGCCGGTCGTGTCGGATTATCATATTTATAAAAATTTGATTTTTGCCCAGCGCACCTTGAAAGAGGTCCAGCTTGACAAATACCGGAAGATTTATCATCTGCTGACCGACGATTTGCCGAAGCCTAACCTCATCGTGTATATCCAGGCGGATCTGGCGACCCTGCAGCAAAGAATCACGAAACGCGGCCGGAGTTTTGAACAGGACATCGATCCCGGTTATTTGGAGCAGTTAATCGAGGATTACGAGACGGCCATGGCCCACATAAAGGCGAATGAACCTGAAACGGTTGTTATTACGGTTGACGGCAATGCGATGGATTTTGTCGAGCATCCGGATCATTTCGAACAAATCGTTGCCGAGATAAAGGAGCGCATGTAAACGATGAACCATGATTTTCACATCCCCAAAGACGCTTTGATCACGGTCGCGGGCACCGTGGGCGTCGGCAAGTCCACGCTGACCACCGCCCTGGCGGCCAGGCTCGGCTTCCGCACTTCGATGGAGAAGGTCGATCAGAACCCCTATCTTGAGAAGTTCTACCACGATTTTGAAAGATGGAGCTTTCATTTGCAAATTTATTTTTTGGCGGAGCGGTTTAAGGAACAAAAAGCGATTGTCGAAGCGGGCGGCGGATTTGTGCAGGACCGTTCGATTTATGAGGACACCGGCATTTTTGCCAAAATGCATGCCGACCAGGGCACGATGTCCAAAACCGATTACAAAACGTACAGCAGTCTGTTCGAGGCGATGGTGATGACGCCGTATTTTCCGCACCCGGACGTGCTGATCTACTTGGAAGGCAACTTGTCTTCGATTTTGAACCGGATCCGGCTGCGGGGCCGGGAAATGGAAATTCAGACCGACGTATCCTATTGGGAGCAGATGTATGAGCGCTATGCCCGGTGGATCGAGGAATTTAACGCATGCCCGGTGCTGCGGCTGAACATCGACGAATACGACGCCACGGACGAAACCTCGTTGGACGAGATCATCCGCCAGGCGGGGGAGATCATTCAAGCTTCGCGGGCGCGGCGAAGCAAATAAACTGGGTACACAACCTCTGCATCCCATTTAAGGGAGCGGAGGTTTTTTGTAGATGCGGCGTGGCAGGCTGTACGTTTTTTTTCGCAGGCGGACTCACGGCATCGCTGAGCATGTTTTTTCCTTGTGAATGGATGGAAAAGCTAGAGTACGCCAGCAATGTCTGCTAGAATATATAAGTTGACAGAAGATTAAATTTTGAACTTTTATTAGGTATGAATATAGATTTAAGACTTTGTGCCGGCTTAAGCCGGTTTTAGGAGGATATACATGAGCAAGACGGGATTAACAAGGCAGGATGTGGAGCTGCTGGCGCCGGCGGGTGACTGGGACTGCATGCGGGCGGCGGTGGCGAACGGGGCGGACGCGATTTTTTTTGGCGTTGAGAAGTTTAATGCCCGGGCGCGGGCGAACAATTTTCGCATGGACGAGCTGCCGGAAATCATGGCGTTTTTGCACAGCTATGGGGTCAAAGGGTTTCTGACGTTCAACATTCTTGTGTTCGAGGATGAGCTGAAAGAGGCGCAGGAACTGGTGGAGGCGTGCATCAACAGCGGCGTGGACGCGGTGATCGTGCAGGACCTCGGGCTGGTGAAGCTGATCCGCGAAATATCGCCGGATTTTCCGATTCACGGATCGACGCAGATGACGATTACTTCGCCGGAGGCGGTGGAGTTTGTCAAGCCGTGGAACATGGAGCGGGTCGTTTTGGGACGGGAAAACAACCTGAAGCAGATCAAGGTGATCGGGGAGCAGGCGAAGCTGCCGATGGAGGTGTTTGTGCACGGGGCGCTGTGTGTGTCATATTCCGGTCAGTGCCTGACCTCGGAAATGTGGGGCGGGCGCTCGGCCAACCGCGGTGAATGCGCGCAGGCGTGCCGGCTGCCGTACGACCTTATGGTCGACGGGGAGCAGAAGCCGATGGGCGATGTGGCGTATCTGCTGTCACCGAAGGATTTGGCGGCGATCGACATTATGCCGGAGCTGATCGAGGCGGGCGTGACCTCGTTCAAAATCGAAGGACGGCTAAAAAGTCCGGAGTACGTGGCGAATGTGGTGAGCAAATACCGCAAGGCGATCGACCGGTATTTTGATGGGGATGATACGCGGCCTTCCAAGGAGGAGATCCGCGAGCTGCAGCAGAGTTTTTCGCGCGGCTTTACGCACGGGTTCCTGGAAGGGACGAACAATAAAAAGCTGGTCGACGGAACGTTCCCGAAAAGCCGGGGCGTGTACCTGGGCCGGGTCGAAAAGGTGCTGCGCGACGGTGTTGTCTGCAAGCTGGAAGCACCGCTCAAGCGCGGCGACGGGATCGTGTTTGATGCCGGGGATCCGACGAAAAAAGAGGAAGGCGGACGCGTTTACGATCTGCGCCGCAAAGGCGTGAAGCACGAGGGCGAGGCCGGCGAGGGCTGGATTGTGGACATCGTGCCGGGCCGGAATGACGTGGATTTGCGTCGGCTGCATGTCGGCGACCGCATCTGGAAAACGAGCGATCCGGCGCTCGATAAACGGCTGCGCCAAACGTTTGAGACGGACAAGCCGTACCGCGTGTTTCCGGTGCATGTGCGGGCCGTCGGGCATCCCGGCGGGCTGCTCACCACCTTCTGGACGGATGTGCAGAAGGGGACAATGGTGCGCGTCGACTCGGACCTGGAGCTCGAGGTCGCGCAAAAACGGCCGATGGACGCCGCGCTGCTCGAAGAGCAGTTCGGGCGGCTCGGCGGCACGGTGTTTCAGCTCGAGAAGCTGGATGCGGAGCTGCATGGCGACGTCATCCTGCCGATGCGAGAGCTGAACGGCATCCGCCGGCGCGCGGTGGAGCTGCTTGCCGCCGAGCGGCCGAAGCCGCCCGTGTGGACACGGGCTTCCAGACCTGCAGCCGCTCCGTCGCAGCGTGTCGCTGCAGCCCGCAGCCCGCGCCGCGCGCCGCGTACGCACGGTGAAGCGCAGCTCACCGTGCTGTGCCGCAGCCTGCCGCAGGTGCAGGCTGCGCTCGAAGCCGGCGTCTCGTTTGTTTACGCCGACTTCGAATTTATCAAGCAGTTCCCGGCAGCGGTTGAAGCCGTTCATGCCGCCGGTAAGCAGATCGCGCTGGTCACGCCGCGCATCCATATGCCGGGCGAAAACGGCTACCACAACAACATCCTGCGCCTTCAGCCCGACGCGGTGCTGGTGCGCAACACCGGGGCGCTGTACTTTTACCTGCGCCACCGCATAGAGAATCCGTCGGCCGTGCACCCGCGGCTGATCGGCGATTTTTCGCTGAACATCGCCAATCACAAAACGGTAGAGCTGTTCCTGGAGGCCGGCTGCGACATCGTCACGCCGTCCTATGATTTGAACATCCAGCAGATGGTCGATCTGCTGCGAGTCAGCCCGACGGCCGACATGGAAGTCGTCATCCATCAGCATCTGCCGATGTTTCATACCGAGCACTGCGTGTACTGCACCTTCCTCAGCGAAGGTACAGACTACACGAACTGCGGCCGTCCGTGCGAGCAGCACCGGGCATCGCTGCAGGACCGCATCGGCATGTCCCACCCGGTCCGGGTGGATGAAGGCTGCCGCAACACGGTGTACAACGCGATCGAGCAGTCCGGTGCGGAATATTTGAACCATTTCCTCGAGCTTGGCGTGCCGCGATACCGTGTTGAATTCCTGGAGGAGACGCCAGAACAGGTATACGAAGTCATCGACCTGTACAACCGTGCTCTGCGCGGCGAAATCAGCGGAACCCAGGTCTGGAAAACGCTCAAAGCCACCAACCAGCTCGGCGTCACCCGCGGACAACTTGTGAAGTAAATACGAAGGGAGTCTACAGCAGTTCTAACTGCTTAGGCTCCCTTTTTGTATGCACAAAATTTTTCGCCATGCGGAGAAATCATCGCATCACAGAAAATAGCAGAACAATCCGGCGTTATCTTAGGCCGGGTCGTTCGTTATTCGACGGGGTTCTTCCTTTACACAACTTTTACGCTGGCTTAACTCATCTGATATTGAATGTGTCAGTGACATAAAATACGCTTTTTTTAGGCCAGGCCCTGGTCCGGAAAAATGAGCGCTCGCCGGCACCGAAATGGTCTGCAAAATAGCGAAAAGGAATGATGCATAAGTGTCTCGAAAGAAGGCTGGGTTAAAACATGGGTATTCCGTTCTTGCAGTAATGCTTTGTATGGCTTTGCTGTTCGGCTGTTCCAGCCAGGCAGCCCCCGAGGCTGAGCAGGCTTCAAATCCAATTACCTTCTGGTATGACAAAACCGGGGTAGCAGGCGAAGCCATTGAACAAACGATCAACAGCTTCAAGCAAGCTCACCCGGAGCTTCAGGTAAATTCCGTCTATGTGGCAGACTTGACCGTTGGCGGCGGGCAAAAGCTGCTGTCGGCGATTGCCGGAGGAACAGGTCCTGATGTCGTCTTCTTCGACCGCTTCCAGATTGCCTCCTGGGCCGAGCAGGATGCATTAACCGACCTCACGGCACTCATGGAGCAGAATGGGGTTGATTCCAGCCGTTTCTATCCGGCTGCATGGAATGAAGTTGTTGTGGACGGCAAGATATTTGGGATGCCTGTAACCACCGACGGGCGCGTGCTGTTTTATAATAAGGATCACTTTAAGGAAGCGGGCCTGAACCCGGACAATCCCCCACGCACGATTGAAGAGCTGGAGCAAGCGGCGGCACAATTGGACGCCAAATCGGCAGACGGCAATCGTGCGGCCTTCGTTCCTTGGGCCGGACAGGGCAATTTCTACACATGGGGCTGGACCTTCGGTGGCGAGTTTTACAATCCCGATACCGGAGAAGTCACAGCCAATGACCCGAACATTGTCGCTGCGATGCAATGGATTCAGGATTATGCCAACGCTCATGATGTGACAAAATTCAGCGCGATTACGAGCAACGCCCAGCTTGATCCGTTCGCCGCCGGTCAGATCAGTATGGAGGTGGGCAACAATCTGCTTGTATCGACGATTAAGAACAATAACCCTGACTTGAATTACGGGGTAACTCCTATTCCTGCCCCCGCAGGGCTTGAATCTACGACATGGTCTGGCGGCTACAGCGTGGTGATCCCCCGGGGCGCGAAAAATGTGGAAGGCGGATTTGAGCTGGTGAAGTATTTTGCCGAAGACACAGCTCAGGAATTCATGGCGGGAGCTTATCTGTCCGTGGTACCTGAGGTGAACGAAAAGGTGTTTGCCGATGATCCGGTCAGCCAACAAATTTTGGGGTTGCTCGATATCGCACACTGGCGTCCGGTGATCTCTCAAGGACAGCTTCTGTGGAATGAGCTGCAAAGCGGCCTGGAGACGGCCTATAACAATAAAGCGAATCCCCGGGATATCCTGAACGATATTACCGCCAAGGTCAACGAGGCGCTAAAACAGGATCGGCAACATTAAAGGGACGGAAAAGATGACACGCTTCCTGAAGAAAAATGCCGCCGGCTGGTTTTTTGCTGCACCCTGGATCGCAGGCCTGCTGATTTTTTACCTTTACCCGCTGCTAAGCTCGATCTATTTAAGCTTCACCTCCTACAGCATTCTGAAACCCGGCAGTTTTGTCGGGCTTCAGAATTACCGCCAGCTTATGGCGGATAAGGTATTTTGGCAGTCGGTAGCCAACACGCTTTATTTTGCCGCTGCCTTTGTCCCGCTTAGCATCGTCAGCAGCCTGATCCTGGCTCTGCTTTTGAATATGAACATCAAAGGGAGGGCCATTTACCGAACGCTGTTCTTTCTGCCGACGCTTGTTCCGCTCATTGCCAAGGCGATCATTTGGACTTGGCTCTTGCATCCGCAATATGGTGCCATCAATAATGTGCTTGCGGCGTGGGGCATCGAAGGACCGGCATGGTTGAACGACGAAAACTGGTCCAAGCCCACTCTCGTTCTGATCGAGCTATGGAGTGTCGGGCAGATTATGACCATCCTTCTTGCCGGGCTGCAGACGATTTCGCGGGATTATTATGAAGCCGCCGAGGTTGATGGTGCCCGCTGGCACCGAAAGCTCTGGCATATTACACTGCCGCTGATGACTCCTGTTATTTTTTACAATCTGGTCATGGGAATCGTTGGCGCGCTGCAGGTATTTTCCCTACCCTACAGCCTGACTGCCGGCAGCGGTTCGCCATCCCGCTCCTTGATGTTCTATGTCATGTATCTCTATGATAACGGCTTTCTGTATCTCAAAATGGGCTATGCCTCAGCCATGGCCTGGATTCTGTTTGTCATTACACTATTGCTGACGATAGTTATAACTGCTTCCTCTAGAAAATGGGTTCACTATCAAGGGGATTAAAGGGGGGATTTCATGAGCCACAACATTGGCAAGTTAATCCGGCGTGTCCCTGTCTATATCCTTCTGTGGAGCTGTCTGATCCTGTTTGTCGGGCCGTTTCTGTGGATTGTATCGACCTCCTTCAAACAGGATTCGCAGCTCTTTACGGATCCGTTAAACCTGCTGCCTCATCCGCTGGTTTGGTCGAATTATCCGGACGCGATAGAACGAAGTTCGTTCTGGAATCTGCTCAAGAATACCATTGTGGTCACCTCCTTCACCACGCTTGGTGTTGTCGTGACCTGTCCGCTGGTGGCCTACAGCCTGGCCAAGCTTCGCTGGAAGGGCCGGAGCGTGTTGTTCGCCGTTACCGTCAGCGTCATGATGGTGCCGACCCAGGTTACCATGATTCCTGAATTTATTCTTTTTCACAAGCTGGGCTGGATCGGGACCATATTGCCTATCATTATTCAACCTGTCTTCGGGGTACCGGTTTATATATTCATGCTGCGCCAATTTTTTCTTGGACTGCCCACGGAACTTCAGGAAGCGGCACGCATCGATGGAGCAAGCGAGCTGCGAATCTATGCACAGATTATGCTTCGCGCCGCGTTGCCTGCCGTGCTGTCCGCCGGTTTGTTCCAATTCATGAGCAGCTGGAATGACTTTCTCGGCCCGTTGCTGTACCTGAATGATCCCGCGCAATATACACTCTCGCTGGGACTGCAGCAATTCCAGAGCGACGAAACCATGGAATGGAGCCTGCTGATGGCGGCCTCTATTTGTATGACGCTTCCGCTTGTCGTGCTTTATTTCTTGCTGCAAAAGACCTTTATTCAAGGAATTACGTTCACTGGGATTAAAGGTTAGCCGCACCAAAAGACCATACGGAACAGGAGGAATCGCCGGTGAGAGCGCTGCAGCTCAAGAACAGTAATCTTCTCTATCTGCAAATGGCGGAAGAAATTATGGAGATCATCCGGGAACGGAACATTCAGCCCCATGAACCTGTTCCTTCGGAGGGTGAGCTTGCGAGACAATTTGGCGTCAGCCGGATGACCAGCAAGTTGGCCTTGAACCAGCTTGCCGAACAGGGCATCGTCTACAGACTGCCAAGAAGGGGGACCTTCCTGGCGGAATCCCCCGCCGTGGATCGCCAGGATCACCCTGCGGGGAAATCCCGCTCTTTTGCGGCCGTTCCTCCGCCGCCGGAGCAGAGCAGCCGCAAAATTGCCATCGTCCTGCCTCATTTGTCCGACTATACTTCGCGGATATTAACATCCGTTGATCGGGAAGCCAGAAAGCACGGCTGCGAAATCATGTTCCGAATGAGCTGCGGCAGAGAAGACGAGGATCAATGCCTGAGTGAGTTGACCGCAGGCGGCATTGACGGCATCATTTTGTTTCCGCAAGGTCGTAAAACGTGCAGCGACCAGGTGCTGAAGCTGAAGCTGGACAAATTTCCACTCGTCATTATCGACCGGATTTTCCGTGAAATTCAGATTGACTGTGTTCATCATGATCATTTTAAAGGCTCGTATATGATGGCCAGGTATTTGATAGACAAAGGCCATCGGCACATCGGTTATATCACCACCCCTCCCAGCGGCGTCACAAGCCTGGAGGACCGCTATCAGGGATACATCCAGGCCCTGCTGGACCATGGCATAGCCGTCAATCACAGCCAGTTGTTGATCCGCAGCGAGGAGTGCGACCTCATGCAGCTCAAAAAGCTGCTTCCCGAACAGGTGGATTTCCTTCGGAACAATCCCCGGATGACAGCGGTGATGTGCGGAGATGATCACATCGCGGGTTCCGCCATGTACACAGCACTGCAGCTTGGCATCTCCGTGCCGGAGCAATTGTCCGTCGTCGGCTTCAGTGATCAGTATTTGTCTCCCCTGCTTCCGGTTCCGATGACAACCGTCAGGCAGCCAACGACTCAATTGGCCCAGTCGGCGTTTCATCTGCTGATGAAACGGATGAACAATTCTATGGAAAAGCAGCTAACGATCAAAATTGAAACAACAATCACAGAACGGGAGTCAGTGAAATCGCTCATCTGATTCTTTCGGAATAAACGCTATCGGAGGTTCTATTTTTAATGAAAATCCATTTTCTTGGAACAGCGGCGGCGGAGGGATATCCCAACGCGTTCTGCCGCTGCGGACACTGCCAAAAAGCGCGCGAGCTTGGAGGAAAAAACATCCGTACACGCAGCTCGGCGATTATTGACGATATTATAAAATTCGATTACTCTCCGGATTCCTATATGCAGGCGCTCAGAGATCAGGTTGATATGGGAGCCATTCAGCATTTGCTTGTGACCCATACGCACACCGACCATTACAATCCATATGACATGGACAGCCGGACGCCGGGCATCGCCCACGGAATTGATCATTTGCTTAATATTTGCGGCAATGATGCTGTCATGCATAAGAGCCGAATCGCTATCGGCCGCTTTGTCGGGCAACGATTTGCGCTGCATCTCATGCGGCCGTTCCGCACCATAGTTCTTGGAGATACGACGATCACACCGCTGCCTGCGGATCATGATCCCCTTGAAACCTGCCTGCTGTACTGCGTGGAGAGAAATCAGAAAAAACTGCTGTATGGGCATGATACCGGCTGGCTGCCTGAGGATACCTGGTCGTGGCTCCAGGGCCGCCAGTTGGATTTTGCCATCCTTGACTGTACCAGCGCTTACACCGGTAACACACGGGACCGCAATCACATGGGAGTAGAAACCATTCTGGAGACGCAGAAGAGGTTCCGGGCCGAAAACATCCTGAGAACGGAGGGCCGCCTGGCTGTGACCCATTTCAGCCATAACTCAGGACTTACACACGAGGATCTGGAAGACATCTTCCGTCCGGCGGGCATTGAGCCTGCCTATGACGGATGGGTGACTTATATTTGACGAGGTTACAATAAACCCACCTTGGCTATGCGAAGCTCAAAAATCCTTTATTTGCGCGCCGCTCCGCCCGCCGGAAGGCCCACACCTCCCGGAATTTGACCATCGGAACCAGCTTTATTGGCTCCAAGGCAAATTCCGGGAGGTGTTTTTTGGTATTGAACAAGATTTAACAATGGATTGACGTCCGGATAATACAGATCGCTTATGATGAAATGCTGGTCTGCTGAAAGGACTGGCGAGTTTTAAGGAGGGAGGGCTGTGATGCGATGAATTGGCGGCCGACTGTACAAAACACGTTGAAAGCACTGCTATACTTGCTGCCCGCTTTTGCGGTCATCGGGGTATTTACGGTGTATCCGCTGTTCAAGTCGCTGGAGCTCAGCTTTTTTACGGAGTACGACTATTTTAAGGAAATCGTTTACGCCACGGGATGGGGCAATTATGCTGCAGTGCTGCATGATCCCGATTTTTGGCTGGCCATGCACAACACGCTGGTGTTCGTTGTCGGGGTCGTGCCCGTGTCGGTGGCGCTTTCCCTGCTGATCGCGCTGATGCTGAATGCTAACATCCGGTTTCGCGGCTTGTTCCGGACCGTCTATTTTTTGCCGTATGTTACTTCGCTGGTGGCTGTTGCCGTCGTTTGGCAGTGGATTTACCACCGGGATTACGGCATTCTCAATTACTTTCTTGGCTGGCTGGGTATCGATCCCGTTTCGTGGCTGAACACGCAGCAGCTTTCGATCCCGGCGCTTGTGCTGATGTCCATCTGGAAAAGCCTCGGCTACAACATCATCATTTTTCTGGCAGGGCTGCAAATGATCGACAAGCAATACGAGCAGGCTGCCAGCGTCGACGGGGCGAATTACGGGCGCAGGCTGTGGCATATCGTTCTACCGCTGCTTTCGCCGACTACTTTTTTTGTCACCGTCGTTTCGGCGATTTCATCGTTTAAGGTGTTTGACGAGGTGTACGCCCTGTTCGGCGGCGGAGGCGGGAAGGCAGGGCCGTCCGACAGCGCGCTGACGATCGTGTTTTACGTATTTCGCAAGTTTTACGCCGAATGGGATTTTGGCACGGCTGCCGCGGCTTCCTATTTGATGTTTATCGTCATAGCTCTCATTACGGCACTGCAATTTTATATTGGCAAAAAGAAGGTGCATTACTGATGGGCCAAAAAAGGCATTTCCTCCCGCAAGGGGCGATCCGTGCGGCCGGGCGCGCCTTGATCTACACGGTGCTGATCGTGGGCGGCCTGACAATGATTTTGCCTTTTTACTGGATGATCACAACGTCCCTTAAGACGCCGGATGAAGTGGTGATGATGCCGCCCCAATGGATTCCGGGGAGTTGGAAGTGGGATAATTACCGGATCGCCTGGGAGGCGGCTCCCTTTGGCCGTTATTTGCTTAACAGTATCATCGTGACGCTGCTGAGCACCCTTGGCGAATTGATCACGTCGATCCTGGCTGCCTTTGCTTTTGCGCGGCTTCGCTTTTACGGCCGGAAACTGCTGTTTTTTCTGCTGCTCGCGACCATGATGATTCCCGGTGAAATCCTGCTGGCGCCGAACTTCGTGACCTTGACCGAACTCGGCTGGATCGACCGTTACGAAGCGCTGATCGTTCCTTGGACGGCCAATGCGTTTGCCATCTTTTTGTTCCGGCAGTATTTTCTCGGCATCCCGGACGAATTGTACGCGGCGGCCCGGATCGACGGCAGCGGCGATTTCCGTTATTTATGGCGCATCATGATGCCGTTGTCCACGCCGGTGATCATCACCAGCGCGCTGATCAAAGTGATCGGTAGTTGGAATGCGTTCCTGTGGCCGCTGATCGTCACGAACTCGGCGGAAATGCGCACCCTGCCAGTTGGCTTAACCGCATTTGTCTACGACACCGGAAAAAACTACGAGCTGTTGATGGCCGCTTCGTCGATGATCATCCTGCCGATGATCGTGCTGTATCTGGTGATGCAGAAACATGTGGTCGAAGGCATTGCCCGTACCGGAATCAAGGGCTAAGCGAGAATCCTTTAAAGGTGGTGATGGCCGGGAACAGTTTTTGAAGAGATTACCAGGTGACGATGTCGGAACAAACGCTGTTAATCGTTCAAAAAAAGAAAGTGAGGGAAAACGCATGTTGCGAAAAAAGGGAATTGTAGTCCTCATGCTGCTTTGTTTGATCATGCTGGCCGTTACGGCCTGCGGCGGGGGAGCCGGACAGGCGAACTCGGGCAATGCCGGGAAAAATCAGACCGCAGGTGCAACTAATGCCGGAGCCGGCGGGAATGCGGCAGGCGGGGCGGAGGGGAGCACTGAAGCCGGTCCCGGTTCCATTACGATCGACCAGCCAGTAACGATCGAGTTCTGGCATGCGATGTCCGGGCATCTGGAAGAGGTGCTGCAGCAGTTGGCGGACGAATTCCACAACCAGAACCCGAATATTACGGTTAAGCTGGTGGCCCAAGGCAGTTATGACGATCTGTCGCAGAAACTGATGGCCGCAGCGAAAGCGAAAACTTCGCCCACGATGTCACAGGCTTATTCCAATTGGCAGACCGAATACGTGGCGAACGATCTGATTGAAGACCTGACGCCATATATCAATGATGCCAAAGTAGGCCTGAGCGCCGAGGACCAGGCCGATATCGTCAAAGCTTTTATGGACGACAACGCCTGGGACGGGAAAACGTACGGCCTGCCTTTTAACAAAAGTACGGAAGTGCTGTACTACAATCAGGACTATTTGGAGAAATTCGGGCTGGATGTTCCGGCAACCTGGGATGAGCTGAAAACGGCGGCGGCCAAGCTGACGACCAACATCAACGGTAAAAAAGTCGTCGGCATCGGTTTTGAAAACTCGGTATCCGGCAATTTGGCCACTTATGTAAAACAGGCGGGCGGCGAGTACGTGACCGGGGACGGCAAAGTCGCGTTCAATTCGCCGGAAGGCGAAAAAGCGCTCGGTTTTCTGTACGACTTGATCGTTACGACCAAAACGGGGCGTTTGGCCGGAGAAGACGGTTATATGTCCGATCCTTTTGGGCGCGGGGATGTAGCGATGTATATCGGTTCTTCCGCCGGTACCTCTTTTGTCGACAGCGCGGTAAGCGGCAAATTCAAATGGTCGACCGCAACGTTGCCGAAGGATAAGGCGGCGGCTTCCCCGTTTCAAGGCACGAACGTGATTGTTTTCCAGAACGCCACACCGGAGCAGAAACTCGCAGCCTGGGAGTTCGGGAAATTTCTGATTTCCAAGGAAGCGACGATCCAGTGGGCCAAGGAAACCGGATACGTGCCGGTGCGAGGTTCGGCGCTGGAAGACAGCGAGTGGACGGCATTCATCGCGGAGCATCCTGAGCAAAAAGCGGCATCGCAGCAATTTGACTCCGCCTTTGGCGAACCGCATCTGGACGGCTACAACAAATTGCGTACCGATGTATCGAAGCAAATCGACGAGGTGCTGCACGGACAGAAATCGGTACAAGAAGGGCTGGCGAGCGCCGAGCAAGCCGCGCTGGATAGCTTGAAGCCGTAATGGAGGTGTTTTGTCATGGGAGAATCGAACACGCGTATCCGTTTTTGGTCCGGTTTGCGGACGATTGGCGGAACGATCGTCACGGTGGAGCATGGGCAAAGCCGCATCGTATTCGATTTCGGCCGCTGTTTCAGTCCGGTGGGGAATATGTTGGAGCGCGGCATTGCCGAGCTGACCGACCCGGTGGCTGACTTTTTGCGGTTGGGGCTGCTGCCCCCGTTGGACGGGCTGTACGGCGAAAAGTCGCTGCTCGCAGCAGGGAGCGGTCTTCGCCCGGCAGACCAAAGCGCTCTGCGACCCGCGGGTCAAAGCCTTTTGCAGCAGGCGGTTTTCATCTCCCATCTTCATCTGGATCATATGGCGCTGATGGGATTGATCGATCCGTCGGTGCCGGTCCTGATGTCTGAGGAAAGCCTGCGGCTGTACGAAGCGCTGGAGGCGATCGGTGAAGGCGTGCCGCTCGCTTCCGGCCGTATATTTGAGTCTTTTGCCTATGATCAGCCGGTAGTTTGCGGCGAGATCAGCGTCATGCCGCTGCGGGTAGACCATGATGTGGCCGGCGCCTGCGCTTTTCTGGTGGAGACACCGGACGTCCGGCTGCTGTATACGGGTGATTTCCGTTTGCACGGCAATCATCCCGAATGGACGCTTGGGATAGCGGAGGCGGCGAAGCGCCGGCAAGTCCACGCGCTGATCATCGAGGGCACAACGCTTGGTCTGGCGCAAGGTGGGGAGGCTGACGGCGATCCTGCCAGCGGCGAGGGACCGGACACGGAAGCCAGTGTGGCGGAACGCGCCGCGGCGGCGATGCGGGATACGCCCGGCCTGGCGGTTATCAACATGTATCATCGGCATATCGAGCGGGTGGAGGCTTTGTGCGAAGCGGCAATCGCGGCTGACAGGAAGCCGGTGCTGGAGCCGGACACGGCTTTCCTGCTGCGTTCGCTCATCGGACGGGAGGGCCTGGCAGTGCTTTCGGAAACTCCGCTCGAAGGCTTTGTTCCGGTTTCGCTCGCCGACGTCAACGCAGCCCCGGAACGGTTCGCGCTGCAGAACAGCTTCGCCCGGTCATTGGAGTTGCTGCGGCTGCGGACGGAAGGAGGAGTGTATATCCACTCCAACGGAGCGCCGCTCGGCGCCTACGATCCCGACTACGCCGCACTGCGGGACCTGCTGCGGCGGATCGGCCTGAACTACCGTTATATTGGCGCTTCCGGCCACGCAGCCCCCGAGCACCTGCGGCTCATCGGCGATCAGATCGGGGCCGATTGGTTTATTCCGCTGCACAGCCTGCATCCGGAACAAATGGAGTTGTCGTCAGGAATTCGTCTGCTTCCCGAATACAGGAAGACCTATTATTTTGAAAATGGGAAGCTTGTCGGGCAAAAAGGACAGGAAGGATGACGGAGAAGTGTCACGCGGTTGTCATGTTCTTAAATTCCATACATTTACAAGAGTGATATAATACGAGATAAGCAATAGAATAGGCTTGCAAGGGCGGTCGGGCTACCTCTCATAGAAGGGAGGGATGCCAGAGTGGAAGTTTATCAAGCATTAGCGCTAATGATTTCATTTGCGACTTTAAGAGGTTGTTCAAAAAGTCATCTTTCCATGACGAAGCCGTTCAAGAAGAGGATTCGACGTCGAATCTTGAATTCAGCCGGGCCTTCCGTTGCTCACGTAGGCTCACCTACGCTCCGCTACTCAGTCCCTAGCTTCATCCAACCTTCTCGGTCCTGAAAACCTGACTTTTTGAACTTGTACTTTAATTGTCCTGATACTTTCCTTCCATAAACACAAATAGACCGCCCCATGCCAAGGAATCGGTCTATTTGTGCCCATTCTATACAGCCTGCCGCCCTTAAAAGCGGCTATTGCCCGGGGCCGTGCACTGCAAGCACGGCTCCTTAATAAGTACTTTCATTGTATCACAACTAACCTGAAATTTACACGATCGCAAAGATTTTTTAAGGGGAGCCTGCAGCCGTTCTATGGCTGCGAGCTCCCTTTGCTTATTAACCTGTGAGATTTAGCAACCTAATAAATCGCCCGATACAACTCCTCGATCTCGGCCACCGTTGTCTCCCGCGGATTGCCTCCTGTACAGACGTCCTCATACGCTGAGCGCGCCAGGGCGGGGATATCTTCCTCCCGCACGCCGACTTCACGGAGGCGGGATGGGATGCCGACGTCCTCCGACAGCTGGCGAACGGCGGCAACTGCGGCGCTGCGCACTTCCTGGATGCCCATTTGTTCGGTTCCCGGCACGCCCATCGCTTTGGCGATGTCGCGGTATTTTTCCCCAGTGTAATCGGCGTTGTAGGCCATAATGGACGGCAGCAAAATAGCATTAGCCACTCCATGAGGCGTATCGTAAAAAGCTCCCAACGGATGGGCCATCCCGTGCACTAACCCCAGGCCCACATTGGAAAAGCCCATGCCGGCGATATACTGCCCCAGCGCCATTCCTTCGCGGCCCTGCGGATCGTTGTTCACGGCACCGCGCAGGGATCGGGCGATGATTTCCACCGCTTTCAGATGCAGCGCATCGGTCAACTCCCAGGCTGCTTTGGTAATGTATCCTTCAATTGCATGGGTTAAGGCGTCCATGCCAGTGGCGGCGGTGAGTCCTTTGGGCATGGAGCTCATCATATCCGGGTCGACGATAGCGACGATGGGAATATCATGGGGATCAACGCAGACAAATTTCCGTTTGTTTTGCGTATCCGTGATCACATAGTTAATCGTGACCTCTGCCGCAGTCCCGGCCGTTGTCGGAACGGCGATGATCGGCACCGATTTGTGAGCAGTCGATACCGCTCCCTCCAAACTGCGAACGTCGGCGTATTCCGGGTTGTTGCTGATGATGCCGATCGCTTTGGCCGTATCCATCGGCGACCCGCCGCCGATCGCAATGATATAATCCGCCCCGGCTGACTTAAAGGCGGCCAATCCTTTTTGCACGACTTCAATGGTAGGATTCGCTACCGTTTCATTGAACACGGAATAGGGCAACTGGTGGAGTTCAAGCAAATCGGTAACTTTGGACACAACGTGATGCTTCACGAGCTCCTTGTCGGTTACGATCAATGCCTTAACAAAACGGCGTTGCTTCACTTCATTGACGATATCAGTAATCGCCCCGGTACCGAAATACGAGGTTTCGTTCAAAATCATACGTTGGCTCATGGCCAAACCCTCCTCTTTTGTGAAACTGTTCACTTGAATAAGGACATATAAATTTCAAGCTTTATGTTATCTGACTCCATCATAAATATGATTTGTTGGGAAATCAACATGAAACAACATTTATTTGTGGTTTTTGTTTGAATTTTTTTGGGCATAAAAAAATCCGCTCCATTAAGAGCGGACTTTGAAACCAGTAATGCGTTCAAATTCCTCATCAGCATCTATTCTTCGTTTATCATATGCCTCTTGGCCAATGGATTGAATTATTTTTTGCCGGGCTCTCCGCATTAAAATCGAAGATTGTTCTCTTTGAGCACGAGTAGGAGGAATAATCATGACCCCATTTACAGGTGAAATTGCCCGCTTAGTCTTATGGGATTTGATTACCGAGGATTGGCTGACTCTAAGGACTTTACGAAGCTTTACCTTTGTCAAAAGAGATCATCTCCTTTATTTATAGTATAACTTAATTAAACGTATGGCTTCAACATCGGTAAGGAACATCATTCCTCTACCGCCAAAATGGGCATGAAACCTCTCGCGATAATAAGTATACAAATTGGTTTTTGGATAAAAAGCTACATCTCCATGATAACCAGCCGCAAAACTCTGAAGACATGCTTCCCCCAGAAGAACATCAGCAACGTTTGTGAACTCACGGTTTTGATTTTTGTGCCGGTTAATGGGGGCGCTCTCTAAAAGATCGACAAAGATATGTCTCTCAGGCACATCTTCATAGTAAGCAATAGCTCCTTGTATTACAGAATTTCCAATAACCAGGAGATTATACGGCTTGGATGCTTCATCTGGCCCTAAATATCTTGTCCAATCAAATGTTTTCTCCCAGCCTGCTTTATGTAAGGACTTTGCATCGATAATATTCATCTGTAAAATTTGAGAATGGTAAAGTTCACCATTACTGTGCTTCAAATGCCATTGTGGCATGATTACACACCTCCGCAAGATCTCATTTGCGAAATTAATTGTCCTGATCCTATATTTCCATAAACACGAATAGACCGCCCTAAGCAAAGGAATCGGTCTATTTGTTATAAGTAACTTTATTGTCCCGTCCCTGTCCTCTTTTATCTGTGCGGGAGATCACGTTTCCGTTCTAAATTGAGCGGACAAGCTCCTCTTTTCCGGCCAGCACTTCCACCAGAATGGCCGCTCCCAGCTTGAAGCCGTGTGTGAATGCCGCCTCATTATGCATGGCACTGGCCTCCGCATGAAGATCTAGCAAAGCTTCCAATTCGCGGAATTCCTCTTCGCCTAGTTTCTTGCGCCAGTTCTCCATCGCCGCGGAGATTTGTCCGCATAATGGACGATATTTCGGGTCCCTGGGCACGATCATTTCATCCGGCAAAATATTTCCGGCATAAAGCTCTTCCAAAATACTTGGCATGTGTATCCTCCCTTTCCGTATAAGAGGCCGCCTCCTTGAAAGGAAAGTTTGCACATGGTAGGATATTTATGCAACTTTCCTTTTTTGGGGGTTGCCTTGGGGGAAGTGGCGTGATTCTTTAGCGAGTGTGCGCCGCTTCCTTTTATTTTTCTTCTTCGGACAAAAGCAGTTTCAGTCCCAGCCGGATGGCGTCGGTTCTGGTGATATTATGCTTGGTACAATAAGCAGTCAGGGCTTGGTTTGTATCTTCGTCGAAGCGAACCTTGATGCTAACGGTTTTCGGGTTGTCCACTTTTGGCCGTCCTGTTCGTGGGCTCAGTCTGCTCACCTCACTTTCTGCACTCCACAAAATAATAATAAGTTTTTGCACTCCATAAAGTCAATTTAAAAGTTCCAGTTTTTTACGTGGAAATACTCCACTCGAGAGAAAATTCTTCTTTTTGTCATATTCGTCATATATAAACTTGAAGTTATATAACCAATTGGTTATGATAATACTAAAAAAAGGGGGGCTAAAAGTATGCCGGATACCTTTGCCGTCATTGCCGAGCCTTCCCGCCGGCGGATTTTGGACTTGCTGCTCCAGTCGGAATCCAACGTAACAGATCTGGCCGGAGCGCTGGGGCTGTCGCAGCCCTTGGTGTCCAAACATTTACGGACACTGCGCCAAAGCGGCCTGGTCAAGGTCCGGATCAAATCCCAGCAGCATATCTATTCGCTGGAAGCCGAGCCGCTGGCGGAGATTGACGAATGGCTGAAGGCTTATCGCAAGAAGTGGAATCAGCATGTTGATGCCTTGGAGAATTTTTTGGACCAGCAGAAAAATAATTAGGAGGAAACGGAACATGAGATCGCCGATTGAGAATCCAAAGCTTATGCAAGAGCAGGAGGACTGGGTGCTTGTGCTAGAACGGGTATTGAACCATCCCCCCGAAAAAGTTTGGGACGCGCTGACCCGGGCCGATCAAGTCCCCAAATGGGGGCCGTTTTCAACGGACAAGGATCTGACCGAAGTGGGGGCCGTACGGCTGAAGCATATCAACACGCCTGAGGCAGAAGAGATGGAAGGATATGTTTTAGAGGTTAACGCTCCCCATCTGCTCATGTTCCGCTGGGGTGCAGACATCCTGCGCTGGGAACTGGCCGCCTTTGACCAAGACAAGACGACCCTGGTGTTGCGGCATCGATTTGAAGATCGCAAACAAGCGCCTTCCTACGCGGCGGGCTGGCACCTTTGCCTGGATGGTTTGGCCGGAACGCTGGCCGGCGAACAAATGCCCTCGATGGTCGGGGAAGAAGCGCTCAAACACGGTTGGCAGGAGCTGCATGAGGCCTACGCGGAAAAGCTGGGGATCCACACGAAATGAAAGCCATAACCCAATCGGAAACCGGCTGATTAGAGCACAACCCGCTTAACTGACTCGAAAATAAACAATGTAAAGTGACTCAAAACCGAGATCAGTGCTTGACAAAATAGTTTATGACTTTGACTCTGAGGCGGCTGTCTATAGCGTTTCGTGTCTTGGTATCCCTGCATGCTGCTTTGCATGATTATCCCTTTTTCTTCTCCTGAATTTATCTTCCTCTCTGCTTCCGGATCAAACGGGATAATCGTGCAAAGCGTCCGGACAGTGGATATTGATCTGACGATATTTCTTGCCACGATCGCTTACCGGCTTGACTGTCTAGCGTTGATTATTAGGTTGAGCCTGTAAAGTCATTGAATAAGTCTTGGACAAGGGCATCCCATTAAAGGGGCGTCCGTTTTTTTACGCAAAAATTCAGAATTCTCCCCGAGCAGACAGTCGTTTTTCTAGGAAAGACAAGTTTTGGAAGTTTTGTGAACTGGGGCGCTGAAGACCCTGATAACCAATGTTTATCGATGCTAAAAAAATCGTTGATTTGCTATAATGAAGGCGTAAATCAAAGCATCGCTCGCAACGTCGGAAGGCCAAGATTTTCAAAGTGAAGCTCATCAATTTAGGAGGGTGACTTAAGATGGTTGAAGGATTCCTTGAGGTGCAAATCGCCGTACACCAAATTCAAGGAAGGCTGGAAATCGACGGAGAGTCGGAATACCGCAAAATCGAATTCGGCACCGAACGTTTCCTGCATACTCCCGAACCCGGCCATCGGCTACACAGCGATGAAGTAACTCAGCAACCTACGCGGCGCAAATGGTGGTTCCACTAAGAGTGCAGCTGCCAAAAAGAAGTTTTGTACCTTGTTATCCCAATTCCGCTTAATCGGACATTTGTCTGGTGAAGCGGTTTTTTGTATCGCAAAAAAGGGCGGATCTGGAGCATATCTCTAGGTCCGTGTATCTATGTTTGTACGATGTATGTGGTATAATGTCAACATCTGCAATTTATTTTCCAATTAGGGAGAAATTTTAATGAAAATTCGTAAAGCCATTATTCCTGCGGCCGGATTAGGGACTCGTTTTCTGCCGGCGACCAAGGCCATGCCTAAGGAAATGCTGCCGATTGTCGACAAACCCACGATCCAATATATCGTGGAGGAAGCGGTCGCTTCCGGGATTGAAGACATTATTATCGTAACGGGGAAAGGCAAACGCGCCATTGAAGATCATTTTGACAATTCCTTTGAACTTGAGCATAATTTATCGGAAAAAGGCAAGTGGAAGCTGCTGGATGAGGTGCGCAAATCGTCGGAAATGGCCGACATTCACTACATCCGCCAGAAAGAGCCTAAGGGATTGGGGCATGCGATCTGGTGCGCACGGAAGTTTATCGGCGACGAACCGTTTGCCGTGCTGCTGGGCGACGATATCGTCGAGTCGGAGGTACCTTGCTTAAAGCAAATGATCGATGTGTTTGAGGAGCATAAAGCTTCGGTAGTTGGTGTGCAGCCTGTAGACTGGAATGAAGTGTCCCGGTACGGGATCGTGAATCCTACGGCGATTCAGGATCGCGTATATTTGGCCAACCAACTGGTGGAAAAGCCGGAAACCGGCAAAGCGCCATCCAATCTGGCGATTATGGGCCGCTATATTTTGACCCCGGCTATCTTCGGCATTCTTGAAGAACAGCGGGTAGGCGTAAACGGAGAAATCCAGCTGACCGATGCGATCTCGCGGCTAGGCGATACTGAACGGATCTTGGCCTATAACTTCGAAGGAACCCGGCATGACGTTGGGGAGAAGATGGGCTTCATTCAAACCACCATCCATTATGCACTGGAGAATCCCGAACTCCGGGGCGAACTGCTTCGTTACATGACGGATATCGTCAACAAGAATGCTAATCAAAAAACGGCCTCTCCTAAGTGAGAGACCGTTTTTTTTAGCTATTAAAAGTTTTGCTGAGTTATTTTGTCAATTTCCCCTTTTTCGTTCGGATCCATTTGCAGCAGGCGATCATATACCGCCTGGTCGGTGGTTCCGTTCTTCTGCAAGGCAGCCAAATACCAGCGGGCGATTTCACGGTTCGTACCATCATTCAAGTCGTCTTTAATGCCGACTTTGAAGATTTCCGCCGCTTTTGCCGGATCGTTCAGCATATATTGCATTTTACCGGCGTTTAGCACCATCGGCTGCGTGATTTCAAACGGATTTCCTTGCAATTGACCTTTTGGCAGAGTTTTCAAATGCTCAACCCCGGCAACCACGTGCTGGTATGCAGCAAGTCCTGTTTTGAAGTAATCGTCCTTCTTGGCAGTATCCTGTTGATCAAGCGCTTGGTAACCTAGCGCATAAGACTGCACGATCAACTGTTCGTACCAATCCATGTCATAGGCGTAACGATTGGCATTGTCGCGAAGAACGGCAAAAGCTTTATCGTTTTCGCTATTCGCTTGATACAACATCATGAGCTGCTTGTACATATTTTTGTCGAACGGTTCTTTTTTTAGCGCATTTGTTAGAAGATGGAGCTCTTCGTTGTAAAAAGACTCATCTTTCGTCTGACTGTACACGGCTTGAAGAAGACTGGCCATGTACAATACCGCATCGGGATGGTCTCCGCGTTTGCTGAGAGCCTTATCCAGCGGTGTTTTGATTTCCTGGAAGTCATTACTTGTGGTGATCAAGTTTTTAGCTTGAACCACGTCTTGGCTTGCCCCAATATAACGGATTGATACAAAGATCAGTACGATCGAGGCAAGCACCATAACCGTGCTATACAAGCCTCGCATTGTGCCTGGTTTCAACTTGAGTTTAACTACCGGGCGGTTATCCATCACAGCCGCCATGCCGCCCAGTCCCAGGAAAACAAGCATGCCGATAAAAACAAAACTCATGTTGAAGTCCATTAAACTGTGCATCAGAATCGAAAAGACGAGGATAAAATAAATGAAATAAGACTCGCGCTCATGTTCCCCGGCTATGATATAACCGCGAATATATTTATAGAAAATAAAGACCAGAAATGCGACAAAAATAATAAATCCTAAAAGGCCGGTCTCCACCAAGTACTGCATCACAAAGCTGTGTGCTTGACGGCTGGCGTAAGGGTTGTTTTGATACTTCTCATAAATCGACGCCCATGCGCCGCCACCTGCACCAATGATTGGATAATCTTTAAGAACTTTTACGGCGTCTTTATAGAATGTCATCCGTTCAAGGAAACTGTGCTGCTGCAGGTTAAGGTTTTCCAAACGTTCCCCGATGTTGCCCGGCAAAATATGCTTGAGGTTCGTTCCCAGGAACAGCCAAGCCAGGATACCAACCACAACAACGGAGACGACTGGCAGCCACAGGCTGGACAGTTTTTTATCCGCCCATTTGCTCAGGCCGCTTTCCAAGCGAGGAGCAACAAAACGTTGGATCAGCCATGCGATCACAGCCAGCGCCAGCGAGGCGCCAAGCACATAAAACCAGCCTTTGGCCGGATCATTGATCTGCCCCAGATGAAACTGCTGCCCGAGGTTCGTCACCGGTTTGGCGACCACAAGTGTAGCTGCCCCGGCAATAACACTATACAGAATCCACAGGATTTGTTTGGCCGGCTTTAGGAATAACAACAGTACGACGAAGACGACAGGCAAGAATACCAAGCCGCCGCGCGATAACGTCAGTAAAATCGAAAGGGCCATCGGCACGAGCATAAATGCGTGGATCGCTTGGCCGTACCACTTTTTAGAGCGGGTGATGCCGAACACGGCGATGAAGAAGAAGGCCATCAGGAACGCGGCATACGTATTGGGATATTGGAATACGGAAGCCAAACGGGGCCCGTTTGCGTCAACCCAGACTGCTTGATTGTATTGTCCTTTAATAACGGGTCCCGAGAACCAACTGACAATGGCCGACACGGTTCTTCCCTGACCGAGCCAATTAAACAGACCGAACATTACAATGATGTAAGCAACCGTAATCACGGTCGTTTCTATCACCCGGTTGGCCTCACGGTTTTGCAGCAAATAAAGTCCGATAACGAACATAAACGCATAAAGCGATTGAATCAGCACCATATTGGAAGCAAAGTACTGGCTTGCCGCCGAAATTAGTGAGATAATGTAGGTTATGGGAATCAAGAGTATAAGCAGGGCTGTCCAGTCCCGTTGGTCTTCCAGTTTGATACTTTTGAAGAAAGCCGCGGCCCACGCCAGCAGCAGCACGCTGCCGACAAGAACCGACCAATAAATCGGCTGCTCAAAATTTAGTACAAGACCGTTAAACACACCAGCCTGGAACGGAGCCCAGACCAAAAAGGCAATCAGACCGATTATCAACACCCATAACGCCGCAGGTAACTTTTCCCGATTTCTCGACTCTGCGGCTTTTTTCCCGTATACTGGATTCGACACGTATTTATCTCCTTTGCTAATAGATACGGGTATTATTTTAGCATAGACTTGGGAGATTTGTAATTCTACAACCAAAAATTGTTTATAGTAATAAACAACTACAAAATTTTAAAATGACTAAATTTGTGAGGGATCGAGATGAAAGGAATTATTTTAGCCGGTGGATCCGGAACGAGATTATATCCAATAACGAAAGCTATTTCTAAACAAATTGTCCCGGTATATGATAAACCGATGATTTACTACCCGCTGTCAGTATTAATGCTGGCAGGAATCCGAGAAATTCTAATAATTTCTACACCCAGGGATATATCAGTATATCAGGAGTTATTTGAGGATGGTTCAAGTTTAGGTTTGAACATTTCTTATAAAGTTCAGAATGCTCCTAATGGTTTGGCCGAAGCATTTATTATTGGCGAAGAGTTTATTAATGGGGACTCTGTAGCGTTAATTCTTGGGGACAATATTTTCTATGGACAAAGTTTTGGACGCATTCTAATGGAGGCTGCACAAATCAAAGAAGGCGCAACCATATTTGGTTACTTAGTAAAAAATCCTAAGGATTACGGTGTTATAGAACATGATAATGAAGGTAAAGTAATATCCATAGAAGAAAAGCCGGAAATTCCAAAATCGAATTATGCTGTCCCAGGATTGTATTTTTATGACAATCAGGTTGTGGAAATAGCAAAAAATATAAAACCCTCCGCACGTGGCGAATTAGAAATAACAGAGGTAAACAACATATACTTAAACCAGGGCCAACTTAATGTTAAATTACTAGGTAGAGGTATGGCTTGGATGGATACAGGTACCCATGACGGGATGCTTGAAGCCGGTAATTACGTGGAGGCCGTTCAAAAAAGACAGGGTTTATACATTGCTTGCATTGAAGAAATTGCTTATAAAATGAACTACATTACAAAAGAGCAGTTGCTGGAATTGGCAAAACCTCTTATGAAATCTGATTATGGTCAATATCTAATCTATGTTGCGGATGGTTTATATTAAATCCTAAAGAATTACTTTTGGAGGGTGAGAAATGGGTTCGTTTAACTTTATAAAAACGGGAATTGAAGATTTAGTCATTATAGAGCCCAATGTGTTCGGAGATCATAGGGGCTATTTCATGGAGACATATAATTACAATGATTTTAAAGATGCTGGATTGAATATGGTTTTTGTTCAAGATAATCAATCAAAATCCCGGAAGGGCGTTCTTAGAGGACTCCATTTTCAACAAAAGCATCCTCAAGGAAAGCTTGTCCGTGTTCTTTCCGGAGAAGTGTTTGATGTTGCTGTTGACCTTAGACCTGAATCCCCAACATTTAAGAAATGGTTTGGCATAGTTCTTTCAGGGGAAAACAAAAAACAATTTTATGTTCCTGAGAGGTTTGCACACGGGTTTCTAGTTTTATCTGATGAAGCTGAATTTGTTTATAAGTGCACTGATTTTTATCATCCTGAGGATGAGGGCGGTTTGCTTTGGAATGATCCGGAAATCGGTGTGGAGTGGCCAACTGAAAATATTGCCGAAATCCTACTGTCGGAAAAAGATAAAAAGTTAAAGTTATTTAAAGATCAGCAATTTTAATGGATGCTATCATTAATTTAGTTATTTAGGAGGAACTATTAGGTGTCGACTAATGATAATAATACTCCAGTTACTGTACTGGTAACTGGCGGAGCTGGCTTCATAGGAAGTAACTTTGTTCACTATATGCTGAACGAACATCCTGATTACACTATTATCAACCTTGATTCATTGACTTATGCTGGTAATTTGGAGAATCTAAAAGCTGTTGAAAGTAACGGGAAGTATACCTTTATAAAGGGGGATATTTGCGATCAAGCATTGATCAATTCTATTTTCGAAAAATATAACCCTTTGTACGTAGTTAATTTTGCTGCAGAGTCTCATGTTGACCGGAGTATTTTAAATCCACAAGTATTCCTTCAAACTAATATTGCAGGAACGCAAGTTTTATTGGATGCTTGTAAAAGTCATTGGAAGATTGATGAAGGATATCTTCCAGAGGCTAAATTTGTTCAAGTTTCTACAGATGAAGTTTACGGATCATTAGGGCAAACGGGGTATTTTACAGAGAGAACGCCGCTATCTCCAAATAGTCCTTACTCTGCGAGTAAAGCGTCTGCTGATATGTTTGTTCGGGCGTACCATGAAACTTACGGCCTTAATGTTAATATTACAAGATGTTCCAATAACTATGGACCATATCAATTCCCTGAGAAATTGATTCCTTTAATGATTTCCAATGCACTAGAAGGCAAGGAGCTTCCTGTCTATGGTGATGGAATGAACGTAAGAGATTGGTTGTATGTTGAAGATCACTGTAAAGCAATTGACGTTGTCATTCATAAAGGTAAGTCCGGTGAAGTTTATAATGTAGGCGGACACAATGAAAAAGCTAATATTGAAATCGTAAAGATTATATTGGAGGAACTTGGTAAACCGGAATCCCTAATTAAATATGTGGATGATCGACTTGGTCACGACAGAAGATATGCTATTGATCCGCAGAAGATAAAGGACGAATTAGGATGGGAACCAACGATTATGTTTGATGAAGGTATTAGAATGACTATACGTTGGTATTTGAATAATCAAGAATGGTTGAACAACATAAGAAGAGGAGAGTATACAGAGTATTATAAAAAACTGTATTTTGGGAAATGATCTTTAGATATAGATTAATCCCTGGGGAGTAATGTCCATGAAAGTGTTAGTAACGGGTGCAAAAGGGCAGCTTGGATATGATGTCGTCAGATTTCTAAAAAAACAAGAGATGGAATTTAGTGGTTTAGGCATTGACGATCTTGATGTTACCGATTTAGACGCAACTGCAAGATTAATCAGAAGCTATCTTCCCGACACAATAATACATTGCGCTGCTTATACTGATGTGGATAGGGCAGAAAGTGAAGTTGAGAAATGTAGAGCTATAAATGTTGATTCTACAGCAAATATAGCTTCACTTTGTAATGAGATAAATGCAAAATTAGTGTATATTAGTACCGATTATGTATTCCCTGGTGAAGGAAGTATACCTCATGAAGTTAACTCAAATGTTGGGCCAATTTCTGTTTATGGACAATCTAAGCTAGATGGAGAGAGAGCGGTTCTAGAAGAACTTGATAAACACTTTATAATCAGGACATCATGGGCGTTTGGTAGTAATGGGAATAACTTCGTAAAGACAATGTTAAAGCTGTCCAGGGAGTTTGATGCTGTTAATGTAGTATCTGATCAAGTAGGTTCTCCGACGTATACCTATGATTTAGCTCAACTAATTGTTGAAATGTTAAAGACCGAGAAATACGGTATTTACCATGCTACGAATGAGGGCTATTGCAGTTGGGCGGAATTTGCTACAGAAATTTTTAACCAAGCAGGTAAAAAGGCTAGAGTTAACTTCATTCAATCAGAACAATATCAGACAAAGGCTACAAGACCTAAAAATTCAATGTTGTCAAAATTAAGTTTAGATTTAGCAGGGTTTAATCGGCTACCGGACTGGAAAGATGCTTTAAATAGATATTTGAAGACAATCAAATTAAAAGATTAATTTCTTGAATTTAATATACAATGTCATAAGGAATGATTATAGTGATTAACTATCTCAAGAATTTTTGGCGGTATAAGGGACTTTTACATGAATTTATTGTTAGAGATTTGAAAATTAAGTATCGCCGTTCATTCTTAGGGTATCTTTGGAGTTTATTAAATCCGCTCTTAATGATGGTTGTGCTGATTGCAGTTTTTTCAAATATTTTTAGATTTGATATTCCTAATTTCCCGGTATATCTTCTAGCTGGGCAGATAATTTTCAACTTTTTTGCGGAATCGACATCTTTGGCTATGAATTCTATTTTAAGCGTGGGGCCACTAATAAAAAAGGTGTATATTCCTAAATATATTTTTCCGCTATCCAGAGTTATTTCTTCATTTATTACTCTGTTATTTTCATTGGTTGCTATGGTTATCGTTATTTTGTTCACAGGGGCACCAATAACACCTGAGCTCTTGTTCTTTCCTTTACCATTGTTTTATATTTTAATGTTTTCAATTGGTGTAGGTCTTATTATGTCTGTTCTAGCCGTTTATTTTAGGGACATGCTTCATCTATATACAGTCCTAATATCTGCCTGGACATATCTCACACCTATTTTTTATCCTGTCAACGTTGTGCCTGATTATGTGAAATCAATTATTTATGCTAATCCAATGTACTATTTTGTAGAGGCGTTTAGGGATGTAGTTCTATACAGCCGATTCCCCGATCTTCAGACAAATATGGCATGCCTTGCTTTTGCAACTTTATCAATTGTACTCGGACTTTTAATTTTTTATAAGAACCAGCATAAGTTTGTATTTCACATATAATGATCTATTTCGATATGGAAGGATTTTATCTATGTCAGAATTTGCGGTTGAAGTAAATGACGTTTCAATGAAATTTAACCTTGAAAGGGAAAAAATAAATAGTTTTAAGGAATATACAATCAAACTATTGAAGAAAAGTATCGAATACGATGAGTTTTATGCGCTGACAAATGTTTCTTTTCAAGTTGAGAAAGGTGATTCTTTTGCAATTATTGGAGGTAATGGCTCTGGGAAAAGTACTATGCTAAAGATTATCTCAGGGATATATAAACCTACCTCTGGAAATGTTCGTGTTAGTGGTAGTATTGCACCGTTAATTGAACTTGGAACAGGCTTTGATGTAGAACTTACAGCAAGAGAGAATATCTTTTTGAACGGGGCGGTTTTAGGATATTCTAAGAAATTTATGAAGGACAAGTTTGATGAAATTATTGATTTTTCAGAGTTGTATGATTTTATTGACGTTCCTTTGAAAAACTTTTCATCAGGTATGGTTGCCCGCCTTGGTTTTTCAATAGCCACGCTAGTAAAACCGGACTTGTTAATTGTTGATGAAATATTGTCGGTTGGGGATCAGTCTTTTCAAGAAAAGTGCGAAAAAAGAATGAGCGAGTTAACATCTGGTGGAACCACATTGCTCCTCGTTTCACATTCAATTGATCAAGTTAGGAATGTTTGCAACAATGCAATTTGGTTAAACAAAGGACAAGTAATGGCATCAGGACTAGTAGAGGACGTATGTGATGCGTATCTCCAGCGATAGTTTCGAATTGTCAATATTGGAGGAGTGTTATATGTCTAGTAAGACTGTATTAGTAACAGGTGCAGGTGGGTACATCGGTAACTATGTTGTTAAAACGTTGCTTGATATGGGTGTTAAAGTTATGGCAGTTGACAATAACACAGATCGAATTGATTTTCGTGCTAATGTTATTGAATATAACATCTTTTCAAGTAATGAACAAATATTTGACCATTTAGGAAGACCTGATATCTGTTTGCATATGGCTTGGAGGGATGGATTTGTTCATAACGCAGACTCACATCTAAAAAATTTATTTTCTCATTATGAATTTATTAAAAATATGGTGAATGGTGGTTTGAAGCATGTTGCTGTAATGGGAACAATGCATGAGGTCGGGTATCATGAGGGCGAAATTAATGAAAATACCCCTACAAATCCCTATTCATTATATGGAATTGCTAAAAATAGTCTGCGTCAAGCGTTAGAAACTTTTATAAGAGATAAAGATGTAGTATTTCAGTGGTTAAGAGCATTCTATATCTATGGTGATGATTTGAAGAATAAGTCTATTTTTTCTAAGATCATCCAAGCTGAACAAGAAGGAAAGGAATCTTTCCCATTTACAACCGGGGAGAACAAGTATGATTTCATTACTGTTGATGAGTTGGCTCGACAAATTTCTTTGAGTGTTTTGCAAACGGAAGTTAAGGGGATCATTAATTGTTGTTCTGGACAACCCGTTTCATTAAAGGAAATGGTAGAAAAATTCCTCGAAAAGAACGCTTTTAACATTAAATTAGAATATGGAGCATTTCCAGAACGTCCATATGACTCTCCTGCAATATGGGGAAATAATGAAAAAATTCAGAAAATTTTAAAAGTAGTAAATCTATTATAATGAAAGAATGGAAAAAAAGTCTTGGATTCATCTGAAAGGGCGGGCGAAATGTCGTTAGAAAGCGTTGGAATTAGTATGAAAAGGGTAGCTGTATTTTTATTTTATGATAAAGACGGAATAGTGGATGACTATATTCCAGTTATGTTGGAAGATTTAAAGAGGAATGTAGACCGGCTTGTTGTTGTCTGCAATGGGAAATTGACGATTGATGGTCGTCAGAAGTTTGAAAAAATCACTGAAGATATTATAGTGAGAGAGAATAAAGGGTTTGATGTTTGGGCGTACAAAGAAGGAATAGAGTATATCGGATGGGATGACCTTTCATACTATGATGAACTAGTGTTGATAAACTATACAATGTTCGGACCTTTCTACCCATTCAGTGAAATGTTCAATGAAATGAGCAGAAGAAATATTGATTTTTGGGGGATAACCAAGCATTACGGGACGGAAGATGATTGGACTGGTGGGCATATGAAATACGGATATATCCCCGATTTCATTCAATCATTTTTTATTGTTATAAGAAAAAAGATGCATAGCAGCTTTGAGTTTAAACGGTATTGGGACAAGATGAGACCAATAGGCTCATACATTGAATCAATGGCATTTCATGAGGGTATTTTCACAAAGGATTTTTCTGACAGTGGGTTTTCTTGTGATGTATATATAGATACAGATGATCTTAAAGAACATACACAAGCGCCAACTACTTACACTCCGTTAGAATTATTAAAGAGAAGATGCCCGATTGTGAAACGGAAGGTATTTTTTGATTATTATTCTTTCTATCTCCAGTTTAATACAGGTGAAGTAGGAGTAGAAACTTACGAGTATATAAGGAAAAACTTAGATTATAATATCGATCTGATATGGGACAATATCCTCAGAACTAGCAATCAAGCAGATATTAAGAAAAACATGCAATTAAACTACGTTCTACCTTTGAATTTTAGTAATTATAAAGAAAACAAGGATAGAAAAATAGCATTAATTATGCACTTATACTTTGAGGATTTGCTAGTTGAGTGTCTGGAATATGCTAAGTCTATTACTGCTGATTCCGATGTCTATATAACTACTGATACTGAGAGGAAAAGGGAAGCGATTCTTCGGGTATTTAATGAGTTGGATTGCAATAAATTGGAAGTTAGAGTGATCGAAAATCGAGGTAGAGATGTCTCCTCCCTTCTGGTAGGGTGTAAAGATATATTAATGAATTATGATTATGTATGTTTTGCCCATGATAAGAAGACAACCCAAATTAAGCCGTATAGTGTAGGTACATCTTTCATGTACAAGTGTTTTGAAAATGTACTTGGAAGCAAAGAGTATGTAGCGAATATTATTAATACATTTGAAGAGAACCCTAGACTAGGATTGCTAACCCCCCCGCCTCCTAATCATGGTGTATACTATTCTACAATTGGATTAGAGTGGTCTAATAATTTTAATAATACAAAGCGATTGTTAGAGAAACTTGGAATGGATCAAATACCATTAGATATAACTAAAGAACCTATCGCACCTCTTGGTACAATGTTTTGGTTTAGACCTAAAGCATTAAAAGCACTCATTGAATACGATTGGAAGTATGAAGACTTTCCAAAAGAGCCAAATGATATGGACGGAACTCTTTTGCATGCAATTGAAAGAGTATACCCATTTATAGTGCAACATGAGGGATATTATCCAGGGTGGGTTATGTCAGATAAATTAGCAAGAATTGAAATTACCAATTTGAATTATATGTTAAGAGAAATAAACTTGGCTCTATTTGAAAACGGTATGTATCGATATCAACCTCTTAGTGAAATTGTAACCGGTATTAGAAAAACGATTGGTAGGAAGAAATCCATAAAGTATTTGGTTAAATCTACACTGCGTAAACATCTACCGCCAAGGGTCGTTAATAGATTGAAAGCTATCAAAAAGGCTTTATTTAGGTAGAAAATAACGGTCAGTAAGAGAAAGGCGAGGAGTTAATTTAATGGTATTCAGCTCATCTATCTTTTTGTTTTGTTTTCTGCCACTTGTTTTGATTGGTTACTTTTTATTAAAAATAGAATACCGCAACGCATTTCTGTTGCTGGCAAGTTTATTTTTTTATGCTTGGGGCGAACCCAAGTTTGTATTCGTAATTATACTCTCGATCCTCATTAACTATATTTTTGGGCTCCTCATAAACTTATGTAGATCTAAATTTAATATTACAATTTGTAGGTTAACCATGATTATTGGGGTTCTTGCAAACTGTGGTCTGTTGTTTTATTTTAAGTATTTTGATTTTTTTATTTCTAGTTTGAATAGTGTTACAGGTCTGAGCTTTGAATTACAACATATTGTACTACCCATTGGGATTTCCTTCTTCACCTTTCAAGGACTTTCATACGTAATAGATGTATATCTTCAAAAAGTAAACGTGCAGAAGAATTTATTGAAATTCGCTTTGTTTAAATCATTTTTTCCACAATTAATTGCCGGTCCGATTGTTAGATATGTTGACGTGGACGAGCAAATCGATAATCGAGTTACTACAGTGGATGATTTTGCGTATGGTGTTAGACGTTTTGTAATAGGATTAGGTAAAAAGGTCATTATTGCAAATACGTTGGGCCAAGTGGCAGATAATATATTCAATTTACCGTATTATCAGAATTCAATGTCAACAGCTTGGGTAGGGGCAATTTGTTACACACTGCAAATTTACTTTGATTTTTCTGGATATTCAGATATGGCAATAGGACTTGCACGAATGTTTGGATTTAAATTTAAAGAGAACTTTGATTTCCCGTATGTTTCTAAATCTGTAACTGAATTCTGGAGAAGATGGCATATTTCACTGTCATCTTGGTTTAGAGATTATTTGTATATCCCATTAGGTGGGAATAGAAAAGGCAACGTTTATTTTAATTTATTGATTGTATTTCTTGTCACGGGATTATGGCATGGGGCCGCCTGGAATTTTGTGATTTGGGGTTTGTGGCATGGTATCTTCCTTATAATTGAACGCGTACTTAAACGAACTAATATTAAGATAAAAATCCCTAAAATTTTGACATGGATTTACACTATGTTAATTGTAGTTGTTGGATGGGTATTATTTAGGGCATCGGACCTTAGCTATGCTATCAATTATCTTAAAATTATGTTCGGTATTACACATCCTTATGATGTAGGGTTTACTGTTTGGTACTACTTGGATCCAATGGTAATAACAATGATAATTATTGCATGCATTGCCTCCTTACCTATTTCCAAGTATGTACGAGAAAATGTCGGAGCCTATGAAGATCATAACGGATTTAGTTTATTGTTTCAAAACGCTTATGTTGCCATATTGCTGGTGATATGTATTATGTTTATAGCTACATCAACCTACAACCCGTTTATATATTTTAGATTCTAAGGAGTTATGGAGATGAAGGCGCATAAAGTGTTTAATGTAGTAATAGCTATTATATTTTTATTAGCTATATCCCTTCCTTTAGTTATGGTTAATAAAACTCAAGGGAGAGTCTCTGTTGCAGAAAATAGAGTCCTGGCTAAATTTCCTGATTTCACTTTGGGAGATGGAAAACTAAATACTCATTTTATCAAGGAATTTGAAGCTTGGTTTAATGATAATTTAGGTTTTAGGGATAAATTTGTTCAAGAAAATACCAAAATACAATATAATTTGTTTGGAAGATTAACTAAGGCGGATACATTAGTTGGAAAAAATGAATGGCTGTATTATGTAACTCCTGAGATTATTGCTGATTATCAACATTTGAACCTACCTTCTGATCAGCAGTTGAAAGAATGGGGGGATTCACTTGAGAAAACAAACAACTATTTAAAAGGAAAAGAAATACCTTTTATAGTTATGCTTAATCCTGATAAAAAAACAATTTATCCTGAAAATTACCCTGACACAATCTTAAAAGTGGGGGATATTTCTAGGTCGGATTTGATTGATAACTACTTCAAAAAAAATACAAACCTTGATTACTTTACTCCAAAAGATCAATTATTAAAGGCCAAAAGTAAAGCTACTGTTTATTCGCCTAGATATGATAACGGACACTGGAATAATTATGGAGCGTTTATTGGATATACAGAATTGATGAAGAGAGTCCGTAAGTATTACCCGGATATAAAGGTCATTTCCTGGAAAGACTTCGATATCTCTGAGTATCAAAGAGAAAATATTGTATACAATGCTATTTCTTTTCCAGAAACAGATTATGCATTTAATTATAAAGAGAAACGATTGGCCCATGAAACATCTGGCGTGCTGGATAATCTAAACCTTTCGACAACTATGATGGCTGTTTCTTATAAAAATAGTAACAGTAAACTACCGAGAGCCCTTATTTTAGGCGATAGCTATCTTTATGGCTTTATGACACCAAATTTAGCGGAAAGCTTTTCTGAAACATATTTTATATATTCCGACAACATTAACCGAATTAAGGATTTTGTAGAAATATTTAATCCGGATATTGTTATTTATGAAAATGTTGAGAGAAGTTTTGAAAAAACAATGAATATTTTATCAACATCTACTGAATTTATGGAATATGAACCTTTTAAAAATTTGCCTGTAATTAGTACTACGAACCCAATGTGGCTTGATTATTTTAATAATGAACTTGTTCAGAATCAAGAAAATGTAATTCTTGATAAAACTAGTGGCACAGTAAGTTTGAATGGTTGGGCGATAGATCCAAGGGCTAATGATGTTGCCAACAGTATATTCTTGAAAATTGGCGATAAATATTACCCTGGTTCATATGGTGAGTCTCGTACTAGTGTTTCAGAATATTTTAAAAATACTAATCTGACTAACTCTGGATTTACATTTAATGTAAATGCCGAAGAGTTAATTAAAGCTGGTAAAATTAGTTTTATAATCATATCTAAGGATAAAACATATCAATATGCGCCAGTTGAATATAAGGTTGTCACAAAATAACCGTTAACCACAAAATGCCTGGGAAACCAGGCATTTTTGCTTTTTTAATCAAGATCTACACCTTGGCCCAATATTATCACCCCGATCGTTTTTTCGAATATCTATGTGGTGAAATATTTATGAGATGAAGCTATGCTTCACCAGGAGGAGGTCTCTTCTTGTGAAACTACTAGTCACAGGCGGTGCCGGATTTATCGGCAGTAACTTAGTATTATATATGCTGAAGCAGCATCCAGATTGCCGAATCGTAAATGTAGACGCGCTCAGCTATGCGGGGAACCTGGAAAACCTGAAATCGATGGAAGGTAACCCAAACCATACTTTCGTGAAGGCGGATATTACGGATGCTGAAGCGATGGGTGATTTGATTGGCCAAGGTGTTGACGTTATTGTCAACGTTGCGGCAGAATCGCATGTAGATCGGAGCATTTTAGAGCCGGATGTTTTTGTGAAGACGAATGTGCTGGGGACTCAGATACTGCTCGACGCGGCAAAAAAGCATAGGGTTAAAAAATATATCCAAGTTTCCACGGATGAAGTCTACGGATCTTTGGGAGAAACGGGGTTGTTTACTGAGGAAACGCCACTGGTGCCGAATAGCCCGTACTCAGCGAGCAAGGCCGGCGGGGATTTATTGGTGCGCGCGTATCATGAAACCTTTGGGCTGTCAGTAAACATTACGCGCTGCTCGAACAACTACGGTCCGTATCAGTTTCCGGAAAAATTGATCCCCCTTATGATTTCCAAAGCATTGGCTGACGAAGCGCTGCCGGTGTACGGCGATGGGTTGAATATACGCGACTGGTTGTTTGTTGAGGACCATTGTAGCGCAATAGATCTGGTGATTCACAAAGGCCGGAATGGCGAAGTGTATAACATTGGCGGAAACAACGAGCGGACGAATCTGCATATTGTGCAGACGATTTTGGAACTGCTCGGCAAACCGGAGTCCTTGATTAAGCACGTGCAGGACCGCCCAGGGCATGATCGTCGTTATGGTATCGACCCTACCAAAACCATGCGGGAGCTCGGCTGGAAGCCAAAGTATTCTTTTGAAACCGGGATTAAAGAAACGATTCGCTGGTACTTGGACAATAAAGAATGGTGGATGCGGATTCAATCGGGTGCGTATCAAGAGTATTATGCCAATCAGTATGGCAACCGTCTGGGTGAGCGCTTATGAGAGTGCTCGTCACTGGGGCCGGAGGGCAGTTAGGAAAAGACGTCATACGGCTTTTTGAGCAAGCCGGGCATGAAATTCTTCCGTGTGATCGAGATTCGCTGGATATTACCGATTACGAGGTGTGTCTAGAACGTGTGCAGGAATTCAAGTCGGATGCAATCATTCACTGCGCTGCTTATACCGCCGTCGATCAAGCAGAAACCGATATTGATGCGGCTTATGCTGTCAATGCAGTAGGTACGAGAAATATGGTTGTTGCAGCGGAACAGGTCAAGGCTAAGTTTTGCTATATCAGCACGGATTACGTTTTTGATGGAACCGCAATGTCCGCTTATCAGGAGTATGACAATACGAATCCTCAAAGCATCTACGGCAAATCGAAGCGAGCGGGAGAGGTACTGGTGCAAAGCTTGTCTTCCGCCTTTTTTATCGTTCGGACTTCTTGGGTATACGGGCTGCATGGCCATAATTTTGTGAAAACGATGTTGAAGCTTGGTCAAGAGAAGCCAGTGCTTAATGTGGTGAATGACCAAAAAGGGTCCCCTACCTACACGGTCGATTTAGCAGCATTTCTTTTGGAACTGGTTAATACGGAAAAGTACGGGATCTACCAGGCTTCAAACGCAGGGGAATGTACATGGTTTGAGTTTGCCCAAGCGATTTTTGCGGAAGCTGAAAGTATTTGGGGGCAAGTTTATCCGGTTCGTTTAGAGCCTTGCACAACGGAACAATTTCCGCGTCCGGCTCCGCGCCCGCAGAATTCGGTGATGGATCACCTGTCGATCCGTACCAACGGGCTGCAGGATTTGCGGCCTTGGCGAGAGGGACTTAGGGCGTTTTTACTGGAACTCAGGGAAAGTCAAGAGAATTGATTCGTTTCGCGTTATAGATGTGTTATGTATCGTCCGCCGCTTGGCGGACGATAGCGTATTTTGCCGATACTACACCTTCCCCACCCACATCTCCCCCACCGAAATCTTCATCCGGCTGAGCCAAACGGTAAGGAACAAACTAATGGACGCGCACAGGACAAAAGAAATCACAGTTTGTGAATACACGTCCAACATATACAAATAATCGATCGCCAAACGGCTGGTGAAACTTAAGACGAAAGCGTGCATGAGATAGGTGCCAAAGGAATACTTGCCGTACAAGGCGAGAAGTTGGGAAAACTTCGTCGGTTTACTGGCCAGCTTCATCGCAATAGCAAAGACAAGCACGATCAAAGTGATGATGGTAATCATCATAAACGGTTTAAGCGGCGCCGTTACGTTGGCGGTGTAGAGATACGGATCGCCGGTGGAACTGCCGGTTATCCGGACGATATCGTCAACAATGAAGTAAAAGCAAACCGCCAGAGCCGCGATGGCTACGTATTTGGTTTTATCGACAAATTTCTTCCACGTTTCGTAATACAGCCCCGCCAGACCGCCCAGCATAAAATAAAACATCCAGAACAGGAAGTTCCGGTCCAGATAGTCAAAAATAAAGGCGAGCTGTGGATTGTCCGAGGCGATCATGCCTTTGGACAAGGCATGGACCAGAATGAGATTCACCACAAAGAAAACGGCCACGACGAGCAGATTGATCCAGGTTTTTCTTTTTTTGGACATCAGTAATCGAAACCAGGGGAACAAAATGTAAAACGGAATAACCATCACCATAAACCACAGATGATATGAGGCCTTCCCCGTTAGAGCGGCTTCCACCAGGTTAAGCAGCTCATTCCAGGTCGTTGATGCCGGAACGCCGCTTAAGAAGCTGACCCAAACAAAGTAAAAAACGGTCCAGGTCAAATAGGGCAGGATGATTTGCCGGAATCTTTTCCGTAAAAAGCTCAGATAGTTCAGTTTGCCGTCATAATTATAAAATAACACCACGCCGGTAATAAAAACGAACAGCGGAACCGCAAAGCGGATGAATCCGAGGAACGTCGTCCCGGCGATGATGGATGGGGCGTTTACATCCGGCTGGTAAAAGATGCCGGCGATGACATGCTGCAGCACGACCGCCAAAAATGCAATCCCTCGTAAGATTTCGATCTCTTCCAATTTGGCTTTTTTCAAGGGGAATTCCTCCAGAAGCTTTTGTCATAAAATTACCATAATGAAAAAGTCCCGCCCCGTCAACCAAAGTGTACGTACTGTGGCCTCGTTTGGTATAATGAACACGCGCCACATAAATACGGCAGGAACTATGATATAAGAAAAGGAAGCTATGAAATGACGTTATCCCCTACGGTTACCATACATATTGTAACTTATAACAGCGCTGAAGAAATCGAAGTTTGTCTGAATGCCGTTTTGCGGCAGACGTACGAACCTCAGAAGGTCATCGTTATCGACAATGCCTCGGCGGACGGTACAGCGGAACGCGTACGTAAATATATCGAACGAACGGGAAGCCGGATCATTCAACTCATCCCCAATCCCTTGAATACCGGCTTTGCCCCTGCGCACAATCAGGCCATTCGCTTGACGGAGAGCGATTACGTGCTTGTCCTCAATCCGGATGTGGAGCTTGGGGCCGATTATGTGGAACGGCTAGTCGGTGAGATGGAGCGGCAACCGGAGGTCGGAAGCGCTACTGGAATGCTCCTTTTCAAGGATGCTCCCGAGATAGTGGACAGCACCGGCCTTTCCATGAACGGAATCTGGCGCGCTTTTGATCGCGGAGCGGGCGAATCGGCGGCAAGCTGGAGGGAATCCGGCGAAGCGTTTGGCGTGTCGGGTGCTGCGGCGATGTACCGGAGGGAGATGATTCGGGACATTTCGCTACAGGACGAGTTTTTTGATGAAAGCTTTTTTGCTTATAAAGAAGATATCGACGTTGCCTGGCGGGCGGGATTGCTCGGCTGGAAAGCATTCTATTGTGCCGATGCGAAGGCGACCCATGCCCGTGGTTGGAAGAAAGGTAAGCGGAGTTCACAACCGCTTTTTGTTCGCAAATTCTCCTACATTAACCGCTACAAAATGATCTTTAAAAACCTTTTCGGCTATCAATGGTTAAAACAACTGCCGAAGCTCTTGGCCTATGAACTGGCCAGTAACGGGTATATTTTGCTAAGGGAACCGAAGGTGTTGGGAGCGTGGAAGGACTTTTTTGAGCAACTGCCTCATCTGCGGGAAAAACGAAGGGTTATTCGGGAGAAAAAACGTGCGGTTTCCAGTAAAAAGAGGCTTCCAGCGGAAAAAGAATAGACTTCGATATGGAAACTATCTATTTCCTGCTCGAAGCTTTAATAGCGGTTCACCCAACGGGATCGGTTGCCGCCGATCCTTTATTTACATTTGTTTAGCGCATAAAAAAAGTAAATTGAAAAATTCTTACACAACTATTAAGGGCGTTACCTATGGTATAATGTCGATAGATTACTATATTTGTCAGGAGCGTTGCAGGTGGATTTAAGCATTGTCATCGTAAATTACAACACATGCCGCTTAACGGTCGACTGTCTGCGGTCGGTTTACGCGTCGGAAACGGACTACATCTATGAAGTGATCGTCGTCGACAATTATTCGCATGACGATTCGGTGGAGGCGATCCGCCGCGAATTTTCGCAGGTAACCTTGATTGCAAACGAGCAAAATACGGGCTTTTCGTACGCCAATAACCAGGCGATTAAAATATCCTCCGGCCGTTATGTCCTGCTGCTAAACTCGGATACGGTCATTCAAAAGGACACGCTTGACATCATGCTTTCCTTTATGGACAGCCGCCCTGATGTGGGAGCCTCGGGGTGCAAGGTGATTTTGCCGGACGGATCGCTGGATAAAGCGTGCAAACGAGGGTTTCCGACGCCTTCGGCTTCGTTTTATTATGCGTTTGGGTTCTCCAAACGGTTCCCGAACAATCCCAAGTTCAATCAATATCAGCTTGGCTATCTGGATCCAAATGAGGAATACCCGATCGATTGCCTCGTCGGGGCGTTTATGATGGTCCGCCGGGAAACGATCGAGCAGGTTGGCTTATTGGACGAGGATTACTTCATGTATGCGGAGGACACGGATTGGTGCTACCGGATCAAGCAGGCGGGATGGGTGAACTACTATTACCCCCGCACGACGATCGTACACTACAAAGGGGGCAGCGCGCCTCGCCGCCCGCTAAAAATCATTTATGAGTTTCACCGGTCCATGATTCTTTTCTATCGCAAGCATTATCGGAAAAATTACAACATATTTGTGAGTGCGGCCATTTACGCCGGGATCGCTGTGCAATTTGCCTTGGCCGTAACGAAATCGGCCTTGGCCAAACCCGCAAAACGACCTGCTCCGGCAGCTGCTCAGAGCCAAGGGTCCGGCCGGGACGTCGGTATGAACGGGTAGGCTCCGCTTTAAGAACGCGGTTAGTGATAGGAACACCAATGGTTTGAAGTTTGTTTAGGGAGTGTAGAAATGAATTCGTCCGTTTCGATGAACAACCATAAAATAAAAGCTACCAATCTGCTGATCGCGGAGAACATTACGGCGTACAAGAAAAGGACGGTACGTTTGGAGTGGATTCTCAATTTTTTTCTGATCGGTTTCGAATATCTTTTGTACGTGCTCAGCTTTTTGGCGCTGTTCTCGTACCGTGTGTTGCCCGCTTATAATATGGGAAGCTGGCCGGAGCTGTTTCAGAATTTGGAGCGGCTGCCCATTGCGGTAGATTACGGTATCCTCCTGGCGGTCATTTTCGCCATCTATGCATTGTACAGCACGCACAACGGCCTGTATAAATGGGACCGGGACATTAAGCTGATCGATGACACGTTCACCGTCTGCAAAGCCGTGTTCTTTTCCTTTTTGATCGCGTTGGGACTTATCTTTTTCCTCCAAACAGGGACAGTGTATTCCCGGCTCGTCATCTTTTCGTTCGCGGTCATGATCGTGGTTTGCGCTTTTGTGTCCCGGCTGCTGCGGATGGGGGTCATGCTCCTCCTCAAACGGACCGATATATACAGCAAAAACGTGCTGATCATCGGGGCGGGGCGCGTGGGGGAAGAAATTCGGAACAATGTGTTTGCCAGCAAAACGAACGGTTATCGTTTCGTCGGGTTTTTGGACGATTACAAAGCGGGGGATGACGACGTCATCGGCAGCGTCGACCAGGTCGAAAAACTGCTGCAGCACTACCAGATTCACGAAATTTACATCACAATCCCGTCTGAACGGAAACTCATTAACGAACTGATCACGAAAATCCGCAAATACGATGTCCGCATCAAAATCATCCCGGAAATGTTCGAAATGGTCACCTCCGGCGTTGTATTTGACCAGGCTTACGATTACCCGTGCATCGAGATCGTTAAAACGCCATTGCGCGGTTTAAACCTGATTTTGAAAAGGGCCGTCGACATCGTGCTTGCGAGCCTGGGGCTGATTGTCATCTCACCGCTGCTGGCGGTGGTCGCGATCTGTATCAAGCTGGATTCCAAAGGCCCGATCATGATCAAGCAGCGGCGCATCGGGAAAAACGGCGCTCCTTTTAATATGTACAAGTTCAGATCGATGGTGGAAAATGCCGAATCGCTGATCCATCAACTGGCCGCTCATAACGAAGCGGACGGACCTGTTTTTAAAATGAAAAACGATCCCCGGATCACCCGGGTGGGGCGGTTTATCCGCAAGTATTCGATTGACGAGCTGCCGCAGATGATCAATGTCGTTTTTGGCCAGATGAGCCTGGTTGGTCCCCGTCCCCCGCTGCCGCAGGAAGTGGAACGGTATACCGACTACGAATGGCGCCGCCTGGACATCCGCCCCGGGATTACGGGGCTTTGGCAAATTAACGGCCGCAGCGATCTCCCGTTTGATGAGTGGGTCAAGCTTGACCTCTATTATATTGAGCATTGGAGCCTCAGGCTGGAGCTGAAGATTATTTTCAAAACGATCCCGATTGTCATTAAGGGCACCGGGGCTTATTGAATACGTTACACAACTAAGATAGGAAGTTTTCTTTTCATGAAAAACAAACTGAAGTACAACGCAGCAATCATCATTGCTTGTCTGGTTCTTTTGCTGGCAGGCCTGTCCGGCCGGCAGTCGCCGCAGGTTCAAGGGTTTACGGCCCACCGGATGGTGGCCCACGCCCTCGGCGGGATTAATGGAATGACATACACGAATACCTATGAAGCTTTCATTGCAAACTATGAAAAAGGTTTCCGCATTTTCGAAGTGGATCTGCTGCTGAGCAGCGACGATCAACTCATCGCCCGCCATGAGTGGGGTGAAAGCTTCACCAAAATGATGGGCCAACAGGACGAACTCGAGCCGGACCGCCATAGTGCGATTTTTTCCCATGCTGAATTCAAGGCGGCCAAAATCATGGGCCAATACGAGCCGCTGGACTGGAACGACATTTTGGGGCTGATGGAGCTCTATCCGGATGTGTATTTCGTGACGGACACGAAGCAGAGCAAACCGGAGGAGATTCAGCATATTTTTACCCGGATTGTCGCCAAAGCCAAGGCGAAGGACCCGGCGCTGCTGGAGCGGATCGTACCGCAAATTTACAATCGGCCGATGTTGGAGCCGCTGAAGCAAATTTATCCGTTCCCGTCGGTCATTTTCACGTTGTACCAGACGACCGACACGGATGAAGAAGTGTTACGCTTTGCCAAGGAAGCAGGCATCACCGCCATCACGATGTCCGAGCAGCGGGCGAATTCCCGGCTGATCACGGCACTGAACCGGATCGGAGTGGTTTCTTACGTACATACCATAAACGATCCGAAAAAGATGACGGCGTTCAAAAAGATGGGGGCTTACGGCTTTTATACCGACTTTTTGACCGAAGCCGACGCGGCCAAGCCGGGATGGGTTTTGGCGTTGGGGCGGTAGCTGAATAATTGCATTTTATACAGTTAGAATTCAGGATCAACGCCTGAAGAGACGAATAGTTGCGAAAGATGCAATTAATTATACTGAACGATCACGAATGACCTAGTTAGCACCTATCTAACTGTATGAAATACAACTAAAAAAGAGCGGATAAGCATCTTCGCCGCTAATAATTGCATGTTTTACACTTATCCGACTTCAAGGTCTCAGTTTGGAGAATCATGCGGGATAGGCGCCCGAGGGCGCTTTTTTTGTTCGCCTTTCATGCGAACATTGACAGGGATTCCGCGGTAACATAGACTAGAAAAAGAATAAGAAACCGGGGAGAAAAAGAGTCTCTCAGACGGTTTAACGAACAACGATGATACGTTGAACGGATGGGAACGGGGCGGAGCGAGATAGGCCCCGTTTTTCGCGGGTGCGGGGGTTATTACCCCTCGTACGTTAAACCTAACTTGTGGGACCTACTGTTGGAGGAATTCACCTTGAAACAACTGATAGCATCCTGGCGGCACGTATTTAAGCTGGACCCGGACCGCCTGTTGGACGATCGGGCCTTGGAGGCCGTGTGCCTTTCCGGAACAGACGCGATCATGGTTGGCGGGTCGAGCGGCGTAACCTATGAAAATACCGTCGATTTGCTCTCGCGCGTGCGCCGGTATGAGGTGCCTTGCGTGCTGGAGGTGTCCGACCTGGAGGCGGTCGTGCCGGGCTTCGATCTATATATGATTCCGATCGTGTTGAATGCCGGCCATCGGGATTGGCTCATCGGCCAGCATGTCCGGGCGATCGAGCAATACGGCTACATGATCCCATGGGAGCAGTTGATCCCGGAAGGATACATCGTTCTGAACCCGGAGGCGACCGTAGCCAAGGTTACCGCAGCGGATGCCGGACTCGATGCCGCTCAGGCCGGCGCTTATGCCCAGTTCGCCGACAAGCTGCTGGGGCTGCCGGTCGTGTATGCGGAGTACAGCGGCCAGTTGGGCGATCTGGAGCTGGTGTCGGCGATGCGCCGGACGCTGGAGCGCTCCCGCCTGTTCTACGGCGGCGGCATCACCGATGCCGAGTCGGCCCGACGGGCGGCAGCGGTATGTGACACCGTCGTTGTAGGCAACGCGGTATACGGCGACCTGGAGCAGGCGCTGGAAACCGTGGCGGCCGTGAAGGGAACGCGATAATTTTTTAAGTACGTGTTCAAAAAAGTCGGCTTTTCAGCACCAAAGCGTATGCTTTTGAAGTGCGTTTTTTCAACTTTTTGAACTACCTCTTTAAGAAAGGAAGGTGCATGAACATGCAACCTGTTAACATACAAGAGGCGGTCAACCGCCTGAACCCCCAGCAAAAGCAAGCGGTGGAGGCGACGGAAGGGCCGCTGCTCATCATGGCCGGCGCGGGCAGCGGCAAGACGCGCGTGCTGACGCACCGCATCGCCTATCTCATCGCCACCCGCAAAGCGCCGCCTTGGGCGATTTTGGCGATTACGTTTACGAACAAAGCCGCCCGCGAAATGCAGGACCGGGTATCCCTCCTTGTCGGCGGCGCGGAAGGGCGGGACATTTGGGTGTCCACGTTCCACTCCATGTGCGTGCGTATTTTGCGGCGTGACATCGAGCGGATTGGCTTTAACTCCAACTTCAGCATTCTCGATTCGACGGACCAATTGTCGGTGATCCGCAACTGCATGAAGGAGCTGAACATCGACACGAAGAAATTCGAGCCGAAGGCGGTTCAGTCAATGATCAGCACGGCCAAAAACGAACTGATCACACCGCAGCAGTATGAGCAGAAGATCGGGGATTATTTTGAAGGCATCGTCGCCAAAGTGTACGTCATGTACCAAAAACGGCTGCGCAGCAACAACTCGCTCGATTTCGACGACCTGATCATGAAGACGATCGAGCTGTTTAAAGAAACGCCGGAAGTGCTCGATTTTTACCAGAAAAAATTTCAATATATCCACGTCGACGAATACCAGGACACCAACCGCGCGCAGTACATGCTGTGCCGGATGCTGGCCGACAAACACCACCGCATTTGCGTGGTCGGCGACAGCGACCAGTCGATCTACCGCTGGCGCGGGGCGGACATCAGCAACATCTTAAACTTCGAAAAAGATTATCCCGAAGCCAAAACGATTATGCTCGAGCAAAACTACCGCTCCACTTCGACGATCCTTAACGCTGCCAACGCAGTGATCGGCCAAAATACGGGCCGCAAGCCGAAAAACCTTTGGACCGATAAAGGTGAGGGCGACAAGATCAAGGTGTACCGCGCCGATTCTGAGCATGATGAAGGGTATTTTGTTACCTCGGAAATTCATAATAGTGTAAAAAAAGGCCGCAACTACCGCGATCATGCGATTTTGTACCGGACCAACGCGCAGTCGCGGGTGATCGAGGAAATTTTGATCAAGTCGGACATCCCTTATCAAATTGTCGGCGGCATCAAGTTCTATGACCGCAAAGAAATCAAGGACCTGCTCGCTTATTTGCGGCTTTTGTCCAACCCGGACGACGACATCAGCCTGACGCGGGTGATCAATGTACCGAAACGAGGCATCGGCGACACGACGGTGGCTAAGCTAGCGGACGCCGCGGCCGAGCGTGGGACGTCGATTTACAAGGTGCTGGCAACGGTCGACGACCTCGGGCTAGCGGGTCGCACGCGCAATGCGTTGGTGGAGTTTTACGACATGATCGCCGCTTTGCATCAGATGGTCGATTACCTGTCGGTTACCGAACTTACGGAAAAACTGCTGGAAATGACCCATTACCGGATTGAACTGCAAAACGAAAACACGATCGAATCGCGATCGCGCCTCGAAAACATCGACGAGTTCCTGTCGGTTACGATGGAATTCGAGAACAACAACGAGGACAAGTCGCTCGTCGCGTTCTTGACGGATCTGGCGCTGATCGCCGATATCGACAGCATGAACGACAACAGCGACGCCGAAAAGCCGACCGACGACGCCGTCGTGCTGATGACGATGCACAGCGCCAAAGGCCTGGAGTTCCCGGTCGTGTTCATCATCGGCATGGAAGAAGGCGTGTTCCCGCACAGCCGCACGTTCCTCGACAACGAGGAGCTGGAGGAGGAGCGCCGCCTGGCGTACGTGGGCATAACGCGCGCCGAGGAGCGGCTGTTCCTCTCGTGCGCGCAGATGCGCACGCTGTTCGGGCGCACGACGGCCAACCCGCCGTCCCGGTTCCTCGACGAAGTCCCCGAGGAACTGAAAGAGGACGGCGGGGGCGCGCCGCGCGACCGCTACCGCCGCGGGCCGGGCGCCGGCGGCGCCTACAGCGGCCGCGGCTTCGACAGCGCCGGCGGCGGGAACTTCGGCCGCATGCTGGATAGCGGCGGCCTGGGCTCGCGGTCCGCGGCTGCGCCGGGCGGACCGGCCGGTCGCGGCAACGTTGTCCCCCTGCGGGGGCGTGACAACGTTGCCGCGACCACCGGCGCGCCGGGAGCCGCGGCGGCCAAGGCGGCGGACCCCGGCGACTTCAGCGCCGGGGATAAGGTCTCCCATGCCAAGTGGGGCGTTGGCACGGTCGTCTCGATCAAAGGCTCCGGCAACGATACGGAGCTGCAGATCGCTTTCCCGGCGCCGGTTGGCGTCAAACGCCTGCTCGCTGGATTCGCGCCGATCACCAAGGTCACCGACGGCGAGTGAGAGCTGGGGACTCATCACCATTACTGAAAGACCCGAAGTATATCTCCCCCAATCTGGGGAACTGATGATAATAGGTACTAGCGGAACTTGGAACTAGGACTGGGACGCGATAGATCTGCGCACGTGGCGTTGCGCTGCATGCCGGCGATCAAGTCAACGACCGAAATTGCCGGGAGCAGCTTCTTTTCTCGCAGCTACCCGAAATAACGGTATTTTATGGCGCTATCTATCCGATTTTCGTCTTCTGAACATAAATAGCGGTAAAAAATGTCCCTATCCATGCAACCTGGCCTGAATTGAAGCAATTTTGCAGTGGTAGCCCAAAAATAGCGACATAAAATTCCCTTAACTGGCGGAAATGCTCCAACCAAGACAAATAACGCCCAAAAAAGTCGCTAATGCCGCAAATGTCACTAATGCCGCTTTAACTCTTGCACAAGACAACTTGTCGCCCTGACACTTTTCAGATTTCTTGCAAAAGCTCAGGTTTTTGAGCGATACTATCGCCCATCGGAGCTCTAACGGTTGCAGCAGCGGCTATTTTGCGAAAAAAGCCCTTTTCTAAATTCTAACGGTTGTGAGCGCCGTTATTTGCCTGAATCTAAGCAAAATTAGCCGGGTTTAAGTGAAATAAGCGCCATGGCAACCGTTAGAATTCGAAATCAACGTTTTTGGAACAAATAGCGCTTGTGGTAACCGTTAGATAGTTGTGTGGTTAGAAATGTATCTTGTCCGATTTGATGCAACGCTAATGCCTAAAAGGACGTCATTTTTACTAAACCTGCTACTGTTAACAAAAGCCCGGCTTCGTTAGCTTATCGGCATCGACGCTTGGCCACTGACTGGTACCGGCCATACCCGGAATGTTCCGTTTCTACATTATAAGGAGGGTTGTCCCTGCATGGATGTTATGCAAAAAATGAAGCAGCTCGTGGAGCAATTGAACAAGTACAGCTATCACTACTACACCCTGGATGAGCCGTTGATCAGCGACAAGGAATATGATCAACTGTACGATGAGTTGACCGCTTTGGAGGCGGAGACGGGCGTAACCTTGCCGGACTCGCCGACGATGCGGGTGGGCGGCGAGCTGCTGCAGGGATTCAAGCCTCATCGGCATCTGGCGCCTTTATGGAGCCTTGATAAGGCCCAAAACGAAGAGCAACTGCAAAACTGGAACAACCGGGCACTCAAGCTGATCGCGGATTATAACACCAAAAATCCCGAAGATCCGCTCCCGGCGCCGACATATGTCGTCGAGCTGAAGTTCGATGGTCTGACGTTGAACCTCACTTATACGGACGGCAATCTGGTGCAGGCGTCGACCCGGGGGAACGGCGTTGTGGGCGAAGGCATTTTGGCCCAGGTAAAAACGATCAAATCCGTGCCGCTGACCATCCCGTACCGTGAGGGCACGATCGAGGTACAAGGCGAAGGCATCATGAATTTGTCCGTACTGGCCAAATACAACGAAACGGCCGCCGAGCCGCTCAAAAATGCCCGCAACGCCGCGGCCGGCGCCCTGCGCAACCTGAATCCGCGCGTCACCGCAGAGCGGAAGCTGAGCGCTTTTTTCTACAACGTGGGGTATTCCGATCAAATCCGGTTCCGGGACCACCGCGAAATGATGGAGTTTCTCAAAGAGAACCGCTTTAAAGTCAATCCGTTCGTGACGTACCACAGCAGCTTTGACGAGGTGATGCGCGAACTGGAACAGATCGTTGAGCGCCGTACTTCGCTCGATTACCTGATCGACGGAGCCGTCGTCAAAATTACCGATATGCGCACCCGCGAGATTCTCGGGTACACGGATAAATTCCCGCGCTGGGCGGTGGCGTTCAAATTTGAGGCGGAAGAAACGACCACGATTTTGGAGTCCGTTTCCTGGAACGTCGGGCGTACCGGCAAAATCACGCCGCTGGCAAAAGTCGAGGCGGTAGAACTGGCCGGCGTCACCGTGCAAAACTGCACGCTCAACAATGTCGGCGACATTGAGCGGAAAAACTTGAAGTTCGCACTTGGCACCCGCGTCTTCATCCGCCGCTCCAACGACGTCATCCCGGAAATTCTCGGCAAAGTGACGGAGGAACAGGACGGCGGGGAGATCATCTTTCCGACCGTGTGCCCAGCGTGCGGCACGCCTTTGGAGCAGCGCGGCGCCCATCTGTTCTGCAACAACCGGCTGGGCTGCAAGCCGCAAATTGTCGCCCGCATTACGCACTTCGCTTCGCGTGACGCGATGGACATCGAGACGTTCAGCGAAAAAACCGCGGAGCAACTGCATGACGAACTGAACGTTCATGAACCGGCTGACTTATATACGCTCACCTTCGACGATCTGATCAAGCTCGACCGTTTCGGCGAGAAGAAAGCCAACAACCTGCTGGAGGCGATCGAACAGAGCAAAGGCCGCGACCTCGCATCTTTCCTGTTTGCGCTGGGCATTCCGAACACCGGCAAATCGACTACCAAAGTGTTGGCCGATCATTACGGCAGCTTATCCGCGGTGATGTCGGCAACAGTGGAGGACCTGATTACCCTGCCGGACATCGGCGGTATCGTGGCCGAAAGCATCGTTTCATTTTTTGCCGACCCGTTCCAGCAGGCGGCCATCCGCAAGATGCTGGAGCAGGGCGTCGACCCGAAGGCGCCGGACAAACCGGCGTCCCCGGTGACGGACTCCTTCTTCTCCGGCAAAACCGTCGTCCTGACCGGTACGCTGCACCAGCTCGGCCGCGATGAAGCGACCGCCCGGCTGGAGAAGCTTGGTGCCAAAGTGACCGGCAGCGTGTCGAAGAAAACCGATCTCGTCATCGCTGGGGAAAAAGCCGGCAGCAAGCTGGCCAAAGCCCAGGAGCTCGGCGTTCCGGTCATCGAGGACGAAGATGAATTCGTCCGGCTGCTGAACGAAAGCAACGGATAGCCAAAAACCCCCGAAAACGGCATGATCGCCGATTTCGGGGGTTTTTATTTTGATGTTTAATATTGACAATCAGCCTGGAGTTAGATATTATCTTTTCGTCATTACTCTGTACAGAGTAATATGTTTAGATTAAAAATACATAAAGAGGAGCGTGTTCCTAAAGAAATCTGCCAAAAAAAGGTGATTTCAATCATGATCAGATTGAGTATTGAAGATGTTGCCAAAAAATTCAGCCTACTGGGGTGGAGTGCGTGAGTAAGAAAAAAATTTATTTAATTCTTGTTGTCTTGGTTGTAATCAGCGGCGGGGCGTTAGGCTGCTTCTACTGGTACCAGGGCGCTCATTATGTGAAAACCGATGATGCGCGTATAGCTGCGGACCAGTATCGAGTGATGCCGCAAATCACTGCCAAGCTGGAGCAGATTTATATCGAAGAAGGCGATACGCTCAAGAAGGATGAGATGATTGCTGCCCAGGATGTATCTGGCCTGGACTCCAGTTCCGTCAGCAAAGCCGTGCTGCGTGCCCCGATTGACGGTACCGTGATTAAACTTTACTCTCATGAGCAAGAGATCGCGTCGCCGAGCACCGCGGTAGCGGTAATGGTGGATATGAGCAGCCTGTATGTTATTACCAACATCGAAGAAACTGACATTGGCCGGATCAAGCCGGGGGAAGTCGTCGATGTCACACTGGACGCCGCGGGAGGTCGGGTCATTCAGGGGAAAGTGAGTAATGTCGGGCAAGCCTCAAACTCTGTATTTTCGGCAATTCCGGCAACGAACACGAGCGGCAACTTCAACAAGGTTACGCAGCGCATTCCGGTGAAAATTGCCTTGAATATACCGGAGGGGATGGAGCTGATTCCAGGAACGAACGTTGAAGTCAGAATTCACACTCCATAGGGGGGATTGGCATGGATTCAAATCCAATAACCGCTGCTCCTCCCGCTGATTCATCATCCAAAGAACGTTGGATGGCTTTCTTGGCCATTGTCGTGGGAGCTTTTGTAGCCGTTTTGAACAACAGTTTGATTAACGTGGCGATTCCGCAATTGACTACAGATTTAGGGTCGACCGCCTCGCGAATTCAGTGGGTAGTTACCGGCTATACCCTGGCTCAAGGAATTATCGTTCCGATCACAGGTTTTATGGAGCAGCGGGTCGGCTATAAGAAGTTTTTGATCGGCGCTCTTTCCGTTTTTACGATAGGCACAGCCTTGTGCATATTTGCCTGGAATGACATGTCGTTGATTGCCGCCCGTATTATTGCCGGCCTTGGCGGTGGAGTTATCATGCCGCTTAGCATGACTGTCGTGTATAAAATTATGCCGCGCGAACAAATTGGGTTGGCGATCGGGATCTGGGGAATTTCCTCCATGGCCGCGCCTGCCATCGGTCCGACGTTAAGCGGTTATTTGATTGAATGGTTCAACTGGAGATTTCTGTTTATTGCTTGTGTTCCATTTGCCTTATTCGCTATTCTGATGGTTGTTTTATTGATCAAGGAACCGCCAAAAGGTGAACCCATCAAATTTGACCTTCCGGGGTTTCTATTAGCCGCGACCTGTGCGGGCACATTGCTTTACGCACTATCCAGCGGGTCTTCCGACGGTTGGGGGTCCTTTAAAATTGTATCTTTACTTTTTATCGCTTTCTGGTCGTTGGTATTTCTAATCTTTGTCGAGCGGGGCAAGAATAATGCAGTTATCGATGTTTCACTGTTTAAAAATCATAAATTTACCGTCAGTGTTATTACCTCCAGTTTTGTCATGATGGGGATGTATGGGGGTACTTTTTTGACGCCGTTATTTTTACAAAATATTCAGTCAGTATCTCCTATCGAAACAGGAATTATTTTACTCCCGCAGGCTATAGCTATGGCTCTCATGATGCCGATTGCGGGCAAACTGTTAGACAAGATCGGGATCATACCGATTGGACTCGTAGGGCTGACTTTAACCAGTCTGATGACCTATCAACTTCACTTGTTGACACCACAGACATCACGCTTGTGGTTTGAATGTGTAACCGTACTGCGCGGAATAGGAATCGGACTATGCATGATGCCTTTGTCCACGGTCGGGATGAACGCCGTAGAGACCGATAAGGTGGGTAATGCTTCAGGCGCGTCCAACCTGATAAGAACGCTCGCCGGTTCAATGGCCATTGCGATTCTCACCTTCCTTATGCAGAATCGGACGGCGCTGCATGCACAGCATATTGCCGAATCCATAACCGCGGATGGAGCGCAAATCTTACAATCGACGCTTGGGAGCTCGTGGGCTTCTACTGTGACCGGTTTAATTTCGCTGGACGCTTATTCCCGGGGGATTGCGGATACATTCCTGTTATCATCCATACCATTATTTTGTTCGATACCGCTGATTTTCCTGTTTGCCACCGGACGAAAACGAAAAGCAGCAAAGGATGAAGTAGTGGAAATTCAAGCATAAGCACGGAGAGAAAGGAGACGAAGCATAGATGAAAGAGTGGAAAGCGACTGCTGTTGTATTGCTGCTTGGAATCGGTATTTTATCCGGTTGTTCGCAAGGCAGCCAGGCTGCTCAGGATATAAGCATAAGTGTAAAGGTCAGCCAGGCGCAAAAAGGAGTAATTGGAGGAGGGGAGATATATACGGGGAAGATCACCTCTTCTGAAACGGTGAATATTGCTCCTAAAATTTCCGGCAAGGTGGCTGCCATAAGCGTCGACGTCGGGAACAAGGTAAAAAAGGGGCAGGTGCTGTTTAAGCTTGAAGATGATGATCTTCTGAACAAATTAAAAATTGCCAAGTCCGATGTGGCGGCTGCGCAGGCAGCCATTGCCTCCGCGGAGGATTCGCATGAATCCGGTATGGTGTCTGCGAACTCAGGCGTAGTCAGCTCACGAAGCGGTGTCATCTCCGCCAAAAGCGCAATTACGCAGGCACAGGGGGGAATCAATCAGGCTCAGGCAGCTGTTGATCAGGCTCAAACCGGATTGAAGCAGGCCCGGACAACCGTCTCTACTGCCAATAATACGGTAAAGCAGACGCAGGAGGCGCTGCAGAATGCGAAAAAGAACCTGTCCCGCACTGAATCTCTTTACGCCAGCTCGCTGGCTTCACAAGTGCAATTGGAAGAAGCACAAGCTGCTCAGGTTAGCGCTCAAGCGGCCTATGATAATGCGGTGAATGCGAAATCCAATGCCGAAGAACAGCTGGCTTCCGCAGAAAAATCATTAGCCACTGCTCAAAAAGCGTTATCCACGGCCAAGGACGCCTACGAAAATGCTAAAAGCAGTTATGAAAATGCTGATAATGGCTACAAAAATGCCCAGCGTCAGCTGGAAGTAGCACAGAGCTCAGCAGGAGTTGAAGCAAGTCGGCAAAAGCTGGAGCAAGCCCAGCTTAACGTTGAAATCGCCCAAAATTCACTGGATAATGCCGTCATCACTTCGCCTATAGCCGGGATTGTCAGAAGCAAAAATATTGAAGTCGGGGAGATAGCTTCCGCCGCATCTCCGGCACTTGTAATCCATAATCTAGATAGCGTTAATCTGGAGATTTACGTGCCTGCTGAACGGATTAATGATATTAATGCGGGTGATCCTGTGCAGGTTCGCGTAGCCGCTTCAGGCATATTGACAACAGGCAAGGTCAAAAGCATAGGTACGGATGATGCAAAAGGCAACGGCTTTCCGGTGAAAGTGGCCGTTGCCAATACGAGCGGCAAACTGAAATCCGGGATGCTGGCCGATGTAAGCTTTGTGAATGCAAATGCTCCAGAAGGAATCATTATTCCGGCGAAAGCGATTGAAAAAGATGGCGACCAGTCTTATGTATACGTCGCTGTTGATGGCCATGCTTTACGCAAGGATATTACCCTAGGAGAAGAATCGGGTACACAAGCCTTGGTTGCCAACGGCCTTGAAAATGGGGAGCAAATTATAGTAAACAACCATGCGCTTCTTTCTGATCATGCGGCTATTACCGTTTCACAGCCTTAAGTGCATCAAAGCAGACAGAAAAGGGGGAACCAGTCGCCTTGATATGGGCGAAAGCTGGCGCCCCCTGTTTCATTTCGAGCGTACGATTCGGCATCTCATACCTTTATAGTGTAAAATACTTAATATCAAATAAAGGGGGAGAACAACCTTGTCGCTGCAAATATTCATTCTGGGTCTGTTGCATAAAGGAGACTATCATCCCTATGATGTCAAGAAAAGAATTTTACAGGGTACGAATAATGCGGTCAATGTTACAGATGGTAATCTGTATTACAATTTTGAGGCGCTGTTTAAAAAGGAGCTTATTCAAAAATCTCAAATTATCCAAGCGGAGAACCGTCCTGACAAAATAACCTACAGCATTACCCCAAAGGGCCGGGAAGCCTTTAAAGAAGAGATTTATAAAAGCTTTAAAAACGCCAAGTCCATAAGACCATTATTCCCGGTATTACCTTTTTTAGAGTATGTTGACGCTAAAAAGCTGGTTTTTTACGTGGAGGACATCCTGGAACGTCTTAACAAAAAAGTGAAGGAATTTGAAGAAAAAGGGCTGGCAGCCGAGGTTGACCTGGTTAATCCGGACTATAAAATGCTTATCAGTGAAGTGGTCACGGAAAGCATAAAGCTGGAAATCCAGATGTTTAATAAGCTCTTGCTTATTTTACAAACTTAACTTGTCGCAGAGCAAAAAACACTTTGCTGATTTAGTGTCCTCTATTTTCCTCCCCTTTAAATTCACCGAAAAGGTGACGCAAATCACGGCAAACGAGCGCCCTTTTTTTCCATCATAGAATTTAAGGGTTTTTGCCCGATGTTTCCTATTTCAAAATAAAGGATGGATCAAAATGAATTTTGACGCGTCACAGTGGAAGGCTTCGCGCTTTAATGCGCAAAGCGAGACGGATGACGGCGGCCTGATGCTGTACAACAGCTACACCGGGGCGATCGCTTCCTTCTCGTCGGCGGAACGGAAAGAAGTTTTGGAGTGGCTGGCACCGGCCGCCCCTGTTCCCGAGCCGGCGCCTCCGCTGGTTGACGGGTTGATAGAGCAAGGGTTCCTCGTCCGTTCGGACGTGGATGAACAGCGCCGCGCCTTGTTTTTGCACCATTCCATGCATGCCCAGGACGCTATGCATCTGGTGCTGCTCGTGACGGAAGCCTGCAACTTCCGCTGCACTTATTGTTATGAATCGTTTCCGCGCGCTTCGATGCGCGAGGAGGTGATCCGCGGTTTGGAAGCTTATACGGCCGAGCGGGCCAAGACGTTGAAGCAGCTTACCGTAAGCTGGCATGGCGGTGAGCCGCTGCTCGTTCCTCATATTATCGAGCGCCTCTCCCGTTCTTTTATCGAAGCTTGCGACCAAACCGGCGCCACCTACGGCGCGGAAATGTCGACGAACGGCTACTACCTGACCAGGGACCGTTTCGAGCAAATGCTGGATCTGCGTGTTCAGCGCTTTATGGTTACACTGGACGGGGAAGGGGAAACGCATGATTCCCGCAGGGGGTTGAACGGAGGCGGGGGAACGTACCGGACGATCGTGGATAATTTGTTGTCCTTGAAGCAGGTCGACCGCCCGTTTGAAATCAACCTGCGCGTTAATTTCGACAACGGCAACCTTGACGCCGTATCGCGGTTTATTCCCGTGCTCCGGGAGCTGTTTGCCGATGATCCGCGGATTAAAGTGTATTTCCGTCCCGTTGGCTGCATGGGCGGCGAAAATGACCTGAACCTCCCGGTATGCGATGAGCGCACGAAGGACCGGGCGATTTGGGAGTTGAACGAACGGGCGATTGCCGAAGGACTGCAGGTAAGCTCCTTCATTTCGGATATTTTGCTGCCGACCGGCGCGGTTTGTTATGCGGCGAAGCCGAATTCCCTGATCGCCGGCTCTGATGGCATGCTGTATAAATGCTCCGTTGCGCTGGAACAGGAAAACAACCGGTTGGGCCGGATTCATGAGGACGGAACGCTGGAACTGGATTACGACAAGCTGGCGCTTTGGACGACGTCCGGGGAAGAAACGGATGAGAAATGCCAGGCCTGCTTCTTCCGGCCCGCGTGCCAGGGTAATCATTGCCCGCTGTACCGCATGCGGACGGGAAATCGTCCCTGCTCCTACGAGAAGCGGCAGATCAAGAAAACGCTGCGGACGATCTGGATGGGGGCCCGGCGGGATGAGGAGGTGATACTATGAAAATTATCCGTCCAGCGGCGCAGCCCGCTTTGGTTAAAACCGGCCGGGTATCCAAGTCCGTACCGGGCAATCTAAGCTGATGGAATAAGATAACCGGGAAAGCCAACCCTTGGGGAAATATAAAAAGGGTTGGCTTTTTTTTGAGAAAAAGGTAACTATTTAGCGTCTAATTACGTCTAACTAATGGGGTAGATTAAAAAATTTCATTTTAGGGGGTCGTGATGAGAAAGGGGAGCAGGCTGGCTAATGAGGCTTAATTGATTTTGGGAAAGCGGCTGCTGTATGCATGGCCATTACTATTATTTTTTGGAGGTTATGATGAAGAACGGAATCTTACATAAGGCGATGTTGGTGCTGGTTTGCGGGCTGCTGTTTGCCGGATGTACCGGCGGGCCCGCCAAAGAGACCGAGCAGGTTTCGAGCCTGAAGGTGATGTTTTGGGACGAGAATTATTTTTACCGGGAATACGGCGATTTGTTTGCGATGAAGCATCCGAATATCGAGGTGGAAATCGTCACAACGGACCGGATTTACCAGGATAGTGACAAGGAAGATTTTGACCGTGAAAAAGCGATTGCCGATTTTATCGAAAAAGAGCAGCCGGACGTGCTGCTGTTGGATACGAAACAGTATGAGAAGTTCGCTTCCGAAGGCAAGCTGACAGAGCTTGATCCGCTGATTGCCAAGGATAAATACGATATCGAATCGATTTTTCCGGGACTCATGGAGATTCTGAAGGAAAAAGGCGGCGGGAAGCTGTACGGTTTGTCCCCGACCTTTTACGGCACGGCTCTGTACTATAATGCCGACTTGTTTGCCAAATACGGGATTGAGGTGCCGCATGACGGAATGAGCTGGCAGGAGATTCTCGACACGGCTCGCCGCTTCCCAACGGACGGGGACAAGAAGACCCGCGTCTACGGTTTCGGTTCGGATTACGGCATGTCGCTGGAAAATTTGGCTTCCAGCATATCTTCCACCCAAGGCTTGAATTATATCAATCCCGACACGATGAAGCTTACCATCAATACCGATTCGTGGAAGCAAGTCTATAAAATGGCCATGGATGCCTTGGACTCCAAAGCAATTTACAATCCGGATGATGGCGGGTTCCAGGGAGGGAGCATGGAGGAGTATTACCAAAGCCAGCCGTTTATGATGGGCCGTATGGCCATGACGGTCGACGGCACCTATCTGCTGCAAAATCTGAAGGACGCCCAAGGGCAGATTAAGGACTATAAGCCGTTCCAAATCGGGGTCGTTGCAGGGCCGGTTGATCCGGCGGAGCCCGATAAATCGCGGAACATTTCGATGAGCGAAATTTTGGCCATCCGGGCAAACTCGGCAAATGCCGACGCAGCCTGGGAGTTTTTGAAGTTCGTGAACGGCGACGAATTTGCCAAGATCAAATCCAGAACCTTAAATGGCGGCTTGATGTCCCGCATGGGCGTGCAAAAGGAATACAACGGTGTAAGCCTTGATGTGTTTTACAAGCTGAAACCTAAACAGGATAACAGCTACGACAATTATGATAAAATCCCGAATAGTTTCCATGAGAAGTACTACTCCATCTTTAGCCGGGAAATGAAGCTGGTTCAGGATAAAAAGAAATCCATCGACGAGGCGCTGCAAACCGTTCAAGATGAAGGACAGGCGGCGCTGGATAAGGCCGTGAAAGAGGAAGCGGCGGGCAAGAAGAATGAACCTGCTGGAGAAGCTGATCAGGCGGGCTAACGTTCCTTAGTTGCCCGCGGAAAGCGGCCTTTGTGCGCATGGCGTGATAAAATTTTTGGAGGTTTAGATGAAGAACGGAATATTCTATAAGGTTATGTTGGTTATGATATGCGGGCTGCTGTTCGCCGGGTGTGCCGGCGGCCCTGCCAAGCAGGAGACGCAGACTTCTACGCTGAAGGTCATGTTCTGGGACGAAAATTACTTTTTCACCCAATATGGCGATATGTTTACGATGAAGAATCCGAATATTGAAATTGAAGTAGCTAACATGCAAAGCATTTATAACGACGAGGAAAAAGACTACGACAAGGCGTTCGCCAAATTCGTGGAAAAGGAACAGCCGGATATCATACTGCTGAATTCCAACGAAAATTACGAAAAATTCGCAGCCGAAGGCAAATTAATGGACTTGGATACGCTTATCGCAAAGGATAAATACGATACCGAAACGATTTATCCGGCGCTGATCGACGTGTTGAAGGAAAAAGGCGGCGGGAAGCTTTACGGGCTGGCTCCATCTTTTAATGTGAATGCAATTTTTTATAATGCCGATCTGTTTTCCAAATATGGAATTGATCCGCCACATGACGGGATGACCTGGCAGGAAATTATCGATACCGCCCGTCGTTTCCCTACGGATGGGGATAAGGACAGCCGGATTTACGGATACGGTTCTCGTTACGGGAAAGCTTTTGATGAATTGTCCTCTTCGATCGCCATGACGCAAGGGTTGCAGGCGCTGAATACGGATACGAAGAAAATGACGATCAATTCGGACTCGTGGAAACAGGCTTTCCAACTGGCTCTGGATGGCGTCAAATCCAAGGCGGTTTATGATCCGGGCGAGAACGGGTTCAGCGGGGGGACGATGGAGGAATATTATAAAAGCCAGCTTTTCTTAATGGGGCGTATGGCGATGACGATCGATGGTCCTTATCTGTTGCAGAACCTGAAAGAGGCTAAGAATGCAGTGAAGGATTATAAGCCGTTCCAAATCGGTATCGTGGCAGGTCCGGTGGACCCGGCATTGCCTGATTCAACGCGGGATGTCAGCTTCAGTGAAATTTTCGCAATCCGGGCCGATTCCCCCAATGCCGACGCGGCCTGGGAGTTTCTGAAATTCGTCAACGGCGAAGAATATGCCAAAGTGAAATCAAGAACGCTGAATAACGGTCTCTTGTCCCGGACGAACGTGATGAAAGATTACGAAGGACAAAGCCTTGACGCTTTTTATAAGTTAAAACCTGCAGATAGCAGCAGCGGATATATGGGACTCAGTGACGCCCCTGACAGCTTCTTTCAACAATTCCAGCAAATCAAGGATCGGGAACTGGACCTTGTCCAGAAGGGAAGCAAGTCGATTGACGAGGCGCTGGAAAAGATTCAGGCTGATGGACAAGTAGCCTTGGATAAAGCTTATAAAGAGGAAGAGGCTAAGAAGGAAGACGGAAAAGAGGATACTACTTCCTAAGAAAAACGTTATTATAGAAGGCTAACCTTTGTAGTTTCGGCTCAGGGTTAGCCTTCATTTATGCGTTATGCACGGTTACAATGCGGATTTATTTGCAAAATTCGGCGTGGAGCTTCCGCACGACGGCATGACCTGGCAAGACATGATGAATACGGCCCGCCGCTTTCCGGCGGAAGGACAGGGAGAGGATCGCATTTACGGATTCGCGTTGGGCCATGCGACGTCGTTCAGTGAATTGGCCCTGCTGATCAGAAGCTCCCAAAGCTTGACTATGAATCGTCCCGAAACCGGCGAATTAACGCTGAATTCGGACGGCTGGAAGCAAGCGTACAGGACCGCTCTGGACGGGATTGAATCGGGGGCGGTTGCCGGACCGGTGAACCCGGCCGAGCCGGATAAACCGACGACATGAATGTGCACAGCATCTTTGCGATTCGCGCCGGTCCGCCGAATGCCGATGCCGCCTGGGAGTTCATCAAGTTTGCAAACGGCGAAAAACTGGCCAAAGAGCAATATCAGCGAATTCTCAGTCGTGAACTGGAATTAGTGTGTAAGGGCAGCAAATCGGTTGATGACGCGCTGGATACGGTGGAGGCTGAAGCACAGGCTGCAGGGGATTTGGCTCGTAAAGTTCAAGAGGAAAAGGTAGAGAAGCAAAGAGGCCGTTAGACCAATGAATCAGATTTAGGATATGGAAAAACATTCATATTGCAAAAGCCTGCCGATCGTGATAAATTATTACTTGTCGCTTCAAAAGACAGTTTGCCTCAAGGCTTGTAACAATGTCGAAATTTGAGGTTGACATCGTAAAGAGAAGTGGTTATAATAAGTAACTGTTCGACAAAAACTGATGTTTATCGGAAATGCCGGACAGCAAGTTCTTTGAAAACTGAACAAATGGAACGCGTCAATAACTTTGAACGATTTTTTAGAAATCGTCAGTAACTGATTGAGCTAATCGCTCTTTCGAATAAAGTTTCAACTTGGATGGAACACCTCATGCCTACGGGTACGAGACTCCTTCCAACTTTATTGGAGAGTTTGATCCTGGCTCAGGACGAACGCTGGCGGCGTGCCTAATACATGCAAGTCGAGCGGACTAATAGGTTCCTTCGGGAACCTGATGGTTAGCGGCGGACGGGTGAGTAACACGTAGGCAACCTGCCCGTAAGACTGGGATAACTACCGGAAACGGTAGCTAATACCGGATAATCAAGTTTCTCGCATGAGGGGCTTGGGAAAGGCGGAGCAATCTGTCACTTACGGATGGGCCTGCGGCGCATTAGCTAGTTGGTGGGGTAACGGCTCACCAAGGCGACGATGCGTAGCCGACCTGAGAGGGTGAACGGCCACACTGG
>NZ_JAMBOE010000069.1 GCF_023715465.1 Paenibacillus macerans
GTTTCAATGGCCATTCCGATGCTGAAAGCTGAGCACCTTATTCAGTTTGGCGGCAGTGCGCCGGTAGCGGGCAAACCGATCGCCGTTTATGGCGCCGGGACCGGGCTCGGCGTGGCGCATCTGGTCCACGTTGATAAGCGTTGGGTCAGCCTGCCGGGCGAAGGCGGTCATGTTGATTTTGCCCCGAACAGCGAAGAAGAAGGGATCATTCTGGAAGAGCTACGCGCCGAGCTGGGGCATGTTTCCGCAGAACGCGTGCTCTCAGGTCCCGGGCTGGTCAACCTGTATCGCGCGATTGTCAAATCGGACGGCCGACTTCCGGAGAACCTGCAGCCGCGTGAGGTGACCGAGCGAGCGCTGGCGGACAGCTGCACCGACTGTCGTCGGGCGCTGTCGCTGTTCTGCGTCATTATGGGACGCTTCGGCGGTAACCTGGCGCTGACCCTAGGGACGTTTGGCGGGGTGTATATCGC
>NZ_JAMBOE010000070.1 GCF_023715465.1 Paenibacillus macerans
GCGACGATCGCGCGCCCCGCCGCCGCGCCCAACGTCTCCGCGATCGCCGTCACGCTCACCCGCCGCGCACCCTCGACGCTGACGATGCGCGGCCCGCGCCCGCCTTCCGGCGCATCGAGCAGCAGCCGCGCCGCGACGACGCCCACATCGGGCGCCCAGACCGTCGGAAACACCTTGCCGACCGGATGGTGAAAGCTCGGCAGCACGCCGGTGCCCAGTGCGACCGGCAGCACGCGCGACCAGTTCTGCAAATGCTCGGCCGAGCGCAGCAGCGTCAATCGCGTCGGGATCGTCTTCAGCCGTGCCTCGAAGTCATGGAACAGACGCGTGATACCCGTATTGCCTGTAAGCTCCGCGCCGTAATCCGACAACGCGAGCAGCGCTGGCGGCGGATTCGCGGCGAGCGCGGCAGTCGCTGCGTCGATTGTCCGCGTCATCGTCGCGGCCGGATCGGGGTCGGCCGCCGGCACCGG
>NZ_JAMBOE010000071.1 GCF_023715465.1 Paenibacillus macerans
GATTGGTAGTCATTTGGATAAAGAAATCGAAGATTTAAATCAACATATCGATAATGAAAAATGTACTAAAATAAGAAAACAAATACGGCTCAAAAGAACTAAAATTAAACAATATAAAAAGCAAATTAATGATTACTCTGGGCGAAAGCATAAATACGACGTCCAAAAATCTATTTTAAAGGATAGAAATAGTTATTCTAAAACAGATCATGATGCCACATTTATGAGAATGAAAGAAGATCATATGAAAAATGGACAACTCAAGCCAGGTTATAATTTACAAATAGCAACAAATTCTCAATTCGTTTTATCTTATAATGTGTATCAAAATCCGACTGATACAAGAACGATGATACCATTTTTAAATTCAATTCAAGATACCTACGGTCATTTACCTGAATATATTGTAGCTGATGCAGGTTATGGTAGCGAATCCAATTATATGGCAATTATAGATGATTTTAAT
>NZ_JAMBOE010000072.1 GCF_023715465.1 Paenibacillus macerans
GTCCAGCAGCCCCTGGGACGAGGCATCCAGCTGCAGCACGCCGTCATCCCGGACCAGGCTGACCGGGCCGCCGTAGCCGAGCATCCCGCGCAGGTCGATGATGTCGGCGTTGCTGTTGTTCAGCACGTTGCCCAGGCCGAAGCCGAACACCATGTCATGGCCGTTGCTGCCATCGGCGGAAACGTCCCAGGCATCGACCGGACGATAGGCCAGGGTGTCGTTGCCACCGCCGAAGAGGTAGTAGACGTCATCGCCACCGCGGCCTTCGAAGCGGTTGCTGGCGGCGTTGTCCATGAAGGCGTCGGCGTACCAGCTGCCCTTCACGGCCTCGATGCCGATCAGGGTGTCGTTGCCCATGCCCAGCGACTGGCCGCTCTGCAGGTTGACCTGCACGCCCTGCTTGGCGAACTGGTAGTCCACTTCGTCCAGGCCCTGGGTGGCGCTCCACTGCTTGCTGC
>NZ_JAMBOE010000073.1 GCF_023715465.1 Paenibacillus macerans
GTACCGGGGCGGGGATTATCTCCAACGGGCGCATTTTTATCGGCCGCAACGGCAACGTTGGCGAAATTGGCCATATTCAGGTCGACCCGCTGGGCGAACGCTGCCACTGCGGCAACTTCGGCTGTCTGGAGACCGTCGCGGCCAATGCCGCCATTGAACAGCGGGTTCGCCACCTGCTGGAGCAGGGCTACCAGAGCCGTCTGACGCCGGATGACTGCACGATCAAAACTATCTGCAAAGCGGCCAACAAGGGCGATGCCCTGGCCTGCGAGGTGATTGAGTACGTGGGGCGCCACCTCGGGAAAACGATCGCCATCGCCATTAACCTGTTCAACCCACAAAAAATCGTCGTCGCCGGCGAAATAGTGGAAGCTGAAAAGGTCCTTCTTCCGGCCATCGAAGGCTGCATTAACGCCCAGGCGCTTAAGGCGTTTCGTAAGAACCTGCCGGTGGTGCGC
>NZ_JAMBOE010000074.1 GCF_023715465.1 Paenibacillus macerans
CTCAAGCGCGGTAATTTACGTTTTGTTACACCATTATTTGTGCAAACTACCAGGGCTGAGATTGTGCGCCGTTGGCAGGGGCTCGCTGGTTTCAGATTGGTTATAAGATATAAGTATTTGACTACGAGATTCGTCGTAGAAGAGAACGGAATAAGTTATTTCATTAGTAATGTTTCAGGTTGATGATCATTATTTTTATTTTTTGTTGCAGGCGCTTTTATCAAGAGGAATATATTTTTTCTTTTCGGAATAAATTACGCCAAAGATCCGTTTTTTCGCGATATTAAGCGGGCCATGTGGCTCAGCGGTGCGAGGTGGGTTGCCATTTGAGTGGCGCACAGGCGATCGCCCGCAGCAACGCCGTCAATCGCTGATGATAACAGTGCTTTAACCCACCGTTAAACATCCTCTGACAACACAAGGATAAGCCTGCTGATGGTATAGATGATCCTGCTAT
>NZ_JAMBOE010000075.1 GCF_023715465.1 Paenibacillus macerans
GTGTGGGTGGCCGTGAAGGCTGGAGGAGCGCCGAGCTTCGCAGACCGGATCGCACCGCAGCTGCGGGCCGTGGAGCTCGGCAGCGGGATCCACGCCACGGCATGGAGTGCGCCCCGCAGGCCGGGAAGGTCGCTCACCGGCGCCGCGGGCAGTCTCGTGATGGCCTGGATCCTGGAGCGCACGGCCCCGCTGTTCTCCGACGCGGACGTCCTGGCGCGGCGACTGGTGCGGGACGGGTCGCGCAAGGACGTCATGGACTTCCGCGCCGAGCAGGTGCTGTGCGGTGTCGCCGGAGCCGTGGCGGGGGCGGCCTCCGGACTCGCGCTGGCCGTGCGGGCCGACGTCCATCCGGCCGTGGTGCCGATCGCCGCTTTCCTGGGGGCCGGAGCGGGGGTCTGGGCGCGCAACCAGTGGCTGACGCGCAGCATCCACCGGCGGGAGAAGCTG
>NZ_JAMBOE010000076.1 GCF_023715465.1 Paenibacillus macerans
GAAGGCACCAGCCTGATCCTGCGCATCCTCGACAAGAACGGCATGAACAGCTACTTCGGCAACACCGTGCAGCTGTTCGACGCGGCGGGCCGCCTGGTCGCCACCCAGATCCTCAACCCGCAGTCCGGGGTGACCAACGACAGCTCCGGCCTGGTGTACTTCTACGGTCTGGACGCGAACCAGACCTACAGCGCCAAGCTGCTGGCCGAGCCTGCCATCGGCAACGGCAACATGGTCCCGGGCCGCTTCGAAGAGGACCTGGGCCTGATCAACCCGACCTGGGGCAACCTGGTCACCGGCGCCGCCGAGCACGCCTACGTGCTGACCGCCGGCAAGCCGACCGTGAGCTTCGACAGCCAGGGCGCCGGCACCGTGGGCACCGGCTACAACGACAGCTTCATGGCCACCGAAGGCAACGACGTCATCAACGG
>NZ_JAMBOE010000077.1 GCF_023715465.1 Paenibacillus macerans
TGCATGTCGACGGCCGCCCGGCCCGAAGCTGCACGCTGGCGCTGTCGGCGGTCGGGAATGCGCGCATCACGACGTCCGAACATCTCGCCGACGATGCGGTCGGCAAGGCCGTCCTCGACGCGTGGCTCCGGCACGACGTCGCGCAATGCGGCTACTGCCAGAGCGGCCAGATGATGAGCGCGGCCGGCCTGCTACGCGGCAACAAGGCGCCGACCGACGCCGACATCGACCGCGCGATGGCCGGCAACCTGTGCCGTTGCGCGACTTACCAGCGCATCCGTGCCGCGATTCACGATGCGGCTCGCGCGCTTGCCTGAGCCTGCCGGGAGACTTTGACCATGCGTATCCGCACTTTCGGGCGTCCGGCAAGCGCCAACGCCCCCCACCGCGATGCATCCTCCGTCACCGGAGCCGATGCTCCGA
>NZ_JAMBOE010000078.1 GCF_023715465.1 Paenibacillus macerans
CTCGGTCTCCAACTCCGACCGGATCAGCCGGCGCAGCTCGCGGGCGCCGAATTCGGGACGGAAGCCGACCGAGCCGAAGTGATCCACGACGCTCACATCGAATTCGAGTTCGACACCCTGAGTAAGGGCGGTCCGCTTCACCCGGTTGAGCTGAACTCGACGATCTGGCGGATCTCCGACTGGTTCAGCGAATGAAAGACGATGATCTCGTCGATCCGATTGATGAACTCTGGCCGGAAATGACCGCGCAACACCTCCATCAGTTCGGATTTCTGCTTGGCCTCGTCGAACTCCCTGCTGCGCGTTTCGTGAGGTTGCGCTGGATGATGTCCGAACCGAGGTTCGAGGTTGCGATGATGATGGTGTTGGTGAAGTCCACCACGCGGCCCTTGCCGTCGGTCAGGCGGCCGTCGTCGAAT
>NZ_JAMBOE010000007.1 GCF_023715465.1 Paenibacillus macerans
GAGGTGTTCCATCCAAGTTGAAACTTTATTCGAAAGAGCGATTAGCTCAATCAGTTACTGACGAGAAAGGATCGAATTTCAATGCCGGCGTAAACCGGATTGGAATTCATCCATTTTAATTCTCATTATAATACTCACTCGTTGTTCAGTTTTCAAAGATCAACTTCGTTTGTTTCGTTACCGCCTCGAAACGTCGTTCGCAGCAGCAACTCTTATAATATATCATGTTTAATTCATCATTGCAAGAGTTTTTTTGAAATCAGATATTTCCAACTTTTATTACAGCTTCCTGTTAGGAAACCTCTCTTGCAGCGACGTTTATTAATATACCGCATCCGTCAGTTTAAAACAACCGGGAATTCACTCCTGAAAATCCGAAACCCGCCGATTTTACCATAGTGAACCTGTATAGTATAATGTTCGCGGCTTCAATTAATGGATATCAGCCAAAATCTCTAAGGTCCGTTGACTCAATCCCCCCAGTCTCCAAATGGCGATACGGGAACATCCGGCCTCACGGGCCGCCTCAATCCATCCGCGCAACGTTACGCCGTCAGCATACCAAACAATCGTCTCACCGCCGTCAGCGTCCGTATATTGAAAATGAAGGCTCCCGCTGGCTATGTCGCGTTCCACTCCTTCTTTACTCAACGCGGCGAGCTCGTTGGCCTCCTTTTCGGTGACCGCCGTAACCTTCCCGTTTTCGTTCCAGGCAAATCCCCCCGAGGCTATGGCCAGCCGTTTGTTCCCCGGGATCGACTTCATTTTGCCGACAAGCTCGTTAATGAATTTTTTGTCCGCTTTAGGCCCAGGCCCGCTGTGGGAACCGTACAGATTATAAGCCATCACCACGTATTCGGGGCCCTGCGGCAGCTTCAGCTTTTTCAGCGGCGCACTTGGCTCCAGTACGATCCGCAATTTCCGGCCGTCCCGCCGCAGCTCCTGATACAATTCATTGTAAAAAGCGACCACACCGCTCCAATCGCCGTCCTTGATTTTCTCATAGTCCATTTCCACGCCAGCGAGATCAAGCTGATCGGCCGCGTTCGCAATCTCCCGGATATGCTCCTGACGAACCGCCTTATTTTGTGTTAAATGGCGCACCAGCTCAGGGTCTTTTTGCACAACCGAACCGTCACCGTTCATCCGGTCATTGACAATCGTAATAAAAGTCCCGCCGTCGACTTGACGAAGTGAGGCATCACTCGCAAGACTCTCCCGAAACGAATCTTTGAAATAGAGATGTCCCGCCGCATCAAAATAAGCCGCAAACATCTGCAGTTCGGACAGGCGGGAACCAACCGCCCCATAGTCTTCCTCCCCGGGTTCCTGCTGCCAATCCACGATCCAAGCCGATAAATCGGTAGACTCGCCTACCGGTTGCAAAGCGGCGTTTGGTTGGCCTTCCGCCCTGTTAATATAGTAGTAAGTGCCGCCGCATAAAATCACGATGGTCGCTATGACCCCAATTAAAAGAAAGGATTTGGGAAAAACGCGTATTTTAAACAAGGACGTTAGCTCCTTTTCACAAATTAAATCCATGATTCAAAAAAGCGGTTAGCAAGTACAGTTTAGGTCCCTGGCACGAAGGACGGAAGCTCCAGCGTTGCCTGGAACCCTTCATTTATGCCGCTCTCAAGCAGCAGCCTGCCGCCATGTGCCGCCGCAATCCTGGCAACCATCGGCAAGCCCAGCCCATGGCCATGCTTCCTTGTACGTTTGCGGCTTGACGAATACGGCAGCTTGAGCAAGTCCGGCAGTTCGGAACGTTCCGCTCCTTGGCCGTTATCCGATACGATCAAGCGGTATACGGACCGTTCCCGATCCCATTCCGTCCGTATGATGATCCGGCAGCCTTGCGGATTATGGGTGATACTATTTTGTACTAAATTCGATGCGGCGCGCAACAGCAACTTTTCATCCGCCCGCACCTTTATTTTCTCGTCATTTAGTTCCAGTTCAATGGTATACCTGTTCGTATCCACCCCCTGATTGAGAAAATCGGAAGCCACCTGTCTGACGATCGCGGACGCTCGTACCTCTTTAATGCTTAAAGGTTGCATTTCATATTCCAGCATGGAGACCAGGTTCAAGTCATGGATCAGGGAACGCAGCTTCTCGCCTTGCCGGCGAATGATTCCCGCTTGCTGCTGCTGATCCAAAGGCAAGGCCGAGTGGTCTTCCAAGTCGCTGGCATAACCCAAAATCATCGACAACGGCGTACGGACATCGTGCGAAATACCGGCGATCCAATTGGAACGTGCCTCATCCCTCGCTTTAAGAGCTCTGTTCTGTTCCTGCAGCATCCTGGAAGCGGCATTGATGCTGTCCGCCAAATCGCGGAAAATACTTTTGGCTTTGACCTGGACCGGCTCTTGCTTCGTCAGTCCGTGGATTCCGCTGACCAGCGGTTTTATGCTTCGCATGCACCATGCGCCCAAGCAGACCGACAACACGATAAACAAGACCAGATTACAAACCAGCAAAAGCACGATTCGGACCGGCAAAGATTGAATCCAATCCTTGAAATAGCTGACTTGGTACTTCGCATAGGTATGTTGAGGATACCCCAATACAAGCAGCCCCGTATCTTTCTCCCATATGAATACCGGGTAATCCAGCAGATAATTGCGCGAGAACTTGGCTACATCCACTAAGCTGTACGTACGCGGAAGCTGTTTAGGCAACTTATATTCCCAAGCAATTTTGCCTTTTGAATCAAGCAGCATAGCCCAAGCTTCATGTTCATCCAACAGCTTCTCCGCCGGGCCGGCCAGCCGAAAACCATCGGAGTGAACTACCAGTTGTTCCGCTACTTCCCTAACCACCGACTCCGGGTTCCGCTGTTTATTTTCACTAAATACTATCGTGCCTAACAGCACCAGATTAAAGGCCATGAGCAAGAGGGAAAGCAGCATGGTTGCGCCGATAAACCGCCTAAGCATTGTCATGACTCCTTGCATTACGGCGCCTCCTTCAGCTGAAGCTTATAACCCAACCCTCTAACCGTGAGCAAATGCCGCGGACGCGACGGATCGGCTTCAATTTTTTCCCGGATGCGGCGAATGTGCACCATCAGCGTGTTTTCGTAACTAAAACTGTCATCTCCCCATACCGCCTGGCATATGGCATCCGACGTGACGATCCGGCCTTCGTGCTCGTAAAGCTTTAATAGAAGCGTACGCTCCTTGGCCGTTAACATCAGTTCCTCTTGATTGCGCCTTACAGTAGCACTTTCCAGATCGATCTCAATGTCCCCCAGACAAAACGCGGGCAAACATTCCGGCGCAGCGGAAGCAAATGTCCGTTTCAAAATGGCCTGCAAACGCAAAATCAACTCGCGCGGCAAAAACGGTTTAACCAAATAATCGTCCGCTCCGAGTCCGAGCCCCAGCAGACGATCCTCATCTTCTCCCCGGGCGGACAACATCAATACGGGCATCTCGGAAAACGTACGGATCGCACTTAACAGACCAAAGCCGTCCCCATCCGGGAGCATCACATCCAGGATAGCGATATCCGGCTTGTCCGTCCGGCATATGGACAACGCCGAAGCGCAGTTTTCCGTCAGGTATATGCGAAAATAACCTTCCTTGCGCAAAAAACGTTCGATCATCACGCGTATTTCCGGCTCATCGTCCACAATAAGTATTTTTTTGTCTTTCAAATTATCCATGTACCCTCACCCAGTTCTCATTATACATGGAAGGCGGAGCTTCGCCCCCCGGTATGCCGCGAATTAAGGTTGTCGTAAGGTTGCCGTAAGCTCATCGAAAGGTTCGGACTATAAAGTGAAAAGAAAACAACAAAAAACGGAGTTGAACAAACATGAATTCCCGGGCGCTTATCGCAACGCATAACTTATCCAAAATGTACAATGGGGTCTATCGGGTAAACAAAGTTAATCTTGCCGTTCCGGAAGGGGAAATTTTCGGTTTCCTCGGGCCAAACGGTGCGGGAAAATCGACCTCTCTCAAAATGCTGCTTGGCCTTATCAAGCCTACGGAAGGCGAGGTGACCGTTTTCGGCCGCGAACTTGCCAAAGACCGCAGGTCCATCCTTAAGCAGATCGGCTCTTTAATTGAATCGCCGTCTTATTACGGTCATTTGACGGGCTGGGAGAACCTGAAAATCATGCAGCGTCTGCACGATGCGCCGTCCAAAAATTTATATGAGGTGTTGCGCATCGTCCGTCTGGAAAAACAAAAGGACAAGCGGGTCGACCATTACTCGCTCGGCATGAAGCAGCGGCTGGGAATCGCCATGGCGCTGCTTGCCTTTCCCAAGCTGCTCATCCTCGACGAGCCTACCAATGGGCTCGATCCGGCAGGAATTTTGGAAATCAGGGAACTGATCAAATCGCTGCCCGCGCGTTATGGAATGACCGTAATGTTGTCCAGCCACCTGCTTTCGGAAATCGAGCAAATCGCCAGCTCGGTGGGAATTATCAGCAACGGCCACCTGCTGTTCCAAGGAACCATGGGGCAGCTCAACGCCAAAACGAAAATCTCCATCTCCTTAAAAACTTCCGACAACCAAGCAGCGGAACGCCTGCTCTTAAAACACGGGTTTCAAGCATCTTCCAGCGGTCCGCGCCTGCTGTTCGACCATCTTGACGATACTTTAACCGCGCAGGTCAACCGCTTGTTGGTCGATTGCGGACTCGACGTGATCCGAATCGAGGAGCGAAAAAAAAGCCTGGAAGATATTTTTCTGGAGCTGACGGGAAAGGAGCGCAGCCTGTAATGAAAGAACTGACTTTAGAGTTTTTTAAACTGCGCCGCAAAAAAATCGGGTGGATGATTGCGATTTTTTTGGCGGCCGAAGTTCTTTGGATATTCATGGTCACCAGCATTACGCTCGCCCGCCATCCCGAAAACGCCGGATGGGAGTACGTCTTATTGATGCTTTCCACGTTAAACGGGCTTTTTCTTCCCATCATTTCGGCCGTGGTCGTTTCCCGCCTCTGTGATATGGAGCATAAGGGAACGACGTGGAAGATGCTGATGGCAACCAACGTTAGCCGCAACCGCATCTACTTGGCCAAGTGGATTTGCGCCAATGCGCTGCTGCTCTGCGGAGCCGTCTTCCAGTTATGCGCCTTATCGGCTTTCGGGGTACTTAAAAATTTCCCGGATCCGCTGCCGCTCGTGCTGTTGGTCCGCCTTCTGGCTGGCACGCTCCTGACGAACCTTGCCGTCACCGCGCTGCAGCAATGGATTTCCCTCACGTTCAAAAACCAGACCTTTGCGCTTACGCTCGGCATGGCCGGCGGCTTTTTAGGCGTTACAGCCAGCTTTTTTCCCGCGTCCATTCGCAAGTTTATCGTCTGGTCCTATTATACGGAGATGTCTCCCATCGGGATGTCTTTTAATACCTTAGCGGAAACCAGCCACTATTTCGTGTTGCCCGCGCAAACCGGAAACGGGGTGGCCGCTCTGCTGATGATTGCGATATTCTATACGGCCGGATGCCTTCACGTATCCCGTCAAGAAATATAAGGAGGTTTCCCATGATCCGAAGCATTGCCGCCGAATGGCTCAAACTGCGCCGTGGGCGCATCTGGATAACGATGACCGTACTGCCTGCGCTCAGTTTGTTCATCGGCTGTTTCAACTATTATTCCAATCAAGCAGTTTTGAACAATGCATGGTATAGCTTGTGGACTCAAGTCAGCCTGTTTTACGGCGAATTTTTCTTTCCTATCCTCATTGCCATTTGCTGCGCGTATGTGTGCAGGCTGGAGCATGCCAACCGGAATTGGAACCTGGTGCATACCGCCCCCGTCTCCGCCGCCAGCATTTATTTCGGCAAACTGACAGTGATTGCGGCTTTGATTTTAGGCGTTCAAGCTTTATTTATTGCCTTATACTTACTCTTCGGGCTTCTCCTTTCGCTGCCTCCTGCGGATATTCCCGTGGAACTGGCCGGATGGGCTTTGCGCGGCTGGATCGCCGCGATTTCGATCGCGTCCATGCAGCTTTTGCTCTCCTTCAGGATACGCAGCTTCGCCACTCCCGTCGGCATCAGCATATGCTGCTCCATGCTTGGTCTCGGTCTGTACATCCTAAACATGAGGTTCCTCTTCCCGTTTAGCTTATTGACAACCGGCATGGGCGTATTAGAGCAAAGCTCGCTTACGGGTGGGGAAAATGGTCTGTTTATCTTTATTAACGCCGTATATATTTCCGTGTTCTCGGCTTTGGCAATACACCGGCTGCGGACAGCGGATGTCGTCACCACCTAGAAAGGGGGCCTTCCGATTCGGGAAGGCCCTGTTGTTTCCCCGGTCAAAAGGTGTCAATCGCCCAGTTGACCAGCGCGTCAAACGTCCACTTAACGGCGTTAACCGCCTTTTGCAGCGGGGTGTATCCGTTGGAGAACAGCACTTTGCCCGCAGGTTCCCCACCGGCGTTTTGCCCGGCCTCGGCGACGATCACATCGTCAAACACGCCGTCATACACCGGATCTTTACTATGCTTCTCGCTGGCCGCGGCTTCCAAAGCCAAGCCGCCCGCGGCAAGCGTAGACGCGATTGGGATTTCCGGCGCGACAGCCTCCCCGCTGACCTGCAGGGTCAACCCGCTGCCGGCAACCGTCACGTCAAGCTTGCGCCCAATCGCCATCTGCTCCGATACGCCTTTTAAACTGCCGAGATTTCGGGAGATCAAGGTCTTTTCCTCCGTTTGGCCGGGCTCCTTTTGCACAACGCGAAGCAGGTTGTCTTCCACGATCAGCTTCGCGTAAGCATCGGCCTGGCAGTCGTACCGTAAATAAACCGCTTGCGAGCCGATGATGTTCCCGGTGATCTGCAGTGACACCTTCACATTTTGATAGCCGTTGCTCCCTTTAAGATAAAGCAGGCCTTTGCCGTTTTCCGGAGAGGTCAGGATGATGCGGTTACCCCTGAATTCAGCGGCCCCGCCAAGCAATTGCCAATGATCGGCCCGTTTCTTGTCGCCTTCGTAAAAATCGTAGGATTCCCCGGTGTCCCCGGCGATTCTCATCAATAAATGGTTGCGGTACCAGCCGGGAGACGGCTGCAGCCGCGTCAAATCGTACAAATCGCCGCCGCTGTCATTAAAGGCTTGCCCTTCGCGGTTAAAGTGCATTTTAAACAGCCGTTCGATATTACCGGAATTCACGTTTTCCACCAAAGGATTCATTCCGTTATACAGCGAATTGGCGTGCATGATCATGTAAACGTTCGGAACGAACCCCAGCTTATCCCGATAAATCTGCTCCATAAGCCGGTAGTCTTGGTTGATGCGCGCCTCCATTTCCCGGCGGTTTTCCAAAGGCACCTTATCGGCGTCGCGGATGAAGTCCATCAAATAGTGTGTATAATATTGCGCCTCGTCTTTATCCTTAAACTGCTGCTCGGTTTGCGTCCCGGCATACCGCCCGTCCTTGTCAAAAATATTGATATACGTCAAACGGTACCCGTTGCTGCCCAATTCCCAATAACCTCTACGCATTTGCTTAAGCAGTTCCGGCCCCGACAGAAATTTCGGATCCACGACGTCCAGCCGGTCGGCATAGGAAAGCATCGTTGCTTTATAATTGTACTTTTCCAGGAGGGGCTGGGCGAACAGAGCGGAATCGCTGCGCCCGTCTTCAAAGCTTAAATACACTGCCCTTGGCGGCAGCGGCTTGCCATGCTGGTAAAAATCAAGCATATCCTGCTGCGAAACCGTGACATACCCGTTTTGATGCAAAATTTGCAGCTGCTCATCCAGACGGCTTTTGGCGATCAGCCCGCGTGTCCCGTTTCGATCCACTCCGTAATAGGACAAGGCGATAAATCCCCGCGTTTGCTGCCAGGCTGCTTTGTCCGGCTCCCGGTAACGGTGGATTCCCGCCACGGCGTGCACCAACAGCACCAGCGCCATAGCCAGCACCACAATCTGAACGGCCGATTTGACCGCTTTTTTCCGTTCTTTGCGCCCGACATCAAGCGCCTTGCGCGGCTTGTTTTTTCCCATAGTCAGTCAACCTCACTGTATGAACCCTTGTCCTTTTGCGAATGATTAAAATTTTAAAAAAATGCCCCGTTTCGTTTGTTCGCTTTGCGGCTTTCTTTTTTGGCCCTCGCCTCGACGTCCTGCGGTGTTTCCCGCGTACCCCAGGTGGATTTCCAGAACGTCACCCAGGCGACTGGCATTTGCCAAAGCAGAACCAGCTCGTAAAAAACGCAAAACACCAAACCGAAAATCCACAGCTTGCTTTTACGGAACAAAAGATGGGCAAAACTCATCAATAATGCCATCAACATAAGTCCCATCAGAAACGTGCCCGGAAAAATACCGTAAGCAAGCGGGACGTATACGAGATTGTACAAAACAACGATCGGAGCGGCGATCGGAACGACCAGGCCTATGTAAAAAAACAGGGCCATGAACGGTTCTTTACGCCAGATGAACGTTCCCGCGCGCAGCGACTCCCGCAGCCAGGAACGCTTCCAGCGCATCTGCTGCTTCAGAAACACATCCAGCTTGGACGGCACGATGGTGGAACAAATCGCGTTGTCCTGATACCCCGTCCGATGGGAGCGCAAAATGAAGTTGGTCATGCTGCGGTCATCGCCAAACGTTGCCGGTTGGCCGAGAAATTTCTGGTTTAACCAGTCGTCCGCGTATTTGAGAACCAGCTCTTTACGATAACATGACAGCGGACCGGACAGGCAGGTGACGCTGTCGAACCAGGATTCCGCCGCTTTCATGATGCGAAACGCGATATAATACCGAACCGTTTGCAGCTTCGTAATCGAATTCGTATATTTGTTTTCCACATCCGTCCGGCCGGCCACCCCGCCCATTTTTGGATCTTGGAACGGCTGCACCAGGTGAAGGATGGCGTCCGGCTCCAAAAAGCTGTCCGAATCCACGAACACGACCAAATCATGTTTGGCCATCTCCACGCCTTTGACCAAAGCGACCCGCTTGCCTCCGTTCTCCGGCAAGACGACCAGCTTGAGGCGATTCCGAATGTCAAAGCGCTTCGCTTCTTTATGCAGGCGCTCGACGATCTCATTAATCCGCTCCACCGATCTGTCGGTCGAACGATCGTCCACGACGATCACTTCCAGCTTGTCGATCGGATACTCCTGATTGATGCAGCTGAGAACGGTGCGCTGAATCCATTGCTCTTCATTAAAACAAGGGATAATGATCGACACGCCCGGCGTGTAGTCCGGGTTGACCGGCACGTTGCGGTACAAGGCCCCGAAAAAATACCGGGTAAGCAAAAATACGGCCGCCGTAAGGCTGTATAAATAAAGCAGGATATTGTATTTGAAATAAATGATACTTTCGACGCGCATCAGCAAAATGATCGTCATCGCGACGAACAGCAATCCGCTCGCCGTATATACGGAGTAGCCCCAGCGTCTTTTCTGAAAGTAATTGTAAAGATTGCTTTCAAAAGCAAGCGCGGCCATCGGTTTCTCCCCGTCAGGTGTTTCAGCGGAAAACCGGCGAACGACCGTCGCTTTTATTTTCACCCTCGACTCAAAACCCTCCGGCATCGTCCCCGGCGGAATGCTGAAGCGCAGCTCGAACACGTCGCCCTCCCGGCACGTTTCGGCATCGCCTGGCTCCAGCTCCACTAAAATCCCCGTTGAAGAAATATCCGCGGCCATTCCGCGCATCCCGGACTTTGCGCCCGCTTTCTTCCCCGTTTTTTTACCGTCCCCCTGGGAAAACAACGAAACGGGAAAATCGGCTTCATAACGTAAGCTGAGCAGACGTGGCAGCTTGCTGTCGGCAGTGTCACCGTCCCCTTCGTCTTTTAAGTGGAACCCGCCTCTGCGGTCCAACGCCTTGCGAATATTCTCCGGGTCGGGGACATGGGCAAGCAATCGCCGGTCCGCCTTAGGGGTGGAGAGCACTTCAACCGGCTGTTTTTGTTGGTTCTTTTTTCTCAAGTTCATTGCCCCTTAACGTATAAGATCAGGCCTTTACAGGCTCCAGTAGTGGTAGCCCGCCGCTTCAAATTCGGCTTTAGCAAAAACCGCCTTAACATCGACAAACACTTTGCTCTTGTCCGCCCCGAACAACCGGTCGTAATCCTCCCGGCTCATGCCGAGGAATTCGCTGTGAGGCACAGCCAGTACCACCACGTTCAAATCCCGTAAATCGGACAATTTTGCCAGCTCCAGTCCGTGCTCTTCATACACGAGCTGCGGGTCTACCCACGGATCATAGACAAGCGGCTGGATATCATACTCCTGCAACTCCTCGATAATATCCGTAACCTTCGTATTGCGAAAGTCAGGGCAGTCCTCCTTATAAGCCAGGCCCAGAATGCCCACTTTCACATCCGATAAATCTTTCCGCAGGCGCATCAGCAGCTTCACGATGCTGCGGGCGACATACTTGCCCATCCCGTCGTTGATGCGCCGTCCCGCGGAAATGATTTTCGAGTGATACCCCGCATCTTCCGCTTTATACGTTAAATAGTAAGGATCAATGCTGATGCAGTGACCGCCGACCAGCCCCGGGGTGAATTTGAGGAAATTCCATTTGGTTCCCGCCGCGGCCAACACCGCCTTCGTGTCGATCTCCATCCGATGAAACAGCATGGAAAGTTCGTTCATAAAGGCGATATTGATGTCACGTTGGGCGTTTTCGATCACTTTGGCTGCCTCGGCCACACGGATGCTCTCGGCCCGGTAAACCCCCGCCTCGATCACCAGTTCGTAAACCTTCGCCACAAGGCCAAGCGTCTGCTCGTCCATGCCGGAAACGATTTTCACGATGTTCTCGAGCCGGTGAACCTGATCGCCCGGGTTGATCCGTTCGGGGGAATAGCCGACTTTAAAGTCAACCCCGTATGTAAGCCCCGACTCCGCCTCAAGGATCGGTACGCACACTTCCTCGGTGACGCCGGGATAAACCGTTGACTCGTATACGACCACCGAGCCGGGGCGCAAATGTTTGCCGACCATGGCGCTGGCGTTCTTGACGTAAGTGAGGTCCGGCACTTTATCATTTTGAACCGGGGTAGGTACGGCCAGAATATAAAACGAAGCCTCCCCCAACCTTGTCTCATCCGCGGTGAAGTCAATTCCGCTCTCCCCAATCGCCTGGGCTCCCACATCGCCGGTGGGATCTTTTCCCTCCTGGTAATCGGCTATTTTCCGAGGGTTTAAGTCAAATCCAATCACATTTGCCTTCCGGGCAAACGCGACCGCCAGCGGCAAGCCGACATACCCCAGTCCAACGACAGCCAGCTTGGCCGTCCGATTCTCTATGTTTGCGTATAGCTGATCCAAATTCATAAGTTCAACTCCGTTCATTACGTCCGTTCTTTATTTCATCCCGTACAGCTCGTCCAAAAGCACAAAGGAATAACCCCGTTGCTTCAACTGATCGATCACTTCCGGCAAAGCTTCCAGCGTATGGATGCCGTCAAGCATATGCAGCAAAATGACGCTGCCGTTGGTCGTCTGCTTCAGCACCCCGTTTAAAATGTACTGAGCGTCATGGTCGGAATTCCAGTCCAGGGTGGTCACATCGTACAAAGCGATCGTCTTATACCCCGTGGCCGCGATCACCTTGGCCGTTTCTTTGTTGATCTCCCCGGTTGGAGGTCTGAACAACATCGCCGGCTGCTGTTGAATCGCCTCGGTGATGACGCGGTGCGCCTTGACCACTTCCTCCTGCAGCTCATCAGGCGGTATTTGCGTAATTACGGGATGAGTGTAGGTATGATTGGCTACAAGATGGCCTTCTTCAACAATCGCTCGAGCCAGGTTCGGGTTGTTCTCCACGCCGTTGGCCCGCAGAAAGAAGGTCGCTTTAACCTCATGATCCGACAGAATTTTTAACAGGCGGGTGACGGTCAAATCGCTGCCCCAATCGTCAAAGGTCAGGGCGACGACCTTTTTGCCGTGCGAGTTCCATTTGGCGATATCTTTGGCGTTATAAATCAGCTTATAGTCCGCCTGCTTGTAATCTGGGTTGATCCGGGCGGCATCGTATCCGGGAATTTGCTCCAGCGGCTTCCGCTCCCCTCCGTCCTGCACCAGCTTTGCGAGCGGCACCAGCTTGTAGCCCACTTCGTTCGCCGCATCCGCAATATAGGAAATGGAGGAAACCACCTCGGGATTCACGTCCGTATTTAGCGCAATAATGCCGCCGCGGCTAATGTACTTCCGTATGTAATCACCGATTTCCTTGGCGCTTTGCATGTCGCTGTCTTTCGGGTTAATGTTGTAGGAAACGACAGCCTGCAGTCCGGTTTGCGCTGCCACCAGGCGGACATCGTCGCTCATGCGGGCCCCTCGGGTCCGGACAAATTGCGGCGTCTTGCCTGTTGCGTCAGCAATCAATCCGTTGGTACGGTTGATTTCTTTATAGATTTCTTCATAGCTTAAAGTCGTTAAGTCGGCGCGCGTTAACGTATTGTTTTCCACCTCGTGACCGCGGCTGACCAATTCCTTGACGAGATCCGGCTCCTCGGCTGCCCGCATGCCCGGGACAAAAAACGTCGCCTTGATTTGATACTTGTCCAGTTCATCCAGCAAACGCATGATCGTCTCGCGATCGCCCAACCCGTCAAACGTTAGGGAAAGTTCTTTTTTGGCTGTGTACACAAAAGACAAAGCTTTGCTCGGTTCTCCCGTATACCGGGTAATTGGCTGCTGCTGTGATGAAACGGTCTGAACACCGGAAAGGGAAGAAGTCCCATCCCCGTTGTCCGCCTGCGGGATTGCCCGGCTGCAGCCGGCCACCCAAAACGCAAGCAGGGCTATGGCGATACCGATCCGTACGGCACGGGCCCCTTGTCCTCCAAGCGATATCATAAGTTCACCTTCTTCTTGAAAGTTAATTTTTACCAATCAAAACACTGAAAATAAAAAAACCGCCATTCCTGCATGGCGGCCGGACAATCATAGCGCTGCTTGCACGCTTTAGACTCCAAACTTTGCGTCCTATCCTTTCGAATAGTTTGCCTTTAACTTCGTTTCATTTAATTATTTAAATTTATTATAATCGACTCCCGCTGGAAATCAATCCATTGTTTATGAAAAAAAGCGGATTCACAAAAAAATATTCGGGATTATAGTCCCATTTCTTTCCATGTCCAATTTCCTAAAAACAGCGCTAAAAAACAAAGGCGCCTGCTCCTTACGGAGCGGACGCCCTTGTTGGCCAATATAAGCCCGTTATTCGGTACCAAGGAAAATGTAGCGGGCCAGTACGAGAACCACCAGCACCCACATCAGCCAATGAATTTTGACTTTGTTTTTGCTGAACAGGTTGTTGAATCCGCCCAGAATGACATAAGAGACTAAACCGGCGGCGATCCCGTTGGCGATGCTTCCGGTAAAAGGCATCAATACGATCGTCAAAAACGCCGGGAACGCATGCAAGAAGTCATCCCACTCGATCGATTTGACCTGGCCGATCATCAGCACGCCGACGATAATCAGCGCCGGAGCCGTTGCCGCGCTGGGCACAACGCCGGCCAGCGGCGCGATGAACAGCGCCAGGAGGAACAAAATCCCCGTCGTTACCGAAGTGAGCCCGGTGCGTCCGCCTTCGGCCACACCAGCGGTGCTCTCTACATAGGAAGTGATCGTGCTGGTACCAAGAAACGCGCCCGCGCTGACGCCAACCGCATCCACCAGCATCGCCTTGCCGATTTTTTTCTCGCCTTCTTCTTTGTTTTTCATCAAGCCGGCGCGCGTGGCCGTTCCGACCAAAGTGCCAAACGTATCAAACAATTCAACGAACGTGAATACAAAAACAATTTCAAACAGACCCAGATGCAAAGCCGCGCCCAAATCGAGCTGGCCTACCGCAAGGTTGTCGAAAGCGGGCAGCCAGCTGGCGCCGGAAAGTCCGGAAACGTTGGTGACGCCCATCGGAATGCCGATAATGGTCGTGGCGATAATCCCGATCAACAGCGCTCCTTTGACCCGCAGCGACATCAAAATGGCAATCAGGATCAAGCCGATCAACGTTAATTGGACATCGGGGCTATGGACGAAATCGCCCAGCGTGAAGTTGATGCTGCTGCCGGGAACCGTGGCGGACGTGTCCGTTACCCCCGACAGATTGGCGCCGATCAGGTTGCTCATCTTCAAACCGAGGCTGGCCACAAACAGGCCGATGCCGACCGTGATGGCCGCCTTAATGCTCTGCGGCACGGCGACCAGCAGCAGCTGGCGCACCTTCGTCACCGTCAGAATCAGAAAAATGATACCGGAAATAAATACCGCGCCAAGCGCCGCCTGCCAAGTGATAGCCCCACCCGAGCTAAGCACCACGGTCATGAAGTAGGCGTTCAGCCCCATGCCCGGTGCCAGCGCGATCGGGATGTTGACGAACAATCCCATAAGAATCGTGATCAGCCCGGCGCCAACCGTGGTGGCGAAAAATACCCCATCCACCGGAATGCCCGCTCCGCCGGGTCCCAAAAAGATCGTGTTCACGAACAAGATGTACGCCATCGTCATAAACGTGGTGATCCCTGCTATAATCTCCGTTCTTACATTCGTTCCGTGTTCCTTAAGCTTAAAGAACCGATCCATAAGAAAAATTCTCCCCCTTAAAATGAGTCGGAAAACGACAAAAAGCCCGAGGTCAATAAATGTTCCCCGGGTCCCGTAAGCCAGAAGAAGCATGAGAACCGCATAGACCTGCCGAAAAACCCGAAACTCGCTTTTCCACGCCTAAGCCCTGCGCCGCTTCTTCTCTTCGTAGCAAGATCATTTACGGTGACCTCGTAGAGACTTCCGGGCCGATTCCCGGAATTATACGAAAAGATTTAAATGCTGTTGTCGCTTTTCCCAATGAGAGATTCGCAATTTGTTATCGCGCTCTACTCCGCTATTTTAGGGCTAGCTGCAGGGCTTGTCAATAGAAATACGAATAATCTATGCATCACCTCTTATTATTGTTCGGAATATCTCCATATCTATACCTATACCGTTAAGATATCCTCCCGCCCGCCATATGATAAAACTCATCGGCAATTCTCAGGGTGGAGCTTCGGTGGGAGATCAGCACAATCGTCCTGTGTTTACTTTCCTCCTTCAACGATTTCAAAATGATGGCTTCATTCAAAGCGTCCAAATTGCTGGTAGGCTCATCCAGAAGCACTAGCGGAGCATCATGGAGAAACGCCCTGGCAACCCCGATTCTCTGCCGCTCTCCGCCCGATAGCCTGTCCCCCAGTTCCCCAACCGTCGTTTCGAAGCCTTGGGGCAGTGATTGGATAAACTCATAAACGGACGCTTTCTTGGCTGCCTCCGCCACCTGCTCCCTTGACGCATCCGGCCTGGCTATTTTGATATTGGCCTCAATGGTGTCGTTGAACAGAAACGTATCCTGGGTGACATAGCTTTGCAGGCTCCGCAGGTTGTCCGTATTCACCTTTCGAATGTCTTCATTGGAGATGCAAATCCGCCCCTTGTCCACGTCCCAAAAACGCATCAGCAGCTTCAACAGGGTCGATTTGCCGGAGCCGCTTTTTCCGGTGATGCCGACGATTTGGCCGGAAGCGGCCGTCAAATTGACGTCTTCCAGAACAGGCTCCTTCCCATAACCAAAGGCCACCTCCATGCATCCAACCCCGGCAAAAGCAACATCCGTCCCTCCCGTAACCTCGGGCGTTTGCTCCGGTTCATCCAGCAAGTCCAGAACTCGTCCGGCGCTGGCAAAGGTCAATAAAAGGCTGTTGGCCAAATTGCTAAGGCTTACGACAGGACCAAAGGAACTGAATAAAGCAACCGTGGAAATGACCACTCCGTCTATGCCGATTCGGCCGGCGGAAAGCAGACCGAGACCGGCCAGCAGAATGGAAAACGAAAATCCGATCACAGCCGTATCCGTTGCCGCTTTGATCGCCCCCTCATGCCGTTTCAACCCCTTGAACTCGGCATCCAGCTCATCCGACATGCGATCGATCACATCGAGGCGTTTTTCTCCGCAACCGTATTGAATACTTTCTTTCATCCCTCTCAGGCTGTCCAAAAAATAGCTGCTCAATTCACCGAACCGGCGTTTATACGTATTTCCGTGCCCTTTGTCCAACCGCGAAGCCATGGCGGGAATGAGCAACCCTACCGCCAAATAAGCCAGAGCGGCGATCGCCGCGAGCTCATAGCTGTATTGTGCGATAAATGCTGTCATGACCGAAGATAACACGACCGCAATAGCAACGGGAGCTATGGTATGGGCATAAAAAACCTCAAGCAGCTCAATATCGCTTGTAATGATAGAAATCAGGTTTCCCTTATCCCGGCCTTCTAGCTTGGCGGGCGCTAGTCTGCGCAGCGCTCCAAAAACCTTGTCCCGGATCACGGCCAGGAGCTTAAAAGCAATATAATGTCCGCATAACTGCTCTCCATAACGAAATGCACCCCTCAATACAGCACATCCGGCGATAACGGCGAAACACGTTTTTATGCCGGGGACGTCCACCGTACCCGCCGCATTTAATACCGCATAACCGCCGAATACGACAATGCCGATGGCCGCCAGGAAACCTAGAACTCCCAGGAAAATGGTAAGCAGCAAGAAAGGAACAAGCGGTCCCGTCAGAGCCAGCAGCTTAAACGCAATGGCAACCCTGCCTCTAGGCATAGACACTCTCCCTCCTTCCAAAGTTTTCAATGGCATGCTGGCTGCTGAACAGCCGGGCGTATTGTCCGTTTTCCTCCAAAAGTTGCTTGTGTGTGCCGTATCCCGCGATTTTACCCGCATGCACGACTATGATTTGATCCGCCCCGACTACGTTCGCGAGCCTGTGGGAAATCACAATCACCGTTTTGCTCCCCGCCAATGAGCGGATGGCCTCTATGATAATCTCTTCGCTCTCCGCATCGATATTGGAGGTCGCTTCGTCAAAGACATATATAGGGCTGTCATGCAGCAGCCCTCTGGCCAATGCCAAACGTTGGCGCTGGCCCCCGGAAAGGTTGGAACCCTGCTCCTCCAATTTCCAGGACAATCCCCCTTGCAGGAGTATAAATTCATCGAGTTTCACGCTATGCAGCGCATCGAACATCTCACTTTCCGAAGCCCCAGGAGCTCCCATCCTGAGATTGTCTTCGACACTCCCCTTGAAAATATAGCTGTTGTAGCTGACCAAAGTCACCGCCTGTATCAGGCTTTCCTCGCTGGCTTCACGAACTTCCATGCCTCCGATGGTCAGGGAACCACCATAGCCCTTACGGGCCCCTTGCAGCAAAGCGGCCAAGGTGCTTTTGCCGGAGCCGGATTCTCCAACGATAGCGACGAAGCCGCCTTGAGGGATGTCCAATGTAATGTCTTGAAGGGCAGGCTCGTTTCCGCCGTACGAAAAGCCAACCTTGTGAAAGCGTATATCCGCCCCTTGCAATATCCCGTTCTTCCGCTCTTCCTCCGGCAAATCCAGCAATTTGAAGATCTTGCCGCTGGCGGCCATGCCGTTCATCGCAATGTGGAAATAAGACCCGAGCAGTCTCATGGGGAGAAAAAACTCGGCGGACAGCAAGATGATGAGACAAGCCGCTCCCGGCTGTATATTACCTGCGGCAAGCTCGAGACCGGCAATGATGATGCCTGCGGCACTGCCTCCGTAGGCGACCAAATCCATGACCGCAACCGAATTCAGTTGCATCGTCAGCACGCTCATGGTTATCCTGCGAAAGCGCTCCGCCGCCGCGTTCATTTCTTCATGTTTGCTTTTGTCCGCCCCATAGACTTTAAGCATGGTAAGCCCCTGCAAGTTTTCCAGAAAAGCGTTGCCAAGATTGGAATAACTTCTCCAATATTTGCTGAATAACTTCTTGGCGATCTTCACTACGGCGATAATCGAAAGCGGGATAAGAGGAACGCAGATCAGCAGAATCACCGCGGCTTTAAGACTGATCCAGGACAGCAGCGCAAACAACGTAACCGGAGCCAACAAACTGTAAAATAATTGCGGAAGGTATCTGCCGAAATACGTTTCCAACTGCTCCACCCCTTCCACCGCCAACTGGATCATCTCCGCTGTGGAAGCTTTTTCGGTATATGTGGAACCCAGTCTCAGCAGCTTCCGGTAAATTCGGGACCTCAATTCCTTTTTGGCGTTGACGGAAGCCCGGTATGACAGCATGGCCGCTCCATAATGGCAGGCAAAACGAATCGCAATGGCGATCAGAACGATGGAGGCGGCCCAGGTTACGGCCGACCCGGTTAGCGTATTTTCCCAGGCCTGTTGCAGTAAATAACATATTGCTCCCACAGCCGCAACGCTGCACAGCAGACTGGTCCAGTTGATCAATACGATCAACCCGATATAATAGCCGGATTTGCGGACTAGAGCCAACAATCTGCCGTTAATCATTCCGCAGCCCCTCCTCTAAGCGGCCTGGGAACCGTTTTGATGCGGAAAAGAAAATAATACGTTTTGATGATCCACACCAGACCAATCAACAACCGGACATGCAAATTTTGTGCAAAAATAAAGACAATGGCGAGCAGCAAAGAAGCCAATGCCATGATACTTAGCTTGGTCCTTAGCGGCATGGAACGGGATTCGGCGAAATCCCGCAAATATTTCTTATACAGCCGGCTCGACAGAAACCAGTCGTTGAACTTCTTCGAACCTTTGGAAAAAAAGAACGCCGCCACAAGCAGGAAAGGCGTGGTCGGCAGCACGGGCAAAAAAATGCCCAATACCCCAAAACCAACAAATAAAAAACCTAATCCGACAAATACATATTTCATATCAATCTCCCTTTCGTGCGGTCAGTTTCCCTTGCAGCACAAGCCTGCCTTCTTCCGGGTCAAGCAGATAATCACAGGTGGACAAAGTCAAAATAACGTCATTTGCCCCGACGTCGGCGTCCATTTTGTAAATGGAACGCTCATTGATTTCATCAACAAAGTTCAAAAATTCACGATCATTCGCAAAAGAAGTCCGGATATAATTGAAACTCGTCGTCGTCCGGTAGACCGCAAACACTTCTACCTCATATTCCTCATACAGCGTTTCAAACCGGAAGACCCGGTGTTCGTCAAAAAAATCCCGCTCCAAGTAAGCGCGCAAACCGGCGAACATCGTGCCGTCTTTCATCCGGTGGCCATAAAGCACGATGTTCTTGTCTTGCGCCTCTCCGATTTGATTGCGAAAATCCATAAAAATGCTTCCCGTTCGGGAACGCCCTCCCTTAAAATCATGCGTCAGGTAGTAGTCGTTGTCCTTCCCCTGCACCACCGGATACGAAATGTTCGTGTCCTTGATCTCGATCCAGCCGGCCGTATCGGTATTAAGCGCCAGCAGGCCGTGAAACTTTGAGCGGACAACAGGTTCCGGGGAAACTTCGTGGGGAGCGGGACTTGCTTCCGTATACAGCCGGTGAGTTTCGCCGCGCAGCTGGCTGCTGTGGATGCTGTCAAGCGTTAGGTGCGCCGACTCATATCCGGAATACAAAAATACGCTCCAGCATAACACCGAAAAAAATGTTTTCCGAATCTCCTTCACCTCAAATTCCGACGGGAACGATGTATAATCCTGCTTCGGGATCGGTCCGCAGCGCAACGTCCACTCCGTAAACCGCATGGACGGTTTCTTTGGTAATCACCCGTTCTGGCGGACCCGAGGCCACGATTTCCCCGTTTCTCATCACGATGATTTTATCGCTGTACCGGATCGCCTGATTGATGTCATGCAAGACCATCAAAATCGTCAACCCGTGCCTGACGTTGAGCTGCCGGATCAATTCCAGAACTTCTATCTGGTAATAAATGTCCAGATAGGTCGTAGGCTCATCTAGGCACAAAAACGGCGACTTCTGGGCCAGCGCCAGCGCAATCCAAACCCGTTGCCGCTCTCCGCCGGAAAGCTCCCCGACCAGGAACTGCCGCTTATTTACCAAATTCGTGCATGATAACGCCCAGTTTACGGCCGCCTCGTCCGCCTCACGATCCGATTTCAGCAGCCCTTGGTAAGGCAGCCTGCCGTATCGCACCAGCCGCTCCACCGTCAGGTCGTCCGGCGCTTCGTTGTGCTGATGGACAATCGCCAGCCTGCGCGCCAGCTCCTTCGGTCTGTAGCTGTTCAGCCTTTTGCCGTCCAGCACGATTTCTCCCCGGTTTGGCACATAATTGGTGGAAATGACGCCAAGCAGCGTAGACTTTCCGCAGCCGTTCGGACCGATGATCGTCGTGATTTGCCCTTGTTCGATATTTTCGCTTATCCCCCGCAGGTGGTCGTGTATCCGATTGTATGAAAAGGTGACCTTTTTAATTTCCAAGGACTCGCCCGCCCTTCCTTAACAAAAATATTAAAACAGGCCCGCCTATCACCGACATGATGATGGAGGACGGCAATTCGTTGGGCGGCACCAGCGTTCTTCCCAGCGTATCGGCCGACAAAATCAGCAGCGCTCCGGCAAGCGCGGAAAACGGAATCAGCGCCCGGTGATCGGAGCCGACCAGTCTGCGCGCAATGTGGGGAATCAGCAGCCCCACAAAGGCGATAACCCCTGCGACGGCCGTTGTCACGGCGGCAAGGAATACGGCGACAGCCGAGATGATCAGACGGGCGCTTGTGACGTTCAGGCCAAGATTGTGCACCGTTTTATCTTGAAGCGACAAAAGATTGCACCAGGTGCTGAGGCACAGCGAGACCAAAAGCCCCAAACTTCCGTAAACCAGCATGATGCGGACATCGTCCCAGGTTTTGAGTGAAATATATGCGGTATAGGAAGCGGCTTCGGCGCTCAGCCCGGTTTGCAGATAGCTGCAAATTGCCAGAAATGCTTCGTTTAAGCCGCTGAACATCGCATTCACCGCAACGCCGACCAGAATGATCCGGATCGGGCTGAGCCCGGACTTCCATGAAAGGAGAAAGACAAGCGCGCAAGCGACAACGCCACCCAAAAAAGCAAACAACGGGGACCAGAAAAACCACTGGGGCAATAATGTCACCAAAATGAGGGATGAAAACCCCGCGCCCGAGGAAATGCCGATAACGCCCGCATCCGCCAGCGGATTGCGCATCACCGCTTGAAACAAAACGCCTGCGACCGCCAAAGCCGCTCCCGAAAAAACGGCGATAATGATCCGGGGCAGCCGCAGATCGCGGATAATCTCAACCTTTTCGTTCGTTCCCGTAAACAGGCCCTGCACGAGTTCCCATGGTCCCGCCTGCAAGCTTCCGGTAACGGCGGAATATACCGCCATCGCCAGCAGAAGCGCGGTCACGGTTATGAAACTCCAAGTTATTTTGTTCATGGTGGAATTTTCTCCTTATTAATACAACCCTCTATTGTATCGCTCAGGGATACATCATCGTCTTCAGATCCTCCAGCGCCTCGGCGGCGGCGAGGTTGCCCGTCGTCCCGAACAATCTTTCTTCCAAATCGTAGACTCTGCTATTTTGGACAGCGCTGAAATGTTTCCAAACCGTATTGGTTTGAAATTCTTCATTGAACATTTCCACCACTTCATCCGGCATCCCGTGCGCCGCCCGCAAAATGATGTCCGGATTGGCCTGCTGCAAATATTCCGTATTGGAGGCCAAATACTCCACTTTTTCGCCTTGAACGATATTTTTCCCGCCGAGCCTAGCGACCAGATCGCCGATGTATGAGTGCTCGGTGGCTACCAAGTAACTGCCGGGAACTCCAAGCAAGATCAACACCGTCGGGGCTGGCCGATCCGCCACTTCCCCCTTGATCTCTTTCAGCTTATCATTCATGGATGCAACCAGCGTCCCGGCGGCTTCTTGGCGATCATATTGCTCGCCAAGCTCAAGAATGGCCTGTTCCATCCGCTCCAGACTGGTTAAATCAAGAAACCTCGCTTCTATGCCGGCGTTCGCGAATACGGGTTTCAGGTCATATTGCAGCGTAGTCACCGACAGCACCTCCGTTGGAGCAAGTCCTTTAATGATCTCCATATTCGGATTCATCGGGTTCCCAACCTCTGTGACCCCTGCATACCGTTCGGGCAGTTCCTTCGAACTCGTCGGAATCCCGATCAGTTCCACTCCAAGCGCGTCCATGATTTCCGTGATCGCAACCGTCGTCGCGACAATGCGGTGGTTGGCAGCCTTTGGTTCGGCGGAAGCCGTTTCGGCAGATCCCGTTTGGTTCGCCCGCTCCGCCGCTTGCCCGGATGAACATCCCCAGAGCAGGCACAGTAAAGCCAGACTGCAAATGACGCCAACGGCCGTGCGCATGTTTTCTCACAGCTCCTTTTCGCGTTATGTAAATGCTAAGGTATCGTCATCAAAAAAAGGCCGGAAGGACACCCGTTGTCCGGTACCCTTCCAGCAAGAGGACAAACTTGCCACGTGTTTCTCCAAGCTCTATCGCTTTTTCAATAGGATTTCGGTATTATAAACCTGAGTAATGCTCAGCTCTGATTTTGCGCATCCAGCATGTTAAGAATCAGAGTAACCGCTTCGGCGCGCGTTATTTGAGCGTTCGGCGCAAACAACTGCTGCGGTCCTCCTTGCGCCAAGCCTAACCGGGCGGCAGCGGAGACTTGCGGAATTGCCCATTCCGGTATCTCGCCGGCGTCTTTAAAGCCGGGTTTACCTGCGTTGCCTTCGGCACCATTCATGGCGCGGACGATCATGACGGTCGTTTCCGTACGGGTTACTCTTGCTTGCGGGCGAAACGTTCCGTCTTCATAACCGGAAATGATCCCCGCGCTAACGGCCCGGCCTATTCCTTCCTGGCTCCACCCAGGAAAGTTGTCCTTATCGGCAAACGGCAAGGAGGGTTCTCTGCTATCCAACTGCAACGCCCGGCTGAGCATTACCGCTAATTCCGATCTGCTTGCACTGACATCAGGGCGGAAAGAACCATCCGCATAACCCGTAACGATTCCTAAAGCGGCGGCCCGGGCGATGTTTTCCTTGGCCCAATGACCTTCCGTGTCCGTAAAGTTCCTGGACGGGGAAGCAGCCGGTGCAGTTGCTGTTTCTTCCTCGGTATTACCGGTGTTATCGGTATTAACGGCATCCACCGTGTTGGACAGTGAAGTAATACTGTCCACATCAAACTTGACTTGCAGATCATACTCGCTAAAGTAGCCTTCGGGCCGCTTGATTCTCACCCAGGCATCGAGCGCGCTCGATAAATTCGCGACTTCAAACCCGACAACTCGCGTATTGTTCGCTTTATCCTCGCTTAACGTTTTAGTCTCGGTTAAAGTTCCGTTTTGTTTCGTTTTAAAGCTGACGATCTCCTCGCTCTGTTTCACCTCAAAAGAGACCTGTTGCTTGCCGTCCTGCACCACAAGCGTACCGGGATGTACGGCGTACTCGTTTATTTCCGCGGTTTCCTGAGTACCGTCCTTCAGGATGGTGTATCCGATGGAGTATTTTCCGTTCTTCAGCACGAATTCTTGTTTGGCAACGGGTGTTACCATTGTCCCGTTTAAAAGGGTAAAGTCGTCAGCTGCGTCAAGCTCGTCGATCGAATCCGGATAAAATTGAATCTGCACATCGTACGAATTGAAGTAATTGTACTCCGGCCAATCGATCTTAACCCAGGCATCCACAATTTCTTTCAGGTCATCCACTCTGAATTTCACGACCCGCGTATTCGCCGTTTCATCAGTGCCGATCGTGTCGGCTTCGTCGTCTCCGACTTTAAAACCGGTAATTTCTTCGCTTTGCTTAAAAGTCATGTAGATATAATAATTGCTTCCGCTTACTTCCAAAATCGCGGGATGCTGCACGTACCCGTCCATCACGGATGGACTACTCGTTCCGTATTTCAAAAACTTGAACATGATGGTGTATTTTCCGTTTGCCAAATTGTCCGGATCGATGGGACCTTCCGGGGGATTGACGACTGGCGGATTGACAACTGGCGGATTGACAACTGGCGGATTGACAACCGGTGGATTCCCGGTCGACGGATTGTCGCCCGGATTTCCGCCATTATCGATAGGCGTAATGTTGTCCGTGTCAAACTTCAGGTCGACATCATAGGAATTGAAATAGTTGAATTCCGGCCATGCAATGGTGACGTACCCGTTTAACGCCGCCGATAGATCATCCACTTTAAACTGGATGTCCCGCGTGTTCTCCGCTTCATAAGTGCTCAGCGTGACTGTCTCTTGGAGCTGACCGTCCTGCTCCACCTTGAAGCTGGTAATTTCCTTGCTTTGCTTGAGCGTAAACGATACATACTGCACGCCGTCCTTCACCGTCAGCGTTCCCGGCTTCACCGTGTACCCGTCCATGACCGAAATTTCCGTCGTGCCATCCTTCAAAATCGTATAGCCAATGCTATACTTTCCGTCCGCTAATCCGTCATCCGATGGAGTGTCATCCGGGTTGCCGGTTGATGGGTTGTCATCCGGATCACCGCCCGAAATAAGCGTAATACTGTCAGTGTCAAACGCCAGATCAACGTCATAGGAGTTGAAATAGTTGAATTCCGGCCATTCGATGGTGACATAACCGTTCAGCGTCGCCGATAAATCGTCGACTTGAAACTGGATGTCCCGCGTATTTCCCTCTTCATAAGTACTGAGTGTAACGGTTTCCTGCAACGCGCCGTCCTGCTCAACCTGAAAGCTCGTAATTTCCTTGCTTTGCTTGAGCGTAAACGACACATACTGCACCCCGTTATCCACGGTCAGCGTCCCCGGCTTCTCCACATACGTTTCCATGACCGAGGCTTGGGTCGTACCATCCTTCAAAATCGTGTAGTCGATGCTGTACACTCCATCAGCCAGGTCGGATGCCGCCCGAGCCGGCGCTTGAGGGAATAAGGATAACAATAAAACTGCAATCGCAAAAACGGCTGCCGCCGATTTACTAAACAACCTGTTCAAATTCTGGCCTCCTGCTCATACTGATTTTCGATCGAACTATTTTTTGTTCCTCACGGATGTTAACGCCTGCCGGAAAACAAATACCGACGAAACGATAAACAACAAAATAAGTGCCAAAACCGGAGTTCTGTCTCCTGTTTTCGGATTCGGAACTTCCCGGTCGCCCGATCCCGTTTCGCTCGCGGAATCCCCCGTCTCGTTACCCGCGGCGTTCAAAGCTGCCGGTTTGCCATTCCCACCGCCTGCAGCCTTCTCCGGGACAGCGGCTGCCGAGCCTGGCGATGGAGAATTTCCTTTGTCCACGGAAGCTTCCGCTTTTGAACTCGCCGCGCTCGCGGTTTCCTTCAGGCTGTCTTCGTCAAAGCTTAAGCGAATCGTATAGTCATGGTCGTAATCGACGGATTCGACCGTCACATGAATCTTTGATTCCAACGGAACGGTTAAATCGGCCACCGGAAAACGTACCAACCGTGTGTCCGCGGCCGGATCTTCTTTCACGACCTCCACATCCGCAAACCCGCTGCCTGAAGGCGCCTTATATTCCGTAATCCATGCGCTGTGGTTCAGCGTTACTTCCGCCTGCATTTTTCCGTCCTTGACGTGCACCGTTGCCGGCTTCTCCCAATAATCGTTTGCCATCGACACTGAATCGTTTTCCGCTTTCAACACCGTGTAATCGATCGTGTATGTACCGTCCCGGAGGACGGATGCGGCCTGAGCCCTGCTTGTGAACAGCAAAATTGCCAGCAATAACGCGCAGGTAAGAAACGCAGCAACTCGAAGCGGCAAAATAGTGCTTTGATGCTTCATGACTTCCTCCTCTTAAACTGCAGAACTCCACAAATTATTGGGCTGCAGCCGAACTTTCGTCAAAAGCCAAGCGAATGTCATAATAGCCGGAATATCCGATCGCCGGAATGGAAACGGTAATTTTGGCATTCGTCGGGCTCGTTAATCCTTCGAGCGGGAATTGAACGACTCTTGTGTTGGCGGCGCTGTTTGAGCTGACGGTTTGCGCTTCCACAAACGTTCCCCCGTGTTCCACCTCAAGCTTCGTAATCCAACTGCTGGAGTTCAATTGAACCTGCGCATAAACCTCTCCGTTCTCCACAACAACGGTAGCGGGTTTGGCGAAATAGGTATCGGCCATTGAAGCCGTGTCGCTATCTGCTTTAAGCACCGTATAATTCACCGAATACGTTCCGTCTTCCAGATTGACGGCAGCCAATGCCGCAGGGATTATCAGCAGTGACAAAATACCGGCAAGCACCAATGCGGAAAACCGTTTACCCAACCCTTGTATCATGAGAAAAACCTCCCAAATTCAATAATTAACTCGATTAATAATGATAATCATTCTCAATAGATGCTCAAAAAAAAACCGCCCTATTCACTTCGATTTCCAGACCCTCCGACAACGAACGACAAACAAACTCATATGCGCTTACCCATTTAATCCCTCCAATCCCTTGTAATTAGCCACACAGACAAAACTAACCGTGTGCTGTCTCAAATGCTATCTCAACCATTTCGAATTTGTCAATATTAAAATTTTTAATTTAAATCCTGTCTTCTTCCAAAAATAATTATTAAAATTTTATTGACACTGAGAATGAGATTCATTATCATTTGTCTTGAAAAATTCACATGTCGCTTTCTAGGAGGTATACGTGAAAACCCGTTGGTTTATGCTTGCCGCCATTTGGCTAAGTTTATCCGGATGTCAAGCGCCGGGGTCCAATCCCCTTGCGGATTCGGGCGAACACAGCCCGGCCGGGGCCGCGGTGGTGATTGAGGATTTTGCGGGAAGACAGATTACATTCGACCGGGTGCCGCAAAAGATTGTCGCCCTAAGCGGCGGGGATTTGAATATCGCCTATGCGTTGGGCGGGACGATCGTGGGGCGGCCGACGGTCAGCGGAACTATCGGAACTTCAGAGCCTTTGCCGGATTCTCTGAAAAATGCGGAGGAAATCGGGACGACGCATGAGATCGATTTTGAAAAAATCGCCATGCTGGCGCCCGATGCCGTGCTTGGCAACGCCGCGCTGAACGCTCAGGACGCTGCGGTTATCGAGAACTTGGGCTCGCAAATGGTGCTGACCTCGGCCAACTCGATCGCAGACATCAAAGAGCAGATTCAGCTGTTCGGACAAATGCTGCGGCAGACCGAACGGGCAGAGCAACTGGTCGCGGACCTTGATGAGCAGTTGACCGCCTACCAAGCCGCCGTGGAGGAAAAAGACAAGCCAAAAGCGCTCCTGGTCTACGGCGCTCCCGGCACATACATGGCCGCGCTGCCGAACTCGCTTGGCGGAGATATTTTGGCTTACGCGGGCGGCGCCAACATCGCCGAGGATTTTCCCGGACTCGATAAATTCCCGCAGTACGCCCAATTAAACGTTGAGCGGATTGCCCAAGCCAACCCGCAATATATTTTTATCATGACCCATGGCGATGCCGGCAAAGTCAAGCAGGGGCTGCTTAAAGAACTGCAGCAAAACGAAGCTTGGAGCGGGATCGACGCCGTCGAGCATAACCGGGTTGAAGTGCTACCAGCGGATTTGTTCGGCACCAATCCAGGCACCCGGGTGATCGAATCGGTCGAGTTGCTCCACGGTTTGCTGAAAGGCGGAACCCCTTGATGGGCCGCCCGAAACAAACAAAACGGAGATATGTCCTGCTCGTTCTTGCTCCGGCGGCCCTCCTGACGCTTATTGCTTACGGTTTGTCTTACGGCTCGGTCCCGGTTCCTCTCTCGTCCGTTTGGCAGGCGCTGACCTCCGAAAGCACGGCGCAATACGAGACGATTATCGTGAACCTCAGGCTTCCCCGCGTGTTGATTGCTATGCTAGTCGGCGCTTGCCTTGCGGCATCGGGGAGTCTTTTGCAGGGAGTGATGAAAAATCCGCTGGCCGACCCGGGCATTATCGGCGTGACATCGGGCGGCGGGATCGCGGCCATCGCCGGTATGCTGATTTTCCCTGAATGGAGCTATATGCTGCCGCTCATTGCGTTTGCCGGAGCGCTGATAACCTCCCTGGCCGTTTATCTGCTGTCCTGGGATAACGGCACCTCCCCGTTCAAGATCGTCCTGGCCGGGGTTGCCGTCAACGCCCTTCTCGGCGCCGCCATGAATGCGGTGATGGTGATGTACAGCGACCGGGTTCAGGCCGTGCTCCCCTGGCTGGCGGGAGGGCTGAACGGACGAAGCTGGTCGCATTTGCTATTCATGCTGCCCTACGCGGGCGCCGGTCTTTTGCTCAGCATCCTGGCGATCAAACCGGCCAACCTGCTGCTGCTTGGCGACGACGCAAGCCGTCTGCTGGGCCAACGGGTCGAACTGCACCGGTTTGTCCTCATTGCTCTTTCGTCGCTGCTGGCCGGCGCGGCCGTTAGCGTCGCCGGTCTGGTCGGCTTCGTCGGTCTCGTCGTGCCGCATGCTGTTCGCATGCTGGCCGGAGAGGATTACCGCTTTCTGCTGCCGTTATCGATCCTTTGGGGAGCGGTGCTGGTCCTGTTCGCCGATATCGCGGCCCGGTCCTGGTTCGATCCGATCGAACTGCCGGTCGGCGTGCTGCTTGCGGGATTGGGAGCACCGTTTTTCCTGTACCTGCTAAAAAAACGGAGGATGATGTAATGACGGCCTTAGAGACACTGGAAATTTCCGCAAGTCACGGCATCTTTTCGCTCCAAGATGTTTCCGTTATTTTTCCGAAAGGAAAGATGACGGCGATCGTCGGGCCCAACGGTTCGGGCAAATCGACGCTGTTGAAAACACTGTCCCGTCTGCTCAGGATTCACGGCGGGGATATCCGAATGGACGGCAAACCGATCCGTCAATACGGGAACGCCGAATTCGCGCGAAAATTAACGATGCTTCCGCAAAGCGTCGCGTTTCTTCCGAACTTGACCGTGCGCGAGCTTGTCGCTTACGGGCGGTACCCATACAAACGCTTATTCCGCCAGCGAATGAACGATGAGGACCGGCGGATCATCGAGTGGGCGATGATGGTTACGGGCACCGGGTCGCACGCAGACCGGCTTTTTCATACTTTATCGGGAGGTGAACAGCAAAAAGTACGCATCGCTATAGCGCTAGCCCAAAAGACGGATACGCTGCTGCTTGACGAGCCGACCACCTACCTGGATATCGCCCGTCAGTTGGAGATCCTGGAACATTTAAAGCAAATCAACGAAACCTTTGGGATTACGATGGTTATGGTGCTGCACGATTTGCAGCAGGCCGCCAGATATTGCGATTACCTGATCGCCATGAAACAGGGTGCGGTCGTGGCGGAGGGGGCCCCGCAGGAGGTGCTTACCACAGGTTTTTTCCGGGGCGTTTATGAGATTGAAGCCAGAGTCAAATTTGAGGAAAACGAACTGGTCGTTATTCCTTTGCATTCCATTTCCGATAAGGAGGAGAATTGAGATGATCATCGTGACGAACACAAGCCAAATTAAAAAAGGGGAAGCGGGCAAGCTCATCGAGCGTTTCAACAAAACCGGCAAGGTGGAATTGATGGAAGGTTTTCTCGGCCTGGAAGTGATGCTGACCGAAAACACGAAGGAATACGATGAAGTGACGGTCAGCACCCGTTGGAACACGAAGGATGATTTCCAACGGTGGACGCAAAGCGACGCCTTCCGCGAATCCCACTCCGGACGAAACAGCATGCCGGACTATATTATGAACAATAAAATTACGTTTTACGAAGTTAAAATCGTCCGCGACCCGATCGCCGTTTCCTAAAGACAGATCGGCCGTACAATTGACTTGTGGAAACATTTCCCTCAGAATCTATATAGCTACTAAATAATCACTAGTAGAGGAAGAGGCGAATTCACAATGGAAAATCCTTTCGTCAGCCTAAATACAGGACAAAACACCAGCCTTCATGAATCAGATCAATTGCAAATCACCATTCAATGCGCCTCAGCCCCGTTAGCGCTCGATGTCAGCTGTTTTATGGTGAACGAGAGCGGCAATGTGCCTTCGGACGACTATTTTGTTTTTTATAATCAGACCGCTGATCCGCAGCGGAGTGTGATTTTGCAGCAGATCGAAAATTTGAAATGTTCTTTTGCGGTTGATACGCATAAGCTTCGTCAGGCTCCAGTGGAAAAATGCGTATTTACCGCTACCCTTGAAGGAGGAACCTTCGCGCAGGTGCAGAAATGCCAGGCCATTGTACAAGCTGGCCCCCAGCAAGTTGTATTTGAGATTACTCAAGCTACGCAAGAAACGGCCCTTATTTTCATTGAAATCTACAAATACCAGGGCGGCTTCAAAGTTCGGGCCATCGGACGCGGATTTTTCGGAGGACTGAAGCCGCTTGCCGAGTCGTTTGGCGTGGAGGTGGAGGATAACGCTGCAGCTGAAACGGCCGCAGCTGCGGCGTCGCCGGCACCACCGGCGCAGGCCGCTCCTGCACCCGCTCCAAGCCCGAATCCTGCACCCGCACCTTTGAATCTGTCCAAAATCGATCTGCTCAAACGCAAAGTAACGCTGACGCTTGAGAAAAAGCAGCTCGAACCGATCAAGGCGCGTGTGGCCGTTGTTTTTGATGCGTCAGGCTCGATGTATCACCTGTACCGTAAGGGCATCGTGCAGGAAGCCTTTGAACGTATATTGGCGATCGCTGCGACATTTGACGATAACGGCGAGCTGGATGTATGGTTTTTCGCCAAGGAATATTTGCGTGCACCAAGCGTTACGGCCAGGGACTATGAAAATTACATTGCCCGTACATATACTTTAGGCAGCAAAGGCGGCACGAACAATGAGCCTCCGGTGATGGAGGATATTATCCGCAAGTACACGGTGGAGGAACCTAATGTAAACATACCGACTTACATTATATTTTTTAGCGACGGCGGGGTTGGTCAAAAAAATAAAATTTCCCGGCTTATTACCGAAAGCTCCACCAAAAATTTGTTCTGGCAATTTGTCGGCCTGGGGCAGGCCAATTACGGGGTGCTGCAGAAGCTGGACGAAATGCCCGGGCGCTTTATCGATAACGCCAATTTCTTTGCGCTGGACGATATTTCCGCCATCAGCGACGAGGAGTTGTATGACCGGCTGCTCAACGAATTTCCGGCATGGATCAAGGAGGCCCGCGCCAAAGCAATATTGGCTTAGTTTGTATGAAAAAACGAAAAGACGCTACCAACTTGCTGGTAGCGTCTTTCCGTTTTTTAGTTCCCGCTCACTTTGTGCCTCAATCTTCGGCCGGCGCCGGGCCAGCGGCTCCAGCTCTACTCTTCTCCACATTCTTTTTCATCACATCGGCCTCTAAGGGCTCAACCGGAGCACCAACGCTAAAGCTGTCGATTATTTTCCCGAGTGTGGCTTTGTCAAAATCGGTTTGGGAATACAGTTCAACTGTAAAGCCCTTCTCTTCCCAAATCACAATTCCATTGGCAAAATAGACCGTTGCCCCGTTGATTACCTCTGTTTTCACTTCTTCGGTAGTGCCGATCCCGTTTTCTCCACCCTTGGAAATCAGAAAGTTGACAGCTTTATCCCCTGAATTGTATTGCAATTCGACCATGCTGGTGCCCTGAAGAATACTGTTCTCAAACTTATAGTCTGCCACCCAGCCAGGGGCCGGGAAGTTCATTCCAAGCGCTGAACGGGCATCATCTATCGTCAGTTTGGCCGAAGCCGGCAATTCAATGACGCCGTCTCGCTCGCCTTTTCCATCTTCAGATGGAGTGAAAGACGTAGAAGCAGGAGGAATTTCCTTATCGTATTGCGTTATTTCGAGATTCCCCACCTTAAACTTTGCCATGATGGATTGGAACATTTCCTGTGCATAGCTGGTTGTAGAAAATGCCCCACCCAGACAAATTACCGCACCGCCAATCACCGCTGCTGTTCTCCAACTGCTTTTTTTCATCGTTATCCCGTCCTTTTCCCTTGATTGGGGTTCAATAGTTCCCTGATCCAGCTTGTATATCAAGCGGTTATAAATCCTTGCTTTGGAGGTGTCGCTCCCCTGTTCTGTATTCCCAAGCAGTTCTATGGTCTTGCTGAATTCTGTGAGATTATTTTTTTTATTCATATTTTGAATCCCCCCGCCTGTAAGGAAAGATGCAGTTTTTTTAGGCTTCTATACAGTACGACGCCAATGTTGGATTCACTGACACCCATGATCTGTGCGATTTCGGAATTCTTCAGTCCAGCCCCATATTTCATTGCGATGATGTTGCGCTCCTTCTCTCGCAGCTTAGCTAGAGCCTTGAACAATGCCTGATTATTATCCTCGCGAATCGCCAACTCCTCGGGAGACGGCTTGGGAAAAATCAGTTCCAGCAAAGAATCCAGTGAGGAATGGTTTCTTTTCTTTTGAGCCCTGAAGTAGTCTGTTACAGCGTTTCTTACAATAGCAAACAACCACACCTCAAAATTGGATTTTTCCGGTGAATAGCTGTAATACTTGCATATAACGGTCTCAAACACCTGACTGCAAATATCCTCCGCCGCATGGTGGTTATTAATGCGATAATAGATATACTTGTAAACACGTTGGAAATACGTATTGTATATCTGTGTGAATTCCTCTTTTGACATGATCGCCGCACGTGATTTTTCTGTATTTTGGTAACGTTCCACTTTACTCTGGATAACTTCCATCCACACCCTCCTTCCACCTTGCCTTCACCGGCAGCTATACAAATTGCGCAATTTGTAATGAAGGAACTCACATATGTTAATACGTAAAATGAACAAAAGCATTAACAATCTTTCCTATCGATATAAAAAAAACGCCTGCCGGCGTCCTTTTAGTGGCTCTGACTTCTACTTTGGAGCGATTGGAGGCTCTTCCTCAACTTTGGACGCTGCTCTAACGGACACCAGCGACCTTATCCGCCCATTTCCCGGGTATTTCCCAGCCTAACGGACATACATGGCCCTATTTCGCTCTAAACCCGTTCATCCAGGCCGATTTGCGGTAAATAAGGTCTTCTGTGTCCGTCCATTTTGCAAACCTCCGTTTTCCCGAAAATAACGGCTCTGGTGTCCCTTAGCTCCCAGATTCCTCTCCCCCCTCTCTACCTGCCCATCACCCTCTACCATGCCCATTTTATAAGGTTAAAAAAAACTCCCTTCTATCTGCTGAACAACGCAGATAAAAGAGAGTAATTTTTAACGCTCTATAGTTGCACGTCAACTGAAAATCCAGTTTACTCCCACTCGATCGTCGCCGGCGGTTTCGATGTAATGTCGTACACGACCCGGTTGACGTTATCGACTTCGTTGACGATGCGCACCGAGATTTTCTCCAGCACGTCCCATGGGATGCGGGCCCAGTCGGCGGTCATGCCGTCGATTGAGGTCACCGCGCGAATGCCCACAGTGTAGGAGTAAGTCCGGGCATCGCCCATAACCCCTACGCTTTTCATGTTCGGCAGGGCGGTAAAATACTGCCAAATCTCACGATCCAGTCCCGCTTTGGCGATTTCCTCGCGCAGGATGTAGTCGGAATCGCGGACGATTTTCAGCTTGTCCTCCGTGACTTCTCCCAGGACGCGAATCGCCAGGCCCGGGCCCGGGAACGGCTGTCTCCACACGATCTCCTTCGGCAGACCGCACTCTTCGCCGACTTTGCGGACTTCGTCCTTAAACAGTGTCTTCAGCGGCTCAACGAGCTTGAACTTCATGTCCTCCGGCAAACCGCCCACATTGTGGTGGGATTTGATCGTCTGCGCCGTGGCGGTGCCGCTTTCTACGATATCCGTATACAGCGTGCCCTGTGCCAAAAATTTAAAATCGTCAAACCGGCGCGACTCTTCTTCGAACACGTAAATAAACTCGTTGCCGATGATTTTCCGCTTCTGTTCCGGATCGTCGACACCGGCCAGCTTGGACAGGAACCGCTCGCGCGCGTCGATTTTGACGACCTTCATGTCGAACTTGCCGACAAACGTCTCCATTACGCTTTCGGCTTCGCCTTTGCGCAGCAGGCCGTGGTCGATAAACATACAGGTCAGCTGATCGCCAACCGCTTTGTGGATCAGCATCGCCACGACCGAAGAATCGACGCCGCCGCTTAACGCGCACAGGACTTTGCTGTCGCCGACCTGCGCGCGGATGTCGCGAATCGCATCTTCGATCCATGTCTCCATGCTCCATTTGCCTTCGCAGCCGCAGATTTCGTACAGGAAATTGCGGATCATTTCATTGCCGTGGATCGAATGGCGGACCTCCGGATGGAACTGGACACCGTACATTTTGCGCTCGGCATTGGCAAAGCCGGCGATCGGGGCATGTTCCGTGGAGGCTTCCACCACAAAACCTTCAGGCAGTTTCGTCACGTGATCCCCGTGGCTCATCCACACCGTTTGCTTGGCCTGAAGCCCGCGGGTCAGCACCGAATTTTCGGCAAAATCAACATCCGCTTTCCCGTATTCTCTTTTTGCCGCGCGTTCCACTTTCCCGCCAAGCTGTTGCGCCATCAGCTGCATGCCATAGCAGATACCCAGGATCGGCACGCCGACATCGTACACGGCCGGATCGATATGCGGCGCGTTTTCGGCGTAAACGCTCGAAGGTCCGCCGGAAAACACGATCCCCTTCGGCGCTAGCTCCCGGATGCGCTCCACCGGCGTGTTAAATGGCAGTAGTTCGCTGTAAACGCCCAAGTCGCGGATCCGTCTGGCAATCAGCTGGTTGTATTGCCCTCCGAAATCAAGGACGACAATCATTTCATTTGGCTTATTCATGACCGAGCCTCCCTCAAATTATGACACTTATTATACGAAACGATGAAAGAGGTCGTCAAGGAAGCAAGGGCCGGGATTCAGCGGCGCCGAAAGGCCAAATTTCGGCAATGCTTCAGAAACTTCGTGCTTTCCCTGCGTTCGGGTTGCCGCCCTCCGTAATAGAGGCTTTCCCAGATCGCCACAAACTCTTCGGCCGCGTCGGTTAAGCCCGGTCTGCCCTGGAGGGCGGACCGCAAATATTCCCTGGCCGTCATGGCCGGCGGTTTCGGCCCGTAACACTGGCCAAGCTCCCGCCAAACCCGGTCGGCGGCCGTCAGCAATTCGCTTCGTCCCGGGAAGCTGCGGCGCGGCCGGCGCAGGTACAGCCACAGCTGCAGCCGATTTCCGCGCCAGGCGATTTCCCGGGCGATCAAAACCGCAAAGCCGGCGCCAAGCAGCGAGGCCGTCCAAACGAACGGATTCGGCACGGGCTGCAGCTTTTCCCGCCAACTAGCGACGATTTCGGCAGCGGCCGATGTCCATTCGGCCGCCAGCTTTTGCAAGCTTGCCACCGCCTGCTTAAGCCATTCGAGGAGCCCTGTGCCGGCGTTCCCGCCGGCCGCGTCGCCGGGGCTGCCCGCGCCGGCCGCAAGCGCCTCGCCGAATCCGGGTGTCGGATCAAAAGGCACCCAGCCGGCCTGCGGAAAATAAACCTCGACCCAGGCATGGGCGTCCGCGTAAGTCACGGTAATCCGCTGCATCGTTTCGTTCTGGCCAGCACGGCCTGCCGCTGCCCGTTCGCCTGGCGCAAAGCCCTTCACCCATCTCGCCGGAACACCGCCGCTGCGGAGCAGCACTACCATCGCGCTGGAAAAATGGTCGCAGTAGCCGATTTTGTCCTCGAACAGAAACCGGTCGACAAAGTCGTCCTCCGCCGGCGGTCGCCGGGTATCCAGATTGTAGGCATAGTTCTTCTCCAAATAGCTCTGCACGGCCAGAGCCGCATCATAGCGACTGTTAGCACCGGCTGCGAGCTCTTTCCCCAAATTCTGCACCCGTTCCGGCAAGGAATCGGGAAGCTGCAGATAACGTTCGGCGATGCCCTCTTCGTCGGGGCCGTGATCGTCTCGCAATGCGGGGCCCGGAGGCGTTTGCAGCAGCGTGGTCACTTCGTAGCCGTAGATTTGCCCGGCCGCGGCGGCGTAATCGATCACCAGCGCGTCGGCGAGCGGGTCGAAGCGGGGATTCACCTGAACCCGGGGCGTTTGTTCGCCGCCAAAAACAAATCCGGAACGCACGGGAATGCCGCCGGAAAGAAGCGCTACCCGCCCGGTCAGCGGTTCATTGAACATCACCGTCTGGCGGATTTCTTCCGTGGCAGGGGCGGTTTCCGGCTTGATGGGCTGGGAAGCCGCCGTTGCGGCGTTTGGCGTTTCCCGCGTCCCCGCACTTTTCGCGCCATCCCCCGCAGCAGGCTGAATCCAGCCCCGCCCCGTGTAGACGCTTTTGCTTTCCCCGCGCCAATACGTATTCCGCGGCGACAGCGCCGTGAAATACGTATCGTGCCGAAGCTGCAAAGGAGCCCCCAGCTCGGCGTCGCTGCGGCTGTACCCGGAAACGCTGAAAACCGCCGCCGTTTCCTGCGCTGCAGTCAGCTCGGCGCCGCTCCACTCGGACAGGCTCTGGGCAATCTGCTGCCAGGATACCGGCCGGATCGGCTGAACCGGAAGCTGCGAGCTCAGCAGCGCGGCGCCGGCCACGCAAACCAGAACAATTCCACAGCCGAGCAGGCTTCCCCGGCCCGAGGCGTAACCCGGGTCCCGCTTGCCGAACACCAATGCCTGTAAAATCAGGCCGAGCACCGCGGACCGGATTAGTCCCAGATATAATTCGGAGCCCACAGCTGTTTCCAAAACGATCAAATAAAGCACCGTCACCGCCAGGAACAGCAGGATGTTTTGCCTGCCGAGCGTCAGCATTTGCACGGACACGACCAGCAGCGTCCAACCGATCAGCAGCAGCAAAGTACGGAATTCCATGCTGACGCCGCTCAGCCGTCCGGTTTGCATAAATTCGCCGAAATCGGCGCCAAGCTGTTTTCCGAAATCGATAAACCAGATCCATCCCTCCGCCTGCCCATGGAGATAAAATAAGGAACAGACAATCAAAAACGGAGGCAGCATGGCATATAAAAAAGACGGCAAACGCAAACATCCGGCCAATAACAGCAATCCCGTCAGCACGAAAAAAAGAGTAACCGTGTCCGCTTGGTCATTGGCGGCAAAAGCATACAGCGGATACAGCCATTCCCCAAACAGTCCCAACAAAAGCGCCGATAAAACGAGCCGCAGTCCGAAGGCCGGGGCATCGTCTTTGGGGACGGCTCCGAAAGATACATCCGGACGCGAAATTCCTCCCTCCGCAGGGAAGACAGCCAAGGCTGCCGCTTCTTCCTTTGAACTAGGCGCTGGCATGTTCCGCCCCCTCCTTTCGCGGGAGTCCAAGGTGCCGGGACGTCAGGCTACAAACGGCTACGCCATGTTCCCGCAGGCGGGAGGCAAGTGCGTCATCAAGCTCCGCCCCGCCCGGAGAGCACGCGCACCATAGCTCGACGGAGACGCCCGCTTCCGCCAGCTGCAAAACAGCTTCCATCAAACCATGGGTCAACTGTCCGGTAATGACCGTTACGGACCGTCCCTGCGCGGACAATTCCGGCCAGTCCCGCTCAAGCACCGCCTCCGCGGGCAACCCTTTGCCGAGATCAACCCCGGCCAGCAACTCCATACCGTAGGCTAGTCCTTTATACCCTGATAACATGGCGATGCCATCCATGCCGCCATGGCTAAGCAGCAGTTCACCCGGTATCCCGTACCGGGCTTCCCGCTGCAGCCAGGACGCCGCGGCGGATACCGCCAGCTCAAAGCGATCAGCCTCTGCGGCCCAAGCCGCCGGCGCAGCAGCGGACCGGTCCTTGCCGGCGGAGCGCCGCTGACCGGAAGCATGGCCTCGCGGCGCGGCGTAATCCGCTTCATCCGTACCAAGCAGCAAGTAACGCGGTACGTTCCCCTGCTCCTCCGGAATACGGGTCAGCAGCGTTCCCGTCTTCGCCGAATGTTTCCAGTGAATGCGGCGCAGCGGATCCCCGGCCATGTACGGCCTCAGCCGGCCGGGCGCGGACGGCGATGCCGCCTGCTGGCGGTACGGACCGCCACCGCCCTCATCATCGCCGTACGCCTCCATCGTTTGCGAAGGGTAGGAACTTAACGGCCGCGGGGGGACGATCAGAACATCTTCCGTCTCCACCCGCAAGCTGCGCTTAAACCAGCCAAGCGCATCGCCCCAGATCAGCCGCACCGCGATGTTTTCGTAAATCCCCCGGTTGATTTCCTCAATATGATAAGTCCCGCTGTAAACCCTGCTAAACCCGGAGAAATACAACTTGCCTGCTCTGCCGCTGTTACGCGCCGCCGAAACTTCTGCGGCCAGATCATCTTCCACATGCAGCCACAGCGGCGGCAATCCGCTTAGACAAGTCACGGTCAATTTCACGGCGAGCCCATCCCCGTCTGCCGGACGGTCCGGCTCCCAGGACCGCACCACTTTCATCCGCTTCGGCCCGCACCATAATGCCAACGCGCCTTGCAGCATCACGAACCATGGCAGCAGCGCCAAAAAGAAAGAAGACGCGCCTCCGCGCCATAAATACCATGCCGTGAGCAGCCCCGTTGCCGTCAGGGCCGCCGCCCATCTCCAAAACCCGCTTCTCATGACGGCACTCCTGAAGATCGGGCAAAAATCGGGACATCCACCTTCGCAAGCAGTTCCCTAAGCACCCGCTCACCGCTGATTCCGGCGATTTTGGCTTCGGTTTTTAACACGATCCGGTGAACCAGCACCGCTTCCGCAACCGCTTTGACATCATCGGGCGTAACAAACGAGCGGCCTTTGAAATATGCCATCGCCTGCGAAGCCCCCATCCAGGCCAGCGTGCCGCGCGGGCTGATGCCGAGGGAAACTTGCGGGTGACGGCGCGAGGCGTCCGCCAGGCTAACCATATAACGTTTGACGACGTCATCCACCAATACGCCCCGTACCTGCCGCTGCATCGCGGCGATTTCGTCGGGCAGCAGCACCGGCTTCAGCTCGGCGAGGGGATGCTGCTCCTGCAGCCGTCCAAGCATCTCAAGCTCCTGCTCGGGATTCGGGTACCCCAAAGTCAGCCGCATCAAAAAGCGGTCCAGCTGCGCCTCCGGCAGGCGGTAGGTCCCCTCGTATTCCAGCGGATTTTGCGTGGCCAGCAGCAAAAAAGGCTTCGGCAAAGCCCGGGTGTCTCCGTCCACGGTCACCTTCCGCTCCTCCATCGCCTCCAGCAAAGCCGATTGCGTTCTGGGAGCCGCGCGGTTGATTTCATCGGCCAGCACAATATGGGAAAATACCGGGCCGGGCCGAAACTCAAACTGTCCACTTTGCGCATGATAGACCGTAACTCCGGTAACATCGGAAGGCATCAAATCGGACGTGAACTGGATGCGGCCAAACGACCCGCCGAGGCAAGCCGCCAACGTCCGCACCAGCATCGTTTTGCCGACGCCGGGAACATCCTCCAGCAAAATATGGCCTCCGTACAGGATGGCGACAACCGCCAGCTCGATCTCTCTTTTTTTCCCGACAATGACTCGATCCACCCGGCTGACCAGCCGCTGCAGCAGATCATGAGCCTGATCCTGATTCATCGTATCTCCTCCGTTTCTAGGCAGGCGGAAAACTTCCAACCAATCTATCTACCAGTTTCCCCAGAAACTAGCGGAAATAGACATGAATGAGAGATACGGGCAAAACAGTCCTGTCCCGGTCAAGCCGGGCCGGTTACAGCGCGGTCACCCGGCGTTCATCCTCGCGCAACGTGAGCGAAGCGATCGGATGACCCGTTGCTTCCATAAGAATCCGCAGCGGCACCCATAGCGATTCGTTTTTGTGTTCGAAAATCAGGTCATATTTGACCTGGGGTTTTCCTGTACGCTCCGCGGTCGCCGTGCCGGCGTTCGGATCGAAGGTCACTTTCGCATCCCCCCATACGACGACGGCGCGTTGGTTGTCCCCGTCCCAATGGACTTTGGCGCCAAGCCGTTCCATCGTCGTCCGCAGCGGGACAAGGTATTGCCCTTCCTGCAGCCGGTACTCCCCGCTTTCCAACCGGGTTTGCACGCCTCCCGCTTCTACCGTTAATGGCAAATCCGGACCGAACAAAGCAGCGTTGGGCACAACATTGGCTTTCACCCAGGCGTCCGACGGGATGGTTCTATGTTTCTTTTTCATGGAAGGGTCAAGATGAAATTGTACAGGCGGCTGATCGGGGGAAATCGCTTGAAACGCGTACCCCTGCTTCTTATAGTGTTGAATGATTTTCGGCAGCGCCTTGACGGATTCCCCATGTCCCCCGCCATCGTGCAGGAGCACAATGACCTGATTTTGTTGTTGTGCGGATACAACGTTGTTTACGATTTCGGAAGCCGGAACCCCTTTTCTGCGGGAATCCCCGCTGTCCACGTTCCAGTCGAATACTTTATAGCCTCCGAGCTCCAACAGGTTGAAATACGTTTCGTCAAAATGGCCGTACGTCCCGCCCGGAGCACGAACCAGCGGCGTGCGTTCACCGGTGATTCCGCGCAGCACCTCTTCGGTGGCTTTGACCTGCTTCCAAAAATGGCCGAAGCTGTCGTAAAGCTCCTTGTATTCGTGGTTATAGGTATGGTTGCCGAGCGTATGCCCGGCTTCCTCGATCCGCCGGATCATCTCGGGGTAGCGTTTTGCCTGCTCGCCAAGCACGAAAAAAGTGCCCGGAACGTCCTCTTTTTTCAAGATGTCCAGCACCTTATCCGTAAGCGGGCTAGGTCCGTCGTCAAAGGTAAGATACACCACTTTGCCGTCGGCTTTATCAGCAGCTTTATCGGCGGTTTTGTTGGCGGTTTCGTTGGTGGCTTTATTGGTGGCTTTATTGATGGCTCTAACAGTGGCTTTATCCCCAGCCGGTCTGGCCTTGGCTGTTTCATTGGCTGCAGCCGCCGCTGGCGTTCCCGCTGTCGCTGCGGCGATCGCTGCCGTTGCGTCCGTCCACGCAGTTTCCGCCGCTAGCGTTCCTGCCGCTAACTTTCCTGCCGCTCCCTCCAGCCGCCCGGGGGCCGCTATCCCCAGCACTTGTTCGGCTGAAAAAGAAGCTGCCGCAGTTAGCACAGCATCCGCTCCCAACAACTGCGCTCCTTTCTCCCCGCCATGTTCCCCCGCTTTTGCCGCACCCTTATTTGCCGCCAGCGAATCTGCCGGCGGCTGAGCAAGCGCACGCGCCGCGACTTCCGGCCACCCTTGCCCCTGCAGTTGAACGCCAAGCGGGACACTCACGATCCAAACAAGCGCCGTTAACAGCAACACCGTACGAATTGCCACAAGACCAAATTTCCATTTTCTATTCATCGTTTTTTCTACCTCCGCCGCTATGATTAAATGAGATTATATGATTCATTTGGCTTTCTGGTAGATTGTATGAAGCTAGAAACGGAAATAGACCCCGTCCCCCGTATTGGACCGTAACGGACTGTAATGACCTTATTCACTCATTTCCCGGGTATTTCCCACTAGCGTTGCATTAAAATTCGCAGACAAAAAAGAAGACATCTCCTATTGTTGAGTTACCCACGCGTTATCCATAAAACGCCTCAACAATAAGGAGATGACTATGGATAACGTACCGAATCAAACTGTCATTTGTCAATGTCTGAAACTGTTAAATGTGGATTCTTCCCGGGATGCTACTTTAGATTATCGGTCTCGGAAATTATTTGTCGGCGCTTCGACGCTCTTGTTTATCGAAGCTCAGTTGCAGCAGCGCAGTTCTTACAAAGTCATGTCAGAGCATTTAACCGCCAATCGTGAATTTCAAAAACTCCTGAAACTCGAAAGCATAAGTGCTGCCCAGTTATCGCGAAAAATGAAGCGGCTGCCTATGGCCAACCTTCAAACCCTTTTTTTCTCGATCGTCGAGCAAATTAAGCAAAAAACGAAGGATTTAAAAGGGGTTACTCCCGGCATGGGTAAACTCAAACTCATCGATTCGACGGGGATTACCTTGCCTCCTATTCTCGCGAAATGGTGCTACTGTTCAGAAACCAATCACGGCGTGAAGATGCACACCTCCTTGGTCGTGGTGGATTCCAAAACCATGTATCCGGACAAAATCATCGCCTCCACCAAGGACGTTGCGGACCATGAAGTGGCTCTGGATTTTACGATCGACAAAGACGCGACTTATGTAATGGATCGCGGCTACCAAGTGTACGATCATTTTAAGAAATGGCTAAAGGACAAAATCAAATTTGTTTGCCGCGTCAAGCAAAACAGCCGATTAACGGTCATCCGAGAAAGGGAATTGCCCAAAAGACAGAAGGGATTCATCCGGGATGCCGACGTGAAACTTCCGGATTTACCCGGGGTTTTTCGCCTAATCGAGTTTTGCGATGACCAGAAGCGTACCTATTGCCTTGTAACGAATCGTTTTGATTTGTCCGCCCACCAAATCGCTGAGATTTACCGAAATCGCTGGCATATCGAGTTGTTTTTCAAGTGGGTCAAACAGCATATTCGATTGGTGAAACCGCATGGCTATACACCCGAAGCGATATGGAACCAAATGTATATTGCTTTGATCGCCTATGCGTTATGTTTACTCATTAAACTAACTCTGGACTGTAAGAAATCAGCGTGGGATCTGCTCCAATTGATTCGTATCTATGCGGAAAAACCATGGGACGATTTTATGGTAGCGATCTACCGCAAGCCAACGCGAACATCGAAGGGACGACCCAAGCGAAATGGTAGGCCCCCGAAAAAGGCAACGAAGTCAATGAAGCCGAAACTGATCGTACGCTAATGTGGAAAATGACAAAAATTGGATAACCCGTGGGTCTATTCCCCCTTAGCCGCTTTAGTTTATCCAGAGAAACAATGATGTAAAAATATTCATTTTATTGATATCAATTCAATTCTACCATGAACGAAAATTACTTAATGCAACGCTAGTGGGTATTTCCCGTTCTAACGGACACAGATGCCGCTATTCGGCTCCACAAGGCAAGTTATTCGAAGATTTCCTGGAAATAAAGGCTCCTGAGTCCGTTACAATTTTACATCCTCCGTTTTACCCCCAATAAAGTCTCTGGTGTCCGTTAGCGAAGCAAGGAAACCCGCTGCTTTCCGCTTTCAACATACGACGGCCGGCTAGCGGGTGTCCCGGACAAAAAAAAACCGCCGGAGATACGTGCGGTTCTTTGATGACCTGAGTTTAGACGGGGCGAACAGTTTTGATTGGAAAAATCCAATAGATCGCCGGAAATCACACGCTATTGGGAGCTCACATTGGAAAAAATCCAGTAGATTTCGTTCAAATCGCCCATTTTACACCCTGTCGAGACTCATCTATTGGAAAATATCCAATCAAGCGTCTGTATTTACCATTCATTTTCCAATTCTACTGGATATTATCCAATGAAATGCCGATACCTAGGCCAAAACTTAGCGAAAGTGTATCATCATCTCTGCCTACCGGAGCCAGTTCCCTGCTTACCGGCCAGCCTTTTTAACGGCCTCCAGCACCTGATCGGCATGGCCTTTGGCTCTGATGCCACGCCACGCCTTCAGCAGCTTCCCTTCTTCATCGATCAAAAAAGTGGACCGGACAATGCCTTCGAATTCGCGGCCGTACATTTTTTTGAGTTGCCAAACGCCGTACTTCCGGCAAACCTCATGATCCTCGTCCGCGAGCAGCGGAAAGGTGATTCCCTGCTTTTGGCTAAAGCGGTCGTGCGACTTGACCGAATCCCCGCTGATCCCCAGCACAGCCGCGCCGTATTCGGTAAACATCGCGCCGAGATCGCGAAAATCACAGGCTTCCTGGGTGCAGGCCGGGGTGGAATCTTTTGGATAAAAATAAAGAACGACCTTGCGCCCGCGAAACTGCTCTAGCGATATCTCTTCACCACCGCTTGCGGGAAGCCGGAAATCCGGAACGGGCTCGCCCACCTCCAACTGATGCTCCATCATATGCGTATCCTCCTTCAAGCTCCTAATCTAAAATTGATTGTATTTGTAAAAAAAATTATAATGTAATGATATTAGGATATCTATATATGAAATTTGAACTTATCGTTTTTTTCTGAAAGGAACGAACATAATGACGACACGCACAAAACGCGCGATCCTCTGGTCGGTGATCGGAGTCGTGATCGCAATCGCCGCATTCGTGGCTTACTATTTTATCGCGATATATAATCAGGTGGACAACTTTAAGAAAGAAGGAGAAGAATCCCCTTTCTATAATGTTCAGCCTACCGAGACCAAAGCCGAGGAACCTCCGAAATGGGAGGGGACGGAACGGGTCAATATTTTGTTGATGGGCGTGGATGCCCGCGGCCTGAAAAAAGGGGAAATCCCCCGCTCGGACACGATGCTTGTCGCATCGCTTGATCCTGTCACCAAAAAGGCCTATCTCTTCTCTATTTTGCGCGATACCTATACGAATATTCCGGACTACGGCAAGGAACGGATCAATACGGCGATCACCCACGGCCCCAATACGGCGATGAAGGCGGTGTCCGATTTGCTCGGCATCCCGATCCAGTATTATGTTTACACCGATTTCCAAGGCTTTATCGAGCTGGTGGACGCGGTCGGCGGCGTCGATTTTTACGTAGAAAAAGACATGCGTTACACCAGTAAAGCGGATAACCATGAATACGACATCGATCTGAAAAAAGGCCAGCAGCATCTGGACGGCAAAACGGCGCTGCAATACGTGCGCTTCCGCCATGACGCCATGTCCGACTATACCCGGACGGAGCGGCAGCGCAACTTCCTGAAAGCAGTCGCGGATAAGCTGAAGTCGACGACTTCGATCATGATGCTGCCTTCGATTTTGGAGAAGGTGAATCCTTATATCGACACGAACCTGTCCGTGCAGGATATGTGGAAGCTGGCCACCGTCGGCTACGACAGCCAGCTGGCAGCAAGTGAACAGATTCCCCCGATGGAGCTATTGAAGGAAGAAACCGTCGGCGGATCGGACGTACTGGGCATTCGCAGCGAAGACGAACTGAAGCAGTACGTTCAGGATGTGTTCAACAAAGCGGAAGAATCCAAACCGGAGGACGGCAGCCAAAATTCCACGGAGGACAGCGGCGGCTCCGAAAGCGGCAGCGGCAGTGATAAAAGCAGCACCGGAAACAGCGGCAGTTCAAGCAGCGGCGGCCGAACGGGGAGCAGCGCTGACGGCGGCGAAACGGCGGGACCGCCGGCGGCTTAACCCGCCGGGGTCACGCCTAGGCTCGCGACAGCTGCTCCCCTATCCGGCTTAGCTTGAGGAACACGCTCCCCCCGGATGAAGTCAACCCCGGAGTCTGCGGAACTGAATTGTTTCAGGGACGCGGCTCCGGGGTTTTCAAACCATTATCTTTGAAAGGAAGTTTTGCATTATGAACCGATCGCAATCCGAACATCTTTACGAGGAAGCGCTCAAACATATCGTCGGCGGCGTCAACAGCCCCTCCCGGTCTTTTAAAGCGGTGGGCGGCGGGGCGCCCGTTTTTATGAAAAAAGCGGAGGGCGCTTATTTCTGGGACGTGGACGGCAACCGCTACGTCGATTATTTAGCCGCCTACGGGCCGATCATTACCGGTCACGCCCATCCGCACGTAACGCGGGCCATTCAAGAGGCGGCGGCGAACGGGACGCTTTACGGCACGCCCACCGAGTTGGAAATCAGGCTCGCTAAAATGCTGAAGGAAGCGATCCCTTCGATGGACAAGGTTCGCTTCGTCAACTCCGGCACAGAAGCCGTCATGACGACGATCCGCGTCGCCCGCGCCTATACGAAGCGCAACAAAATCATCAAATTCGCCGGCTGCTACCACGGCCATTCCGATCTCGTGCTGGTCGCGGCCGGCTCCGGCCCATCCACGCTCGGCATCCCCGACAGCGCTGGGATTCCGACCAGCATCGCACACGAGGTGATCACCGTGCCGTTTAACGATGCTTCGGCGCTGAAGGATGCGCTGGACCGGTGGGGCGACGACATCGCCGCCGTCATGGTCGAGCCGATCGTCGGCAATTTCGGCATGGTGATGCCAAAGCCCGGCTTCCTGGAAGACCTCTGCCGGCTGGCGCGGCAGTATGGCGCCCTCGTCATTTACGACGAGGTCATTACGGCCTTCCGCTTCCATTACGGCTCGGCGCAAACGTACGCCGGGCTGGCGAATCACGAAGCAATCCGGCCGGACCTGACCGCGCTCGGCAAAATCATCGGCGGCGGATTGCCGATCGGCGCGTACGGCGGCAGCAAAGAGATCATGGAGCAGGTGGCGCCGCTTGGTCCGGCCTATCAGGCCGGGACGATGGCCGGCAACCCCGCCTCCATCTCGGCCGGCATCGCCTGCCTTGAGGTGCTGCAGGGCGAAGGCGTCTACGCCGAGATGGACCGTCTCGCCGCGAAGCTGACGGACGGCCTGGCCGACTCGGCCCGCCGGCACGGGGTGCCGCTGACGATCAACCGCATCCGCGGTTCGTTTTCGACGCACTTCTGCGATCACCCCGTCACCAATTACGACGAGGCGCAGGATACCGACAGCGCAGCGTTTGCCGCCTTTTTCCGGGCGATGTTGAACCGCGGCGTCAATCTCGCCCCGTCGAAATTCGAAGCCTGGTTCCTGACGACCGCGCATACGGACAGCGACATCGACTTTACGCTCGAAGCCGCCGAGTCCGCGTTTAAGGAAATCGCCGGCAGGTGAACGAATGACGTTTTTGACGCCGGGTTCTTGGCGTCATGTTTTCGGCGTCGGGTTCTCGGCGTCATGTAACGTCGGGTTCTCGGCCTCACGTTTTCAGCGTCGGATTTTGGGGGGCGGGCTTTGGTGTTAGGTTTCAATGTCGGGTTTCGGCTTCAGGTTTTCGGCATCGGGCTTCGGTGTCACTTTCCGGATGGCCGTTCACGCTGAGCTCGGAATGGAATCATGGCATCCTCAAGCCCACCGATAATAACGGTAATTTTTGGCGTTATTCCGGAGATATCCCTCACTCAATGAGAAATAGAGGAAATTTATGTCGCTATTTACTTGAATCACAAGTAAATACCCGCGTTCTGGACCATTCATAGATAAATAAGGACAAAAAATGTCGCTAATAGGGATGAACATGCCTAGCTCCTAATAATAAGAACATAAAGTTCCGCTATTTTGATGGTCCAGCCGACGGTTGGCCGATCCAATAGCCGGCTGTCAAGGACTGATTTCTAGGTTGAGCACCCTTTTGTTCCTTCATTTTCGGTTTTTGTTCTCACCGGACGGTCACAAATAGCGGGCGCTATCCCATTTACGATTCTCGCAGGACAGGTCTATACTAAAAGAAGCAGATGTATAAAGGATGTTGCTGGAAATGCTGCAAACCATAAACCGACAACTGAACCGGATGATGCCCTTGATTACGCCGACCAGCATTTTGATCGGGGTGTTGTGCGGCGGCAGTTTGTCTGCTTATACGTACCTGTCCCCATGGCTGTTCGCTTTCATGACCTTTGCCGGAAGCATTAGCCTGAGCTTCAAGGATTTTTTGAACGTGCTTAAAAAACCCTTGCCCCTGATTCTCTGCCTGTTCATCCTGCATTTGGCGATGCCTTTGCTTGCCATGGGTTTGGGACATCTAGCGTTCCCGGGGGATTTTTATACGATTACCGGATTTATTCTCGCCGCCGCCATTCCTACGGGAGTCAGCAGCTTCGTATGGGTCGGTATCTACAGGGGCAACATCGCCCTTACCTTGTCGATTATCCTGATTGACACGATTCTGGCGCCTTTCGTCGTTCCCGGCATCCTGGCGCTGCTGGTCGGCACGAACGTCCAACTCGACGCCGCCGCGATGATGGGCAGCCTGTTCTGGATGATCGTTGTCCCCTCGCTGCTCGGCATGCTGATGAACCAGTGGAGCAAAGGGGCGGTTATTGCGGCTTGGGGGCCATGGCTGAACCCGTTTTCCAAACTGGCCATGGCCATCGTTGTGGCGATCAACGGCGCGGTCGTCGCTCCTTATTTAACAAATTTCAACCCGCGGCTGTTGGGTCTTGGGGCCATTATCGTCTTGCTTGCCACGATCGGCTACCTGCTGGGCTTCGGCTTTTCCAGGCTGATGCGGTTGAACGAGGCCGACAAGGTTGCGCTCGTCTTCAACGGCGGCATGCGCAACATCAGCGCCGGCGCGGTGCTGGCCGTTACGTACTTCCCCGCTCCGGTAGCCGTTCCGGTCGTGCTCGGCATGGTGTTCCAGCAGATGATGGCCTCCCTGGTCGGCTATGTGATCGGCCGCCAATCCCGCGCGCAGGAGCGGACCGACACGGCTTCCGCCGCCTGACGCTGCGCCACTACGCTGGCTGACGTTGTGCCTCTCCGCCGCCTGAAACTACGCCTCCCGCAAACAGTGCAACGGCGAAATCTGCCTAAAAAGTCCGCGCCGGCCCTGTCGTTTTTTCGTTTATCTAGTAGACGATTCTGGAAATAATGTTAGCATGATGGCAAGTGAAGACTTGAGAAAACGGCAAAATTAGTCTATTGAAGATCTTGGGTGACAGCATAGAGGAAAAAAAGGGCGCTATTTTCACGATTTAGTAGCGAAGGTCCGCCTTTTCGACCTGTTCATCGAAAAATAAGACCCAAAAGTTCCCCTATGGTGATGAATAGGCTCAAATTCGGAAAATAAGACCCTAAAGTTCCTCTGTTTTATGGGGGACGATACTGCGCACAAGACTACTATAGAACAAAGTGATCCATGGCCCCAGTCCGCAGATTAGCCATATTATTTCCGGATCATTTTACTAGTTTTCGCCCCATAGTATTCCACTCCCCCTGTTTACCGGCCCTCCGGTTCTTCTGCCCTGCCGGTTTCCCGGCCCTCATTCCGTCTCTTTCCGCTCTTTTCTGTCCCTTCCCACTCTTTTCTGTCCCTTCCCGCTCTCATTCCGTCCCTTTCCGCTCACTTCCGAACCTTGCCATTTATCTTTTACCTGCTTTGCCGCTGTTCTTCATCAGCGCTTTTCCGTATAATAGAGTATAAACTAGAATATTGCCCCCGGCCTCTAGGCTGAAAGGCAGCAAATATCTAAGGCAAAGGATGGGAGTACTTTGAATCAATCCGCAGCAAAATCTCTTGGGCGCAGCATTCCCCCGTTTCGGGCCGATCAGGTCGGCAGCCTGCTTCGGACCGCAGCGATCAAAACAGCCCGCGAGCAGCGCGCAAACGGCAGTTTGTCCGCCGAGCAGTTATGGGAAATCGAAAACGAAGAGATCCGCCGCATCGTGGACAAGCAGAAGGAAGTCGGCCTTCAGGCCGTAACCGACGGCGAATTCCGCCGGGCGTGGTGGCATTTTGATTTTCTTGAAAATCTTGACGGCGTGGAAGGATATGAAGCCGAAAGCGGCATCCAGTTCCACGGTGTCCAATCGAAAGCACACAGCATCAAAGTCACGGGCAAAGTCGATTTCAGCAATCATCCGATGCTGGAAGACTATAAATTCCTGCACGGACTGGCCGGTTCGCATACGGCAAAAATGACCATCCCCAGCCCCAACATGCTCTATTACCGGGGTAAAATCGATACGCCGCTGTATGAGGATAAAGAAGTGTTTTTCGAGGATTTGACCCAGGCTTATAAAAAAGCGATTCGTGCTTTCTATGATGTGGGCTGCCGCTACCTGCAGCTGGACGACACCTCCTGGGCCGCCTTCTTCTCCGAAGAATCCAGGGACAAGCTGATTGCGCAGGGCAAAGATCCGCAACAGGTGCTTGAACTGTCGGCCAAAATGATCAACGAAGCGATCGCAGACCGCCCGGCGGACATGGCGATCACCATGCACATCTGCCGCGGCAATTTCCGCTCCACCTGGACCGGATCCGGCGGTTACGACGCGGCGGCTGAAACGATCTTCGGCGGCCTGAACCTGGACGGATTGTTCCTGGAATTCGACGATGAACGCTCCGGCGGATTCGAACCGCTGCGTTATGTCAATCGACCTGATTTGCAGGTCGTGCTGGGCCTGATCACCTCCAAGTTCGGCGAGCTCGAAAACCCGGATACGATCAAGCGGCGCATCGAAGAAGCTTCCCGCTACGTAGGCCTTAATCAGCTGTGCCTGAGCCCGCAGTGCGGCTTCGCTTCTACCGAAGAAGGCAACCTGGTAGCCGAGGAACAGCAGTGGGCCAAGCTGCGCCATGTTGTGGAAATCGCTGCCGATGTGTGGAAGTAACATCCGTTAACCAGGCACGTCCATGTTCATAGCTAAAAAAAGCCGTCCCCGGTCTTTGGGGACTGGCCCCTGTCTTCACAGACAAGGGCCAGTCCTTCCAAGCTAAGACCAGCGGGACGGCTTTCTTTTATATGCAGATCAGACCGCGTGCTTACTGCTGCGGAGCTTTGTCGAAGAAATTCTCCTGCACGTATTTGGCCGCGATATCAAGCTGTTGTTTGGAGTCGGTGTCCTTTTTCGAGAACGACTCCTGCACGACATTGGACATGGTTGCATAGTAGTCCTGTGTGCCGAATTGCGCTTCCGGCTTGCCTTCCAGCAGGCTGAACAGCTGCGGATCGTATTTGTACACGTTGTCGTATTTGTCGTAGATGGCTTTGACCTTCGCGGCGTATTCCGAATCATCGCTGAAATATTCGAGCGGCGTCGGAATGTAGTATTTGCCTTCGTCCTTGCGAGCTTTGATCGTATCCTCCACCGATTTCAACGCATCGTCCGTGAAATAATCAAACGTAATATAGCGGAAGGCCATTTCCTGCTCGTCCTTCGTTGCGTTCGGGTTGATGACGAGATAGTTGCCGCCCAAAATCCCGTAATGCTTGCCGCCCTTCTCCGCCGCAGGCATCGGATAAGCGATCACGTCCTCCGGCTTCATGCCGCCTTCGTTCAGCGCCGCCTGGATCACGTCAAACGCCCCGGCGATCACCATCCCCGTCCGGCCTTGCTTAAACGAGCTGATCGCATCGCCCCAGCCAAGCGCCCAGTCCTGCGGAATCGCGTTCGCTTCCCAGCGCAGTTTTTTGTAGAAGTCCATTGCTTTAACTCCGGCTTCGGAGTTGAACACCGCCGTCAGCTTCCCGCCTTCGGTCGTCTGAATGTCGCCGCCGGCTTCAAACAGGAAATTCGTCCAGTTCCAGCCCGCTTCGTTGCCTTTCCCCATCGGCGCGATCCCGGAGATGCCTTTTTTCGGATCGGCTACACCTTTGGCCGTGTTGTACATGTCGTCCCACGTCCAGTCGAGCGCCGGTATCGCCACGCCTTTTTCATCGAGCAGCTTTTTGTTAATGACCGTCGAAGTTACGTAACCGTTTTGCGTGATACCGTACACTTTGCCGTCGACGATAAACTGGTCCTGCAGCACGGGATTGATCTCGTCTTTGTACTCCCAGTTGTTCCAAAGCTCCGTGATATCGGCTACCCAGCCGCGTTCCACAAGCAACTGTGCTTCGGTCGCCCAGGTATTGTAGAACGTCGGCGCTTCGTTGGAGGCCATTTTCGCGCCGATTTCGTTTACATTATACGCCCAATCGTCTTTGATGATCGTCACGTTCGGATATTTCGCCTGGAAGCGGGCGATTTTATCGTCCTCCTGCTTGCGCAGCGTCGTTTCGTCCGGCAGCGGATAGTGGATTTTCAGCGTGACTTTGCGCTGCGTAATATCGCCCGCTTCCCCCGCGGTCCCGGCATCGCTGCCGCCATTGCCGCTTGTGCCGGCGGCTTCGCCATTTCCGGTGCCCGCCGCATTTTTATTGCCTCCGCCTCCGCCGCAGGCCGCCAGCAACGAGCCAAACAGCACGAGACACATCAAAACTGCTGAAAACTTACGCATTGAAACTCCCCTTTTCACAAAAATTATTTGTTGAGGTTGTTCACTTGTACTTGAATGACATCTCCATCTTAAAAGAGAACTCTTGAGCAATCGATGTGCAATCGTATTCCTTTCGTGTGCAGGCCTACGATGTTGAAAACGCTATCCTTTCACCGCGGACAAGCTGACGCTGCGCATGATGAATTTCTGGAAGAACAGGAAGATGAAGATCGGCGGAATCATCGCCATGAACAGAATCGTAAATTTCACGTTGGTGTCCAGGCTGCGCGCGTTGACTACATACTTGTATATGGCTGTCGCCAGCGTGTATTTATCTTCGGTCTGCATGACGAGCGACGGCCAGAACCAGTCGTTCCAGGCAGTGGAGAAAATAAAGATCGCCAGCGTGGCGAAAATCGGCACCGACAGCGGCACGGCGATCCGGATGAAGCCGGTCCATTCCGAAGCCCCGTCAATGCGGGCCGCCTCAAAAATTTCCGGGTGGATGCCGTCGAAGAAGTTTTTGATCAGCAGAAAATAGTAGGCGCTCGCTCCCGCTGGAAGCCAGAAAGCCCAGTAAGAGTTCAGCAATCCGAGCTCCTTCAGGTTGACGAAGTTCGGAATCATGTAGCTGGAAGCCGGGATGAACAGCGTCATCAGAATGAAAAAATAAATCCCCCGGCCAAAAGGCACGCCGATCCGCGAAATGCTGAACGCGGCCAGCCCCAGCACCAAAACGGTCATGAGCAGATTCCCGGCGAAAATCAGCAGCGTATTTTTTAAGTAAGTCGGCAAATCAATAAACGTCCAGCCTCTGGCGTAATTTTCCCAATGCCACTCCTGAGGAAAAAACCGTGGTGGAAACGAATTGACCTCCGGGTTGCTTTTGAGCCCGTTAAACAGCGTCATGGCGATCGGATACAGCATCGTAACGACCATCACGGCAATGCATAACACCATTAATCCGTATAAGACTTTGTTCAACGGCTTCCGCAGATCGGACGGCGACAAAATCCCTCTTTCTTTCATGCTAGTACTCCCCCCTGTTCAGCTTGAATTGCGCAATCCCCAGCACGGCCAACACCAGGAACATCAATACGCCCAGCGCCGTCCCTGCCCCGTAGTCCAATTGGGTGAACGCGTATTTCACCGTAAGGAGAGCATACGTGAGCGTCGCCTTGTTGGGCCCGCCGTCCAGCATGGCCAGTTGAGACTGGTAAGCCTGGGAAGTTCCGATCAGCTGCAGAATCAGCATCAACACGATCAAATTCCGCAGCGAAGGCAGCGTAATATATCTGATCCGGTTCCAGACGCCGGCGCCGTCGATTTCCGCCGCTTCATACCAGTCCCGCGGAATGCTCAGCACCCCGGCCAAATAGATCAGCAAGGCCGAGCCGAACTGCTGCCACGTTTCCATGAACACCAGCGAAACCATCGACCACTTCGGGTCGGAGACAAACGCAATCGGATCTGCGCCGAAAACACCAAGCAGCCCATTGATCGGACCCACTGGGTCGTACATCCAGCGCCACAGCCCGTACAAAACGACGCCGGGAACGACATAGGGCAGATAAGCCGCAATCCGCGCGAATCCCTGAAAAAATTTCAGCTCCGAAATGGCGATGGAAGCCGCGATCGGCACCCAAAACCCGATCACCAAACAGAGCAGCATATAGTAGAGCGTATTTCTGATCGAAAGAAGCACGTCGGGATTGTTCAGCACCTTAACATAGTTTTCCAATCCTACGAACGTATTCCCGTTGACAAAATCGATATGGTAAAAGCTGTACACCATTCCTTTGACGATCGGCACCCACAAAAACACGATAAAAATAGCGATTGCCGGCACGAGGAACAAATACCCCATCATGTATTTTTTCCAATTCGAACCCCGCCGCGGAGCGGTTTGCGCCCCCGGCGCCGGCGCACGCTTCGTGTTCCGGCGCTGTCCGCTTTCCGGCGAATAAGCCGTTTCCCCCATCGGTCTCCCTCTTTTCTTCGTAATGTCTAATCTTAATTGTAGAAAAGGGGGGTAGCCGCGAACATGTCTAAAACTATGTGAACTATAACCGATCTTACTTCTTCAGCTCGCTGGGACTGACGCCGAAATATTTTTTGAAAATTTTGCTAAAATGCTCGGGGGACTCGTATCCGACCCGCTCGGCGATCTCGTACCGGCGCAAATCGGTGTTCAGAATCAGCGCTTTGCTTTCTTCCATCCGCAGCTTAATGACGTACTCCCACAGGTTGTATCCAGTGTTTTTCTTGAACAGGTAGCTCAAATAGTTGGGACTGACGTGGTTTTTCTTGGCCACCTCGTGAATCGTCAGCCCTTTTTGGCTGTAGTTTTGCTCGATATATTCCTTGGCGCTTTCGACGATCCGGTTGTTTTGCGTGTTGAGCTCCTCCCGGGAAGGGTCCAGGGCATAATTGTGCCAGTTGAAATCGCCATAATAAAACACATGGTAATCGCCGTGCTCTCCGCTCCACAGCATCGCCTTATCCGCCTGACGGCTTAACAAGCCAAGAAAACCGGCGCCTTGCATAATTTGGCTGATCCCGATGGTGCATAAAACGCCGAGATATTTATGGACGTGATGGTGCAGGCTGCGGCCGATCATTTCGAGCTGGTTGATTTTGTTGACGCTGGGCTCGGCATATTCCGCTTCACTCCACTGTGCGATGATGGCAATCTCCAGATCCCGCGTGTAAAAAGACAGGGCATTCCACTCCCCGTGCAGCAGCTCTTTGACGATGTTCAGCGCGGCATATTGAAACAGCCGGACGTCCCGCTCATTCTGATTCTTTTCTCCGGGAAGCGCCAGCTTCATTTTGATCACGGAAAAATAAGGCCCGCTAAGCCCCAGCTTCCGCAGCTCTTCCGTTTCCTCGTCCGGGTTGGCCGCGGCAGATTCGTTTGCTTCCGTCAGCAAGCGGTTCAGCTTTTCGGTTTTCCCGGGTCCCAGCTCCTCCATCCGGAAATGCTCCCGCTCCCGGGACAGCCAATCCTCCATCTGCGGCGCCGGTTTATCCATTTTCAGCAGCGCATTGCGCACGGAATCGAGAAACTGCTCGCTGTTCAGCGGCTTGACCAGATAATCCTTGGCCCCGAGCCGGATGGCCATCTGGGCGTACTGAAACGTCTCGTGGGCCGAAATGATGATCGTCTGCACCCACGGCTTGAGAATTTTCGCCTGATGCATCAGCTCGATCCCGTCCATCTCGCCCATCCGGATGTCCGTCACGATCAGGTCGATATCCTCCATCCTGACGTAATCTAACGCCTCATGGCCGCCCTGGGCGGTGATAATTTGGCCGATCGCCAGACCCGAGGACGTCAAAAGCCCGGCCAATCCTTTGCAAATGAGCGGCTCATCGTCTACAACCAAGATGTTGTACATGCCTAAATTCCCCCTTTTCGTCATTCCCCGGAAATTTCCGTGATGGGCAGCGTGATCGTCACAACGGTGCCCCCCTCCGGACGGGCCGCATAGCTAAGGCCGTAATCGGCCCCGAAATGCAGCCGGATCCGCTGATGGATGTTGCGGATGCCATAGCCGACGGACGGGCTGGGATTCTCGCCGTTCAGCAGCCTGTCGATGGCCGCGAAATCCACCGTTTTGTAGCCATTGTCCGCGATGGTGATGAACACCCGGTTACCGTTTTGGAGCGCACGGATAACGATCTCGCCGTCTTCCCCCATATTTTTCACGCCATGAATGATAGCGTTCTCAATTAGCGGCTGAAGCGTGATTTTTGGAATGGCGCACAGATGCAGTGCGGTGGGAACGTCCCAGGTCACCCGAAAGCCGTACTCGTACCTGTGCTCCTGCAGCTTGATGTAGGCGGAAGCGTGCTGCAGCTCCTCCTCCAGCGTAATCAACTCCTGGCCGCGGCTTAAGCTGATTTTCATCAGCTTGGACAGCTCCTTAATCATCTCCGCGGAGGACGTGCCGCCCTCCATCGTGCTTTTCCAATAAATGCTTTCCAACGTGTTGTACAGCAAATGCGGGTTGATCTGCTGATACAAAATTTGCAGCTGCGCCTCTTTCTGCTTGATATCCATCTGATATTTGTAATGCACCAGCCCGTTCAAACGGCGCGCCATCCCGTAGATGCTGGAGACGAGCACGCTGATTTCGTCGTTCCTCCGCCATTTTGGCGTTTCCGGCACGGATTTGCCCGGTTCATATCGGCGCACAAAATAAACGAGCTTCTGCAGCGGGGTCATCAGCCCTCGCCAAAAGTACAGAATCATGATTAGCCCCACCGCAAAATAAGCCACAGAGATCAGCAGAATGATCCGCTTGATTTCGTTTTGCTGCTGAAGCAGGGCTTTCAGCGGAACTTTATAGACCAGCTTCTGCTGAAGCACGCCATTATAATGGATGACATAAATAAAATCATGGGTGATGACATCCTTGGCCCCGATCATCGCGTTCTCCACCGCCGCTTCCGGCGGCAAATCAAGCAACCGGCCCGCCTCGGGCGGCAAGGTGAGTCCCCCGGCTGCCCCCGGCATCGCCGCCGTCAAAATCCGGTCAGTCCAATCCGTGTAATAAAGCTCGCCCTCGGGAATCGATACGGTTTGCAGCGATTCTCCGATCCGCGCCTCCACGTTCGAGACAACCAGCACGCCGATCGTTCCGCCCTTGTCGATGTTGTTGATCGCCCTGACGTAGGCAAGGGTCCGCTGATTTTTTTGCCCCTGGGCCGGGGGTGACAAGTGCTCGATTAAGCGCAAATAGCCGTTCCCTTTCTTGGCGACGGCTTCCTCAAACCATTCCGGCTTCTCCCGTTCAAGAAAAAAATAAACCCCGGCTTTCTTGGACTCCGGATAATACGGCGCAAAAGAATACGAGTTCAACGGGTCGTACACGAACAGCGAATAATAAAGCGGCTCATGCTGGCCGGTCTCATCGGAATAACTGTTCAGCAGATTTTCCAGCTTCTCGTAATTTTTCACCCGCTCCGGCACCGTGTTGTTCTCGGCCGGGTTTAACTGCTGGACCAGCGGATGCTGAAACACCGTCGATGCCACCTTGTTGATCGATTCGATATCCCGGCTGATCAGCCGGAAATTTTGATTGTTCAGCTCGATGTAGGCATTGGTAACATTCCGTTTCAAAATTTGATCCGCCCGATAGTTTCCGTACAAATTCAAAATAAATAGAGGGACGACCAGCACCAGAAAAACCAGGATCAACTGCTGCTTCAAACCGATCTGCGTCAACGGATTATTGAATCCCGATTTCACCTGTCATGCACCTCCGGTCTCTTTAAGTAAAAGTTCAAAAAGCCGGCTTTTCAGCACCGAGAAGGTTGGATGAAGCTAGGGACTGAGTAGCGGAGCGTAGGCAAACCTACGTGAGCAACTGAAATGTTTCCAGAGGAAACATGCTTCGGAAGCATACGCTAGGCCCGGCTGAATTCAAGATTCGACGTCGAGACACTTCCTGGTCTGCTTCGTGATCAAAAGACGGCTTTTTGAACAACCTATTTAACTATAGCAAGCTTGAAAACCCGTAAGGTATGCGCATTACTACGGATATCGTGGCGTTTCTTAAGATTTGCAGGTGCACGCGGGTCTCCAACGCGTTCATTCTCTTCCGAGTATGCAGTAGATTCAAACGGGCTATTTCTCAAAGAGTTCTACGGGACCAATGTCGAGCATTTTTCCAGAGCTCGCACTGATTCAGCGGCAACTATAGCTTGTCTACTGCCACTGCTCATAGTTTAGAGCATTTTCCGCGTTTTGCCAGCTACAAATTTGAGCTCTCATTGGAATTATCCAATAGAATCGGAAAGTCTCTTCCAATATCGCCGGATTGATTGGATTCTTCCAATAGAATCAGTCGAAAACCAAGGTAAACAGCCTGATCGAAGCAAATCTATTGGATATTTCCAATGAACAGGCAGAATCTCCGTTACTCAGGCCGATCTAATGGATATTTCCAATCAGCGGTGTGGAATTCGACGCTCTGAAGAAAGTTTCGCACCTGCCCATTCCCGGTCTAAAACATTTCGTGATATTTAATAAACTAATAGAGATTATTATAATGGTTTTAATAATGAAGATTTATCCAGGTAAGTTTTTAGAAGTTGGAGAGTGGTGCTAGATGGTTTTCTAACAAAGCTATAACCAAGTACACCAAAAAAAAATAGGCAGCTTCAATTTGGATGAGTTGCATATAAACCACATGAACATTCCACAAAGCCGCCGTGAGGATCTAAAGGAAATTACAGCTTCCACTAAGAGATGGGGGTATATTTGTGAGATATTTCGTTAAGCAAGGTGATATCGTTATCGGCCGTCTCGTAATTACGGAAACAAAACTCGAATATATTCCTATTAGATCCGCCTTACGCCATTTACCAGTTCTGAAAGTTTATCCTCCCGGGTTATTTCTCTATACATTTTCAAATGGGGTGGCGGCTGTTGATTCTACTGCTAAGCCAACGGAAGAGGCAATATTGCGCTGGATGGAAGATAGAATCTTTCCTAAAGACAGACAAGATAAAGACGAACTTCTCAAAGCGATTGGGTTGGATTCTTATGATGTAATAACTCTATTTCTAGAGTTGAAAGGCAAAACTTCAAGGGATACATTGTGGATCACGGAAGATCCGGACGAACCGTATTCGAAAGGAGAAACAACCTCTTCTCTTTACGATGCCGATGATATTGATGAATTCACAGCCACTGACGAATTAAAGAATTTGAAATTTTTAAATGAGCTTCATATAACATCTATCGGTGAAACGAAGACAAAGTCATACAACAGGGTAAAAAGAGAAACATAGAAATCGAACGCACCCCGTCGCCTGTCTCTGTTCCAAAAAAAGGCCCCTCGATTTGAAAAGTTAAAATCGGGGGCTTTTTTGGGGGCTTAACCTAATAATCGGCGCTTGACCACAAGATCAGTTAGCCAATCCATTCGTTTGGAGTTATCAACCGTGCATCCCGGAGCTCCTGTCTTCCGCTAACGGTTGTATCCGAGCTTATTTCGCCGAAAAGACGAGGATTCAATTACTAACGGTTGTGGCCGAGCTTAATTAGGTGAAAAGGGGCGAATCCGGAGAAGAAAGGCAAAATAAGCTCTGCTGCAACCGTTAAATTTGATTCCACCTCTATTTTATCGAAATAACGCCGCTCACAACCGTTAGGATGACGGCCTCACTTGAAGGGGCTACGCATACCTGATGTCAAACGCCGTTTTTGATGTCGATCTCTTTTTTTCGCTATTTTCGCACCAGTTCATGCAATCCGCTGACGACTAGATCGGCGGCGGCGAGGATCGCCGGGCTGCCGATGCCGACAACGCCGCAGCCGGCGGCTTTGCCCGCCTGCACGCCCGCCGCCGCGTCCTCGAACACGACGCACTCGGACGGCGGGAGCCCCAGCGCCGCGCTGGCGGCCAGGAACACTTCGGGGTTCGGCTTCGCCTTGGACACTTTAGTGCCGTCGATCACCGCGTCGAACAAATCCGCGATACCCAGCCGGGACAAAATAAGCCCGGCGTTTTTACTGGCCGAACCCAAAGCGATTTTCACGCCTTGGCTGCGCAGCCGCCGCAGATATGCTTCCGCTCCCGGCAATATTTCTGACGGTTCAAGTTTAGAAATGTAGTCGACATACTCCCGGTTTTTGCTCGCCGCCATTTCCTCGCGTTCTTCTTCCGTGGCCTCCATGCCGCCAATCTCGAGCAGAATGCGCAGCGACTCCATCCGGCTGACGCCTTTCAGCCGCTCATTATCCGCTTCGGTGAACTCGAAACCAAGCCGGCGCGCCAGCGACCGCCAGGCCAGATAATGGTACTTGGCCGTATCGACGATCACGCCATCGAGGTCGAAAATCGCGCCTTTCATCGTTTCCAGCATGCTGTGTACTCTCCTTTGGTCAATGGTGTGTTCTAGTTCAACTTTGCTCAGAACCGCCCGGGGTTTCCGGCGGCCGCGTACGGGATGCGAATCTCCTGTCCCGGAGCGACGGCAAACTCCTGCCCGCCGATTGCAAACGGTAGCGGCTGCGGGTTTCCCGCTTCCGCCGAAATCACGATCGCTTCCCGCTCGACACGGATCCGATACGATCCTTGGCGGAGGCGGATCGGGAACTCCACGGCCTGCCAGGAGGAGGGCAAAGCCGGCTCCAGCGTCACCTTGCCGTCATCGTACCGCAGCCCCGCAAAGCCCAGCACCGCGGCCATCCAGGCCCCGCCGTTGGCCGCCGGATGCGTGCCGCCGATGTAAAGGTCGCCGACGTATTGTTTGGAATCCCCGGTCAAGTCGATCGTGGCCGTCCGCATAAAATACGGGTACGCCCAGTCCGGCGAGCCGATATCCGCCGCCACCAGCGCGTAGATGCAGGAGCTTAAGCTTGAACCGTGCTCGGTCCGCGGCTCGTAGTACGCCCAGTTGGCTTTTTTGACGGCCTGATTAAAGCGGTCCCGGAACAGATGCAGCATCAGCACGACGTCGGCCTGCTTCAAAATTTGCGTCGTCGTCGCCAGGCCGTTCCCCCCGCCCAGGTACTCATGCGGATTCAGCATCCTCGCCTTCAGCCCCGCCAGCGAAACATCCTCCAGCGTGTAATACCGGTCAAACTGCTCGATCAGCCCGCTCGCCGCATCCGGCTGCGGTACGTACAGGCGATCGTACATGTCGCGAATCTGCTCCGGACGGATGGAGCTGCCCGCAAGCAGTTCCTCGTACCGCCGAGGGTCGCGGCTCCGCAATACCTCCAGCGCTTCCAACGCGGTTCCAAGGCACTCTTTTACCATCATATTGGTAAAGGCATTATTGTTCACCCGCTCATGGTATTCGTCGGGTCCGGTGACATCGAGAATCTCATACCGCTGCTTGTGCGGGTTGAAGTAACCGTATGAGTAAAAAAACCGCGCACACTCCCAAATGACTTCGGCCCCGCCATCCAACAGGATGCTTTCATCGCCAGTAAACATGTAGTACTGCCAGATGCCGTACGCTACGTCCGCGCTGATATGCACCTGCTTGTCGCGGAAATAGGTGCGCATCGGGCGGCCGGTAAACACGTCGTTCACGTTGAACAGCGTACAGGCGTCATCCCCCGTCTCCTGGCTTTCCCAAGCGTAAAACGCGCCTTCGTAGCCGTATTCCGCCGCTTTGCGCCGCGCCCCGTCCAGCGTATGCACGCGGTACATCATCAGATTCCGGGCCACCTCCGGCTGCGTGTACAGGAAAAACGGCAGCATAAACATTTCCGTGTCCCAGAACACCGCTCCTTTATAGACCTGGCCGGATAACCCGCGAGCCGGGATCGATCCTTTCTCCGAACGGTCCGGTGCGATGATATGCAGTTGATACATGCTGTACCGCAGCGCAAGCTGGGCTTCGTCATCGCCTTCGATAACGATGTCCGTTTCGTCCCATTTGCGCTCCCACTGCTTGGCATGTTCGCCTAGCAGCCGCTCGTACCCTACCCCGCAAGCATCCCTACTCGACCGGGCCGCAGCCAAATCGATGTCCAAGGCCTCATCCAACCCAGTAAATACGGAAACGTATTTTGTCAGGGTATAGGCCGCTCCGGCCTTGCAGTTTAACCGGATTCTCCGGCGAACCGAGTTTTCCCCGCGCAGAAGCTCCTGCTCCCCAAACCCGCATTCCACCGCCTCCGCTACGGATACCGGGACGTTCAATTCATGCGTCCAGCCAGTAAGCGTCAGCACTCCGCCGGCTTCATCCGCTCCGCTGGCCAACCGCTCCAAATGCGGGCCGTTGATGTCCCAGACATCGCCGTCGATGCCCGTCACGATCTCCAGTTCGCCGTCCCGGCTGCTCTCCAGCGAAATCCGGGCTACGATCAGATGGGGCCGCTCCGCGCTGCAAAACCGTTCGGACGTAACCGTCACTTGCGCTCCGTCCGCCGTGCGGAACACCGAACGGCGGCGATGGACCGCCTGGCGGAGATCCAGCGACTGCTCGTGCTCGAGCAATTCGGGGCTGTTGGCCGCGCTGGGGCTCGCCGAAAGCGAATGCTCGCGGAACTCCCCGTCGCCAGTCCGTCCGCCGCCAGCCTGCGGCGCTTTTTGCTCCCCGCTCCCGCCGTGACCGCCGCCTGCTAGGTCCGCCTGCCCGTCGCCGCGCCCAGCGGCAGCCCCGGCCCCCGCTTCCAGCACGCTGAGCGGCGCCCCGTCAAAATACACCGCCATCGCCAACCCGTTTGGCGCATTCACCGGCTCGCGCCACTTGTCCCCGACCTTGTCGTACAGTCCGGCGACGATCGTAGCCGGTAGCTCCCTTTTGCCAAACTCCTCCAACGTTCCCCGGTACCCCAAAACTCCGTTGCCGATCATAAACTTATTGCCGTTCGCCGTGATCCGGCCCGGGTCAAACCCGCTTTCCCGCACGATCCAGCTCATTGAGCTACCGCCTTTCGCAGCGGCACTCGGATACCCGCTTCGCCCACGCGATGGCTTTCCCCGTACACCGTAATTTCCGCTTCCCCACCGGACACCGCCCGGATCGACACCTGCTCCCGGTCAACCTCCACGAGCAGCTTCGTGCCGTGATAGGAGACCGGGAAACGGTAGCTGTTCCAACGCTGCGGCAAGCTGGGCTGAAACACAAGCGTATCCCCGTCCGAGCGCATCCCGCCGAACCCGTACACGATGTTCATCCAAGCCGCGGCGATCGACGTCGTATGCAGGCCTTCCCGCGTATTGCGGTTGTAGTTGTCCAAATCGAGCCGGGTGGCGAATTCAAAAAACTTGTACGCCTCCGCTTCCCGGCCGATTTCCGCGGCCAAAATCGAGTGGATCGAAGGCGACAGCGATGACTCGTGGATGCAGCGCGGCTCGTAGTAATCGTAGTTCGCCCGCTTCTCCTCCGGCGTAAACTCGCCGCTATGCAGAAACATGAACATCAGCACATCCGGCTGCTTGATCATGTCGTACCGGTACAGGCGGTCGTACGACCAATGCGAATACAGCGGAAATTCGCTGACCGGAATCGCATGGATATCAAGATGCGGCAGGTCGAAAAAGCCGTCATGCTCCTCGTACACACCCGTTTGCGCATCCCGCGGAATTTTCATATGCTCCGCTTTGCTCCGCCAGTCGGCCTGCTCCGCCTCCGTCAAGCCAAGCCGTCCGGCCAAGTCGTCATAAGCTGCCGGGGCTTCGTTTTGCATATCGGCGAGCACCTCCAGCGTGTATTCGAACAGCTTTTTGGCCATGTAATTGATGTAGCAGTTGTTGTTGACCATCAATTGGAACTCGTCCGGACCCATCACGCCGAAATAACCGTATAACCCCGACTGCTGTCCCCACTGCCCCCGGGTTGCGTAGAAACGGCTGATCTGAATCAGCATTTCCGCCCCTTTTTCAAACAAAAACGCCTTATCCCCGGTGATACTCACATAATGCCGCAGCCCATACGCCACCGCCGTGCCGACATGCAGCTGCAGGTTGGAATGCTGCCACAGGTCGCAGCTTTCCGTGCCGTCGATCGTGGCGATCGGATAAAACGCCCCTTCACAGTCCAACTCCTGCGCCCGCTTCAGCGCTTCGGGGAGCGATTTGTAGCGGAATTCGAGCAGGCTTTTGGCCGCCTTCGGGTTGTTGAAAATGTAGAACGGCAGACAATACGACTCCGTATCCCAAAAAGCCAGCCCCCGGTACGCCTCGCCGGTCAGCCCCTTCGCGCCGATGTTGAAGCCGGGATTATCCCCGTGATAGGTCTGGTACAGCTGAAAAATACAAAAGCGGATGCCCTGCTGGTTCTCCGGGTCTCCTTCGATGGCAATGTCCGAGTCCGCCCAAACCTGGGACCAGTAGGCCTGCTGCTCCGCGGCGGCCGCGTCGTAGCCTGCCTGCGTGTGCCGTGCCGTGAGCTCCATTCCCCGCCGCCAAACTGTTTCGTCTTCCAGGGAGCGGTCTTTTTCCGCATAATTGACGACCTGTTTGCCCAGCACCGTCCGCCCCCCTTGCTCCAGCTTCAGCACCAGGTCCCGGCCGATAAACCGGTCGCCCTCCACGAGCTTGTTCTCCAGCGCGTTCTGCGTGTCGATACGGAATGCGGAAAACAGCCTGTTGCCCGTGTTCTCCGTTTGCCCGAGGATGCCCGCGATCCCGCCGCTCTCTTCCCTTTGCTTGAGCGCCTGCCAATAGCGGCGTTGCTGATCCTCGTGGATGATGGAAAAATCCAGCCCCGTCCGCACGTGCACCGTACCCGAAAAATTAAGCGGCTCAAACGTAATCCGCTGGCAACCGAGATTAGGCACCTTCATGCTGACCAGGCGCTCGAAGGTGAGTTTCACGTCTTTTCCGCCGGATAGATGCCACACCAGCTCCCGAGTATAGATACCGGTCTTAAAGTCCAGCTCCCTGCGGAAACCGCTAAACCGGCTGACCGCCAAATCCAGCGTCTCCCCGTCCAACATAATTCGCGTATACAGCCAATCCACCGCGTTCACCATAAAGCGCAGCGATTTGATGATACCTTTGTAATGGGCCGTCACCGGGCTTTCCTCGAACAGTCCGTTGAAATAGCTGCCCAGCAGCGAGTCCCCGCCGTACCCTTCCTCCAGGTAACCCCTCACCCCCATATATTCATTGCCCAGCGAAAAAATAGACTCGGACACCCGGTTCCGCCCCGGGTCAAATCCTTCCTCCATAACTTTCCAAGGATCGACCTGCAAATATCTGTCCGCGATTTTCGGCATGCTCCGCCCTCTCCTTTTGTATATGTCGCTTGTCTTCAGCCGCTTTGCCGCCGGCAATCCGTGCCGCATGGCTGCGCGGCCGTTCTCCTCCAGCTTAGCGAAACAACCGCCGCGGCCAAATGCCCATGTCTAATGAGCTTATGTGCGATTATACGGAGTTGGGCCGGGAATTTATGGCCGGATTGCTGAAATGAGGTGATGGGGCTTGCTGTGGCGTGGCATGAGGTATTGTGACCGTGATGGTGTGATTTACTTTGGTGTGACTGGGGGGCGGACTGGCGATGGTACGACCTGCGGTGGTGCGACTTGCAGTAGTGTGACTTACGGTGGTGCTACTTACGGTGGTGCTACTTGCGGTGGTGCTACTTGCGGTGGTGCTACTTGCGGTGGTGCTACTTGCGGTGGTGCTACTTGCGGTGGTGCGAAATTCTACCAAATGCAAAAGTGCAGGCGATATTCGTCGAATTTCCTCGAAATGGGTGGTTCAACTGCAAATGTGCAGTTCATTTCCAGCCGTAAGCTACTTTTTTATCCAATAGCCCCAAATGAGATGTACTTTCCCCACGGCCCCCTAATTGCATTGGAGTCCTGTCCTACAATATATTATTGTATTTCTAAGGGAGGACGATCAGTATGCGACGATCAAGCAAGCTATACGAGAAAGTGCGTATCGAAGTGGTGCGTGAAGCCATGTCGGGGATCAAGGTGGGGGTGCTGGCCCGGAAGTATAACCTCCACCCGGAAACGATTCGCAACTGGATCCGAACGTATCGGGATGAAGTGGATATCCACGAACTACCACCGGCGGACCATCATCTTCAAGAGCTCAAACGGCTTCAGGACGTGGAAGTGAAATACGAAAAAGCGATGAAGGTGCTGGGTGAAAAGGAACTCGAAATCGAGATCCTGCGAGAACTCCTAAAAAAGAAGAACCCTGCTTATCTGAAAAATTTGAAATAGCCGACCACTTTATTAAGCAGGGGAACACCGCAGCTCTTGTGTTGCGTATATTAGGTCTGGCAGAATCCACCTACTACGAGCGCCTCAAACGCACGAAACGTTCTACAGAGACTTCTAACAGCCCGGGAAGAGGCCGCCCTTGTCCAGGGTACTCCTTGACGCTGCAAGGTCGTAAAGTCAGCGACGAGCAGATCAAAGAGTGGCTACTAGAGCTCCTAGAAGGCGAAGAGCACATCTACGGTTACAAGCTGTTGGCTCAGTGTTTGCGCGACAAATACGACCTGGTCCTAGGAAAGTCAAAGGCCTACCGCCTCTGTAAAGAGCTAGGCATTCTTCAAAAGCAGAGAAAGCCCAAGTCCAAGCATCCACGAAGACTGGCTAGAAACCGTCTTGTCACCGGCCCAAACCAATTATGGCAGGCGGACATCAAGTACGGATATGTTCCCGGCCGCGATCGTTTCTTCTTCGTCTTTAGCATCATCGATGTGTTCGATCGCGTCATCGTCTCCTATTACAGAGGCTCTGTTTGCGAAGCGACACCTATCTGTCAGGCCTTGGGGCGGGCCATCAGGAGCCGGTTGCAGCCCGGAGAGACCATGCCCGTGATCCGCACGGACAACGGCCCTCAATTCCTGAGCGTACTGTTTGGCGATACTTGCGAAAGCTGGGAGATGCTCCATGAGCGAATCCCGCCAAAGACACCAAACATGAATGCATACATCGAGTCGTTCCACAGCTCGATGGAACGCGACCTGCTCACCAAAGAATCGTTTGAGACCATGGAAGACGCGTATGCGGCTATTGACTGGTACATGGACTTCTACAACAACCGCAGAATGCATGGGAGCTTGAAACGCAAAGCGCCCACTGTGTTCAGCGAATGGGTCAAGCAACTGAAGGAAGAAGATCAAGCCAAATTCCATAGAACGCTGTAATTTGTTGAAAAAGTGAGCAATCGTACGACACACATTATTTTGACGGTGTAGACTCCGGAATTAGGGGGCCGAGCCGCTTTTGCATTTCAATCGCTCTAAAACAAAATTTTGCGGAAAATCAAATGCACTTTTGCAGTTCATTTAAATCCGAAAAACGCCGGAGCTCCTTTGCCCCGGCGTTCCGTCTTGCCATCCGCTATCACCCGCTATTTATTCGTTCACAAACACCGTTTTCATTTTGGCGCTATACTGTACGTCCAGCCCCAAGCCTTGCGCCAGTACGGTGAGTGGCACATAGGTTTTGTGTTCCCCGCCGATGGTTTGCAAAAAAGCAGGCGCCGCCGTCAGCGCCGGGGTCCCGTTTACCGTAATTTGCCCGGAACCAATCGGGATGACAGCCGTCCGGCTACCATAGACGACGCTGGCGGTTTGCGTCCGGGAATCCCATTGGCTCTGGGCCCCGATCGCCTCGGTAATGTCCTTGATCGCCACAAACGTTTGGCCGCTTTTTAGCACAGGCGGATACGGCGTTTTCAGCTCCTGCCCTTTGACGACGACGGAAATTGGCGCGGTGCCGGTTTTCGCCGCCGTTTCCCGGTAGTTTCCCCACACGGCCTTAGCGAACACCTTGGCGATTTCCTCGTATCCCGCCTGATTCGGATGGATGTCGGATTCCGTGAAAATATGCGTCAAAGACAACTCGCGGCCCTCGAACGCCGCAGCCACATGCGCGGCTTGAACCGGCTTTGCCTCGGCCGCAAACTCGGCGGCGATCCCGTCTACGATCGCGCTAAACTTTCCCGCCATAGCCGTGAGCTCGGCGTGGACGGCAGCGCCGGCCAAAGATGGAATCGGCTGGTACTGATCGGCGAGCACGATTTGCGCCGACGGATTAAGCTCCGTTAGGATGCCAAGCACCTCGCGGACATTTTCCCCATAGGCGTTCAGCACCCCGTCCGCCCCGGCGCGAAGCTCGTCCAACGTGAGGTGCTGAACGTCCGGCAGCAGCTTCAGTAAGTCGTTCCCGCCGATCGTAATCGTGATCAGATCCGCCTGCTCCAGTTGGCGTTTGGCCTCAGCCGTCCCTGCTGCCAACGCCGCCATTCGCTGGTCCGCCAGCTTGGGCTGGATCACGTCAGCCGTAACTGGCACTCCTGCTTGGATCGCCGCCACATAGTTTTTGAGGCCTTCACTGGTCAAACCGAGAATGCCGTAATTGACCGCCCGGGTTCGGCCATGGAACAGGCCCTGCTCCTTGAGCCGTTCAACGAAACCGTACGGGTCACCGCTTGTGTCCATCCCCGGCTCGTACCCGGCGGTAATGGAATCGCCAAGCGCGACGATCAAGTAATCATCGGCCTGAACCTGTGACTGCGTTTGCAACTGCACTTGTGAATGCATCTGCTCCTGTACTTGGATATGCGTCTGCTCTTGCACTTGTGAATGCATCTGCTCTTGCACTTGTGAATGCATCGGCTCCTGTACTTGGGTATGCTTCTGCACCTGCACTTGTGAATGCATCGGCTCCTGTGCTTGGATACGCGTCTGCTCTTGCACCTTCGCCATTCTCCCCTCTAACGGCCGAGCCTGCATGCGCCCTGCTTCCGCCTCGGCCATCACGGCACCGCCGCTGGTCAACAATAAAATAAGCGCCATAGCTCCCGTCGGCAAAAATCGTTTCCAAAGGACTCCCCTAAGTCCATTCCCAATTCGAATTTGCACCAATTCCACTCCACCCCTTGTCCCGGCGATTTTGAAAAAACTAGTCCCGCCCGAAAATGTAACGGACCGTAATGACGTTATTCGCTCATTTCCCGGATATTTCCCAATGTAACGGACAGAGCAGACGCTATCGGGCTACAAATGTAGTGGATTGGGCTGATTTGAGCGAAATAAGGTCTGCTCGGTCCGTTACAATGTTTACTCCTCTGTTTTTGGACAAATAACGCTCCTCAGGTCCCTTAGAATCTCCGAACCTCCAACTTGTGTAATCCTTCTTGCTCAGCTTGAGCTTATTTTATCCCGGAGTTGATCATTACAAAAAAGCCCGGGGCATTTGCCGCCCCAGGCTAAAGTTGCCTCTTGTGCCGACAGCTTCCCGCTTGTCGATCGTTTACCGCTTTCCGGCAGTTTGGAGAGCCTGACCGTCGCTCGCATTTTTGCTCTCGCGCAATCTTCTTCTCCCTGACGCTTTGCACGACGACTAATACAATGCCTTGCACGACGCATAGCACAGCCGGCCCTTAACGCATGCAGCCACCCTTCAATCAGCCGGGCAGAGCCGGCCGGGTTATTCCTTCTTTTCGTCGGCACGCTTGGCTTTTTTCAAATATTCGTCGTACCGTCCATCGAGCTCCTTGCCCATTTTCCGGTAGGCCAACGTTTCCTCTACAATCGGATCCAGCGTCGTCTGGACCCGGATCTCGTATCTCGGAGACAAGCTTCTCCGCTCTTCCTTTCGGCGCTCCTCTTCACTGCCGTATTCCCCTTCGGTCAGCATCTCGCTGAGCTCACGTTCCAACTCTTTATGATCGCTCATCCCTGGGCACCCCTTCCGGTTAAATTGGCTTTATCGGTTGCCGCCACGGCCCATGGATCACCAGTGCTATTGTTCACTAGTGGTATTGTTCACTAGTGCCACTACCCCAGCGCTACTGCTCTCAGCACTACTGCTCACCAGTGCCACTGCCCGCCATGCTACTGCCCGCCAGCCCCTAGCAAATCGGCCGAATGAGCGGTAAGGCTCTACATTCCCGTGGCGTCCGCGCTCTTCAAAATCCCCAGCAGTTCGTTATGGATTTTGCCGTTGCTGGCCGCCAGGTGACGTACGCCGATGTCATAAGGGTTGCCTACGGTATCGGTGACTATTCCTCCCGATTCCGCAACGATCAGCGCCCCGGCGGCTACATCCCAGGCATTCAGCCCTACTTCATAATATCCGCTCAGCCGTCCGGCCGCGACGTAGGCCAGATGCAGGGCGGCCGAGCCGGCGGCGCGCAGGCTGCGAACCTCGCCGGATAAGGCGTTCAGGCCGCGCATATTCGTCGGCAGTGCGAACTCCCGGTCAGGGTTGAAGCCAACCGCCACCACGCTGTCCGAAAGCGCCGACTCCGCCGAGACCTTGCATCTTTGACCGTGCATATAAGCACCTTTTCCTTTTTCCGCCAAAAACAATTCATCGCGCATCGGGTCGTAAATGACCCCAACGGTAATTTCCCCGCGATAAGCGAGCGCGATTGATACGCAAAAAAACGGAAATCCGTGCACAAAATTGGTCGTGCCGTCGATCGGATCAACAATCCACAAATATTCCGCTTCGCTGGCCGCGGCGAGCGCGGCCGCCGAAGCCTCCGCTCCGGGAGCGACTCCTTCTTCGCCGAGAATGCTGTGATCCGGGAAGTGCGTCAAAATAAGCTTGCGGATCATCGCTTCGGCGCCCTTGTCCACATCCGTCACCAAATCGCGCGAAGAAAGCTTCGTGCCGAGCTCGCCGTAGCCGCCGAGCTTGCTCTTAATCCATTCCCCCGCCTTGGATGCACAGTTGATCGCCACAGCCGTCGGGCTTTTACTGCCCACCACATATGGTACTTTCGGATTTGATTCCAATGATTTCACTCTACCTTCATCGTAAACTTGTAATACTTTACCAGTAAATCTATACGTCCCGCAAAGGGCAAAGTTGCGTCCTTTTTCCCCTTCTCATACCTTTTCGCATCAGATACGCGGGGCACACCCAGATCGCCGATATGCAAAAAGTTCGCATCCGGAGCGGGCCTCCCTGGCCCCGCCGGAAACGAACTTCTTCTTCATGAAATGTGGCGGATTAAGCGCCGACGATATTGTAGCCGCCATCCACGAAAATAACTTCCCCGGTAATTCCCCGGGAGAGATGGCTGAGCAGGAACATCGCCGTATCGCCCACCTCCGCGGTTTCGGTCGTTTTGCGCAGCGGAGCTTTTTCCTCCACCTGCTTCAGGATGGAGTTGAAGTCGCTGATGCCCTTCGCCGCTAAAGTGCGGATCGGACCGGCGGAAATCGCGTTGACGCGGATGTTTTTCGGGCCGAGATCGTTCGCCAGATAACGCACCGAAGCCTCCAGCCCGGCTTTGGCCACGCCCATCACGTTGTAGTTGCGCATCACGCGCTCCGAACCCATGTACGTCATCGTCATGATGCTGCCGCCTTCGGTCATGAGCTTGGACAACCGCTGCGACACCGCTACCAGCGAATACACGCTGATGTCGTTCGCCAAGGCAAAACCTTCGCGGGAGGTGTCCATAAATTCGCCGGCCAAATCTTCGGCTTTGGCAAACGCGATGCTGTGCACGAGGCCGTGCAGCACGCCGAATTCGCTGCGCAGCGTTTCCGCCAGCGTGTCGATCTCCGCGTCCACCGTCACGTTGCAGGGCAAAACCAGCGAGTTCGGAAGCGTTTCGGCCAGCTTGCGCACACGGCCTTCCACGCGTTCGCTCTCGTATGTAAACGCCAGGCGCGCGCCCTGCTCCGCAAGGCTTTGGGCAATCGCCCAAGCGATGCTGCGCTCGTTGGCAACCCCCATCACGATAATATTTTTACCTGCCATTAAATCACCCATCATGATCCTCCTCAATAAAGACACTTCATTTTGTACAACTTACCTTATTTGACGGCTTTTTTCAAGGGATGCGCCGGAGCTTGTCCATCGACATGGCCGCTGCTGAAACGAACGATCATGAAGCGGACGTTTCTCCAAAAAACATCTCGTAAGCCAGAGCCGTCTGTACCTTGGACTCCTCTTCCGTCAGCTGGCGCACCAACTCCAGCTCCACCGATGTAACTTCCTCACCATTGAAGTTGATTTCGGCGACACAGGCAGTGATTTTGACGATGGCCACCGCCTTGTTATCGGGCGTATAGGCGATCACCTTTTGCCCGGTAGGAAACACCCGCAGCCCCTGCTTCAGCATTTTGCCGCGGCCGTATTCCAACAGCTCATACAGTTCCTGTTCCTTTTTGAATTTGCAGACGGAGTTGAATTCCGTTTGAAAACCCATTGGCCCACTTCCTTTCCTGATTGGTTTAAAGTACGCCGCTCTCGAACTCCAGCTTCTGCCGGGCTTCATAGCGCTCAAGCGCCAGCCCGATCAGACGGTCAAGCAGCCCCTCGTAGGACAGCCCCGTCTCCCGCCAAAGCAGCGGATACATGCTGAACGGAGTAAAGCCGGGCATCGTGTTGACTTCGTTGATCCATACCGCCTGATCCGCTTTCCGCACAAAAAAATCGGCCCGGCAAAGCCCGCTCCCCGAAATCGCTTTGAAGGCCTTGACGGCGAGGTCCCGAATCCGATCGGCGAGATCGGGATCCAGCGGCGCCGGAATAAGCATCTGCGATTTGCCGTCCAAATATTTGGCCTGGTAATCGTAATAGTCTCCGGAAGAGACGATTTCTCCCGGCACGGACGGCAAAGGCTCGTCATTGCCGAGCACCCCAACCTCCACCTCGCGGGCGTCGACGAACTCCTCGACGATCACCTTTACGTCATAACGAAGCGCAAGCGCGATCGAATTCAGCAACTCGTCCCGCGTTTTCGCTTTGGAGATGCCCACGCTGGAGCCCAGATTGGCGGGCTTTACGAAACAAGGATAACCGAGCTTATCCTCGATCCCCTGAACCAGTGTATGGCCGGCGCGCTCCCACTCCGAGGCGGTGAAGAAGCAATACTTGCATTGCTCAAGGCCCGCTTCGGCAAACAGCTTCTTCATGATCACCTTATCCATCCCCGCAGCCGAAGCAAGCACACCCGCCCCCACATAAGGCAGGTCGGCCATTTCAAACAATCCCTGGATCGTCCCGTCCTCGCCGTTCGTCCCATGCAGCAGCGGAAACGCCACGTCGATGGCCGACTCGCCGGTCGAGAGCTTGCCGAACAGCAGACTCATCGCCACCGATGTATCGCCCGCGCCGTTTTCCAGCTTCAGCTCCTCCAGCGCGGAAAACGGGGCCGACAGCTTGCTCCCGACACGCCATTTTCCCTGCTTGTTGATATAAAAAGGAAGCAACTCGTATTTATCATAATTAAACGCCTGCGAAACGGCGAAGGCCGTCTGCAGCGAAACTTCATGCTCTCCCGATTTGCCCCCGTAGATAAGCCCTACGGTCAATTTGTCCTGTCCCATGGGTAAACCTCTTTTCTTTTGTTATGCCAAGCTGCCAAAGTCATCTTTTGATCACGAAGCAGGTCAAGAAGCTTAATCGACGTCGAATCTTGAACTCAGCCGGGCCAAGCATATGCTTCCGAAGCATGTTTCCTACGGAAACATTTCAGTTGCTCACGTACCCAAAACGTACGCTCCGCTACTCAGTCCCTAGCTTCATCCAACCTTCTCGGTGCTCCAAACCTGACTCGCCATTTCAAAACCGGTCCGCGATATGAAAAAAACGATACACCGTATTTTCGGTCCAGGCGTAGGAATCCCTGTAGTCCCAATAACGGTGTTTGCTTGGCGTCGTATGGGCGTTGACCAGCGGCATCCCGCCGGCGTCGAAGGCGGTGACGATCGTGCTGTGCTGGAACCTGCCGTTGGCGTCCCAGTCGTAGATAATCACATCCCCCAGCTCCAGCTGCTCCGGCCGTTCGCGGATTTCCGCGCGCAGCCCGGCGTCGCTGCGGGCGAGATGGCCGTGCAGCGCATGCGCCACGGACCAGCTGTAGCTCCAGCCTTCCCGTCCGCCGACGTAGCCTTTGTACCACCAGCCCGATTCTCTTTTTCCAGTATAGTTTATTGGGGCTCCGCCTGCAAAGAGGCATTGCGAGATATAGTTGGTGCAGTCAACTTCAAAAGCGGCGAATTCCGGGTTGAACCCGTCCCACCACCGGTCGGCGTACAACGCCGCCTCTTCGCGCCGGTAAGCAATCCCCCTTGGCGGGGTCCCCCCAAGCAGCTCGCGGTTTAAAAACGGCCGCGGTGCTGCCGGCCTGCGGCCGTCCCCAGCTTCGTCCGGCTCCGGCAAAGGCATCGACGGATGGCGCTCCGGCACGGGCAGCTCCACGCGCGAGACAATCCAGCCGGCCCCGTCGCGCTGCAGCGTCAGCCGCTGCTTCTCGATCCGCTCCTCCAGATGCCGGGCACCGCCTTTTTCGTAATATATTTTTTTCAACAGCTGCAGGTCGACTTCGATCTCGCCTTCCCGTTTTTCGATTTCCCGCACCAGCTTGGCCCGCGTTTCACAGCGCAGCGGCGCCGCTCTCCGGCTGCGATACCACATGTCCAGCTGCCGTTTGCGCTCCCCGCGCCGCAGCAGGTAATCCAGGTCGGTGACAACCGTTCCTGTGCTTGGCGTCCGGTAATCCACTTCATCCTGGTTCTGTTCGTTCACATAAATGGACAACGTCTTTCTCCATTCTTCCGCCACTGTTCACGCCTCCTTTTCCATTAGTTCCAAGTATATGAACGCCCGTACGGGAGTATGTTCCCTCAAGGCAGCCGTGAAAGCCCATTCAACCGCGTTATCTCGGCAAAATCAGGCGGGTCTGGCCGCAAAAAGTTCTTTACTCTCCGGGTCAGGGACGGTATACTTAATGAAGTGATTGTTTTTGAAATTACGTTTCATCTAATGAAACAAGGAGGTACATTCATGTCAGCTAACGATTTTAACTCCGCAGCCCGTTCGCTTGAAGTCGGCGGCAAAAGCTACCGTTACTTCAACCTGCAGTCCTTGGAAGAACAGGGACTCGGCAAAATTTCCAAACTGCCATTTTCCATTAAAGTGTTGCTTGAAGCGGCTGTCCGCCAATTCGACGGAAGAGCCATTACCCAGGAGCATGTGAAGCAAATCGCCGGCTGGAGCGAGGACCGCGATGAGACCAAAGAGATTCCTTTTATCCCCGCTCGCATCGTTTTGCAGGACTTTACCGGCGTTCCGGTCGTCGTCGACCTGGCCGCCATGCGCGACACCGTGAAGAAAGCCGGCGGCGATCCGAAACGGATCAACCCGCTCGTGCCGGTCGATCTCGTCATCGACCACTCCGTCATGGTCGACGCCTTCGGTTCGCCGGAAGCGCTCGAGTATAACATGAAGGTTGAATTCGAACGCAACGAGGAACGCTACCGCTTCCTGCGCTGGGCGCAAACGGCGTTCGACAACTTCCGCGCCGTGCCGCCGGCCACGGGGATCGTGCACCAGGTCAACTTGGAATACCTGGCATCCGTTGCGGCGACCAAAACGGTGAACGGCGAAACGTTCGTTTTCCCGGATTCTCTCGTCGGCACGGACTCCCATACAACGATGATCAACGGCCTTGGCGTTGTCGGCTGGGGCGTCGGCGGCATCGAAGCGGAAGCCGGCATGCTCGGCCAGCCGCTGTATTTTGTGGCGCCGGAAGTCATCGGCTTTAAACTGACCGGCAGCCTGGCCGAAGGCGCCACGGCGACCGACCTCGCGCTGACCGTCACGCAAATGCTGCGCAAAAAAGGCGTCGTCGGCAAATTCGTCGAGTTCTACGGCCCGGGCCTGTCGAACATCAGCCTGGCCGACCGCGCTACCGTGGCGAACATGGCGCCGGAATACGGCGCGACGATCGGCTACTTCCCGGTCGACCAGGAGACGCTCGCTTACATGCGCAGCACCGGGCGCTCCGAGGAGCAAATCGCGCTCGTGGAAGCTTATTACAAAGCGCAAGGCATGTTCCGCACGGACAATACGGAAGATCCGGTGTTCACCGATCTGATCGAACTCGACCTCGGCACCGTTGTTCCGAGCTTGGCCGGACCGAAACGTCCGCAGGACCGTATCGAATTGACGGCGATGAAAGAAAGCTTCAATAGCATCATCCGCACGCCGATCGATAAAGGCGGATACGGCCTCAGCGATGAGAAAATCGCGCAATCGGTGGCGGTGAAGCATCCGGACGGCTCGAGCAGCGAGCTGAAAACCGGCGCGGTTGTGATCGCGGCAATTACGAGCTGCACGAACACGTCCAACCCAAGCGTCATGGTCGGCGCCGGCCTGCTGGCGAAAAAAGCGGTTGAACGCGGCTTGAAAAAGCCGGGCTACGTGAAGAGCAGCTTGACGCCGGGTTCCCTCGTCGTGACCGAATACCTGCAAAAAGCCGGCCTGATCGAGCCGCTCGAAGCGCTGGGCTTCCACGTCGCCGGTTACGGCTGCGCGACCTGCATCGGGAACTCCGGCCCGCTGCCGGAGGAAGTCAGCGCGGCGATCGCCGACAATGACATGACCGTGGCTGCGGTGCTGTCCGGCAACCGGAACTTCGAAGGCCGCGTGCACGCGCAGGTTAAAGCCAATTACCTGGCTTCCCCGCCGCTCGTCGTCGCATACGCTTTGGCCGGCACGGTTAATATCGATCTGCAAAACGATCCGATCGGCTACGACGGAAACAACCAGCCGGTATATCTGAAGGATATCTGGCCGTCTTCGGCGGAAATCAAGGAAGCGATCGCCGCGTCCCTGAGCCCGGATATGTTCCGCAGCAAATACGAGCATGTATTTACGCAAAACGAGCGCTGGAACGCGATCCCGGTGCCGCAAGGCGAATTGTACGAGTGGGATGAACAATCGACGTACATCCAGAACCCGCCGTTCTTTGAGAAGATCGGCGACGGCCTGTCCGATATCGCCGACATCCGCAGCGCACGCGTGCTTGCCCTGCTCGGCGACTCCGTAACGACCGACCATATTTCTCCGGCCGGTAACATTTCGCCAAGCAGCCCGGCGGGCAGCTATTTGAGCGAGCACGGCGTCGAGCGCAAGGACTTCAACTCCTACGGCTCCCGCCGCGGTAACCACGAAGTGATGATGCGCGGCACCTTCGCCAACATCCGCATCCGCAATCAGGTGGCGCCGGGTACGGAAGGCGGCGTCACGAAATATTTGCTGTCCGATGAAGTGATGTCGATCTACGACGCCTCGATGAAATACCAGGCGAACGGCCAGAACCTCGTCGTCATCGCCGGCAAAGAGTACGGCACCGGCAGCTCCCGTGACTGGGCGGCCAAAGGCACGTACCTGCTGGGCGTCAAAGCAGTCATCGCCGAAAGCTTCGAGCGGATTCACCGCAGCAACCTGGTTGGCATGGGGGTTCTGCCGCTGCAGTTCCAGGAAGGCACCAGCTGGAAGACGCTGGGCATCGACGGCACGGAAACGTTCGACATCGCCGGCCTCAGCAATGACGTGAAGCCAGGCCAAGAGTTGACCGTAACGGCGACCCGCCAGGACGGCAGCACGTTCCAGTTCCCGGCGATCACCCGCCTCGACAGCATGGTCGACGTCGATTACTATCACAACGGCGGTATTCTGCAAACCGTGCTGCGGCAGATGATTGCAGCAGGCGTGTAATTTAGCGGAAATCTCCGAGATAAAAGTTAAAATGAAAAAGCGCGAGTGCGAAGAGGTGAACGCCCCTTGCAACTCGCGTTTTTTTTAGCTTATATATCGTTTAATGATCATCATACCTTTTACCGGCCATAATGGGAATAAAAATACCTGGCTCTTTCAATCTTAAGTTCCACGTGTTATATTATAACTATAACAGTTGTAACAAAGGAGATGCCTACCCTTGATCATGAAGCTGGATTTGCAGTCGGAGGTGCCCATTTACACGCAGCTGGTGAACCAGATCATCGAAGGGATCGCCAGCGGCAAGCTGCAACTCGGTGAACCTCTCCCCTCGGTGCGCAGTCTGGCCTCCGATATCGGCGTTAACCTGCATACGGTCAACAAGGCCTATACCCTGCTGAAGCAGGAAGGTTATATTCAAGTCCACCGCCAAAAAGGCGTCGTCGTTGATCCGGTCGGCATGCCGCCGGTTACCGCAGAGTTCCTGGAGAAGCAGGAGCGGGAACTGCGGCCGATTGTGGCGGAAGCCATTTGCCGGGGCATGAGCAAGGAAGAGCTTCTGAAGATGGTGGAACGCCTTCACCACGAAATTACCCAGTCCGAAAGGAGCGAATAAAGATGCAATGGATGTCCGCTTTGGTGCTGATCTTGATGTTTGTGCCTCTTTTGGCTTCGCTCGCGTTTATGCCGTATTTGACGAGGGAAACGGTCAGCTTCGGGGTGTCCGTCAGCGAGGAGCAATATCGCAGCGAACCGCTCCGCCGGATGCGCAAGCAGTATACCGTTCTCAGCAGCATGATCTATGCCGCCCTGCTGCTGCTGTGCACCGCCGGAATGCGGAGCGTGGAGGGGAATGAGCAAGGCCGGGTGTTCGGCACGTTTGTCGCGGTCATGGTCGCCGTTTCGATCCTGCTGAACATAAGCTTTTATTTCCGGATGAAAAAAATCCGCCCTACGCTTCCATCCCCCCAGCCGCAAAAAGTTTTATTGGCGGTGGATACCGGCTTTCACCGGCAGAAGCTGACTTTTTCCGGCAGATGGTTTCTGATTCATGTCCTGATCATCGCCGTAAGCGCCGCGATCATGTTCATGAACTACGAGGCCATTCCCGATCCGGTCGCTACGAAATTCGATTTCGCGGGCAATGTCGTAAGCAGTGCGGCCAAATCGTACCGCATCATCCTGTTTCCAAGCGCCATGCAGGCGATCATGACCCTGCTGTTCTGGTCCGTCAATTGGAGTATTCAAAAAAGCAAGCAGCAAATCCACGCCGGCCACCCCGAACAATCGATCCGGCAAAATGCGGCCTTCCGGCGCAGATGGTCGCTGTTTACGATTTTGTCGTCGCTTGCGCTGGTGTTCATGTTTACACTGGTGCAGCTCAGCATGATCCGTCCGCTGGAAGCGAGGATTGTACCATTCGTCAGCCTGGTCGTTCCGGCGTTTATCATCTTGTTTGCGATGGTGTTGTCCTTCATGACGGGCCAAGGCGGGAGCCGGCTGGGAAGATCGGCCGAAGCTTCGGCGGCCGCGCCGCCGAACGATGACCGCTATTGGAAGCTCGGAGCGATTTATTTCAATCCGCAGGACCCTTCCGTTTTTGTGGAAAAACGATCCGGCATCGGCTGGACGCTTAACTTCGCGAACCCGGTGGGCTGGTTTGTGCTTGCCGGCATCGCCGCCCTGATCATCGGTTCCAGCCTGTTTTTCAGGGGCTGAGGCTGCTGCAATAATTTCATGGTTAACCATAAGGAGGAAAAAGATTATGAACAATCATCCCAAAAAGGTAAAACGTGCCATTACTGTTACTATGGCCTTAGGCCTTGCTATGCCCACAGCGTCCGTGCTTGCCGCCCAGGAGAGCAGCGCGGCCTTTGAGCCGGTAAGAGAAGCCGCTGCAAAGCTTGGCGCCGAGGTATCATGGGAGCAAAGCACCCGCACGATTACCGTGACAAAAGGCGATCACATCCTAAAGCTTGAGGCTGGCTCGGACCGGGCGGTTCTGGACGGCGAAACCGTCGCCTTAAACCAGTCGGTCCGCCTCGCGGACGGTCGGGCGCTGGCCGACGCCGGTTTGATCGCCCAAGCGTTCGCCGATGATAATGGACAAACGGAGGATGCGGCAGACTTGTTCCTCGAAGCTTTGCAGGCCGGTAACGGAGCCAAAGCCGCCGAATACGTAAGCGAAGCATCCACCAATGCGCTGCCGGAATCCATACTGAACCGGCTGTGGAGCAACTATGAGAGCATGTTCGGCAAAGCAGTGGGCAAGCCTGCCAAAAGCGAAAGCTTGAATACGGTACACCGGAATGTGACGTACTCCTTCCAAAGCACCATCGTTCCGTTTCAAGTTACGCTGCGGCTGGATCGGGGCGGAAAGGTCGATGATTTATACTTTGCCGCAGCCTCCGCTTCCACTTACCAAAAGCCGGCATACGACAATCCTGCAGTTTATAGCGAACGGGAGGTTACCGTCGGTAGCGGCGCGATGGCGCTCCCCGGCACTTTAACCGTGCCTTCGGGAGATGGCCCCTTCCCGGCCGTCGTGCTCGTTCACGGCTCCGGCCCGAACGACCGGGACGCTTCAATTCTTGGAGCCAAACCGTTCCGCGATTTGGCCGCCGGTCTCGCCGCGCAAGGCATCGCCGTACTGCGGTACGACAAGGTGACCTACGAGCATTCCTTCAAGGTGGCGGCCGATCCGAAATTTACGCTGAAGCAGGAAAGCGTTGACGATGCTTTGGAAGCGGTGAAACTGCTGCAAAGCACGCCCGGCATCGATGACTCCCGCATTTTCGTCGCCGGCCACAGCCAGGGCGGCTTTGCCATGCCGCTGATTAGCGCCGGCGCCCCGGACGGGGCCATCGCCGGAACGATTCTCTTGTCCGCCCCAAGCAGCAAATTCGCCGACGTGCTGTCCGAGCAACAGACCGAGCTGGTCCGCCGCGTCAAGGAGCTAGGGCTTGATTCGACGCTGTACGAGCAGCAAGCCGCGATGTATACGTCAATCGCCGATATGGTCAACGATCCGGAAAACACGGTCGATCATATGCCGGCGGAATTTCCGCTGCAGCCCGCTTACTGGTGGTTTGAGCAGAAAAATTACGTGCCGGCTGAACTCGCCAAAACGCAAACCGGGCCGATGCTCGTCCTGCAGGGCGAAAACGACTGGCAGGTGACCATGAAGCAATTCGAGGGCTGGAAAACGGCGCTGAAAGACCGTGGGAATATCGAGTTCAAGTCTTACCCGAAGGTGAACCACCTGCTCGCCGAATATGACGGCCTTTCTACCGGGACCGAATACGGCAAGCCTTCCAATGTGTCCAAGGCCATCATTGACGATATTGCAAATTGGATTCATAGCGCGAAATAATACCAATAGAAGAGGCCGTCCCAAACAGTTAAACTTACTGTCGGGCCGGCCTTTTTTAGGCTACATCCACTTCCTAATCCGAGTGGACGCTGCTCTAACGGACTCCAGCGGCCTTATCCGCCCATTTCCCGGGAAGCGTCAATGATTGAAGAGGACGTCACGATCCGCCAAGTTCAGAGCATCTACCTTTTGCACCGTAGCCGTTTCGAGCAGTGTCACAAATCGACGCCAGGTGAGGGGGCGGTCTAAAGGGTTCCTTTCTTGGTGTTCCTGTCTGCTGCTTGCCTTTGCACGATTATTCCTTTCGTTCAGGGAGCAGGGGAGGGGGGCTAGAGCAAGGGTACCAACAAAAGAGAGAAGAAAAAGAGATGGGGAAAAAATGAGGAGTTTCAGGTGAGATTTTCGACTTGATTAGGGAACGTATGTTTGGTACAATGAAGTTAATCGAACAAACGTTCGTGAATTCTTGATCGGGGGCGAGCGAACATGGAAGTCAATGCGGGAACGGAACTTCAACCATTCAGCAGCCGTTATAACAGCGAGCAGGCCTGCATGGAGGCGCTGATCGCGATGAAGTGGCCGAACGGCTTCGTCTGCCCGCGCTGTGCTCACACCCGGTGCAGTCGTCTGACCTCCCGGCATATCCCCTTGTTCGAGTGCGGGAAGTGCAAGCATCAAACGTCGGCTTTGGTCGGCACGATTTTTGAACGGACGCATTTGCCCCTGCTCAAGTGGTTCGAGGCCTGGATTTATTCCTGCTTGAGGGCGGCATCTCGGCGATGCGACTGAGCCAGGTGATCGAGGTCACCTACAAAACCGCTTGGTTGATGCTACACAAAATACGCCATGCCGTCGGAGAGTTCGATGCCCGGGAACTGCTCTACGGAGACGTGAAGGTGAACAGCGATCTGTACGGTCGCGATCCGTCCCGGTGTCAGCTTTCGCATCCGTATGCCACGGCGGTCATAGCGGGATGCACGGTCAAGGAATCGGGCAAGCCGGAGCAGGTCAAAATCCGCCTTGTACCGCATAAGAGAGGAGACGGACAAAAAGCAAACCGTCACGAGCTCGCTGCGTTCATCAACGGGCATGTGGATGTCCGTACATCGGTGGTACAGTCGTTTCCTCTAGCATTTCGTCTGTATGCGCCCTTGCGGAAAGTGGTGAGAGAGGCGTGGGAATCGCTGAAGAGTACGTATGGAGCCTTGGGACTGAAGCATCTTAGGTTCGAGATAGCAACGCCCACACCGTTCATGCTAGCTCGCACCAATCAAGTCGATCCACATTAAGCTAACCCCTACTCATTAAGTTGATCTGCGTCAAACTCCCCCTACCGTGCAAGCGCCACGATCAGGCCGCAGCCGCAAGGGGCTGGTTCGGTTGGCGCGCGATCAGCCAGCGGTAAGGGATCGCCGGAATTGCCACACACATACGCAGCAACTTCTTCCGCATCGTTTCTTCCGCTCCGGGCATGCGCAGCCAGCGGCGTCCGGTATATTCGTTTAGGTACGCCTGCTGCTACCCTGATCAAACGGGATAATCGTGCAAAGCTTCCGGACAGTGAGTGTCGATCTGCCGCCCAACCCACCGGTCTTCCCTGTCCTCAAACTTTCAACGCCCTTCCGCGTTTCTTGCCACGATCGGTTTTTGACTTGACTGGCAAGCAAGGATTATAAGGTTGAGCCAGAAAAGAATACTTTAATTCGTTTGGCAGTTGATTTAGGTCGGGCTGATGGTCAAAACAATGAAAGACACCTCTTCTGTCTGATCGTAGAAGCTCGTCAATCCCGCTTTACCAAACGAAGCGGTGTTTTTCTATTTTGCAAGCTGCCTATCTTTATTCTTAGAAAACCTTCAGTTCAAGGACTCAAGCTGATTTTTGCTCTGCGAAAGTTGAGTTATAAATATACTTTTTATACTTCCGGCTCCCATCACGAAATGGACTGCCCAAACGGGCTTAGCCCTGCATCATCATCCCCATCTCCCGGGCCGCTTCGATCAGCACCGGCCCGTATTCCTCCAGCCGCTCCGGCGTCATACGGCTGACCGGTCCGGACACGGACAAGGCGGCGGCAATTTTGCCGGATCGGTCAAAGATCGGCGCGGCGACGGCGGAAACCCCCGGCTCCCGCTCCTCGTAGCTGGTGGCGTAACCGCGCTCCCGGACCTGCTGCAATTGGGACACATAAGCCGCCGTGTCCAACCCCGCCGGCCAGTCGGGGCTGTCCAGCACCGACCGCATCACCGGATTGTCCGAATAAGCGACAAGCACCTTGCTGGACGCTCCGACGTACAGCGGCAGCCGTGCCCCAACCTGGGCCACCCGCCGGATCGCCTGATTGCTCTGCACGGCCTGGATGCGCAGCCGGTCGTTGCCGTCGCGCAAATAGAGGCTGACCGTTTCCCCCAACCGGTCGCGCAGCCGCTCCATCAGAGGCAGCAGCAGAACGGCCGGATCGTCGTTATGGGACAAATGCGCCGACAGCTCCCATATTTTCAGGCCCAAGCGGTATTTCTCCGTTGCCGGATCACGTACGACAAATCCACGCTCTTCAAGCGTGGTCATCAGACGGTGCACCGTGCTTTTATGTAAACCGATCTCGGCGGCAATCTCCGTTAACCCCAAATCGCTTCCTTTCGTAAAACACATCAATATATCCAGCGCCCTTTCGACGGCGCGAACCGTTAGCTTCCGGTCTTCCATCCGGCATCCACTCTCCTCAGGATGTTTCACTATATGAAACTCGGTTACATAAATTATATGAAAGACCGCGGCTTCCGTCAATGAACGATTCCGTCAATTCTCCGGTTTTCCATTGACTTTGCGGCACCCCCGGCTTACGATAAATTTAAGAGTGTCGCCTTAATTCGACAATATCTTCGTGATTTCTTCGTATCGGCAATATATCTTGGACTTAGCCGTAAACTGCTGCTTTTTTCGTCATATACTCTAATAGAGGTTGTTTAAAATATTTTAAAGACACAGGAGGGAAGCCTATGAGCCATAGCGGCCGCAAGGACCTTCCCTTGCCTTCGGCGTTCTCTAAGAACGACTCTCCCGCAAGCGTAAGCCGGCGTATCAGCATCAAGCATATTGCCGTGGCTTTGCTGTTGTCCATTTTGTTTTTCCTGATTTTCTGCTTCGTTTCTTTGCACGGCTATATCGCCTGGGTGCTGTCCAATCCGACGGTAGCGCCGCTTTATTCCAATCCGAAGCTGTCCAAAAATCTGGATTACGAGAACATCGTGTTTCCCGCGGCAGACGGGAGCCGAATGATGCAAGGGTGGTATATACCCGCGGAAGATTCCGTCAAAACGATCGTATTTAGTCACGGTTACGGGGCCAATCGCGAGGAATCTTGGATTCCGATGTACGATCTGGCCAGTTTTGCCCACCGGCTGAATTTTAACGTCTTGATGTTTGACTACGGCTTCGCCGCCCAGAACAGCAAAGAGGTGGCTACCGGCGGCAAAAAAGAAGCCAAACAATTGCTGGGTGCCATCGATTACGTAAAACAGCGCGGGGCGCAGGAAATCGTCGTCTGGGGTTTCTCGATGGGCGCTGGCACGGCGCTTCAGGCTGGACTGACGAGTGGCGATATCGACGGCATGATCCTCGACAGCACGTTTTTGCTTGAGCCGGACACGATGTACCATAATATCCGGCAGCAAATCGATCTGCCGCGGCATCCGTCGCTGGAGATCATCGGCATGCTGCTTCCGGTGCTGAACGGCACGAGCCTGCGGCAAATTCCATACACGCAGGTCAAGTCGGAGGACTACCCGTTCCCGACCTTGTTCATTCATGGGACGGAGGATGAGAAAGCGCCTTATCCGATCGCCGAGAAGCTGGCCGCCAATCAGACGAACCCCAATTCGGGAGTGTGGATTGTGGAAGGGGCGCATCATGAACTGATTTTTCGCGAGCACCCTAAGGAATATTTGCGAAAAGTATCGCTTTTCCTCAGCCGGATCAAAACCGCCGCTTCCGGCAGCGGCAACAATAGCGCCCTTACCGGGCCCGTATCCGAATAGCATAGGCCAAACCTCCCCGCGAATAAGCTGGTAGTAATGACTTTAAGCAAGGGGAGGTTAACCGGATGCTATTCGTTTACGGGCCTTATTTGCCTGTACGCATTTTGGAAGAGATCCGTTTCTGGAAGCAGCAGGAAGCGGAGCATACGGAAGTGATCAAAGCGATCATTCCCAATTTGGAGCACCACTACGTCAGGATACTGGACGAGTGGAAAAAAGTGTTTACCGCTACGGAGGCAGCGGCCGACCGGCTGCTTCAGCACGGCCTGACGTCCAAGGAAGCAGCCTCAAGCCCGCAACTGATCAAGCAAACCGAGCGGCTGCTCGGCACCGCATTTCAGCAGTCGAAGGAATTTGTCCGCCAGCTGTACCATATTCTCGACCGGAGCGAGGCGGTCAAGTCCGTTCCGCTTGCCCCCGTCGTGCTGATGCACATTATCCGCGAATCGGAGTATTTCCTGGCCGTGCTGGAAAGGCTCAACCGCCCCGGGGAAATCGCGGGCTGCGTTGCCGGCGGCCCGGCTGTGAACGACCCGTATCATCAAGCTGGCGGAACCCAGGCTTACGCATCTTCCCAGCAGCCTGACGATCCGCCGCCTTACGGGCCTTATCAGCAGCCTACCGGGCCATCACCTTTCGGGCCTTATCAGCAGCCTACCGGGCCATCACCTTTCGGGCCTTATCAGCAGCCTACCGGGCCATCACCTTTCGGGCCCTATCAGCAGCCTACCGGGCCATCGTCTTTCGGGCCCTATCAGCAGCCTACCGGGCCGGCGCCTTTTGGGCCTTATCAGCAGCCTACCGGGCCGGCGCCTTTTGGACCCTATCAGCAGCCTACTGGGCCGTCACCTTTTGGACCCTATCAGCAGCCTACAGGGCCATCGCCTTTTGGGCCTTATCAGCAACCTACCGGGCCGGCGCCTTTCGGACCAACCGGCTCAAGAGAAGAAGCGCCTGAAGTATCCTGGCCACAGCATTCGCCGCATCAGCAGTCGATTTCCCCGGAGGAGGCGGATTCCGATTTTGAAACACTAAACGTTTCGAACGTGGGGCTTGAAGCGGAAGCACCTGCGCCAGCCGAGAATCTGGCGAATGACCATGCAGTGGGAAATTCGGCAAAAAAAGCTGACGAGGAAATGGCCGGCCAAGAAAACCTGCGCCAAGAAAACGACGCGCCTTCAAGCGGCCCCCGTATCCACGAACGCCCCGTCCCGATCGGCGGGCATACGCTTCCGCCCCTGCCCTACCCTTACAATGCCCTCGAGCCTTACATCGATGAGGCTACGATGCGCATCCATCACGACAAGCACCATAAAACCTACGTCGATGACTTGAACAAGGCGGAAAAAAAGCTCCAGGAGGCTCGCAAAAACGGAAACTTCGAGCTGGTCAAGCATTGGGAACGGGAGCTCGCCTTTAACGGCGCTGGCCACTATCTTCACACCATCTTTTGGGAGATCATGAACCCGAAGGGAGGCGGAAGACCGGAGGGCGAGCTGCTCCAGCAAATCACTCGTGATTTCGGCAGCTACGACGCCTTCCATCGGCAATTTTCCGAAGCGGCCGCCAAAGTGGAAGGCGGCGGCTGGGCGATCCTCGTCTGGAGCCCGCGCAGCCACCGGCTGGAAATTTTGACGGCAGAGAAGCATCAAAATCTGTCGCAATGGGACATCGTGCCTCTGCTTCCGCTCGACGTTTGGGAGCACGCTTACTATTTGAAGCATCAAAACGTGCGTGCCGACTATATCAAGGACTGGTGGAACGTCGTGTACTGGCCGGCCGTGGCGGAACGTTACGAAGCCGCCAAAAAACTAAAATGGCAGCCGTATTAAACGGCTGCCATAATGCAGTTGGTTGCCCGTAACGACGTTCTCCCCTCATTTCCCGGCTATTTCCCATTTTACGGCTCCTGTTTTGGGGAGTTTAGCGTCACTCAAGTCCGTTAAGATATGCTCATCGTCAAGCTTCGCCAACCTTACGGCTGCGGTCACCGCCTGTCCTGGCCGTAGACCGCAGCTTTCCGTTATTCCTTGATCAAGGACAAAAACTCCGCTCTCGAAGCCGCGTCCTTGCGGAAGCTGCCGCGCACCGCAGACGTTACCGTTTTGCTGCCCGGCTTCTTGACCCCGCGCGCGCACATGCAGAGATGCTCGCCTTCCACGACGACCATCACGCCTTGCGGGTTCAGCACTTCTTCCATAATGTCGGCGATCTGCGAGGTGATGCGCTCCTGCACCTGCAGGCGGCGGGTCACCGCCTCCACCAGCCTTGCCAGCTTGCTGAGCCCGGCGATTCTGCCGCTCGGAATGTAGCCGATATGCACTTTTCCGAAGAAAGGCGCCATATGATGCTCGCATTGACTGTAATAGACGATATCTTTGACAATGACAAGCTCCTCATGGTTTTCTTCGAACGTTACCCCAAGCACGTCGCGGGGATCCACTTCATAACCGGCAAAAATCTCCTCGTACATCCGGGCAACCCGGGCGGGCGTATCGAGCAGCCCTTCCCGTTCGACGTCTTCCCCGATCAGTTTTAGGATTTCCCGAACATGATGTTCGATTTTCTCGTGATTTTCTCCAACCTGCTTGTTTACGTAATCTTTAAGTCCAGCCATTTAAGCGCCTCCTCCTTTCAAAAAAAAGTATGGCAATGCGCAGCTGACGCCGGTTTCATGACGCCATAATTGCGCACAGGCCACACTTTTTAAGACTCTTCATTTGAGCCGATTATTATCTTTTCTTCCGCGGCCGTGCCGCTCCGGGAACCTGTCCCTGGTTTTTCATCATTTGCTGCGCTCGTTGCATCTGCTTGTTGTTCAAATTATAGCCCATCTGTTTCGCCACTTTTTGCAGCATTTCCGGATCGTTTTGCATTTTTGTCATCTGCCGCCGCAAATAAAAGACGCCGATCAGAAAACCGCCGACCAATCCGACGACGAGCGTTATAATTGGAATTACGATATCCATCATTCAGCCACCCCTGCATTAATATCCGTGCAGCCCCCTCGTTTGGCTAACGCACTCCACATATAATAGCATTCACCCTGCCGCGATTCAAGCCAGAACCGTTTCGATAAACAGCGTTGTTTCCGTGGCCAAATCCACTTCTTTTACGTCCAGTTCATCCCCGGCGCCACGCACGATGCGGATGACCGGCCGGCCCGGCAGCCCCCGGTGCTGGCTTACGACCACACCGGTTTCCTTGGTCGACAGCCTTACCGCCGTGCCGTTCGGGTAGACGGATACGATGCGGGTAAACTCCACCAGCACGTCGTGATCCAGTTCGTGCTCCGAATAAGCCAGCAGTTGTTCGCAGGCCTCGTGAGGCAGCAGAGTGCGCTGCGAGCCGCCTGCACCGCCGCCGCTGATCAGGTTGTCGTACATATTCGCAACGGCGACGATGCGGGGGAACAAGTGGATTTCGTCCCCTGTCAGGCCGCGGGGTATCCCCGTCCCGTTAAGCCGCTCATGATGCTGAAGCGCCGTATGGGCGATGAGCAGATTAAACTCGCGTTTATGCTTCAGCATTTCATATCCCCGCCATGTATGATGCTGCTTCGGATCGTCCTCCGCCGCGCCTTCCGGCAGCGGAACGGACTTGCCGATATCGTGCAGCAGCGCCCCGATCGCCAGATCTTTCAGCTGGGAATAGCCCAGCCCCATGTTCAGGCCGATCATCGACGAGATCAGGCAGACGTTAACCGCATGCAGATAAGCCGCATTGTCCGCCGTGCGAATGTCGGTCAGCTGCAAAAGCACTTCCTTGTTGTTCAGCACGTCCGTCAGTAAAGTATCCACGCTAGCGCCGACTTTTTTCGTGCTCCATTCCTTTCCCGACCGGATCGCTTCCTGCGTCTCCACCATTTCGTGAAACACTGCCTGTTTGGCCGATTCGCTGATCACATCTTCGATTTCGACATCGCCGTAATCGGAATCTTTGATGTACAGCATCGTGACGCCGATCCGTTTGAGCGTGTTGATCATAAATACGGTCAGTTGAATCCCCGCCGACAAAAGCACGGTGCCGTTCGCGGAATAAACCGTTTTTCCCAAGTGTTGCCCTGGCTCGATATCTTCAATACCGATGAAACGCATCCCTTCATCCCCCTTGACGGCTGGCTATCCGCTTCCGTCATCGTTGTCAATCTGACTTGGCTTTCTTAACCGTCGCGGCTTTCTTCGGGAGACGCTGCTCCTCGCAGCTTCCGATCCGCGACCTGGAGGCGCTCCAGCACTTCCTCGTCCTGTTCGCTCTCCAGCGCCCGAATCACTGCCTCCGCCGCCGCTTCTCCTCCAATCCTGCTTAGTGCCCAAGCGGCCGTGCCGCGAAGCACCGGACGGGGGTCGTGAAACAGTATATCTATTAATTTCGGCACGGAAGCCGCGTCTTTGAAGTTTCCGAGCGCAATGACCGCATTTCGCTGGATCGGTTTTTTCCCCCTCCAGGCCGCCGCGCTGTCGCCGAAGCGCTCCTTGAATTCCCGGTTGCTTATATCGAGAAGCGGCAGGAGCAGCGGCTTAACCGTCTCCGGGTCGGGCTGAAGCTCAGGCCGGTGGTTCCAGGACTTGCCTCTGTTTTTCGGGCAAACGATCTGGCAGGTGTCGCACCCGTAAAGCCGGTTGCCGATTTTGAGCATAAACTCCTCTTCCACAAACCCTTTCGTTTGCGTCAAAAAAGAAATGCACCGCTGCGCGTTCAGCACGCCGGGGCCGACCAGCGCGCCGGTCGGACAGGCGTCGATGCATTTCGTGCATTCACCGCAATCCTCCGTGACCGGGGAATCCGGCGGAAAAGGAATATTGGTGATCATCTCGCCAAGGTAGATCCATGAACCCCATTTGGGTGAAATGATCGCGCAATTTTTTCCTTTAAAGCCGATTCCCGCCCGCTCAGCAACCGCACGGTCGACTAAAGCTCCGGTATCCACCATGCTCTCGATCCGTGCTTCCGGAACCCGCTGCCGGATGAAATCCTCCAGCTTGGCCATCGCCTCGCGAAGCACCAGGTGGTAATCCCGTCCCCAGGCCGATCTGGCCAGTATCCCGCGCCGCAGCCCCGGCTCGGACTTGGGCGGGTTGTCCATCTTGGAAGGATACGCCACGGCGATCGAAATCAGGGAAGCCGGCTGCTCAAGGGACAGCTCGGGGTAAACGCGCTTATCGATATCCGGTTCCTCGAACCCGGATTCGTATCCTTTTTCACGCCGGTCCAGCAAAATCGCCTTCAGCGAAATAAAAGGGTCCGCGGAGGCAAAGCCGATATCGTCGATGCCAAGCGATGCCGCGTTTTCCTTGATTTCGCGCTTCAAATCCGCCCACCCGCTGGTGCTTGCAGGAACGACGCTGCCGTCGTGTATGGTCTTTGCCACTCCCTTCCCCTCCTTGATGTAAATTTTACGGGGCGGCAAACGGCCCCCAAAGTTGTTGTTTTCCGAATGAAATTAGTCTCAGGAAGACAGCCGCTTAATCGCTTCCCGGGCCAGCAAATCGCAATGATTGTTGAGCTCATTGTCGCTGTGCCCTTTGACCTTAACGTATTCGACCTGATGGATGCCCATCAACCGCCACAGTTCCTCCCACAGGTCTTTGTTTTCCACCGGCTGGTTTTTGCTGTTTTTCCAACCGTTTTTGAGCCAGCCGCGAATCCAACCCTGCTGAAAGCAGTTCACCACGTAGGCGGAATCGCTGTAAACTTTGGCCCGGCACGGCTCCTTGAGTTGACTGAGCGCGGAAATGACCGCCTGAATTTCCATCCGGTTGTTCGTAGTCATTTTCTCGCCGCCGGACAGTTCCTTACGATGTCCGTTAAACATTAAAACAGCGCCCCATCCCCCCGGGCCCGGGTTTCCGGAACAAGCGCCGTCGGTATATATCGTTATCTCTTTCATCGTTTATCCTCCAGATTCGCAGGCTCTATAAATAGAAAAGCATATCCCGCACCCATTTGCAACGGATGGAAGATATGCTTCAATCATTCCTCTTCTTACCTATCTAGAATTAAAAAAATCAATTAGACCCCGATAAAGAACGTGCAGCAGCGATGCTAAGCTTCTGGAACGCTTCTAAAAACTTGCTTGCGCCGTAGCCCATCGCTTCGTACAGCGGCATAATCGCTTTGTTATGCTCGTCACCGGCCACCATGATCCGGCGGACATTACGCTGCTGAAAACGTTGTTCCATCGCGGAGACGAGGCTTCTGCCTACGCCGCGCCGGCGGTAATCCGGGTGAACGGCCATCCGGTAAATACACCCGGTATTCTGATCGATCGTTCCGATCAAGACCCCCTGAATTTCTTCCTCCGCTTCCGCAACTAGAATCAGTTCGGAATCCCAGGCCAATTGTCTGGCAAAAGCTTTTTTGGTGTCCTCGTAGCAAGCCTCGGACAAGGATACCTGCAAAAGATCCATCACTTGATTCACATCACTCAACTGAAAGGAACGAATAAGCATGCTATGATCTCCTTTTTCCTTAACACTAGATAGATTCATGTTAAAGGCGCGGCCTTTATTTTTACATCAAGCAAATAATTAAAACCAGACAAAAATCGAGAAAAAACTGCTTCCTTGTCCATTAAACCATATAAATCAGCGAAATACACCAATTTTCTTCTGAAAGCGCTTAATGTTAAGCGTTTACATTTATTTTTTGTGAATTTCCCTTCACAAAACAGGTTTTCATACATATAATTTGGCTATTTGCCAATAATAGGTTTTGTTTAGAGCATGTAAAAACGGTCGAGACCACTTCCTGACCTGCTTCGTGATCAAAAGACGACTTTTTGAACAACCTTTTTAACAAAAAAATCGGGAGGTTTTTCCGTTATGGCCCATGAATTGCCTGCGTTGCCCTATCCGGCAAACGCGCTTGAACCCTACATCGACGAGCAGACGATGAACATTCACCATGATCGTCACCACAATACGTACGTGACCAACCTGAACGCCGCGCTGGAAAGCGCCCCGGAACTGCAGAGCAAAAGCGTGGAAGAGCTCATTTCCAGCCTCGGCAGCGTTCCCGAAAATATCCGCACCGCCGTACGCAACAACGGCGGCGGCCACGCCAACCACAGCCTGTTCTGGACCGTGATCGGGCCCGGCGGCGGCGGAGCTCCAAGCGGAGCGGTCGCTTCCGCTATCGACAGCGAGCTTGGAGGGTTCGACAAATTCAAAGAGGATTTTACAAAAGCGGCGACTACCCGTTTCGGCAGCGGCTGGGCCTGGCTGGCCGTCGGCAAGGACGGCAAGCTGGCCGTAACGAGCACGCCAAACCAGGACAACCCGCTCTCCGAAGAGCAAACGCCCATTCTTGGCCTGGACGTTTGGGAGCACGCCTACTATTTGAAATATCAAAACAAACGCCCGGATTATATCGCGGCATTTTGGAACGTGATCAATTGGGACGAAGTGAACCGGCGTTACGAGGCCGCCAAGAAATGAAGGCTATTGCCAGGAGAAGGAGGTTGCGATATGGCCGAGCAAAAGCGTAAGCTCACCAACGATCCGGAGGAGCTGCTGAAAGCCAAACACGCGGAAGATCAGCATAAGCAGCAGTTTACGAATTTCGCCCACAGCGTTACCGGCGGAAGCGAGGCTGCGGATCCGGGCAAGGTGGTAGGTGAAGAACACCGCGAACCGGATACGCAAAACTATATGAAAACGGTAGAAAACCGCACGCTGGAATAAAGAAATTAAAAAAGAGGCCCTCCATGAAGGAAGGCCTCTTGATATTATTTTGCCGGGGTATACTTGATCCAGTCATAGTACGCCCGAACCGGAGAACCTGGGTAAACGAATTCCCCTGTCCAAGTTTCGGCGGCTTCGCCCGCGCCCGCCCAGAAATTGACCATAATGCTGCCCGGGTGACTAGGCAGGTCCTCCGGAGTGCCGGTCTCGGTATGCACCAACTTGCCGTCGACATACCATTTGATCGAGGTCGGCGACCATTCAAAAGCATAGTCGTGGAAATCCAGCGACGCATCGAAACCAAGTTTGATTACCGTACTATGATCTCCGTCTCCGGCCGTATAATAGTTGGTCTCCAGTTTCGTCGGGTCTTTTCCGAGAATCTCAATATCAATTTCGTCGTTCTCTTCGATGTCCGGATCCGGATTAAGGTCATAATAGGTGAACAGTGAAGTTACCAGCCCCTCGCCTTTCGCCACTTTCATCCGGGCTTCCACACGCCCGTAGCCGTAATCTTCCCCGATCGTCGCATATTCGCCGGAGGCATATTGCTCGCCGGAGCATCGGCTTGGACAACCCGACTTGTCCAGTCGAAGGGCCATGATTCCGCTGTTGAATTCGATGTTGTTCGCCCGCCAGCCTACGCCGAAGTCATCGCCGTTCTCCCAGCCGTCCGAGGCATAAAACAGATTCCCGTTAAAAGCGTTCAGCGGCTCCTCAAACCCGCCCGCCGCCGACGCCGGAACCGCCAGCAAGAGGCTGCATCCTATCAAACAAACTCCCAAGCCTCCGCGAACCTTTTGAAAGAACGTTAACTTTTTCATCATATCCCTCCTAATGAATTGCCGCGAAAAATCGCGGGAGATAACGCCGGTTTTGCTCCAGCATTTCCGCTGGAAAGTTCTGCTCCCTCCTTTGCGCGTTTTACCGCGATGCCGATCCAAGTTGTTTATTATATGTATAATAGTTCAACATATATAGAATTCAAGTGGCACGAAATTCCTGCCGTGCGGGATCCCAGCAGTGCGAGATTACTCGGTATGAGTTTCCGCAGTGCTGGATTCTGCAGTACGAGATTACACGGTACCAGTTTCCGTAGTACTGGATTCTACAGTGCGAGATTTCTGCGGCATGGGATTCCGTGAGATGAGATTCCTCGCCATGGGATTCCGCGAGATGCAAAAGTGCATGCGATCTTTGTCGAACTTCCTCGAAAGAGGCTCGCCAAATGCAAAAGTGCAGTTCATATCCGGTCAAAATACTCTTTTTTATCGAATAGTCCCAAAACAGATGTATTTTTGCATTTCACACGCTCAAATAGGCTGATTACGGGAAAATGAGATGCACTTTTGCAGTTGAGTTAATTCGCCAAGCCGTGGGTTCCTTCCAAAAGGAACATGTATGGTTTTTAAGCATTTAGCGTCTCTCGAGTCCGTTAGCCTCGTTACGATGTAAAAAGAAAACCGCACCCAGGTACAATACCCAGGTACGGTTTTGGCTTATGCTTGTTTAAAATACTGGTTCAATATCCGCAAAAAGACGTTCGGAAACGCAAGGCTCCCCATATCTTCCCGGGTGATCCAGCGGTATTCCGCGGAGTCCGCGTCCAGATCGAAGCCCTCCTGCTTGATCCCGACTCCGGACGGTGATGCCGCTCCCGAAGACGTGTTCGCTGCGCTGGCCAAAGCCAAAGGAGCTCCGGCTTCATAAGCCGCGGCGGTTTCGGCGGCGAATAAGGCGGCCGAACCGGCTTCCGCTGGATGCTGCCCTGGCGGATGGGTGCTGGCAGTCCCGGCACTAGAGGCCACGGCGTAGGGAGTTCGGCCGTTCGCGGCCGCGGCGTTGCCACCTACACTGTTTTCGGCCCCGCCCTTCACGACCTCACCGTTCACAGCCCCACCATTCACGGCCTCACTGCTCACAGCCCCATCGTTCACACCCTTACCATTCACACTCTCACCATTCACACCCACACCGTTCACGTTCTTCTCGCCGTTCACGGCCCCGCCGCTGGCGGCCTGGCCAGCGCCATCCTCCGCGGCGAACCGGAATACGCGGAGGTTCCAGTGAATGTGGCTGAACGTATGCTCCGCGTTCATCCACGCTTCCCCTGGCCGCGCCGGCACGCCCGCACCGGCCAGCGCCGCCGCCAGCCGGTCCATCGCCGGGCCGTCCGGCAGCCCGGCGCCTTCGCCCGGCACGGCGTCGGCCGGGATATGGGGCAGCTCCCACATCCGTGCGAGCAGCCCAGTGTCCGGCCGCCGGCGCACGAGCACGCGGCCCGCCAGCGCCCCGCCGCCCTCCACGAGGGCGACGAGCCGGTATTCCGGCCGCGGCGGCTTCGCCTTGCTCTTCACCGGCAGACGCTCCTCCGCGCCCGCAAGCCGCCCGGCGCAGCGGGCCATGACCGGGCAAATCAGGCATTGCGGCGACTTGGGCGTACAGACTAACGCCCCCAGCTCCATCAGCGCCTGATTAAAATCCGCAGCCCGGCCCTCGGGGATCAGCTCCGCCGCCAGCTCCTCCATCAGCGTGCGCGTCCCGGTTTTCATGATATCCTCTTCGATCAGAAAATACCGCGACAGCACCCGCATGACATTTCCGTCGACGGCCGGCTCGGGCCGGTTAAAGGCAATGCTCATGATCGCCCCTGCCGTATACGGGCCGACTCCTTTCAATGCCGACACGTCGGCCTTGTTGTCCGGCACAACCCCGCCGTGCCGCTCGACCACTTGGCGCGCGGCCGCCTGCAGGTTGCGGGCCCGCGAATAATACCCGAGCCCCTCCCAGCATTTCAGCACGTCTTCCTCCGGGGCTTCCGCCAAATCCCGAATCGTCGGAAACCGCTCGATAAACCGGTGAAAATACGGGATCACCGTATCCACGCGCGTCTGCTGCAGCATGATTTCCGAAACCCAAATATAATATGGATCGCGATGCCGGCGCCAAGGCAAATCGCGCTTGGAGCGTTCATACCATTCCAACAACTCCGCACTAAAGAAAATTTTGTTTTCCCTGCTCTCCTGCATCTGCTACTCCTTCTATTCCACGCGTTCCACCACGGCAAAGGCGGATGCCAACTGCCGTTCATGCGTGATGCTCAAATGAATGACATACCGGTTCGGCCCGGGTAAGGCGAGGCGTTCCCAAGCTTCCGGGGAAAGGGATACGGTCGGCTTACCGCTCGCATCCGGCAAAATATCCATATCCGCAAACCCAAGCGCCCTCCCGATACCACAGCCAAACGCCTTGCTGACTGCTTCCTTGGCGGCGAACCGCCCGGCCAAAAATTCCGCCGGACGCGCGGCTTGTCCCGGCAGGCGCCGCTCGGCCGCAGTCAGGATGCGCCGCGACAGCCGCTCGCCGACCGGACCGCTTAACATCCGCCGGACGCGTTCGATTTCGACAACATCATGACCGATTCCGTATATCAAAGCGATTCCCTTCTTCCCTATGCATCACGGCATATGCAGGGCTTATACCTGCACAGCCGCCACTCACATTGTAACAGGGAAGCCGCTCCGGCGCGAGTTCGGCAGGGACAAAAAGACGTCCGCTGTTTTCCAAAACGAGTAGCGAACCGGCACAGGCGGTGCCCACAAACACAAGCACAAGCACAAGCACAAACACAAGCACAAGCACGAGCACGAGCAGAGTGCGTACGATTCCGAAAACTCCCCACTTCGCCTCGCTTGGACTAGCTCCGGCCATTTCACTCTTGATATACTAGTAGACAATAGGAAAAACTGCAAAAGTTAGCTTGTTTAAAAATTCTGGCGAAAGCATAAAGGAAAAAAATACCGTTATTGTAGCGATAGTATCTACTTCGAGAGAAATAGGGGAAATTTATACCGTTATTTTCCCGAATCATAAAGAAATAGCCACCTTTCGCACCGTTCATAGGAAAATAAGGACAAAAAATTCCGCTAATGGGATTGATCATGTTCCAATCAGAAAATAAGACCATAAAGTTCCGCTATCGCAGATGCACCACATTATTCCCGGGTCGTTTTACTAGATTAAAATCGCAGTGGCCATGGTTCGGTCCCCCCTGTTTTATGGAAAGCAAGAATGATCAAGAAGAAGCGGCGCCCCCCGTTTATACTAACCACATAGACCGGTCTGGAGGATGTTCATGAACGCAGTCAGCACTATCAAGCAAAGCATCGATTACATTGAAGAGCGGCTTGGCGAAGAGTTAACGTTAAGTAGGATCGCCAGCGCGATGTTTTACTCCGAATATCACTTTCACCGCACTTTCTTGTACTTTGTCGGCGACACGGTCACATCCTATGTGCGGAAACGGAGACTTTCGACGGCGGCGGAACTGCTGACCGAAACTGATTTGAAGGTGCTGGATATCGCGCTGCGGTGCGGCTTCGGCTCCCATGAGGTGTTTACCCGGGCGTTCCGGAAAATGTACGGTATCCTGCCAACGGAATGCCGGAAGCTGGGCCGTCCGCCGTTTCTCGTGCCACGCGCCGCACCTCTTCTGACCATCGATGCGCAAATAACCAGTGAATGGGGAGATCAAATCATGCAATACCGTATTGAACAACTGCCCGCCATGCGGATTCTGGGCTACGCGATGCAAAGCACCATCGTGGAAGGCAAAAACCATGACGACATTCCGGCATTTTGGCAAACATACATGCAGGAACGGCTCGGAGAACGGATTCCCGGCAAAAAAAATCCTAACGTCGAGCTTGGCGCTTGCTCCCCCACCGACGAAGACGGTACCTTCCAATATATCATCGGCTTTGAAGTGGACGAAGCGGCCGAGGTTCCGGAGGGCATAACGGAATATCTCATTCCGGCGGCTACCTATGCCATCTTCACAACGCCACCGGCCGGCGAGGAAAATTTCAGCACATCCATCCAAACGACCTGGGACGAGATTTTTGCCAACTGGTTCCCCGCATCCGGTTACGAGCAGATAAACGCCCCCGATTTCGAATGGTACGATGAACGCTGCTACCCGAAGGAAGGCAAGCAGATCGACATCTACATTCCCGTCCAGCCGGCGAAATCCAAGTCGGAAGCTTAAATAGCCAACAACCTGGGCAAAACAACAAAGAGGCTGCCTCGTAAGCCGCTGCGGCTAACGGGACAGCCTCAATATTTTCATTCAACTCATTCCGGCAAAAAGACAAACTGCGCTTCGCCGATTTCCAGCGTCTTGTTCTGCAAATCCGGGGCATTGGTCTTAAAAACAAGCTGCGTTAACCGTTCCGCTCCCCCCTGCTTGAACAGAAACGATTTGTCTCCGATGCCAAGCTCGGCCGTTTCGCCGCCGGGCGCCGCTTCCAGCAGCGGCAAACCGAATAACTCCCGCCAATGAGCGGCTGCCGCTGCCGGATCGGAGACCGTGAACACAGCGCTTTGAATGTTCACTTCTCCCGCGGGGTGATCTTTGATGACCCCTGTTGCTTTCAACCCCGACAAACGCTCCTCATCCGCACCGCTCCATTGCAGGATAAACGGATAGGACAGGCCCCGATAATGTCCGTCGATCGTAAACATCCGCCACTCGATCCAGTTCCCCTGCGCATCAAGCCTCCGTCCGTCCAAAATCGGCGAGAGTTCAAGGCCTTGGCCCTGTAGACGGGACGCCAGCCTGTCGATATCGTCCGTACGCAGTGCGACCCGGCTGAACGCTTGGCGGGCGGGCAGCTCGGATAAAGCGTCGCGCACGACCGCGTTGGGTGAGTCGATTTTTTCCGCAAGCTCCCGGTCCTCGATCCCGAGAAATTCAATATACGTTAATCCAAAATAACTTAGCGCGTTATACGTTCCCCAGAACTTGTGGGAGCCGCCTTTAAAAGCGGCCAGCCCCCATTTCGCAAACGCCGCAACCGGCGTATCCAAATCGTTGACGTATTGCACGGTGTGATCCCATTTCAGCATCATTGGGACACTTCCTTTCCGAGTTCCGTTGTCCGTTTGACCGCCGTCAGCACACTTCGCTGCAAACCGGCGGCAAAATCGCTGCGGTTCAGTTCGTGCAAGGCGTTAATGCCCACGCCGCCCGGGGAGTTGTTGATGTCGAGTAGCTGCCGCGGATGCAGCCCGGTATGCCGCAGCATCGCCACCGCGCCTTCAACGTTTTCCAACGCGATCCGCCAGGCCTGTTCTCTCGGCAATCCGGCCAGCACCCCCGCATCGGCAAGGGATTCAATGAAATAATAGACATAATTCGGCCCGGCCACACCATAACCGGTAAAAACATCAAGCAGCGATTCGTCCACAACCTGCACTTTGCCAAACCCGCCCAGGAATGCTTCCACCTGGGCGAGTTCAGCATGTTCATTAAACGCCACCCCGCTGTAACCTAACCCGGTATCCGTGAGCGTGTTGGGAATAACCCGGACAACGGAGCGCTCGGCGCCGACATAACTTTCCAGTTTCGCTATGGTCACGCCCGCTACGATCGATAAGATAACGCTGCTCCCGCCGGCAAATTCGCGAATCGTCTTGCCTACACCGGCCAAATCGTCCTGCGGCCGCACGCCAATCACAATAAGCCCGGCATCCTTCAGCGCTTGGCCCGGTTCATCCGGCCCCTGTATACGGTAGGTTTCACTTAAATAACGCACGCGCTCCTCCCGAATGTCCGCCACGCTGATCAGGTGAGCCGGCACCGTCTCACTGCTGACAAGCGCCCGGATGATCGCTTCGGCCATCTGCCCTCCGCCGATAAAATGAATGCGTTGCTGCGCCATTTTACATTACCTCCTCTTTTAATTGTTCTCCCATGCCGCCGGCAAAATAAATCCGTCATACTTGTCCTGAGACTTGATGTATTCCTCGAACTCCGGGGATTCATAAGCGGCTTTAAGGTCTTTCGCCCATTGCGTATTTTCGTCGGCCTTGTTTATAGATACGATAATCCGGTGCTGCTCAGGCGTATTTTCGATTTTTAAAGCCTCGGTAATTTTCCGCTTTGCATTGGCAATGTAGTTGCCGTTCACTACCCCGAAATCAACGTCCTTCAGCGACACCAAAATTTGCGCTGGATCCAGCACCTGAATGTCGATCGCGTATTGCCCCGGCGACACGCTGTTCAAGTTGAAGTCGGTCGTGCCGGCATCTTCGGCCACCTTCACCCAGCCCAGCTCCTCCAAAATCCGGACGGCGCGCTCCTGATTCACCGGATCGTTGGGGACAGCGACCGTGCTGCCGTCCTTCACTTCGTCCAAAGACTGATGTCTCTCGGAATACAGGCCTTGCGGCGCGCTGGGAGCAAACGTGATGCCGATCATATCCATGTGCAGCTCGTCATTGATCCCTTCCATGTAAGCAGTGCTCTGGAACACGCTGGCATCAATAGAACCTTCCTGCATCGCCGGATTCACCTGCATATTCTGGGAAAAAGTTTTGATGTTCACCTTATAGCCTTTTTTCTCAAGGATCGGCAAGATGCCCGCCCGGAATTGTTCCTCATAGGTTCCAACGCCGAAACCAACCGTAATCTCCTTTTTGTCTTGACCGGCGGTGTTTTGTTTGCCGCAGGCGGATAACACCAACAACAGTCCGATCAATAAAACAGCCGCAAATTTCTTCATGATTACAACTCCTCTTCCAGTGAATTGCGCAATTGGTGTAAAGCATCCTCCGTTGCACTCACCGGCACCGCGCAGTTTGGCGCCAGCAGGAACGGTTGGCCCCGCATCAGCGACAGCGCTTCGCGGGCTTGCGTGCGAATGCGTTCAAGATCGCCGCCGGCGAACAGGGCATGGTCGATCCCTCCCACCTTGGTTGCACGGAGCGGGGCGTCCAAACCGGGGTTACCGGCAGCGTATGTATCCCAACTGATCCCCTCGATCGGATAATCGTTAAACCGTTCAGGCTGGGAAAAAGCTCCGCAAGTATGCAGGATCCGCTTGCCGAAACCTGCCGCTTCGAGCACGATGTGATCATAAGGCCTCGAGAACTCGTTAAAAGCGGATTCATCGAATAATGCCGGATGGGCGGTTCCCGTCACCGCGTAAAAAATCCCGTCAATCCCGATCCGGCCAAGCTCCTCCACATACTCCGCCAAAGTTACGGCAATGGCGTGCAAAGCCTGATGCACTCCGGCCCGCTGCCCGCCAAATAAAGCTTCCAGCGGGACAGGTTGTTCGCTGCCGTAAACCGTATCGTTGACGTAAGCCGATTGCCCCGCCAGAAACAACAATACCGTTAGCGGCGAGAAAACGGTTTGCGTCAGCGGCGTATCTGTTAGTCCGGCCCGGATCAGCCGGGCCGCCTGAAGCTGCTCCGCCAGCGGGGCCGCTTCCGCCGCGCGCCGCGGTTCAACCCGCCAGACATCGGCCGCCTCCCGAAGGACCGCTGCGGTCTGTTTGGGAAATACCGTGCGGTAATCGCGGAAATCGTAGCTGTTTCCCCATGTTTCCGCGTAATAGGTCGCGCGCGGATTAATCTTGACCCAATCCCAAGCGAATTTCCGCGTAAAAGCGATCGTGGCTTCCGCCAAGTCTTCGGCATTTTGTTCTTTATCCAAGAAATGATGCCAGCCGCTGACAATCGGGCGATCCGCCGTTTCGCCGGACAACAGGGCCTGAAATCGGGCCGTTTTGTTCCAATCTGCCATGTCGTTGTTCTCCCTTTTATCAATTCCGAGTTTGCGGGTTGGAAAAGTTTTAATCATACTAGCACACCAAAAAGTTTGGCGTCAATGTGATTTTTAATTGACTTCGCTTAATTCATAGAGTTATATTTTTGAAAATACTATAAAGTTCATCGGAAAAGTGTACATAACAGCATCAATGAATCAGGAGGGCACTAAATGACTTCAGACTATCGGCCATCGACAGGACTGCAAACGATTGAGATCAGGGATGTTTCCAAAGTTTTCGAGCGCAAAGGAATTTCCAGCACCGCGCTGCAAGGAGTGAGCTTAACCGTTGAAAAAGGGGACATTTTCGGGGTAATCGGCTACAGCGGAGCGGGCAAAAGCACCTTGATCCGCCTGGTCAACCGCCTGGAAAAGCCCAGCGGCGGACAAGTATTTGTCGAGGGGCAGCCGCTTGCTTCCTTAAATGCCGAGCAGCTGCGGGCTTTGAAGAAACGGATTGGCATGATCTTTCAGCATTTTAACTTGCTGGAGTCGGGGACGGTTTATCATAATGTGGCGATCCCGCTCATCCTGCAAAAAAAGCCGCAGCAGGAGATCCGGGAACGGGTCACAGAACTATTGGAATTCGTTGGCCTTGGCGACAAAGCCGCAAGTTACCCGGACGAGCTGTCGGGCGGTCAAAAACAACGGGTTGGCATCGCCCGGGCGCTGGCCTCCAATCCGTCCATTTTGCTGTGCGACGAACCGACCTCGGCGCTGGACCCGCAAACAACGCAAGCGATTTTGCAATTGCTCAAACGAATCAATGCCGAATACCAGATTACGATCATGATTATTACGCATGAAATGGCCGTCATTCAGGAAATTTGCAACCGCGTTGCCGTTATGGAAGCCGGCCGGATCGTCGAACAGGGCACCGTGCTTAACGTGTTTGGCAGCCCGCAGCATCCAACGACCCGCAGCTTTGTGCAAACAGTCATTCATGACCGCCTGCCGCAAAGCTTAAAAATAAACCTTGGCCAAGAAACGAAGAAACCCCGCTTGTTTAAGCTGGGGTTTGTCGGAGCCGCCGCTTCCGCTCCAATTGTCAGCAGGTTGATTCGTCAGTTTGCCGAAGTGGAAGTAAATATATTGTTTGCCTCGACCTCCGAAATTCAGGACACGACGTTGGGAAGTATGATCCTGCAGTTCCAGGGACCTTCCCGCACCATTGATGAAGCGGCCTGTTTCCTGCATGCCCAAGGCGTGCAAATCCAGGAGGTGACCGATTCCGTATGTTAAGTACAACCATTACCATCGGCCAATTTATGCAAGCCATTTATGAAACGATCTACATGGTCAGCGTCTCCCTGCTGCTGGGGGCATTGCTGGGCATCCCACTGGGCATTTTTCTGGTGGTAACGCGCCCCGGAGGTTTGCTGGAAAATAGAGCCGTATATTCGCTGCTTAATCCGATCATTAATATCGTCCGTTCGCTGCCGTTCATCATTTTGCTGGTGGCGATCATTCCCTTGACCCGGGCGATCGTTCAGACCTCCATCGGTACGAATGCGGCCATCGTTCCGCTGATCATTTATATTGCCCCGTATATTTCCCGGCTGGTCGAAAACTCGCTGCTGGAAGTAAATCCGGGGATTTTGGAAGCGGCGGAAGCCATGGGCGCGACGCCTGCGCAGGTCATCCGGCATTTTCTGCTGCCCGAAGCGTTTGGTTCACTTATTTTAAGCTTGACCACCGCCACGGTCGGACTGATTGGCGCGACCGCGATGGCCGGAACGGTTGGCGGAGGCGGTGTCGGGGATTTGGCCATTTCTTACGGATACCAACGTTTCGATGATGTGGTGATGGCGGCTACGGTCATCGTGCTCGTTCTGTTCGTTCAGGGGCTGCAATCGCTCGGCAACTGGCTGGCGCGAAAAATAAGGCGGCATTAAACGAAATCCTTCATAGCATGCATTGTAATTGCCCCCTATACTAGTAGAATGGAGAATGATAGACCGGATTAATAGGGGGATGTACCAGTGAATTTTACAGCCATTGATTTTGAGACCGCCAATACAAGCCGTGCCAGCGCCTGTTCCCTTGGGTTGGTTCAAGTTAGAAATGGAGTGGTAACGAGAGAACATACCTGGTTGATTGATCCGCTCCAGCCGTTTGACAGGATGAATATCGCGATTCATGGGATTACTCCTTCCATGGTGGAGGGACAGCCGACATTTGCGGAGCTTTGGCCAACTGTGGAGCCGCTGCTGCAAGGAGAAATCGTCGTGGCCCATAATGCCGTTTTTGATATAAGCGTGCTGCGCTATTGTCTGGATGCCGGGGAATTGCCTTATCCTGATTTCCAGTACTTATGTACATACCGCATTGGAAAGACGATGCTTCGAGAGTTGCCTTCCCATAAACTAAATGTCATCTCCGAGCATTTCGGCATTAGTTTCAATCATCATGATGCACTTGATGACGCCAGAGCAGCCGCTTATGTTTTATTAAAATTAATGGAGCAACAACAGCAGGCTGACCCGCTCCTGCTTGCCGCCAGCCAAGGTTACAATCCTGGAACGATGTTTGCGGACGGTTATACTCCTTTTAAAGCTTTGCCAAAAAAACAGCAAAAAGTTGGACAATGAAATGAAGCCCTTTTGCCCCCCGTTATCCGGAAGGCAAAAGGGCTTGCTTACTGGTAAAACGTTAAATCCCCGGAATCGGACTGCGCTTATGCTCCGTTTTCAAATAAAACGATTCCAGCCGTTCCCGAATGGCCGGATCAACCTCTTTGCCTTCCAGATAATCGCTGTTGTCTTCGTAGCTGATCCCAAGCTCCTTCTCGTCCGTCTGGCCTTCCCACAGCCCGGCGGTCGGCGCTTTGTCGAGTATGCTCTGCGGCACGCCCAGACGGGCGGCGAGCTGGCGAACCTGCCGCTTGTTCAGGGAGCTTAGCGGCGTAATGTCCACCGCGCCATCCCCCCATTTAGTATAGAAGCCGGTGATCGCTTCGGATGCGTGATCGGTGCCGACCACCAACAAACTCAATTCAAAGGCGAGCGCGTATTGCATCACCATTCTCGTCCGCGCTTTGACGTTGCCTTTGCCCTGTGGGCTGAGATGACGCGGTTTGCCGATATTTTTGAGGCCGTGCTCCACCTCCAGCGCAATTTCGTCCACAGCTTCCGCGATGTTCGTCTCCGCGGTATGATCAAGCCCAAACGCCTTGGCCACCTCGTAGCTGTGCTCGATGTCTTCCTGCTGCCCGTAAGGCTGGAACACGCCAAGGGTCATGTAAGGCTGGCCGGTTTCCCGGGTCAGCTCATCCGTGGCTCGTTTACACAGGCCGGCCGCCACGGCGCTGTCGATGCCGCCGCTGATGGCGATCAGCAGACCGGTCGTCCGTGAACTTTTTACATGCTCCTTCAAAAAATCGACGCGTCTCCGGATTTCCGCATCAACGTCAATGACGGGTTTTACACCCAAACGCTCAATAATTTCCTGCTGCAAACTCATTCCTCATCCCTCCACTCTATATGTAAAACGCCCCTGCGGTAACGGATTTGAGCCGAACCTCGGGGCGTTGCGGCGCTAGGCGGATAGCCTTGCCGCGGATTGCAAACATGTCTGTTACCGGCAGAAGCGGTCGAACGCGCTGGTAAGATCAGCGGCGATTTCCTCGGCCGAGCGGTCTTCGATTTGATGGCGCTCGATAAAATGCACCAATTCTCCATCCTTCATCAGCGCGATGGAAGGCGAAGACGGCGGGTACGGCGCGAAATATTCGCGGGCCTTGGCGGTCGCTTCCTTATCCTGTCCGGCGAACACCGTAAACAGATGGTCCGGCGTCATGTCGTGCTGCAGCGCCTTCGCCACGCCCGGACGGCATTGGCCTGCCGCGCAGCCGCAGACGGAGTTTACGACCACCAAAGCGGTCCCTTTCGCGCCGGGCAGCTTCTCCGCAACCTCTTCCGGAGTCCGCAATTCCTGAACCCCCAATACGGTCAATTCGTCTCTCATCGGTTGAACCATGTCTCTCATATATTGGTCAAATGACATAGACATTCAAAATCACTCCTTGTGCATACAAAATAAGTGGTACCCGCAGCCTGCAGTACTTGTAGTCCCCGGCTGAGGATTATATCTATTATACATTCATCAAGTTGGAAAGCAAAGCAAACTGCGCAAGATTAACCCCCGCGTTTGGTGGCCCGTTCCTGACGGAGGCTGCCCTAACGGGGCGATTCTTTTCGCTGTACACATTACGCCTCGGCGAACGGAAAAAAGACCGTAAACACCGTTCCTTCCCCCTCCTCGGAGCGGACGCTGATCTTCCCCCGGTGGCGCTCGACGATGCTGAGGCATAAAGCCAGTCCAAGCCCCGTTCCCTTCTCTTTTGTCGTATAAAAGGGCTCGAATAGCTTCTCCCGCTGGCTGGCCGGTATTCCCGGGCCCGTGTCGGCAACAAGCAGCTCCACACCGGAAACGGCCATCCGCGTTTCCAGCGTCAGCTGCCCTTTTCCGTCCATCGCTTCCATGCCGTTGCGCGCCAAGTTCAAGAGCAGCTGCTTGATTTCCTTCACGTTCAGCAGCAGCGCGGGCACCTGCTCATCCAGCTTAACCTCGATCGTCTGTCCGCGCAAATTGGCGTCCGCCCACAATAAAGGCGTCAATTCCATGATGATGTCGTGCAGATTGCACTGCTCGTTTTCCACCGGGCGGTTCTGCGCCAGCGAGAGAAAATCGTTGATGATCCCGTTGGCCCGGTCGAGTTCTTCCAACACGATCCGGTAATAATGGTCCAGATTGGACGGGCTCTTCTCCCGCATCAACTGCAAAAAGCCGCGGACGACAGCCATCGGGTTGCGGAGCTCATGCGTAATGCCGGCCGCCATTTGTCCGACAAGGCTCATGCGTTCGACGTGTCCCCGCTCCATACGGAGCTTCTCCAGTTCCGTGATGTCCTGGACGATCGCTACAGCGCCGATGACTTCCTGGCTTTTTAGGATCGGCGTAGTGCTGGTAAAATAAATATAGTCATCGCTTTGCAGCAGCTCGGATGTTGTGGTTTTTCCCGCAAGCGTGGTCTCCACCCGGGAAGCGAGCTCGCCGATCGGCAAACCGTGAAGGACGTCTTCCGGCTTGCGGAAGATCAGGTCCTCGCGGGCCGCCGCTACCTCATCATCGTTGCGGTACATTCTGTATAACTGGAGAAACGTATTGTTTATCGATATAATATAACCTTGCTGATCCAGCAGGACGATACCAAGCGGCGCGGCGTCCATCATCTGCTGCAGCCGTTCGGCCTCGCGGAAATATTCGCGCGAGAGCTCCGTAACCTGCTCGCGGAGTTTTTCTTTTTCCAGCGCATTCTCCACCATATGGACAAATAAACTGCCGACCCCTGCGGCAACGCCTGCGTTAACAAGAGTGGAAATTAAAGCGCTTAAATCGGAAAATATCGGTAGGCTCCCCATCAGGAACGGAGATGCTCCGATCATCAGCTCGCCGCCCGTGAAACAAAGCGAAAGGATTGCAACTTTGCCGCGGCGGCCGGTCTTTTTGAAATAACGGGAAGCTAAAAATACAAGCGGATAAAGCGGCAGTCCCGTCTCCAATACGATTCCGGCCAAGGTGTGGTTTATTGTGTACAACGGATAGATTATAATATGAAGCGCCGCAAGGACGGCCCCGCTTCGAAATCTGCCGTAAAGAATGAGCGCAAACAGCGGCAGTATTCCGAAATTAAGCGGAACGATGCCCCACAGGCGACAGGCGAACAAGGCGCAGAGCAGCATGCTGAACATGCACGTGAACGTCAATCCCTGAACGTAGGGCAGACGTTTGACGACAGTACCGTTTTTCAGTAAATGACAATTTCCTTTTTCATACGACAACGGAAACAGAAACGCAGGCAAGCTGGCAATGAGCACCTGCAATACGATTTCTTTTACAGCCTCCACGTTCTCCCTCCTCAGGCGGAAGAATACCATTCTAGTTCGATTAAAACATAGGCGACAAAGTTTTACAATAATGCTTGCTTCAGAAAAATATAAATTATTTTAGGGGACTGGTGGATGCGCCCCGCAGTGTTGCATCATTTCAAGAGTTTTAAAAATAAGTAAGAAAGTACAAATGGAAAGGATCGACGGCATGAAAAAGTTTGACGTTATCGTCATCGGAGGGGGACCTTCCGGGTTAATGGCGGCGATCGCCGCGGCCGAACAAGGCGCGAAGGTGGCCCTGCTCGATAAAGGGGACAAACTCGGACGCAAGCTCGGGATATCGGGAGGCGGCCGCTGCAACGTGACCAACAATAAGGAAATCGACGCGCTGATCACTTACATCCCGGGGGGCGGCCGTTTTCTGTACAGTGCCTTTTCGCTGTTCAGCAACCGGGATATTATCGCCTTTTTTGAAAACTTGGGGATCGCCCTGAAAGAGGAAGACAACGGAAGGATGTTTCCGGTTTCGGACAAAGCGAAGACGGTGGTCGACGCGCTGATCGGCAAAGCCCGCGCGCTCGGGGTGCGGCTGCTCGTTCACCATCCCGTCGGCGCACTCGAATACGGGACGGACCGGGTGCGCGGGGTGAAGCTGGCCTCCGGCGAAACGCTGCTCGCCGCGTCGGTCATCGTGGCGACCGGCGGAAAATCGGTGCCGCATACCGGTTCCACCGGGGACGGATACCCTTGGGCCACCGCCGCCGGCCATACGATTACCGAGCTCTACCCGACCGAGGTGCCGATCGTTTCCCGGGAGCCGTTTATTCAAAACCGGGAGCTGCAGGGCTTGTCGCTGCGCGACGTGGAGCTGTCCGTGCTGAACGTGAAAGACAAGCCGGCCGTTTCCCACCGGGGGGACATGCTGTTTACCCATTTCGGGCTGTCCGGCCTGATCGCTTTACGCTGCAGCGGATTTATCCGGGGCGTCAAGCAGAAAAACGGAGGAGCCGACGTGACGATGGCCATCGACCTGTTTCCGGGCGAAAAAGCCGGCGAATTGGAAATCCGCCTGCGGCAGATGGCTGCGGCGGAGCCGAAAAAAGCGCTGAAAAACGTGTTTAAGGGAACTTTGCCAGAGCGCCTGCTGCCGCTGCTGTTCGAACGCGCCGGCCTGGCCGCCGATACGACCTACGAGCATCTGCCCAAGGAGCCCTGGCAGCAGTTTGTCGCCGTGCTCAAAAACTTTACGCTTAAGGTCACGGGAACCCGCCCCTTCGAGGAAGCGTTCGTCACTGGCGGAGGCGTCAACCTCAAAGAAGTCGATCCGCGGACGATGGGCTCGAAGCTGATGTCAGGTCTGTATTTTTGCGGTGAAATTTTGGACATCCACGGCTATACCGGCGGTTATAACATCACGGCCGCCTTCGCGACCGGCTACACCGCGGGGCATCACGCCGGGCTGGCGGCCCTGGAGAGCGGAGGAAGGGATGCCTAGTAAACGATTCTGGAAATAACGTTAGCATGATGGCAAGTGGAGACTTGAGAAAACGGCAAAATTAGTCTATTGAAGATCTCGGGAGAAGAGACAGCATAAAGGAAAAAAAGGGCGCTATTTCAGCGACATCCCCTATGTTGCGTAAACATAGGGGAATTTTATGGCGCTATTTTCACGATTTTGTGGCAAAAGGCCACCTTTCGACCTGTTCATCGAAAAATAAGACCCAAAAGTTCCTCTATTTCATGGGGATGATACTAAGAGCACAAGACTAATAGGGAACAAAGCGATCCATGGCCCCCGTCCGCAGATAAGCCATATTATTTCCGGATCATCTAGTAGAACGATCCTACAGTAGGCCAATCCTAGCTAGCCTCCTTGCAGTCAGATCGTCCGTCACCAACGTTCATGATTTCGGGGAGGCAGATTTTACGATCTGCGCAGAAGCAAGATCCCGATTTTTCCATAAAAGCCGCCCAACACGATCGCCAGCAAAACTCCGCAGGGAATCGCCCCCAGGCCTCCCCAAAGCGGCGGATACAAGGTGACCCCAAGTCCGGCCGTAAAGCAAACCAGTCCGGGAAGCAGCAGCAAGGTCATCGCCGGAACGGCCGTGCGGTACTCCAGCATTTCCCCGGGATTCAGCATCTTCATGCCATCCCTGGCGAAAAAGGCGCGCAGATGTCCGCTTAGCCAATACATCAGCACAAAAATCAAAACGATATAAACGATGGCATTCACCGGATAAGGCGGAATAACGAGCGCGGCCAGGCCGGCCAGGATCAATTGCCCGTACAGCTTCAGCTCGCTGCCGCGAAAAAAAGCTTTGACGAGCGCTTCCGCGACCCTCGCCTCCGGACTGCGCGACGGCAGCAGCCGGCGCCAGCGCCGGAACAGCCAGGGCCTCGCTCCCGGCTTCGGCGCTTTCGGCTTGTCGATGGCGGAAGCCAGCAAAAGCGCGATCAGCTTCGTTTTTTGCCGTTCCTCTTCACGAACTTCAGCATCAAACCGCCCTTTAAGCCGGAACCTCCACCTTCCAAGCGCGGCCGCTAACATGGCGGCAGCCAGCACGGCAAGCAGAAAGCTTGCCGCTCCGACTGCCACCCCCGCGGCGGATGCCCAAGCCAAAAAAATGGCGCTCAGCAAGCCATAGGACAACCAGCTGTATATGATGCGCCGCCAGCCTGTGGTCAAGACACCCAGCAAATTGGCCAACAGCATTTGCACGGCCTTGAGGCCGTATGTCACGGCAATCCAGGCGGCGATGGCGGTCCCGCTCATCCCGTACACCCGGACCAGCAGCGGGCTTAACACCGCAAAAACCGCGCACAATACCGCGGCCTGCCTCGCCATGGACAACACCCATCCGCGCAGCATCAGCCCCTTTATCCAGCGGGGGCGCTGCCTGAGAAACAATACATCGGCGGCTTCGATATAAAGCGACAGCCCGCCTAGGGAGTACACCAGGAACAGCAGCAGCGCCGGAACAGCCGCAAACGGCAGCGAAACGAGCCAGGCCGGGAGCTCGTCCCGCCAGAGCCCGTAGTAGGCCCGCCCTCCCAGCAGCAGCCCGGGGATGCCGATATACAGCAAGATCGTTAGATCAAAAGTGCTGCGCAGGACACCAAGCTGCAGCCGCAGACGATCCCTCCACCTTCGGGAGAACAAACGGTTTACGGTTAAGGAAGTTATATTTTTCATGCGGTTTTGTCTCCTTAGGTCAAAGCGTCGAAGCAGTCGAACAGCGACGCTCCCGGCAGTGAAGCGGCGGCGCGAATATCGTCCAGCGTCCCGCCGGCTTGGGTGCGGCCATCCGACACGAGAATAAAATCGTCGCAAATCCGCTCCGCCGTATCCAGCACGTGCGTGGACATCAGCACGCCTGCCCCGCGCCGCCGCTCTTCCTCAAGCAGGCTGAGAAAATCCTTGGTCGCCCGCGGATCAAGCCCGATAAAAGGCTCGTCGACGATATATACGTCCGGACGGCCGAGAAATCCAACCATCAGCATCATTTTCTGGCGCATGCCTTTGGAGAATCCGTCCGGAAGATGATCCTTCACCTTCGTCATGCGGAATTTTTCCAGCAACAGCCCCGCCTCCCGTTCGAAGCTTTGTTCCTCCATGCCGTAAACGGCCGCGGCCAGCCCCAGATGCTCCCATAACGTTAACGTGTCAAAATAGACGGGATGCTCCGGAATATAAGCGTAACGCTCGGAACCGCCGCGAAACCGCACCTCGGCATCCGCGTAAGGCAGCAGGCCGAGAATGGCCTTTAATGTCGTGCTTTTTCCCGCTCCGTTCGGGCCGATCAGCCCGGTTAGCCGCCCCGGCCTCACCTGGAACGAAACGTTTTCGATCGTGGCCTTTTCGGGTTCGTATCCGGCCTTGCGGATCGCCACGTCCAATAGTACATCTGTCAAAATCTTTCACCTGCCGTAGATTGTAATACTATGATTATACTTTAACCGGGAGGGGGACACGAGGGCAGGCTTCAAGCGCCTGGCGCTGCCGCTTCGCATTGGGTATGGTCGCGTTGCAGAATAGCCGGACTGAACAAAAGCAGCAGCAGGCCGATGAACGCCACCAGTCCCCCCGACAAAATAAACGCCGGCTCCGGCCCGAAAGCCGTTACCAGAACCCCGCCGCCAAGCGGTCCCGCAACCGCGGCCGCCGAAGTCAAGCTGTTCACCGTACCGAAGACGCGCCCGGTAAAAGCTTCCGGGGTCCGCTGCTGAAGCGTGACTTGAAACGGGATAAACGTCATGCCCGCGCCTAAGCCGGCCACAAAAAAGAGCGGCATAATCGCGGCGGACAACCATTGGCCGGAAGGGCTGAACAGCACCGCGAAACCGGCCAGGGCAAACACGCATCCCAGCAGCGCAGCTCCGGCGCCCATCCTGATCAGCGGCGACCAGCGCCCGAGCATCCGGTTCATAGCGGCGGCAACCAGTGTACCGCCTCCGCTCAGCGCGATGCACCAGCCCAGCAAATCGTTCGCCACCCCGGGAATTTCCCGGAACAGCACGACGGCTTGAGAATCGGCAATCTGCAGTACAAGCAGCACCATGCACAGCGTCAACGTACCGAAGGCGATCAGCGGGATGCCCGCGATGATCCGCATGCCGGCCGAAGCCTCCCGCCAAAATCCGGCCTTGCCCGCCCCTTTCACGAAAGCCGTCTGCCGCGTAATGTCAGGCGCGCCCACTCTCGCCGGCTTACCCGGAACCGCGCACAAAATAGCGGCGGACACGAGAAAGGTCGCCCCATCGATAACAAAGCAAACCGCCACGCCAAAGACAGCCGTTAGCATCCCGCCCAAGGCAGGGCCGATGATTTTGCTGCCCTGCTCGATGATCGCGCTGTAGGACACCGCCTGCTCCATCTGCTCCGGCGGAACGATCTCTTTGATTTTCCCGTTTTTGGCCGGCGAAAACATAACGTCAAATATGCCCTTGGCCACGAGCAGCATATAGACCTGCCATATCTGCGTGACAAAGACGAGCCCCAAAACGAGCCCTACGCGGGCCAGGTCAGAGACAATCATCAGCCGTTTCCGCTCCACCCGGTCGGCCAGCAGTCCGCCGAGCGGTCCGCCCAACAGCATCGGCAGCACCATGCTGAGCGAAACCATTGTGATCTGCCACGGAGTCGCGTTCCATTTCAAGCCGACCATCGTCAGAAGGGCCAGCAAATGCAGCCAGTCTCCCAGATTGGAAACGAGCTGCGCTCCCAGCAGCGCCAGGTAAGCGCGGTTTTGCAGCAATCCGGATCGCCCTGCGTCCCCCGCCTTGCCGCCGGTCGTTTCTGCATTCTTGTTCGCGATGTTCATCCCAAATCACCCATTCCATTCGATTATGCTGTTAATGATAAGCAATCCGGCGCGGCAGTCCCTCCGTCCCGGAATGGAATGTCGGCATGATCGCCAGGATGAATTTGCGCAAGGTCCCAAGAATGATTTAGTAGAATGATCCGGAAATAATATGGCTTATCTGCGGACGGGGGCCATGGATCGCTTTGTTTCCTATTAGTCTTGTGCTCTTAGTATCATCCCCATGAAATAGAGGAACTTTTGGGCCTTATTTTCCGAATTTGAGCCTATCCTATTCATCACCATAGGGGAACTTTTGGGTCTTATTTTTCGATGAACAGGTCGGAAGGTGGCCTTTCGCCACTAAATCGTGAAAATAGCGCCATAAAATTCCTCTATTTTACGCAACATGGGGGATGTCGCTGAAATAGCGCCCTTTTTTTCCTTTATGTTGTACCCGAGATCTTCAATAGACTAATTTTGCCGTTTTCTCAAGTCTTCACTTGCCATCATGCTAACGTTATTTCCAGAATCGTCTACTAGGTGCAAACGGGTTGTAATACTGTAACTTTTTTACATTAAAAAGCCGCAAATTGTGATAAATTATATTTTTTTAAAATTCCGATTGTTTTACGATAGCAATAATTCACCTATGTAAAATTATTCACAAATATAAGATAAGGCGGGATGTATATGTTAAAGACTGAGGAAATCGGCACGGATTTGTCCATGCATTTGTACCGGGTTTTTGCCAAATCCTTCAAAAGCGTTAACGAACACGCCGTGACCGGAAGCAAAATTCAAGGCTTTAACCCGACGGCCTTTGCCGTGCTGGAGGTGTTGTATTACAAGGGCTCGCAGCCGATCCAACAAATCGGCGCCAAGCTGCTGCTGCAGAGCGGCAACGTGACTTACGTGATCGACAAGCTGGAAACGGCGGGTCTGCTGCACCGCACCCCCTGCCCGCGCGACCGGCGCGTTATTTACGCGGAGCTTACCTCCAAAGGGCAAGCGCTGATGGATCAGCTGTATCCCGAATTTGCCAACCGGATCGATTATGCCTTAAGCGGCCTGAACGATGAAGAGAAAAACATCATGATCAATCTGCTGAAAAAGATGGGACGCGAAGCGGAAAAGCTGGCCCCGCTGGCGCGTAAAGGTTAATCTGATGCAAAAAGCCTGCGCTCTTGTGTGTGAACCAAGAGATGCAGGCTTTTTGATTACGGCTAATGTGAAGGATCCATATCCTTGTTTTTATGGTGGTTCAAGGCGTCCCGGTGTCTTCGATCGTTGACCGCTTGCTGCATTTGCTGGGCCTCATGACTGTTGACCGGATCACGTTCCAAATCGGAAACGACGTTGGTCAGGTTTTTGTCTGCCCCTGCCTTGCCTTTGGCCATTCGCTTATCCTCGCTTTCTCGTCATGGATTCGTGAGCTGTCCGAGAGCTTGGGCACATTCGTGAATATGACGGACGTAATCCCCCGTCAGCTCCTGGATTTGCGCGGTGTGTTCGGCAACCGTCTGCCCGGCGCGTTCAACATCGACCAGTTCCACACGAACCTCGCGCGGGTCCATGTAGGAGCAGGAAAAATCAAAGGAAAACATTTGATGGCCCGCTGCGTTGATATGAATCCGCAAACCTTGGGGATTCGCCATGTCGGCCTGAACCTTGGCCGAATCTCCGGGGTTCAAGTACTCCGGAAGCTGTTTTTTCCACGCGTCTACGAGCGTGTTCTGATCCACGTTCATTTGTTCCTTACTCATGGTAACACCTCCCCTTTCCCGTTAAGATGCGGAGGGGAGGCTTTTTTTATACCGCGCCGGCGGTTAAAACGGCCGCAGGCCGGCCGCCCTTCTCCGGTTAAACTCCGGGAGCGTCCGGCGCCGCGCTTGCTCCGTCCTCCTGTTCATCGTCCGGTCCCGGGGCCCGGTTGCGCAGCCCCAATACGAAAAGAACACCGATCACGGCCAACACCGCCATCACCATAAACAACGAGTGCAGGCTGGCTCCAAGCACATGTTTTAACTCGCTCCACAGATCGCGCGGCAGCAGATGCACCTTCTCCGGCGACAGCAGCTGGTCGATGTCGCTTTGGGAAACCTCAATGCCCGAAGCGGCGAGGTCTTTGGTTTTGACGGCGATTTGCAGATTGATCAGCGTGCCGAAGACAGTGACGCCGATCGTTTGCCCGATCGATTTGACGAACGAATTCAGGGCGTTGGAAGCGCCCCGCAGGCTGTACCCCACCGACGATTGGGCGATGATCGTAAATACGGCGAACGAAAAGCCGAAGCCGATCCCGTACAAGGCGTTAAACAGCAGCAGCGGGAGCAGCGGCGTTCCCTCCGTCATGAACGCGAGCCCGCCGGCGCCGACGGCAACCACCGTCATCCCGATCAAAGAGGTCAGACGCGAGCCGCGGGTAATGAGCATCCGGCTGCCCAGCACGGAGCCGAGCATCCAGCCGATCGACATCGGCGCCAGGATCAGGCCCGAGGCGGTGGCGCTTTCCCCGCGCACTCCCTGCACCCACAGCGGCAAATAGGAGGTCAGCCCGATCAGCAAGGCGCTGGCCACAAGGCTGGCCAGGTTCGAGTAAGCGATGTCCCGCACCCGGAACAGCTTCAGCGGTACAAGCGGTTCGGAGGCTTTTTTCTCGACGATAAAAAAGAGGATCAGCGAACAGGCCGCCAGCGCCAGGATCAGGATCATCCACGGCGAACTCCAGGGGAGCTGCTGGCCGCCGGTTGCCAGTCCGATCAATAATGCACCGACGCCGAGCGTCAAGGTTAGCGCGCCTGCAACATCGATTTTGACTTTTCTTTTCTCCACCCGTTCCCGCAAATATTTAATGATAAAAAATAACGACAGCAGTCCGAACGGAATATTGAAATAGAACACCCAGCGCCAGTTGAGCGAATCGACGAAATAACCGCCCAGCAGCGGCCCGACGAGCGAGGAAATCCCCCAGACGGAGCTGATCCAACCCTGGATTTTGGCGCGTTCTTCTATGGAAAAAATATCGCCGATAATCGTAAACGTCACCGGAAGCAATCCGCCCGCGCCGATCCCCTGCAACGCCCGGAAGCCGATCAGTTGCTCCATGTTCTGGGCGACCCCGGACAACATCGAACCAGCCAAAAACAGCAGCGAGCTGATGACGAACACCTGCCGTCTTCCGTAGAGATCGCTGATTTTCCCAAAAATCGGCGTCGCCACGGTCATCGTCAGCAAATAGGCGGTAAACACCCAGCTCAGCAGATGCGCCCCGCCCAGATCGCCAACGATTCTCGGCCCGGCCGGCCCGATCACCGTCCCTTCGATCGCCGCCAGAAATGTCGAAAGCAGCAGCCCCAGCAAAATATAATTGCGTTGTAACCCGGTTTTCAAAGGTAAAACTTCCTTTCCTCTCACACTACATGTCATTCATCCGTAAATTCAAATTATAATGGAACACGCTGGAAAAGAAAAGGACCGCGGTCCGAAGCAATTTTCTCCAGTCCCCCACCCGGTTTAATGTGGGCTTTACAGCCATAGGAAACCCGGACAGAGATCCCGTTGCCGCACAGTTGTTTAGTCCCGGCCTCATTCTACTTATATGTCCCGATGACCATTTTACAACATTCTGGAAATAAGCGTTTAGCGGGATTCCCTGTCCATCTGGCTTCCTTGATAATGAAATGGAGGAATATTCCTTGATAACCATTTTGAGAGGAGCGCACTGATGTCACTATTTTTGAAAAGACTAACTGCAATATCCTTCAGCTGCCTGCTGGCCTGGACCGGCTGGTCGGGGAGCGGTATGGCCGCCGCATCCGCGGAGCAGCCGGAGCCGGGCACGCCGAAAGTCGAGTGGAACTTTAATTACGGACAAGCTTTTAGAACGGCGGAAGGAAAAGCGGTTGTCTCCGCTGCGGACGGAGGATACGTTGCCGTCGGGGATGTATCCACCATTTCCAATTCTTTTGGTTACGTCATAAAAGTGGATGAACATGGCCGCACCCTATGGGAGAAAACCTTGGATGTTGAAGGAGATCCCGATATAGAAGACGTTTCGGTCTCTAAGATCATTCCTGTACGCGATGGCGGTTATTTGGTAGGCGGGTCAACGATGGACCGGACGGAAAGACCGGCAACCACCATTCCCTATTTGGCCAAGCTGGACGACCAGGGAAACGTCGAGTGGTCCCGCTACTACCACCTTTTGGACTACACTCATTTTTATGCTGGATCCGTAAGCGAGACTGCGGATGGCGGGTTCGTTGTTACGGGGTACAGCGCCAATTCCGGGTTTTTGGCTCCGGTCTACCTGCTGAAAGTGGATCGGGAAGGAAATGAGGTGTGGCATAAAACCTGGTGGATTGGTGACAACCAGTTTTTTAATGAAGTATTAAGCACTTCGGACGGAGGGGTACTGGCAGTCGGAAGAATCGACAGTACGGCAACTTCGGATTCCGACGCCTCTCTGGTCGTTAAAGTGGACGCGAACGGCAATGTGGAATGGGAAAAACAGCAAGTTTTTCCCGGCAGCGGCCGCTCCGCTTGGTCCGTACAAATGACGCCGGACGGGAACTTTATCATTTCCGGGACGATGTATCAAGACGGAAAGCAGGTTCAGTTCGTATTCAAAATGGATAATAGCGGAGAGATCCTGTGGGAAAAAACCTACCCGTTTGCGGAGGGAAGACATTTCTTTGAGCAGCTCGTTTCGACCCCGGATGGCTATGCGCTGCTGGGAAGTTACACCACCGGCGACTATCCGGATCAGCAGACGCAGTATCAAATTTTGCGGATCGACAACGACGGGGAAGTAACCGGAGATCTTCGGTTTGCAAGCCCGGGATTGGACTCGGTCGGGAAAGGTACGTACACCGCGGATGGCGGTTTTCTCATGACGGGTGAAATTAGAGAAAAGAACAGCCTTCCCTTGATGCAACTAATTAAGGTCGCGGGCGAAGGCCAGCAGCCTCCGGCAGATTTGCAGGAACTCCGGTTTGGTGAACCGGCCCTGGAGCTTGGCGTCGGCGAACGCCGGCCTAGCGTCGTTCAAGCGGTTTATGCGGATGGAACCGCGGTGGTCATTACGAACCATGCCGTACTTACCTCGCTTAATCCAGAGATCGCCGCCGTGGATAGTGACGGATTTATTACCGGACTGTCCCCTGGGACAACGGAAATCGTCGCCAAATATGAAGGCTTCTCCGCAAAGCTGCCGGTGACGGTGAACGTGACGGATAACCCTTCCGAAACGCCCGGGCGGTTTTACCTGGACTCGGAGGATTATTCGCTGATGACCGGCGGTGAACTGGATACCCTAGCCTTCTTCACCGACGAGTCGGACCAAACCTTAATCGTAAACGAGGAAACCCGGTTTACAATCGCCAATCCCGAAATCGCTCAAGTGGACGAGCGCGGCTATCTCCTCGGCCTCAAGCCGGGGCTCACTTCCCTGACCGCCGTTTTCGGGGAGCTTACTTTTACGGCAAGCGTGCTGGTCGTGAATCCGTACGTGCCGGCGCCGTACGTGCCTGGGCCGCTCGAACCGGTGGATGAGCAGTCTTCGGCCCCTGAAGCGCCTGAAACGCCGGCAGTGAACGAAGGGCCTGAGGTGCCGCCGGCGGTGGACACACCGGCAGCCCCGGCCGAACCTGAAGCTGATGCGGGGCTGGTGGGGTAGCCGGTGATCGAAACACCGGCCGGGCCCGGCGAGCCTGAAGCTGGCGCGGGACTTGTGGGGCTGCCAGTTGGCGGGACGCCCGCTAAGACAGACAAGTAGCCTGGAATGCTTGCCGAACCTGCTGTAGATGGGGCTCCGGTGGCGCCTTCTGCCCCTGAAACGGCGGACGGCTTGAAATAAGCCTCCCAGCCTGGATAACAAGCCCGAACCATGACAACAAGCCCGAACTTGGTTCGGGCTTGTTTCTTTTGCCCCAGCCTCGCAAGAGTTGTAATGGGCCGAAAAAACCTGCAGCAACCCAGCTGTCTGCCCCCGAGAACTCCAGCGAAAAAAATAGGCTCAACCTAATAATCAGCGCTTGACAGTCAAGTCGGTAATCGATCGTGAAGAAATGCGGAATGGCGTTGAAAGCATGAGAAACAGGGAAGGCTGGTTTATTGGCCGGCAGATCAACATGGGCTATCCGGGACGCCTTGCACGATTATCCCGTTTGAACAGGAAGCAGAGAAGAAGATCAATTCAGGAGAAGCAGATATGTTCGAGGAAAGTGGATATGTTTTAATAAAATGGATATGTTTGAGAAAAGTAGATATGTTTTAGAAAATTAGATAGGTTCGAGATCATTAGGCAGGTTTATGAGAAAGAGCCCCAACCCTTTCCTCCCCTGAATGAAAGGAATAATCGTGCTAAGAAGCATGCAGGGGACACCAGACACAAACGCTATCGAGCCGCCTCAGCCACGTTAGTTGCCCAGTAACATGAACGCCTCAAAACCTCAAGCACTAACTTTGGTGCTGAACCAAAAAATAAGGACAAAAAATGTCGTTATTCCAGCGGCATCCGTCCATTTGAGAGAATAGCGGAAATTTATGTCGCTATTTTCCCCGGTTCGTATGGAAATGCCCGTGTTCTGGACTATCCATAGGAAAATAAGGCCCAAAAATTCCGCTAATGGCGATGAATACGTTAAGCTCCGGATAATAAGTACATAAAGTTCCGCTATTTTGATCGCCGATGGTTGGTCGTTGTACGGTTAGTCGTTGTTCGGTTGGTCGTTAGGTTGCCAGTTAGATTGGTGGTTAGAATAGCCGGATGTTAAGCGCACTCCCTACACCTACTTCCGATATTTCTAGGTAGAACCAAAAAAGTGGCTCAAAAACAAAAATCGGTGCTTGATCACGGGATAAGTGCAATAGTGTAAAAGAGTGCGAAAAAAATCTAACGGTTGTGAGCGACGCTAATTGGGTGATAACGAGCGGATACGAAATGTAACGGTTGCCATCGAGCTTATTATCCGTTTTACCGGCAGTAGTGGGGTGGTTTCGCCTAAATAAGCGCGAATACAACCGTTAAAAAAGAAATATCTGCCTTTTCAGTCGAATAAGCTCGATTACAACCGTTAGCGTAGAAAATGTTCCGGATAGCTTGATCCTTCGAGATTAACATGTTAGTCAAGTGCCGATTTTCAGGTTAAGCCAAAGGAGTACAGTTTAATCAAATGTTTCGGATGCCAGGATAGCTCGGTTAAATTCTAATCACACCAATTTCTACGGTTACCTGATGCCATTCCGGATCAATCCGCTGCCTCCAACCTGCCTTCGCGCATCGACCACTGCCCAACCGGATTTCCGGCGAAAAGCTCGGGCTCATGTGTGATCACGATCAGCGAAGCGCCGCCGGCCAGAGCCTGGCGGCAAAGGGCGATCAGCATGCACACGCCGTTATAATCGATGCTGGCCGTCGGCTCATCGAGGATGTACAGCTTTTTGGGGCTGATCATCGACGCGGCGATGCTGAGCAGGCGCTTTTCTCCTCCGCTCAGCAAATACGGCGAAACCCCGGGCTTGTTCTGAAGCCCGATCGTTTCGAGCAGCTCGAGCGCCCGCCGGTTAAGCGCCTCCGGCAACGGATCACGTTTCTTCAAGCGCAGCTGGCAGCGCGGTCCGTACAGCAGCTCGTCCCAGACGGTGGCGGCGACGAACTGCTGCTCCGGCTGCTGGAAGACGTAGCCGATGTCCGCTGCCAGCTTGTACAAAGACAGTCGGGCCGCATCCTTGCCCCGCCAAAAGACCGCGCCTTTAGGCGGGCGGAGCAACCCCATGAGCAGCCGGGACAAGGTCGTTTTGCCGGAGCCGTTTTCGCCGCACAGCAGCCGCCATTCGCCCGGGCCCAGCGTTAAGTCGACACCGGAGAGTACCGGCGCACTTTTGGGGGCGTAGGCGAAGGTCAGGCTCCGCACCGCGAGCAGCGGGGCGTCGGCGGGCGCGGACGCCGGTACGGCGTTGGCGAGCGGCGGCGGCTGCGGCGGTACCGCGCCCGCCGCTCCGCCCCGGGCTGCTGCTGCGCCTCGCGGCAGCAGCCCCAGCCCCTCCATCCGCGCGCGCTCGCCGCGGATGAGCTCGTCCGCCGGACCGTCCATAACGACGGTGCCGGCGTCCAACACGACGAGCCGCGGCGCTGCGGCCGCGAGCTCGTCGATCCGGCCGGACAACGTCACGACGGTCCGGCCTTCACGGTGCAGGCGGCGCAGCAGCGCCAGCAGCCGCGTCCTCGCGGCGGCGTCCAAGCTGGCCGCCGGCTCGTCAAACACGAGCAGCGGCGGCTCCAGCGCCAGCGCCGCTGCGATCGCCGTGCGCTGGCGCTGGCCGCCGGACAGCGCGTGCACGCGCGCCTTCCGCTGCGGCGTCAGCTGCACCGCCGCCAGCGCATCCGCGACCCGCCGCTCGATGCCGGCGGCGGGCACGCGCAGGTTTTCCGGGCCGAAGGCGACCTCGTCTTCGACCCGGCCCTGCACGAGCTGCGCGTCGGGGTCTTGAAACACGACCCCGATGCGATGCGCTACGGCGGCGATTTCCGCCTCCGCGGGGTCCGCGCCGAAGACGAGCAGCCGGCCCGTCCGCACGCCTCCCCCGGAGCGCGGGAGATACCCGCTCAGCAGCTGGGCCAGAACCGATTTGCCGCTGCCGCTCGCTCCCGCTACGGCAATCCATTCCCCGGCGGCCGCGCGGAGCGTTACGTCGCACAACACCGGTTCCGTCCCCGCCTCAAAACTGTAGCCGACTCGCTCCAAATCAAAGGCCGGAGCCGTCATGTCAGGCTTTTCGCTCCCCGGCTGACCGCAAACCGGCGCAGCAGTCCGCTGCGCGCCAACCCGTCGCCGATCAGTTTCGTCAGCAGCCCGCAGAAGACAACTCCGCTCAAAGTGCGGACCACGAGCGCGATCAACAGCACCCCGGTTCCCCATTTCGTATAGCCGAACATCTGCGCGGCAACGAAAAACCAAACCGGCACCATCGCGCCTCCGGCCCCCAGCATGACCGTCCAGCCCCACTTTTTATAACGCGTCAGCGCAAAAATTCCCTCGGCGATCACAAGATAACAAGCCGCGGCGGCAAAGCAGGAAACGATGCCGTAGGCGGAACCCATAAACGACTGCACCACCGCCCCGATCCCGTATGTAATCAGCCCCGTTCCCGGCTTGCGGATAATGTAATAAGCCAGCAATCCGTAAACCATGTACAAACCGGTAATCGTCGAAGTCGCGATAGGCCCCCCTAGTCCGTTCAATGCTTGATTAACCGGCGACAAATATACGGTCATCACCGCGTTGGCCGCCGCCAGCATAGCCATCAGCACGATATCCAGCGTCGTAAATTTGGCAAAAGCGGTTTTTTTCGTCGATTCGTTCATATCTGCTTTGTCATCCTCTCCAAATCAATTGTTAACCACAAATTAAAATTTAGGTTAACAATCGCGGCGCGTCAAGTCCTTTTTTTCGGACCAGACCTAAATAAACCATAATCCGGCGCTGAAAATCACACTGAACGCCATCAGCCACACTCCATTCCGGGACAAAGCCGCCTCCCGCAAAAACGTCCGCTCCGGATAAGCTCCAAAGCCTTTAGCGTCCATCGCACCAGATGTCTGCTCGATCCGGCGGATCGCCCCGGCGAACACCGCCAGCAAACTTCCCCGAACCTGCGTCAAACGTTCCGCCAGTCCTCTAGGCGCTCTGGCAGACCGGATTTTACGCGCATCGGCGGCAACCCGCCCCTCCTCGGCCAGCAGCGGCAAAAACGTCAATGCTATCGACACGCCGAAAACAAAGCGGTAAGGCAGCTTGAGCCGGGTCGTCATCATGACGACGAACTGCTTGGGGTCCGTCGTTTCAATATAGATCAGCGAGGATATAAACAGGCAGAACATCCGCAGGCAGACCGCTGCTCCCGCGGAGAGCGAGTTTACCGGGATTGACAGGAAGCCGGCGGAAATCGCCTCCCCGGAGGGGGGTGCGGCCAAAGCGGTGACGGCAAATAACGGCACGCCGAAACCGGCGATATACCCCATTCGTCTACCTAGCTTCCCCCAAGCCATTCCGGCCCCGTACCTGGCGGTCCCGGCCAAAAAAAACAACATAGCGCTGAGCGGCACCGCCTTATCCCAATGCATGCTCAAGCCCGCAATGCAGAGCAACGCAACCAGTTTGCTGAGCGGATCCAGCACCTGAAGCGGGACGCGCGCCGTATGCATTTTTTCCATCGTTATCACGTCCCTCGTTGTTAAATGCTTTTTGCATACTCTTTTTTGAGCAATGAGTACATCAGCAGGTCGACAAAGCCCTTTTCCGTCTGCTGGTATTCCCGCAGCAGCCCTTCTTCCTTAAACCCAAATGATAGCAACAGCTTGCGCGATCCGGCGTTTTCCGGCTCTACCAGCCCTTCGATCCGATTGAGCCCCATCGTGTCGTAGCCATAGGCCAGCAGCATTCTCAACGCCTCCGACATATATCCGCGCCCCCAGTATTCCCGCCCGAGATCATAACCGATCTCGCCGCGGTAAGCCCCGGACAGTTCCCAAACGTTATATCCGCAGCTGCCGATCAGCTTCCCTTCTTCCTTCAATTCGATGCCAAAACGCATCGCATCTTCGCTTTCGGACAAACCGTTCAGCAGATTGATCATGTCCCAGGCTTCTTCCACGGAGGCAAACGGAGGTACGTTCATATAGCGGGTAACTTCCGGATCGCTCCAATAACGAAACATCACCTCGGCGTCGCCGCGCTCCATTCTCCTTAACCTCAGCCTTTCGCTTTCCAGGACAGGAATATTCCCGCCGCATTTAAACATGTGCCGTCCTCCTCTCTTTGCTTTAGAACACAAAACCGGAGGTATCGGCAAAAGCCGCCCGCTCCCCGGCATAATTATAGCTAATCACATCGAAGAGTTTACGTCAAAGGTAAGCGGCAATTTTCGCACGCTATGATTTTCTTGCCGTCTTTTCGGTGATACTATGGTCTACAGATAGAGCTTTATGGATAGGTTTCGACTCTAAAAAAAGGAGGGAAAACCCGGATGATCCTCTCTTTCGGCATCACCGTTCTGCTGCTGGCTGCGCTGATCTCCGGCGGTCTGCCGCGTTACGCCCTTCGTCAGATCACGCAAATGCGGTTGCAGACGAAAGAGCGCATTTACGAATATTTGGAGCGTACGGGCGTCTATTCCTTGGACCGGTTTGACCGTCTGGACAAACGCAAGGTGCAGGTCATGTCACAGGATGGCCTGCAGCTCAGCGGGTACGTGCTGGATTTTTTTCCGAAGAGCCCCCGCTGGATGATCATCGTTCACGGTTATACGGTTTCACTGCACGCCTCGACGCAATACATCGACATGTTTCGCGATGCGGGCTTCAACATTTTGCTGATCGATCAGCGGCGCCACGGCGGCAGTCAAGGCAAATATACGACTTATGGGTACTATGAAAAATATGACGTGCAAACCTGGGTAAATTGGATTTTGGAACATTACGGGGAACAAACCGAAATCGGTCTGCATGGCCAATCCCTTGGCGGAGGAACGGTATTGGAATATCTAAGCATTGCGCATCCGAACGTAAAGTTCGTTATTGCCGATTGCCCTTACTCCGATTTGACGGAGCTGATGCGGCATCAATTCACGAAGCTGAACAAGCTGCCGGCATATCCGCTGCTGCCTTTGGTGAACAGGCTTTTGCAGCGCAAAGCGGGCTTCCGGCTCGACCAGGTCAGTCCGATCAAAGCGGTGGAAAAAAGCCGCCTGCCCGTCTTATTCATCCACGGAACGAAAGACAACTACGTTCCTACCTACATGAGCAAAGATATGTACCGGAGTAAACCGGAACCGAAAAGATTACTGCTGATCGAAGGCGCCGTCCATGCCAACGCCTACGGCGTTGATCCGAAACGTTACAAAGCGGAAGTGCATTCCTTCATTCATGAGGTGCTTGGCGCGGAAAAGGTAACGGAAGCAGTGACGGCGGCTTATTTGCCGAGCATCTGATTTTGAGCCATGACGATGTAATGATCCAGACGCTGGCTTAATTCCAATATAGCGCCGCTGCTGAAGTTGTCCTCCACTGCGGCGTTCATCAGCTCGGAGCGCAGGTGCTCGATCGTCGCCTTAAGCTCATTGCTTACTTTTTTATGTTTTCGATAGGTTTCACTGTACACTGGTGTCGCCATAAAATCACCTTTTCTACGATCTTTCCCCTATTTTACCTCATGATGCCAAAAAACATATTTTGCAAATTTGATAAAAAATAGCACACCGTGTCGGAGTTTGTAAAATAAACGCACCTACCCTTCGGACGCGAGCTGGCTTATAATAGCTTTATCGCGTAGCGCTGCTTACGGACCTGATCCGGAAGCGAAGTCAAGGAGGGAATACCCTTATGTTTCATGCAAACGAATTCTCAGGCACCCGGGAAGAGCGGCAAAACGCCGTATTGTCACAGCTTCGGGGCTTGATTTATGAGGAGAGCAGCAATGTGGCGAATTTGGCCAACGCCGCCGCGTTGCTGAATTTTTATTTGGACGATATCAACTGGGTCGGGTTTTATCTTTATGACGGCAAGGAACTGGTGCTCGGCCCGTTCCAAGGGCTGCCGGCCTGCATCCGTATTCCGCTGGGCAAAGGCGTCTGCGGCACAAGCGCCGAGCGCCGGGAAACGCTGCGGATCGGCGACGTGCACGAATTTCCCGGGCATATCGCCTGCGACGCGGCTTCCAACAGTGAAATCGTCGTTCCGATCGTCAAGGACGGGCAGCTGTTTGGCGTGCTCGACATCGATAGTCCGAACAAGCGGCGGTTCGATGAGACGGACCAGGCTTTCCTTGAGCAGTTTGTGGCCACGCTGGCCGAGCAGCTTACCGTTCCGGCTGGGGTTAACCGGGGTTAAATTGTAACTGCGCCTGACTATGCCTGGATGTGCCTGGATGTGCCTGGATGTGCCTGACGCCATGTTCTGATTGGATTATATCCAATAGAACTGGAAATTCAGTGGTAAATACAGCAGCTAGATTGGATATTTTCCAATAGATCGGACTCAGCAGGGCGGAAAATGGACGGTTTGCGCGAATTCTATTGGATTTTTTCCAATGGGAGCTTCAAATCGCATTCGATTCCCCTCAATCTATTGGATTTTTTCCAATCAGAGGTGGAGCGGCGATCAGGTTAGGGGAATTCCGGTAGGGGATTCCGGCAGGGAATTCCGGTGTATGGTGTGTGATCATTCTGGTGGTTAGCAAGCTGCAAGGTCCTTTATAGCCGCATGGCGTGCAGGCCCCGCCGTCCAATTGGTGATAAACTAGTTTTACTAAACCCCATCTGGGTCTGCACCCTTCCCCTGTTAGAGCAATAAAGGGACTCCCCGCAGAAACAGAAGAAGCATCCTCACCGCCATATGGCGAATCGGGATGCTTCTTTTGTTATTCAAACTAGTTCTCGCCCGGTTTCCGGACAATTTCCAAGCCTTCTACGTGATGTTTAGCCATGAGCTTCCGCTTTTTGCGGTTTTCCTTGCTATCGAAGACGATATCGAAATCGTAGTCGTCGGGATACAGCTCTTCCTTTTTGATGTAAGGCTTAAGCCGTTTGTGGTTGACCTTGATCCGCTGCTTCTGCACAAGCACTTCGACGATGCCCCGGAGATCCTGCGGCGCGCTAACGATGCCGATCTTCCCGATGGAAGTGACGATCACCGAGTCGCCCACCTCGAAAACAGGCGATTTCTTTGGCACCGGCTGCTCCGGGGCCGATGAGGCCGCAGCTGGTTGATCCCGCTGCCCGGCCGGGTCCGTCCCCGGTTTGCCCGGGCCCAGCTCGGAGGCAGCATGCCCGGCTAAGACTTGCTCAGCCGTAACGGGCCCGGGTTCCGCGCCGGCCAGAGCCCCAGGCGCCGCAACCTCCGGCACCCCATCCTGCAAAGGTCGCCCCGACGCGGGACGAGGACATACCGGCTCCTGCATCGGGCCCAACGCAAGTTCCTGAGCCTTCTTTCCCGTCCCCTGCACCGTCCCCTGCACCATCCCCTGCTCCAATTCCTGCACCCGTTCCGGCAAAATGTCGTCCCACAGCGCCGAACTTCCGCCACCCTCCGCCGCCTGGCGGCTGACGATATGCTGCGACCGCTCCACGATGCCCGGGGCGATCCCGAGCCGGCTCGCGATCTCGAGCGCGTAGCTGCGGCCGGCCTGGCCGATCGTCAGCCGGTACAGCGGACGCAGCGTCTCCGCGTCGAATTCCATGCGCGCGTTCTGGAAGCCTTGCGCCCGGGAGGCAAACGTCTTCAGCTCGTTAAAGTGTGTCGTCACCAACACCGTTGCTCCTTTGCGCGCGAACTCCTCCAGGATGGCGATCGACAGGGCGATGCCTTCGCCGGGATCGGTTCCCGCCGCCAGTTCGTCGATAAGCAGCAGCGTGGACGGACCGGCCTCGCGCAGCATCGTAACGAGCGCGCTGATTTGCGCGGAAAACGTGCTGAGCGACTGCTCCAGGTTTTGCCCGTCGCCGATCACAGCCATAATGCCGCGGTACACCGCGAACCGGCTGCCGGGCGCCACCGGCACGAGCAGACCGGACTGAACCATCAAGGCCAGCAGTCCGAACGTCTTGAGCACGACGGTTTTGCCGCCCGTATTCGGACCGGTGATGATCAGCGTCCGGTACTTCCGGCCGATCTCCATGTCCAGCGGAACCATCGTCTGCAGCAGCTTCGGATGTTTGGCCCCGCGAATGACGGTGTGCCCGTCCTCGCCGATCTCCACCGCTACGCCGCCGATCGCCGCCGCATACTTCGCTTTGGCGAAGATGAAGTCGTACGTCCCCGTAATTTCAATATTCCGGTAAATCGCCTCGGCTTCCCGCTCGACCAGCTCCGCCAGGCAGCCGAGCACCTTGGCTTCCTCCCGCGCCTCTTCTCCCTGCAGCAGCTCCAGCTCGCTTTGCAGCGCCGACACCTCCTGCGGCTCGATAAACACCGTCTGCCCGCTGGTTGACTGATCCAGCATACGGCCGTTCACTTGCTTGTAGTAATCCTTCCTGACGGGGATGACGTACCTGCCGCCGCGCACGCTGACGATGTTTTCCTGCAAAATCGCGGCATGGCGGGCCATCACGGACTGGAGCTTTTTCTGAATCCGCTCTTTTACCACCGCGATCCTTTTACGGACTTTCTCCAGCTCCCGGCTTGCTTCATTCGTAATCACCCCGTGCCGGATGCAGCGCAAAATTTCCTGCTGCAGCGCTGGTAAATCCCGCAGGTCTTGGGCGTAAACGCCAATTCTCCAGGCCAGTTCGCCTTTGGAGGCCATATACTTCTTCAGTTGGCCGCAGCTGTGGAGAAAGGTTTGCACCGCCGTCAGGTCCTGCTCGGTAAACAGGTACCCGGTGCCCAACAGCGAAGCCACCAGCTCGATTCCATCCAGCGAAGGGAGCGGAACGCTGGCTCCTTTTCCATACAGAGCAAGCGCCTCCGCCGTTTCCGCGATCGCCCGTTCGATCGGCCGTTTCTCCTCCAGCGGCGCCAGCCCGGCGATCCGGTTTCGCCCTTCATACGATACGGCGTAACTCATCAGCTCCTGTTTGATGCTCTCGTATTCCAGCATGTGAAGCGAAAATTTTTCCATGTCCAAAACCTCCTCATTCTCGGTTCATCCTTCCATCCGGGTGCACAAAAAAAAGGCAAAGGACAGCACGAATGCCATCCTTTGCCTATACCTCTCCCGCTATATGCCTGTTCCCCCGAAAAATGCAAAAAAGCCGCGCTGAATACAGCACGGCTTACATTCCAAAGCAACAGGCAGCGCTAAAGGCACTGCATGATGTTCCGCGTGTGTTCTTAACTAAATTCAACAGACCGAAACAAGAGTACGCTCAAACAGACGTGCGCGCCTAGCATCAAACAGCCGCGAAGTCGCCCTGAATGCGTCCCTAAAAACCCGCTATCGGTCCATATGAAATTTGATTAGTTAAGAACATTCACCGACATCAAAATCTCTCCCGTCCAGAAGGATACCTCTAATTTAGCAAAAACCGCCGTAACAAGTCAATAATGAGAACTAACGCGATGTTAACAAAGCCATGTTTGAGATACCTTGTTAAATGAGTGAATTGAATTATTTTATTCTTTCTCCTAATTCATGTATTATATTAGGGGTGTTAAAATGTAAAGCCAGTATTAAACAGCGTAACAAAGCGGAAAGGAAGGAACACGCCGTGTTACAATTCAACCGCATCCGGCTGGCCAACATCAAGCCGTTTGTCTTTTTCTCCGTCATCATGATATTGAAAATTTACATCGTTTGGATCACCATCTTTGACGAAGTTCCCGCCTGGGGGCCTTTGCTGAGGGAAATCCCCTTTATTTGGGCGCTGTTCTGCCTGATCGAATGGTTTTCTTCCAAGCGTAAAATCGGCCTTTATCTGACCGTCAACTTTATCGTCACCGCCATATTTTTTGCCGCAGTTATGTATCATAAATATTACGGGGTCATCGTTAATTACCATGCCCTGGATCAGGTTAATCAGGTTACTGCGGTCAAACACAGCGTATTTTCCTTGCTGGCGCCGTACTATCTGCTGATTTTTCTCGATATCGTCATCATCGGCTACTGGCTCCTGCGCAAAAAAAGAGCCGAGCAGCTCAGAAACTTTTTCAACTTAAAAAAGACCAGCACCGGTGTGATCGCGGGTATTTTTGCGGCTTCGGTGCTCCTGTGCATCTTCAACATATGGCCTAACCGCGCCAGCATGAACGAAATCAAGCAAGCGGAGAAAATGGGCATCCTGAACTACGAAACGTATACGATTTTTTCCGGCAAAAAAGAAGATCTCGTCGACAGCACACAGATTACCCAAACCAAAATCGACCAGCTTAAAGGGATTACGCAGCCGGCCCACCCGAAATATTTCGGCACCGCCAAAGGCAAAAACCTGATCATCATTCAATTGGAGTCGTTCCAAAATTTCCTGATCAACCTGAAGGTCGACGGCCAGGAAGTCACGCCGGTCATGAACCGGTTGGTGAAGGATAACATCTATTTCAAGCATTTTTATCAAATGGTCGGACAAGGCAACACCTCGGACGCCGAATTCGTCGTGAACACCTCGTTTTACATTCCCTATAATGAGGCGGCCACGCAAAACTATCCGGACAAGGAGCTGCCCAGCCTGCCGAAATTGATGAAGTCGCAGGGCTACGACACCGCAACCTTCCACACCAATGCGGTCGATTTCTGGAACCGCGGGGAATTGTACGCCGCTTTGGGTTGGGACCGTTACTATGACCAGAAGTTTTTCGGCACGGACGATATGGTCTTCTTTGGCCCGTCCGACGAGGTGCTGTACAAGAAAACCGCCGAAGAGCTGGACAAAATGCAGCAGGGCGGCAAGCCGTTTTACGCTCAGGTTATTTCGATGACGGCGCACCATCCGTTTACGACGCCGCACGAGAAGGACAAAGTCCAACTGCCGGAACGGTATCAGGACAACATGGTTGGCGACTATTTGCGGGCGCAAAGTTACGCCGATTACGCGCTTGGCCAGTTTATCGACGATCTGAAGCAAAATGGCATTTGGGATAACAGCGTCGTGGTCATTTACGGCGATCACCTTGGCCTGCCGATGTATTCCCTGGATAAACACGGCCTGGAACTAATGCAGGAAATCTACGGCCGGGAATACAGCTATCGCGACATGGTCAACATCCCGCTGATCATTTCCGTCCCGGGCGAATCCCCGAAGGTGATGGAAAACGTCGGCGGCCAGGTTGATATTTTGCCTACGGTGGCCAACCTGTTGGGAGCGTCTTTGGACGATCACATTCATTTCGGCGAGGACATCCTGAATCAAACGGACTACAATCTGCTGCCGCAGCGTTACTACCTGCCTTCCGGTTCGTTCCTGAACAACAAAGCTTTGTTTATGCCAGGGGTTTGGTACAACGACGGGACCCAATACCCGCTGGCCAAAGACGGCGTAAGCCAAGCTTTGACAACGGAAGACGAATACAACCGGGCGCTCGAGCTGCTCCGTCTCTCCGACAGCTACGTACAGCAACTTCCGGACCGTGTTAAGGAAGACAAGGAATAACTTGTATAAAGAAAGCTGCCCTAAGGCGCAAGGCGAGCTGCCTCTGTTGTAAAACAGGAAGCAGCCGCCAGCCTGGGACAGCTTTTTTGTGTCGCTCGCGGTGATGCCGGATTTCTAACGGACCGTAGCGCCGTTATTTAGGCAAAATCCAGGGTTTGCGCGATGTAAACGGACACAGCAGACCTTATTTGGCGTTCTGGCACGTATTTTCGGCCTTTTTCCAGCAAATAAGCGCATTTCAGTCCGTTAGAAAATAAAGAGCCGCGTTTTCGGGCAAATAAGGTCTCTCACGTCCGTTAGCCATAGGCAGTGTGCGGTCGAGCCGGTAATTAGCCGCATGCAATGTACAGCCTAGTCCGGTAGTTAGCTGCATGCAGCGTGCGGTCGAGCCGGTAGCCGGTCACAACACAATGCTGCGTCATAATGCCACATCACAACGCCGGGCTCGCCACACCGTCCAGCGGGGTGCCACCCGGCGGCTTCCCTTCCCTGCTCAGGTCGGCTTCTTTCATCCGCAAGTATTTACGGCCCCGCCAGCGGAAGTACGACAGGACGCCGCGTACGTATTCATCGGTGATCATGCTAAGGTAGATCGCGATGATGCCCCAGCCCATGGAAATGCCAAACCAATAGGAGCAGCCCGTGGCGATCAGCCACATGAAGATCAGGGAGATGACCATCGTATATTTCGTGTCCCCAACTGCGTTCAGCGAGTTGCCGATCGCCATGTTGACCATTTTGCCCGGCTGCAGCAACAAATTCAGCCACAGCAGCGTAACGCACAACGTCAAAATCTCCGGATCTTTCGTAAACACGCCCATCAGCGCCGGACCAACCAATACGAGAATAAAAGCGTTGACGATCACCAACGGGAGCCCGAAGGCCAGCACGCGGTATACCGCGCGGTAAGCCTCCTTCGTTTTGCCGGCGCCGTACAGGTGGGCAATCTGGATTTGCGCCGCCATCGCCAAGGAGAAGCCGAGCATAAAGCAAAACGATTCCAGCGTATTCATGTACGTCCTTGCCGCGAGCTCGGTGGAACCAAGGATGGCGAGGAACGAAAAAATCGCAAGCTGCGAAAATACCCAGCTGGCCGAATTGACGCCAAGCGGCCAACCGATGACCAAAATTTCCTTGAACAGTTTGCGGTCGAAGACCGGCAAATCCCTAAATCCGATACGCCGCTGAAAGGTGCCGAGGAAAATCAGCAGCAGGACCACCGTTGCAATCAGCCGGCTGATCACGGTCGAGATAGCCACCCCGGTCAACCCCCACTGCGGAAAACCGAATGCGCCGAAAATAAAGCAATAGTTCATCGCGATATGGATGATGTTCATTCCTACCGCCGTGTACATCGGTCCTTTTGTGTTTCCGGTATTGCGGATCGCCGTTCCAAGCATGGAGATCATGGCGGTCAGGATCATACCGCCGCCCACGATCGAAATGTACACCTCCGCCATCGGCAGCAATTCTTCCGGCAGCTGCAGCACCCGGGCGATCGGCTTCGGCACGGCGATCAGCAAAATGCTGAGGAAAATGCCAATGTACCCCGTCACTTTAAAGGCGATGATCGCTACGGTCCGGGCGTCTTCTTCCCGGCCGGAGCCTATTTTTTGCGCGATTACGATGCCGGCGCCGCTGGCGATGGTGGCAAACAGCGTCGTAAGCGCGTTAAACAACTGATTGGAGAATCCCACGACCGCGACCGCGTTGTCGGAAATCCGGCTGACCATCAACGTGTCAACGGTGCCGAGCAAAATTTGCAGAAACAGCTCGATAAAAATCGGCCAGGCGAGCAGCCAATGGGAAAACTTGTCTCTTTCGCCGCTCTTGATTTTCTTCATTATTACAACCTCCTGCAGAATGTGGAACGGCTTTGACGCCCACATCTATCTTGTTAGCACGAAACACATTATAGATGTTATATTGATATTAATGTATCAATGAATCAACTCAATCTTTTAATATTCCAACCTAAGAGGAGCTGGCGTTTCATGTCTCCGATCATCGAATTTACCGCGCCTCCCCTGCCTCATTATATCGTCAGCGGCGCTACGCCCCTCCCAGTCGGCGGCAAACATCCCAGCCGGCAAAATATCGGCGCGTTTGACCTGCTCGTTGTCGTTTCGGGCTGCCTGTACGTTGGAGAAGAAGGCCGGAATTATGAAATCGGCGCGGGCCGCGCCTTGATCCTGCGGCCGGATTGCTATCATTACGCCGTGGAAGGCTGCCGGGAAGAAACGCTGCATCATTGGCTGCATTTTCAAATTCTCGGCGATTGGCGCGTCGTCGAAGAGGAGGAATACCGGCAGCAACAGGGAAGCTATGCGGATAAGGAAACGCCGGGGCCGCCGGCTTTGCCCCTGTTCTCCGCGACCTCCTATACCGTGCCGCTCCCGCAGTACACGAAACTCGCCCAACCGCAAAAACTGGCCGCCGCGATCAGCGAGCTGACGGAGATGAACCGGAGCATTCACTTAAACGGTGTCCGGCTCAGGCAGCAGGCCTTGTTTCAGGAGGTCATCGTCCAGCTTTCCGCCTCCGCCGGCGGAGATACGCCGTCCCCGCAATCGGTTTGCGCGGAAGCGGCCGCCTCCTACCTGCGCGAGCATTACCGCGAGCCCTTTTCGGCCTCAAAGCTGGGCGAAAGCATCAACTTCCATCCCGTCTACATCGCCCGCTGCATGCAAAAAGTGTTCGGCTGCCCGCCGGCCGTATATTTGCTGCGCCTGCGCATCCAGCAGTCCAAGCTGCTGCTGCTGCAAACGGACCTGACCGTAGAGCGGATCGCTGAGCAGGTCGGCTTCAACACCGCCTCCTATTTCACCGCCTGCTTCACGAAAATGGAAGGCCAGTCGCCGCGGAAATACCGGCAGCGCTTCTTTTGGAACAAGCATTAGCTGACGGTTTTAAAACTCAAGCGAAAACATAAGGAGAAAAAATGTCGCTATTTCGGCGGTATTGCCCATTTTTAGATAAATAGAGGAGTTTAATGGCGCTATTTTCTCGAGCCGCAGGGAGATGGCTGCTTTTTGCACCGCTAAGTATACTGGACACGCTTCATTCCGGAAAATAAGACCATAAAGTTCCGCTATTTTATGAGGGGGGGGCGCTTCTCTCTAAGACAAAAAAAGGCTGTCCAAAAGCAGATTTGTCTGCTTGGACAGCCTGAACGCCGCCGACTTATTTTTTGCCCGGATCGATATCCTGCGGCCGCAGCCCTTCCCAAATATTCGGGATGTTGACCTGTTCCGGATGCTCGAAGACGAGAAAGGCGGTCGGGAGATACCGCTCCCCGTATTCCGAGGACGGCTTGTTGACGATTTCCCCGCCTTGTTTCACCAACACGGTGGACGACCCGCCGTCCAGATTAGCGGCGATGACCGCGCCGTGCTCCAGCATGATCTGCTGCACGTCATACAGGCTCGCGCCGATGCTGTAGCCCGGCTGGCGCCCGTCGATCACGACGAACAGAATCGCGCCGTCTTCCCTTTGCCCCATCGCCGTTCGCGGCGCGATGCCCCAGCCTTCTTTCTGGTTACGGATCTGCCCCTTGCCGTTGACGATGATCCGCGGCTGGAACGTGACGGCTTCCTGAACCCCAAGCTCCTTCAACTCCTCCAGCGTATACTTCCCGGCGACCATCTTCCCCTGCTTGTCCAGTCCGACCACCTGGGTGGACGTTTTGGAGCCGAGGCCGTTGTAATAGAGCTTGCCTTGTGAAATCACAAGCCCGATCGGCTTAAAGCCGTTGCCTTTCCAATTCGGGTCGGCGAATCCCCCGCCATTGACGCCGGCGACGGCTCCGGTCCGCTGCACCATGCTCGACACTTTCTCGCCTTTGCCGCGTTTGGCCGGGACGCCGAGCCGGATTTTCGTCGGGTCGTTGACGGTCATGACGTATCCGTGATAACCGCTCCCCGAAACCTCTTCGATTTCGATAAGCGGTTTTTCTTCTTTGGTTTCTTCCTGCTGCGGGACCGCGATCGTATGGGTATCCTTCTCTTCGCCCATCTGCTCGAATTGGGCTTGATAGGCGGCCACCCGCTTGTCCAGCTCCGCTTGCCCGATAATATATTTGGCCCAATGCCGGTGCTGCGTCGTAATCAAGGTATCGGCCATAAGAAACCGGACGTTGTTGCCGGAAGGCGTAAAAAACAACCATATCATAGCTGCCATTCCGATCCATAACATCACCAGAAACACTCGTGAGGAAAAATAGATAAAGCCGCGTTTCCGCCGTTTTTGCGTTTTTCTGCGTTTTTGCCCCCGTTTCCCCCGTTTAACCGAGGTCCGGCTGGGTAAAGATGCTGTGGGCATGTCGATTTTCCCCTTACCTTGTCTAAAAATCAAATAATGCTTATATAACGAATACTCCGGTACGAAAGTTTCAGTAACCGAATAATTGCCGCGTTTTTCTCTCATACTTAGCATGATTCCAACCTATTACAGGAGGCATAAACGCATGTCCGCAATTAAATTCGCAATCGTGTATTACAGCTCCACGGGAACTAATCATAAGCTGGCCAAGATGGCGGAGGAAGCCGCCAAGGGCAACGGGGCTGAAGTAAAGGTGATGAAAGTCCAGGAGCTCGCGCCGGAAGCGGCCATCAACGGCAATCCGCAATGGAAAGCCCATGTGGAAAACACCAAAGACGTCCCCGTCGTCACGCTCGACGATCTGCAATGGGCAGATGCCGTGCTGTTCAGCGTGCCTACGCGGTTCGGCAACGTTCCGGCGCAAATGAAGCAGTTTTTGGACACGACCGGCGGACTGTGGTTTCAAGGCAAGCTGATCAATAAAGTCGTCAGCGCGATGTCATCAGCCCAAAATGACCACGGCGGTCAGGAAGCGACGATCTTGTCATTGTATACCACGATGTACCATTGGGGAGCCATCATCGCGGCACCGGGCTATACGGATCCCGTTCTGTTCACGACGGGCGGAAATCCTTACGGGACAAGCGTCACCGTCGATCAGGACGGCAACATGACCGAAAACGTTCAACCCGCCGTCGCGCATCAGGTGAAGCGGATGCTGGAGATCGCCGGCAAACTAAAAAGTTAAAGAAACGGTTTAAGGAGGCTGCCCTGGAAGGAAAATGGATAATTTTTTATATGAGGGGTTTCTATACCCAAAAAAACAAGGCCACCCACGGTTTGGGCGGCCTTGCCGTACGTTACTCGAACACGGGCAACACTTCTTTTACTTGCGGGCGGCGACTTTATCCCATTCTGTGTCCAACTGATTCAAGTAGGCGCCGGCATCCTTCTTTTGCAGGAATCCCTGGATCAAAGAGTCGAGCTTCATAGCTCCCGGAACATAGTGGTCCGCGAAGTCGGAAATTTGCCCGGCCGTGAACGCTTCTTTGAAGCCGTCCATGATCGGATCGTCCTGCGTAACTCCGGTGATCGCCGGGAATGCCTTCTGTTCGTCGATGTATTGCTTCACATTATCGGGCTGCAGCAAAAATTGAATGAATTTCATAGCTTCTTCCGGATGCTTTGTATTTTTCGAAACCGTCAGCAGCGTGTCCACCCCGGAAATCACTTTGTTTTGCGCCGGATCGTTGGTCGCCGGGAGCGGGAACACGCCGAGTTCGATCGAAGGGTTGGCTTTCTGAATTTCCGGTATCGCCCATACCCCTTGCAGATACATCGCGGATTCACCCTTGGCGAAAGCGGTGTTGCCGTCATTGTAACCTTTGCCGAAAATATCCTTCTGCCCGTAATCGAGCAGCTTCAGTTGCTTCTCGGCCACTTCTTTTAACGTATCCGCAAACTTCACCGTGCCTTCCTGACGCTGCTTGAAAATATCGGTGCCGACGATGCTCGGCTCAAGAGCATTGAACGGCACTAGCGTGGTCCAAGAATCTTTATATGTGAGATAAAAGGCGTTTATCCCTTCCGCTTTGAATTTCTCGGCCACGGCGATGAATTCGTCCCAGGTTTTCGGTACTTCGACGCCGGATTCCTTGAAGATTGTCTTATTGTAAATCACGCCGCTGGCGTTGGCGGAGAACGGAATCCCGCTCAGCTCCGCGGAGCCCGTCAGGTCGTTCAGCATTTTGATATAAGCCGGTTGAATCGCCTGGACGAGCGGATCGTCCGTAAAGTCCTTAAACATGCCGCCGGCGGCCAGCGTCTTGAACGTGTCGGTGGCCCCGATTCCTACGACGTCCGGGATATCCTTTTTCGCCGCGCGGGTTTTCAGCACGGTTTCGGCGTCAGGCGGATTAACTTGGGTCACCTTGATTTCCGGATTGGCTTCGTTAAACTTGGCGATGAGCTTGTCGAACGTAGCTTTAGCTTCCGTTTTGTTTTGGAAAAATTCGATTTCGACCTTCTTGCCGGAGGAACCGCCGGAGGTTTGGCCCGCTGCCGCTCCCGTGTCATTTCCGGAGCCATTGCCGCAGGCGCTGAGCAGGGATACTGCCAGCAGGCCAGTCAATACGGGTGCTATTATTTTCTTCATCGTCTTAAATCCCCCTGATCAAATTGGAGTGGAAAACGTAAACGTTTACGTAAATGACCCCGCTTTCTGGCGTTGTTTGCCCATTCTAGCCGATTCCTGATGTCCCAAAAAAGCCAAGGTTCAATACGTAAACGCTTACCAAAAATATATAACCGGGATTTTGGTTTGTCAATGCCCTTTGAAAAAGCCCTTCTCTCCATGAAAAAAACGAAGTTGACAAAATAAAAGGCGCGTTCTAAGATTTGAGTAAGCGTTTACGTTGGATGCCGCTCGTTCCTGCGTAAGCAAAATTTATTGCAGACGGGACTGGTAAAGAAAATGAACCCCACCATCAAGGACGTGGCTAACAAAGCCAATGTCTCCATCGCGACTGTGTCGCGGGTGCTCAACAACCTGCCCGGATACTCGGAAAAGACGAAAGATAAGGTGTTTAAAGCCATCGAAGAAATCGGGTATCAGCCCAATGCGATCGCCCGCGGTCTGATCAATAAGCGGACGAATACGATCGGTGTCATGTTTCCCACCGTGTCCAGTCTCTTCTCTTCGGAAATTCTCCGCGGGGTGGAAGACTACGCCCAGGACAACGGCTACAGCGTCGTGGTGTGCAATACCGATTCCGACGGAAAGCGGACGCTCAAATATTTGCAGGTACTGCGGGAGAAGCAGGTTGACGGCGTGATTTTTTCAAGCGAAGTGTTGAAGAAGGAGTACTATCAAGCATTAAAAAAAATGCAAATTCCGTTCGTGCTGGTCTCGACGGAGTCGAATTACAAGAACGTTCCGTACGTGAAAGTCGATGATTATAAGGCTGCCTTTGACGCCGTCCAGTATCTGATCCGGATCGGCCACCGGAAAATCGGCTTGATCGGCGGGACGAAACATGACAAAATCGCCGGGGTCACAAGAATCGAAGGTTACAAGAAGGCGCTGGAGATGTACGGCCTAACTGTTGACCCCGCTTATATCGCTTACGGGGACTTCTTGTTCGAGAGAGGCTGCGAAGCGATGGAAATCCTGTTGCGGAAGGCTCCGGATATGACCGCCGTTTTCGCGGCCAGCGACGAGATGGCCATCGCCGCCCTTTCCGTAGCCGCCAAGCATGGGATCAAGGTTCCGGAGGACCTGTCGATTATAGGGTATGACGATCTCAAGCTGGCCCAAATGGTGGTCCCTCCTTTGACCACCGTCCGCCAGCCGCTGTATGACATGGGGAATCTGGCATCCCAGAAGCTGATCCGTATGATCAAAACCGGCGAAACCGAAAGCAGCCGGATTATGGCCCATTCGATCGTGGAAAGACAGACGGTAAAACCCTATGCCTGATGTCTTTTTTTCGCACAAAACGTAAACGTTTACGTTCATTTTCCATACTTCATTCCGTTTTGAGGAGGACCACCCATGACCAAGCGCCGCACGGCCTTTTATTGGATGACTTTGCCCGCTCTGCTGCTGTTTTTCGCCTTTCACACCTACCCGGCCCTGCAGGGGATATTTTACGCCTTTACGAACTGGGACGGCTTTAGCGACGGTTATGAGTTCGTCGGGCTGAAAAATTTCATCAACGTATTCAAAGACACCAATGTGCTCGAATCGTATATTTTCACATTCAAGTACGCGATCGTTTCAACGATTCTCATCAATGTTATCAGCCTGGTGATCGCGCTTGGGCTGAATGCGAAGATCAAAGCGAAAAACTTCTTCCGCGCCGTTTATTTCCTGCCGAACGTGCTGGGTGTTTTGATTATCGGCTACATTTTCAACTACCTGTTTTCCAACGCTTTTCCCGTTTGGGGCGAGAAGCTGGGCAGCGAGTTTTTCTCGACCAACCTGCTCGGAAACGCCGACTGGGCTTGGGCTGGTATCGTCATCGTCGGTGTCTGGCAGTCCATCGCCTACAATACGATCCTGTACCTGGCCGGGCTTCAGACCATTCCGAACGATCTTTATGAGGCCTCAAGCCTGGACGGCGCATCCAAATGGAAAGAGTTTTGGAAGATCACATTCCCGATGCTCGCTTCGTTTTTTACCATCAACATGGTTTTGGCCATGAAGGGCGGGCTCATGGTGTTTGACCAGATCATCGCGCTGACCGGAGGCGGCCCGGGTACGGCTACCCGCTCGATCGCGCTGCTGATTTACCAAGGCGGGTTTACCGGCGGCGAATTCGCTTACCAGTCGGCCAACGCGGTCATTTACTTTATCGTCATCGTGGCGATTTCCCTGTTCCAAATCAAAGTTCTGCAAAGACGGGAGTTGGATCAATTATGAGAAAACCTACAAACTGGCTGGCCACGGTTCTCATAGCGCTGGGCTCTCTGTTCATCCTGTTCCCGCTCTATATGACGGTGAGCATCGCGCTCAAAAATCCGGAGGAAATGGCGAAGTCGATCTTCTCGCCGCCCACGGGACTGCACTTCAGCAACTTTGCGCGGGCTATCGAAGCGACCGGTTTTTTTCATGCGTTGGCCAATAGCGCCGTCATCACCGTTGTATCCGTCGTTTGCATCCTGTTGACCAATTCACTGGTTTCTTATGCGATTGCGCGGAATATGAACCGCCGTTTTTTCAAGCTGCTGTATCTCTACTTTGTCAGCGCGATGTTCATCCCGTTTCAGATCATTATGCTGCCTGTCGTCAAAGTGACGACCGACCTGGGCATGAACAACATTCCGGGCCTCATCATGCTGTACATCGTTTACGGCCTGCCGTTTAACGTATTCGTCTACGTCGGATACATCCGCTCCGTGCCGATTGAACTGGAGGAAGCGGCCAGAGTTGACGGGACCTCGACGTGGGGAACGTTCTGGCGGATCATCTTCCCGCTGCTCGCGCCGATCAGCGCGACCGTGGTGATTTTGTCCAGCTTGTCGACGTGGAACGACTTCCTGCTGCCGCTGATCCTGCTGGCCGAACCGGCGCAATATACGCTGCCGCTGGTGCAGTACGTCTTCCAGGGGCAATTCAGCACGGACTACAACCTGGCGTTCGCCTCCTATTTGCTGGCCCTGTTGCCGATGGTTATCGTTTACCTGTTTCTGCAAAAATGGATCATCAACGGCATTACGCAAGGCGCGGTCAAAGCATAGGCTGCAGTTCAACCGGTTATGACTCAACTAAATAAAGAGGAGAGCTCATCATGCAAAAAAAATGGTGGAAAGAAAGCGTAGTGTATCAAATTTACCCCCGCAGTTTTATGGACAGCAATGGCGACGGCATCGGGGATCTGCAAGGCATCGTGTCCAAACTCGATTACCTTATGACGCTTGGCGTCGATGTGATCTGGTTATGCCCCGTTTTCCGCTCGCCCAATGACGACAACGGCTACGACATCAGCGATTACCGGGAAATCATGGCCGAATTCGGCACGCTTGCCGATTGGCGGGAGCTGCTGGACGGCCTGCACGCGCGGGGCATGAAATTGATCATGGATTTGGTCGTAAACCATACTTCCGACGAACATGCCTGGTTTGCCGAATCCCGCAAATCGCCGGACAATCCGTACCGGGATTACTACATCTGGCGCCCGGGCAAGGACGGACGGGAACCAAACGACTGGAGTTCTTTTTTCGGCGGGCCGGCATGGGAGTATGACGAGGCGACCGATGAATACTTCCTGCACCTGTTCTCCCGCAAGCAGCCCGACCTGAACTGGGATAACGAAGAGGTCCGCCGCGAAGTCTATGAGATGATGGCCTGGTGGCTGGATCAGGGGATCGACGGCTTCCGTATGGACGTCATCAACCTGATTTCCAAAGTTCCGGAACTGCCGGATGCGGGGACGGACGTACGGGACGGAAGCTATCATTTTGGCGGAAAATATTTTGTCAACGGCCCGCGGGTCCATGAATACCTGCAGGAAATGAACCGGGAAGTGCTGTCGAAATACGATGTGATGACCGTCGGCGAGGCGATCGGCGCCAGCCCCGAGGATGCGCTGCATTATGTCGGTGAGGACCGCAGCGAGCTCAATATGATTTTCCATTTTGAACTGATGGATGTCGATTCCGGTCCCGGCGGCAAATGGGACGTCAAACCCTGGAGGCTTGCCGATATCAAAGCGAACATTACCAAATGGCAGACATCGCTGAACGGAAAAGGCTGGAACAGCCTGTATTTGAACAATCACGATCAGCCGCGTTTGCTCTCCCGGTTTGGCGACGATGTCCGCTATGCGAAAGAATCAGGAAAAATGCTGGCCACGCTCCTTCATACACTGCAGGGCACGCCTTATATTTATCAAGGTGAAGAAATTGGCATGACCAACGTGAAATTCGCTTCAATCGACGAATACAAGGACATCGAGACGATCAACATGTACAGGGAATATAAGGCCTTGGGGCATCCGGAAGAAAAGATCATGAACTCCATTTACGTTAAAGGACGCGACAATGCGCGCACGCCGATGCAGTGGAACGCGGAAGGGCAGGCCGGTTTTACGACGGGAACGCCCTGGATCGCCGTCAACCCAAATTACAAGGAGATCAACGTGGAGGCGGCCTTGGCGGATTCAGATTCCCTTTTCCACTATTACCGCCGTCTCATCGAATTGCGCAAACAGCACGAAATCATCGTTTACGGGGATTACGCCTTGCTCGCGGAAGACGATGACCGGGTATTCGCCTATTTGCGTTCGCTCGGAAACGAGCGGCTGCTCGTCATCCTGAATTTCTTCGGCGAAGAGAGCAGCTTTGCCCTCCCCGCCGAGGTTACCGGAGCGGACGCGGCGCTGCTCATCGGCAATTATCCGTGCGAGCCGCTGCCGGATCAGGAATTCTTGACGCTGCGGCCTTACGAAGCCCGAGTGTACAAGTATGCAGTATCTTAAAGATGCGATCCCCCGCTGGCGTCGATCAGTTGCCCCGTAATCCAACGGCTGTCTTCGGAAGACAGGAATGCGGCGATATCCGCGACATCCTGCGGCTGTCCCCATCTTCCGAAGATGGAATAGTCCGCGCCAAATTGACGCGAGTCCGGATCCTGGAGCATCGGGGCGTTCATCTCCGTCTCCACGAAGCCGGGCTGGATGGCATTGATCGTAATGCGGCGCGGGCCAAGCTGGGCGGACAAGGACAACGTCAGCGCGTTGATCGCCCCTTTTGTCATGCTGTAGGCGGCAACGCCGGGCAAAGAGATCCGCGTCACGGCCGATGATAGGTTAATGATCCGCCCCTCGTCCCGCAGTCTCGGCAAAGCTTGCTTGACCAGGAAAAACGGGACTTTCACGTTGATGTCCATAAGTTCGTTGAACACCTCTTCCGTAGTATCCTCAATCGGCAGCGTGGAGGCGATCCCCGCATTATTCACCAAAATATCGAACCTGGTGTCGTACGTGCGTGCTTTTAGCGCCACGTCCAATGCCTCATAAAACGCCCCCACGCTTTCGGCATCGCCGAATTTTTGACCTATCGCAAATGCGCTTCCCCCGTTTTGCTCAATGGCGCGGACGACCTCTTCGGCCGCTTCCCGGTTTTGCCCGTAATGGACGGCTACCAATGCCCCTTCTTGCGCCAGACGCATCGCAATGGCTCTGCCGATCCCTCTGCTGGCTCCGGTAACCAGCGCGGTTTTTCCTGTTAATTTCCCCATGTTCCATAACCTCCAAAAATTTAATATTAAATTCAAATAGATTATGGCATAGGGAGGATTTTGTTATGTTGCTCTCTCATTCGTGCCCTGTACGCCTTGTTCAAGCTTTCGGAAACTTTTCATCCACCTCTTACGTAAAAGTTGATAGATATTGTCGATACTTTCTGAACTTTGGAGGTGGGGGAATTGATAAGAAACCGGAACCGGTCCCTGCTCTTGCTTATTCTTGTCCCGCTCGCCGGCGGTCTGCTCTTTGGGGGCGGAAAACCGGCCGAGGCGGGCTATTGGAATGATTTTTGGAGCGGGGTCAATGAACTGTCGCAACTCCCCTCCGAGGTGAGTGAATTAAAGGCGGATTACCAGAACACTTTGGACAAGCTCGATGCGACTCAGGAAACGCTGGAAAGCTTCCGCCGGCAAAACGAGGAGCTAATGGCGCGCAACAGGGAGCTCGCCTCTACCGTATCGGCTTTGACGGAGGCGCAACAGATCCGTGACGCCAATTCCAGAAAAATCCGGGTGATGGCGTTTGCCGGCCTTGCGCTGTTTGCGGGCTATTTTATCGTGCTGCGGCTCGTCCGGTTGGCGCTCCGCCGCTAACTACCGCTACCGGATAGGAGGAGTCGAGGATGGATATTCAAGAATATAACGATCAGCCGGGGGCAGGCGGGCACACGATAACTTTCGACTTGCACGAATCCGACAAGCTGCATCTGCTGCATCCCGGGCAGGTCATTGCTTACCGGGGCCCCGCCCATCACCGCACTGACAGGCTGATGAATATGAAGGGCATTTACCGGAAACGCAAGCTGTTGCAGGCCGACTTCACGGGGTCCTGCCGGGTAACCGCGACTCTTCCTCCCGCCATCGGTTTGAAACGGATCGAGTTTGCCGGAGAGAGCGATTTGCTGTACGACTTCCGGCATCTCTTTTTTTATACCGAAGGCATCCGTATGGAAAATCGCATTCTCAGCATGAAAAACATGGTGATCACCCGTGACGCGGTGAAAGTCAAGTTTTCCGGCCAGGGACAAATCGGGATTCTGACCCAAGGACAGGTGATCGAGCTGCCGCTGCATCCCGAAGAACCGCTATATGTGGAAGCCGGACGGGTGCTAGCTTATCCCGAGCACGCCAAGCTGGAGCTCTCCGTTTACGGCAATCATTTGGCCAGCCAACATATGCGCTACCAGTGGAAAATGACTGGCCGGGGCTCGGTGCTGGTCCAATCCGGCGGCCCCGGAAGCGGTGAACTGGTACGGGATCTGCAGGCCGAGGACGGCATCGTCAAACGTTTCCTGCGCGAGGTGATCCCTTTTGGCGGCGTGTTTATTAAGTGATCGGCCTATTTTTTGATATCTACAGATACGGTCTTATTGTAGGTTTTAATATAATCGAATCCGTCCAGCATTAGGAGTTCCGGTTTGTCCGTGGTGTTAAAAGAATACGTATTCTCCCACAGAATGTTGCCATTTTTCAAATCCCATGGGCGGGATGCGGAAATCGATGACACGGGAACTATTTTACCGCCGGCTTGTATGGATAAATGGTCCGTTTCCAAGTGTACAAATTGTTTTCTGGCGATTACGATATCATAGCCTGTATCGGTTTTGGTTACGCTGCGAATCCATATCTTTTGATTCCCCATTTTGATGGATCGGTCTGATGGTGCGGCAAGGGAGACGGGTTCTTTTACTTTCTGATATCCCGGGAAACTTTCCAGTACAAGTTCAATGGTCTTAATCTTGTCTGTTGGAAGCACATCAAATTCAATTTCAAATCCCGAACCAACCGCCCCCCTATATCCCCAATTTTTCACTTCTGTTCCATTAACATAAAGCTTAGTATTGGCTGGATATCTTGGGGGTTCCTTTAATTCATAATGCCCTCTCACGATGGTTGAAGATGGCGAAGCGGTAATGGAGTCATAGTGGACAGCGCCCTGATCAACAGGAACGGATTTAGAAATATTCTCTTTAATGATACTCTTCATCGCTTGATTAGGGTCAAACTTGAAGGAAATAGGATATAATGCCCGTTCCCCATTACCCAGCCGCTCACTGAATGTAGCTGTCAATGTTCTGGAGAATGGACTAACCGGCTCGAATTTATACACTCCTTCGAACCGGGTTTCATCTTTGCTGTAATTGCCGTTTCCTTGAGTCGGATTGGAATCAGTCAAGAACCCGTGCAATTGGTCTACACCGTAACGAACGAAACCATTGTCATCCAATACGGAGCCTGCGGGCCGATCAATGGTGTAATACATTAAAAATGCGTTATCGTCGGCAATAACACCGTTAATGGTAATGACAGTACCGTCATCAAGCGTTTTGCTTTGGTTTACCTGTTGTCCGTATCCTTGCTCCGCCACTTCGGAAAAACTCAGAGAGGTCAACTCGCTTTGATTAAGCAGCTTACCTCCGTAGTAAGCGAAGGCAGGATATTCAAATATTCCAACGATAAGAATCAGCGCCGCGGCCGTTGATGTGATCCATGCCAAAGCCGTGTTCTTCTTTCTCTTTTTAGCGGGAACATTCTGAAGCGCATTGCGAAGTCTGCCTTCAAGTTCCGGCGGAGCCTGCACCCTATTCAAAAACTGCTTATGCTCCTGTAATTTCTCTTCGATCGTGTTTATAACGATCACCTCCGATCATGACTTTTAGTTTTTGGATGCCTTGCGAGATTCTTGATTTAATGGTTCCAAGCGGCGCACCGGTTATGTCCGCAATCGTCTGATACGGGAGATCATGAACATATCGAAGTTCAATCGCTTCCCGCTGTTGTGCGTTCAAATGAGATAGCAGTACCTGCATGTCCATCTCGGACTCCGAATAGCGATATGGATTATCGTCAGCCAATGCGGCAAGTGATGGTCCTCGCTCGTCTTCCAGCGGAAGAAACCGCGCCTTTTTGCGGAGTAACGTTTTGCACCGATTGACAAGAATGGTTTTGCTCCAGCTGTAGAAGGCTTCGCCCTTTCGCAATTGATCAATCTTTTCATACAGCGTAACAATCATGTCTTCCATCGCATCCATCGCGTCGTGCTCGTTTCCCATGTATGCATAGGCAAGACGATAATAAGCGTCCTGATCGGCTATGACTAGCTGCAGTAAAGCTTCCTTGTTGCCTTTTTGGGCTTGTTTGACCAGATGGCTTACTTTCATGTCCTCCCCCCTTTTCATAAATAAGAGATCGCAGAGGTTATAAAAGTTCATTTTGTACAAAAAAAACTCCACACCCAGGCCTCAGGGAAGTTACTGCATCCCTAAGAGGTTGTAGAGGGATAAATTCAATTGAAACTATCTACCATTTGGGAATAGGTTTTTAGGTTATGCGGTTATCTTTATTTCAACTTTTCGCGCTAGTTTTAATGCCCCTTGATCGATATATTTCATATAATAATGCGACAAAATAAATAAGGGCACCATGGAAACCATAAACGTAATTGCATAGGCAAGATTATAACTAAAATGATGCATCACTTTACTAAACAGGAACGCGGAGAACGTATTTAGGAAAGTGAAATGAATGAGGTAAAGGGAAAACGAAATCTGCCCCAAATAAGCAAACGGTTTCCATCCAAACACATGCTGCAGCACTTTTAAACGAAGCAGAGCAAAGAGAATCATAGCTGAACCCAGGGTTCGGGCAAGAAGTCGCGGATCAATGTTAAATTGAATCCATTCATTGATATTTTTTGTCCACACTTCTATGGGTTCGTACATAGTCCCCATTAATGGAGTATAAGGCGCCGAACCTAAGTAAATCCCCATGAAAAGCACAAGTACTGCCGTTATTTTACTTTGGATCCATTTGTGCTTGAGCAAATCGGCCAGCAGCATTCCCCACAAAAAAGCGACAAAATAGGTCTGTATAAAAGCAATGGATAAGACCACATACACCATCCATCTTTTTTTCACCCGGCCAAATAAAGCAAGAAAACCGAAAATTAAAAAAGAACCTAATAGTTCATAGCCCATTGTCCAAAGGACTGGATTGTAAGGATGTGCATCAAACCGGAAAAATGGATCAAAAATAGCCGCCTTGATAACGGTATATACATTTGTATCTAAAGCGTAGTAGTCCTTTTTCATATCCGTCCATGTTGTTCCCCATATTTCTTGGAGATGAAAGGCCTTCGTAATAATTGCCAGATACACAAGCAATACGGATACCGCTGCCGGCACGGCAAGCCGAATGTACCTTCGTATAGCGCTGGAATGCAACCATTTTTGAAAGGTCTCGCTATCGAGCTCTTTTTCAAACATTTTGACACTAAGCACATAACCACTTAGCACAAAAAACAAACAAACGGCAAATTGTCCATTATAAAATAAATTAATCGGAGAATGTCCGTACCAGATATCCCATTTAAAATGAGCTTGTTGCGGCCTTCCATTTAACGCAGCTGGATAAAATACTTGTATGTAGTGCGAAATAACCACGGCAAACGCCGCGAGTCCCCTAATGCCTTCCAAATAGTATAGCTTTAGCTTTTTCTCGGATGTCTCTTCTTTCATTTTTTATTTTTTCCCCTTCTTTCATGAGTAGAATTACTATAACATGCGACACGCTACCGCTCCAAATTCCTAGTAGCTTCCCTCACCGGTTAGAAGATGCGTGCATCTTAGGCGTGCTAAACATAAAAACCAGTAAAATCAAGGGTTTGATTTTACTGGTTAAGAAACTCACATCTTAATGTTTGATCTATTTATTTGCCTTTCTGTAAGGAAAGCATTTGGATAATGGTTTTCATCACGGCATCGTCTTCATTTGATCCTGTTATATAATTGGCAGCATCTTTCAATTCCGGAACCGCATTTCGTACAGCAAAGCTATAATCCGCCCGAACCAATAGCTCCAAATCATTGTATCCGTCTCCGAATGCCATTGTTTCTTGCGGAGTAACATTCAATAAACGCTGCAGGTGCTCAACAGTCGTGCCTTTATGAACATTCACATTAGCTATGTCAATCCAGGCTGCCTCAGATGCAACAATATAAGCTGACTCAAAAAAACGGGATAATTTCTCTCTGGTTTCAAAACACCGAAGGGCTGAATCATAGACGGTTATTTTAACAAAATCCTCTGTTAATTCTTTAAAATCAGAAACTTGTCTCACTTGAGCGTAGGATCTTCTTACAATATCAGGGGAAATGGTATCTTTAATAACCGCACCGGTTCTTGTACATGCAATAATGATCTGATCAAGACTGATTTCTTCAAGTAACTGGATAATTTCTAGTCCTAGTTTATTACTGAGCAGACTCTCATAAACAAATTCTCCATTATGCTTAATTCGAGTTGCGCTATCGCCTAAAATCCATAGATCAGCGGCGTCAGTTGCAAATAATTCCTCTACTCGTTCACACTGCTTGCCAGTGACTGGAGCAAAAATAACACCTTGTTCCTTCATCATCTTCTGCACATCCTTGTATAACTCCCTGTTAAACTCCCCGTTATTATTCAAGAATGTACCATCCATATCTGTTAGCACTAATTTAATCATTTGATCGCCTCTTTCTTATTATTCGTTCTCTAATATCCTGTTTCGGCAAAATTTCTCGTTATATTCTTCACCCATTTAAATTGACGATACCGCAATAAGGCAGCCGGCATCTTAACAATTTCATCCAAGCTGATTACGGCATATAGAGCAATAGGTGGTAAATGCCACACAAAAGCGCTGATGTAACTTAATGGCAAAATAATGCCCCACATTACTGTCGTATCGCACCAGAAACCAAATTTGGAATCTCCTCCTGCGACGAATAAACCAGCAATGGTCGTCGCGTTCATCGACTTGGCAATACAATAATAAACGCATATATAAAGCATGCCATGAAGATAGGCTTGTGCGTTTTGATTCAAATCAACCGCATAGAATACCAGCGGTTTCATTAATAAAATTAGCCCGCCGGAAAGAGCGCCAAAAATCAATGCGTACCAGATCATCCGGTTTCCGGCCCTTTTTGCCATCTCAATTTCATTGTTGCCCAAATACTTCCCTACAAGTACCGATCCCCCAGTGGCAATGCCTCCACATAATACAACAGCCAAATTTTTCACCACTGACGCAACGGAATTGGCTGCGACCATATCAGCATTTACATGTCCAATAATTGCAGCTGTTGCAGTCAAGGCGCCACCCCAAACGATATAGTTACCTTGTACAGGCGTTGTATATCTTAAATAATCCTTAAGCAATTTACGCTGAACATCATCACGCACAGGCAATTGAAAGCGAATTGTCCCCCGTGTAATGGAATAAATAAGGCACCACCCCAGTTCAAAGAAACGAGCAACAACTGTTGCAAGCGCAACTGCCGTTATCGCTTTTTCTTGGATGTCTGGGAAAAACACAAATATACATAATGCGTTCAATAGAATATTTAAAAGTAAGCCTGAAGAACTAATCAAGGCGCTCAATTTTGCATTTTCCATACTTCTTATCACGCCGAGAAACATTTGAGTGAGGCCCATCGCAAGGTAGGAAAAAGAAATCGCATGAAGAAAATTCGCTCCGTATCTAATCAATTCTTCGTCCTTCGTAAAAAAGCGCATTAGTTCATCCGGAAATGCCAAGGAAACCACGAAAAAGATCAGAGAGATCATAACCGCAAACACGCAGGCGATACTGAGAACTTTTTGTATAGTTTGCAAGTCCTTTTTACCCCAGTATTGAGCAGCAAGAACACCTGCTCCCGCCGACATTCCCATGTAAAACAAGGTCAGAACAAAAGTGATTTGTCCTGCCAGCGATACAGCCGACATTGCAGACTGACCTACTACCCCTAACATTACAACATCTGCCGAGACTGCAGTTGCCGCTATAAGGTTCTGCAATGCGATAGGAATAACCAGGTATACAAGCTCCCGATTGAACGTACGATTAAAATTAGCGCCTGCTGTATTTACCAGCTTTACACGTTTTTGCACTCTTTTTTAATTCTCCCTCATTTATTGATTCATCTCAAATTGGCTTCTTCATCCAGGTCTTCTTTCGTAATTTCTCTGTCTTTGTAATAATATTTTTGGTCATGTTCACCGATCGTGCGCATTACTTTGCAAGGATTGCCAACGGCTACAGAGTTCGCCGGAATATCTTTGGTTACTACACTCCCGGCATCAATAACCGTATTTTCACCGATGGTGACCCCAGGACAGATTGTGACATTTGCCCCGATCCAACAATTGTTCTCGATTTTCACAGGATCTGCGAACATATATCCCCGATAATCCGGGTGGATCGGATGTCCTACAGTAGCTATTGTTACAGCTGGTCCGAACATCACATTTTTCCCGATAATAATCTTAGTGTCGTCAACAAAATTGCAATTGAAATTAATGTAAGATCCTTCACCAATTTCAATGTTTGTTCCATAACAAAAGTAGAACGGCGGTTCAATCCACGCTTTTGTTTCTTTGCCTAATATTTCAGACATAAGCTGGGCGCGCTTATCCAAGGCATCTGGTCCCGTTGAATTGAAGGCCAGCATTCTTTTTTTAGCCCGCATTCTGTCTTCAGGCAGTCCTTCACAGTAATCGGTAAATAACTTTCCGGAAGCAATTCGTTCTCTCATAGTCATATTTTTTTCTCCTTATAAAGCTAAAATTTTAACTGTTAACGTATAGCAGGTTAACCAGTTGTTTCAACATCTACTTTCTTTCTTGGAAGTTATCAAAATTGTATAATCTCATTGTCGTTTTATCCACCGAAATCGAATATAATTTTATCAAAATCGTATTTTCTTTAAGGGAGATGTAACAATGAATGTAAAGCTGGAAGTATTCTCCGACTTATCGGAAGAACTAAATTACAATCTTCCCGATTTCCCACTCTACGTACGAAAAGGTTCAATAAATCAATTTGATAAATATGCTGCTGCGTGCCACTGGCATCCGGACTTAGAATTCATCTTAGTGCTGGATGGGGAGATGGAATACTTTGTGAATGGAGAAATTGTGAATATTGTGCAAGGAAATGGCTTTTTCGTTAATAGCAGACGCCTTCACTACGGTTTTTCTTCTAAGAAAGTCAATTGTTCATTCATCGTCATTGCAATACATCCCGCACTTTTTGGAGAAAACACATATTTGGGCAAAACATACTTTGAAGAGAAATTCGGTTCAAATACGGAAGACTACATTTTAATTACTCAGCAAAGTAAATGGGAAAAAGATATCCTATTAGCTTTAGATCAAACTTATAAGGAAATGAACAGCACTTCATTTAACCCACTACGACTTCTTTCTCTGGCTGCAGAGCTTTGTGCGACCATCAGTGATCATATACGGAAAGTTCCTGGGCAAGTTAACGATAACCAGTCATGGGTTACTCTTAGGAATATGACTGGATTCATTCATCATCACTATGATTCAAAAATAACGCTCGATGAAATTGCTGCCGCTGGGTCTATCTGCCGGAGCAAATGTTGCGAATTATTTGGCAAATATACTGGGAAAACGCCTAACTCGTATCTAGTGCGTTATCGCATTCAGAAGAGCTGTGAGATGCTGACGGAAACCAATAGATCTATTAGCGAAATTGCGATAAGATGCGGATTTCAAAGTGCGAGTTACTTTTCATATGTTTTTCGTAATGAAATAGGCTTGACGCCACTGCATTATAGGAAAAATAGACAGCGATTTTTTTAGTTTCCATTACTGTTATTTTCGTCATCGTTCATATACAAGTAATCCTCACTATTATAAAAACTAAATCTTTTGGATTGACGCTTAGCTAATTTTTCAAACCAAGCAGCGCTGATTAAGGTCCGAATCAAAAAATATAAACAGGTCACTAAAATAGCAACTAACATAATTTGAAGAAGCATATGATTTCCCTCCTATAATATAAGATGAATGGAATAGACCTAAAAATGTAATTTTTAAATTTTTCACGTCTTACCTCCCCTTTTCACTTTAAGAATAGTATATTTTTTATCATATTTTCCTCAAAATCGGCTTTAATTTTATCAATATCGTATATTATTCTCTTTAAAATAAAAACAACCGACTAGGAGCAGCCAGTTGTTTTGTGACATGAATTTTGAAAGCAATTGACTTCAATGGCTTCTTATGAGAATTTTCAAATAACCTCTCTCATGGTTTGGACGTACAAGAAAAGACGATTGAGAATTTTACTCAACCGTCTTTTTTCTGATATCTCCATAACTCCATAGGCACTACAACCAAGGGCTAAGGGTGTAGTGACCGCATTCATTTCACCACATTGTTAATCAAATTGTATATTTATAGCCAACGCATCTTCATTTCTTAGTTTTAAGCATTATGTTTTGTATAGAGCCTTTATTAATAACCACCATTTTATTGATCATAGCTGAATTCTCCAAACCTTGCAGCATATATCTAAATCCTTTGATGTGATTACCCTTACGATGCAAATATAGCGATAATTCATATAAAAAACCAGGGTAGTAATCAGGAATAACCTCGACTTTTATACAAATCATTCGTTTGTGGATATACAAATGTTTCGATTTCCGAATTAAATTGTTGGAGAATATGATCCACATCAATTTCATATCGATTTGCGGCATACATAATATTAACTAAAGCTACAAGTATCTCATCCGGTTGCTGTTGCCCATTCCTTGGATAAATTCAACCAATATAGGGTTTCAGTATCTGTTTCTTTTACCCAGTTTAGATCAGCGTAGTCATATGTGAATTGCAAGGCTTTTTTATAGTCATTCCGACCTTCACATACATTTGCTTTCAGAAGTTTCGGGTAAGCTAAATAGACAAAAAATGGTCTACTCAGCTTACTTTGTATTTCCTGAAGTGCTGTCTTGGAACGTGATTCTCTAATCAAGAAGATCGCCAACCACCTGACCAAGCTGGCCAGATAGGGCGATCTTCTTGTTTATTAATATTTGATAATTCAGTTTCACATCCCTTTCAGCCCGTTAAATGAAGCACCAAAAAGAACCTGAGCAGGTGAACTCCTTGTGTTGAAAGTTTAACTGTGCTATTTCTTGGTTTTAGGTTTAGGTCTCGTTAGTTCAAAACTATGCCTTACCATATCATGAAGATCATCTTCCGGAAGTCCTTCATCTAAAATGACCGTATTCCAATGCTCTTTATTCATATGATATCCCGGCTTGACTTCCTTGAATGCCTGTCGAAGAAAATCGGATCGTTCAGGATCACATTTAAGGTTAACGCAAAGATGTTTATCTCGATTGAATATCAAGGCAAATAACTTCTTGTTTTCTTTATGGCGAATGGCCGTCCATCCTTCTCCGAAGGGTTGATCTTCATACGAGTCTGGATAAGACAAACAGTATTCTACGAATTCCTCTATTTTCATTCTGTACTCCTGTCTTTGTTGTCATTCACGGTTCTTGTTTTGGGCATAACATGCTGAAATCTCTTCCAATCGTTGTTTAATTTTCGCCTCTGACCCCTGTGCTGTAGGATGATAGTATTTCCGGCCGATCATAAAGTATTTAATGCAACCCCACTATTAAAAGAATAAAAATAATTACATATTTTTTTACTCTTCTCATCAGTTCGTTTTATACTTTGAAGTTGGGTAATATTAATGTCCAATTCAGCAAATAGCATTCCAGTAGACCTAGTAAAGACTGGGGGCGAAACGCCAAAAAGCCGCCCGGAAAATCACCGGGCGGTCATCCTGCCGAAAATAGCGGTCATTTGTAGCGCTATTTCTGCGATCTCCAGCGGTCTCCTTAATTTCTGCCACCGGTAAACAAGCTCTCTCCGTTACTGGCAATGACCTCTTTATACCAGTCAAAGCTGTCTTTCTTCATCCGCTTCAGTGTACCGTTCCCCTCGTTGTCTTTGTCCACATAGATAAACCCGTAGCGTTTGCGCATTTCGCCGGTACCGGCACTGACGATATCGATCGGCCCCCAGTAAGCGTAGCCCAATACTTCGCAGCCGTCTTTCAGCGCTTCGCTGATTTCAATCAGATGCCGGCGCACATAATCGATCCGGTAGGCATCGTGGATTTTGCCGTCTTCGGCAATGACATCCACATCGCCGAAACCGTTCTCGACGATAAACAGCGGCTTTTCGTAACGGTCATATAGCTCATTGCATACGTAGCGCAACCCCTTAGGGTCGATCGCCCAACCATATGAGGATTTTTCCAGATACGGGTTGTCGATGCCGCGGACTCCGCCGGTCGTTCCTTGAATCGGCATGCCGGCTTTGTGAGTAGAGCTCATATAATAGCTGAATGCCAAGAAGGCGCAGGTATGATCCCGAATCAACTCCTCATCCCCGTGCTCCATGTTCAGATGAACGTCAAATTCCTCGAAAACGCGGTTCATGTAAGCCGGATAGTGACCCCGCAGCATTACATCGGAATAGAACAGCGACCGTCTGCGGAATTCGTAAGCTTCAAATACATCGTCCGGATGGCATGTATTCGGGTAAAAGGCGCTCAACGACAGCATGCAGCCCACCTGATTGTCCGGCATAATCTCTTTGCCCAGCTTTACCGCCTGCGCGTTAGCCACAAACATATTGTGGCTGGCCTGGTAAATACGCCGCACTTTATCCGGCCCTTCATCAATCCGGCAAGCCCCAGCGGCAAACGGAATTTTATGCATATTGTTAATTTCGTTGAAGGTCATCCAGTACTTCACTTTATCCTTGTACCGCTTGAATATCGTCTCACAGAAACGGCTAAAGAAGCCGATCAGCTTTCGGTTCTCCCAGCCGCCATATTCGGTTGCCAGATGAAGTGGTGTCTCGTAATGGGAAATGGTCACCATCGGCTGAATACCGTATTTCAGCAATTCATCGAACAGTTTGTCGTAAAAAGCGAGACCGGCCTCGTTAGGCTCCGACTCGTCGCCTTTGGGGAATATCCGCGACCAATTGATCGACGTGCGGAACAGCGTGAAGCCCATTTCCGCAAACATGGCGACATCTTCCTGGTAACGATGGTAAAAGTCGATCGCCTCATGGCTGGGATAATATTTGCCGGGCTCCACCTTCTCATCCGCCACACCGGATATAATGCCCCCGCGGCAAACATCCGCGATAGACGGACCCTTGCTGTCCGCGTCCCATGCGCCTTCCGCCTGATTGGCAGCAATGGCGCCGCCCCATAGAAAATTTTCCGGAAAAGCCGATCTTGATCTGCTCATTGTATATTCCTCCTGGTTTCATTATTATTTTTCTAAATTTCCGGTCAGGTCAGCTTCGGCCGACGATAGTGAGCAGTTGCTCTCCCTCAACCACATCTTCTCCTTTCTCCTTCATCACCAGTACGTCCATAAATGAAGCCGTATTGGATACAATGATCGGAGTCGTGGTATCATACCCCGCCGCCCGAATAGCTTCCACATCAAATTCCGCCAATAGATCGCCCGCTTTGACCGTATCTCCTTGTTTGACATGCGAGATAAAATACTGCCCTTTCAGCTTTACGGTATTGACTCCGATATGAATCAGCAGTTCAGCTCCATCCTCTGTCACCACGCTGTACGCGTGCCCCGTTCGGAAGACAAGCGCTACGGTGCCGTCTGCCGGCGCATACAGCTTGCCTTCGGAAGGAAGGATGGCCGCCCCTTTCCCCATCGCCAACGAAGCGAAAGCCTCATCTTCCATTTCGGTTAAGGGGATGATCCGCCCTTTTAACGGGCTAAGGATTTCTTGCTTCTCATAGATTTGCAAATCCGACGCTTGTTGCCGTTCAATAGCTGTAGCTCCCCGGGCGGTTGATCCTGCCGGTACCGTATCCGTATTCTCTTCCACAGGATCGTCGAAGCCAACAAGATACGTCAAAATCACACTGAGGACAAAAGCCGTTCCAAATCCGATCGCATAGCCGATAAAACCCGGGCCGACAAAAGCCGGAAAGGTCAGGATGCTTTTGGGGACGAGCGCCACGGCGGACGCGTGATAACCGCCGGCAATCGCGCCGCCGATCCCGCCGCTGATACAGGCCACGATAAACGGCTTCTTCAATTTCAACGTAACCCCATAAATCGCCGGCTCGGTTACACCGAACACCCCGGTGATAAATGCGGATAGCGACAGCGACTTCAGCTTTTTATTTTTCGTTTTCAGAAACACGCCGAGGGATGCGCCGGCCTGGGAGATGACCGCAGGCCCGTACAACGGCGACAGAGAGTCCCGGCCGTATTTGGCGATATTGTTGAGCATGACGGGAATAAGCCCCCAGTGAACTCCGAAAATAACGAGCACCTGGAAAAGAGCGCCAAGGGCAAACCCCGCGATGATAGGATTCAAGTTATACAGCCATGAAATCGCCGATGCCAGTCCGGTCCCGGCATAGGTTCCGATGGGGCCGATGGCCAGATACGTCAAAGGCACCATAACAATCAGACAGATGACAGGCACAAACAAAGTTCGTATGCTTTCATGCAGCTTGCTCTTCAGAAATTTTTCCAGGTAAGACAATACCCACACGGATAAAATGATCGGAATGACGGTTGACGAGTATTGCATCAGAATAACAGGAATCCCCAAAAAATTGATGCTTGTTCCGGCGGTTTTCAAAGCCACGATATCCGGATAGATCAGCGCTCCGGCAATCGTTACGGCGATAAATTGATTCGCCTCAAACTTCCGCGCAGCCGTAATGGCCAGAAAAACCGGCAGGAAATAGAAGAAGCTGTCCGCTGCCGCATACAACAGCTTGTACGTCCCGCCGGCCGGATCCAGCCAGTGGAAGTTCGTCGCCAGCGTCAACAGTCCTTTAAGCAACCCGGCCCCGGCCAATACGGTCAGGAGCGGACTGAAGATGCTGGAGATCAGGTCGATCGCCTTGCCGAGCGGCGAACCTTCTTTTTTGGAACCTGTGCTCTCTGAAGATTCACTCTTGCTCTCAAGATGGGCAATGCCGACAATCAGCTTATAGACATCCGCTACCGCATTCCCCACGATAACCTGGAACTGCCCGCCGCTGCGAACGACGCTGATGACTCCGTCCAGCTTCTCAATGTTGCTTTTATCCGCTTTACTGTCGTCCTTTAGGGTAAAGCGCAGGCGCGTGGCGCAATGGATCAGCGATTGGATATTATCCCGGCCGCCGACGTAATGAACGATACGTTCGGCCAATTGATCGTATTTCATGGCGTTATCTCTCCTTGTCAGATGAAAATAAAAAACCTGAACCGGCACTGCATCGACTGCGGTGCTGATTCAGGTCAAGCCTGCCCGAAAGCAGTAACTATCCTGATGCGTACATGTAGTTTTCCTCATTCCCGGCTCACAATCCGTTGAATATGAATCGTGAGGTACAGCTTTTCATCCTGCGACATCGTGTGATCATACTTTTTCTCAATAAACGAGCTTATTTTCTCAACGCATTGAAACGCCTGAGGGTAGGAGGACTTTACGACACTATACAATTCTCCGTCCCGATCGCCCATCGTACTGTGATTGAAAATACGCTGGGCGAAAAATTTCAGATGGGTAACGAAACGGTAATAATTCAAAGAATTTTCATCCAGCGTGATCGTAAAATGATATTCTACAATCTTGAGAATTTCCTGAAGAAACTTCGTAAGGTTCACCACATTATGCATTTCTTCATTCAATTCGGCGTTGACGAAATGAAAAGCAATGAAACCAGCTTCGTCATCCGGCAAGCGGACATGCAATCTTTCCTCGATCATGTCCAGCGCCGTTCTGGCTACGGCATATTCTTCCCTATGAATACGCTTGATCTCCCAAAGCAGCGCATTGCTTACCACGATCCCCTTGCGGACGCGCTCCACAGCTAAACTAATATGATCCGGCAGCGAGATATAGATGCTTTCATTCAAATTTTTCTTGAGCGTTTTTCTGGCATAGCTGATGATGTCATGAGCCAGATCCATCTCTTCCGCCGAAACTTCTTCAAGCAGCTTTTTATATTTTTCATATAAGCCGGCGTCCTCCAGGTAGAACCTTTTCTCGATCCGGCCTTGGTTGACCGCGTCCCCCTCCTTTTTCTGAAACCCGATGCCCTTGCCCATCAAGATCAGTTCATCGCCCCGTTCATTGACCGCGCTTACAATGTTGTTATTAATTACTTTTTTATTTGCATTCAGATCACCCCCCTCGCCCTTCAGATGTCAGCCGCTTGTCCAGGTCCCGCTCCAGAAGAGGCTATATCCCGTTCGCCATTTGAACCGGAAAAAATACCAAAAAAAAGACAAGGCCTCAGCACAAATAAAACACAGGTCTGTGCTGAGGTCTTGCCTGCATTAAATCAGTAACAATCCCCAGTATATACATTTAGTTGTAAAAATTATTCAACAAACAGTCTTATATTTATAATTATCTTAGAAAACGCAACCATGGAAGCGATGTAATCATAATACTTGATACTACCAAAGAAATCAACAGGTAATTTCAGTGTGTAGTATCATAATTCTTTAATCTTTCTTGCTCGGTATCCTTAAGTCCAAAACCCCTCTGTTTTGTAAGTATTCCCTAGTTACTACACCATATTATCGTTTTCGTCGTTTCCCGTTTAAGCTACATTTCTGGTTTTATCTTAAAATGCATAATATTGACAAATGGTAGATTTTGTAATAGATTAAAAATATCAAATTGACCGTTGATCAAAAAGAAAATTTACAAAAATTTAGGGTTCCTAGTCTGCATGATCCGAATAGGGGGGGTTTGAATGATTCAGACAACCACGATTATCGCAGAAATTAATAAATTTATGCAGCAGAATAATCTAAGCCTTACACAATTGGCAAGGAGATCCGAGATCAACACGGGAACTATTAGCGCAGTTCTAAGCGGTACACGTCCGCTGGCGGTCGATCAAATGGATAAGATAACTGGAGCAATGGGGCTTCCAAAAGGGCATTTTTACAAGACCTATATTCGGGATTATCTTCAGGAGATGAACCCTGACTGGCGAAGAGTAAGACCTTTTATACATAATTGTGCCGCGCTAGACAAGCTGGACTACATACGGGAAGTTGTAGCTTTACTGCTCGATAATTTGTTATACTCCCCACTTTTGTTTGATCTGGCTGAGGAATTTTTTGAAAAAGGCAAGCATGAAGCGGCGGCGATTCTTTACGAAAATGTGGCTATGAGCGAACGAAGTCAGCATTCTGAACGGTTGGCCTTGTGCCAATATCGCCTATTTAAGATTTGGCTTGGCAATAATCAGTCTCACAACATGCTACTTGCGCACCAGTTTGAACCCTACGTAGAACGCCTGGATGAAATAGATCAACTGGATGCATTGAAGGATTTGGCAAACATTTACCGTGCACTTTATAATTGGGATAAGGTTGAGGAATTGGCAGTAATTTTGGAGTGTAAGGGGAAAATTCAATATAAACTAGCACATCAAATCAAAAAAAGAGAAACTTCCAAAAAGCCTGGGAGACCATTATTCTTTTATTGTGCATATGCCAATCTTCTCCGTGCTTGTGTATGTGAGGCAAGGAAAGATTATAAACAGGCGTTGCATTATACGAATATTTACTCTGATTTGGATTGGGTAGAGGAAAAAGATAACGATACGCTTCACTGGCTTCATTTATTTAAAGAATGGGGTATAGTTAATACTTATGTGTATAAGCTTTTATCAGGGGATGCAAGTGTGCTTCCGAAGTATGTCGGTTTCATGGAGACGAATAAAAACGAAGTCTTGCCGGGACTCTTCAACATTATAGAAGCAGCAAACCGGTTTGATTTCAAAGTGGATGATATCCTTGAGCGGTTTGATTCATATATCGTCGACTATATAAAGGATCAACACGCTATAGATCTATATACAGATCAATTGATCGCGAATGCTTTTGCTGATTTCTTGCATGAATTAGCGATTTATTATTTTCATCGGGGCCTGTATCCGTTTGGATTTAAATATTTATTACATTGTATGGAGTTATCTGCAAAAATTAATAAGAGATCTTGTATAATAAAGTCAGTTAGGCTGTTTGAACGTTTTAGAGATGCAGCTTCTTCCGAAACGAAATCAACTTACAACTATTGGGTTTCACTTATGGAGGCTGTTTATTGAAAGCTAAAGGAAATGACTTGACCTGAAGCTATGTTTTATTTAACTCCGATTATGTAAATACACAGCTCAAATAAGAAAAGGAGTGGGGATACCCACTTCTTTTTCTTTATTTCATACAAGGGAGTTGGTCCACCACACTCTTTAGGATTTTGAGGATTTTCTAAGCACAGTACATACGCGAATGATTATATAGGTGAAAACAATAATATATTTTTGATAAAAAAAGAATGAGCATAACCGCTCATCCTTTTTTTGATTCAACTGGTTAACCGTAACTTTCAGTAAGAAACATTTGTTCTGACCAAATGAATTATATATTTCTCAGTAGTTACGAAGCAGCTCGATTATTGACTGTTTTTCCACCTATATCCGGTAAGCCTTCATCGCCTTGCGCAGCTCTTTCAGCGTTGGACGTTTGCCGTACAGCAGCACGCCCGTGCGGTAAATTTTCGCCGAGAGCCAGCCGAACAGGAAAATCGCGGCGGCGAGGATGAGCAGCGAAAGCGCGATCTCCCACACCGGCGTTGTTCCGACGCCGACCCGGACGATCATCGATACGGGCGAAACGAACGGGATATAGGAGCTTATCTTAAGCAGCATCGAATCGGGGCTGCTCAAGCTGAAAATCCCGATGTAAAAAGCGACCAGCGACAGCATCGTAATCGGCATCACCGCCTGGCCGAGCTCCTCTGTCCGGCTCACCAGCGAGCCAATGGCGGCAAACAGCGTCGCGTACAAAAAGTAGCCAAGAATATAAAAGATTAGGCCAAGCACCAGCACCTCAACGCGGATTTGCGACAAATCGAGATTGAAATCGGCCAGCACCGGCTTATTGTACGGCAGCGAAACGTTGATCGCAATGACGGCGGCGAACACGAAAATTTGCAACAAGCCGATAAAAAACATGCCGATGATTTTGCCGAACATCTGCGCCAGCGGCGACACGCTGGTAATGAGAATCTCCATGATGCGCGAGCTTTTTTCCGCCGTTACCTCGGAGGCGATCATATTCCCAGTCATGGTGATCGTCATGAAGAACAGGATGATCAGCGCGTATACGACGACATAGTTGATCGGGCCGGGTTCCCCCACGCCGTTACCGGCCTGGCCCGCTTCCGCGGCGGACTTTACCGCTTCGATCTGAACCGGCGCGTTGAGCGCGGCGATCTGCGCTTCATTCAGCATGCCCTTCGTAATGTATTGCACCTTCACGTGCTGCAGCGCCGCCTGCAGGGCAGCTTGCAATTCCGCTTTCATCTGGCCCGACTCGGACGTATAAGTCACCGCCGGAAAGCCGCCTTCCGCCCCGGGGGCAAACTGCAAATAACCGTCGATTTTGCCTGCCTCGAGCTCTTGATTCAGCGCCGTCTTATCCGCATTTTCGTAGGGGACCAGCGTAAAATTAGCCGCCGTCTGCTTTTCCGCATAGGCCGTTAAGGCATCCGCCAGCTCCGGCTGACCGTCATAGGCGACGCCGATCTTCGACGGCTGATCGTTGCCTCCGGTAAATTTATCGATAAAATAAGGCACATGCAGGCCGACCGAAACGAGCAAAGCCAACACGACCGTCGTGATGATAAAGGCTTTCGTCCGCACCTTGTTCATAAACGTAAAGCCGATCACCGTGCGCATTTTATTCATTTGACTCACCTACCTCGCGAATAAAGATTTGGTTGAGCGTCGGCTCCTTGATTTCAAAATGCTCCACCTCGGCGGATTCCATCGCTTTATTCAGGATGGCCTGCGCGGCGGACGCATCCGTAATCCGGAGCAAATAACCGTTACCAGTCCGCTCCACCGAATTAACGCCGTTTAGACTTTCCAGGCCGGTCACTTCCCCCGCCGTTTTCAGCAGCACCTCTTCGCGGGGATAACGTTTTTTGATTTCCTGCAAGTTCCCTTGCAGTACCGTATTGGAGCGGTGCAAAATCGTAATGTTGCGGCACAACTCCTCTACATGCTCCATCCGGTGCGTGGAAAATAAAATGCTGGTGCCCTGATCGCGCAGCTCCTTCACCGTCGCCTTGAGCAGCTCGACGTTAACCGGATCCAGCCCGCTGAACGCCTCGTCCATGATGACGATTTTCGGCTTGTGGACGACGGCGGCGATGAAGCCCATTTTTTGCTGGTTCCCTTTGGACAGCTCCTCGATTTTTTTGTCGTAATATTCCGGCACTTCGAAGCGGTCGAGCCAATATTTCAGGCTTTTGTCGGCCTCCGCCGCCGACATCCCTCTTAGGCGGGCCAAATAAATGATTTGGTCACTGACCTTCACCTTAGGGTACATGCCCCGTTCTTCCGGCAAATACCCCATCTCGTGCTGGAGTTCCCGGCCGTACGGCTTGCCGTGGTACAAAATGCTGCCGCTGTCCGGATATATCAGCCCCAGCACCATTCGCATCGTCGTCGTTTTGCCGGCCCCGTTTGCGCCAAGCAGACCGTAAATTTCCCCTTCCTCCACCCGAAGCGAAATATGATTAACGGCCGTCTTATCACCGAACTGCTTCACTACGTTTTCCAAAACCAACGGATATGCCATCACTTTTCCCCTTCTTTCGTAAAAAAATCACCCGGAGGATAACCCTGCAGCCATAACTTCAAAATTTCCTCCAGTTCCAGACTCTGACTCTGAATCACCTGCAGTCCATGGTCTTCACACCACCGCGTAAAATCGCCATGGTTCTGAACGATCAGCTTGCTGATGGCAGGACCATCCTCCCGGGAAACTACTGGGCCAGGGAAATCATCCAGCCTCAAGTTTTCCCCTTTCAGCCAAATTTCTTTCCAGCTTCCAAGCAGCAGGTCTTTTTCGGCTATGCCCAGCACTTGGCCTTCATGAACGAGGGTGATGTAATCGGCCAGCCGCTTCACTTCCTCGACCATATGCGTGCTGAGTACGATCGACACCGCCTCGCCTCCCTCATCCATAAAATCACGCAGTTCCTCGATCATCGCGCCCCAAGCAAACGGGTCGAGCCCTGACGAAGGCTCGTCAAGCAGCAGCAGCTTCGGTTTGGCCGCCAGTGCAGCGGCGATTTCGAATTTACGCCGTTCGCCCTTGGACATCCGGTTTAAACGTTCGCGCCGCGGCACATTAAAACGGTCCATTAACCGCTCAAACCGCTTCGCGTCCCAATCCGGGTACCAATGGGAACGGAATTTTGCCGCTTCTTCCGGGGTCATAAAGTTCTCGTCTACCGCCGGATTTTCCGGAACATACCCGATTTGCCGGCGAATTTCAAGCGGCAGTTCGCCGGCCGGAGTGTGGCCGTACCATTTGATTTTTCCCTCATCCGGTGCGACGATCTGCAGAATCATCTGCATGATCGTGCTTTTTCCCGCACCATTGGGTCCAACCAAAGCGACGATATAGCCTGCGGGAATTTGCAGATTCAGCGGGCCGATCGTTTTCCTGCGCCCTCGTTTTACGGCCCCGATCAGCTCTACAGCCAGCTCGAATTCCATCAGCTTTCCTCCCCCTTTTTGTCCCCCGGTTCATATTTCATTCGCACAACTTGCAAAAACAGCCGTTTCAGCTCTTCCTCTCCGAAATTCATCGATTTCCCGGTATCTACCGCCGCGGCGATAGCCTGCTGCACCACTGTTTTGCGGTACTCCCCGCGTTCTGCGGCTCCCACCTTCGCCACAAAGGTCCCGGTTCCTTGCTTCGTCCGCAGCAGCCCCTCGTTCTCCAGATCCTGATAAACGCGGCGAACGGTAATTACACTGCAGTTCAGACTTCCGGCGAATTCCCGGATCGAAGGCAGCAATGTTCCTTCCTCGATTTGCCCGCTGATGATCAGCGATTTGAGTTGCGTTTCGATTTGATGGTACAACGGCGCTCCGCTCTCCTCATTCAGCTGAATGGGAATCCACATCGATCTCGTCACCTCCGCCTTCCAGCGCTTTCCCCAAAGCTCCCATCACGCCAGATCCCGCACAGCCAGCTTGCGCTTCGTGACGGAGGCAAACAGGAGTAATCCCAGTGTTCCGCAGACTAAGGAGCCCCACATCAGCGGGGACAAGAGCGCATACCGCCCGGAAAAGCCCACCGTCAGCTCTATCAGATTCCCCCCGAAGCCGTTGACGACAAAAGCGAGCAAAGCGACCAGCACCATCGCCGCCAGCGACATCCAAAGATAAGTGCTGCCTTTTTTTAAAAATTCAAAGTAAATATACGCGCCATTAAGCAGCAATCCGTAGCCGCACCAAGTTAAGGCAAAAGCAATGTATCCCGCCGAACTCAGCTCGCTTCGCAGGGATGCCGCCAACAGATAAAGCCCCGGGTAAAAAAGCACGCCATTAAAAAGGGTCGCCGTAACTAACTGTATAATCCGGCCTAATATCACCGCGTCCGCCGAGATGGGGAGCGTGCGGTAAAACCGCAGCATCTGCGTATATGAGTCTTCTTTAAGGTAGTTAAAAGAGCGGCGCGAAAAATAAAAACCGGTAAACGGAATCAACAGCAGCAGCATAAAATCCGCCAGCGGCTTAAGAAAAGAAGCCTCCCGTTCGCCGGGTTCGAACATAAAGCTCATCATCAGCGCCATATACAGCATAAACAAGACGTTCCAGATCAGGTACAACCGGTCCCCGCACAGATCCCTTTTGAAGATGACCCAAGCGTCTTTCCACCTGTTCAATACACTCAACCTTTCTTTTTCGAATAGTAAGGTTTGTACACTCCATGATGCGCTAATTGCGGTTCAAATGGAGTTCTAAACTTTACACCAAATGATGCGTCAAACCGAACTGTATCTACTGTATATATCATTATATACAGTATAATGACTTGGAACAGTTTCGTCAAACCTTCTGGGCAGTCCCTCCTGCATGCAAAAAAATAAACGCCCCGAGTTTAACACTCAGGACGTTTCTGTGTGCGGGACAAGTGATTCGGCTAGTGCTCAAACCCCGAGAATCACTTCCCATACCGGCTTGGTATGTCCGCCCGGGTACATTAAGTACAGCAGTACATAGACGGCCACGCCGGTAATCGCCGTAAAAAACCAGATGACCGAAGTCGTTCTGCCCCATTTGCGGTGTTTTGCATACTTTTCCCGAAATCCAAGCACCAGCGTCGTGATGCCGAAAACCGCCGCCACCGTCGCCAAAACGATGTGGAAAATGAGGAAGGTCTGATAATATCCTTTCAGACTATCCGGACCGCCCCAGGACGTATTCCCGATAAACACCGTACGGGACATGTAAATAATAAAAAACAGCAGCGCCGCGACCGCGGCGGCGATCATCGTCTTCTTGTGGGCTTCCCGTTTACCCTTGATGATCAATCGCCACCCGATGGCAACCAGCACCGCACTAATGACGATAAACGACGTGCTGATCGTCGGGAACAACGTGTACAGATCCAATTTCGAACCTCCTAAAAGTTTTGTGAGGACTGCATCCATGAATTTGTTACGTACAAAACTGGCTTCGTAAGATTCACTTAGTTTTGTGAGTATCGTAAGTATTATCGCCGGGCTCCCATTGGATTTTTTCCAATAGACTAAGCCAACAACGCTTAAAATTAACGCCTTGATTGGAAAAAATCCAATAGAATTCACTCGTATCCCCCGTTTTGCACCCTGCCGAGCATCATCTATTGGAAATATCCAATCTAACCGCTGTATTTGCCACAATTTTTCCATTTCTATTGGATATTTCCAATCAACTCGCCTGTTACACCTCAAAACCGGAATCGATACCGACCGGGCGGCAACAAGTGCGAGTGCGAAAAAATCTAACGGTTGTGAGCGACGCTATTTGGGTAAAAACGGGGGTTACAAAATCTAACGGATGCCAGCTAGCTTATTTCCCTTTTTTTGTAGGGAAATGGGCTGTTTCACCCAAATAAGCGCGAATACAACCGTTAGAAATGCAACCTTCGTCTTTTCGGCCGAATAAGCGCTATGACAACCGTTAGCATAAAAATGTGCCGAATAGCAACCCCATTAGTCAAACGCGATTACTGGATAAACCCTCAGAAAGCTCAGAGCCCTCAGCAAGCTGAGCCGCCAGCTCCTCGTCATCGCCTCCGCGATTTTCCTGCTTGTACCACTGGTAAAAGACATACGCAAGCATCGAGGCGAAGATAAACTCCTGGATGAACTTCATCAAAATGCCGCCCACCTGCTGATCGATGCCGGGTTCCAGGAACCCGAAAAATTGCGGGCCGCCAAATTGGCTTAACAGCATATCGGGATTCCCCGAAACGCAATATCCCATCGCTCTCGCCCATACGTTTGGATCGCTGTAGGTCGCGTATAACGGCTCTTTCGCGAAGATGATCAAGCCGCAGGCCGGGGTCAGCAGCACCATGTTCAGAAAAATAAACCCCATTTTCTTCAGCCCCTGCACGCCCGTCCGTTCAGGCAGCGGGTTCACCAGCGTCCACCACATCAGCCCCGAGGCGACAAACAGGACGATATAATAAAGCCGGTGTACGCCGAAATGCAGCATCACGTAATCGTGAACCGCCGGGATATGATAAAACGAAAACAGCCCGTTAAACACCACGGCCGCAACCACCGGCTTCACCCAAAACCGCAGACGGCGCAGCGGGCTGCCGGCAAGAAACGAAACGGCTTTTCGCCAAACCCAGGGCGGGATGCCCAACATCAGCAGCGGCGGAGCAACCAGATAAGACAATGCCATGCTGAGCATATGGAAGCTGAACATCATATGTCCGAGCAGTTCGACCGGACCGCCTTGAGCCAGGTATAACAACACCATCCCGGCCACAAACAGCAGCTTTCTCCACGCCGGAACACGTTCCTCCGCGGCCCATTTCCCGCCAGCCGGACCGATCAGCACGAAGTATCCCGCCGCAACCAGCAGCATAATTGCCAGAAATACCGGACTCCAGACATCCTCAAATTTAAAATATTCTAATCCAAGCACCGTAAAACCTCCCTCCGCCGCCGAATTTTCTGTCTAAATTGTGAAAAAAGAGGAGGGCCATTGATCTCCGGATCAGACCCGCCTCTTTTTTTCATCTTACCACCACATCCAGTATAGAGCGGCAATGACCGCAGTAAAAGCGACAAAGAATCCCCCAAACATAAACAGGATCGGAATCATGTGGCCTTTATCTTTCATGTGCATCCAATATCCCAATTGTACAAGCACCTGCAGCACCGCCATTACCAGCAGCAGAATGACGGTAAACGCCGCATTTACTCCGCCGGCGGCGACCGCCGCGAAAGCGATTAAGGTCAAAACGATGGAGAACGCGAAAGCGATGATGTGCTTCTGCGGACCCTCATGGCGCTGATGGCGTTTGACCGCTTGCGTGCCGTTTGTCTCCTGGTTCACCATCTGTTATACCACCTTTCCGAGCAGGTACACGACCGTGAAAATGAACACCCAAACGACGTCGATAAAGTGCCAGTAAATAGCCGATACGTACACTTTCGGCGCCGTAACGACGGTGAGGCCTTTTTTGAACAGTTGCCCGATCAACAGCGAGATCCAAAAAATCCCGAACAAGACGTGAGCCCCGTGGAACCCGACCAGCGTATAAAAGGCCGAACTGAACGCACTCGTCGTCATGCCGTATTCATCATGATGCACGTATTCGTAAAACTCGTAAATTTCCAGGACGAGAAACGCCAATCCGAGCAAAACCGTGACGGCCAGCCAGGTCGCCAGCTTCTTTTGATCGCCGCGGTGCATCGCCTGGATGGCGAAAACGCTCGTCAAGCTGCTCACCAGCAGGATAAACGTCGCAGCCGCCGTCATCGGCAGGCTGAACAGCTCAGCCGCCGACGGACCGTCGGCGACTTGGTTCCGCAAAGTCAGGAAGGTGGCGAACAGCGTACCGAACAGCACGGACTCGCCGCCGAGAAACAACCAGAAGGCCAGGATTTTATTGCGTCCTTCCAGCGTCGCTTTCTCCGGTTCATGAGGCAAAGTGTCCGTAGCCTGATGCGCATGTGGTGTCGTCATGCCGTGACCTCCTTCTCACTCGGTTCTTCCGGTTCGATATGCCAGCCATGGTCGTCATACAGCGAACGAACCAGCATGCACCCAAACGTAATCGCCAAACCGATGATGACTACGATGTACTTATTAAAGAGCAGATTCAGGAAACTGTTGCCGAAATCGTCATTGGTGAACATAAAACCTAAACCGGCGATAAACAGGCCCACCGACATGACAAACGGAAGGATCGTTGGCGAAGGCATGTGAATCGGCCCTACCGGTTCGGCCGGCGTCATTTCCTTGTTGCCAGCCATCTTCTCTTTCCAGAAAGCGTCAAGCCCGCGCACCAGCGGAATCTGCTTGAAGTTGTATTCCGGCGGCGGCGAAGGAATGGCCCATTCCAGGGTACGGCCGTCTTCCCAAGGATCGTTTGCCGCGCCTTTCGGTTGTTTTGCCGTAATTCCGACATTGACCAGGAACACGATGACGCCCACGCCCATCAAAAATGCGCCGACCGTACTGATCAGGTTCATCAGGTCAAAGCCCTGGTTCGGCAAATACGTAAATACGCGGCGCTGCATGCCCATCAAACCGAGGAAATGCTGGACAAAGAAGGTCAGATGGAAACCGATAATAAACGTCCAAAACTCGATTTTGCCCAATCTTTCGCTTAACATGCGTCCGAACATCTTCGGCCACCAATAGTGCAAACCGGCAAACAAACCGAGCACCAGGCCGCCGACGATCACGTAGTGGAAATGCGCCACGACGAAATACGTGTCATGGTACTGATAGTCCGCAGGTGCGGAAGCCAGCATCACGCCGGTGACCCCGCCCATAACGAACGTCGGGATAAAACCGGAGGCGAACAGGTTCGCCGTCGTAAAGCGGATTTGCCCGCCCCACATCGTAAACAGCCAGTTGAAGATTTTGATCCCTGTCGGAACGGCGATCAGCATTGTCGAAATGGAGAACAGTGCGTTGGCAACCGGTCCCATCCCCGTCGTAAACATATGGTGAGCCCAGACCATGAAGCCAAGGAAAGCGATCAAAATCGTCGCAAACACCATCGAGCTGTAACCGAACAGCCGCTTGCGCGCGAAAGTCGGAATGACTTCGGAAATCACCCCAAAAGCCGGCAGAATCAAAATGTACACTTCCGGGTGACCGAAAATCCAGAAAATATGCTGCCAGAGTACCGGGTTCCCGCCGCTTTCCACATTGAAGAAATTGGCGCTCAAAATCCGGTCAAAGGTCAGCAGCACCAGGCCGACCGTAATCGCCGGGAACGCGAACAAAATGATGGCCGAGGTGATAAACGACGTCCATGTGAACATCGGCATCCGCATAAAGGACATGCCCGGGGCGCGCATCGTAATGATCGTCGCCAGAAAGTTCAGGCCCCCGATCAACGTCCCCAAACCGGCGATCTGCAGGCCGATCGTGTAGAAGTCCACGCCATGCGTCAGACTGTACGTGTTTGACGACAACGGCGTATAGGACGTCCAGCCGGCATCCGGTGCGCCGCCCATCAGCCAGCTGAGGTTCAACAGCAGGCCGCCGAACAAAAACGTCCAAAATCCGAGCGCGTTCAAAAATGGAAACGCCACGTCGCGAGCCCCGATCTGCAGCGGGATAACCGCGTTCATCAGGGCGAAAATGACCGGCATGACGCCGAGGAAAATCATCGTTGTGCCGTGCATCGTAATCAACTCGTTAAACTGCTGGGCCGACACGAAATCGTTCATCGGCTTTGCAAGCTGCACGCGAATCAGCAGCGCCTCGATCCCGCCGATCCCGAAGAAAAATCCGCCCGCCACCAAATACAGGATGGCGATTTTTTTGTGATCGACCGTCGTTAACCAGTCCATCAACCCCTTGTGCCGCTTGACACTGTGAGCATGAGCCAAGGTTTGTACCCCCTTTAAATTGCTATCCATCCATCAGTAAGACAATTTGCTGTTTGCCAAATAATCGGCGATGGCTTCGATTTGGTCATCCGACAGCCCCAGGTCTTCCTTCGGGTTCGGCATTTTATTGCCAGGCTTCACTTTTTGCGGATCCGTCAGCCATTCCACCAAATTATCCTTGATCGGTTTTCCGTCCACTGACTTGCCGGACCCTTCTGCATTATGTAAGATGCTGGCAACGGTTTCCCTGCTTCCGATCCCCGTCAGGTTCGGTCCGACCGGGCCGCCTTGGTCACCGACAGCGTGGCAGCTCAAGCATTGCGTCTTGAACACTTCCGCCAATGCCGGATCGGCGATCGTCTGAACCGGGGCTTTCATAGAGTCCGCCCATTTGTTGAAAGAATCCTCGCTCACCGCTTTAACCCGGAATTCCATGAATGCATGGGATTTCCCGCAGAGTTCGGCGCATTTTCCCAAGAAAACGCCTTCGTGAGAAGCTTCGAGCCAGGCTTTATTGATCGTTCCGTCCGTATTCGTGTCGATTTTCCCCGCCAGGGAAGGCACCCAGAAGGAGTGCAGCACATCGGCCGTTTTCAGCTCAAGCGCGATCTTCTTGCCGGTCGGAATAACCATGTCCTGGGCCGTCGTGATACCGTAATCGGGATACGTGAATTCCCACCAGAACTGGTGCGACGTTACTTTGATTTTGACGGCATTTTTATCCTTTGAGTAGTCTTCGCCGATCGCAAACACCTTTTGTACCGTAGCTACGGCCAGAATGAGTACCAAAACTAACGGGATGGCCGTCCAAATAACCTCCAATTTAAAGTTGCCTTCGACTTGCTTTGGCACTTCGGTTTGTCCCGGTTTGCGCCGGTACTTCACCAGGACGTATGCGGCGATGCCGAACACGATCAGCATGACGACGATCATGATCGAAATCGACAGCTTAATAAGTCCGAGTTGCCCTTCGGCTACCGGGCCCTGCGGTCTGAGCACAGACAGGTCCTCACGGCCGCATGCGGACAAGAGGAGCGAAAGTCCGGCAAACAAAGGCAACAGCCGCTTTACAACCTTCCACGGTTTCATCATTCATCTACCCCACTTCTTCCGTTTTCTTCCGATCTGGCACAGGGTTTCCAGTGAGCCAAGGGCTCAAAATTCTACCTGCGTATCACGGAAACTACATTCCTGTCAATTACAACAATCACCTATTAAATATATGATCGAACCCCTGTTTTGTCAATGATCGAAGGGGAGTTCACAAATTGTTCAAAAATCCGTAAAGGCGCATCACTAAGGGATTTGTTAACGTTTTCTCGTTTTCGATAACTGTCGAAAGGGCTGCCAAATTTTGCGCAATTTGCCCGTTGAATCACGTTTTCGGCTTCGCTTCATTTTTGACATTTCTTTAAACATTATTTCATTTTAGCCAAAAAAAAGAGAGCCAATGCTCTCCCTTATTTTGTCAGCACCACCGGCCCATCCTCCGTAATGGCCAGCGTATGCTCATAATGGGCCCCTAGGCTGCCGTCCGCCGAGCGGATCGTCCAGCCGTCATCCTCCCACAGCACAGCTCCCGTATTGCCGCCGGTAAAGATAGGCTCAATGGTGATGACCATGCCCGGCTGCAGCGTCACCCCGCTCTTCGGGCGCCCGAAATTCGGCACATCCGGCGGCTCGTGCATCGATCTCCCGATGCCGTGTCCGATCAGCGCCTTTACGATGCCGACGTTCGCAGCCGCCGCTACGCGCTGCACAGCGTAACCGATGTCGCCGATTTTGTTGCCCGGATAGGCCTGAGCGATCCCGGCGCCAAGCGCTTGTTCGGTCCCCTGAAGCAGCTTCTCCGCGTCCGGTCCGACCTCCCCGACGCGGTAGGACCAGGCCGAGTCCGCCAGCCAGCCGTTTTTATTAACCACAATGTCGATCGTCACGATATCTCTCGCTTGCAGCTTGCGGTCGTTCGGAAACCCGTGGCAAACGACATCGTTGACGGAAGCACAGGTCGCAAACGGAAACCCATGGTATCCTTTTTGCTCCGGCGTGGCGCCGCGCCCCGCCAGAAACGACTCGACAAAGCTGTCGATCTCCAGCGTCGTAATCCCCGGACCGATCAGCCGGGCGATTCCCTGATGGCACTCCGCCAGAATGCGGCCGGCTTCCCCTATTCGCAAAATTTCCTCTTTCGTTTTCAATCGTATTTTCACGCCTTCCGCTTCTCCCCTCGTTGTTTAACAAAACGAAAAATTTGACGATGATGCATCCATTTATTATATGTAGATAGAGAAGAAAAAAAACGTTCCGGACGCGGTTTCCGCGCCGGAACGAAACATAACGATTTCAAGTTGCTAGGATACGGATGAATCAAGCTTGCCCAGCTCAAGCTCAACAAGGTGGGTCAATTCTTCTTCGTAGCCGCCCATGATACGATACTTGCGAACATATTCTTTCACGAATTTTTTCGGATCTTTCGGTTTGAAGATTCGGGTCATCTCCCGTAAACTTTCTTTAACTTCATCGTGACCTTTCGTTGCCATATGAATTCCCTCCCAGAACGTTTAAGGTAAATGCTCCGATGCCAGAGAACGCGAAATGTCTTGATCCATGTTTTCATGCAATCGCTGTGGGCTAGTTTCGAATGACCTCCTATTTTTTCATTGTAGCATATTCAGCACCAGGTTTCAGCTTCTTCCAAACATACATTTTTTGTCCTGCGCCCACATTAATTATATTTATATGTCCGGCCGTAGGTTAAAATAAGGCTTAACCGCAAAAAAGTCAGCTCGACTTAAACAGGAGTGATATTATCTTCATGACTTATCAAACGCCTAAAATTATGATTTTGTACGCCAGCTACGGGGATGGCCATTATCAAGCGTCCAAAGCCCTCGAAGCCAGCTTCCGCAGCCAAGGCATTGCGGATATCGTCCTGCTGGATTTAATGGCCGAAGCCCATCCGCTGCTGAATGAGCTGACCAAGTTCGTGTACATGCAAAGCTTCCGTACGCTGCCGCTTATCTATGGTTGGGTCTATAACGCGACCAAAGAAATGCAGTTTGAAACCTCGCCGCTCGGCGTCATCAATTCGTTAGGCATGGGAAAACTCCAGCAGACCATTGACCAGATACAACCCGATATTATCATCCATACGTTCCCCCAACTGGCGATGCCCAAGCTGAGCAAAAGGACCGGCAAATCGCTGCCGCTGGTCAATATCGTCACCGATTTTGACCTGCACGGGCGCTGGATTCACCCGAGCGTCGACCGTTATTACGTCGCAACCGACGATTTAAAGCGGGAGATGACGTCACGGGGGATTCCCGAAGGGAACGTCGTCGTCAGCGGCATTCCGCTGAAGCCCGATTTCTTCCGGGAGCCGGCTCCGGGCGGCGAAATCGCGGACCGGCTTGACCCGCGCAAAAAAACGGTTCTGCTCATGGCCGGCGCTTACGGGGTGATGACGGGCATCCGTGATATTTGCAACCGGCTCGTCTCCTCCGGGCGCCACCAGGTCGTTGTCGTTTGCGGGCGGAACCGCAATTTGCACCGCGGACTGAGCAAGCAATTGGGCCAGCATCCGGACGTGCATGTCTACGGCTACGTCAGCGAGGTGGCCGCGCTGATGCAAGCCTGCGACTGCATTATCACCAAGCCAGGCGGAATCACGCTGTCGGAAGCGCTGGCCTGCCGTCTGCCGATTTTCTTGTATAAGCCGGTCCCCGGGCAGGAGCTCAACAACGCCCTGTATCTGCAGCAAAAAGGCGTGGCGATGGTCGCCGAGGATTCCGCTACGCTTACAGGTCAAATCGAAGCTCTCCTAAGCGATGAAGAGCACCTTGCCGGCGTGGCCCGCGAAATCGAAAACCTCCGCAGGCCGGAGGCTGCGGAGGCGATTGTGAGCGATATTTTGCGGCAATGGTTTGCGCCGCCGGAAGCAGAGCTGGTTCTTACCGCCGAGGGCTCGTCATACATTAGGTAGTAAGAACCTAGCCTTGCGAAAGAAGGTGATGCCGTGTCTCCCTTCAAATCTTCCACCGGCCTTTACGAGAACGTCGCCGGATTTCTTTGCTACTTGCTCGCCTTTGTGGGAGGCGTCGCATTTTTGGCCCTTGAACGAAGAAGCCGGTTTGTGCTGTTTCATGCCCTGCAATCGGTCATGCTGTTCGGCGGGCTGATGCTGGCCCACGCGCTTTCCGGCTTCCTGCCGGTGATCGGCGTCGTCGTCAACCTGCTGCTGACCGCGCTGGGCGTCACGCTTTGGGTTGTGCTGATGCTGGCCGCGCTGCAGGGCAAATGGCTGAAGCTACCTTGGCTCGGCGAGCTGGCGGAAAAGCAGCTGCAGCGGATGTAGCAGGGTGTATGGGCTTGTCCAGTCCATTACCAGGAACCCGGCTTATTAGCCCTGCAGAGCTTCCCCAGCCTCAGCCTTAGCCTCGGCCTCGGCCTCGACCTTGCGCGGTCCTCCCAGCCCGTTGAACAACAGGTTCATGACGATCGCCGTAACGCTGCCCGCCACGATGCCGTTATCCGCCAAAATGCGCAACGCCGCCGGCAGCCGGTCGAAAATATCCGGCTGCACCGTCACGCCCAGCCCCATGCCGACAGAGCAGGCGATAATCAGCAGATTTTCGTGCCGGTTCAAATCGACCTGATCCCCCAGCATCCGGATGCCGGAGGACAGCACAAGCCCAAACAGCGCGATCATCGCCCCGCCGAGCACCGAAGTGGGCACAAGCTGCGTCAACGCGGCGATTTTAGGCACGAAGCCGATCAGGATCAACAACCCGCCGGCGACCACGATCACGTCGCGGGTTTTGACCCGGCTCATTTGGACAAGGCCGACGTTTTGCGAATACGTGGTGTACGGGAACGAGTTGAAAATCCCCCCCAGAATGATCGCCAGCCCTTCGGCGCGGTAGCCGCGCGTCAAATCCTTCGATGTGATATCTTTGTCCACGATTTTGCCGAGCGCCATAAACACCCCGGTCGACTCGGCCACGCTAACGATCGCTACCAGAATCATCGTCAAAATCGCCGACGCATGGAAGGTCGGTTTGCCGAAATAAAAAGGCTGGATCGCATGAAACCAGCCCGCTTCCTTCAGCGGCGTCAGGTCCACTTTACCGGCCAGCGCAGCCGCGAGCGTCCCGATGGTCAAGCCCAGCAGGACGGAAATGGAACGCGGAAACCCTTTGGCGAAACGGTTCATCAGGATGACGAACAACATCACCCCGAAGCCGAGCGCCAAATTAAGCGGGCTGCCAAAGTCCGGATTTTGGCCCGGGCTGCCGCCGCCCAGATCGGAAATGGCCACCGGAATCAAGGTAACCCCGATGATCGTTACAACCGAGCCGGTCACCACCGGCGGAAACAGGGCGATAAGCTTGCCGAACAAACCGGCAAACAGGAAAACGAACACCCCTGAGGCAATGATTGCCCCGTAAATGGCGGAGACTCCCATCCCGTCCTGCAGGCCGATGGCGATCATCGGCGAAACCGCCTGAAAGGCGCAGCCCAGCATCACCGGGAGCCCGATGCCGAAGAAGCGATTCCCCCATACCTGCAGCAGCGTCGCCACGCCACAGGCGAGCAAATCGATTGCGATCAGATAGGTAAGCTGCGCTTGCGTGAAGTTAAGCGCACCGCCGACGATCAGCGGCACGATGACCGCGCCGGCATACATCGCCAGCACATGCTGGATGCCCAGCGAAAAAGTTTTAAGCGGATGCCTGTGATGCTGAAAAATGCGTTCTCGTTCCATGCTGAACTTTTCCCCCCAAAATTCGTTAATACGATGAATAACTGCAACTGCGTTTAGTTAATACGCTTAATTAAGCTCATCGGCAAAGGTGACCACGCCGTCTTCCAGCGAAGCGACCCGAACCAGCGATTCGACGCGGTATCCCGCTTCTTCCAACAGGCGCGCCCCCGGCTGGAACGATTTCTCGATCACGATGCCGATGCCGGCGACATCCGCCCCAACCTGCTCCACGATGCGAGCGAGGCCGAAGGCGGCTTCGCCGTTGGCCAGGAAGTCGTCGATGATCAGCACCCGGTCGCTGTCGCACAGAAATTTTTTGGACACCGTAATCTCGTTCGTCTCCCGCTTCGTAAACGAGTACACTTTTTCCACGAGAATGTTGTCCTTTAGCGTCAATGATTTATGCTTTCTCGCAAAAATCATCGGAACCTTCAGCTCCAGCGCCGTCATGATCGCCGGGGCGATGCCCGAGGATTCGATCGTCAGCACCTTGGTGATCTTTTCTCCGGCAAAACGCCGGGCGAACTCTCCTCCCATCTCCCGCATCAGCTCCGGGTCCATTTGGTGGTTCAGGAAGGAATCGACTTTGAGCACCTGATCGCTCAGCACGATGCCTTCGGTCATAACCTTGTCCTTAAGCAGCTTCATTGCAAACCTTCCCCCTTCAATTTTCGTTCCTGCAAAAAACAAAAAGCCCATTTTCCACAATCGGAAAATGGACCCGTAAGAATCGCTCTACATTTCAGCTTAACGCCGCAAGCCTCCCGAACCTGTTTGGACAGCCGCTTGGCCTGGTAATCCCCGGGGACGCGAAAAGACGCGAAAAATAGAGCTCCTCCCGTAGTCCGATCATTTCCGGTGATCAGGTAGAAACATGCAGGCCAATCCCCGCACTTATACGAGAAAAAACGTCGAACCTCTTTTAAGCAATGTCAGAAGTATAACGCAAATCGCCCAGGGAAATAAAGAGGGATTTCGTCCCTTTCTTGAATATTTTGTAGAAATTCAGCGCCGGCCCTGTGACGGGGACGGAAAAATACGGCTTACAACAGCTTATATCGGCCGGAACTCGCGCGGCATGAGGTTGGACAGCAGCGATTTTAACTCGCCGTCTTCCTTGTAGCTTTTCTCCCCCGTATCGAGGCGGCGCACCCGGATTTTGCTGTAATCGGCGCCGGAGCCGAGCGGCTCAAACACCAGGTTCTCCCGATCCGTCAGCCGCAGCTTATACCCCATTTCCTCAAACATTTTCAAAAAATCCGCTTCCGTCGGCAGCTTGCCTTCGTCCAAAAAGATAAGCCCCCTTAACTCCTTCGGTCCCTCACTGTGCATGACTTCAAAATGGACGATGCATTCCATGCAAATTCACGCTCCCTGATCTCTATGGTTTGATGTTTATAGCATCCCCCGCCTTTTGGCGGGCATCCTAACTATTACTACGTATCATCTCCCCGATCAGCGGGAGGCTTTTGTGACATTCCGGTGAAATCATCCAGAGCACTTTAAACACTTGCGCCAAATTTTCTCGCGAATCCGCAAGTCTAAATTTGCTCCGAGCCGCAATGCGGGCACCACTTGGTGCCTTTGACGAGCATAGACCCGCAGATTTGGCATTTAACGGTTGCGACCGTGATGCCTGGCGACGGTTTCTCCTCATCAGGCTGCTCCGCTTTTTGCGTCCATGAGCGAATCCGCCGGTCAAGCTCCTCCTGGCGTCTGCGTTCCCGTTCAAGACTGCGCTGCAGCCGCTCCTCCGCCTCGGGATCGGCCGGTTCACGTACCGTGTCGCTGTCCCTCTTCTCCGCGGATTCAATCAGATCGGCCGAAAACAGCAGCTGCTCCAGGTCGATGCTTCGCTTGGTTTCCTTCTCGAGCGTTTCCGGCACAATGGGAGTTCTGGTATCCTCCACCGTCGGCGCCGCCGCCCTGGCTGGCTCGATCAAATCCTCGGGAAAAACCGATTTCCGTTTGACCAGCTTATGTCCGCAATACTGGCAGAAAACAGCGTCCTCAGCCACCGTCCGCCCGCACGCTCCGCACAAACGCTCGTTTTTGAGCTCGGCGACTTTGGCCCGGATCTCGTCCCGCTCCTCGGCCAGCAAATCGCAGGTTTTGGCCAAATCAAGCATCTCTTTCTCCGCATAAGACATGTCTTTCTTGCAGTAACCTTCGTAAAAAACCTCGCCCATTTTTTGATAGTACAAACCGAGTTCCCGTTCGATATTTGAAATTTGCGTATTAAGTTTTCCAATTTCAACGACGTTTTGCGCGCGATCGGTCACCTTGCCCGCACCATCTTTTAATCGTTGTAAAAAATTCATGATGATTCCTCCCCGCGAAATATTCATTATCATACCAGATTTTTCACTCCAGTGAAAACCGCCCTAAGGCTTATGGCGCGGTATTTCGCCGTTTCGCCATATTGCTGAATGCGTTTTCTTTTTTGATTCGCCGCGGCGTTCACGGTACAATTAAAGGGAGAGTTCCATTAACTAAAGAAGTGGAGTGGAAGCTTCATCAACCTGAACGTGATTAGGAGTAGATAGCCTTGAGCGTATTAGATACGAATTCAGACGACAGTGTGCTGAAGCAATTGGATTTAAGGGAGCTGTACCAGTGGGAGATCGGCGAGGATGAGCTGCGCAAGCTGGAGGAGTGGAAAAAGCTGCCCTTCCTGTACGAGCTTGCCCTGGATGAACTGGAGAACAAAATCAAGCTGATCCAAACGGAGTGGAAAATCCATAACGGGTACAGCCCGATCGAGCATATCAAATCCCGGATCAAAGAGCCGAAAAGCATTCTTCAAAAACTTGAACGTAAAGGCCTGGACCTGACCGTCGACAATATGGTGAACCAAATCCACGACATCGCCGGGATGCGGATCGTTTTTTCGTTCGTGCGCGACATTTACAGCCTGCTCGACCATCTGAAGCACCGCGAAGACATCACCGTCCTGGAGGTCAAGGATTACATTGAAAATCCTAAACCCAACGGTTACCAGAGCCTGCACATCATCGTCGCCGTGCCGCTCACCTTGTTCGAAGGCCAGCGGTGGATGAAGGTCGAAATCCAGATGCGCACGCTCGCGATGGATTTCTGGGCGAGCATGGAGCATATTTTGTACTACAAATACGACAAACAGGTGCCGCCGCACGTCGTGCGCGAGCTGTCCGAAGCAGCCAAAGCCGCCGATGCCCTGGACAAAAAAATGCACGGCCTGCGCAAGGAAATCATGGGCGTATCCGAAGCCGCTTTGCCGGAGTAGGTATGCGGTGCGGGCGGGTGCAAGCGAGTGAAGGCGGGGGGCGGACGAGGGTGAGCCGGCGGCGCCAGCTCTGCGCGGAGCGGAGGAATACCTGCAAAAAGTACAACTATTTCTGAGAATTAGCCGGCTTCCTCTGAAATAATTGCAAAAAGCGCAACTATTCCCCCGCACAAGTTCCAACTTCTTCAAAATATCAAAAAATAACTGCACTTTTTACATCTACTAGGCATTCTCTCGCTGGAACCGGCCGGAATAACTGCATATTTGCAGCTATTTCGGCTTCTTCGTTAGTTTGCAGCACCTTCTTCGTCAACTTGCAGCGCCTTCTTCGCCCCTTCTCCTCCGCCGCATCCAAACCTTTATTTTGCCATACTTAACTTTTCAATCGCTTGCTGTTCGGATGGCATAAAAAAGAGAGCATTCCCGCTGTTGGATTCATAGATGAAGTCCCGCAGGCTTTTACTGGCATACCCCGAAAAATCCCCTACGATGGCAACCTTCGCCTGGTAATTGATGAATTTCTGAACAATCTCGCCCGCAAGGCCGGTTTTTAGATCAAAAAAGCTTTCGTTTATCAGGGACTTGTCTATCACAATTCGATCGCAACCTGTTTCATATCGTACGGTGGCCATAAGATCCAAAGCAGACTGAACGTCATATATGACCACTTCGCTGCTGCTCACAACAGCGATTTCTTTTCCGTTAGCTTCTAACTTTTTGATTTGCACAGCGATCCTCCTCGTTGGATTCCGTTATTTTTTAGCGATAAACCTTTGGATTGGATATAATCATGACACATCAAGCGGTTATCTTCGCCCTTATCCAGCGTAAGGCCGTCCATTCCGTGCTTGCTGATGCAGGTCAACGTGGTATTGAGGACTTCCGCACGGCGCTTTGGCTCCATTCCTAATTTGGGTAAAGAATAGGTCAGTTCGCTCCTTCTGTCAAGTTCTCTATAGAGATACAAACCCTGCCGAAGAACCGCTCTTGTTTAGTGCGTTGTCAGAATCGCACAGAAAAAACCGACCCTTTCGGATCGGTTAAAAGCCCAACCGCCGGCTGGGCCTGCAAAATAGCGGAACTTTATGTACCTATTACCTGAAGCCAGACTTGTTCATCTCCATTAGCGACATTTTTTGTCCTTATTTCCCTATGAAGGGGCCGAAACGCGGGCATTTCCTTGCAATTCGAGAAAATAACGACATAAATTGCCTCTATTTTTCTCAAATGGATGGATACCACCTGAATAAGGACATTTTATGCCCTTAACTGGGGGGACTGAACCACTAGCGTTACATCAAATCTGACAAGATACACATTTCTAGCCACAAAACTTTTCTAACGGTTGCCACAACCGTTATTTGTTCCAAAAACGTTGATTTCAAATTGTAACGGTTGCCATGGTGCTTATTTCAATTAAAACCGGCTATTTTTGCCTAGATAAAGGCAAATAACGGCGATCACAACCGTTAGAATTTAGAAAAGGTCTTTTTTCGTAAAATAACAGCTGCTACAACCGTTAGATCTCCGGCGGACAATAGTTTCGATTCGAAAACTTGAGCTATTGCTAAAATCTGGAAAGTACCAGAGCTACAACTTGTATTGTGCAAAAGTTTATGCAACGCTATTGTGACTGAACAGCCGCGGCTTCATCACGGTCAGCGATGCGCTTTGCCGCTGCGGGGCCGGCGGACTGCGCTGGGGCCGGGCACGGGCGGCGCGTCAGCGCGGCTTGCCGCGCAAAGGGGCGGCGAGCCGCTCGGCCCGCTGCCGCACCTGGGCGGCGACGAGCGCCAGCCCCTGCGCCGCGCCGGGCACGCCGGGCAGCAGCGCCGCCCACGGCGCCGGGTCCGGGCCGCCCGGCGGCTCGCCGGCCGCGTCCGGGCGGCCCAGTTCCACGCCAAGGTCGTGGAACTCCGGCCCCGGCTCGTGCAGCCGGCCCTGCTCCGCCGCCTCGGCGAGCCACTCGGCCAGGGCCGCGCCGCCGCCGCCCGGCCCGGACGCCCGGCGCTCGCCTTCGCGCGGCCCGGCGGCCTGGCGCAGCGCCGCCTCGGGGTCCGGCAGCGGCGCAGCGGCCGCCCAGGCGGCCAACACGGCGCCGGCCAGCGCCTCGGGCGCCCAGCCGAGCGCCTTCAGGCGCAGCGCGGCGTCCCGCGCCCAGGCGGCCTCGGCGGCGGCGATGGCTTCGGCCGCCCGCACGCAGCCGGGCGCGCCGCAGGCGCAGCGCACGCCGCCGCCACTGATGCTGCCGCCGCTATCGCCTCCGCTGCTGCCTTCGCTACTACTGCCACTGCCGCCACTATCGCCGTTGCCTTCGCCGCTGCCACCACTATCGCCCCTGCCCCTTCCGCTACTGCCAACGCCACCGCTGCTACCGCGACCGCCATCACTACTGCCACTGCCACTGCCACTGCCACCGCCATCGTCACCGCTACTACTGCCACCGCCATCGCCGCTATCGCCGTTGCCGCGACCGTTGCCTCCGCTGTCGCCTTCGCCGTCACTACTGCCACCGCCACCGCCATTACCGTCACTGCCGGCCCCCTCCGCTGCCTCGCGCCACGGCGGGCGCTCCGGCAGCAGCGTCGCGATCCCGGCGGCCCCGCGCTCCAGCAGCGCGGCCAGCGCCCGCGGCTGCTCCTGCAGCAGCCGCAGCAGGGCGCGGCCCGCCCGCTCCCGCTCCGCCGCCGGAGCCAAGGGGAGCGTCACCGCATGCTCCCCTCCTATTTTGCAGACCAGCCCGTCTGCCGTAAGGCTCAGGGAGAACTCCCTCCCCTCCGCCAACGATGCCACGCGGCTCATCCGATCCCTCCTTCCAGAATGCTGTCCGTCTGCAGCGCAATCAGACTGCGCAGCTCGTCATCGCTCATTTCCGTCAGCCACTGCTCACCGGAGCCAACGACCTGCTCTGACAGCGCTTTTTTCCGCTCGATCAATTCATCGATCCGTTCTTCAAGCGTCCCCTGGCAAATCAGCTTATGCACTTCGACGTTTTTCTCCTGGCCGATGCGGAACACCCGATCCGTCGCCTGGTTCTCCACCGCCGGATTCCACCAGCGGTCATAGTGGACAACATGGTTCGCCCGCGTCAGATTCAGGCCCACGCCGCCGGCTTTCAGCGACAGCACGAACAGCGGCGAGCCGCCGCCTTCCTGAAACAGCCGCACCATGCGGTCCCGGTCCGCTTTCGCCACGCCGCCGTGCAGGAAAAACGGCCGTTCCCCGTACCGGTCGGCCAAAATCTCCTGCAGCAGCTCACCCATCCGCACATACTGCGTAAAAATCAGCGCCGCTTCCCCGCTGTCCGTAATGATGTCCAACAGGTCGCCAAGCCGCTCCAATTTACCGGACCGCAAAACCGGATTTCCGGTGCGGGTTCTCCCCGCCACCAGATCAGGGTGATCGCAAATTTGCTTCAACCGGGTCAGCGAGGCCAGCACCAGTCCTTTTCGGGCAATGCCGCCCTGCCCGCCGATGTTTGCCAGCAGTTCCTCCGTCACCGACCGGTATAGACGGGTTTGCTCCGCGGTAAGCGCGCAGTAGGATTTCAGCTCGATTTTTTCGGGCAGATCCTTGCGGATATCCGGATCGCTTTTCAAGCGGCGCAGCATAAACGGCGCAACCAACCGGCGCAGCTTCTGCAGCTCGCCGGTCTGCTCATCGGCCCCAGCCTGGTAACGTGCGCGAAAAGACGCACTGGACCCCAAATAACCGGGATTGAGGAAATGAAAAATCGACCACAATTCGCTGAGCCGGTTTTCCACCGGCGTTCCGGTCATGGCGATCCGATGGATCGCGCTCAACTTCATCACGCTTTGGGCCTGCTTAGTCCCGAAGTTTTTGATGTACTGGGCTTCATCCAACACCACCGTCCCCCACTCCATCGCCCGCAGTTCCCCGGCGTCCCGGCCGGCCAACTGATACGTAGTCAGAATCACGTCGCAGTCACGACACGCTTCAACGAACTGCTCCCCGTGGCAGCGGCCGCTACCGTGATGGACGTACAGCCTGAGCTCGGGGGCGAAGCGGCTTAATTCGCGCTGCCAGTTTCCGAGCAGGGAAGTCGGGCAAACGATCAAGGATTGGCCGGCAAAGCGGCTGGCATTGTCCAGCAATACGCTGATAACCTGCACGGTTTTACCGAGTCCCATATCATCCGCCAGCAGGGCGCCGAAACCGAGCTCCCGCATCGCGGCGAGCCATTGGTAGCCCCGCTCTTGATACGGCCGCAGCGTACCGTTAAGCCCGGGTGGAACCGGCCGGGGCCGGGAGCTTCGGGCCAAGCCGCCTTCGATCAGCAGGGTGAGCATTCCCGCCGTCTCGATGCTCTCGACTTCCACGCCGTCAAACAACGCTTCGCCCGCGCCGCTGGAAAGATGCATCAGTTCGCGGAACGTCAGCGCGCCGTTTTCATGGCGTTTCATGAATTTCAGAACCTGACGGATTTCCTTGTTATCGATCTCGATCCATTCACCGCGAAAAAAAACGAGCGGCGTTTTCGCCGCAGCCAGCTCGGCCAGCTCCTCCCGCGAAATTTCCCGGCCGTCCAGCACCGCCGCCGCCTCAAATGCGACCAGCTGCTCAACGCCCATCCGGGGCGTTTCCTGCACGCCGTCTCCCGCCCAGCCCTGGGTTTTAAGGCGGATGCCGGTAGTACGGCGGCCCTGCCGGGTCCAGCGCGAGGGCATCTGTACCGTGACCCCGTTTTTGCGCAGGGTTGACACCGATTTACTGAGGAACGAATACACCTGCTCCGGCGCCAGCAGCAAACCATCCGGCCGGGGCCCATCCAGCGCGGCGGCGATTTCCGGGGACACCTCCGCCGCTTTGGCCAGCCGCAGCAGCGCCTGTTCCTGCACGTTTTGGTAGAGCCGCCCGCGAATCTCCATATCCCGCTGCGGATAACTCCAAATAAGCCGCAGCGGAAGCAGCACCTCGGCATCCTCGGCCCCTTCCGCCCAAAACGTCAGCCGCCACAGCGGCAGATTTGGAGCTTCGCCCTCTGCCTTTGCCCCCGGCTCGTATTCCCCATCCGGTTCGATGCGCAGACATAAGCGGAAGCTCCCTGTCTCCGGCGCTCCTGCTTCCTGTGCAGGAGACCTTGGCCTGCCGCCTCCGGCTCCCGCGATCTCCTCCGTCAATTGCTCCAGCTCCACCGTGCTTCCCTGTATGTCCACCGGTTGTCCGCCGCTAAGCAGCCCGTTCCACCACAGCTCGGCCAGCGGCGAATACCCCCTGCGGTAATCCGCACGGCTCGGATTCAGCTTCCGGCCAAGTTCGCCGGCCGCAGCCCTGGTCTCATGATCGATCATCGCCATCAAAAAGGAATGCAGGACCGACATTTGCCGATCGAGAAGCGCCCCTTCTTCTTCAGCGGCACCGGTTTGCACCGCGGCCAGGCAGACGGGAGGCATGGAGCCGGCCAACTGCCGGAACCGTTTCGCATCCCGCTCCGCCGTCAGCAGCGGCCCCCAGGCCGAGCGCAGCAGCGCCTGCGCGCCGCGGCGGCGCCCGCCGGCCGACACCGGCCTGCTTCCCGGCGCGATCTGCCCCCGCAGCAGCAGCTCCAGCGCAAACTGCGCCGCCTTGCTCCAATAGCTCATCTCTGCCCCGGGTTTGATCCCTTGTGCTTCCCAGTCCGTCTTCTCCCAAGCCAGCAGAAGCCGCCAAGCTTCCGGCACGGGAAGCGCCAGCCCTTCAAGCGTTCGGCCGATCAGGCTTTTACGTTCTCCGGACTTAAACGATTTGCGGACAGAGGACACTGGAAACCGGACCTCCGCCAGCCGCAGCGCGGCATGCCCGAATGGCCGGATGCCCGGCTCTGGCTCTACGCGCCTCATCACTGAGGTCCATGCATCCACCTTCACTTCAGATATTTCACCGGAGAAACAGAACAGAACGTCCCCCAGCCATATTCCATATAGACGTTGATTCATGGTGATCTCCCGTCGATTTCCTGTTTCCATCCAATTTTGCTACTACCATCTTATACGAAAACCGGGTTATATAAAACCTGAAGCCGCCGAAGGAGATTCACTTCTCCTCTGGCGGCTCCGGCAAGGCACATACGGACCGTAAGGTCCGGGTTCCCTCGGCTTGCTGTTTTATTTTACGGCGATGACTTCGATTTCGACGAGGCCGTCCTTGGGCAGGCGGGCCACCTCAACCGCGCTGCGGGCAGGATACGGTTCGGCGAAAAACGATCCGTACACCTCGTTCACTTTGGCAAAATCGTTCATATCCTTCAGAAACACCGTCGTTTTCACGACTTTGTCCAACCCGCTTCCGGCCGCTTCCAGCACGGCTTTAACATTGCGGAGCGCCTGCGCGGCCTGCGCCTCGACACCTTCAGCGAATTGTCCGGTTTCCGGAACGAGACCTAGTTGTCCCGAAGTAAAGACCAAATCCCCCAACTGAACCCCTTGCGAATACGGCCCGATAGCTCCGGGCGCAGAAGTCGTTGAAATCACTTGTTTGTCCATTTATATCCCCCCCTTCTTAAGTTGAACTATACTTTCATCTATTGTAGCGATGTTTATCTGCCTTGGGCAAGCCTTGTCTCATTTATTTCGGCCTCCTCCAGCTGCAGGGGCAGATAAAATGAAAACACGCTGCCCTCCCCTTCAGCGCTTTTCATGCGCAGAAATCCACCGAGCAGGCGGGCCAGGTTGCTGCTGATCGGCAGGCCAAGCCCTGTCCCGCCGTATCTGCGGCTGATCGATCCGTCCGCCTGCTGGAACGACTCAAATACGGCCAATTGCTGCTCCTTCGGAACACCGATCCCGGTGTCGGTTACGGCAAACACGATCCATTCCCCTTGCGGCACTTCGCCGCGTGCGGCCCTCCGTATGTTAAGCGTCACTTTTCCTTTATCCGTGAACTTAAAAGCGTTGGAGAGCAGGTTTCGCAAAATCTGCGCGATCCGATGCGGATCGGAAATGATCGTTTCCGGCAGCCCCGCTTCCACCCGCACGTCATACGCCAGCTTTTTCTGCGCGGCAATATGGTCGAAATGAACCTGCATCCAATCCGCCACTTCCGTCAGCACCACTTCTTCGTTCATGATCTCCAGCCGCCCGGCCTCCACTTTGGATAAATCGAGGATGTCGTTGATAATTTGCAGCAGGTCATGGCCCGATTTGTAGATGATCCGACCATACTCCGGCAGTTCGTCCCCGGCGTCCTCGCTTTCGGCGATGATTTGCGCCAGATTGATGATGCTGTTCAGCGGCGTCCGCAGCTCATGCGACATCGTCGCCAAAAATTCCGATTTGTAGCCGGAAGCGAGCGTCAGTTGCTTGGCCCGGTCCTCCAGCCCGATTTTCGCTTTATGCAGCTCATCCGTCTGCTTTCGCAGCAGCTCGTTGGCATGCTTCAACTCTAAATTTTGCCGATGCCCCATCTGAAAATCGCGGAGAATCAACGTAAATACAAAACTAAAGAGAACGGCGAGCGGGAGCATGATCGGCATAATTTCAAACAAATAGGTATGTACAGGGGTAACCCCGAAAAGGATAATGTTCAAACAGTTAATGACGTTAACGGCCAGGATGGTGACCAGCCCCATGAAGGCAAAGCCCTGCTTCGCCCGGTTAAACCAAATGCGCAGACCGGCGCAGACCGCTCCCAATACCGTCAAGTTCACAAGCCCGAAGATCGCGGCGTCGCTTACGCCAAACGATAAGCGCACCACCCCGATCCCAAGCCCGATGAACAGCAGGGTGAGCGGATGCGGATACACCAGCGTCGCAATAATCAGCGGAACGATCCGGAGGTCGAAAATAATCCGCTCATTCAGCGAGAATCCGAATTCGATGCAAATCCAGCCCGCCACAATCATCACCAGAACGGACAGGATGTAATTGACGTACGGCGAAAGATTCCTGAATACGTATTTGTACAGAATATTGGCCAAATAAGCGACCGCAATCAGCATGCCCAAATTGATCAGGAACGTGTTACCCAGACTCATAGGCTTCCCTCCCTGTTGGTATACTGGTTTGTATGCGATTATCCGGGATTCGCCTTCTTTTGTTCGCTGCGGTACGCCTTTACAAACAGCTCGGCATAATGCGGATCCCACTGGCTTCCCCGGCCCTGTTCGAGGATCGCGAGCGCCTGAGCAGGCTCCAAGCCTTTGCGGTAAGGGCGGTCAGAGGTCATCGCATCAAAGGCGTCTGCCACCGCGATAATCCGTCCAAACAGCGGGATGTCCTCCCCGGCGAGGCCGTCCGGGTAGCCTTTGCCGTCATACCGTTCGTGATGCGACCTTACCCCCGGCAAAAAAGGAGCCATCGCATCCGCAGGCTCGATCTGCTTCAGAATCGCCTCGCCAAGCACGGGATGCTGTTTAACCTGCTCCCATTCCTCATCCGTCAGGCGCCCCTCCTTCAGCAGCACGGCATCGCGAACACCAATTTTGCCGATATCGTGCAACAGCGCCGCCTTGCGCAGCTCATCGACACGCCGCTCCGGCAATTCGGCCAGTCTGCCGATTTTCACGGCATATTCGGCCACGCGCAAGGAATGCCCGGCCGTATACGGATCACGGGCGTCCAAAGCGGCGGCCAAAGTGGCAAAATAGCTGTCGACCAGCTGGCTGTTGCGCGCCGCCTCGGATCTGAGTCCCCGCAGCATATGATTAAACCCGGACACGAGCCGGGAAAATTCATCGGAATACAAATCCGCGGCCTCCGCGCGGAGATACCCCGTTTTTACTTCGGCCATGCGTTCATACAGCTGCTGGATCGGCAGCATGATTTCACGCGCCATCAGCCTGGAACCGATGAAGGCAAAACCAAGGCCGACGGCCAGAATATAGCCCGCCCACTGCCAGTACGCGTAAGAGCCGTACCCCCAATTCTGCAGCCGGAACTGGACGGATAGACTGTATAGCAGCAACGGGGAAGCGCCGACCAAAAAAAAGCTCCATTTTAATTTTCGCGATACGGGAACGAATACCCTTCCTCCCAGCGACAATTCCCTGCCGAACAATTTGCGGCTCCAGGCGCTGAGCTCCTGTAAAACCGGCCGCACCGCATAGGAGGTCAAATAGAACTCGATCAGGGCGTGCATACCGCAGACGAGAACGCAGCCCAAGGAGGCGAGCAGCACATAATAGGAAGGAATCGTGATCCGTCCGTCGGCTATAAGCCCCAGCGTCAATCCGGCCCCGGGCCCGGCCAATCCGAGCAGATGCGGGCCAAGAATCCGTTTGACGGCCAGGGAAGGCATCCGGTGCACCCTTATGTATACGCTTTGCAGAACCTGGAAGCTGCCGATCTCCTGGAGAAAGGCGCTTCTGACCGGTTTGAGCTGCAAATAAAAGACGCCCCCATCCAGCAGGAGCATGACGCCAACCGATACGCATAATACCCCTGCCAGCCAGAAGTACTCTTCCCTGGAAACATCCAGCGGCGCAGCGAAAATCAGGCTCGCAATCGCGATCCCCGCCAGAAAGGAGCCGGCTGCATAGTTAAGCATGAGACGATGGATAAATGTTTTGTATACCGTCACGGCGTATTCCGCCTTCCCTTCGCAAATTGTCGGGTAACGCCCACTTCCTGTATTATCGGCATGAATCGGACCGCATTTCAGATAGCTCCTGGAATTTTTTATTTAAACCACCTTTCTTTTTGTACATTAATTTGAGCCCAAGGACAAAACGCAAACAAATCAAGTAATTCTGTGGCAATTTAAAAATAAATATTTTAAATTGGTAAAAATCGCAATTAAACCTGTGAAACCTTGCACAAAGGTACATTCGCCATTTTGCAGGGTTATTTTATGTCACAATGTACGTGATTTTTTTCACATTAACTCATATTTTTATATGCTAAAATGCCTTCGAACAAAGGTTATAAGACTCCTTTAGGCCTAGTCCGATCGGCTATCCGGCGGGCTTCCCGACCTCATTCGTTATTAAAATGTCTTCACATTTTAATATATAACAATTAATGGAGGGTTCTATCATGAAAAAAGCTTTACTCTTCCTCAGCAGCGCCCTGGTATTAGGGCTGTTGGCAGGCTGCGGTTCCAACAATGCCGCGGGCAATGGCAGCGCGGAACCTGCGAACACCGCCCCGGCAACGGCGGAAAGCGGTACAAACAGCAATGGCTCCACGACTTCTCCCGAGCAAGGCCAATACAAGGATGGCGTCTACTATGCGATTGGCGAAGCCGATCCGGATTCCGGATGGCAATCGTACGTGACTCTGACCGTGTCCGGCGGCAAAATCACCGACGCCAAATGGAACGCGCTCAGCGAAAAGGCACCCGTCGATAAAGTGACTTATTCCAAAGAAGGCAAATACGGCATGAAAGCCGGCGGCGCTTCCTCCGAATGGCATGAACAAGCCGAAAAGGCAGAGCAATTCCTGCTCGAAAAACAGGATCCCAAAGCGGCCGCTCTGAACAATGAAGGAAAAACCGATGCGATTTCCGGCGTTTCCATCCATGTAAGTGATTTCTTTAATCTCGCCGATCAGGCGCTTGCCGCCGGACCTGTGGAACCGGGCATTTACAAAGACGGCACCTACCACACCGAAGGCGCCGAGTTCGATCCGCATTCCGGCTGGAAGGAAACCGCGGACGTCGTGGTGGCCGCAGGCAAAATCGTGAAAGTCAACTTCAGCGGCGTCAATGACAAAGGCGAAGACAAGAAGCAAAATTCGATCGACGGCAAATACGGCATGAAAGCCGGCGGCGCCCAAGCGGAATGGCACGAAGAAGCCGCCAAGGCGGAAGCTTATCTCGTGGAAAAACAGGATCCGGCAGCCCTTACTTTTAATGAAGAAGGCAAAACCGACGCGATTTCCGGCGTATCGATCAGCTTGAAATCCTACTTCGACCTGGTTGCCAAGGCACTTGAACAAGCGAAATAACTACTACCTAACCTATACGAGAAGGTGAAACCTCTTGAAAAAGATAGTCGTTTTGGGCGGCGGTTACGGCGGTGTCGTCACTTCCAAACACCTGGCCAAACTGTTCAAAAAAGACAAGGACGTGCAGATCCAGCTCATCGACCGAAACCCCTATCATACGCTGCTGACCGAATTGCATGAGGTCGCGGCCAACCGGGCGCCGGAGGATTCGGTCAAAATCGAGCTTAAAAAGATTTTTGCCGGTCAAAAGGTAGATGTCGTGCTCGATTCCATCGACAACATCGACTTCACCGCCAAGCAGCTCCGCTCGGCGAAAAATACGTACAGCTACGATTACCTCGTGATCGGCACCGGCTGTAAACCGACGTTCTTCGGAATTTCGGGGGCCGAGGAGCATGCTTTGACCCTGTGGTCCTACGAGGATGCCGTCCGGCTTAAGGAACAGGTTCGCCGCATGTTCAGCGAGGCGGCCAAAGTTACTGATCCGGTCAAACGCCGGAAGATGCTTACCTTCGTCGTAGTCGGGGCCGGGTTCACCGGCGTCGAGTTGGTCGGCGAACTGGCAGAGTTCCGCGACGAGCTGTGCAAGGAGTTTTACATCGAGGCGAGCGAAGTCCGGCTCGTCGTGGCGGATATGGCGCCGAAAATTTTGCCGATCCTCCCTGACAAGCTGATTGAAAAGGCGGTTAAACGCCTTCATAAAATGAACGTAGAGATCATTACGAGCGCAAAAATCACCGGCGTTACGGCAGCCAGCGTGCAACTCGGGGACCGCGGCGAGCTTGAAGCCGACACGATCGTGTGGACGGCCGGCGTCGAAGGCTCCGAGCTCGTCGGCAAGCTCGACGTGAAGCAGGAAGGGCGCAAGCGGATCGTCACCAACGACAAGCTGCAAAGCATTGACCACGAAGATGTATACGTCGTCGGCGACAACATTTTCTTCATTCCGGAAGGTGAAAAACGGCCGGTGCCGCAAATGGTGGAGAACGCCGAGCAGGCCGGACCGCTGATTGCGCATAACATTTGCGCGGACGTCCATGGCAAGCCGAAGAAGTCCTACAAGCCGGGATTCCACGGCACGATGGTGTGCATAGGCAGCCGCTACGGTGTAGCGAATGTCGGACTGCCGAATAAAATGTTTATGTTAAGCGGCTTTATGGCCATGCTCAGCAAGCACATGATCAATATGTATTATCTGTTCACCGTGGCCGGCTTTGCGAAAGTCTGGACTTATATGATGCATGAATTTTTCCATGTCAACAATCGCCGAAGCTTCGTCGGCGGCCATTTCGCCAAACGTTCACCGAACTTCTGGCTGCTGCCACTGCGCCTCTTCGTCGGCTACAAATGGCTGGAAGAAGGTCTCGACAAGCTGCCGAAAATTCTGAAGGACCCATCGAACATCTTCCTAATTCCGGCTCCACCCCACGCCAGCGACGTCGTCTCTGCGGCCAGTGAAGCGGCAGGAAAGGTTACGGAAACGGTTGATGCCCAGGCTGCGGCTTCGACCGTGGAGAGCGCTTCGACCGCGGTTACCGCGCTTCCCGTACCGGGATTTATCAAATCCATCGTCAGCTGGTTTATGGACGTGTTCTTCTATACGTCCGACGGCGGATATACGGCGCTGGCCACCGTGTTCCAGTTCTTCATGGTATTCATGGAAATCGCGCTTGGCATCATGATTATCGTAGGTCTTTTCACCGCGATCGCTTCGGCAGCCACCGTTGCCCTCGGCGTCATGATCTGGTCCTCCAGCATGGCTTCCGCGGAAATGCTGTGGTATATGACGGCGGGCGTCGCCTTGATTGGCGGTTCGGGCAGCGCGTTTGGCCTGGATTATTACGTTCTGCCTTGGCTCAAGAAGCATTGGAAGAAAATCCCTCTGGTGCGAAGATGGTATTTATACACCGAATAGTAATCATAGCAAGTGAAAACCAGTAATTCCCACTTAATGAATAATCCGGAGTAATGGGCGCTAGAGCCGCCCATTACTCCCCTTTTTCTATAATTGCCGAGTCGGTGCCCTTGTTCCCTGCAAGCTTACCGCATACCAAGGAGTGTGTCCTTATGAATTTTATACTCTTCCAAGACGCTTGTCGCTTATTGCAAGGCGAATTATCGCCCGAGGCCGGCATTCATCTCGATATAACGGCAGAAGAAGTCCAACCGTTAGTGAACCTCCTGGAACAATACGATATGACCGCGGTGCGCCAGTGCCGTTTGTTGACCATTTACATCGCAATCAAGCTCGCCCTTCAGCGCCACAGCCGGTGCGATCATGCAGCTGCCGGCGAAGAGTTGACCCGTTTGGTGCTGGACGGCGACTATCTATATAGTTTTTACGTAGGGTTATGCCTGAAGTGGGAGGAATACGATCTCCTGTCCCATCTGGCCCCCATCATCAAACAGCTCCAAATCAAACGCGCGGAAGGACGCGCCGAAGATGAACGGCTGCTTAAGGGTTGGGAGCTGTTCCTGCAGCTCGATTTGAACCGGACCACGACCGGCCGGGCGATTTAGATCTTGCGTCACGGTAGCCTTGAGATTATGGGAAATGACAGCAAGGAGGGGCTTTCCATGAAACTTCATGAGGCGCTTGATATTTCTTTAAAAGCGATAGACCGGGAAATCGAAAATATAGTCAAATTTGACCGGGACGTTCCCAACTCCTCGCAGCTGGCCAAAAGCATCATCGAACTCGTCCGTTCCGGCGGCAAGCGGGTCCGCCCGCTGATGGTCATCGTCGGCAGCCGTTTCGGCCCCGCCCCGGATGAGCAAAAAATTTGGCGTTTGGCCGCGGCCGCGGAGTTTATCCACGCCGCTTCCCTGATTCATGACGATATCATCGACGATTCCCCGGTCCGCCGCGGACAGAGGGCGATGCACATGAAGCTGGGCGTAAGCGGCGCGCTGCATGTGGGGAACTATATGTCGGCCAGGGTGATCGAGCTGATCTCCGTTTACTCGGCGGACCAGGGAAAATACGTGTACGACCTGTCTTCCCTGGCTACAACGCAGTTATGTTTGGGCGAATATCAGCAGTTGGCTCATCTGTACGATTACGACGTAACCATCGAGCAGTATTTGGAAAAGTCAAAAAACAAAACCGCGCAGTTGATGGCTTCCTGCTTGCAAATCGGCGCCCAGGCGTCCGGCGCGGACGCGGAGACGGCCGAGCTGCTGTATGCCTTCGGGGAGAAGCTAGGCATGTCGTTTCAAATCCGCGACGATGTGCTCGATTTCGCCCAATCGGCGAAGAAGCTGGGCAAGCCGGCCGGCAGCGACCTGCGCAGTGGCCAGGTAACCTTGCCCGTGCTGTTCGCGCTGCGGGACGAACGACTCGCCCCCCGCATCCGGGCGATCACGGCGGCGAGCCCCGCCGCCGAAGTCGACGCCGTCGTCGCGGCCATCCAGGCGAGCGGCGCACTGGAGCAAACCGAGCGCCTGAGCCGCCGCTACCTGGACGAGGCCCAGGAAATCATCGGCCAGATTGCCCACTACCCGGCGCATCGCGATCTCCAGGCCTTGCTCGTTTATTTTGGCGGCCGGGATCATTAGGCCGAGGCGGCTGGTAAAAAAACTGTCCCGAGACTTCGATGCAGCCTCGGGACGGTTTTTGATTCGCTGTGAAATGACCGGATATAGTTATAGACTTAGTTGAAGCCACATAAAGTGGCCCAAAACTCCCTGTAACTGCTAGCTCCTTAACCGCTCATTAAAAAAATCCAATAGATTGACGGAAAAAGAACGTGATTTAGAGCTCTCATTGGAAAAAATCCAATAGAATCCGCTCAAATCACCCGTTATGCCCCCCTACGAGGTGCCGCATTCCGAACGCAACGGCCAATTGAACCTGCTGCCACGTGTACCGGCCGCCATACGTACCTCACCTCACGTACCTGCCACCACGTGTACCGGCCGCCATGCGCACCTCATCACACACACCTGTCACCACGTGTACCGGCCGCCATGTGTACCTCATCACACGCACCTGTCACCACGCATACCTGCCACCATACGCACCTCACCTCACGTACCTGCCACCACGTATACCGGCCGCCATACGTACCTCACCTCACGTACCTGCCATCACGCATACCTGCCACCATACGCCCACCTGTCCGGGCGCCCCTGCACGCCAATTGCACTCTACTTGCACACTACTACGCCGCTTGCACGCTACTTGCACGACCACTTACCAGCCGCGCCCCACCTCTACTCCTCTATTACCTCTACTAGCTCTACTCCACCCCCTCCCCGTTCGACGCAATTACCTGCTTATACCAGTGGAAGCTTTTCTTGCGGGAGCGGTTTAGTGTGCCTCGGCCTTCGTTGTCTTTATCGACGTAGATAAAGCCGTAGCGCTTTTTCATCTCGCCGGTTCCGGCGCTGACCAGATCGATGCAGCCCCAGGGGGTGTAGCCGATCAGGTTCACCCCGTCGGCGATCGCTTCCTTCATCGCCTTGATGTGCTCGCGCAAGTATTCGATCCGGTAATCATCGTGAATGGTGCCGTCCTCCTCCACGGTGTCGGCCGCGCCGAGACCGTTTTCCACCACCATCAACGGAATTTCGTACCGGTTGTAGATGTTGTTCAGGGACCAGCGCAAGCCGGTCGGGTCGATCTGCCAGTCCCAGGCGCTGGCCTGCAGGTAAGGATTTTTGAGCCCCAGCGATAAATTTCCGCCCACCTGCTCATGCTCCGGGTCGGCGCTGACGCAAACCGAGGAGTAGTAGCTGAAGGTGTAGAAATCGACGCAGCCCGCTTTTAAAATGTCCTCGTCCCCGTCCTCCATCACGATCTCAATGTTGTTTTCACGGAAATACCGTTTGGCGAACCCGGGGTAGGCTCCCCGAACCTGCACGTCCGAGCACAGGAAGTTGCTGAGGTTATCCTTTTGCTGGGCCAGCAGGATATCGTCGGGATGGCACGTGCGCGGATAGGAGCACATATAGGCGATCATGCAGCCGACCTCGAAATCCTTGTTGATGTCATGGGCCAGCTTCACGGCTTTGGCGCTGGCGACAAACTGATGATGCAGCGCCTGATACATAAGCCGTTCATCCGTTTTGGCTCCAGGACCCAGCACCCCATCCCCCTCCGGCATGATCGCGCCGGCGATGAAGGAACCAAACGGCATGGTCAGGATATTGATTTCATTAAACGTCAGCCAATACTTGACAACGTCTTTATACCGGTTAAAAATCACTTCGCAATACCTTACGTAAAAATCAATCAGTTTGCGGTTCGTCCACCCGTTGTATTGCTGGGCCAGATGCAGCGGGGCCTCGTAATGGGATATCGTCACCAAAGGCTCGATCCCGTGTTTCTTCAACTCCGCAAACACCCGGTCATAATACCGCAATCCCTCTTCGTTGGGTTCAGCATCGTCACCATGCGGAAATATCCGCGACCAGGCGATCGACATGCGGAACACCTTGAAGCCCATCTCGGCAAACAATGCGATATCTTCCTCATAGCGATGAAAAAAATCAATCGCCTCATGGCTGGGATAGTAGGCGTCCGGCTCCAGCGCCGGCGTAATCCGGCGCGGCGTGGTATGGGTACCGGCGGTGATCACGTCGGCCGTGCTCAGCCCTTTGCCTCCTTCGTTATATCCGCCCTCGATCTGGTTGGCCGCCGTGGCGCCTCCCCACAGAAAACCTTCCGGAAAACTTTTAGCGATAGGTGTCATCGTACATTCCTCCCCAAATATTGAATTCCCCCGGCCGCAGTCTCAAATGACTACCGTCAGCAAATCGTCCTGATAATCAACCGCTTGCTTCTCCGTCTCGAGCACATCCAAATAATCTCCGGTATTGGAAATGATCACAGGCGTGGTAATATCGTACCCTTCCGCTTTGATCGCCTCGGCATCAAACTCCATCAGCACCTGGCCTTTGCGAACCCGCTCCCCTTGCTTGACTTTGGGAACAAAATACTTGCCTTTCAGCTTTACGGTATCCTTGCCCACATGGATCAGGACATCCACGCCGTGGTCGCTGGTGATTCCGATCGCGTGTCCCGTTGAAAACAGGGAGGTCAATACCCCGTCAACCGGAGCTACAACCTTGCCTTCGGCAGGTTCAATGGCAATCCCTTTGCCCATAGCCCCTGTAGAAAACGCCTCATCGGCAATTTCCGAGAGCGGTTTAACCGTACCTTTTAACGGACTCCCCACCGTCTCCTGCTTTACCATCGTTTCGGTGTTGCAGGCCTCTTTGGGCTTGGCATCGTCCTCTTCATCCTTAAAGCCGCCGAAGAACATCAGCAGGAAGCCCAAAACGAAGCTGACGAACATCCCGATGATGGCCCCGTAGAATGCAGTATCCATACCTTGCGGACCAATGAAGCTGGGAAGCATGAAAATGCCCAGGCCACCCATGATATAGATTTTGCCGCCCATGGCTCCGACAATCGCGCCGCCTGCCGCCGCTCCAATGCAGCTTAAAATGAACGGCTTTTTCCGCGGCAAAGTAATCCCGTAGATCGCCGGCTCCGTCACTCCGAAAATCCCCGAAATGAAGGCCGGGATCGACAGCGATCTTAATTTTGCGCTTCTGGTTTTCAGCATAATGGCCAGCACTACACCGATCTGGGCAAACGAAGCGCCAAATACCCCGGCGAGAATCGGATCGTATTTCAACACCGCTATATTGTTGATGGCAATCGGCACAATTCCCCAATGCAGCCCGAAGATGACGAGCACTTGCCAAACTGCGCCCAAAAGCAAACCGCCGATCATCGGGCTTAAGTTGTAGAGGAACAACGTGCCTTGCCCGAGCAGTTGGCCGGCCCAGGTTGCGAGCGGACCGATGATAATCAACGACAGCGGAACGACAACCAGCAAAGTGAAGAAAGGAACCAGAAACGTTCTAACGACGCTGGGGATAATCTTTCTAAACAGCTTTTCCAGCTTCGCCCCCACATACGTGGAGATAATGATCGGAATGACGCTGGACGAATAGGACATCAAGATGACCGGAATGCCCAGGAAAGTAATGTACACCGGCGACTCGAAGATCGTACCGCCAAACAAGGTGTACAGCGGCTTGCCCGCTCCCGTGATGGCGCTGAGCGCCGGATACACGAGTGAAGCCCCGATCGCCATGCCGATAAAAATGTTGGCGTTGAATTTTTTGGCCGCCGTATATCCGAGGAAAATCGGGAAGAAATAGAACAAACAATCGCCTATGGCGTTTAGAATCTGATATGTTCCCGAAGTGGCCGTGAGCCAGCCCATAGCTAAGAACAAGGCGTTGAACCCCTTGATCATCCCGGTGGCGGCCAGGACGCCGAGGACCGGTTGAAACACTCCCGAGATGATGTCGATGAATCTGTTAAATAAGCTCATCTTTTCCCCGGACGGTTCTGCCTCCGCATCCCGAAAGCCGCCGATAGCGGCCACATCCGCATATACTTCGGGCACGTGATTGCCGATAACGACCTGATATTGCCCGCCGCTTTGGATGACCGTGACGATTCCGTCCCTCGCTTTTAGCGCTTCCGTATTGGCCTTGCTCTCATCCTTCAATTTAAAGCGCAGCCGGGTTATACAGTGGGTCAGGCTGTTTACATTTTCTTTGCCGCCTACGTTTTTAATAATGTCTTTTGCCAATGCTTCATACTTCATGGCAGCCCCTCCTTAACTATTGGCTAGTATTTATCAAAAAGGCGAAACCATACGGACAGCTTTTTTGCTGCCCCGTTTGGTTTCGCCTGGTTGACCAGTAACGATCCATTCCGGTTATTCAGTTTCTCTTAACGTCACACGGTGCGTGTGAATCGTCAGATACAGCTTTTCATCGTCCGAGAGCGGCAAGCCCAAATATTTCTCGATCTTCAGCACGCAAGCGTAAGCTTGCTTATACTTGGCTTTTACCTGCTTCAGCAGAAAATGATCCAGTGTCTCGACCTTCTCCCGTTTGTTCAAGCGTTGGAAAAAATAGCGCAAATGCGTAATAAACCTTTCATAGCTGACCGATTGCTCGTCAAGCTCAATATTGTACGAATATTTGATGATGTTCAAAATATCGTGGATCTTCTGGGTATGGCGGGCCACATCGGCCACTTGACGGCTCCCGCCGTTCGTTTGGGCGTTGATCAGATGGAGCGCGATATTGCCCGCCTCATCTTCGGGCAAGCGATTGCCCGTCACCTCCTCGATGAACTCCAGCGCTTTTTGCCCCACCTTGTATTCCTTGGGGTAATATTTCCGAATCTCCCAGATTAACGGATTAGCGTTGGCCAGCCCCCGGTCGTGCAGCCGAAACGCGTTGTAAATATGGTCCGTCAGGGTAACGTAGATAAAATCGCTCAATTTGGCCTGCAGCATATTTTTGCCATATTCGATAATGTCGTAGCACAGAGAAACGTATTCGGTGGGGATGTCGTCCATCAGCAGCTTGAATTTCTCGGAAGCTTCCGTCTGCTTAAGGATAAACACCTTTTCGATCAGCCCCTTATCCACTGCGTCTCCCGCGCTTTTCTTAAAAGCGATGCCCCGCCCCATGACGACGAATTCCTCGCGTTCCTCATCTCTGGCAATGATGGCGTTGTTGTTGAATATTTTTTCGATGATCATCGAAAAATTGCCCCCTCCCTTATGTGCAAATGAGTTAAGCAACAATTTTAACGCTGGGCGGAAAGGAAAGCCTGTGCCGGGCGGTAGCGGGAAACGGCGCATTAAGTGTAAACGAATACATTTCGAGATTCGTGTATGCCGGGCAACCAGCTGCCTGCCCCCAAGAAACGCAACGATTGTCACTTGCATAGCCTGCAAAAATCAAAAAAGGCGATCCCAAGACATGACAAATCATGTCCGGGTTTCGCCTTTGCAGTAACAATCCCAAATTCAGAATACCATCGAATATTCTATTTGGCAAGCAAAAATGTTCGCGCTTTCATGCGCCTCACAACAAGAAATAGTCTCCCAGCGCGCAGAACAGTATAACTATGCTGATCACTTGATTCAGATTGTAAGAAGCTACATTCATTCGTTTGCGGTTCGACGGCTTGATGATCTTATGCTCCGTCAGCAGCAAAATGACCGCAAGGATAATGCCCGCGGTGTACATCCAGCCGAGCTGCCGGATCGGGATCAGAGCGATCAGCAGCAGCACCATGATCAGATGCAGGCCGGCCGCGATTCTCAGGCCGTTTTTGAGGCCAAAGGCGCTGGGGATCGACCACAGGCGGTGATTCCGGTCAAAATCGATATCCTGCGAGCCGTAAATGATGTCGAACCCGGCAATCCATAACATCACGATCGTGCCGAGAATAAACGGCGTGAACGCGAACTTCCCGGTCACGGCAAACCACGCGCCAATCGGCGCGGAAGCGATCGTAAAGCCAAGGTACAGATGGCTTAGGTAAGTGAACCGTTTCGTATAGGAATAGGACGAGATCAGGAAAATCGCCGCCGGCGACAGAATAAAGCAAAGCGGATTCAGCATGGCCGCCGCGAAAATAAAGATCGCATAGTTGACGACGACAAAAACGAGCACCTCCTTCGCTTCCAGCAGCCGCCGCGGCAAATGGCGATGGGCGGTGCGCGGGTTTTGCGCGTCAAAGGTACGGTCGACGACACGATTGAAGGCGTTCGCCCCGTTCCGGGCGGCGACCAAAGCGATCAGCCCCCACAGCATGACCCGCCAGGAGGGAAATCCCTCTGCCGCCCACACCATCGAAATGATCGCGAACGGCAGGGAAAACAGCGTGTGCGAAAACATGACCAATTCGCTGTACAACCTGATTTTAGTGCCAATTTTTCTGGCTACTTCCATAATATAGTCACTCTCCTTCGTGCGATTGGCATAGGGAGGGATCGCGGTGTGCTTTAGCGGTAAAAAATGCCTCTATTCGCCGCTCTTTGACCGCGTTATGGCAAATAGCGGAATATTATGTCCCTATTTCCGAGGAACCCCCACCAAATTGCCGTTTTTTCCGTCCCCGCCCGGAAATAGCGCCCTCTTGTTCCTCTATTTGTCCGCAGGACGGCATACGCCGCGAAATAGGGGCATAATTTACCGCTATTTCTCCGCTTCGGCGGCCGATAGGTCAAGAGCCGCCGCGCGGGGCCAGCCGTTGGATCGGCCACGGTCCGGGCAGAGCTGCCGGGGACGGCAGGCTCGGTGCGCCGATACCTGCGGGCCGGCTGCCCGGGCTGGCCAGGATGGCCGGCGGTTAGGCCAAGCCGGCCAGCACCGCTTCCAGCGCGGCCAGCATGCCGTCGATGTCGGCTTCGGCGATGACCAGCGGCGGTTGGAAGGCAAGAACGTTGCGGTTTACGCCGTTTTTGCCGATAAGATAGCCGCGGTCCTTCATCGCCTCCAGCACGTCATCGACGAGCTCGGCCCCGCGCTGCGGCTCATCGGCGCACAGCTCCGCGCCGAGCATCAGCCCCGCGCCGCGCACGTCAAGCGCGAGCTGCGGGAATCGCGCAGCGAGGCGCTCAAGGCCGCCGCGCAGCTGCGCCCCGAGGCGCTCGGCCCGTTCGGGCAGGCGGTGCGCCTCGATGTAGTCCAGGACCGCGAGCGCGGTCGCGGACGAAACCGGGTTGCCGCCGAACGTGGAGGCGGAAGCCCGCGTGAAGCTGGCGGCGATCCCGTCGGTGGTGGCGAAGCCCGCCACCGGAATACCGCCGCCAAGCGCTTTGGCCATCGTCACGATGTCCGGCGCAACGCCGTAACGGTCCATGGCGAACATCCGGCCCGTACGCCCAAACCCGGTCTGAATCTCATCGGCAATCAGCAGCACCCCGTGCTGCTCCAGCAGCTGCTTCACTTCAGCGAAATACCAGTCCGGCGGCGCGATGATGCCGCCGTTGCCCTGGATCGGCTCGGCGATCATCGCGGCGATCTCGCCGCCTTTGGCCGCCAGCGCCGCCCGCAGCGCCGCGATGGAGCGCCGTCCCGCTTCATCGGCGCTCATCCCCCGCTCGTACGGGCGGGGGATAAATGTCACGTCCGCCGCCTCCGCCAGCTGCGGATCGGTGCGCCACATCTGCAGGCCGGTGACGCTCATCGTCAGGTACGTCCGGCCATGCAGGGACTGCTCCAGCGCCAGGAAGCCGCGGCGTCCCGTATGCAAACGGGCGAGCAGCAGCGCCCCTTCATTCGCCTCCGACCCGCTGTTCACAAAAAACGTCCGGCGAAGCCGCCCGGGCAATACCCCGGCCAGCCGCTCGGCAAGTTCCACATTGGGCTGCGTCAGATAAATCGTGCACGTATGCTGCAGCGTACGCAGCTGCTCCGCCGTCCGCTCGGCGATTTCCGGATTGCAATGTCCGGTGGCCACGACGGAAACACCGGCAAAAAAGTCGGTATACCGCGTCCCCTCATGCCCGTGCAAGTACTGCATTTCTCCTTTGACGAGCTGTGGAGGATTGCGATAGAAATGGCTCGTGCATGGATAAAAGTACTGTTGCCGCTTTTGCAGCACACCCTCCGGTCCGATATACGTCTGCATAATTTTCCGCTTCCCTTCTGTTGAGTCAGTCTTAAAAATGAACAAGCACGGCGTTCCGCCCAACCAATCTGCCCCGCAAAACAACGCTCGCTTACGAGCACGCCGCCGACACCGTTTGTGTAATGGCCGTCAAGTAGAATGATCCGGAAATAATATGGCTTATCTGCGGACAGGGGCCATGGATCACTTTGTTCTATAGTAGTCTTGTGCTCAGTATCATCCCGCATAAAATAGAGGAACTTTAGGGTCTTATTTTCCAAATTTGATCCTATTCATCACCATAAGGGAAATTTTGGGTCTTATTATTCGATGAACAGGTCGAAAGGCGGCCTTTCGCCATTAAATCGTTGAAAATAGCGCCATAAAATTCCTCTATGCTTACGCAACATAGGGGATGTCGCTGAAATAGCGCCCTTTTTTTCCTTTATGTTGTCACCAGAGATCTTCAATAGACTAATTTTGCCGTTTTCTCAAGTCTTCACTTGCCATCATGCTATCGTTATTTCCAGAATCGGCTACTAGGTTTGTTGTAACGGCTGCCTAATTTGTTCCCGCGGCCTCTTTTGCGGCTGCCGCCTCCGCCAGCGCTCCGCTGGCGCTGCCGCCATCAAACTGCAGCGCGCCCAGCGTATAGCCGGCATAAACCGGCGTTAGGCGCGCAAACTCTGCCTCCTCCGCCGTGCCGGGCGCCGCCGCGGCGTTTTTGTATGCCTTAACGATCCGCTCCAACTCCTCCGGACGATAGGTCGCCCCTTCAATCCGCAGCACCGACGCCCCGGCAACAACCAATTCTTTCACGACCGGCAGCAGGCACAGCTCCTTGGCGAGCATCAAATGGTTGCGGCCGTATACGTCCCGGTAGACCGGGTTTTCGCCCTGATCGGTTTTCAATACGAGGATGTGGTTGCCAACGTAATGATTGTCTTCTTCGGCAATCGGTTCGAACACCTCCGTGTTTTCGTACAGGTCATGCTCCATATACATGAGCGCCGGAGAGCCGTGGACAATCACCTCCAGCGTTCCGGGCGCCTCGGCCAGCAGTGCCGCCAGATCGTTCAGCGGCAACTCCATGGACGCCGTCATCCGGGCCAGGCCCAGCCCCCGGTAAAAATCTGCGGACAGTCTGTTGTACACGTTCAGATTAAAATCGCCGATCAACGGATACCCCTTGCCGGCGAATTTACGGATCGCCCCCAAATTCGTCACCATCAGGCCGTCGAGCGGCAAGCGTTCCCCGGACAAAAGGGCGTCGTAAATTTCAAACTGCAGTTCGTTCATCATCCGCGGCAGGCACAGATACAGCTTCGCCTTCCCCTTAAGTGCAGCGAGCTCCTTGACGTCGGCCTTCGTAAACGGGCGGTCCGGTTCAAACACGTCGCCGGACAAATACACGTGGTCGGCTCCGGTCTTCAGCGCGGCTTTGGCCTGCGCCGTATTGTTTACGTGCACGGAGACCTCCGCAGAGCCGGCATCCGCTGCGGCCGCGCCGCCCGAGCGGCTAGCTCCTTCCCCCTGCTCCCGATGCCGCGCTTTATCCAGCCCTTCCCGAATCGCCTCGATCCGCCCCGCGCTCAACTCCCGCTCCTGCGTCGGCGTGCTGAACACTTTGCCGGTGCTGTAAAATTTGCCGGTCCCTTCGTAACGGCGGTTGATGTTCGATAACCCCGGCCGGCCAAACGCGTAAGCGGTGGAGAAATCGCGCTTGCGGTTTTGGTACAGCAGCTCCGTGTCGCGGCTGCGTTCAAAGCCGACCGGATCGGCGATGTAGCGGTCGATGGCGTCGCCGTAGGCGCCCACGAGCATCAGAACGAAATCGGCGTCGCGCATGCGGCCTTCGATTTTAAAGGAGGTGATGCCGCCGTGGATCAGCTCCGGGATATGCTCGTACATGAACATATCTTTCACGGCCAAAGGGTATTCCGCCGGATACACGTAACCGTCTTTTTTAACGCGGTAATCCCAGCGGCACGGCTTCAAGCATTTGCCCCGATTGCTGCTCATGCCGAATACCAGCGAGCTGAAATAGCAGTTCGCGCCATGCACCGAGCACATGTCCCCGTGCACGAAATATTCCAGTTCCATTCCGGTCGCCTGCTGCAGGTAACGGGTTGCCGCAAGCTCCATTTCACGCGACGTGACGACCCGGGTTACGCCCATTTCCTGCAAAGCCCGGACCATCTCCACATTATGCACATTCATCATGACCGAGGAATGGACATTGATCCTAAGCCCCATTTCCTTAATCAGCGCGAGGACAGCAAAATCCTGTACGATAATCGCATCGGGAGCGGCGCTCTCCAGAAATCGCAAGTACGCCCGTGCCTCGTCCAGTTCGCTTTCGTTCAGCAGATTGTTGACGGTGACGTACGCTTTTTTCCCTCGTTCATGAGCCATCCGCACCGCTTCGGTAATTTCCTCCAGGCTGAAATTGTAGCCTTTGCGCATCAGGCGCATATTGAGGCTGGGGCCTCCAAAATAAACCGCGTCGCAACCTGCATCGATCACTTTTTGGAAAATTTCGAAGGTTCCCGCCGGAGCCAATAGTTCAACTTCTCTTCCGTTAAAATAACGCGCCACCGCGTCCTCCCCCTCATCGCTAGTCATTTATCGGCTATCCAATATCCAGTACATTGCACGGTTATCTCTAATGGGTGTGGCACTTACAAAAAACGGCAACCTACAACCGCGGCAGCCAAAAGCGCGTAGGATGCCACGAACCATGTATCCAGGCTCTTCCACATCAGCAGGTGATATTCCGTGCGCGGCGCGCCGATGACGAAACCCCGGGCTTCCATCGACAGCACCAGTTCCTCCGCCCGGCGAAACGCGCTGACCGTGACCGGTACGAGCAGCGACACGAGCATCCGCCCTTTCTCCTTCCAGGGCAGTTCTTTCAGGTCCGCGCCGCGGGCCGCCTGCGCCTTGAGGATTTTGTGGGTTTCATCGAGAATCGTCGGGATAAAGCGCAGCGCGATGCTCATCATCAGCGTGAACCGCTCGGACCGGATGCCGATCCGCCCAAGCGGTTTCAGCACCCCGGTTAGGCCCTGGTTCAGCAGACCCGGCGTCGTGGTAAACGTCAACAGCGCGGTAAAAGAGACCAGCAGCCCCATCCGCCCTGCCGCCAGCAGCCCGCTGCTTACCCCGCCGGCATATATCGCCCACGATCCGGCGCGCCACAGCTCGGCTCCGCTCTGCACCGTCAAGCACTGGACGACAAAGATAAACGCCATCAGCGTCCACAGCGGCTTCGCCGCCTTGGCGTAGTATTTGAGCGGTATTTTTGTCGCCAGCATGTACGCGGCGGAAAAAGCCGCCGCCGCGCCAAGCGCCGCCCACGATCCGACGGCCACGATCGCGACGAGGTACAGCAGCATCCCGGTCAGCTTCGCCCGGGGATCTACGCCGTGCACCCATGAGCCGGTGTCGATGCAGCGTCCAAACAGCAGTTTGTTCCGCATCTCATCCCCCCCCCTCTTTCGCCGCGCCGCGGACCGCAAATGCCAGCTTTTCCGGGCCAGGCCGTTCGCTCGCATTTGCCTGAACTGCCTTTTCTTCCAGAACCGGCTTTGCTTTGGCGGCTTCCGGCTCCAGTCCTAGCGCGGCTGCGGCCGGAACTGGACGCTGGCTCCCCGTATCCGGCACGGCGGATGGCGCCGCGGCATTGCCCGGCACGACCGGAGACGGCGCGGCCTTCTCCGGCGCGGCTCCCGCCGCGTTCATCACCGCGTTCCCCGCCATCTCCGGCTGCGGCCGTTGCAACAGCCGCGCCAGCCGCTCGGCCAGCGCCTCCGCCGTCAGGCAGGGCTCCTCCGCCTCCAGCCCAAACCGGGCGCTCGCCGCCCGCCAGCAATGGATGCTGTCCGGAAGCTTCAGCCCTTCCGCCTCCAGCTTCGCGGCTTCCCGCACCAGTTCGCCTGGCGTCCCCTGAAACGCGATCCGCCCCTCGTTCATGACGATCCACCGTTCCGCGTACGGAAGCATTTCCTCCATACGATGGGTGACGACGATCACCGTCTTCCCTTGTTCCCGATGCAGCCGGGCCAGCATCCCGGCCAGTTCGGCCCGGCTTTGCGGATCGAGCGTCGCTGTCGGCTCGTCGAGCGCAATGACGTCCGGCTCCATCGCCAGCACCGAGGCGATCGCCACTTTGCGCATTTGCCCGCCGCTCAAATGAAACGGATTGCGCGCCAGGAACGAATCGTCCAGCCCGACCAGGGCCAGCGCCCGGCTGGCCCGCTCCCTGGCTTCGGCCGCCGGACATCCGAAATTTAGCGGCCCGAAGCACAGATCCTTCTCCACCGTATCTTCAAACAGCTGCTGCTCCGGGAATTGGAACACCAGTCCTACCCTGCGCCGCAGCTCCCGCATCCCGGACGCCTTTTCCCCAGCTTGCAGTGTAACGTCCAGCACCCGGACTTTGCCGCCCGTCGGTTTCAGCAGCCCGTTGAAAAGCTGCATCAGCGTCGACTTTCCCGAACCGGAAGCGCCGGCGATCGCCGCAAAGGCGCCGTGCGCCACATGCAGGGTTACATTCTCCAACGCGCTGTGCCGCCACAGGCTGCGATCATCGTACGCAAAACTCACTTGCTCGAAATGAATGGCCATAACCAGGATGCCTCCTCCTTGCCGCCCCACGCCAAACCTTCCGTGGCGGAAATCCCCCGCCGCTCCAGCTCGCGCCTCAGCCTCATCCGGTAAGGGGGAATCAGGCGGCAGGAGCTGAGCAGCACCTCGTCCCGGAACAATTCCTCCGGCGGGAGATCGGCGGCGACCGTCCCTCCGCCAAGCACGATCGCCCGGTCGGCGGCCAAGATCTCTTCGGCGTCATGGGTGATCGACACCATCGTGTACCGCCCGAACTCCCGCATATCCCGCAGGATGCCGAGCAATTCACCTTTCGCCTTCTCATCGAGCATGGACGAGGCCTCGTCAAAAATAACGATGTCCGGCTCCATCGCCAGAATCGCAGCGACGGCCACCCGCTGTTTCTGCCCTCCGGACAATTCCGCAGGGTGTTTGCTCAGCAGATGGCCGATCCCCAGCTTTTCCGCGTATTCCCGGACACGGCGCCGCATTTCCTCCCGGGGCAGGCATCGGCCTTCCAAGCCGAAGGCGATATCCTCCTCCACGGTCGCACCGATAAACTGATTGTCCGGATTCTGAAAAACCATGCCGATGCGCCGCCGCAGATCAGGCGCGGTGTCCCGGTCCAGCGGCACGCCCCCCACCAGGATGGTTCCAGCGTTTGCGGCAAGCAATCCGCCGAGCAGTTTGGCCAGCGTCGATTTGCCGCAGCCGTTGGCGCCAACCAGGGAAACCCAACCGCCCCAAGGAATGTTCAAGCTTACATCGCCAAGCACCGGACTGGCCGGATCATAAGCGAAAGAGACCTGCTGCACTTCATAAGCGAATCCGTTGTTCTCCATTTTCTCTCCGCTCCCTTCTCCCTTGATCCGGCACGCGGGCCGGCTGACGTAAGGCGGGTCAAACGCTATTCCGGCACAAAACCGCTAAACAACTCCAGCTTCGACAGCGACGGAATCAGATACTTGACCGCGATCCCGACGGCAATGCCGGTGAGCACTCCCATAAGCAGCAGCATCGGTAAATAATAGAAGATTCCCGTCGTGTGAAAATAGAGGGAGGCCGCCGTCAGTTGCCCAACATTGTGGGCGATCCCTCCGATCGTGCTGATGCCGATGAGGCTTAGCCGATTCCGTCCAATGAGAAGCAGAAACCACATCGCCGCAAAGCTGAACAAAGCCCCCATGATGCTGAACAAGAAACTGGAAAACGTGCCGAAAATAAACGCCGTCAGCAGCGTTTTAAGCAGCACCATCATGAATGCGTCCCGGGTTCTGAGAAAATACAGGCACGTCAGCACCATAATGTTGGCGAGTCCCAGCTTGGCGCCCGGAACGCTCATATTGACGGGAATTATCGATTCCACCAGGCTGAGCACGACCGCCACCGCCGCAAAAATCGCCACGATCACCGTTCTTTTCAATATCAGATTGGACGTTTCATTTAACGACGGCATCCAGATCGTCCCCTTCCCCGGCGGCCACAACCTCGACCATCAGCTTGTGCGGCAGGCAGACGATTGTTCCGCCGTTGCGGTCGATGAACCCGAAAGTCAGGCACAATTTGTCCGGACAATCGGCGTCGGTCATTTCAATGCCGTAATCGTGGATTTTTAACAGGTTGTAGCCGTATTCGGTTTTGATTTCCACGGTTTGTTCTTCCTTAGTCAGCTCCACGGTTTTATACAACTTCCCGTCAACCGTAATGTTGGCCACGCGCTCGCCATTTTTGTGAACTTTTTCACTTGAATCTCCGCCAAGCCACCTTGGCACGAGAAAAGCCAAGGCGATGGCGACAACCAATCCGATCAACAGGATATCTCCGCGCTTCATGGCAAACTCCCCAAACTTCCTTATTTTTTGATTATATAAATCTTAGACGCCCCCATTATACATGCTGCTCTTCGTCTTCAAATGTGACAATTGTCTCATCCTGGCCCCTGCCTCCTGCATTTCACAAAATCATCACTTGGTCATACATTTTATGGAATTTGGAAAGGTGGATTTAGTGTGAAAAAGATCAGTTGTATTGTGAAAAAAATCACTTTTGTGGTGCAGTGATGTTTGCTACACTCAAGGCGACATTACCGGACCGAAAGAAGGCTGCGATCATGAAAAAGAACAGAACGCCCATTGTCCTCACCCTCATATTGATAGCCGCGCTGCTTGGCGGCTGCAGCGGCTCGGGCAGCGCGGCAGGCGGCGCCACGGACGCGAAAACGCCGCAAGAAAGCGCGGTTCAGCCGAAATCGGAGACGTATTTTATATTCGATACGGTGGTGACCGTACGGATTTACGACGACCGGGCCACCGAACAAAATTTCAAAGACCTGGATACCCTGCTCAAAGAAATCGACAGCCGCATCAGCCGCACCGACAGCGGCAGCGAAATTTCCAAAGTGAACGCGAGCTCCGGCATTGCTCCGGTCAAGGTTTCCACCGAGACGTTTAATCTCGTGGCGAAGGCGCTGGAGTACGCCAAGCGGACAGACGGCCAATTTGACCCTGCTATCGGTAACCTGGTGAGCCTGTGGAATATCGGCCATGAAAGCGCCCACGTCCCGCCGGAGGAAGAAATCGCTGAGGCGAGACGCTTGACCGATTACCGCAAAATCGAAATGAACGAGGCGGCGCAGGAGATTTACCTGCAAGAAAAGGGCATGTCCATCGACCTCGGTTCGATCGGCAAAGGGTACGCCGCGGACCGGATTTACGATTATTTGGCGGAGCAAGGCTTTCACAGCGCGATCATCGACCTCGGCGGCAACGTCTACGCAATGGGCGCAAAGCCGAACGGCGACGAGTGGAACATCGGCATCCAAGATCCGGACAAGGAGCGCGGAAACCAGATCGGCACTATTCGGGTGAACGATAAGACGATTGTGACCTCCGGCATTTATGAGCGGTTTTTTATCGAAAACGGTAAGCTGTACCAGCATATTCTGGATCCTACAACCGGTTATCCTGTAGACAACGGGATCAGCAGCGTCACGATCGTGACCGATAAATCCACGGACGCCGACGCCCTCTCCACGACCTTGTTCGTGCTGGGAATCGATAAAGGCCTGGAGTTTGTCGAAAATACGCCGAATACAGAAGCTCTGTTCATTACGAAAGACAAAAAGCTGTACGCGACCTCCGGTTTTAAACAACTGCTTCATAAAACGAACGACAGCTATACGTTTGCCAATTAATTTGAACCGCGGCGGGCTTGGCTTCTAAGAAAAACGACGCCTGCCGGGGACAAAACTTCCCAAGTACAAGCGTCTTGGACGATGAGTTGCAAAACGTACAACTAAATTTCAACGGAGAAGCGGGTTAACACGTTTTAATTGCATTTCATGCAACTAAACCCAAACCTTTGCGCAAGTTTTTCGAATAGTGCAGGTTTAATTGCAAGATTTGCATTTAAACCTGCGCCCCGCTCCATTTTCCGGTCAATAACTGTATCTTTTGCAACTATTCAGCGGTAATTACGCAGATTTCTATAAGACTCACTTCTCCGGAACCCTCCTCCGGTAGCGAGGTCATTTGTGGTGTAAACCCGTACGTCGGATGCAAGGAGGGACACTACTCTAACGGACACCAGCGGCCTTATTCGCCCATTTCCCGAGTATTTCCCAGCTTAACGGACACACAATACCCTATTTTGCTCTAAACGAGCTCACTCGGGCTAATTTGAGGTAAATAACGTCATCTCTGTCCGTTACATTTTACCAACCTCCGTTTTTCCGCAAATAACGCCTCTACAGTCCTTTAGCCACCACTTCCCTCTTCTTCCCCCTCTCTACCTGCGTATCGTCCTCTACCCGCCAGAATAATTCAAAAAGCCCCCAGCTCTAAAAAGCAGGGGCCTTATCGGTTTATGTTGCATTTTCAACACACTTGAGTTATAATTCTTTATTAGATTGTTACTACCCGTATCGCAGTTCCTCAAAAGATTATAACTCTCCTTATACCTTTCGGTATGAAATTCCTATTTTAATGACCCAATAAAGTAAGGATTTAGTGTTTTTCTGATTCACACTGGCGCGGTCATCGGAGCCGCAAGGACAAATGAGAGGTAGGGCATTTGTTGTTTTGGAAACAAACCGTTGTTAGTTATAGTCGAAGAAGGAACACCCGCTAGCGTCTTCACGTGTACTGGAGACTGGGGTAAACAATAGCCATAAACCGGTGTCGGCATGCTGCCGACACCGGTTTTGTTTAATACGGAACACGCGAAATGCAGCGGGAGAATGCCAGATTCAACAGCTGCGGATCGTAAACCGGATGCTTCAGGTTCTGCTCCAGCACCCAGCAGGCAAAACCGAAGGCCCGGGCGTACTGATGCTGATCGGCGGCGTTGACATGAAAATACAAAAGCTCCCGCATAATCCGGTCTTCCTCATGGGACAGCTGCAGGCCCATCTGCGAAAATTGCCGCTGCCTTACTCTCCGGGCGGAATCGTCCTGAATGGCTTTATGCACATGGGATACTTGTCCGGTATGCATACGATAATACAGCAGGTTCATGGGGATATTCGCCATTCTTATGTGCGGGGCCAACCGGTTCCACAGCTCATAGTCTTCAGCATGAGGAAAGTTGCTGTCATAGCGAACGCCCAGCCGGTGAATCATGCTATTGCGCATCATAACCGTCGGATGGCAGATACAGCAGTGGAACAGCAGCCAGGTCCGAATTTCTTCATGCTCCACCGGGTTAACCTTTGGTATGTTGCCAAGGGAGTAGGTAAACGCAGCGCCGCACAAATCGATGGACGGATGCTCATCCATGAACGTCACCTGAACGCCCAGGCGGTTTGGCGTTGACAGATCATCGCTGTCCATCCGGGCCACATATTCCCCGGTGGCCAGACTCAGACCTTCATTTAGCGTAGCGACCAGACCGCAGTTTTGGGGATGAAAGATTTTGCGGATTCTGGGGTCCTCGACCAGCGAAATAAGATGAGCGGATCCGTCCGTAGACCCGTCATCGATAATAATAAATTCAAAATCGGTATAGGTTTGAGTCAGTATGCTGTTTATAGCTTCCTGAACATAAGCGGCATTATTGTACACCGGCATAATTACCGAAACCTTGGGCATATGAAGTATCCCTCCATCATATAGATTCTAAACTAAAGTAGTTTATAGACTAACATATGATAGTAGAGTCCCTGTGGACTAGACCAATTGCGGGATTTGAAAAAAAAGGCGATCCCCCGGCTCTTTGCGGACCGCGTGCCAAGGTTTCTGCCCCGTTTTCCTTATTCGGCGCCGGTGTTTTTCGCCGCTCTACCGGCCTAGCAATCCGTTAAAACAGGATCGTGTTGAAAGATTCCGGCTCCAGCTCGAAGCCGTACGTTTCCGCTCCGTCCGAGATTCGCACCATTCTCGCTTCCTTGAACGGATTGGCGATGACTATAACGCGCTCGCCGTCCGGCGTTTCGTAGCTAACCGCATTGCCAAACCAATGCCCGCGCTGGCCGATGCGCTTTGATCCTGGCGTGACGAAATGCGAGAAATGCTTCATGACGTAATACTCGGGGTTAAAAACGGCTTCTTTTTGTTCCCTGTCGGCCGTAATCAGCGAGTTTTGCTCCCAGCCCCACGTGCTGCGGCCCTTCGGCTCCAGCACCATGTTCCAGTAAATATAGGCATTCACCCGGTTCGTAAAATAGTGCTGGTACAAATTGAATACATATTTGGCATACTCCCAGGTGTTGGTGCCATCGCCGCATTCGTTTTCCGTCTGCATGTAGCGAAGCTCCGGGTAACTCAAGGCCGTGCGCTGGATCGCCCATTTGCCGGCCCACTGGTACCCCACGCCTTTGACGTATTTGTAGGCCTCGGGGTCGCTTAATACCGTATGTGCGTAAGCATCATGATCGGCGGTTTTCTTCTTCAGCCACTCGTCCCACGGCTCCGGCGCATTGATCGTGCCCAGCCAGATTTCCGTATCGAGCCCATGATTGTAGAAGGCCGGCCCCAGGTAATCGCGGATAAATTCGCGAAGCTGCTCGCCCGTCCAGACGCAGGACGGGAACTTCTGATCGGCCACGACCTCGTTTTGGACATGGATCTGGTGGATGGTGATGCCCTCTTCCCGGTAAGCCTGCACGAACTTCACGAAGTATAGGGCGTATGCCTTCAGGTTTTCTTTTTCCCAACGCAGTGTTCCATAGTTGTAAGCCTTCGGAGACTTCATCCACGCCGGCGGACTCCAAGGCGAAGCGAACAGCTTTAACTCGGGGTTTAAGGCCAACGCCTCCTTGATGTAAGGAATCAGATACTTGCGGTCCCGTTCGATCGAAAAATGCTCCATCGCATAGTCGCCGTCGGTTTCGTTGTGGCTGTACCACTCCAAGGCGTAGTCGCTGGCCCCGATCGGCAGGCGGCAGATGCTGAACTTCTGCTCCCCTTGCGGATGAAACAAATGAAATAATACCCGCTGCCGTTCCTCCTCCGGGAGCCCATTTAACGCCACGTATCCCAGTTCATTAAAACACCCGCCGAAGCCTTCCACGTTTTGAAAAACTTCCTCCGTCAGCGTTAAGTCCGCCGCCTCAGCGCCCGCGATCCCGGTTGGCGCGGATTTCTCCACCCATTGCCGCTCCCTTGCGCTTGATATCCATCTTTTCGGTTGTCCCATAGGAAGGAACCTCCTTCTTCTTTAACTTGAGAAAGCACCGATTTCTAGGTTTAATCCAAATCTAAGCTTACGCTCAGCCCTTCACAGCCCCCTCCGCGATGCCTTCCATGATGAATCGTTGGAAGAAGCCGTAAATGACCACCACGGGGATCGCCGTCAGCACGAGCGAAGCCAAAATCAGCGACCATTCCTTGTTGTACTCCCCGAACAGCATGTTGGTGGACAGAATTAACGTATAATTATCCACGTCCGTCAGCATCATCAGCGGCAGCAGAAAGTCGTTCCATATCCACAAAAAGTCCAGAATAGCGATCGTGACGGTGATGGGCAGAAGCAGCGGCAAAATGATCCGGAAAAACGTCTGAAATTCGTTACAGCCGTCGATTTGCCCGGACTCCTCCAACTCGCGCGGAATCGACTTGACGAAACCGTGGTACAGAAAGATCGCCATGTTGACGCCAAGCCCGATATAGATCAGCGCCAGTCCGTAGGTGCTGCCTTGCGCGTGCAGCGTTTTGGCCATCCGGGTGAGCGGAATCATGATGGAATGGAACGGCACGAGCATCGAAGCGACAAACAGCAGGAAAATAAAATTGCTCAATTTGCCCCGGGTGCGGGATAACTTATAACCGGCCAAAGCTGAACAGAAGACGATCCCGCCGATGCCGAGCACGGAAACGATCACCGAGTTCATGGAGCTGTTGAGCAGATGGATTTTTTCAAATGCCTGCGTATAGTTTTCGAAATGCAGCTTGGTCGGAAGCGCCGTGAACGAAGCGAACATCTCTCCCTGGGTCTTAAACGAGTTGACGACCGCCATATAGATGGGGAAACAGGTGAACAGGGAGCCAATGGACAAAATCAGCCCGATCAGCAGGGAATTGATTTTTTTCATGCTCATGCTTCCACCTCTTTTTTCTTCATGACGTTCATCTGAATCAAGGTGACGATCAGCACGATGGCGAACAAAATCAGTGATTTGGCGCTGGCATACCCGTACCGGAAGTTGTTGGAGAATGCTTCTTCGTAAATGTTCATCGTAATCACCTGCGTGCTGCGCCCCGGACCGCCCCCGGTCAAGCCGTACACGACGTCAAACACCTTGAAAGCGCCGTTTAACGTCAGAAAGAAGCAGATCGTCACCGCGTGCGTAATCATCGGCAGGGTCACACTTTTTAACGTTTGGAACGCACTCGCGCCGTCGATAATGGCCGCTTCCTTTAAGCTTTGCGGCACGCCTTGCAGAGCGGCCAGGTAGATGATCATCATGTACCCGACCCCGTTCCACAGCGAGACGATCAGGATCGAATAAAACGAATATTTCGGATCGCCCAGCCAGGCATGGTCCAGGAAGGTGAAGGCCGCTTTTTCGACCAGTTGCGGAATCACCTGCGAGAACACGAAGGTCCACATAAAGGAGCTGATGATTAAGCTGATCATGTTCGGCATAAAGAAGATCGTCCGGAAGAACCCTTTGCTGCGGGTCCGCGTTTCGATCAGCACCGCCAGCAGTAAAGCGATTACATTTTGTAAAATAACCATAAACACGACGTACTTCAGGGTAAACAGCAGCGCATTGATGAAATCCGGATCCTCCGCGAGCGCTTCAACGATATTGCCGATCCCGACAAAGCTGTAATCCTGATTCAAGCCGTTCCAGTCGGTAAACGTATAGTACATTCCGCCGAACGTCGGGATAAGCAGAAAGATGGTGTATATAATGAGGGCCGGGGCCGTAAACGCCAATAAGGAAAAATACTTCTTATAGATCTTGGACGGCATGTTTTTCTCCCCTCCTGTCATTTCTAAGGATGACGCGGCTCGCCGAAAGTTGAACCAAGGAAGTGTACGAGAGAAGGCAAGAGGGGGAAATGATTCTGAAGAACATTTCACCCGGCTGCCTTTTTCCGTACAAGTATTAGTTCAACTTATCTGTTACTTATTGACTTTGTTAAAGGATTTCCAGGCTTTGTCCAGAGCGGTGACGATGTCGTCCTGCGAGATTTGTCCGGCGATATAGGATTGCAGGGCTTTGCCGGATTCGTCCTTAACCGCCTGCGGAATCCGCGGGTCTTGATACGATTTGCCCGCTTTCACATACACCATGGCGTCGTCCACCCACGGATAGCTGCTGTAGTCGTGCACGGTGGCGACCGGGTTAAACTTTAACGCCTGATAGAACGCGCTGGAATCCTTGTCATCCAGGATATAGTTGATAAAATCGAGGGCCACTTCTTTGTTTTTGCTCGTTTTGGACACGGCCAGGGAAGTGGATGTGCTCAAGTTGATCATCGTAGCGTCCGGATTGTCGTTGATCGGCAAAGCCGCTACGCCAAAATCGATATCGGGATTCGATTTCAAAATCGTCTCCGCATACCACGGTCCTTGCACCCACATCGCCGCTTTCCCGGTGGCGAACATGGCCGCGCCGTCGTCGCCGCCAACTTCAAGGCCGTTTTTGGTGCCGTTCGCGTAGACCAAATCGATGATGTTAAACATTCCTTTCAGTTCCGAGAAGGAACCTTCGTCTTTGTTCATCCGGTCGATGAAATCCGGTTTTTCCGTGTTGACCATCGCTCCTACGGTCAGCGGCAGGAACAGCTGCGGAATCCACGATTCTTTGTCGGACAGCACAAAAGGGGTGATGTTGTTCTGTTTGAGTTTTTCGATGACCGCTTTCATTTCCGTTAACGTGGTTGGGGGAGTGAGGCCCTGTTCTTTAAAAATCGTCTTGTTGTACAAATACCCCCAGGACAACGTTTCGAGCGGCACCGCGACGATTTTGCCATCCTCCGTCGTGACCGAAGGCTTCACGCTCTCCAGCAGCTTGCCTACGAACGGCTGATCGGACAAGTCCTCCAGATAACCGGCTTTATAGAAAGAAGGAATTTCATTGACCGCGTGAATGGCGAACACGTCAGGAGCATCGTTCGAAGCCAGTCGCGTTTTCAGGATTTGCGGGGCGGTATCCGCCGGCGGCATTTCCAGTTGAACCGTAACGTCGATGTTTTTCTCCGCCTTTTCCTTGGCCACAAAAGCATCGATATACTTATCGTAGTGTTCCTTCAAACGAGGCTGGGCGATAAACATTTTTAAGCTGACGCTTTTTCCGTTTGCGCTTCCGCCACCCGTTCCCGGCGTTTCATTGTTCGCCGCATTGCTTCCTCCGCCCGATCCGCATCCGGCAAGCAACGCCGCGATTACAGCAGTTCCAACGATCCCCTTCCACATCTTCATCATTTATGACCTCCCAGGCGATTAAGTTTGTTTACGCTTTCATTTTAATCAAAACATGTAAGCGCTTCATTGGACGGAATTAGACTCCTTCATTGGATATTTTTAAACCTTGTGAAGCTTTTCTCGCTTCTCCTGGCGAAAGTCCGAAATGTTTTTTAAACACCCGGTGAAAATAGGATACATCCTCGTACCCCACCATCTCGGCCACGCGCTTGATAGCGACCTCCTCACCCGCTCCCAGCCACTCCATCGCCTTCTCCATTCTTAATTGCAGCAGATAGTCCGTAACCGTAATGCCATACTCCTGTTTAAACACTTTGCTCAAGTACTCCTTGCTGACAAAAAACAGCTTGGCCAGTTGCTCCAAACCAACCGGCTCGGCAAAATGATGTTCAAGATAGGATTTCACTTCTCCCAAATGCAGTTTATTTTTAAATTTCCGCTGTTTGATCAGTTCATCCAATGCGGCCATATAGCAGCCTTCCATCAAGCCGGCCGCTTCATGGTAGGAGTCCGGCACCTCCGCATGCTCCGTGAGGCGCCCCAATTCGGCGGCCAGCGCGTTCGCCGCACAAAGTTCCTTTAAATACAACAGGATTTCATGCACGAAATAGCCGATCGTCTCCGGCTTCTGGGCCGTGGCAAGCTGCGTATCCGCGCGCAATTCGCCGAACACATTGCGGATTCCTTCGCCGTTCAACTCATTAAAGCAGGACCCCAACCGCTTCTTGTATACGGCCAGCTTCGCGGACAACTCCAGGTCGATTTCCTGACGGCCGCCGCGCTGCCGCAAGGCTTCCCGGCATTTGGCCAAAACCGCATTCAATTCCTGGGGATCGATCGGTTTCAGCAAATAGTCGGCCGCCTTGTAACGAATCGCCTGTCTGGCGTAATGGAAATCGTCGTACCCGCTCACCACGATCACCTGCTTACCGGGAAAACGGTCATGAATATTCCGCATCAGCTCTTCACCGTCCAAACCCGGCATGCGCATATCGGTTATGATGAGTTCCGGACCAAGCTGCTCAATCAGCCGCAGCGCTTCCAGTCCGTCCTCCGCTTCCCCCGCAACCTCCATGCCCAATTCGTCCCACCGGCCGAGATTTTTGATGATGTCCCGGTTCCACTCTTCGTCGTCGACGATCAACACTTTGAACATGCTTTATCCCTCCTTCTGCTCGGGAAGATGCAGCATTACGCAGGTTCCTTGGCCCGCTTGGCTGTTTATGTCCACTTTATATTCCGCCCCAAAATACATTTGAATCCGCGAAGCCACATTGATGAGGCCGATGCTCGTCCCCCGCGTCCACACTTGCTCCAGATCTTTATTTAGCTGCGATCGCAGCCGCTTCAGTTGTTCAGGCATCATGCCGGCTCCGTTGTCCCGGATCATGATCAGCACGCCTCCCCCGGAGGGCTCACGGCTAATCGTCACCTCAAGCCGCCACTCCCCCGCCTTATGATCCAGGCCATGGATAAACGCGTTTTCGACTAAAGGCTGCAGCGTCAGTTTGGGAATTCGGCAGTCCAGGACGTCTTCGGATACACCCAACTCGTAATGAAGTCTTTTGCCAAACCGCTGCTGCTGGATTTTCATGTAATGATGCAGATGTTCAAGCTCCGCCCTGAGGGTCGCCAACGTATCCGGATCCCGCACGATGTAACGGAACATTTCGCTTAGGGAGCGGATGATTTCGTAGCTTTCCGCCGGTTTCTGCGAGAAGATCATCCCGCCGATCAACTGCAGTGTATTTTGCAAAAAATGCGGGTTAATTTGCGATTGCAGCGCCTTCAGCTCGGCCGTTTTCTTTTCCAGGCGGATTCTGTATTCCGTATTAATATGCTCTCTGATCCGCTCTCCCATCGTGGCGAAGTTGGCTTCAAGCAGCCCGATTTCGTCCTTTCGCCTGCTCCGGGGAAACGCCTGTCCCTTGGTGAGATCCAGCTTGCGCATCGCTCGGGCCAACCCGATGATCGGCTTGGTCGTTTTCCAGGCAAAATAAAAAGCAAACAACGCGGAGACGGCCACGGAAATCATCCCGACGACCAAACCGTAATTCATCGTTGCCCTGGCGCTTTCGTTTATGGCGGCGATCGGGATGACTTTTACCAATCGGAGGCCAACCGGGTCCACCGTATTGTAGAAGACGAACTCCCCGTCCGTCCTGAAGTAGCCCGGCCCGGCTTCTTGGGAAGCGGACAGCGCCGCGGCCGCATCTACGGACAAACCGCCGCCTTTGCCGTACAGAACGTTTCCCTTCAAATCCGTAACGTACACGGACTGTTCTTTTCCTTCGCCGAGCAAACTCATTGATTGGTCGAAATAAGACCAAAGCACATCCAAAGAGATATACCCCAGCTTCTCCTGGTTTTCAAAGCGGTTAATGCTGCGGATCAAACGTAATTTGTCGGGGGCCGACGGGGGCGTCTCCACGATAAAATCTTTGTTCTGCACAAGCAGCTCCTGATACGCGCGCGGCATGCCGCTTACCGTTTCCACGTCGTTTCGCATCGAATTGATCGTAAACAGCGTGCCCGTCTCGTGCAGGTACATGATCACCCCAACGAGATGATTTCCGCCGCTGTAATACACGCTGTTGAGCGTATTAAAAACGTTCTGCTGCGCCGTAAAATGGCTGGCCGGGGTTTCTCCCTCGGGCCGGTTCAAATAATCGGTCAGCCCCGGACTGATCTGGATGGAGTAAATCAGATTGTTCAGTCTGGCGAACTGCTCACCCAGATAAATCCCCGTCCATTTCATGTTGGACAGATTGGTGCCGATCACTTGCTCCTCCATCGAGGTTCTGCTGTTCTCCGCCGCGAGCACGGTGACGACCACGACGGGGATGACCGCGATCAACATCATCGTCAAAATCAACTTGTTGCGGATGCTCGTTTTAAACGGATCGATGACCCGCTGCCGCAGTCTGCCAAACATGCGATCCCCCCTGATGCCGAAAATATAGTAGAAAACGCCTCATGGGAGGCGTTAGAAAATATCTATTGTTCTTCAATAATCTTGAATCCCCAGGGCTCCAGGGTCAGGGTCTCACCGGGACTTATCGACGCGCCCGAGAGAAGTTCTGTCCCCTCTAAATGAGGATAATTTAGCGATGCCGAAAAATCGGAATAGTTAAAATAGTAGCGGACGGTTTTGCCCATTCCGTTTATCCCGTGTTTGGTGATGAGCGGGAAACGGTTGTCCTGATCGTGCCCCCATAAACCGGCTTGTTTCACGGCATGCTCCAGAATTTTGCCCATGACGGCTTCGCTGGTCATGCAGCCAATATACACGGCTTGACCTTGGCCGTACTGGTTTTGCGTCACCGCGGCGTATTTCCCCCAATGCGGATGGTCGTAATAGGCAAGCACCTCCGCCGTCGCCGGCGTCAGCAGTTCCATCCATGTATGCACTTGGTTGTGCTCCGCCCCGACCTGGAACGGATCGTCTTTCAGCGATACACGCTTCGGCTCTACGAACATGCTGTACGAGACGCCGCAAGCCTTCCCGATCACCCCGGGCTGGGGTGTGGTGCGGACTTTGACGTTTTCGTCCGTAAACCCGCTCTTAAAAGTATACACGATGTGCCCGCCGTCATACACAAACCGGTTAAGACGTTCCAGCAGTTCGTCGGAAGCCGTGTACAAGGCCGGGACCACAAGCAGATCATACCGCTCAAGGCTTGGGGTGGCGGGTGACACGAAGTCGCAGCCGACGTTCATCCGGTACAACTCATCATACATCATCCGGACGACATCGTTGTAGTTTTTGGTGCTGGTAAAATTAAACTTGAACCACTCCATCGCCGTTAACGACTCATTGCTAACGAGGATGGCGACTTTGTTCTGCTTCTTCAGGTTCGCCAAATGCGGCGACAAGCGGGCGAAATCCCGGCCGATCGTTTTGGCTTCCTCATAGACCGGATTAGGCTCGAAGTCGTGGCTGAGCAGGCCTTTCCAGTACGTTTCGATGGAATTGTGGATCGAATGCCAATGCCAATAAGCGACCATATTGGCCCCGGAAGCCAGGTGACTGAACGCCTGCAATCTCAGCTGCCCCGGATACGGTGTCCAATGGCTGAAAGCTTGCGCCTCCGTCTCGATCACCAAATAATTCGTTCCTTTGGTAGAGCGGGCCACATCCCCGCCGAAGGAAATTTCAATGCCGGTAAGATCGTCCTGGGAGGGATGATAGATATCCACCCCAGTGATGTCGAACGGGCGGGACGCCTCAAAATGTTCGACATCCGGCTGGATGCCGTAGGAATGCCCCCGCCACTCAAAGTCGAAGTTTTGCGTGACGAACTGATCCGGCCGCTTGTATTCGTTTACGATCGACACCTGCCAATTCAGAAAATCGGCGGCCAGCTTCCGCTGGAACTTGGCAAACTCCGCCCCCAGGCTACCGTTGATCGTCCCGACGACCGAAGGGAAGTCCTCCCAGCCGTTGATCCGGTTGCTCCAGTAATCCAGCCCAAACGCCTGGTTCACCCGGTCCAGCGTTTTGAATTTCTCTCTGATGTATTTGACGAACAGCAGTTGGACGTTAGGGCCTGCCGTGTGGTAATGCTTTGTTTCGTTGTCGGTCTGATACCCGATAACCGCGGGGTGGCCGCTGACCCGGGAAATCAGTTGGCGGATGATCCGTTCCGCATAGAACAGATAGGCCGGATGGGTGATGTCCATAATTTGCCGCGCCCCGTATTTGCCGGGGCCTTTTGCCGTCGTGGCCAGCACGTCCGGATGCTCTTTCACCATCCAGGTCGGCACGGCATACGTAGGCGTGCCGACGATGACATGTATCCCCGCCCGATCCATCGCATCCAGCACCCGATCCACCGAAGTGAAATCGAACACGCCGTTTTGGGGCTCATGCGTGCTCCACGTCGATTCGGCGATGCGCACCACGTTGATCCCCGCCTCTTTCATCATCCGGATATCTTCGTCCAGCCGTTCGTAAGGCATATATTCGTCATAGTAAGCGACACCGTATAATAGCTTCTCCATAAGTTACCTCCCGAGAATGATCATAAAATGATTACGCTTTCATCGTATTAAAAAAAGCCCCCTCCTTCATTGGACGAATTTAAGCTTTTGGGGTGGACGATTTTAAACCGGCGGGTCGGGATGCCGCAAAAGCTCTGTTCAACGCCGCGAAGATTTGGTATGCTTAACTTCATATCCATCCTTCGAAGGATGTAAAACCGCTAGGAACAGCATAGAGGAACCGCTTAAATATGAACAGCAAAAAGCGCTGCTACCCCAAAATTCGCCTGGCCGTCCTTTTCTCGCTGATCGTCGGGCTCGCCGTAATTATAACTACGTTTATTTCCGTGGCTTCATCCTATAAAGCCGAAAGAAGCATTTTATACGATAGAACGCTTGAAATGAACTATTCCACTTCGCTGCAGATGAGCCGCACTTTAGGGACTTTATTCACGTCGATGCGGCAAGGGCTGCATACCGTATCCATCCATCTTTTCGACGCGGACGAGGTCGCGCAATCCGCCGACATTCAAGCCAAACTGGAGTTCTTCAAGAACAGCAACGACTATTTCAACTCGGTGTTTTGGGCGGACGCCAAAGGTGTCGTTCGCAACATCACTTCGCCGAACTATAAATTGGCCGGAACCAAGCTTGCCTCGACGCCGGTGCAAGAAGCCCTGGCGACCCGTAAATCAACGCTGTCGAAGCCTTATACCGGCGCAAGCGGACGGCTCATCATCCTGATGACGGAGCCCGTGTTTGACAAAAACAGCGTTTATCAAGGGTTCATAGGCGGTACGATTTACCTGGAGGAAAACAACATCCTCGACAGTATTTTCAGCGAAAAGCAGGCGGATAAGACGGGCTCTTATTATTATATCGTGGATTCCAGCGGACAGCTGATCTTTCACCCCGACACCAGCCGGCGCGGTGAAAATGTTAGTGAAAACGCTGTAGTGCAAGCTGTGAAAAGCGGCGAAAACGGCCGCCAATCCGTGATCAACACGAAAAAGGTAGCTTTTTTGGCCGGGTACGCCACGGTGCCTGAGGTCGGTTGGGGCATCATCATGCAAACCCCGATCAGCATGTTGGAAAAACAACAAAAAGAGCAGGTTCGCAAAATGCTGCTGATTATGGCCTTTCCCTTCATTCTTATCATAGCAGTTACGATCTATTTGGCGCATAAGGTCACGGAACCGATCGTACGGCTGGCCCAGTTTGCGAAAAGTTCGGTCCGTAATCCCAAAAAGCTGCCGCCAATCCGGACAAGCCATTGGATTTGGGAGGCCGACTTGTTAACGAAAACCGTGCTGAATTCCCTGAAAACGATGAAGGATCAAAATGAGCGGCTTACCGACAGCACCCGCAAAGATCCGCTGACGGGCCTGCAAAACCGCAGGGCGTTGGATGAAGTACTGGCTTTATTTGATTTCGCCAAGCATTCTTTTTCGATGCTCGTGCTGGATATCGACCGGTTTAAACTGATCAATGACACGTACGGTCATCAAACCGGGGATGAAGTGCTCAAGTTCGTAGCGGATTTAATTCAATCGGCCGTGCGGCAAAAAGACCACTGCTTCCGCTTCGGAGGCGAAGAGTTTATCGTGATTCTCCCCGATACGCCGCTGGCTGTTGCCTTTCAAACGGCGGAACGGATTCGCAGCCAACTGGAAGGTACGGTAAGTCCGGCCGGCAGGCCGGTTACCGTATCAATAGGAGCGGCCGAGTTTCCCATTCAGTCGGATGATCTGGATGAGCTGTTCCGCTTGGCCGATAAAGCGCTTTATAAAGCCAAGGGAGACGGACGCAACCGGACGGTTGTGGCGGATGAGGGCTTGGAAGAAGTACGTTCGTTCATCATGGGCCGGGATTGACCGGTCCTTTTTCTTTTTTTGCGGATTTGTCACATCCGCGGGCGGGCGATCCGTTGTATAAGGTGAAAGGGTGTGAAACGTGTGGACGATGTCGATCTGTCGCAAACGATAACCGGCATACTGGAAGGCGACACCGAAAAGTTCGCGGAAATCATGCGAATTTACCAAAAAGCGATTTTCCTGTATTGCTATCATATGTTAGGCAACTATGCCGAAGCCGAGGACAGCGGTCAGGAAGTATTTCTGAAAGCCTACCGTTCGTTGGGAAAATATAAACGTGAAGTTCCGTTTGGAGCCTGGCTGTACAAAATCGCCTACAATCATTGCATCGATATGATCCGCAAGCGAAAGCTGGCCAAGTACCTCCCCTTCTTCTACCGGGATGACAAAGAGAACAAACCGGTGGACTGGCGGATCGAAGCCCAATATTTTGATGAATTCGTTTACCAAGCCATGTCGAAATTATCGGCGGAGGAACGGAACTTGTTGATTTTGCGCTGTGTCGATGAGAAGAGTTATGAGGAGATCAGCCAGATTCTCGGTAGAAGCAACGCGGCTCTCCGCAAGAAATACGGGCGAACGGCAGCGAAATTCCGTCAGTATTACGCCGTGGCGAAAGGAGTGTGTTCATATGACGCCGGACAAGGATCAGGATCTGAAACAACTTTTTCGTGAAGCGCAGCTTCCTGAGGTCGACCTGACCCCCAAAGTGATGAGCAAGCTGCGTACCGAAAAGAAAACTAAGGCGCGATTGATCGGGAAACGCAGATTAGTTTTGCTGGTCATGGCCGGAATGCTGCTGGCGGCTTCCACCGCTTTTGCGGCGTCAAACTACTACTATGCCTTGAAAAGTAAGCACGGCGACATTGTTTGGGAAGAAAAGATATTGGATAAGAGCAGTCCCGAGTATAAGAATCCTTCCCTGGATGAGCAACGGCGATCGCTGAATAGCGCCGGTTTATCTAACGATCTGCTGAAGGAAGGGGAGGCTGCGATTTTTTACGTGCTTGAGAACAATCCGGATCATGAGATCGACATCGAATGGAAGCGGGTTCCCTTCCACGATTTGACCGAGCTTCGTTCCCGCATGGCGGGGCAGCCGGTAAAGCTGTTTGATCGTTTTGAGGGTGATTATCAATTTGCTCATGCTACAGTCTCCTTCTACCCGGCCCTTTATGAGAATCCCTTAACCGATCAGGAAGAGGCGGAGATCGCCGAAAAACTGCGGAAGCAGGCGGAAGAATCGGGCAAGGGTTATGCGATGATGCCGATTGAGGTCTCGAAAAATTACTGGATAATGATGAGCTCATACCAAAGAAACGGCAAAACAGGCATTCTCGTAACGATTTCCAAAACCCCCGGGAAGCAGACGGTTATGCTGCCCGAAGAAGACAAGGACAATCCGCGTGAGACCCTCGAGGTCAAAGGGGTAAAAATGCTGTATACCGAATTTGCAGGCGGCCGGAATATTCAATGGGTCTATGATGTCCCGGGCAGCAAGGAGGCCGTTCATTACATGATCGAAACCGGCTTGCAAATGAACAAAGACCAGGTGATTAAACTGGCCGAGTCGTATTTGAATTAAGCGAAAGCGCCCGCTCTGCCTATGGATTCCATTCCGTAAGCAGGGTGGGCGCAGATTGCTTCAGAGAAAAAATAAGGACATAAAAAGGCGTTATTCGTCAACATCCGTCCATTTGAGCGAAATAGAGGAATTTTATGTCGCTATTTTCTTTCGTCGCAAGGAAATAACTTCGTTTCGGACCATTCTTAGGAAAATAAGCACATAAAATGGCGCTAATGGGGATAAACCTGCTAGGTTTCGGATAATAAGTACATAAAGTACCGCTATTTTGATAGGTGGCTATTCGTCGTTACCCGGTCCGGGTCATGGATTTGTCCGGATGGTTCACAAAATCCCGTCCGTACACTTCCTCTTGGATTTGCTCGAGCGTCTTGCCGCGGGTTTCCGGGGCCATGATCACGCCGATCACCGCGGCGATGACCAGGAAGCCGATCATCACCATACCGGAAGCGGCAAAGCCCATGGAAGTGAGCATGGACGGCACCACCAGCGAGATCAGGCCGACCGCTACCCGGGCGGTGCTGAACAGAAAGCCCTGGGCTTTGGCGCGGTATTTGGTATGAAACAGCTCACCCGCCCACAAGCCGTAAAAGGCCTGGGCCCCAAAGCCGGCGGCGATACCCCAAAGCACAACAAAGGCCAGCAGTTCAGCCATGCCCATGCCACCGAAGGACAGGATCGCCCAGGCGGCAATCCCCATGAGTGCGCCTATGCCGTACAGCACCTTCCGATTGACTTTATCGCCGAACTTGATAAAGACGAAATACGTCGAAGCGACGGTCAAAATCCAGAGAAAGGCCTGCAGCAAATTGGCCTGGGCGGAGGTGAGGCCGCCGACCCGCTGGTAAATGTAAGGCATGAAGTAGCCCATCACGCCCGCCACCAGATTCCAGAAGCAATAGATGCCCAAAAGCAGGACGATCGAGCGCAGATTGGCCCGGCTCTTGAACAGCTCGGCAACCGAGCTTTTCGCCGCCTTGCCGCCCGCCAGCGCCTTGACTTCCTTGGCTTTTTCCTCTTCCCAGATCTTGCTCTCGTTGATTTGCTGCTGCATGATCCAGGTAATCAAGGCGATGACAAACAGCTGCCCGAAGATCAAGCGGCTGCCCAGCAGGCCAAGCGGAGCCAGCGCCACGGACAGCAGCAGCGATATCGCCGGTCCGATGGACCAGGCCAGTTGCCCCCAGCCTACCCGGGCGGCCCGTTCGCCCGCCGGCGCCTCTTCGGAGATATACGTCCAGGCGGCCGGGATCGCCGCGCCTACCGCGATGCCGGTGATCACGTAACCGGCCAGCAGCATCGGAAAATTAAACGACAGGGCGACAAGCAGAACCCCCAGCATGTACACGAGCAGATCGTATTTGTAAATCAGCTTGCGGCCGTATTTGTCGACCAGGACCCCGCCGATCAGCGCGCCGATCGCCGACCCGAATCCGTTGGCGCTGAGCGCCCCGAGCAGGCCCAGCTTCACATCGTCCAGCTTCAGGTATTCCACCCATAAGGTGAGTCCACCAGCGCCGGCGACGATAGAACCGGCTTCCAGGTAATTCGACATGGCTACGGTGATCGTTGACTTGAGACTGCTCTTTTTTGTTGCTTGAGCGGAAGCCATCACACCCGCTCCTTCCCGGATTCCGCCTGAAGGTGGAACACTTCCGTCAAATCGCGGGATTCCGGACTGTTGTCGGGGTTGGTCCGCATGATGTCCTTCATGTAATCCCACCACTTGCGGCAGACTTCCGTCTCCGCGCTTTTGGCCCAGAGCGCTTCATCCTCGATTTCCAGGTAGGCAAACAAGGTATGGGTCGTTTCGTCCAAAAAAATCGAATACGTGCGGACTCCGTGGCTCAGCAGCATCTCTTTCATCTCCGGCCACAGTTCGTCATGGCGTCTGCGGTATTCCTCATGGCAGCCTGCAAAAACTTGCATGATCGAGGCTTTCCGTATCATGTTACAGCTCCTTCCCGATCCTCAAAATATTCACGCCCCGTATGTTGGCGCTTACACCTTCCACTATATAAGCGGGGCATTCCCGCCTGTAGGAGGGATTCTTCGGATCGGGTAGACATTCTTCGGAACATGATATGAAACTGCTGAACGCCTCTAGCCAGTTCCTGCAGTCCCCCGGTACTCGGACGGAAGCTGGCCGAAATGCTGCCGGAACAGCCGGCTGAAATAGCGGACGTCCTGATATCCGACAGCCCGGCTGACGTCCCGCAGCTTTGCCGCAGGGTCGGCGAGCAGCCTTCGCGCCTGCTCCAGCCGGACGCGGGTCACGTATTCAAGCACCGTTTCCCCGGTTTGCAGCTTAAAATACTGGCAAAAATACGTGGGGTTCATATGGACTTGCCCGGCGATTTTTTTCACCGTAATCGGATTCCCCAGGTTCCGGCCAATCCACTCCTTGGCCGCTTCAACCGGCTTGGCCGCAGGCCCGGACCGCGCCTGCTCCAGCGTCGCCATGGCCCGCCTGATCAACCGCAGCGCCAACAGCTTCAGCTCCTGCAGGTTCACCGCTTCCCGCGCCTCCCGCAGCGCCGCTTCGGCTCCCGCGCCTCCCGCCGTCTCTCCGCACGTTTCAAACAGGGTGGACTCGATCAGGAGCAGCACATTTTCCGCAACTTTGCGGATTTGCGCCGGGGAGGCATACCCGCCGATATGCTCGAACAGCTGCCTGCATACCGCCTCCGCCTCGGCGGCATCGGCCTGTTCGACCGCCCGCTTCATCCGCCGCAGCAGCGAAGGGAGAAGGCCGTCGGGCTGTCCCCCTCCGTTGCCGCCGCTCCGGTGGATGCGCCCATACGGTAACAGCTTGTTCCCCCCATCCAGAAGGCGGTGCTGCATAGCGGAAATCGCCTGCCGTTTCGCGTAAGGCAGCAAATACAAATCGCCGATCGGCTCCCCGAACGAGACTGATACGGTAAATGGCGTGTACGTTCTTACCGCTTCGCGGATTCGGTCGGCCACCTCCTGGGCGGCCTCTTCGAGAGCGCCAACGCCGTGCGCCTCGGCCGGCCGGCACAGCAGCGCCCAGAAGTCCACGCGCGTTCCCGGCCACCACCAGCCGCTCAGCCGGTGTTTTTCCGCCGCCTCGCCGACAACTTCGCCGGTCATATTTTCCAGTACGTAAGAATAAGCCCGCCAGTCTTGATCGGTAAAGCTCCTGGCTTTGACCGGCAACGTGTCCATCGAGATATACATCAAGATGTACTCTCCTTTCGGAAAAGTATCCACCCAGAACCCCAGACGGGCCAGGTCGCTTCCGTCCGCCGTGATCCGGCCGAGCACCTGCGTCTGCTGCGTAAATCTGAGCATTGCTTCTTTTTGGCGCATCGCGCTCCAGCGGTAATCTTGAAGACGCCGTTCCTCCACCTTTTGCCTGATCTCCTCTAGCACCGCCGCCAGTTGCTCCCGATCGATCGGCTTCAGCAAATAATCAGCCGCGCCTTCTTTAAGCGCCGTGCGGACGTATTCGAAATCGTTGTAGCCGGTCAGGACGACGGCCAGGAACGCGCGGATTTTACCCGCTTCCCGGATCAGGGTGAGTCCGTCCATTTCCGGCATGCGGATGTCGGTGATGAGCAGATCGATCTCGGTGTCCTGCGTTTGCAGGAAGTCCAGCGCCTCCCTGCCGTCCCCCAAAGCGGCCAGGACTTCCCATTCCTCGCCGCAGGAGGCGACCAGCCGCTTAAGCCCGCGGCAAATTCGCGGTTCATCGTCCACGATCAATACTTTGATAGGCTTCATATCCGTCCCTCCTTTGGCGGTTCGCCCAGGTCTTCCGCGTCCGCCCGCTCAATCGCCGGAATGCGAATGATGACGGTGGTGCCCTCGCCCGCCGCGCTTTCCATCCGCAGACCATACCTGCTCCCCAGCGTATAATGAATGCGCGCGTTTACGTTTTTCAGGCCAAAGCCAGAGTCCTTCCGCTCCATGGACACGTTATGCAGTTCGCGGTTCAGCGCCTCAAGCCGTTCGCTGCCGATCCCCGGGCCATTATCCCGGATGCAGAAGACGACATGCCGTTCTCCCGGGTGCGTCCCCGGCTCCTCGGCGACATGCAGTCCGATCCTTAGACTCCGGCGGCTCTCCATTCCGTATTTCACGGCATTTTCCACGATCGGCTGCAAAATAAACTTGGGCGTGTACCAAGCGTTGTTCACATCTTCCGATATCGTAAAATCCAGCCGCTCTTCAAAGCGAAAAGCCTGGATCGTCAAATAATCGCGGACGTGCTGCACTTCCTCGGCAATCGTGACCCATCTCGATTTATTGGATACCGAGAACCGCAGCATACGCCCGAGTAGGGTCACCATTTTTACGACCGTTTCCTGCTCTCCTTCTTCCGCAGCCATGCTGATGCTCTCCAGCGTGTTATACATAAAATGAGGGTTGATCTGCGACTGCAGCGCGTACAGCTCCGCTTCCTTCTGGCTTAGCTCGGTCTGCACGTTTTTCGCGATCAGCTCCCGGATCATCGACACCATGAAGTTGAAGCTCCGCGCCAGCATCCCCACCTCATCCCGGGTTTGAATCCCCGGATCGACGTCAAACCGGCCTTTGCCGACCTCCTTCATCAGGCGGGCGAGTTTCTTCAGCGGCCTCGTCACCCGGTAGGAGAACACGGTGTAGATGATCAAGGTCACAAGCGCGAACCCGGCAAACAGCAAACCGACGACATTCCTGGTGATGTCGGCCTGCTTTGTCAGCTCTTTCAGCGGGATGCTGTACATCAGCCTCCAGCCGTATCCGGCAGAGCGCGAGCTGCTCATAATCCAGGTTTTCCCGCCTGCCTGCTTGCGGAAGCTGCCGCTTTGCACCGGATATTCGCGGATTTCGGCATCATAGCCGCCGATCCGCGCACGGTTGGTATGATAAAAAATTTCGCCTTGCCCGTTCATCAGCCAAAATTCCGCCTGCTCGTTTTGCTCGAAATTTTGCAGAATCCGATCGATAAACGACATTTGCACCGCGATAAACATCGTGCCGAGGCTGGTGCGGTTGTCCACGTCGTCAATTTGCTTCATGATCATGAGGTAAGGTTCGCCGGTACCAAATTCCAGCCCGAAATCGCTGGACAGCAGCAGCTTCGCTCCGCCCCTTAGCTCCAAGTCCTGTCCGTAGGGAATCAGCAGGCCCTTGCTGTCCAGGCCCGTAAAATCGAGGCGGGAAGCGGAGAACAGCCGGTTTTTGGATAAAATGAACACCCCGAGAATTTCCGAATTGCTGCCTTCGAGAAATGTTTTGGACAGATAATTGTTCAGCATATAGGTATCCGTATTGAGATCGGACTTGCTTTGGTAGGCATCCTTGCGCAGAATCCGCACAACGTCGGCGGAACTGAACAGCTGCTCGGGAAGCACGGCCAGCTTGTCGATATGCTGATCGATCGAGCTGTTGGCCTGATCGAGGAACTTCGGCATATATTGGCCGATTTGCTGCACGATCGATTTTTCATACTGCCGGTAAGAAATGACGCCAAGCAGCGAGATCGGGAGTACAGTAAGCACTACATACACGATCAGCAGCTTGGAGCTGAGCCGAAAATCCCGGAACCGCCGTCTTCCTCTCCTAAAAAACATATTCATCCACGTTATCCTTGGTAAAATCGAGCGGCTCCCCCATAATCACCGAATCCCCCTTCACCCGAATCTCCCCAACATTGCGGACAACCTGGCCGTTTACGGGAGCTTGGCCGTCAAGCAGGTTCACGGCCAGCACGATCGTTAAATATCCCAGCCGTTTTGGACTCCAGAGGGTGGCGTTCTTGACGGTTCCGTTTTTTAAATATTCCCGCATCAGATTGGGCGTGGACAGTCCGACCGCGTGAATGCTCCCGGCTTGCCGCTTATCTTCAAGCGCCTTGGCCGCCGCTGGCAGGGCGACGGAGGAGGTGCCGATGATACCCGCCAGATCGGGGTACTTCTCCATCAGCCTGATCGCCTCCGTGTAGGCGAGCTGCGGATCGTCATTGGCCGCGGCGGTCTCGACCAGCTTCATGTCCGGATAATATTGCGCATTCTGCGCCTTGATCCATTTCATCCACTCGTTCATATTGGATGCGGTGGAAGCCCCGGATAAAATGGCGTATTGCCCCGCTTCGTCCATTTGCATTGCAAGCGCATCCAATAAATGGCGTCCGAGCGTTTCCGGATCGACCATATTGACGAACAGCTCCCGCCCTTCCGGCTCGGTATCCGAGTCCCAGGTGATCACCCGGATGCCGCTTTGCTTCGCTTCCCGCAGCACGGGCAGCAGCTTGGCCGAATCGTTGGCCGACACCGCGATCAGATCGACCTTGCGCGAAATTAGGCTTTGGATGACGCGGATTTGCTGCCCGGTGTCCGCCACCGGCGATCCTTCATACAGAAGGTTCGCCCCCAGATCGGCAGCCGCCTCACGTGCGCCGTCCTCCACCAGATTGAAATAAGAATTTTCCGTAGCTTTCGGTACCATGCCGATTGTGTAAGTTTCCTGGGCAACCGGGTCCGCCTGGCTCTGGGTCTCCTTTTCGTTGGAGTAGATAACGTCGTATTGAATGGCCGCCTCTCCGTTCCGGCAGCCGCCGATGACAACGGCAAGCAGTAGCGCTGTAAACCACAGCGCGGCAAACCTCAGTCCCGTAAACCTCAGTCCTACAGACCTCGGTCCGGCAAACCGTTGTACTTTAAGTCGTTGTCCTGTAAGCCGCATTCCTATACCCCAGCGGCGCAAAGTCCTTCACTCCTTCCTGACTCTGCAATATGATTCGGCGATCCCATCGTATACCCGTGTATTTTTGTTGTCAACGAAATAACAGGATAATTCATGTTGCTTTACGTTGCTTCTTGTTGATTACATTGTTCGCTCCGAGAGGTGAAGGTATAATATGGTTCGCCATTAGCGAATATGGCCATTGGGAGGAAATCTACTCTTTTTTTGCCGATCGATGGTGGAAGAACCAGGTCGCCCTTGAAAAATCCAACAAAAGATAAGAACCTAAAGTGTCGTTATTTCGGCGATACCCGCACATTTGAGAGAAATAGCGGCATTTTATGTCTCTATTTTCCCTCGTCGCAAGGAAATGCCCGCGTACTGGTCCATTTCTAGGAAAATAAGAACAAAAAATGCCGCTAATGGGGATGAACATGCCCCGCCCCCGTATAATAAGTGCATAAAATGCCGCTATTTTGAAGGACGACGGTTGGTCAGTGGTTGATTGGCCATTCCAGCAGCCGGCTGTCAAGCGCCGATTTCTAGGTTGAGCCCGGTTTTAGGGGCAAAAACTCGACCGTTCGATTGTCCTCCCACCCCTCATTGGAAAAATCCAATAGATTGGTGGATAGCAAATGTCGTTTTGAGCTCCCATTGGAAATATCCAATAGAATTCGCTCAACCGCCCCGTTTTGCACCCTACCCATCCTATTCTATTGGAAATATCCAATCAACCCGTTGCGTTCTCCAACAAGTTCACATTCTATTGGATATTTCCAATCAGAACATTGTTCCAGGCCACAACAACTTGCAACCTGCCCCCCCCCCAACCTTATCGGCTTATAGCTCGCTTTAAATTTTACTCAGCTCCGCCAAAAAGGCTGGTCTTCCGCTATATAATGTCATTAATTCATCGACCATTTGTTGTTGATGGGTTTCGCCCGCTATCTTTTTGTATCTCGCAAGAATGCCGCATACGTTCCGGTAATGTTTTCGTGTGGACGAAGCTTTCGCCGCCAAGCGGATATGCTCTTGATACAACGCTAGCACCTCGTCCTTAAACCGCTCCGTCAGTCTGCCGGCATAATTTTCGATTTCGTCCGGATGCTGCCTTACATATTCCACAAGCCCGTCCAAATCGTTTTCCGCTTCAACCAGCTTAAGGTACAGCCTTTCGCCGCGCCAGCCATTTTGCTCTTTCAACTCTTGCTTCAATTGACGGTAAAACACTTGCTTATCTCCACCAGCCAATTGTTTCAGCAGGCTGTAATATTCAAAATGTCCATCCAGCAGCAGCTCTTTGGCCAGTTTGATCTGTTCTTCCTTAAGCGATAGTTGTGTATAGGCGTCATATCTGATTTTTTTCCATTGGAAAACGAGCCCCGAAAATGCTTCGTCTTGAGCCTCACCTTCCAAAGCCAAGTCCACAACTTTATGAAAATCCCCTGCCTCCATAAACTTGCCCATATACCATTCCCGAAAAAAAGGGAACCGGAGATTTTCCGTGATAAAATGTTCGCTTTCTTCAGGTGTGCCGAATTCCTGTATGATCCCAAACAATATGCGTAACATACTTTCATTACTGTATTTCTTGTACTCGTTGTCGGCATTTTGGCGGATCAAGTGTTCGATCTGCGCTCTCAGCTTGCTCCTGAACGCTTCGACATCGGCAAAACCGGCGCATATTTCAAGCAGTCCGTTTCGGTAATCATCCCATCTCCCGAAGGCCCCCCCATCGACCCGTTCCAACAGCTTACCAAATACTCTCTCTCGCCCATCCGCATTCAGATCGTGACTTTCCCCGGCGATTTTCCCGATCAGTTCCAGCGCTTCATCCGCCAAAACGCCGATGTCCCCATCCGAATCATCGGCATACTCAAAAGCTTCCACGGTTTCTTCCAGAAACAAAAGAGCGATATCCAAAGCCAGCAGGAGGTTATCCGTCCCTCTTGCCTTCTCTAGTATTTCACTCATCTCTTGCGCAAAATCATAGGTTTCCCCATACGTGATGAAGCCTTCCCGGCCCGTATATTTTCTGACGATAGCTTGGATCAGCTTCCGGAAATTCTCCAGTTCCTGTTTGTCGCTCCCCTTGGCATATTTGACCAAAAGGGAATTTCTTAGCATCGCATCCCCCCGGGCAACTTCCATGATAATCCCGACCAATTCTTCCTTGGGAAGCTGATCGAGCACCTCTTTCAACACCGGCTGCCTTTCCGTCCCCGGTTGCTCCGTTTCGTTACGCTCCTCTTCCTCACTGCTTAACATATCCGACAGTTCATAGTAAGCCGCCACTTTGTGCTTGCAAATAGGACCGTAAGAATAAGGGCAATCACAATGGGAATAGAGGATGTCCCCGTTCTCGCCAAGCTTGACGACGACCTCGTAATCGTCGCTGCCTTCCACTTGGATAATATATTCCCGATCTCCTTGGTGATAGACGTCAACAACACGGTCATCTATGTAGTAGTCGTATCCCTTAGTTAAAACCGCTTCGGCTATGTTGTTCTCGAAATGGTTGATATTCATGGAAATTTCCTCGTTTTCCCTAATATTGATAGTTTATTTCTAATATAGCACACGAATTCTCATGATAGAGTCATGGAAGGAAAAAACTATCTTTTGTCGAAATTTATAGGAGATAGCTCGAAAATGCTCGAATTGAAAGGGGGTGCGATCATGGAAAAAACAATCGTACATAAGCTTGTTGACGAAGTGATGAGCGAAGTGCTCTCAACCAACCGCGAAGCCTTGGAAAGCGGAAGCATCTCCAAGGCCAGTGTGGAATTGGCCGTCCGGTTGTCGGCGATGACGACCGTGAAAATCCTCGAAAAGCTCGAACTGATCGAAAAAGGCTAAGGGGTTTTTTCAGGGCGGGTCAATCCAAATGAAGGAAATTTTCCGAAGACGAAAAAACCCGAACGTTGTGCAATAGACATCGTTCGGGTTTTTGGCTCAATCCACCTCAATCCCTAAACCATATTCATCCGACAAGGTTATATAAGGTCCGTCGCAGGTGAAGCCGCCCCGGATTTTTTCGTTTTCTTTAAAATACATAAAACTGTCCAAATCCCCATAGATGAAGTTCGGTCTGGATGCCACCAAAGCCGCGCCCGCCGCAATCCCGATCCGGCTCTCCATCATACAGCCGAGCATACACTCTATTCCGCTTGCTTCCGCGATGGAGTTGATTTGCAACGCTCGATAAAGGCCGCCGCATTTCATCAATTTAATATTGATGAGGTCCACCGCCTCTTTCTTCACCAGCTTGATTGCATCCTGCGGAGAAAAACAGCTTTCGTCCGCCATGATCTTCAGAGGCGACTTCGAGCGCACATAACGAAGCCCGTCGATGTCCCAATGGGGAAGCGGCTGTTCTACCGCCTCCACGCCGTATTCGGCATAGCGGTGAATGACGCGAAGCGCATCGCCGGCGGACCAGCCTTGATTGGCGTCCACTTTCAAATGGATGGCCCCGCCGACCGCTTCCCTGATCCGTCGGATCGCTTCAATATCGTCGTCCGGATTCAGGCCAGCCTTGACTTTGATGTGGCGGAATCCTTGTTCTGCCAACTGGACAGCTTCCTTGGCCATGTCTTCCGGAGCGCCGATGCCAATCGTCCTGTCCGTCTCCATTTGCTTGGCTATTCCGCCGAGCAGGCGATATAACGACAGCTTTGCATATTGGCCCATAATATCGTAAAGGGCAATATCGATGGCCGCCTTGGCGGCGGCATTATGAACCAGCATTTTGTCCATCAAATGGTGAATAGAATCAATGCTGAACGGGTCCAGTCCGATTAAGGCCTGTTTCAAAAGGAGCACCGCGCTTACGATCATGCCGGCCGATTCGCCGGTCACAAACGTGGCGCCGCTTCCTTCTCCGTATCCGACAAGACCTTCATCCGTTTCAATCTTGACGATGACGGTTTCGCTATAATCAATGGTGCCCAGGGCAATGACGACCGGCTTCCGCAATTCCAGCCTTAGTTTTTTCGCCGTAATCTCTTTGATTTTCATCGAATTATATGCTCTCCTCCCTGTTCATTTATTTTGCCAATGGGGATGCATGTTTCCGAGCACGGCAAAAACCTTGGCCTCTTTTGTACCGGGGTTATACACCAGGTGGGGGACATTTTTCTTCATATAAAGGCTGTCCCCTTCTTCCAGGCGATAGGTCCGTTTATCCGTCCGGTATTCGATGCACCCTTCGAGAACATAACAAAATTCCACAAAATCATGAGTCACCATTTCATCATAGTCCGTCTTACCCGCTTCAATCTTCACCAGCATATACGAAATATCCAGCTTCTCGCCATTTTTCAACCGGACCGGCGACAATAGCCGATATTTGGCATGCGCCTGCGGAAAGGTCAGCTCCGCCGCCTGTTCCCCCGCCGCGATAAAAACATCCGCCGGCACTTCATATTCCAATAGAAACAGCAGCTCGACATTCAGTGTCCTGGCAAGCTTTCTAAGGACGGACAGGGAAGGCTCCGCCAAATTGCGTTCGATTTGCGAAATATAAGCGGGCGTGACGCCGGCCAACTCGGCCAAAGCCGTGGAAGACAAACCTTGCTCTCGCCGTAAATCCCGGATTTTTTCACCCTTTAGCTTAAATGAAACTTCCTTGCTGCTGATGGCACTAACCCCCTATCGTGGATTTGACAATCCATAGAATGGCCGCCGGCTCTTCGCCCGGATTAAAAAGATAATGCCCGGTTTTCCTGGGAATAAAAATGCTTCCGCCTGTTTCGATCCGTACGCTGTCATTTCCGTATCGATACTCAAGCTGTCCCTCCAGGATATAGATGCCTTCATCCGTATCCGTGGATAAATCCTCGGTGGAAATCCGTTCATGGGGAGGAATTTCCAAACGGAGCACCTCAATCTCCGGAGGCTGGGCGCTTCTCCAGGCCATCGGCGTCAAAACCTCGCATTCCCGGGGAAGGTTCAGGAATTTGATCGTTGCCCGCTCGTTTTTGCGAACCACGATCACCTCTTCGTCGGGCTCTTCGGCAAACAACAGGGGGGCCGGGATGTCCAGCTTCTCGGAAAGCTCCCTCAGCACGGGAAAAGAGGGTTCCTGCCGGTTGTTTTCCAGGTTGGACAGATACCCCGTGGTGACTCCAATCCGCTTCGCCAGTTCCGCTAAGGTGAGATTTTTCTGTTTTCTTGCTTCTCGTAGTATATCTCCTAACATAAAATGAGTCCTTTTTGTTTATTTTCGTGTGAACAGGATCGGTTCCACTGTAAGTTCGAACGGAATGCTAAGCGAGGTGATCCGTCCGTCTACGCCCGTAGCGAATGAAACGGGATGCGGGCCGCCGAGCAACTCAAACGTGAAAATATCGTAATGAAGGTGTTTCACATCCATGGAGTTGTTATGGAATTGCATATGCAGCGCGTCATCCTTCTCCGTGATGCATATATCGCCGTAGCCGGGGTTCGTATATACTCCCGCGTATTCTTCCAAGTCGTGGCTGTAAGGTTTGCCTTCGATTTTCGTATCGTAAAGCGCATGAAGCTGTCCCTTCATTGCGGCCAACAAGGTATTCATGCCGTCCTGATATGCCGTGAACCAGTCCTTTTCGCCCGCGTGTCCAAGATACCGGTCATATATTTCCATGGATAACGCCGTCGTAAACAAATTACTGTTCGCATTGGTGAGGACAGCGCAGCCGATATGGTCATCCGGCATAAAGGAAATTAAGGCGGAGCCCCCGTTTACATTCCCCCCGTGATCCACCACTTTGCGCCCCCGGAACAAATCGACCGTCCACCCTAACGCATAACCTATCGTGACGCGCTCCGGAAATTCGAAAGGCAGGATCTGGTACGGGATGTTCGGTTTATGAAGTTCTTTGAACAGAGCCGCATCGATTAACGGCTGCTCTCCCGCTTTGCCGCCGTTCAGGTTAAAAGCCACCCATTTGGCCAAATCATCAATCGTTGTATTGATGGAGCCGGCCGGCCCCATCGCGTCGATGACTAGCGGTACATTTTCCTTGTTGACGCCATGTTCGTCCGGTGTATACAATCTGGCGTATTTGCTGCTCTGATCCGGATACGGAATACGGAAGCTGTATTCTTTGATGCCCAGAGGCGCGAAAATTCTCTCCTCGACGAATTTTTCCCAGGTCATGCCGCTGATTTTTTCGATCAAGTATCCAACGGCCGCATACATCTGATTTTGGTACTGAAAGCCGCTTCTGAACGGGATATTGTTCTTCAGATGACGGATACGGTTGACCGCCAAGTCTTGACGGTTTAAATCATCCCAATTGAACCACATGAGTTCATGTCTCGGGACTCCGGTTCTGTGACACAGCAGATCCCGCGTAGTGGCCTGTATGGAGGCTAACGGATCGGACAGTTTGAATTCCGGCAAATATGTCCGTATCGGCGCATCCAGTTTCAGCTTCCCTTCATGGGCCAGAATCGCGGCGGCAGTCGCCGTAAACGACTTGCTGGAGGAGCCGATCGGCAACAAGTGTTCCTTGGTCATCGGAATGTTCTCATCCAGGTTCGCGTACCCGAACGCCTCGGAATAAATGACCTCCCCATCCTTGATAATGGCTACCTGAGCACCGGGAACGTTCAAGTCGGACATCGCCTTTTCGATGGTCTCATGAAGACCGTTTAATATTGGATCGCTCATGTGATCCCTCCTATCAATTAAGTAAATTCGGTGGGTTACCGCAGTTAACGCCTCATTCCCGAAACCCCTCTAGTCGTGCTTAGAAGTTATGACTATTATTTTAAATGAATAAATTTAATTGTAAATATAAATTCCAGGTTTTTTATTTATATATTTAATAAATCTACTTTTGCAGGCCGCGGAACGGGTGGGTAGTACCGGGGAACAGGCGGGCGTAACGGTGAACAGGTGAACAGGTGAGCCAGGCAGGCGGGCGTAACGGTGAACAGGAGAACAGGCGGGCAAGCGTACCGGTGCGGCATCCAGGGGGAGGTGCGAAAGCGTAGAAGATCGCGATTCTAACGGTTGTGAGCGACGCTATTTGGGCTAAAACGAGGGTTTGCAAAATGTAACGGTTGCCAGCGAGCCTATTCCCCATTTTTGGGCGGTAAAAGGGCTGGTTTCATCCAAATAAGCACATATACAACCCTTAGAAAAAAAACCTCCCGATTTTCGGCCGAATAAGCGCGATGACAACCGTTAGCGTAGAAAATATTGCGGATGGATTGATCATTCGAGGCTAATCGGTGAGACAAACACCGATTTTTAGGTTGAGTCATAATGCCTCCCTTTTAAATTTAAACGAAAATGCCTATTTCCTCGTTTGACGCAAAAAGACTACTGTCCAGGAATCCTCTTCAGTTTTTGGACAGTAGGTGAGTTAGCTCTACTTTATGAGTACAAAACTAACCAATGGGTTCGATCTTACTTACCCAGTTATCGAGTCTTTTTTCTGGGAAAGTAAATCCCATTCTAGTTTCTTGTAGAGGGCGACTCAAAATGGAAGAAATGAGCAGCGTAAAATTCTTTCAAGCCACGCTCCCGTATAGGGAGCGACTGCGTTCATCTTAATCCCATACCCAGCAAAGGTTTGGAAACGCTTTAGTGCGAATCCCCTTTTTTATGGTTTAAAAATAGGGGGAATTTAGTCGCGAAATCCCGGAATCCCACGCCAGACAAGAGGTGCGAATGTCCCGGGGATTTTATGTGAGCTTGGGGTTCGCACCGCTGCTATTTCTCCGTTTTTTACAGCCAATTGATTACCTTCCTCATTAGTACTTGAAGGCTACATCGTCGTATATTTCTCGTTAAAGTCACAAAGCCTTACGCCTTATTTCGACCCCGATCGGCTAAAACCTTTTTTCCTCACAGTTTCCCAAATATCTCCCTAATGAATCAGCTCAAGACCAAAATCAGTGCTTGACAAAATAAATGATGACGGAGATGGGGAGGCTCTCCAAACCACTTTGCACGATTATCCCTTTGGTTCAGGAAGCCAAGGCGAGTCTCTCCCCAGGCCACGGTCTGTTGCCGGCTTGACTGTCAAGCACTGATGATTAAGTTGAACCAATGAATCGGTCTATTGACTTTGTAGCCAAGCTAGTTGAGCAATAAACTCCCCTACGAGGGAGGAGTTCTTTAATTAGACCGGTCATGAAATTGACTCAACTCGTCCAAAAAGCCTGTTTGCCGCTATACAAATCCGATAATTCCTCCCACGCTCCCGCACAGGGAGCGACCGAGAAATTCCCGGAATTTCCGGGAACGTCCAGCTTTCAATCCAGGCTCCCACACAGGGAGCGACTCGCCGGCAGAATCGGCCTCATCGCCCAAATCGCTTTCAATCCACGCTCCCACACAGGGAGCGACTCCGTCCAACTAAACCCCGCATCCAGCAAGGGTTTGGAAACGCTTTAGTGCGAACCCCCTTTTTTATGGTTTAAAAATAGGGGAAATCCAGCTGCAAAACCCGGAATCCCGCGCCGGACAAGAGGTGCGAATGCCCCGGGGATTTTATGTGAGCTTGAGGTTCGCACCACTATTATTTCCTCTGTTTTTCCTAGCAATTGATTACTCTTCAGTCCTTCAAAGCTACATCGTCGTATATTTCTCGTTAAAGTCACATAATCTTACGCACCTATTTCGATCCCGATCGGCCAAAACCTTTTTTCTCTACAAATTTCCTAATATCTATCCAATGAACAATGAATCGGTTCTTGACCCTGTAGCCAAGCGACGGCTTCTAAAAATGAGCAAAAACTCCCCGTAAGGGAGGAGCTCTTTAATTTGAACCGTCACGGATTTGGCTCAACTCGTTCAAAAAGGCCGGTTTGCCGCTATATAAATCCGGTAATTCTTCGATCATTTGGCGTTGACGGGCGCTGCCGGCTATCTTTTGATATCTTCTAATGATGCCGCATACGTTTTGGTATTCTTTGCGTTTAGAAGCAGTGCTGGCCACCAAGCGAATCCGCTGCTGATACAAAGCGATCACCTCGATCTCAAACCGCTTTGCCAGCCGGTCGGCATATCTTTCAATTTCGTCCGGATACTCCTTCACGTACGCCAGGAGCTCGTCCAGGTCGTTTTCCGCTTCAATCAGCCTTAGATACAACCCTTTGCTTTGCCAATCCTTTTTCGCTTGCAACTCTTGTTTTAGGTGATGATAAAGGGCTCCCGTATCACCGCTGGCCAATTGTTTCAGTTCGTCATAATATCCAATATCACCGTCCAACAACAGCTCCTCAGCCAAGGTTTTCTGCTCTTCCTTAAGCGATAACGTTTATATGCTTCATATCGTAGCTTTTTCCATTGGATTACCAGTCCCCGGAGAGCTTGATCTTGGGCTTGGGCTTCACCTTCCAAAGCCAACTCCACGACCTTCTGAAAATTTCCCTCCTGCATGAACTTCTTGATATACCATTCCCGAAAAAAAGAAAACCGGAGATTCTCCACAGCAAACTGTTCCGCTTCTTCCGGCGTGCCGTATTGCTGGATCATTTCAAACCAGATGCGCAGCATCCCTTCATTGCTGTAATTTTTATGCTCGTTGCCGGCGTTTGGCTAATCAATTGTTCGATTTTCGTTCTAAGCTTGTTCCTCAACGCTTCAACATCGACAAAGCCGGCGCAGATTCGCAGCAATCCAATGTGGAATTCATCCCAGCCCTCAAAAATCTCGCCATCGCTCCGTTCCATCAGCTTCTCGAATACCCGCTGTCTTTGCTCCGCATCCAGGTCGTGGCTTTCCGCAGCGATTTCCCCGATCAGTTCCAGCGTTTCCTCCATCAAAGCGCCTATATCCCCGTCGGAATCGTCGGCATACTGAAATGCTTCAATGGCTTCCTCCATAAGCAAAAGGGCGATATCCACAGCCAGCAAAGGGTTGTCCGAATTTCCGGCCTTCTCAAATACTTCACCCATCTCACGCGTAAAATCAGCGGTTGCTCCATACGGGATAAAACCATCCCGGCCCGTATGTTTTCGGACAATAGATTGGATGAGTCTCCGGCAACTTTCAAGTTCCTGCTGCTCTTCGACCTTGGCATATTTGAGCAAAAGAGAATTTCTTAAGAATGCATCCTTCCGTGCAACGTCCATGATAATTCCGATCAATTCCTCTTTAGGGAGTTGCTGCAACACTTCTTTCAACTCCGGCGGCTTGGCCGCCTTCAACTCCAGCGTTTCATCGGACTCTTCACACTCGCCTTCACTGTTCAACATATCCGAAAGCACATAGTACGCCGCCACTTCATGTTTGCAGATAGGGCCATAAGCATACGGACAATCGCAATGAGAACGAAGGATTTCTCCGTTTTCGTCAAGCTTAACGACGACCTCGTAATCATCGCTGCCTTCCACTTGAATAATATATGCGCGATCCCCTTGATGATAAACGTCAACAACACGGTCATCTAAATAGTAGTCATACCCTTTATCTAAAATCGCATCGGTTAGGTCATCCTCGAAATGGTAGATGTTCATGGGCGGGTTCCTCTTTTTCCCTTCTATAAAAGATTCTAGTTCATAATATAGCACATGAATTCTGAGAGTGAAGGCCTCCGCATTTCATTAATTATATTTTATTCTTAACAAAATGTGACCGATTGTCGTCCATAACTGTGTTATTGGTAAAAGGAGGACAGTGCTACCATGCAGCGATCCATGACCCGGCCGGGTAATCATGTGATGAAGAGCTATGAAACCTATGCAAGCATGCTGTTCCGGATTGCCATGGTTTATCTGGGCAGCCGTGAGGATGCGGAGGAAGCCACTCAAGATGCCTTCATCAAACTAATGGAAAAAGCACCCGAGTTCAAGGATGCCGAGCATCAAAAGGCCTGGTTGATCCGGGTGATCACCAATCATTGCAAAACGCTGCTTCGCAGAGGCTGGCGCAAGCGGGAGGTTAAGCTGGAAGGCGCCGAGCCGGTTACGGCCGACGCTGCCGAAGATTCGGCGCTGCTCCATCTCGTAATGGCGCTGCCCATGAAATATAAGGCGGTTATTCATTTGTACTATTACGAGGACTACCGAGTCCAGGAGATCAGCAAGATTTTGCGGATCAGCGAGTCCGCGGTGAAAATGAGGCTCCAGCGGGGACGACAGCTGTTAAAACTAAAGCTGGAAGGAGAAGAACAGCCATGAATGAAGAACAATTCCGGATGAAATATAAGAAAGCGGTGGATACGATGACAACGAATGAAGCGATGAAAAAACGAATGGAAGACAAGCTGCAGGAACTGCAGCAAGAACGGAAACGTCCGCGCAAGGCGGTCTATATCGCCGCCAGCATCGTGCTCGTTGCCGGTATCGGCGTGACTGCGTCCAGCCTTTGGAAGCAAGCGAACGAACCAACATCGCCAAGCACCGAGGTAGCCCAGGGGAATCCAAACACGCCTCCCGCAAGCTCATCCGATAGTGTCGTTATTCCCAAGATGGAGCTACCGAATATGAACTCCGGTGTCAAAGCGAACATGATCCCCCTGGTTGTCTATAAAGGCAATGTATATTCTCAGGCGGCAACACGCATCGACGCCGCCGACGCGACTGCGCTGCGCGGTGATAAGCTCGGCCGGACGTCGGGCGGCATCGATGAATGGAGCGGCAAGGACGATTACATCGAGCTGGCCTCCAACATCGGCGAAACGGACATCTATGCCGTGAAGGGTTATGATACGGATTTCCGCATTATGTCTTACACCGAGATCGACGGCCAAGTATATGCCGAGCTGTTCGAGCATACCAACGGCATCACCGTAAGCAGCGGAGCTGATCTGCTCGGTAAACTGAACCTGGAAGGCCGAATCGCCTCGGCCGAATGGGAGAGCTTCGACAGTTGGAACAACGGCCTGCAGCAGTATACGCCGCTGGTAAACGACGAAGCGCTAGGCAGCTTCCTGAAGGCCCTTCAGGAAGCCAAACCGCTGGCAGCAGATTCACCAATCGTTCAGGGCATCTACGATGACGAGAACCGCAAGTCCCTCTACCTGACGCTCAAGGACCATACCCGCGTGGAACTGACGCTATTCGGCCGGGGACTGGTACGCTACGGCAATGCACCGGTCTTTTTCGAAGCCGAATCCGGTGCATTCCAGGCGTTGTGGGAGAAGATGACGCCATAACAAAGCCGGCAATAAAGCAGCTGCTTGTTTCTTCGGAAGCAAGCAGCTGTCTTTATCTGCTCCATATCATCGTGGGTAGATTGGGCAAATTCCACAAGACAATTAATTCCCATACTTGTCACTCAAGCGTTGAAATACCCGCTCACCATCTACCAGCGAAAGTCCGTCTGTTACCTGCTTTTCAGCTTCTGCTAATTTGCGGTAAAAATCGACCATCGTCATTTGTTTTTTGCAAGTTTCCATACTCTCCGAGATTTTACTGGTATTCCGGAGTTTCGCAATCTGCCCAATCTCCGACATGGCTCTCACTCCTCATTAAATCGTATCGGATTTGGCGTTGTCTTCTTTTTTTCGGAAACGGAAAAAGGATCGTCCATCAAGGTAATGACAAGTTGAATCCCGTCCTTCATGCCTTGCACATACAAATGTTCATTCTCTAAGGCTCGCCTGAAGTGATGCTTGTCCTCCCAATCCATATACTCCGGCAGCTTCTTTTTATCCTCGTCGGGAAACATCGCCTCAAAAGCCGAATGTTCTTCGGCACGAAGTTTACGCATCTCAGGATCACGTGCGATCCGTGCCGACACGTCATCCAGCCTTTGCTGAATTGCGCTTTGCAACCATGATGGAAATAGCATTGTTTCTTCCCCTCCTCTTAAAATAACCTTAGTTCTATTATGGAGGAGTTTATAATTGAACTTAATGAGTTTTGAGGGTATTATTTCTGATAGTTTTAAGGGTATTCTCTGGAACTCCCGAAATAAGCTGTCCCCCAATCAACTTCCACATCGGAGTACGGTTATAGGCTTGTCTGGAGTTATTCTGTTCACCTTTACATCGCCCAATCAAAGTGCTATGATACAAACATGACGTTAACGTTATATTCTATCATGAAAGGAGTGATCGATCATGGACCGCATGCGCATCGGCGAGTTAACAGAGCGAGCCGGGGTTACCCAACGCACGGTCCGTTATTACGAGAGCATCGGACTGCTTCCTTCAGGCGAGCGCGAGGGCAACGGTCATCACTACTACACGGAAGAAACGGTCGCCCGTCTGCGGAAGATCGATCAGTTGAAGAAACTGGGCTTAAGCCTTGAGGATATCCGGGACGTAATCGAGCTTTACTTCACGGACCCTAGCGGGGTGCAGCCGAAGCGGAAGGTTCTCGGCCTGCTGCGCCAGCATCTGGCCGACACGGACGAGAAGCTCGAAGCACTGAGGCAGTTCCGAGCCGATCTGCAGTCCCATATCGAACGCTTCGAGCGGTGGCTCGAGACCAATGATCGAGCCTAAATTTTTTTACCATAAACATGACGTTAACGTTATGTTTATAAAACTTCGAAGGAGGAATTATATTAATGAGAGAAAACATTGGATTTATCGGACTCGGCCTGCTCGGGCTGCCCGTCGCTGCCAATCTGCTCCAAGCGGGGTATGCGTTGACCGTGTACAACCGCACCGCGGACAAAGCGGAGCCTCTCGTTGCCCAGGGCGCGGTACAGGCGGCCCGTCCCGCCGACGCCGTGACGGCCGGGGGCATCGTCGTTACCTTGGTGTGGGACGGTGAAGCATTGGAAGACGTCGTCAGAAGCGAGGACTTCCTGGAGCGGCTCGGGCCGGGCGGCATTCACGTGTCGATGAGCACAGTGTCGCCGGATACGGGCAGGAAGCTGGCGGACTTGCACGCGCGGCACGGCTCCGTCTATGTCGAAGCGCCCGTCTTCGGGCGTCCTGAGGCGGCCGCTGCCAAGCAGCTGTGGATTCCCGTAGCAGGCCCGCAAGAAGCGAAGGAGCGGGTGCGGCCGGTGCTGGAAGCGATGGGAGCCAGGGGGATTTTTGACTTCGGCGAAGAAGCCGGTACGGCCGTGCTCGTCAAGCTGCTCGGTAACTTCCTCATCGTCTCCGCCGCACGCTCGCTGGAGGAAGCACTAGGAATGGCCGAGCGGGGCGGGGTCGATCCCAAAGCGGCGGTCGACATGCTTACAAGCACGCTGTTCACCGCCCCAATCTATCAAACCTATGGCAAAATGATCGCCGAGAAGACGGCAACCATCTCCCAAAGCAAAATTCCGCAGAAGGATGTCGGTCTCTTCCTGGCGGCAGCGCAAAACGCGCAATTCCCCGCCCCGCTCGCCGGTCTGCTGCTCGATATGCTGGAAGGCGGAGATCGGAGCAGACAATAGACTGAGCCGATTCGCAAAATTAAGAAGGGGCTGTCCCAAGGTCACGAAAGTGACCTGAGGGACAACCCCGTTTTTTTCGTTGTACATTCGCTATAGTCTAAATAAGCTTATTGTATTATACAAGGTTACATTTTAGGAGGGTCGATCTTAATCTTCAACCCTTCCTCCTTCAAACCGGGCAACACAAAAGGAACTCGCATTTTTTCGATTCCCGTTTTGTCATTTACTAAGGTGTAGTAAGCCATTAAAATGCCTTTAACGGTATTTTCGTGAACAGGTTCACGCACCAGCAACTCGCTAATGGTAACCTCCCTTTCGTTCTCACCAAATCCGAGGGCAATATGATAATCGAAAAAGGGAATGGAACTCTTGCTTCCGGCAAAACACACAATCGGGAACCGCCATTTGGTAAAATCATTTACCGTAGTCTCGGCCTCTTCTAAGGTAAGAGTTTTAGGCCCAACGTTCAGGTTGCTTAATCCATGACGTATCACTGGATAATATGCAAACTCCATGAGGTGATCTCTAAACTTGGGAATTAATGCCCCATGTAGATAGCAAGGGCCAATCATTTTGCAAAACCTCCTAGTCTGACCGGTGAATAACCTGAAAACTGTAATTTTTGGTTCCCTAGTACTTGATGATTCTTGGGTGATGGCCACAGAATCGCCTTGTTCATCGCTATTTTCATTAGAGCTTCTTCTATCATTTCAGTTATCTACCATTAGTATCTATGGTATAATTTGGTTAGTACAACATATCAGCTAACAGGGCGGCAGCCAAATCTCCCGGAAGGGAGGTGAGGCTATGACAGTATATGAAGCATTATCCTTGATGCTCGTATTCGGCATGTTTGTGATTGCCGTGCTGTCTTTCCATAAACGAAAATGAGCCGCCCTGGCAAGGATAACGGCTCATTTCCAATGACCTGAATCTGGCTGCCCGCTCTTTTAGCGGTGGTTGTACAGGGGACCGGCGCCAACCGGTCCTTTTTCTATTTTTATGTTATCACATTGAAAATATTCAGGCAATGCATTTACTTTACAGCGCCCGCAAACTCTTTTTGGTTCCCCTAGCAAGTTACAGTGCCGCATCCTAAGAAAAGCTTTCCTCCCAAGACACAAGCCAACATCTTAAAATCAGCAGGGTTGTAGGACTGAATAGCTCTCCCCTCCAAGAAGGTAACCACATAAATGAGCAAGAAAGACGTATATCGCTTCTGGGCGCTGCTCGACACATCTGAGGAAGGAATATCCGTTCGCTTTCCCGATCTCCCCGGGTGCCTGACGGCTGGCGATACGGCTGAAGAAGCATACGCCGCTGCACGGGAAGCGCTCGAAGGGTTTCTATACGTAATGGAGCAGGATGACGACCCAGTTCCTGATCCATCTCCACTGGCCGCCATCCTGCAGCAGGCAGAAGCCACGGAAGCCGCTTGCGAAGTTCAGGTTTACATGCCAACTGTACGCGAAGCAATGGAGTCCAAGGCCGTGAAAAAAACACTCACTGTACCGAAGAGGTTAAACGATGAAGCTGAGCGGCAGCAACTCAATTTTAGCCAGGTTCTACAGGAAGGACTTAAGCGAAGTCTTGGCATAGATAATTAGCGGGTCTGATTGGATGAAGCGTAGTAGCTATAACATTTACAATCAGTCTTTTACTGCCCGTATCTCATTATGAAGCATTATCCTAAATACTTGTTATTCGTCATGTTTGTAATTGCCGTACTGTCTTTCCATAAAAGAAAATGAGGCGCCCTGTAGTTAGGATGACGGCTCATTTCAATTTGACGTATTCTGGCTGACCGCTTCAATTGCTCCAAAACTTCTTCAGACGTTGCAATATTCAGTGATTAAAGATGTCGCTAAAAAGCATTTTTCTGCTTCTTTTTTGGCTCAACCTAATAATCAGCGCTTGACGGGGAAGGCCGGTGGGTTGATCGGCAGATCAATATCCGCTGTCCGGACGCTTTGCACGATTATCCCGTTTGATCCGGAAGGGCAAGACACCGGGAAAAATGAAAGGACCGTGATTAGCCCTCACCCTCTATCCTCTGAACAAAAGGGATAATCGTGCAAAGCAGCATGCAGGATACCAAGACACGAACGCTATAATTTATTTTGTCAAGCACTGATCTCGGTTTTGAGCCTCTTTTTTCTACTTCATTCTTGTAAATTTCAAAATTCATTTCATCGAAACAGACAAACACAACTTTCTTAATTGTGGTGTTGTTATTCGCCAACAAATACTTTTTCCTCATTTCATAAGCTACTTCAACGCCATGAATCCACCTAAAAAAACGCTTGAACGTAACGTAACGTCATCTTTTATACTATGCTTACCGGTAGACAACTGACCCACACGAAAGGAGATGATAATGAAAAAGAATTGGAACACATCTCCAACCTCATACTAAGAAAAGAAGCTTTGATGGTTTAAGATTTGATCAAGCTGCTCATTGCGATGCGCCTTAGCCACGAGAAGTTTTTCACCGAGCGGCGAGCGAACTGGAATACGTATCTCGACCGGCTGGGCAATTTTCTTAACCAACAACCGAAGTCCTAAAACAAGAAATGGAGGATTTTTAGCTATGAAAGAATTTTCCGTCAAGCATGACACGTTTAGCCTGGAACGCATCTATAACACTTCACCCGCACGGGTGTTTGCCGCGTGGGCGGACCCCGAGTCCAAAGCCAATTGGTTTGCGAAAGCGGACGAGTTCGACTTTCGCGTAGGCGGACGGGAAGTCATCCGCGGCAGCGAGCCGGGAGGCCCGGTCTATGCGTCCATCTTCACCTTTCAGGAAATTGTCCCTGATAACCGCATTGTCTATACGGCAACGATTGATATGGGGGAGAAGCGGATCTCGGTTTCCGTGATAACAGTCGAAGTCCAATCTGAAGGCGCCGGTACAAAGCTCTTCTACACCGAGCAATGCGCTTTCCTCGACGGTTTGGATTCGAAGGAAGCACACCTTGAAGGAGCAAACGATTTTCTGGACAAGCTGGCCACCGAGCTTAAGTCCGCCAATTAATTCTATAGAAGCGGAGTTGGGTTGACTCCAACAAGCGTAAACGGCTGCCGACGTTCTCTCTAGCGTTGGCAGCTGACCTTGCAATCAAACCAGCCAGATCGAACGCCTTACGCTACCCGTCTAAACGTTTCCCGGATTGAGCTCGAGAATTTACAAGAGTCAAGTTGCGAAATTTCGTATGGTGTCCAAATATTTTTCCCAGTCGTATTGAAAATTTAGTTCATGCGATTCACTAATACGTCTGATTTCTTCAAACTTTTCAACTAATTGTTCATAACCGCCTTCCAGATACTTCAATATAAATGAGTCCATCTCATTGCGATATGAATTAACTATTATTGCAAAGTATACATCCATGACACGAGAGGTAAACACCATGCTTATCACATTTCGGATAACCGTATGGAATGGTGGGGCAGTCATCCCCTTCTTCAATTTCAGACCACTCCAAGTAGTTGTTTATATCGACACTTCTTTTTTCAAAAGCACTAATCATTAATTCAAATTGTTGTAAGCATCTTTGGACCATTTCTTGATTAGGTTCATAATTGAGCCGTTCCCATCCTAACCCGTCAATAGCCGATGCAATAGTTCTAAGCATAAATTCTTTCTCCGCTTCAAAAGAGTCGATCGTCCACGGCATTTCATCAATGTCAAAACCCACCGTTCCAATCCCAACGCAAGCTTGATCCCTCTGGGCCAGCCAGATGACCAGTTCTTTCTCCCGGTTTGTTGTAGCTAAGATCGACCCGCTTAATGCAAGAACCTCAATAAAAACGGAAGTCAATCCATTGGACATATGCAAATCTTCAACGGAGTAAGCCGGATCTTCGGGTAATGAAACATTATTCGCCATCACTATACCTACTTTCGGTTCTTTTAATATGTATTAGATATCCGCTTTTAATACGATGCCCGCCAAACATCTCTCCATCATCGTATTCGCAATAAATTTCGTTAGCTCGAATTTCTATATGAAGAAGTGTCAGGGCAGCCCCAAATTCCTCTTTGGTTACCTCATATTCTCCAGCCTCAACTGCATCCCAATCCAGGTTTTCATCATCTTCGTCATATTCCTAATCGGGCCAGCGCGCGCTTGGCGGCTAGTCTTCCATTATGCATTCCATGCTCTAAAAGCTCTCTTAATTTCTCTCTAGCCGGCAAATATTTGTGATATCCTAAAATGTCACATGCCCGTTCTTGCACATACATATCCTCGTCATCCAAAAACTTCAGCAAAGTATCCAAATGGTTGTAAGGCGTTAACGCCAAAACACTGTATATATACTGGGATCTTACATCATCGTCCAAAGCGGGGGTTTGCAACATATGATTGATTTGCTCAATACTTTGAAGGTCAGCAACGCTCGACTCGTTATTGTTATTTTGATCCTGCGGGTAATCTTTTTTCAGATCGTCCCAGTCGTGATTCGGATTTTGCTCCAATGCAGCTATAAAAGAGCCGGCACTTCTAAAAGCAGGAGAAAGATCGGTTTCTTCATGATTTAAATAACACACTCGATAGCTTAGAGGGCCTTTAAAATAGATCCCTACATAATTGGAATTGTCATCGGTCCAGATCGGGATCATACTTTGAAATATTTCGTCCATGTCAGACATAAATTGGTGCAGCTCGGCGATTTCATCGTGACTTAACATGCGCAAGTAAAACTCTTTCTCCTCTTGTAACAAAAAATGACCATTCAGTTGCCCCAAAACTTCCCCAGGCATTACGATATTTAGTGATTTAAAAATGTCGCTAAAAGGCATTTTTTCTGCTCCTTACATCATAATTTATAATAGTTGATTCCCGTTATATGTTAATTCGGAATTTTAAACATTGAGGTATAGTAAAGCTTGTGCTACGATAAAAATAGTAAAGGAGCCGTGCTGGAACACGGACTCCCTGTACACTTGCCGCTTTAAAGAGCGGTCGGCTGTAGGCAAAGTTACGGTTTGAAATAGACCGCTTTCCTTACCCGGGGCGGTCTATTTCTTTGTGTTTTGATTAATCGCTACGATAATGGTCACAACCAGCGTCAACAGCGCAATAATTAGCGCGCCAAAACTGATCATGATCATCAAAGTGTCTTTAATCGCCACAGGCATCACCTCCCTTCCGGGAGATTAGCCGACCGCCCTTATAAGCCAGTTTCGTGTACATGTTATATTGTAGCAGAATTTGGCAGCTGGGTAAGAAATGATTTTAACAATTTTATTGTTAATGCTCATACTTTGCCAGAATCCTCCAAACGTATTGCCGAAAACCCTCTCGCATTTCGGATGGCCCCACAATTTCGCATTTATCCCCAAAAGCGAGCAGCTTGTCGTAACCAAATTCATTAGGAATGATAGGATAGGTAGCCAAGCAAGTATCCCCCTCTACCCTTATTACATTTCCCTCGCCAAATCGTTCAATAACTTTATCTATCATTGAACGTTCAATTCGGATCGTAACCGAAACCCAATTTTGATTCATCCAATCCGCTCCATCCATCGGAAGCGGCGAAAAATCCCGCGGCACAAAGGTTTCCTGTAAAACTTGCAGCTTGCCCATGCGAGCCAATTTGAATATCCGGTAATCCCTTTTTTCAAAACAATAACCTTGCAGATACCAGCTGCTTTCTTTGAATACGACCCGGTAAGGCTCGACCTTTCTGGAACTTACATGGCCCGCCTTATCAACGTAATCAAAGATCAGGCAGCGATCTTCATTCAAGGCTGTTTCCACATGGCTCAGCAGCGTGCGCAACGATTCATTTCCCTGATTCAACGATAAATCGACAACAAATTTTCCTTCCGGAATCGGTGCCCCGCCTTCATGACCAATAGCGCTCAATTTCTCCAGGACATGGACAATTTCCTTATGATTAAACAGCTGCTTATAGCTTTTCAAACTGGTTACCAGTGTTTGAACGTCTGTACGCGTGAACAACTTTTTGTCCACTTTATACGATTTCATAAGGCCAACGCCGCCCGTAGTGCAGCAAGCATCCACTCGCCGCATTTTTCAAGTCAGAAAACTTCGTTTTTCAAAAGCACAGTAAACAACGGGAAAATGGCGACGCTGCGTCCATTGTCAGAAAGCCCATACGGCTACGCTGCCGTGGTCATGAATAATGACACCGCATTTTATTATGCAGGCGTTCAATCTTCCCAGCCCCTGCCGGATGACGCCGAAGAAGTATGGTTCCCGGAAAGCGAGTATTTGGTTCTGTCGGGCGGCGGCGGTTTGTCCCGTCTGGCCTTTGATAAATTGGAGGATCAGGCTTTTGGGGCCATTTTAACAGATACTTATGAGTGGGAGTATTCCGGCGCTCCAGTCGCTGAAATCTTGCTTAACGGGAATCCGGCAGACGCAAAAGTAGAAGTTTGGGTACCTGTAAAGAGACGTAATGATCAGTAGACCTATATAATTGGGCACAGTGCTAAATCGAATTTTAAGCATTGAGGTATAGTAAAGCCTTTTCTCCCAGTCGTCCCGCCCTAACTGACGCTCTCCGATCTGCCAAAATTAAGGAACAAGGCGGGATTCCCTTCCAGTTCCCTTTTCCGGGATAATAGAAGAAGGCAATATCCCTTAAAAAAACAAAATTGGGAGGGAAAGTTGATGTTGCATCGTTTTAAAGGATTAGCCCTATTATCGCTAAGCTGCGTGTTGGCCTGGACCGGATGGACCGGTTCCAGCCAGGCCGCCTCTACTCTTTCGGAGAAGGCTCTCGAAGCGAAGGTGGAGTGGAGTAGAGAGTACGGCGAAAGCTACGCTTCTGCCCAGGCGCGTTCGGTGGTACCCACTGCTGATGGAGGTTATGTCGCAGTTGGCTCTGCCGAATACAATGGCGATGAGGCTGGGTATGTGGTCAAGGTGGACAAGGATGGTGCCGTGGAGTGGGAGCAACGGCTGCAGATCACCGGAGATTACACCAAAGATGGCGTTGAGGCCAGACAAATTATCCAGACTCAGGATGGAGGATATCTCGTAAGCGGTGCGATCACCGACCGAACCGAAAGACCGATCACTCTCCCCTATTTGGCCAAGCTTGACGGCCAAGGACAAATCGAATGGACCCGCTATTATAAAGACCTATACATCGGAACGCATTTATATGCGGGATCTGCGGTGGAAACCCCGGACGGAGGTTTTGCCGTTACCGGGTACAGCGTCAATTCGTATTGGGAAGCCCCCGCATACCTGCTTAAGGTCGACAACGAAGGAAACCGGCTTTGGTTTAAAACATACCGCTTTGGGGAAGGGAATAACCAGGTTTTTAATGAGGTCATCTCCACACCCGACGGAGGGTTATTGGCGGTAGGCTATATCGACAGCGTGATCAACTCGAACACAGACGCCTCCGTAATCGTGAAGGTGGACGCCCAAGGTGAAGTCGAATGGGAGAACAAGCAACCCGCTCCCCAGACCGGCCGCGCAGCCTATTCGGTTCAATTGTCGGCGGACGGAGGTTATATCGTATACGGTACACAGCAGCAGAACGGCGAAAGAATCGCTTTTCTCCTGAAAGCGGATGCAGAAGGCAATAGCGTTTGGGAGAAAAACTATTCTCCCCACGACGACAACGGCTCTTACAGACAATTAGTGACCACAAAGGACGGATACGCGCTTTTAGGCAGTTCTACCCGCAAGGAAGATGCGAAGTATCAATACCAGATCTCCTACATCAACCAGGATGGCGAGCTGACCGGAAAGCTGCAATATGCGGCTACGGGACTTGCCGCCGTAGGAAAAGGAGCTCCTACTTCGGACGGAGGCTTCATTTTGTCGGGCCAGGTAAAGGAAAACGGAAAGTACCGCATGCAGTTGGTTAAGCTCTCGGGAACTGGACAAGAGCCCGGTGATCCGGAATTGGCGGAACTTCGCTTCGCCGATCCGGCCGTGAAGCTGGAGATCGGCGAGCGTAAGCCAAGCGTCATTGAGGCTGTCTATCTGGACGGAAGTGTCACCGATGTGACGTATTTTGCCGACTTCACTTCCCTAAACCCGGAAATCGCCGACGTGGATAAAGCTGGCATGCTCACGGGCATAACCTCCGGAACCGCCGAAATTATCGGCGAATACGGCGGACTTAGAGCCGTGTTATCGGTCGTAGTCAATGACGGATCGGGTGAACCGCAGCCTGGTCCCGGGCAATTCTGCCTGGATTCGGAAGACTATTCCGTAACTGTCGGCAGTGAGTTGGATATCGAGGCATTGTTCACCGACGAGAACGGAAACACGTTGAACATCACCGGCGAAACTCAGTTTACGACGGCTAACCCAGAGATTGCCCAAATTGACGAAAGCGGCTATATCACCGGCATTAGCCGGGGACTCACATCCGTGACCGCCGTATACCAAGGCCATGCTTATACGTCTAGCCTCCTGGTCGTTAGACCTTATACGCCGCCCAGCGTGATGGACAACTTTGACGACTTTAGGGCGATTGAGGATTTGGACCAGTAAGGCCACGCAATCGCATACCACCAAAAAGCCCATCCATTCTTAAATGGATGGGCTTTTTGCAATTAAAAAAGAGTCTCAACCTAAAAATCGGTCTTGACTAAACGGTTAATCTCGAATGATCAAGCTACCCGGAACATTTTCTACGCTAACGGATGTAATCGCGCTTATTCGAGCGAAAAAGCAATGATTTCTTTTTTACGGATGTAATCGTGCTTATTTAGGCGAAACCGCCCCAGTGCTACCGATAAAACGGGAAATAGGCTCGTTGGCAACCGTTACATTTTGTATCCCCTCGTTTTTACCCAAATAGCGGCGCTCACAACCGTTAAATTTTTTTCGTCCTCTTTTACGTCGCTCTAGTAATCATCTGCATTTTAAAGCAGCTTGGCTTGAGTCCGCTAAACTTTGTTATACTAGTGGAATGCCTACAATAACAACTTACTCGCTCACGGAGGAAACATTCCAACATGTTCAGAATCAAAATATCACTAGCACTGGTTGCATTAATCGTATGCACTCTGGGGTTCGGGGCGATTTCCCTGTTCGTACACGACAACGAAATACGCCATTTCGATAAGATTGTCGCCGCTTGGATTCAGCATTGGGAAAATCCTGCTTTGACAGCCGTTATGAAATTTTTTACGACTATCGGTGGAGGTTTGCCGTTCATTCTTGTGATTATCACAGCCATGGTTGTTTTATATACCGTCTTGAGGCACCGCAGAGAACTTGTCTTCTTGGCCGGTGTCATGCTTGGTTCAACCGTACTGAACTGGGCACTTAAAACACTGTTTCACCGTGCGCGCCCCGTCATTCACCGGATTATTGAAGCTGAAGGCTACAGCTTTCCGAGCGGACATTCCATGGCCGCGTTCAGTTTTTACGGTGCCCTAGCTTTTCTGATTTGGAGGCATGTGCCCACTTCATCAGGCCGCTCGCTGATAATCGTTCTGAGCACCCTGTTTATCTTGGCCATCGGAATCAGCCGAATTTATTTAGGGGTGCATTACCCGAGCGATGTCCTCGGAGGATATTTCGTTAGCGGGTGCTGGTTAACTGCAAGTATTTTGTGGTATAAGAAAAACGTTATCGATCGTACTCCCTAAGAAGCCAGACCGCATTAAGCGGCAGTTTTAAACCGCGATAGAATGCGGGGCATGAAGCCGCCTAGCAAGAAGGGTAGTTCCACGAAATGCAAAAGTGCAGTTCATCTCCGGTCAAAAGCTGCTTTTTTATCGGATAGCCTCAAATGAGATGCACTTTTGCAGTTGACCACATCGCCCCCATCAGGTCGTCCTTCTTCCCATGAAAAACGATAAACTCGGCTTTCAGCGTTCAACTCTACCGCTCCCCAGCATCTCATCAGCTATGGTCAGAAAATCTTCCCGGCTGATTTCGAATTGTCCGAAGCGAAAGGAGTATCCCCAGTTGCGTTTCCCCTTAGTGAACGTAAGCTTGTCCAACAGCCCGGTGATTTTAACGGTGCGGCAAGGGAAATAATGCATATTCCGGCGATATGGAATAAAATCATCGCTCATTTTAAACGGATATACAATATCGTCAGCCACCTGGCCAATGGCCGTAAACGCCTGCAGAACTTCCCCGCCCTTCATCTCTGTCCGCGGCGAGTAATAGATGAGCCAATCGCCTGGCCGCATTTTTCCGAGCGGGCGGGCTTTCCCATGGCAAGTCTGGGCGATCCCTTCCCTAACCCCGCGGCTGACATGCGATGCGGAGACTACGCCAATCCAATAGCGGCTCCCTTTAGTTATATGGTTCCCGGCAACCCCCAAATCAGGTGACTTGTCGATCATTTTATTGCGGCCTCCTTTTGATTTGTATACCGAAAGTATACAAAAACGCTGCTGACAACAGCATGTCAGTAGCGTTTCCCCGGTTCTTCGCTCCAGCAGCCGGCTGTCAAGCAGCGATTTCTAGGTTGAACCCCGATTATTTCGCTAAAGTTGGCGTGACGACGGTCCCCTTCACAGGCATGTCGGGTGCGTCCGTCCCTTCAAAATAGAGCGGAAGTCTAAAAACGCGGCCCCCAAACATCTCGGAAGCCGCGCCATACTTATTTGTTAAGAGAAGGTTGGAACTAAGATTTAATAAAAACCTTGCGGTCGTTGAGCTCCTGGATGTCGCGATGATTGTTGTCGTAGTATTTATAAAATTCATTCAGTTGCTCCTGGGAAAGTTCAACAGGCTCCGTTAGAATGTACCATTCCACATTTTCGGTTAATGGAGGTGTCGTCAAGGACCCCAAATAATGATAGTAGCCCAAATGAGCAGGGAGCAATTGACCGATATCCAGGTTGTCGATCGTAATTCCCTTCTCCCCTTTTGCATTCGCTTTTGCCGCAGCTAAAATTTGCCCGAAAGCTTGATTTTCTTCCCCCGCAGTAAACATAACTCCGATTACAGCGATCCGGCCGTCTGCAGCCTTATGTACAAAGTGCCCTTCAAGCGGATAATGCTTACCATCGATCGTATGCTCGCTTTCGGCATGAAAATGAACTTGAGACAGTGTAAAGATACGCTCATCAATTTCCGCGGTTCCACGCAGACCCACTTGTATGCTATGCCCGTTATCTTCTATTGAAGTTCCCACTTGGTCATAGTTTAATCCCAACCCGGATCCCTTATAATCAATAACCTGGGATGTAACAATATTTATAGGAGATTGCATGTTGCCCGATACAAACTCCCACTCCTCTTGATGTTCATACGTGAAGTGGCTTACTTCCTTAACTATTGGATTTTCTTTCTGAGAATTGGTAGTTAAGTTGGTTGCCGCGTGACTCGCAGAACAACCCGCCAACAATATAAAAGCTGTAAATCCGAATACAATGAAATTTTTCTTCATATCCATGCCCTCTTTGCATTTATTTTTGGTCCGGCCGCGGACATCCTCGATCGATCTTTGTAAAATACAGGAATATCCCGTTGATCATTATACTCCTTACCCTTTTTTATGTAATGCATCTTACCAACCATATTCAAACGGATACTATAGTTCTACTGGTACAACAAATTATTCAAAACTTCGACATATATGTAAATATTATTACCTAATATATATTATAATCTCATTGACAATTATGGGGTCATAATATAGTATATAGTAAATAAATCCAATATATGGATTATCTATCATTTGGGGATCAATTTCCATAAGAAATGGACAGGACTCTTTGGAATTGATTCATAAATAGCTCATTGAAGGGAGGGATCTGCAAGCTCCGATCACTCGCGTCTCAAGCGAATGAAAGCGTTGTCAAAATTGAGCTTGTAAAGCTCGCGGAAAATCCTATTAAAAAATGCAAGGAGGAGTAGAATCATGACAGCCCGGACTATTGTGAATCGTCATAAGTTATTTATGAAATGGTTTGTTGTTTCGGCAGGTACCCTGTTTCTGATGTTGGCGGGTTCGTTGGTGTTTGCGGACAGCGCTTCCGCGCACGGGTATATGACGGACAGCCGCGCCCATTTATGTTCCACGGGCCAAAACAGCGATTGCGGGCCGGTGAAATGGGAGCCTTTCAGTGTCGAGGGCCGCGGGGATTTCCCTGAATTCGGTGTCCCTGACGGCCAGATCGCCAGCGGCGGGAAGTTTTTTGAACTCGACGAGCAAACGGCCGATCGCTGGACCAAGGTAGATATGGCAGGCGGGGAGCATACGTTCCATTGGAAGCTTACAGCCAATCACAGCACGAATACATGGGATTATTATATTACGAAAAAAGACTGGGACCCCAATTCCCCGTTAAAACGGGCGGATCTTGAGTTGTTTTGCCGCTATATCGATGACGGCGCGATTCCGCCAATTGACGTTTATAACGATTGCTTTGTTCCGAATGACCGGGAAGGCTATCACGTCATCGTGGCCGTTTGGGATATTGCGGATACAGTAAATGCTTTCTACCAAGTGATGGATGTCCAGCTCAGCATCAACCCGTCGGCACCGACCACGCCCGAGCCAGGATTCCCGGGAGACCCGGACCGTTTCGGAGAGCACCTCATCTGGAATCCCATCAGAGTTTATACCGAGGGTGAAATCGTTGTGCACAACGGGCAGTTCTGGCAAGCGCTCTGGTGGACCCAGGGACAGGAACCAGGGACGACTGGAGAATGGGGTCCGTGGAAGCTGATCGGCGACGCGCCGCCCGGCGAGGAAAGCAGCGAATCGGACAGCATATAAGGGCATATCCCGCAAGAGCCAGAGGGTAACAATCCCCTCTGGCTCTTTGCCCGTTTATTTTCTTAAATGATAAGGAACCGTAGCGACAATGACATCTCTCCGATAAAGGAGATGCGCGCGAATCAACAGACTCGATTGGTTGTGCAGGATATTGTGCCATCCTTTTTTCGGAATAAATTGCGGGATGACCACGGTCACCTGGTAATTCGCTTCGTGCGCCTTTTTTTGCACCGTATCCACGAATTTTATTAACGGATGAATAATGCTTCTATACGGAGAGTACAACGTCACCAATCGAATGTCCGGCTGCCATTTCTTCCACTTCTCTTCAAAAACCGCTTCCTCCCCCTTTTCAAAAGGAACGTGTACGGCAATGATTTGATACGGCGAAAGGGACTTGGCATAGTTCAGCGAGTTCTCCACTACACGGGTGATTCCTGCAACGGGTACGATCACCACGTTCCCTTCGATCGGCACAGCCGGCTCACAAGTTGAAATTCTCAACTGATCCGCAATCGCTTCGTAGTGCTTATGAATCCGATAAAAGGCGTAAATAATTATAGGTAAAAAGATAAGGACCGGCCAGACATTATGGAATTTAGTGATGAAAAACATCACGCTGACCAACAGACTGATTAATGCTCCGATGGTATTGATCGAAAATTTCTTGATCCAACCTGGAGGTTTTTCCCGTAACCACTTTACCATCATCCCTGACTGGGACAGTGTAAAAGGAATAAACACGCCGATCGCATAAAGCGGAATTAAAAGCTCGGTTTTCCCTTCAAAAACGATGATTAGTAAAATCGAAAAAAGCCCCAGGAAAATGATGCCATTCGAATACCCCAGCCGGTCTCCACGAACCGTAAACGCTCTTGGAATGAACTTGTCTTTAGCCAAATTAACGGCAAGCAATGGAAAAGCGGAATATCCGGTATTGGCAGCCAGAATAAGAATCAAAGCCGTCGTCCCCTGAATGAAGAAATACATGATATTTCTTCCGAAAGTGTGTTCCGCGATCTGAGAAAGTACGGTAACCTCCGCAAGAGGACCTACGCCATAATAATAAGCCAGAAACACAATTCCCGTGAACAATACAGCCAATATGCCCCCCATGGCCAGCAAGGTCTTTGCCGCATTGCGCGGAGCTGGATCTTTAAAGTTGGGGATGGCGTTTGAGATCGCTTCTACCCCTGTCAAAGCGGAACATCCGGAAGCAAAGGCACGAAGCAGCAAGAATAAACTAATTCCAGCCACCGGAGAACCAAGCGGAGCATGTAGTTCCGGCGAAATTTGGCCGGTCATGATTTTATAAAGGCCAGAACAAATCAAAATCACCAGGGCCAAAACAAATAAATAAACGGGAAAGGCAAAAATCGTAGCCGATTCGGTGACACCACGCAAATTGAGAATGGTAATTAACAATACAAAACCTACGGCTATGGGCACAGTGTATGAATGAAGGCTCGGAAAAGCCGAAGTAATGGCATCCGTACCGGCCGAAACACTCACCGCAACGGTCAAGATATAGTCAACAAGTAACGAACCGCCGGCAATGAGTCCGGGAATTACACCCAGGTTTTGCTTGGAAACCACATAAGCCCCACCGCCATGAGGATAAGCAAAAATAATTTGCCGGTAAGACAAAATAAGGGCAACCAATAAAACCAGAACACCGGCGGCAATCGGAATCGAATACCAATAGGCTATCGCTCCCACGACCATTAAAACAAGCAAGATCTGTTCAGGCCCATAAGCGACCGATGACAGGGCGTCGGAAGAAAGGATGGCAAGCGCTTTGGTTTTGGTTAGTTTCTGTTCGCCCAGTTCCGTTGATTTTAACGGCCGTCCAATAAGAAATCGCTTTATATAAGAAAGCACAGGGGGTCACCGCCTAAATTACGTTGTTTTTTTATATTGCTCGGCAGAAATAAGTATTATTTCAAACACAAACTGAAGATTAAGGGCAAATCGGCCAATTTGAGGCAATAAAAAAACACAGGGGCCCCTGTGCTAAACTTCACAAGTCATGCAACCCACTCCTGACTACGCTTACGAGGTTAGCTGTCGGATTCGGGCGGCAAGGAGTCGCCCTACCTGGCAGATCGCTGGATCAACTGCCAAGATTCACCCCAAAAGAGAAACTCACCTGAAATGCAGGTAAGTTTTTAACGGGTCCCCCGTTTTCCTCACGGAAATTCAGCGATAATGAATTGATTTATTCTTAGTGGAAACAAAATAAATCATACGTTCAGTGTAAAAGTTTGTAAAGCAGGAGTATGGAAGGTGAACTGTCGGAATCATACAAAAGATCATATGTTAATCGCTTACAATTCAAGAATGCTCTTCGAATCAAAGTTTATTAATGACTGACGCTATTTTTTAAACATTTCAAAAAATAAGTTGAACCAACAGCATATAGACCAGAGTAATTAGATGCCGCGATCATCACCGAACTGATTTTATCCGGAAAGGCAAGTGCAATTACGGCGAAAAAAAAACAGCTGGCGGAATCCGCAAACCGGTTGTTTACGGAGTTTTTCCCGCAGCTGCCTCGTACCGGCCATCCACTAAGCTTCTATAGATGGCTTCCCATATCGGATGATGCCGATGGTACGCACATGGAGAATTATTTTCTGAAACAAGGAATTCGCGTGTATCACTCCGATCGCTTTTTAAGCGGGGCCAGTACGCGGGACAAATATTTACGAATAGCCCTTTCTTCCACCAATTCTCTGGAGGAATTACAACGAGGATTAGGGATTTTGAGTAGCCACTTTCCTGAATTGATCGGTTCTCGCAAAAATACGGCTCCCCTTTAGGACATATTGATCGCTGCCTTTCCATGTATGCGAGTTTTTATTTTTTCTTCTAATTTGCACATAATTATACGGATCAGGCGCATACACTTTATATCCTTTAGCCCGGCATCTGCTTAAAAATGAGACGTCTTCTCCTAATGACACATGGGGAAATCGGACGCGGTCGAACACACGTCTTTTGAATAAGATGGTCCCTCCCGCAACTACCCCAACGAACTTATTCTGTTGTTTGGGAAAACGAAGGACCAGCAGCTTTTTAGCTTCGAGATACGCCAAATACGCGCGTTTTCCCACCACATCGGCTTTTGACCGATGTAAAGCCTTCACTTGCCCGGTTAGATAATAAGGCGAGTAGAAATCGTCATCATCAAATTTTGTGATGTACGGGTATTTCGTTTTACTGACCGCATAATTAAGGCAGCTGCCTAAGGATTCTTTTTCAGGAAGCTTGTAGACGGAAACATTTTTATACGTCTGGGCAATTTTTCGGTATTTTGCTAATTCCATGCTATCTTTATTCAAGATAATCACCAGTTCTTTGACCGGGTAAAGCTGATTTCTGTAATTTTTAAGAATATTATTGAAAAAACGCGGGCGGTTCGTGCTTGTTATTATTGATATCCCTTTTAACGAGCTAGAAGTTTGGCCCAACTCTCTCTCACCTCCAAATCAATCAATAACGGTATATGCTAAGCCGCATAACAGTGCTTGTTCGTTTGTTCCTGTAAACGGCCGGCGCCATCTCTTTCACTATTTCAGCAGTATTTGTGTTTGAAGCAACATGGCTCCCCACATCAGCAAGCTGCATCCCCAACACGCTCGTGAAATCCAGCGCTCGGCCGGCCCCCCGTTTTTAAACAACCGCAGGGCGATTTTAAGCTTTGGCAGCAGCAAGAAGTGAATCCCTTCGTCCCCAAATATATCGCCGGCGAGATGGGCCCACCAGCCGATGACAAACCCGATCGCTGCCATATTGATGATTTCCGGCTGCTGGGCAGAAAAATTAAGCAGACCTATGGATAGTACGGCCGCAAACTCCGGGGTATGAATCACCCCCCGATGTTTGACTAGCGGAAGAATGAGAAACGCAAAGCCGGCGAAGGCCGCGATCCAGTGTAAGTCATACATCGCGTACCCTGCCAATAATAAGGCGCCGATACCGATCAAAACCAAGCTGCGCAGCCTTGCCAGCAGCCAGAACAGGACGGCGGCACCGATCCATAACGGCCCGCTCTTCACCCATTCCCCTAAATATCCCGGTACATTTCCAAATTGGTGATAAGCCATTAACCCTATACCGATGATCCCGACAAATCCGGACAAAGTTTTAAAGAGACGCCGGTATCGGAGGGGAAACTGGATTCGATTGCTCACCGTGCTGGTTTTATGATCAAAGTCCGGAAATACTCCGCCGATTCCTGCCGCAGCCACAAGCGCCGCTGCAATTCCTGCATCGGTTTGCATGGCTAATGACGGCATCATAAGCAGGCCGGCCGATCCCGCTGTCACTGCCAAAGCAATATGCCCTTTTTTATTCACATTCATCACCTTATTTCTGTAATAATGAAAAAGTCTTATAGGCGGCCTTACTATTCTACAAGAATTTTTAATATTTGCGAACAAAAAAACAACCCTTGCCCCGCAAAACGAGACAAGGGTTGCCGGCCAGTTAGGTCCCCAGCAATAAATCCGGCTTCATGATGTTAGAGCGCTGCTGGACCCGCAATAATTCCCGTCCCTGCCGCAAATAAGCCTTAACCATGTCCACCCGGCAGTTTAAGACGTAAGCCGTTTCCTCGGGCGTCAGCCGATGAGCGTACTTCAGGATCATTGCGATCCTAGGATAAAAAGGTACGTAGCCTAGCATTTCTTCCACCGCATCACTCGATTCGCCGGTGCGATCTTCTTCGATACCGGTTTGCACTGAGCAGGATACGGCGAGCGAATACAACCATACATAAAACGGAAGGGAGAAATCGTATTCGCCCAGCCGCTGCCTGGCCGTAACAAATGTACGGACCACCTGATCCTGAGCCGCGGTTTTATTTCCAGCCATCCGGAAGCATAAGTCGAAAATCCGGCTATGGTACATGTTGATCAGCTGCTTAAAAGCGTGGATTTCCCCGGCAAGCGAACGCTTAATCAAACGCTCGGGCTTAACCTTCATGTTCGGACACCTTTGCTTCCATCTTCACAATTTCCAGCTTGCGAATCCGATGGCGGTCCTTTTCTCGGACGATAAACTTCAACGGACCGTACGCCCATTCGCTTCCTTTCTTCAAAGCCGGGTTTTGCGTATAGACCCATCCCCCGATCGTATCCAGTTCTTCGTCAAGCAATTCAATGCCCAGCAGTGAACAGACCAACTCCAGCGAAACTTTGCCGTCCACGAGAATATGGTTTTCTCCCAGCTTTTCAATTTCGGCTTTCTCTTCCGAATCAAACTCGTCGCGGATCTCGCCGACAATCTCTTCCAGGATGTCCTCAATCGTGATCAAACCGGAAGTACCTCCATATTCATCGACCAAAATGGCCATATGCACCGATTCCTGCTGCATATGCAGCAACAGATCCTTGACCGGCATAGCTTCCGAGACAGACAGGACAGGTTGTATCAGCTTGCGTATTTCCAAATTCGGATCATCGCTTAATTGCATCAAAAATTGTTTGGTATTGATAATGCCCAGGATATGGTCCTTGTTCCCCTCCAACACGGGAAACCGGGTGTATTGCTCGGACTTCATGACCTGAAGCGCCGCTTCCTTGCCGGCTTGAACGTCAATGCACACCATATCCGTACGCGGAACCATGATTTCTCGGGCCAGCAGTTCGTCGAAAGCAAAGATTTTGTTCACATACCCGTATTCCGCTTGGTTGATCATCCCGCTCTTATAGCTTTCCGTAAGAATAATGCGCAGTTCTTCCTCGGAATGGGCCTCCTCGTGTTCTTTGGCCGGCTTAATTCCGAAGATGCGCACCAGGCGGTTGGCGGAACCGTTCAAAGCCCAGATAAAGGGGTACATCGCTTTATAAAAATAGATCAGGGGCTTAGCCGTCAGCAAAGAGACCATTTCCGCCTTTTGAATGGCCACGGTTTTAGGAGCCAATTCGCCCAGCACGACGTGAAGAAAGGTGATCGATGCGAACGCGATGCCAAAAGATAAAATGCTGCTGACTTCCGCTGGCAAGCCGTACCGGTCAAAAACGGGATGCAGGATTTGCTCCACGGTGGGCTCCCCCAGCCATCCAAGTCCCAACGCGGTGATCGTGATGCCGAGCTGGCAGGCGGATAAATATCCATCCAGGTTGCTCGTAACCCGCTGCACGGCCAATGCGTTTTTCCGGCCTTCCAGCACCATCTGGTCAACCCGGCTGGATCTCAGCCGCACGATGGCAAACTCGGCCGCCACGAAAAAGGCAGTGGCCAGAATCAGCAAGGCAACCAGAAACAAATTCAAAGCATACATGCAAACACTCCTCACTAGAATGAGTCTTTAGAACTTTAAATTTATAAGTTCTTATGAACTTATAATATCAGAGTTCATATAGCAGTATCAACATCTTACTTTGCCTGATTTGGGGCAAATTGCTCCGAATTTTAACTTCTTTATGCCTTTTTAACCCACAATGCTGGTTTTACTTCTTCTTTGACTTTTTTTCGCCACCGTCGTAAGATGAGTTCGTAAGAACTTATATGGAGGAATTAAACATGGAAACATTCCATCTCACCCGCAGTGAAATGTCACAGCTCCTGCTTAGCCTGAGCGGTCAAAGCCAAAAAGCGCCCAAAAACATCCTCCAGGAAGCATGGGCGAAATCGCATAAGGAATTGATAGCAGGCGGCAACTCATTAGGCGCTTTTATCTCTACGGCCCTGCCCCCAATCTTTGAAAAATTGATGAACATGAATCCAAGCGATCTAGGACTGTCGCTTAACGATATCGTTGCCTTGGGCTCTCAGATCGAATACAACCATTTTGCGCTGACAGCGGTGCAAAACTGGGTAAAACGCGATTTGAAGGAGATTATCGGTTCTCCGAGGTTAGGAAAGAAATATTCGATCGAGCAGGCGGCAATTCTGTTCATCATCGAGGATTTGCGGGCCGCCTTGGACCTGGAGTCCATCAGAAAGCTGCTTTTGCTGATCTTCCACGATTTTGATGATCAAGCCCAAGATCTCATCAGCCCCATCGACCTGTACGCAGGTTATTCCGGGATTTTCGAGGAACTTGACCAGAACAATGACCAGGTGCTGGATCTCCAATCCGGCCACCTGAGCAGAGACAAAAAGCAGGATCATCTCATGGAAACGACCGTGAAGAAAAAAGCGGATGAATTTGCCCATGGCCTTGCCGGCCTTAATCCCCAGCAGCAGGAAGCGGTCAGCAATACGATCGTAATCGCCATGTTATCCGTTCAAACCACGTATTTTCAAACCTTAGCCAAACGTTTCCTCAACGCTTCTCTTTTTCTGCACAATTTAAGGTAGGGAGATGAGCGGGCCAAAGCAAAAAAGCGCGGCTTCCGAGTTTTCGGAAACCGCGTTTTGCTTTACATTATGGAGATGCTGGCTCTTTCTTTGTTTCACTAGATTAAATCGGACTTTTCCAATAATCTCTTGATGATAGTGGCAATTTCAGCCCGCGTTATGAACGCCTTAGGCTCCAAATTCATGTTATTTCTTCCCGACACGATCCCCGCCTGAACCGTATCAGCTACTCCGGCCGTAGCCCAAGCAGAGATTTCCGTTTCATCCTGATAAGGCTGCAAAATAGCATCCAGGGATGAACCACTCGTAATGCGATCTTTCAACCCTGTTATCTTCATGGCATTGGCAACGATCGCCATCGCCTCTTCGCGGGTAATTTTCTCATCAGGGCGGAACTTTCCGTCCTTATATCCTTTGATCAAGCCATATTGGTGTGCTGTGTTCACGGCACCGGAATACCAGTCCGCCTCTTTAACATCGGTAAACGAGCTTTCTCCTGCCCCAAAACCCAATCCGAGACCGCGAACGATAATCGCCGCAAATTCGGCGCGGGTAATATCCCGATCAGGGCTAAACATATCGTTGCCCGTTCCACCCGCGATCATCCGGGATCCCATGTCATTGACGTAGTTTTTGGCCCAGTGGTTTTCCATATCTTTAAACGCCAACGGGTGCCATACTACTGCATAGGTGCTGTTCGTCAAACTATTGATTTTGGCGTAATAGATGCCATCTTCTTTGATCACCTTGGTCGGTACATGACGAACGAATCCATCCGGTTCTACCACCACACCGGTGGTAATCCGGTTCGGGTCGATCCCCTCCGGAAGCGCTAAAGCGCGCTCCACATATGCGTTAAATTTTGCTGCTTCTTCGGTGCGGTCGCCATAAACCGCGCTCACTTTAAAGTTAAGCGGAGGTACGACCAGCGTCAGCCCGTCCCGCTCGGCCGCTTTCTCAACCGTACGTACAGTCTCTGTCTGCGGTACGGAAATTTCAATCTTGACTTTGATATCCTGCAAAGCCAGGTCTTTACCGAAACGCTCCGAAATGGAATCAATATCGATTTGTTCCGCAGGCAAGGTGTAAGTTGCCTTCTCCGAGCGAATCACCACAACGGCTTGCTCGGTTTCCATATTTTTGACCATGCGTCCATTGAATTCGCCAACGACAACATCGCTCCCCGCAGAAACAGATAGCGTTATGGTAGCGCCTTTACCTTCGTCTGTGAGCCGCTGCCGCAACTTTTCTTCATTCACGGTAATGGTCATGACTTTTTGTCCGTTCACGTCCTCCATTGCAGCCGTTCCCACATTGTCAAGCTTTCCGTTCACAAGCACGTCTACCCCTGTATTCTCCTGCTCAGGCTTCTGCTCTGGCACCGGCTGAGAAGAGGAATTGCTATGATTATCTCGTGACCCGGAATGGTTACCGGAATTTCCGTTATTATTGCCCGAGGTGTCTCTTGGCGTAACGGCATTGGACGGTGCAGACGGCGCACTGCTGCCTACGGCATTTTTAGCTTTCATGATGAAGGTGTACGTGGTTCCGTTCAATAAACCTGGGACGGTAATCGAAGTTGAACCGGCGTCTCCGGTGGCAACAAGCGCTCCTTGGGCAGTGAAGACTTCGTATCCCGTAATCGAGCTTCCGCCGTTATCCTGCGGAGGCGTAAAGGTGATCTTAGCGCTGCTGTTGCCCGCTTCCGCCGTCACATCGGTTGGTGCTGATGGAACGGTTGCAGGCGTTGCGCTCACCTGATTGGACTCGCTTCCGAGTCCTATACCGTTACCTGCTCTCACTACAAAATAATAGGTTGTTCCGTTATTCAAATCCGGCACCTGATAAGTTGCACTTGTCACTGTCGCGATGGAATCGGCGTTAAATTCCCCTGGTGTGGTCGACATGTACAAATTGTAATACGTGGCGCCGGTCACCGTATCCCATCGCAAATCAACTTGACGGTCCCCTGCCGTGGCGGCCAAATTCAGTGGACTAGCGGAAATATCCGGCAAGCCGATAACTTGGGTAACTGTGAATGTTACACTTGCCATGTTGTCTGCCGATACAGTAACCGTGGCCGTGTAAGTTCCCGCCGCCAGTCCAGGCTTGGCTTGAATCGCCAAGGTTGTTGATGCATCAGGATCCAGTGTACTTTGCAGAGGCAAAGTAAAGTCAAATGCGTTGACATGAACACCGCCGATCGAGACGCTCAAGTTTGAAAGACCCGTGGTGCCTGTATTAAGAATGCGAATCGCTTTCGGTTCTGAACTGCCATAACCTTGCACCAGCCCAGGCAAGGTCATATCGCTGATCGGCTCAATGGAGAACGTATGGGCTATCGTGTAGGTGAAAGTTGCAACCTCGCTGCTTTCCGAGCCATTTATTGCAGCAATAGCCTTCAAGGTCACCGTACTGCCCGGCGTTCCCGCAATAGTGACGGTAGATCCGCTTGGACTATCGGCCGTAGGATTGGTTCCATCCGTCGTATAGTAGATGACCGCTCCGGGCGAAGCTGCGCCGAGCGTTACTTGGCTGTGATTTTCCAGCACCGTACCACTGGCCGGATTGGCCGTTGGAGCAGCCAGGCGCTCTTTAACCGATACGGTTATATTTTTAGATGTCACGCCCCCATCTCCGTCGCTGACTTGAACCGTTAGCCAATCTGTACCGTAATACCCTTCTGCCGGCGTGTAACTGACGGTACCTTCGGGAACGATATCGGAACTTCCGCTGGGCGCATTTGCCCCGGAAATACTTACCGTCCCATGTACCGGCGAGGAAGTTAGCGTCCAGGTCAGAGTCTGGCCTGGATCCGGGTCACTGACATGCAATAGAGGCTTAAGATCAACAGGGCCCGAGTCTTGAGCGACTGTCAGCATCGACTCGGTGCCAACAAAGGCCGGTAAGGTATTTTGTCCCGGGATTTTCTTAAACGTTCCCTGACCGTCAAACATGAATATTTTGTTTGCACCGCCATCCGCAACATAAATATTTTCGTTGTCATCAACGGTTATATGGCGCGGATATTGTAAATCGGGATGTCCAAGCGTCAAGGCATAACTTCCGTCTTTATTAAAAACCTGCACGCGTTTATTATTTGAATCCGCAATGTACAACCGATCCTTACCGTCAATATATAGTCCCATGGGGGAATTGAGGTGACTGTTGTCGTTGCCTGAAACATTTTTCACCCCAATCATTTTTACCTGCGTATAAGTATCATCGCTATTGTGCTGGAACACCAGTACAATATGGTTCCAATATTGAGAGACGTAAAGGTTGCCTTCGGAATCAACCGCAACTCCCATCGGTCTGTCCGAAGTCGAAGCAACCGGGGTATATACTCCCGTCTCAATATCCATCCTGTATACGCTATTCGAATTTTGATCCGAAAAAAAGATGTGCCCGTTTTCGTCAAGCATCATGGCTTCGGGCGCCGGGTTGGCGAAATTAGGCAGCGGAATGGAGCGAAGCCAGCCGCCCTGGCTGTTGAACTCCTGAATCCGGTTATTAAAGGCATCGAAAACGTAGATGTTTTTCGTGGAATGCTCGACGGCAACATATTTCGGAATGCTGAAATGAGCATTGTCCGCTCCCGAAACCCCTTTTTCGCCGAGCGTTTTATACACGCTTTCATCTTGATTAAAAATTTGAATACGTTGGTTACCCAAATCCGTTACATATAACTTTCCATCATCGGCCGCCAAACCTAAAGGGGCACTTAAATCCCAACCCGGCTTCACCACCGTTGCCGCCGCTTCAACGTGGACGCCAATACTCCCTGCAACCCCCGTCACGAGAATTGTAAAAATCATAGCAAGCTTACGAAACATACTCACCCTTTTCACTCCCTCACTCTCCCCCGAGAAATATGTAGAAAATTGTCGTTTGAACACAATTGTATCGGGGGCCAATAAACAAATAATAAACAAGTGAGGAAAGTCCTTGACAATCTGAAAGAGCAGCCTATGTCTTATTCAGCCATACATCCACAAACACCGCCCGGAAATAAGCAACCATCGGCCCCATCAGCAAAACGGTGCAGAGAGTTCCTGCTCCGACGGTTCCTCCCAGCAAAAAACCGGCCGCGACGCATACGGCATCGGTGACAACTCGGCCTACACGAAATTTGATCTTCCATCTTCGCCGACATATACAAACTTGCGGCAAAAGCGGTAATTACCAGTGCGATGCCAACAAAAATCATCTGCTCAAAAAAGCTAGATATCTACTATCCTTTTAAGGATATACATGGTAATATAACTTCCGAAAACCATAAAAATCTATATCGACAAAACTAGTAAATAACTTTGAAGGACCTTCAACTTCAATTCTATGATGAAACCCTTCAAAGAAACGTGAGAGATCTGAGAGATTTCAATATAGGGGACTCTATTTCTTTCGAAGATTCAATTTCTTCAATTAAGTATGACAACGATAAAAACTATACTCTTTTGGGATTTAAAGACATTGATGGTGACATAGTCAACTGGGTATTTAAAGGTGATTTAACTAGCAGCTACAAGATCGGTGACTCATTACGACTAAAACTACATGTTGTTGAAGAGACAAACGGATTTGAAAATATTGATTTAATCAAGAACTTCCAAGACAGTGGAGAAACGGCTGAAGAAATCGATAAATACTTAGTTAAATAAAAAAACAAGGTGATATTATCAATAAGGTAAAAAATTGGGCAGTTATAGCACTAGTTTTCTGGGGAATATTTCAAATTTTTTATTATATACTTAAAAATTTAATTTTTGGACAAATCAATATACCCTCACCTTATGAAAACATTGTTCAGTTAATAGGCTTGGTCATAATTATTCTACTCTCAATCATTTTTGCAATACTTTTGGTCAAAGGAAATAATAAACAATAACAAAAAGAAGAGTGGGCTATATCGTTATCGAGCCCACTCTTCTTTTGTACGTTCAACTACGGATTCATTCTAAACAACATAGGGACAGGGAAATGCTTGGATCCAAACTAGGAGATCAGACCCCCTGGAATCTCGATAGCACTACTTCCCCGGCTTGACCTCGACGCGCAGTTCGTCCTCCGGCTGATTGGTCGTATACATAAAAATGTAAATGTCCTGCTCCGTTTCCTTAAAGTTTTCAAACACGTCTATATTCTCATTATTCTCATCCCCAAGCATGCGGATGAGCGCAGGCTTCCCGTAATTTCGCTCCCCGCCGTCGAGATAATAAGTCTGATTCACCCCGCCAAACGCCGGATCGCTGCTCCGGGATTCTACATACAAATTGTCGTCCTTCATATAATAGGTCCATGTGATCGGATACCCCACGATGCTGGAGCTCACAGTTTGCCGCTTCGTCGAGATGTCGATTAGCCGGATCGGCTGGTTATCGCCCTTGTGCTCGTCGACACGATGTTTCGCAATCAGTGTTATCGGCTCATTGGCCAACGCTTCCGGTGTAAGACCAGCCATTTCGAACCGCAGTTCGGTTTGGGTCGGTTCATTGGAAACGAGCCAGAGTCCGCCATCGAGAAGCTTACCCCCAACATCCAGCTGATATTCCGTATAAGGCACCCTTGCGTATTTCTCTTCATGGGTCAACACAAGCCGAACCTGGGTTGGTGTAACGATCAATTCAGCAATTTTTGTTCCTCCTGGCACCTCCTTGAGCGGAATATTCAGCCGGTTCTTAAACGAGCTGCGTTCCAGTTGCTTCTTCGAGAGGGCGGTACGGAGACTCCAAGTTCCAGTGGCCGTTCCCAGCGTACGGTCATATTTGAGCTGGAACGAAGTTCCTTCAGCTCGTAAGTCAGTTGCCGAATATATCTGCTGGTTCGAATATTCGTCAGAGGCTTCAGGTGTTCCGAATACTGAGGGCTTAGATTCCCGGATTCTCTCGCCTTTAGCGTTGACGGCTTCGATACGAACCCAGCTGTTATTTTGAAGCCACCGGTCGGTGAAGGAAATAACGGATTTCAGCAGCACCTGTCCCCCGGCTTGCTCGAAGGATTGCAGCGTAACGGTACCGACACCGTCCTTCTGGATGTTGAATGTCTGGGTCTCCGTACGGTCGGGACGAAAATCGATGGCCTGGCTGCCGTCTCCAATGAAGCGGATATTTTCCACGAAAAACTCCACATCAGCCTCACGCTCATTGAGCACCCAATCCGTTTCGAAATATCCCTGATATACCTTAAGCTCCTCATTCCAATGATAGCTGTTGTTCCCCTCAATCACCCGGCCGCCGCCATCGCGAAGTCCGATATTTTCAAAGCTGATAGCCTTCCCTTTCCGGGCCGGTCCGGGATCGAGGCTGTACAGAAGGAAGGTCCGGTTCTCATCGGTAAAAGCCGTATGCAGCGTTAACGTTATACCGTCCTGGGTGACCGACTGTTCGATCGTTTGGCCAAGGCCCTGTTCCATGGCCGTCTGAATACCGGCTCTGTAAGATAGAAGGTTCGACCAGTCATACGTAACCGCTGCATACACCGGCGTTGCCATAAGAGCAACGGATAACGAGACGGCGATGGCGGTCCGCTTCCGATTGCGTGGACGCGGAATTGCCAATTCCTTGCCGGCAGCTACTCGCAGTTCGTCTTGACGGATGCTGCTCCACATCCGGTCGAAATCCGGATAAGGCACCGTATCCGCGTGTTTCAATTGGTTTTTTAATTGGCTTTCAATACGTTCCAATTCGTTCCTCTCCCTTCAACCATATGGGATGGTTTTGTTCCAGTTTTTTGCGCATCATTTTCAAGGCTTTATGAAGCCTTGATTTTACGGTTCCTTGCGGAATGCGCAGGGTTTCGGCGATTTCCGCCATCGACAGTTCGCCGATATAGCGGAGGGTCACCACTGCCAGCAGCTTATCGGGCAATTGCTTTAGCAGCTTCTCCCATTCGGCGGAGGCCTCCTTCTCAAGTACGACTGCGTCAACAGGTTTAACCGCGGCTGCAACGGCGTGCTCATGCAGCCACTGCACCTCGGATTGCTTCTCCCGCTTCGTCTGGTTTTTTCGAAGCAGGTTCAGGCAGTGATTCATGGTAATGCGCATAATCCAGGCCCGCATATGCTCGATCCGCTGCCAGTCCTGCCGAAACACGGTGACGAAGACGTCATGGCATATATCCTCCGCGTCCTGCGCGTTCCGGAGCATGTAATAGCAGGTACGGTAGACGTCTTTGTTATAGCGATCAAATAGCTCACGTTCCGTCAATTGCTGCACTCCTTTCTTTGCGTTATGTCTTATAAACAGATAACCCTTGAAAAGGGTTCATTTTTTTCAAAACCGTTGCAATAAGAACAAAACAAACCTTTAACTCAATAACCCTACAATAACAAAAGAACACTTGTCCCGCTCTAAAACAGAGGGGCAAATGTTCTTCCTGTTTGGATGTGGTGGTTAACCGCAAATTTTGCTATTCCTGACAGAACACTCTAATGCTAACGATGATCTATCTGTTTGTACTAAGCGTGAGCAAGCGTTTTAGATTGTCATCAATAAATTTATTATCAGCACGGTTGATTCCACGACCGGCAAAATGGCCCCAGATCGACTCGATAGGACTAAAAACAGCATTAGGTATACGCTTAGCTTCGTATTCGTTATCGTCCGCCTTGCAGAAGAGATCCGTACTCCCAGGCATGATGCAGGCGAGCGCTTTAATACTTTTGAGCGCCTTATCGAAATCTCCGTTATAGGTGGGATTTGCACTAATATCTGCATTTTGTCCGGTCCATAACATGGCCAGGACATTGTGCGGATCCATCTTCATAAAGCTATCTTCCCAGACACCCGCCACAAAACCTGCCAATGAGTCGAATCCAAGTTCACGATAAAGTTCCTCCCTGTAAAACGCATCCGACAAGCCCCATCCCGCATAGACGCGGCCAACGGCACGCATGTCTGCAGAAGTCAACTGGTTTAGCTTACTTGAATCAAAGCGGACAGCAGCCATGAGCGCAGCTTTCATTCCGTCCAGGACTACATACGTTTGGGGCCAGGGCTTGGCAACTCCGGCGAAAGGCGCAATTCGTTCCACCATGTCCGGATAACTTGCTCCCCATTGGAATGCTTGAATACCTCCCATTGACCATCCAACGACAAGAGCGATCTTTTGAATGCCGAATTTTTCGGTCACCAGCCGATGCTGGAATTTAACGTTGTCATAGATGGTTACCTGCGGGAAATTAGCCCGGTCGAATGGGGGAGGCGTGTTACTGGGAGACGAAGATAATCCGTTGCCCAGCAAATTAGGAACGATAATGAAATATTCTCGCGGATCCAGTGCCATGCCGTTTCCAATCAACCATTCATTCTGAACATGCGTGTCGCCAAAAGCAGTCGGATAGACGATGACATTATCTTTCTTTTCATTCAATTTTCCATAAGTCTTATAAGCAAGAAAAGCGCTCGGTAACGTCACTCCTGATTGCAAGGTTACGTCACCCAAATCAAAAATCTCATAATCCATCGTATTGTCTCTCCCTTCAACATGAAACCACACATTTAAATTGTATTTCTTGTACTTAGTATAGGCTTGTGGTACCCTCAATAAAAGTGAATAGAATTCAAAGTAGTCTTCAATAATATTGAAAGTAAAAGGGGGACTGTATGATGGAATTGCGTCAACTGAATACGTTCCGCATGGTTGCATCAACGTTAAATTTCAGTCGAGCTGCGGAAGTGCTGGGCTATGTCCCCTCCAACGTCACGATGCAAATCAAAGCATTGGAGGATGAGCTTGGTGTTCGTCTGTTTGACCGCTTGGGCAAGCAACTCGTTCTTACAACTGCGGGTAAAAGCTTTTTAACTCATATTCAAAGCGTTCTAGATAAATTGGACGAAGCTCGCAGCGCCGTTCATGACAATGAAGTTCTAAGCGGCACCCTAACGATCAGTGCCAATGAGGTTATTTGCGCCTATCGGCTTCCCGTTGTCTTTCAACGATTTCGTTCGCAGCATCCGGGAGTTCGTTTGATCTTCCGCTCCGTTCCTAATCAAGAGCTCAAACAATCACTCTTTGAGGGAACCGCAGATGTCGTCTTTATGTTGGACGAACCCATTCGCTCGAGCGGACTTGCCGTGGAACCGTTGGTGGAAGAAACTTTCCGCTTGTTCGCTGCTCCAGATCACCCGCTTGCAAAACGAACTGTGCTACAGCTAGGAGATTTTCACGGAGAAGTGTTCCTGACGAATGAAAAGGGCTGTCCCTATCGCACCATGTTTGACCGGTCATTTGAGAAAGAGGGCATTGATAGTATCACGTATTTAGAATTTCAAAGTGCTGAAGCCATTAAACAATGTGCAATTTCGGGAATCGGTATTGCCTTTCTTCCTGAAATCGTAGTGGAAGCCGAAGTTGAACGGAGTGAACTTATTGCTCTTCCATGGCAAATTCCGGACTTGCACGTGTATACACAGATGTCATGGCATAAAGACAAGTGGCTTTCACCAATCATGTTGTCTTTCATTGAAGCAGCAAGGGAGGTTCTCGCTATAGAGGAGGGGAATAATTTACTCTAGTAATGTATATTTCAGTTAAGTCTTCTTTTAAACGTCACTTATTTATTACCGAGTTGTTCCGCCAAACCGATTAGAAGTCCTTCATTTCCACGAATGTAGCAGAGCCGATACGAGTCCTCGTACTGAACCACTTCGCCAACGAGCTGAGCACCATACTTAGTGAGTCTGGATACCATTTCGTCGATGTCTTCAACGGTGAACATGACGCGTAGATAACCGAGGGCATTTACAGGAGCAGTTCGGTGATCTGATATAGTAGGCGGGGTGAGAAATTGCGAAAGTTCAAGTCGGCTGTGGCCATCCGGGGTAACCATCATAGCAATCTCTACACACTGTGAACCCAACCCGGTTACGCGGCCAGCCCATTCACCTTCGACAGTAGCCCGCCCTTCGAGCTTCAAGCCAATCTCCTCGAAGAAAGGGATTGCGTTATCAAGGGATTCTACAACGATGCCAACATTGTCCATTCTCAATAATTTGTTTTTTGCCATAGTTTTATCTCCTTATGTGTACAAATTTATTACCTGATCATCTTCATATTTATTCTATTAAGAATTACCAACTCCTTGCAAAAGAATAACATCTTGTCACAGTTCATAAATCGATTATAAATTCCTACCTAACAATGCCCCCACTACACACGCCATAACAACGTCTGCACCAAGCTTTAAAGCATCAAATGTTAGAAGTTCCCCTTTTCACGCAAAAAAGCGCGGCCCCCGAAAACCTCGGAAGCCGCGCCATGCTTGACATTATAGAGATGCTGATGAAGGGATTCGAACCCCCGACCTACGCATTACGAATTCCTAGCGCCTAGTTTATGCAAGTATACTCAAGTATGAAAATCCTTGTTTTATGCGGTTTCTAAGTTTCCTAAGTATATATTAGTTTGATTAGTTTTTATAAGTTAGTTTGCAATTTTGTTTGCACCCCCCGCTTAGGTGAGGGGGTTTTTTTCTAGAGTGATAATTTGGCATTGTGTAGGCGTAGTTAGCTTTGCGGTAAATGGAAACGAGGCCGACTTTGCGACAGCGACAGCCAGAACAAAACTCCTAGCATATTTCTCATCAACATCTTTGTTCATTACGATTAGATGTGTTTCCATTACACACTCCCCTTTGGTGTATTTTCATTAATGATGTGGTACAATTTACCGCAAAGACAACTTGTCCGAAAGGAGCATACATTTGTACTTCTCCCGAGGGAGAAGCTTACTTAAAGTCCGCCTAAAAGAACGGGGTATAAAACAGGCCGAACTAGCTAGAAGAACAGGCATATCCCGGCAAATGATATCCCAATACGCTAATAATAAGTCCTCTATGTCCGTTGAAGTTATGAAGACGATCTCATATGTACTAGGATGTCACATGGAGGACCTTTATCAGTGGGAGCGGCACAATAAAGAGTAAGCTTCTCCCCGGATATTTGTAAGGTGACACTTTACAAAGCACAAACTACCCGAAAGCAACCATCCCCTCTCCTTTTTCATTAAACCCCCTCCTACTATGGTTTTAGTGAATTGGTAACATTGTACTATTTATTCGACAAATAAGACTGTCACTTCATGTCGAACTGTAACATTAAAAAATTTTAATAATCTGCACAGGCCGCAATCTGTAAGCGTTTGCTTAATTGTAATACTTCGATTTCGCGGAAACGTTTCTTCGGCTGATGAAATTAAATCGTTTGACCCAATTATACACGAACACGCGTTCTTGTTCAATAAAAAAATTACCGATTCGGTAACAAAGTTGTCAAATAGTCAATGGATACATTTGTATTAAGAGACGTTGCGATCAAGTTTAATGTTGCATAAAAAAGACCACTTTGGCGTCATGCCTTGGCGGTCATTTTTTCTTCGACAATTTTATTCACAATCACACTAACCGTGCATTTTTGTTGTTCTGCTTGTTCCTGTAGCCACTCCAAAAGCGGCGGCTCGAAATAGATAGCTTCTCTTATCTTCTTTTCCTCTTTAGGCTTGGGTGGTCTTGGCATATAATCAACTCCCTTACAACGCATTTTAAAGCATTTAAAAACATTTTGCAACATTCAAAATAACTATTTACAAAGCATTTTAAATGCTGTAAAATAGTTATCAGAAGGAGGTGAACAAGAGCAATGAAAGATTGGGTAACACTGATCACGGCAATCATCCAGTTACTTACCGCAGCAATGATGTTACTTAAAAGCCGTGAAAAAGAAAAAGGAACCCATAAACGGCGCATCCGGCGCAGACGTTAGAAGGTTCCCGGAGGGAGTTAGTGGCTCCCTCCTCCCAATCTTAACATAAACGGTTTGAAATATACAATCTGGCGGCGGCCTTACGCGGGAGGGATACGGGATGAAAAAACGATATATGATCGTGAAAGCACAATATGAAGCGGCGTTAAATCTATGTGACTGGGAATGGGCCGACAGACTCGCCGGAGAATTAAAACAAGCTAAGGAAGACTATGAGCAATGGTTGTTAGCGTCGAAATAACACAGGGGGCTTCGACCCCTCTAAGGAGGATAATAGGTATGTACGGGAGCATCGGATTCACGCGCCGCGATAAAACCCCGCAGCATTGGCGTGGCGACTACAGATTGAACCCCAAGACCAAGCAGATGTTAGCGCAAATCTCGTCAGAGCGGGAAGCTCTATTTAGGGAGTTTGAGTCTCTACCGGATGACATTTCAGACGAACAATACCTCATCGCAGAACGAGAACTTCGGAAAAAACTGGATACTATGCTAGTGCAGGAAGATAGGGTGCGATTGGCTAATCGTTGACTAATTGACACAAGAACAATACAGAAAGGATGGTCAAACATGGCAAAGAAAAAGCTTTTTAGCGATGAAACAACGATGATTGATAATTGCCAGTGTGTGTATTGTGGGCACGTCTTCAACGGGCGTGATGCATGTAATGCGGATATGGATCGCCAAACAGTGACTTGTCCGAAATGCAGTAAACGAATGTTTGTTATGATCTCTGTCGAGTATACCTGTCAACCAATCGAAGATTAAAGCGAAGGAGGAATAACGCATGGAAACAGTAACGTTGATTATCAGTAGCGCGGCGCTGATCCTCTCAGTTGTGGCGCTGGTTTGGACGATTAAGAAGGATTAGGGCGGCATTTGGAGAAATAAGTAAATAGCCAAAATTTAACGAAAGGACGAGTGAACATGGATAGATATTACGCAATCATCAATAACAGTACCGCCGCACCAGCGTCTAAAATCGAAGAAGACAACGAACTGCGTTTTGATCTTATTGAAGGAACGGAAGCAGAAATACATGAACAAGCAACGGAGAAGGGTGTGACTCGCATACACCTATACGAACACACCCTGGATGATTACGATAACAACGTTTATACGTATGTAACTACTCAAGCCGTAAAGTAACATAAAAAGCCCACCGACCATATAGGTTAGTGGGCTTGATACGTTTTATTTTGCTTTTTCTGCTGCGATCCGGTCACGTCTACGCGGCAATGCACGAACAACTTGATTTTTGGTGAATATTGCTTTAATATCGTGGTAGGATAAATGCATTTGTAAAAGATTAGAGATATGCCTTTCAGCTTTAAGAACTGCCTCAAGTTCTTCCGCTGTTAGGTGATCTCTTATTTTTTCGCCTTTTTTCAGACCTAGCATAAGGCGAAGCTCTTTAGAGTTCATCCCCAAGGCAGTTTTATAAGCAAGCTCCGTATAATGTTGGTAGTATCGATGTTTGTTAGGACTTTCCTCAACATTATCGCGAATTGAATCCGTAAGTGTGTGACGAACCGTTAGACCAGCTTGGCGCATAACCTGCTCACTGATTCTGCCGGTTCGGATAGCTTCGATTATCTCATATACCCAATCATAAAAATCATCAGCTATGGGCTGTCCGCTGAAACGAATAAGTTCATAAACGCCTCTTGCACTGTAGACATTCGTTGCATAATCCTTGCCATCAGCACCCGTCAATTTGACGGTAACTGAAAACTTGCTCAATCTCTTTTTTCGACGTTCGTGAAGTTTGTCAACCGCCTTTTGAGGATTGGTGTATTGTAATGCCTCCCCGATTTGTTTGCGTGTCATATACACTTCGCCTTGCTTGTCCATCCAGAAATCGCACTTAATCCCCAGAAACTCGCCTTGCTTGACTAATCTTAAATTCATTCACATCTCTCCTTTTTTGGGCGCTGTTTGGTATAGGGTTCAGCGCCTACAATATTAGTCTATGCCAATATATCCCTTTTGTAAATGTTCGCACCACATACGAACAGAAAAAAGCCCCATCAACTGAATGACGGGGCTTCTTCACCGATGCTTTCGGATTTGTTTTGATTGTACTATATTTTTTGGAAACGCGCAATCCACCCGCCAGTGTTCGCCATTCACCGGCCGTAAACTCCGGTTCGTTGATCAGGCCCCCAGGTCCGCCGAGCCGAACTCGCTTACTTTGTCAAATGCTGCGTATATACGATCAGCAAGCACAAAATGAGGAAAATTATTAATACTATATGTTGACCTTTATTCAACTATGTGTTATACTTTGTTCAACAAAGCAAACGGGAGTGATAAAATATGTTCCAGGTGACTCATTTTGAAATCATAAGATCTGAATGGCCTAACGAGAATGGCGATTATTACTTCACGATCAGTGATGGAGTGCAAGAAAAAGGCGAATTTATGACCAGGAAAGAAGCGGAGGACAATATGGAGCGCATCATGCTGAATTGGCGGTGTGATTCGTGAGTAGAGAAGTTATTTTCGCCCGTCTGATCGCAATTGCAACCGTGCTTGGAGAATTAGTTTTTGACAAAGGCACCCCAACTATTGCGAGTCAGTTTTTAACTCGCATCGGAAGGGAACCAGCTAAAACTATTGCGATCATTCACGAGCGTCTCATGCAACACGCTCATAAGTTTGGCCCGGAAGAAATGCAACTGTTGGACATGTTCGGGGAGTTGATAGACCAACTGGACCTTGAAACCTTCGATAACTATCCATTGGATCGGGATTACCTGATACATTACTACAAGCAAAAACACGCCTTGAAAATAGTAGGGTATAAGGAAGCCTATGTAATCCTTAGTTGGGACTATGAAAAAAATCGCACCATGCTAAACACATACCTAAAGAGAGCAGAAGAAAAAGGATGGCCTAAGGGAATGTTTCCAAAGCCGTTACAGGTTCTCGCTAGCGGACCTATTTGGTACGAGAAGCAAATTATTGATTATCGGGATGCTCGAAACAAGATAAAAGAAGACTAAAAATAAAAACCCTCACCAGCACAAAAGCCAGTGAGGGTTTTTATTTACTTGGCGGTGATTGTTGCTGTTTTAGTTGTATTGTCCCACGCTACTTTATCGCCCCTGGCCTCGGCCACAGCGCGCAACGGCACATAAACCGTATTGCCGATCAACAGCCCGTCTTTGATCTGCTTGCCGTAGGCAATTACCTTTGCCTTGTCCAACTCTTTTTCCTCCTGTTCCTGATTTGGATTTGAGATGATCCAGTATTGTTTTGCTTCGCTTTTAAATACCGATTCTTTGGCCGTTACCTTTCCATCATTGCGGACGCCTTGATCAACAAGACCATCAGCGCCATACTTCGTGTTATCGTGGTTCGGATCGTAAACGTCAATCCATCCATCCTTTGTGACTCCGACAAGCAAAATAAAATGACCGCCCCCGGTAAAGTGTCCCTTACCCATAGAGGCGATCACCAATTTGCCCTCTTTCAGTGCTGCTTTAGCTGCTTCTAAGCTGCCGGTTTGGATGCATTGTAACCCGAAACTCTTGGCGGCGCTGGCAAAGAACCCCCACGCTGTACCGTTGTTAGCAGTCCTGTACCCGTTTTTAATGGCGTATTGGCACATTTCAGGCGGTTGAATCTCCTCGCCTAAGTATGTGCTTGCTGCCATAGCGAACGATGTCGGACCGCAGCCCGATGCTCCGATTGTCTCTCCGGCGTCCCCGTCTATGGTGTATGGAGTGTTCTTCCAACGCTTGTCTTCCTGGCTGTAATAGACTACGTTCACTTATCCTCACCGCTTTTCTTGGCCTGCTTAACAAGCTGGTTCGAATACACCGCCACAGCACCGCACAGAATGCCTTGTAACACGCTTTGCGCAGTGAACCCTAGCAATAGGCCAGCAAACACCACAGCGACCAACGTAACGCCGTAAATGATCGTCCAGTCCGGCACCCTTGGCGTTTGTTTCAAAACGAAACCGATAATCCAACAAACTGCGACGACAATCAACAATTCAGGGTTAATATAACTTGATACAATGGCCCATACTTCGGTTAAATCCATTTTCATCAACCTCTCTTAATGAGTTTTATATATAATGAAAAAGACGTGAAGATTAGTCCGAAGACTATGCTTACGTCTTTGAGTTTGTTTAACTGCCTTGTTGCAGCGCCTTGCAAATATGAAACGGTAGATTTGACAGCTTCTATATCCATCCCAGCGTTGATTAATTTATGTAGTTCATCCCGTTGTTGGAGATAGATAGAGTACTTCGTGACCCAATCCAATGTCATAGCGGCAATAATAAGCGCGAAACAGATTGTCACAACGATGTATGATGCGCTTATGATTTTCTGCTTCATTTAAACCTCTCCTTTAGCTCACGCAATTCCGAGATGATTAGATCGTACTTTTCAGAAAATTTTGAGAGGACGTTGTTTTGCTGCTGGATTATGCCGTTTAAGTCCTTTTCGCGTTCCTTGTTGGCCTTCATTACATAAAGAAGAAGCCATACGAATAATAATCCGAATGGCCCTTGCGTAATGAAGTATTTTACGATTTCATTTTCCATAAACACACCCCTGTGATATAATTAAACCGCTTTCTGTCCCTGTGCAGAAAGTCGGGAGGGTTTGCCGTCCGAAGCGTCCCTCCCGTTACCACTACACAGGGATTTTTTTGTTATCTCTGGTCCTTAAACATCCTGATCATGTATACCTCCCCTTTGTTCCAGCTTCACTGTAGCAGCATCTTCTCTAACCACAATTTCCCTGATGTCCCTCTAGCGTGTACTCTTAGATAGTACCAACCAGTTAACCCTTGTGTATATATACTGACCTCTTGCCGATACCCACTGCCATGATATGGTATATCACTCGATGCGACGATGGTCCCTCCGCTGTAACTTCCATGTTGTACTGGATCAACGACCACCCTGGCAATATCGCTGCCTCTGTTGATTTGCTGTACCCCAAGGTACCAAAGGTATGGCACGCTAGTAAGGTCTATGGGCGCGAGGGTGTAAAGATAACAATCTTTAGTGTTGGTACCAGAGCCTAGTTCCATCTCAATTCTATCGTAACTTGGCGGGTAGTTTGCAAATGCGATTCCGGTAGTTATTTGCAAGCCCCAATCTACAGACGATCCAAAACCAAAAACAGACCTTACTACCTTTGCATTTGTGATCTTATTAGCTATCGTTCCCCACGGGTCGCTTGTGGACGCTCCTGCACCTAACTTGGAGTTGGCGGCGCCCACAATTTGATTTTTTGCGTCAACTCCAGATTGAAAAACCTCGTTAATCGCAGCGACTGTGTTGCCTTTTGCTGATGTAAGAAGACTTGAGAGTGGGCCAATAGAATTATTCGCCGTGTCAGCCGCGCTTTGCGCGTTGGTGGCGGCGGTATTTGCTGCACTGGCCGTAGATTGTACACCAGATAACGCAGAATACAAATCATCTGTAGTGTTAGTAGCGAAGTCTAAAACCTCAGCTAAGGCCCGCGCTGTCGGAACTAGGGACTCCGATCTGCTCATGGTTTCATTTGTAAGCTGAACGATACCCTTCTGCGTCGTGCTGGCGTCAGGAATATGGATGTTATCAATATCTGTTCTCAGGCCATTAATTTCTTCTCCGATATCGTTCATATCCTGCGCTTTAACAATATCCGAATTTGCCCAATTTATTTTAGCCATTAGGAAGCCTCCTTTACGGTGATCGTTTGAAGCATTAAATGGTCCGCTGTGATCGGTACATTAACCGCATTTGAAGTCAAAACCGCATTGGAAACGTCTTTGAGTTCGATTAATGTGATCAAAGAAACGTCAGCTATGGGAACAACGTAATTGAGCGCCAAAACATTGTCAGTCACCGCTTTTACGTCAAAATCAGTAATAACATACGTAGAATTGATGACTACTTTGGCTACCTTCGTGTCTACGTACTCCGCAACATCATGTAAAAACTCTGCTGTGATCATTTAATTTGCACCTCCGGGGCAAGACTCCAAAACGGTTTTTCGCCAAGTTTCCAGCTGCCGTCCAACTTATAGTTCCAGGTGACTGTACGTGTGGAAATGTGTTCTTCTAGGCCAATATCCGCATTTAGGGATGAACTTTGCTGATAGACTAAATTTGCCGGTTTGACTGTTTCGATTGTGTGTTGTAACTCTTTGAAAACATTTGCGTTTTCGACATTTGTTGTTATATACAGCACAAAGTTTTGTACATCAACGCTAACAATTGTCATGCCAGGGCCGACCAATCTATCTAACTGTTCTTGCAACCAACGAATTGTGAAAGGTGGTTTGGTTTGATACCGGTTCAAAATGCGATGTCTACGAAAATCTAACGTTTCAGTTGTTGGATCGGCCTGTATGCCTAGCATTTGCTCCCGGCGTTTGATGGCCTGAATACTTGATGTCATGACAAACTGATCATCGAACAACTGCTGTATGGAACCATCCATATTATCCAGTTCGACATCTTCGGTTTCAGCCAACTGTATAAAGTCGGGGATATCTTTGTAGTATTCAGGCCAATAAGGCATAATGTGATCAGCCATTGATAACCACCGTCCCCAGGTTTGGAGTCTCCTCCGCCCCAAGCGTGATGTTTGCGGGCGATCCGTTTAAGGTGGTATTGGCTACATCAATAACGCCTGTAACATTAAGTATTGCCGCCTCAATCAATGCAACGCGCACAATTATTTGATCTTGCGTTGCCCATGATTTCCGTAAGTCTAGCAAATACTGATCTATAGTATCCTCAATTGGCCCTTGTACCTGTCCTGCCGTAGTTCCGGCCTCTAGCGTAACTGTTGTTGATACGTTAATAGCCTGGGCTGTCACGCCAGTTATCGTCACCGTGTGTCCTATTGGTGCCGTTCCATAACCCTTACCTCCGTATGGCACCGGATCAACTTTAGTTTGCACATCGTTGATAAGTGCTGCTGATGGAGGGTTCCAATCCGAGCCGATGATTGTACATTTCACCGTGCCGCCACCGTTCCATGCTGGGAAAACCTTTGTTGCCCCCACGCCGTCGATAGCGTTTATAAACTGCTTGTAATCCGAAATGTTTCCGCCGAATGCCGGTTCGTTTACAACCTCGTAGTATCGCGCCCTAAGCGCATCGTCTGTTTCCTCGTCTTCGCCCGGGACGAGTATATCTGTTAACTCCGCGCGTGCTAGGTTGTTAACGTAGTCGATAGGCAACAACGCACCAAATTCCTGGTTTCCTATCGTACCGGCCTGTTCGCACTCTAATGTCCATTGACCTGTTGTGATTTTGCTGATCGCTACGTAATTAACGTCATTGATAGAAAATCTGCTACCTATGGGAACGTCTATAGGCACGTCACCAGATGCATAAAACAGCCCTTTACGGCGCGCTTTGGTTGCTGATTCCCGGTTAACCCCGAACTCTGCGCATTTCCTTGTGAGGTCGTCCCCTGTGGCTGTATCGACGAATGATAAGTTATAGTTAACATCAAGTTCGATGTACATCTGTGCTAACTCCGCAGCGGCCGGGGCTAGGGAGTCCCAAATCACTGAACCCGCGCGTTTATCGACGTCATTGCTTACCCGATCAAGCATTCTTTGTAAAATTACTTCGTATGTCTGACTCTCATACACTCGCCGTCACCTCACTTCGAAAATCCCCATAAGTAGATATAACCGTAAAGGTACAAAGTGCTTCGTCCCCACTTATGACAATTTGCATGTTTTCAACCGCTGATATGCGATCATCCTGTAATAGCGATTCTGTTATCCGGCGTGCTATTTCTGACCGTACATATCCTTCACTTCGGCCTTGCAATCCACTTATCTCGCTGCCGTAAGTGGCATCATAAATCAAGTGTACGAACCGGTCGGTTTGAAGCATCTTGTACACCGCTTGTTTAACGGCTTCTAGGCCGTCCACATAGCCCGTGGTTCGCTTGTTTGCGAAGTCTACACCATAAGTCCGGCTTGTCTCTTGCGCCTCTTCTGCGTCAAGTATAGCGCCTCCGATTGGTATCATTTGATCACCTTATCCCATACGACATATTGTTGCCCGCCCTGCACCCGGAGCAATAACACGGCATCACCAACTTTCAGCCCTTCACGAATCACGATTTTATCCGGCAGTGCGTCCCCTGTATCGCCGCCGCCGTATGTGTGGCTATGCCGTAAATTAATCGGGTCTTCCAGTGCATCACTGGTAGCGACATCCTCAATCTTGTGATTATGCTTTAAATCGAGCGGGGTTTGTAATGCACTGCTGGTTACCCCTCCATCAAATGTGTGGCGGTGTCTTAGATCGATTTCATATCGTGTTAAGCCTTCGGTCACAATTAAAAAATCCTCATCGAGTGTAAAACGTTGATCTACGTTTACCTCAAGAGGATTTGTTTTTGTAACCGTTCCGAAAAGTACGTTCACCGGATTGGTTGCACTATTCGCAACCTGCGCCAATTCTCTAAGTGTATTTTCCAGCGCCATTAAACCACCCTCACCTCAAGTGAAATAGTATAATCATCCCCACTGAATTTGTGTGTACACTCGTCGATTAAAAACAACTGATCAATTGCTAATTCTTCAATATATACACGCATATAACTGCCAACCCTAACCTTTGGATTGCCTAGCGCCTCAATTTTAAGGCTTTTAGTTTCTTTGTTTTTAGATTTTGCCAATTGATCTAGTAGGGCGCTGATTTGAGCCGCATTTTTGTTTTCGTCCACTTTCTCGTAATATTGCAGCCGCCCCCACTTGGCGACACTTGCGCTATCCTGCGCGATATAAATGTCGCGTTTTCCTGTTTTCTCATTGTTCCTTACTAACTTGATTCGGTTGTATGTGTCACTGTCAATGCTCTGTTCATACGAAAAGCCGGTCATGAGGCTTTCGTCGCCGATCATTAAGTCTAAAACGCGATCTTTGACGTTTTGGAGGGCTAATCGTCCAAAATCATCGTAAAAAACGTAAATACTGCCTGTGTTAATTTCGGTGAGCGCAAGAGCCTTATCGATAATGTCAAGTAGCTTGGTGCCGTCCTCCGACATTGTTGGAATGGCGTATTTAGTATCAACGATATGGCCCCATTTAAGGCCAAAATCATCGGCAATCTGTTTTATGATCGCCGCTGCCGTTTTGTTTTTAAATACGTACGTGTCGTTGGCCGTCAGATAACGGATTTGGTCATAGCATTTAACGCTTAAAGTTTCCTCTTGGCTTCGGCTTAAAGCAAACACATACCCATAAAACAAAGGGATGTCATCCCATTTAACCGAGATGATATCCCCATTACTAATCATATAATTTGGGTCTTGTATCATTGTAAAATCCAAACTCCCAGGCTTTCCGATCAGTGACGTTTTCCAAGTGGTGTCCGTTACAAGTTCGGAAATGTCATAGACTCCACCCTTTTTGTTGTCCGTGAATATTTGTAGCATTTTGCACCCCCTATGGCAGTTTAATTACTTTACCGACCGGTAGACGCTTTAGTTCGCTGTCTTTGATGCCGTTCAGTGTTTGGATTTGCTTGTACTTGCTGCCATCACCCAAAAACTTTTTCGCAACCTTCCAAAGATTATCTCCAGCGACAAGCGTATATGTTTTGGGTTTTACTCGCGTGTCGGGCCGTGCCGGAGTCTTGGGATTTGCGAGCAGCTTAGGCATTGATTTTGAACCCTTTCCCACTTTGACCATTTTCGCTGCGTAGGAACGGTATTCCTTAAAGGATATTTGGTATGAAATATCTCCAGGCGATCCCCCGACTTCAGACCAAGAGAAACTTTCAATACTAACTAACATGCCGCTGATGTTCTTGGTTGAGCCGGTTAAAACCAATCTCACCGGCTGCTTTTCGGCTCTCCACTTTGCGATTAAATCGATGTAGTAGGCAGGAGGGAACAATTTAACTTGCGCCTCACTTTGCTCCATTGAACATCCCGGGAACCAAGAGGCAGGAAACATACTTTCAAATGAGATATCTGTAAGCTTTTGGTTTTTGATGATATTGATTTCCCCAAGCGCCGATATTTCATATGTTTTGTTGTTTCCTGCTAAAGATACTTCGATCTCGCCAGGGAGAACCGGAAATTCAAATGCCTCGGTATCTCCATTAAACGAAAGCGTCATTGAGTAGGACACTCATCCAAAACCTCCTTTTTGAAAGGGGAAGTAGTCCAGGCGGAAAAAATTTCAAATAACCGTTTTCGCCGCGCCGCCTTTACGATGAACGGCCTCTGCAAAGTTCTCCCGTAATTCTTCTAATAATTTGTCTTCATCAACTTTTATTGTGATTCCAGAACGACCACCCAACAACATATTGATTTCTTTCAAATTATCATTTAGTTCTGCAATCAACGCCGTTACTTTATCCAAGTATTCAAACCCACCAGAAAAATCCACCATTAATTTTGCTTGAAGCATAGTGAACACCCTTTCTTTTTTAGGTATATACATTCGCAGCGTGAGCCGTTATGCTTTCTTGAAGAGTCTGGTCTATTTTTGCAACAATGGTGTCGAAATCCTCGCCGTTTCTAATATCGCCCGTGTTGACGATGGATGTAGGAGTTAAAGTTACAAAGTTTTGAATAGTCTTAATATTCGCCAGTTCGCGCATCATTTTAAGGTCCTCGCTGGAGATATCAACCTTATCTTTGATTTTGCCTACCTCTCCGACTTTTCCAACTTTGTCGATATTAGGAGGGGTAGTTTTGAATTTGTCGAAATCCGGAGTGCCTTTATCCTTACTCTTCTCCTTGTTTTCCTTCTCCGTTTCCTCTCTCGCCCGTTTTGCCGCGCGTTCATCTAGCATGTCCTGCACTTTCTTTTCTCGCTCGGCTGCCTTCTGTGCTGCTTCTTCCTTCATGGTTTCTAAATTTGCTTTGCGGGCCTGCTTTTTCGCTTCTGCTTCTGCGGCTGCGGCACCGGATACGCTCAAATGATCAAAAACATCGAGGCTTACACCTGGGATTTTATTTAATTGTTCAATCACCCAGTTGACATTATCGATAACACCATTAGCCAACGTCTCCATAATCTTTAATGATTCTACCTTTGCCCAGTCAAAAGCGTTTGCTATTCCATTTCCAATTTCTTGGAAGAATATCGGTATTTGACCAAAGAAGTTCAGCACGCTATTCCAAGCCCTCATAAGTCCAGCAGCAAATTTGTCATTGGTATTCCAAAGGTTGATGAGATACTTAACTAAGAGCACAATCGCCGCAATAAGAGCGACTATAGCTATAATAATCCAAGTAATTGGGTTAGCAAGCATAGCAGTATTCAACCCCCACTGCGCCACCGTTTGTGCAAATGTTGCCCCTGTTGCAAGAGCCGTTCTAGCCGCTAATAACGCTTGTATCCCGCTTTGAATGGCAAGAACGGTGTTAATTGCCATCGTCGCTACCTTCCAAGCCACAAACGCCCCAACAATCCCTGTGATGATGGGTTCAATCGTTGACCAATTATTAGAAAAGAAAGAATAGACGTTAACTGCTGCCGTTAATAAACGGTCAACTGCCACCGCTGCCGCCTCGATCCCGTTCTGAATGTTCGCCATCATTTGTTCGCCACCGGCACTATTTAACATCTTGTTGATGCGCTCAATAACAGGGCCAAAAGTCTGTAGGGCGTTGTTTTTAATCAAGTTCATGGCATCCCCGAAGGTCATGGGCATGGAATTGAATTTTTGATTGATATCGTCCGCCGCATTGAACATGGCACCTTTTATGATATCTGCGGTGATTGTGCCATCGGCTGACATTTCTTTTAAATCTCCTTTGGATTTGCCCGTAAAATCGGCAATCGCCTTAGCAAGTAAAGGAGCGTTTTCCATAATCGACCGGAACTCATCGCCTTGCAGTTTACCTGCGGCCATTGCCTGGGATAGTTGGTACATACCAGCTTGCTGTTCCATGGTGCTAGCGCCGCCTACCCGGAACGACTTTTGCATAAGTTCAGAAAAGGCCACCAATTCATCGTTACCTTTAAAAGCATCTTCGGCGAGAATGCCCATCCGCCCAATTACTCCGGCCATATCGGTATAGCTACCACGGGCCCGGTTTGCAGCGGCAAATATATCGTCTTGAAGTTCTGCGGTGGTTCGCAACCCATCGTTGACCATATCTAAGCGGGCTAGTGAATTGATATACTCGTCGCTAATACTCATACCGGACTTGATACCTTGTAACGAAAGATACGTACCAACTATACCGGTCAAATTAGACAACCACCCACTGGAAGCATTGCCAGATTGCCTTGTGGCTGCATTGATTTGGTTTTGAAGTTGCAAAATCTTTTCTTGCAATTCGGCGATTTTTTCTTGTGCTGCTCTCTGATCTCCGGCAACGCCCCGCAACCGACTAGTGGCCGCGATGAACTTCATGACAAGCTTCTGAAGATTGGCAAACATCACATTCAGTGATGCGGGTAATTCTACCCGAATACGCGCTTGAATACCATCTAATTGCCTTTGTAGCAATCTTTTGAGCATTTGGGCGCGCTGAACCGCTTGACGAGCGTTAAAAGTGACGTCAAGTTTAACCGATTTTACAACTCTTTCGATTCCCCTGAGTTGCTGCTCTGCGTTATTGGCATTTATCCGTAAAGTAGCCGGTGTTTCTACCGTGCGACGAAGCCGATCCATCGCCATTGCTGCCTTTTCCGCTTGGGTAATAACTCTGGCTAGAGGCGACGAGAATTGGTCGGCCATTCTTAGCGCCGTTGATATCGTTGGCATATGTCGTCTCCTTTCTAGAAAAGTAAAAAGCACCCTCTTTTGAGAGTGCTCCGAATTATTTATAGATCAATCCTCTTTGGCGCAGATGGCAGTTGTGATCTAAGCGAATTTACCAACTTTCTGGTTCGACGTGGCGCTATGTTGTCTTGGAACATCATTGCCGAAAGTTCGCCAGATGAATTGAAATAGTTAATGATCAAATAATAGTGTAATGTGCGCTTTACTTTGTTGGTAGCCCGGGAACCGACAACTAAGCCAATCGGCCCAAACAGCAGTCCACCGGCAATTCCTTTCGCGGCGCTACTACTCACGATGTTGGCTATTTCAACGTCAGTCTTTATTTCAACAGCGGTGATTTGGGAGGGGTTTAGGTTGAAATCAACACCGCCTCCCTTGATTGCTAAGTTATCACCGTGCAACTCAATTTGGCATCTAGTTTTCTCGGATATTGGCAACCCTTCCACATGATGAACGATTGCATACTCGACCACACCATTTCCATCATTGTTCATTTCAACATTGCGTTTACTTTGGCTCTTAGTTTTCAAAACCAAACCAATCGCCAAAAATATGCAACCAAAAACTATTGGGACCCAAATTGTGTCAGTATCAGAAGTGAGAGCCATGATTAAAGCTATAATTACTAAAAGCGCTGATACAATGAAGCTAAGGATCGCCAAAATGTTACGTAATAACCGCATATACAACCTCCTCGCATCTTCTGACCACATATTACCATAAAAATACGAGTATTGGACTATTTACGTTTCAATTTTTTGGTTTCCTTTGCTTCTGCGGCCGTTCTGACATCAATGGCAGCCATAACAAAGGCCCGCTCCCTGCGGGGAAGGGCCATGTATTCGCTAGGCCACTTTCGAAACTTGTGGAGGGCATAGTAAGCGTAATTCGCTTCCGGGTCGCCCTCCTCAATTAGTTTTTTGCTTCTTCGACGAGTTCGCTCATTTCAACGTCAAAGCCGGAAAGTTCCGAGATTTTTTGTACCAGGGTCGCCAGTTCGCCAGCAAGAAGTACCTTTTGGACATACTCCTCTGGCGTGGTCACGCCGAGTTTTTTAATAGACTCTGCGTTTTTAAAATCGGGGTAAACAGTATTGTTAATTGCAACATTCAGGTTGAATTTTCGGTTATCGAAATCAACCTGTCTTTTGCGGAGTTGAGTAGATTTCTTGCGAATGTCTTCGAATTCTTCCTCCGTCATGGCCTTGATGGTAAATTTCAGTGGGTTGCCTTTTCCGTCTTTAAAGCGCGGCGAAACGACAACTTCCTCCGTCAAATTGTCAACCGGGTTTGCGTTCAAAAATTCTTGTAAATTCATATGAATCCTCCTAATTAGTTTGTAGGTTGTACTGCTGTAAATTGATCAAGGACATCGTAATCCTCAAACGTAAACGGTAGTTCCTCTTCGAGCATATCGTCGCTTGTTGCATCAAACTGCGCCGCAGATGTGCTGTCGAGGTTGCAATTTTTAAGGACTACGGTTTGCTTACCGCTACCGCTCCCAGGCTGTTCGTTGACCACTTGGAGATCAAACCAAAAATCCGCCCCAGTCTTTACGTAATCTCTCATGAGTTGACGGAATACGGACGTTACATAGTAGATTGTCAGCGTACCCGAGCCAGACCAACCAGCAGACCGTTGTGGCGTATTGGTTCTGCCCAAAACAGGGACGTCTACCTTGTTTTTCTCGATTGTAGATTCCAACGTCTTTGCGTAGAACAATTCTTCGACGCGACCATTGATTGTAACGAACGCCTTTGCCATTTTACCGCTGACGGCATCTTTAACATTGAAAAACCCTGACATGTATTACCCCTCCTTATCGCACTGTGACAGTCATGTATAATTTTTCCATGCTATCGGTAGGTTGAATGCCTAGGTTAGCAATTACCGAATCGGCTTCATTTCCCGGCAAAACCTCGATATCATTTTGAGAATCGAAGTTTTGGATTGCGCCTAATCCTTGCAGTGTGTCGAGATAAGCAATTGTGGATGCTTTGAACAAATTCCGACCATCTGCGTCGTTGTTGACCTTGCCGATAAAATTCTTTTCAAAGTTACTTTTCACATCGTTCGCAATAGCATCAAGCGTACGGATTACGCGATTTTTTCTGTAAGCTCTACTGCGATCCGGCGTAAATGTAGTCAGTGTGTTGATATCTTGTTCAATCCGCACAACACCGTTCGTCGCTGTCAGCACCAACTCCCCGTTTTGCAATGCGTCAATGATTTGGCTATTGGTGTACTTGGGAGTAACATCCACTGCATTCTGGATGATTGTATAAGTCAACGATTGATTGATGTTTGCTGCGGCCTCCATAGCTGCAATTTCCCAAAGCAGATAGATTGGATCAACCGTTATCCCGTCAGACGTTACTACGCTGTTTTTAAGGCTTATGACGCCCTCGTAGTCTGCTTGTGGGTGGTTATAGAGGACTGCTTGAAACTTCTTGCCCTCGTCTTCTCTCAAACGTCTGGTAAAGGCCACGGCAAGTTGTTTAACGCTAGAATCGTCTACCGGGATACCCAAGACGTTAAATTCTTCGGATTCAAACGCCGTAAAGGCATCTGACCACTCTCCCATACCTCCAGTTCCTGCCGCGCCATTTGCAAGCGGCGTACCTGCGGTTGCTATCAAAGCGCCGGTGCCAGAAAAGTCTACGAAATCATTAGATACAACTTGATCGGCTGTTGCGGCTACCTGGGAGGCTACTTCTTCCCCGTCCAATAAAGTTTGAACGGTGTATGTCCCAGGATTGTCAATATTGGACTGAATAGCAATCTTTAAATCGTTTCCTCTCAATCCGCCGTATTTTGCTGTAGCTGTGAGACTACCGATTGTTGCTGATGCTTTTTTCGCGCCCTTAGCCCCAAGCCGATAGATTAACACCGTTTTTGCGTGCGACATTGCCGCCGTAATGTGTCGGATGCGCGGATCAATTGGATAAAAGCCGATCAACTTAACTGCGTCTTGCAAGTATGTTTCGGCCTCCAGCTTAATGATGCCCTCTTTACCCCAAGGAAGGGGAGCCGGGAAAGCAACTGTGCCGCGATCACCGACATTTACGTTTTGTTGTGCCGCTGCTTTAAAGTTGATGTATACGCCCGGCAATACTTTGTTCATCGTTAGGAATGTGCCGCCTGCCATTTACTTAACCCCCTTGTTTTTAAACGTCTCTACGGCCTTTCTAGCGGCCTCTATGGTGTATTCCTTGCCGTCTTCCAGGACAATAGAAATAATGTCCTTGTCCACTCCCGCAAACTGCTTAGAGGCCAAAATCTGCTCCTTAGAAAACTTGTCTCCGGCTACTTCTTCAACTTGTGTTTCAATCTTTTTAGTTGTCACGTTCTAATCCCTCCTGAATATCCAATTCCTGCATTTTGGGCGTATCTGGTGCAGTCTCCCAAACGAGAAAGTTGTAATTGACAAAGAAATGAAGCACTTCGTCCACGATTTCGAAATTCATTTCGGTTCCGTGCACTAATACGCCGTTTATGTCAATTTGCTTCAGCACACTTGTCAAACGCTCGGCCATGTCGTAGTAGTCTTCATTTTCCCGATTCACGCCATAATAACGCACCGCAAACGGGTGAGTACGCATATACCGCCTGCCCAACTCTTGGGTGTGTTCAGGTTCCAAAAAACGCACAAAAAAACAAGGCGGATTTAAGCCCTGTTTAATCTCTTCGCCTAGTATTTCGATGTCAGGGAAAGCAGCCTTCAAGGCAGCATGTACGGCATATCGAACGATATTAAATGTCACCTGTTGCATGACTACCTCCCCAAGTATCTCGTAATAAACCGGTCCATTTTTCTCTTCATAATCCCGGGAAGCTCGCGTTTAAGTTCCTGATTGGATATCTTCATCATGAACCGGCCCTCTACCCACCCCTGATGATTGGCCGTGCGGTGGCCGTATTCAATGTACGCCGAGTAGTACACCGGATTAAAAACCTCGATTTCAGCCCCGGCGTCCGTGATCACTACTTGTCCAATCGTCCAACTGCGGCGCAGTTCCCCAGTGTCAGCCGGTGTACGCGGAACCACCTTAGCCAGTAAACGGTTTGCCAACTCTATGACACACTCTCGCATAACCCCTGGAAACGCCTTGTGCATCTCTTTGAGGTTGCCCCGAAACTTTTTAAACTCCGAGAAATTAAAGCTGCCCATTTTAGCCATTATGCCCACTCCTTGCGCTCAATGCTCACCTCTTGATGCGTAGGATAGATAAACGGCTCGCCAGCGGTGTATTTACGTGTTGGCGCGATAGGTTCCCATCCAGTAGCGGTTATTCGGCCCCTGGTCGCTTCTAACATGTCACCTTGTAAAATCTCCAACTCGGGCGCAATAAAGAGTTTGGTTTCATAGCGGATGTCGTTCTGCGCCTCCGTCTGCCCGTTCTGTGCGAGCGCCTTTTGAGAGATGCGGCAAGGTTGATCGGAGTGTACCGGCATGGGTACGAGTTTCGTTTCTTTGGTTACAGGGTCTTTGACCTTTTGATAACGGTAAATGGTTGCTCGGTCTGTATACAATTTTTCGATTTTCCGTCGATGCCGATCGTAATTGATCACGCTACCACCTCATTTTGCGATAGCGGTTAAGATCGGCGAGATAATTAGTGACCACATTGTCTATGATTGGCTTTGATATCGCCTTAGATGCCGCTGCGCTTGCCGATCCTCCCGTAACAGACGTATCGCCAACCTTAACATTATCACCACTAGTATCAATCGTGTCTCCGATATCGTCATTCGCCGATTGCTCTACCCTTAACACGTCGATGACCATTGCCACCCACGTGTAAAACAACCCCTCTGGCACCGTTGAGATTTGGCAGTAGTTCTTAATACGCCATCCAATTTCACGCACATAAGACATCACGGGAGCGTTTGATTCCGCAGGAAGATTCAAACGGGATATTACTTCTTTGGCAACTTTAATTTCCTGTTCTTCCACCTAGATCACCATCCCCACCTTTGATTTTGGTAAGGACATCCTCTTTCTTTGTGGCTCCGTCCAGATCAATGTTATTAAGTTTTGCGTATTCTTTGAGTTCGGCCAATGTCATGTCGTCAATGGTCTTGGCGGTGTGTTCTGGAGTTTCATCGATCACTTTCACCGCCTTTTTGATGCGATCATATTGATCTTCTGTAATTAAAAACGACTCCCCTTGTTCGTAAAGGGAGTCGTTATGGCGGATTGGAGTGGATAGTACCTCAACTTTCATAGGATGTCGCCTCCTTAGATTGGTTGAGCTTGGAATACGTTATTTGCCTGCGGAAAAGAAGGAATAGCCGTAGCTGCCGCTTTCGCCCAAGTGGAAATGGGGTCTTTTCCTTCTTCGTAAATCATAGCAATGACTTTACCCACGGTAGAAACGTCAGCGCCATCAAGTACCATGCGGGATTCCTCCGGCGTTGGACCGTACAGCGTTTGACCAAGAGGCCCGTCACCAAACATCACGAACTTGTTATCCGGGAAATAGGTGTTCGTCGTATAGGTACCATCTGCTTTTTGTTCCCGGTATTTCGTATTTTGACTGGACTCATAAACCACAATAGCCGGTAGCCCTTGCTGGATCAAGAAGGCATTGAGATCGGCCAAATTAGCCACTCTGCCGGAGTTAGTGCCATAGAGATATCCGATAATTTTGGCATTTCGTAGCATGGCACTCGCGATCTTTTTGGACGTCAAGGCGCGTGTTGGTGTAATATCCAGCGCATCGGACCAGCGCTCCAAATCGCCCAGGATATTCGCCGTATCCGTGTTCCACAAGCTTGTACCGGACAAAATTTGTTTGTGATTGGCAGGGACTTGATAATCTAACGTTAGAGTTTGAGGATCACCCGGAACGTGCAGTTGAAGTTCCAACTCTCCCTCTGACAAAACTTGCATACGCATAAGTTCGGTTGCTGCGCGAACATCATTAACCGCTTTGTCGATTAAGTTAAAAACTCGTTGTACGAGATACTGCTGTTCCTGTGCAGTGCGTGGGAATTTTAATGCAATCAGGTCTTTTTCTTTGATTTGGTATTTTTTCTTGATGTACGCCGCTTCAAGCGCTTGCTTCGCCGCTTCAATCGAGCCAATTTCAGCCTCGGTATCAAAAGCGTGTACCTTTGCTACTACTGGCAGATCATTTGCGCCTACCAAATATTCGAATTCAAGCGTGTCAAATTTTTCTTCCGGGAACAATGCTTCTCCAACGGTATAAGTTTGATAAGTTCTTTCCTGCAAATAGTCCAGTACAGTTTTCTGATTAAAAAGTTCCAATACATCAGGCATATTATTACCTCCGCTTATTTAAATTTAATTTCTTTGAGTGCTGTCTTTGCTTCTTCTGTCGGGGCTGTAGGCAGACGTTTTTCAAGGATATATCCCTCTACGAGCAACGCCCCCGGTTGCGGGCCGCTTGTCACATCAACATCATTTAACAAGATTCCCTTTGCCGTGGCATCATTGGCCGGGAAAATTGTGCCCGACTTAACAATCTTTTTGCCGTCGCTGTCGGCTATTACTCCAACATCACTAACCAAGCACGTGAAAGATTGAAATTTAGAAGACGCCAAGAAATTAATGCGTTCATACTTGGAAATAGGTTTTACATAAGGCATGTGCTTTCTCCCTTCTTAAGCCCACGGATTATTCTCGGCAGCAGGGGGCTGGCTGCTTTTATTTGCCGTTTGTGCGAATGCTGCTCCAACGCTTGCCGGGGGTTCATTCTTGTCCTTCGTGCCTGCTGGCTTTAAACCAGAGAATTTGAGTGGTTCTTCTTTCTTTTCGGGCACAAACAAAAAAGACTTGCTTTCACGCAAAGTCTTAATTTGGTCTTCAAATCCCGATTCAATTGTTCCGTCATCTTTAATCTTTACAGCGTCCTTGTTAATCAAACTGGCTACAAGATCGGCGTCATGAACTTTTCCGGCAAGCGCTAATTTTAACGCCGTGTTAACTTTCAACTGTTTAACCTCGGCCTCATACTTTTCAGATGCAACCTTGTTTTCATCCTGCAACTTTTTAATTGTTGCCTGCATTTCCTCATTGCCCTTAGCCGCTTCTTGCAGTTGACTTAGTTGTTTGTCACGTTCCTTAAGGTCTGTTTCTGCTTGTTTCTTGGCATTATACACTTCATCGAACTTCTCTTTAGGAAACCAATTACCATCAGAAACAACCGCAATTTTGTGCTTATCACCAGCCTTTGCAATAATTTGGTTATACAGTTCTTCGCCTAGCAACTCTTTCAAATCCATCTATTCCATCTCCCTTAATGTTTTGTTTACGTGTACACCTCACGCATGGGGTTGCGTTCAGTTTTACCCCGAACCTTTAAAGAGGGCAAAATAAAGGGCCGCAGGTAGTCTCAACCTCGGCCCGTTTACGCTGTTACTTTTGTGTATTTCGCTTCAAATACTGTTTGTGTCATAACAAACAACTTACCTTCTGTGTTCTTGACAATAAACTCCCCGACATTTGCAACCAAAACATCCAATGCGTTCCGAATAACGCGAAGCTTCAAACCGCTTGGAGTATAGTCTATAGAAATCGGCAATCCCACGAATCCGACGATTTCTTGGATGTGAGTCGGCTCCATCCCTTCAAACTTGATTGCCTGTACCGGGATGCATTCTTGATAGTTTTCAACTGGCACTTAATCACCTCCTTTTGGCATATAAAAAAGCACCCTCGCCAAAGCGTGAGTGCTTCTATTTTTCATCTTTGAGCACGCCGATTTTCTTCAAGTGCCCTCGGAATAGTTCTTTATTCTCTTTTTGTTCCTTTTCGGGAATCTCGTTGTATCCAATTATTTTGGGTTTCCCTGGGTCGTTCCATCTTGGATCAGAAAACGGCTTTTTCTTTTCCTCGCTCACTTTTTCAACTCCCGTAACAGGATATGATACACGCCTTCGATAACCTCTATGTCAACGACTTCAAACGGAAAATCCCGACCATACAACACTTCCAACTCACTCTGGTTGTATGCTCTAAGGTCAGCCCCTGCAATAGCGCCTAAAATGTAGTAATGTACTTGCCCCTTAGGGTTATATAAGGCACCCGCAGCGGTCATAGACATGTATTGAGGATATTGTAACACAGCCCCCGGTTTAATGTCTTTCATTGCTTCGTTGGCGTCTAATTGAGACGCAAAAAATAGCGATCTGGTCAGGTCTCCCGTAAAGCGCGGTAGTTTGGGCAGCGCGTTGTCGAGTTGTTCGACCCATTTCATTTCGTTACTACTAAGCGGCTTGCCTTCCCGTAACTTTTCGTTCAGCACATACGATTCACCGCCAACATAGCGCGAAACCGCAGCTTCTTCGGATTTTGTGAGTTTTGGTGGCACCGGAACATCTGGTTCGGCGGTTCCTGGGACATCAATATCTTCGAAATCCGGTTCCGGTACAGTCTTAACAGCAGGAGGCGTAACGGGTGCCGGTTCTGAAACCACTGGCGGCTTGTCAGCGTTCTTAGGAGCATGTTTGGCTTCCCATTCCTTATAGGTCATGTCAGCCGGTACGCTGTAAGTCTTGCCATCCTTCCCCCGCGCAGCGCGTTCGCCAGGATCCTGGTTCTTGGTTTCACCTTCGTCATCATCGAACACTGGAATCGTAGTTGATCGGCAGTAGGCGTGTAATGGCGGATAGTTGGTTCCTGGCTTGGCTTCGCTAATTGAGATAACCTCGCCGTCCATGTGGCGGCATTTATCCGATGTCCTACTGTCCAAGGTCGCCACAAATTTATAGCTTTTAATCCCTTGTGACTTGTACCCGTCAAGCCGGGATTGACCGCTGAAATAGGCTGACTCGGTCAAAATAAGGCGCTCGGCAACACTCTTACTTACGCCCATACGGTCAGCAAATTCCGAAATCACCTTATCAGCAGCCTCGCCCCGTATCAGGTCCTGTGTCAATACCGTTTGCAGTTCAGATAGTAGTTTGTCCCTATCAGCCCAAATGCGAGCCGAGAAATTCCGACCATCCGGCGTCCATGGTTTAGCCAGCACCTTGTCGATTTGCTTTCCGTCCAATCTAGCAAACGGAATCCCCTCACCTGTGCCGCGCTGAACCTCGTAAATCCCCTTGTAGTAGCCATCCTTATAGATGTCGCCAAGCACTTCGGTTGTACCCTTCACACGCCTAGCTGAGAGTAGTTCGACTTCCTGGCGTATCTTGGTCTGCAACTCTTCCAATCTGGTAATGTGGACTTTGGCGCTGGCGTTTTCAAGTTCCTTCATCCAACGTTGATCAACGGCGTTTTCTCTCCCGGCCTTGATGTAGTCGTCTACGGTCCAGCGAAATTCCTTGAGTTCGTTGTTTTTCAGCAGTTTGCGCGCCTCCGCCATGCCGATGCCATTGTTTTCGGCTAAACGAGCGTACCACGATTCTGTTTCCCGCTTGATCCGGGCCATGGCTTTGTCGTACTCGACGTTTTGGGCCTTAATGTAGTCCTCGCCTTTTTTTAACTCGGCCTCGTTGAGCGTCTCCATGCGTTTTGCCCAATATTCCTCCGACCTCATGACGGCTCACCATTTGGCGTTTCCTCTTGGTTCAAGTTGTTGTATGGGTCTGTTTTTTCAAGTTCACCCACCTTCTCTTTTTCAATTTTCTTCATTTCTTCCTTGGTGTTTGTTGGCCAAGGATGATTCGCAACAATCGTTTCATTGGATATAATACCTACGCTATCTTTTGCGTTTTTGACTGCTTCGGTTTCGTTGATGATGATGTCCCGGTTAAATATAAATGTAACTTTTTCGTTTGAGTAATCAACTTTTTTTGTGTTAAGAAGATGCTTATTAATAAACCATAACAGCCGTTGTAAACTCGCTTGAAACTGTGATTCTATCGCGTTTGCGTCCATATCCAAATCGGAATATAGAAACCTTAGCGCGATTCCTGACGGGCTGTTCCCAAGGCTTGCGGACTGCGTATCCACGCCACGCCCAAATTCATATATGTCCTTTCTTGTTTGCTCCATGTGCTTGGCATAGCCCTCGTTGTTCATTGCCATGGATATTGTCTTGACATCGCCGCCTTCTCTGGTAAACGCAACACGGTAAGTAGCTATGTTCTTTCGAAACTCCCCCGCTTGTGTTCCGCCAAAATTATTGACAACGTAAATACCGTTGGGCAAATCTTCAAGATTGCTAGAGTTGTCCGACTTTTGGTTGTCATAGTCGTCTACCAAGCGCTTGATGATATCGATCAAAGGTTGCTCGTAGTTGTTGTATTTAAACCATTGGAACGGTATCTTTTCCCAATTAAACTGTAATTGCTCGCCGTCTGGTAGACCTTCAAGGGTCAGTATGTTCTTTTCTTCAACAAATTTCAAAGCGCCGCCATCGGACTCGTAAAACCGAACCCCGTCTTTGTGCCAAAACTCCACACACTTAACCGTTTGTTTAGTCCTAACCACATATTCAACACGCTCATAAACACGAATAAAGGCGGCTAACTCGGTATGTGCAGCATCTTTCCAGATTGGTATGGCCTCGATAGATGGGATGTGTTGAAATGATAGTTTGCTATCGTCGTCATAGTAGACTTGCATCCATGAAATACCGGCATTAATAGCCGTCGTCCCCTGATGCTTCAATTGTTCCTTGAATGCCATGTCAAAAATCTCGTCAAGTTCTTTTTGGTATTCCACATTATCGGTTTCTACCATAAATGGCCGGGCGAGTAGATAATCCGTTTTCTGATCGACCAATTTTCGAACAAAACCATGAGGGATACGGTTATCAGCAACGTGTTTCGCTTTAACCTCCCGTCCGTCTTCGTCGATAGTCTTCTTCTCCCTCTTTAACACGTCATTGTGTACGAGATAATATTCCTCGCCGACCTCCATTAGCTCACGCCGTTTGTCGGATTCCCAATCACTAACTTCCACTTGCACAATCTCGTCGATTGTCATTGGAGCGTTGGCATCTAAGTTTTCAAGTATTTCGACTAATGTACTCATTTCCCACCTCCAGGGAAGTAAACCCCGCTTTGTCTCATGTCATTTTCAAGGGCATACCTGCATTGATCTATGGTGTGATTGTCTTTGTCTTCAAGTTTCGCTTTCGGGTTTCCGTCACTGTCTGTCTGGTAGTCAATATTTTCAAACTCGCGGGCCGTATTAGGCGTTCGTTGTGAATCGATCACGATTTCTTCCAGATCGTCAAGCCATTTTTCGCCGTACTCCACTGATCCCGGCCCTTTCTTTGCTCCCCAAACATTCAAGCCATGTTCTCGCATTTCGTCGATGGATTTAGGTTCGGCACTATCGGCAAGTGTCTGCACATCGTGATAGCCTCTCTTTTTAATCCATTCCGCAGCCTCCCGGTTGCTGATCTTAACGCCATACAATTCATCTAGCGCATAGAGTCGGCGGCGCGTCTTGTCATAGTGCCAACGCCCAAAAGAAAAAGGATCGACTCCATAACCCCAGTCAATCCCTTGCCGTATATTGTCAAATGATTTAATTTCGTCGTCCGTGATCCGTCTGAATGTCAAGTTGTCGAACGGCACAACACCACTCCCTATAGCTTTTCCGAGGTATTCCCATTCGTACTTTAAGGGGCGTTGGCGCTTCACCTCTTCCGCCTCTTCAACAAACGCCTTGGAGATATATGGATTCTCCAGATATGTCGAATGGTGAATGTATGTGTTTTCCGGTATAAACTGCGATTCATACTTTTTGTTAACCCAATTCTGTTTGCGCTTTGGTGGGTTATAAGAGTAGTAAAACGCATAAAAAAGACCATCTGGTAACTCCGCACGTAATACAGAGTTTTCAATGGTCGTAACTTCATCTTCGGTTTTAAATTCGGCCAATTCCTCAATCCACATAAAAGCGATTGGGAATTTGCTCACCTTGATTGACTTGATTTTCATCGGATCATCCGCACCACGAAAGATGATCTTGTTCCCTCGCGGTACGTATATGAGTTGCAGCGGTGATTTCATTACTTTCCAGTATGCCGACACTCCCAAGCGGTCAATCGCTTCCTTCAGTTCTTCGAACACACTCTCTTCAAGCGTTCTCGCGACTTTGCGGATGCATATCGTTGTGACTGGATATTTCATCATATCTTTAATGACTTTCATGGCAATGTGCGACGATTTCGCCGATCCACGCCCACCCTTGCATACATGCCGCAAGAATTTGTGTGAATTGGATGCTCTCCAAAACTCTTGAAACTTAGGCGTGACCTTTTCGGATAGTTTAATCTGTGTCGCTGCCATCCGGTTCACCGCCTATGTCGTCAATGATCTGTACGCCCACCGCGCCATCAATCTGTTGTTTGTCAGTCCACATAGCATAACGTTTCCCTAGCAGTTCGGCTGCTTTAATTCTGTCTTTCCCGTCCAGTTCCTTTTTGACAAGAGTTTGCTCCCCCATGCCCAATCCTAGCGGAAATTGTTCTTTGATTTGCCCACGCATGACATCCGTTAGAAATTCTAGCACTTCATCCTGCTTCGCAATGCGCTCACTGTCCTTTTGGGCAATCATAGCATCGATGTAATTTTTAACGTTAGCATTTGTTAGCAGTCTGCTTGCATTTACTTTTGCTACTTCTCTGCTTTTGACTTTATAACCAGCCTTTATATAAGCTTCCGTGCCGTCTCCCAATTCAATATAGAAGTCAGCAAACCTTTTTTGTTTCTCCGGCAAATTCATTTCATATCACCCACCTTCTTCCTTCAACCGTTCTCGACATCACCGTATACACACCGCAATAAAGATTACTATCAACAAATGATAAATAGCTTGTTCATACTCTCTGCGCAGATAGTGTCTACTAGCTTTATACCCTACACACGCACCACCAAAAGCCATTAACAGTTTAATTATCAGTGCCGTCCAATCTAGCAAATTCACAACATCTCACCTCACACATAATGAATTCTTAATACCTTATCTTCTGTGTACTCAAATACCTCAAAGCGTTTATGTGCTGTTGTATATCCGTAATCATCGTGCCATTGATCCGTTTCATTTCCCGTCGGCATTCTTCGTATTACAACCCCACCTTTATCAATCACTTTTTCATGGTGTTCGTGTCCGGTGAATATCTCTCTTGTCTTAGCCCTTGACCACTCTAGCGGAAACTCTGTTGAGAAGTTCTCAGGCAAGTTCTCCACCTTCTTTTTGTCGCCATGATTTATTCCAACAAAGTTTTGGCCCAACATGTGCGCCTTCCGTTCTTTGAACCTCGTATCAAATTGTATTTGGGGGTACCTTGCTTGCAGGCACTTCACAAAGGCCCAACTCATTGCTTCATCGTGATTGCCTTTCGAATACATAACCGTAACCGCTTTACACTTCTTTATCGCTGCATTGATAATAGGTATATAAAAAAGCGCGGCATCTTCCCACGCTTGTTCCATGTTTACCTTTTCGATTTCTCGACCGCTCGATGTCCTGCCCCTGAAATCATCGTTGTGTAAAAGGTCTTGACCTATAATCAACAAAACCTCTTTGTATCCATTTTCAATTAGTGTTACAATATCTCGCTGCGTTTCTTTGTAGTAGTCATAACTACTTATCCCGAAATGCATATCGAACAATGGTACATTGAGATATTTTTCAGAATGCTTGTATTCAGATTTTATATTAACGCTCGGGATCTTCTCCATCTTTGCAATGATCGAATCCCAATCAACGTTTAATTCCTTCGGCTTAACGGTTATCTGACTGGCAAATAGCGTTACCGTTCCGTCTTTCTTGTTGTGCTGGTTCCATTCGCTCCATTTAGCCGATGTCAATTCCCAGGCGTTTGGATCGTAACCATGAGCATTAAGCAGATAATTTACATCCTTTGATTGCTCCTTTGACATATTTATAAGTCTGTCTGATCTATGCGAGCCGTTTGGTAGTATTTCTAACGATTCTTTATATCCGGTAGGCGCTTCTGCCGCCTTCCTCGCTCGTTTCAGCCTCTTCCGAACGGCTTCCGATGTTATTTTAACGCCAAATTCGTTCGTTAGCTTCGCGGCGATCTCGGCGTATGTACCCGTGCCCCTCAATTCATCCAGGCGTTTGTCTTCTTCTGGTGTCCATATATGTTTCTGCATCTTAGCACCCCCTTTTTCAAAAAGTAAAAGCAAAAATCAACAATCCATTGATTGCGCTTTAGTAATTATGATTTCAGTTTCAAAGGGAAGAGGTTTACACATCCCCAAACATGGCCCCAACCGTTCAATCAGGTCGTGCATTTGAAAGGATGTGTACCCATGTTCGTCAATATTAGGTTCATAATCGGGCAATCCCACACCGAAGGTTTCGTAAAATTCTTTGTATTGTTCCTTTAATACTTTAATCCCGTGTTCGGTTAACTTAACTTTTACAATGTCGTTAATGTTCACCTTGTACATTTTATTACCGCCTTTGTATAAAATAAAAAAAATCCGCCTATTGGCGACCACGGATAAAATTCATAAATCTCACATATAATTTCTGCCTTTTGATCGATAGTTCTCTTTCAAACTCGCCGTATTCAATAAGGTATAAAGCAAATTCCTTGAACTTTTCCCCTGTAATAATTGTGTCGTCTTTCACTTCTGAAATCGCTTCTCGTAAAACGTTAAATCCATCCACTCTTATTCCTCCCGTCATTTTTCATTGGTTTTATCATAAGCTGCTTTATTGGCGACTGAATTTCATTTTTATATAACTCCACGTCCCAATTACAAAAAATCCAATGACAACCACAGGAATAAACCAAAGCTTATGATACCAAGGCATTTGATTAAGTAACGCATGTTCTAATCCCATAAGCATCAACTCCTATATTAGCGACTGCGCTTGTCTATTTTCTCTAAATACTCACATTCCCTCATAACATCTTCCACCACTTCCCTGCGGCAGTCTTCTACGTATCGTTCTATAATTTCTTCTGGGGTTGCATTGCGCATTATATACCCTTCACAAACTGTGGAGTAAACTTTGTACTTACCGTTTTTATCCCTGCTTATTTGCCTAGCCACGGAATCAACTCCTTTAGTTATGTACACCGCTTTATTAAGGCACAGGAACGGAGTAATCGAAAATGAGGTATAAGCAATATAAAAGCGCTCATTTAACCGTGAGCGCAGCGGTATACAATTTGTTCGACCACCGCCACAATATGTTGTGGTTCAAGCGATCGATTTCTAAGGGATTGCGTATTGTCCCCCTACCCTTAGGTGGCAAGCGACAACCAATTTTAGCCGATTTGTAAAAAGAGGTTGCTTTTTAAACTCTCATTGATTTTTCTTTCAGCTTTTTGGATGTGCTTGTTCACAGCTTGTTGCGAAATGTATAACATGCTTGCTATTTGACGTTCCGAGAAGCATTGTCCATATTTCAGTACGTAACATTCGCGTTCCCGCTCGTTTAATGCGTGCATAGCTTCGTCGATCATGAAGCGCTCACTGTCTGAAATTGTTGTCGGGCTACCGTGGGCCGCAGGATTGGCATATGACTGCATCTTTAACGGGTCCATTAATACCTCTCGCTGCTGCCTAGAACGTCTGTGTATGCCTCTGCGCGGTCCTGGTGCATGTCCCCGGCTTAACCACGTTACAACGTAAAGGACGTTGCTTATGAAACTGTTTATGGCGTCGCAGTATTCCTGAGCTTCGTCTAGGTTGGCTTTGTTGTCGTTTGTGGGCTTGGCCTCAAGTATGTCTCGTAGATCGTTGCGTCTTTGGTCTGCCCCTATTTTTACTTTTTGGAGCGCGTATAATGTCTCCCGGTAACTCTTGAGCAGATCGTTCATAGTTATCACCTCACACTAATGGAGTTATTGATACAATCATTGCTGAATCGCCGTGGTCTAAATGCGTTAAATACTCAAGTGTCTCAACTTGCTTTGGTGTGAATCCCCCTTTTTTGATCCTCCAAACATCATTCCGCCTTTCGATGCCCGTGTTAGTTGCGTAAACTGCACTAACAACCACGCTTCTTCGTATGTGTCTATTAACTCCGTATCTCAAACTTTAACCCCCTTCTACACAAATTCAAACAAATCCGCCTGTCCTTCCGCCGTGTACTCACTCCTATCTACTATTAAACCCTCGTCTAACCACCTTCTCGGCGCTTCCTGGGCGTAGTGAGGCCAAACCATCTCCCCCGCTCGATGACGCTTTGGATCGGCGTCCTGTGCCTTTTGGGTCCACACCCAGTACGTTTGTGCCTTTACTGTCATGCGCTCCTATCCTCCCCATATACTTTGTCTAGAATTTGCTTTGCCTTATATGCCGTTACCCATGCCGCCGATCCTTTGCGTTTTACTAAACCTTCGCGTTCAAGCTTTTCTAATTCTTGTTTCATGAGTTGTTCTGGTGACATGGTATCCCTCCCATGGTGGTTTTAGTATGCGGCCCCCGGCTTCGCCTAAGCGTATTCGGTCGTTTCGGGGGCCTTCGGCCTATTCTTCTACTTACTCTCAAAAACAATGATTTGAAATTGTCCAAACTCTATGTTGTACTGAAATTCACCATCAGTTTCATAGGCATTCCCGTCCAAGTAGATTTCCGGCTTCATTTCTACAATGACTTTGAATTCCTCTGCCGTCATTTCTCTTGTATATTCAAGTCCTTTTTCTGGATTTAAAAAAGATACTTTCATTTGTTATCCTCTCCTTTTGGTTTATATGGCCTAACCTACCGCAAATAAAACAGCAGTGCTTTTATCGCCCACCCTACTATTAAGCCTCCGTAGAGAGCGAGACCGAGCTTAATTACACGTTCATGGAGTAGTTTCATTGCTCTCCCTCGGGTGTAAACCATGTCATGTCCTTAAAGTGAGGCGGCAACTCTCTTTCGGGTAGGGTTATTTCTGCGTAGTGATCGCTTTTCAGGCAATATCTGACTACGTCGTTCTGATTGCACCACTTCCATTCGCCTTCATGTTCCAAAATCGTACATATTTCCAAATCTTCGTTTTGACCACTTGCAACAAGGTAATATCCTTCTGCCTTTGGCGGATTCTCTGGATCATATTTCACCCAAGGTATCATGCTTCTTCACTACCTTTCATAGCAAGTAGGAAAGCTTTGGATATAACTTCTGGAGCATTGTCACCTTCGACAGAATCAATGAGGCGAATATCTGATTCCCATATGTTGCAAGTATAGGTTCCGTTTGTAACGCATACTTCGATCTGGTAATAGTTGCTTGCTAAACTTTCTATCAGTCCCCAAGCTGTCGCTATGTCAGAGGAATAGTTAAAGTTACCCATTTCATATGAGTATCTGAATAGCTTTTCATTTATGCCGCTTATCTCGGCTATCTCCCAATCAATCTTTTTGGGTTCCATGTTCAGTATCTCTTCCCGTGTCATGCTTCCGCCTCCTTGCCATTTGAACTATTTAGCCATTCCATGATTCGGTCATACATAGGTACCGTTTCTCCATATCCAGACCCAAATATAATCATTCCTTCTTTACCAAATAGGCCATCAAATCGAATGGAGAAACACAAACCGTCTCGCATATCCCAATTGGGTCGTACATATTTTATGTTCTTGCATTTATTCATTAGCTCCGGGTTGTTCCATACTTCATCTGATAGACCACCAAAACGATGCATAACCCATACAGCCGACATAATTCTGTCATATTGATCTTTGGTTAAGGCTAATTCCTTCACTTTGCTTCTTCCTCCTTCTCTAGAGGGTAAATGGACCGTATTCCATCCCTTATCCGCTTAACATGTTGATTATTCGGCCCGGCAATCAACACTAACGATCCGAGTGCATCCCAAAGCAATTCCTTGGCCTTATCTGCACGTTCTTTCTCCGCTGCGTATTGTTGGAGCCAGTATTTCAATACCTCTTCTACAGGTTCCTTCGGAACATCTTGGCCATGTGCTTGCGGAATCCATCCGTGAACCAGCGTTTTTGCGTGTTCATACTGTTCTATCAGTTCCATATCTTTTTGCCAGTCTCTAACCTCTGTCATACCCTACACATCCCCTTCTGAATACTCTCCTAAAAGATTCAGTTCAAAGTTCATATAACTCCGATCTTCGGCCTGTCTAACCGTCTTATCTTCGTAATCCACATGAAAATGTGTTCCGTTCAAAGTAATTTGCTTTGCATATGCGAATATGTTGATTTCATCCACCAAAACTATGTCGCCGTCACATTCGCGTTGATAAAAAAATCGTTGTTCCGGTTCAAGCTTGATTACGATTTCTTCAAACGATGGTTTAACCTGTTTAGTCATGGGATACCTCCAGATCATCAAAGTACACGTCATACTCCTGACCGTCTTTAAGCACCGATATCATACATAGCCCCATAACCCTTACTTCTCCCAACTCGATGTGCTTCACCT
>NZ_JAMBOE010000079.1 GCF_023715465.1 Paenibacillus macerans
CTCTGATACCGCCACCCATCTGGCGCTCTATCGCCGTTATCCCGACCTTGGCGGGGTGGTGCATACCCATTCGACGCACGCCACCGCCTGGGCGCAGGCGGGGCTGGCGATCCCGGCGCTCGGCACCACCCATGCGGACTACTTCTTCGGCGATATTCCCTGCACCCGGGCGCTTAGCGCACAGGAGGTGGACAGGCCTACGAGCTGAACACCGGGCAGGTGATTATCGAAACGCTGGGTGAGGCCAATCCGCTGCATACGCCGGGGATCGTCGTCTATCAGCACGGGCCATTTGCCTGGGGCAAAGACGCCCACGAGGCGGTACACAACGCGGTGGTGATGGAAGAGGTGGCGCGCATGGCGTGGATTGCCCGCGGCATTAATCCGCAGTTGCAGCCCATCG
>NZ_JAMBOE010000080.1 GCF_023715465.1 Paenibacillus macerans
GGTCTGTACTATCAGAATACGCGCAGCCACTTCACGCATGACGACAATAGCATCACACTGCGCGTTTCCATCCCTTTTACTCTGCAAGAAGATCGCCGGATCAATACCGCATTTACCCTCGCCCACAGTAAATCGTCTGGCACGTCCGGGCAGGCTGGGGTAAACGGCACGCTGCTCGATGATGGTCGCCTGAGCTGGGCCGTCACCAGCGCCTATGATGACACCAGCCTTAGCACCAACAGCGCCAGCCTGGGTTATCTCGGCCAGTACGGTAATCTGTATACCGGCTACGCCTACAGCAAAAGCCATCGTCAGGCGAGTCTGAATCTGAGCGGCGGCGTGGTGGCGCACCGCGGCGGCGTTACCCTCTCGCAACCGCTGGGCTCAACCTTTGCGCTGGTG
>NZ_JAMBOE010000081.1 GCF_023715465.1 Paenibacillus macerans
GGCCTATCTTGACTGGGAATATGGACTGGTGGCGCAGCTGGATCGTGACGGCACACATGGCTTTCGCGTACTGCAGCCGGAGAAACAAAGCGTAACGGCGTAGGTAAACAGGGCGGCAGCGATGTCGCTCTTTTTTTGCGCGCAGGAAAGCTTAAGTAAGATTTGCGGATGATTTAAGAAGCTGCCTGAGAGATCAGGACTGAGAATTGGTGGAGATAAGCGGGATCGAACCGCTGACCTCCTGCATGCCATGCAGGCGCTCTCCCAGCTGAGCTATAGCCCCGAACCGAAAAAACCGTCGGATGTTCTCGACGGACGGCATAATATGAAACCGCCCTCAGGGTGTCAACGGCAAAATCAAAAACTGCGTTTGATCGCTGAAAAAGGCGGCAAATCTCGGAT
>NZ_JAMBOE010000082.1 GCF_023715465.1 Paenibacillus macerans
GACGCATCGTGATGGCTTCCTGGCTCGACTACACGCTCAACGGCCTCATCGTCGGCAACATCTACGCGCTGCTCGCGGTCGGGCTCGCGCTGATCTTCGGCGTGTCGCACCTGATCAACTTCGCGCACGGCTCGGTGTACATGGTCGGCGCATTCATCGGCTGGCTGTGCCTGACGCGCTTCGGGCTGCCGCTGCCGGTCGCGCTCGCGGCGGTCGTGGTCGGCTGCGGCGCGCTCGGCATCGCGATCGAACGGATCGGGCTGCGGCCGCTGCGCCATGCCGCGCGCATCGCGCCGCTGCTCGCGACGATCGGCATCAGCTTCATCCTCGACCAGCTCGCGCAACTCGCGTTCGGCGCGGACCCGCGCGCGGTGCCGACGCCGCTGCCCGACTGGCACG
>NZ_JAMBOE010000083.1 GCF_023715465.1 Paenibacillus macerans
CACGAACAAGAAACTCGCCGACCCAACTACGGTTGAAGGCGTGACTGGGCAAACGCTCGAGCTCAAAGCGATTGGCATCCCGGGCTACACCCCAGTGGAGCCAACTTACAACTATGAGCTTGGCGTGGAAAATGCTCCGCATATCTTCTACTACACACCAAGCGAACAAACCGTTTCGGTGAAGTTCGTGGATAAGAACACGGGGAAAGAACTGCTTCCACCTCAAAATGTTCCGGGTGTGACCGGTGAAACGGTAACTCTGACGGCAGCTGAAATTCCGGGCTACACTCCGGAAAACAAAACTGCTGAGTACGTGGTTAAAGCCGAAGGCAATAACGAGTACATCTTCTACTACACGGCTAATAAGCAAAGCGTAGAAGTTCAGTATCTCG
>NZ_JAMBOE010000085.1 GCF_023715465.1 Paenibacillus macerans
GTTTATGGCCACTACCCTCGGCGCCAGCGTGATAATTATCGGTCTTATCGAGGGACTGGCGGAAGCCACCGCCCTGATCCTGAAGGTCTTCTCCGGCGCAATCAGCGACTATGTCGGCAAGCGTAAAGGACTGGCGCTGCTGGGCTACGGCCTGGGCGCGCTCAGTAAGCCGCTGTTTGCCATCGCCCCTACCGCCGGGGTGGTGTTTAGCGCCCGCATGATTGACCGCGTAGGCAAAGGTATTCGCGGCGCGCCGCGCGATGCGCTGGTCGCCGACGTCACCCCGCCGGAGATCCGCGGCGCCGCCTACGGACTACGCCAGGCGCTGGATACCGTCGGCGCCTTTCTCGGCCCGCTGCTGGCGGTGCTGCTGATGTTTATCT
>NZ_JAMBOE010000086.1 GCF_023715465.1 Paenibacillus macerans
GTCATCCACCCCGGTGGCGATAATCGCCAGCATACTAATGATAAAGACCAGCGCATAGGCGGAGAAGAATCCCCATACCGCTTCCAGAATACGTTCCGGCAGCGCGCGGTTACCTAATTTAATGCTATACACAGCATTCGGGTGCACCAGCCGCTTCAGCTCACGGTTGCCCTGCTTGAACAGCAACAAGATACGGATCACTTTTAATCCACCGCCCGTGGAGCCAGCGCAGCCGCCGATAAATGCGGAGCACAGCAACAGCACCGGAAGGAACAGCGGCCAGCGTGCAATGCTATCGGTGGTGAACCCCGCGGTGGTCGCCATCGACACCACCTGGAAAAACGCCTGGTTCAGCGTCGTCAACACCGAGCCGTACACGTT
>NZ_JAMBOE010000087.1 GCF_023715465.1 Paenibacillus macerans
CGGTGGGGCTGTGGAATCTGCAGCGTCTCGCCCAATCGCTGTCGCCGTTTATCAGCGCTGAAGCGTTAAACGCGGCGCTGGATGAGTATCAGCACGCCTTGCTGACCGCTTATGGCCAGCGGATGCGCGATAAACTCGGCCTGTTCAGCCAGCAGAAAGGGGATAACGACCTGCTGGACGGGCTGTTTGCCCTGATGATCCGCGAGAAGAGCGACTATACCCGGACGTTCCGCCTGCTGAGCCACAGCGAACAGCTCAGCGCCGCTTCGCCGCTGCGCGATGAGTTTATCGACCGCGCGGCCTTTGACAGCTGGTTTGCCGGGTATCGTGCGCGGCTGCGTGATGAACAGGTGGACGACGCGCAGCGCCAGCAGAGGAT
>NZ_JAMBOE010000008.1 GCF_023715465.1 Paenibacillus macerans
CTACTCAAATCCATAGTTGATAAGGTTGAGTACCGCAAAGAGAAGCACCAGCGCAATGATGATTTCGATATTAAGTTAATTCCAAAGTTATGATTCAATACAGATAACCTATTGGTGTAATCTCATTGCCTTCCTTATCCGTCCCGATCGGATCATGCAAAGATACGTCCTTGCGCGTTTTTTTCAGCGATCTCAAATGCATGAGAATCTCATTTTCGATACACCGCGCCGCAAACGTTGCCAATTTTGTGCCTTTTCCCAGACGAAAGCTTTCGATTGCTTTGATCAGCCCGATCGTGCCGATCGAGATCAAATCCTCCAGATCCTCGCCGGTGTTGTCGAACTTCTTCACGATATGCGCCACAAGCCGTAAATTGTGCTCAATCAAAATGTTGCGGGAAACCGCGTCCCCTTCAGCCATCCGCTGAAGATGCTTCGTCTCCTCCTCCTCCGTGAGCGGCTGGGGAAATGCGTTGTTTTTCACGTAAGAGACGAGCAGCGTCAACTGTTTGATGAACAGTGCTATGGCGGTAAATAATCCTGGCATAGATGACACCTCCTGCTGAATCACATGGCAATGAAAATAAACCTGCTTCATTTTGGGTCATTTCATTGTATGTGGGCAGAGGCCCAACCGTGCCTGTACGGGGGGAATTTTGATTTTTAGGTCATTTGCTCGGTGATCTCATTCTTTTTCTTCTTTATTAGCATGGGGGCCAATTGTATATAGCAAACCGACAGCAACAAAAGAAGCAATGCAGCCATTTGCAGCCAGCTCAAATTTTGGCCGAGAATAAGCACATCAAGCACCGCAACTTGAAGCAACACAAGATTATTCAGGACACTGCTTTCGTAGGCTCGTAATTTTTTTTGAGTCCAAGTCCATAAATAAAAAGCCAGAGCCCCATTTATTGAGCCAAGCCAAAAGAGAATTAAAGCAAGTTTCAAGGAGATGTCCGGAATACCATCTTTTATTAAACCAAACAAGAGCATAAAAACCGCTCCAATGAACATCGGACGTAAGACCAAATCTTTGGTCTCGGCCAGATTATTGGAAATAAAGTGACGAGTGGCTCCCAAATTAATGGTATATCCTACTGAGGATAATAACACGAGTCCAATGCCAATCAGACTTCCAGATTCAAATTCCCACGGAAAATAATACATGACAATACCCATCGTAATTCCAAAAATGCCAACCCAAACAGCAACCAACCGGTTCATGAATATCTCCTTCGACAAGTTCTACGCCACCCGCGGGTGTCTCCATCCGTAACTTATCATAGTTGTGTTAACTGGGTATTATTTCACAATAGAGTGTTTGAAACTCAGAAATTACATTCATCATCTGTATTCGTTAATTCGGCCCATCTTGCAGACAATAACTTCGCATAGTCTATAGAAAATAAACCATAATGCCCCAGCGCATACCCATCGTTAACTTCAATTAATAGCGTTTCCCCTTGATCCGTCAAGCCAATATCTAAGGCATATCCTTTCGGAGCAGACTTGAATTGCGCAACCATATTTTGAACGATTTGATGATCAAAATGCAGTCTCCAGTCTCCTCTGTACCTGCGAACATCCAAGATCTGTCCATACCTCACGAAGCATCTCCACTCCGCTGCGAATTTGACCACTTCGGAACATAAGATTTCAGGATCTTCCCCGTAGGTCCCTATTCCCATAAGATCTTTTGTACTTCGAACCACAACGCCTGTAAACTTCTTGTCCTCAACCGGCTTAATAAACACGTTCCAATTTTCCGGATGATTGGCGACCACACTCAGTTTTGATTTCCATACTTTCCTTCCCAAATACGCTGCCAATTCTTCAGGATAATCCATCTCAGGCACGGCAATATCATATTTGCGAAGCATCGATCTAACTTCATCGACATAACTAACAACAATATCTTCCTTTTGATGATCGAACAATTCACTTATATCTTGAAAGTAACGTAATTCAAAGCCCATTTGTTTAAACCCATCATAAGCGGCATAAAAATTATGATTGGCAATTTCATGATCTGCGCCTTTCTTTAGGTATATCTTCACGAAATGACCCACCTATCTCATATTGTTTTTCTTCGTCCGGTAAACGATCACAAAGTCGCTGTACGTCCCCGCAGGGGGGATCCAGGAATCACCGCTAGTAAGGAAGTACGGGTCATCCCATTCTACTTCAAGGCCATCGTATTCTTGCTTGGGATAGCTCACGCCAACATCAACATATTCAAAACGGTTTTCTTTCATTTCCAGCGGTTTCATGTCGCTTTCGGGGAATTCTTTTTTGATACGTTCTATGTATTGGGTGTTATGAATTTCACCGGTCACCCTGCAGGAATTATACGCGGGCCCATAAATATACCGATTCCAGTTGGGTCCGGCTAACACTCGAAAAGAGATACCATTAGACTCCAAAGTAACCGTTCCGCTTTTGGGGACTTCACGCTTGAAAACGGGAATCGGCCCATTCAGCCCGGCATAGGACAGATTCACTCCCACCACTTTCGCGTCGCTCATCCCGTATTTTTCCATGACGTAAGTTTGAGCCATTTAGGCCAGTCCTTTTTTTACCTGCTTTTCCTTCGCATCCCTCGAGCCGGAGCATCCGCTAACCAGGATACAAACTGTCAAAATGATCACTATGAAGCAGATGGTTTGAAATGCTAAGTAACCTTTCATCTATTCACCTTTCCAAATTAAATTCATTTTGCGTCCATTCTTTCAAGATAGACTAACATATTATCTAGAATATGGATAGTTCTTCATTAGCTCCTCAAGCATCCCCCATCAATCGTGTATAATATCTACTAAATTCATAGATTCGACCCTTATAGGGGTGGGGAGGACTTTTATATAAAAAAACCGCTGATCGGGGTTTTGCCTCTGTACGACAAGGAGAAAGAAAGCTACTGGATGCTGCCCGGTTACATGAAAGGCATCGAGTAGGCCGGCGGGATTCCGTTAACGACGGACCCAGAAACCATTTTGGCCATAGCCGAAACGTTTGACGGTTTTTTGTTCACGGGCGGGCACGATGTTAACCCGGAAATTTACGGGGAGCCGGTCGATCCAGTTTGTGGGGCACAGTGCGAGGAAAGAGACGTCATGGAAAAGCTGCTGTTTAACCGCGCGATCGAGCAGGATAAGCCCGCTTTCGGCATTTGCCGCGGCCTGCAATTGTTTAACGCTTTGCTCGGCGGCACGCTATACCAGGATCTTCCTACGCAGCGGGTGAGCTCTATTCAGATCAAGCATAAGCAAACCCCGCCATACACCATCCCCGTTCACGACGTCCACATTGAACAAGGGAACCCGCTGTATGAGATCGTGAAGACGGAGTTCTTAAAGGTCAATAGCTACTCACCAGGGGATCAAAAAATTGTCCGGGCAGCTTACGGCCGCCGCTGTAGCGGAGGACGGGCTGATCGAAGCCGTCGTCATGCCGGAAAAGAGATTTGTCCTGTCTGTGCAGTGGCATCCGGAATTCAACTTTAAGCTCGACGACAGCAGCTTCCAGCTTTTTAAAGCATTTGTACAGGCGTGCAATCATTAATATGCTCGGCTTCTTCACAAAGACTGATCTATAACCGATAACCCTTTTTGAGATACATATTCAACTAGAGAGAGGGAATTTTCATGAAAAAAACGTTGGCAGTTTTATGTTCTTTGGCGCTGCTCATCCTTTTGGCCGCACAGCCCCAGTCCGTCAAAGCGGATAACAAAGCGTCCTCGATTACGACCAAAACCTTGTCCTACAAAGGCCAGCAGTACGTACAGATCTCCGTGGCCAGCAAAGCCGTGACGCAGCAAATCAACAAAATCCTCAAGCTGCACGCCGTAAACGCCGCCGTTTCCAACAGTGCCGCCAAAAAGCAGTCCAAAAACGGCTCGTTCAAAGCCACGCCCAGCACGAAATACAACAAAAACAACCGCCTGTCCATCGTGTACAGCGATTACTACTACACGGGCGGAGCTCACGGGATGCTCGCTTCGGTTTCCTACAATTTCGATGTGCAGACCGGGAAACAGATCAGGCTGAAGGATATCCTCACCAAGGATTATCAGAAGGACAATCTTGAGATCGCCCTCGCGAACGAACTAGCCAAAAAATCAGCCGCAGGGGAAAACGTATTTCCGGACAGCGCCTATTCGTTCACTTTGGACATGGACAACAGCTTTTATTTCTATGACAAAGGCATCGTGTACCAGTTCCAGCCTTACGAGGTTGCGCCTTATGGGGAAGGTTTCGTGGACATCAAAATTCCGTACGAAACGATCAACCAGCAAACCGAAGCCCCCTTCTCTTTGCCCAACAAAAACAATATCGCCGATTCGATCAAACAGGACCCCAATTATGCCGAAACCAGCCTGAAAGGCGACTTTACCGGATTTCAGCAGGGCAAAATCTACGAGCTAGCCAACGGCCAAAAATGGAAACAAATCAGCGATCAGACGACTAGCGCCAACGTATCCCATCCGGAAGTCATCGTCTTTCCTTATGAAGGGGACATCTTTCTCGTGATCGAGGGCCAAACCGTCATGCCAATTATCGAGAAGGTCGAATAACGTTAACTCGCTTAATAACTAGTAGAATGATCCGGAAATAATATGGCTTATCTGCGGACAGGGGCCATGGATCACTTTGTTCTATATTAGTCTTGTGCTCAGTATCGTCCGTCCCCATAAAATAGAGGAACTTTAGGGTCTTATTTTCCGAATGTGAGCCTATTCATCACGATAGGGGAACTATTGGGTCTTATTTTTCGATGAACAGGTCGAAAGGCGCCCTTTCGCTACTAAATCGTAAAAATAGCGCCATAAAATTCCTCTATCCTACGCAACATGGGGGATATCGCTGAAATAGCACCCTTTTTTTCCTTTATGCTGTCTCTTCTCCCGAGATATTCAATAGACTAATTTTGCCGTTTTCTCAAGTCTTCATTTGCCATCATGCTAACGTTATTTCCAGAATCGTATACAAGCTTAGCTGGTTAACCAGCGCTGCAGCACAACCGCATGATTGCAGACCGGATCTTTGGCGGCATAAACGAGCGTGGCCCGCTGCTTCTCCGCCATTTCGCGGATGCGGGCCGCAAGTATGGCCCGCTCCGGATCCGTCTCCAATTCGCGGACATAGCTGTCGCTAAAAACCGCAAAACGCTCCGGCTGATGATTAAACCATTTGCGAAGCTCAGGGCTGGGCGCGATAGCTTTCATCCATTCGTCGATCGCGGCCTGTTCTTTCGAAACTCCTCGCGGCCACAGCCTGTCCACCAAAATGCGACACCCATCCCCAGGAGCAGGCGCTTCATAAACACGCTTCACGACAATCCGGCTTTCCATCACAGAATCCATCCGACATTCGCATCCTTTCCAGTGTTAAGTTAGCCTGCCTGAAAAACCTAGGCGAAAACATAAGGGAAAAAAATGGCGTTATTTCGGCGACATCCCCCAATCAGGCTGATATAGGGGAATTTTATGTCGCTATTTTCTTGAATCGCAGAGAGAAGGCCACTTTTTGCATCGTCTATTGGAAAATAAGACCATAAAATTCCGCTATTTTGAAAGCCGGGAGATTAGTTGAGATCGTTCTGCTACTGTTGATCTGCCGTGATTCGCGGTTAGTGCAAACTGCGGCGGCTTTGCGGTTGAACGGCAAGCACCGTCACCCACCAACATTCCGTTCAGCCGCAAACAAACGGACTTCTTCCTCCGTAGGCATTCCCGCCTGCGCGCCAAACTTCGTGACGGCCAATGCGGAAGCCAGCGCCGCGTATTCCACCGCTTCCCGCAGGCTCCGTCCCTGGGCGATCGAGACGGCCAGCGCGGCGTTAAAGCAATCGCCTGCTCCCGTCGTGTCGACCACCTGCACCGGATGGCCCATAGCAAGGCGCACCTCGCCGTTTCCGTCCAAATAAGCCGATCCGCCGGCCCCCAGCGTTGTAACAACGTGGGCGGCGCCCAGCTCCTGCAAGCGCCGCATAGCCGACCCGAGCGTGTTTCCATCGGCCGCGATGCCGGTATAGCCGCTTAGCTCGGTCCGGTTTGGCGTCACGAAGTCGGCGCAGCGGAACAGCTCCTCCGGCAGCGGCTGCGCCGGGGCGGGGTTCAGCACCACGGTTTTGCCGAGCTCCTTTGCTTTCCGGGCGGCGTAAAGCGCCGTTTCGACCGGAATCTCCAGCTGCAATAGCACGATATCCGCCTGCTCCAGCTTCTCCGCATTCCGGTCGATGTCCTCCGGCTGAACCTGTCCGCTCGCCCCGGGAACCGCCACGATGCTGTTGTCACCCTCGCTGACGTAAATCGAAGCGATGCCCGTCGCCGTCCCGCTCAGGCGTTTTACACCGGTTACATCGACACCATCCCGCTCGAGAGCGCTTAGCAGCTCCAAGCCAAAAGCGTCGTCTCCCACGGCCCCGATCATCAGGGCTTTCGCTCCGAGACGTGCCGCCGCAACCGCTTGGTTGGCCCCTTTGCCTCCGGGCATAAACCGGACCCGGTCGCCAAGCAGCGTCTCTCCCACCTGCGGATGACGCGGGGTCTCCACAACGATATCCATATTCAGACTGCCGATAACTGCCACTTTCGTATGGTTCATAAACATAACATCCTTTAAAATTAAATGTGCTTGAATGCACAAGATATTTTACCAAAAAAAATGTCCTCATTCACGCGCGCCGGACCAGTTTTAGAAATTGTAGAGTTTTGTATGGTCTACTTATAGTATAGTCTACTGCCTCCAGTTGACACAGACTAAAGAGGAGGGATCGCAATGAACATCGTCGAAGACGACGGCGATGATGCCGCATACCTGAAAAACCTGCGAATCGAGCGAAAAAAAAATCAGCATCGCCACTTTTTCCGCGTTCCTCTGGAAATCGAATTAAAGCTGCGGGCGAAACCGGTTGATCACGCCGCCGGCGAGGATGAGCAGCTTGTTTTTACCACCCTCGACATCAGCGGAGGCGGTCTTTCGTTTCTTTGCCCTGCTCCGTTGGAGCAGGAAGAAGAAGTTCAAGGGTCCATTTATTTAAGTACGAGTGTCTACCAAAAGCATATTCCGTTCACCGGTAAAATTATCAGCTGCGCGAAACATTCCGAACAAAAATACCGGGTTGCCCTGAGGTTTGTCGAAATCAAAGATTCCTTCCGTTCCGAGATCATCCGATTTTGCTTGTATAAACAGACGGAAATGCGCAATAAGTTTAAAAACTATCCAATATAACGCCACCAATTAAACGTTCACCTTCACCCGGGGACAAAAGGAATTCCGCCGTAAATGTCGAATCTTCATAGATTATGAGAACGTACAAAAAACAAATTATACTCATTTTGCTATTTCTAGCCGCGATCAACGGAATCCGGCTTACCTGGCTTAGCTTTCATCATACGATCGAGCAGCCGGTCACCGCAGAAAACGGCATTCTTGATTTGCGAGGGTGGGAGCTTCCACCAGACCATACGATCACCCTGAACGGGGAGTGGGAATTTTATCCGGATCAGTGGCTGAAATCCGCACCGGATTCGGCCTTTGCGAGCTCCTCAACCGCTAAGCCCGGGAAAGTCGTTGTTCCGGTGCCCGCCGCTTGGGATAAATATTTTCCGGACGATCATTCGGGAAGCTATACTTACGGAACTTACCGGCTGCGAATTTTCCTGGACGAGCCGGCTCCCCAAACGCTCGCATTGCGCATCGCCGAGGTAACACGGGCCTCCGCCGTTTATGTCAACGGCCAACCCGCCGGCGGCAAGGGGAACCCTTCCGAACTTATCGAAACGTACAAGCCGGGGCATCGCCCCTACACCGTAAGCCTTCCTAAAGGCAGCGATACCTATGAAATCGTAATTCAGGCCGCAAACCATGCCGGAGAAGGTGGAATCACCAAATCGATCCGCTTCGGCACACTCGATGCGATCAATCAGCGGACTGTGCTTTCCATAGCACTGCAAGGCTTGCTTAGCGTCGTTTTTCTGGTCCATGGCCTGTATGCCGTCATGCTGTATTTTTTGGGAGCCGCCAATAGAGGCCTGCTGTACTTTTCGGCGGTCATCCTATGTGCTGTGATCAGCGTTTTGGGCGTTGACGACAAAATTCTGTTCCTATTATTGCCGTCCATGCCGTATGCAGCCGACGTAAAAATCGTGCTGTTGTCTTACGTTGGGGTCGTTTCCTTCATTCCGCCATTCATCAAAAACATGTTTCCCGAATATGGCCAATTGAAAATTTTGCGCTGGTTCGCCTATTTCGCTTCAAGCTACGCCCTGTTTGTGCTGATCGCGCCATTGCAATACGTCATACCGTCGAAAAAAATTTTTCTGGGGCCCATTTTGCTGCTATCGGTCTTGATCGCAGTTTACATTCTGCAAGCCGCCGCCCGAAAGCAGAAGGATGTCTTTTTCCTGCTGCTGGCTTGCACCATCCTTGGAAACAATATCGTCTGGATCATTGCGGCGGCCAAACTATCCATTGAATTGACGTTTTATCCGTTTGACCTGATCTTCACAGTGCTGGCCTTTGCGGCCTTTTGGTTCAGGCGGTTTTTTAGGGCGACGACGCAAACGAAGCGCCTGGCCGAAAGGCTGCAGTTCGCCAACCAGCAAAAAGACGACTTTCTCGTCAATACGTCGCATGAACTGCGAAATCCGCTGCATGGGATTATGAATATCACGCAAAGCGTACTGGACGATCCGGTGCACCCTACGAGCGAGGAGCATCGCCAAAGGCTGGAGATTCAGTTGTCCGTGGCCAAACGCATGTCGCTGCTGCTGGACGACCTGGTAGATATAGGGCGGTTGAAGCAAAACACCGTCCGGCTGCAAATCAAACCGGTTCGCGTCCAATCCGTTATCGGCGGTATTTTTGAAATGCTCAGGTTCATGTTAAACGGCAAACCGATCGAGCTTGAGGTGAATATCCCGGACGGGTTTCCCGCCGTTAAAGCGGACGAAAACCGGCTCATCCAAGTTTTGTTCAATTTGCTGTACAATGCGATCAAGTTTACGGACCAGGGGAAAATTTCCCTGGATGCGGAAGTCGTGGACGGCACGGCTTATATTCACATCAGGGATACGGGGATCGGCATGGACGAGGAAACCCGGCAGCGGGTCTTTTTGCCCTATGAGCAGGGAGATTCGACCGCTGCGCGAGCCGGCGGTGGATTCGGACTGGGCCTCAGCATCTGCAAGCAGCTGGTAGAGCTTCACGGCGGGACGATCACGGTGCAGTCCACACTCGGCCAAGGATCGGAATTCACCTTTACGCTTCCCGCTGCCGGAGAAGAAGCCGAGGTTTCGGAGCAACCTATTCTCGCCCATGATGTTTTCCATTCCTATGCCGAATCTGCGGCGGAGCTTGCCGACGAAGCTGGCATACGGGACGCAGCGGGCCATAGGGCCCAAGCTGTTGCGGAACTTCCTCCGGAGGCGGTCAGCAAACCGAGATTGCTCATTGTGGACGATGACCGGTTAAATCTGAAAATAATCGCGGACATTCTCGGTTCGGTCCAATATGAGATCACTACCGCCGCAAGTGGCGACGAAGCGCTGCCCCTTCTCGACAACATACGGTTCGATCTCATTATCTCGGACGTGATGATGCCCGGCATGTCGGGGTACGAATTGACGCAGGCGATTCGCAAACGGTTTTCGATTTCCGAGCTTCCAATCCTGATTCTTACGGCGCGCAATCGTCCGGAGGATATTCTTACCGGCTTTCAGTCGGGCGCCAACGATTACGTCACCAAACCGGTGGATTCCTGGGAGCTCCGGTCCCGGGTGCAGGCATTAACCCAATTGAAGCTGTCGATCGAAGAGCGTCTGCGGATGGAGGCCGCTTGGCTGCAAGCCCAGATTAGGCCGCATTTCCTGTACAATACGATCAATTCCATCGCCGCGCTGGCAACCATGGACCTGTCAAAAATGCAGGCCCTGCTGGAGGAGTTCAGCAACTATTTGCGAACGAGCTTCGATTTTCACAATTTTGATTGGGAGATTCCCGTCTACCATGAGCTTTCCCTGGTCCGCTCGTATTTGTTTATCGAGAAGGAACGATTTGGCGAACGGCTTCAGGTACAGTGGGAGCTCGATTCGGACCTGCACTTTTTCCTGCCGCCGCTGGCCATCCAAACGCTGGTGGAAAACGCCGTGAATCACGGTATCCTTAAGCGATCCCGGGGCGGCGAGGTTGTTATTCGCATCAAGCGTTTGGCCGGCGAATATGAGATATCCGTCAGCGATGACGGCCTTGGCATGAGCGCGGAACAAGTCCGCCAGCTCCTGGATTCGCCGGATCGCCGCGACACGGGGGTCGGCATCCGCAACACCGACCGGCGCCTTATGCAGCTGTACGGCCGCCGTTTGGAAATCGCAAGCGCCCCCGATCAAGGAACGACCGTCCGTTTTTGCATTCCGATGTAGATCAAAGGGCTCTCCCCCAGCTTAAAGCTGTCCGGGGAGAGCCCTTTTGTTTTCATCGGCCCACTGCTGGTACCACTCGGTTATGTATGGACTTGGCCGCTCGTTTAATTCCTCTGTTAAAATCGCGGTCAGCAAGCGGTACTGACGATGGACGGAAAGGTGATTGTCCAGCACCCCGTATATTTTCATCAGCGCAAAATGCGCTTCTTCCGCCAAGGGATACCGGTTGCAAATTTCGAGATATTTTTCGACCGCTTTGTCCCGCTGCCCGCCGGAATCGTACCACTCGGCCATTTGAAAGGAGGCGCGGAGCCATAACGTTTTTAATCGGAATCGTTCGCTTTCCGCCCACCAATACTCGTAATTCTGCAAGTAATCCCCCTGGTACAGCTCCATGATCCCTTCATAATCGCCGATCGTTGCTTCGCCCACCGGATACCCTGAAAGAATGAAACGTTCCCATTCCTCCACATCCAACCGCGCATGCTCCAGATTCAACACGTACCCGTCCGTTGCATTCGAAATATGAAAATAAGGGCTAAAGGGCTCAAGGGTTTTCCGAATATGATAAATCGCCGTATATAATTGGGAAAAGGCCTTGCCAGGCTCGTATTCCGGCCAGAGCAATTCGATCAGGGCCGATTTTCGCACAAGCTTGCCGCGATGCTGCAGCAAATAAAGGAATAATTCCTGGGCCCGGGACGTTCGCCACCGGATCGGCGGGTACGGATGATCCTTCAAGGTCATTTGCAGTTGCTGAAACATGCATACGCGCAGCTTTTCTTTGGCCATGGCCACTGCCGCCGGTACTCTTTCCAGGCGATCCCGGATGCGTTCCAGGGTGATCATCAGCCGTTCTTTTCGCAGCGGTTTCATGATATAATCAAGCGCATTCAATTCAAAGGCTTTAATGGCATAATCATCATAAGCCGTAACGAAGACGATATTAAGCCGAGGCTTAAACTGCAGCAGTTGTCCCGCCAGTTCAATGCCGCTGATTTCGGGCAAATGGATATCCAGAAACACGACATCGATGTCCGTGCGAAGAATGAATTCCTTGCCCACAACCGGGCTGATAAACTTGCCAACGACATGAATCCCGTGCATGCTTTCCAAATGATGCTCCAAGTAGTTCAAAGCCAGGTTCTCATCATCGATTAGGACAACGTTCATGTTATTCTCCCCAGGTATGTATGTGATGTATGTTACATCAAGTATACATATATTTGATAGAACTAGACAATTTCTTGACAAAAAAAATTAAGAAAAAATACCTACGAGAATGAGTGCACTTTTGCAGCTGATCCGGTCAATTCAATTAAGAAAAACACCTGACGGCGTCCTTTAGTGGCTCTGACTTCTACTTTGGAGCGATTGGAGGCTCTTCCCAACTTTGGAAGTTGCTCTAACGGACACCAGCGACCTTATCCGCCTATTTCCCGGGTATTTCCCAGCCTAACGGACACAGGCGGCCTTATTTCGCTCTAAACCTGTTCATCCAGGACGATTTGAGGTAAATAACGTCATCTTTGTCCGTTACATTTTATAAACTCCCGTTTTTTCAAGAATAACGGCTCTGGTGTCCCTTAGCCCCCCTGATTCTATAGCGCTAAAAAAGAGCCACGCCTAAAAGACGTGACTCTCTTCCGTATGCAAAACCTATTTACGCTTGATTGGGGGCAGCGGTTTGAACCGCGCCTTCCGGTCCTCCGCTAGGCGCAGCCGATGGGCTTGGCGCCTGGTTCGTGGACCTTAGCGGCAGCTCCTTCAGGAAAAACACCAGAACAAAAGCTGCCACGAGTACGAGCGTCCCGGTCAAAAACACCGTGGACAACGTCGTTCCGAGCGCATCGCGGATCCCTTGAATCATCTGTGCGAACAGCGGCTGCACATCGGCGGGCAGGCCGGCCTGCGTCTGCTCCAGCAGCGGTTTGTTCATCAAGGTCTGCGGATTGGCAAAGGCCAGAATCTGCTCGGACATTTTCGGATCCACCTGGCTCAAATCCGGAGCGGAAGAGGACTGCATCTCCGCTTTCAAATTTTTCGTCAGGTTGTTGGACATCACCATCCCCATAACCGCGATCCCGATCGTTCCCCCGAGGTTACGGAACAGCTGCGTCGAAGCGGTGACGACCCCAAGCTCCTGATGTGGCACCGCGTTTTGTGCAGCGAGCGAGAACACCGGCATCCCCAGGCCAAGCCCGAAGCCGAACACGATCATGCTCAGCACGGCCAGCGGCACATTGTTCATAAAGACCATAATAGCCATGCCGGCAATCATGATCGGAACCCCGAGCAAGGCAAATGATTTGTATTTTCCTTTTCTAGCAATCAACTGCCCGGTAATCGCGCTGGATACGACCATCACGATCGACATCGGCATCGTCACGTAACCGGCATAGGTCGGCGAAATGCCAAGCACGCCTTGCACGAAAAAGGACAGATAGACCAACGCGCCCATCATCCCGAAGTTCATCAGGAAGCCGATAATATTTGAGATGGTAACGATGCTGTTTTTGAATAAGCGAAGCGGCAGGATCGGATTTTTCACCTTGGATTCAACGAAGATGAAAATGATAGCGGAAATCACCGTGGCCGCGATCACGCCGATAATCGGCGCCGAATTCCAGGCATATTCCGTGCCCCCCCATGAGAATGTGAGCAACAGCGGCACAAGCGTTGTCGTCATGAACAGCGAACCGAGATAGTCGATTGCTTGCGACTTGCCGCGTTCCATTTTTGGAAATAAGGTAAGGATCATGAAAAAAGCCACGATGCCGAGCGGGAGGAAAATCCAGAACAGCCAATGCCAATCCATATGATCGACCAAATATCCGCCAAGCGTCGGCCCCAGCACGCTGGAGAAACCGAACACCGCAGTCATCAGGCCCATCCATTTGCCGCGTTCACGCGGCGGGAACAAATCGCCGACCGCCGTAAAGGCCGTTGATTGAATAATCCCGGCGCCGATCCCCTGAATCCCCCGGTATGCGATAAACTGAAACACATTGGATGAAGTCCCGGTCATGAAGGCCCCGGCCATAAAAAATAATATCCCGATCAGCAAAAAAGGCTTCCGTCCGTAAATATCGGACAGCTTGCCGACCAGAACGGTGGCGATCGTCGAAGTTAACAAGTAGATGTTGATCGTCCAGGTATAATAATCCATGCCGTCAAGAATCGAAATAATCCGCGGCATCGCCGTGCTTACGATCGTCTGGTTAATCGCGGCGAAGAACATCGCCGCCATAATGGCGATCATAATCGTGATTTTCCGCTTTAAAGAAAGGTGTTCCATTGTTGTCTGTTTCATCTCCATTAATTTTTGGTTTGCTCTAAGCTTGTAAGCAATAGGCCGAATATCCGCCGTAAATGCTGCAAATCTTCCTCCTGGAGTTGATTGAACATCCCGTCAATCATCTCCTTTTGGTTTTCGTTCACTTGCCGGATGATATCTTTGCCCAGTTCAGTAATCGAAATATTCACGACCCTGCGGTCATTTTCCGCACGCTCGCGTTTGACATAACCCTCCGTAAGCAGCTTGTCGGTAATCCCCGTAATCGCCGCCGGCGTGATTCCGAGGCACTCTGCGAGCTGCGACACTTTTTGCGTTCCCGACCTATCCAGAATATACAGCATTTTGTATTGCGGGAAACTTAGGTTGTATTCCCTGCCGCGCTTGTTCCACTCCTGTGAGACCGATTTGAGCAGGGTGCGGAACATCGAGGTTACTTCAAACAGTTCTTCTTTTTTGACCACGTATTCCTCCTCCCTTCGTTCAAGAGGTAGTTCAAAAAGTCCACTTTTGATCACGAAGTGAATCAAGAAGTAACTCGGCGTCGAATCTTGAATTCACCCGGGCCTAAGCACATGCTTCCGAAGCATGTTTCCTCCGGAAACATTTCAGTTGCTCACGTACCCAAAACGTACGCTCCGCTACTGACGTCCCTAGCTTCATCCAACCTTCTCGGTGCTGAAAACCGGCTTTTTGAACACGTACTTCAAGCGACAATTGGTAGTTCAAACTATTTAACAACTAATTAATTTAGAACTAAAATATTAGAGCATTTACATACTATAGCGCTGTTGATGCGGTACGTCAAGCCGAAGTTTTTATGCCCATTTTATGAATTGGATGAGTGCGCTGACGCCAAATCCTAACATAACGAGGCCTGACAGTTTATTGAAAATAGATAGTCTAGGACCATTTAGAATCTTTGCCCGGAAGAAACTTACCGCGCTCACCAGAAAAAGCCACCAAAGCACTGATCCCAGGAGGACACCGCCGATCAGTAAAGAAATTTCCTTGCCGCTGGCCGATGAAGAAACAACACCGGATACACTGAAAATTCCTAGAAAAGATACGATCGTCATCGGATTGGATAAGGTGAGGAGGAAGGTCACCGTATAGGAGTTTAACGTGCTTTTTTGCAGCGGTTGTTTTTGGAGATGGACTTGTGGAGTTTTAATAAAAAATTTGATACCGAGGTAACAAATAAACAATCCTCCTAAGCCTTGAAAAAGAGCTTTATACCCCAACAAATAACTTATGAAGGAGGATAGACCAAGCCCGGCGATACTACCGTAAACGGCATCTGCCGTCGCCGCCCCCAGACCGCTAAATAGTCCGCTTTTAAAGCCCGACGACAATGTTTTTTGAATGCAGTAAATGCCGATCGGACCTAGCGGCGCAGCGATCGCAAGACCCAATAAAATGCCCTTAAGCAACCATTCCCAGGCCATACCGTCCACTCCCCTACTCTTCTTTTAATGTTGAGAGAATGAACACGGTGTTTGACCTGACGATATTGTGGTTAGCTTTTAAGGTGTACATGATGAACTCCTCGAGTTCAGAAATTTCCGCAAGTGCCACTTTTAGCATATAGTCGTATTCTCCGGAGGTGTGATGGCATTCCAGCACTTGCTCCGATTGAACGATGGCTTCGCGAAATTTTTGGGTTTCCGCCGAACCGTCCAGCTGCACAAAAATATACACGATACAACGCTGCCCCATCGCCCGCCGGTTCAGTTTGACGGTAAATTGATCGATCACCCCGTTTTTCTCCAACTTCCGGATTCTTTCCGCAATGGAAGGAACGGACAAATGAATCACTTTACTGATGTCGGAACTGGTTGTGCGACTGTTAGCTTTTAAAATTTGCAAAATCTGCAGGTCGATTTCATCCATGCAGCGCCCCTCCTTCCTTTTAAGTTGATTATAGATCATTCGTAAAAAATGAAAATATATCCCTTCTATTTCAATAAATTTTTAGATCATGTAGCACAAATAGTTAAAAAAATAAACAAAGCGGTTTGCAACGCAACACTTTACTTAAAAAATTAATGTTCGAGATGGAACTCAACCTCAAAATCGGCGCCTGACTAACGTGTTAATCTCGAATGATCAAGCTAACCGGAACATCTTCTGCGCGAACGGTTGCCATCGCGCTTATTTAGGCAAAACCGCCCTATTACTGCCGAAAAAAAGGAAAATAAGCTCGCTGGCAACCGTCGCCAGAAAAAAATTACCATATTGCTGATTAAAGATGGTTTCATTCCAAGCAAGAACTTTTAAGGTGACATTGGCTTGCTCCTTCTCTACTTTTGCAGTACACCCGACAAATAGGATACACAGCATAATATTGCCCCTTTTTTGTAATATTCAGCAGAAGGGTATTTTCATAGTTGATGGAAGAATATAAAGATAATACCTTGATCCAAACTATTTTTCCATATATTTCATTATAAAGGGGGTCCGCAGGATGAACCCGATGCGAATGTTCGATCATCATAAACAGACGCTGGACAATTTTATAGAAAAGTGGAAGTCCGATTCCTCTTGCCTGGCCATTATGATCGGGGGATCGATTGCTCACGGAACGGCCAAGGAAACCTCGGATGTGGATGTTTATCTGCTGATGACAGAAGAGGCCTACGAGATACGGCGCAGTGACCGTCAGTTATCATTTGCGGATCATTCCGTCAGCGCATATGAAGGAGGTTATGTGGATGTGAAGGTCATTTCCCTCTCCTTCCTGGAGCTTGCCGCCAAGGAAGGCAGCGAACCGACAAGGCATTCGTTTGTCGGTTCCAAAGCCGTTTACTCCACCATAACCGGATTAGATGAGCTGTTATCCCGAATCCCCGTTTATCCCGAGGAGAACCGCGAGAAGAATCTGCGGGACTTTTCCGCCCAGCTATATTTGCACGCCTTTTATTTCGCCAAGGAAGCCGGCAAAAAGGATGATCCCTATCTTATGGCCCATGCCGTAAGCAATCTGGTATTATTCAGCAGCCGCATCATTCTCGCTGTCAATCGCATTTTGTTTTCCGGACATAAGTCCCTCATGGAAGCCGTTGAAGCTGCTCCGCAAAAGCCGAAAAATTTCCGGAAACTGGCCATAGAGCTTCTGCGGCAGCCAAGCGCGGAGAAATGTGCACGATTCGCAACGATGATGCTGGTTTTTTATAATCCAGGGTTATCCTTCGATCAGGCTTTGGGCATTTACGTCGAAAACAACGAGCGGAACTGGGTGAACCAGGCCCCTCCCCTGCAGGACCGTTAGCCTCCTCCTTAAACGAAACAAAGCCTGCATCCTGTACGGCTGTACCGCAGAATGCAGGCTCTTTGATTCACGGCCCTGCTTCCTCACCGGCAGCCGCTGCCTTGTTCAGCCGCCGCCAGGATCGCAGATTGAAGCTCCACCCGTTTCAACGCTTTCTCGTATTCCTCCGCACGCGCGCCACTTATGACTTCCGTAAAAGCCTGAAGCTGGTTCACATAATAATGCATCGGCGCGAATTCCACAACGGTGCTGCGGTCATGGGGCAGGTCATGGCGAATTTTCATTTTGAAAAATCCTTTAATGGCCCGGAGGAAGTCAGGAACCAGCAATACGGTCTGATCAAAATAAAGAGCATGCGAAGCCCGGTAAGGCAGGTCATAAGAGAAAAGGCATTCCGCCTTCATTTTGCTGCCATAACCCAGCTCCGCCTGAAAGGTCCAATCGCACCCGTCAGGACCATCAAAATCGGACTGTGCGGAGATATCCGTACAATCAAGCCCGGCCAGCCTCTGCACGAACTGCAGCCAATAGCAGCCCAGGTCGGCAAAAACCCCTCCACCCCGATGCTTGACGCTGCGGTAATTTCCTGAGTGCCTGTCCCTGGCAGGTATGGAAATCCGGGTGCGAATATGGTGAAGCTGGCCGTATTGTCCGGATTCCACGATAGATTTCAGTGCCTCCTGCCAAGGGTGATGCGCCACCATCAGACCTTCCACAAGCCTCGTCGCCGGATTACGAAGCTTGGCTTGTCTCAGCCGGTCCGCTTCATCCGGATTGAGGGCAATGGGCTTCTCGACCAGGACATGCTTGCCCGCGTCCAGCGCTTTGATGGCCCATTCGGCATGGAGCTCATTACTTAGGGCGATATAGACCGCGTCCAGTTCCTCCATGTCCAGCAGCTCATCCAAATGGGTTGCGATTTTCGGAATATGGTACGTTTCCGCCAACCTCACGGCTTTCGACAACGTGCGGTTGGCAATGGCGTGTACGGTGACGGATGGGACATCCCGCGCAGGATCAAGCAAGGCGGGCCCGGCTATAGCCGAAGCGCCCAATATGCCTAACCGGCAGGGAAGCTTGCTGCCTTCGGTGTTCATAGGTGTACCAGCGATGACGAAGTATTCAGGTATAATACATTGCATTTGGAGCAAGCCGGGGACAAATTTTTATCCAGAATGCACCGCAGCCGATCGTAGCGATCGGAATTCCATATTTCCGTCAACGATTGCTCCTGCACATTGCCGACCGACAACTCCGAGAAAAACTTGCACGCGCTCACATTGCCATTGGGCGAAACATCCACTCTGGTACTTAGCGCCAGACATTGGGACGAACTGCGGGGCGCCATTGGCTTGCCGGACACGAAAGCCTCGATTTCATCAAAATCAAGCCCCGGCTGATAACGAATCCGTGTATTATGCCAGGTGCGGCCGTTGATTTGCCCCAGGTCCGCCATCAGAGACTCCACTTTTTCGGGCTGGAGATGATATTTGAAAGCATGCCAACTGCTGCGGTGATGCGGATCCAACTCCCCAAGCCACTGGAAATGTTCATTGTAGAACCAATCCATATCCAGGCTCGTCTCGTTGGAGATGTACCATGGAAAGCAGAGCAGCACCAGATCAACGCCCTTTTGTTCGAAAAATTCCACCAGCTCGTACAGCCTTCCGATCATATGATCATTGATCACATTGTGTACCGAAATTCTGCCGCGGAACAGTCCCTGCTCCCGCAGTTCAAGCAACCGATCCACACTGTTCATCACCTTCTGAAATGACCCTCTTCCCCGCAGCAAATCATGCTCCTCGGCGAAGCCTTCAATCGGAATCAGCAGCTCCAGATGATCTGATATTTGGCAAATCCCTTGCTCATACTGCTGGATCAAATACGCATTGGTGCAAATTGTAGTGTCCCGGGGATGCTCCTTCAATAAATCCAGAATCTCACTAAAATTTCTGTGAAAAAGCGGCTCCCCTCCCCACAAATACAAACGGGATTCCGCTTCATCCGTCTCTTCCAGCAGCCTGCGGATCATGTCTAGGCTCATATCCAGATTTTGCTCCGCCTGGTCCATATCATGGTGATAGCCGGATTCATTCCATTGGTAACAGTGCTTGCAACGAAGATTACAGCGGTTGGTCAGCTTCAAGGACATAATTTCCGGCATGGCTGTCTTAAACCCCGGATTCAGCTTCCGCCTTCTGTGGGGGATAACTACGTTTTTAATCGTCCGTTTCAACGCCTCGAACGATTGGTCATTCAAAGCCACCTTACTGTTAGGTTGCATACTTTCCCCTCCTTCCGTTTGCCCTCGCCCTGCTTCATTCTCTTCCCTCCATGGCGTACAGCCGTTCCGCATAGCTGGCGATATAATCGGGATAACGCTCTCTGGCCTGCATCAAATTGCGGGCCAACTGCTGCAACGGTTCCGCCGCGAAGCCCGAATCCCGCCATCGGTCATAACGAATACCGAAGCCAAGAGATTCCCAGATGTCACTGTTGATCTTCTCATGAGGGCCAAAAGGCTCCAGCAGCACAAGCGGAGTAGCCGAAGAGAGGGAATCCAGCAAAGTTCCTCCGCCCGGCTTGCTGATAATCGCCGCCGACTGCCGGATGATGCCGTACAACCCTTGGCCATATTCCGCACAGGCCTGAAAGTGCTGTTCGCTCCGGCTTACCCTGCCGAACCGGGGAAACGTATACGTCCCGTTGCTGTCACGAACCCAGGTGCGCCACTCCGGGTCTATCATGTAATAGCGCCTCCCGCCCGTATCCTCGCCAATCTCGTCCACGCTGTAAGCGGAAATATCCAGCTCGTGCCCCGCAGCCTCCATCTCATCAATCTTCTGACGGAAGGTTCCAATGCCCCAGCCTCCGCCATGGACCACAAGCCGGCCGTTTCTTGCCGTATACGGCAAAGGCATCAGGCCCTCCACATCCAATCGCCACAGCACATTCTTGTTTTCGCGGCCGTACATGTTCACCTCCCGATATGGCTCCGCATATCCGGGATTCAGCTTGCGGAGGTTTTTCCAGGAAGGAGACAGATCCGAATCCACATACAGCAAGTCGGCATAAACCGGGGAGCCCGCAGCTTCCCGAAACAGGTCGAGGATGTGGACCCAGTGCCCGGACAACGCAATGAAATGCTGCCGGTGTTCTCTCCGCCAACGCTCAAACAAACTTTCTATCTCCGCCGGATCAAGACTGTTGCGAATGTCTCCCGGTATTTTTTGCGAACCTAGCGCTACGGAAAAATTTTGCTGATACGCTTTACGGCTACTGTCCGTCATCCTCCGCTTGTCATCGGCCATCAGGCTTTCGAAGACCTCCGTTTCCGCTTTGATCCCGAGGGCATGAAGCTTCCGCTCAATCAGCAATCCGGGAACATAGAAGCCTAGTCCAAAGCCGGAGCATAGTATTGTCACGGTATTGTTCATTTGCTCGCTTCCTTTTCTTTTATTGTATAACCCATGCTGGTTCCTGCGGCCGTTCATCAACGGAGCGTGGTAAACCCGGCGCTTTGCAGAACCGCACCCAACTTATCCAACAGCTGCTTTTTGTGGCCTTCGTCATGATAGGCAAGAGCCGCATACAGCTTGCCTTTGCGGGGCCCGGAGGAACGGGCCTTGCCTGGCGGGTTCAGAGCTCCCGAGGTTAGCGGAAGCACCCCCTCCCCCGTTCCCTTGGCAAACAAAATGCCGGCCTGCTCCATTTGCTCCAGCAAAGCCGGGTAACAGGCATCCTCCCGGGCGAGAAGCGCCGCCTGAATCAGACAGGTTCGAATGTCCGCCTCACCAAGGTAAGAATCAAACCCGCGCTTAATCAGACTCATAGACTTTCTGGCATTGATTTCTACCAAAGGTGCCAGAGTTCCATCGCGCAGCAACATCGAGTCAACGCATACATGTCCAAAATAGCCGTCTGCGTAAAGCTCATTTCCAATCCTGTGCATCAGTTCAAAATAGCGCTCCCGATTCAGCCTTTCAAGTAAAGCGGCGTCAGGAGAATGGGATTCGCCGAAGGCGAAGCCGTTATTGATTAGCTGCTGCACGGAGAGAATCGTAACCGTGCCGTCCTGATCGATGCAAAACTGGCAGGAGAAATCCGTTTCCCGATCCAGTAAAGGCTCCAGTACAAAACGTATTTTCTTGGCTTTGTTTCTGCCGGATTCCAGATATCCGGCCAATCTGCGCAAGATGCGTTCCGAATCTACTGTCTGATTTCCCTTACCGGATACCCCGTAGTCATCCTTAATCAGGAATGGCCCATTTTCCAGCAACTCCTGTCCCTTCGCCAGCAACTCCTGACTGCTGCGGACTACAACTCCCACATTGGGCAAGGACAGCCTGTCCCGCATGGCGATGGAATAGACTTTGGTATTCACTCTTCGAACCGTTTGTTCATCCGGAAGATCGGGCAATAAACGATAGCGCTGAACCATCCTTGCCGCTCCGGGCAAAACAGCAAATGGCTCAAGCGCAGCCCCTTGGGGGATGAGTGCGCCAGCCGGGTCTTCCAGCGTTAAACCTTCCAATAATTGAAAAACATTCATTCCTTCCTGTACCTCGGGCCCTTCCCCGCCGCTTAACGTAAGCGGTTCCAAGTTGGCTTTGAACGCATAACCTAGGGAATGCAAATAATCGTATTGGGCCCGGTTCATGCCATAGCGGGTCAGCAATATATCCCCGCTTACGCAAAACACAAACAGCATTTCATCCAGCGCTGAAATGATAGACATGGCCCCGGCATCGGGCAAGGCCGGCAACGCAGCCAACGCTTCCTCCCGCCAATAACGCTCCGCTTCGAAGCTGCCGCAATGAACCGAACTGCTCATACCTGCACTCTGACTAGTTCCGCAATATAGTTGGAGAAGGTTTCTACGGATTTCAGATGCTCCTGTTCAAAGGTGTCAAAATCAATCTCCACATTAAACTCATCTTCAACCCGCAGAATAAAATTTATGATTTGCAAGGAATCCAGCGCAGCATCAAGCATCAGATCGGATGAGCCATCAAGAGAGCGGATGAGTTCAGGGTCTTCCTTGACTTCGGCAATAATGGCGATTATTTTTTGCTGCATCGTATTTGCCCTCATTTCTTTGTGGTTTTTAACTTAAATATAGCAAAATTTAACTTTCCAATATATGGTTGAATGCGCCAAACTATTTGGTTATACTAGAGAGTAATTTATATATTTGTAATATTCTGTAACAAAAGAATAGAAAGCGAGGTTTGTCCATGGGGAGTTTTCCAGTATTAACCGCAAACTATCTATTCGACCGTAATTCGCCGCTGCAAATGCTCTTATCGGAGGAAACACTGACTTCCGTATGCCATCAACATGCTTTCATGGTACTGGCGTACGTTTATGAGGGAGAGGGTATCCACTATATTGCCCAGGATAAAATTCGGGTAGAGCCGGGAGATTTGTTTGTCATTCCCCCCGGTGTAACTCATGTCTTCCAGCCGCTGGACTTTACAGGCTCACGGCCCCTTCGCATTCTGAATGTATTGCTCAAGCGTGAAATTTTCGATATTCCCCCGGAATTATCCGGGTCCCTCTCCGAAGCGGACCTTGCCCGATTAGCGCGCTTCCGCAAGCAGACAAGCTGGTCCGGGTATAGGGATAAAGCTATGGAGCTTACCGATTTGTTCAATAACCTGCAAAAAACTTATTCCAACCAGACCTCCACCAGCCTGCCGGCGATGTATTCCTTATTATGCAAGCTTTTCTCCATCATTAACCCGCATAAGCAGGTTCCGTTTCATGAGGAGCCTAAGACGGAAAATGACCCGTTTCACGATGTCATTCTGTTCATGCTTAACCATTTCAACCAGCGTATTTCGCTTCAGGAAATCAGCCGATATATCTCCATCAGTTCCCGTCATTTTCAACGTTTGTTCAAATACAAAACCGGGAAATCCTTCATCCAGATGCTTCAGGAAATCCGCATGAAGTACAGCTGCGTCTTCCTTGCCTTTACGGATATGCGCATCCAGAATATTGCCCTGGAGGTTGGGATCGGCGATATGAAGTATTTCTACCGTTTGTTCCGCGAGTACAGCGGAATGACTCCGGCCAGCTACCGCCATTGGCGGCAATATCACTATCATTCGATTCTAGAGGGGATGATTTACAGTGCTCGACATTCAGCCCATTAAAAGCACAACTCATCCGAGCATTCATAATTGCATCGACGATGTTATTTTCTCCGTAGCTTCATGGCTTGGAAGAGACTGCAGATATATGTATGGGAATGCCTGGAAGTTATCGTTTACGAAGCAGCAGCTTCCCGGTCAGCCATTGATTGAATGTGTATCCATTCCCCAAACCAGCATGGAATACCTGGCTGCTTATCACGGGATCAACCTCCGCTTTGTGGAGCGTGATGATCCGGCTATGGACAGAACCTTCTTGCTGAACCTGCTGGAAACAAGGCTGTCCTCCGGCATGCCCGTATTGCTCGGATTCGATTCCTACTCTTGCCCTTGGTGCAAGGCCTACAAAAGATTGCATACCAGTCATGCCTGCCTGGCGATCGGGATGGATCGCTCCTGCAACAAGATCTATTTAATGGACGCCTACTACGGAAGGCCGATGGAATCCCTGGATTTTGACTATTTCGAGCAAGCCTGCCACTTTTATGGACTTTTTGCGCTTTGCGATGAGACGCTCCTCCCCATCGAGAGGTCCAACATACTGCGGACAACCCTGACCAGCACCGAAGATCATGTACAGCCCACCCTTGTAGGAGAGCATATCAGAGCGTATGCCGACGCGTACCAGGAAACCGATATGATGATTTCAGAGTCTCCCGAATATATGCTGATGCGATCCATGAAAATCCCCATAAGCCGGGCAAGATACAGCATTTTTCTAGAGGCTGTTTCTGAAGAATTAAGCCTGCCCGCACTTCAGGAAATATCCGTTAGATATCAGGAGGCTGCGGAACAATGGCTTTTCATCCATCAATGGATGATCAAGTGCTTGGGCTCCGGAAACAAACCGAGTCAGCGAAAAAAAGTCCATAAAAAAATGCTCGAGCTTGCACATTTGGAAGAACAGCTGTTGAGGGAGCTTGCTGATATTGCAGGTTTATGAAATTTCATTATAAAAGGGGCGACGTAAAATGGTCATACTGCATTGTTTGAAACAAACAACATGGGAAGACATCGGCAACTATGGGCAAGTTTATCCGCATATCTATGGCGAATTAAACATAAGCGCCGTCATTAAAGTCTTGCCGTTTTTGAGGGATGAGCAAGGGGATTTTGTTTTAAATGAGGAATTAAAAAATTACTTGCAATCGTAGATAGGTGCCATCCTGAGCAAGGCCATACTTGTTGATTATTTTTCATTATCTTCACTCGAACACCATCCCCATCCTGATTAGCCGGATGTTTGGATACATTACCTGTTATACGAATTGTTCCAGTAAAGGGGGCCACCCATTTTAGCACAGTATCTTCTTCATCAGGGTGTAGCCAATCATCTGTCACCAAGCTCCAGGGATCGGCTCTTTCCCATCTACTTGTGGTTGTATTCCATGTCATGTCTTTATATCTGATCCCATCCCATGTTTGATAATACCAATTCCCCCTGCCTTGTTTAGATCCAAAAGCATAACTTCTTTCAAAAGTAGCGGATTTTCTTTTTTAGATAAAATATTTCCATTTGCATCATAGTCATAATAGCCGCAACCTAATTTTTCTTCACTTAAAAAATACAATTTTGCCCATCTGATCGTCTTAGATATGGCTTATTGGACGAACTCCTTTTCTTGGTTATGTAAATCCGCCATGGATTTCAAACTTCGAGCAATATTAACCATGAAGAAAGAGGCTGCATAAATGCAGCCAAATTCTATAAAAGCTCTATAGAACATCTATACAGTGATCAAAAGGAATACTAGTCAATAATAAAAAAATCATCCTCTACCTTACCGTCAAAATAGAATTTTATATATGCCTTTACTTTTTTCCTTATACCTTATAGGGATTATAACAACTACGTGGTTGTAGTTTAAATCAGGGTAATTTCTGGCAGTTCCCCCAATATTTTTAAATAGATATAGCAAAGCCGATAGACCAAACCGACATGCCGCGTATAGATTGCCGTCCACTGCTGTTCCAAGGCCAATGACGTTAATGAGCTTTCCTTCATAATTTCACCTCCCTTCTATAAACACAATCCACCACTCAAAAAAATCCCAACCCTCATCCAAATTTCAAAAAAAAGAATCAGCCTTGGTTATAGCGGTTAAAACCCTGCTATCCTAACAAAGCGAAAGAGCCTTCGCGCCGTTAAAGCAATAGGCCGAAAGCTCCTTCATGCTACCCTATTCATCTACAGCATCATAAATTGCGGATACGACGACCAAACCGGATTTGTTAGGAGCCGGTTCCGAATGGCTTGCGGACCCTCCGCCGTTTGCGTTTACCTTCAAACGCTCCTCTTCAGCAATCGCCTTGGCGACGATAAAAGGATCGGGCCGAAGAAAAAGCAGCAGCACCAGACCCGCCAGCAAATAGGCGGCGGCCGCAAGCATAAACGGTCCCGACAAAGCAGGAAGGCCGATGGAGGCCGCCATTCGGCCGGTCGGCTCCACCAGGTTTGGACCGGCAACCGCGCCGATCGTCGTAAAGACCATCGCCGTGCTGATCGCTTTCGCCCGTTGGTTCGGAAGCACCAGATCCGTACCCGCGTACCGCGCCTGCAGATTGGTTGCCGTGCCTGCTCCGTAGATCATCAGCGACATAAACAGAAGCGCGACTTGATCCCAAATTGCGGCAAAAATAACGCCAATCGCACCGATCCCGCCCGCCATAAATCCGGCGGCCAGACCAACCCTGCGCCCCAGCCGCTGGGACAACCGGCCAACGATAAGCGCCGCCGCGGCGGAGCCTAGCGTAAACAAGGCGGAGGGAAGACCTGCGAGGCTGTCGTTGCCAAGCATGTCCTGCGCCAGCAGCGCGCCGACGGTAAGTCCGGCGGCCAGCCCCGCCCCTCCGAAAATTTGCGATGCCACCACGATCCATAACGTTTTTTTGTACTGCCGCCGCTGCTTCTCCGGCGATTTCGCGTATTCTTGCAACGTATCGGAATGGTTTTTTTGCCGATTTGGAGCAAGTGATGTTTGTTTGTTCATATACGTTCTCCCTTTCGGCACCTATGCCGCTTATCCAGATGCTTGCCAATGCAATACCTGAATTGTAGCGAGGTTCGCTATCTTTCATCAATCCCTCAAATTTGGGATTACATTGGTTGATCTTGATGAGCGATGGCTGCCGAAAGCGAGCATGAAAGCCCCGCGGCGTTGCTGCGGCGAGTGACGATCATATCACGCAACCTTAGCGGACGCGACGTTCCGATTGGCGTTGCGGCCGACCTTTCCATTGTCCGCTACTCCAATCCTTTCAACGATTCGATCATATCGATTCGGGACACTTTTCGTCTAAGCAGCAGATTGGCCATGATGGTGAGAATAAACGCAACAAGCGCCGCCATCAATACGATCGTAACATCCAGTTGGTCCGGGATTTGCTGATGCGTGCTGGACAACGCTTTTACAACCACTTCATATACATATCCGCAAATCAGGAAAGCCACGAGCACAGCCAACGTCGTAATGAATATATTTTCAAAAAAGATAAGCCGGTTGATCCTGTTTTTGTAATAGCCCAATACTTTAAGTGTTGCAAGTTCGCGGTTCCTCTCGAAGATGTTGATGGACGATATGGTGTAAATGGCACCAAACGAAAGGAATACGGCGCAGACGATAAGCGCGATAAAAGGAAAGCTGTTTTGCTGCAAAATATAACGGGCTTCTTTCCGAACATCGTCCATACCGGTCAAGGCGGCCACCCTTTGATCCTGCCCAAAATAGTCGCGAATGACATCCACATCTGCCGAAGGATCAGCCTCCACCAAAAGCGTAGTTGGCTCGTAGTCCAGTCCAAAGCTTGTCAAATAGTCTGGCGTGACAAAAAAAGCCGGGTTGGAATATTGCGTAGAGATTTTTAAAACCTTCATTTCTACGGTTTTGTTGTCCAGCCCTGGACTTTTAAAAATAATAGGAATTAACTCCCCTTCCGCAATGCCCATTTGGTCCGCATACGATTGTGGCACGATCACGCCATCATTCTCCAAGCGCAAAGGATTTCCGTGTTTATCAAAAAAATGAATAAGCTCGTTATCCTGTTCCGTCACCATTAAGGAAGCTGTTTCGATTTGCTCATCCTTTTTCAACTCAATGGGATAAGAAGACAAAACATAATGGCTTGCAACGCCGTCAGGGAGAGTAAGGTCATCCAAGGCTTTGCTCGCTTTGTAATCAACCCGCAAGTCGTAGGAGTATACCTTCTCGAACTGACTCGCCACTTGTTGCAAAGAAGCTTGCGTGCCAAATGCCGTAATCAACAACACCGTGCTAACCATAACGCCAATTGAACTCGCCAGCACTTTCCGTTTATTCAAAAAGATATTTCGCAAAATGAGCTTATAGTTATAAGGCAGGCGGTTCCAAAGGCCGGGAATTCTTTCGATGAATATGGATTTCATCGATTTTGGCGGTTTGGGGCGCATCGCCTGGGCTGCGCGCTCCTTCAATACATTCCTTCCGCTTATATAGCAAGCAATGATTCCGAATAAACTGGAAATAAGGATTGGCGGCAAGATTAGATCCAGCGATTGGGAAAATTCAATGCCCGGCAACGAATAAGACCTTGCATTGGAGTTTATAATGAGAGGAACAAATACCAGCGCTGAAATGACATAGCCTACAACAGACCCAATCATACTAACCAACACGGGATAGCCCATATAATGAAGCATGATGCTGCTGTTTTTTGTGCCCAAAGCTTTCATGATGCCAACCTGATTCCGCTCAGATTCAATCATTCTGGACATGGCCAGGCACAAGATTATGGCTTCGATTATAAAAAGCACGAGAGGTATCACCTTGCTCATCAGGCTATTATTATGCCGCGTAGCCTTCAAAAGCGAATAGCCGTACGAACGTTCTTTGCTCTCTTGGCCCAGGTAGGAAAGTCCCGTGGACTGTGCCTCAATAGACTTGCCAAGTTGTTCGGCATCGTAACCTTTTTGGGCATCGACCAATACCTCATTGTAGAACAAACGCCCCGCAATATCGGGTATGCTTCCTTCCGCAACATAGGCAATTCCATAGTTTTTATGATCCTGCGTATTGCTTTTTTTCACGTGCTCCACGTTTTCGCCCAAGCCGCTGATGGTAAAAGCATGCTCCGTTTCATTGACGTTCATCGTGATTTGATCGCCAACCGCATAGTGATGCTCCCCAGCATAGCGGGAATCCACCAGAATCTCGCCTTTGCTTGATGGAAGAGCGCCTTCGGTTAAAGCGATCGTATTGATTTCATTGTTTTCGGGTATGGAATGAATGACGAACGACGCGCTGTAGCCTTCGAAAGCTTCCGTGGCGCCTACGGTATAGCGTCCCTCCAGCTTTTGAATCCCTTCCGCTTGGCTTAACTCCGCGATCTCCTCTTGGGAGATTTCACGGTAGAACACTTTTAGGTCGCTTAAATTATGTTCTTCGAAATAAACCTCCGAATAAGCGCTCAAATCATTGCTCAAGGTGGCTAGTCCCGTGTAGAAAAAGGCGCCTACGGCAATAACCAGCACGAAAGAGAGAAACTGTCCTGCCGACTGTTTAATATCCCGGAGTAGTTTGAAAAAAAGCTTCATGCTTACCACTCAATCCCTTCGGCGCGTTTTCTGTTTTCATTGATCGTAATGCTTTCAATCTTTCCGCTTTTTACTTTAATGATTTTGTCCGCCATCTCGGCGATCGCCGAATTGTGCGTGACCAGAACGATGCATTTTTTCATTTCGGTATTTAAGTCCTCCAGAAGCTTCAACACGGCTTTGCCCGTCACATAATCCAATGCCCCGGTTGGTTCGTCGCAGAGCAGAAGCAGCGGATTTTTGGCAACGGCCCTGGCAATCGCCACCCGCTGCTGCTCGCCTCCGGAGAGCTGGGAAGGAAAGTTTTTGATCCGGCCGCTTAATCCTACTTTCTGCAAAATATCCTTGGCATCCAGATGGTCCTTGCAAACCTCGGCGGCAAATTCAACATTTTCCAATGCGTTCAAATTGGGAATCAAATTGTAGAACTGAAAGACAAAACCAATCTTTTCGCCGCGGTAACGGGTTAATTTCCGTTCGTTCAACTTCGTGATTTCTTGCCTGCCGACAAATACCTGGCCCGTGGAAGCCGTATCCATGCCGCCTAATATATTCAGAATCGTGCTTTTGCCTGCCCCGCTTGCCCCCAGAACGACGACGAATTCCCCCTCCGATATGGAAAAGTCGACGCCATCCAACGCCTTGATCGATACCTCGCCCACTTTGTACTCTTTTGTCACGTTTTTGAATTCAATCAGCTTATTCACGTTCTCCATCTCCTTTGATTGTCTGTGCGGAAGCTTCCGCGTCATTCGGGTTTATCTTCCGCTTTCGGCATATCGGTATGATAGTATGTTACTCATGTAGCATACTGTAATGCATATTCATTTCCCTGTCAACAGGCTTTTCTGGTTTATTTTCCATGCTTCAATCCACTATTGACAATTGATTCCGCATCTATTATGGTATGTTAGATGAGTAACATACTAATAGGACGAATGGTGAAGCTATGACCATCATTTTCGATGAAAATGTACCGATTTTTCAGCAAGTCGCTTATATAATCGAGGATGACATTCTGAACGGCACGTTCCGCGTGGACGAGCAGATTCTTTCCGTTGCCCAGTTTTCTCAGCTGTTTCAGATCAACCCGGCAACTGTGGTCAAAGGGATAGGCTTGCTCGTAAATGAAGAGATTTTATACAAAAAAAGAGGGCTTGGCATGTTTGTATCGGCCGATGCAAAAGAGAGGATCAAGCAGAAACGAAAGGAACGCTTCCATAAGGAGATGCTAGCCGATCTGCTAAGCGAGGCCGACAAGCTTGGGCTGACAACCGATGAAATCATAAACATGATCAAACAGCTGAGAAAGGACTGAAACGCGTGAGTATAGCTTTGGCTTGCGGCAATTTAACCAAATCGTACGGCCCTACCCGCGCATTGCGGAATCTGGATTTACAGCTGGAGGAAGGCGCGATCTACGGTCTGCTAGGACGTAACGGCGCTGGCAAAACCACTTTGCTTAATACCATTGCGGGCGGAATCGGAGCGGATTCCGGCACGATAGAGGTGAATGGAAAGAAACTGGGCAAGAGAGAACAGCCGAAGGATTTTTGTTATGTCCGCGCGCAATTTGCCCATTTCGGGGGAGCGCGGGTAATCGAGGCTTTACAGATTGCCGCCGCTGTTTATCCCCGGTGGGATTGGGATTACGCGCGGGAACTGCTCGATCTTTTCCTGATCGAACCGGCCAAAAAAATCCGCCAGCTTTCCAGCGGGACCCAAAGTCTTGTCGGCAACATCATCGGCCTTGCCAGCCGGGCGCCGCTAACCCTATATGACGAACCGGTGTTGGGACTCGACGTTTTGATGAGGGAACGGTTCTATAAGACGCTGATGGAGGATTACGCCAATCATCCGCGTACGATTCTGCTATCCACGCATTTGATTGACGAAATCGCCCCGATTGTAGAAAAGATTTGCATCTTGGAAGCAGGCTCCCTCCTTTTGCAGGATGATATGGAGCGCATACGCATGTCCGCCTATCTCATTCGGGGAAATTCGGAGACTGTTGCTTCGTTTACAAACGGCAAGCGGGTTATTTATCACGAGGCTTACGGGCGGGGCATGCTTGCGGCTATTTACGAAAAGCTGGATGACCAGAGCATGCGGCTGGCCCGAGAGCAGGGAATTTCGATCGAAACGTTAAGCCTCCAGAAACTATTTCTGTATTTGATCGAAGGGGGACTCTGAAATGGAGGCTTTAGCCGTTCATTTAAAGACAACATACATGCAACTCAAGATATACATCTGGTTTATCTTGAGCATCATTGTGCTGGGCACAATTACCGAGCTTTTTATCCTTTTGGTATCGGATATCCCGGATATCACCACTCTTTCGAAAGCCAATATGCTTATTATCCTGTTGCTGCTGGCGGCCATCGTTTTGCCGCTTAGCTACTACAAACGCATCGCGCATTTGGGTGTTAGCCGGGTTCAGTATTACATGGGATTGCATGCCGTCTATGCCGTCTGGGCGATCGCCATTGCTTTAATCAATTCTCTATGGAATTTACTGCAAATACACGTGTTTCATAATTACGATCGCACAGTGGAACTCGTCGAAGCCTTTCATTGGAACGACTTTGGCTTTGCGGGTGCTTTCCTTTATCAAACGATCTTCTTCCTGCTGGTCATGGCGTTTCTCGGCATGCTGGTTTCCGGTTATTCCCATCCCGTGGGTTGGCTCTTATCCGCGCTCATCATTACCGCAATCCCCATCGGAACGGCGATACCCGCGCTGCGGGTTCACGTCGCTTCCTTTTTCGAAACGCTGCTGTTCAACGACTCCCTTCTGCTGGGCGTTGGCTGCAACCTTTTGCTTTATTTTGTTTTCGTGGCAGGCGGGTGGCTGTTTACGAGGGTGAGGGTGCATTGATGTTCACGGGGCTTCGTACGGCTTGCCCTGACCTGCAACTCTCAGCGAATACTTGCGCTGGAGATCCCTAGAAACAACCTCAAAAACGTCGAGACGGCAAACAGGTTGCATGTTATACTCAAACTACTTCATGAAGGAAATAAAATCCTTATGGTCAGAGGTTGATATGGACAATTTCTTGTTTATCAATTCGGTGATTACCTTTGTCGAAACCCGAATAAAAGGGAAGTTCGACTATGCCGAGTTGGCTTTGGCGACCGGTTTTTCGTTGCCCTACATTCGCGAGCTATTCGCAAGCAAAATGAATAAATCCATTTATCGCTATATTCTAGAGCGAAAAATCGCCAATGCGGCTTTTGAATGCGTGCATTGGATCAAGGCGGTAGAGGATGAGCGTCAATTTCCCGAAGGCTTATTGTTGCCCTGCTGGCGGAAAGATTTTTCACTCACGGCGATGCTATGTACCGCCCCCCTGAGTATATAAGTTCCGCCATATGTTCATTCCATCTCCCACAAGCAATCCCCTAGCGGTCAATTGTTGAGCTCTTTTCCCTTCAACCGCAGAAGTAGTCAGCATCTCGTATGTCTCGTTAATTCCCTGCCCTATGTACATATTCCAGCCATCCGCTACATTTCCATTACTATCGAAAGTTTCAAAATCAGAATTATTTAGTAGATTGCTTTTATGAGATACTTTGGACAAATTCTCATTATTATCATACAGATAAACTTGACTTACCCTCAATCCTGATTATCCCTTTTTTATCATTGTCATCCTTGAATAGGGACGTGTAAATAAAAAATATCAATTAATCAGCCTATATTTTAATAGACAAAAAAGGGAGCCCCGTAATTATAACCAGGAGCTTCCCTTTAAATAAACACCTAGAAATTTTCGATTATATCAATCCTCCTTAAACACCGGCGCCACCGTCAGCTCGAAATCAAACGATTTCTCCTTGAGCTGGTAAGCCTCGGCGAGCTGCGGGCCGCATGAGCCCGAACCTGCCCCGCTCATTTTGTAGTCGATCGACACAATCGTTTCGTCGCGTCTTGTGAGCTCGTAGATGTGCCGGGCCCCGGTCAGGTCCTCCGGCGTGTAGTGCAGGGCCTGGAAAGAGAACGGCTGCGGCGAGCGGAACTCCAGCCCCATGCCCAGCTCACTGGAAGCGATCGCCCATTCCGTCCCGTAGCGGGAGCCGTTTTCCTGCGGCATGATGTAAGATTCGAACATGTCGTCCACAGTGAGCAAGTATTTGCCTTTACGGACGCTGGCCCGCTTATCGACATAGCTTTCATGCGGACCGTAGCCGTAATACTCGATCTCCTCGGTCCCTTTCGGCATCGTCAACTCCAGGCCAAACCGCGGCAAAAACGGAAGATCCTCGCGAACCTCGACGTGCACGGCCAGCTTCACTTCGCCGCTCGGCGCAAACGTCCATACCGCCTGCCCGCGCAGGAAGGGGCTAAACGTATATCCGCCCAGCGAAAAATCGGTGCTCACCTCGACCGCGGCGTCCGAGCATTGTTGCCACCGGCTGCCATACACCTTCATGCCGGTGCGGTCCAGCCCCGCCGCCTCCCAGGCTTTGCGGATGTACATGTCGTTGTCCATCGGCGCCCGCCAGATGTTGAACCGGACCGGCTGATGCAGCAACTGCACGCCATGCCTCGACATCCAGCTGATCACCCCGGTCCGCAAATCAAAAACATGCTCAAAATCAAAACCAGTCACAGTCAGCAGGCCGCCATGTTCGCCAGCTTCCATAAACTCAGCATAATGCTCACCTTGCGGCGGTTGAACCTCCGGCGCAGCCGCCTTCTCCCCCGAAAATTCGAATTGATAGAAGGCGATCTCGTAGCCCTCTTCGGCCCAGCGGTTTTCCTGCTGCTGGCGCACCGAGCAGGTCAGCACAAACGGCCCCGGATGAAGCTCCTGCGGAAGCGCGAAAGGGATCGTCAGCGGCTGCGATTCCCCTGGCAACGCCGCAAGCGGACCCGTCCGGCCCTGCTGCAGCATTTCGCCGCCCCGCTCCAGCTTCCAGCTCACCGCCAGGTGCGACAGGTCCAGAAAATCGTAGCGGTTCAGCACCAGGAATCGGCCTTGCTCGGCATCCTCCGCTTCGATCAGCACCGGCGCGATCACCTGCTTTAATTCAAGCAGGCCGATGTGCGGTTTGCGGTCCGGCGACACGAGGCCGTCGATGCAGAAGTTGCCGTCGTTCGGCTTATCGCCGAAGTCGCCGCCGTATGCAAAATAACTTACACCTTCCGGCGTTTTGGCCGCAATCCCGTGGTCGCACCACTCCCATACGCAGCCGCCCATCAGCTTCGGATAGGCATAAATAACGTTCCAGTAGTCCCGCAGATCGCCCGGGCCGTTCCCCATCGCATGGCTGTATTCGCACAGGAACAGCGGCTTCGCGTTGTTTTCGTCCTTGGCGTACGCTTCGATCTCCGGCACCGACGCGTACATCCGGCTGTCCATGTCAAGGTTTTCCGTATTCGGATCGCCATAATACCGGGCGGCCGCGCCTTCGTAGTGAACCAGTCTCGACACATCACGCGCTTTCGTCCATTCGGCCATCGCCATATGGTTCGGACCGTACCCCGATTCATTGCCCATCGACCAAATGATGACCGAAGCGTGGTTTTTGTCCCGTTCAACCATCCGCACCGCCCGCTCGACAAAAGCTTCTTTCCAGGCCGGATCCACCGACAATTTATGAAAAGAACCCTCCTCGATTTTCCCGGTCTGCGTCACGCCATGGCATTCCAAATCCGCCTCGTCGATCACATAAAACCCGTACTCGTCGCAAAGCTCGAGAAATCTCGGATCATTCGGATAATGCGAGGTGCGGATCGTATTGATGTTGTGCCGCTTCATCAGCTTCAGATCCTGGATCATATGGTTGAGCGGAACGGTCTGCCCGAGCGCCGGATGCGAATCGTGGCGGTTGACGCCTTTAAGCTTGACGGCGCGGCCATTGATTTGGAAGACGCCACCCGCGATCTCCACCTTTTTAAAGCCGACCCGGAACCGCAGCACCTCCGCTCCCGCATACAGCAAAAGCTCGTAAACTCTCGGCTGCTCGGCGTTCCACAGCTGCGGCTGCGCCACGTCCAACTCGATCGCGCCTTGCCCATCAATCTCAGCCTCTTGTTCCCCAACAAGGTTCCCGTCCGGGTCACGCAGTTCGGCTTTGACCTTGATGCCGCCGGTCGTTTCAATTTCCGAACGCAGCTTGCCCGTGGCCAGATCGTCCGACAACATCGGTTTGTTGAACACGTCGCGCACATGCGCCTTATCCCGGGACAGCAGGTACACATCACGGTAAATGCCGGAAAACCGCCAAACATCCTGATCCTCCAGGTAAGTGCCGTCGCACCATTTCAGAACCAGAACCGCGATGCGGTTGCGGCCGGCCTGCACGTACGGGGAAAGATCAAACTCGGCCGGAACGCGGCTGCCTTGGCTGTAGCCGACAAAACGGCCGTTCACCCATAGATAGAAGCAGGCGTTTACCCCTTCAAACACAATACAGGTTTCCCGCTTCGTCCAATCAGACGGCAAATTGAAATCCCTTACATAAACGCCCGCGGGATTGTCGTCCGGCACGAAGGGCGGGTCATAAGGAATCGGATAGTTGACATTCGTATAATGAAGCTGATCGTACCCGTTCGTCTGCCAGCAGGAGGGCACGATCAGGTTGTCCCAAGCGGCGGGATCCGTGTCTTGTTCAAAAAAACGGTCATCGATTTCATGCAAGCTGCGGTGATAACGGAACTTCCAGGCGCCGTTTAAGGTCTGGTAAAAAGGCGAACGCCCGCGTTTTCCCGACTTGGCTGATTCGGCCCCCGCATACGGAATAAAGGAAGCTCTCGCCGGCAAGCGATTTACGTGCAGGGCGGACAACGTTTCCCAGTATTTTTCCAACTCAATCATGGCTTCACACTCCTAACAGGTTTGCTCTCATTATAGATGTGAGCTATAATCAGGCGGAAGCGACAAACCGGACAAAATACCATACAAAATGGACAAAAGAGGTGAATCCCTCATGGAACTGCTCCCGCTCAGAAGCAATTTGACTCATTCCCTGCGCGAGCTTTTGCCGCTATCGGTTTATACTGCGGGCACGGAAATTCAGCCGCCGATCACGCGAATGAAAGGTTTTTCCGCCCATCAGCTGTTTCTCACGCTCTCCGGCTCAGGGCGGTTTCGCCAGCTGCAGGTGAATAAGGACAAATGGGACATCCTCAGCGCAGGGCAGCTCTTGTACATCCCCGCCGGCTGCGCGCACGAGTATATGCCGTATGGGGAACAACCCTGGTTCGTCGGATACGTCACGCTGGTGGAAAACTTCGGAGACCTGCTAAGCCAGTGGGGATTTCATCATGCTCCTAAAAAGCTACAGTTGTCGGACGTGTCCCTGTTCACCGGTCCGCTCCGGGAAATCTGGGAGCGCTCCGGCGCGGACAACGATCCGTGGCAAACGACGGATTTGCTGCTGTCCCTGCTGCTGGCGATCGTCAAGGATACCACCGCCGTCGGGACGCCTGGCAAACCGTCTCCAGAATCGCCGCAGCACGCCCTGCCGCCTGCTTCCTACCGGGAATCGGTCGTTGACGTGGCCGTCCGCTTCCTGCACGACCATATGAACCGGCCGATTACCATCTCCCGGCTGGCGGAGCATGTCGGTTATTCGCAAAAACAGTTGACCCGCCTGTTCCGCCAGTCGATCGGCCTGACGCCGCTGCAGTACTTGCAGCAAATCCGGCTCAGAACCGCGCGCCTGCTGCTGCAGGATCACCCCGAGCTAACCGTCCGCCAAGCCGCGTCCTACGTTGGCCTGGAGCCGGTTTATTTCACACGGCTGTACAAACGCGAGTTTCACCGGCTGCCTTCGGAAGATCGCGGCGACGGGACATTGGGCTCGCCGACCAGTTCGCCCAGGCGGTGATCCTATTCCTGAATCACGATTCCGCTCGATTTATTGCCCTCGTTGATGCGATAATCCCACAGGCAATTGAGCCGCCACCGCACTCGCGGCTTTGATGGCGGCTCGAATCGCTGCGGTCGCTAAGGTTACTCCGTCACCGATCGCGTCGTAATCGGCGATGTTGTACACCTGCATTCTTTTTCCACCTGCTCACGGGGTCCCTTTCATATCCTCGAGCCATTCCACCTCGGCGCAGGCCTGCAGAAACGCCCCGACTCCCTTAAGATCGTTCGTAATGATCGGCTCGCTGATGTAATAAGCGTAGGTGCCGTCCCGGCGATCCTCTCCGCCCAGCCCGGCCACCTGACAGTTTTTGTTCAGATTGACCCAGCCTTCTTTCGTTTCCAGCAAAAATTCGCTAATCAGCCCCTGGTAAGCCTTATCCAACGTTGTCCGCCAACTGTCCGCATCCAGCACCCCAAGCCGGATTCCTTTAGCGATGGCAAACACGATCATGCTGGAAGCCGACGCTTCCAAATAGTTGCCTTTACGTCCGCCCATATTCACGACCTGATGCCAAACGCCGCTGGCCTCATCCTGGTAATTCCGCAAAGCCGTCAGCACCTCGGCGAATATCCGGACAAGCTCGGCATAATCGCCATGCCCTTGCGGCAGCAGCTCAAGCACATCCGCCAAGGCCATAACGTACCATCCCAGGGAACGGCCCCAGAAATTCGGGGATAACCCGGTGGCGGGATCGCACCAGGGCTGGACCTTTTTTTCATCCCAGGCATGATAGAGCAGCCCCGTATCGGCGTCCTTTGTATGCTTTTCGCACAAAATAAACTGCTTTGTCACATCGTCCAGGCCGTTTCCATCCTCGAAAGTGAGCAAATACTCCAAATAGAACGGCGCCCCCATATAAAGGCCGTCAAGCCAAATTTGATAAGGATAAATTTGCTTGTGCCAAAACGCCCCTTCTGACGTACGCGGATGCGCGGCCAACTGCGATCTCAGCAGAGCGGCCGCTTGCCGATACTTCTCCAGACCGGTTTCCCGGTGCAGCAAAAACAACAGCTTGCCATTATTCAGGTGATCGATATTGTATTCATCCTTGCGGTATCCCCGCACACTTCCGTCTTCACCGATAAAATAATCCATATGATCCCGGATATACTCAAAATACTTGTGCTCCCCCGTCCGTTTCCAAACAAGAGCAAAGCCCTTTAACACCACGCCGTAATCGTAGGACCATTTGCCGTTGTACCCCTTTTCGTACAGTTTCGGCGTCCGCTCCATCACGGATTGTGCGGTTTTTGCCGCCCATTTCATCTGATTCATCGCTCATTACACCCTCCCTGCGAAAAAATAAATGACAGTCCTTGCCACAGGTACGTGGAAAGGACCCCATCGGTATATGTTTAGGAGTTGGTCTCCTTATACGCGGCTTCGTACTCGCTGATAATTTTGCTGCCCCCGGATTGCTTCCACTTCTCAATCTCTGCCTTGAACCCGTTCAAATCGAGGGAGCCGAGAATGTATTTATAGGTGGCGTCCGTAATAATCTTTTGCAGCTCCGACCCCATGGTCGTAAAGGTTTCCGATTCCAGGGAATAAGCCGGATTGTAGACCGCGTATTTCTCGTTATCCAAAATCAGTTCAGTGGCTTCGACCTTCAGCGGATCGGCATCGTGAATTTTATAACCGGGCTCCTTAGGACGGGAAGAGGAGAACGGTTGGACTTCCTGCTCCCACTTATTCTGATCCAGAATCGTTACAGCCCTATCCGCATCAACCGTGTAGTGCACGCCTTCAATACCATAGGTCATCAAGGTGAAGCTCTCTTCATCCATCAGATCGTTCACGAATTTTAAAAGACGCTTTAATTCCGCTTCATCTTTGACTTCCGATCTGGGGAAGGCCAGCAGTCCGCCGATTCCGCCGTTCCCCGCCCAGATCGCCCGGTCGCTTTCGTTGCCCGTTGAAGTAATGTCGTTGACAAGCGCAATTTCCATCTCGTCCTGAATACCGATCGCGTTATTGAGCAAGTTTTTACCGTCAAACAAGGCGCCGACATAAATACCGGCCTTGCCTTGCGAGAAGCCGTCCTGTTGATCCTTCTTGGCTGTAACGGCAAAATCCTGGTTAATATATCCGTTAGCATATAATTTCTTCATATAATCCATCGTTTTGATGTATCCCCCGGTTTCAAACTCCGGGGTAAATTTACCGTCTTCGCTGACTTCCCAGTTGTTGGGGGTACCAAAATAAGAGCTCAGTGTCTTAAATGCTCCGTAAATCAAATCGCTGCGGTCGATAAATCCGTACGTATCTTTTTTCCCGTTACCGTCCGGGTCCTGCTCGGCGAAAGCTTTGGCTACGGCCATTAATTCATCGGTGGTTTTAGGTACTTCTAGGCCCAGCTTATCCAGCCAATCCTTGCGGATCACCACGCCATTGCGGGCCACGTCCTTGAGAAATGGAACCCCGTACAGTTTGCCGGCGATTGAAGCAGCCCGCCGCTGCTCCTCGGAAATCGCCGCCAGATTCGGGAATTCATTCAGGTAAGGCTCGACCTCCCAGAACATCCCCGATTTAAGCGCATTGCGTACGGATGCGTTTTCAAGTATGGTCAGGGAAACGATGTCGGCCAGCGAGTCGGACGCAAGCGCGGTGTTGATTCGCTCCTCCTTGCTCGCGTCGGGAACCCAGGAAAACTTGATTTTCGTATTCGTCTTTTCCTCGATCAGCTTCTGAATATCGCCCGTCGGCGTTGTAGCCGTATGCAAAATATTCATCCAGGTGATATTAGCCGGCTCTTCACCTCCCGCACTTCCGCCTCCTTCGCCCGCGCCGGTGGTTGCGCTTTTCCCGCTGCCGCAAGCGGACAACAAGAGGATGACGGCGAACCCTAAAACAGCCAATTGCTTTATTTTCAATTTCATTTTTATACCCCTCTCTTTTCATAAATTCATAGATTGCACTTATTAGTACACTCCATCTTCCCCGAATTTTTTGGCCAGCTTGTTGGAAAGCATCACCAAGATCAAACCGACCACGCCTTTGAACAATCCGACAGTTGTACTAAAGCTGAGTTGTCCGTTCTTTAAACCGGCGGTAAAGATATAGGTGTCGAAAATTTCCGCTACCTCGCGGTTCAGGGAATTAAGCATCAAATACATGTGCTCAAAGCCAAGATCCAACGTGCTGCCGATTTTTAGAATCAACAGCGTAATGATCACGGGACGGATCGCCGGCAAAGTGATATGCCACGTTTTTCTCCAGCGCCCGGCGCCGTCCATTTCAGCCGCTTCATATAGTTGCGTATCCACGACCGTAATGGCGGCCAAATAAATGATCGTCGACCATCCGAGCTCCTTCCAAATGATCTGCAGGATATACACGGTCCGCAGCCATTCCGGAGAAGTCAAAAAGCTGATCTTGTTAAAGCCCAGCGCGGCCAGAAATTCATTGATTACCCCGCCATCCACATTCAGCAACACATACGTGATGGACACGATGATGACCCATGACATGAAATGGGGCAGATACATGATCGATTGAACCGCGTTTTTAAACCATTTGTTCCGCACCTCGTTCAGCATCAGTGCCGCAATGATCGGCAGCGGAAAGAAAAATACGATGTTCATGGCAAATAGGATAAGCGTATTCCTCAGCAGCATAATAAACGTAGGCTCCGTAAACAAACGGATGAAATGCTTAGCTCCCACCCAAGGGCTTCCGGCAATCCCCAGGAAAGGCTGATAATCCTGAAAGGCGATCACCAGCCCGCCCATCGGCAAGTACTTAAATATAAGGAAATACACAAGCCCAGGGAAAATCATCAGATACAACAGTTTGTTGCGATTTAAGCCTTTGAGAATCGGGGAAGAGTTTCGCTTAAGTCCGGGCTCCATCCCCCCATCCATCGGTGCGACACTCGATGCTTTCACTAGAGCAACCTCCTAAAAGTTTTGTAAGCATTACTTCCTGAATGAGCTTCGAACAAAACTCGCTTCGGAAGCATAGGTTTAGTTTTGTGAGCATTACTTCCTGAATGAGCTTCGAGCAAAACTCGCTTCGGAAGCATAGGCTCGGAACTATCCTTTTTATGTCCTTAAGCGTAATGGATGGGGGGCATTCCGTATATAATCACCAGATGATAGCGGTTGCAAATCTGGCTGAGGACGGGCGTTTTCCGCGCTATCGCCTCATTTGCTGATCACGAGCTAAGCTGGTGAGCATATGCGTTTTAGTCCTCTTTTTCACGGTCCGCATAAGACCTCAATTGGGGATTATATACGTAATCCTCCTTTCGCTGGTAAGGTGAAAAAGTCAAACGACGAAGAGGAGGAAACTCAAGTGGCCCAAACTTTACGCAAAAAACATTCCATCGGCGATCGTATCTTTACGATCGTCAACAGCGCTTTGTTAGCCTTCATTGCTTTGGCTTGTCTCTTGCCTTTTGTCAATGTCATCGCCAGCTCTTTTGCTTCAACCCAGGAAATTATTGAAAAGAAATTCATCCTGTTTCCGACCACGTTTTCCCTGGACGCCTATAAGTACATTTTTTCAACGCCGACGATCTTCAGAGGATTGGGCGTATCGATCGGGGTAACTTTGATCGGAACACTTGTGAGCATGGCTCTTACCGCCTTGATGGCGTACGGTTTGTCCCGCAAATATCTGTTCGGCCGAAGCTCCATCAACTTTATCGTCGTTTTCTCCATGCTGTTTAGCGGCGGGATGATTCCCACTTTTCTCGTCGTAAAAAGCGTACATCTGATCGACTCCTACTGGTCCATGATTATTCCCACCGCCATCAACGCGTTTAACCTGATCATCATGCGCAACTTCTTCCAAGCGCTGCCGGACAGCCTGGAGGAATCGGCCAAAATCGACGGCTGCACCGATTTCGGCGTTTTCTTCAAAATCATGCTGCCCCTGTCGCTGCCCTCGGTCGCAACCATCTCGCTCTTTTACGGAGTGGCGTATTGGAATACGTATATGAACGCGATTCTGTATCTTAACGACTCCCTGAAATGGCCGATCCAGGTGCTGCTGCGCCAAATCGTCATCGTGTCCAGCGGCATGCAGGGCGACAACAGCGTCGTCGATATCGTCCCGCCGGCCCAAGCGATCAAGATGGGCGTGATCGTCGTCGCCACCCTGCCGATGCTGATCGCCTATCCTTTCGTGCAGCGCCACTTCGTGAAAGGAGCCTTGCTCGGCTCGGTCAAGGGCTAATACTCCCCCAGCAAAGTGACTAAAAAACTGTCCGATTTCGGTTTTGAGCCAAAAAATAAGGCCAAGAAATGTCGTTATTCCAGTGACACCGGTCTACTGGAGTGAAATAGCGGAAATTTATGTCGCTATTTTCCCTGGTCGTAAGGAAATGCGCGCGTTCTGGACCATTCACAGGAAAATAAACACATAATATGCCGCTAATGGGGATGGACAAGCCAGATTCCCGATAATAAGCACATAAAGTTCCGCTATCTTGAAAGCCAGCGGACGGTCGTTCCGGTAGCCGGCCTTCAAGCGCCGATTTCTACATTGATCATTACAAAAAGGAGCTTTTCCGCCCACGGAAAAGCTCCTTCTTCTATCGTTAAACCGCTTGCCTTGCTTTGCGGTATTCGCCAGGGGTGACATGCTCTTTTTTGCGGAACGAACGGATAAAGTTTTGCGGTTTATGGTACTGAAGCCGCTCCGCGATCTCCCTGACGGTCATGTCGGTTTCGACCAGCCACTTTTTGGCCATTTCCAGCCTGTAGTTCATCAAATATTCGCTAAATGTCGTCCCGTGTTCCTTTTTAAAAATATTGCTTAAATAGTTCGGATTATAATGCAGCCGGTCGGCGATTTGCTCGAGCGTTAACTCCTGATCATATTCGGACCTGACAATGACAGCGATTTCTTCGGACAGGCTGCGGAATTGCTTGTTCGTCTTATCCTTCATGCTCCTTACCATCGGAAAAATAATTTCGTCCACCAGCATCCGTTCGATTTCTTCGGGATTTCGGGTATCCAGCAGCACATGATACAGGGCGTAATTGTCCTGCTTCAGCAGAACCTCGATACCGAGCAGTTGCTCCAGCTCAATCAGATTATTCACGAACCGGACCAAGGCCACCTCGAAATTCATGGAATGTTTATTCTTTTTCATCATCTCCGCCAGCAACAAATACAAACTGCGGCTAACCTGCTCCTCATCGCCGAGACGAATCGCATCGAAGAGCCGGGATTCCAGCTCCGCCGGATAATGAAGCAGTACCGGGCCCGACACTCCCTGCGAAATATCTTCATAAAAGATGATCGATTCCTTGCCCAAATTAAGCCGGTGATGCAGCGCCTGTTTACCCATTTCACAGGCTTCCTTGCTGCCAAGCAAACTGCCGTACGGGTTGCTGATGCCGATGCTGATGGACACCCTCAAATATTCCCGGGCCATCTTCATCAAGGCCGTCGCTTGTTCAAACAGCGGTTTGCGGATTTCCTGTTCGGTTTTGCCCGTAAACATCAGGATCGTAGCTTGAGTCTTATCGTTCAAAATAATCGGAAGCATCCGCTGCTCCGGCGGAATTTGCTCTTCCGCCAATTTATTGACCGCCAGCAGCAACACATCTTTGTCCGACGCCTCGCGTTCGCCCAAGTTGTCCAATTGAATCAGCATCGTTACGTAAAGGCGGGTTTCCATCAGCCGATATCCCAGCCTGGGCAGCTTTACGGCCAGCTCGTCCGCGGAGACGCGCCCCCGGAACAGATTCATGACGAGCTGCGTTTCCAGCTGCGGTTTTTCCGCTTCCATCAGGTTCTCTAAACTTTCCTTTTCGGTTATGATCGTATCGATGGAATGAATAATCGTTTTGATTTCATCTTTGAGGCCGGTTTGATCGTCAAGCGACAGACTGCGTTTGATTTGCCGGATCGGCCTGGTAAAATAAACGGCCAGGATATAAGCCACAATGACGATCAACAGCGTCAGCACCGTCCCCATCGTGATGATTCCGAACCTGGTCAGCTTCAAGGCGCCGGCGACTTCCTGCCGATCCAGCAAGGTCAGATAGATCCAGTTGTTATAATCCGAGACGGCATAAATAATTTTTGGCGCGGAAGCAGAATCGCCAGCCCTTTGCAGGGACAGCACCCCCGTTGGCTCATGATTTTCGTCAATCCGGGTGATAACCTCCTTCAATTGCCCGGAAGTGATCCCAGAGTCTTCCGGATTGCTCTCATACATGAGTTCGCCCTGCTTATTCAAAATATAAACGCCGCTGCCGTCACCGGCTTGAATCGTCTGATTCAGCGTCTCCAGCGAGATATCCGACATGGCGATCGCTTGTTTGTTCTTGGAGGATACCGGCAGCGTGTTGACGAACCGAATCCCCGTATCCGTTTTGATCCAGAACAGGCTTTGGTTTTTATCTTGCACATAGGTTGCGATAAGCTCGTTCCTCTCTTCTTCGCTCAGTTTCGCCAGCCTGCCGTTCGAAATCCGCCAGTTCTGCTCCAAGCTGATCAGCGCGTATTCCGTTCGCTCCATCCCCAAGGTGGCGATATAGTTAAGCTGGCTATTCACATTCCGGTACGCGATGAAATCCTGCTCTGTGATCGGATTTTTGACAATTTCACTAAACGACGTTGTTGTGCTGTAGGTATCAAACGCATATTCGATCGACCGGATTTGCTGCTCCAAATTGTTTTTCGTCTGTAAAATAAAGTTTTGCTTGCCGCCGGCGATCCGTTCATTTACGGAATTGACCGTGCTGATGTAGATGTAGCTGGCAAAGCTGACCACGAGACCAATGCCGAGCACAAGAATCGGGATGAATATTTTATAAAACAAACTTCCTTTATGCATGGGCGGGCGCTCCTTCTCTCAAGTGATCATTGTTATTATAGCGCTTACATGATTTGTGCGGCAATTCATTTTTCACGTGTGCAAAACGATATTTTTCTTGACTTTAAAAGAAAGGTGGATTTAGAATGAAAACGTGAAAAATATAATTGACGAAGAAGAGGTTGTATGGTCACGATCAAAGATATCGCACGCGTCGCCGGCGTATCGCACACCACCGTATCCCGGGCGTTGAACGGAAGTACGCTGATCAAGAAGGAAACGCGCGACAAAATCGAAAAGATCGCCGCGGAGATGAACTACGTTCCGAATTTCAACGCCAAAAGCCTGGTCATGAAAAAATCGTATACGATCGGACTGTTTTTTTCCAGCATCGACCAAGGGACCTCGTCCAGCTTTCTCGTCGACGCTATCAAAGGCATCAACGCCGTGCTGGACGAAAACTACAGCTTGACGGTGCACGGGATCGACAGCATCCGCCACCTGGACGGCATTTCCCCGCACCGGTTTGACGGCATCCTCGTCATGAGCCAAAGCGACGCCGACAATGCCTTCATTTATCACGTCAAAAGCATGGGCATTCCGCTGGTCGTATTGAACCGGCTGCTGGAGGACCGCAGCATCCCCAATGTGGCGGCAGGCGACCGCGACGGGGTGCGGGAAGCGATCGATTACGCCCTGGCGCAAGGCCACCGCAGGCTGGCGATCATCGAAGGCAAACCCGGCTTCAAATCGTCGGCGGAGCGCCGGCAAGGTTTTCTCGACAGCCTGTTGGCCCATGGCGTTGCGATCTCTCCCGAGTATATCGCCCTTGGGGATTACAGCATCGAAAGCGGGCACGTCATGATGGCCCGGCTGCTTTCCCTGCCTAAGCCGCCATCGCTCGTGTTCTGCTCCAACGACGATATGGCGATCGGCGCGATGAACGCCTGCTTCGAAGGGCGGGTAGCGATACCGGACCAGGTTTCGCTCATCGGCTTCGACGACATCCTGTTTGCCAAATACACCAACCCGGCGCTGACGACGGTCCGCAGGCCGATTGCCGGCATCAGCGAACTGGGCATGCGCAAACTGATCGAACTGATGCAGGAGCCGGACGCCCAGCCGGAGCAGCTGCTTGTTCCCACATCGTTAATGGTGCGCGGTACGGTGGCGAAGGTTTGAGGAAGACAACCTCAAAGTCCGGCCGCAAAACGATTCTAACGGTTGCCACAACCGCTATTGGTTCCTAAAACGCTGGTTTCAAATTTTAACGGTTGCCACCGCGCTTATTTCACTTAAAACCGGCTATTTTTACCTGGAATAAGGCAAATAACGCTGCTCACAACCGTTAGGATTTAGAAAAGGCCTTTTTTCGGAAAATAGCGGCTACTACAACCGTTAGATTTCTGCCAGAGCCGGTTAGGGGACAGCAGCACATACGGTTCTGAAACCAACTTAGAATTTACGCGGAATTGTTAACGTGTGCATTAAATCTATACGATTCAGCAAAGGAGCGATGACGGATGACACGATTGCTTTCCAGAACCACGTACCCGGATTTGCCTTCCTATCCCGAGCGCGTGATTCAATTCGGGGAAGGCAACTTTATGCGCGCTTTTGTTCCCTGGCAGCTGCAGCAGATGAACAAGCAAAGGCTGTTTCAAGGCAGCGTGGTGATGGTCAAACCCCGGGGCGGGCAAATGGACGAGAATTTCGCGAAGCAGGACTGTCTCTACACCGTATTGATCGACGGCATTGCCGGGCGGAAAACGGTGCGGGAACACGAGATCATCACCAGCGCCAGCCGCCTGATCAGCCCTTACAGCGATTATGAAGGGTTTTTGGCTTTGGCCGAAGACGATAACCTGGAGTTCATCACCTCCAACACGACCGAATCCGGAATCGCTTACAATCCCGCCGACACCCTGAACGCCCGGCCCCCCAGCAGCTTTCCCGGCAAGCTGACGGCCCTGCTCAACCGGCGTTTTCGGCTCGGGAAAAAAGGCTTCGTCATCCTGCCCTGCGAGCTGATCGACCGCAACGGCGAAAAGCTGCGGGAAATCGTGCTTCGCTACGCGGCGGATTGGGGGCTCGGCGAACCATTTACGGCCTGGCTGAACCGGGAAAACACATTTTGCTGCACCCTGGTCGACCGGATCGTCACCGGTTATCCGCAGGAGCAAGCGAACGAACTGGAGCGTGAATTGGGCTACCAAGACCGGTTGATGGTGGCGTCTGAACCGTACCTGCTTTGGGTGATCGAAGGCCCATCCTGGCTGCCCGAGCGCCTGCCCCTCGTTCAGGCGGGATTAAATGTTATTTTTAGCGAGGATCTGAAGCTTTACCGCGAACAAAAAGTCCATCTGCTGAACGCCCCGCATACGGCGATGGCCTCGTTGGGGCTGCTCGCCGGGCTGCAAACGGTGGAAGAGGTGATGAAGGACGCTGACTTTTCCGTGTTCGTGCGGCAGTTGATGGATGACGAGCTGCTGCCAAGGCTCCATTTGCCCAAACCTGAGCTGCAAGCTTATGCCGGGGCCGTGCGGGAACGGTTTATGAACCCGTTTGTCCGGCATGAACTAGGGGCGATTTATTTGAACAGCATTTCCAAATTCACAACCCGTCTGCTGCCCGTCCTGCTGCGGCATGTGCAGGAAACCCGGAAGCTGCCGAGGCTCCTTACCCTCTCCTTTGCCGCCCTGCTGCTCGGTTACCGGGGAGACCGCCTGGAACGGAGGGACAGCCCGGAAGTGCTGGCCGTTTTTGACGAGGCCTGGAAAACCTCGGATCCGAGCTTGTTTATCCAGATCATCTTGGAGAGCGAAGTCCTGTGGGGATTGGACCTGTCGGACATCCCGCAGCTCACTGAAGCCCTGAAGGACGATTTAAGACAGCTTGAAGACAATGGTTGCCGCGCTGTCCTGCGGCAGCGTTTAGGAGGAGAAATCACATGCAACGACTGACGAAAATGAACCCCCGGGACACGGTGGCAGTGGCTCTGCGCCCGATTGAGGCCGGGGAAGAAATCGCGTTCGATGCTTTGTCCATCAAGGCCCGGGAAGCGATCCCGCAGGGCCATAAAATCGCGCTTGCCGATATGGCGGCCGGCTCCGCCGTCACCAAATACGGTTATCCGATCGGCCGCGCGGCGGCGGATATCGCTCAAGGCGATTGGGTGCATACCCACAATGTGAAAACCGGTTTGGCCGGGGAAGAAACGTACGAATACCGGCCCGATCTTCATCCGGTCACTTATCCCAAACGCAACCTGACCTTTGACGGCTACCGCCGCCGAAACGGCAAAGTCGGCATCCGCAATGATCTATATATCGTACCGACGGTCGGCTGCGTCAACGGCATCGCCGAGCAGATCATCGCCGAATTCAAGGCGCTGCATCCGGACCTCGGCCCTTTCGACAACGTGACCGTGCTGAAGCACCCGTACGGCTGCTCGCAGCTCGGCGATGACCATCGGATGACCCGCAGCATTTTGCTGGATGCCGTGGGTCATCCCAACGCCGGCGGCGTGCTCGTGTTTGGCCTCGGCTGCGAAAACAACGTGGTCGCCGAGTTCCGCAGCCTGCTTGGCGATATTGACGAAAGCCGGGTCAAATTCCTCGTCGCCCAGGAGGTGGAAGATGAAGCGGAAGCCGGTGTGGCGCTGCTGGAAGAGCTGTATGAAGCGGCCAAACAGGACCGGCGCGAACCGGTCCCGATCAGCGAGTTGAATGTGGGCCTAAAATGCGGCGGGTCCGATGGATTTTCCGGGATTACGGCCAACCCGCTGCTGGGAGCGTTTTCCGATTTTCTCGTCTCCCAGGGCGGCTCGACGATTCTGACCGAAGTGCCGGAAATGTTCGGCGCGGAAAAAATGCTGATGGCGCGCGCCGCAAACAAGGATGTTTTTGCGCAAATCGTCACCCTGATCAATGACTTCAAACAGTATTTTCTGTCTCACGGCGAGCCGGTGTACGAAAACCCGTCCCCCGGCAACAAAGCCGGCGGCATCAGCACCCTGGAGGACAAATCGCTCGGCTGCACGCAAAAGGCGGGAACTGCGCCGGTCGTCGACGTGCTGCAATACGGCGAAAAGCTGCGCAAAAAAGGGCTCAGCCTGCTCCAGGCGCCGGGCAACGATTTGGTCGCAAGCTCGGCGTTGGCGGCCGCAGATTGCCAACTCGTCTTGTTTACGACCGGGCGGGGAACGCCGTTCGGCAGCTTTGTCCCGACGGTGAAGGTGGCGACGAACAATGAGCTGTTTGCCCGCAAAGGGCATTGGATGGACTTTAACGCTGGCCCGCTGCTGGAGAAACCGATGGAAGAAGTGCTCGAGGAGTTCATCACCTATGTGATCGCAGTGGCCAGCGGCCAAAAAACGCGGAACGAGCAAAATGAAGTGCGCGAGCTGGCGATTTTCAAAACCGGAGTTACGTTGTAATTCGGGCCCACAGGAGGAATGGGAAAATGAAGCTCACCGTATTTATCGCTGGGGATTCCACGGCTGCGCTGAAAGGCGCCGCCGAGAAGCCGATGACCGGCTGGGGCGAATACCTGCAGGATTATTTCGATTCGTCTGTCCAGGTCGACAACCGCGCCGTTAACGGGCGCAGTACAAAATCGTTTCTGGACGAAGGCCGGCTCGCCGACATTGAACGGGATTTCCGGCCGGGAGATTACCTGTTCATCCAGTTCGGACACAATGACAGCAAACAGGAGGATCCCTCCCGTTATGCCGATCCGGAAGAAGCGTATCCGGGCAACCTGAAGCGGTATATCGCCAGCGCCAGGCAGCGCGGCGGGACGCCGGTGCTGCTGACTTCGGTCAGCCGCCGGCGGTTTCTGGCGGACGGAAGCCCGGATCCCGAAGCCGTGGGGGCGTATCCTGAAGCGATGAGGCAAGTCGCCGCGGAGACCGGAACGCCGCTGCTCGATATTTTCACGGCTTCCCAGCAGTTGTACCGGGCGCTTGGCGAGGAGGGGTCCCGGCATCTGTTCATGCATCTGCCCGAAGGGGCGCATCCCAACTATCTGGATGGTATTCGGGACGACACCCATTTTTCCGACACCGGGGCCCGCCACATCGCTAGGCTTGCCGCCAAAGCGATCAAGCATTCCCTTTCGCTGCCGGAATTGAAGCCGCATTTAAGCGGACTAGCGGAAAGAGTGCAGGAAACCAAATAAATTTGGACATTTTGGATAATAACGGCATAAAGATGCCCGAGGCCGGAACCTCGGGCATCTATCGTATAAGGTTATATACCGTCAATGTTCAGCATAAGCTGACGCAGAGTGTTTAAACAAAGCCTATCCAAAAAAATGGTCGACCAGGCACCCCGTTATATTTTCATTCAGACAGGCTGGCGATTTGCGCCAGGTTCCCATCGATTTCGGCCTTCAGCTTAAGAATCCGTTCTATATTTTCAGTGAACGCTTCCTTGCCGAGAGGCCAGCTGCCTCCCTGAGAAGCTTCAAAAACCCGTTTGCCCATCTCCTGGTATTGCTGATTGATTTGCCCCTGCAGGGTGTTGTTTTGCATTTTTAGCCGATTGATTTCCACTACCGTCTTGGCCTTGCTGCCCGCCTCGGTCACACCCGCTTTCAGTTTATCGAAAAAATCCAATTCATTTTACCCCGCTTTCTAATATGAATGTAACTGTGAAATTTCTACATAACTCTCCAAATTCCTTCAAAATAATTTTATAAAAAAACAAACCGGGAATGTGTCCCCGGATTTACCGTTATAAAAAACTGGATAAACTTCCCACGATGATTAAGGAAAACCCATTACTTCAAGCGTATGGAGAGGGAAAGGGAGGGGACAAGTCTCTGCCGAAAATAGAGGTAATTTATCACTAGCCACTTGTGTTGCACAAAACGATTCTAACGGTTTCCACAACCGCTATTTGTGCCAAAAACGCTGATTTCAAATTCTAACGGTTGCCATGGCGCTTATTTCGCTAAAACCCAGCTAATTTTGCTTAGATTCAGGCAAATAACGGCACACACAACCGTTAGAATTTAGAAAAGGTCTTTTTTCGTAAAATAGCCGCTGCTGCAACCGTTAAATGTCCGGCTGGAAATCCGGAAAGTATCAGTGCTGCAAGCCAGCCGGCCGTATTAACCAACCGACAGCCTGTCGATTTCCAGGTACAACTGCTCCGCTTCCACGGCCAGCCCAGGTTGACCTAGCTGGATCGACATCGCGAGCAGCCGGTCCGCTTTCTGTTTCAACCGTTTCATCTCCACCAAAACAGCCTCCTTGTCCATTTCCAGCGAAGAACCATTCACACGCGATAACCCCTTTCAAAAAAATTCCCATTCATCTCATCTTCATCCAATTTACCGCAATTTGCATTAATGGCATTTTCAAGGAGTTTTGAATTGGCCGCTTTTTTTGGGGGACAAACCGCCTAAACCATGAATAGGCAAGCGGACCGAACATGGAAGCAGAACGCGCCTCAGGGGTTGCTGAGGAACGGCCCGCATGGCTTTCCGCTGTCATCCGGCGGCAGCAGTTCCGGCAGTCCGGCGCTAATCCGTTTCTGGGCGAACCGCACCACCTTCACGGACGGAACGGTACGAGGCTTCCATCAAAGCGGTCAGCTCGACAGCGGCCCGGATGTTCTCCTCGCCCTCCGTACCGTTTTGGATATGGCTGACCCATTGCTTAAACGCGCTCGGGAGGCTGCCATGAACCGGGAGCTCATGCCATTTTGCCGCGTAATCCTCCCCTTTGGCGCGCGTCCGCACAAGCAGCTTCTCCTCCGGCGTACCGTACAGCAAGCTGCCCTCGGTGCCGTGCACCTCGATCGTAAACGGCGAGAAACTGTTGACGAAGCCGGCTTCCACGATACCAACCGCTCCCGATTCAGCACCAAGCAGCACAGCAGCATTATCCTCCACCGGCTTTCCGGTTAAAGCGCCGAAGCGAGCCGACACCACTACAGGGAATTCCCCCAAAAAAAGACGCGCCAAATACATCGGATGGCAGCCGAGGTCGATCAGCGCCCCGCCGCAGCAATCCTCCAGGCTGTAAAAATGCTCCGGCAGCCAGCCGGCAATCGCTCCGTTATGGGATAGGCGAACACGTACCTGTGTCACGCTCCCCAGCAACCCCTCCTTCAGGACCTGCAAGATCGCCAGCGTATATCCGTCATTGAGCCGCGGCAAAGAAACGGTTAGCTTCACGTTGTTTTGCCGGACTTCATCCACGATTTCCCGCGCTTCCCGCAAGGTAGGCGCCAGCACCTTTTCCGTAAAAATATGCTTGCCCGCCCGGGCGGACTTGACCATGACATCCCGATGCATGCGGGTCGGCGCATCGACGATCACCGCGTCGATCCCGCTGTCCAGCAGCTCCTCCAGGGAAGCATAAAAAGGAACACCCAGTTTCTCCGCTTCCGACCGGCCTCTTTCCGGATTTTCGTCCCACACCGCCGTAATTTCCGTGTCCGGATGGGCGAGCGCCTCCTTGGTATAATCCCACGCGTGGACATGCCAAAAGCTGATTTTCCCGATCCTGATTTTTGCCAAAACAATCCCTCCTACGAGAATATAATAGAACTTTCTTTCGCGGTAGTGATCAAAGTCTCACGTCCCACGCCTCACTTCAGATAGGCTGTACGCCCTTATCTGTATGCATTAAAATAGAAGTAACTACGCCCTAAGGAGGTCCACTATGAGCGAAAAGAAGCAGGACAAGCCGCGCACCTTCGTCAAAGAGACTTCAGGCAGCTATTGGATCGAAGAGCGATTCGAAATTATCGGAGGCGTGCGTTACGATTTCCTGTCCTCACCCAAAATAACCCATCAGATTTTAGTGACGGAATTATATGCATCGATCAGGGAAACCTGCCATTCCCAGGGGATCACGATCGTCGCGCCGATGGACGTCCACCTTGACGAGGAGAACATCGTCCAGCCTGACCTGATTTTTATCCGTCACGAGAACCTGCATATCATCCGGGACGGTTATGTCAAAGGCGCTCCCGACCTGCTGATCGAGATCCTCTCTCCCAGTACCGGTTCCAAGGATAAAGTTGTCAAAAAGGCGCTTTACGAGCGGTTTGGCGTCAAAGAATACTGGATCGTTGACCCGCTGTACGCCACGGTTGATCAATTTGTGCTTACGGATGGAGTATACACACTCGCCGCCACGTATGACGATCAGGGAATAATCACCTCGCCGCTGCTCCCTTGTCTTTCCCTCGATTTGAACCGGTTGTTCCGGGAAGCCTTGCGGTTTGAGGAGAAGCCTTCCGGCTAATTATGTCATTATGTTAATCGTCGCTAGTTGTTCAAGGCTCGGGCTGCTGAAAAATTCAAGCTGAAATATAAGGGAAAAAAATGGCGTTATTTCGGCGATCCCCCCGTGTTGAGAGTAATAATGGAAATTTATGTCGCTATTTTCTCAAATCGCAGGGAGTTGGACGCATTTTGTACCGTTCATTGAAAAATAAGGCCATAAAATTCCGCTACTGTGGTTGAACATGCTCAATTCCGGAAAATAAGACCATAAAGTTCCGCTATTTTAAATGAGAGGGACGCATAATTGCAAAAGCCAGTCGGACTTGCCGGTTAGCTTCAAAAAACCTCTTCCTCAGGGAAATATTACCTTAAGATTATGCGAGAAAGGAGCAATACAATGTCATCCCGTAACCGCAGGCCCGCCTGCCTCGATACATCCGTTCCTGCTCAATCCCAGGCCCGAACGTCCCGGTTCACCCGGCGCAGCTGGCGGCGAACTCTCCTGTTCGGCCTGTCCGCGTTGCTGCTGTTCATTAACTGGAATACCGCCGGGACCGGCAGAACCGCAGCAAGCCCGGACAAGGCCGCCGTATCCGCGCAAGCGGAAACGAAATCGGCCTCGCCCGGTTCACCGCAAAGCGAACCTTCCCCGGAGGCATCGCCGGACGCATCACAAGACGAATCCATCGAAAAGCTGAACCGGATGCCCAAGGGCAAAGGGTTCGTATATCTCGATGAAGTGGTCCCGGATGCCCTTTACGACATCCGCTATTATACCGGGGACAACTTTATCGGCGAGCGGATCGACGGCTATAACGGCCCATTTGCCATAACGACTTTACAAGCGGCCCGCGCTTTAAAGAAGGTCAATGACGATCTGGAGAAGCAAGGCTACCGGCTCAAGATCATCGACGCCTACCGTCCGCAAAAAGCGGTCGACCACTTTGCCGCCTGGTCCAAAAAACCGCAGGACACGCTGATGAAAGAGAAATTTTACCCTGACGCCGACAAGAAAAAACTGTTCAAGCTCGGCTATCTCTCCTCCAAATCCGGCCATTCCCGCGGCAGCACGATCGATCTCACCATGGTGTACAAACGGACCGGAGAAGAGGTTGATATGGGCAGCCGGGTCGATTTTCTGGGGCCGATTTCCGCCCACGGAGCCAAAGGGCTGACCAAAGAGCAACGCAAACACCGCTACATCCTGAAAACCACGATGGTCAAGCAAGGTTTTAAACCGTACAGCAAGGAATGGTGGCATTACACGTTAAAAAACGAACCTTATCCCTCGACCTATTTCGATTTTGATGTGGAATAGCCCGGCCGCCGGGTCACTCACCACTTCAAACGATAGATCGCCTTGTTCTCCAAACCGCGGATGAACGGCGTCCAGTCCTCGGTCTCCGGCGTCGTATTCAGCGCGTCCTCCACCATCTGCAGTTTGGCGTCCAGCGCATCGATATGGTGCAGCGCGACCGCTTCAGCCATTTGCGGCTGCACCGGGCTGCCCCATTCGCCCAGGTTATGGTGCGACAGCACCAAATGCTGCAGCCCCAGCACCTTCGGCGAATCGGGATCGATTGCGAGGCGGATCGCCGCCTCGGTGATCCAGCTCGAAGCCATCGCGATATGTCCGACCAGCTTGCCCTGCACGCTGTATTCGGACACGATGCCGAGCTGCGCGACCATCTCCTCCGGCTTGGCGATATCGTGCAGTATAATGCCCGCCTTCAGCAGATCGCGGTTCAGGAACGGCCGCTGCCGGCACAGGAAATCGCCGATTTCCAGCATCCGCACCATATGGTACGCCAGCCCGCCGAAATAGGCGTGATGATGGGTTTTCGCCGCCGGATAATGGGACAGCTTCTCCTTCACCTTGCCAACGCAATATCGAACGATCTCGCGAATCTCGTCATCGTCGATATCCGCGATGACCGCCTGAATCGTATAAATCAAGTCGTCCGGCGAAATCGGCGCGGAGCGGATAAAATCCGTCAGCGTCACGCCATCCTCCGCTTTAGCCGGCCGGATTTGCATGATTTTGACCTGCAGCTTTTCCCGGTAGGTCTGCACAACCCCGCGTACCTTTACGAGCCCCATCGGAAAAAACGTCTCTTTGTCCGTTTGCGAAGCGTCCCAAAATTTCGCCGGCATCTCCCCGGTTGCGTCGCATAATACGATGTCCAAATAATCCTTAGGCGGATTCGCGTTCGTCTGCTTCACTTCCAGCTCCTTGAGCAGATAAAAGCCTACGAAATCATCCTGGTTCTTGAGCTGCTTGATTAAAGTCACTTCCAAATTCCTCCCCCAAATGATACCTCCATTATACTACGGGATCGGGGAAACCGGCATGGAGCAAAAAAAGAAGCCCTCCCATCCACCCGGGAGGAACTCTCTGCCTTAATGCATCCGGCGCAGGCAAAACGCCGCCCGCAGGCACAGCAAAAGCCGCCGAGTTTTGTTCGGCGGCCCTGTTTCAACCTTATCGTTTCTAGTCGCTAAAGCGTGCTTCCGATGGCAATCCACATGACGAAGCCATAGTGGATATGGCTTTCCTTCAGCCTGGAAATCGTGATGACGGCCGAATCCTGCGTTTGTTCGCTTAACGTGGCGTAAAAAGCCGAATGGTTCGTCATCGCGACGATAACAAAGTTGGGACTGGCAAACGGTTCTTCAAATTCAACCGTAATTTGCGTTTCGGCCTCATCGCGCGGCAACAAAAACGCTGACATTCCAAACTGCTGTTTGGCCGGCTGGTCCAGCAGCGTCTGAACCGGAGTAAAGGCAAGGTGCTCTGCACCAACCGCGCCGGTTTTCAGGTGGCGCGAGGCAACCGCTTCATCAGCAAGCTGTGCGCTGCCGACTGCCGCGTTGGCAAGATGCCCGCCTTGCACCGCTCCCCGCTGCAGATGTTCGCTGCCGACTGACTCCTCGGCCAGAATGTCGGCGTCCACAACACCGGCCTGAAGATGTACCCGATCGATCGATAATGGCTGAATGTCCTCCCCGTCGATCCCTTTTTCCGGCAGCAGCCCGCTGCGCTGCAATTCTGCCGACAAATGCCAAACATCAATTGACTCGGGGCCGATGTGGCGGGATGTGATCGCCGATTCCTCGATATGCCGCCCTTCTACGCTCTCCTTCGCCAGATGCAGCGCCCGGACGGACTCGGGGGCCAAATGAGTGCTCTGCACTGACTCGGGGGCGAGATGCCCGCTTTGCACCGCTTCCCGCTGCAGATGCTCGCCGCCGACCGCTCCCTCGGCCAGCACCTCGTCGTCCACAGCTCCGGGTTGAAGATGCGACCGGCCTATCGACAGCGGGTGAATATCCTCCCCGTCGATCCCTTTTTCCGGCAGCAGCCCATTTCGCTGCAGTTCGGCCGACAGATGCCGGACATCGATCGACTCGGGGCTGATGTGGCGCGAGGCGATCGCCGCTTCCTCAATATGCCGCCCCTCTATACTAGCCTCTGCCAGATGCTGCGACCGGACGGACTCAGGCGCCAGATGGGCGCTCTGCACCGACTCGGCGGCGAGATGCCCGCCTTGCACCGCTCCCCGCCGCAGATGCTCGCCGCCAACCGCACCCCCGGCCAGCACCTCGCCATCCACGGCTCCGGACTGAAGATGCTCCCGGCCTATCGACAGCGGGTGAATATCCTTACCCTCGATTCCGTCTTCCGGCAGCAGCCCGCTGCGCTGCAATTCAGCCGACAAATGCCAGACATCGATCGACTCAGGGCCGATGTGGCGCGAGGCGATCGCCGCTTCCTCGATATGCCGCCCTTCTACGCTCTCTTTCGCCAGATGCTGCGACTGTACGGCCTCAGCGGCCAGATGGGCGCTCCGCACCGACTCGGCGGCGAGATGCCCGCTTTGCACCGCTCCCTGCTGCAGATGCTCGCCGCCAACCGACTCCTCAGCCAGCACCTCGCCGTCTACGGCTCCGGGCTGAAGATGCTCCCGGCCTATCGATAAGGGGTGAATATCCTCCCCTCCGATACCGTCTGCCGGCAGCAGCCCATTCCGCTGCAGTTCGGCCGACAAATGCCAGATATCGATCGACTCAGGGCCAATGTGGTGCGAGGCGATCGCCGCTTCCTCGATATGCCGCCCTTCTACACTCTCTTTCGCCAAATGCTGCGCCTGTACGGCCTCAGCGGCCAGATGGGCGCTCTGCACCGACTCGGCGGCGAGATGCCCGCTTTGCACCGCTCCCTGCTGCAGATGCTCGCCGCCAACCGACTCCTCGGCCAGCACCTCGCTGTCCACGGCTCCGGACTGAAGATGCGACCGGTCTATCGATAAGGGGTGAATATCCTCCCCGTCGATCCCTTTTTCCGGCAGCAGCCCGTTTCTGCGCAATTCGGCCGACAGGTGCGTACTCTCGATCACTGCGGGCGCGAGATGACGCGAGGCGATCGCCGCTTCCCCGATATGCCGCGCCTCTATACTAGCCTCCGCCAGATGCTCCGATCGTACGGCTTCAGCGGCCAGATGAGCGCCCTGCACCGACTCCTTGGCAATGTGGCGCGAGGCGATCGCCGCATCCTTAATATGCCGCCCCTCTATACTGGCCTCTGCCAGATGCTGCGACCGGACGGACTCAGGGGCCAGATGGGCGCTCTGCACCGACTCCGTGGCGAGATGCCCGCTTTGTACCGCTCCCCGCCGCAGATGCTCGCCGCCAACCGACTCCCCGGTCAGCACCTCGCCGTCCACGGCTCCGGGCTGAAGATGCTCCCGGCCTATCGACAGCGGGTGAATATCCTTACCCTCGATTCCGACTTCCGGCAACAGCCCGCTGCGCTGCAATTCAGCCGAAAAATGCCAAACATCGATCGACTCGGGGCTGATATGGCGAGATTCGATCGCCGCTTCCTCGATATGCCGCCCTTCTACGCTCTCCTTCGCCAAATGCTGCGCCTGTACGGCCTCAGCAGCCAGATGGGCGCTCTGCACCGACTCGGCGGCGAGATGCCCGCTTTGCACCGCTCCCTGCTGCAGATGCTCGCCGCCAACCGACTCCTCGGCCAGCACCTCGCTGTCCACGGCTCCGAACTGAAGATGCGCCCGGCCTATCGATAAGGGGTGAATATCCTCTTCTCCGATACCGTCTGCCGGCAGCAGCCCATTCCGCTGCAGTTCGGCCGACAAATGCCAGATATCGATCGACTCAGGGCCGATATGGCGCGAGGCGATCGCCGCTTCCTCAATATGCCGCCCTTCTACGCTCTCTTTCGCCAAATGCTGCGCCTCGATGGACTCAGGGGCTAAGTGAGTGCTCTGCACCGACCCCGCGGCAAGATGCCCGCCTTGCACCGCTCCCTGCCGCAGATGCTCGCCGCCAACCGACTCCTCGGCCAGCACCTCGCCGTCCACGGCTCCGGACTGAAGCTGTGCCCGGCCTATCGACAACGGATGAATATCCTCCCCGTCGATTCCTTTTTCCGGCAGCAGCCCGCTTCTGCGCAATTCGTCCGATAGGTGCGCACTCTCGATCACTGCGGGCGCGAGATGACGTGATGTGATCGCCGCTTCCCCGATATGCCGAGCCTCTATACTAGCCTCCGCCAGATGCTGCGACCGGACGGCTTCAGCGGCCAGATGAGCGCCCTGCACCGACTCCTCGGCAATGTGGTGCGAGGCGATCGCCGCTTCCTTAATATGCCGCCCCTCTACGCTCTCCTTCGCCAAATGCTGCGCCTGTACGGCCTCAGCGGCCAGATGGGCGCTCTGTACCGCCGCACCGGCGAGATGCCCGCCTTGCACCGCTCCTTGCTGCAGATGCTCGCTGCCAACCGACTCCTCGGCCAGCACCTCGCCGTCCACGGCTCCGGACTGAAGCTGTGCCCGGCCTATCGACAACGGATGAATATCTTCCCCGTCGATCCCTTTTTCCGGCAGCAGCCCGCTTCTGCGCAATTCGGCCGACAGGTGCGCACTCTCGATCGCTGCGGGCGCAAGATGACGCGATGTGATCGCCGCTTCCCCGATATGCCGCCCCTCTATGCTGGCCTCCGCCAGATGCTGCGACCGGACGGCTTCAGCGGCCAGATGAGCGCCCTGCACCGACTCCTCGGCAATGTGGCGCGAGGCAATCGCTGCATCCTCAATATGCCGCCCCTCTATGCTGGCCTCCGCCAGATGCTGCGACCGGACGGCTTCAGCGGCCAGATGAGCGCCCTGCACCGACTCCTCGGCAATGTGGCGGGAGGCGATCGCTGCATCCTCAATATGCCGTCCCTCTACGCTCTCCTTCGCCAGATGCAGCGACCGGACGATCTCAGGGGCCAGATGGGCGCTCTGCACCGACTCCGCGGCGAGATTCCTGCTTTGCACCGCGCTCCGCTGCAGATGCTCGGCACCGACCGACTCCTCGGCCAGCACGCCGGCATCCACGGCTCTCGACTGAAGGTGCGACCGGCTTATCGACAAAGGCTTTATATCCTCCCCGCCGATTCCATCTTTCGGCAGCAGCCCGCTTCTGCGCAATTCGGCCGACAAGTGCGAGCCCTCAACCGCTTCGGGTTCAAGATGACGCGAGGCGATCGCCGCTTCCCCGATATGCCGCCCCTCTACGCTTGCCTCCGCCAGATGTTGCGCGCGCACAGCCTCAGAGGCCAAATGGTCGCTCTGTACGGCCTCGGCGGCGATATGTCCGCTTTGCACCGCAACCCGCCGCAGATGTTCGCCGCCGACCGACTCTTCCGCCAGCACGTCGCCGTCCACGGCTCCGGACTGAAGATGTGACCGGCCTATCGACAACGGGTGAATGTCCTTCCCGCCGATCCCGTCTGCCGGCAGCACTCCGCTTCTGCGCAATTCGGCCGACAAATGCCCGGCATCGATCGACTCAGGCCCGATATGGCGGGATGCGATCGCCGCTTTCTCGATATGCCGCCCCTCTATGCTAGCCTCCGCCAGATGCAGCGAGCGTATGGCCTCAGGGGCCAGATGGGTGCTCCGCACAGCCTCGGCGGCGATATGCCCGCTTTGCACGACGCCCCGCTGTAAATGCTCGCCGCCGACCGACTCCTCAGCCAACACTTCGCCGTCCACGGCTCCGGACTGAAGATGCGGCCGGCCTATCGACGAGGGCTTTATATCCTTCCCATCAACCCCGTCCACCGGAAGCAACCCGCTTTGCTGCAACTCGGCCGACAAATGCCAGAAGTCGATCGCTTCGGAGGCAACATGACGCGAGGCGATCGCCGCCTCACCGATGTGCCGGCCTTCTACGCTCTCCTCCGCCAGATGCTCCGCTTGCACGGCCTCTTGCGCCAGGTGATCGCTTTGAACGGCCTCACTGGCGATATGGCCGCTTTGCACCGCCCCGCTTTGCAGATGCTCGGATCCGACCGCTTCCCCGGCCAGCACCTCGGCATCCACGGCCCCGGACTGAAGGTGCGACCGCTCGATCGACAGCGGCTGGATATCCTCCCCGTCGACACCGTCTTCCGGAAGCAGTCCGCTGTGCTGCAGTTCGGCCGACAGATGCCAAAAGTCGATCGTCTCAGGCGCGAGATGGCGGGATGCAACCACCGCCTCGCCGATATGCCGGCTCTCTACGCTTTCCTCCGCCAGATGCCGCGCCTGTACCGCTTCGGCGGCCAGTTTTCCGGCCGAAACGACGCCATCCTGCAGCACCCGCGGCGAAACGGCTCCGGAAGCAAGATGACTCTCGTCAACGGCATGCGTTTGCAAATGTTCCGAGGAGACAGCGCCGTCCGTCAGATGCAAGGGCAAAACGACACCCGCAGCCAGATTCTCCGACTGAACAGCGCCCGGAGCCAGATGCCGGGGCTGGATAGCCTGCGGAGCGATCTTTGCGGCCGTCACGTTGCCATCGGCCATTTTGGCGGTGGTTACCGCCAGGTCGCCCAACTTGTCGGTCGTGACGCTTTCCGGCGACAGCTTCAGGGACGTGACCGCATGATCCTGCAAATGCGGAGAAAAGATCGATCCGGCCCCCAAATGCTCCTCCCGGATAGCCCCGTTTTGCAGCAGGCTGCCGTCAATGCTCTGTTTGGCCAGATGAATGTTTTGAATCGCGCCGGGGGTTAGATGTTCCGACGACACCTGGCGAGGGCCGATCGCATATCCCGTCACCGCGCCCGGAGCCAGGCTGCGGCTGGTCACGCTGTCCTCCGTGAGCTTGTCGGCGCTGACGCTGCCGGGCTGAAGGTGGGCCGCCGTAACAGCGCCCTCTGCCAGGTGATGCCCGGCAATCTCACCGAAAGCCAGCTTTTCTCCCGTGACGGCCCCATCCGCCAAATGCCATTCCTGGATCGATTCCGGCAGCACATGATCCCCTTGGACCGAAGCAGGAGCCAGATGCATCCCTGTGACGGAAGCTGGCGCAAGCTGCGCCGATTGGACAGCGGACTTGGCTAGATGGCGGGACTGCACGGCCTCGTCGGCGATTTTCCCCGGCAAAATGCTCTGATCGGCGATTTTGGATGAAGTGACGGCCTGTTCGACGATTTGCGCGGTACCGATGGATTGATCGGACAATTTCGTGGACAGTATCGATTTGTCGGCCAAATGCCGGCCTTTAACCGAACCGTCCGCAAGTTGCTCCGCTCCAACGCTGCCGGGCTGCAAATGGGCGGCTCCGATCGTTCCCGAGCGAATATGGCGGGATTCGACGGCCTGGTCGCAGATATGGCCATTGCCGACGCTACCCTCCCGCAACTGCTTGGTGCCGACGCTGGAGGGAGCCAGCATCTCACCGCCGATCAGTCCGGGGGCAAGGTGGCTGGCGGTAATGGTATGTTTCGCCAGATGCCGGCTTTCCACCGAGCCTTCCCGCAGCTTAGCGCCCGTCACAGCGCCGTCGCGCAGCTTGGATGTCGTCACCGATTCATCGCCCAGCTTGGAGGTATCCACGGCACCGTTCGCCAGGTTGACCGATTCGATCGCCCCGCTGCGGATTTTTTCGCTGGTCACCGCTTGATTCTGAATCAAATTGTTCGTGACGATCCATTCGCTTAAATGCCGGCTTTCGATGGAACCGTCTGCCAGCTTCTCGCCGGCGATGACCCGGTCGGCCAATTTATCCGAGGTGATGCTGCCGTCCGCGAGCTTTTCCCCGCCGACGGAGCGATCCTTGATCGCTCTGCCCTCAATCGCGCTGTCCACCAGATGGCTGCCGGTTACGGACATGGGGGCAAGCTTGCTCGAAGTGACGGCTCCATCGGCCAATTTGATGCTGTCCACTGCATAATCGGCGATCCATGCGGTACCGATACTGCCGCGCATAATCCGCGAAGCGTCGATCGTATGGGGCGCGATTTTTTCCCCGGTCACCGCTGCATCCATAATATCATCCGTGTAAATAATTCCCAGTTCCTGTTTCAGGATGTTACGTTCTATCAGTGTTTTTTGTACCTGCGGCATACGCTCGCCGGTAGGGTATTCCGGCGTTTCTTGCCTGGGCGGAGGAACTGCCATCACTTCCTTCCCGGACTGAGGAGCTACCATCGCCTTCTTCCCGGGTAAAGGGGCTGCCATCGCCTTCTTCCCGGGTAAAGGGGCTGCCATCGCCTCCTTCTCGAGCAGAAGGTCTTCTATCTCCTCCTTTCCGGGTGAAGGGGGTTCCAGCTCTACCTCTCCAGGGGTGGACAATAGCGAAGGGGCGTTCTGATGGATTTGTATCTCCTTTGCTGGCTCCTCCGGCCGTTCCTCCTTCCTTTCTTCCAACAACATCAACTCGTTCATATCCGGATTATCCACATAATAGAGCGATGATTTTCTCGCCCTGCCGGATCTCATGCCTTTGCCTTTTCTCAAGGACCGCTCGCTCCTTTACCAAAAAGATGATCGTCTCTTCTGGTATCATATGCGGGCGTATAGGCACTCGTCACAGACGACTTCCTCCATATCTGCCGATGACCTGACAAAAAAGAGAAAAAATCATTGGCTAGTCTGCTCGTATACTTGTAAATCCGCCTCCTGAACATTGAGTATTGATGATGTACATTGTACATGCCGCCAATTAACTCGCTATGCGGGAATCGTCACTGCTCCCGCACCCATACGGTCATTTCGCCTTCTCCGCGATTTGCCCAGGCAAAATACGGGATAAATTTAATCGTCGCCGGCCGCGTGGCCGAAGGTGCCTGCGGACTGTACAAACCGCCGGCCCATGCCGCTTCGTCCTGGCGCTCCGCGGCGGCCTCGATCGTAACGACGCCGCCGAGAAGTTCCTCTTCCCGCCGGGCGGAAAGCTCCGCCGTTTTCGGCAGCACCAGCCCGTGCAGGTTCGCTCCGTTATCCGCCTGCTCGAGGCAATACACAAGCGGTCCCCGCTGCAGCGCTACCTTTCCGGCGTTTGCGCGAACAAGCGGATGACTGTACAGGCGCGTCGCCGGCATGGCAAGCCGCAGCTCTACTACGTCACCTTCCTGCCAGCGCCGCTGCACCCTTGCATAGCCGTCCCTGACCGTGCGGCCATCCAGCGGCACCGTTTCGCCGCAGACGGTGAGGCTTGCTTCGCGACACCAATCCGGCACCCGCAGCGCCAGCGCAAACTCTCCGCCCTCCTGCGGGTGGACCGTAAAGCGCACCAGGCCGTCCCACGGATAATCGGTCGTCTGCACCAGCTTCACTCTGCTTCCGCCAACTTGCAGTTCGGCTTCCCCGCCGATGTAGAGGTGGGCATACACCGTATCCCCCTGCACCGTATAAATGTATTCCCCAAGCGATGCGAGCAGGCGGGCGACGTTGGGCGGGCAGCAGGCGCAGCCGAACCATTCCTGGCGCACCGTTTTGATATGGTCGTATTTGTGGTTGGCGCCATGGCAGGCTTTCGGGTCCACTTCAAGCGGATTGACGTAAAAGAAATGCTTGCCGTCCCGCGCCATTCCGCCGACGACCGTATTGTAAAGCGCCCGCTCCATGACGTCCGCGTATTTCGCTTCGGGCGTGAGCCGCAGCATCCGCTGAGCAAAGAAAATGAGCCCGATCGAAGCGCATGTCTCGGCATATACCGTATCGTTCGGCAAATCATAGTCGAACGAGAACGCCTCGCCCTGAGGCATTGCGCCGACCCCGCCGGTGATGTACATCTGTTTGCCGGCGATGTTGTCCCACAGCTTGCGGCACGCCGCGAGCAGCGACTCGTCTCCCGTCAGCGCCGCCACATCGGCCATCCCGGTAAGCATGTACAAGAGCCGTACCGCATGCCCGATCGCGGTCTCCTGCTCCCGCACCGGCAGATGCGCCTGGTGGTAGGCCAAATCCACATGTTTGCCGGCTCCCGGCCAGTGCGTTTTGCCGCCTCGTTTTTGCAGTTCCTCTTCAAAAAAGTCCGGTTTTTGCCCGCGTTGATCCAAAAAATACTTGCTCAGGCGCAAATACCGCTCATTGCCCGTCACTTCGTACAGCTTGACGAGCGCCAGCTCGATTTCCTGGTGGCCGTCGTAGCCTGGGATCTGCCCCGGCTCGTTTCCGAACACGGTGTCGATGTAATCCGCAAATCGGCAGACGACGTCGAGCAGCTTTCTTTTGCCCGTGGCCCGGTAATAAGCCACCCCCGCCTCGATCATATGCCCCGCGCAGTAGAGCTCGTGGCATTCCGTCAGGTTGGTCCAGCGTTTGTCCGGTTCCTTCACCGTAAAATACGTATTCAAATACCCGTCATCCTGCTGGGCCTGGGCAACGATGTCGATCAAACCGTCGGCGATTTCCTCCAGCTGCGGATTTGCATCCGCTTCCAATAAATAAGATACGGCCTCCAGCCATTTCGCCAAATCGCTGTCCTGAAACACCATGCCGTAGAAATCCCCTTGCTCAAGCCCGGCCGCAATCCGGAAATTGCGGACGGCGCCGCTCGGTTCCGCGCTCTCTACCCGGTCATTCAGCGCCTCCCATTGATAGGGAACGACCACATCGCGCACAAGCCCAATATAGTAGCTCCAAAAGTCATCCCGAATCCGCACCCGGTTTAACGGCACTCTTTCGGACCGCTGCGTTTTGTCTGTTTGGAACATGCCAGGGAATCCTCCTCTTTTTTTGAAATATCATACTGACCAACCCTATTCTATCTCATAGATTTGGTTCATAATATGGATGTCAGCAACTTAAAAGTTATAATATTTCACACTTAACCCGGAGGGATCGTTCGATGCTGAAAGCAACGGAAATCGTGCAAATCGCCGCTCCGCCTTTGCCCTATTTTCTTGAATGCGGGTATACCGTTTACAAGCCCGGTGAAGAGCATCCGAGCCGCAGGAATCTCGGTATTTTCGACCTGCTCGTCATGGAGAGCGGTACGCTGCATATCGGCGAAGCCGGGCAGCAGTGGAGCTTGACGGCGGGTCAGTCGCTGCTGCTGCTCCCCGACCAGTATCACTATGCGGCGGGGCCGTGTGAGGAATCTACGGCTTTTTATTGGCTGCATTTTCACACGGTTGGCTCCTGGCAGCAGATTCCCGCGGAGGAACCGGATTTCCCCTATCCCGGCGCTGAGGAGCACTACCGGCGGTTCCTGGCTTCACCTTATTCCATCCAGTTGCCCAAAATGTGGACGATGCCGTACCCCGAGCAAACGCATCGCCTGTTCCGCCAACTGCTGCATCATTCGGGGGAACGCCAGTCGAGCGCCTTTTGGGCCGGGCAGCAGCTGTTCGGGGAACTGCTCCGCACGATGGACCTCCGGCAGCTGGAGTCGTACGCTTCCCCGGTCGTCACCGTGGCGGAAAAAGCCGAAGCGTTCATCAAAAACAATTATCGCGCGGAAATCAGCAGCGAGCAGATGTCTGAGGCGCTGCACTACCACTACAACTACATTACGCGCTGCATGAAGCAGGTATACGGGATGACGCCAAACGATTATCTGCTGCATTACCGCCTGGAGCAGGCCAAGCTGCTGCTGCTGAAAACCGAATGGCCGATCTCGGTGATCGCCGCTTATGTCGGATTTGGCAGCACGCCGTATTTCTCCAACCGCTTTGCGCTCAAAAACGGCTGCTCGCCGCGGCAGTTCCGCAAACAGTACACGACGTAAGTCCAAGGCGGTTCCTAAAACCATGTGAGTATTGGGGAGCGGCGTGCCCCTAAGAAAATAAGCGCAAAAAATGGCGTTATTCCGGTGATACCCATCCGTTTGAGAGAAATAGAGGTAATTTATTCCTCTATTTCCTTGAGTAGCAAGGAAGTATCCGCGTTCAGAGCCTTTCATATGAAAATAAGCACAAAAAATGGCGCTAATGGAGATAAACATGCCTGGCTCCGGGTAATAAGAACATAAAATTCCGCTATTTTGCAGGCCGACGGTTCGTCGTAACGAACTATGGTTCTAAACAACTTGCTGATCAAAGGCAAAATGCAGCTCAATACCGGAACGGACACCAATATCGGCAACACGATTTTTTAAAGCTACTCGGGTAAAACAGCAAAAACCCTATTCCTCAAGTCAAGAGGGATAGGGTTTTCAGTTATCCTCGGGTCCAGCCGACGACGTCCTGCCTGCTTCAACCTCGATCGTTTTTGCGTCACGACAAGCCGTCAAGTTCTTCCGTCTCCTCCACCTCTACCTTGCGGCGCGCCGCCAGCAAACACAGGACGATCAGAACGAAAGCGACCAGCGCCATAAACGGAATGGTAATAAAACCAAACCATCCGCTGCCCAAATAATCCACGTTGCAGGGAACCCCCACTTTACAAGGAATCAGCCGGGCCAATCCCGGAATCTTTTGCTCTCCATAGTGGTAAAGCGAAATCGTCCCGCCGATGATGCTGAGCGGCAGCACGTACGGAATAATGCTCCGGTCGTTCCGGTAGGCCGCGATACCCAGGAAAATGACCTGCGGATACATGAATATCCGCTGGAACCAGCAGAGCCGGCACGGTTCATAGTGCAGCACCTCGCTGAGATACAAGCTGCCCGCCGTAGCGACCAGCGCGACCAGCCAAGCAAGATAAATGCCGTAATCCCTTAGAAAAGCCCGCACGCCCGTTCCTCCCCGTTCGTTATTTGCCCTGGAGTTCCTGATCGATATATTTTTTCAAAGCGGCGTAATCCCCTACGTTGCCCGCATACTCAATACCGTTAATGAAAAACGTCGGCGTACTGTTTACGCCCAGCTTGTCCCCTTTGGCGTACTGCTCATCCACTTCGTTTTTATAGGTGGCTTCCGCAATATCTTTTTGCAGCTTATCGAAATCGATCGGCAGTTTCAGCTCTTTGGCCAAATCGACGAAAAACTCCGCCGAAGCCCATCCGGTATTTTCATCGCCTTGGCGCTCATAAATCGCATCGAAATAAGTCCAGTAAGCGTCACTGTTTTGATGATATACCGACTGCGCCGCCAGAGCCGCCGTATGCGAATCCGTCCCGAGAATGGGCAGATTCATAAAATAAAAGGCGGCTTTACCTTGATCTACATAGTCCTTGACCAGCTCCGGTTTGATCAGTTGATTTACGTTTTTGCAAGCCGGACACTGAAAATCGCCTAATTCTACGATCTTCACCGGCGCTTCGGCATTGCCAAGCACAGGGAGGTTCGCATAATCAAAAGATGCCGTTTCTGCTTTCGGTTGCGGTTGGATCGCCAGGACGGCGATGATCAGCACAAGCAGGACTCCCACCGTGCTAAACCAGATCAATCTTCTCGTTTTTTGTTTTTGCTGCTGCTTAAGCTGCTCGGCTTTGCGTTGGGCTATAGCGTTGCTTTTCGTTTTCGGCGGCATTCGAACCCTTCTTTCTGAATAAAATCTTGCTATATAAGTTGAACTAATGAATTGTACGGAATAGGGCGGCCGTGTGAAATGTTCTTACGATCGCTGTTGTTCCCGGATTTCTTTGAATTTGTTAATTCAAACAAGGTAGAAATCCGCTCACAGAGGCGACCAAGCATATGCTTCCGATGCAGCTTTCTTACAGAAAGCTTTTAGTTTCTTCAGAATCATTTCACCTCGGTTCAATATTCTAAAATGTACACTCTTTTAGAATATTGAACCCTCTTGCCTAACCCCCGCCTTCTCTTAAGTTCAACTTATTTAATCCCGGTTATCCTGCAACCATTCTAGTTACAAAAGCGAGTTTCGTCAAGCTTTGTAGTTGGTCATAATAGTTGAGAAAATAGCTAAAAAAACAACTACTTTCAGTTAGTATTTGTTCACATAAAGTGAGAACACTGAAGATACGTAGCCAACAACAGCCTAATTTGCTCATAATTAATGATAATAAAATAGAATACAACTTATGCAACACTTTGCATATTATTCATAATGCCTTTGTCATTTGAACTCATGCATAGTAATATTGTAACTTAAAATTTCAGTTTATTACCATTAAGAACTCAGCTTTGTAGGCTCAAATATAGATAATATTTCTTATCCGTTTCTTGGTCATCATATATCCATAAAAAAACCTCTTCAAGTAAATGAAGAGGTAAAATTATTATTTAAAACCTTACTTTTCCTTAGCTCAAATTGCTGTTATCCCTGTTCTTCTGTTGTCTTCTTAGCTTCCATTGAGCAACGACCATATAGAGTGAAGGCACAACAAACAGAGTCAGAATGGTCGAGAACATCAGACCGAAGATAATAGTTGTTGCCAAAGGCTTGAAGAGAATCTCACCTATCGTGGCAATCGGTACCATACCAACGATTGCTGTCAAGGAAGTAAGGATAATAGGTCGGAATCGCGCCATAGTTGCCATCAGGATGGCTTCCTTCAAGTCCGCCCCCTCACGTCTCGCTTCCTCAATAAATTCAATAAGAACGATGCCGTTACGAACAACAATCCCCGCAAGCGATATAATTCCCATGATGCTCATGAAGCCAATGGGCATTCCAGTTATGAAGCTGCCTATAATGCCGCCCGCTGCTGCAAGATATACAGTGGCCATAATGATTATGGGTGCAGTCAAAGAATAAAATTGCATCGTAATCAAGATAACAATCAGGAACACAACTACGACAGCCAGCGATCCCAGGTTCGCAAAAATGTCCGACTGGGCCGTGGTCTCCCCACCAAGCTCCCAGGTGTACCCAGGTGTGAGAGAAGTATTCTCCAGCTTGCTGCGAATTTCTTCGGTTAGCTCGGAGGCCGTTCTACCTTCGCCATCAGCGGTAACGGTTATCGCACGCTCAAGATTGTGACGATGAATTTGCTGAATTGAGAATCCTGAGTTCATATCTGTCAAGTGTGAGAGCGGGATCTGTTGACCCTTGGAATTGGTGACACTTAGTTGCTGAAAAAGTGCATTGGGATCGCCGCTGTGCTGATCCATGTACAATTTAATATCGATAAGTTCATTACCCGTATCGAATGTCGATACCTTGATTCCATCTCCCATTAAGAGCAGGGTACGGGTCAAGTTCGCATAGCTTACCTGGTATTTATTAAGAGCTTGCTCATTAATTTTAAAGGTTAGATTATAAGATTGCATGCCCATATCATCACTGATATTGGCCGTCCCTTCCGTCCCTGCTACTAATGTCTTGACCTGAGTAGCCACATTTTGCAGTTCGGCAAGGTCATCTCCTTTGATTCGAACAGATACGGCACTGCCTACAGGAATGCCTAATTCTGGGATTCGAATCTTGATCTTTGCACCTGGATATGTGGTTTTTAGAAAAGCAGACCACTTATTCACGGTTTCTTCACCTTGAAACACACCTTCTTTTCCTGCGATTGCAATCTGGCCATTGAGTGGACCTTGGTCTCCTGAACCTCCAGCAATATCGCTATACATCTGAGGCGCAGCCCCTCCTGATGCGGATGCAACATGTTCGCTTTCTGGTTGCTGTACCACCCAAGCTGTAATTTCCCGGATAACCCGGTCCGTCTCTTGCAACGATGTCCCTTCAGGCATGGTAACGCTGATCGTAGCGTCTGGCTGATCAGATTCAGGGAATAATTGAATCGGTACAAAAGCAATCAATCCATAAGCCAACGTACTGATGACCAAGCCAGTCAGGGCAGTAAACAAAGGCTTCTGAAGCACCCTCGGCATCCATTTATGGGAATATACATTATTAATTTGTTGGATTTGCTTACCGAGCAATCCCGGGGGCTTCAGCGGTCGGGAACGATCCTTTCTTCGACGCTTGTCATACCATTGCCGAAAAATCGGAATGATCGTAAGTGACATAACCATAGATGCTAGCATTGTTAACGATATGACTGTAGGAATCGGCTGTATGAAGTCTCCAATTTCCCCTGGCAAGAACAACAGTGGCGCAAATGCAGCTACAGTCGCCAAGGTCGCTGTTAGAATTGACAATGAGACTTCCTTCGTTCCGTTAACCGCAGCCTCAGAAGGAGATTCGCTCAGTTCGGTCAAGCGTCTCTCAATGTTGTCGTTGACCACAACCGCATCATCCACCAGAATGCCAAGTACAATAATCAGACCTATAATAGAAATCTGATTCAACGTTATGCCCATCTTAGGCAAAATGATAAATCCAACGGCAATAGAGACCGGAATCGCCAAAGCCACAAATGCAGATGTCAGCATATTCAGACCTAACATACAGATCACGATAACAGCCGCAATCGCAATCAACATTTCCTTTGTCAAATTCAGGAACAGCTCACTGACTCGATCATTCTGTGCAAATAGCAGCCTGAATTCAACATCCTTGGGTAAAGACTGTGCCAGTTCGTGAATCTTGCTGTCCACGGCCTTCGTCACAGAAGGGATATCGGCACCGGCGGCACCACTAATACTGATGGACAAGGCGGGCTTATTATCCACGTAGGTCAAATAATCTGCCTTCTTGAACTTCAACTCTGCCGAACCAATGTCTTTGAGATAGACTGGATAGCCCTCTTGTGTACTCGTCACCTGTATATTATTAAGCACGGTAGGCTCCGTAGAAGCCGGAACCGTTATCTGATATGAACGCTCATTGTAATCCAGACTCCCTGTTGGTATACGATCATTCTCATTTTGAATAGCCTGCATTACCGTTTCCCAGGACAGGCCGTACTGCTGCAACTTCTGAGTATTTAAATTGATTTGTATTTCCTGCTCAGGTATTCCTTGAATGTTCACTTTAGCTACGCCGGTTACCGTCTTTAGCTGATCCTGCCAAGTGCTCATCATGCTATGAAGGCCATAAAGCTCATCCATATTATTATTGGAAATAATGGCATATGATCCGACAAATGAGCTTGTCATGCTATCATTAACAACCGATTGAATCACATCATCCGGCAGCTCTGCTTGTACATCCTGTACCTTCCGGCGCAGTTCTTCCCAGACAGGAGTCGGCTCCACATTATCAAAAACCTCAACGTTAATGCTTGACATACCTTTGGATGAAGTAGACGAAACACTCTTTATTTCCTGGATTCCCCGAATGCTCTGCTCCAATATTTTGGTAACAGTCTGCTCCACTTTCTCAGGGGATGCCCCAGGATACACGGTTGTGACATTAGCAGTCAGGGGAGTAATATCCGGCATTTCCTGTTTGGGGAGCTGAACGAAATTGTATACTCCTAGCATAAGGCACATTATAAAGAAGATTAGCGTGATTTTTTGTTTTTTTATAAAGTATTTTATCATGGGGTTACTTCCTCCGGCACCTCAAGCTTGTCGCCATCAAATAACCCATTCGCTCCCTTGGTTACAATCTGCTCACCTTCATGTAGACCGGATATAACATGGAACTGATTATTCACAATCTCTCCCACTTCAACTTGCGTCTGGACCGCCACTCCTTCTGAGACGAGGAACACATATGGATTGCTTCCTGTGCTGATGACAGACTCCACCGGGATAAGAATGGCCTCCTTGGCCGTATCTGCTTTGGATGCGCTAATGACTTGCCCAGGCTTCCATTTTCCATCTGTGTTAGGAATCAATACTTCCACGTTGATACTTCCTGTTCCTTCATTAACAGCAGGATAGATTTGGTTCACAATCCCAGTTCGTACTTCACCATGCAGCGACACCTCTACCTTTTGTTGCTTGTCCCAGGTTCCAACCTCTTCATCCGGCACAGGCAGGAGTACCTTCAACTGCTGTATGTTCCCTATCATGAAGGGTGCATCGGTCCCTGCGGATACAGACACGAGTTGGCCATTAGATACGTTTTTTTCAATGACGACGCCTGCGACGGGAGAAGTGAGGGTTGTCTTGTTCAACGATAATTTTGCCTGCTCATACGCTGTAACCGCATCCTTGTACGAAGCCTGGGCTTGAGCCTTACCCGCTTGAGCCTGCTTCACTGCCGCTTGCGCTGATTTAACTCCGACCTCAGCCTGAGATACCCCCCCAGACGCTTGATTTCGCTGCTCCTGTGTCGCCCCCTCCTGCAAAAGAGACAACTGGGATTTGGCATCATTCAGAGTCTTCTCCGCATTGCTTAATGACAATTGAGCATTCTCGAATTCCGTACGCGATACAGCGCCGGATTCTAGTAATTGCTGCATGCGTTCCACATTGGACTTGCTGGAGCTATAACTAACGGTTGCAGCAGACACCGCGTTCCTGGCTTGAGAAACCTCCTGCTCCTTTGCTCCGTTGTTCACTTCTTGCATTTTTGAACGCGCTACATTCACCTGAACCTGCGCATTCTCCATTCCTGCCTGTGCCGAAAGGAGGTTGGCTTCCGCTTGCTGAATACCTGCTTGAGCATTCTCCACAGCCACTCTTGCTCGCTCGGCCTGTAGCTGATACTCAGACGTGTCCATTCTGGCAAGAATGCTGCCTTTCTGGATAACGTCACCAATCTCGACTTCTGTAGCCAGTATCCGTCCACTAGCTTCAAACGAGATTGAAGTCTGTTCAGTGGCCTGAAGCGTGCCCGCTAATAGAAAACCCGTTGCCAGAGGTTTCTTGGTAACTGTCTCCACTTGCACAGACTTCCCTGTGGCAGGGCCAGCAGGATCACCATTGGAAGAACATCCTGTAAGTAGAAGCATACATATTATTCCAATCACTGAGACTTTGAACCACACCTTGTTAGTTATCATAGCTTCTTTGTTCTCCTTAGCACATTTTTTGTTGAACAATAGGGCATCAGGGCAGCATCCCACCCTAATTTTAAGCGGTAATAGTGTAAAGTCTTTCGTCTCCTCCTCCTAGAAATGAGTCTTTTTAAATGTTTATGATATTGCAAATATCATAATGATAGTAATAATATCATTTATTCTCATATTCATTCAATTAGTACTGCTTAACAAATTAGAACTTCTATAGCTAAGCTATCATTCCGTGCCCTCGAAGAACCCTACGTTGACAAAAAAACACCATCTTTGATAGCATTTATAATTAATCAGTATCAGTAGAATTAGAAGAGGAGGGCCTTCCAATACTTCCCCGTCAAAGACTTGAATCCGAGAGAAGCGATTTGCGAAAGAAGCGACGCAGCAGCATTATCCAAGCGGCGTATTCCGTCTTTTCCAACCATGGCTTCGAACAGGCCACGATGCAGGATATTGCTAACGAGGCATCTCTCGGTATTGCCACCTTATTTCGTTATTTTCCTAGAAAGGAACAGCTGATTGTAGCTGTAGCTGCTGGAATTATCGAGGCTTACTCTGAAGTGCTCTTTAACGTTGTCAGAGGTGAAGGAACCTGCTACGAGAAAATGGAACGGCTCTTTGACATCTTGACCCTCTCCTATCAAACGGGGTATCAGCAGAACTCCAGGCTTATTGAAGCCTTTGAGTGCTACGTGGCACTGTCCAAGGAACCTGTAGAAGACATTGAGATCTATCAGACTCAATATCAGAAGATTATTAGCTTGTTGACTGAGCTATCTATGCTTGGACAACAGGACGGCTCCGTACGGGCAGATAGCAACACCGTTAATTACTTAATTACAATGATGAATGCTTACGGCATCTTTTCCAAAAAAGCGGGTATGCTGAGCGGAATCCCTGCCTTTCATACCAAAGTCGATCTGATCGAGCAGTCTCACATTCTAAAGAAAATATTCCTAGAATCGATAAGATGAGAGCTTCTCCCTTCTGAGACTCATCTATTTTCAAGCATTGGCCAAATATCAACATGTTACTCAAGCAGCCGACCATCTTCATTTGCCTCAGCCTGCTTTGAGTCGATCCGTCTCCAAATTGGAGGAAGAACTTGGCGTCCAGCTGTTTGAGCGACAACATCGTTCAATTCGGCTGAACGCTTATGGCCGAATGTTTCTAGTTCGTGTTGAACGCGTGCTTAAAGAGCTAAATGATAGCAAAAAGGAATTATATGAAATTACACACCCCGAACGTGGAGAGGTAACGCTAGGCTTTATTCATACACTTGGCATAAGCAAAATTCCAGAGCTACTGGGTCAATTTAGAAGTAAGTTTCCCCAAATACGTTTCCAATTGCTACAAAATCACAGTTATTATCACGTTTGAAGGTGAAGAGGTCGCTACTGTCGCCGGACTGGTCGGATCGGGATTGGGTGTTTCCTTGCTACCTTCCCAGCAAGGCTTGGATATGAACAAGATTTCTCAAGTTCGTTTGCAAAACATTGATAGCCCACCGGACGATTGGGCTTGCTTGGGTATCTGAGCACTATTTACCTCCTGCTGCTATTCAGTTCAGGACGTTTGTTTTGGAATATGTAATACCTAAAAGATAATCTGGCATCCTCCATTTAGCTATCCCAAAAAACTTTATACTGCGCTAAATAAGACTCGTACTTAAATACATCAAAACAGTTGTGCTATTTAATTTCCCCCTCCATTCTAGCCCAACTAATTCAGCGATTTTCCATAGAATATAGCATGTAAAGGGCAACCCTGACCTATAGTTTCAATTTATCAGGAGTACGGGTCTTTTACTTACTTAGTGCTTTTCTGGCATTATGTTTGGTTGGTCGCTCATTATTTTATACGTTATGTCGTGCACTTATCACGGACTATTCCGTGAAAATAATTTGGAAACCAAAAAAAAATTCAAATAGTTGACCATAGTTCTATCCCCTTCTAATTGCTGGTACCTACGCACCTTTTGCGCTGTGTGTGTTAGAGCCAATGAGCAGGGATGAGAGTCATTTTATTTGGTAAAGTTTGTGTTATGACGTGTGTAATAGTTACACTGAATGTAATAGATCTTAACCGATTTAAATTCATTACCATGATAGGCTACTTCCTCATGGGGCGAGGTTTATTATTGGCTTCGGATATATTGTTAGAGTCGCTCACCTAGGAAGGCTTTGCCGTATTTCTGGTCGGTGGAGTAGCATACAGTATTTGGTACAATCTTTTATAGGCTAGGCGGGATGAAGATAAAATGCTTGCACTCCATAATTCACGTTTTCAAGCAAAACTTAACAGTGCGCGCCGATTGAGTATCGACACGCACTAGCTGCTTAGCTTTTTTATCTGTCTACTTGACAGGGATATGACCAAGGAGCCACTATTTTTGTTTTTTTATTATTGGTAGAGGCTTTCCAACTTGTTCACTTTACGATACAATTTCCCTCCAAGTTTGTTCAGAACTCTTGGGACAAATGTTTCAGGATTAACTACTGCTTCAGGAGAAAATAATCCGGACTGGTTTATTTTCCCATCCAGAACATCAAGTACTACAGTAGCACCACAAAGCGGAGTTGCATCGCTAGTAGTAAATTGAGCTTCGTAAATAATTTGTGTTTGTTTACCATCAAGCTCGCCAATTATTTCTACTTGGAACGTAGATCCTACAGCTTCAGTGCCAATATCTACGCTTAACTTTTCCAATGCTTGCGGAGAGTTGAGATATTCCGCGATAAAGGCACGAGGTGAGATACCGAATTTCTCAACTTTTTCATTCCCCGCAAGACCTAGTGCTATGATTTGCTTATACATTTCATTTCCTTCTTCTTGGAAGAATGTAGATCTAACCGTTGCATTTTTCAATTGAGGAATAAAGTGAGGCAAAGTAATTGGTTCCGCATGTCCTGAGTAAGTGACTGTGTGGGTACCAAACGGCTTTTCAAGGTGAATTTGCTTATCCCCACTCCATGCAGGTATATTCTGACGTTTGCCATCAATGAATTGAGGAATATCGCCTGCCAAACAATGAAACATATGATCTACTACTGCAACGGACAAGTTCGGCATAAAGCTGCATCCCCATGCAATATTAACCGATTCTGCTTTATCCAGACTATCAACACCCCATCTTGCCAGGACGTTAGTCAAACCAGGCGTGGAACCTGCTCCAAAGATAACTGTAACACCCGCTTTCTTAGCAGCTTGATCCAATCTATCTGTGCTAAGAAGATTAATGGCAACGTCATAATCATCATTTATATCAACATAGTTTACGCCACTAGCGATTGCCTGTTCAATAATCGGTACTGCAAAACGATGGAAGGGCCCCACTCCGTTAAAAACAATAGAAGCACCTTCTAACACGCGTTTAACGTCCTCTGGTTTTGTTGCATCGAACTGAACAGATTGGGCACCGATTTCATTCGCCAATTTTTCTGCGGCAGTGATGTTATAATCAGCAACCAAAATATCGGCAGCAGATTTTTCCTCTGCAACATAACGAGCTACATCACTTCCGACATTGCCACAACCGAGAATAACTATTTTACTCATAACCACTAACCTCCAGTTATTTTTTAGATTATGCAAAATATTTTATGATTTGCATAATCTAAATTGTAAAGAAACATTCAATTTACTAATAGGATAAATCGGAAGTAATATGAAGTGAGACATCTGCTGGAAATAAATATACAAAAGAACCCATGACCGGATTCGTGTAGAATGAAGGTTCCTACAGCACGCATTCACACAAGGAGAATCCACCATGAGCTACACACATCTTAGGATAATCGAGCGCAGCAAGCTAGAAATCCTCCCACCGGCAGGGGAAAAGTGCCAGAGCCATTGCCAGTGAATTAGGCAGGCATCATGCCACCATTTGCCGAGAACTCCGTCGAAACCTGGCGCTGGAGTCATATCGTGCCGAGCGATCTCAGGAGAGCTATGTCCAAAGGCGCAAGTCCTCCATCCCTGTCGGGAAATAGACACCGCAGCAGTCGGCCCTTATTGAAGAGAAGCTTCAGGCCACGTGGTCTCCCGAGCAGATCGTAGAACGACTCCGTCAAGAAGGACAACCTGTGGTCTGCTTCAAAACCATTTATCGTTGGCTGTATACAGGTCGTTTGGTGAAAGGCATGCTTACTGTGCTACGCCACAAAGGTAAACGGCAGAAGCCTGCAGAGACACGCGGCAAGCTGTGGGTAAGGCCATCTCTCAGTTCGTTCCCGGGAAACCTTCGGCCATTGGGAGCTCGATACGGTCGTTTCGGGCTGTGGGAAAAGCAAGGGCTGTGTAGCTACGTTCATCGAACGCAAAACCCGCTTGTACACCGCCATTCGAATGCCTGACCGTACAGCTTTGTCCATGGAGATTGCCTTTGGTGTAGCGGCCTCGCAGTACCCTGCCCATGTATTTCAAACCGCTACCGCAGACTCTGGCAAGGAGTTCGCCTGTTACGCCAGCCTGGAAGCCACTCATGGCCTAGAGGTGTATTTCGCAGATCCGTATTCCTCCTGGCAACGCGGCTCGAATGAGAATGCCAATGGCCTCTTGCGAGAGTTTTTCCCCAAGGGGACGGATTTCGCACAAATCACGGATGAAGCGCTGGAGACCGCTCTTTGCTTGATTCATCACAGACCACGAAAATGCTTGGGGTGGAGAACCGCTCACGAATCCTTTTCAGAGGAACTGTCGCACTTGGCTTGACAATCCGTCCTCCATAAGAAAGTAAAAGTATTTATTATTGGACAGCAAAAATTAATGCTCGTTAATGAGTACATTCAACTGCTCGCTAATTTCAAGCACTACGGCACAGGTCGAATTGACAGCTGCCGCGTTTAGAAATATACGCAATGCTTCTATCTTCTCCTCAAGATGTTTTATTTCCACCAAGCCTTCTCCTTCCGGAAATATTTTCAAATTCAGGCATGACAATGTATTGATTAATTATTTCTTCCAAGACAAGTTTAGCTCGAATGAATAAGTGCTAATAGGATAAAACGGAATTCCGTCAGTATCGAAGTGATATTTGACAATTGGATGTAATGAGCAAATAAGCCCGATGCAACCGGTGTTCTTCCGGCTCGCATGGGCTTAGTGGCACATTGTATTATTTTAAGAATCATAAATGAAGTTTATAGACTCGCTTTATTCTGTAGACAGTTTTCTGAACAGTGCCTTAGGCAAGTTTTTAGCTAACTTAAGGTACGATCGGTTCATATGTGACAAATCATAGTAACCGAAATTACAGGCTAGTTCACTTAACGAAATACTTGGATTTGAATAATAATGACTGAATGAAGATTGAAATCTGATGATCTCATTGAATTTCTTTGGAGAAAATCCAACATAATCATCGAAAATCATTCGGATGTACCTTGAGCTATAACCAAGGTATTTCTCAAGCTCATTAATACTTGAATTCCCTTCTCCCTTGAGAAGAAATAAGCAACCGTGTTTAGCCAACTCAGATTGATTGTCTGAAGACTCTTTCATACTTCCGAAATACCGTCTGCACACCTCAATCCGATCCTCAAATGAGTTCGTTGAAACGATCTTGCGATAAAAACGATCGAAACCCTCCATGACTTCAAAACTATTAATGTATTTCACGCTATATCTGATATCATCAGTTTTGTTTTTCAAAGGAGCAGTGTATATTTGCCCAAGCCACCCTGGAAGTAAGCGGACACAGAACCCGAACATACGCCGGCACTCGTTTACATTCATTTGCACAACTTCGGATTCACCAATGACTAAATGTGATTCGATGTGGTCATCGTAAAAAGAAAACATCAATTCAAAACAACCATCAGGTAATACCATTATTGTATCTTCAAGCACATCAGATTTATATTGATAAATTTCCAGTACCTTACCGTAAAGCAACTTATCATGTTCATCTACAATATAAGAGTGCGTATAAAATTTTTGTTCAAAGTGGGGCTGCCGTGGTGAGTAGAGTCTTTGGTTGTCACAGTATCTCATTGAATACCCCCCCAACGTATTTTCACGGTTTAAGTGTTTGTTTGGGAAAGCGGCACCTGCTCCTGTTGTTAGCCTGAGCCGCGCTTACCTTGGTCGAAATTAACAGAACCACTGTGCCTACAACAATCCAACTGAATCTAACTATTTCAGTAAGTTACCTAGCCCTAACAATATATATTTTGTAATGATAAAACCTAATCTGGGAAAAAGCAAATTACGCCCCACCCGAGCGGTTTCCGCTTTTGACTACGTGTATTATGACTGCAAGATTCACAAGGATAAAACCAGAAAGCCTGCCAAATGAGGACAACTCAATTAAGAGTAAATACTTAGTTGTTAATGGAATCACGATGATCGAAGACAATCCAAGCAAAAGAATTGCTCGGGTTGGCGTTCTAGTCTTGGGATGGATGTAACCAAATGTCTTACGCGGAAGAACACCGTCTCTCCCCTTAGCATATAGTAGCCGACTAGCTGAAGATTGAACAGCAACCGAGAGCCCTATGTAAGAAACGATCATTCCAAACAGAAACAATCAATTGTAACGTTTGTCCTCCTACGATATTGATGACGTCAGAAATTGAGATCGGCCGATTTCAAATGTCTTAGCAAAGGCGCGGGAAATCAGAGCAGCGTCCTTATGAGGACCTGCACTATGACCAATTATTTCTCGATTGAACAGGTCGATGAGCACACAAATGTAGTGCCACCGATTCTGGACTTTCACATAGGTAAGATCGCTGACGACAAAGCGTTTGACTTCGGCCTGCTCAAACTCACGATTCAGCACATTCGTTGTTATTGCTTCATTACAAGCCTTTTTATGGCTAGTCCTGTATCACTAAACTGGAAATAAATTACATCAAGAAGTGATATGACTCAAATACCGTCCGAAAAGCTTGAAGTCCTTTCCAGATGACCTTAGCGCTTGGATCGCCGTCACTCTTGCGTCCCAGAAATCCGCCAAGCTTGGCCAAAACCACATCCCTCACGGTTGCTGGATGCTCAGGCAATGTTTTAGTTTTATATGCAATCCGGTAGAGGACCTGCCATTCCTCCTCACTTATCACCTCGGTGTGTGGGGCATCGGGTTGTTGTATGGCCAGATACGTCAAATGCTGGATTTGCACCGCAATAATGGAGTAAAACAGGATGTGCTTTTTGAGCCGGTCGGCATGCTCCGCTTGTAACTTTTCGACCTCACAGCCACTTTTCAAAATGTAGTGGAACCGCTCAATTTTCCAACGCTGCACGTACCACGCCACTTTTCCCGCAGCCTCTTCCGCATTCGTGGTAGGGACATTGGTGACCAGAAACCATTCAATTGGAGCCTGGTCTGCAAGCGGCGTCACTTCCGTTACGTGGATCAGCGTACACAAAAGCGGCGAGTAGCCCGCGCCTTTTTGTTGCAAATGAGCTGGCACCTGTACCGTATCGCTCGTAAAACGAACGGCAAGTGTCGTTTCCCGTGCCGGCATGCCTCGACGCGTATCTCGGGGAATCGACACACGGATCTCGCCGGCGGCTGGCTGCGCGCGCACTTTGTCCCACAGGCGGGTCCCTTCGTCTTCAGTGATGCGGTTTTGCACGGAACGAACAACATAGGACTGTCCGTCTTCCTGTAACAGATACAAAAACTCGATATAATCAGCTTCCCGATCCCCAATATGGATGAGCTTCATGTCCGCCGGCACCGCAGCGGTGCTGGCCTCAGCTGCCTCGGTCCAGCGGTAGTTTTCTTTTTCCTCATACGGACGGCTAACTTTGCGCTGTCCTTTGGGCTTTGGCTCACGGGCCCACGTTTTTTGGTATAACAAGCCAAGCGGCAGACCCGAGGTGGTCAGAAGCAGGGCCGAATGGGTTAATAAGCCTTTGGCCTTCGAGTCGTTATATTCACCAAGGCCATCCGTTTTGTCACGCTGCCCATAGCTGACCCCAGTAGTATCCTGCACGCACAAGAACACGTTTTGGCCGGTTTCTTTCATCTGTCTGAGCGTCTCTTTGCGATAGCAGTCTATGACGTTTTCTTCGGTAATCGCCGGGTTAATTTGTCCATTTCCCGGGTATTTCCCAGGCTAACGGACCCACATGACTCTATTTGGCTCAAAACCAGTTCATCCGGGCCGATTTGAGGTAAATAACGTCATCTATGTCTATTACATTTTGCAAACCTCCGTTTTTCCGCTGATAACGGCTCTGGTGTCCCTTAGCCATCAGAATCCTCTTCTCCTCCCTTCTGTACCTGTGCATCATCCTCTACCCCACCGGAAATTTTATAATTTCTGGTATTTTTAAAAAAACGGGCTGCTCCCCGCGTGATCGCGCAGGGAACGGCCCGCCTGATGGCAGCTTGTACTCCAGGCCTATGATGTTGCCGGCTTTTTATCCGGTCCGTTATTCGCCGGCGCCTTCGGCCGGTTCCTCGTCGTCACTCCGGGCCGCATCCGCATCTGCGGAACGCGGCAGGACGATTGAAGCCAGCAGCTCGTCCGCTTGCGAATGCAAAACAACGCCGTCCGGCAGCCGTACGTCTCCGGCCAGCAATTTATCGCCCGCATCCAGGGACGAAATATCTATGTCCAAGCTGGCCGGCAAAATATCCGGCAGCCCTTCCACCTCCAGCTCCGTCTCCTGGATTTGCAGAACTCCGCCAATCTTTGTGCCTTTCGCCGTACCGACCAAATGCACCGGCATTTTTACGCGGATCGGCTTGTTTTTGGTCACCTGTTGAAAATCAACATGGACGATTTTCCCGTTCTGCTGCTGAATGTCCTTAATCAGCGCCGGAAAAACCGGTCCTCCCTCCACCTTCAAGTCGAAAAACTCCGTTCTTCCGGTGCGAACGACCTTCAGAAACTCCTTTACATCCACATGAACCGCCAGATTTTCGGTTTCCGCCCCGTAGATCACCGCGGGCACCCGGCCGTTTTGTCTCAGCCGGCGCAGCGACGAACGGTTGAACTCCGTCCGGGGCGCGGCATCCAATTGATAAGCGTGATGGTTTGCATGCATCTTGAAACTACCTCCTTGAAATATATAAACTTCATGGCAGGCGTCAAAAGACGTCGCAATTCCATTTTACTCCTTTTTTCTCGAAAATGTACAAGCCTTGGATCATTTTCGGAAGCGCAATTTTACATGGAGTTATATTTTTTACATAGATTTTACAAAAGGAGGTATTTTGCCGGCACCTAGGCATTGTAAAATAAAAGGTGAAACAACCTATGAATACGAAGACTTAAAACAGCTTGCCGGCCAATGGAGGTCATGATAGAAATGGCGCTTGCAGAAATGAAAAACCAAGGTTCAAGATATTTAAACCGGGATTTAAGCTGGGTGGAATTCAACCGCCGCGTGCTGAAGGAAGCCAAAGATCCGGAGACGCCTTTGCTGGAAAAAGCCAAGTTTCTCTCGATCGTGTCGAGCAATTTGGACGAGTTCATGAGCGTGCGCGTGGCCGGAATCCAGGATCAGATCCGCGCGGGTTACACCAAAAAAGATTTTACCGGCTATACGCCCGATGGATTATACAAACGCCTGATTTCGCGCATCTCGGGGATGGTCGGCGAGCAGTACCGGACGTTCCGGGACCTGTCGAGACAGCTCGCCAAAGAGAACATCGTGTTCCTGAAATACGATGAGCTGACTACGACGCAGCGCAAATCGATGGAAACGTACTATCACGACATTATTTTTCCGGTGCTGACTCCGATGGCCGTAGATCAGAGCAGACCGTTTCCGCTGGTTCATACGGGTTTTGTGTATTTGTCCGTCGTGCTGGAGCGGGAAAAGGAAGCGCGGAAACCGGATGGCGAGGAGGAGAAGGAGCCTTTTTTCGCGATCGTGCAAATTCCTTCCAACCTGTCCCGCATCATTCCGCTGCCGCATCATTCCAACAGCAAAAAGCAGTCCTTCATTCTGATCGAAGAGCTGATCCGCCACCATATTCAAACGCTGTTTAGCGGTTATGTACCGCTCGCCGTACATGAGTTCAGGGTAACCCGCAATGCCGATTTGGCGTTTGACGAAGAAGGGGCCGAGGATTTGCTCGAAGAGATTGAAAAAGAGCTGCGGAAACGCCGGTGGGGAGCGCCCGTGCGGCTGGAGATCCAAAAGGGCATCCATCCTTACGCGCTGGAGGTGCTGAAGGAGGAATTTGAAATTACGGACGCCGTATTTGAGATCGACGGGCCGCTTGATTTAAGCTTTCTCGGCAAGCTGCCGGGCGTGGTCAAAGGGTATCCGAAGCTCCGCTACCCGAAGATCGATCCGGTGTACCCCCGGGAATTCGAAGCCGATGGCGATTTTTTCGAAGTGCTCAAGCAACAGGACGTGCTGGTCTATCACCCTTACGAAAGCTTCGACGCGGTTACGGATTTCATCAGCCAGGCTTCGGAAGACCCGGCCGTGATGGCGATCAAGATGACCTTGTACCGGGTCAGCGGCAATTCGCCGCTCATTCGGGCGCTCGCCAGCGCCGCGGAATCGGGCAAGCAGGTTACCGTCGTCGTGGAGCTCAAGGCGAGGTTTGACGAAGAGCGCAATATCGCCTGGGCCCGCACACTGGAGAAAGCGGGATGCCACGTCGTGTACGGCTTGGTGGGCCTCAAAACCCATGCCAAAATTTTGCTCGTCGTCCGGCAGGAAGGCCGTGATTTAAGACGGTACGTACATGTGGGGACGGGGAACTACAACGACATTACCGCGCGCCTGTATACCGATATCGGCTTGTTTACAACGGATTCCGCGATCGGTGAGGACGCCTCGCAATTGTTTAACCTGATCACCGGATATTCGGATGCCGGCGAGTGGCAGGCGTTTACGCTGGCGCCGACGGAGATGAAGGACAAGCTGTTTGCGCTGATTCGCCGGGAGGCCGAACACGCCGCGGCAGGCAGGCCGGCCAAAATCATTGCCAAAATGAACTCGCTGTCCAACCAGGAGATGATCGACGAGCTGTACGCCGCTTCCCAGGCCGGGGTTTACATCGATTTGATCGTCCGTGGCGTCTGCTGCCTGCGCCCCGGCGTGGAAGGCCTGAGCGAGCGAATTACGGTGCGCAGCATCGTCGACCGTTTTTTGGAGCATTCGCGTATTTATTATTTTGAAAATGGAGGAGAGCCGGAGGTCTGGCTGTCCAGCGCGGATTGGATGACCCGCAACCTGACCCGCCGGCTGGAGCTGATGTGTCCCGTGACAAAGCCGGAAACCCGGGAGACGCTTGTGCAGATATTAATGCTGTCGCTCTCCGATAACGTCAAAGCGAAGCAGCTCGTGCCGAGCGGTAAATACGAGCCGGTCATCGGCAGCCAACCCGCCTGCCGCAGTCAATTTGACGCGCTCGACATCAGCGTGTGGAAGAAGGGCGAATCTCCCACTCCAATCTGAGGTCCCACGCCTTTTTGAAGTTTTTGGCCGCAGCTTCGAGCTGCCTGATTTCCAGGTAAGCTTGACTGCGGCATTTTAGCGTCAGCAGCAGGGCGCCGTCGGCAGCTTCGGCCTTGAGCAGTTCGACGCTTTGCGTTTCGCTGGCATCCAGCGCGACGGCTGTTTCCACGATGGAGCCAAGCTTCTGGATCAGCGCTTCGTCCCCCTCCATAAGCAGCTCTTTGTAAATCCCCAGGTTCACTTTTTTCCCGTGATTGACCGGATAATCGGCCACGTATCCGCAGATTACGGCCTCGCGGTGGGTTAAGGCGCCAAGCGGGGCTTGCGTCAGCCAGTATAATGTATGCTTATCGTATTGATGATAGCGTACAGTGCCGCCGATTTTGTACAGCATGGCCGCCGCTGCCGCGATCTGCCGGGTTTTCGGCCCGCCGGCTGAGGCTCCTCCCAGCAGGAGGTCATGCAGACGGCCGGCATAACGGCTGGCCTGCTGAAAATGGGCGAGCGGTGCCTGCGTATGAAAAGCGAGCAAGCCGCTGGTCTGCCAGGCTAACACTTCGTCAGCGGCCAGAGCCTGCAGACCCAGCGCATCCTGCAGCAGGCCTTCCCGCAGGCCCGATCCGCTGACCAGGCAGCAGCCTGCCCCGATACGCGCAAAAACGGTCTGCAGAATAATCAGCCCGGGGGCGATAATATCGGTCCGCGCTTTGGACAACCCGTCAAGGCGCTTGCGTTTTTCCAGCGGCATAAACGGCAGCGTCTCGGCATAATGGCGGATGCTTTCCGGGTCCAGCCTGTAATAGTGGGCGAGACGCAGCGGATATTTGCGCCGGCGCTGGTCCAGCTTGCCGAGCGAGCGGATCGTGCCGCCGAGGCCGATTAACGGCAGGCCCGGATGAGCGGACACCCAGGGATGCCTCGACAGCATCCGCTCAATCTCGGCCGCCAGACTGGCCGCATTTTCGGCCGTCCACGGTTCTTTTCCGTTCCCGAACCGGACCTGGGCATTCACCGCCCCTAAAGGGAGCGAGACGCTGTGCAGCAGTTTGCGGGCGCGAAACAACGTAATTTCCGTGCTGCCGCCCCCGATGTCGATAATAAAACCGTCCTCCTCCGCCATGGCTCCGGCGACGCCGAGAAACCCAAAATAGGCTTCCTGCTCCCCGGTGAGGATTTCGATCTCTAGTTCGGTGTGCTCCTTAAGCAATTCGGCAATTTCCCGCGCATTGGCCGCGTTCCGGATCGCCGCCGTCGCGGCGACACGGATTCGCCGGCAACTGTACACGGCGCAAATTTCCCTGAATTGCTCCAGAATCGGTACAATCGAAAGGACGTCCTTCCGCTCCATGGCACCCCCCGCGTTCATCTTTTCGCTGAGGCGGGCGGACTCTTTCATTTCCTGAATTAACCGGTACTCCCCTTGCGGCGTTGCTTCATAAATAGCCAGACGGATAGAGTTGGATCCGATGTCAATGATTCCGATCGTCATGCGGCTGTTTTCCATAAGTTTGCTCCTACGACTTAAAGTAAGTTTTACCTCACTTTATCCCAAATTCGCCCAAAAATAAACCTTTTCGAGGATAAAACGCAAAAACAAGATATGAAAAAACCGGCGCCTTGAGGCGCCGGCATCATAGAGAAAACTCGCAAAACCAGTTGGAAAAGAATAGATAGAACTTCTTACTCGCCGATGCTGCGCACCAGTTCCACGACTTCCTCCGCGGTCCGCATTTGCAGCGCTTTGGCTGCCAAGGCTTCCATCTCCGCTTTGGAAAGCTTGGAAATCTGCGAGCGCGCCGGCAGAATCGAAGTTGCGCTCATGCTGAACTCATCTAGGCCGAGGCCAAGCAGCAGCGGAATCGCCACCTTATCGCCCGCCATCTCGCCGCACATGCCGGCCCATTTGCCTTCCTTGTGCGCGGCGTCGATCACCATTTTCACCAGGCGCAAAATTGCCGGGTTATACGGTTGATACAAATAGGAGACGCGTTCGTTCATGCGGTCGGCCGCCATCGTATATTGAATGAGATCATTGGTGCCGATGCTGAAGAAATCCACTTCTTTGGCGAACTGATCGGCCAGAACGGCGGTCGAAGGAATCTCCACCATAATGCCGAGCTGAATATCGCCTGCGACCTGGACGCCTTCGGCCACCAGCTTCTCCTGCTCTTCCAGCAGCACCGCTTTGGCCGCGCGGAACTCGTCCAGCGTGGCGATCATCGGGAACATGATCCGCAGCGAGCCGTAAACGCTCGCCCGAAGCAGGGCGCGCAGCTGCGTGCGGAACAGGTCTTTTTGCTCCAGGCAAAGACGAATGGCACGGAAGCCAAGGAACGGGTTCATTTCCTTCGGCAGATTCAGGTATGGCAGCTCCTTATCGCCGCCGATGTCGAGCGTTCTGACGACAACCGGCTTGCCCTCCATTTTCTCCAGCACCGTTTTGTAAGCATTAAACTGGACTTCCTCCGACGGCAGTTCGGTGCGGCCCATGTACAAAAACTCGGTACGGTACAAGCCTACGCCTTCGCCGCCGTTGTCGAGCACCCCGGCAACATCGTTTGGCGTGCCGATGTTGGCCGCCAATTCGACGTGCACGCCGTCCTTCGACGTGGTCGCTACTCCGCGCAGCTTCTTCCATTCCTCGATTTGTTTGAGGTGGTCGTCGCGTTTTTGCGTGTATTCCTTCACCACATCGTCGGACGGATTGATAATAACCAGGCCGTCCAAACCGTCAACGATCACCAGATCGCCGTTGTTTACTTTGCCCAGCACCTCTTTGGTCCCGACAACGGCCGGAATTTCCAACGAGCGGGCCATAATCGCGGAGTGCGACGTTCTGCCGCCGATATTCGTCGTAAAGCCTTTGACGTATTTCCGGTTAAGCTGAGCGGTATCGGACGGCGTCAAATCCTCGGCAACGACGATTACTTCCCGGTCGATCTCCGCCGGATTCACGTAGGTGAGGCCCAGCAAATGGGTCAGCACCCGTTTGGTGACGTCCCGCATGTCGGCGGCGCGTTCTTGCAGGTACGCGCTTTTCATGTTCTCGAACATGGCGATAAACTGGTTCGCCGTTTCGTTCAGCGCGTATTCCGCATTCACTTTTTCGCTGGAAATTTTTTCCCGCACCGGATCCAACAGCTCGGGATCGTTCAGAATCAGCAGGTGGGATTCGAAAATTTCCGCTTTCTTCTCGCCAAGCTCTTGAAGCGTGCGCTCTTTGATCGCTTCAAGCTCCTGCTGCGATTTGGCCAACGCATCGTCCAGCCGCGCCAGTTCGGCGGCAGGATCGGAAGCATCCCGGCGTTTTACCGTAAAATCGGGATGCTCCAGTTTGAATACCGCGGCGATGGCCACGCCCGCCGAAGCGGCGATGCCGTCGATCTTAAGCATTTACTTCTCCTAACCCCTCATTAACCATGACGTCGGTGAGCGCTTGAAGAGCTTCTGCAGCCTGTTCTCCATCTACGGACAACGTAATGGTGTCTCCTTGCTCCAGTCCCAGGGACAACACCCCGAGAATCGATTTCAGAGTCACTTTTTTACCCTTCGCTTCGGCAAAGGATTCAGCTCCTTTAAACTTGTTAGCCGTATTTACCAATGCCGTAGCAGGGCGTGCATGAATACCGTCTTCATCCGTAATTCTAAAGGTTCTTTCCATAATAAAATCCTCTCGCTTTCTCATCAATGTAGTATAAATGTATATCAACGCTCCCTTTTATTTTAAGGGAACGAGGTTACAATTCCAAATTTTTTGCTGGCGCCCGTGACGCCAAAGCGTTTGGCAGTTCTTATTTGATTGTGACGATACCGGGTTCGCCTTTCGCCAGCTTGCCGGTTTTGTTCAGCTTGACCGCTGCCCCTTCCGGCAGGTTGGAGAACACGATCGGCGAAATGATCGAAGGCGCGTGCGCTTTCACGTAATCCAGGTCGACCTCCAAAATCGGCTGTCCGGCCGAAACCAGGTCGCCTTCGTTCACGAGCACGTTGAAGCCTTGGCCTTTCAGCTTCACGGTGTTCACCCCGATGTGCACCAGCACTTCCTTGCCGCCGTCCGACATGATCCCCACGGCATGCTTGCTCGGAAATACGTTAAACACCTTGCCGTAGACCGGAGAAGCGATAACGCCGTCATGCGGCAGAACCGCAAAGCCGTCACCCGTCATTTTTTCCGCAAACACCGGGTCCGGCACATTGGAAATATCCATCAGTTCGCCGTTGACCGGCATCACGATATCCTCGTTGATGATGGCGTCGCCGTCCTGGGCCGCCTGCTGCTCCACTTCGGCAGGTTTGTCCGCCTCTGTCTTCTCGGCGGCTCTCGGCGCCTTGCCGCTCATAATATCGGCAATTTGCGTCTTGATCGTATCGGAGCGCGTGCCGAAAATCGCCTGGATATTGTTGCCGACCTCCAGGACGCCGGAAGCGCCCAGATTTTTCAGCCGGTCCTTACTTACGTTGGCCTTATCCTTGACTTCAACCCGCAGCCGCGTGATGCAAGCGTCGAGGTGGACGATGTTTTCCTGTCCGCCCAGCGCGGACAAAATATTGTGCGGCAGCTCATCCTGCGTAACTTTTCCTCGGCTGGCTTCCGCATCTTCATTATCCTCAGCCGGCTCTTCCCGTCCCGGCGTCCTGAGATTGAACTTGCGGATGACAAACCGAAATCCGAAGTAATAAATTACGGCCAAAATCAAGCCGACGATGATGACGTACCACCAAGGCGTGCGGTTTGGAATAACCCCGAAAATGAGGTAGTCGATCAAACCGCCGGAGAACGTCATCCCGATTTTTACGCCCAAAAGATGCATCGTCATAAACGATAAACCGGCGAAAACGCAGTGCACTGCAAACAGGACCGGAGCCACGAACAAGAACGAAAATTCAAGCGGCTCGGTAATCCCTGTCAGGAACGAGGTCAATGCTGCCGAGCCCATAATCCCCGCCACATATTTCTTGTGCTCGGGTCTGGCTTCATGATAAATGGCGAGCGCCGCAGCCGGCAAACCAAACATCATGAACGGGAATTTGCCGGTCATGAACGTTCCGGCCGTAAACGGCGCGCCGTCGCGAAGCTGAGCCATAAAGATGTTCTGGTCGCCGCGGACCAGTTGACCCGCTGCATTGGTGTATTCCCCGAATTCGAACCAGAACGGGGAATAAAAGATATGGTGCAGACCAAACGGAATCAATGCGCGTTCGATAATCCCGAAAATAAACGCGGACAAAGTCCGGTTCTGATCCAGCATGAAATGGGAGGCGGCGTTCAGCCCCGATTGAATCGGCGGCCAAATGACAACCATCAGCAAACCAAGCAGCACCGAAGTAGCTGCCGTCATGATCGGAACAAACCGTTTGCCGGCGAAAAAACCGAGGTAAGAAGGCAGTTCGATCTTAAAAAAGCGGTTATACATGGCTGCGGCCAGAATCCCGACGATAATCCCGCCGAACACGCCGGTGGCCAGCGTCGGAATGCCCAGCACATCGGCGTAGGCCGCGTTGGTTCCGATCATCGATGGCGTTACGCCGATAACCGTACCCATCGTCACGTTCATCACCAGATAGCCGATAATCGCGGCCAAACCAGCGACACCCTCGCCTCCGGCCAAACCGACGGCAACGCCGACGGCGAAAAGCAAGGCCAGATTCGTAAACACGATCTGCCCGGCGTTCATCATGACGGTGGCAACAGCATGAACCCCATGGTTGTCCAGAGCCGGAACCAGATTCAGAAACTCCGGGCTGACTAGCATATTGCCGATCCCTAGGAGCAGTCCTGCGGCAGGAAGCAGCGCGACGGGAAGCATAAGCGCTTTCCCGACCCGCTGCAAAACACCAAAGAAACGCTTGAACATAATGCACCCTCCTGAAATCTTAATTAACCATAACAACAAAAAAGCATGAGTCAAAAAAGATTTTCGGATATCGTTTCGTTTAGGGATAGAATACCCCGTAATCCAACGATACACTCAAAAACCTTTGATCAACTCATGCCTGATCGAATCAGTTACACATTGTGATTTGAGATTGTTGTTAATGCATTTGAAATTATAGCAGACCTATCTCGCTTACGCAAGAGGTCTAATTGATCTCGGGCGGCACAATGCGGTGCAAATGCATGGTCAAATAGGAGACTTCCGCTTGATAAACCGGCATTTTCAGGCGTTTCTCCATCACTTTGGTCAATTTCCAAGCCAGCGAATACAGGGTCGGGTACTCGCGCTTAAGCAAGCTTTCCAGCTTATCGACCTCGGCCACCCGCTCGCCGCGGCGGACCCGTTCGATGGCAAACCGCAGGTGGGTCAACAGCCGCGAATAATCGAGCGAGTTCCGCAAGATGGAAAAATGCAGATCATCCTCAATTATGCCGACCAAATCGGCGATCAGTTGGGCATGCCCCCGCACCTCGCTGATGTGGCGGTTCGTCATGGCGCTGTTGATGTGAAGCGCCACGAATCCGGTTTCATCCTGGCCAAGATCGACGCCCAATTTCCGGCGGATCAAGTCGATGGCGTATTCGGCCAACTCAAATTCCAGCGGATAAAGCTCCTTCGTTTCAAACAGAAACGGATTGTGGAAGGCGAGATCCTGCTCCGCCCGCTTAATGGCAAACGCTAAATGATCCGTGAGCGCAATATGGATGTGCTCATTCAATGTTGCTTGCGTTTTGCTGGAAATATACATGATGATTTCGCCAATCAGCTCAATCAGCTGTTCGTCCACCTGGGGAATGAGCTGTTTGTATTGTTCCTGTTCCTGCTGATTCGTAAGAATGAACAGTTTCTCTACCGCCTCAAGAGGAAGGGACTCGCCCGATTTGCGGTTAAATCCGATGCCTTTGCCGATCACAACGACTTCGCCATGATCCGGATGGTTGGCGATAATGACGTTGTTATTCAACGCTTTGGCAATGCGTAGACTGTTCACAGGTCGCACCTCTTCTTGTCTATTCTCCGAAAACATGTACGCCCATTATAAACGATTGGCCAAGCCCTTGTCAGCCGTTTCGGCATAAATGAAAAGAAGAGTCTGTTATTCTTTATCTTCCCGCGAAGCCGCGCTTTCCAATACAACCGCTTCCCGGACGGCCTCGCTGGTTTGCGCGGCCGCTGCGTGCGCCGTCTTTGCCGGCTGTGCGGACGCAGCCACCTTGCCTTTCGTCAATCCCTGAATCAAACGGTCAAGTTCGATGCCTGACACGTTTTTCAACATATCCGGAGCCGTCGCCATCAGCTCGGTGACATAATTGCTGACGCGGGCCGCCCCTTCTCCTTTGCCCGTATCAACCACCGTCAATTTATCGATGGAGGACAATGGGCTTGCGATCTGCCCGGCCAGTTCAGGAAGCATTTTGACGACGATATCCAAAACTGCGGCTTCTCCGAACTTCGAGAAAGCTTCGGCCAGCTTTTCCTTCGCCTCGGCCTCGGCCAGCCCGCGCAGGCGAATAATCTCGGCTTCCGCGGCCCCTTTGGCCCGCTCGGCTTCGGCGATCGCCAAACCTTCCAGCCGTTTCTGTTCGGCCGATGCTTTCGCCTGAGTTTCGATGGAGTACTGCAGCGCGTCGGCTTCCCGCATCTTCCGCGCCTTCTCGGCTTCCGCCGCCTGTTCGACCGCGTAACGGTCGGCATCGGCTTTTTTCTTCACTTCAGCATCATACTGCTTCTGACGTACGTTAATTTCTTTATCCTGCAGGTCGATTTCCCGTTCCTTGCGCACGAGCTCGACCTTCATTTGCTCCTCAACCGCGATCTGCTTGGCCCGGGCCTCCTGGATGAAATAAGCCTGGTCGGCATCGGCCTTGGCGGTATCCTGCTCTTTTTTGAAGGAAGCGATCTTGAGCTCTTTTTCCTTCTCCGCTTCGGCGATATTCGTGTCCCGCAGCAGCTCAGCCTTCTGCCCGGACTCTTCGGCCAGCGCCTTTTGAATCCGCGCATCCCGCAGCGCTTCCGCTTCGGCGATGTCGGCATCCCGTTTGACCGCCGCGATCCGCGGTTTCCCTAGCGCCTCCAAATAGCCATGCTTGTCGCGGACATCCTTAATCGTGAACGAGACGATCTGCAGCCCCATCTTTTTAAGGTCGCGCGCTGCCACACCTTGCACCTCTTGGGCAAATTTATCGCGGTTACGGTATACTTCCTCAACGGTCATCGAGCCCAAAATGGAGCGCAAATGCCCCTCAAGCACTTCCTGGGCTTCGCCTTTCAGCGATTCGATCGGCTTGCCCATAAACTGTTCGGCCGCGGTAGCCACGTCCTCGATCGAACTGCCCACTTTAATGATCGCTACGCCATCCGCCGAAACCGGCACCCCTTGTTCGGTGTACACTTCCGGGGTCATTACATCAAGTTTATGGGACAATAACGATAAATACTCCGCTTTCTGAAAAATCGGCCAGATAAACGCCCCGCCGCCGCGGACGATTTTAATTTTGCGGCCGGACTGATCATCAGAAATGTTCCGATTGCCGAGAAAAGAACCGGTCACGATCATCGCTTCGTCCGGGCTTACGGTTTTGTATCGGGCCCAAAAAGCCAGGCCCAGCACAATGATAACCGCGATCACAACAACGGGAATCAGGATAATGTCTGGAATGGTTTCAAACAATCACATCAGCTCCCTCTTAAAGATTGGTTTTCATACAACTCGGATACTTGAACGGTTCCGTCCTTCGTATCCACGACGACGACGCGCGTTCCGGCGGGAATTTCCCGATGGTCAAAGCTGGAGGCGATATGAAGGGTGTTGCCGGCCACCAGCGTTACCATCACTTCGCCGAAACCTTCCGAAGGAATTGGCACGGTCACCTCGCCCACTTTACCGGGCAGTTCCGCGGTCGAATAACCGGTGGAATTTTCGCTGTTTTCCGCCGGCTTGACGTAAGCGAAGTACACTGCGGCGGCGAGTGCCAAAGCGATGACAAGCGCAAGTACGACCACGGCGGTGTTCCCGAATCCGGTATAGCGAGTCAATAAAATCCCGGCCCCGCCAAAGCTGGTTACGGCCGAAGCCGTAATGACCGGTTTGAGGAAATCGGCGGACACCGCGTCGAAAATCCCGTCTATCCAGCTTCCGATCACGTCTCCAATCAGCACGCTGACGACCGCAAACAGCGCTCCACCGATAAAGCAGGACCAAAACAGCGTTTCCATGCCGCCCCTCCTTTCGATAAACAAATATGTAAATCTATATATTTCATACGTTATTTTAGGGAATTTGTTTCAACAAAAAGGCCAAAAGGCTACCAGAGCGTGTTTTTCCGGCGATTCTTCGCCCTGAAAACAAAAGGAGCCGGTCCCTAAAAAACGGGACGGCCCCTATCTTATCCTTACAACGACATCCGGTAAACTTCCACCACGTCCTGCTTATTGAGTACGGCGAATCGGCCGAATGGCCCAAATTTGACCGCCTTGTCGGCCATGATCTCAAGCTTGCTGCCGTCGATGCCGTAATCCGCCAGCCGGCTTGGTGCGCCGATGGAACTCCAGAACGAACGAAGCGCCTCGATGCCCTCCAGGGCCACGGCCTCGTCGCTTTTGCCCGCCGGGTTGACGTCAAACACGTTTACGGCCAGGCGTTTAAAGCGGGATACGTCATGCTTTAAGTTGTATTTCATCCAGTTGGGGAACAGGATGGCAAGCCCTCCGCCATGCGGAATATCGTATACGGCCGACACGGCGTGTTCGATATTGTGGGTCGCCCAGTCGCCCGAATAGCCCATATTCAATACGCCGTTTAGCGCCATCGTGCCGCAAAGCAAAATCGTTTCCCGATATTCGTAGCTTTCGAGATCGGCGATCAGTTTGGGCGCCGTTTCGATCACGGTGCGCAGCAGCGCCTCGCAAAAACCGTCCTGCAGCAGGGTGTTGGTTGCTTGGTGGAAATAATGCTCCAGCACGTGCGACATCATGTCGACCATTCCGTAAACCGTTTGATCCAGCGGTACCGAAAACGTATTTTGCGGATCGAGGATCGAAAAAGCGGGATAGGCGAGCGGGCTGCCCCATCCTTGTTTTTCCTGCGTCGCTTCGTTCGTTATGACCGAGCTGCCGTTCATTTCGGAGCCGGTGGCAGCCATCGTCAGCACCGTTCCGAGCGGAAGCGCCGCCGTCGCCGCGGCCTTGCGATCCACGATATCCCACATGTCTTCGTCATATTTGGCGCCTACCGCAATCGCCTTGGAGCAGTCCAGCACGCTGCCTCCGCCGACGGCAAGCACCAGCTCAATGCCCTTCGTTTTGCACAACTCGACCCCACGGTGAACCGTGGACAACCGGGGATTCGGCTCCACGCCGGCCAGTTCCGTCACTTCGGCGCCGATTTCACCCAAAATCGCCAGCACTTTATCGTATAGGCCGATGCGCTTGATGCTCCCGCCGCCATAAACGAGCAACACTTTTTTGCCGTAAACCGGAACCTCGGTTTTTAAAGCTTCCAGCTGGTTTTTGCCAAAAATCAGCTTCGTCGGATTACGAAACACAAAATTGTCCATGCCAAGCTCCCTCCAACCTGTTTTATGTAGAAAATACGACCTTATTATACTTCCAACCGGAAAAAGAAAACAGTCAACAACTCCTGACTAAAGTCACGAGCTTGTCTCTGCCTACTTCGTAGACAGTGCTTGCGCTTCGCACAAGCCTTTTAGACTTATTCCTAACCGGTAGTGCAAACGCACCTCTCATGGCGCTCCTACCTTAGCGTGTTGGAACATCAGGGCGGTTGACCTCGCCCCTACAACAAGAGTTATACTCCTGCTGTAACTGTACCGATGTACTCGATTCCTTTGCGGTACAGATTCATGGCACCAATTCGGTCATCGTTAGAACGATAGTGACAGGTTCGGCATTCAAAGCTATGAGTCTTTTTGTTGCGATTTGCTCGTTCGATATGTCCACATTTCGGACAGGTTTGAGAAGTATATTTAGGGTCTAATGCGATGACTCGCTGCCCGTTCAGTTGAGCCTTATAATCTAACATGTGACGAAACTGGTGAAATGCCCAGGAAACCAGCACATAACGATGGCGAACACGTACTTTTTCAGTTACGGAACGGACATGCTTTAAATTTTCGATTACAAACAGTGTCCCTTTCGGATACGTTTCAACGAGTGCCTTGGTTACTTGATGGTTGACATCGGTAACGTAACGGTTTTCTCTTGAACCGATTTGCTTGAGTCGTTTTCGGGCAGATGGGGTTTGTCTCATCTGAAGTTGCTTGCGTAAAACTTTATACTGGCCACGTTTGTGTTTCACCGCTCGTCCAGGATAAAACGTCGTCTGGTTTTGACTGTCGTAGGTTGTCGCAAGGAAGTTGATGCCGAGGTCAATTCCTACTATGTGATTGACTTTCGTAAAATCGAATTCAGATGGCTCTTTGGTCATGGGAATATGCAAGAACCATTTCCTATGTTTATAAACGAGCTTGGCCGTGCCCCACTTCCACGTCCCAGCAAAGAAGTGTTGCATCCCTTGTTTCTCGTAACGAAGCTTCAATCGCCCGCCGAGTGTATTTAAGCTAAACATATTAGAGTTCAAAGAGTAATCCCGATTCCATACCAGATCATATTCAGGACATTTGAATTTTACTAAGCTCCAATCGTGTCCATTGGATTGAGCAGATTTATAGCGGGCGATGACGGTCCTGATCACCGATTGCGCCATTTGACTTTTCAAGCGAAAACGGCCTCGCAGCTCTTGATAATACAGGTCATTAAGTGTGCGCTGATTTAATTCTTTCGTTTGAAATACCATAGCGGAAAGACAATTACATGCTTCACGATAGGCTTTGGTAGTCTTGATCAGCATTTCCGAATGTTCATGCGGGACATAGATTTGGATTTTCCCTGTAATGGTAGGCATCTGATTCACCTCTTTTCACTTAAATTTAGTATAGCATATGCTACAGTGAGCAATGGTTAAATCTTCATGACGGAAGAAGGAAGCATGAGGCTTTCGAGCTACCAATGGGTAGCCCTCATGCCGAGCGCAATTCCTCACACGACCAAAAGTCGCGTGTGTCCAAGCGCGGTTATGAAAAGGGGCATCGCGGATGAACCGTCTCGGGGAAGACTCCACGAGAAGCCAGCGCGGAAAGGCCGGCGCGTAATCCGCGAGCCGAATTCCGCCCCCCGCTTTAGCTTAGGATTAAGCCCAGAATTCCGCTATTTCGGGCTTAAAACCAAAAACGGCGCTATGGCGTTATTTTGTATTGATGACGGGTCTAAACCTAGCCCCCAAAAATAAGGGCAAAAAATGTCGTTATTCCTGCGATATCCGTTCATTTGAGAGAAATAGAGGAAATTTATGTCGTTATTTTACCCCGTCGCAAAGAAATGTCCGCGTTTTGGACCAGTCGTAGGAAATAAGTACATAAAATTCCTCTAATGGAGGTGAACATGCCAGCGCTCGGATAATAAGTACATAAAGTTCCGCTATTATGATGGCCGGCGGTCGATCGTTCCAGTAGCCGGCTAGCAAACGCCGATTTCGCCGATGGGCTCAACCATAAAAATGGAGGCTGTCCCGAAGCCACATGCTCGCCCGGATCAGCCCCTGATACATCTCTGAATAAATCCATGCTATACTGCTTCCGTTAGCCCACCCTACGTTACTTCCTCCGGTAACCCGCCGAGACGACGAAACGTTCAAAAGCCGCTCGCCCGGCTTCGGCCGTCTTAAACACGCCGGCATGCCCCAGGATTTCCGCGAACTTGCGCCCGACCTCGTCACGCAGCAGTGCATCGGCCGCTTCCCGGGTCAGCGAAGATCCGGCGCGGTCAACCATTTCCTTTACCCAATCGGCATGGACGGCCAGAGGGGCGTTCGGGTCGGTTACGGTCCGATCATACAATGCCTTGTCCCCGCACAGGATGCCGGCGATCTCCGCCAGCTCTTCCTTCAGCCGTCCCGGCAAAATCGCCAGACCCATAACCTCGATCAAACCGATGTTTTCTTTTTTGATATGGTGCATTTCCCGGTGCGGATGGAATATTCCCTCCGGATGCCGCTCGTCCGTCCGGTTGTTCCGCAACACGATGTCGGCCTCGAAGCCGCCATCCGCGCTGCGCCGCACAATCGGCGTCACCGTATTGTGCGGTACGCTTTGCCCGTCCTGTTCGCTAAACGCGCAGATCTCGGCGTCAGGGTCGCTGTAGGTTTTCCACTTCTCGTACAGATCGTCCATCGCCTCCAGCAGCACACCGGGATCCCGCCCTTGCAGTCGCAGCACCGACATCGGCCATTTCACCATGCCGGCCGTTACGCCGGAATACTGCAGATGGGCGAAAGACGCTTCGATCGGCGCTTTTTCCAAAGGGAACGTATGGCGGCCCCCCTGAAAATGGTCATGGGTCAAAATCGAGCCGCCAACGATCGGCAAATCCGCGTTGGAGCCGATGAAGTAATGCGGGAACAGCGCCGTAAAATCGAGCAGCCGTTTAAACGTCTCCCGGGTCAGCTTCATCGGCACATGGTCGTGATGGAACACGATGCAGTGCTCGTTATAGTACACATAAGGCGAATACTGGAAAAACCACGGTTCCCCGTTTAATTCCAGCGGAATGACACGCAGGTTTTGCCGGGCCGGGTGGTTGAGCCGTCCCGCATAACCGACGTTTTCGCGGCAGAGCTGGCATTTCGGATACACAGGAGGCGGCAGCAGCTTGGCCATGGCGATCTCTTGCGGATTTTTTTCCGGCTTGGACAGATTAATCGTAATCTCCATCTCGCCATAATGCGTAGGCTGGTTCCAATAAATATTTTGCCGCACCCGGTCCATCCGGATGTAGTTGCTGTCCACCGACAGCTTGTAAAACGCGTTCGTCGCAGCGATGATCCCCCGTCCGCTTTCCGTTTTGCGGAAGGCGGCGATCGTCTCGGAAGGGCGCGGCATCAAAAGACCCATAATTTTGGCGTCCAGCAGATCGCGGTACGTCGCGGTATTTTCCGGGATCAGCCCGATGGCAAAGCCGTAATCGATCAAAATTTCCAGCGGCTCCTGCGGCCCGGGCAAAGGCTCTTCCGCCACCGCCCCGGCAAACGGCTCGTCAAAAGCAAACAGCTCCAGCAGGCGGTTGCGCGAGTAATCAACGTCCCACCAATCGATCATGCCTTGCTCCAGCGCGTAATGGACCAGCCGTTCGACCGCATGCAAAGCGTCCAGACGATTTCTCTCGTCTACTCCCATCGCTTAACTCACCCCTTAGTTGTCTTTATAGCCGTCCGGATGATTGCTGTGCCAAGCCCAGGCGCTCTCGATGATGTCCTCCAGCTTGCCCCGTGAAGGCTGCCAGCCAAGGACGCTGCGCGCCTTGTCGGAAGAGGCAATCAATACCGCCGGGTCGCCGGCGCGGCGCGGGCTAACGACGACCGGAAAATCGCGGCCGGTCACGCTTTTTACCGTTTCGATCACTTCTTTGACCGAAAAACCCTGGCCGTTGCCGAGGTTAAACACCTCGCTCTCCCCGCCGCCCAGCAGGTGGTCAACCGCCCGCAGATGGGCGTCCGCCAAATCGCCGACATGGATATAGTCGCGGACGCAGGTGCCGTCCGGCGAATTGTAATCGTCGCCGAACACTTGGATCGACGGGCGCTGCCCCAAAGCCGCCTGAATAATAAGCGGAATCAGATGGCTTTCCGGGCGGTGGTCTTCGCCGATTTTCCCGCTTTCGTGGGCGCCGGCGGCGTTAAAGTACCGCAGCGATACGTATTTGATCCCGAGCACCTGATCGAACCAGGCCATCATCCGCTCCATCGTCAGCTTTGTTTCACCGTACACGTTGGTCGGCTCGGTTTTGTCGCTTTCTTCGATCGGCACTTTTTCCGGCTCGCCGTAGGTTGCCGCCGTGGAAGAAAAGACGATTTTGCGCACGTTCGCCTGATTCATCGCGTCAAGCAAGCACAGCGTGCCGTAAACGTTGTTGTCGAAATATTTGACCGGGTCCTTCATGCTTTCCCCGACCAGGGAGTTGGCGGCAAAATGAATAACCGCCTCAATGGAGTTTTCGGAGAACAACTTTTTCAGCAGCTCTTTGTCCCGCAAATCCCCTTCGTACAGCTTGCCGCCCAGCAAAGCTCCCCGGTGTCCGGTTTGCAGATTGTCGATGACGATAACCTCCTTGCCCTGATCCAGCAGCGCAGCCACCGTATGCGAGCCGATATAACCCGCACCGCCCGTAACCAAAATCGCCATTGATTAGTTCTCCCCTTTCATTTCATGCACACCATCGCCTACACCGCAAACATAGAACTCGCCTTCGATGCCGGTCCGCTCCTGATAAGCTTTGCCGACCTCGGCCAGGAACCGGTCCACCGCATCCTCATGCACGAGGGACACGGTGCAGCCGCCAAACCCGGCGCCGGTCATTCGCGCGCCCAGCGTTCCCTCGATTTTGCGCGCTTCTTCCACCATCACATCCAGCTCCAGGCAGCTAACTTCATACAGGTCGCGCAGCGAATCGTGCGAAGCGTTCATCAGCTCACCGAAAGCTTTCAGATCGTTTGCGGTTAGCGCTTCAACCGATTTCAACACGCGCGCGTTTTCTTCCACAACGTGTTTGGCCCGGTTGAACAGCACCTCATCCTGAAAATCCCCCCGCCATGCGGTAAGCTGCTCCGGCTGCAAATGCGCCAGGTACTCCAGGCCAGGCTCGCGCTTTCGCAAAATCTCCAGCGCCGCGTCGCACTGCGAACGCCGCTCGTTGTATTTCGAATCGACCAGCCCGCGCCGTTTTTTCGTATTGCTTATTATAAGCTTGTAAGCCCCCGTCCGGAACGGAACGAGCTTATATTCCAGCGTATCGCACATCAGCAAGATTGCGTGGTCCTTAGCCCCATTAGCCACCGCAAATTGATCCATAATTCCGCTGTTGACACCGACATAACCGTTTTCGACCCGTTGGGACAAGCGGGCGATTTCCACTGTATCGGTTTCTTTTCCTTCCACACTGAGCAGCGCGTAGGCCGTTACCACTTCGATCGAAGCGGAGGAGGACAGGCCCGAACCGTTCGGGATTTCGCCTTGGAACAGCAAATCATAACCGCTGCTAAGCCGGGTGCCGAGCTTTGCCAATTCCAGGATAATGCCGGCCGGGTAATCGATCCATTCGCCCGATTTCTCCTTGCCGAGCTCATCCAAATCAAGCTCAGCCGTATAAGGCAAATTCATGGAAGCAAATGACACCTTGCGGTCGGCGCGTTTGCGCAGCGCCAGCGTGGTGCCGAACTCAAGCGCCGCGGGAAATACGTATCCTCCGTTATAGTCGATATGCTCGCCGATCAGGTTGACGCGTCCCGGCGCGTTGAAGATGCGCAGCGGTTCCGCGCTTTCGCCGTATTTGGATATAAACAATTGTTCCATTTCCTGTCTTCTCATCAACGTACACCCCATCGTCAAAGAATCTGTACTTCTTGTTCCCAGTATAATGAAAACGCTCCGCTTTGATAATGCATCTTTGCGAGTTCTATATAGATAGATGTGACTTTTCCGGGTAAAATGGGGACAGGTATTAGAAGGAGAAGAGTCATATGATGCAAAAAATCCAAGAAACCTACAGCGCGGCGGCCAATCCCGAAATTTATGAATCCGGCGATCTGCACGTCCTGTTTGCGGGCGAAAGCCAAACCCGCGCCGATCACCGGCTTGGCCCCAAAGTATACGATTATTTTCTGCTGCATTTTGTCGAGAGCGGCAAAGGAAATTTCCGCACGGAATCCGCCGCCTTCGACTTAAGCGAAGGGGACTGCTTCCTGATCCATCCGGAGCAGCTCGTCAGCTACGGCTCCGATCTGTTCGAGCCATGGCGCTACCGCTGGATCGCCTTTACCGGAGACAAAGCCGCAGAACTGGTTCACCGGACCGGCCTCACGCCCGAGCTTCCGGTGTTCCGCCACGGCACGGGCAGCAAAATCCCCGGGATTCTGCAAAACGTGCTGCAGGCTTTCCAAGCGAAAAAGCCAAGCTCGCATTTAATGTCGCTTGGCCTGCTGCACCTCTTGATGGCCGAAGCCCAGGAGGCGCTGGCAAAGGAATCGCCACTCCCATCCGGCGAATCCGGAGTTCAGCGCATCGTCAAACAAATGATTCACTATATGACCAGCCAATATGCCCATCCGGTATCCATCGAGCAGATGTGCTCCTCCCTCGGCTACAATCGGGCGTATTTATCGCGCATTTTCAAAAAAGCGACCGGCTTGACCCCCGTGACCTATCTGCTGAAGCTGCGCATCGATAAATCCCGCCAGCTGCTGCGGGAGCGGCCGGAGCTGTCGATCGAGCAGATCGCCGCCTCCGTCGGGCTGACCGACCCGCTCTATTTCTCCCGGCAGTTCCGCCGCTTCCATCACGAGTCCCCAAGCGAATACCGCAAGGCGGTTACGGGGACGGTCCAGACCGAACCCAAAAGCGCCCCATCCTCTCATCCGTGAAAGGATGGGGCTTGTCGCTAACGCAACCCCAGAAGTCTGCCCACATCGCCGAATACGGCGCCGATCGGTTCCGTGATCAGCAGATCGGCCCGCTGGTCGTAAGCGGTGGAAGAGGCGTTGACGAGCACCGTTTTGCCCCCGCGGAAATAAGTGACTAAGTGAGCCGCAGGCTGAACCGTCAAAGACGTTCCTCCGATCAGCAGCAGATCGGCCGCAGCGATGGCGGATACCGCCGCCTCGATGACCTCGTTATCCAAACTTTCTCCGTACAATACGACATCCGGTTTGATGATGCCGCCGCATTCGCAGCGGGGAACCGTTTCTTTTCCGCGCATGATTTCCTCCAGCGTGTAGCCGCGGCCGCAGGACATGCACGAATTGCGATGAATGGACCCGTGCAGCTCCAGCACCTTGAAGCTGCCCGCTAGTTGATGCAAACCGTCGATGTTTTGCGTAATGACCGCAGTCAGCTTGCCCGCGCGCTCCAGATCGGCGAGAAGGAGATGCGCCGGGTTCGGCCGGGCTTCGGGATGGATCATTTTTGATTTGTAAAAGTCAAAAAACACCTCCGGGTGCCTGTCGAAAAAGCGGCGGCTCAAAATCTCTTCCGGGGAATAAGGCGACTCCTTCTCCGTTTGGTAGATGCCCGCTGCCGAACGGAAATCGGGAATCCCGCTTTCCGTGGAGATGCCGGCGCCGCCAAAAAACACGATACGGCCGCTTTCCTTCACCCAGGACGCCAGCCGCTCCGTTTGCGTTTCATTGTTCATCGAATTGAATTCCTCCTTACAATTTTGATCGCGCCGCCTTAGCATACCGAGATCTCCCGATATCCGGAAACAACCACATCCGCATCGCGCAAATAGACTGTCCCCGGCGGCGCCCCGTCCTCCGCATCGGCCAGCCCGACGGCTAGCCGGACGCCGGCCCGCTTGCCCATCTGCATATCGGCGTTGCTGTCGCCGATGACCACGGCCTCCGCCGGGGAAATGCCCAGCTCGCGGCAGGCCAAGAGCGCCATGTCCGGTTCGGGCTTTCCACGCCCCACCCGGTCGCGGCCGACCACGCTGCCAAACCGCTCGCGCAGGCCCAGCCATTCCAGATGCTCCAGCGCTTCAGCGGTCACATCGGAAGTGACCACCGCCAGCGCGAGCCCCGCCTCCCGGCAAGCGTCAAGGAACTCGCGCAGGCCCGCCAGCGGCCTCGCCTCCCGCCGCCGCTTGAGCTCCACCAGCGCAGCCGCGTTGAACTCCCGCACCCGGCTCACCGCATCGTTCCAGGGAACGCCCGCGGCATAAAGCGGACTGGCCAAAAGAGCGGTGACCTCCTCCTCCGTGCCCATCGCGACCGGACCGGTGCGGTCGTACCCGATGACGCGGTTCGCCTCGTCCAGCCGTAGTCCGAGCAGCGCCGTTTTGTTGAACAGGGCTCCGGCCCCCAGCGTCTCCAATTCTCGCTCTACGAACCCGGTTAGCGTCTCCGCCCAGCTTCCCCACAGCGCCATGAAGTCGAGCAGTGTGCCGTCTTTGTCAAACAGTATACCCTGGCAGGAGACAAGGCGCCCCGCCGCCTGAATGTTCGCCATCCGCATCCCAACCTTCCCGGAAATCCATGGTGATATATTCCATTATATCATCTTGGCGCCGGGGTTCATCAGTTCGTCATAATTGCAGCAATTGATAGCGTTTTCCATTGTGATTTCCATCACAAAGTTTTGCCAGCAAACATCGTACCTTAATACTTGAGTTTTATATTTAAAATTTTGAGTTTTTTAGCGGGAATGAGGAGGAGGCAAACGTCATGACGGAAACCGGCATAACCCCTCGCGGAGAAACGTTTTTTCTAAACCTGCGCTTTCTGCTGATCGTCTGCGTGTTCGTCGGCAATGCCATCGAACCCCTGATGGGGCGGATCGGCGGCATGACCTGGCTTTACACGTGGATTTTTACTTTTCATATACCTTTGTTCGTATTTGTTACGGGGTATTTTGCCAAAGCGAATTTGCTTGGCGAAGCCGGGCGCAAGGTACTGCTGCAGATCGGGCTGCAATACGTCATCTTCCAAAGCCTTTATTCCTTGCTGGATGTTACGGTGTTTCACGTAAACGGCATTCACCGCTCTTTTTTAGCCCCTTATCTGCTGCTCTGGTTCCTGGCCAGCCATGTGGGCTGGCGTTTGATGCAGCTTATGCTGCGCAAATGGCCCGCGCTTTACCAGTTGGCCTTCTCCGTCGCGCTGGCCGTGCTGGCCGGCTACCTGCCCGTGGACGGGAACTGGCTGAGCCTGTCGCGCACATTTGTCTACCTGCCCTTTTTTATCGCGGGATATCATTTTTCGTTTGAACGTATGGAACGCCTGCTCACTTCAAAAGTCCGGCTTGCCGCCATCGCCTTATCGCTTGCCTGGTTTGGCGCTATCGCTCTCGGCGGAGCGAATATCGCCCCCGGCTGGCTGTACGGCAGCATGACTTACGGTCAGCTCGGGCATCCGGAATGGTACGCCGGCGTTTTCCGCTTGCTGCTTTATCCGCTGCAGCTGTTTGCGGGGATCGCTTTTTTGGGATTTGTTCCGGCAAAAAAAAGCAAAGTCACCGAGATGGGACGCCATACCCTTTACGTTTTCCTGCTGCACGGCTTTATCGTCCGCCTGGCGGCGGTTTCCCCGCTTTATGCCGGCGTGCGGAGCCTGCCTGCCGCCCTCGGCGTCGTGGCCGGGGCCGTGGCGCTGACATGGCTGCTCACCCGGCGCTGGGTGCGGATGTGCAGCTCCCCGCTCATCGAGCCGCCGGTATCCTGGCTGCTGAAGCTGGAACGCGGGGCCTCTCGCCAAATAGGCGCAACGGGCAAACATTTATAGGCCCACAGTCCGTTATTTTGCTCACAACCGAGATCATGGCCTTATTTCCTTGCGAAATTCGTTTCAAAAGGCAAATCTGTGGTAAATAAATCATACCATTTATTTACCAACCAGATTAGGAGGGATTTCATGGCAAGGAATGGAAGGAAAATGACTCGTGAGGAAGCCGGACGCTTGGGAGGTCTCGCTACCGCCAAAACCCATGGCAAACAGTTTTACCAGGAGATCGGTCAAAAGGGAGGGGAGGCTACCTCCAAATCGCACAACAAGGAATTCTATCAGGAAATCGGCCAAAAAGGCGGCGAAGCCACCTCTCAAAAGCACGACAAAGAATTTTACCGCAATATCGGCCGCAAAGGCGGCGTTTCCCGCAGCAAAAGCTATTAAATGCTGCCATTCTCCGAAGTCCCCGAAAAACTCGGGGACTTCTTGTTTTATCGGGGGCAAATCCGACTTTCCTTCCCTCTGCTCCCTGTGATCCCCGCTAGTAAAAGATAACTACTTGTGATAGACTTTAGAGAAAACCTTTAGCGGTGTAAAGCTACAAAATTACAATAAACCATCATGGGGGGATAGACGTTTATGACAGCCAAGAAAATGCGTTCTGACATGATCAAAAAAGGCTTCGACCGGGCGCCTCACCGCAGCTTGCTGCGAGCGGCGGGCGTCAAGGAAGAAGATTTCGGCAAACCGTTTATCGCGGTGTGCAACTCTTATATTGATATCGTTCCTGGGCACGTGCATCTGCAAGAATTCGGCAAAATCGTAAAAGAGGCCATCCGCGAGGCGGGCGGCGTTCCGTTCGAATTCAACACGATCGGCGTGGACGACGGCATTGCGATGGGGCATATCGGGATGCGTTACTCTTTGCCGAGCCGGGAAATCATCGCCGATTCCCTGGAAACCGTCGTTTCGGCGCACTGGTTTGACGGCATGGTCTGCATTCCGAACTGCGACAAAATTACGCCGGGCATGATGATGGGCGCGCTGCGCGTCAACATTCCGACCATTTTCGTCAGCGGCGGCCCGATGAAGGCCGGCGTGGACAGCAAAGGCCGCAAGCTTTCCCTGACTTCCGTTTTCGAAGGCGTTGGGGCTTACCAGTCCGGAAAAATCGACGACAGCGAACTGCTGGAACTTGAACAGTACGGCTGTCCTACCTGCGGCTCCTGCTCCGGCATGTTCACCGCCAACTCGATGAACTGTCTGGCCGAAGCTCTTGGCCTAGCGCTTCCGGGCAACGGAACGATTCTGGCCGTTTCCGAAGAACGCCGCGATTTCGTGCGGAAGTCCGCGACCCAGCTGATGGAACTGATCAAGCTGGACCTTAAACCGCGTGATATCGTCACGAAGGAATCGATCGACAACGCGTTCGCCCTGGATATGGCGATGGGCGGCTCCACGAACACCGTTCTGCACACGCTCGCTTTGGCCCAGGAAGCCGGAGTCGATTACCCGCTGGAACGCATCAACGAAGTGGCCAACCGCGTGCCGCATATCGCCAAGCTGGCCCCGGCATCCGATATTTTTATCGAGGACGTGCAACGCGCCGGCGGCGTGAGCGCCGTGCTCCACGAACTGCTCAAGAAACCGGGAGCGATCTTCGGCGATCAAATCACCGTCACCGGGAAAACGATCGCGGAAAACGTTGAGGGATGCGAAATTCTCGACCAAAGCGTCATCCATCCGATCGATAAGCCTTATTCGGAAAAAGGCGGTCTGGCGATTCTGTACGGCAACCTTGCTCCGGAAGGTTCGGTCATTAAAGTCGGCGCCGTGGATCCTTCCGTCGGCGGTTATCATAAAGGACCTGCGATCTGCTTTGATTCCCAGGAGCAAGCTTTGGAAGGCATCGCCAACGGGAAAGTCAAAGAAGGCAGCGTTGTCGTCATCCGCTACGAAGGGCCAAAAGGCGGACCGGGCATGCCGGAAATGCTCGCTCCGACGTCGCAGATCGTCGGGATGGGGCTTGGCGCCAAAGTCGGCCTAATCACCGACGGCCGCTTCTCCGGCGCTTCCCGCGGCATCAGCATCGGCCACATTTCGCCGGAAGCCGCCGAAGGCGGTCCGATCGCTTTCGTGGAAGACGGCGATATTATCGAGCTTGATCTGAACAACCGCAAAATCGAGCTTCATGTCAGCGAGGAAGAAATGACCCGCCGCAAAGCGAACTGGAAAGGCTTCGAGCCGAAGGTGAAAACCGGCTATCTGGCCCGTTATTCCAAGCTCGTCACCAATGCCAGCTCCGGCGGCGTCATGAAGATCTAATCGACTGATTTGTTTTATTCGCATAAGAAAAACCGCTGGAGTGAGTTTCTCCGGCGGTTTTTTTGACATGTAGCCCCTGCTGCCAGGAATATAGCAGTAATTTATGGCGTTATTTTTGCAATTTTAGCCCCTTGCATGCTAAATAGCGGAAATTTTCGCCCCTATTTGCGGACAAAGTTTGGAAAAAAAGGCTTTTGACCTCACCTTTCTAAATATAAAGGTAAAATATTCCCCTATTTTTGCCTTGCTCCCGTTTGGGTCGAAAATAAGACCCATTTTTACCGTTATTCCGCGGCCGCGGCCTGCACAACAAACGTTACCCTGTGCCTCCCTTCCGCCAAAAAAAGAGCCGTCCTGGAAGCAGCTTTAAGCTGCTCGGGACGGCTCTTTTTTGTTTTTATGATTCGCGTGATCAACTGCAGGGCAACGTTGTCCGCAGCGTCGTCTCATCTTCCTCCGTCGCGGCGGCATGCTGTTCTTTGACCAAACGTTGGCGATGCGACCCGGAATCGATAAATCCGATTAAATGGTCAATCGGCATCACGATCAGCTTGGGAACCATCCCTTCAGTTTGCTGCTTTAGCCTCGAACTCCCCTCCGGATGAATAACGCTCATCAATAATTTCAGATAAACTTGGGAGGAACGGGCAAACCAGCCTTTGGGCAAGTCCGTGACGGTAAAGCCAAACTGCTCCGGTCCCCGGTTGATCATACTTACCCCGTATAATGCCTTAACGCCGCTGAGCTCCGGATGGGCGGCTACATATTCGGCTAACCGGGGCAGCGTTTTCTCCATGGCGCGGATCATTTGGATCGCAAGCTGAACCGAAGACCTGGCACGTGTGCTGTATTGAAACAAGGTCTTATTATCCAAGTGAATCTCCAAAATCCGGTCTCCCTGCTGCAAAGACGTCCCTCCGCTCATAGCTACCGGTTTGCCATGATAGGTCGTTTCCCGAAAATGCAGGAACGAATTGTGCTCATCGACGGTTTTAAGCTGAAAAACGAAATGGAACAATTTCTCCCACAAGAGCCACAACGCGACGACGCATCTTTTGAATCCGGATATGGATACCGGCTTTTTCCGGCCGGTTTCCGTCCCCTTCGCTGGCTTGTTTTTTTTCATTTGGCGTGCAGCCTCCGTCTCTTGGATCATTTCATCGATCCGGATGCTCTGCAGGCCTCGCCGCTTCGCTTCCTGCAGCACCCGCTCCAGAGCTACCAACATTTCACGCGGCGCATCGCTGTTTGCCCCCAACGTAGCGCCGCAATCGTGAAGCAGAAATACTTCTCCGCCGCGAAGCTTCCTCATCATTCGCTCCGTTAGCCGATTCGCGCCGACCTTGACGCGCCAATCGCTAAACATGGCCGACCACAATACGATTTGCGTATTGCCCCGGCCCGCGAAATCGAACAAATTTACGATGCCCCACGGCGGACGGTAATAATGGGAACGAACACCGGTGGCAGCGTAAATGATTTTGTTCGTTTTTTGAATTTGTTTTTTTACGGCGCCAGGACCCATCAGCCAATTGGTTTTATGAACGTAATTGTGGGTCCCGATCAAATGGCCTTCTTCATGCATCCGTTTCAGCAACTCGGGGTACTTCTCGGCGTTTGTGCCGACGACGAAAAAAGTGGCCTTGGCTCCGAAACGCTTCAACAAGTCAAGCAACTGCGGCGTATATCTCGGATCAGGGCCGTCATCAAATGTCAGTGCGAATTGCTTCTCATTGCTCCCATGCTTGAATACGTGAAACCCGAAAATCCTGGTAATTAAGCCGGGTATAAAAGCGTACAGCGTCGAAATATAAAACAACCATAGCAGCAAAGTCTCCATATGCTTTCCCCACTTTTCTATGATCAATGACTTTGGCATGCTTTTTAGCATAGCATCTCCATTATTTTATCATATCCCCTGCCGGTTTAGGCGTATTTTTTTGGGGAAAGCTTAGGGAAGTTTTTGCGGCTCTGGCTTAAAGAGGTTGTTTAAAAAGCCCGCTTTTGATCACGAAGTAAATTCAAGAAGTAATTCGGCAGCGAAAAGCTTTACGAACCGCGCGATGCCAGCAAGTCCATCGTCCTGCGGAACAGCTCGGCCGCTTGATGCGCCGAACCTGCAGGACGGTTTTGGACCAGTACCGCCAGGGCATATTGGGGCTGATCGACCGGCCCGTATCCGATAAACCATTGATGGTTTTTTTTCACGCCGTCTTTCAGCACCTGGGCCGTACCGGATTTTCCGGCCAAGGGCCATTTGGCCCGGTTTAGCGAACGCCCGGTCCCGTCGGTCACTACCTGCCTCATCCAGGACAGCAGCGTATCCGCCGTACGGGGCGAAATTTGCCCGGCAGGGGATAACGCGGCTTGTACCGGGAAATCGGCCAGCAGCGAACCGTCTTTAAAACGGATTTCTCTAACCAGCCGCGGCGCCGTCACCTGGCCCTGATGCAGCAGCGTTACAACCAGGTTGGCCGCTTGGAGCGGGGAGACAAGCACATCGCGCTGGCCGATCGCCGTCTGGGCAAGTACGCCTCCGTCCGCTTTCGACATATCGTTAAAAACGGCACCCGCTTCCTCCTGATCGAGCTGTTTGAGGTCGTCCCCATTCAAAAAGCGGGCGGTCTGCCAGCCTACCTGACGGGCAAGCCCAAGCTTGGCTGCCGTTTCCGCAATCCTTGCCGGTCCCAGCCTTTCACCCAGCGCAGCAAATACGATGTTGCAGGAGCGGGAATACCCCTCCTGCAGCGTGATCGTTCCGTGACCGCCTTCCTTCCAGCAGGACAGCCCGTATTTCCCGTAGTGTCCGCTGCAATGGAAGGTTTCATGCGGGGCGGAAACCTGCTCCTCAAGCGCCGCAGCCGCGATCACGGTTTTGAAGATCGATCCCGGAACCGCCGCTTTTACCGCCTTGTTGGCCCAGTCCGGCTGCTTCGGGTTCACGTCGCGCGGATCGTAAAACGGCAAAGAAACCATCGCTACGATGTCCCCATTGTCCGCATCGAGAACAACAACGGCGCCCTCCTTTACGTTCATCTTGGCGGCAAGCTGTTCGATATCCCGTTGCAAACCTTCATCCACCGTTGTCTTAATTTGCAAAGGATAGTACCGGCTGTTTTTCGCATTGATCCGTGTGCCGAGACCATCCAGCGGCCGTTTTTGCCCGTCTACCGTAAAAGCCGCCCTCACTCCGCCAATTCCCCGCAAATAGCGGTCAAACGTCTTTTCCAGCCCGGCCGCTCCAACCTGAAGCGTCATCGGCAAAGGAGTTCTCGGCTGATCCCGGCGAAGCCGGCGGATCACATCCGGGCGTTGGGCGACATAACCCAGCCATTGATTCCCGCGTTTCCCCGGATCATAACGCGTTACGTAAGGCAGCACTTCCAGCCCTTCAAGCCGGGGCAGCCGGCTTGCCTCCGCTGCGGTCAGTTGAAGCGGCTCCTCCCCCTCCTGGGGCCAAACGTATGGTTTTCGCAACTCTGTCCACGTTGACCGAAGCTCTGCTGAGGAAACCCCAAGCGAGGACGCCAGCTTATTAAGTACTTCTCCGTCCGGAACGTCCTTGACGGGAAAAAGAATCGGAGACCAGGCCATCCGGCCGGTTAAAGGAAGACCGTTCCGATCGATGAAGCGGCCTCTGCCAGGGTCCAGCTCGATGCTTTCTTCCCGCTGCCGCACGGCGAGTTCGTTGATCGTTTTGCCGCCAACGGTCGCCGCCCGGAAAGCGGAAGCCGCTTGGATCCAGGCCATCCGCAAGGCAAACACGCCAAGCACGACAGTAAACAACAGCAAAATATATAAAATGCGTTTTTTGCGCAATAATGACATGATTCCCCCCCCTTTGTCCCTTATTATTTCCTGGGAAAAGCAGGTTCACACCCGAGGAGCGCTGCTTGAAATTGAAAAGGACAGTTTTGAGGAATTAAAATGGGGGCAGGTTGGCTATCGGCGCTGTGTGAAATTGCGCGTGCGGTTGCAGATTTGGAGTCGCATTCGCGCTCTCATTGGAAATAATCCAATAGAATTTGCTCTAATCGCCTGTTTTGCACTTCATTGAGCTTCGTCTATTGGAAAATATCCAATCAAGCAACTATATTTACCAGTAGTTTTCCAATTCTATTGTATATATCCAATGACAGTGCCAATACCTGATTCAACAGCTTATTGCTTGTTAAATCTGGCTCGGGATGATAGTTGTAAACACGTACAACTAGATTTCAACAAAGCAAAAGGCTCTTTCTATTCTGTGGACGCTGCTCTAACGGACTCCAGCGACGTTATCCGCCCATTTCCCGGGTATTTCCCAGCCTAACGGACCCAGATGACGCTATTTCGCTCTAAACGAGTTTACCCAAGCTGATTTGAGGGAAATAAGGTCATTTCTGTCCGTTACATTTTACACACCTTTGTTTTTCGGCAAATAACAGCTCTGGTGTCCCTTAGCATCAAGTTCCCTCTTCTCCTTCCCACTCTACCGATATCGCCCTCTCCCCTGCCAAAAACGACTAAAACAAACAGCCCTGCAAATCCGCATTTGATTTGCAGGGCCGTGTATGTGCTTTGATTCAATGTTTTTTTATACCGTAAACTTGGACAGCGATTCTTTCAAGCCGGACGATACGTTTTCGAGCTTGCTCGACAGCTGCACCAATTGATCGCCAACCGTCTGCTGCTCGCTGCTGAGCGAAGCCACTTCTTCGGAGGTGGCCGACGATTGCTGCGCTACGGCGCTGACGTTGCTCATCGCTTCCGACAACACCGACTGCGCCTCGTTCAGTTCGTCGATTGAAGACGTGACCGAATCAAGATGCCGCACGAAGCCTTCCATTTGCTCTTGTACGGAAACGAAAATCTGACTGGTTTCCTTTACGGAGTTGGCTTGCTCCTGGAACAAGGGGCTTGCTTCAGACAGCGCTTTGACCGTTTCGTTCATTTCCTTCTGGATCGTATCGGTAATCTCCCCGACCATCGTAATGGATTGACGGGATTGCTCGGCCAACTGGCGGATTTCATCGGCGACAACCATGAACCCTTTGCCTGCAGCGCCTGCCCGGGCCGCTTCAATCGTTGCATTCAGGGACAAAATGTTGGTTTGCTGCGTAATGTTCTGCATCACGTCAAGCACCTTCATCACGGAATTGGTGCTTGCTTTCAAAGAATTAACTTTGTCGGTCAAGGCATTGACCATTTCTCCCGTGATATTTGTTTTTTGCAATAGACCGTTCAAATATTCGGTACCCAATTGACTGGACTTCTCGACTTGCCGTGCCGATGTTTCCATCTCTTTGTTGGTTTGAATCACGCGTTCCATTTGACGGGAAATGTTCTCCGTCAACTCGTTGCCGCGCTCGGCTTCGTTCGCCAGGCTGGTTGCCCCGTTGGCGATTTCCTCCGTCGCGATGGCGATCTCCTTGGCGGAAAGCGCCGTTTTGTTGGAGGCGTGCGTCAGTTCGGTAGCGGTATCGAGCACATCCTGCGCCGAGCTGTTCGTTTGCTTGACGAGCTCGGTGATCTTTTCCATCATCACGTTAAAGCTGTCGGCCAACTGGCCGATCTCATCTTTAACTTTGAGCTCCAACCGGACGTTCAAATTCCCTCTGGAACCTTCCTCCATCAGGTTTTTCAATTTGCCCAGCGGGTGCGCGATCATCCGCACCATCCAGATACCGATCAAAATCGCAATAATGGCGACACCAATCAGCGAGAAAATCGTAACCATCAAAATGGCGTTGGCGCTTTGGGTCAATTCTCCCGCGTCAACGGTGCCAAGCAATTTCCAGTCGGAGGATTGCTGCGTATTAAATACGGCCAAAACCGTGTTTCCGTTTACATCGGTCGTCCGGAAGCTGCCGTGAGACTGTTTCGCGGCCGCCTCGCCGAATTTAAATTCCGATTCCTTGCCTTCATCTCCGGCTACCGACGAACCTACGACGATATTTTGGGCGTTCACCATTTGCAGCTTGGAGTTTTTGCCCAAATTCACTTCCTGCAGATAACCGTTCAACACTTCCAGATTGATATCCGCGATCAGAATGAACCGCTTCATGCTGTTGACGCTTTGCACGGATCTCACGAGACGGAATACGGAGGATCCCGCTTTTTGGTCCGGCACATTAATCCACATCGTCTTGGACGATTTGGTCACGTCCTCAAACCACGGCTGCTCCCGTACCGTGCCAAGGAAAGCCGAATCGGCGCTCCCGGAAGTGACATCGTCTATGGCCTTGTCCGGAGAGAGCATATACACGGCGGAAACGCCCGTAGTGGAAAATGTCAGCGTATTCAACCGAGTCCTCATTTTATTCGTTGCCGTGAACCGGTCATACTCGGACACCTCGGACAGCGACGCGTCCATAATCGCACTCTGCATTTCGTCGTCCAGGAACATTTGCTGCAGATTCTCTTCGTATTTTTGCAAAACGATATCGAGCTTTTGGGATGTTTGCACAATCGTCTGCAAATTCGCTTGTTCGGCGTTGTCCTGGATCGTCGCCTTCGCCATCTGGGAAGACAAAATGCCGATCGTTAGTACGAACACCATGATCGCCACGAAGAAAATCAGGAACAAACGTATTCCAACCGATTTGGATGGATTAACCTCTTTGGGCATCTTATCCTTCAGCGAAACCGCCATCGCTTTCCAGTCAAATCCCGGCTTGCCGGTGTTCGCTTTTTTGGATTCCGTCCGCTCCTGCTTCTTGCTTTTCGCTTTTTTCTTGCTGTCGGCCTGTTGATCCTCGTTCTTTGGAACCAGACTCATGTTGATCACCCACCACTCATAATAGTTGACCCTCTGCCAAATAGGCTTGAGGTCATGCCTTAATACTGCTGGTATGTATGACTTCCGTCAGTAAATAGTTCGACAATAACTGACGTTCTCCTCTATAATATCGGCTGGAAATGGACTGGATTTTAAATTTTCTTAACAAAAAAGTCCCAAAACGCAAAAAAGAGGCCTTTTGTCCTAGACAAAAACAGGCCTCTAAGCATATTGCAATTCAAATTCATTTCTTCTTCCGCATCATATCGAAGTAGGATACCGGATGCTCCACTTTCATTTTAATCCGTTGCAGCGGATGTCTTGCCGCATCCAATTCATTGCCGTTCTCGTCATAAATCGCCCCGACCGTCTGCTTGAAAAATGTCCCACCCGGCCCGAAAAATTCGACTTCCTGTCCGGGTTTAAAGTGATTGCGCTGCTGAATGACCGCCATGCCGGTGTTTTCGTCATATTCCATCACCAGACCGGCAAAGTCGTAAGGCGCCGCTTTTTCTTCCGGTTCGTAAATATGATCCTCATGGTCCGGCGTATCGTAGAAGAATCCCGTATTCAGCGGGCGATTCGCCGCTTTGTTGATTTCCTCCACCCACTCCGGCTTCAGCTCATAGTTGTCCGGATCGGCCATATAAGCGTCGATCGCCTGGCGGTAAACGTTCACGACCGTAGCCACATAATGGATCGATTTCATCCGTCCTTCGATTTTAAAGCTGTCCACCCCGGTATCGATCAAATCCGGGATATGCCCGATCATGCATAAATCTTTCGATCCCATCGTAAACGCGTTGTCGTTTTCCTCGAACAAAGGCAATTGGGTCACGCCCAATCGGAACTGCTGCAGGACCTGGCTGTCCCGTGCCTCCTCCTCGGAAACCCATGCGGCTTCCGGGCGGCCGTCCTCAAACAAATCGTATTTCCAGCGGCACGACTGACAGCAGCCCCCGCGGTTGGAGTCGCGGTCGGTAAAATGGTTCGACAGCACGCAGCGGCCGGAGTAGGAGGAACACATCGCCCCGTGAATAAAAGCCTCCAACTCGATGTCGACATGCTTTTTGATCTCCTCGATTTCACCCAGACTGGTCTCCCGGCCAAGCACGACCCGCGGCAGGCCTTGTTCCTTCCAAAACTTGACCGCCTGCCAGTTGACCGTCGACTGTTGGGTGCTCAGGTGCACCTCCAAGCCGGGAACGACCCGCCGCGCCGTTTCGATAATGACCGGATCGGCCACGATGATGGCGGCGATGCCGACCTCGTACAAATTCCGCAAATAATTCTCAATGCCCTCCAGGTCCTCATTGTGGGCATAAATATTGGTGGCCACGAACACTTTGGCCCCGTATTTCCGCGCGAACTCTACGCCTTCGCGCATTTCTTCAAAACTGAAATTATCCGCATTGGAACGAAGGCCGTATTTTTGCCCACCGATATACACGGCATCCGCTCCGTAATGAACGGCGAATTTCAGCTTCTCAAGATTGCCCGCCGGGGCGAGCAGCTCGGGTTTCGCCAGCCGGTAACGTTTCCCCGCATATTTCGGGATGTGTTTCTCCGCTGTCCGCATCTTCGTTCACCTCTTCGTTTTTAATTTAAATCATCCGCTAACGGACTGAAATGCTCTTATTATGCAAAAAAACAGGCGTTTCATTTTCTAAAGGACTGGAGAGTCCTTAGTGGCCAGAAAATGCCTAAGAATAGGCCGTTACAGGTAAAATAGAGGCTCTGGTGTCCGTTACCTTCCAAAACACCCGATTTTCCTTTGAATAGCGGCTTTACAGTCCGTTAGAAGTTGAAGCATGCTTCGTGTACCGTACTATCGATGGATCAAAACCAGTAACATAGCTTGATCAAAAAATCATGAGAACTCCAGCGAAAACATAAGAACAATAAATGTCGTTATTCCGGCGATATCCGCCCACTTGAGAGATATAGAGGAAAACTATGTCGCTATTTTAGCCGATCAAAAGGAAATGCCCACGTTCCAAACCAGACTTAGCAAAATAAGGACAAAAAATTCCTCTATTTGGACTGAACATGTCAGGCACCGGATAATAAGTACATAAAGTTCCACTATTTTCGAGGCAAACGCTTCATCGTTTTAGCAGCCGGCTATCAAGCAACTTCCTCTTAATACACCTGCTCTTTATAGAAAAATCCAAAGGACAGCTCGCGCTCAGGGTCCTGAACGCGGCGGATGGCCTCGATCCAGGACTCGTCGAATTCGTAGCCGTCCGGGTCGCGGAAATAAGCCTCGATCGCCTGGCGATACGCGGAGATGACCACCTCGTTATAAGCCGCCGGCTTCAGCAGCGTTTCGATCTTAAAGCTGTCGATGCCTGCCGCCAGCAGCACATGCAGGTCCTCCAGAATGCAAATATCGTCCGAGCTCATGATGTGCGTTCCGTTCCGGTCTTCATAGATCGGGAACTTCTCTTCAGGGCGTTCGGCTTCAATCAGAAACAACCCGCGCCTGGGGCCCAGGTCGCTGCCCGGATCCACCGGGCGTCCCTGATGACTCATATAGCTCTGCACCAGCCGGCGCTTCGAATGGTAAATATTTGTCATCCCGTGCACCTGCACCTCTGCTTCAATCTGCAACGAAGGGTGCATGCCCGTAATCTCGTCCATGTTCAGCTCGCGCGCCAAAACGACCCGTGATGCGCCTTTGGACCCCCAATAATTGGCGGTCGCATAATTCGTCGAAGTCATTTCCGCGTTCCAATGCAGCCCCAGTTCGGGCGCAACTTCGCGCACCGTCTGCAGCACCGCCGGATCGCCGAACTCCACCCCATCGACACCGCAATCGGCCAGCCGCTTCACGTAATCGGACAAATCCTCCAGCAGTTCGTTCGACATCAGGTTATTCACGCTTACGTAGATTTTGGCTCCCCGCTCATGTCCAAGGCGAACAGCCGCGGCAATTTCGTCCGGCGAAAAATCGCCGGGAAGCCGCATACCGTATTTGGCTTCGCCAATTATAGCCGCATCCGCTCCGGCTGCCAAATAACGCTCCAGCTCCTTCAGCGATCCCGCGGGAACGAGCAGCTCCGGTTTTTTCGTCATACAGTTATCACCCTTATTTTTCGGCCATAGCCTTGCTAGTCTTGATGTTTTTCAAATGCTCCGCGTACGTTTTGGCAAATAGATGCTCGCCGCTTCCGTCTTTTTTCGTCACATAAAAAAGATATTCCGAAGCCGTCGGCGCCAGCGCCGCCTCAATCGATTTAAGGCTCGGCGCCGCGATCGGGCCGGGCGGCAAACCTTCGTAAAGATAAGTGTTATAAGGGCTGTCCACACTGCGCAAATCGGAATTCAGCAGCCGCTCCTTCGGTTTGTCCAGCACGTACTGCACCGTTGCGTCGATCTCCAGCTTCATATGCTGCGCAAGCCGATTGTAGATGACGCCGGCCACGATGCTCCGCTCCTCGTCAACGACGACTTCCCGCTCCACCAGCGAGGCTACCGTCATCAGCTCGTTTAAGCTCAGCCCACGCTGCTCCAATTTTTGCCGGAAGTCCGGAATTTCGTTTAACCTTTTCTCCATTTCCTGAAGCATACGCTCAGCGATATCCCGCTCGGTGCTGCCTTTTTTCAGCTCATAGGTTTCCGGGAACAGATATCCTTCCAGCCGATAGGTCAATTTGTCGTTTTGCGGAATTTCCTTCAGCAATTCACTGTCCAGCCCGGAAGCACCTCCCGCCACCTTTAAAAAAACATCCTTGTCGACGGTGCCCTCTTCGCTCAGCTTATCGGCCATTTGCTTGACCGTAAACCCTTCGGGGATTGTAAACCGGACCATTTCCGTTTTCACGACATCGCCGCTGTTCAGTCTGGCAATGATTTCGTCATACGTCGCCCCCGGCTTGAATTCATAAACCCCTGCTTGAAAGTGACTGCCTTCGGACTTCCATTTCAAGTAGGACCGGAATAATAATGAATTTTTAATAAGACCCTGCTTCTCCAGCAAATCCGCAATTTTACCGGTGCCCGTTCCGGGCTCGATCGTTATTTTAATGGCCTGTTCCGACGCCTTGACAGGCTGCATGCCCGTATATACGTAAGCACCCGCAGCACCTGCCGCGGCAATCACGAGCACGATCAATATGCTCAGCCATTTTAGCGCCTTTTTCAATCGCTCAACTCCTTTACAGCCAAAAAGAGCGGTTGTTAACCCGCTCTTCCCAGACCGTTCTTATCCGCTTTCGTGCTTAGAACCTGGTTTTACGTTTCATTCCGGGAACGTCAATTCATCATAAAGCTCGGATACGTTCTCCCACTCATCGTCGTTGTCGATGGTAATGAGCTCCAAAGATCCGCCCGCCGCTTCCACGATTTTAAAAATCTCCGGTTCATCGTCCCGGCCGGCTTGTTCCGGCAGCAGGACAGCGTAGGCCGCCCCGGCCACGTCAAACTCCCGCTCGACCTTGTAGTAGGCCGCTTTGCCGGACTCATCCTCCAGTTCCACAACCGGGCCGTAGGCGTCGCGCACGCGCGAAGTCCAAACGACTTGATCCGCCGTGTACTCAGTCATGATCATCTTCTCCGTCGAACTCGTCGATCAGCGTGTTGAACGTCTCTTCCACGATCTCCCATTCTTCGTCGCTTTCAATCGTGTACAGCTTCAGATCATCGCCGTCTTCCTCGTAACGGAATGCGTATACCTCTTCGCCCTCTTCATCCTCGTTTTGATCGGAATCCAGAGGAACGACCATCATATACTTATTGTCGGAACCGTCAACTTCGAATTTCATAATCACTTCGAATTCTTCTTCATTTCCCTCTTCATCGGGAATATAAATAATTTCCGGTTCTTCTTCATTACCGATACGATCTTTAGACATGAGCGGGTCCTCCTCACAATTTACTCTTAGAGTCTAGATAATTTTGTAAAATCAAACTGGCGGCCATTTTGTCCACGACCCCTTTGCGCTTCTTTCTGCTGACGTCCGCCTCGAGCAGCGTCCGCTGCGCCGAGACGGTCGTGAGCCGCTCATCCCAAAGATGAACGGGCAGATTCAGCCTGCTCCGCAGGTCGTCGGCAAAAGCCTTGCATATTTCTCCACGGGGACCGATCGAGCCGTTCATGTTCTTGGGAAGCCCAACTACGATCTCTTCCACTTCATGCTGCTGCGCCAGCCCCGCAATCCGGTCGAATTCTCCGCCTTCCTTGCGGCGTTCGATCACTTCCACGCCTTGGGCGGTCCAACCGAACGCATCGCTGACGGCCACCCCGATCCGGCGGTCCCCATAATCCAGACCCATAATTCTCATGCGTTGCTCCTTTAAGTACGTGTTCAAAAAGTCCGGCTTTTCAGCACCTGACTTTTTGAAGCGCCTCTTTAACGGTGGCCGGCCATGTAGTACCGTACCAACTCTTCAATTAATTCATCGCGCTCTTTCTTGCGCACCAAGCTTCGCGCGTTGTTATGCCGCGGTATATACGCAGGATCCCCCGACAGCAAGTAACCGACGATCTGGTTGACCGGGTTGTATTCTTTCTCCTGCAGGGCTTCGTATACCGTTAATAGAATTTCCTTGGCTGACGCCTCCTGCTCATCGCCCTTGACGTTAAACTTGACGGTTTTATCCATGGAGTCCATGATGACACCTCGCTTCTTCAGACATCCCTATATGGTCGCAGCCGGCTTCCTCTTAGCCTAATCATACTATACCATATCATGGGTTCCTTAAGGAAATTTTCGGCAGTCCCCGCCAAATTTTTATCGCCGGTTTCAGCCTTGAGATGCGATCAGTTGCTCAGCCAGCTTCAAGGCTTCGTCCAGCTTGCCGGCATCCTTCCCTCCGGCTTGGGCCATATCCGGCCGGCCGCCGCCGCCGCCGCCGCAAACCGCCGCAATTTCCTTGACGAGCTTACCGGCGTGAAGTCCGCGTTCTACAGCATCCTTCGGCACGGCTACGACAAAATTCACCTTGTCCTCCATCGGGGCGCCCAGCACGAGCACGGCATCGGGGAGCTTGGCCTTCAGCTCGTCGGCCAGACCGCGCAGCGCCTCCATGCTTCCGGCTTGCACCTTGGCAGCGAGCAGCCGGGTATCGCCTATGCTGACGACTTTGCTGGTCAGTTCACCGGCTTCGATGGCGCTGAGTTTGCTCTGCAGCGACTCGTTTTCCCGGCTTAGCTCCTTCAATTGTTGATACAGACCCTCGATCCGTTTCGGCACGTCGCTTACGTTCGCTTTAAGCAGGCCGGCCGCTTGATTCAGCAGGTCCAGCTGGCCATCCAGGAACAAGTAAGCGCCGCGTCCGGTCACCGCCTCGATCCGGCGCACGCCGGAACCGATGCCGCTTTCGCTGACGATCTTGAACAGGCCGATTTCGGCCGAGTTGTTCACGTGGCAGCCGCCGCACAGCTCCAGGCTGTAGTCGCCGACCTTCACAACGCGGACGATGTCGCCGTATTTCTCGCCGAACAGGGCCATGGCGCCCATCGCTTTCGCTTCGTCGATCGGTTTGAGCAGCGTGCTGACCGGCAGCGCCTTCCAGATCTGCTCGTTGACGCGGCGTTCGATTTCAGTTAGCTCCTCCGGCGAAATGCTGCCGAGATGCGAGAAGTCAAAACGCAGGCGCTGCGGCTCGACAAGCGAGCCCGCTTGGTTGACGTGTTCGCCCAGCGTTTCCTTCAAAGCTTTGTGGAGCAGGTGGGTAGCCGTATGGTTTTTAACCGTATGGGCCCGCTGCTCCTTGTCGACCGCCGCGGTTACGCTCATGCCGACCCGCAACTCGCCGGATTCCACCGTCACTTGATGCACATGCTGGCCGTGCGGCGCTTTGAACAAGCCGTCCACTTTGGCGCTGCCCGATTCGCCGCGGATGATCCCCTGGTCGCTCACCTGGCCGCCGCTTTCCGCGTAAAAAGGCGTAACTTCCAGGATGATCTGCCCCGTCTTGCCGGAGGCGAGCGTGTCGACGAACGTTTCGTCCGCGATAATAGCCACAATAGTTGTGTTTACTTCAAGCTCATTATATCCAACGAACTCCGTTTTAGTCGTAAAATCCGCCAACACGCCGCCCTGCACCTTCATACTGCCGCTATCATGCCGGGCCGCCCGGGCGCGCTCGCGTTGCTCTTCCATCGCGGCTTCAAAACCTTCACGATCGACGCCAAGGCCTTGCTCCGCCGCGAAGTCTTCGGTTAAATCAAGCGGAAAGCCATAGGTATCGTACAGTTTAAACGCATCCGCCCCGCCGATGAGCGTGCGGCCGGCGGCTTTCGCTTCGGCGCTGATTTCGGCCAAAATCGCCAAGCCTTCGCTGAGCGTTTCGTGGAAGCGCTCCTCTTCGGCATGAACGACTTTCTCGATAAACTCCCGTTTCGTCACGATGTCCGGATAATAGCTGCCCATTATTTCCCCGACAGTTTCCACCAGGCCAAACATAAACGGTTTGTCCATCCCGATCAGCTTGCCGTAGCGCACGGCCCGGCGCAGCAAGCGGCGGATGACGTAACCGCGCCCTTCATTGGACGGCAGCACGCCGTCGGCCACGGCGAAAGCAACTGTACGAATGTGGTCGGCGATCACTTTGAGCGCAACGTCGCTCTCTTCGGAAGCCTTATACTGGATTCCGGCCATTGCCGCCGTCTTGGCGATAATCGGCTGGAACAGATCGGTGTCGAAGTTGGAATCCACGTTTTGCAAAATGGAAGCAAACCGTTCCAACCCTGCGCCGGTATCGATGTTTTTGTTGGGCAGCGGCGTGTAGCTGCCGTCTTTGTTATGGTTGAATTGCGAGAACACCAGGTTCCATACTTCCAGGAATCGTTCATTCTCGCCCCCAGGGTACACTTCCGGATCGGACAGGTCGCCGTAAGCGTCCCCGCGATCGTAGAAAATTTCGGTACACGGTCCGCAAGGGCCTTCGCCGATATCCCAGAAGTTGTCTTCCAGCTTGACGATCCGCTCCGCCGGGATACCGATCTTCTCGTTCCACAGCTTGAACGCTTCTTCATCTTCGGGATAAACGGTTACGGATAAGCGCTCCGGATCGAAGCCGATCCACTGGGGTCCGGTCAGAAATTCCCAGGCCCAGGTAATCGCTTCTTCCTTGAAATAGTCGCCGATGGAGAAGTTGCCCAGCATCTCAAAAAACGTATGGTGCCGCCGCGTTTTGCCGACGTTTTCGATATCGTTCGTACGGATGCATTTTTGCGAGTTGGCCAGGCGCGGATTTTCCGGCTTCACCCGGCCGTCAAAATACGGCTTCAGCGGCGCCATACCGGCGTTGATCCACAGCAGCGACGGGTCGTTATGCGGAACGAGCGAGGCGCTCGGTTCGATTTTGTGGCCTTTGCCGGCGAAAAACTCCAGCCATTTGGAACGGATTTCACTTGCTTTCATAGTTTTTAACCTCCTAGAGTTCATATACAAATAAAGTACGGCGCCCCTAATTGAATCCCCGCGATCACCGGCAAAAATAACGGCATTGGGGGACGTTATTTTGGGGACTTGGCCTGTTTTACCGAAGATAGCGGTAATTTTAGGCGTTATTCCGTCAGCACCTTAAGGAAACGCGCCCATTTGCTGCTCGCGCTCGAAGATAACGCCAAAAAAGTCCTCTATTAACGGCTTGACCGGGGAATCCACGAATATAAGAACCTTTTTTTCCCCTATTCAGCCCCGGCTCGTAATCCCCTCGCGGAACAACAAAAAAACGCCCCTGAAATTCAGGGACGATTAAATCGCGGTACCACCCTGGTTATCGCTTCCGCCGCCGTCCGATTCCGAAGACCGGCACGACACCGTATAGCAATCGCCTCATTGGTCCGGTAACGGGGACCTCGCCGGTGAATTTGGACTCACACTCCGAAATCAGCTTTCCGTCCGCGCGATATTTCGGGTTCTCTCAGCCGACGCTTTTCAAGGGGGCATTAGCGCCCGGCCTGAAGCGAAGGAACCCTTCTCTGATAAATCCGCGATTCGAACGTACTCCATTTCATCAACGTTTTCATCTTATTTCAAACATATTATTTTTTAGTATATAAGGCCAAAAACGCGCTGTCAATGCACCTTTACACTGGATGGCATCGACACGCTTGCACTGGGCGGCATTGTGGGGAATCCGGCCAACTCCCCGCCGGCACCGGAGTCCCTTCACATCGCCTTGCGCCGTACATAGTAGCTGAAAAAATGCTGAATGATCACCTTCATCACGGCAAACAGCGGCACGGCCAAAATCAGCCCCGGAACCCCGGCGATCTCCCCGCCGACCAGCAGCGCGAAAATGATCAGCATCGGATGCAAATGCAAACTGCGGCCGACCACCTGCGGCGAAATGACGTTGCTTTCGATCGTTTGGCAAAGCATGTTGACGAGCAGCACGAACAGCACCATTTTCCAGGAAATCGTGGAAGCCATGACAAGCGCGGGGGCGGCGCCGAGAAAAGGCCCCAGATAAGGAATGATATTGCAGACGGCGACAACCCCGGCGAGCAGCAGAGCAAACGGCATCCCGATCAACATGTACCCGATGTAAGCCAGCACGCCGATAATGACGCAAACGAGCAACTGCCCCCGAATGTAATTGCCGAGTGCCTGGTCGATTTCCCTCAGCAGCGTGATAAGCGATTTGCGGCGCGAACGCGGAAGATATCGCAGCACGAGCCGTTCGATCAGCTCAATATCCTTCAGCATGTAGAAAATAAGAAAAGGGATGATAAACGCGTTAAAAACGACCCCGATCGTAGCCCCGATATTGTCCAGGAAACGGGAAATCGCACTCGCCAGCCTGTTCTCGAACTGAAAAAACCAGTTGTTCATCCCCATGCGGACGCTGCCCGGCAGAAGGCCATTATCCCAGTTGCTCATCATCTGCTGCGTATGAATGGTCAATTCCGGCAAATGCTCCCCCAGCTCTTCCAACTGCTCCACGAACATCGGGATGACGTTCATCAAAATGACCGAAAGCGCAGTCAGAAACACCGCATAGATCAGCAGCACCGCGATCGTTCGCGGCACTTTGCGCCCGCCGAGCATGCGGACGACCGGATTCAGGACGTAGGAGATGATGATGGCGATCACGAACGGGGCGAGCACAGCTTTGAGAAAACCGTAGACCAGCGCAAACATCGGGCGAAGCAGCCAAATGAAGTACAAAATCAGCAGCCCGAGCAGCAGCCAAACCCCATAGCGGAATGCCTTGCTGTTGAAGATCGGATTCATGCGCGATTCCTCCTTGGAAAGCGGATTGGCTACAGTTCATTATTTGCCAGCGGAAGGAAAAATAATCGTATGTGTTTTGGGTTCTGACTAATCCAAGGCTAAATCAAGGCTAATCCAAGACTATGCCAACTTTGCCAACTATCCAGCTATGCCAAATCCAGCGAGATGCAAAAGTGCAGTCCGTTTCCGCCCAAATGGCTCCGACTTCTACGTTGGACGTTACTCTAACGGACACCAGCGACCTTATCCGCCCATTTCCCGGGTATTTCCCAGCCTAACGGACACAGGCGACCCTATTTCGCTCTAAACCCGTTCATCCAGGACGTTTTGAGGTAAATAACGTCATCTGTGTTCGTTACATTTTGCAAACCCCCGTTTTCCCTCAAATAACGGCTCTGGTGTCCCTTAGCCCCCAGGTTTCCTCTTCTCCTCCCCTTTCCACCTGCGCTTCGCCCTCTACTATGCCCATGCCCGAAAATTTTATATATTCTAAGAGATTAAGAAAGACCGCCGGAGGAATTTGTTCCGGCGGTCCCTTTAGCCTCATCAATTAGCGAGCCTTACTCAAATCCTCGTAATGGCGCAGCGCGGCTTGAACAATCGGGTGGTCCGCTCCAAGGCCCGTGAACTTCGCAAGGGTGCTCTCCGGCCCGGCCCCCCGCAGATGAGCCTGAAGCTCCTCTACTTCCACGTCGTCCGCCGCGGTGAAGAACAACGCCGCCGCCATCGTCCGCGCCAGGTATTCATACCCGAGCCCGCGCTCATAAGCTTGCGTGGCCGGGGAGACGAGCCGGTCGCCGGGGGACAGCTTGCGGATCGGCGAGCGGCCGACGCGCGACACTTCATCGGTCAGCGCCGGATTGGCAAAGCGCTGAAGCGTCGTGTCTATGTAGGCCTGATGCTCCGCTTCCTTGAAGCCGTGTTTGGCTATAAGCACCGCTCCCGACTCGGCCAGCACCGAACGGACATGTCCGTCTACTTTTTCATCTTTCATCGCTTCCTGTATGGTTGCGTAACCTTGCAATTGGCCAATATAGGCTGCGGAGCAGTGCCCCGTGTTAACGGTAAACAGCTTGCGTTCGATATACGGCTCCAGCCGGTCCACATAATGCACGCCCTCGACTTTATGGAAGCCTGCGAACATTTGCGATTGATCCACCGCCCATTCGTAAAAAGGCTCCACGACGACCTGAAGCGGATCTTCGTGCTGCTGCAGCGGAACGATCCGGTCCACCGCCGCGTCCGGAAAGGCGACCGTTTGATCCGCCCAGCGGCGCATCTCTTCATCGAGCAGCGCATACACGTGCTCCTTCAACTGGGTGCTTCCGCCGATGGCGTTTTCGCAGGCGATGACGTGAAGCTTCGCCTCAGGATTGCCCTGTTTGCGCAGTTTGAGGCCTTCGGCAATCGTTCCGGCGATATGCTTCAGGATCGAAACGCCCACCGCCGTCGTCACCAGATCCGATTCCGCGATCACCCGCGCCGCTTGCTCCGGCTCGCTCATGCTGTTCAGGGCGGTGACGCCCGTAACACTCAGCGTCTCGCGTTGTTCGCTGGCGAGAATGACGGGGTATTCCCCGCGCCGTTTCAATTCGGAAACGACGCGGTCATTTACGTCAACAAAGCAAACCTCGTAACCCGAACGGGACAACAGCAGCCCGATAAATCCTCTTCCGATATTGCCTGCGCCAAAATGGACCGCCTTCATCATTACATGCCCCCTTCGAGGATATCGGCAATTTCTTCTTCGGTTGCGGCGTTCATAATGCGTTCCAAGTTCGATTCTTCGGTAAAGATCATGGCCACGTTGGTCAGCACCTCCATATGGTCGCCGCCGGCCGCGGCGATGCCGATCACGATAAACGCCGGCTCATCGCCGCCGAAATCGACGCCTTCCGGAAAACGGACGACCGACAGCCCTGTGGAGAAAATCAGGTTTTTCGCTTCCTTGGTTCCGTGCGGGATGGCCAAGCCGCCGCCCATGTAAGTAGAAACGATCTCTTCACGCTCCAGCATTTTATCGACGTATTCCGGCGCGACATGGCCGGCGGCGACCAGCAGCTTGCCGGCCATGCGGATGGCTTCGTATTTGTCTTTGGCCTTACCGTTCAGGATAATTTTTTCTTTAGACAGCATTCTCATTTTTATTTTCTCTCCTTTTCCACTAATATCCTACCAATTCCTATCAATAGTTCTCAACATACTGCAGCAGTTCCGCCGCCAAAAAATCGCGGATATCCGCGCGCTCCCCGGTTTCGAGCAGCTCGATCAGCTCCGGCTTGAGCAGCAGGGCGCTGATTTCGCTAAGCACCTCCAGGGTTTCCCTAGGCAGCTCCCGCGGGGCCAGCATAAACAGGATGGCGCTTATTCGGGTATCCCCGTCCAGCACCACGGGCTCCGCCATCCGGAACAAGGCCAGCGAACGATAGTTCACAAACCGTGTACGGGTATGGAATAACGCGAGCGAGGTGCCGGGAATGACTTGACTGGCCATTTTTTCGCGTTCCAGCAGGCGGTCGGCGACGGCGTCAACATCGGACATCGCGCTGATGTTTTCCGGCAGCTCCCGGAATGCTCCGGTTCCGGGAGAGACGGCGGCGCTCTCCGGAAAAGTAGCGTTTATCTCTTTGAGTGCCGCCATAACCGTCTCGCGTAGGGAATAACCCGCGTTATCCATTTCTCCCACCACGAACTGATCCAGCAAAAGGATGATTTCATCCAGCATGGAGCTTAGGCTGCGCAGCCGGTCGTACGCCCTCGTTTTGGCCGGATCTTTGTGCGGAGCATTTTTCCTCGTTTTGAGCGTCGTATTTTGCACAAAGTGGAGCAGCCGGTCGCTGTCCTCGTCCGTCAGCAAAGGACTGAGCCTAACGTACCGATCGGACGGAAGCGGCAGATCAATCGTGGAGATGATCAAATCGTAATCTTCCTCCGGCAGGCGTTTGGCTTCATACCAGGACACGTTCCCCATCACTTCGATCTGCGGCATTTCCTTGGCCAGCCGCGTAGCCAGCAGCTTGGAAGAGCTGAGCCCGCTGGAGCAGACAAGAATGGCCCGGACGTTTCGGCCCAGCTGATTCAGGCGTTCTACCGACGCGCCGAAGTGCATGACCAGAAAACCGATTTCTTCGTCAGGCACCTCCAAGCTCGCGCCGCTTTCGTTCATCGCTTCCCGCACGATGTAGAACAAATCCTCGTAATCTTTGCGGATTGCACCGAGCAGCGGGTTGCGGATTCTTGCCCCTTCGCGGATCCGTTTGAACGCCGGGCCCATATGCTCGAGCAAGCCGCTGCGGAGCAGACGGTCCTCCTGAAACGGGATGCCGGTCCGCTTCACGACGTTGTCCGTCAGCCGGGACACGATGTCCACCAGCTCCATGTCGGCCTGGACCAGTTCCGGCGAAGCATCCTTGGCCTGATGGAACAGGCGGCACATATATCGGGCCTCTTCCGGCGGAAACCGCAGCTCCAGCTTCTCGCCCAGCAGTGCGGCAAAACGTTCCGTTTCTCCTTCCCCTGCCCGTTCATCGCTTCCTCCCAGGGACGACATTCCCTGATCTGCACCGGACACATACCGCCCCGCCCTAATGCGGTTTACGGTTACGGCCAGGTTGATCAACAGCTGTGTGTAGGCCTTTTCCGACAAATGCTCGGTCCAGTCCCAGTTCATTTGCCACAGCGTATTTTCCACGGTCATCAGATGCTGCGAACCCGCCGCGTCCAGCAAGTGGACAATGGCCGCCGACCACCTTCGTTCGGATGAACCGCCGATCAGATCGGAGTAGTCCAAATGATCGGAAGCCAATTGGCAAATGGCTGTCCTTTTGCCGATCTCCTCTCCGACGATTTCCACCCCATACCCTCTCCGGCGAACCAATTCCAGCCCAAAACGGCGAATCCACGGGCCGATTTCATCAAGATCGCTGCTTACGGTAGCCGCTGTCACTTTCAGTCCATGAGCCAGCGTAAACAGCTTGCATGGCTCAAGTTCATCCAGCAGACGGCAGATCAGCATAATTTTCCGCTCCTCGCTGGAATAATCGCCGGGGCTGCCCTCGAGCAGCAGCCGGCGCGCTTCCTTCAGGCGTTCCTGTTCGTCTTCGCCCGGGGTATCGCTCCAAACGGAAATGCCCGTGCCGGATTTGCGGTACAGCATCAGGCCGAAATAGGCGAGGCTTTTCTCGATTTCGTCCATTTCCCGGTGCACCGTCCTGACGCTTACCCCGATATCGGCGGCGATCTCGGCGGCGGTCATGCCCGTTTTCCGCCCGAGCAGGAGCAAAAAGATCTGCTTTTGCCGGGCGGTCATTTTCCTCACTAGAACTCCCCCCTCAGAAAAACAGACACAAAACACCGGCGGATCGAACCGCCAGTGTTTTGCCCTAGCATCGTCCCCGCGAGCTTAGTCTTTCAACCGTTCAACCAGCTCGTCGTATTTCGGACTCTTCAGGAAATTGTCGATGGAGATATGCTCCGCGTTCGGCCGGTTCGCCTTTGCGCGCTCCGTGAGCGTTTTTTGCGTAATGACGATATCCGCATCTTCCGGAATCTCGCTGACCGCCGAATTGACGACCGTCACCTTCACGCCGGCATCCTGCATTTTTTTGCGCAGCACCGAAGCGCCCATGGCGCTTGAGCCCATGCCGGCGTCGCAGGCGAATACGATTTTGTCGACCGTATCCTTGCGAACGCTTGATACCGCTTCAGCCGCCGCTTGCGTATTCATGCCGGCGGATTTCATCTCTTTCATTTTTGCCGAAGCTTCTTCCAAATCCAGTTCTTCATCGTTTTGCTTACCCGTTTTAAGCAGCAAAGACGCAACCAGGAAGGAGACAACCGCGGCTACGATGACACCGCTGAACATCGGCAGGAATCCGCCTTTCGGCGTCATCATAATGTAAGTGAGAATACTGCCTGGAGAAGGCGCCCCGGAAAGAGCGGCACCGGTCAACTGGAACGTAAACGTACCGGCTACGCCGCCGGCAATCGCGGCAAGAATCAGCACCGGCTTCATCAGGATGTACGGGAAGTAAATCTCATGAATCCCGCCGAAGAAGTGGATGACGACCGCACCCGGAGCGGATTGCTTCGCCGAACCGCGTCCGACCAGCCAGTAGGCCAGCAGGATACCAAGGCCGGGGCCGGGGTTCGATTCCAGCATGAACAACATGGATTTACCTACCCGCGCGACTTCTTCAGCCGCGAGCGGGGTAATAACGCCGTGGTTGATGGCATTGTTCAGGAATAACACCTTGCCGGGTTCGATAATGATATTGACCAGCGGCAGCAATTTGGCATCCACCAGGAAGTTCACGCCGGAAGACAACACCTTGCTGATCGCTTGAACGAACGGGCCTACGCCGGAGTAAGCTCCCAACGCCATCGCGCCGCCAAAAATGCCGATCGAGAAGTTGTTGACCAGCATTTCGAAACCGGAACCGATTTTGCCTTCAATCGCTTTATCGAACTGTTTGATCAACCAAGCCGACAAAGGACCTACGATCATCGCGCCAAGGAACATCGGAATGTCGCTGCCGACGATAACCCCCATCGTCACGATGGCGCCGGTGACGGCCCCGCGTTTGCCGTGGATCATTTGCCCGCCGGTGTAGCCGATCAGCAGCGGCAGCAAATATTTGATCATCGGGTCGACCAGTTTGGCCAAATATTCGTTTGGAATCCAACCGGTCGGAATAAACAAGGCGGTAATCAAGCCCCAGGCGATAAAAGCGCCGATGTTCGGCATGACCATGCCGCTAAGCGCACGGCCGAACTGCTGCACCTTCACCCGGGCTCCGCCGGTTCCCTTTGGTTGTGTTTTGGTTTGTGCTATAGCCATAAAGAGAAACCTCCTTCAAAAATTGTGCGGACCACCACAAACTTTATCATTTACCGTGTTCCTAATCTCATCCTAATTCAAAGCGCTTTCTTTCTCAATGAAATCAAAACACGGTTTCGTCATGATCATTGTTGACAATTTTTTAGGAGCAGAAAAAAAGCCGTCCGCTCTATTCCGATATAATAGATGGACAGCTTTCAGCATTTCCGCAGGCGGAAGCGAATATATATCTTTTAAGAAGAAGCTTGGATCTGCGGGAATTCCTGCACGATTTCCTCGCCGAAAAACAAGTCATCCAGGGAGCTAAGCGTCCCGTCCTCCTCCACTTGATAAACCGACATCTTATCGCCGTTTACCGTCAGTTCGATAAAGCATCCCCAGCAGTAAAACTGATGGGAACCGATTTTGCCGATATCCTTGGAATTGCAATTTGGACATTTCATCATTGACCGACCACCTACCGTTCGTAAAAATTCATGGCTTTTCAAGCAACTGCTCACTGCTTCGGGGCACCATGATCACATTTTCCCCTCGGGTCATTTCCGGGACAAAGGGGAGCATTTTCCGCCCTTCCATCAGATCGGTGAAAAACCCGTCGCTTATTTCAATTCCAGTAATTGTGTTTCCCAATTCGTGTTCAAAATAAACATCCGTGACGTATCCGATCCGAATCCCGTCCTCCGTAAGTACGGACAGATCCTTCAATTTGCCGGGTCCGGACAAAAACGTATTTTGTATATGCTCGGCTTCCCATTTGCAGACAGCCTGTTGATTGCGTATCATCACAGCATCTTCGCCATAAGCGGCGATATCGTCCCAGAGCACCACCTTAACGCTGGAATGAAACAGAGATCTGTTCTCCAGTTGAATGCCCGTGATCGACCAATCGCCCCCCAGCAAAACATCAAGGACTTTCCCGACCCGCTTGCCTTGTTCTACATCAAAGACAGCCAGGCCGATCATCTCCTGCATTCTCATGAATCGACGACACTCCCTGTTGGCATTTCCCTTGATTGCTTAGCCGAATTCAACCTCCCTTCGCAAAAGCTGGACAACCCCTGTTACGAGTGCCCATAATTTCTTTTACGAAGACGTTCCAAAATGGTTGCAATTTTTTCTGCGGTTTGCACAACTTCTTCTTTAGTATTACCCCATCCGAAGCTAAAACGAATCGCCGAACGCAAAAATGCCTCAGATACATGCATCGCCTCAAGCACATGCGACGGTTCCAGCGACCCCGAGGTGCAGGCCGATCCGCTTGAAGCGGCGATCCCTTCCATATCCAGGTTCATCAGCATCGTCTCCGAATCACATTCGGGGAAGCTGATATTGACGATATGCGACAAATGCTCCGTAGGATGGCCGTTGACATGGAATCGTTCGCGCGTAATGCGCTCCTCCAGCGCGTTTAGCAATTCCCGGCGCAGCTCGGCCTCATGGGCGGTCCGCTCCTCCCGCTGCGACGCTACCAGTTCCACCGCCTTGGCGAAGCCGGCGATTCCCGCCATGTTTTCCGTGCCCGCGCGGCGTTTTCTTTCCTGAAGTCCGCCGTGCAGAATCGGCTCGATTACCAGGTCCTTCCGCACATACAAAGCCCCGACTCCTTGCGGGCCATTGATTTTGTGGGAGGAGAAACTCATCAGATCGACCGGAAGCCCGCTTACGGAAAGCGGAATCGAACCAAGTGCTTGCACAGCATCGACATGAAACACGATATCTTGCTCCCTGGCGACTTGTCCGATCTCCTCAATCGGCTGAATCGTCCCAACCTCGTTATTGCCGTACATCACGCTGATCAGGATCGTATCCGGCCGAATCGCCCCCCGCACCTGCTCCGGATGCACCTGGCCGTACCGGTCGGCCGGCAGATACGTTACCTCGAAGCCGTCCTTCTCCAAACGCTCGCAGGCATGCAGAACGGCGTGATGCTCGATGGCCGTCGTAATGATGTGGCGCCCCTTATCTTTAAGTGCAGCCGCCGTGCCGAACAGCGCCAGATTGTCGCTTTCCGTGCCGCCGCTCGTAAACACCAGCTCATCCGGACGGCAGCCGATGCGCGAGGAGATCGCATCCCGCGCCCCGTTGACGAGCCGCTTGGCGGCGCGGCCGTAAAAATGCACGCTTGAGGCGTTGCCGAACTGCTCCCGCATCACGTTCAGCATCGTTTCCGCAACCAGCGGATGGACCGGAGTGGATGCGGCATGGTCCAGGTATATGTGAGTCATTTTCCTTAGCCACCTTAAACGAAGGGAATATGTGTGCTAATACCGGGTCATGTTCCCGACTTTTTTAAGAGGTAGTTCAAAAAGTCCGCTTTTGATCACGAAGTGAATCAAGAAGCAAACTCGACATCGAATCTTGAATTCAGCCGGGCCTTCCGTTGCTCACGTACCCAAAACGTACGCTCCGCTCCTTTCGTCCCTAGCTTCATCCGACCTAAAGCGTTTTGAAAAAACGCACTTCGGAAGCATGCGCTTCGGTGCTGAAAACCGGCCTTTTTGAACACACACTTTAAGCAGTCTTATTCTATATGATTTTCCGAAAAAAAACTACTCATGCTTGAAATGCGACAATTTTCTTTCTTTTCTTCCTTTAACCGCAAATTTATAGCATAATAATTATAACGTTATAATGATAATAAATGAGCGATAAGGGGGGAGGTTATTCGTGCCCAAAGCAGCAAATCGTTTAAAGCCGATGTTCGGCATCCCGGCCAGGTGGAACCATTTCAAATCCAAACTTCTGCTCAAATACACGGTATCCTATTTTTTAATGTTCCTTATCCCGCTGACGCTGGTCACGGCACTGGTTTATGAAAGCGCCGTCAAAAGCCTGCGTACGGAGATCGAGCAAGCCAATGTGAATCAGTTGAACCAGGTCAAAACGACGATCGACGAGCGGATGGCCGAGCTGCAGGAAATCGCCAGTAAAATTTCGTACGACGAGCACTTGACGCCTTATATGGTGCGTCACCCTTTGTACAGCGCCGACGCGATCCGCACGTTGGCCAGCTATAAAGCGAACAGCAGCATCCTGGAGGATCTTTTTTTGTATTTTCATCATGACTCGATCATCTACTCCTCCACGGGCCTAACCTACGTCAATGTGGTGTTCGAACGCATGTACAAGTTTGAAAACTGGACAAGCGAGCAGCTGGTGCGCGATTTAAACGAGTTGAAGCAGCCGGTGATGCGGCCCGCGGAGAAGGTCAGCGTCTATTCGCGCAGCGACCCCATGCTGACTTTTTTGGTGCCGATCAAGCCCAACGATCAATACCCTTACGGCACGGTGGTTTATTTAATGAAAGAATCCAAACTGACCGGGGTGATGGATTCCATATTAAGTGACTTTTCAGGCAGCAGCTACATCTTCGACCAGAAAGGCAATGCCCTAACGGTCAACAATCTTGGCGCAAGTCTGCAGGCCAAAGACCTGAAGGTGTTACCGACCCTGGAACCGGGCATTCACAGCCTTTCTTTTAATAATGAGCAATATTCCGTCGTGGTCGTCAAATCGCAAGCTAATGGATGGCTTTATGTAACGACTATGCCCAGCTATCAGTTTTTCAGCCGCGTTGCCCATATTAAGGAGCTCGTTTTTCTGATCTTCTGCATCGCCGTATTAACCGGGATTATTGCGGCCATGCTGCTGGCTAAACGCCAGTATCACCCGATCAAGGACTTGCTGGAGTTTGCCAAAATCAAAAACAACCCTGCGGACAACCTCAAACCCCGAAACGAATGGGATTGGATCAAGCAAACCATTCACGATTACAGTGCCAGAATCGATATGCAGCAGCCTTATGTGCGTAATCAGTGCCTGCTGTTACTGTTGAAATACGGCAAACCCGACGATCCGGAAATCGAACGGATGATCGATGATGCAGGGTTCATGCTTCGGCAAGGCCAAGGCTTTTATTTTTCCGTGATTTTGGCATGGGACGAGACGGCCGAGCCGGAGAAAAACTGGAAGGAACAGCAGCACCTGCAGGAAATGCTTAGCGAATTCGAATTTTCTGAGCTGGGGACTCATGTTTACGGGATGGAATTTTCTACGGCCGAGCAGTTTGCACTGATCGTATCGCTCTCCGCCAACAGCCGGAAGGAGGCGCAAAACCGCATCTTGTCTATCATTGAAGCGATTAAAGTATTGGTGATCGAAAACTCCAGGCTTGTCCCCTATTTTGGGGTTGGAACGCTATACGATGATCCGGCGAATCTGAACCAGTCATTCATCGAGGCATCAGCCGCCTTGGAATACCGCATGATCGGCAGCAACGGACGAGTCACCTATTTTGAACAGATCGCGGAGCTATCTGTCCCTTCGGCGGAAACGTTCTGGATTTCGCGCAAGACGATACTGAAGCTCGAGCACGGGCTGAAACAAGGCAATGAGCTGGTCGCTAGGCAGATGATCGCTGCGATCATCAATGAACTGAAGGATGAATCCCTATCGGTCTCCCTGCTCCGCTGCATCTGTTTCGACCTGTTGAACTCACTGCTTCGCACAGCTTCCGAGTTAGGGATGAACGAAGTGTTCCTAAATATAGCGAGCTTTACTTCTTTCGAATCTTTGGAGGAGCTTGAGGTTAAACTATGTTCCCTCGCTTCTCGGATCTGCCTGCAGGTAGAGCGCAATGCGGAAAACGGGCAGCATTCCCTGATGGACGACATCGTGGCCTATGTGAACCAGCAGTTCGCCGATTACACGCTCAGCCTGGAGCACGTTGCCTTGAGATATTCGATTTCTACATCTTATCTGAGCCGATGCTTCAAAGAAAAAACGGGCTACAACTTCTCGCAGTATATTTGGCAATGCCGTATGAAGGAAGTGATCCGGCTGCTCGTAAACACCGACGCCCCGCTAAAAGAGATCATCGAGCAGGTCGGCTACCTGGATGCGCCAAACTTTATCCGCAAGTTTAAAAAAGAAACCGGATATACCCCGGGGCAATACCGCAAGCTGCACGCGGCCAAACCGCAAGCTGTTAAGCTGGAGCTGTTAAGCTGAAAGCCGTCAAGCCGCAAACTGTCAAGCCGCCCATACCCGAGCCGGCCGCGCCCGAAGCGCTCGAGGGTCCGTAACTGGCGCAAAGGCCCCGATCGGCAAGCAAGCCCCCTAGGCTCTTCCGCTCTTGCCCTGTCGAACAAGGGGGCCACAGCATCTAATAACCTGACGAAGCATTTCAAAAGAGGGGTTGTCCTATGCTGAGAAGCGTGATCATCAATGCTGACGATTTTGGTCTTTCGCCGGCCGTGAATTGCGGCATTATCGAGGCTTATCAAGCCGGGGGCGTTACGAGCACCTCCCTTATGGTCAATATGCCCGGATTCGGCGATGCGTTGAGCCGGGCCGAAGCGGCGCCTGGGCTCGGCATTGGCCTGCATTTTAACTTGACGTACGGCCGGCCGGTTTCCAGTCCCAAGGACGTTCCCTCGCTGGTGGGAGAAAACGGCGGATTTCATGGCGTAAATTACCCCGGCGGCAGGGACTCTCGCGACGTGAAAACGGAGCTTGCCGCACAGTGGAGGCGATTTACGGAATCCGGTCTCCGGCCAACGCATTTGGATTCGCATCACTTGCTTCATCAAACCGATCCGGCGATATATAAGGTCATGGCGGAAAAAGCTTGCCGGGAAAACGTTCCCCTGCGGAGGTCGCAAATCGATCATCGGTTGCCGGGATTGCCTTCTCCGCGCATGATCGATGCGATCCTGCTGGATTCGTATGGAGAACAAGATGGGAAGGTTCGCTTGATCAAGTATCTATGCTCACTTCGTCCCGGATTTACGGAAATCGCCTGCCACCCCGGGCACGTGGATGAAACTTTGCGCCGGATTTCCAATTGGACGGATATCCGTGAACGGGAGCTCTCCGTATTTATCGATCTGAAGATTCCGGAAATTTTGAGACACTTGAATATCCTTCCCGTGAATTACCATGCGCTGCCGTCCAAGTCCTCAAATTAAAAAACGGCAGCCAGCCGGTTTTGCGTATTTCCAAGTTAATTGGATTTCCAGCTGTCGTAAGCTTCCTGGTAAATCTGCCGCATGCGGTCCCCGCCCATTTTTTTGACGGTAGCCACATAGTTGTCCCAGCCCGCCAGCGGCTCGGCGCCGGTTACGAATTTCGCTTCCATCTGCCGAACGTAAGTATTTAGGTCCGAACTGAGCGTCGTCACTTCGGCCTGCTGCTCGGAGGTCAGGAACAGGGTGGGGAACGGAATTCTCGCGCCTTGATCCAGCAGCTTTGTTTTGGATTCGCTGTCCACCCAAACCTCGAAATCGGTTTTCAAGCCTTTGTAAATATCGTCAAAAGAAATCGTCGGCGCCGGAATCCCATAGTTCGGCGTCAGCGTCGCCCGGTATTCCTCGCGGTCGCCGCCGCCAGGAACCGGCAGATATTGCTTGACCCGGTTCGCTTTGTCCGTATATTCCCAAAGCACGCCTTCCGGGCCTTTGTTGAACAACAGGGCGCCGTCGTAAGAGTACAGGTGGTCGATCCACCGCAATGAGGCTTCCGGAGCAGGGTTGGTGTTGGTGATCGCAAAAGCTCCCGTCGTTATCCCTTTGTTTTTGGCGATGGCCGGCTTGTCTGCCATATCGCTTTTCACCGGCGTGAACATCGGATCATCCGTGCTCGGCTCGCCCCCAAGCGTCATATAAGCGTGCCATTCGGAGAACAAGGCGACCTGGCCATTTTGCGCCTTCGCTTTTTTCTGTTCCGCCGTTTGCGAGAACGTCTCATGATCAAGGAGATCCTCCGCCCACAGCCGGTTCAGGAAGGCGAGATATTCCTTGTAGCCCTCTTCCATTGGCGTGTAGTGAACCACGTCCTGGTCGTCCACGTAGATTTCTTCTTCATAAATGCCGTAAGCGCCAAGCAGCCAGGTGCGGATATCGCGCAGGTTCACGGAAGACAGCGGAATCTCGTCGGCCTTGCCGTTGCCGTTGGGATCCTCCTCTTTCACGCGCTTCAGGTAGGTATACAGTTCTTCCGTCGTTTCCGGAAGCTTGCCGATATCCAGCTTTTTGAGAAAATCGCCGTTGTACCACATCGGGTTCCGGTACCACGGCTGGTTGAACTCGATGACCGGCAGCGAGTAAATATGCCCGTCCGGGGCCGTGATCGATTTGCGCACGTCCGGATACTCCTCAAGCACCTTTTTGAAGTTCGGGGCGTACTCGTTAATCAGGTCTTCCAGCGGAATCAGGATGCCTTGCTCACCGTAGTTCATTTGCTCCGCCGGGGTAAGCCCTGCCGCATAAAATACATCCGGGTATTCGCCGCTGGCGAACACGAGGTTTTTCTTCGTATCGAAGCTATCTTTCGGCGCGTTGTTATACTCGAAATGAATGTTCGTCAGCTTCTCCATTTCCTGCAGCACGGCCATATCCTTCCAGTTTTGCAGACCTACGTCCGGCGCCATCATCTTCAGCGTGATGGGCTCTTGAACGATCGGGAACCCGTCTTTGCTGACACTGCTCTCCGCATTGCCGCTGCCTTCCTCTTTTTTGGCATTGCCGGAACCGCCGCAACCGGACAGCAAGCTGACGAACATGGCTGCGAGCAGCAACAAGATCCAACCTTTTCTTTTTTTCTGCATCGGTAGTCCTCCCTTTTGAACTATGATCAAAAATTATAATAATCGAAGACAGCATTTCCGTTATTACCGGTGTGTCAACAGCCTCGCCCGCGAAGGATCGAGTTTTGCCCGTTTTTGACTAACTAGCCCTTGACCGATCCGATCATGACCCCCTGCACGAAATAGCGCTGCAGGAAAGGATACACGACGATGACCGGCAGCGTCGAGACAATGATCACGGCATATTTCACCAGCGAAGCGATTTCCGCCTTGTTGGCCATGGCCTGAGCGATATCGCCGCTGATCGCCGCTCCCGTCGTCTCCGCGGACATTTCTTGCAAAACCAGAATTTGGCGCAGAACCATTTGCAGCGGATATTTCGTGTCATCGTTCAAATAAATCAAAGCCGGAAAGTAGCTGTTCCAGTGGCCTACGCCGTAAAACAGCGCCATGACGGCCACGATGGGGGCGGACAAAGGAAGCACAATCCGCAGGAACAGCCTGAGGTTCGTACATCCGTCCGCATGGGCGGCCTCCTGCAGTTCCTTCGGGATGGTCGATTGGAAAAAAGTTCTGGCGACGATGATGTTCCAGACCGATGCCGAAACCGGCAAAATCAGCGCGCCGACCGTATTAACCAGTCCGAGATTTTTGACCATCAAATAAGTGGGCACAAGGCCGCCGCTGAAAAACATCGTGACCAGGAACATCCCCATGAAAAGGTGGCGGCCCACAAAATCCGAGCGGCTCAGGGCGTAGGCGGCCGGCAAGGTCACCGCCAGGTTCAGCAGCGTGCCGATCAAGGTGTAAACAATCGTATTGCGGTAACCGAGCCAAATTTTTGGATTTTCGAATACAAGCCTGTACCCGTCAAAGGCCAGCCCTTTGGGAAACAGCCACATTTCCCCTGAACTGACGTATTTGGGACTGCTGACGGAAGCGCTGACGATATAAACAAGCGGATACAGCACCACCGCCAACGCGATAAGCAGATACACATAATTCAAGACCAGAAACAACTTGTCCGATTTGGATTCTTTGATTGTCGTGGCCATTCGTTAGTCCTCCTTCCTTCTACCATAGGCTTGTTTCGCTTGTCCGCTTGGCGATTTTGTTCACGGTGATGAGCAGCATCGCGTTAATGATGGAATTGAACAAACCGACGGCGGTGGAGAAACTGTACTGCGCGCTGACCAGGCCCGAGCGGTACACGAACGTGGAAATGACGTCCGAAGAATCCATGTTAAGCGGATTTTGCAGGAGCAGCACCTTTTCGTATCCAACCCCGAGAATATTGCCCATGTTCAGAATCAGCAGGATCGTAATGGTCGGAACGATCGTCGGCAGATTAATATGCAGCACACGTTTGAAGCGGCTGGCGCCATCCATGATCGCCGCCTCGTGCAGCTGCGGGTCCACTCCCGCCAAAGCCGCGAGATAAATAATCGTCCCCCAGCCTGTACTCTGCCACACTCCGGACAGCACGTAAATCGTTTTAAACCAGCGCGGATCGGTCAGAAACGCGGGCGCCTCCAGGCCAAACGCCTCGATCATACGCACGATCATGCCCGATGAAGGCGACAGAAACGTAATGATCATCCCCGCCATGACAACCATGGAAATAAAATGTGGGGCATAAGTGACGGTCTGTACCGTCTTTTTGAATGCACCGTTCCTGATTTCGTTGAAGGCGAGCGCCAAAATGATCGGGAGCGGGAATCCGATCGCCAGTTCGTAAAAACTCAGGCTGAGCGTGTTCCACAGCAGATCCCAAAAATAGTAGGAATTGAAGAAACGCACGAAATGATCGAATCCTACCCACGGGCTGCCCGTGATGCCTTTGACCGGCGTAAAATTTTTGAACGCGATTTGGATTCCGTACATCGGCCCGTAATGAAAAATCAGGAAGTACAAAAAGGCAGGGGCCACGAATAAATACAACTCCCAGTTTTTCAGCATTCTACGGCCGAGGGAGGCTTCGCCCGATGTTCTGCTTGCGGTGCCGGTTAGTTGGTGGCCGTTTTTTTTCATAGCGCTCTCTCTCCTTTCTCTTATCCAGTCCGTTAACTTCCGCCCTGCCCGTTTTTCTTTTTCCCGGTTCAGACCGCACCTTGTTAACGCTTACAATCTAAATTGTAGGAAAACCAATCTGACACCGTAAATATGTCAAATATGAATTGTCATGTTTAGAACGGCGTTAAACCGCGGCGCGTCGGCGTTTGTGCGGTTTTACAATCCGTTGGCACCGGTGATTAGCGGCCTTTGCGATGTGTCAATCATGTGTTCTTTATGGGGCCTGCAAATCATACATATTGAGATTTCCGTGCGGATGTGTAAACCTGCTTACGAGTGTGTCTTGGCCAAATCTCCGTAATTCTAGGAGGCATGATGATGACCCGCATAACCGCGCGCCTGATCTCCCATACGCATGGGGACCGGGAATGGTATCTTATGCCAGGGAATTCCAAACTTTTATAAATTAAACCAGGGAGGAACCGATTATGAAATTACCCGCATCTATCGAACGATTTCTGGACGAAACTGACGCTCGTCTCACCCATCATCCGAAGCTGAAGCAATTGTTTCGCAACTGTTTTCCGAATACGCTGGAAACGACGACCAAGCTGCTGGAAGACGGCACAACCTTCGTGTTCACCGGCGACATCCCGGCCATGTGGCTGCGCGATTCCACCGAGCAGGTCCGCCACTACATCCCTTTCGCCAAGGAAGATCAGGAATTGCAGCGCATCATCGGCGGCCTGATCGCCCGGCAAATGTTCTATATCAACATCGATCCTTATACCAACGCGTTCAACGAAACGGCCAGCGACAAGCATTACCGGGCTACCGACGAATGCGGCTTAAACCCGTGGATGTGGGAGCGGAAATATGAGCTGGACTCCTTGTGCTTCCCCGTCCAGCTGGCCTATTCGTACTGGCGGGAGACCGGTATCGATTCAATTTTCGACGATGCTTGCTATCGAGCGCTGAGCACCATCGTTCAAGTGCTGAAAACGGAACAACGGCATATGGAACAATCCCCGTACCGTTTTGTCCGCCAAACCAAGCAGGAAACGGAAACGCTGCAAAACGGCGGACTCGGGCTGCCGGTCAACTATACGGGGATGACCTGGTCGGGTTTCCGGCCGAGCGACGATGCTTGCCTGTTCGGCTATAACATTCCGTCCAACATGTTCGCCGTCGTCATCCTGGGGCATATCCGCGATATTGCGCTGGAGATTTACCGGGATGAGCGGCTGGCCGAGAGAGCGGAACAGCTGCGCCAAGAGATCGACTTCGGCATCCGCGCCTACGGGATCGTCAATCACCCGGTCTACGGCAAAATCTACGCTTACGAAACCGACGGGTTCGGCAACTATTGCCTGATGGACGACGCCGGCACGCCCGGACTGCTGTCGATTCCTTACATCGGCTATGTATTGGCGGAGGATCCAATCTACCAAAATACCCGGCGTTTTGCCCTGAGCTTCGACAACTCGTTTTATTTCGAAGGCAAATTCGCCAAGGGCATCGGCAGCCCGCACACGCCGGGCGGATATGTGTGGCATATGGCGCTGTCGATGCAGGCGCTGACGGCCACGGACGACGAGGAAGTCAAAGCGCTGATCGACACGCTGATCGCTACGGACGCGGACACCGGGTACATGCACGAAGGATTCCACCCGGACAACCCGGCCGATTTCTCCCGGGAATGGTTCGCCTGGTCCAACAGCCTGTTTGCCACATTGATCTGCAAAGCCATGGACAAAGGGCTGGTTTAGGTTTAGGAAAGTTATTGCAGCTTCAACATCAACGGGATCCGGCATAACAAGCAGTGCCTTTGTACTTGATGCGGCAGTATGAGGAACTCCAGCGAAAAATATAAGAGTAAAAAAGGGCGTTATTCAAGCGATATCCGTCTACTTGAGGGAAATAGAGGACATTTATGTAGCTATCTTCCCTGATCGTTAGGAAATCCCCACATTCTGGGTCATTCCTGGGAAAATAAGGACAAAAAATGCCGCTAATGGGGATGAACAGGCCGGGCTCCGGATAATAAGAACATAAAGTTCCGCTATTTTGAAGGCCGACGGTTGGTTGTTTCAGTAAACGCCTTTTCGTCGTGCCAGTCACCGGCTGTCAAGCGCCGATTTCTAGGATGAACCAAACAAAGAGCCTGCGAATCCGCAGGCTCTTTGTTTGGTTGGCTATACACTGTTGTAAATATTCATTTATCTACAGTCACCCAAAGCCGTCAGCAGCAATTGGGAGATGACGTCAAATGGGTCAGCATTTGCTGAATGCGGACAAAATGTCAAATATAGAACATATAATTCTCTTTCGCGCCATGCTCTTCATAGTTTACTAAGTTTTCCAGCGTTGTCGAATCGAGCACCTCCGCAATGCCGTCGCGAATACGCAACCACAAATCACGTTTGGCCGGATCGTCTTCCTCGGTAAAATCAACCGGAGAAATCGGGCCTTCCAGGACGCGGATAATGTCCCCCGCGGTAATTTCGCTCGCGTCACGCGACAGGATGTACCCGCCGTACGCGCCGCGTACGCTTTTAACCAGTCCGGCGTTGCGGAGCGGTGCAATGAGCTGCTCCAGATAATGCTCGGACAGCTGGTTTTTTTCGGCGATGCTTTTCAGGGAAGTCGGGCCCTCGCCGAATTTTGCGGCCAACTCCATCATAATCGTCAATCCATAGCGTCCTTTTGTAGAAATCTTCAAAGAAGCCACCTCTTTCAATTTTCAGGCAAACTTTATATAATTGAACTCCATCCATTAAATGGCGATTGACGGCGCCTACGGCCCAAAACCACGGGTGAAGTCCAGTTATTTAAAGAATACCTCCCTATTCCTATCTTTAACCTCTGCTTATCGTAACATATCATATGTGTTTTGAAAAATAAATCAACCTTTTTGGGTTGCAAATTGTTTTCCTTACTTTAATATAGGGAATACCCATCGTATAGGGTTGCATGCGTATGGTAAAATAACGGCAGGGCGATAATGCCCAAAGGAGTGATAGAAATGAAGAAACCGAATAATGAAACCCGCGTTGTCGTCGGCATGTCCGGCGGCGTCGATTCTTCGGTAACGGCGCTCCTGCTGAAACAGCAAGGATACGACGTTATCGGCATATTTATGAAAAACTGGGACGATACCGACGAATTTGGCTACTGCACCGCCGAAGCGGATGCCGAGGATGTCCGCCGCGTGTGCGAGCAAATCGATATCCCCTACTATACCGTCAATTTCGAGAAACAGTATTATGATAAAGTTTTTGCCTATTTTCTCGATGAATATAAGCGCGGGCGGACGCCAAATCCCGACGTAATGTGCAACCGCGAGATTAAATTCGGCGAATTTTTGAACAAAGCGCTTGATCTTGGTGCGGATTACGTGGCCACCGGCCATTATGCCCGCGTTGTCGAAGAAGACGGTGTGTATAAGCTGCTGCGCGGTGTTGACGGCAATAAAGACCAAACGTACTTCCTGAATGCCTTGAATCAGGAGCAGTTGTCCAAGGCGATGTTCCCGATCGGCCACCTTCCGAAGCCGGAAGTCCGCCGCATCGCGGAAGAAGCCGGTCTGTACACGGCGAAGAAAAAAGACAGCACCGGCGTTTGCTTTATCGGGGAACGCAATTTCAAGGAGTTTTTGAGCAATTATTTGCCGGCCCAGTCAGGCGATATGGTCGACATCGTGACCGGCGAAGTCAAGGGCCGCCATGACGGGCTGATGTATTATACGCTGGGCCAACGGCAAGGCCTGGGCATCGGCGGATCGGGCACGGGCGAACCGTGGTTCGTCGCGGATAAAGACCTGGAACGCAATATTTTATATGTCGTTCAGGGCGACAAGCATCCGCGCCTGTATTCGACGGCGCTGACCGCTTCGGGCGTCAACTGGATCGCCGGCGCGGACAAGCTGCCGGACGGACCGTTCCACTGCACGGCGAAATTCCGTTACCGCCAGGCGGATCAAGGGGTAACCTTGACAAAGCAGGCGGACGGTACGGTGTACGTGGAGTTTGACGAGCCGCAAAAAGCGATCACGCCAGGGCAGGCCGTCGTATTTTACCAAGGCGAGGAATGCCTTGGCGGCGGCACGATCGAGTCGCCAGTGAAGCTAGAGGCGCGTGAGACGGAGGGTGCGCTGGGGTAAAACGAAGCCCAGGGCTCCCTCCCTGGACCTATTTCAGGTTCAGCGGTTTCCGGAGCAACAAAATAACGGGCATCCTCGCATGTCCGCTATTTTTTATTTTTCGCCAGAAACTAGCTTTGTAACTCCCTAATTTTCCTCTATTCTTTAAACTAGATGATTCTATGACTCTTGCCGTTGTCCCGACTCCCGGAGCAGCAGACTCATAAATACCAAGACCAATGCAATGACCGTGAGGATAACCCCAAGCCGTCGAAATCCAGCGAAGCTGAACGTACCTCCCATGATGATCCCTGTCAACAATGAAGATAGAATAGTGCCCATATATCTTGACGTATTGAATAGTCCGGATGCTACACCGGTAATTTCTTTTGGAGAGTTTTTAAACAAAGCCGCCTGCATCCCAACAGCGTTCAGCCCATTGCTAATACCGAAGGCAGCTAACGCCAGACTCACACTGATAACCGGTGAAGTTTGATTCAATTTCACGATCCACACTGAACCCAATGTCATCAGGATTGCGGATACCACCAATGCGGGCCTGGGTCCTGATTTGTCGATCCATTTTCCTGCTATTGGAGAAGCCACCAGCGAACTCAAGCCTAAGGTAAGCATAATGATCCCTGCATGGAACTCGCTGACATGGCGCACCATTTGCAAGTAGGATGGAAGCCCAAAAAAAAGAGCATAAAAAAGTAAATTAACGAGCATGAATTGGACATTGACCCAAGTCATGGCAGGATATTGGGCGAATGTTCGCAAAGGAATAAAGGGCGACGCCGTTTTTAACTCGTGTCTTACAAAAGCCCCCAGCGTCACGAGGCCGATTAATCCGAGCATTATATTTCCTGAAGAGGCATGCCCGGATGATTTTGCTGATAGTAAGCTAACGAGCAGGGCAACCAGCCCCACTGTGAAGTGTAGAACCCCCAAAACATCTATCAAATCAAACCATTTGCGAAAGGACATGCCCCGTGCAACGGATGCTGCCGGTTCATCTTTGGGAATCATCCTCCAAGCTAATAGAAAGCTAGCCACCACGAACGGAATATTGACGAGAAAAATGGCATGCCAGTCCCACCACTGAAGCAAAACTCCGCCAACAAACGGGCCGATTGCTGCCGCACCGGATAAGAAAATCGACAAACCGGACAGCGCAGCCGCTTGTTTTTCCGTAATATGAATGCGTACAATGGCCATTCCAACTACAACCATCATACTTGTTCCGATCGATTGTACAATGCGGGACACGATAAGCCAGCCAAAATTGGGAGACAATGGAGCCAGCAAAGAAGAAACGAAGGATACAACAAGACCGGTTAGAAATATCCTTCTCTGGCCGAACAAATCACTGGCCTTGCCCATGACAGGTTGCGCGATCGCGCTCGCGATGTAGAAAGAAAAAATAATCCAGGAAATAACGGTAAAGTCCAGGTGGTACACATGTTGTAGCCTTGCAATAGCAATGGAAATCATGGAAGAGTTTAATGGGTTTAGTAATATCCCAAGTCCAACGGATATCATTAACCATCTGCTGCGAGTGTTCATTTTCGAGTCCCCCCTAATGCGTTACAATGACATCTTACTTGATTCTTTACATTCACTCCAACGCATTTTATGTTATGATTTCATAGACCTGAAGGAATGAATAGGAGGGCAAAATGGAACTTCTTCAATTGCAATATTTTCTCACGGTTGCTCGATTGGAACATATGACTGAAGCGGCCCGAAGTCTGCACGTTACCCAATCGTCGCTGAGTAAAACGATTCAACGGCTGGAGGAGGATTTGGGGGTCCCTCTGTTCGATCGAACAGGGAGAAATTTGCGGTTGAATGAATTCGGAAGCAGATTCCTTCGCCGTGCGGAAAGGGCATTGTTTGAATTGGACCAGGGGAAACAGGAGATTCGCGATTTGTCCAGCCCGGAACATGGGACGATCAAATTGGCGGTGACCAACGCAAGTACGTTGCCAAATATCCTTCGAGATTTTCGGAAAAAGCACCCCCATACCCAATTTCATGTGCAAATGCTGACCACGCAGGAAATGGTTGCGCTACTTCAGCGCGGAGAGGTCGATTTCTGCTTGTCTTCGCCTCCAATACAAGGAGATGACATTGAGTGTCAAATCGTGTACATCGACCCTATCCTTGTAGCTGTGCCAAAGGGGCATCGGCTGGCGGACCGCAGCAGCGTATCTTTGACAGAACTTAAGGATGAATGGTTTATCGGTGTAAAGAGAGGCTACCATACTCGCGACCTAGCAGACGCCGTATGCAAATCGGCTGGATTTGCGCCTAAATATGTGTACGAGGGGAATGAGCCTGCCCGGCTGAGCACCCTTGTGGAAGCCGGAATTGGCATTGGCTTCATACCAAGCACCGCCATGAATCCGCGGGAAAATATCTATTATCTCCAAGTTGAGGAACATGAATTAGTACGGGAAATAGCATTATTGCGGCACAGAGGCAGGTACATTCCCCGGGCCGCTCAGGAATTCCGTAAGGTCGTTGAAGAGTATTTCAGATCTTTATCCGGCGGGAACCAATAAGGTGCCGGTAAACGCTAAGGGGCAGGCATACGAACTCCCGCCCCTTACCGTTTCCTCCCGCGCCGAAGTTCCTGGTTGTGCTTGATTTTCGCCTCATTGCCCTGCTCCGTCGCGTTGTAGAAGGTGCGGCCGGACAACCTCGGCGGCAAATACTCCTGGTCCACATAATGCCCCGGATAACTGTGGGGATACTTGTACCCTTCATGCCCCAGCTTCACGGCGCCTTTGTAATGGGTGTCCCGCAGATGCAGCGGCACTTCTGCCGAGACGACCTCATCAATCGCCGCCATGGCCTTCCCGATTGCCTCAACCACGGCGTTCGATTTCGGGCTTTCCACCGCGAACAGAATCGCCTGGACGACATTGAGCTTGGCCTCCGGCCAGCCGTTGTTGCGGTAGGCGTCCAAAGCGCTGACCGCCTGCACCATCGCCTGCGGATTGGCCAGTCCGATATCCTCGCTGCTGGCGGCGATCAAACGCCGGATGAACGTCATCGGGTCCATCCCCAGTTTTTCCACCGCATACAGAAACCAGAACACGGCGGCGTCGCTGGAGCCGCGAATGCACTTGTGGAACGCCGACAGCACGTCATATTGCGTCGATTCGTCCGCCTTGACCAGCGGGCGGCGGATCGACTCCTCGGCGACTTCGAGCGTCAGATGCACCGTGCCGTCCTGCTGCGGCGGCGTGGTCATCGCGGCCAGCTCCAGCGCGTTCAAGGCGCGGCGGATGTCGCCGTTTGCCATAGAGGCGATGTGCAGCAGCGCCTCCTCGTCCGCTTTCAACTGCATGAAGCCGAGCCCTTTTTTCTTATCGGCCAACGCCCGGCGCATGGCGATGAGCGAATGCTCCTTCGTCAGCGGCTCAAGCTGAAACAAGGTGGAGCGGCTCATCAAAGCGCCGTTGACGTAATGAAACGGGTTTTCCGTCGTCGCGCCGATAAAAATGATCGTTCCTTTCTCCACCGCCGGCAGCAGCGCATCCTGACGCGAGCTGTTGAAGCGGTGCACCTCGTCCAGGAACAGAATCGTTTTCGTTCCGTAAAAAGACTTGTCGTTCTGCGCCTTTTCGATAACTTCCCGAACGTCTTTGACCGAAGCGTCGACCGCGTTCAGCCGGACGAACTCAGCTTTCGTATGGTTGGAAATAATGTGGGCCAACGTCGTTTTACCGCATCCGGGAGGACCGTACAGCAAAATCGAGGATACCTGGTCCGCTTCGATCGCCCGCCGCAGCAGCTTCCCCGGGCCAACGATATGCTCCTGTCCGATATATTCATCCAGCGTGACGGGCCGCATTCGATCGGCCAAAAGCCGCCCCGCCGGGTTTTGCTCCTGTTGATAGGAGAACAAATCCATCATGCTCACTTCCTTGATCGTAGGCATTGTCTACTCTATTCTAGCACACCCACGGCCTATGCGGTAAAAAGCGTTGAGGCGTAAAAAACACTTATAATTGTTCTTTCACTTTTCCCGCGCCGCGAAATATGAGTTAATATAGATGTCGGGCCGACGAATCACGGGAAAGGGGGCTGATCGAAGTGATTTCAGTGAGTGAGGTGGCTTCCGCGTAAGCGGAATCCGCAAAAAAACGGGGGGCTGGGAACAGCTCCCCTTATTTCCGTTTAGATGATGACTGTGTTATGATAGATCTTAAGCTATATTCTCATATTATTCCAAGCCGAAAGGGGGATTTACGGCCATGTTGACTTATATCGTAACAACTATGGAAAACGGACCACGAAATAAGGAGGTACATGATCGTGAACTACAAAAATGGGAAGGATGTTCTTCCCCCTAGGCTGCTGCAGGAGCTCCAAAACTATATTCAGGGCGAGTTGCTGTACATCCCAAAACCGGAACGGGCGAGAGCGTTATGGGGCGAATTGAGCGGATCGCGAACGTCCATCGCCAAACGAAACGAAGAGATTTTCCTGCTTCACCGTACAGGGTGTTCCGTACGGGATTTAGCCGCCAAATACCATTTATCCGATGAAAGCATCCGAAAAATTTTGACCAAAATGCGGGCGCTCAGGCCCCAGGCAGCGGTAACGGAGTAAACGCGGGCACACAAGTCCGCCCCGCAGCCGAGGCGGCAACCGGTAGCTTGGTTCTACGATAAATTAACCATATGCGAAGCCAAGACCCGCGGTCTTGGCTATATTTATATATTTGATCAGGTATAATAAGAAAATATGACCAACACAGAATACGCCGCTTATCCGAAACCGAGGTGACAACTTTGACGCAGCAGCACGCCCCGTCTTTCCGCCGGGACAACATGGAAGAGCAAAAACCAGATACACGCCGGGACGCGCCGTATCCGGCGGCAAAAACCTGCGCCTATTGCGGTGAGACAAAACCGGCTTCCGAGTTCCTCCGGCGCACTGGCAAGCGCTCCGGCAAAGGCTCGCGCCGCGGGGCCTGCCGAAGCTGCCGGGCGCTTCGGAAGCAGCAGGCCCGCATGGTCCAAGAACCGGTGAGCGCGGAATACTCCGCTGTAGGACTTGCCGGGATGGTGGACACCGGCGCTAGCCAGGCCCGGGCTACGCGGCAGAGCGAAATGGCTGATGCAGGCAAATTGGCCAAGCCGGGCGGTCTGCCGGTTGCTCACCCGGTTGCCGGCAAATCTTCCGGGCGAAACGGCAAGGAGGATACGTTCAAGGCGAGTGGCGAAGGCAGAAAGCCTGATGTAAGCAGGACTGGACGGCAAGGTGGTAAACCCGATGCAGGCAAGACTGCATGGGAAAGCGGTAAACCTGAGGCTGGCAAGACTGGACGGCGAAGCGGAAGGTCTGCCATGAACAAAGCTGCCAGGCAGAGCCGCAAGGAGGATGCAATCGTTGCCAAAGCAGGCGGTGGCGTTGCGGGAGCCTCTTCGGCTAGGCTGGACGCCAAAGCCGCCTCCCTGCCGGCTCACGGGGCGGCGCCAAAGCGCCGGATCAAGCGGGCGCTGCCCGCACCGCCGCCGCGGGCGGAGGGCCTGGACGTGCGAACATTACGCCTGAACCGCAACGGCATGATCCGCATGCGCGGGCGCACCGACAAAGGCCGCCGCTGGCAGCAGGAGATCGACCTCGAGTTGGCCGTAACGCTGGTTCGCGAGCATGCCGCCGTGGTCGTCAATCCGTACACGATCCGGCGTCTTTACACCAACAAAGCGTTCCGCAATTATATTCTCACCCGCGACAATCATACCTGCTTTTTTTGCGGGGAATATGGAGACACGATCGACCATCTGCTGCCCAAAGCGAAAGGCGGCCATACCACTCCAGTGAATTGCGTCTGCGCCTGCAATTTGTGCAATCAAAGCAAAGCGGACCAAGACCTGGAGGATTTTATCGAGGGCCGACCCCGATGAAAAATCCTGACCAGCGGCCAGGTCCGTAGTTTTATACACCTATATGTGGTCACAGGTGCCCATTCAGAGGCCTTGCATCGCATGAAGTGCAAAAGTGCATGCGACTTTCGTCGAAATCCCTCGAAATGGGCGGTTCAAATGCAAATGTGCAGTTCATTTCCAGTCAAAAGATACTTTTTGATCCAATGTCCGCAAAACAGATGCACTTTTGCAGTTCAACCTCCGCCAAAGCCACCGTTCCTTAGCAAAGGAGCAAACATGAGGAAGCAAGATGGGCAGCCAGTAAATCATAACGGACCTGAATGACGTTATTCGCCCATTTCCCGGGTATTTCCCGACGTAACGGACTCAGCAGGCGCTATTCGGCTCCAAATGAGGCCATTTGGGGTGATTTTATGCAAATAAGGTCATCTCGGTCCGTTACCATTTTGGGGGCGGCGATTTACTGCATTTAACGTCTCTACGGTCCGTTACGCACCACACACTGGATGTAGACTGCCGAATCAACTCGCCTAATCGGTTAGTTTAATCACCCCGGACTGCTGATCGCTAATTTTGGGCCTCGAAACCTCCGCAGCCGCAGATCGTTTTCCCTACGTACTCGCAGATCATTTTCCCTACGTACGCGCAGATCGTTATCCCTCCGCAGCCCCAGGACGTTAGCCCTCGGCATCCGCGCGAGCTGCGAACTCGGAGTTTTCCCCGGGAACGTAGTCCGGCAACTGGTCGCCATGCAGCAGCCACAGCTCGTGCAGCGCGCGGGTGCAGCCGACGTACAGCAGCTTGGCGTCCTCCGGCCCGTAGTGAAGCGGATCAACATCAGTCACGATTACCGCGTCAAATTCCAGCCCTTTGGACAAATAAACGGGCAGCACCGACACCCCGCCGGCATATTCCTTGAGTTCCCCGTTGATCAGATGAATGTCGGCGCCCGCCTTGGCCAGCTCCTCATGAAGCTCTTCCGCTTCCCGCATCGTCCGCGTCAATATCGCAGCCGTCCGGTACGAGCCCGCCAGCGCCTTGGACAAGGCGTGCCGGATCGCGCCAAGGCGCTGCTCTCCGGCCGTCGGGAGCAGTCGCACCGGCTCCCCGCTGCGGAACACCGGCACAGCGAGCAAGTCCGTACCTACGCCCCGCTGCAAAATTTCGTTGGCGAACTCAATGATCTCCATCGTCGAGCGGTAGCTTCGGGTCAGCGCAAAATAAGCCGTTTCTTCGGACCGGAACAAGCTTTGCATTTCCTCCCAGCTTCGCACGCCCTTGTAATAGTGGATGCCCTGCGACAAGTCCCCCAGGATCGTAAACGAATGTCCTTTGACAAAGCGGTCCAGCACATACACCTGAAACGGTGAAAAATCCTGCGCCTCGTCGATCACCACATGGTCGAAGATCATTTTTCCGTCGATTTCGTTGACCACGGAATATAGATACAACAGTGCTGGCAGATCCTCTTCCTTGAGGGCGTTTTTCTTCAAGTAGCCCTGCGTTTCCCGCCAAATCTCCTGCGGAATCCGCGCCGACATATCCGCAAGGCCCGCAGCTCCGCCGCTTCTCCGGATGCCAAACAGCTCCTTGTACAGGCTAAGCGGAGCGAGCTCCGGCCACTTTTTGGCGTATGCTTTTTCCCGTTGCTGCGCCTTCTTCTTGCGTTCCTTCAGCGCCGCTGCTGAAGGCGACTTTTTCAGCTCCATTTCGATCCAGCGATGAATCCGCGCCAGTACTCTTTCCTTGCGCCGAGCAACCGGATAGTGGCGGTATTCACCTTCAAACCAGCCAATGATTTCCTTCCGGGATAGGCGTGCCCCGTCCCAAGGCTCAAAATCCCCTTCGGGCACGCAAATGGACTCCAAATTTTCCAGATAGGCGTCAATTAACGTTTTATAATGCATCGAGCCTTTAAACCGGCCGGGCAGCTGAGCATCGTCCAGGCGTCCCTGAACCTGGGCCATCCCATGCATCTGCTCCCGTCTCAGCCCTTGCGCCAGCACCTGCTCTTTCGCCTGATCCTTCTCTTCCGCTTGATCCTGCATCTGCGCCTGCCGCTGCGCGATCCCCTGCCTCAGCTTCTGCTCCTGCGCCTGTCCTTCCACCTGGCTCCGCCCTTGCTGCTGTCCCGGCGAGCTTCCATCGAACCAGCGCGACAGCGCTTCCGAACCGTCGGACGGCCCCGCATCCAAACCAAGCACCTGAGCCGCCCAATCGCTGAACGTGTTTTGCTGGATATCCCCAACCCCCAGCTCGGGTAACACTTCGGAAATGTAATCAATAAACATATGGTTGGGCGCAAAAATCACCAGCCGTTCCGCAGAGATCTGCTCCTTGTACTGGTACAGCAAAAAGGCCAGCCGATGCAGCGCCACGGTCGTTTTCCCGCTGCCGGCGACCCCTTGGATAATCAACGCCATATTTTTGGCCGCACGGATAATTTGATCCTGCTCGGCTTGAATCGTCGAAACGATATCGCGAAGCCGGTTATCCTTGTTTTCGCCGAGGCGGTACACGAGAAACTCGTCGCTTACGGCCGGTCCGTCGCTGTCCTTGTCGTAAGTATCCACCACCCGGTCGAGAATGCCTTTGCGAATCACAATGTTGCGTTTTAAGTACACCAGTCCGTCAATCAAACCTTCAGGGGCGACATAAGAAGCCTCATCCCCGCCGGTAAAAGAATAAAACAAACTGGCGATCGGCGCGCGCCAATCGATGACGAGCGGATGCCCCACTTCCGGGTCGCCGACGCCTACTTTGCCGATATAGATTGGTATTCGGCTTCTGCCCGCTTCCGCAAAATCGAGCCGGCCGAAATACGGTTCGCGCACCGACTGCTCCAGCTGCTTTCTTTGCGACTCGCGGTTTGCCTCAAGCAATTGCTCCGTAAAATCTTGCCCCGTGTACACCGGGATGCTGCGCAGCTCCTTCAGCTGCCTTTCGATCTCTTCCAGGGTGCGATCGAGCCGCGCCTTTTCTTCTTGATAGGCACTTTGAAAATGTTCCACTTTCAGTTACCTCCTAAGATTGATGTACTCCGCCATCTGCTATATTTTCCATGATCCGGAGCCAGAGAAGTCTCATTATATCACTACGGCGAAAAAAAGGCGAACTTCTCCAGCAAAGCAGGTACAAATAACATAGGCGCGCAAAAAAGCGCAGATTCGATTGCTTAATCAAACCTGCGCTCAAGTTCTATAGATTTCACGCCGCGTACGGCCCTATGCTCTGTAAAATTGGCCTAATACCAAGGCTTTACGCTTTATCGCTTGGACGTTTGAGCTCCTGCCCCAGCTTTTCAATCGTTTTGGCAATCCGGCTCTGCCGCGTCTCTTCCCGCTTGGCCTCCCATATCCATTCAATGTAAGCCTTTCGGTGGGAAGGGGCAAGCCCATCAAAAAACGCAGCAGCCTGCGGATGATCGTGCAAAGCGGCCGTCAAATCCTCCGGCGCCTCCAACGGCTGGGCCGGCTTCTTAGCCGGAGCCGCTCCGCTCCCCGCAGGGCGCCGGGACGATGACGGCGCAACCTTCACCAATTCGGCCGGACGGAAACGCATGGCCGACCACACCTCGTCCACCGAGACGAGGGCGATTCCCTCAAATCCAGCCGCCTTCACCGTCTCCCAACCTTTGTCCCGGGTCAGGTCCGTGCCCGCTTTGGCGCCGCCCTTCGGATAGCACAACCACAGCAGCCCGTCCGGTTTGACCGCGCCAAGCACCTCGTTGGCCCGGTCCTCCACTTCTCCGATCGAGCGAAAAAACATCTGAACAAAATCATAACTCCCGGCCAGCTTCGCATCGTACACGGCGTGATCCGGCCCAAGGCCGAGCTCACCCAAATAACCGTCGGGCGCGTTCAACACTAAAGTCCGTTCGCCGCCTCCGGGCAAACGCAGCTTTTTCGCCAGCGCCTCGTTCATAAGCGCACTCCTCCGCGCTCCAGCAGCTCGCGAACGGCGACGCTGACCATGATCAGCCCCACCACCGGCGGCACAAACGAGTTGCTGGCCGGCGGCTGCTTCGCTTTGCGGATTTCCGGGGCGTTTTCCGGGACGATCTTTTTCGTGACATCGGCACGCGGCTTCACCGGCTGCTCCGTGGAAAACACGACCTTAACGCCCTTGCGGATGCCTTCTTCCCGTAATTTCGCGCGGATGACCCGGGCCATCGGGTCCATATGGGTTTTGGAAATGTCCGCCACCTGAAATTTTGTCGGGTCCATCCTGTTGGCCGCGCCCATGCTGGACAAAATCGGAACCCCGCGTTTCAGGCACTCCTTGATCAAATGAATTTTGTATTTGATCGTATCGGAAGCGTCGAGCACGTAATCGATTTCGTATTTAAACAATTCCTCGTACGTTTCTTCCGTGTAAAACATATTCAGGGCGATCGTTTCGCACTCCGGATTGATCAGCTTGACCCGTTCGCACATCAGGTCCGCTTTCTTTTGCCCGATCGTCGTCGTCAGCGCATGGATTTGCCGGTTGATGTTGGTGATGTCGACGACGTCTTTATCGATCAGGATGATACGGCCGACCCCGGTCCGGGCCAAAGCTTCGACGGCGATCGAGCCGACCCCGCCGATGCCGAGCACGGCTACGGTGCTTTTTTTCAATATGTCCAGCCCTTCCGCCCCAATCGCCAGCTCGGTCCGTGAAAATTGATGAAGCATCGTCTAAGCACCTCCCGAAATATGATGTTTCATGTTGTTTATTTTTTCGCTTCGACCGGTTTGACGGCGAGCTTGATGTGCAGCTGTTCCAGCTGCGACAGGTCCACTTCGGAAGGCGCGTTCATCAGCAGATCGGTCGCACTCGCCGTTTTCGGGAAGGCGATCGTTTCGCGCAGGTTCGAGCGGCCGGCAAGCAGCATGACCAGGCGGTCGAAGCCAAAAGCGATTCCGCCGTGCGGCGGCGTGCCGTATTCGAACGCGTCCAGCAGATAGCCGAATTTGTCTTGGGCTTCTTCCGGCGACAAGCCGATCGCATCGAACATTTTCTCCTGAACGTCGCGCCGGTAAATCCGCATCGAGCCGCCGCCCACTTCGTAGCCGTTCAGCACGAGGTCATAGGCTTGGGCCAAAATTTTGCCCGGGTCGGTATCGAACAACGGCAGATCTTCATCGCGCGGACGGGTGAACGGATGGTGCTCGGCGACGTACCGTTTCTGCTCCTCGTCCCAGCCGAGCAGCGGGAAGTCGACCACCCAAGCGAATTTATAGACACTGTCGTCGATCAAGCCAAGATCGCGGCCGATTTTAAGGCGCAACGCGCCAAGCACATCGGCGACGACTTTTTTGTTGTCAGCGGAGAACAGCAGCAGGTCGCCTTCTTCCGCGCCGGTGCGTTCTTTCACTGCCGCGATCTCTTCTTCGGTGAAGAACTTCACGATCGGGCCGCGGAATTCGCCTTCCTTCACTTGAATCCAGGCGAGGCCTTTCGCGCCGTAACGGGCGGCGTACGGTCCCAGATCGTCAATGTCCTTCCGGCTCCAGGTGCCGCAGCCTTTGGCGTTCAGCACTTTGACTTCCCCGCCTTTTTCAATGACAGAGGAGAATACCTTCACGCCGCTGTTCGCCACGAGATCGCTAACGTCCACCAGCTCCAGGCCAAAACGCAAATCCGGCTTGTCAGATCCGTATTTGCCCATCGCTTCCGCGTAAGTCAGACGCTGGAACGGCGCTTCGATCTCAATCCCCTTCGTTTCCTTGAACAAGCGCACAACCAGCTTTTCCATCATGCCGAGCAGGTCGTCCCGCGAAAGGAACGAGGTCTCGATGTCGATCTGAGTGAATTCCGGCTGGCGGTCGGCGCGCAGGTCCTCGTCGCGGAAGCAGCGGGCCATTTGGTAGTAGCGTTCCACGCCGCTGACCATCAGCAGCTGCTTGTAAAGCTGCGGCGACTGCGGCAGGGCGAAAAATTCGCCCTCGTGCACACGGCTCGGCACAAGATAGTCGCGCGCGCCTTCCGGCGAGCTTTTGGTCAGAATCGGCGTTTCGATTTCGATGAAGCCTTCTCCGTCGAGGAAGTCGCGGAATACTTTAGCCGCTTTCGAACGCAGCCAAAGCGTTTGCTGCATTTCCGGACGGCGCAGGTCCAAGTAACGATACTTCAGGCGCAGCGATTCGTCCACTTCAATACCGTCTTCAATGAAAAACGGCGGTGTTTTCGCGGCGTTCAGCACCTCGATTTCCGTGATCCGTACTTCGATTTGCCCGGTCGGCAGGTTCGGGTTCACCGTCTCCGGGTCCCGCTGTACGACTGTGCCGCTCACGGCAAGCACGTATTCGCTCCGCACCTTGTCGGCGATTTGCAAAGCGTCCCCGGAATAAGCCGGGTTAAACACAATTTGTACGATCCCGCTGCGGTCGCGCAGGTCGATAAACAGGACGCCTCCCAGGTCGCGGCGGGTTTGCACCCAACCGTTTAACGTGACGGTTTCTCCAATGTGCGCGGAGCCGAGGGCGCCGCAATGATGAGTACGCTGCATCATTTAAAAACACTCCTTTATATATGTTGTAAAAAAAGTCATCTTTTGATCACGATAGCTCATGAATCAATTCGCTTAGTTTCACGGTGCGCTGCTCGCCGGTCTCCATCGATTTGAGGGCGATTTCTCCGCGCTCCAGCTCGTCGTCGCCCAGGATCGCCGTATAACGGGCTTGCATCCGGTCGGCGGATTTCATTTGCGCCTTCATTTTGCGCCCCAGATAATCGCGCTCGGCGGAAAATCCCGTCTGCCGCAGCTTATACAGCAGCGTCGTAATCTCCTTGTCGGCCGCTTCGCCGAGAGCGACAAGATAAATATCGAGCGGTTTGGCGGCTCCGGCGTCGATTTCCTGTTTTTCCAGGATCAATGCGATCCGCTCCAGGCCTAACGCCATCCCGATGCCCGGCTGATCCGGTCCGCCCACTTCGGCCACCAGGCCGTTGTAGCGGCCTCCGCCGCCGATCGTATCGATCGCGCCGATCCCCTGGGCCTTGTATTCGAAGGCGGTATGCGTGTAATAATCGAGCCCGCGCACCAGCCGGGGATTAACAACGTAATCGACCCCCATGGCGGCCAGCAGTTCACGGACTTTGGCGAAATGCGCCGTGCATTCTTCATCCAGACTGTCCAGAATCGAAGGCGCTCCGCCGAATTTATCCTGATCCACTTTGCAATCCAGCACGCGCAGCGGATTGCGCTCGATCCGCGATTGGCAGTCCTTGCACAAGGAATCCTTCATCGGCAGCAGGAACGCAAGCAGCTGTTCGCGATAGGCGGCCCGGCTCGCCGGGTTGCCCACAGAGTTGATTTCCACTTTAACTCCCTGAAGTCCCAGCCCGCGGCAAAACTCGTAACCAAGCGATACGACTTCGGCGTCGATCGCCGGGCCCGTCGCCCCAAACGCCTCGATCCCGAACTGATGGAACTGGCGCTGGCGGCCGGCCTGCGGCTGCTCATACCGGAACATCGGCCCGATGTAATACAGCTTGCTGACGTCCGGCTCCCCGTACAGCTTGTTCTCCACATAAGCGCGAACAACCCCCGCCGTGCCTTCCGGCCGCAGCGTCATGCTCCGGTCCCCCTTGTCCAGGAAGGTGTACATCTCCTTCTCGACGATGTCAGTCGTTTCTCCTACACCGCGCTCAAACAGCGAGGTTTGCTCGAAAATCGGCGTGCGGATCTCACGGTAATTAAAGCGGCGGCAAATATCCCTGGCCGTGTCTTCGATAAACTGCCATTTCTCGACGGTGCCCGGCAGCAAATCCTGCGTGCCCTTCGGTTTTTGAAAAGCCATAGTTCATCCTCCATCCTAAATTGCTCATAAAAATAAAAAACTCCCGTTCCTGTTTGATGCAAACAGGGACGAGAGACTGGTTTCCAAATCACCCGTGGTGCCACCCACATTCCGAATTCCATGATTCGCGCCGCACTAACCGCGGTACGGCAATGCTGCATACGAAAAAGGGATTCGCTTTAAGCGGTTATCGCCCGCCTACGCCGTACGTCTACTTTGCCGTAGCGGAAGCCTTTTAAGTGCCGCCCGCCGCATTTCGCCGCCGGTTCTCGGGGAAGTCTTTCGTTCAATCATCACCGGAATCCTTCCAGCCTGCTTCATAAGCGGATAGCGGCTCCTAAAGAGCGCCTGCGCCACGAAGACTTGGGATCCCTCTCTGCGGGTGTGGGGTCGAATTACTTTGTCCCGTCATCGAATTGCTATCATACATTTATTAATTTCAATCCGCGCCCCATACCAGGGGGTGACATCAACTGTTATTTCTTGATTGTATGTAACCACCGCGCTAAAGTCAAGTCTACACGAAAAAAATGTCGGATCAAAGAAAAAACCTGCCACCAACGGGGTGCAGGTCCAAGGTATATATTGTATTAAAAAGGGGGTCATGTTGTTATTATAAACAGCTTATGTTAAGGGATCATGAATCTAATATTACAGTTATATTACAGGTTCGCTTAACCCACAGGAATATACGCTCCGTGAGCGCGCAATTTTTGTACGATCTTGTCGTAATCCTCGTCCTCTACTGCCGCGCTAAGCACGTATTTCCACCCTTCCGGCTCGTCCCCGGTGTCGATAACGTCTCTGGCCGGGTCCATTTCCCGCTCACCGGACACCGCCTCGCTATGCTCTCCATTCAAAGTGTCGCCAGCTCCCCGGTCGCCGAAAGCGAAAGCCGGCAGCGCACTTTGGCTGCCCCGCAGCGTCCCGGGAAGCGGCAAGCCAACGGTGCCGCCGGAATTCATCGAGCCGCTCGGAACGGGGAGCAACTGCACCAGCAGCTTGTCATCTTCGCCCAATCTATCGTCCACGTGCCCCGCCTCCACCTGACTCGGCGCATACGGCAGCAGGCTGATCCGTGCTCCCTCCACCTGGTCCTCCGTTCGGAAATAGGCCTGAATATGTTTGGTCATATTTCATCATCTCTCCTTCATCTCGGGTGCAAGCATCGATTGCCGAACAATTCTTTGCTTGTTATTGCCCGAATCGGGAGACTTTATGACGAATGCGCCGAAATCCGAAATGTCGTAAAACAAAAAGCGCAAGCGGCAGGAGAACACTTGAACTCCTACAGCTTACGCTTGTTTCAAAGCAGAACGGACCTGAGCACCACCAAAACTTCTCTGTTGCCACGCCGCAGCGGCCGCACCTGGCAAGCGTTCAGCTTCCCGGGCGCGGAAGCCACTCGGTGGATGGCTTAACTTCCCGCGGGACTAGTTCGTAGGCTTCCGGTTCCGCCGAACGCGCCAGCATCCGAGCTTCACTGCGGTCTCCCGCCGCCAGCAACGGAACGCTCTGCCAATCTTTGGACTTCGTCGATTGACGCATGGGGTAATGGACTCCTTCAGGATATCGTTGTTGGTACTCTCAAGTGTACCCTCGGCGAGCCTCAATTATCCCTCTATTATCCCTCTTTGGCAGCAGATATCCGACCGCATGAAGGCTAACGGACCTGGACGACCTTATTTGCCCGAAAAGAGGCTCTTTTCATTTCTAACGGACAGAAGAGCCTCTATTTGCTCGAAAAAGACCAGATACGTGCTTATCAGCACCGAATAAGGTCTGTGGTGTCCGTTACATTTTGAAAACGGCCATTTTCAGCGAAATAACGGCGCTGGTGTCCGTTAGGATTCGCTTGCCTGATCATTGGATCATTGGATCGTTGGATCGTCCTGTCCTACAAGCTCCAGCAATCTCCGCTTAAGCGCCGCCCGGGCTGTCCAATATTAGCGTGACCGGCCCCCAGTTGACGAGCTCGACATCCATGTCGGCCCCGAATTTCCCGGTTTCCACCGTCAGCCCTTTCTCACGGAGCAGAGCGTTGAACCGCTCATAGAGCGGCTCGGCGGTTTCCGGGCGGGCGGCCGCTGTGAAGCTTGGACGTTTGCCATTGCGGCAATCACCGTATAACGTAAATTGCGACACGGACAAAATAGCCCCGCCGACATCCATCACGCTAAGGTTCATTTTTCCGGCTTCGTCCTCGAAAATGCGCAAACCGGCGATTTTTTCCGCCAAATAAGCGGCGTCCCGCTCCGTATCCTCGTGAGTAACGCCGACCAGCAGCATTAAGCCCTCCCCAATGGAGCCGATCGTTTCTCCCTCCACCGTGACGCGGGCCTGCCGGCAGCGCTGAGCTACAATTTTCATCGTCCTTCACCTTTCAAATGCGGCTATTGCATAATCCGGTGCACCGTATACACATCTTTGACCCGTTTGATTTTCTCCACCACGGATTGCAGGTGATCGGTATTGCGGATCAAAATCGTCATATGCACCAAAGCCATTTTATTTTTATCCGAACGGCCGGATACGGCCGAAATGTTCGTTTTGCTTTCCGAAACCGCCTGCAGCACTTCGTTCAAAAAGTTGCGGCGATCGTGGCCGGTAATCTCGATATCGACGCTGTAATTCGCTTCGATCGCGTCTTCCCATTCCACATCAATCACGCGGGCCGCTTCTTCCCCATCGGCTCCTGACGGGATATTGGGGCAATCGCTGCGGTGCACGGAAACCCCGCGGCCGCGGGTAATGTAGCCGACGATTTCGTCGCCCGGCACCGGATTGCAGCAGCGGGCAAAACGCACCAGCAGGTTGTCAATGCCTTTGACCACCACCCCGTTCGTCGGGCGATGCTTGCGCTCTTCCGGAGCCTTCACTTCCTTGACCTCGGAGGTCAATTCGATATGACCGGCGGCCTCCTCCTGCTCCTTGCGCAGCTTCTCGGTCAGTTTGGTGACCACCTGGGACGCCGTAATGCCGCCAAACCCGATGGCCGACAGCATATCGTCGATATCGTTGAAGGCGTATTTCTTGGCCGCCTCCAGCAGCTTCTCATCCGTCATAAATGAAGGCGGCTCGATCCCCGCGCGTTTCAGCTCGCGTTCGATCGCTTCGCGCCCCTTCTCGACGTTTTCCTCCCGCTTCTCTTTTTTGAACCATTGCTTGATTTTGCTTCGGGCATGGGAGGACTGGGCGATTTTCAGCCAATCCTGGCTTGGCCCATAGGAATGCTTTGAGGTCAAAATCTCGACGATATCGCCCGTTTTCAAACGATGGTCAAGCGGCACGATGCGCCCGTTCACTTTGGCGCCAATCGTACGGTTGCCCACCTCGGTATGAATCCGGTAGGCAAAATCGAGCGGGACGGAGCCGGCCGGCAGCTCGATGACTTCCCCGGACGGCGTAAACACAAACACCAGGTCAGAGAAAAAATCCATCTTGAGCGATTCCACGAATTCGGAAGCGTCCTTCGCCTCATGCTGCAGCTCCAAAATTTCGTTGAAAAACGTAATTTTGTTCACCAGACCGTTGGCGCCCAAACCTTCCTTATAAGCCCAATGGGCCGCGATCCCGTATTCCGCCGTCCGGTGCATTTCCCAGGTGCGGATCTGCACCTCGGTTGGCTCTCCGTTCGGGCCAACGACCGTCGTATGCAGCGACTGGTACATGTTCGCTTTGGGCATCGCAATGTAATCCTTAAACCGTCCCGGCATCGGTTTCCACAACGTATGGATAATGCCCAGCGTAGCGTAGCAATCCTTAATATTTTCCACAATGATGCGAATGGCCAGCAGATCGTAAATTTCGTTGAACTGCTTGTTTTTCGTCGTCATTTTTTTGTACACGCTGTAAATATGCTTCGGCCGGCCGGACAAATCAGCCTGCACGCCCATTTCCTCCAGCTTTTCGGCGATGCGGGCGATGACGTTTTTGATGTATTCCTCGCGTTCGGCCCGCTTCTTGCGCATTAAGTTGGCAATCCGGTAGTACTGTTGGGGATTGAGATACCGCAGCGCGATATCTTCCATCTCCCATTTGATCGCAGAAATACCTAATCTATTGGCAATCGGACAAAAAATTTCCAGCGTTTCGTAAGCAATCCGCCGCTGGCTTTCCTCCGACTGGTATTTCAGGGTCCGCATATTGTGCAGACGATCCGCGAGTTTAATCACGATTACGCGAATGTCCTGCGCCATGGCGATGAACATTTTCCGGTAGTTTTCGTTTTGCTGCTCCTCTTTGGATCTGAATTTGATCCGTTCCAGTTTCGTCAGACCGTCGACAAGCAGGGCGCAATCATTGCCGAATTGATCCTGTATCTCTTTCAAAGACACGGTAGTGTCTTCTACGACATCATGAAGCAAGGCCGCAATGATCGACAATGCATCCATCTGCATGTTAACCACGATATCGGCCACCGCAAGGGGGTGAAGAATATACGGCTCCCCGGATTTGCGGACCTGTCCGTGATGGGCCTGCTCCGCAAACTCGTACGCTACCCGTATGCGCTGAAGCTCCGGTTCCTTTATATAGGCAGACGCCTTTTCGAGTAATTGCTCTATGCCCATGGAGATCCCGTTCGATTCCTTTCTATATGAAAATATGCATAAATCGCCTAATTTTGATTTCCTATAATTATGACTCTTGCGCCCCGTCCCGTCAACTACCGGCCGTCCGGCAGCCCGCGGCTTTTCCGGCATGGCAGGATTCCGTGCTGCATGTCAAATGGGCGAGCAGGGGATGTTATGGAAAATGACACGCCCAAGTAATTTCTTGTTGAAAAATGACGGCAATGTATTTAATCTATTAAGGATAGTTATCCTATGAACGTTTAAATTTAGAGGAGTGGTCCTGGTTGCAACGCGAAATTCAAGTTAACGAAAAAGTCCCTTTCGGACCCGGCGTTCTGCTGAGCTTGCAGCATTTGTTCGCCATGTTCGGAAGCACCGTGCTCGTCCCGAACCTGTTCGGCGTCGACCCCGGCATGATCTTGCTGATGAACGGTATCGGCACCCTGCTTTATATTTTGATCTGCAAAGGGAAAATCCCCGCTTATCTCGGCTCCAGCTTTGCGTTTATTTCTCCGGTTACCCTGGTCCTTACGAACAATCCGGGTAACGGTTACGCCATGGCGCTCGGCGCTTTTATCGTGACCGGCGTCATTTTTATCGTCATTGCGCTCATAATCAAATATGCCGGCACCACATGGATTGACGTTGTGTTCCCTCCGGCGGCTATGGGCGCCATCGTTGCCCTGATCGGTCTCGAGCTTATTCCGGTGGCGGCGGGCATGGCCGGCTGGATCAACAGCGATCCGACAAAGCTGGACTGGACTCCCGATCCAACCAGCATCATGCTCTCGCTCGTCACGCTAGGGGTTACCGTCCTGGGCGCCGTACTGTTCCGCGGATTCCCCAAAATCATACATATCCTGATCGGGATCGTCGTCGGTTATGTGCTGGCTTTAGTCCTGGAGCAAGTTGATACCGCCAAGATCGCCGGAGCGGGTTGGATTTCGCTGCCGACGGTGACAACCCCGCAGTGGAGCCTGCCGGCCATCATCACGATCATCCCCGTGGCGATTGTCGTCATCGTTGAGCATATCGGGCACCTGCTCGTCACGAGCAATATCGTCGGCAGAGACCTGTCCAAGGATCCGGGCTTGCATCGTTCTTTGCTGGGGAACGGCATTTCGACGATCCTGTCCGGTTTTGTAGGTTCTACGCCAAACACGACATACGGGGAAAATATCGGCGTCATGGCGCTCACCAAAGTGTACTCCATATTCGTCATCGGCGGAGCCGCCATCTTTGCTATCCTGCTCTCCTTCTCCGGTAAATTTTCAGCGATTATCGCCTGCATTCCGGCCCCGGTCATGGGCGGCGTTTCGCTCCTGCTGTTCGGCGTCATCGCCGCCTCCGGCCTGCGGATTTTCGTCGAGCAAAAGGTCGATTTTTCCAAGCCGACCAACATGCTGCTGGCTACGATCGTACTCGTCATCGGCCTCAGTGGAACGAAGTTGACAATGGGCAACGTCGAGCTTAAAGGAATGGCTCTGGCCACGATCGTCGGAGTCCTGCTCAGCCTGTTCTTCAAGCTGATCCAGGTGCTGGGCTGGTCCAACGAGAAGGAAGATGCCGCGCATTAACGCGATTAAGCGGATAAAAAACCGTCGGAGAATATCACTCCGGCGAACCATTGACGTGCAACCCGATTACCGGAAATAGCGGTAAAAAATGTCTTTATTCCAGCGGTTTCACTCTATTGGAGAGAATTAAAGGTAATTTATGCCCCTATTTACCCGGATTGCGGGGAAATGCCGGCGTTCTGACCGTTCACAGGAAAATAAGGCCAAAATATTCCCCTATTGGAGATGAGTCTGCCTGGCTCCAGATCATAGGAACATAAAATACCGCTATTTTGAATTTAATAACTCAGCTTTCGCAGCAACCGCATTTTTGCATTTGGTGGGAGCCCCGCGCTCCATCATTGAGCTAATAAAAGGCCGAGTCAGGAACCTATCCTGCTCGGCCTTTTTTCATTTTAGTAAGTTACAAGAGAGAATACTTCGATGCCCGGCAATTTGGCCCGGCCGTTTAATTCGCTAAGCTCGATCAAAAACGCGGTGCCGATTACATTACCGCCCAACTCGCGGACAAGATTAACGGAAGTGGAAATCGTTCCCCCCGTCGCCAGCAGATCGTCGGCAATCAGTACGTTTTGGCCGGGTTTCACCGCGTCGCTGTGCATGGCCAGCCGGTCTTTCCCGTACTCCAGATCGTATTCCACCTCAATCGTCTTGTAAGGGAGCTTGCCGCTTTTGCGGATCGGCACGAAACCGACGCCAAGTGCATAGGCCAGCGGTGCCCCGACGACGAAACCGCGCGCTTCCGGCCCGGCGATCAGGTCGATTTTCAGGCCCGAAACGAGCCCCTTCAAATCGTCGATGGCCTGCTCGTATTTGGCGCCGTCGTTAAGCAAGGTTGTGATATCTTTAAAGCTGACCCCGGGCTGGGGAAAATCAGGAATCACCCGGATATAATTTTTATAGTCCAATTCAATCTCCTCCTAGGTAGAGTTGAACTATTGATTGTACGGATTAGGGCAGCTGTGTGAAATGTTCTTACGATCGCTGTTGTTCGCGGATTTCTTTTGATTTTATAGATTCCAACAAGGAAGAAATCCGCTCACAAAGGCGAATGCTGCCGCTTCTTCAGAATCATTTCACACTCTTGCCTATATCCCGCTCTTTCCTTAGTTCAACTTATAAAATAAGCTTATTCCGTTCTTTAACAATACGCCGATAGACACTTATGAAGCCCCCCGCATACGGGTTAACATCCATTCGGTAATTTCCGGAACCCGGGCATGCAGCAGCATCTGTTCCATTTCGGCAAGCAGCCCGAGCTCCCGGTAACGGTTTGAGGTTTCCAGCGGCCGTTTGGAAGGAGATGGGTTGACGGTGATGGTTCCAGACGCTCGGGAAATAAAACCCAGCTCCTCGAACACGCCCAGCGTTAACTCCAGCATCCGCCGCGACCAGCCGGTCCGTTTCAGCAGCGCCGCCATCATTTCTTCCTCGCGCAGGGCCCGCCCATCGGTTCTGAGCAGCAGGCCGTACACCTGCTTGAAATGATCGCGGGACGGCGTTTCGATCCTTTCCTGCGGCGAGCGCAGCGGATGAAGCAGATAGATCCTTTCCAGTGAAACAAACACGTTCATCATCCGGCTCCAGCCTGCGGAGGAATCCGGAAGTTCAAGCACAAACAACGTCGTAACGCCGCGCGCGCCCGCCGATTCCGCCAAGGCGTTGCCCGGTATGGCGCCATCGTCCTTATCATATACCCAAACCGAGGTGTCCTTCAAATCGCCAAGCTGAAGCAATTGGGAGCCCAAGCCCGCCGCAATCACAGCGGGGATGTCCCGTTCATTCGCCGGCAGGTGAACAAGCGTGCTCTTAAGCTGCTCCAATTGCGTGGCCGGATTCCGCGAACCGCGGTAGTCGAACACCTGAAGATGAGAAACCGCAAGATCCTGAATCATCAGCTGCGGCTTGCGCGAGCCGTTCCATTCGTTAATTCCGGCTTCGCACACCATGTCCAAAACCGCCTCTTCCGCCAGCAGGGGCGCAAGTTCTCCTTTGCCGAAGGCTACAGCCTCCACGGTCTTTCCGTTTTGCCCGACAACCAGCTTCAAATGCTTGCCGTCTTTACCCATTTGCCGGCATTCCACCAGCTTTACACCGCGAATCAGCAGGCGCGGGCACGTATTGGCCATCCCGAACGGAGCCAGGCTTTCCAGTTCTTCGATGGACGATAACGTGATCTCCTTAAGCGAGCATTCCAGATCGGTCGTGATCACGGGGACAAAATGCTCCGGCCGAAGCTTGCCGGCAGCGAAGGCATTGAGGCGCCGCGAAAACTCGGCCAGGTTGCCGCGCGCCAGAGACATGCCTGCCGCCGACGGATGGCCGCCAAAATGGTCGAGCAAATCGGCGCAGTCGGTTAGCGCCTCATAGATGTCGAAGCCGGGGATGGAGCGGGCGGAGCCCTTGCATTCGCCGGTTTCCGGATGAATGCCAAGCACGATCGTCGGACGATAGTACCGCTCCAGCAGCTTGGAGGCTACGATGCCTACGACTCCGGCGTTCCAGCCTTCGCCGGCCACGACGATAATATTCGGCAAACCCGTGTCGCCGGTTTGCTGCTCCAGCTGCAGCAGCGCTTCCTGCACCATGCTCTCCACCAGCATCTGCCGCTCCTTGTTGAGCACATCAAGCTCCTCGGCAATCGTTTCGGCCTCGTCCGCGTTCTCGGAGGTCAGCAAAGCCACCGCCCGATCCGCATGGCTCATGCGCCCGCTGGCGTTGATGCGCGGCGCCAGCCCGAAAGCGACCGCCGTCGATGTCACTTCGCCTTTGGACCAGCCGGCCGTTCCGAGCAAGGCCGTCATCCCCGGAAAGGCGGATCGCGACATCGCGGCAAGTCCGGCGCGGACCAGCATGCGGTTTTCTCCAACCAGCGGCATCAGATCGGCGATCGTTCCAAGCGCAACCAGTTCCGTCCAGTATTCCGGGGTGTCATCCCCAAGCAGCGCTTTAGCCAGCTTGAAAGCAACGCCGACACCGGCCAATCCCTTAAACGGATAAGGACAATTAGGCAGCTTCGGGTTAATCAAGGCATAAGCTTCCGGAAGTACCGCCGGCGGCTCATGATGGTCCGTCACGATCACGTCCATGCCCGCCTCGCGGGCAAAAGCGATCTGTTCCACCGCGCTGATGCCGGTATCCACGGTAATGACCAGCGTAACTCCCTTCTGCCTAGCCTGCTCCAGAACCGGTATATGTAAACCGTAGCCTTCCTTGGTGCGATGCGGAATATGGTATTCGTATGTAGCGCCCAGTTTGCGCATCAGACAAATCATCAGCGTCGTCGAGGATACCCCGTCAGCGTCGTAATCTCCACACACGAGGATCCGCTCCCCGTTTTCCACGGCGCGGCGGATTCGCGGAACCGCTTCCTTCATGCCGCTAAGCATCATTGGATCATGTTGATCGGCGACCGTTCCTTGCAAAAAAAGCTCCGCTTCCTCCGGCTTCGCAATCCCCCGCGTGACCAGCAGCGAGGCTACAAGCGGAGAGAGATTAAGCCGATCGGTGAGCAAACGGGCCGCTTCTTCGTCCGCGGGTAGCGGGTCCCAGCGATATTTAGGATGAAGCATAGGTGACGTCACCTTCTTTCTAGAGGTTGAACTTCATTCTAATGTCTTTTACTCAGGGACAGTGTCATTGCAGTAAATTCGGCAGATCGCTGCCGTTCTCCTCCGTGTTGCTCTTATAGGGATAGCCGGCGTCGTAAGGCGACACTTGAATCCGTACGTCGCTCACATGGGAAAAGCGGTTGAGCAGCAGCATTTTGGCGCGGTTGGCGATGTCGTTGGCTTCCATGACCGTGATCCGCGGATTCACGCTGATTTTGGCGTCCACGGTGACGTAATGCCCGTTCTCCTGCGCTTTCAGCTCCTCGACGGCAATCACGCCGTGAACCCGTTGAACCGTCTCGATAAAAGAAGCGGCATCCTCCTCCTGAATGGCGGAAACCAGCTGCCCGTAAAGGGACTCCCTGATCAGGCGGTACGCTCTCCAAAAGACGAGACAAGCGATAAAAAAAGCGGCTGCAGGGTCAAGATAAAGCAATTCCGAAATCCCCATCGCCTGCCCGGCTACCGCGCCAAAGACGCCGATGAACGCAGCCACAGAGGAATAGAGTGAGTAACGATGCGTTGCGATCAACGACTGCGCGGTTTTGGGATCCTCTTTCCGGGACTGGCGAAAACGAAATTGGAACATCGCTTCCTTCAGGGCAAATGAAATGACGACGGCGACCCCGGCCATCACTTCCGGAGGCTGGATCTCATCCCTGGCGATATTCGATATGGCGGCAATCATCATCTGCAGTCCGCCCATAAGCAGGAACACGGAAAAAAAGATCGCGAGCAGCGGCTCCGCCCTTTCTCTCCCGGCATATGCCGCGTGCAGCGCTCTCCGTTTCCTCAGACCGGGCCACTCCACTTTGCCGGTGATCTCGGCCGCGGCATCCGAAGCGGAATGCAAAGCGGCCGCCAGCAACGCGCGGCTGTCAAACCATAGCCCCACCAGCCCTTTAAAGATGGCGAGCGCAACATGACTCACGATGCTGAGCCAAGCGGCGGAATCGGAAAAGGCAGCATGTTCGCGTTTCATAATGACCTCCTAAACCATGTGAAAACTGATGAAGAACGGTAGAGCCGCGTCTTTAATCGACGCGGCTCTTTTTTGAACCAACCGATGGCTAGATATCTTCAAAAAGCCGCTTAGGATGCTTTAGCCGGTTTATTCTTTTGCTTACTTTTAAAGACAAACCAGAGCGGGCTGGCGATAAAGATCGAAGAGTAAGCCCCGAACAGCAGGCCGATAACCATGGCGAGCGAGAACATCTTAATCGACGCGCCGCCCAGCAGGAACAGGAAGAAAGCGGCCACAAACACCGTAAGCGCGGTATATAAGGAACGCATAATCGTCTGCGCCACGCTGTGGTTGACCAATTCGACAAGGTCCTGCCGCGTTTTGAGCTTGGCAAACCGCAGGTTCTCACGAATCCGGTCGAAGATAACGATCGTATCGTTGATCGAATAACCGATGATCGTCAATACTGCGACGATAAAGGTCAAATCGACCTCCAAACGAAAAATCGAGAAAACCGCGATGACCATAAAGGCATCATGCAGCAAGGCTACGATCGCGGCCAGAGCAAAACGCCATTCAAAACGGATGCTGACGTAAATGATGATCCCTATACAGGAAATCAGCACGGCGTAAATCGCGTTGCGCGCCAATTCGCGGGCCATTTCCGGATCGACCGTATTGACTTCGAAGGAGGCTTTGTCGTCCAGCTTCGAGATTTCGCTTTTCAGCTGCGCATCGTTATCTTCACTAAGCACTTGCGTAAAGCGGATATTCATCCGATCCTCGCCCGGGCTGACCGTCGTGCCTTCCGCAATGCCAAGCTTGTCCAAGATCGGTTTCACTTGCTCCGCCGTCAGTGGTTTTGTAAGCGAGATGTCCACATTGGAGCCCGCTTTAAAATCAACGCTGTAATTCAAGCCGAACAACGATAGACAGATGAGGCCGGCGATCGTCAAGACGATCGACGCAATATAAAAGTACTTGCTGAGATGTACATAGTCCAGGTTTTTATTAAAGCGCACGAATATCACGCTCCTTCACGCCGAAATATTTCGGTTTCGACAGCTTGCCCGCCTTAAGCAGCAGATTCAGCAGGAAGCGGGAGAGATACACATTCGTGGCGATGCTGAGCACGATTTCCACGATCAGCACGAGCGCAAAGCCTTTTACCGCGCCGGTGCCGAACCAATACATTACCGCCGCAACGATAATCGTCGTTATATTCGAATCGAGAACCGTGCGCAGGGAATGCTTGTCGCCTGCCTTCACAGCGGACATCACGCTCTTGCCGGAACGCATTTCTTCATGGATCCGTTCATTGGTAATGATGTTGGCGTCGACCGCCATCCCGATCCCGAGAATTAAAGCCGCGATCCCTGGCAGGGTAAGCGTAAAGTCCGCCCACACGAACACCAGTATAAGCAGCCAGGTATGAATGATTAGCGTAAGCGAGGCGATCAACCCGGGAACCCGGTACATGCCGATCATAAACAGCAAGATGAATACGGAAGCGATCAGCCCGGCTTCAATCGTCTGTTGCAGCGATAGCAAACCCAGCGTAGCGCCTACACTTTGCGAATATTTCTCGGTCAATTTCAGCGGCAGGGCGCCAAGGTTGATCTGGTCGCGCAGTTCCTTAGCTTCGTTTAAATCTCCGCCAACGCTGATTTGCGCGGATCCATCCGTCAGTACCGCCCGAACCACCGGAGCCGAAATCAGCTTGTCGTTCATGTAAATCGCCAGTGGTTTGTCAAGCAAACGTTTGGTAACTTCCGCGAACTTTTCTTTATCTTTCACTTTAATGCTGACAACCGGTACGTTCATCTGGTCGTATTCCAGTTTTGCCCCGTTCTCGACAAAATCCGTACCCACCATTTCGATTTTGTTATACTCGTCAGGGTTCTTCTCCGTACCGTCCTTGCTGCGGAATGTAAGCGAAGCAGGCTCTTTCATCGTTTTGCGCACCGTTGCCTCGTCGGTGACACCGGCCAGCTTCAAACGAATCCGGTTGGTGCCTTCGGTCGTAACTTCAGGTTCGCTCGTCCCCAGCTTGTTCGCCCGATCCTCCAGGCTTTGTGCCGTCTTGAGGAGAGATTCCCTCGTTACCGCTCCTCCGCCCTCCAGCGGCGATGCTTCATATAAAATTTCAAAGCCGCCTTTCAAATCCAGGCCGAGACGTACGTTTTTCAACAGGTCGGGGCTTGTCCATCCCATAATCCCGAGCGAGACAACCACGACGGTTATGAATGCGATGATTCTTTTCATTCCGTACTTCGTTCCCCTTTCAAATTCTCAATATTCCTATTATAGCGATGCCTGAAAAGCGAGTCAATTTATCAAATTTTGACGAAAAAAAGACCCCTGCCTCAAATAAGACGGGATCCACGGTATGCGGAAATCGTCATATAATTCATAAATTGGGTCACTTTTAAGGAAAGTATATCGTTGACAAGTTGATGCATTGGCGGAATGCCTTCTTTTTCATATTTTTGACTGACGCATTCCCAAATCTCAGGGCCGGTTACATGCTCGTAACCGATCAATCTGAATTCCTCCGCTTTGCTGCGGCAAAGGCTTTCTATCGCCTCGTTCAACTCTTGTTCTGTCAATTCCTCTTCAGCCACGATTCTGCCCCCTTCAACCCCCGTCTTAATACATTCTACCCCAATTTACAGATTCCTGCCGCTACCGACTTTTTCCAATTTAAAAAGCTTCCAAAAAGACAAGTCATGAACTTGTACAGGTAGGACATATCCATAGAATAACCCCAAGAAAAACAATCGGCGAAGCTATTTCCGGGAGAGAGGGAAGCACTTTGAACAAACAAACCTTCATCCAAGGAACGATGATTTTGCTGGTGGCGGGAATCGTCAACCGGCTCCTTGGTTTCATTCCGCGCATTATGCTGCCCCGCGTGATCGGGGCGGAAGGGGTAGGACTTTATCAGCTTGGATATCCTTTCTTCCTTGTAATCGTAACGATCATTACCGGAGGGATTCCTCTGGCCGTCGCCAAGCTGGTAGCCGAAGCCGAGTCCTCGGGGAATCCGGGGCGTTCCCGCGCCATTTTGCGGACGAGCCTGGTGTTCACGACGGCGGCGGGTTTTCTGTTCACCTTTTTATGCTTGTTTGGGGCGCCTTGGGTAAGCCGTTATATCCTTACGGATGCCCGCGTTTACCATACGTTTATCGCGATGAGCCCGATGATCGTCATCGTTTCCGTTTCCTCCGTTTTTCGCGGTTATTTCCAGGGCAAGCAGGACATGATTCCGTCCGCCGTCTCCTCCATTATGGAAACGGTGGCCCGGATCGTCTGCACGTTGTGGTTCGCGTATTTGCTTCTGCCGATGGGGATGGCGTACGCCGCGGCGGGAGCGATGTTAGGCGTCGTGGTCGGGGAAATCGCCGGGCTTGGCGTGTTGTTATGGCAATATCGTCAGCTCAAGCGGCGTGAGCGGAAGGAAGCCGATGCCCACGAAACGCCGGCCAAGCCTGACTCGGAGAAACAGCCCTTGCTCGGCAACTTGCTCCGCAGGATTTTGCGCATTGCGATTCCGGTTACCGGCGGCAAGCTCGTCGGCTCGCTGTCCTACCTGCTGGAATCCATCACGACGGCGCGCAGTCTGGCGTTGGCCGGTATCGGCGTCGCCGTGGCCACCACTCAATACGGGGCGCTGCAAGGTATGGTTATTCCGCTGCTGCTGCTGCCCGGGGCGCTGACGTCTTCGCTGGCCGTCTCGCTTGTTCCTTCGCTGGCCGAAGCTCAGGCCCGCGGGGATATGCGCTCGATTCAGCTGCGGCTGCATCAATCGCTGCGGCTGGCGCTGGTCACCGGCGCCCCGTTTGCCGCGATCATGTTTGTGATGGCCGAGCCGCTCTGCCTGATCATCTACGACAACGCCGAAATCGCCGGGATGCTGCAGACGATGGCCCCGTTTGCGCTTTTCCTCTACGCGCAGGCGCCGCTGCAGGCGACACTCCAAGCCTTAGACAAGCCGGGGCGGGCCCTGGTCAACACCCTGGTCGGAGCCGTCATCAAAATATCGCTGATCTTTTATCTCGCCTCCAATCCGTCTTTGGGCATTTATGGAGCTGTGATCGCCATTGTCGTCAACTTTATCGTCGTGACGATCATGCATGGGTACAGCGTGGCCCGCATGCTCCGCTATACGCTGCCATATCTGGATTTCACCAAAGTATGCGCCGCCATGATCATTATGGCCGCAGCGGCTCATTACGCGATGGACCGCCTGCCGTTCAGCTCCGTCCCGGTAGTCCAATTTATCGTCGCGGCAACTGCCTCCGGAATCTTATATCTCGCGTTGGCCGGCGTCATGGGCCTGTTTGACCTGCACGACCTTAAGCGGCTGCCGTTCCTGGGCAAATGGTTTCGCCGCTGATGCGGCTTAGGCTTTTCACATCTCGTCCATGGGGTTGATATACAGTTTGCCATTATGATCGATACTGCAGAAAAACACCTGTTTAAAATCGCTCAGCCCTTTGGACTGAATATGATTTTTTAGCCAAAACCTGGTTTTCCCGATCTTTTGCAAATTTTCTTCGTTCACTTTCCCGTCCATAATCAGCGGCAGAGGCAGCTCTTCGTATTTAATTTTGGAGGCAATGGACTCGCGTTCCTTGCTTTTGCGCCCGCCGCTATCGCCGGCTTTGCCGGATTTGTCCTTGGGGAATACGCTCAGCTGTCCGCTCGTTTCCAGAACGGCGAACTCTACGTCCGACACGCTGTCGACCTTCTTGGAACGCAGCTGCATAAGCAGATCGTCCAAATTGTACCGCTGCTTCCGCATTTCCTCGCGGTTGATTTTACCGTCGCGAATGATAACGCTTGGCTTACCGTCAAACCATAACCGCAGCTTGCGGAAACGAAGCGACAGCATGGCTATGCCGATTTGAATGATCACGAGCGTGACCATGGGGATCAATCCTTCATACAGCGGTTTTTTGACATCTTCCAAGGCAAATACGGCGATTTCCGCAATCATGATCGAGATGACCAGATCAAAAATCGACAGTTCGCCTATCTCTCTTTTCCCCATGATCCGCATCACCACAAACACGACAATATACATCAGAACGGTTCTAAAAACATGGGCCAGCATATGATCGGCCACGCCAATCCCTCCTCATCGAAAAGGTCGAACAGAACATAGTACTCGTATTCTGACCGCCGATTCTCCATTCCATGCGGTGGAACATAGGGCTAAAAAGCGGGTTGCCTGCAAAGATCTTCCTTAAGAGGTAGTTCAAAAAGTTCGCTTTTGATCACGTAGCAGGTCAAGAAGCGGATTCGACGTCGAATCTTGAATTCAGCCGGGCCAAGCGGATGCTACCGAAGTATGTTTCCTGCGGAAACATTTCAGGTGCTCACGTACCCAAAACGTACGCTCCGCTCCTGACGTCCCTAGCTTCATTCGACCTAAAGCGTTTTGAAAAAACGCACATCGGAAGCATACGCTTCGGCGCTGAAAACCGAACTTTTTGAACACGCACTTTGAATGCCTACCGTTATAAAAAATCAACGTTACGCGGTAATAACTGCATGGGCTTGACCATAAAATGGTGGTAATAAGAGAACAGGAGGATGACCTAATGCACTTCATCCGCAATTTATTTGGTTTTCGGATTTCGCAGCCCACCGTCTCGGGACTTTGGTACGCTTTCTTATGGATGATGATCGGCGCCCTGGTTTTGTCGCTGCTGCTGCAGGGCGAGATGCTGGAGGAACCCGAACTTGCGCTGTACACCTATCTCGTTCATGGCATCGCCATTTTGTTCGGCGGCATCGTATCCGGAAAAAGAGCGAAGCAGAAAGGCTGGTCCCAGGGTGGCCTGACCGGTCTGCTGTACGTTGTGCTGCTTTTGCTCATCAGCTTTCTCGCTCTCGACACGTCGCTGACGCTGCGCGATTGCATCCTGTTGGTACCGGGGCTTGTCATCGGGGCTTTTGGGGGAATGATCGGGGTGAATTTAAACCGGAAGTGAATGAAAAAAGGGCCTAAGCCGGAGAAATGGCTAAGACCCTTTTTGTTTTGATTATTTGCCGCCAGACTCCGAATTGACGCTGTGGCTGATGGCGCTGCGATCGAACGTCAACTTGGTGACATCGTTGACACGGATGACGACCGTATCGTCCGTCATCTCCATGATCGTACCGTGCAGGCCGCCGATCGTCACGATTTTGTCGCCTTTTTTCAGCTGATTCAGCATGGTGTTGCGCTGCTGCTGCTTTTTCTTCTGAGGACGGATCAGCAAAAAGTAAAATACGGCGATCATGATAACAAACGGAATAATCATCTGGATCAGGGAGCCTGTGCCTCCGGCTGCTCCTGCTCCTCCCGCTGCTGCAAACTGAAACATGCGCGTTCCCCCCTTTCAAAAAACAAACTGAGGACTATTAAAATCCCTTTTCACTGCCGAACAACCCGTACTGTTCGAAAAATTCATCGCGGAAACTAAGCAACCTGTCTTCCATGATGGCCTGGCGAACATTCTTCATCAGGTTAATGAGAAAATGCAGGTTATGGTATGTAGTTAACCGAAGCCCGAACGTTTCGTCCGCTTTAATCAGATGGCGAAGATAAGCCCTGGAATAATTTCGGCATGTGTAGCAATCGCATTCGGGATCAAGCGGTCCGAAATCATTGGCATACTGGGCATTCCGTACCACCAGTCTGCCCTGGCTGGTCATTGTCGTGCCATTGCGGGCGATGCGGGTCGGCAGAACGCAGTCAAACATATCAACGCCGCGAATCGCGCCTTCGATCAATGCATCGGGCGAACCGACGCCCATCAAATACCGCGGTTTGTCCGCAGGCAAAAGGGGGACGGTATATTCCAGCACCTCATACATCAATTGCTTGGGTTCGCCTACACTTAGTCCACCAATAGCATACCCCGGAAAATCCAGGGAAGTCAAATCGCGCGCGCTCTGCTTGCGCAAATCTTCGTGCATGCCGCCTTGCACGATGGCAAACAGGCCCTGATCATGCGGGCGGGCATGGCTTTTCAGGCAGCGCTCGGCCCATCTCGCCGTACGTTCCGTTGAACTTTTCACGTATTCGTATTCCGCCGGATAAGGAGGGCACTCGTCAAAAGCCATCATGATATCCGAGCCCAGCGCGTTTTGGATTTCCATCGCCACTTCAGGAGACAGGAACAGTTTGTCGCCGTTCAAATGGGAGCGGAAATGCACGCCCTCCTCCGTGATTTTGCGCATTTCGGCCAGCGAAAACACCTGAAAACCTCCGCTGTCGGTCAGAATCGCCCGATCCCAGTTCATGAACTTGTGCAGTCCGCCCGCTTCGCGGATAATCTCGTGACCCGGCCGCAAAAAAAGATGGTACGTATTGCTCAAAATAATCCGCGCGTCCATTTCCTTCAATTCCTCGGGACTCATCGTCTTAACCGTGGCTTGGGTGCCGACCGGCATAAATGTCGGAGTATCAAACGATCCGTGCGGCGTGTGCACGCGGCCCAGTCTTGCTCCGGACTGCTTGCAGGTTTTAATATGTTCATACGTTATTGCTGCTGCCACTCTAATCAACCGTCCTCTGCTTTCTTAATAAATAAACATGGCATCGCCAAAACTGAAAAAGCGGTATTTCATCGCGATCGCTTCCTTGTAGGCTTTCATAATATGATCTCGTCCCGCCAGCGCGCTGACCAGCATGACGAGCGTCGATTTGGGAAGATGGAAATTCGTCAGCATCGCATCCACCAGCCCGAATTCATAACCCGGGTAAATGAAAATCCCGGTCCATCCGCTGCTGCGGACGATCGGACCGCCTTTGCATGCTTGAGCGACCGTCTCCAACGTGCGCGCGGAAGTCGTTCCTACAGCAACAACTCTACCGCCCTTGGCTTTGGTCTCGTTGATAATATCAGCCGTTTCCTGGGGCAGCACGTAATATTCCTCGTGCATGACATGATCCTCGACCCGCTCCACCGACATCGGGCGGAACGTGCCGAGACCGACATGCAGCGTAACAAACGCGATGTTAATCCCTTTGGCCCGTACCTGCTCCAGCAGCTCTTCGGTAAAATGAAGCCCGGCCGTGGGCGCCGCCGCAGAGCCTTCGTGTTTGGAATAAACGGTTTGATACCGCTCGCGGTCGTCCAATTTTTCTTTGATGTAAGGCGGCAAGGGCATTTGGCCCAAGCGATCCAAAATTTCGTTAAAAATGCCTTCGTAAGAAAAACGAAGCACCCGCTCGCCCATATCCGCTTCCGATTCCACCGTCGCCCGCAGCTCATCGCCAAAAACAATGACCGCGCCCGCCTTCAGTTTCTTCCCGGGCTTAACCAAAGCTTCCCAACGGTCTTCTCCGAGGCTCTTCAGAAGCAGCACTTCCGCTTTGGCGCCGGTATCCTGTTTGACCCCGAACAGCCGCGCCGGAATCACGCGGGTATCGTTCAGCACAAGCGTATCGCCGGGATGAAGATAATCCAATATAGCGGAAAACGTATGATGGCGGATTTCTCCGGTTTCTTTATTCAACGTTAGCAATCGCGAAGCGCTCCGCTCCGGAAGCGGAGTTTGGGCAATCAGCTCCTCCGGGAGTTCGAAGTCGTACATATCCACATTCATAGTTCTGCTCATTCCTTAACGATAGTTACATTTTGGTAGTAGTGTTGCAATATTTCCCGGTAATCATACCCGGCGTCGGCCATTCCTTTGGCTCCCCATTGGGATAATCCGAGCCCGTGGCCGTTTCCGCGGCCGACAAACAGATAAGCATTGCTCTTATCGATGACCCGGGCCGTTTGGTCCGCGCCCAGCACAACTATATTTTCGCCGCTCAAGGACGTTTTGCCGGAAGCGGATAAAACCGCCGCGTCAGAAGCCCCCGTACCGGAAGCCTCCCCGGCACCTTGAACAGTATACCTTCCGGTTGGCACAATTTCAAACAAGGTGCTGGGCAGGCCGTTTAAGGCTGATCTCAATGAATCGGGATATTTGACGTCCAAAACCTGCCCGTTTGCCTTGATTTGCGTCACCCTTCCGGACGGTCCTCTTTGCGCAACCTCCAGGCTCGTAATCGCTGAAGGCGCTTCGGCCGTCGTTTTGCCTTTTAGCGATTTGGACAGTTGGTCGGAGGTGTAAGGCCCCCGAATCCAGGCATAAGCGCTGGACTCCTCCACCTTGCTGAGCACGATGGCCTTATCTCCAGGGTTCAGTTTCGCCACCGGGCTGACATCGGATTGAATCAGGGGAAGCGAGCGCACGTTCACGTTGTCTGTCGTCACGGTCAATAGCTCCAGCCCGGCCTCGTTTGTTCCCGCGATCTTGGCGTTGTCTTCCCGGACATACCCGGTTTTGCCGTTGTCGAGCAGAATCTGGTACCACGATTTCAAAGAAGCCCCAGCGGACTCGTCGCCTGCGCTCGTTACGCTGGCGTAAATCGGGTTGACATTGCTCCACACTTCCGCGGTGTCGGCGGTGACGCCGCCGCTGTTGGACGAGAACAGGCCTTCAACCACTTTCCCATTCGCCTCCAGTACTTCGCCGGCGGTGCTTTCGACCGCCTTCACGACGCTGTTCGCCTCCTGATCCACGCCATTGTAAACCTGGCTTAACGTCGTATCCACCAAGCCCGCAATCTTAAACTTGTTCAATTCCGCATTGTACAGAGCGTAACTGCGGGCAGCGACAGCCTGCGCCTTGAGCGCCTCCTGCGGCCAAGAAGTCGGTACTTCGGCGGATACGACCGAATATAAATATTGCTCAAGCGGCAGCACGTTGACGAGCGCCAGTTGCCCGTTCACTTTACTGATTTCAAAATCGCCCCGGTATCTGCGTTCGGAACGCTCAACGACCTTAATGGCCGAGTTGCCTTTATTGCCACGGACTATCAGCTTGGCCCCTTCTCCGAACAGCTCGTAATGTGCAGCCCTCTTCGGAGCGTCCACAGCAAGTGAAACATCATTATGCAGCAGAAGGGCTGGTGTCGCCATATCCACAGGGGTTAAAAACAGCTGCGGTTCGGTTAGGGCCAGCTTGGCCTGTAATGATGCTTGTTCGGCCACGCTGGACATCCCCCCGATCCACACCGCATACTTCCGCGGACCGGTCATGACCGCAAACGCCTCGGTGTCCTGACCGTTCAAAGTGCTGGCAAGCGATTCCGCTTCATTCTGCGAACCGAAAATGCCGGCCGATATGTAATAAGGCCCCCGTACGTTTGGATTTTGTACTTGAAGCTGGCCGGATAACGTCTGAGCGACCCGGCCGGCCGCTGTCACGGCCTCAGCCGCGCTGGCGTACGGGCCAGTATAAATCCGGTAAACCGTGCCGCCCGGCCGATCGACCGCGTAGGCCACCGGTTTGTCGGCGGTACTCTGCAGTTTTTTGACTGCGGCGGCGACCGTTCCCCAATCAGCGCTTTCCAGCGCCTTTACTTTAAAGCCGTTGACGCTAAATCGGGAGGTTTCGGCTGCGCCCATTTCCAGCCAAGGCTCGAATTCTCCACCAGCCATAATACCCGCTTCCGCGGCCGCCTCCGCCTTCAGTGTTACCGCCGGCGCGGTCGATTTGTACGTGCTGCCAAGATCCAGGTACATGGCTACGCGAACTTGTTCGGAAGCTGCAGCGCCGGCCGCCCCCGGGAATTGTACCGCTGAAGTAAGCAGCAAGGCGGCTGCGATTCCTTTTCCCCATTTGCTGAATGTCATTGCCCGTCTCGTCCCCATCAAGCCCGATTCTCCTCTCTATGATGCAATGTTATCGATTTGCCGCCATTAAGGCGTTTCCGGCATCGGCAGCCCCAAATGCTGATAAGCCGCGGGGGTCACCATGCGGCCGCGCGGGGTCCGCTGCAAAAATCCGATCTGCAGCAAATAAGGTTCATACACATCTTCGATGGTTTGGCTTTCTTCGCCGATCGTTGCCGCAATCGTATCGAGCCCGACCGGACCTCCCCGGAAGCTCGTAATCATCGCCCGCAGCATTTTATGATCGATGAGATCGAGTCCCATCGGATCGACCTGCAGCATCTTTAACGCTTCCTTGGCAATGTCCGTCGTGATCATTCCGTCGCCCCGCACCTGCGCGTAATCCCGGACGCGTCTCAGCAGCCGATTGGCGATCCGCGGCGTCCCTCGCGATCTTAAGGCGATCTCCTCAGCGGCGTCGCCGACCATTTCGATGCCGAAGATATCGGCTCCCCGCGATACGATGAAGCTTAGCTCGTCGACCGTATAGAATTCGAGGCGGCTGACGACGCCAAAGCGGTCGCGCAGCGGCGCCGACAGCAGCCCCGCCCGGGTGGTCGCCCCCACCAGCGTAAACGGCGGCAAATCAAGCCGGACCGAACGGGCGCTTGGCCCTTTCCCGATCATGATGTCCAGGGCAAAATCCTCCATCGCCGGATACAGCACTTCCTCCACCGTACGGTGCAGGCGATGAATTTCGTCGATAAACAGCACATCGCCTTCCTGCAAATTCGTCAGCAGGGCGGCCAGGTCGCCAGGCCGTTCAATAGCCGGGCCCGATGTCGTACGGATGTTAACGCCAAGCTCGTTGGCAATAATGTTCGCCAGCGTAGTTTTGCCCAGTCCCGGCGGCCCGTAAAGAAGAACGTGATCCAGCGCTTCGTTGCGCATTTTCGCCGCTTCAATATAGATTTTCAAATTTTCCTTGATTTGGCTTTGTCCGATATATTCCGCTAAGTAGCGGGGTCGGAGGCTCAGCTCAACGGCCTGATCCTCCATCATCAAATTCGCCGATATGATCCGGTCTTCCATCATCGCGCGTTCGCTCTCCTTCCAGTCCTTCTCTCATCAGCCGGCATACAGCAGCTTGAGCGCCTTTTTCATTACCGAATCCACCGCTTCATCCGGGGCGACATCTTCCTTCATGCGATGCCACACCTTGTCCAATTCGGCATCCGTGTATCCGAGCGCCTTAAGCCCTTCCCGGGCTTCCGGCCAGCCGGGATAAGCGGATTCGGCCGCAGGAAGAGCCTCGGACGGAGCATCAAATAAAGAGGGGCCGCCCATCCCTTCGAGCTTGTCTTTCAGATCCAAAATCATACGCTGCGCCGTTTTTTTGCCGATGCCCGGAAGTTTGGTCAGAAAGCCGATATTCTCCTGGTGAATCGCCGCCACCACATGGTCGGGACTGCCCCCGCTCAAAATGCCCAGCGCCACGCGCGGCCCGATGCCGGACACATCGATCAGCTTGCGGAACAACCTCTGCTCCTCACGGGTCGGAAAGCCGAACAGCAAAATCGCGTCTTCACGGACATGATGATGCGTATAGATCGTCACCGTCTCTTGTCCTTTCGCGGCAAACGCATACGGGTTCGGGCAAAACACCTGATAACCTACGCCCTGCACATCCAGTACAACATACTCCGTTTCCAAATGGGCCACCTGGCCCCGCAAAAAATCGATCATGAACGCAATACCTCGTTTAATTTAGAATTTAATGTGTAAGAATGCGCGTGGCAAATCGCCACGGCTAAAGCATCCGCCACGTCGTCAGGCTTCGGGATCGCCTGCAGCTTCAGGAACATGCGGGTCATCTCCTGCACCTGCCGCTTTTCGGCTTTGCCGTATCCGACGATCGCCTGCTTGACCTGCATCGGCGTGTATTCCGAGACCGGCAGCCCTTTCTGGACCGCGGCCAACACCAGCACGCCTCTAGCTTGTCCAACCGACATCGCCGTCGTAACGTTGCGGTTGAAAAACAGCTTTTCCAACGCCACCGCGTCCGGCTTATATTTTTCGATCAACTGAACCATACCCTCGTACACATGAAGCAGCCTTTCTTCCTCCGGCGTGTGAGCCTCCGTCTGAATGCAGCCATATTGTACCGGAGTCAGTTTGCTTCCCTGTTTATCGATAAATCCAAACCCTACGATCGCGATCCCAGGGTCGATTCCAAGTATACGCAAGCTCATCTCTCCCCAAGTGTGTGCTCGAACTCCCGTCTTGCTAACGGAGCTCGCGTCCCTTTTTGAAGCGAACATATGTATTCACTTTATTATAACAAAAGATCGCGTACATTGAGGAAAAAGTTTGTTGAGTGCCAGGATCGATGAAGGGTAAAAAACAAACAAGCGCAAGCAGGAAGAGGATATTACCATCTTCTGTGCTTGCGCTTGTTTCATACTTTTGGAACTCCCGCAAAAATATAAGGGTACAAAATGGCGTTATTGCGGCGATATCCCTCAATCAAAAAGAAATAGAGGTAATTTATGTCGCTATTTTCTACGAACCGCAACAAATACTCGCGATCTGGACTACTCTTAGGAAAATAAGGCCATAAAATTCCGTTAATGAGGGTGAACATGCCTAGCTCCGGATAATAAGTACATAAAGTTCCGCTATTTTGAACGCCGATGGTTCATCATCGTTCAGTTCATCGTTCCAGCAGCCAACCGTCAAGCGCCGATTTCTAGGTTGAGAGGTTGAGCCTATATGCTGACGCTATTTCTTAAGCAACAAATAAGCAAAGTAAGGCACCCCAAGCAGCGAGGCCATGACACCGGCCGGAATCCCGTCGGGGTCGATCAGATTGCGGCCGACTGTATCGGCGATGAGCAGCAGCCATCCGCCAAGCAGCACGGCGACGGGAATGAACAGCTGATTGCGCGGTCCGACCAGCGCTTTGGCGATATGGGGAGCCATCAGCCCGATGAAGGCGATGCCTCCGGTGACAGAAACCGCCGATGCGGATGCGGCGACGGCGGCCAAGATCAGGACCAGCCGCTCGCGCTCAAGATGCACACCCACGCCGATTGCCGAGGTCTCGCTTAAGCTAAGCAGATTGAGCTGCCGGGATTTGAACAAAGTAAACGGCACGAGCAGGATCAGCCACGGGAGCAAGGCCCCGATAAAAGGCCAGTCCGTGCCCCAAATGTTGCCGGCAATCCATTTTGCGATAAAATCCACCTTGGTGCGTTCCGCCGAGGAGATAATCACGATCATAATCCCCGACAGCGCCATGGAGAAACCTACTCCAACCAATACGAGGCGAACGGGATCAAGTCCCCGGGTCCGGCTGTACGAGAAAATATAAACGACTATGGCTGTGATCAAAGCCCCGATAAACGCAACAAAAGGCAAAATATAGGCAAACGATCCCGTCTCGATCGGAAAATACAGAAAAAATACGGAGATCGCCACGCCTGCCCCGGAATTAATGCCAACGATGCCCGGGTCCGCCAAATCGTTACGGGTAACGCTTTGCAGGATCGACCCGGATAAGGCCAGCGCCATTCCCGACAACAACGTGATCAGAATCCGCGGCAGTCTGACGGAGAACAGAACGAAGTCCTCTTTGAACGTGCCTTGGCCCAACAACACGGGAATCAGCCTGTCGAAGGACAGAGACGAATAACCAAACCCCATGCTGGCGACAGCCGTCAGGACGATTGCCCCTAAGCTGATCAGCAAAATAAGACGCTGTTTCCGAACAAGAGCGAACGGACTCATGATAGCGTTTTGCCCCCTTTACGCACGACAAGCAGGAAAAACGGCAAGCCTGCCATAGCCACAATCGCCGCCATGGGCGTCTCGTAAGGCGCGTTGATGGTCCGGGCGAGCGTATCCGCCAGCAGCATGAAGGCGGCTCCCGCAAACACCGAAAAAGGCAGAATATATCGGTAATCGGTGCCGACAACCTTGCGGACGATATGCGGAATCATCAGTCCGAGGAAGGCGATGTTTCCGGCGAGCGCCACCGCAGCCCCCGTCAGCAGGATGACCAGGACAAACAAAATGAATTTGATCCGCGCGAGCTTTTGCCCCAGACCAACTGCCACCTCGTCGCTCAGACTGAGAATCGTTAAATGGCCGGAGTATATGATGGACACCGCGATTCCGGCAACAATGACCGGCGCAACCGCCTGAATCTGTGCCCATGTTGTCCCGATTAAACCACCGGCCGTCCACATGGAGACGTCCTTGGAAATTTTGAACGCAAGGCTGATGCCTTCCGTGGCGGCCTGCAGAAAGGTGGAAATGGCCGCTCCCGCCAACACGATGCGAACGGGAGACAGCTTCCCCCGGCGCACCGCGCCAAGGCCGATGACCAACCCGCCGCCTGCGGCCGCACCGATAAAGCAAGCCAGCATGATGCCAAAATAGCTGATTCCCGGTAAGCAAGCGAAAATAACGGCAAGCGCCAGGTTGGCGCCGGACGTGAGCCCCAGCAAGCCGGGATCGGCGAGCGGATTGCGGGTGATCCCTTGCATAATCGCACCGGATACCGCCAGCGCGGCGCCGACCAGCATCGCAGCCAGTTCACGCGGCAAGCGGATTTCTTGCAGCGTGAGTATATTCCCTTCGGAGGCAACCGAAGTAAGCGCCAGCCACAGTTCATGCGGCGTCGTTTCCTGCGCGCCAAACAACATCGAGATCACGAAGGAGACGACGAGCAGCAGCACACTGCCGAGAAGTTTATAAATAAACGGAATCGAACGTATATTAACTCTCATCGGTATCACTGCCTTGGTTATTTGCCCAGGAAACTTTTAATGAAGAAGTCCAGCTGGTATTCCATGCTGAGCGGGTCGTTGAAATAGAAAGCTTTCGCATCGGCTTCAAAAACCCGGTTGTTTTTGACGGCAGGGATATTTTTATAGGACTGTGTATTCTGAAAGGAATTGTCCTCGTCAGCGTTTTTGCTGAAAATAATATAATCCCCCACGTAATCCTGCAAAACTTCGGAGGATACCGCGAAATAGCCGTCCTTTTTCGTTGCCTCCTTGGTTTTCTCAGGCAAGCTGAAGCCCAGATCGCCATACAAAAGTTCGGTGCCGCGTCCAAAATTGTAGCCATACACGTACAACTGCTTGTTAAACGTCTCGATTACCGACACCGTCGCACCTTCGCCGACCTTCGCTTTAATCTCTTCGCCGGCTTGCTTCGTCCGCGCCTTGAAATCATCCACCCAAGCCTGGGCTTCTTTTTCCTTGTTCAACAGTTTGCCGATTTCCAGCTGCTGCGTTAAATAGTCAACTTTTCCGTACGTAAAAGTGACTGTCGGCGCAATTTGCTTGAGCTTGTCTACGTTTTTAATATCAGACTGTCCGATGATGAGATCCGGCTGCAGTTCGATGATCTTCTCCAGGCTTTCGTCCGTCACCGCTTCCACGTCTTTCAGCCGGTCTTTAAACTGCGGATTTTCCTTGGACAACTCGTCCGCTCCGACGATCGGCACATTCAGCTGCATGACATTGCCCGTCAGGAATCTGGTCAGGACAACGACGCGCTGCGGATGGGCCGGAACCTCGACCGGACCGTTTTCGGATTCGTAAGTAATAGTCCCGGCGGAAGAAGTGCCGCTATTGCCTGTGCGACTGGTTTGATTTGCGCCTTGATTGGCGCCTTGATTTCCGCCGCACGCGCTCAGCATAACCGCTAATGACAGAACAAACGGAATAAGTAGCTTTCTCATCAGATGACTCTCTCCCTTTACAATGGCTATGTGTCAATGAGGACACTAATTGATAATGAGTTTCATTTTCATAACTTATTATATTCAGCCTCATTTCGCTTAACCATAGCTTATTGTTAGGGAAGGAGCTTGGACTATTGAATGCCGGCGAACAATGTTAAAGCACGTTGCAGCTGCAGGCGGATGGATACAGGGTTGTAAGGGATCCATTCGTCCACGTCCAGCTGATGCACCTTGTTTTGCCGCACGGCGGAAAGCTCTCTCCAATCCGGGGACTGAAACAAGGCGTCGGCATGTGCGGTGGAACCTTTGGCATCGGGAAACACAATTACAAGCAAGCGGTCCCCCGCGTAATCGGCCAGCTCTGCCGGCTCGATGGGAATGGAATGAAATGAAATGCCGAGCTTTTTTATAAGCTGCTCTATTTTTGCCGGAGGCTTTAACCCCAGCGAATGGTATATTACGTATCCGACATTGCGGGCGCCATAAACGAGCAGCCCATCCGGCCGCAGCACCAAAATCGCCACAGTTTCACCCGTGGCCGCATATTGCCTTACAAGCTGGCGCGCCGCCTTCTCCTCCTGTTCAAATGCGGCCAGCCACGCTTCCGCCTTTTCGCTCTGCCGAATCGCCCGGGCGATCAGGCGAAAATGCTCTTTCCAGCCCAGCTCCATCCACGGAATGTCTACCACAGGCGCGATCGCCCGCAGCTGCTCGGGATTCAGGCCGTGTCCGTGCAAATGCTGCCCCGCTGCGATAATCATGTCCGCTTTGGTATCCAGCAGGGCCGACTTTAACTGCTCGAAAGTACAGTCCGTATTGATAAATCTCATCGCTTGCGGCTGCGGCAGTTCAGCGGTATGGACATACTCGCCGTTCTCCGAAATCGTGAGCACCGGTTCCCGCCCAAGCAGCAGCAAATGGCTGGCATAAGGCGTGAGCATGACGGCCACGCGCTGCGGAGAAACGCTGTGATATGCCGTCGGCGATACTCCGGTCTGCCGTTTGAAACGGCGGCTAAGGTAAAATTCATCCTTGTAGCCGACCTTCTGCGCGATCTCCCGGAGCGTACCCGAACCGCCGATCAGCAGCTCGGCAGCCCGGTGGACGCGCAGCCGCGACAGGTATTCCTGCGGAGAAAAGCCGGCAAACCGTTTAAATAAAATAGAGTAATGCGAACTGCTTACGCCCGCCATCGCGGCCAGCTGCTCGCGGGTTATTTTATCTTTAAAGTGGTTCTCCATATAAGCGATGCTGCGCTCCAAGCTTGGCTGCCCATTGTCCAAGTCCGAAGGGGCCCTCCCGGTTCGCGACAGCAGTTCAAAAATAATCCGGTAAAACACCATTTGATTTTGCACATGCCGGACTTCATAAGCCGGTGAACGATAAAGATACAACTCCTCCAACATGCCCACAATCCCCGGTTCATTTGGAAAAAATCGCACATTCTTACCGTCAATCAGTTCGCCGCCGCGGATCATGGAACCCCCATACTGAGATAGGGTCTGTTCCGAGATGCCGATGGAAAGCTTGTAGGCGTGCAGCGGCCCAAGGGAATCCGTCACCAGCGCGGCATGGGCCCCGGCCGGAAGCAGCAAGACCGCGCCTTCGGCAAGCTCAAAGGTCTGGTCGCCGATGCTGAGGGCAGCCTTGCCGCCGGCGACCCCGATCAGCACCGCGAATTCCTCATGGATTTTTTGCGCCGGCAAACTTGAAGTACCGTATAGCGAACGAATTTGCACAGCCGTATATAATGGAAAGCGGAACTCCGCCCACTCCGAGATAAGGTTGGTCAACACAAAAGCCTCCATTGCGATGAAAATAAGCAGCTTCTTTCTCCGATAGTACCACACTGGGGGGCATCGTCAACGTCCATTAAAAAAACGCCGCCCATCCGGCAATCGGAATGGGGGCGCTCTTTTGGCCTGCTGCACCTGCTACTGCTCTTCATTTTGCTGCATAACCTTTTCGGTCTGCTCCAAGGCAAAATCGCTAAACGTGGACAAAACGCTGTTGTACTCTTCAACGTCCTGAATGCGGATGCCCTGGTGCAGCTGCTTCAAAACATCCGCCGGCAAGGCGCTCTCCATCATCTCTACATCCAATTGAAAAAAGGTCCGGATGACCTTCTCCTTTTTGGGAGGCCCATCGAACAACGTCAGATTGCCGTCCTTGTCGATGCCGATGTATCCTTGCTTGCTGCAGGTTTCGGACAGCCCGTTAATCCTTTCGTTGATCCACACATCGCCGCCGGCCCCAAGCCGCCCTTCCCATTCCGGATGGGCTTTCATCAATGCCGCGATTTCGTCCGGCCGCATAATGCCTAATACGTTGCTTTCTTCGCCACAGGTATAGATTTTATTCAAATGAACGATGCGGGTGCGATCCGTTCGCTTCAATTCGGCTAACCAATCCTCCTCGGTGGCTTCGGGCGCGGCCTCCTGCAGCTTGCCCCAAGTTTCCAGCGCGATCGGTTCATTGGTCATCAAGTTTTCCATCTGATCGGACAAGGGCATCCCGAGCCAAGCCATGATCGCAACCAAACTGCAGGCGCCGATCGTCCAGACGGCACGTCTCCATCTTCTCCATCTTCTTTTGAGATGCTTTTTGATATGGAAGATATTCACGGTTATCCCCTTCTGTCGGAGTTTATTTTCTATTGTGACCGACGGAAAGGGGATTTATTCAGTTCATGGTTTCTTGACGTTAAAAAAACAGCCATCCGCGCGGATGACTGTTGATGAATCGGGACGACACGATTCGAACATGCGACCCCCTGGTCCCAAACCAGGTGCTCTACCAAGCTGAGCTACGTCCCGTAAAGTTTCAGGCCTCCGGAAATCAGGCCACTTTTTCTATTATAGCGCCGGCAATTCATTAGTCAACCCTAAAATGCATGAATGAGTCCAACTTGAGCTGGGGATAATTTTAGCATAATTCATCCTTCTGGAGGTTATAGCGTGAACCAAACGAGCTTATCCGATCCCCGATCAGAAATGGATATACTGCCGATTTCACCCGTCTTGGAAACTAATTTGAAATGGCTCGAATCGCGTTTTGAACAATGTGATGATTTATCCATTTTTGAGTGGCACTTTGGACCGGAGCTCCGGCACATCGCATTTACCGTTTATTTTGATTCGTTAATCGAGCATAAAACATTAAATTATATGAAAACATCGCTTCAGGATCTGGTTCCCCACGAATTAGGCCCGGCAAATTCCGTCATTCCTGAAGATGTAATTCGCTTTTTCAGCAACCACGGTGTTTCCTCGCAATCGGCCAAGCTTATAAACGATTTACAAGAAGCAACGGATCATATCGTTACAGGGCATCTTATTATTTTCTTTAATGGTTGGGAGCAGGCTTTGTCTTACAAAGTTGCTTCACTAATCACCCGGCAAGTCACCGAACCGAATGCAGAATCCGTAGTTCATGGTCCACGCGAGAGCACCGTTGAAAATTTGCAAAAGAATATCGGTATGTTGCGGCAGCGGCTAAAAACTCCTAATTTTAAATTAGAAAAATTTATGCTTGGCGCAGAAACCAAAACAGAAGTGAATATCGCTTATTTGATAAATACGGTTAACTTGGAGGTCTTGGCCGAGTTAAAAAGGCGAGTTTCCGGAATGAAGCAAGTTAATGTTCTTGATACCTCTTTTGTTGAAGAGTGGATTGAGGATTCGACTTATTCTCCTTTCCCTCAATACCGCTATACAGAACGGCCGGATACCGCTGCAGCAGCTTTGTTGGATGGCAAAATCCTTGTTCTCGTCGAAGGCACAGGTTCGATTTTAATATGTCCGGGACTTTTTACGGAAATGTATCAGTCCTCGGAAGACTTCTACCAAAGAAGTATAATGGCCTCGCTAATTCGCATCATGAGGATCATCGCATTTTTTATTGCTTTAAGTTTGCCTAGCATATATATTGCTTTAACGACTTTTCATCCGGAATTGATTCCCACCGTTCTTTTGCTTGCCATCATGAATGCGCGCGAAGGAATTCCTTTCCCTGCATTTGTCGAAGCGGCTATCATGGAGTTTTTCTTTGAACTTCTTCGGGAAGCCGGGGCGCGATTGCCAAGGCAGATTGGCGCCACGATCAGTATTGTCGGCGCGCTCGTAATTGGTGAAGCAGCCATATCTGCGGGGATTGCCTCGCCGACGATGGTCGTGGTCGTTGCCTTAACCGGAATTGCATCTTTTGCTATTCCACAATACAACATGGCTACCGCTTTAAGAATTATAAAGATTCCGCTGATGATTTTAAGCACAGTCCTGGGCGGATTCGGTCTGATGATCGGTTTTCTCTGGATCTTACTGCATTTAACGAGCCTCAGATCCCTTGGGCAGCCATATCTAACCCCTTTAGCACCTCTTCGGCCTAAACAATTATTGGATACGGTTATTCGTGCTCCGATAAAAATTTTACTGCGTTCACCGCGCAGCAAGCTGATATTCGGAGCTAAAAAATAAAAGGCAATTTTTTTGAAAGAAGGCTTTATGATGCGGAAAATTGCGGTTGCCGGCTGGCTGATGGTCTGCGTTCTATTGCTGGCGGGATGCTGGGATAAGGCAGAACTTACGGATCGTTCCTTTATCATAGGTCTGGCTCTCGACAAAGCCGATAATGGATTGATTGATCTTACCGTGCAAATATACAAGCCGGTGCATTCCGGCGGTTCAGAAGGAAAAGAAGGCGGCGGAAATATTTCCTATGTCAATGTGCAAACTAAAGGTGAAACGATGTTTGACGGGATTCGGGATATCATCCTTCATACAGGACGTAAAGGACAATGGAGCCATTTGAAGTCTATCATTGTAGAAGATCAGCTAGTACAAATTTATCCTATCGGGGAGGTCCTGGATTTCTTTTATCGGGATCATGAGGCCAGACTTAGTTCTTCGTTTTTTATTTCCCACGGGAAAGCAGCGCAATATTTGGAGATGAAGCCTTTGATCGAAAAAACAGTAAGTCAACAGTTATTGCAAATCACAAGATATGCCAATCACCACAATTACAAAACCACCGATGCTTCTTTACTTGATCTTTTCCTCGGTCTTCGCAGCCAGACGGGGATTTCGTTAGTTCCTTACATCACTAAAAAAGGAGACGAGCCGGTGGCTAGCGGAATGGCCGTCTTAAAAAAAGGAAAATGGCAGGGAACCGTTTCTCCTCAAGATACGCAAAAGATCCATATGTTGCTTAATCAGTACAAGGGTGGCATTATCCGCGTTCCGTGCGAAACGGGGAGCAATTCGAGCGCTACAAGAGACAATTCCCTAGAGGTATTATCCTTCCATTCCAAACTAAAACCGCAAATTGAAGATGAAGCAGTCAAACTTCAAGTATTCGTTCAGTTCTCAGCAGCTCTTGGAGAGATGCGGTGCACAAAATTAAAAACTCCGGAAGATGAAAAAAAATTCACCGAGGCTGCAGCCGAGACTGTTGAAGAATCTTTAAGGCAAACTTTGAACCAAATGAAACAAAAGAAATGGGATCTGATTGGATTAGGAGACCGGATTTATCGTAAAAATCCAGCCCTATGGAAACGGTGGAAGCGGAATTGGGAAGAGCGTTTCGCCGATACTCAATTCGACATTAAAGTAAAAGTGGAAATAAAGAATAGCGGGACTGCAACACCAAAACCGCTCTCTACGGACAAATAGTAACAAAGGAGCTCGAACAAATGGCTGAAAAAATGATGGTTGTGATTTCGAGTTATTTGTTGATGACGTTCTATAATTTTGCCGAAATAAAGAAAATTGGGCGGCGCGACAAGATTGCATATGGAGTGACCGTTATTGTCTCCATTTATCTTGGTATTGAGTATGTCGGGGAATTGGGATTGCCAATTCTTCATGACATTGCGGCATGGCTGTATAAAGATTTGGGGCATAGTATTGTCAAGTATTTAGACGTAGCTTCTTAGAAAGGGGCAGCCTAATCTTTAATGAATAAGCAAATTATAAGTCAGGAACAATTGATCGTATTATTTTTTGTTTATTTGACCGGCTCGGTTATTGTAAACCTTCCCGGGCCGTTAATTGGATTCGCCTATAACGGTGTATGGATCTCTATCCTGCTCTCCGGCACGGCTGCCATGATTCAATTGCTGCTTGTCCTTTACTTGGATAAGGAATATCCCGGACAATCTTTTATTGAATACAGCCAAGCTGTTTTGGGAATCTGGACCACCATTGTTATTGTTATCCCGTTTATTTCGCTTATGTTTGAAATGAGCACGGATATTGTATTTGAAGTAGGCAAATATGTTAACAGTTCTTTAATGCGGCAAACACCCCAATACATATTCGATATCTTTATCTTCACCACATTGGCGATGACTGTACGTGCAGGGATTGAAGTCATGAGCAGAATGTTTACCATTTTAATCTTCGTCGTGATGCTGTTCATCATCTTGACGATGTTGTTGTCCTTTCCTAATTACCACAGCGAATTTCTTTTGCCTGTTCTTCCTGAAGGATTCAAACCTGTATTACATGGCGCCTACGTTTCGTTTGGTTTCACCCACGCGGAGCCGATCTTGCTTACCCTGCTCTTTCCTTTTGTTCGTCGGCCGGCCGGGGATTTACATAAAAAGCTGATTATTGCGTTTGCTATCAGCGTTATCACATTGATTGCGGTCACGATATCAACCATTCTTGTTTTCGGACCCTTGGCCGGGGAAAGAAAGTATTCGATGGTAGAAGTCGCGAGGATGATTGATATACAGCCTATTATTCAGCGGGTTGAGTTCATAGTTGGGATAGCTTTAATCGTAGGTTCCTACATGAAAGCTTGCATTACACTCTTCATCTTAAATCAATTAATCGTACGTGTATGTAAACTAAAGGATGAGAAAGTGCTCGTATTTCCTCTGACTTTTATCAATATGATAAGTTCTTTTATTTTAGAAAGAAGCGAAACCAGATTGACCGAGCACATCACGGTAATCCTTCCCCTTTGGAAGTTAAGCGGATTTACAATTCCTTTGTTAATCGTGGTTACTGTTCATCTGCTGAAGAAAATGCCCGGCTTAAGAAAAATCACTTGATGGTGTTGTCATGCAATGAACCTCCAAAAATTGTATTTTCTTTAGACTTCACCAAATTTTCATATCCCACCGTGTTATTTCCCCATGTTTTTTCATATTCCCAGCCGGTTAATTGTTCAAAAACTTTGCGGGCTTCGGTGGTAACCTCTTGTTTAGAGCCGCCATTTTTCAAGCGTTTAATTTCATCCAACAATACGACATGGTTTTCTTTGGTTAATTTGTAACGATAGGAGACCATTAAACCTCCCGCCAAAAAGATCAGTGTGCCAAACAGCAAGATAGAAATAATCATGGTTACGGCCGAATCCGGTTGTGATGCTTGCCCGGACACAAAACCTGCTTCTTGCAAGGCCACCCCCACTAAAAAGACAGCCAACGCCTGTGTCCCTTTTCGGATCAAACTCATGACACCGGCGAACACCCCTTCACGTCTTTGACCGGTTAAAGCTTCATCTACGTCCGGAATAAATGCGTAGTTGTTCCAGGGGATGTAGTTCAGCCCCCCGCGTCCCAACCCGCAAATTCCAATCATAACAAACAATAAAACGGTGCTATTTAGCGTTCCGGTGAACTTTAATACGATAAATCCAATAATTCCCGCGATAAACAGAGAAATTGCCGTTCGATACGCCGGGGCAGGATTCAATTTAATCGTTAAGGTAAGCGCAATCCATACGCCAAAAAGCTGCATGACATACATAAAGGTTAACAAGTTGGATGCGGCAACAGCACTTTGCATGAGAGCAAAAACAACAAAATAAGTAAATACGGCGTTGAATACATCCTGGCTTAAATATCCGCCCAAATACATCCCCAGATGGTGGCGGAATGTTTTTACCCGTAAAGTCGAGATTAAATCCGCATAGATTTTATGAACATTTTGGAAAAAGGTTCTTTTATCAATGACCTCTTCTTGAGGGATTTCATCGAAAGGACGTTCCCATGTATTTCTGTAAAGCAGTAACAATACCACTACAAATATGACCGTGAAAATAATACCTGAGTACAGGTATGTAAGAGGATCATCTTTACCTAATGTCTCCACAAGACGGCCGGGAATAAATGCGGCGAATACAGCTGATGCCTGTGCGACAAACATTCTGGCACCCGTAAACTTCGAGCGTACTTTATAGTCGCTGCTCATTTCGGCGGCAAGCGTATCATAAGGAATTAAAATCATGGAATACACAATTTCAAACAAGATATAGGTTAATAAGTAATACCAGTAGCTAAAACCGGAAATCCAAATGAGTGTATAAACAAGAACAAGCGGGATGGATGCTAATATAAAGAACTTCCGTCTCCCAAAGCGCCGGCCAAGTTTGGTTTTATGGAAATTATCCGTAATATATCCCATCGTTGGTGCGGCAACCGCATCTACAATCCGGGCAATCGCAAAAATAGAGCCGGCCTCAACGGCAGTTAGGCCGCAAAACGTGGTTAAGAAGAAAAGCAGCCACGCTGCTGTCAAGGCAAAGGCGCCGGCCCCTAAGAAATCACCTAACCCGTAGGACAAATAATTCATAAATTTGGGTTGTCTAACCACTTTACTCTCCTCCATTTCGGGAAATTAAGCGCTGGAGATTTAGATATACGTATGAAGATATTCCGATAGGCAAAGCACGGCAAGCGATTGTCCATAAGGCATGGTGGTCGTTCTGATTTCCTTGTAAAATTCCAGGGTGTCTCCCATACCTGTTCCTACGGACACTTTTTGCAATGCGCCGGCTTCATTAATTTCACTCATAATTCCGCGAATAGCCTTGTGGGCGACTTCTTTATAGTCCTGGCTGACATACCGCTTATGAATCGATTTTAAAATTCCATAGGCAAATCCGGCTGTAGCTGAGGCTTCCAAATAAGAGCTTGGATCGTTAATTAATGTATGCCATAAACCGCTTTCATCCTGGTAGTTGGCAAGAGCTTCAATTTGCCGATTCAATGTATCGATCAAGAATTCACGGAGAAAATCCCCTTTCTCCAATGCCATGATTTCAATAATCTCAGGAATCGCAATCGTGATCCAGCAATTACCCCTTGCCCAGAGCGCTTCGGCATAATGATGGTTTCCTTCAAAGGTCCAGCCGTGATACCATAAACCTGTTTTTCTGTCCGTTAAATATTTGATATGAATGAGGAACTGCTTTTTGGCTTCTTCCAGGTATTCAGGTTTGTTTAGCAGTTTGCCGATTTTTGCCAGCGGCAGCACGGTCATCATCAACGTGTCATCCCAAAGCTGATTTTTGTTCTCCGGTCCGTAGGTCATATGCTGTAACCCGTCCTCTTTTGTGCGAGGCATATCATGCATGACCCATTCGGCCCAATCCTCCAAATAAGGCAGGTAGGTTTGGTTTCCGGTGTCCTCATATAAAAAGGCCAATGTTAACAGCGGCGCCATCGTATTGACGTTTTTCGGCGGTGCGCCTTCTTGGATTCTGGCATTAAACCATTCATTGATCATTTCCAGAGCTGTTTGGTCATTGGTCAATTTCCAGTATTTATAGATTCCGTACAACCCTACACCTTGCGGCCAGTTCCACACATGCCAGCTTTTGTCATCCACAATTACCCCATCAAAGTTAAGTAAAAATTCACCGCTTTGGTCTTTGATTTGCGTGAGATTATTCATTAATAAATGAATGTGATCAATGACCTCTTTCTTGGCGATCGTCCTTTCCTGCAGCACAGTAATCCCTCCAAATCATGATCTCTTCCTGCCTGTTTGTGACCGTTTTCACTTATACTGCCATTGTAGTGAAAGTGCTTTCTTGAAACCATAAAAAAAACAGAGGTTTACGTTTAAAAAACATACTTGTTTTAGGAGTGCTTATTTCTTCCTAAAATCAGTTCTGCTTGCTTTCTAAAGGATTTCGCTCCCTCTTCCGGGGTAATTTTCTTAAATAAAATCCGTTCGGATATCTCATCAAGCGCTTTCATAATTTCCGCATTGCCCAGCGGATCAATCGGATCCGTAGCGCTTACATGCCTGGACGCTTTTTCAACATAATCAAAGATTTTGGTGTCAGCTTCGGATAACTCCGGTTTGATTCCTTTGATCACCTTCGAAGATACCGGAACACCTCGATCGCCTTTGATCAACATATTGGCTTCCACATTATTTACAAAGAAATCAATAAACTGGGCTGCTTGTTCTTTTTGGGTTGAACTCTTGGGGATGGAAAAGAACATGCTCGGTCTTAAAAATAAAGCGGCCTTGTCCGCATGCTCGGGAGGCAGATGGATGGATAACGGTGCTTCAGCCGATTCGACAAATCCGGAATATTGATTGGACCAGTTCCAACTCATGGCCGCATTTCCTTTTACGATAAGATCATCGTTAATTCCTGTGATATGCGCTTGTACGTCCGGAGTTGGGAAGGCCTTGGCATCAACCAACCTAAGCTGTCTTTCAAAGTAAGCGGCAAATAACTGATCGTCCGTGTAGCCAAGGCCTGTACCATCTTCATTATAAAGACGCGAGCCTTGTGTTCTTAAATAGTAAGGGAAAAATACATCAGCAGGGTACATTCCGTTTGTACCATACACGCCTGTAGCCTTATGTACACCGATCGCTGTTTTTTCAAAGTCATCCCAAGTCCAGTGTTCTTCGTCAATTTTAAGGCCCGCTTCTTGGATCAGATGATCATTTGTAAGCACGGATAGAACGTTCGATCCAAGGGCGAAGCCATACAATTGGCCGGCCAGCATTCCTCCGGAGAGGGCATTTTTATCAATAGAGCTAATATCAATCGTGCTGTCTTCTATATACGGAGTTAGATCGTCCAGTTGGCCGGTTTGGCCATATTGAAATAAATAGGCTCGATCCATTTGAATCACATCCGGCAACCCGCTGGCGGCCGCCCGCGGGGCAAGCTTTTTCCAATAATCATCCCAACTGGCGTATTCCGCTACAATTTTTACATTTGGATGTTCTTGCTCATACATTTGAATCACTTTCCTGGTGTAATCATGCCGGGATTGCACGCCCCACCAGGCCACGCGCAGGGTCACTTTCTCATTTTCTTGTTCACCATTACTTCCATGATTGCTTAAATTGCAGGCAGCGACTGAGAGGAGCATGATAAAAGACAATAAGATCAAGCCAAATCTTCTCAAGCTTTAAACCTCCCTTTTCCGGTATTCAGACGGTGTACAGCCGGTATACTTTTTGAAAACCTGGCTAAAGTATTGGGGATTGTCGCCAAAACCGACGATTTCCGCCAATGCTCCGACGGTCACATCATCCATTTTCGCAATGTGCTCCACTGCCTTTTCAATCCTTAGTTTAGTCAGATAGGTTGAGAATCGCTGGCCGGTTTCCTGCTTAAACAGCTTTCCCAGATAATCCGGGTTCATATATAGAATCTCATTGGCCACCATTTTAAGCGATAAATCAGGATTGCCCAGATTCTCTGTTAGCACTTCTATAACTCGGCTAATCACGGAAGACCGCTTTGACTTGAAACGATGATAGTAATCTTTTCTCGTGATAATGCTGCCTTCGCCCAAATAAAAACGATGCTCCAAACATTCCATAGCCTCACGGTACAGCTTTCTGGCGTTGCGGAAATAGTCCCCCTCACTTATGGCCACCGTGGTATCCCTTTTGAAATATTGCGCAATAATCTCTCTGACCCGGATAATTTTTTGCTGCAATTTCTCCGCGTCATGATCATCCTTGATCAGGAACAGCGCATATTCACCGATATGGGTAGTTACCAGGACCGAATCAAGGATCTCTGCTCCAATATTTTTGATCGCAAACAAATGCTCATAAGAAAAATAACCTTCCAGCTTAAAGAGGATGAGTCTTATCTGCTGACGATTGATCTCAAACTGAAAAAGCTGCTGATAAAATGATAAATCGTTGTCCAGGTAGCTCTTGCTGGTTAAAAATTCGGTCAACAGATGCGCTTTGGTATAAGGTTGAGCGTTTTCATATTTCTCCCGCAGCTCGCTGATAAAGGTTTCCTGAGCCTTCTTTTCGTTTAATTCATTTACGATATCGTTAAGTGCGGCCGTAATTTTAGCCTGATTGCATGGCTTTAACAAATAATTTTTAACCTCATATTGCATGGCGGTTCTGGCGTATTCAAATTCACTGTATCCGGACAAAAGGATAAATTTGATAGAAGGATACTCCCGATGAGCTTTTGAGACAAGACTAAGCCCGTCCATCCCCGGCATTTTGATATCACTGATCACAATATCGGGTTCCAGTTCAACCATTTTCGCATACGCATCAATCCCGTTTCTTGCCGTTGCTACAAGCTCTGTATCCAATGCTTCCCAATCGACCACACGGGCAATGCCTTCGACAATAATCTTTTCGTCATCTGCCAATAACACTTTATAGGACATCCGATCACCCCGTTTGAACAGGTAGTACCACCGTAATGGCGGTCCCTTTTCCCGAAAGATTTTCAATGCTTAAGCCATAGTGTTCGCCAGCATAAAGCTTGATCCGGTCATCGATATTATTTAATCCTATTCCCGTACCTTTGGGATTTACTTGGCCTTCTTTTACTTTCTGAAGGATTAGCGGATCTATGCCAGGCCCATTATCTTCAATCCGGATAAATAACCTGTCTTCTTCCTGATAAGCTTGTAATTTTATCACCGACAAATCGACCGAAGGCTCAACGGCATGCTTAAACGAGTTTTCCAGCAGCGGCTGCAAGATTAATTTGGGAATCTTATACTTTTTCACATAACCAGGAATGTCCATTTGGAAGTCGATCCGGTCGTCAAACCGGTATTTTTGGATGGTTAAGTAACTGTTGACGATCTCAATTTCATCCTCGAATATAATGAAATCCTGGTTGAAATTTGTGGAGTATCTCATGAGATGGCCAAGGGCTTCCACCATGCTTGATATTTGCTCCTGTTGATTTATTTTCGCCAACCAGTTAACGGACTCCAGTGTATTGTATAAAAAATGCGGGTTAATCTGAGCCTGGAGCGCTTTAAATTCGGTTTCCTTGATCAGCAGCTGCTTGGAATAATTCTCCTGGATCAACTCATCGATTCTGTGGATCTTTCTTAAGAAATTAAAACCAAGGGAAATCAGAAAAACGAACATGAACATAAACACCAGCACCAAGGTATATTTTGCGGCAGTTATCTTGGAAAACATCATGTTAAACGGAATGAGGCTCCAGTATGTCCAGTCCTTAAAATCGGTTGTAATATGATTGACAAAGGTTCTTTCCCCATGAATGTCTTCAATACTATAGCCCTGAGCATTTTTGGCCTTGAAATGATATTCTTTCAAGTCATCCATGCCTTTTTCCGAATAGAAAACCTCATCCCCTTTTGTAATCACAATATTTCCTGCTATTTCGCCATGAGGTTTTGGTAAATCGCTTACAATTCTATTTAAATTAACACGAACAAGCAGTTTGCCGATGTTTTCAAAGTTCAGGTTCCCATAAGACCGGATCAGGCGAACGGAAATCAGATCCCCATTGTATCCGGCAAGCTCCAGCCAATAGTTTTTCCCCTCATACTGATCCGCCTGGCTAAAAGCAAGTTCTTTATCCTGCTGCTGCAGGGGGTTACTGCTATCCCCGGCTAAAAATTCCCTTCCTGCCGAATCGTATAAATAAATGGCAGCAATATAATTTTCCGGATCCACATATTTCTCCAAGGCATCTCCCATTTTCTGTTCAAGCCGATAAAACTCATAGCCATCTACATTTGCTTGAAGATCCAGTAAAATTTTTTGAATGTACGGATCGACCACGATGTTATAACTGACTTCCTCCACTCTTTCAAGCTCCTCTTCAATGCTGTTGGACGACATCATCAACACTTGCGAGGATTTGGCATAGATTTGCTCATCATAGAGGGAAAAGGCATATTGCAGACCTCCCAAGACAAGGACCAGCGTTGCCACCATAATTAATGTAATCGTGATTAAGAGCTTTACGTTTAGCTTTGCATTTTTATAAAAGTTTACAAAACAGAACCATATCTTTTTCATGGAATCCAATAGCTCCCTTGGTTGGGAAATCATTTCTTCATTGATATAAAAAAGCACCCTAATCTTCTTGCCTAAGGGTACTTGGATTTCCTCTATTTGTATAATACGTAAAATGCTTAAGATGTTATATGATGCAATTCACTCAAATATTGTCCTAAACAAGATACAACACGTTTTTTTCACAATACTGTAACAAAAGTAGCCCGTTTGAGTCATTTAATTTATTGCATCTTTAAATTAATATTTGTTTGTCGTGATCGATAAATAGTTTGAAACTAATATAAACAGTAGAAGGAGATTGATATGAACAACAAAAACACATTCAATCCTTTCCTAAGACTTCATTTTTATGCTGCTTGGTTTATTACACCCCTGCTTTTAACATTGACCCTATCGGGCATCGGTTTTTTATTTTATACGGATGTCGAAAAAAACATTTATCAGAAAGAATTTTTCGGGCAAAGCGATATAAAAGTTAATCAAAGCATAGATCAAGCTATTAAGGAAATAAGCAACAAATACCCGGGTTATAAAATCGGGAAAATCAGCATGATGGAGAAACCCTATAACAATAGAGTTACGATCAGCAATGATGAAGGCGATTCTCGTTATATTTTTCTAGACCACAACAATCAAATCATCGCTGCTCAAAATGCTAAATACACTTACTCCAATTTTATGAGGAACTTTCATAGTTCCCTTTTTACGGAAAGTACATTTATACGATATTTAGTCGAATTGACAGCTTGTTGGACCCTATTTCTGATCGCTTCAGGGATATATATGACTTTTAAAAAGAAGTTGCTTGCAAACAGGTCGGAAAAAGGGACGAACCCGTTTAAATTCCAAAAGATTCACGCTATTTTGGGACTTGTCATTGCGATACCTTTAGTTGTCATTGTATTAACGGGCATCCCTTGGTCCGTATTTATGGGAAGTCACATTAGTAAGTTTGGCCAAGAGCATCCTGAATTAGGCAGAACCGAATTACGTTATAACCCGCCGCAATCTGATGTGGATGAGATTCCTTGGGCTACGAGAAGCTTGGATCAGCCTACCTCAAATCATGCAGGACATACAGGACATGCAGACCATCAGGCTACCGTAAATGTAAATATGAACAATCCGCATCAACAAAGCTTGGCATCTATCATCAACAAGGCCCGAAACGAAAATATTGTCAAACCGTTCTCGATCGTCTACCCTGCTGATGAACATGGCGTGTTTACGGTTTCCAAAGGAAGCAATACAGGCGTCACAGGGCTGGATGTCAGCCCGTACGAAGAAACAACCGCCTATTTCGATCAATATTCCGGTAAATTAATTGCCAGAATAAACTTTGATGATTATGGAATAATCGGAAAATGGTTTACTTGGGGAATTCCTCTTCATGAAGGACACTTGTTTGGGATTGCGAATCAAATTCTAAACTTGCTTGTTTGCATCGCATTCCTTGCAGCAATAGCTATGGGATTCTTCTCATGGATGAAAAAAATGAAACCCGGAAACTTGAATTGGCCTAAACGAATAAATAAACCATGGTCTATTGGAGCTATACTCTCCTTGCTAATACTAGGCATACTTATGCCCCTGTTTGGTTTATCTGTACTAATCATATTTATTATTGAAAGTATCATTTACTACTCTACCAAGAATAAAAGTAACGTACGGACTGCAGGGTAAAGTACGGCGGATGTACACGATAAGCAATCTAAGTAAACTAAGAAGAACCCTTAATAAATTAGGGTTCTTCTTAGTTTACTTGCTGTATATAATCGCGATGTGCTTCTCTGTTTGTTTAGTTGCTAAAAAATTGAAATGAGCTCTTTGGTATACGGGTGCCGTTCAACGGACAACAAGTGATCGCGATGGAATTGATCGACAAGCCGCCCTTCTTTCATCACCAGAATTCGCCCGCTCATTTGCGCGACAGCGGCCAAATCGTGCGAAATGAATAAATAAGAAAGATTCAAAGATAAGCGAAGCTCCGCCAATAAAGCAAGAATCGCCCCTTGTGAGATCACATCCAGGCTTGCGGTAGGTTCATCCAATACAAGAAGTTCCGGTTCGATGCTGATCGCACGGGCAATCGTCACCCGCTGGCGTTGCCCGCCGCTTAATTCATGGGGATAGCGGTCCGCCAGGCTCTCCGGCAGCTGGGCGGCTTCAAGAAGTTGCTTCACAAAGGCCTTCTTTGAGGTATAGGAAAAATGCCGCAGATTCAGCTGTTTTCGATACTGTTCGTATGGATCGATTAGGGAATCTTTTATTTTTAGCTTCGGGTTCAACGCGGCCGATGGATTTTGCAGCACAATCTGCATTTTTTGCCGATAAGCGTGCAATTGGCGCTCATTCAGGCGTTCAATCGCTTCATTCTTAAAATAAATCGAACCTCCGTCTATCGTTTCGATGCGCAGCAAACAGCGAGCAAGCGTGCTTTTGCCGCAGCCGCTTTCACCGACAAGACCAAGACATTCGCCTTGATGCAGTTCAAAGGAGAGCGGATGAATCGCCGTTTTTTGCCCTTGATAGGATTTGGTCAGGTTTTTCACCGTAAGCAACTTCATACGATCTCCGCCTCCCGCACACTTGTTGAAAGGAAGCGATCAATCGTCGGGGCCGCGTTGATTAATTGCTTGGTATACGCATGCTGCGGGTTGTCTAGCACATGATCTTTTTCTCCTGCTTCAACCACTTGGCCTTCTTTCATGACAGCGATGCGGTTCGCATAACGTTTCACGGGGCGCCAATCATGCGTAATAAACAGTATGGCAAAGCCGGTTTCCTGCTGTCTCTTTGCCAGCAACTCCAAAATCTTGTGCCCGGAGACACTATCCAATGCCGTGGTGATTTCATCGGCGATCAATAAATCCGGCGACAGCAGCAGCGCCATTGCAATGGAGACACGCTGAAGCTGCCCCCCGCTTAACTGAAACGGATATCGCTTGTATACAGATTCATCCAACCCGACGGAATCAAGCGCGTCCAATGCGCTTCGTTGCCGGGCTCGGGAATCGGAGTTGCCGTGAGCTTTCTGGTATTCTTCAAAGTGTTGGCCAATCGTTCTAAAGGGGGTAAAAGAACCCTGATAATCCTGAAACACATAAGATAGTTTTGAGCCGCGAATCGTTCTCAACTGTCCAGGCGATAAAGCAAATAAATCCCGTTCCTTATAAAAAATGCTCCCCTCTGCCTGCACATTAGGGGGAAGCATGCGGCCGATGGCTTGAGAGAGCAATGTTTTCCCGCTCCCGCTTTGTCCAACCAGGGCATGCCAATCTCCCTCGCGAATAGAGAGCGATACGTTGTCGACAAGTTTCTTGTCTCCGCTGCGAATCGATACCTGTCTGATCGACAACATCACGATTGCACCTCCTTCTTGACATCAAAACGATCGCGCAAATAATCCCCCAGCATATTCGTCAGCAGCACGGCAACCACGATCGCCAAACCGGGATAGATCATGAATTCGGGTTTGGACTGAAAATAAGGCCGGGCATCGTTCAGCATGGCCCCCCATTCAGGTGTCGGCGGCTGCACTCCAAGGCCAATGTAAGAAAAGGCCGAAATGAGCAAAATCACTTTTCCAAGATCGAGACTGGCGAGTACGAGAACATGCCCTGCAATATGAGGAAATAAATGCTTGCGCATGATCTTGCCGGAAGACAGTCCGTTTGTTCGGGCAATGAGCACATAGTCTTTTTGGGACTCCGCTAAAACGGTGCTGCGAACAAGGCGGGCATAACTGACCCACTTTACGATGACAATCGCCAACACCAGGTTGCCGATCCCCGCTCCAAGCAAACCGCTCAGGACAATGGCCACAATCGTATCCGGAAAGGCCAAAAATCCATCGGCTATGCGCATAAAAATCCGATCCACCAGCCCGCGTCTAAATCCGGAGATCAGACCGAACGGGATCCCGATGACGAGGGAAACGATCAAGGCCAGCAAGCTGTAACCAATGGTTTGCTGTCCCCCTAACAAGAGCCTGGTCAGCACATCCCGACCAAGCTGATCGGTCCCCAGCGGATGCTGCAGGCTTATTCCCTGAAGGCGATTGTCCAGATTCGTTAATGTTGGATCATGACGCAAGACAAAAAAGGCATAAATGGCGACTATACTTGCAAGGAGTACGAACATCCATGCGATCCCCCCCAGCCATCCGCGCTTTTTTGCTTTTGGCCATGGTAAAGACGATCCTTTCATCCGCCCATCGCCCTTTCCTTTAGTCTCATCTCAGGGTTTAAATACCGGTAAGATAAGTCCACGCACGTATTCACAATAAAAACAATCACCGCCATCATGAGAATGTATCCCTGAATGAGCGGATAATCGCGCCCGCGTATGGCATCCACAACAAGTTTGCCGATCCCCGGATACGCAAACAATACTTCAATGACCAGCACGCCGCCAATCAAGCTTCCCAAGCTGACTCCAAAAAAGGTAATGACGGGGGGAAGGCTGTGCCGGAACGCATGGATGAAAAATATTCTCCGCTCGGATAACCCGCGCGCCCTCGCCGCACGGATAAATTCCTGGCTGAGCGAATCAAGCAAGCTGGAACGAAGCAAACGAACATATACACTGGAGATCGCTAGGCCCAGCGTCAGAGACGGCAGGACCCATGTGAGCAGGCCGTCTCTCCCCATGGTGGGAAGCCAGTTTAACCGCACACCGAATAAATCAATAAACAGCAGGCCAAGCCAAAAACTGGGGACGGCCGCTCCAAGAATGGAGAGGATTCTGCCCACATGATCTATCCAGCTATTCCGGTAAAGAGCGGATAGCGAACCAAGCGGAATCGACACGACTAACATGACGATGAGTGCGCCAACCGCCAATTCCAGGGTAGCGGGCAGCCCTCTGAAAATGACATCCATGGCGGGCTGGCCGGTCATATAAGAGTTACCGAAATCAAGCTGAATGAATGAGAGCAGCCAACGTCCATATTGAACAAGCAGCGGGTCGTTGAATCCCAGCTCCTCTCTCAAGGCCTCTACTTGCGCTTGACTAACGGATAGTTCATCCACATTCAAAATGGTTAAAACCGGATCACCAGGCGCAAGCCGAATAAACAAAAAGCTGACAAACGTTATGAATAACAAAAACAACAGAACTTCCAGAAACTTACGAATCAAAATTTGAATCACTTAATTCACATCCAACCGGTTTGTGATCATGTAATATTCGCTCCGGGTTGTTACCCAATTTTTCACTTTGTTTTCGTTATAGGCCACAATGGTCGAAGGATGCAGAACAAACGAATTAATCCGGTTTTCGTGGACATAATCGGCGATTTGCTCGGCCAGCAGCGCGCGTTCCTCCTGACTGACCGTTTGATTGAGTTTATCGATCATGGCCGTCAGTTCGGGTTCCTGAGCGCCGCTAAAGTTGAGGGCGCCCGTAGGGTGATACGTCGCATTCAAGTAATAGCCTGCATCCCCGCGCGGGGCGGTTAGATTGCTATACGTCGCAAGATCCCAATCGCGGTTGGACGCCATGTATTCTTCAGGAACATCAATCTGGCGGATGTCAACTTCGATTCCGATCTGTTTGGCGTCCGACTGAAAAACTTGGGCGATTAACGGCAGATCGGCTCTTGCGCTATACGTTAGCAGGATAAATTTGAGCGGTTCGCCGTCTTTTTGCATTTTTCCGTCTACAAGGGAGTATCCTGCTTTTTTCAAGTATTCAATCGCCACGTCGGCTCCGGTGTCATTCTGTTCATACTTTGGCGCGAACGGCAGCGACGGTAAAAATGGCCCGACCGCGGGCTCAGCGTAGCCTAACAAAATGGTATCGACAATCTTCTGCCGATTGATGAGCGCATCAACCGCCCGGCGGACATTGACGTCCTGCAAGCTTTTACGCTGCATATTCATGGTCATTTGGTGTACACGAAAGGTTGCGGTGGATTCCACTTTAATTCCATTCTGATCCTGCAAAGATTCCAGACTTTCCACTTCCGGACGATAAACGATATCCACTTGCCCGGATTTCAAGGCAAGCGTGCGAGCATTCGCATCCTCATTAAAAGCAAACGTTACGGAATCCAGCTTGGAAGCTCCGTCCCAGTAATCATCATAGCGCTCGAGCTCAAGCTTGCTCCCCGGCGAGAACGACTTTAATACGAAAGGGCCGGTTCCTACAGGATGGTTGACAATGTCTTCTGCCGCTGCATCGATAATGGAGACATTCGGGTTCACAAGCTCGGATACGAACTCGGGAAAGGGCGCCTTGGTTTTTATTTTCAGCGTATAATCGTCTACCGTTTCGATTTTTTCGATTTTGAGCGCATTTTGAATCGCCACACTTTCCTTCAATGCGCGTTCAAGAGAAGCTTTCACCGCTTCCGCATTCATTTTCTTACCGTTATGAAACGTGACGTTTTCCCGAACTTTAATCGTCCAATGCTGACCATCCGCACCTTCCCAGCTTTCCGCCAGCCAAGGCGCAATGGACAGATTGTCTTCGTCCAGGCGTACCAGCGTCTCCGTTATCCCTGCCCGCAGCGGGACATAACTTGTATCCACATGGGGGTCTAAAGAATTTGTTGAGAAATTATATAGAAAATGAACGTGCTTCTTTGCTTCATGGCTTTGACCGGATTGAGTACAAGCGCTGAGCAAACCGATACTGATCAATAAGATCACAAGCTTCGGAAAGTGATTTCTTAAGAACCTATGGTATTTTTTATTTTTATCAGGGTAATGGCGATTGCTTTTATTAAATTTCATTGTAAGTACTCCTTTTTCGTAATTGTTACGATTTATATAATATCTTAATCACTTTTATATGACAAGCCCATTTAAAATCATCGTGGTGTTCCATTATTTGGAATCCACCGGCACCGAAGAAGAGATTATGATGCAGTTCCGCAACGTGCGGGATGCGATCAAAGCGCGAATCGAAACATTCGTTCAACAAGGGAAATAAAAGGGGGGCAGGTGAACTCATCTTCTTGTTATTTGTAGACATTACGATTAAAATGGTAGAAGCAATGCATATTATTTAGTTATTAAAGGGGCTTTTATCATTGGCGTGGCTTCAGTCAAGTTTTCCGGCAGACCTGCTTACCTTTAAAACGATGTTTATCAGCATCTTTCTGGAAGCACTTCCGTTTATTTTGCTAGGGGTCATTTCCTCGTCATTGCTGCAATGGTTCGTTTCGGAGCAACGATTGGCGCGCATCATCCCCCGGAATCCCTTGCTGGGCATGCTGTTCGCAAGTCTGGGCGGCATGCTCTTTCCCATTTGCGAATGCGGCATGGTTCCGATCGTGCGCCGGCTTGTCGCCAAGGGAATGCCGGTCTATATCGCAACGGTTTTCATCTTGAGCGGACCGATTCTGAATCCGGTCGTTCTTTTCGCGACCTACACCGCCTTTCGCAATCGCCCGGAAGTGATTTATTCCAGAATGGGGCTTGCCATTGTCGTTTCTTTCGCCGTCGGGCTGATCATATACCGGTTTGTCCGCTACAATCCGCTCCGCTTGAATCTCGAAGCCTTGTACGATGAAGGCCCCGAAAGCATCAAACACGATACCTGGACGGGCAAATTCACCGCTTTTTTTATACATACGTTGAATGAGTTTTTTGAAATGAGCAAATATCTTGCCATCGGGGCTTTGATAACGGCAATGATTCATACGTTTGTCAATACGGGGCAACTGGCAGCTTACGGACAAGGTCCAATCTCGTCTCACCTGCTGATGTCCGGTTTTGCTTATCTTCTATCGATATGCTCGACTTCGGACGCCTTTGTCGCTTCTTCTTTCGTAAGCACCTTTTCCGCGGGGTCTCTGATCACCTTTCTGGTGCTGGGGCCGATGCTTGACTTGAAAGGAACGCTGATGCTGTTATCGGCATTTAAAACGAAATTTGTGGTGACATTGGCGGTGGCCATCCCGGCAACCGTGCTCGTTTTCAGCATCGGGCTGGATCAATGGTTGCTCAGATAACGCACGAAAGGGGAGTATCATGAAGGAACGGAAGTCGATCTCGTTATTTCATCATATCGCCAGGACCGTTTTATTGCTGGGTCTTTCCGTGTATATCGCTTTTTTGGTCGAAACGGACAGCCTGCAGCTGTATATCGGCGTACGCATCATGCCATTGGTCAAAGCATCGGCCCTGGTCGTTTACGCGCTGGCCGTCATTCAGGGCTTTATTGCCTACAGAAGCTATAAGGGCTCCGTTATCGAATGCGATTGCTGCGGCAATCCGCCGGCCAGGTCCCGGACCAAGGCAAGTGTCCTCTACGGTGTGCTCGCCCTGCCGTTGTTGCTTGGCTTTTTGCTGCCCGATACCGTGCTTGGAGGCTCCTTTGCGAACAAAAAAGGCATGATCTTAGGGGCCGCTCCTTCCCCTTACGCCGCGTCAGGCTACTCGCCGCCGACAGCAACGGCCGCCGATTCTGCCGACGCTCCGGTTGGTTTCTCCGGCCCTTCATCGGAAGGCTCCCCTGCTCCCGCACCCGCCGAGGAGGAGGGAACTGCAAACGCCGCCGGACCAGCCGAATCGTCCGAATCTTTGGACGGGCTGTTTCAAGCGGAAGACGAGTTTGAACGGGAACTGGCCGAGCTGGCCAAACGGATTTACGTGCTGCCGGTGATCAACGTCAAACCGGAGATCTATATGGAGATTCTGTCTTCGGTCGTAACGTTCAAGGAACAATTTATCGGCAAAGAAATCGAAATCGCCGGTTTTGTCTACCGCGAACCGGGTCTGGCGGATAATCAACTGGTGATCGGGAGAATCGCCGTTCAATGCTGCACGGCGGACGCGACGCCTTACGGGGTTCTGGCCGAATTCGACGGTGCCTCGGAGCTCAAGGACGACACCTGGGTCAAGCTGAAAGGCACCATCGGCCAAACCGAGTATAACGGAAACGCCATTATCAAAATCGATGCCACGGAATCAAACCTGATCGAAAGACCGGACAATCCGTACATCTATCCTAACTTTGATTTTTTGAATGTTAGCGTTGAATAGAAGGAAACTTGAGTCGGGAGGGACCCCATGAAAACACCAGTAATCATTATCAGCGGTTTTTTGGGCAGCGGCAAAACCACGCTGCTGCTTGAACTTATCCGGGCGCTGCACAGCCGAAACATCAAGCCGGCGATTCTGATGAACGAATTGGGCAAAGCTGACGTGGACGGCCGAATCCTGTCCGAAGCCGTCCAGGGACTTCCGCTGGAAAAGCTGTTTGACGGCTGCATCTGCTGCAGTAAAAAAAGCGAAATCGCCGGTTCCCTTAAAAGCTTGCTCGCTTTGGCCCCTGACGTGATTCTCGTCGAGCTTACCGGCGTCGCCAACCCTGAGGAAGTGGTCGATGCCATGGCGGAACCCGAGCTGCTGAACGAGGTTATGCTGCACAAGATCATCACCGTGATCGATGCCGAAAACGCGCTGGAGTATAACAGCATCTTCGCTTCCGATAAGCAACTCGTCCATACGCTCCGCCGCCAACTGGAAGTGGCGGACGTGATTCTTGTCAATAAGCAAGACCTCGTCTCCGACTCGCATTTATCCAAAGTGACCCGTTTAATTCAAAAACATAACGAGCAAGCCGCTGTCTTCAACACCACGTTCGGGAAATTTGGTCCCGAGGCCGTGATTGAAGGACTTGAACCATTAAAGCGTCAAGCCAAGACCTCCAGCCGCCTTAAAATCGCGCCAGTCCGGCATCCCCATCAACATGGCGGCGATTCCGCTTCGTCAGCCGGACAGAGGAACGCTTCTTTTTCCCGCATTCAAAGCGTCTTCATTCCTATAAACGGGCAAACGCCCATTTCCCTGAGAAAGCTGGAAAAATGGTTAAAAGCCAAGGGAAAGCATATTTTGCGTGCCAAAGGTTATGTTTGCCTTGAGGGTTCGCGGAGCGCCTCGCTGATTCAGTTTGCGGGCAAGCGGATTCGCCATGAACGCGCGGAATATCAAGGTCCTTACTATATGGTCATTATTGGATACGAACTTGATGAACCCGCATTATTGGCGGAATGGCGGGCCGGCGGGTTCGGCTGACCGCATGCACCAATAGAGCGCATTCGTCTACCACAAAGGCGATGTCCCAACCCCCGGTAAAACATAGCTCCCTTGCAGATGATCCCGGCCGTAACAGGATACCAACAAAAGAATAGCACCCCCGCCTGTTTTAGGTTGAGGTGCTATTCACGGCTTTTTATATCAAAACAAAACGGGTTATCAGCGCCTCACCCTACGTCCGCCACTTCATGAATCGGTAGTCCAGCAGGTCCACCAGCAGGAACAGGACGAAGCCGACCAGACTGAACAGCAGGATACCGGCGTACATTTGCGGATAATCCAGCCTGAGCCAGGCATCCATAATAAAGAAGCCCATGCCATGCTCGGTGCCGTAGATTTCAGTAAAGAACAGGACCGAAATGGCCGTGCCAAGCGAGATACGGATGGTGCTGAGAATCACGGACAACGCGCCGGGCAGGGTGATGTGCCAAAATTTCTGGCCGGCCCCTGCGCCAATGCTTGTCAATACATCATAGGTGCTTGCCGGAATGGCTTTTACCCCGTCACGAACGGAAATGATAATCTGGAAAAGCAGAATCAGCATAATCATGAGAATCTTGGAAGTTTCGCCAAGCCCGAAGAACAGCATCGCCACCGGGAGCAAGGCAATTTTGGGCACCGGATAGGTCAAATATACCACCGGGTCCAACAGCTTGTTCCAGAGCGCCGAACGCCCCATCAGAAGCCCGATCATCAGGCCGACGACCAGCGCCAGCAGGACTCCGGCAAAAATACGCATCAGACTATAGCCAACATTCAGCACAATATCCCTTCCGCCGAGTTGTCCCATCGCCTGATAGACCCCCAGCGGGCTGGGCAGCATCGGATGATGCACCAGCAAATACGCCGCGTACCAGACCGCATTCATTCCCAAGAACACTAGCAATATTCTAAAAATATAGTTGAGCCGCCGTTTATTCACCATTTCTCCTGCATTACCTTTCTGATTCTCTTGATCTGGGCAAAAAAGGCATCACTAGCCCGCTTCTCCCCATGCTCCAGCCCAAATACCGCCTCATTGTCAATCATCTCCGGCGCTTCGCTCTTGCTCGACGGGAGCACGATGATCTTCTGCCCCAGCAAAATGGCCTCATCCACATCATGCGTCACGAACAGCGCTGTGGCCGGGTGCGCCTGCCAATGCTCCAGGAACAATTGCTGCAGCGCTTCCCGCGTAATGGCATCCAGCGCAGAGAACGGCTCGTCCAGCAATAAAATGGACGGCACAATCGCGAACGCCCGCGCAATGGCCACCCGCTGCTGCTGCCCCCCGCTGAGCGACAGCGGATAACGCTCCGCCAGCTCCTGAATGCCCATCGCAGACAGCCAGCGGTCAATCTGCGCCTCCTGGGCCTGCCTGCCCTGCCTCTTAGGATTAGCGATTTTCATCGCTACCCTGATGTTGGCCTTCACCGTCTTCCAGGGCAGGAGGCCGTAATTTTGCGGCACCAGACCGATCAGAACGTCCTGTCCGCGCAGGGATTGTCCATTGAACAGCAGCTCGCCCCGGTATTCCGGCAGGAGGCCGGACACGGCGCGCAGCAGCGTGGATTTTCCGCTCCCGGATGGTCCCAGAATGGTATAAATCCCATGCTCCGGCAGGGTGAAATCCACTCTCCCAAGCGCCAGCTCCCCGCTCTTGTATTCAACCTCAAGCTCCTTTACGCGCAATCCGTTATTTCTGGAACTGGACATCGGAGATCACTTCTTCAGGGGTGATGTTTTTGGTCAGCAGACCCTGCTCGCGCGCCCAGGCAAACGCCGCCTCGACCTCTTTGACATCGACCTGGTTGGCCGGGATGTAAGCCGGTACCTCGATTTGGTCCTTCAAGGTTTCCGGGTAGCCAACCTCCTTGATCACCAGGTCAATGTAATCCTTCTGGTCATGGGATTGCATGTACGCTACCGCATCGTCATAGGCCGCGTACATGGCGCGGATCGCTTCCGGCTTGGCATCAATCGCGCTTTGCGGGAAGGCCAGCACGAACGGATTTACCTGGGCCTGGTTCGTGGAGCTAAGCACGCGTAAGCCTGACGCTTTCCCCATCGTGACAAACGGCTCCGGCAAAATCGCGGCGTCCGCTTTGTTATTTTTCAGCAGCTCCAGCCGGGTGGGAATTTGCGGCACCTCCGTTACATGGATATCTTTCTCCGTCAGACCGGCTTGCTTCAGCATCATGGCAACGGTGTACTGCGTGGAGGTGTTCTTGGACAGAATCACGGTTTTGCCCCTCAGATCCTTCACGTCCTGAATCTCGTTATTGCCGGTCAGCAGATCGAATTCCCCGAAGGTTGTGCTGGTGATTTTTACGTTCAGCCCTGCTTCATTGTAGATCGAAATGGCGACCAGATCGGCGCTTAGCCCGTCCACTTTCCCTGCTTGAAAAGCTACATCGCGGTCTTTGGCGCTTTTGAACGTCTGAATGTTCAGGTTCACCCCACGCTTCTGGTCAAAGCCCTGCTCATGGGCAATAATAAACGGAATCGCATCAATCGAAGGCAGGAGGCCCAACGACAGCTCCGGCAACTCCGGTGTATCTCCCGTTTTCTCCGTCGCCGCCAGTGTGTTGCCCGCGCCGCCTGTGTTGGCATTATTCGTCTTGCTTCCGCACGCCACGCCCACTATGCTGACGACAAGCACCAGCGCCAACAGCATAATCATTCTTCTTGTTGCTCCAAACTTCATGGTTGTCCCATCTCCCCTATGTGTTCTATGTAGAATTGGCATAGCGATATGCCTGCTTTACTTGAGACCTCTCCTGCTAACTTGCACTTTTATTCACAAGCAATATTACAAATAGACCATTGCCCGTCCAGTTGCCTCAAGTAATGTCATTTTACACCCATCACTGCATTTTGTATATTTGCAAATTTAAATAGTTTACAAAACCGATGCTTCCTTTCCATCTCAAATTGAATCAGCCGATTCATTTCAACGGCATATTCCATCGGCAATTCTTTGGTAAATGGCTCAATAAAGCCCATTACAATCATTTGTGTGGCATCCTGTTCTGTAAGCCCTCGGCTCATTAAGTAAAATAGTTGTTCCTCGGATACCTTAGATACCGTTGCTTCGTGCTCCAAAGTAATCTGATCGTGTGAGAGGACTCGAACCTCCACGGTTTCCCTCACGATTTTGAGTCGCACATGCTATTGCGACATGAGCAGAAGTTAAGTCAAAGAAGAGGAATATAAAACCCGCAAAAAGCCCTGTAAAATCAAGGTATTTTGCGGGTTCGCCCCTGCCATTGACTAAATTAACGGAGCGAATGCTCCAAGGAGGGTACATGTCATGTCTAAAACAACCGTTATCACCATTGCCAATCAAAAAGGCGGCACAGGAAAAACGATCACTGCCTACAACCTTGCTTACGCCTTATCTATTGAAGGAAAGAAGCTTTCTCAAACATTTTTAAATCAATCCTTTCCTTCGTAAGTCTTAATTATTTTTTGGGGGAATACCTACAAATCGGTTTCGTGCTGAACCTATACCAAACACAAATAGTAAGACAGAAGCACTAAGTAATATAAGGAGTGGCAGGGTCCAATTATTAGTTATATCATGCAAAAAACCAATTAGTGCAGGCCCAATTGCAGCAAGGAGATATCCGATCGATTGCGCCATGCCAGATAGTTCAGCTGCTTGATGAGCATTTTCAGTACGTAAGCCAAAAAACATCATAGACAAACCAAAGGCGAATCCTCCGCCAATTCCGAGTATTATGATCCATAACAAAATAATATTGGAACTTCCGTAAAGCAGCCCGAGTGTTCCCGTCAAAAGCAAAATGGTCGTGATGATCACTAACGATCGTTGGCTAGACATGCGGCCAGCAACTACGGGCACAATAAAGGTAAATGGAAGAGGAGATAGTTGCATGATCGAGAGATACCATCCAGATTGGCTTGAGTCAATTCCCTGCTCATTTAAAATTTCAGGTAACCACGCGATAAGCACATAGAATATCATGGATTGAATGCCCATAAACAAAGTTACTTGCCAAGCAAGCGATGAACGCCAAACATTCACATCTCTCTTAGCCGTTTGCTTGCCAGAATTGGTTGTTTGCTTCGTTTGATTTCTTAACTGCGGTAACCAACAGAGGATGGAAACAAAACATAGGATCCCCCAAATTCCCAACGCACCTTGCCATTTTAAACCTGCTCCAACTGCTAATGGTATACTGATTCCTGAAGCGATTGCTCCACATAAGCTCATTGAAATAGAATATACGCCTGTCATGGCACCAATTTTCTTTGGGAAATCACGTTTGATTACGCTTGGTAATAATACATTACAAACTGCAATTGCAGATCCAAGTATGGCTGTCCCAATATATAAATCTGCTGCCCCTGATAAAGAACGTATTACAATGCCAACGATTAATAATATGAGGGCAATCAATATGATGAGTTCTACTCCAAATCTCCGCCCCAATTTAGGAACAAGAGGCGATAATAAGGCAAAAGCAAGCAATGGTACCGTCGTAATCAAACCTGCCAGAGTATTTGAAATATGAATGTCATCCCGTATAAGACTAACTAAAGAACCGACTGAGGTTAAAGGTGCACGTAAATTAGCTGCAATGACAATAATACCTAATATTATCAGCCATGTAGTAGCGGCTTGTTTTTTCTGAACTTTTTGATTCGGCATTTTTTCCTCCTGAATGTCATCCCCATGATGAAGAAGAGTTCTCTTTCGACGATACCTTCTTATCGTTCATTGAAAATTTAGAATACTTGTACAACCTCTTTAATATCATCAATTTCCTCAAGAATGGCGCGTTCAATAGCGGCCTTTAATGTGATCGTCGCACTTGGGCAACCGTGGCAAGCTCCCAAAAATCTTAATTTGGCTACACCGTTCTCAACCTCGACCAATTCTGCGTCTCCACCGTCACGCAATAAGAAAGGACGTAGCTTGAAAAGCACTTCCGATACTTCGTCGAACAAAATCCCGTTATCCTCCATAATGCCAGCTCCTCTCATTGTTTTAACAACATTAATTCATACCTTTATCATTCCGGATGGTCGGATTGATCCTTTGCCTTTTTTGTAAGAGAGGCCTCTTGTTCTGAAAGTTCCATTAAAATCGTATAAATTGGATCTGTAGGTATCATCACACCACAACTTGCACTTAGTCCTAAGAGCATATTAAGATAGAACTGAATTTTCTTTTTCTCTCGAGTAATTTGCTCTAATTCTGAGATGTCTGAGTTATTTTTCTTCATTAAAACACACCCCATGCCTCTTAAAAAGTAAAACGCTTGATTGATTAAATTAATAAATCAACCGATGCTTCCTTCCATCTCAAATTGAATTAGCCGATTCATTTCAACGGCATATTCCATAGGCAATTCTTTGGTAAATGGCTCAATAAAGCCCATTACAATCATTTGTGTGGCATCCTGTTCTGTAAGCCCGCGGCTCATTAAGTAAAATAGTTGTTCCTCGGATACCTTAGATACTGTTGCTTCGTGCTCCAAAATAATCTGATCGTTTTTAATTTCATTGTACGGAATTGTATCTGATGTTGAGAGGTTGTCTAAAATCAACGTATCGCACTTAATATTGGACTTGGACCCTGCGGAATCGCGGCTGAAGCTGGACAACCCCCGGTAGTTTACTTTGCCTCCCTGTTTGCTGATGGATTTGGATATGATCGTAGATGTTGTCTCGGGAGCAAGGTGAATGACCTTCGCGCCGGCATCTTGATGCTGATCTTTACCGGCTACGGCAATAGACAGGATGGACCCTTTGGCTCCCCGCCCTTTCAATAATACAGCCGGGTACTTCATTGTTGCCTTGGAGCCGATGTTGCCGTCCACCCATTCCATTGTGGCATTTTCCTCTGCCACAGCCCTTTGGGTTACCAAGTTATAAATATTAGGAGCCCAATTCTGGATGGTCGTGTAACGGACACGGGAATCTTTCCGGCAAATAATTTCAATAACTCCGCTATGCAGAGAACTGGTACTATAAATAGGCGCTGTGCATCCTTCAACATAATGGACAAAGCTGCCCTCTTCGGCAATAATTAATGTCCGCTCGAATTGGCCCATATTTTCGGAATTAATACGGAAATACCCTTGTATCGGAACCTCACACTGAACGCCCCTCGGAATGTATACAAAGCTGCCGCCTGACCAAACCGCACTGTTAAGCGCCGCAAATTTATTGTCGGCGGGAGGGATGATCGTTCCAAAATATTGCTTAAACACTTCGGGGTATTGCTTTAATGCAGTGTCCGTATCAAGAAAAATAACGCCCTGATCCTCCAGTTCTTTCCGCATATTGTGATAGATGACTTCCGACTCGTATTGAGCGGATACGCCTGCCAGGAACTTTTGCTCCGCTTCAGGAATCCCCAGCTTATCAAAGGTGGCTTTGATCTCGGAAGGAACCTCCTCCCAGGTCTTTCCCTGTTTTTCAGAAGGGCGAACGTAATATTGGATGTCATCAAGATTTAGCCCGGCCAAATCCGCTCCCCATTGGGGCATCGGCATTTTATAGAATTGTTTCAAAGCTTTCAGCCGAAAATCGAGCATCCATTCCGGTTCTTCCTTGATTCGGGATATTTCCCGGACAATCTCTTCAGTCAGACCTTTTCCGGATTGAAAAATAGACTGGTGCCCGTCGCGAAACCCGTATTTATATTCGCCCATATCCGGCGCTTTTTTAGCCATTCGTAACACTCCTTTTAACTTTCCAGGACTCATTTGATGTGCTAGGATCTGCCGAGCTTGCTCTCCACCAAATCTTGCAGACGACCGCGAACTGCCTCCAGCGGGATTTCCGAAATGACCGGAGCGAGGAATCCGAAAATAACAAGATATTCAGCTTCGCTCCGTGATATCCCGCGCGACATCAGATAATAGATTTGCTCCGCATTGACCTGCCCCACGGAGGCAGCATGGCCGGCGGTTACATCATCCTCATCGATCAGCAGGATCGGATTGGCATCGCCGCGCGCTTTAGGACTTAACATAAGCACGCGTTCGGTTTGCTGACCATCGCAATGGGTAGCGCCTTTTTCAATCTTTGTAATTCCGTTGATAATGGCGGTAGCTTCCTCAAGCATGACGGCACGCGTAATCATCTGGCTCACCGAGCTTCTGCCAAAATGCTGGGCTTGCGTTGTGTAGCTCGATTTTTGAATGCCCGTGCCAATCGCAATCACCTTCGTGTCGGATACCGACCCATTGCCTTGGAGCAAAGTCTTGGTATCGTTGGCGGTATAACCATTGTTCATCTCACCGATAATCCATTCCACACCGCCATCCGCAAGAACGACCGCCCGCCGCTGGGTGAAATCTGTTGTTGCTGCTGCAAGCTGATGAACCGAAGCCACTTGTACCTTTGAGCCCGCTCCCGCAAAAACCTCCACCACACCGTTATGCAATACCTTGACATCATCCCTGCTGGATACACAATGATCCACAAAAATGATCTTGCTGTTGCTACCAGCCACAATTAAGATGTGAGGAGCAAAACGCACACCGCTTGTATCGTTAAGAAAGATCGCTTGAATGGGCGCTTCAACCTCTACACCGTCCGGGACATATAGAAAAACGCCTCCACTCCATAAGGCACTGTGTGCAGCAGATAAACGATGCTCTTCCGGCTTCACTGCCTGAAAGAGATAACGTTGAACCAACGCCTCATGCTCTTTTGCCGCAGTATGCAGGTCCGTTAAAATGACTCCCTGGGCGGCTAAGCTCTCGGACAATTCCGTATACACTACATCCGAATTGAATTGAACGATCAGTCCGCCTTTCACTGGAGAAGCAACCAAACCTCGAACAACCTCCGGCGCATCTACCAAACTTGACCACGCATTCTCAGCTTTGTAATCTCCAACTTCGTAGAGATCCCATTTTTCAAGTTTGATTTTCTCAACTTTAGGCAACTCCAGCGTCCCTGCCAGCTCGAGTGCCCGAATCCGGCGTTCAAGCAGCCAACGAGGTTCATCCTTAGCACTAGACCAAGCGCGTAAAGCGTTCGCATTCATTGAAATTGTTGCTTGTATACCCACTTGCTTTTCCTCCTCTTCAGCTTTTAAACTTCCTCGCCTACCGTCTCATCCGTAATCCCAAGCTCCTCTTTCACCCAATCGTACCCTTCAGCCTCCAAACGTTGGGCAAGCTCCGGGCCGCCAGATTTGACAATCCGGCCTTGCATCATGACATGCACAAAATCCGGGGTAATATAATTCAACAGACGTTGATAATGGGTGATGATTAAAAAACCTCTATCCGGGCTGCGCATCTCATTTACACCATTAGCCACAATACGCAGTGCATCAATATCAAGCCCGGAATCTACTTCATCCAAAATCACAAACTTGGGTTCAAGCAGCATCATTTGCAAAATCTCATTCCGCTTTTTTTCGCCGCCGGAGAATCCCTCATTCAAATAACGATGCGCGAATTCCGGGTTCATCTCCAGCCCCTTCATTTTTCTCTCCATTTCACGGATAAAGCGGATTAAGGAGATCTCATCGCCTTCTTCACGTCGTGCATTGATCGCACTTCTGAGAAAGTCCGAGTTCGTCACGCCGGCAATTTCACTTGGGTATTGCATCGCGAGGAACAAGCCTGCCCGGGCACGCTCATCCACCTCCATCTCCAGAAGGTCTTCATCCTCCAATGTCACCTTGCCGCCAGTAACCTCATATTTGGGATGGCCCATTAAAGCCGAAGCCAAGGTACTTTTTCCCGTCCCATTAGGCCCCATAATCGCATGAATCTCTCCACCATGAATCTCCAGCGTGAGCCCTTTTAAAATCTCTTTTCCTTCAATCTTGCTTCTTAATTCCTCAATCTTTAAGGTCGTCATTCTCCCTAACTTCCCTTCCGTAGTGTTTTTCGGCACGCACCAACAAATCACTCATGAATTTTCCGATAATTTGTAACTCAGCCTCTGAATAGGATTCAATAAATTGGTAAAAACTCTCTTCTTTCTCTTGATGCAGCTTTTTATGCAAGTGATAAACATGTCTCCCCTTATCCGTTAAACTAAAGTAAATCTCCTTACGATTGTTGTTCAGTTGGCTTCTCACAATGAAGCCCATTTCTAATAACTTTGAACTAATATTTGTAATGCTTGCTTTGGACAAATTCATTTTTTTTGTAATTCCGGTATGATTTATTGGCTCATAATCACCAATGCAATCAATAACGTGTACACTGGTAATATTATTGGAGAGCATATCGATCTGAAGCTTTTTGGCTTGCTCCCGAAACAGGTTAATTTCATGTTCACTATATAATTCGTTCAAATGCAGCATTCTAATATATTGCTCGTAAAGCTGACCTTTAACATCATTTTGAAACTCCAATTTCGCAATCTCCCCTCTCTTGTAGCAGTTGCAGACCAAGTTTCAGTGTCAGCACCAGATTGTTATCCTTTTTTGTTCAGTATTGAACAAAACTTATATTAACACATGTGATAATGATAATCAATATCAATTATGTTCAGTAAGACGAAGCAGGCTGAAAAATGCACTGGAGAAAATCCCTGCTAAGATTGAAGCGACCAAACAACAGCAGCAAGATACTCTTAAATGCGAAGGAATGGAATAGTGACCCCTGATAAAAAAGAAAACCGCTCCAAAGGAACGGAATTTAGTAAGCTTGCTTACGCCAATCTTCAATAAGTCTTTCATTGTGCTACTTTCTCCATCTTACACAGTATTCAACTCAAGTTTATTGGGCTATCATTTCTTTACAGATTGATCAAGCAGCGTTTGCGCTTCGGACTTTACTGTTGCTATGGCTTCATCAAGGGAACTTTGTCCTTTTTTCACCAGTTCTAGTTCTCGACTTAAGATCGTAGCAAAATCATTGAAAAATTGATCTGATAGCTTGTCCCAATCATCACTACGCCTTGGAAATTTTGATTTCAACTGATAAAACGGCTCTAAGCTGATTCCTTCATAGTCCTTCATAAATCCTGAAGTACCTTTGAGAAGCGTACAAGGTATAGTGCGCAATCCAATTGGTTCATGGAGCATTTCGGCAGTTTTCGACGCGAGTGAACGGGATCGGTCGGCTCACTGCTCCCACCCCGTTGCCGGATACGATGGCGGACTCTACCATACCAATCGTGACGCATCAATTGGGCGTAAAAGTCCCCCCAGTACCAGAAAGGTGATAAGAGACCCCGCCGCGATAGTCGGACAGGCGGAACCCATGGTTCTCGCAATTCCTTGTATTACCATATCGTTCCTTGCCAGGCTTTCCGGCCTGACCGGGTAATTGTCGTCCGTCATAAACTGCAACAAATTTAAGAATGGACATATTTTGTGTAGGGTTCATTTTCACAAAATCGATTTCTCGCCTCATCTCCAACATCCGTGTTATTTATCCGTAATTTTTACGATTATATATTATTAATAATACCCATTGTAAGATATCGTCAATACTTAAAAAATATCTCTCTATGTTGTTAGGGATTTGACAGTCCGTTTATCTATTGGCGTGCAAATGCACGTAATAATGTAATTCGGCGCCATTGACCTCCTGAAAAGTGATTTCCTCCATGATCAATCATAAACTCATATTGTGAAAGTAGGGGGTGGACGTTTTTCTCCTTGTATTGATATCTTCGCAAGCGAAAAAGACATCTGCCTCAAAAGCGATGTCTTCTTCCTAAACATGTACCTGCTTTTCGCTGATTTGATGCCTTTGCGACAAAGTTTACTCGAGAGCGGTGAAGCGAAAGATGTACGCCTCTTGATATTCATATTGCATACGGTCGGCAATCGCGTTGAACCACATATCGTTGGGATCGATAGTAATATAGCCTAAAGGCGGCATTCTGCGCAGCTCAACCTTAAAGCCCTCGTGAAAAAAAGCGTCCGCGATCTCATTAAGGGAGTGCAACTGCATCGGAAGCGAGCCGTGACGGTCAATTTGTTTTTTGTAATGCAGCAAACTGGGGTTTTTGCTGTAATCGGTATAGGTGCAGTAATACACGCCGCCCGGCTTCAGAGCCTGCTTCATTTTCCAGGCGTGTTCTGTCAGATCTTGAATCAAGTAAATGACCGAAATACTAAAGGCAATATCGAAAGCGTGATTGAATTTATCGACATGAGCTGTCGCTTCATAGCTAAGAGGCAAATCTTTTTTTCGTGCGTTGGCCACCTCGATGGATTGTTTAGCCAGATCAACGCCCGTTCCCGTCAAGAAGGGCTTTTGAGTGTACAAATATCTAAGGAATCCCCCTTGGTTGCATCCAAAATCCAGCACATGGAATGAACTAAAGTCCGCTTCTTCTATCATACTGATAACCTTCTTCCAGTGGGGCTGATGGTTATCCTCCATCGCTTGCTCCCCCCTGACACGATCATTCCACCAAACATCATAGAGCTGTTGATCATCAGCCATATTAATCTCCTCCTCTTTTCGTTATTCCTTATTTCTCTTGATCGGGTGCTCCAGTTCCAAATGCCCCATAAGGCTGGATACCGCCTCGCCATCCACGAGCAGATCGAAGGATTGGACCTCGTCGAATTGAAACACCGTTTTTTGTATAGCCTCCAAAGCAAGTGCTTCGCCAGGCGCCCCAAGGTGCGACATATCCGGCATATGTACGTCCACCGTGAGTTCTCCTCCGCTTAGCGCCACGTTCGTGAATACAACTCCACTCCAAAGCCCCATTTTGCCATCAGCCTTGACCGCGGCTAGCGCCTTCAGCGCTTCGCCAATTTTCTCCTCTACGGAAGTATAGCGAATCTCTACCATTAACGGGTAAACTTTTGTCATTTCGTCATCGGTCGCATACACCTCAATCTCTCTCTTCTGTAATTTTTCAGAACTGTTGGAAAGTTTGGTTTCAGCACCAGAATTCGTTGATTCGGAATGACTTTCTGAAAAGTTGGAACCGCAAGACGAGATGATGAAAAGTAAAGATAGCGCTAAAACTACAATCGAAACTCGATTTCCTTTTTTCGTCATAACCATGTTCCTCCCACCTATGAAATTTGCAGATACTCCTTGATTCCCTCTACAATCGCCTCTGCTATCTCCTGCTGTTTCTTATCATCTTTAAGAATGGCTTCGTCTTTTTTATTGGATAAAAAAGCGGATTCCATCAATACGGCAGGCATTTTTGTTTGTTTGATCACGACATATCCAGCGGACTTAACTCCGCGATCCGGCAATCCGATTACCGCTACGACATGCTTTTGAATGATTTCCCCGAGTTTTTTGCTTTGCGAACTGTAATAGAATGTTTCCGTACCCGAAGCGCCTGAGCCCGGAAGTGAGTTGGCATGCAGCGAAATAAACAAATCAGCGTCAAGATTATTGGCGAATGCTGCCCGATCAGCGAGCTCCACAAATGTGTCATCGTTCCGTGTCAAATAGGTTTCTATTTGTTCTTCATTTTCCAAAAGGTTTTTAACCTTTAACGATAACGAGAGATTATAATCCTTTTCCAGATAACCGGTTATACCTGTGGCGCCGGGATCCTTGGCACCATGGCCAGGATCAATCACGACTTTAAAAATTTTATTTCCTGAATCCGTTTCGTTAGTTGTCGTATTAGAGGATTCTTCTTGTTCCAACAGCTTGATTTGAATTTCTTCGGCATTTTGGGTTAATTCGTATTTCACATGGGGAGCAACATCCAGCACAATTCGTACAACCGACGGCTGGTCCGAAAATTGGGAATAACGAATATCAAGCAGTTTGCCGTTTACTTGCAGATCAGATCCATCCGCTATTTTCGGTTGATCGGCCGGCTCATCGGCATCTGATTGCACAATCACTGTGCGGTCAAGGGACGAAACATGGGCGGATGAAAAGTCCGCTGCTAAAATAGTATTCGGCAAATCAACAACCAACCGGTCCGGATGGTCCAGAAGAAACGATGAAACGGGAGTCATCGTTCCTGTAAACTTGATATGAATCGTTTCCTGTTCATCATATGTAATGGATTGCAATTCACCTCTTGCAATTGTTGCTTCTTCTAATGGATCACTTAAATTGGAAGCCGGATTCTCCATATCTTGATGGTCCGATATCTCCGCATTGTCGTTGTTCGTCAAATAAATGGAACGATCTTGCTGCAACCAAACGACATTCAGGCCAAAACGCTCGGCCACAAAGCGAAGAGGGACCATCGCAGTGTCCCGAATAAGCATTGGCGGTATTTCCAATGTTTCCTCTTTGTTGTCCACAAGAACTTTATGATGATCAATGGTTAAAAGCAAATGAGTATTTCCATTTTCAATCGAACCTCTTTCGTTGAATTCGACCATGATACCTTAAACCCTAATTGTTCAGCAATAGCCCGAAGTGGAAGCATTGTTGTATCTTGAAAAATGACAGGTCCCGATTGTGTCGATAGCGGTCGGCCATCCAAATAGAGTTTTGGAGAATCCGCAACCGCACCGGCATGGGGAGAGTTCGAAAAAAACAAAAACATTAGAACAAACAGCAAAAAAAATCCACCAAATTGCTTTTTCATAAGTGCACCTCTCGCCAGTTAAACGTAATTATTACGATTATCTCATAATGAGAATTAATATGTCAAACTTACAATATTAATAGTAATTAATGTCGAAAATAAAGAAACGAACCTCATTCCGGTCACTGTATAAAAATTGCCAAACCGAAATCGTTATTATTCAGTTGAACCGCTGCGTCGTCGGATGATGGTAAGCGACGCTTCCGTGACGCTATGGATGATCTCTAAGGTATGGGCGCCGCCATTTCGTTTCCCTTCGCTTGTATTAATAGTAATAATTACGTTTAAAGCAACGTATATTCCGAACGATAGACTGTCAATGCGTCTAAATCATCTTATCTTCATTCTAAAGTTCGCCATTATATTGAGATTGAGCCTGACAAGCTTCGCAAATCCCGTACACCTCAAATCGATGCCGCATAATTTTATAATTGCCGGGCAGTTCCAGTCCATGATCCATCGGACAATATTCAAAGGCAAGCGTTTTCTCACAGTTGACGCAAATCAAATGATGATGGTGATGAGAGGTACAGTTCTCTTTGAATTTTAAACCTCCGTCCATAAAATAGAAATGTTCCAATACTCCCATTTCGCATAGCATGCGGAGATTGCGGTAAACGGTGTCCAAGCTCATGCTTGGATATTGAACGGTCATTTGATCATAGACATCTTTAGGCGACAAATACCCGTCGTGATCGGCGAAAATTTGCGCCAGCGTTCTTCGCTGCTCAGTCACTCTCCATCCGTTTCTAGCCATTGTATCCAGCATTTCTTTAACTTTGGATCTGCTCTCTTTCACTTTGCTCATTCCCTTCCTGTTATAGAAAAAGGATAAATTCTGTTCCTCTATTTTATCAATAAAGAAAGAGGTTGTCATATGACGATATCACCTCTGAGCACGCATATTCAATTTTATTGGCGGGCATATTTACCGGATCGATATTTTATAGTACACTTTTAATTGTAATTATTACAATTAAACGGATGTATAATAAAAACGGTGCCCAGCCGCAAAATTATAAGGAGCAAGCCATGCAGCCAATAAATGCAAAACAAATTCTCCCCGCCAAACCGGAGCGGCATCGGCGTTTCGGTTCCACCGATCCGATTCCCGGAAACAAGCCGACGGCCAAGGAGCAAATGGCCGATTTGCAAAACCGCCGGGAAGACTATCTGTTTCCCATCGATCATGTCGGTATTTGCCGAGTTCGGCATCCTGTGCAGGTTTGTTCGGTTTTGGAGCCGGGATCCCAAACCAGCATCGCGACGATTGCGCTGACTACGAGCCTGCCTCGGGAGTCCAAAGGCATTAACATGAGCCGTTTGACGGAACAATTGGAGCTTTATCGCCGGAAGGGCTGGACCACCGAGCTTCCGGAGCTGTGCGATTTCGTTCGCGAGCTGGCGGAGCGGATGGGGCAAGACAACGCCGAAATCGCGATGACCTTTCCCTGGTTTTACGAGCGTCCGGCTCCGGTTTCGGCCAATACGGGACTGAATCATGCGGAAGCCTCGATCAAAGCGGCCTATACAAAGGGAAAGCCTTTTACGGCTGAGGTCAGCCTGCGGGTTGCCGTAACTACTTTGTGCCCCTGCTCCAAGGAAATAAGTGAATACAGCGCCCATAACCAGCGCGGGATGGTGACGATGACCGTGGTGCTTGATCCCGCTTCCGAGCCGGCGCCGGATTGGAAGGCAATGCTTCTGGAGGCGGCGGAATCCAATGCCAGCAGCGCGCTTCATCCGATTCTGAAACGTCCGGACGAGAAGAGGGTCACGGAGCAAGCCTATGAAAACCCCCGCTTCGTGGAGGATATGGTACGGCTTGTCGCTGCGGATTTGTACGAAATGGAGGCGGTGCAGGCCTTCACGGTGGAATGCCGGAACGAGGAATCGATTCATATGCATGACGCCTATGCGGTAATTGCCTACGACAAAAGAAAAGAAGCGGCGGCGCATTGACGGCGCCGCCTTCTTTTATAGAGGTTGTTCAAAAAGTCATCTTTTGATCACGAAGTAAGTCAGGAAGCGGACTCGACATCGAATCTTGAATTCAGCCGGGACTTCCGGTGCTCATGTACCCAAAACGTACGCTCCGCTCCTCAGTCCCTAGCTTCATCCAACCTTCTCGGTGCTGAAAAGCCGACCTTTTGAACTTGCACTAATAAGCATAATCGCTACATATTAGTCAGCCCTCCAAATCGCCTTCCAGTTCGACATATTTCTGCCGGAGCCGTTCCAGCTGTTCTTCGTCCGGCTCCCAATACCCCGCTGATGGCTCTCCAGCAGCGTTTCCATCATCGCATGATAAGCCCAGCGATTGTTTTCGCTCATTTGCCGGCTTCTCTCTTCGTCCGCCACGTAAACTTCATGCAATTGGTCGAAGACCCAAGGCTCCACTTTTCCGGTGGTAGCGGCCAGGCCCAGCACGTATTCAAACCGCCGGGCGATTTGCTCCGCCCCGTGATGGGGATGCTTCAGCAGCGCGTCGATCCATTTCGGATTGGTCAGCCGGGTCCGCACGCCCCGGGCGATCGCATGCTCCGCCGATTCGGTCAAAGGCTGCTCGCCGGTCGTATCGGTGATATGGATCTCCGCCGGGCTTCCCTTCACCATCTCTACCGATTTGGACAAACCTCCGAAATATTCGTAATAATGGTCGGAATCGGTGACCTCCCATTCATGGCTGCTGCGAATTTGCGAAACGACGTCGACCGCCAGCAAATGAGCGCGGTACAGCTCCGGCTCGGGGCAGCCGCGTTCCCCCAGGCTGTATACATACTGCTGACCGTCCGCATACGCCTGTCCAAGCTCGGCTTCCTCGCTCCACTGCTTCGTCTCGATCAAGCGGGTCATGCCTGTCCCGTACTGGCCTTCCGCCGGGCCGAATATCCGGGCGCTCGCCAGATCCCGGGCCCGCTCCGGTGCATAGCCCGCAGCCAGCAGATCTGCCTCCGTTTTGCGGGTATGGGCCTTGAACCGGTTCATTTCCCCGGGCTCATCCAGCTCGGAGACGCGGCGGAAAAGCCGGTTCAACTCCTCCAGCAAATTCGGAAACAGGTCGCGGAACAATCCGGTCATATGCACCACCACGTTCAGGCGCGGCCGGCCCAGTTCGGACAGCGGAATAACGTCGTATTCGGTCCGAAACGTCCCGATTCCGCCGCCGGCGCGGACGCCCATATAGTGGAGGATTTGTCCGATCGTTTCCCCTTGCGTCCGTGACGTCTCCAATCCCCACAGCACGATCGCCGTCGTCCCCGGATATTCGCCATGGCGCTCGTAGTATTGGCGGATCGAGTTTTCGGCCGTGCGCGCTCCCCGTTCCGCAGCGGTCAGGCTGGGTACGGCGCGCGGATCGAATTGGTAGAGATTGCGTCCGGAGGGCAGCACCTCCGGGGAACGCAGCGCGTCGCCGGCCAATTGGGCCCGAAGGTAACGCCCTTCCAGCGCCTTCAGCAACCCTTCCATCTCTTCGTTGGCCATGGAGCTCTCATAGGCCCGGTATCCGTATTCCAGCGTACGCTGCACGGCATCCCGCCACGCCGGCGGCTCTTTCAGGCAGGAGGACGGCAGCTCCTTCGCCGCCAAGTAATCGGCGATCAGTTCTTCCGCCTCCCGGTCCAGCTTGCGAAGCTCCTCCGTTCGCCCCTCCGCGGCGATCTCCTCCGCCTGCTTGCCTTTTCGTTCCGCCAGCAGCCCGCGCAGGGAACGGACCGTGCCCCGTTCGTGGCGAAGCACGAACCTCATGTGGGCGGCGGCCGCCTCGGGGGAGTAGCCTTCGCCCAGCACATGCAGTCCGCTCGGGATAAGCGACCGCTGCATCCGGTACAGCTCTTCCTCGATTTCTTCCGGCGACTCCGCAGCAAAATGCAGCGTCTTAGCCGCCGCCCGCAGCTTGGTGAGGATGTCCTCGCAGCGGTCGGGATCCAGTTGCTGCGCCTCGCGGTATTCATGCAGCAGCGTTTCGAGCCCAGCCCATTCGCCGTACAGCTCCGCCTCCGTAAACGGCGGCGCCTGATAGCCGACCAGCACCGCGTGGCTGCGGCGTTTGGCGATCATCGCTTCCGAGGGATTGCCCACGTAATAATAATACAGATGGGGGAGGTCGCCGATAAAGTCGTCCGGTACGCAGTCGCCCGACATGCCGCATTCCTTGCCGCGCTGAAATTCCAGCGTCCCGTGGGTGCCGATATGCACGACCGCATCGGCCCCCCATTCCTCGCGAAGCCACTGATAAAATGCGGTATACTGGTGCGTCGGAAGCAGGGAGCGGTCGTGCAGGGATTTCTCGGGGTCCTCGTGAATGCCGCGCGAAGGCTGCAGGCCGATGAAAATACGGCCGCCGGCAATGCCGGGAATCAGGAAGGCATCCTGCTCCGACATGATTTCGCCGGGAGGCGTCCCCCAGCGGGCTTCGGCCTCCCCGCCCCACGAACGCGCGGCCAGCTTGGCCGCAAAAGCGGGATCGCTGTAGCGGATCATGCCGTCCGCCGCCTGCTCGCCCGCCCATTGGCCGGAATTGACCAGCCCGCCTTCCACAAAGTGGGAACGCAGTTCTTCCGCGGACATTTCCGGGGCATCGTAACCGGCCTCTTTCAGCCGGGTCAGCAGCCGGGACACCGATTCAAAGGTATCGAGAAAAGTGCCCCCGAACACGGTAGCCTCACCGGGAGGGTAATTGTAGCAAATCAGAGCCAGCTTCTTCTCCCGGTTCGCTTTTCTTTTCAGCTCAAGCCAGCGGCGGATGCGGCCAACCAGCCGATCGGTCCGTTCGGGAATCAGCGCCAGCCTGTTCAGGGCGACGCCGAGCGCCGGGTCGTCTCCTTCGCGGCGCAAAGCGGCGATCGGAAACGTTTCGATGGCGCCGTCCAACTCCGGCAACACGACCTGAACCATCAGCTGCGAGGGATTCACCCCCCTGACGGACCGCCTCCATTCCTCTTCCGTCGTGCCGGAGAGGAAAAACGGATGCAGCATCGGCGCTCCCAAAGCATCCAGCCATTCCGCAGCTCCGGCTGCGGCCCCGCCTCCGCCCGGCCCGATGCCCAGCCGGAAAGGAAGCAGGTTGACGATTAAATCGACCGGCCGTTCTTCCCCAACCAGCAATTCGCGCAGACGCTCCATCGAAACGTGCATCACGGAAGGAAAGGCAACCGGCAGCACCTCGGCGAACGCCTCGATGGCGTCTGTGAGCTCCCCGACGCATTCCTCGATGTCCTGCGGATTGCCGTTGCCGAGAAACAGCAGCGCCACCGTCGGCCGATGCCCTGTGTATCCCCGGCTTTTCCGGTACTCCACCTGGGAGGAGAAGCGAGCCCCCCGGCGGGGATCGAGCAGGCACAACTCCTGAATGGAAACCGGGTCGGAAGGTACGGGCAGCAGGTCGCACCCGCCATATTCCCGGCCTGCCAGACAAAGCAGGCCGAGCATATTTTCCGACCCGCCGCCCCGCCAATATTCCGTTATTTTTACAAAGCGGCCATAATCCTCCCTTAATTCATTCGGAAGCATTTCCTCCGCGTTTGCGCCCGGCCCCGGCAAACGGTCGGCGGTCAGCCGGCCGAGCCGGAACAACGGCCGGATCTCGGCGGCATCCCCGCCGACCGGAACGAATTGCGCCTCTCCTTTACTCAGGAGCCTTTTGATTTGCTCCACGATCTCCTTGCGAACGCCATGCGCATCAAACAATACGAAATCGGCGGCGCCCGCCGCAAGCTTCGCCTCCAGGCCCGGCGGCGGTTCGACAGACTCGCTGCCTCCCGGGTCGACGACGGCAAGCTGCAGCTGACGCCGTTGTCCGTCATCCAGCATGTGGTACGCCGCCGACAAATGCGCCTGCGAAGCTTCGCTGTTCGTCAATACGGTGATCTTCAATCTCTCATCTCCTCATAGGTGTCGGAATAAACCCGGCGTTTCCCGGGTCCGCTCTGCACCAGATTCCTTACGGCGCGCTCGATCCGGCCGGCGTCCAGTTCTTCCAGCCGGAAGTATTGCGCCTGCAAGCCATCCGCCAGCTTGCGGGCGTAGCCGAGCCGGACGAATCCTTGCTCCGTATCGATCACGAGCGTCTGGATGCCGGCCTCCGAAATGCGCCGGCCGGCGCGGCCGATTTCCTGCCACGGATCAAGTCCGGGAGCAATCCCGGCGTTCGCTTTGCCGTCGGTAATGACGATCATCGCCGGGATAGGCCCGCTTCCTTTGCGCAGCATTGTGCGAATCGTCGCCGCGCCTTTCTCCAGCCCGGCCAATAACGGCGTCTTCCCGCCGACGGGCATCGACTTCAGCCGGCGTTCGGCCAGCTCGACGCTGCGCGTGATGTCCAGCAGCAGCTCCGCTCCCTTATCCCGGAACGCGATCAGGCCGACGCTGTCGCGCTGCCGGTAAGCGTCGCGCAGCAGCGACAGCACCGCCCCCTTAACCGCCTTCATCCGTTTGGCCGCGTTCATCGATCCGCTGGCGTCGACGACGAACAACAGCGCGGTTCCCGTGCGGCTCTCCCGCACCTTGACGCGCAGATCGCTTCGCTCGACCAGCACGCCCGGGCGCGGCCCGTCTTCGCCGCCGGCCGACGGTTGCCGCCGGCGGCGGGCAAACTGATAGGGGGCCGCCGCCCGAAGCGTGGCATCCAGCGCCAAGTCGGATATCGCTCCGCGCGACGTCGCCGCCCGGACATAACGCCCGGTGCGCCCGCTTTCGCCGGCCTGATTGCGTTTGCCCGCTTTGGCCTGGTACCGGACGCGCGGCGGAGTAAAAGCGATGCGGCGGACATCAAAATCCCGCCCCACCGTCTCAACGACGGCACGCGCAGCAACGCTCGGTACATCCGCTTCACCGGAGGCGCTGCCGCCTCCGGCAGCGTCGCCCGGCTGCGCGGGCTTCGGCTCCGCAGCTTCCCCGCCTTCGGCCTCCGCCGGCGGGCCGTCAGCCTGACGTCCCCCCTCCTGTCCGCGCCCGGAATGGTCCGATGTCTTCGGCGGCCCGGCGGACGCCCTGCCTCCGTCCGCCGAATCGCGCTCCGGCTCCCGTTCGGGCGCTTCCCCCGGCGCCGTGTCCGCCTCGGAAGGACGCATCCGGTGCGGCAAAACAAACCCGGCGGCCTCGCGCAAATGCCCGGGTTCTATCTCCGTCTGGCCTTCCCATGCGGCCAGGGTGCGGGCAAGCTCCGCGAGCAGAATATTCGCGCGCTGCCCGGGGCATCCGGCCTCCGCGGCGATTTCGGCGGCCAGCCGCAGCATCGGCTCGCCGATTCGCACGGCGGAAAGACGCCGCCGCGCCTGCGCGAGCTTCTCCCGCAGCTCTGCCGCCGCCGGCTCGAAGAAGCCCGCAAACCGCTCCGGATTCCGCTCAAATGCCAGCCTGCGGCGGATAATTTCCGCCCGCTCGGCCGGATCGGCCGACGTCCCGGCGCGGACATACAGGCCAAAGCGGTCAAGCAGCGCAGGCTTCAGCTTGGCTTCTTCGGGGTTTATCGTGCCAAGCAGCAGAAAAGAAGCGGGCTGCCAGTCGCCTCCCCCTTCCCGTTCCGTTTCGAAGCCGCCGTGCTCGGCGGCGGATAAAATCGCATGCAGCGTTCTTTCGCTCATCAGATTTACATCGTCGATCGTCACCAGCTGCCCGTCGGCCGCGGCGAGCAGGCCGGGAGCGAATCTTCTCTCGCCGAAGCGGACGGCGGCGGCCGTCTCCACCCCTCCAAACAGCCGCTCATTGTCGACATGCAGCGGAATGCCGATCTGTTTGCGTTCGGAAAGCAGCGCGGCAAGGCCGCGAACCAGCGTCGTCTTTGCCGTTCCCGCCTCCCCGGCCAGAAGAACGCCTTTCAACGAAGGATTCACGGCATGCAGCAATAACGCCTTTTTGGCAGGCTCCTGGCCAACGACGGCGCAGAAAGGGTAAACGTAAGCCTCAGAGCACATTCGTGACCTCCTGCAGCAGATCGCCAAGCCGCTCCCGAATCTTCTCCGGACCGTATTCTCCGTCCTCGAACGGTCTTTTGCGCATCCGGTGCGGCATGACCAGCATCGCCGCCTCCGCCATATCGTCCGGCCGGACACGGGTCCTTCCCTCCAAGGCGGCAAGCGCCATCGCCGCCTTCATTAAAGTGATGTCCGCGCGGTGGCCGTCCACCTCCAGGCGAATCCCCACTTTGGCCGTCCACTCCAACAACTGCTCGGTAGGCTCGATCTGTTCAAGCCGTTCGCGCGCGCGCAAAATTCGTTCGGAAAGCTCCGACTGTTCCCGCGCATACCGGCGTCGAAATGCTCCGGGATCTGCATCAAAATCGAGACGGCGCTTGATGACCTCCATCCGTTCAACAACCTCGCGTTCGCCGGCCACCTCCACGGAGAGCGCGAACCGGTCCAGTAATTGCGGACGCAGTTCCCCTTCCTCCGGATTCATCGTACCGATCAAAATAAAGCGGGCGGGATGCGAATGCGATACGCCTTCCCGTTCGACCGTATTCACTCCCATGGCGGCGGCGTCAAGCAATGCGTCCACGATCGCATCATCCAGCAAATTAATCTCGTCTACATATAAAATATGCCCGTGCGCCGCAGCCAGCAGGCCCGGCTCGAACCGCTTCTCCCCTTCGCGGATCGCATGCTCGATATCCAGCGTGCCGACAACACGATCCTCCGTGGCGCTGACCGGCAGGTTGACGACATGAAGCCCGGGCATCAGATCGGCCAGCGCGCGCACTGCCGTCGATTTGGCCGTCCCTTTCTCCCCCCGAATGAGCACCCCGCCAAGCCGCGGGTCAACGAGATTCAGAAGCAGACCTTTCTTCATGGTGTCCTGACCGACGATCGCGGCAAACGGAAATACGGCCGGTTTAGCATCCATCCTTTTCCTCTCCATTCCTAACATCTATTTCATGCCCCATTAGGCCCGCACCGCCGTCTCCAACAGACCCGTCACAAGACAGGTCAGCCGTTCGTTCCCGGGCCCCGGTTCAATGCGCCCCCTCACGCCGAACACTTCGCCAAGTGTCTGTTCGGTAATCGTGGCCTGCGGTTTTCCGCTGGCATACACCTTTCCTTTGTCCATAACCATGATTTCGTCGGAATAAGCGGCGGCATGATTCATATCGTGCAAAACCATGATGACGGTTATGCCGTGCTTCCGGTTAATCCCGGAAATCAGCTTCATGATCTCCCATTGATGACTGACATCCAGATAAGTCGTCGGCTCATCGAGCAACAGCAAGCGCGGCTGCTGCGCCAGCGCCAGGGCAATCCAGACCCGCTGGCGCTCCCCGCCGGACAAGTCGGACAGCTTGCGGTCCGCAAACGGAACCGTCCCCGTCTGGGCCAAAGCCCAATCGACGATAGCCTCATCCTCCTTGCGCAGCCCCGCCCAGGCCGGCTTGTGGGGAAAACGCCCGTAGCCGACCAATGTGCGCACCGTCATGTCCGGCAGCTTATCCTGACTTTGCTGCAACATGGACAAATGCCTGGCCAGGCGGCGCCTCGAGTAGCTGCCGAGCGGTTTGCCATCAAGCAGGATTGAACCTCCGGCCGGCTTCAACTGTCCGGAAACGGCCTTCAGCAAGGTGCTTTTGCCGCAGCCGTTGGGACCGATAATGCTATAGATTTTCCCTTCCTCCGCGCTCCAGTTTAAACGCTCGATCACCGGCCGGTTATGGTATTTGACCGCAAGGTTCTCCAAATGCAGCGCCGTCATTCTCCTTCCCTCCTTAGCAAATACAGAAAAAACGGCGCGCCGAGCGCTCCCAATAGAATGCCGACGGGAAGCTCGATCGGCGCGAACATCAAGCGGGCCAATGTGTCGCAGACGGTGACGACCGCGGCGCCAAGCAGGGCGGAAGCTGGCAACAGCAGCAGGTAATCGCTGCCGATCAGCAGCCGCGCGGAGTGGGGAACGATCAAGCCGACAAAACCAAGCAAACCGACGACGCTCACCGCGCTGGCCGCCAGCAGCGTGGCGATGGCCGTCAACACCAGACGGGCCGCCTCTACCCGCAGTCCAAGTCCGCGCGCATTGGAATCTCCAAGCGACAGCAGGTTCAGATGCACGGAGCCCAATAAGGCCAGACCGACGCCCGCAATCGAATAAGGAAGCATCATGTGCAGCTCCGGCCAGCTTTTGGCGGCCAGTCCGCCAACGAGAAACACGAGCGCGCCGTTGACCCGGTCGCTGTAGAACGTAAGCAGCGCCGAAATGCCGGAGCCGAGAAAAGCGGATACCGCAACGCCCGCGAGAATGATGCGGACCGGCTGAACCCCCTGCTTCCAGGCCAGCAAATAAATGATCGCGGCCGCCCCCGAGGCCCCGACAAAGGCTGCCGGCGTAAGCAGCGGCCAGGCCTGCGGAAACAAAATGAGGATAGCGATGCCGAACAGCCCGGCTCCCGAGGAGACGCCGATAATATGCGGATCGGCCAGCGGATTGCGCATGACCCCCTGCAGAAGCGCTCCGGACAAGGCCAGATTCACGCCGACCAAAGCCGCCACCAGCGTACGGGGCAGACGGATATTCCAGATCACCTCTCGCAGGGGCCCGTCAAATCCATGAAAAAGATACCGCCAAATATCGCCTAGCGAAATTTGAACAGCCCCGGTGCCGATACTGAACGCGATTCCCGCAGCGGCCGCAATCGCCAAAGCGGCCAATATGAGAACGCCTCGGGGAGCGGCCGCCCGTTTGATATCAGTTTCCATTGCCGTAAACGTCGGGATAAACCAGTTTGGCCAAATATTCGACCGACTCGTTTAACCGAAAGCCCGGATTCGACAGCAACAGGTCCGAAGGCAAAATCGCCATCCGCTTTTCCTTGACCGCGCGCAGCGAGGCCCAGGCCGGTTGGCCGGCCAGATCCGACTCGATTTTTTGCTCTCCGTCCTCGCGGGCGCCGTGGATGAGAATAAAGACGTAATCCGGATCCAACTCAACGATTTTTTCCAGGCTGAACGGCGCCGTGGACGGGCTTTTCTGCGACGCCTCCAACGCGACCGCCACATTTTTCATCTGCAGCATTTCCGCGACTTCCAGGCCCACGGTGTTTTCCCGCTGTACGGTAATACTGCTTGGGGTGACATTCAGCATGATAAAGCTGGGCGTTTCGCCGGACGGCACCTTGGCCGTCAGCTCGCCGATTTGCCCCTCCAGCTTGGCCAGCGCCTCGGTTGCTTTGGGCTCCGTGCCGGCCAGCTTGCCGAACAGCAGTGCCCTCTCCTTCAAATCACTATAGGTGCTGAGGCTGAAAAGAGCGAAAGGAATATCGCTGGCCTCCAAAACGCTGACTAGGTCCCGATGAAATGAGGTGGAGCCGATCACCAGATCCGGCTTTAAAGACAGCAGTTTTTCCGTGTTTACCGTCGTCATGCCCCCGACATCTTCAATCGTTTTCGCTTTTTCCGGCTCGTTTCCCCCTGTTGAAGTAGCCCGGGCGATGGCAGTGCCGTCGACCGCATACAGCAAATCCAGCAGCTGCGGGGAAAGCACGACGATCCTTTGCGGCTGCGACGGAAGCGTAACCTCGCGGTCGGCGTCGTCCGTAAATGACAGGAAAGGCTCGGCCTTGCCTTGTTCGGCGGCGGATGCGGGTTCCGACGATTGGGCCGCCGACGCCGGCGAATTCGTTTCCGTATTTTGCGCCGCGCTGTCGGCGGCGGGCGATGCCCCGCAACCCGCGGCCGCAACCAGCAGCAAGCTTCCCAATAGAATAAGCGTAAATTTCGTGACTGAACGCATGGATTTCTTCCTCCTGAATAATCGTAATTATTACTATCTTGAGGCAAAGTATTTTCTGTTTCCGCTTTTAATGACCATCCGGCGTCCGTTCCTGCTCCGTCCGGGCAAACGTTTCGGCGCAGCGCTGCAAGAGCATACAGAAAGAGCGGTTATGCCCAATCAAAAAAGAAGAAAGATCGTACCGGTTCCGAGACGGCTCGAAAGTGGCGAGCAGACGATGTCTCATCCGGCGCATGGCGAATTGAACGAATCGATCCGCTTTTTCCGACCCGAGCAGGGTGATATAGGCATAAAGCGAATGATCTTCCGGTTCGTCCAAAGGACTAACGCCCGCACAGGAGAACTCGGTTTGGATATGCATTCGCTTGAGGCCGGCAAGGGCCGCAAAGATTTCCGCATCGACCGGAGTATTGCCCAGCCATACGGTTTGCTTGGCGCGTCTCCTTTGCTTGGGACGCCGCAGCCAGCTTGCCAGCTCCGCATCCCTCCGCAGCCACTGTTTTTCGGAATGGACGCTGATCACCTTTTCCTCATCGTTTTTTTCCGTGCCGATATATGCCATCAGGCCTCCTCCATTCGCAAACACATACTTAAAATTTCGGCAGGGGGTCGTTCAATGTACGCCAGTTGCTTACCATTTCATCGGCCGTCAACAAGGCTTCGTCCAAGGTCCGGGCAATTTTCTCTTTGTCCAGGCCGACGCCGATGAACACAAGCTTGGTGACCCGGTCGCCCCACTGTTCGTCCCAATCCGGCGTTTTGGCAAACTCGCCGCCGAAGTAGGCGAGCCTCTCCTCTTCCGACAAGGCCGCAACCCACAGTCCCGCAGGCGAAATCTGCCGGGAAACGCCGGCCTGGCTGAGCGAAACCGCAAGATTGTTGCGCGTGGCAATCCACATAATCCCTTTGGATCGCACTACCTCCTTCGGCCATTTTCCAAGCCATTGCAGCAGCCTTTCCGGATGAAATGGTATTTTTCTCGTATACACGAACGAGGTAATGCCGTATTCTTCGGTTTCCGGCGTATGATGTTCTTTCTGTAGCTCCTGGATCCACCCGGCCGACCGGCTGGCGGCTTCGAAATCAAACAAACGCGTATTCAGAATTTCCTTTGGGTCCACCTTGCCGTGGCTGGTGCGGATGATCTTCGCTCGCGGCTGGAGGCTGCGCAACGCCTTCTCCAGCTTGACCAGTTCGTCTTCGCTGACCAGGTCGCATTTGTTGATAATTAGTACATCGCAAAATTCAACTTGGTCGATCAGCAGATGGACGACGCCCCTTATGTCCCCTTCTCCGGCTTCCTGGTTGCGATCCCGCAGCGTCTCCCGAGAGTTGTAGTCCTGCCAGAAATGGTAAGCGTCCACGACGGTCACCATGCAGTCGAGCCGGGTCAGCTTGGTTAAATCAATGCCTTGCTCTTCATCCACATAAGTAAAGGTTTGGGCGACCGGTAAAGGCTCGCCGATTCCGGTTGATTCGATCAGAATATAATCGAACCTGTTTTCCCGGGCGAGACGTTCCACCTCCTGCAGCAAATCGTCCCGAAGGGTGCAGCAGATGCAGCCGTTGGACATTTCCACCAGCTTCTCTTCCGTTCGGCTGAGTCCGCCGCCGTCGCGAACCAGATCGGCGTCGATATTGACCTCGCTCAAATCGTTGACGATAACCGCAACCTTCAGGCCTTCCCGGTTGTTCAGCACATGGTTCAAAATCGTCGTTTTCCCCGCGCCCAGATACCCGCTGAGAACGGTCACCGGAATTTTCTTTTCCTCGTCTTTTGCCAGAACCGCCATGCTTTCTTCAACTCCTTGCTATTTTTAATTATCCTCTATCGGCGTCGAGGTAGATTCGACCGCTCCCTAATCGTTCGATCGGACAAAATCATCATCGCGTCTCCTTTCCAAAAGCCGTACCAAATACGGATAACCGAATACGAATAACCGAATTTTATCGGCCGAATATAAGCAGGATGATTCCTGAAGTAACAAGGGAAGTCGCGGCTTGCTTGCCCGCCATGGAAGCGGCAAAGGACCAGCCCATTTCCTTTCTGACCGTCCACAGCGTGACCAGACAAGCTGTCAGCGTGGAAGCAAGATACACCAGGAGAAAAACCTGAGCCGCATTCATCGACGTCAGCAGTTCCCCTTCCCCCTGATTCAAAATCAGCAGCCCGTCTTTGCGCACCATGGAGAAAACAATGCCGCTTGCGGCATCGGGCGGCAGATGAAAAAGCCGGAGAACGGGTTGGACAATCGCCGTGAGCCAGGTCATTAGGCCGGTCAGTTGCAAAGCCGCAGCGGTCAGGCAGATCGCGATAAAAATCGGCATTGACTGAAACAGAAACTGCTTGATTACGGTGCGAATCCGCCAGCTCACGGCGCGTATTCCGGGTTTTTGCAAGTAGGTTTTGCTCTCGTAGCCCCGCTCGGCAAGCGGTGCCGGTTTTCCGTTCCATACCCTTGTATGCAAGGCTCCCGCAAGGCCAAGAACCGATATGTAAGGTAAAAACAGCCACGGATGGCCGGCCGAGCTAAACACGGACAAGGAAGCCCCGATTTGATAGCTGCAGGCGGAGCCGAAGGCGATCAGCGACACGCATGATTTTCGAGTACAGGCGCTGCAGGCGCGGCTTTGAAAGACCGCAACCACATTGCACCCAAATCCGGACAACACGGGAATAAGGTCGCGGCCACTCAGTCCGATGACGCGCATCGGGCCGTCCAGCGAATCGGTAATACGATCCTTAATGCCGCTCTCCTCCACCAGGGCAACGCTGAGACCGAGCAGCAGGACAACCGGAAACGCCCACAGAAAAGAATACCAGCCCAACGTCAGCAGCCCGTAATCGCCAACGAGAAAAGAATGCAGAAGCAAAGGCGTGTCTGCAAATAGCGATTTGACCGGATCGATCACGCGCCGGTCCGTAATGGGCTGCAGCCATGCCGAAAGCAGGTAAGCCACCAATACGGGCGCCGCAAAAAGCAGCAGGGTCATCGCAAACGACAGGGGGCGCCCCCATATCGGGTGTTCAAACCAGGTGATCTGCGGCTGTACGGCGCGAAACGGCAAAGCCAGCGACGCTCCGGCCCCAGGGCGAATCGGTCCGGCTTCATCCAATACTCGAAGAAGCTCCTTCTTATCCGCAGGCATTATCCAACGCGCATCGACCGCAAAGACGGGGATCCCCAACCAGTCGCTACATTCCCGCGTAAGCTCCGGCAACCCCGCTCGTATTTTATCAGCAAAGGTAAGCACCAGAACGGCGTGCTTGCCGTCCGGCTTTACCGCGTCCAGCAGCAGCGGAAGTTCCTTCGCCGCATGTGTAGCCCGCACGACCAGCAGCAAAATATCCGCATCCGTGACGGCGTCCATCGCCATCCTTGCAACAACACTGTCATCTTTAACCCGAATCCCGGGGAGATCGGCCAGTTCCATGGCATCCGTTAAACTCCCTCTCCGTACCATGACGGTGGAGCCACGAAAATTCGCCTCCTCCCCTGTATTTTGGCCGGTCAACCCGCGGAACAGCGCCGATTTGCCGGAGGATTCAAAGCCGATCATGACCACGCTTCGCGGCCCGAATTGATCCCTCTTCAGCACTGACAGTCCTCTTCACAACAGCTCAGGTCCGTAAGCAGCATTCCCTGATTGCGGTATTCGTCCAGCACGCTCGTATCCAACCCCAGGCGTCCGGCAATCTCACCGGCAACAACGCCAAAGCGTTGTCTGAACTTATAGATAAAACAAAAAATCAAAGACTCGTGCCGCACACTTGGTCCGGAAACAAAAAGGCCAGGCGTCCGCGTGGATTCGTCATACTCATTTAGCAGCACAGCACCGCGATCATCCGTTTCAAATAAATGCCTGATGAGCTCAAGGCTTCCCCTGAAGCCTGTCGCCAGAATCGGGCGGGAACCGGTTTTAACGAAATGACTGTGGCCTAAAGCACTCTCGCAATAAACGTGATATCCCCCGTCGTCCGCCGGCTCGATCCACTGAACCTCGTACCCTGCCAGCAATTCCACCTGCCCTTCCGCCACTTCCTTTAAACGATCCTTTGTAAAAGGCGAAATCTCCAAGCTCGGATCACTGCCGCCTTTTTCCGTCCAACGGATGCTCCGGTCGATCACTTTTACCTTCCTGCCCAATTTGGCCAAATGAATCGCCGCGTCGGCGCCGCTTTCATAGCCCCCGATAATGACGTGTTCCTCGCCCTCAAGGCCTTTCCACTCCTTGATCAGACTGTTGTGAATACCGTATTCGGCGCCGGGAAAACCACCCAATTCGGGATACTGAAACTCGCCGGCCGCCCAGATGACGAATTTGCTGCGCAGGGTGCCGCTTGAAGTATCCAATTCAAAACTGCCGTCCGGTTGAGGCCGGATCCCGGTCACATCCACGCCGGCTTGTACGGGCAGCTTTTTAGATTCGGCTACTGCCCGCAAATAATCCGCATACTGTTCGCCGGAGGGATGCTCCGTTCCCAGCGTATAGGCGGGTGAGGTTTTCAGCGTGATGGCATTGAGATCCAGCAGACCGTAAGCATTCCCCGTAAAAGACGGAGTAATCATTCGCATCTCCCTGGGCCACATCCGAAAAGTAGCGCCAATGCTTCCCCGCTCAAGAACCGCGAAGCGTCGTACTTCAAGTTCTTGCAGCAAACAGCCCAAGCCGATCCCCGCCGCACCTCCGCCTACGACAACGCAATCGAACGTCTCCATAACGAACACCTCCTCATCAATTATTCGTAATTATTACTATTAAGAATCATAAGTCTTTCTCCTAGAACATGTCAACAGCAGCAGTTAAGCCCTGTCTCCGGTCGATGCCAGCAACTGCCGCAGTTCTTCCAAACATGCCCTGCTCACCATCTTCCCGCGAAAGAACACCAAATCATCAGCGCTGCCGGTAAAAATGCAACTGGGTTCATATTTCCGTAAAATGATTCGCTCCCCGTCGACAAAAATCTCCAACGCATCCTTGATATCAATTCCCAAGATGCGCCGCAATTCTATGGGAATTACGATTCTCCCCAGCTCATCCACTTTTCTGACAATCCCCGTAGCCTTCATCATCCGAATATCCGCTCCCTTTAACTTAATCGGCATTAACTGTAATAACTACCGAAATTATCGATACATAATCGTAATTATTACGTTTAAGTGAAGTTTAGCTTTATTGGATGAGACTGTCAATTCATTTTTCGACAAAAAACGATCCGTTTCTTCATTCGCTGATTTTGGGCTTGTATTCCGCATAGGCATCTTTAAGGTGTATAGGGTTAAGCGGACCGCCTTCGATAATTGCCTTTCGCTTCGCCTTGAGGATGATTTGTTCCATGTCGGCGAAGCTGCAGCCCGCGAGCAAACATGATGTTAGCTCGTAAAGCGGTTCCGCTTGCTCAAAATCATCCATAAGAAGATGAATAAATTCACTTCTTCCGGCATCATCCGGCATGCTGTAAGTCATTTTCGTATCAAACCGGCGCCAGATCGCCTGGTCCAATTCTTCCTCCAGATTGGTGGCCGCGATGAAGACGCTGTTCCCCTCAAATTCATCCAGGCATTGCAGCAAGGTGTTGACCACCCTTGCCATTTCCTTGACTTCGTCATTGTTATCCCGCGTTCTGCCGATCGCGTCGAATTCGTCAAGGAACAGGACGCACGGCGTCGTTTTGGCGTAATCGAAAATTTTGCGGATGTTGCTCCCCGTTTCCCCCAAATGACTATGAATTATCGCGTCCAGCCGCACCAAAATCAACGGCAGCTCCAGGCGAGCGGCAATATAAAAGGCCGTTAGCGTTTTTCCCGTACCCGGCGGACCGAACATGACGATTTTATTGGGGATCGGTACATCATAGTGTTCGAACTTCTCTTTCATTCCGATAATCGTAATAAACTCTTCCACGATTTGCCGATTGGCGGGCGCAAATACGATACGCTTGACTTTTTTCCCGCACTCTTTAGGCGTATAACACGTCGCCACATCCATGCCTTTGGACCGGGGAAGGCGGAAATTGGCATTATTTTTACTCATTCAGGCATGCTCCTTTTCCAATTCATGATTCTTCATTCCTGCTTCAGTGAAGGCCAAAAGATCCCTTCCGGATCCAACTCGACTTGTTCCAATTGCTGCTCGAAATCCGAACAGGGCGCGATCGATTGGACCCGCTCCCACTCCCGGTTTGCATTATTGGCATACACGCTCCATTGCCCCCTCTCCAACCGAAACTGAGCGACTGCCGAGCCGTGCCACTGACGGCCATAGGAATGGGGCCGTTCCTCCAGCAAAATCAGCCCCTTGTCATCCCATTCGTATTTTAAACGAATCGAGGAGCGAACCTCTCGCGGAACCTTCACTTCGATGTAACCGTCCAGGATATTTTCAAGTCTGCGAGCCGTAAATTCATCCACGATCATCCCCCCTATGCTAGGCCGCATCTTTTCAGGATCGATTATTAAATCGTAATATTTACGATGTAAACAGTATAATGATCTCTGTTTTTTTTTGTCAACCTAAAATCCAAATAATATAAAGCTCTGCGGCTCCCGTCTTGATCAAAGCAAATAGCGCAAACCGCGGAAGAGCGGTTTGCGCTATTTGCCTTTGATTTGCCGCTGCCAGAAGGGCCGACCAGGGCTGTAAAAGTTCCCTCTTCCAGTTTGAGGCTAATCTCCGTGAGTACGTTGCCGGCCCGGCGATCCGCCTGTTCATCCCAGGCTGTTTCGTAAGAAAAGGAGACCCGGTCCAGCTCGATATTGTAATTTTCCAGTTTCACCCTCTCCGCCGCATTGTCAAGAACCTTCAGATTTAGAAATTCATCGGCGTCTTTGACCGCGTATTCGATGGACTTGGCGTCATTGACGAATACGGTAAAACTGGTTAACGGCGCTACGATGCCTAAAGACAAAATCAAGCACATGGTCAGTTCCGCGGGACTTAGGGAACCGTTCAGATACAAAATATCATCCCGACCGGCATCGTGCCGAGCAAGGCGGACGGCAGCACGGAGCCTCCGAAGTTCATCAACTTCCAGGTGCTTCCGAACCAGTTCAGCGTATATTCCTTGAACGATCTGACCGCTTTTTCGTACTTTTCATAGGAGGAGGACGACTGGTTGAAAGCTTTAATCACCTCGATTCCGGTAAAAAACTGCTCCGCAGTTCGTCCGCCAACCTGCTGCGTAGATCTTTTACCAGCTCGCCTTTTTCACTCCCGGGATTTGCCCTTTATGGGCGAGCTCGCGGAATACAATCCGGGACACTTTGAATTTCCCGATATATCCTCTCGGCCGTCCCGAAACGAAGCAGCGGTTATGCAGCCGGGTCGGCGAGGAATCGCGCGGCAGCTTCTGCAAAGCGGCATAATCCCCTTTTTCTTTGAGCTGCCGGCGTTTCTCGGCATACTTGTCAACCAACGCTTGTCTTTTCAATTCTTTAACGACCTTCGATTTCTTGGCCATGCTTATTCCTCCTTCGTGTTGCGGCGGCAATCGCCGCATAATCCATAGACTTCAAATTTGTGCGAAATAACTTCAAAGGCTTCCGGCGGATCGATGCCGTTATCAATCGGGCAAAAATCAAGCGGATATGTTTTATGGCATTTCATGCAGATAAAATGATGGTGGTGATGATCCGGACCGCATCTCAGCTTAAATCGTACACCGTCCGGAAAATCGAATTGTTCGATGAGATTGAGCCGTACCAGCAGCCGCAGATTTCGGTACACCGTATCGTAGCTCACTCCCGGAATCTGATTTGAAATATAGGAGTGAACCTGACGCGGCAGCACAAACCCCGAAGAGACGGAGAACAGCTCTGCAATCAGTCTTCGTTGTACGGTAATGCGGAGCCCCCTGGCCTCCATCCCTCTTACCATGCTTTCCCGCCGGTTCTCCATCTCATCATCCTCTCATGTCCGCACTATTCGTTGAGTGCCGTCTTCAGAGCTTCAAGATTTTGACGCATCACGGAGAGGTAATCCAGTTGGTTTGTCAGGTCTTCCTCGGTTAGACCTTCAATCGGATTCAGAACCGCAGATTTGGCGCCGATTTCGCTGGCGATCGTATCGGCCACCTTGGAAGAGACCAGGGTTTCAAAGAAGATCGTCTTCACATTGTGCTCCTTGGCAAACTCGACAATCTCGGCCATTTGGGCGGCCGACGGCTCTTGATCGGGGGATAACCCGGCAATCGGAACCTGGGTCAGTCCGTATTGCTTGGCCAGATATCCGAAGGCGGCATGCTGGGTAATGAAGTCTTTGCGTTTGGCATCTTTCAAACTCTCGGCAAATTCCTTGTCGAGCGCCTCCAGTTTGGCTACATAGGCATCGGCGTTCGCTTTAAACGTATCTTTGTGTTCCGGGGCCGCTTCGGATAGCCCCTTCTCAATATTGCGAACTTCTTGAATAGCCAGTGCCGGCGACAACCACACGTGCGGATCCAAACCTCCATGATCGTGCCCGTGTTCGCCTTCTTCATAGGTATGTTCTCCCTCTAAATGAGCCGCAAGACTCGCTCTACACTTCCAGCGGCCAAGGCAGCGGATTATTGAATTTGTTCCAGTCCTGTTTCATTTCCTCTTCGGTGAGCAAGCAACGCCCCAGCCTTTTTTCGATATCCGCCCGGTTCATATCGATACCGATAAATACAACCTCCGTCATGCGGTCTCCCCATGTCTCGTCCCAGCGTTCGCACACCTCCGGTTCGTTTGCCAGAACTTCGCGCTGCTGCTCCTCCGGCATAGCCGCAAGCCAATATCCTGCGGGACCAAACTGAATAGAGGGCCCCGCCTGGCTTAGCGATGCCGCCAAATCTCCGCGGGCGGCAATCCATACAAGCCCCTTGGCCCGTACCACTTCCTCCGGCCAGTTGCTAAAGAAATAGCTGAGCCGCTGCGGATGGAAGGGAACTCTGCAGCGGTACACGAACGATCCGATACCGTATTCCTCCGTTTCCGGAGTATGCTCTTCCTTATTAAGCTCTGAAATCCACCCTGAAGACATGCTTGTCTTTTCAAAATCAAACAAGCCCGTATTCAAAATTTCCTTAGGGTCCACCACTCCGTTTACCGTCCGAATCAGCTTTGCCGTAGGCTGAAGCTTTCTCAACACCGCCTCCAGCTTGATCAATTCCTTCTCCTCAACGAGATCGCATTTGTTCAGAAGCAACACGTCGCAGGTCTCAATCTGATCGATCAGAAGATCCACAATATCCCTGTAGTCATTTTCCGCGACCGCCTGATTTCGATCAAGCAAACTTTCTCCGGAGGCAAAATCGTGCCAGAAACGGTTGGCATCCACTACGGTAACCATCGTATCCAGCCGGGCAAGGGACGTTAAGTCAATGTCTAGATCCGGATTGGCATACGTGAACGTTTGCGCCACCGGAACAGGTTCGCTGATACCCGAAGATTCAATCAGAATGTAATCGAACCGTCCTTCGGCGGCCAGCTTTTGCACCTCTCGCAGCAGGTCGTCCCGCAGCGTGCAGCAAATGCATCCGTTGGACATCTGCACCAGCTTTTCTTCCGTTCGCGATAAGGTGTTCCCCGATTTGACCAGGTTGGCGTCGACATTGACTTCGCTCATGTCATTGACGATCACCGCCACCTTCAGGCCTTCCTTGTTATGCAATATGTGATTCAGCAGCGTCGTTTTTCCGGAACCCAGATAACCGCTCAGCACCGTAACCGGGATTTTTTTCGGTGTTTGTTCCGTCAGCATTAAAACCTCCTAGCGCGTTTCGCGGTGCAGCGTGTATTTTCTCAGACGCGGGCAATATTTGCGCATTTCCATGCGTTCAGGGTGCGTCTTTTTGTTTTTGGTGGTCGTGTAATTGCGATCTCCCGTTTCTGTGCAGGCCAACGTTATAACAACTCTCATTTAAAAAGCAGCTCCTTTTGTTCGTAATTTTTACGATTTACTTATTCTACACGGTCATTTTTTCGCTGTCAACCAACGTAATTCTCCATTGGCGGAGGAGAGGGACTGTCGCAAAGCTTTCTCTGTCCCCTCGAATCAGGAGGAGTGGCTGGCTGCAACAACTGCCGGAGCAGGTGCTTCAGATAGAGCTACGGATGCAGCTCCTTCCCCTATTTTGTATATGTTATCGCACAAACGATTTAAAAGACTTGTCTCATGACTGACTACAATGACGCCTATTTTTCTGCTTCTGCAAATGCCGAGAAACGTATTCCAAATTTTCGCCTGTGTAATTGCGTCCAACATGGTTGTCATTTCGTCAGCAATAATATATTTTGTAGCGGGATTCAGGGCCCGGATGACGCAAAAACGCTGCTTCTCGCCGCCCGATAGTTCAACGGGCCAACGATTCATCCACTCCTCCCGTATTTCAAAGGCATCCAGAATATCCTGCGCGGGTACATAGGATTCAGTCAAAACCTCGCGCATGCGCCACTTGGGATTAATGGCCTTTTCCGGATGTTGATAGATCAATTGCACCGGGCAAAACCCCCTACGTTCCAAAGCTTTGTTGTCTGCTATTACACGACCTGTGCGAGGCGAGATATAACCCGCCAGAATTCTGGACAGTGTCGTTTTTCCGCACCCGCTGTAGCCGGACAAACCCAGTACCTCTCCCGGAGCGACGGAAATGTCGATTTCCTTCAATATCCAGCGGTCTCTTTGATAATAATAACCCAGGTTCTCTCCGATCAGAGCCATTACAGACCCACATCCCTTCTCTTGAATTCCAAATCAAAATCGTTTTGCGGCAACGCCTTCCATAACCTCTGGGCATATTCGGTCCTCAAGCGTTCTCCCCGGCCTTCGAACGCTGCGGCTTCAGCGATTTCTACGGTAGCTCCATCCTTAATAACAACGACTCGGTCCGCGATTTCCAACGCGGAAAAGATATCGTGGGTAATCAACATCACCCCCGCACCATCTATGGCAAATTGCTTTAGCTGCCTTAAAATTTCCGAAAGTGCCTGCGGATGGATTCCGGGCGTCGGTTCGTCAGCGATCACAAGCCTGACGCCTTCCCGAACGCTTGTCGCAAACAGCACCCTGCGGAGCATGCCTCCCGACAATTCAAACGGGAATAATCGCCCGTCCTCTTTCTTCAGGCCGTACTGGGCAAACAGGTTTTCCTGCCTGGCTTTTGCCGTCTTTTTATCCAAACCGATCTGCACCTGCCTCCCCACCCGCATCAGAGGATCCAGATAATTTACGGACTGCGGAATGAACGAAATCTCCCGCCCCCGAAGCTTCTCTTTTTTCTTGTCTGTCAACTCTTCCCCTCTGTAAACCATTCGTCCGCCGCAGACCGCATTTCCAGGCAAAATTCCCAATACGGCGTGGGCCAGCAGGCTCTTGCCCGATCCGCTAGCCCCAACCACGGCTACCACTTCTCCCTCGCCAATGTCAACATGCAGATCGGCAATTGGGCGGATCATATGTTTTTTCGTGCCTCTCGTATATTGCGAGAAGCTGATCGACAAATTCTCTACTTGCAGCAACGTTTTTTTCTCGGAATTATCCAATGAAGGCCCTCCCTTATTCATTGGAGCTGGTAGGCTCCATCAAAATACGAAACTGCTCGCCGATGCTGTCAAAGCTCTTAATGACTACCACTAACAGCAATCCCGGAAAAACAACCAACCACCATTTCCCGGTAGAAATATGATTCATCGCTTCCGACAAGATGATGCCGATGGCCGGAGTTTGGGGAGAAAGCCCGAAGCCCAGGAAGGTCAGCGCCGCTTCATGCAAAATCACATGCGGAAACATCAGCAGAAAGCCGATCATAATTTGCGGAAAGACCGAAGGCATAATATGTTTTCTGGCGATAAACCATGCGGATTTCCCAAAACCTTTGGATATTTGGATGTACTCGGCGTTTTTGATTTGAAGCACCTCGGAACGAACCACTCTGGCCAATGAAGTCCAATGCGTCAGTGAAATGCCCAGCACGATGCCATGGACTCCACCGCCTACGATAAAGCAGATTAAAACCATAAACACAAGATGAGGCATACCGATAAACAAATCAATTACCCAGGAGATAACAGCATCTACGGCTTTGCCAAAGGTTGCCGCACAAATGCCGAGAACGGTCGCAATCAGAACGCTGAGCAACGAGGTAAATGCCCCTACCGCCAGAGACAAACGCAGTCCCTTGATGGTTCGCGTGAACATATCCCTACCGAGCCAGTCCGTACCAAACCAATGTTCAAAATTGGGGGCAAGATTTTTGCTCCCGGCGCCCAGACGAAGTTGTTCGTTGCTAAGCCCAAAACCGAGAATCAGAACGGCCAACAGAAACCCAAAAGAAACCGTCAGCAGCAGAATCATTTTTTTTCGTACATTCATACCTTCTTGTATGCCCAGCATTCAGCTCGCCTCCTTCGTTCGCGGATCAATCACGTTGTTCAAAATGTCGGCCATGAGATTTCCGGAAAAGACGAACAGGGAACTGATCAGAATAATGCCTACCATTAAGGGAAGATCGCCTTTCAACCCGGCTGTGGTCAAGGTACTGCCCAGCCCCGGATAGGCAAATACCTGCTCGGCCAGCATGGAACCGCCAAAAAGCTCGCCAAAGTAAGCAAATTGCAGGGAAATGGCGGGAATAATCGAGTTCCGAAATCCATGATTTTTGAAAATCTGCCATTGGCTTTCCCCCCTTGCCCTTGCAAAAACGATATATTCCGTATTGAGAATATCGATCATTTTCTCACGCGTGTGCATCGCGACATTGGCAACTCCCAAGATACTCAAAGCTACGGCAGGCAATACAAAATGACGGACCCGGTCCATAAACTGCACCTCGTTCTCCAAAACGCCGGCCGGTACGGCCAAGCCCACGGGAAACCATTTTAACCAGACGGCAAAGACGATTAAAAGGATCAGTCCCATCCAGAAGACTGGAGTAGAAACCAAGGTATAGCTGTACCATTTAATCATTCTATCGATCGCTTTCCCCCGATTCATGGCAGCGATCATGCCAAGCAAATAACCGAAAACTCCTGATAAAATCCAAGCCGTGCCCATTAAGGCAAGCGATGTTAGAAAGCGGCTTTGAATAATATTGATGACCGGGGTGCGGTACAACAGAGAAGTTCCGAAATCCCCTTTCAGCAACGCCCCGGCCCAGGATAAGTATTGCTCCACCGGACTTTTGTCCACTCCCCAATATTCTTTTAATTTCTCGATTTGTTCCGGCGACGCCGAGCTGTCCCCTCCGACATAAGCATTAACCGGATCCATCGGCGACAGTTGAATCAACGCAAAAGTCAGTATGGATAACCCGATCAGCAAGGTGACAACGCGAATCAGACGAATCACGATACTTTTTGTCACAAAATCTCCCCCTTAATCACATAAGAAAAGGAGCTTTCGAAAGCGAAGAACCTCCAAAAGCTTCCTTTTTCCAGTGACGATCAACGAATCAATTGCCCCAAGTCCATTCGGTGATATTGCCGAACAATGCCCACTCATGCCCATGGGAGTGAATCGGCTGTTTGCCGAGATCCAATTTCTCATTCGCTAAGTACAGGTGATCCACGCGCAATAACCAAACGATCGGCGCATCGCCCATGCCGCTAAACCCGGTTTCTCCGTCCCACTGGGCAAGCTTCCAGTATTTATTGGCTTCCTCCTGTGAAGCCGCCTGAAGCGCCTTCTTCAAATATTCATCCACCTTAGGGTTCTTGTAATTGGACATATTGTTGTAGCCCGTATTGATCACTTCGGAGGAATTCATCGTGTACAGCTGATGTGGATGGTGTCTTCCTCCCCCCCAGGCCACCGCTGCGGTTTTACCTTTGAGGTAAATTTCGTCCCATGTCGCTCCGATCAGGTTGATATTGATGCCGAATTCGGTCGCCTGATCCGCGACGGCAAGGGACAAATCACTGCGAAGCTGGTCGCTGGAGCTGAAGTACATATCAAACTCGGCCTTGCGTCCGTTCTTTTCTACAATGCCATCATGGTCCGTATCCACCCAGCCGCCATCGGCTAGAATTTTTTTCGCCGCTTCGATGTCGCCGTCCTGGGCAGCGGTTTCCTCGTTAAACCAAGGCAGACCATCGCATAGGGAGTAGGCTTTTTGACCGTATCCACCCAGCGCCACATCCAGAAGCTTCTGACGGTCCAGCCCGATATTGAGCGCTTGACGGATCGCGAGGTCGGAGGTGACGTCATTCCCGACATCCACTTCCATATCATTGGTTCGTCCTTTACCGCCGCTCGGCACCGTCGGAAGCATAATCCCGCGGGAGTCGATGCTCTCAAAAGCGCGAAGCGTCATTCCCTCTACTTTTTGCTCCGCAAATGTCGGCGGAACGTAAACAATATCCGCTTGCCCCGCCTTCGCGGCCGCAAGCGCGGCGTCTTCCTCAAGAAGAAGAAGTGTCAGTTTCTTGAACTGTGGCTCTTTGCCGTACCAGTATGGATTGTACTCCATAATGATTTGTTGGCCGTCATCGTACTGAACTACCTTATACGGACCGGAACCGATTGGGTTTTGCGAATAATTGTCATCATAATGAGCCTTCGGAACGATTCCGATCTCCGTAAGCTGGCTTACGAAGGTAGAACGGGGCTCATGAAGCGTAATTACGACGGTGTTGTCCACAGTATTAGCTTCTATTGACTTGACAAACGACAAGTCGAATTTAATACCGTCCTCCTTGAGCATCTCGTATGTAAACTTGACATCCTCCGCAGTTACCGGCTCACCATTGGAAAATTTAACATCGTCGCGCAGCGGAAATGTCCATGTAAGGGCATCCTCACTGACCGAATAGGATTTAGCAAGATCTCCGATAAAGTTAAGGTCGGAGTCGATCGTCAACAGCGAACTATGCGTTAAGCGAATCTGGGCATGAGTCCCCCAGCCCTTCTTGGGGTCAAACATCCCGACATCGGTTTTTCCCACAGCCAGCACCAAATCCTCTTTAACCGCTTCCTCTTTAACTGCTTCTGAATTCTGGGGGTCAGCTGAATTTTCTTGCGAGGAAGAACTCGATCCACAACCTGCCAGGATCAATAATACGGATAATGCCAACGTAAAATAAACTAAAGACTTTTTTCTTTTGAATACTTTTTTCGGGAATTTCATGGAATACCTCCATATAAAAATAATTGATGGATTGCCGACTCTATTCATTGTTTAATCGTATTTATTACGATTAATTTGAGTAAATTTTACTGATAATGATTAACATTGTCAATATCACTTTATAGATTTGAAATTTGACAATCGTAATTTTTTTCATTTACAATCGAATTATATCGTAATTTTTACGATTAAAGTAGTTGGTAAGTTCTATATCATTGGAGGGACAATAAGCGATGAGAAAAGACATTCACCCAAAATACAATATGGTTATATTCTATGATGCCTCGGCAGGTTATAAGTTTCAGCTCCGGTTCACTAAATTCTTACTTTGCTCTAATTTGAGAATCATTTTAATTGCAGATGAATTGACCTCAGGGCTTCATCCCCCACGGCCCAATTTTTGAATTTCAAGACGGGTATGTCCATTTTCCGTTATAATTTGAAATGTCCACTTCATTTCCTCTGCCCGTTCTTTCATAATATTCAACCCGTAACGGTCTTTTGATTCAAACGGATTTGCTTGAAATCCGGAACCATTATCAACTATAGTTACTTTCCATTCCGTTTGACTTCCTTCAGCCACAATCCATCCCTTAGTGGCATGAGCATGCTTTTGAATATTTATCATAGCTTCGCGAATACAAGCCAAAATCTCAATCTTTTCCCGTAGAGTCATTGCATCTTCGGGAATCCTCCAATCTATTTCCATAGGAATAAGAATCTCGCTCGCATTTTGTTTTACTTTATTCTCCAGTGTCTCTTTCTGAGAAACTTCATTCTCGTGATCGGAGGCATATCTCAAATTTGCAATTGCCTGTCTAACATATCTATATACCTCGTGAACCTTTTTTCTAATTGAGTAGATCTCTTCTTCATATTTTTTCTGGTCCGATGAAAATTCAAGGCGGTTAACCTTGACAGAGAGCAAAAATAATGATTGGGAAATTCCATCATGAAGTTCTCTAGCCAACTGTTCACGTGCTTCCAGAGCTGCCTTTTGAGCTCGCTCGGCCTGCAATTCAAGCTGCATCTTTTCGAGCTGAGAGAACAACGGATTAAGCAGGGTAACACTAACAAAGTAAACAAGAACCGGTGTCAACCAGTTTCCCAAATCCATTGAAATGTAAGGCAACAGGAACTGATGACGTATGTATTCCCACAAACCAACAACGATCGTTGGCATGAATAAAATCATCCATTTAATCTGTTTATAGGTCACATAACTCCCTCCAATTTACGATTTACGCAAATAAAATCACATACTGTTTTCCATAGGAAAGAGGATTAAATAAATTAATCCTCTTTGACGGTGTCGATGTAGGTTTGAAGCTGATCCTCGCTGCTGATTTCCCCGATGATCGGCTGTGCGATTTCCCCCGCTACATCAATGATATAGGTGGTTGGCAAAGCGGTAACCCCGAAACGGTCCGCACCAAGAAGCCCAGAAATTAAGAACGATGATTTTTCCGCGATAATCAGCAAGCGAGAGCTTATCCCCCTCTATATTCACAGCCTGAAATACGGGAGCAGCACTTCCAATACTTAAGCCTGAATCTTCCCTGTTGCTATGATCAGTAGACACGACAACCCAAAATATTGCCCCCGCAAATATAAGTGCTATCAACAAAGTTAGCCAAATGCGTATTTTCATTTTCATGCTACTCGTCCTCTCTCCCGCCCCGCGCGCCCAATCCTAAGCTATACTGAAATGCGTGATGAAGCGGAAAAGAGCCATACATATCACGAAAATGCGTTACAGATCTTTCGCCGCAAATTCGTCCGGAATTCAGAAAGATCACGTCATCGGCCAATTCTTCCGCAATATCCAGTTGATGTGTTGAGAAGAGAATCGTTTGACCTTCCACTTTTACGGATTTCAGTAGTTTAACGAATTCTTTCATCCAAAACGGATCCAGGCCGTTTGTCGGCTCGTCCATAAGGAGTAATATCCTGGACGATCTTTTGTCCTTTGATGATCTTGTTCAGCCAATCACCGCAAAAAACCAAACCATCACCGAAATCGTCATGGCCTGCCAGCGTTGTTTGGATAATGTTCCGATCAGCAGCGCCAGCGTCAAAAACAGAAGAACCAAGCCGCACGAGAAGGAGAAAAAAAGCAGATAGGTGTTTACTTCGAAAACTTTGCCGACGAGGGTGGCAACTAACCCCATTCCCCCATAGCCGAAAGAGATAATGGTTAGCAAGACGGCAGCCAGTCCGAAATATTTTCCCAGCAGGTACGGAATCGTTCCTAATGGATAGGTCGATAATAATTGCCAGCTTCCTTCTTCTTTCTCGGCCGTTAATGAAAAAGAGCCTAAAAATAGGGCCAGCTTAGGCTGAACACGGTGAATAAAATTAGAAACGAGTAAGCCCAGGGGTTTCGAAACCCCACTTTCAATTCCTTTTGGCAACTTGCAGCAAATCTGACATGACTATGACCTCATTTTATAAAATCGTTGGATTAATGTCCCGTACCGTCTCCCATCATATCACCCATATCTCCGTCATGTGCATGCGAACCGCTCTGTCCTTCTCCCTCGTTATGCATATGCATATCCATCATATCTTTGCTCTGTTCCCAGGAATGATTGGCAAGATCCGCCGAACTTAACAGTTGTCCGACCCCTTGCTCCTTGATAAACTGCTCGGCAGATTCTTTATTTTTAAAGCTGATGATCCCGTAAGCCATTGGCGTACGAATCGAGGGGTCGTAAACATACGTCGCTTTTTTGAACTCAATCCATTCTTTGTCGTTATAATCACGGACGTAGTCCATCCCGATATCATCCGTGCCGTTTTGCTTCTTCCACTCATTCATGCATCCGATGTCATCAAACTTCAGGCTTTTGCCTTCCTTCGTAACAATCTGGGTGGCGTACGCATCATCCTTGACCTGCATGTTGCAGATCACGCAAACATCGACATCCTCATTGATCGGCTGGGCCTTGTACGTTTTCGTTCCGCAACCGGCAATCGCAAGAAGCGCCAAGATGAGACTCATTGCTACTATTCCTTTTTTCATGATTTGGTTCCTCCTGAATAGATTATGGTGATTATCGAGGTCAAAAACATCAATGAAGCAACGATAAGCATAAAGGTTTGATCCGAAATATACTTATGATTCTCAGTTGATGAATCCGCAGCGACCGCCGGTGTGTTGTTCAGATGCATGCTCTGAGCACTGTCTGTGGTCCAGTTTTCCCGGCTATTTTCATACATGCCGCTTAAGAAGCCGATGCCCGGCGATTGGATCCCGTCACCGTTCAGATCCAAAACCCGGGCCGAATCCCAGAAATTCCGCTCCATTTGATTGACTGTGCTGTCCGTTGCTTCCGCCTCAATCACATTTGCGACAAAATCGTTATTGCGAATGACGTTATTCTCAGCTTCAACAAATTGGATGCCCACAAAATTCCTGCAAATGGAATTATTCCTTAACTCATTTCGACTGGATAACTCAAGATATATGCGAACCCGATCATCAGGAGACAAACCTTCGTACTCATTTGAAGCATTCGCAACGGTAATATCCAAAAAAAGAATGGACCAGCAGAAATCCAGCCGCAAGAATACAATACGAATTTACTTTTAACCTTCATCATCTTCTCCCTAATTTAACCGGGCAAGAGTTTTATCGGATCCTTAGGCACCTAATCTCATAATAAGCAATAACTTTTATCTCTTTATATAGCCCGTTTGAGTGATTTTTTCTCTAAAACCAATGTTTATTGTGTCTTTTTTGTGACGAAAAAACGAGTTATATTAACTACTGCTCGCCATGCTGAAACAAAACTAGCCCATTTGAGTCATACATTTTTATTCATTATTAACTGTACTTGCTCAAAATCAGTTCCATGAAATGTAAAAAGAGACACCCTTGACTCTTAGCGTAAAATAGAAGTACCACCAACCACCCTACGCAGGAGAGAACAAGACATGTCTCATACGTATACGTTAACACAACAGACCTATTGGAAGTATCGTTCAACGTGTGGCTTTTCAGCAGATCAAGGAGACTGCCCAGCAAGATCAGAGTCCGATTTTTGTGATCCTGGACGATACCTTGTGCGAGAAAACAAAGCCTTCGTCACAGGCAACGCACACGATACAAGGAGCTTCGTTTCAGTATTCTCATCTCAAGGGCCAAAACGTATATGGCCATGCCGTGGTTCAAGCTTTGCTTCGTTCGGGTAATGAGGTGTATCCTTTTGCTGCGGAACGTTACGACCCGGAAGGAACGAGCAAAATTGACCTGGCCTGCGAAATGATTCAAGCCTTCCCGATGTCCAAGTACCCCACCTACGTGCTGATGGACTCGTGGTATCCTTCGTCTTCGGTGCTTCAAACGAGCGCAAAACAAGGCTTTCATGTCATTAGCGGCTTGAAAACCAACCGCATTTTCTATCCTCAAGGCATTCGGCAATCTCTCAAAAGCTTGCTTTTTATATCTCGAAATCGGATACCGATCTGGTGACCATCGGCTCCTCCGCTTATCGGGTATATCGCTATGAAGGAAAGCTCAACCTTGTGGAGAACGCCGCCCTGCTGCTGTGTTGGAAAGATGGAGAAGGCTTGGATCCCAAGCAAATGAAGGCTTTTCTAAGCACCGATGCTTCACTGACAAACGAACAAATTCTAAGCTACTACAGCAAGCGTTGGGCGATTGAGACGTACTTTCGAACCGCCAAGGTCCATCTGGCGATGGATCGCTACCAAGTTCGATCCACTCAGGCGATTGACCGTTACCTGACCCTGCTGATGTTTGCTTCGATGTGCTGCATCTACGATGGCCATGGAAGCTTGATCGATGGAATACATCGCTACCGCTTACAGAAAAAGCAGGACATGATTGAGTATATCTACGACCAAGCTCAATCCGGGGCTACATTAGCCCAAATTAAAACGCAGCTTAGAGCGGCATAGGGATACTGTCAGCTCTTTTGACTTCCAAATTATTGAAGCAGTTATTGACAAGTACAGTTATAGAGAAATATTCACGGAAGCAATCATCAGATCTTAATGTTACCTTGATTGCCCCTCGATCTTTAAGAACTTCATATTACTTGTTTCAAGTACGTTCTTTTCTCTGCTGTCTGCTATATCGACAAAAGGGGACAAGTCCAGAGAACGACTAACCGGCGATTGCCGGCGTTCGCCCTCCAAAGCACTATCGTCGAGCAGATGGTTCCTCATAGCTTTGCAAGCCCGCGTCGCGCAAAGTTCTTCCGACATAGCCCAACTCTCGACGTGCAGCGGCATCGTTGACTGTGAACTCACGCCCGATCATGCGTATCATCGAGCGTGAGATCGGCGGATCCCCGTCTTTCCGCGTGACGGCCCAGATAGTGTCGAGCAGCCGGCCAATGGCAGAAGCAAGCCAGTAGGGCATCGAACGCAACTTATCGATGGACAGGCCCTGTAAGTTCGCGAGCGAGGTGACGAACTCACGGAAAGTCTGCCCTTCCTGGTCTTTGATGAAGAAGGCATGACCGCCTTCTCCGCGTTTGAGGGCGCATTGTATGGCTTCTACCACATTGTCCACGTGGCAGGTTGCAAAAGCATAGTCACCGCGGTTGATGAAGGCGAACTGTCCAGATCTGACTGCTTCGGGAAGCCCTTGACTAAACGGATCACCCGGCCCCCAGATAGCCGGCGGGCGAAGCGCGATGGTGCGAAAGCCGGGCTTGTTAGCTGCCAGAACCATTGATTCGGCCCGTGCCTTGCTCGCCAGGTAGGCGGAGAAGTGGTTCGGGAAAATCGGCGTGCTTTCATCAACGTTGCGGATTGGCGTACCACCATTATCCATGAGGATTCCCGCTGCGCTGATGTAGACGAATGTCTTCGCACAGGCGGACTCGGCTGCCTTCAACAAGGCTACGGTTCCATCAACGTTGGTGCGAAAGAAGGGTTCGCGAGGCCCCGAAAAGCGGAACAGGGCGGCCGCGTGCACAACCGCATCAATCACCGGCAATATGAGTGGTGTGCTGCTTTCGAGATCGGCATCGACTGGCGTAGCACCCATGGACTTGAGTTTGGCGTGAAATGATATGGAGCGTGTGAGTGCGAAAATCTCGTGACCGTCCTCTATGAGCTTCGGGATTAGGCGACCGCCTAGCAGACCAGTACCTCCCGTGACTAGAATTTTCATTGTGTTCGTCCTTTCTGTTCAAGATGTAGGATGGACCGTATGGCCCCCTCACGGATTTGCTCCAGGATTTCTGAAGTGGGTGGCACCGCTTTGCGTAGCCGAGCTGTGACGCATAGTAGGGATGCAGCATTCGCAGATGCCCACATGAGATCAGCAGCCACCTCCACCGTCGGCCTGAGCCGGCCCTCAGCAGCGATGGCCGCGATGCGTTGGATGAGGAGCGCAAAGGCCTGCTCGGCGGCGGGAATTTCAGCATCGTTGAGAACGCGGCCCATCATCACCGCGTAGAGCCGTGGACGAGCCGCCGCGAAGCGCACGTAATCGTCCCAGCCTTCGCGTAGTGCCATAACCGGATCGAAGGATTGCGTAGCAGTCCTTTTACTCTCAAGAAACTGAGCAAATGCTTCCTTAATGGCGGCGCTCAGTAGCCCGTCGGCGCTGCCGAAGTGATGGTACAGCGTCGGTGCGGTCACCTTCGCGATTGCGCAGACGGAGCGTGTTGTGAACTGTGCCTCGCCCTCTTCCTCGAGAACTTGTAAAGCCGCATTGAGTAGAGCGTCGTGTGTATTCATGCGACCAATACCCTCCTGACATTCGATAAAACCCCAGTTCCCGACGCGACTATATCCGTTTCCCGTATGGACGCTGAAAATCCCTCTCGATTCAGTAATTGTGGCAAACACGAGCGGTCCCCCATCAAAGTCTGTCACTATAAGACCCACGACTTCTCGTGGACGATAAGCAAAGCTTACCCTAAAATTACGGCCTAGTACTCTTCTTTTGTTGTTGAACACCCCAGAGAGTAAATAAAATTCCCACGCCGGTTACGATGGAAGCAACCCAAGGAACGGCTGTTAGGCCTCCCCCAATTTGTAAATCTATAACCAAGCCTCCGATATACGCACCAAACGCATTACCCAGGTTAAAAGCCGCAACATTTAAAGTCGACGCCAGCGTTGGAGCTTATTTGGCCGTATTCAGCATATGAAGCTGCAATCCTGGTATAATTCCAAAAGCAGCCATTCCTAATACAAAAATAGTAATCAAAGCAGGCACTTTATGCTGATCCGTAATTGAGAATACTGCCAAAACTATGGCCAACACAACGAGTATCCCGAGGAGAGACGGCATTAATTTGCGGTCAGCCAGCTTGCCTCCGATAATATTCCCAAGCGTGATGCCGATCCCGAATAAAACAAGGATGTAAGAAACCGAATTCACCGGGAACTTAGTAATATCAGTTAAAATCGGTGAAATATAAGTGAATACCGAAAAGAGCCCTCCATTACCAAACGTCGTCATCAAAAGAGCAATATAAACGGTTGGCTTACGCAGTCCCCCCCCTAAACTCCCCAGCTTTAATCCCGTCACGAAAAAATCGAACATACGATTCCGGTCTTGCCTTTCACTAGAATCATGATACAATAAAAGGTACCGTTCGGTATCTTTTATTGTACAACAAGCTGTTCTAGAATGAAATAGCGCCGAGCCATTTTGATTTCATGAGAGGTATTACCTTTTTGGAATAACTAAAACTTATAGGAGGACTTGAGAATGACTGAAAAGTAGATTTTAAAGGCGTTGGACTGATCTGACCTTTTTTTCGCCGAATTAAAGAGTTGTCACATAATGAATATGTAGTGCACGCAAGGACAAGGAAGTGATTATATATTTGTTAAAATGCGGAACTAAAATTCTCATTGTTGCTCGGGATAGACGCATTCAAATGCTTCTCAAATCAAATCTTGAGAAGAAAGACTGCATGGTCGATCAAGCGTATGATGATTTATCATCATTTCTTAAAACACGACAGTTCGACTATAGTCCCGTTACATTGGATGCAGCAACTCCTTATCAGGATGAAAGCACTCTTTGTTCTAAGATCAAGAAATGAAATTCAAAAAAAGAAAGCTATTGGATAAGCCAAACAACCAGGGGAGCTGAAGTAAGATGAGTGAAGCAGCAGAAACGATAGAGGGTTGGTACGCGCTGCATGATTTCCGCACCATCGACTGGGTTGCCTGGGAAAGTGCAACCACAGAGGAACGCGAGTATGCAAAGCATGATTTGATGACGTTAATCTACGAATGGTCGGCGGTCGAATCCCGGATCGAGGGCAGCTTGGCAATGTACGCCATCGTCGGCCAGAAGGCAGACATTATGTTTATAAACCTACGCGAGACACTCGAGGAGCTGAACTCAGCGGAGAACGCATTTAATCGTTCTCGGTTCGCCAAATTCGTAAAACCAGATTGCTGAAGGACAGAGATATAATCATCTCAAATTACAAATCACTTTGGAAGGGAGGCCCTAAGGAATGGGAATTGATACGGTACTATGGAGCAGGCTGGTGACAGGAATGACACTAGGGTTCCATATGATATTCGCGACGATTGGTGTCGGTATCCCTCTCATGATCGCGATTGCTGAGTTCATCGGCATCCGCAAGCAAGATTCTCATTACACACTGATGGCTAAGAGGTGGGCGCGGGGGTTTGTTATATCCGTCGCAGTTGGTGTCGTAACAGGCACGGCAATTTCACTGCAACTGGCATTGGTATGGCCGAATTTTATGAAGTTGGCAGGGAACGTTATTGCACTTCCGTTATTCATGGAGGTATTTGCATTCTTTTTTGAAGCTATCTTTCTAGGCATTTATCTGTATACGTGGGATCGGTTCAAGAATCCCTATATTCATTGGCTGCTCACACTCCCCATTGTCTTAGGGGCAGGAATGTCTGCTGTTTTTATTACGACTGTGAATGGTTTTATGAACCAACCTGGGGGATTCACAATGCAAGGTGGACAATTTACAGCCGTTAACCCTTTGCAAGCGATGCTGAATACGGCGACGTTCTCCAAAGTGTTCCATGTATTAAGCTCAGCCTACTTAACAGGAGCGGCTCTGCTAGCAGGAATTGCGGCTTTTACGATGCTTAGAAAAGGGGTTACTGGATATCACAAAAAAGCGTTAAAGCTTATGATGGCCGTTGTCATGTTATTCGGACTGCTAAACACAGTAGCTGGAGATGCGTCTGCCAAGTTCTTGGCCGAGCATCAACCGGAAAAGCTAGCTGCTGCGGAATGGCATTTTGAGACCGAGAGCGGCGCTGATTTGATTCTATTTGGATGGCTTAATGCCGAGCATAAAATTATTGGCGCAATTCACCTGCCGAAGATTCTCAGCTTCCTGGCTTTTGGAAATTTTAATGCGAAAGTAACAGGTCTGAATGAATTTCCTCCAGATGAACAACCTCCGCTCCTTGTGCATTATTTTTTTGATTTGATGGCTGGCATAGGGTTTGCGTTATTGGGCATATCCGTTCTGTATTTCCTATTTACATTCTGGAAAAAACGTAATGAGCACAACAAATGGATGCTCCGCATTATTGCTCTAGATGCGCCGCTCGCATTTTTGGGAGTCGAGTTGGGCTGGTTTTACGCCGAGTTGGGGCGGCAGCCCTGGATTTTACGAGGATATATGCGTGTAGAAGAAGCGGCGACGACATCGCCCAGCGTGAGAATTCTTTTTTTCCTCTTCCTTCTTCTTTACATCGTATTAGCCGTGGTTAGTGTTCTTGTTCTTCGGCGCTTATTCCACAATAATCCGGCAGAAACTGAGATGGAGAAGTGGGCGCAGCATGCGGGTAACAAGAGGTCCGGGAAGGATGCGCATGCCTGATGAGTTATGATTTGATTGGAATTTCAGTACTTTGGCTGTTTTTGTACGGGTATCTTATTATAGCCTCCATTGATTTTGGAGCCGGTTTCTTTGCCTTTTATGCCCGCCTGACCAAGCAGGACCACCTCATTAATCGTCTGATTTCTCGTTATTTGTCACCCGTATGGGAGATCACAAATGTATTTTTCGTCTTTTTCTACATCGGCATGATCGGATTTTTTCCGGATACAGCGTATTATTATGGCTCGGCGCTTATTGTTCCAGGGAGTGTCGCAATCGTGCTGCTTGCTATTCGTGGCTCGTTCTATGCATTTGAAAACTATGGGTCCAAAAATAATATTGTCTATCTGTTCTTGTACGGCGCAACGGGTTTGCTGATCCCAGCTTCATTGTCCGTGGCGCTGACCCTGTCTGAAGGCGGCTTTATCTTGAAGCTGGGTCAGACGGTTTCTCTGGATTACTGGGCTTTATTAACCAATCCATTATCGTGGAGCATCGTTGGATTGGCGATTGTGTCTGTTTTGTTTATTAGTGCCTGTTTTCTGACGTTTTACGCTTCACGAGCAGAGGACAAAGCTGCCCTAAAGCTTATGCGGACCTATGCGCTGTTCTGGAGCACACCGATGATTATTATCGCCCTGACGGCCTTTATCTATTTGGGGCAACACAATGAGCGGCACTATCAAAATATGATGGATTTATGGTGGCTGTTAGCACTTTCTGTTACCTTTTTCATCATTGCGTTGTGGCTGTTATACCGCGGCCGCCGCTATGGGGTAGCATTTGTTTGCATCATGCTGCAATTTTTCTGTGCCTTTTTCGCTTACGGGATTGGGCAGTATCCCTATATTCTTGATCCCTACATTACGATTCAAAGCAGCGTCACCTCATCCTCAATGGGCTTCGCGCTGGTTGTCGTATTTATCGGGGGTATGTGTCTATTAATTCCTTCTCTTATTTTGGTTTTCAAGCTGTTCCTATTTGATGCAGATTACGTGAAAGGGAAAAAGTAGGCTGATTACTCGCAGGCTATTACATAAAGGAGTTGAGTTTGGTGAAGGAGAAAAGAAGCTTGATCGCTATACAGTTGACCGCGCAACGCAAACGTCTCATTTACCTGTCATTCATCTCGCTCGCACTAGGCGCCGCGATTGTAAGTCAGGCTGCATTGCTGGCTGAAGCCGTCCAGCAGATCTTTGTAGAGAAAGCATCTTTTTCATCGGTTGCCCTACTGCTTGGCATCCTACTGGTCGTGATGACGATGCGTACACTGTTGTCATTTGGGAGCGGGACAGTTGGTTTGCAAATGGCAGCAACCGCCAAAATAAATATGCGAGCAGCCGTGCTTGAAAATTTCATGCATGCTTCTATGCCTTCCTCTCTTCAAGGGCAAACGGGGGGGAAGGTTAGCATTGCGCTGGATGCTGTGGATGAGGCGGATAGTTATTTCAGTCAATACATGCCGCGTATGGTGGAAACGGTCATTATCCCCATTCTGATTTTAGTCGTTACGTTTACCCAACATGCCAATTCAGGTATCATCATGCTGGTTACAGCACCGTTTATACCGATTTTCATGATTTTGGTAGGGCTGAAAACAAAAAATAAATCAGAAGAAAAGTATGCGAAGTTGGCTGAATTTGCCGGTACATTTCTAGATTCCCTTCAAGGGCTCGTTACGTTAAAAATATTCGGACGAGCCCGCCATCAGCAGCAAGAAATCGAACGTAGTAGCATAAGATACCGTTATGCCACAATGGATATTTTGAAGATTGCGTTTACGAATACCCTTATGCTGGAATCAATTGTGATGCTGAGCATCGGGATTGTTGCTCTCGAACTGGCTATTCAGCTGCTTGTTTTCAAATCGATGTCGTTTCACACGGCCTTTTTCGTTTTGTTGCTCGTGCCTGAATTTTACAGCTTACTAAAGAGTTCGGGAACAGCCTTTCACAATGGGCGAACCAGTATGGGGGCGGTTCGCAAGGTTGAAACCATGCTCGCGGACACGAGCGATAGAAACGATCTGAAGGATCAGCCGATAGGGCTCCAGACATTTCCGAAGAAGCTGTTTCCAATGCCGCCCACCATTGAATTGGACAATGTCCGGTTTCAGTATGCACCTGACTCATTTGAGCTGAATACAGGTTCGATCACAATTGGACCAGGAGATCATATTGCCCTTGTTGGTCATAGCGGATCCGGTAAAACAACCTTGCTCCATCTTATAGCGGGTTTACTAAGACCGGTGTCGGGGACCATTTTAGTGAGTGGAAACCCGCTTACTCAACAGAATGAGACGATATGGTTCGAACATATCAGCTACATTACGCAGCATCCTTACATTTTTGCAGGTACCTTCGCTGATAATATCGCAATCGGTGCCGGGCGGAAAGTCTCCAGGGCGGAAATTGAGGCAGCGGCTGCGGACGCGGGTCTTTCGCAGGTTGTATCCCAACTGGAGCAGGGATTTGATACCCCCGTCGGTGAAGGCGGTAGAGGACTATCCGGTGGGGAAAAGCAACGGCTTGCCATAGCGCGGGCTTTTTTGAAGCGGCCTTCCATTATTTTGTTCGATGAACCGACCGTTGGACTCGATCTTCACACCGAGGGCATCCTGCAACATTCGATTGCAACCTTGGCAAAATCGGCGACGATGATTACGGTGGCTCACCGATTGTATACCATTCGAAATGCGGACAACATTTTATTTATGGACCATGGCGTCCTAATGGGCTCGGGACATCACGACGAGCTTATGAAACGTCTGCCTGCGTATGCAGAGATGGTCGATATCCAACGTAAAGGGGGGTCGAGATGAACGAATTGGCTATTTTGTTCCAAGCTATGATTCGGGAGCGCAAAGATATTATTCTTTCAATTTTAGGCGGATTTGTCGCCGGTATTGCCGGTGTGATCCTCTTTTCTGCGAGCGGATACCTAATTTCGCAAACGGTGTTTGCACCTCCGCTGTATACGCTGATTGTACTTACTTCATTGGTCAAGCTGCTTGGTTTGATTCGAGCGATGAGTCGTTATGGCGAGCGCTTATATTCACACCGAGCGACATTCTCTATGCTTAGCTGTTTGCGATCATCCTTTTTTGCCAAGCTTATTCCTTTAACGCCGGGCATTTTAAGCAATAAACGAAGCGGGGATCTGCTTGCGCGAATCGTTGGGGATGTTGAGAGTTTGCAGCACTATTTTTTACGTGTCGCGTATCCGCCGATCATTGTTGTCATGGTGTTCTTGACGACAATGCTAGCTACCGCCACCTTTTCTTTCTGGATGGCCTGCTTCATGTTACTCGGTATGCTGGGAACCGTATGGGTCGTGCCGGGAATCGTGTTGCTAGGATATCGGAAAATCAATGGGCAGGTTCGCAATCAGCGGGCGTTGCTGTCTACGGAACTAACAGAGGTGTTGTATGGTTTCCGGGATCTCAAAGTTTATGGGCAGCTTGCGCAGCAGGAACAGCAACTACGCCAAGCTTCTGCTGCATTGGCAGCCGAGCAGCAGCGGGCGGCCGGACAACTGCTACGTGGACAATCGATGCATGTCTTTGTCACATATCTGATTTCCTGGGGGGTGTTGGCACTTGGTGCTTATCTAATATCGGATGGAACGCTAGCTGGCGTATATCTGGCTATGCTTGTCATGGCCTCATTAACTGTATTTGAAGAAGCAGCGGCTATGGCCACTTTGCCAGCATATAAGCAAGATAGCGAACATGCAGCCAAGCGGCTGACGGAAGCAGTATTGACTCCTGCAATGCAGCCGGTTCAGCCAAGTTGTACGTTAAATACCGACCATGCCGTTTCTATTGAACTATCCGGCGTTTCATTTCAATATGAAGACGAGTGGAGACCAGCATTAAAGAACTTTTCGTTGCAAATTCCACCAGGATCCAAAACAGCGATTGTCGGACCTAGCGGTTCGGGAAAGTCTACGCTGATTGAGTTGTTACTCAAGCTGCGTACGCCAACGGCTGGGGATTTGCGACTGAGCGGCATATCAGTACAGGAACTGGAGGAGTCGAGCATTTGGAAAACGGCTAGTGTCGTGCTGCAGCAAAGCCATTTTTTCCGGGGAACGATCCGGGATAACTTGCTCATGAATGATGAGAGTCATTCTGACGACGACCTGTTGGATATTCTCGCTAAGGTGCAATTGCCGACTATCTCGTTAACGGACCCCGTGTACGAAAAGGGAGCAAATTTATCGGAAGGCGAAAAACAGCGCTTGGCCCTGGCACGGGCCATACTTCGCAAGGGAAAGCTATGGCTACTGGATGAGCCGACGTCTTCGCTGGACTATGTGACAGAGCAACGTGTTTTGACGTACCTATACGAGCAGGCGTCCGCAGATACGCTTCTGGTAATCTGTCACCGGCTTAACGGTTTGGAAGGAATGGATAGCATCGTCGTTATGGAGCAAGGAGGGGTAGTAGAAACGGGTTCGTATTCCGAATTGATGGAGCAAAAAGGCTATTTTTATAAGATGAAACAAATTGAGTTACAATTAATTGGCGCTACGGGGGACTGAGCAGATTGCACTCAGAATCGGAGCGGGAAGAAGGAAATTGATTATGAATAATGGGTTAATCAACGCTATTATCGCTTATATCATGTGGGGAGTTCTCCCGCTTTATTGGAAGTTGTTTAATGATGTGCCCGCAGGCGAGATTTTATCGCATCGGGTTGTCTGGTCGTTTGTCTTCATGGGTATTCTCGTCACCGTCCAGCGCCGCTGGGGTGATATGAAGCGGATTGTGACTAGCCGTTCGCTCCTGCTATCGCTCACCGCCAGCGGACTGTTGATCGCTGCTAATTGGCTCATCTTCATCTGGGCTGTCAACAACAACCATGTCGTTGAGACAAGCCTTGGCTATTATTTAAACCCGCTGCTGAACGTGTTACTAGCGATCGTCTTCCTTCGTGAGAAGCCGAATCGTGGCCAGTGGCTCGCGATTGCCGTCGCTGGCGCGGCGGTGCTCATCATCGCAATCGACTATGGGCGATTTCCGTGGGTCGCAATCTCGCTGGCTGCGTCGTTTGGCTTATACGGCCTTGCGAAAAAGAAGATTGTGCTAAACGCTTCTGTAGGCTTGTTGTCGGAGACAGTTGTAGTTCTACCCATTGCGCTCGGCTACTGGGTCTATTTGGCCTCCGTGGGCAAGGCGATGGCATGGACACTGCCTCCGTCCATGTTCATCGAACTACTCCTTTCGGGCGTAGTAACGGCCCTGCCGCTGTTCTTCTTTGCACGAGCAGCCGCCCGCATGGCGTTTTCCACGCTCGGATTCGTACAATACATCGGGCCGACAATCATGCTGTTACTGAGCGTATTTGTGTTCAAGGAATCGGTTTCGTCTACCCTTCTCGTCGGTTTTACACTCATTTGGACAGCGCTTGTTATATACGCTGTGGCATCAGTTCGTGGCACAAAAGTCACGAAGGTGAATGTGCACCATGATAAAACCTATGTATGACGAGGCCTTCAGGTGTCAGACAGTACAACATATTAATGAAAGCGTCCAAACGGTGACAGATGCGAGTTCCAAGCGACGAAGCCCGAAGAGAAATGGGTCAGCGATATCATCTATGTCTGGACCGCGGAAAGATGGCTGTATTGGGCCAAGCCTGTTGGTTAGCCAAAAAAGGTAAAAAATCCGCCTCATTCGGTAAAGTGTTTGTACCCCTGCAATCTCCCGAAACGAGGCGGCATCATGAAAAAGCCTACTTCAATATCCAGCATTCTTCAGTATACTGATTCCGGAAGAAATCATCCTTCCCTACTAAGCGAGATGCACTACGTCGATGTTGCGCGGAAATTCACCGAATATAAGTTATATTTGTTTTTGGCGGAAGCTGTCTTCCAGCAGTGGAAGGGATTACGAGGATAGGGGAGCAGCGGATGACGCGTAGCGGGCATGCAAGGTTACCACTCCACCATTTCTTCAAGCGTTTGCTTACTCTCATGATCAGACTCTACAATCAAAAAAAACCGGCCACCTGCCTTGGACTCCATCATATTCTCTCTACGCTTTCAAGCACAACTGATTAACTATTTTTCAAACAACAATTCTGTAAATAGAATGCAAAGGATGCTGTATTCATTTGCATATGCTTATTATCCCCATCTAACTTGCTGAGTAAAATGCCTCCTTCGAGCAAGGAAAAGGCAAATGAAGCAAGTGCATCTGCATTCAAATCCTCCTTAAACTCCCCACTATTTATCCCGTTAAGAATTATACTCTTTATCATATCCAAATGGTTATGCAGCCCTTGTCTTGCCCGTTCTCGAAGCTCCGCATGAGTATCGTCACTTTCTACTGCTGTATTCTGCATAGGACATCCGCCAACAAATGGTGGATTACCAACAACATCTTCATAAACACGGAAAAAAGCAAGTAACCTCCCTGACGCAGACTGCTCCCGGTCGACCGCCTCAGCAAATTTGCTGATAACTATACTGGCAGCGTAGTTGTAGGCTTCAAGCGCAATCTCATCTTTATTTGTAAAATGTCGATAGATGCCCCCCTTCTTAATCCCGGTGTCGGCAATAATATCGTTTAACGATGTGCCAGCATAACCTCTTTGATTAAAGATTGCTGCCGATTTCATAATAATGTGCTCTCTTGTTCGATCTCCTTTTTTCATAGTTTCCTCCAAAATGATCTTATTCTAAACTAACATTATATCAAATTTACGGCCGAAACCTTGCCAAAGTTTTAAATTCTGATATAATAAAAGATACCGATCGGTATCTTTTATTATAAAACAAACCCATTCCAAAGGCAAACTTGTTTGGCTTCGGCCCATTGTTTACCTTTAAGTTCTATTGGACAAACTTATGTGGAATGGATTTGGAACGAAACAGGAGGACTATTCAATGAGAATAAAAGTAGGCATTAATGGTTTTGGGCGAATTGGAAGACTCGCTTTCCGTCGTATTCAGGAAATGGAAAATATCGAAGTTGTAGCGATAAACGATTTAACTGACGCAAAAATGCTGGCGCATCTGCTCAAATATGATACTACACAAGGCACTTTCCATGATGACATTGAAGTTCATGATGGAGCTCTTACTGTTAACGGCCAAGAAATTAAAGTGCTGGCCAACCGCAACCCTGAAGAAATCCCTTGGGGCGAGCTTGGCGTAGCTATCGTACTCGAATGTACTGGTTTCTTCACCACCAAAGAAAAGGCAGAGCTTCACCTGAAAGGCGGAGCAAAGAAGGTCGTTATTTCCGCTCCGGCAACAGGCGACATGAAGACCATCGTATATAACGTAAACCATGACACACTGGACGGAACGGAAACCGTCATTTCCGGTGCTTCTTGCACAACGAACTGTCTCGCTCCCATGGCTAAAGCTTTGAACGATACATTTGGAATTCAGTCCGGGTTGATGACCACCGTTCACGCCTATACAGGCAACCAGAATACTCTTGATGCGCCAGATTCAAAAGGAAACTTCCGCGCAGCACGGGCTGCAGCAGAGAACATTGTTCCTTACTCCACCGGTGCTGCTAAAGCCATAGGCCTCGTTCTTCCTGAATTGAAGGGGAAACTTGATGGTGCATCTCAGCGTGTACCTGTAGCAACAGGCTCCGTAACAGAACTCGTAGCTGTTTTGAACACGAAGGTTACGGTTGAAGAAGTTAATGCCGTTATGAGAAAAGCATCAGATCCAGAAACATACGGATATACTGAAGACGAGATCGTATCTTCCGATGTTAGAGGAATGACATTTGGATCACTTTTTGATGCAACTCAAACAAAAGCTCTAACAGTTGGCGACCAGCAACTGGTGAAAACAGTAGCCTGGTACGATAATGAAATGTCTTACACCGCGCAACTGGTTAGAACATTTGAATACTTCGCAAAAATCGCCAAGTAACATCATTGCAATTCTTCTTCACCCTAGCTGCAAGCATCAAAAGAGCAGAGCTTATATGTACTGTAAGGACAGTTGCATAAGCAGGAGCAAGATCGGTACTTCCGATTTCTAGAAAGTTACGCCAGGTGAAGAGTTAAGTTTTATCAAGACATGATTGATGAAATCAAGAAAATACGAACGGTGAGGCTGATAGCACAGCCTTTATGAAAGGAGTCATGAAGTGGGAGATTCTCGGGAATTGTTCGAAGATGTAGATGATGTATTGAGAAGACTGCGTCCTTTTTTAAACCGCGATGGCGGAGATGCCGAATTAGTTCAAGTTAAGGACGGAGTGGCTAAACTAAAATTCTTGGGAGCGTGCAACGGCTGTCCCAGTGCAACGATCACATTGAAGGCTGGAATTGAACGTGCCATTTTTGAAGAAGTGGATGGCATTCATGAAGTCGTTCAAGTCTTCTAGAGAAAGGGTGACCACACAATCTGCTTCCTTGCTGACATATGTTTGGATGCCTTTTCGCTACAATAAGAGCGTAAATTAACTTGAAAAACGTACTGCTTCATGACGAAGATTGCTCTAGATCCAACGAAAGTATGTGCTTCTGAAAAGATTGGCATTTCCAAGTGCATGAAGTGATCGCGCTTTAAATTAGCCCTCTCCGGGGTGCTTCGTGGCAGTAGAGTGACCTCAGCATTGATCGGCGCTAGCAAAGTTAGTCAAATTGAGGATGCGGTATCGTTAAATGGAACGGATCGAAGCCATTTTGCTCGGATAATTTACTTTAGCATTAAACCTGGCTACATTACGCAGCATTTTCCCATTCTATTGAACAGACACGGCTTTAAGCGAATCCGGTATCACGACCTCCGTCATAGCTGCGCCAGCTTGTTATTAGCAAACGGTGTGAGCATGAAAGAAGTTCAAGAATGGTTAGGCCATAGCGACTACTCGACAACGGCAAATATTTATTCACATTTGGAGTACAACTCGAAAGTATCTTCAGCTCAAGCTATGAGTAAAGTATTAAAAATCCAATAAAAAAAGCTCACTAGAAATTATCTCTAATGAACTCTTTTTGTTAATACCGGCGAGAGGACTCGAACCTCCACGGTTTCCCACTCGATTTTGGGTCGCGACTGCTATTGAGAAGATAGCAGAAGTTAAGTCCAAGAAGAGGAATTTAAAAACCGCTAAAAGCCTTGTAGAATCAAGGTTTTCAGCGGTTTTTCCGGTCTTTTCCAAGCCCCGTAAGGGTTCCCGGCATCTGGGCAAAATGAAGCCTTTTGGGGATGTTGGAGAGAACTCGGGAAGAACTCAGAAAGAACAACAACAGAACGGCCCGCTCCCTACCATTGACAAAATAATGAAGCATCTGCTTCAGGGAGGGTAATTGAAATGTCCAAAACGACGGTTATTACCATTGCCAATCAGAAAGGCGGTACAGGCAAAACGACCACTGCATACAATCTTGCTTACGCTTTATCTAGGTCGTGTCTGAAAACTAAAGAATCCTATGGTATGATATGAGAAAAACGAATGGAGAAACAAGCATGATTCCAAGACGGTACGAAATAACCGATGAACAGTGGGAACAAATAAAGGACATGTTCCCGCCCTATCAAACAGGAAGACCGTCGAAATTAAGCAATCGTACGATGTTTAACGCCTTTCTTTGGATTGCCGAAGTGGTGAGGCATGGCGAGACTTGCCGGAAGAACGTTATGGTTCATGGAAAACGGCCTACAGTCGTTTCTGCACATGGAGAGACTCCGGACTCCTTATCGCCATCTTCCAAGCCCTTCACATCGAACCCGATTTTGAAAACTTGAGCATCGATTCTACATCGGTCAAAGCCCACCAACACAGTGCCGGTGCAAAAAAATCGCAGATGGACACGAAGTAAACCAACACATCGGCGTCAGTCGTGGCGGCAAGACGACCAAACTTCATGCCGTAGTCGATGGATTAGGCAACTCTCTAGCTTTTCTACTGACGGGTGGTCAAGTTTATGATTCTGTTCCAGCGATCGAATTGCTTCAGGAGTTGGATATTACGGGAAGCCACATTCTTGGCGACAAAGCCTATGGCTCAGAAGCGATTCGGAACTGGATTACGACTAAACAGGCCACTTACACCATTCCGCCTAAAACGAATAGTCAACATCCATGGAAGGTCGATTGGTATCGGTACAAAGAACGCCACTTGGTTGAATGCTTTTTCAATAAAATCAAACACTTTCGCCGTGTGGTCACTCGTTACGATAAGTTGGCTAAGTCATTCCTCGCGTTTATATACATAGCTTCCATTTTTAAATTGACTCAATGATAGTTTTCAGACACGCCCTAAATGACAATGTTAAAAAAAGTGGCGTAATGGCCTCCTCCTATGTAGGTGGGCTTAATAGTAGAGCCTTTATTCCGGTCAATGAAGATCACGGCATGATTCAAGCAGTTCAGCGGGGTACCCTTACACTAGAGAAGCTGGAAGCTATGACCTTTGGTCGAATTTGGCGGCCTGCTCGGATATGCACCAGTTATAGCAGTAAACAGCTTCAACTGCGCGAACTTCGTTAATCATGGCGGACGAATCTCAGCTCCAATTCATAGCTTTAAGAATTAATTGAAACCTCAAACAGCAAGTCCCTATTTCACTTAGGAGACTTGCTGTTTTTTTGTGTTAATTGGTCAGTCTTAGAAAAAAACTTTAGCTGAATGAAGAGGCATATCATTTGATATACCCCTTTATCCATCTTATTGCAATTAAATCAAACAATTTCCATTCTATTTGAACTGGAACCAAGTTAAATTTGCAACTGTGGTTGAATCTGACTTAACAAAAGTAACATATACCGTATGGGTTCCTACAGCTGTTCCGGCATTAAGCGGGATATTCTTGACTGACCATTTCTGCCATCCGCCTGTGCTTTCTGCCGTCCAATAACCCAGCATAGTGCCTGTAGGACTGTCCAAGTGGAATTCGATTCTTCCGCCGGAATTAGCGGATGCAACCTTCAAATCAATACTTGTTTTAGCTGTACTACCAAAGTCTACATTTTTAAATGCTATATAGTCGCCATTACTCCCTCCACCAACATCCAGCCCACCATCAGTGCTTGCCTCATAGGATATAACACCTGAACTAAGGTTATAACCTTCCGCTTCAAATTTCAATGTGTTGAATTTGGGAGCTGCAGCATAGCTGTTAGTATCTGTTATTTTCAATTCTGCGAGTGTAGTTGCCGCAACTCCACCGACGCGAACATTGTTTAATGTAACTCCGGAGACAGTAGATGTGTCACTCCAACCCTTCATTATTGAAACTTCACCTAAAGCGCGTAAATTGATATTATTATAGACCACATTTTTTATCGGACCGGTTTTTGCAGAAAGATCAAACCACCTGGAGTGAACACCGGATCTTGGCCAGAAGCCTTCTACATCTATATTGTCAAATATGATGTTTTGTGCTGCTGGAGTCCCATAAAGATGACCTACCGCTAAAGCGCGCCAGCTTCTGTATACATAAGAGTTTTTAACAACTATGCCATCCTGAAGCTGTTTCACTCCATCTCCAACCTTGAATGCTCCACATCTGCTCCAAGCCAAAGCATCATCCACAACTACATTTGACTGGTTTTCAGGACTTCCCGGCCAGTTTGCAGCTATATCCGTAGTTGCTACATCCCATGTCTTAAATGAGTATGTGTCATCCTCCGATACTGCTACCGTGTGCTTTATGAGTACATTCTGGCTCTCTTGAATGTCTATTGCATCATTTTCATAATCAAGTTCATTGTTGTTGAAGTGCTTGGTATTCTGGAAGGTTACGTTATTAGATCTTGTAACGATTGTAGCCCAGCCACCGCTGTCTCTTATGGTTATGCCGTCAACCGTGAAGTTGCTGCACTGCAAGGGTACAAGAATATTGTTCAAATAATTGTTTGTATTTCTCATATAATGGCCATTGCCGTCAATAGTCCCCCTGCCGTATATCTTAATATTGTTGGCATTGGTTTCGGTATAAATAAACCATGTTCCATCCTTATTCAGAGAATTCTTATGAAAATGAGTAGTGTAATCGCTTGGATTTCCTGAACCCCTTATAACAGAACCACCCTCCAGATAAACCGAAACATTGCTTTTTAGAACAAGGTTTCCGCTCTTGTAAACTCCGGCTGGAACGTATACGATACCGCCACCTGCTGCGTTAGCCGCATTTATGGCGTTTTGTATTGCAGTTGTAGCCATAGCGGCACCGGTACTGTCGGCACCGTACCCGGTTTTAACATTGTATATACCTGTACCGGATGAAGCCGGAACATTGGTTTCAAGAGCATCTGCCGCAATAACCAGATCTTTCAGGTTATTGATTTTAACTATAAGATAGGTTGGTGATGAAAGTGTAAATGTAAGTGTATTTCCGCTCTTTGTTGCAGTGATTCCCAAAGCTTTGGGAGAAATATTATAGGTATTGATTGGCTCGCTTGCTGTTATTGTGATTGTAGTCGTACCTGAAAAAGAGAAATTACAATAATTATAGTTTACAAATACTTCCGAAGTGTCGATTACCGGTATATTGGTAGAGTCTGCTGTTACCGTGTATTGACTGGTCGTGGTATAGATCGACGGTAATGGATAGCTTACAATTGTACCCGCCGCGCTTGCTGTCAAAGGAACGACAGCTAACAGACTGTCGAGCATACAAACAATCAAACTTAATAATTTTAACTTTTTCAACATAAATAAACACCTCTTTCATATTTTCAGAAAATACTCTGTCATCAGTGAATAATGATTTCACCAGTGATGCTCTATTACTCCGCTCCAATCATGGCACATGGCCCCACTGTTACTCCGCATTTCCGCCCTCAGCCCTGCTTCCAATCTTATCTCTGCTCCGGCTCCAGACAGAGCCGGAGCAGATCGTCCACATGGGCCGTTGCCAGGCATTCCACCGTATCCGCAGAGCCGTAATAGATCTTGACCTCGCCGTCATCCTCCAGAATCATCCCTCCCGGAAAAATCACATGATTGCGGAAGCCCCCGTCAATCTCATAGTCTGTCTCCGGTGCCAGCAGCGGCTGCCTGCTCATGCCGATCACCTTGCGGGGGTCCTCCAGATCCAGCAGCATAATTCCGGCGGTATAGCGCTTCTTCCAGGTGTCCTCCCAACCGTGCTTGCCTCTGGCCGGGTCCACATCCACCGCATGGAAGGTGGTCAGCCAGCCCTTATCCGTCCGGACCGGAGGTGCGGCCGGGCCGACCTTATCATTGGCAAACGGCACCTGCTCAACGGCGAGCAGTAGGCTGGAGTTGCCCCAATGCTTCAGGTCCGGCGACTCGGAGATCCAGGCATCAAAGCGGTCCCGGCCGCCGCGGCTGTATACCGTGAAGGGACGCTCCAGCCGGACATACTTGCCGCCGATCAACTCGGGAAACAGTACCATATTGCGCAGGTCCGGTGTAGACAGGCTGAGCACCTCGAAGTGTTCCAGATCATCGGTAACGGCAATTCCGCCGCGGATGCCATGGTGCGTATCCACGGCAAAACACATATAACAACGGCCGCCGATCACGGTCAGGCGCGGGTCGTAGGCGCGGATAATTTCCTCGTCATGCATTTTGAACACTGGCTTCGGGCCGGCGGTCCAGCTCAGCCCGTCGTCACTGTAAGCAATGCCGAGATCCGTGGTGTGGTGCGGCTCAAGCGTCTGATCGACCAGTGAGCCGTAATCATTACGGAAGATCATCACATACTTGCCGTTAAATTTCGTTACACCGGCATTGAATACCAGTGCGGTGGGGTAAGGAACCTTCGTTGCATCCAGCACCGGATTGCCCGGATACCGCCGGATGAACGGGGCAGATTGCAGAATTGCCGGAGCGTGTTGAGTCATGGGGTGTACCTCCTTAAATGTTAAATATGGAATATGGGTTGCGCAGGGCCGGACCGCTACCCTTTGAGGGAACCGGCCGTCATCTGCATGAAGGATTTGTTGGCGAACAGATAGGCCACGAGAATCGGCAGAATGGACAAGCAGGCGCCCGCCATCATATAGTGGGTCTGAGAAGCGGCCGAAATCCCGTATTTCAGGTTCGCCAGCCCGACGGTCAGCGTCTGCAGCTCCGGCTTCGTCATCGTGAACACGAGCGGCAGCAGATATTCATTCCACGCGCCGCGGAAGGTGAACAGGGCACCTACGCCAAGTCCGGGTCCGAGCAGCGGCAGAATGATCCGCCAGAAGGTCCGGCCGGGAGAGCTGCCGTCTATCAGCGCCGCCTCGTCCAGCTCGCGGGGAATCCCCTTCATGAAGCTGGAGAGAATGAAGAAGATCGAAGCATGGGCGGAGATCAGAATCAATATAACGCCCCATAGGCTGTTGTGCAGATGAAGCTTAACCATCAGATCGAACTGTGGACGCAGCACAACCGCTCCTACAGCCACGAACATGGTGAAGGATTGCAGTCCGATATACAATTTTTTGCCGGCAAAATCCATCCGGTCCACCACATAAGCCGCCATGGATGAAACCAGCAGCGTGCCGACCACTGTCGCCAGGGAGACAATCAGGCTGTTCAGGGTATACCTGGAGAAATTGGCCTGCTCCCAGGCTTCGGCATAGTTCGAGAAGTGCCAGCTCTTCGGCAGGAAGGTCGCTCCCGCAGTAAGCTCAGCATTCGTCTTGAAGGAGCCCAGGATGGTGATAACGACCGGAATCAGGGTGATAAAAGCAACAGCCAGCAAAAAAATCCACAGGATGATATTGCCCAGTATGGTTCTTAGTCTCATAATAGCCTCTCTCCTCAATCGGTCTGATTCATGCGTCTGGATGCGTAGAAATAAATGAGTGATATCATCCCTACAATGACCGCAGACACAAAGGCAACCGCACTGCCGTATCCGAACTCCTGGACCTGAACCGCCGCGCTGCCCCCGCCGACAGGGAAAAATAATTTGTACAAATACAGGAACATGACCTCCGTCTTGCCTACAGGACCGCCTTCAGTCAGTACCATGATGCTCTCGTAGCCCTTCAGGGCTGTAATGATCGCCAGCATAATAACCATCTGCATGACAGGCCCGAGCATCGGCAGGGTGACATAGCGGAACTGCTGAATTTTCCCTGCCCCGTCCAGGGAAGACGCCTCATACACATCCTCGGGAATATTCTGCAGACCGGCGAGGAAGAGCAGCATATAATTGCCGACCGCCCCCCAGGCCGCAACCAGAATGACGGTGAGCATGGCATATTTCGGCCCCAGCCAGTCCACACCGGAATCGGAGAGGCCCAGGCGGATCAGAAACTGGTTGAGAATCCCGTTATATGAGTTGAAAATCGTGAAGAAGACTACGGCCATTACAGCGGTACTGATGACGGTCGGCATGAAGAAAATCCCCCGCAGCAGTTGTCTGCCCCGCAGCCCCCGGTTCAATATGACTGCCAGCAGCAGGGCCAGCGGAATGGTGATCAGCAGCTTGCCGCCAGCATAGACAAATGTATTCACCACCGAATCCCAGAACTGGGTGTCCTTCAGAATGCGGCTGAAATTGGCCAGACCGGTAAACCGCGCCGTTCCGAACCCTTTGTAATCATAGAACATATAGCGGAACGCCCAGGCAATCGGGTAAATCCCGAGAACCAACGTGAGCAAGGCACTTGGAAAGATAAAACTGTATGAAAATAAGGCATGTTTCGTTTTGTTCATCTGGTTTCTTCCGGCTCCTTTCCTTTACGACCAGAGCGGGGGATGAGGGAGTTGCTCCCTCATCCCCCGCTATCCCGGCCTATATCCCTATCCCTAACCTTCTGTCTACTTGGCGAACTTGCCGCCTAGAGCGGCGGGATCAAAGCCCGCATCCGGCTCGGCCTTCACGCCGTCATTCGCAATCACACTGTCCAGTGCAGCATTATAGCGTTTGTTCAGATCAGCGATAACCGCCTTCAGGTCGCCGCCGTTAAGCATATATTTGAAGAAGGCGTCATCCGATTTCATTCCTTCCGGTGCTACAGACGGATAGACCGGCCACACTCCATCGTACTTGTTCGGCAGGAAGCCTTCGATGCCGTTCACATCCGGTGTCTTGGCTGCTGCGCTGATGGACGGAACCATGGAGATGCCGAAGCCTTTTTCCTGATAATCCGTCAGCACATGATCGCCGTACATGAACTCCATGAACTTCCAGGCTGCTTCTTTATGCTCTGATTTCGAGCTCAGCGCCAGCCATTGGCCCCCGAGGAAGCCGGAAGCCCCCTTCACGGTGCCGTCGATGGTAGGAACCGGAGCGGCCGCCCAGTCAATCTTGGCCGGGAACTGATTCTTGTAGACGCCAGGCTCTGAGGAGTAGGACATATACATTCCGATCTTGCCTTCCGCAAACTGCGCCCGCAGCGGATCAATATCCAGCGATTCTACACCCGGCAGCATGCTGCCGTCGTCCCTGATCTGCTTAAAGGCATTGATGATCGGCTCGAAGCCGCTGAAATCGTAGCGGGCTGTCTTGAAATCATACCCGAAGCCGCCATAGCCGCTCATCTCCGCAACCACCCGTGCCGAACGTGCGAACGCACTGCCGGGGCTCTTGAAGTTAAGGGCGAAGCCGTAAGCGCCGTCCGCTTTGCCGGCTTCTGTCAATTTCTTGGCTGTATCCACCAGCTCCTGCAGGGTAGTCGGCGGATGTTCAATGCCCGCTTTGGCGAACAGATCCTTGTTGTACACCAGACGCATGGTCGTTCCATAGTTCGGCAGACTGTAACGCTTGCCGTCGAATTCATTCAGATCCGGCATGGCCGGGAATTTCGTCTTCAGCTCATCGTTCAGGAACTCGTCAATAGGAGCGAGAAAGCCTTTTTTATAGAAGGTCTGGATGGTATTCTCCTTCACCCGGATCACATCCGGTGCATCGGAGGTCTGGAAGGACAGATCGAGCGCGGTATCGAAGTCGTCGCCCTTGACGACCAGCTCCACCTCAATCCCGTCAGTATTGGCCCTGTTGAACTCGGCTACCTTCTCCTTCACGAAATCCGCATCGTGGCGGTCGCCTGTCCAGTAGCTGATTTTAGTTTTCCCCTCCGAGCCGGCTGTCGCCCCGTTTCCCGTGCCTTCAGCAGCATTGCCGCCGCCACTGTTACCGTTGCCGCAGGCTGCCAAGCCAAGTGCCAGGACCAGGCTCAGAGATGTCATTAGCATACGCTTCATCATTGGTAGTGCCCCCTTATATATCCCTGCTGTATTCGCTTACAACCTGATTATAGTTCGATAGGCGCATCCAGATAAGGCGGGTAAGCCCACATTAAGGGCAGATTTCTGCAGGAGTTCTATACAGACAAGGGAGGTAATCTCCGCCCTGCGGAAATCCCTCCCCTGCTGATTCCTATTCTTTTCCAAGATAATACAATTTGAACTCGGACGGGGTCATGCCGGTATATTTCTTGAACACCTCGCTGAAATAGCGCCTGTGCTCATACCCGAGATCCTGGGCGATCTCCTGAACCTGCCGGCCGCTGATCAGCATCGCCTTGGCCTTCTCCATCTTCTCATGCATCACATACTGCTGAAACGAAATTCCCTGCACCTTCTTGAACAGATTGGAGAAATACCCCTGGCTAAGGTTAATCTGCTTCGCCATCTGCTCCAGCGACAGCCCCGTGTCCAGATGACTATGGATATATTCGACGGCCTGACGGATAATCCGCGTGGACTCCAGAGAACGGGCTTGCTCCACCAGCGCACAGGCCTCCCGGCAGAGCCAGGACAGCAGGTCCCGTATATCTTGAAGGGAAGGATGCACCTGGTTCTTCATGGCAGCAATTCTGAGTTCCAGCGGCTCCACCTGCTCATAAGGGAACTGCTCCAGCAGGACCCGGCAGATCCTGGAGCTCAGCTCATAGCCGACACTTTCAACATAACGCGGCTCAGGCAAAAGCCCGCTGTCCAGCAGCTCCGCGAACAGCTGGTCCAGCACCTGCAGGCTTTTGGCGGAATTGCCGGAACGCAGGGCGAACAGCAGCTCCTGCTCGGCGGCGGCGGAATAGCTGTGGAGCGAGAGAGGTTTATTCTCGATATTGCTATAATGATATACCCCGTTGCCCCCGGTATAGAAATGATACCCCAGCGCGCTAAGCGCCTGCCTGTACGCCGTGCCCAGCTCCTGAATCTCCGCTGTGCCCAGGCCCACGCCAATAGAAATGGTATGACGCGAGAAGCGGCTTACATTCATGCAGCAGGCCTCCGTAATCAGCGCGGCGGTCTCCGGGTCTGAGCCGTTCATGATACAGACGTACCGGTCTGTCGCCTCCCGGATAATAACGCCGCGGGTCCAGGCGGAAATCGTCTCTTCGAGAATATTGTGCAGGCTGAACCTTAGCAGCTCGACCTCCTGCACAGGCTGGCCGCCCAGCTTCTCCGCAAAATGATCGATCTCGGCGACAAACACGAAGAAATCATGCTGGTCCAGCGGGATATCGAGATAGGCCCAGCGGGAACGGGCATCCGCTTCTGTCGTCTGGTGGTGCAGCAGGAAGGTGAGATATTCCTGGCGGAGAATAGGCAGACTTTCCCTGATTCTCGCCTCCATTACAGCAAGTCTGGCGGTCTCCTGACGCTCCTCCCGGCACAGCTCCCTGGCCTTCAGCACTGCATTCACAATCTCCTCCAGGGAAAAGGGCTTCTTCACGAAATCAAGCGCCCCCAGCCGGATGGCTTCCTGGGCATAAGAGAACTCCGAGTAAGCGCTGAGGATAATAATCTTACAGTCCGGCAGCACCTCCAGTATCGCCCGGGTCATCTGCAGGCCATCCATTCTTGGCATTCGGATATCCGTCAGCACAATGTCCGGCCGGGTCTCGCGGATGATCTGCAGGCCCGCTTCGCCGTTAAGCGCCGTACCTGTGACCTCAATACCGTGCTCCTGCCACGGCGGCTTGCGCGAGACCATCTCCACCACACTTTTGATATCGTCGATTACACATAATTTGAACCTTTCCGGCTCCAGCTTTTGGTCCATCCTTCAACTCTCCTCCTCTGCGGGAATCCACAGATCCGTCCGCGATCCCTTACATGGTTCGCCGCCAACGTCCATACGGGCTTCGTCCCCGTAATACAGGGCCAGCCGGTGCCTGATGTTGAACAGGGCATAACCTTTCCTCGACTGCGGAGCCCTGACCAGCCCCTGCTTGACCCGTTCAGCATCAAGCCCCCGTCCGTTGTCGGTAATGCAAATATGCAGGAGCCCCTGCTCCCGGCTGACCGTGATGTCTATCCTGCCTCCTATTGTCCGGTCGCTGAATCCATGCTTAATGCTGTTCTCCACCACCGGCTGCAGAATAATCTTCGGCAGCAGACAGGACAGCAGGGCCTCGTCCTCTACCGTCACCGTGTATTCAAACAGTCCTTCATAGCATTTCTGCTGAATGGCGAAATACTGCCGCATGTGGGACAGCTCATCCGCCAGGGTAATCAGATCCTTGCCGCCGCTGAGCCCAATCTGGAACATCTGCGACAACGACAGGATCATCTCATTCACATCGTCATTTTCGCCCATGACCGATTTGCAATAAATGGTGTTCAACGTATTGTACAGAAAGTGCGGCTCCATCTGCGCCGTAAGGGCACGGATCTCTGCATGGCGCTTATCCTTCTCCTTCGCCTTCACATCTGCGATCAGCGTCTTAATCTCCGACATCATCCGGTTGAACTGAAAGCCGACCTGGGCAATCTCGTCCTCATAACGGCTCTCATACACCACACTGAGCTGGTTCTCTTCGACTCTGCGCATCAGCCGCCGCAGCTTGAACAGAGGCTTTAACAGTACAGATGTTAGCTTATTGGAAATCAGCCAGGTCGCCAGCAAAAAGACAACGATGACATAGAGAGTAATGCGCTGCACCCGCTGCAGCTTGCCCAGCAGTTGTTCCCGCGACTGCATACCGGAGATGATCCAGTCGGGTGATACCGCTGAGCTTGCATAATTCACCAGATACTCCTTGCCGCCATAGCTGTAGTTGCGATTCTGCGGATTGGCCCCTATTCCGGCTTCTGCAAGCACCGGCTTCCAGGGGAACCTGCCCCGGAACGGCCAGCGGGACTCCACTACCGCCTCTCCTTCCCCGCTCACCAGGTAATAATTCCATCCTGCTTGTTCCCCCCCTTTATTCAGCAGCTCATCTATCCGGCTTTCCCTGATATTGACCACAATAAATACATTGCTGATCGGCGTGTAAGGGTATTCATAAATTCCCCGGACTACGAAGGAGACCACCCGCTGGCCGCCTGTGAACAACCGGTCATAATGTCCTTTGGCCCAGTAGCCGCCCGGCTGCTCCTTACTCAGATCATATAATTCCGAGCCGTAGAACGAGTTGTCCTGCGCCCGGATCTGCGTTGTGGGATAGAAATCGCCAATCGGGGTAACGATCAGCACATTCTCAATAATCGGCTGATTGAACATTGCCTGCGAGAGGACATACTGCAGATCGGACAGATGTACATAATAATTCGACACATCGTGGCTGAACACATCGAGCATCATCTTGCGGTACGCATCGCTCAGCATCAGGGACTGCACAGAGAGCGCTACATCATTCAGGCGGGAATCCAGCAGCTGGGCAGTTTTGCTTACGGTCTCCCGGCTGCCAGCGTAGGCATTGTCCTCGATCTCCTGCGCAGCAATCCAATACGAGAAGGTGCCCATTGCACTGATGGACAGCGTAATCAGCACGATGAACGAGAACAGAATCCTCTGTTTGATGGATATCCGGTAATACCTCCCGGCGATCTGCCGCCCGAGCTGCCGGCCATAGGCTGTGAATGTATTCATATTTCCCCCTTCTTGAGCATGTATCTCCCTACGATTGTCAGTTCTTGTCACTTGTACCATACGGCTGCTCCGGCCCGGCGTCAAGACAGGACATGATTATTTAGCGGATTCCGTCCCTTATTATCAATAGGCAGGGGGCCCTCCGCATAACATGGTGCGAATTCACTAATCATGGCTCAGGTTGACGGGAAGCTGCGCGATTGAGTAATTATGCTTGTGACGGTCGGTCAGTCCATTCCGTTTGATGCCTTTCTGCGGCAAATGTTGAACGATCCAACAGTAGCAGAGCTCACTGATTTTGTTGCCTCATACGTAAAAAATAATACAATTAGCCAAACTGACGGTTTCAAGGGCGATTCTATGAAGCATGAAACAGAGATGGGGGGAACGTTGAACGAAGTCCTGCCACAACTGAATACTGGCAGCAACGCAGTGTTCACTTATTATGGCGGCGGGGAATCTGGTCTGCTTCGACACCTGGATGAACAAGGGCTGGGACCAGTTGTTGGCATTACGATTGCGGATGTAGAGCGCTATTGAGACCAGGAGCACTGCCGGACTGATCGAACGACTGGCTGACGACTATGCGGCCCGTCTTCTGGATACCGGACATCGTCAATTTCAGCTAATCGGCTACTGTTTGGGAGTGTTACTGCTAATACATAATGACCGGCGGTTGACGGCGTAAGTTGTCCTGCTGGTGACGGCCAAGCTGTCCGGTCTATGGTGTGAAGAAAGGGAGAATCATGACAATTCTCCCTGGATGACGCGTTTGATCATATGATCGTCAATGATGCGATGTTTGTTCTGCGAGCCGTAGATGAGGCTGTGCGTGCAGACCTTGTTGATCAGGCGCGCGGCGCCGCTGGAGAAGCGGAACACATCGTCGATCGCCGCCTCTGTAAACACGTCGTGCTCGGCACCGGCGTAGCTCATGTGCCGGGCGATGTACGCGCCGGTCTGCGCCCGGTCGAAATGAGCCAGCTTGCACTGCAGATCGATTCGCTGGCGAATCGCCGCGTAGGCTTGCAGCCCAAGGCGGTCCCACAGCTCGCTTTGCCCAACCAGGATAAGCGCCATGGGGCTCTGGGCATCCATCTTGAAGTTGAGCAGGAAGCGGACTTCTTCAAGCATCTCGCGATCCAGCAGATGCGCTTCGTCGACGACGACAACGGGCTGCAGCCGGTGAATGCCGCGCATGAGTTCGATCTCCCGATGCAGTTGGCGCTTGGCGTCGCCGCGGTAGAACTTCGATTCGCAGCCCAGTTGTTCGAGCAGACCCTTGTAGAAGTGCCGCGGCGTAAGCTTGGAGTCCGACAGGTACAGCACCTTGTATGTCGCCGGGTCGAGAACCTCGGTAAACCTGCGAATCGTCGTCGTCTCGCCGGTTCCGCAGTCGCCGGTGACGACGGCAAACCACTGCCGCGGGCGGCGTACGAGAGGCGGCCGAGCGTCTCCTCGAGGATGACAGACTCGTAGAGTTCGCCGGTCGGCATGTCCCGGGAGAACGGCGCACGGCTGAGGCCGTAGAACGACTCAAACATGACCGGCCTCCCTGCTCACGCGGTAGGCAACGGCCGGTGCCTGCTGCTCCTTGCGGACAGCGCTCCGGTCTTCCGCTGCGGCAAGCAGCCGGGAGCTTCTGCCGGCACTTCGCCAAGATGCTCAGGCAGCGGCGGCCGCTTGCCGGCACGCTCGCCGATGACGAGCTCGCGGACGCGCCATGGCGCATGATTCTCGTACTCGATTGTAAGATCCGTGATGTCCGCCGGGTCGAAGATGACGGCAACCGTCTGCCCGATGAACGACAGGCCGACTTCGTACTTGCGATCCTGAAAGCTGATGCAGCCCGACTTGTCCACCTTGTGCGTTTCACCATGCAGAAACGCGGTGGCGAGCTCGTCCGAGTCTACGAACCGAAGCGCCTTCTTGTCGCTGCGGAACGCGGTCTCGGGGCTGCACTTCTCTGGCAGCGCCGAGTGGGACTTGTGCTGGTAGCATTCGGAGAGCCACACTTGAAACAGCTCATTTAATCGCTCCAGCGTTTTCGGCTTCTCGAGTGCCGCCTCGCTCAGGAAGGCGTCGACCACACGATTAAACCGTTCGACCTTGCCCGTCGATTCCGGCGAGTACGGCTTTGCGAACAGAAGCCGGATGCCGAGCTTGGAGCAGGCGCGCGTCATCCATTTGGTGCAGTATTGCTTGCCGTTGTCGAAGTACACCGACTCCGGCACGCCGAACTTCTGGATGGCCTGGCGGAAGCAGTCCTCGACGATGGTCTTGTCCATGACCGGGTAGAACGCGCCGTGCAGCACAAAGCGCGTCGCGTCGTCGATGAACGTGACAAGGAACACCTGCTTCATGGCACCGCCCGGACCGATGGGCAGGTACGGTCCGTATTTGAGGTCCGAATGCCACAGCCGGTTGCGGTGGCGCTGCTGGAAGCGCCGGGCGGCAACGCCCGACTCGGCGTACATGCGCATGTGGCGCGTACTATAGCCCCGGGCGGCGAGCCGCTCTTGCAGCGTGCTGCGCTTCACCGATCCGGGCGCGATGCGGCCTTCCCACTCGAGAATCTGAATGAGCTGTGAGACGCTTCGGCTTGGCACTTCCCGGCGTAGCAGGATGGCCTGCTCCAGCACCTCCGGCGCGATGGTCTCGTCCGATGGCTGACGGCCTTTGCCTTTGGGCTGCAGGCCGCCGAAACCCTCCATCCGGTACGCCGCCAGATACCGCCGAAGCATCCGCTCGCTGATCCCGATCTCTTCGCAGATCCGCGCTTTGACTTCCCTTGCCTTGGGTGCATCCAAGCCTTCCGCTAATAACGGCGCAAGCAGCTGCACGCGCTCCGAGGCGATGCTTTCGGCCTTCTTTCGATCTTTCATCCGTTTGCTTCCTTCCCCTGGTAGACTTCCAGATGAGTCTACCACAGCGGTTAGCCGGACAAGAAGGCAGAACGGGTATGTATCCACAAATGGCTGTTTGCGACCGGCCGGACAATTCGTCCCAGCCAGCCGGGGGCTTTGCCCACAAGCTGTCCGATTTGATGGTGTGCAGGCTGCGAAGGGACGGACGGCTCTTCTGCAGGGTCTGGATTAAAACGAAGGGCGATGGACCGCAAGGCGCCCAGCAAGTAGCTGCTGTGCTCCCGAAACCAGCTCTGCCACCGCCGAAGCGTCGCGTCGTCCGCGGCAATGGCAGGGAGAGATTCCGGCTCCGCGACGATCTCTTCGATGCATGCCGATTCATACCGTTTGTACGACACGAAGCAATCCGGGAGCTCATGATGGATCTTTCGGCAGCCGCTGCACCGCAGACGACGGATGACGAGGAGGCGGCAATCTCCATCTCCGCCCGCCAGCTTCCGCCGCCGACTGCCAATGACGACGAGCCTTTCGCCGCAGCACGGGCATGGCACCACTTCTGCACACCGAACAAAAAACGCCGGGTATCTTCTCAACCAGCGCGTACTCTGTTACAATGACCATGTTGATTGAGGGGATGCTTCCGGTTCGTTTGTTGGCGCAGACGAACGCACAAGGGAGGCATCCTTTTCCTTTTCTGAAATATGGTCATTATATTCGGCAGCTTCTGGACAGGCAATCCCGCCAGCAAGTGGACGTTATCTCTAAGCAGCAACATGGGAGGACTGATCGCGGTTGAAACAGTTGGTCGTTTGTTGGAGCCAGGGACTGGAGGTTGTAGACTTGGTGCTGGTAGACAGCCATCCTGTTCTTCATTCCATTGAAGATGAATTAGCAATGGAAGCGCTATTAGTACCGAACCTTAATATTTCACTGGAGCAGGCCGGTTTTGTCGGAGCTGCCTCGGGACAACTTATTCGCGGCCTACAGACAGTTTTTCTGTGAAAATAAGGGTAACCAGATGAATGGACGAATTTCTGTTTTTGGGCAATACAATGCCCGGGATCTCCATTTCCATGAGTCCATGTTTAGACGATCTATGGGTTGGTAGCACTAATTAACTTGCTCGTTTTTGGGATCGGCCTTCTAGTTAAGCTTCTTTGTTTTTCAGCATGCTATAGGCTATGACCAGTAGGGTTCGTGCCATAGCAATTGGCGTTAGCATGAAAGAAGTACAAGAATGGCTGGGTCACAGTGTCTATTCCACCACAGCCAACATCTATACTCACTTGGATTTCAGTTCCAAGGTCACTTCCGCAAACCGAATGAATGAAGTAATAAAAATAAAAACAGTCCACTAGATTTTTAATCTAATGAACTGCTCTTAGTAAAGTAATGCCGGTGAAGGGACTCGAACCCCCACGGTTTCCCTCACGATTTTGAGTCGCGCGCGTCTGCCAATTCCGCCACACCGGCAAAAAAATACGCGCCCTAAGAGATTCGAACTCCTGACCTTTAGATTCGTAGTCTAACGCTCTATCCAGCTGAGCTAAGGGCGCAAATTATGGAGCGGACGACGGGAATCGAACCCGCGACCCTCGCCTTGGCAAGG
>NZ_JAMBOE010000088.1 GCF_023715465.1 Paenibacillus macerans
AGCTGTACGGCGGCCCCGACAAAAGACGAGTGAATTAATCCGAAAGCTCAATGAAGTGATGGCTACCTACCCGTCTGAAAATCAATCCAAGTGGGCGAAACGGATCGGCGTTTCGCCGTCGAGAGTCGGCCAACTACTTCGTGCTATGAAAGAAGCTGGGAGTCAACAATCGACGAACCAGGAAATAGCGGTGGCGTTGGAAGGTCAAAGTGACCCAGACGCAGGAGCTGTACGGCGGCCCCGACAAAAGACGAGTGAATTAATCCGAAAGCTCAATGAAGTGATGGCTACCTACCCGTCTGAAAATCAATCCAAGTGGGCGAAAAGGATCGGCGTTTCGCCGTCGAGA
>NZ_JAMBOE010000089.1 GCF_023715465.1 Paenibacillus macerans
TAATTGGTTCGGGCCGGTGACCAGACGGTTTCTAGCCAGTCTTCGTGGATGCTTGGACTTGGGCTTTCTCCGCTTCTGAAGAATGCCTAGCTCTTTACAGAGGCGGTAGGCCTTTGACTTTCCTAGAACCAGGTCGTATTTGTCGCGTAAACACTGAGCCAACAGCTTGTAGCCGTAGATGTGCTCTTCGCCTTCTAGGAGCTCAAGTAGCCACTCTTTGATCTGCTCGTCGCTGACTTTACGACCTTGCAGCGTCAAGGAGTACCCTGGACAAGGGCGGCCTCTTCCCGGGCTGTTAGAAGTCTCTGTAGACCGTTTCGTGCGTTTGAGGC
>NZ_JAMBOE010000090.1 GCF_023715465.1 Paenibacillus macerans
CCCCACGGCCCCCTAATTGAATTGGAGTCCTGCCCTACAATATATTATTGTATTTCTAAGGGAGGACGAACAGTATGCGACGATCAAGTAAGCTATACGAGGAAGTGCGTATCGAAGTAGTGCGTGAAGCTATGTCGGGGATCAAGGTGGGGGTGCTGGCCCGGAAGTATAACCTCCACCCGGAAACGATTCGCAACTGGATTCGAACGTATCGGGATGAAGTGGATATCCACGAACTACCACCGGCGGACCATCATCTTCAAGAGCTCAAGCGGCTTCAGGACGTGGAAGTGAAATACGAAAAGGCGATGAAGGTGCTGGGTGAAAAGG
>NZ_JAMBOE010000091.1 GCF_023715465.1 Paenibacillus macerans
ATTTGAATGCTTCCATCGCAGGAAGCGATTCTCCATAGAAAGGAGGTGATCCAGCCGCACCTTCCGATACGGCTACCTTGTTACGACTTCACCCCAATCATCTACCCCACCTTCGGCGGCTGGCCCCCAAACCGGGGTCCCCGAAAAGTACTCGGAATACACTTCGCAGCATAATCCTCACTTTTTGGGGCAGCTCAGGTTACCTCACCGACTTCGGGTGTTGTAAACTCTCGTGGTGTGACGGGCGGTGTGTACAAGACCCGGGAACGTATTCACCGCGGCATGCTGATCCGCGATTACTAGCAATTCCGACTTCATGCAGGC
>NZ_JAMBOE010000092.1 GCF_023715465.1 Paenibacillus macerans
CATATCCGTACTTGATGTCCGCCTGCCATAATTGGTTTGGGCCGGTGACAAGACGGTTTCTAGCCAGTCTTCTTGGATGCTTGGATTTGGGCTTTCTCTGCTTTTGAAGAATGCCTAGCTCTTTACAAAGGCGGTAGGCCTTTGACTTTCCTAAGACCAGGTCGTATTTGTCGCGCAAACACTGAGCCAACAGCTTGTAACCGTAGATGTGCTCTTCGCCTTCTAGGAGCTCCAGTAGCCACTCTTTGATCTGCTCGTCGCTGACTTTACGACCTTGCAGCGTCAAGGAGTACCCTGGACAAGGGCGGCCTCTTCCCG
>NZ_JAMBOE010000093.1 GCF_023715465.1 Paenibacillus macerans
GCTTTTCAGCACCGAGAAGGTTGGATGAAGCCAGGGACTGAGTAGCGGAGCGTACGTTTTGGGTACGTGAGCAACGGAAGGCCCGGCTGAATTCAAGATTCGACGCCGAATCCGCTTCCTTGCATCCACTTCGTGATCAAAAGCCGTGATTTTCGCTTCCTCTTCCAATGAAGGCGAAAATCATGGCTTTTCAGCACCGAGAAGGTTGGATGAAGCCAGGGACTGAGTAGCGGAGCGTACGTTTTGGGTACGTGAGCAACGGAAGGCCCGGCTGAATTCAAGATTCGACGCCGAATCC
>NZ_JAMBOE010000094.1 GCF_023715465.1 Paenibacillus macerans
CGCCTTTCGGCCTCGCCTTAGGTCCCGACTTACCCTGAGCGGACGAACCTTCCTCAGGAACCCTTAGGCTTTCGGCGGATCAGATTCTCACTGATCTTTTCGTTACTCATACCGGCATTCTCACTTGAATACAGTCCAGCGCTCCTTCCGGTACACCTTCAACCCGTATTCAACGCTCCCCTACCCCTGATGCAAAGCATCAAGCCATAGCTTCGGTGGTGTGTTTAGCCCCGTTACATTTTCGGCGCAGAGTCACTCGACCAGTGAGCTATTACGCACTCTTTAAATGGTGGCTGC
>NZ_JAMBOE010000095.1 GCF_023715465.1 Paenibacillus macerans
TATTGTATTTCTAAGGGAGGACGATCAGTATGCGACGATCAAGCAAGCTATACGAGAAAGTGCGTATCGAAGTGGTGCGTGAAGCCATGTCGGGGATCAAGGTGGGGGTGCTGGCCCGGAAGTATAATCTCCACCCGGAAACGATTCGCAACTGGATCCGAACGTATCGGGATGAAGTGGATATCCACGAACTACCACCAGCGGACCATCATCTTCAAGAGATGAAACGGCTTCAGGACGTGGAAGTGAAATACGAAAAAGCGATGAAGGTGCTGGGTGAAAAGGA
>NZ_JAMBOE010000096.1 GCF_023715465.1 Paenibacillus macerans
TTAAATGAGAATTAAAATGGATGAATTCCAATCCGGTTTACGCCGGCATTGAAATTCGATCCTTTCTCGTCAGTAACTGATTGAGCTAATCGCTCTTTCGAATAAAGTTTCAACTTGGATGGAACACTTCATGCCTTCGGGTACGAGACTCCTTCCATCTTTATTGGAGAGTTTGATCCTGGCTCAGGACGAACGCTGGCGGCGTGCCTAATACATGCAAGTCGAGCGGACTAATAGGTTCCTTCGGGAACCTGTTGGTTAGCGGCGGACGGGTGAGTAACACGT
>NZ_JAMBOE010000097.1 GCF_023715465.1 Paenibacillus macerans
CCGCGGACATTTTCCTTTTTGAATCTAAGACCGAAACAAACCTGTAAATATATTTCATTAATTACCAAAATAGTAATTGGACCATAATTTCAACTTTTCATGTCAGGTTGTTTGCATGGCTAGTGCAAAAAATACCGCTAATGAGGATGAACATGGTAGCGTCAAGAAGTTTGTGTAAAAGAGCAGAGAGTAACTTCTCGGGTATTCGTTATTGGGTGTGGGTGTTCTTTGGGGCGGGGGAACCCCGCCCCAAAGAACAAGGGAAAAAGGCTACTTCCCT
>NZ_JAMBOE010000009.1 GCF_023715465.1 Paenibacillus macerans
AATGGTCGATAAATTCGGTACGTTATCCATGGGAATTTCTCCTTTTGTGAGTGTGACGGATAACGTGTGCCACACTTCCACATTAGGAGAATTTTTTTTACTTGGGAAGACCAAATCCTGGAAAGTGTTTGAACTTTTTCGTTCCCTTTAATTTCTAACGTTTCATGTTAGATTTTACGCATGGCTAGTGTTGTGAGCGCCGCTAATTGGACAAAAACGGAGAATTACAAAATGTAACGGTTGCGATCGAGCTTATTTTCCGTTTTTTCTTAGGAAAAGGGGCTATTTCGCCGAAATAAGCTCACTCACAACCGCTAGAAAAGGAATCTCGGTTATTTCGGCCCAATAGGCGCGCTCACAACCGTTAGCGCAACAATGTACCTATTACCGGATCGTTTCCACCTCGACAACGGGAACCCATATTTTTTTTCCTTCCGTAAGGCTTTGCAGCAGTCCATTCGACGCTCCTTCACCCGGACCTGCAGCCTGCCCATTACCCGTTCCAGCAACCTGTCCAGTAGCCTGCCCGCCAATCTGCCTGTCGCTCGATCCTTCGCCCTGTCCAGCAGCTTGCCTTTCAATCTGCCCGTCCTCCGTTCCAGCAACCTGTCCATCAATCTGTTCTTCAACTTGACTCCCATTCTGTCCGTCAACCCGATCCTCTACCTGTCCTTCATTTGGTCCGCTTGTTTCCCCGCCGGTTTGTCCCTTCAGCGCCGCTTCGATTTGTCCTATTAATTGCTCATCCACAGTTTGTTCGGCGTACTGCTTGAAGCGTCCCGTTACGGTTACTTTCGCTTCGTCAGCGGGAAGTGAGAAATCTCCTCTTAGCAGCAATAAGCTATTGCTGCCCATACATAGTGCTTCTCCCGAGCCGGAGCGGATGATGGTGCAGGTGAAGCGGACCAGCGAGTTGGGATACTGGTTGACGCTGTCGGCGGAAATGTCCAGGATATCCTGCATAATGCCCGCGAACTGATAAATATCGCCGGAACGAACGAATATCGCCGTTTGTCCTTCCCCTTCGCCAACCGGATTCACCACATGAAGCGTTCCGTCCGGCTGTATGGTCAGGCTGTCTCCCTCTATCGAGTAAAGGCGCGTAATGTTGCTCTCCCGTACTTCAAATGCGGAATACCGGGCGTTTCTCGCCTCGGATGCCGCTTCAATGACGATAACGGGATTACTATCCGTACTTAAATTTGGATCGAACGCAATAGTACGGATCTGCTCCTGTGCAGACAGGTCTTGGTTGGACAGAATCTGGACACTTTCCTCCGCGTTCATCCGGCCAAAATAAAGCTTATTGTTCTGGCCGGTCGCCGCTACGTAAAGCTTCGATCCAAACCGGTCGCGTCCGCTCACGATATGCGCATAGCCGCTTCCGGCCGCCGGGGAAGGAAGCATCCGGACCGGTTCAGCCAAAGTCCAGGCCAACTCGACCGCCTTGATCTCCGCCTGCGTATCCTGATAGTGGCCAAGGGCCGTGTAAAGATCGATCGCCTCCTGATAATCGCCGTTTGCCGCATTTTTTCCAGCACGTTGCATCAACTCGTCAATTCGGCTTTTAGTCAAGGACAGTACCTTGGATTCCGGATCGGCAGAGTTAGCGAATGTAGCGTATTGCCTAGCGTGCATGGCGAAAGCGGCGTAGTCATCGTTGGCCCAGTCACTTTGCAATAGTGTTTCCATCAAGTGATCCGCATTGGAAATGATCCAAGGGGCTTCCAGGTTATTTGACTGATATTCCGCCAGCATGGCGGAAGCATCGCTCAGCATGGATTTGACGAGCCCTTTAGCAGCCATGCGTGTCAGCTTGGTTTCGTCATATTTTTGGAAAGCTGTCAGTAACTCATCAAGCCATTCCTGCTCCGTACCGAACAGGCCGCCGGGAATTCGCAGCAGATTCCGCTTAAAAGATTCATCATCATAGCTCGCACCGGCCAGATTTTGTTCCATTTGCTGCAGAAACAGCGTTTTAAATTTTTGAAAATAACCGGTGAAGTTTTGCGGAATGCCGTAATGCTCGGACACTTGGCGGTAATAGCCGCTGTTAGGCCCTTCCGGCGTCATATAACGGCTCCGCACCTGTTGAAGTTTGGTGTATGCCTGCATAAGAAGCTCGAAATCACGCTCGTGATCCGCACGGGAAGCCTGATCGGCAATGTTCCCCAAATCGTTTTTCATGGCAGTAATGGGAGCAAGCTCCTTCAGCCGGGAGGAAATAAGCTCCTCCTTATAGCGTATGCTCCTGTTAACCTGGGCCTTTTGGTACCAGTCCTCGGCTTCTACAAGTTGCTTCTCGTGGAACAGGCGTTCCGCCGTTTGAATGGCGGCAAGCTTCTGAGAGATCCCGATGCCCTTGTGGATCAGCAAAGGAATCATCATTAAACACAACAGAATGAGCAGATGATGCAGGGTTATCCATCTTTTAACCGTCATAGGCGGCAGACCTCGGCTTTATTTGTTGAAAGTCGGCATCCCACTGGTATTTCTCCTGATGAATTCGGGCAGTCTCGGCCATAAGCTCTCCCCAATCCAGATCGGGCGAATCGGCGATCATCCGGAATAATCGGAGGAAACGGTCCTTGGGAAGCTTGCGAGCATAACGGGCGATGAAGTCCGAATAGGTTAGAACATAGCGTTTTAACCTAACAGCGGCTCCAGCCACCCCGGCCAGGATGTCTTCTCCGCGTTCCATTGCCAGAATTTGCTGCTCATATTTGATAACATATTGAAAAGTTTTGTCTTTAATGAGTTCGCGTTTAATTTTGGCAAGCTCGCCAATATAGGAGGCCAGATCGGGGTCGAAATCTTGCAGCAGGAGAGGCGCAAGTTCCAGCTCCATATCTTTCCTCAAGACAAATGATTGCAACAGAATCAGCTGCAGCTTGCGGATATGATCGTTGCGGACGATAACGGCAACTTCCCGCATCATTTCATAGGATCGGCTCTCTTCTTCATGCGCGGCGGCCGTTTCGAGATTACGGACCAGACCCGCGGCGATTTTATCGCGATCGCGCCGGAACAGCTCGCTCAGCTCGATCGAAATGCGGCTGTGGAGAGTTTTACGGTGAACCCAATAGAGCAGCCCGGACAGTAAAATCCCCGCTGCGGCCGAAATAGCCATAAGCTGAAAGGTCTGGCTGAACAGAACAGCAAGCAGCGTGAGAAATAAGCCTAGCAGCAGATCATTGTGCTGGGTCCGCCGCGCTGCCTGGCGCGCCTTCTCTGCAACCGGAACAAGGCCGGATTTCCCGCAAACGGTGCACTTTTCCTCATTTAGCGCGGTATAGCTCTGGCAATATTTGCAGCATCTTAACTTTTCGTAGGCATACTTCGTCTTTAATGGAGGGTGCAGAATAACCGTTTTTTTCTTGTTCATGGCTCTCTCTCTTCACTGTTAATTAATTGGAGAAGTCTTCTGTCGAGCTCCGGCGGTGCAACAATTCGGTTTCTGCGAGAGTAATATATACAGGACTTAATGATGACAAACAAAAACAGCAGGACGAGGCATCCGTATGTAACCATATCCCATTTCCTTTCGTAATTAATGTGAGGATGACGATGTAAGACGGATTTTAGCGAATAAAGGCGGTGCGATCCGGTTTTTTCGTAACCTTTTCTTAAGGTTTATCTATTATCATTAGTATAGTATATATCTGGAACTGTCTCACTTCCACGCATTTATATCTAAAATAAAGGGGCAATATTATGCAGCGTTGTTATAGACAATCCATACGTATATTAACGGTTTTGATGGTCTTTTGGTTACTGGCGTCCTATGCCGGTATCTCCATGGCCGGCGCCGCAGCGGCCGCGCAAGCAGCTCAGGCCCAGCAGGCTTCATCCATCGATGCTGTGCTCGTTGTCGATATAAGCAACTCGATGAATACGAGCGACACGAATAAAGTCGGAAATGAAGCGATGAAGATGTTTATCGACATGCTGTCCACGAAAGGCGACAAGGTAGGGATTGTGGCCTTTACGGATAAGGTTCAGCGGGAAAAGGCGCTGCTGGAGATCGGGTCTCCGGAGGATAAGCAGGATTTAAAAGACTTTATCGACGGGCTGGACAGAGGACCCTACACCGATATTGCCGTGGGTGTTCGCGAAGCGGTGAAGGTGCTGCAAAACGGAGCCGAACCGGGGCACGAGCCGATGATCGTGCTGCTGGCCGACGGCAACAACGATTTCAACAAAAGCTCGGGACGGACGCAAAGCGAGTCCGACCGGGAGCTTGGCGAGGCCGTTGATCAAGCGAAGGCGGCGGGCATTCCGATTTATACGATCGGGCTTAACGCGGACGGCAAGCTGAACAAGGCGCCGCTTGCGGATTTGGCCAATCAGACAGGGGCCAAATCGTTCTCGACCAGTTCGGCCGATGACCTTCCGCAAATCCTTAGTGAAATCTTCGCCAGTCATTTGAAGCTCAAAATCGTCCCCATCCAGAGCATGACAGGCACCGGAAGCTTCCAGGACGTGACGGTGAACGTGCCGAACGCCAACGTGCTCGAGGCCAATATTTCCATTATGTCGTCCAAGCCGGTCGAGGCGGAACTGGTCAACCCTTCCGGCGATAAGGTGGCGATACCTTCGGACGACGTGATTTTGTCCAAATCGAAGAGTTATTCCCTGATTAAGCTGCTGACTCCGGCCGAGGGGGACTGGAAGCTCAGAGTGAAGGGAGCGGCCAAAGACAAAATCGACATCAACCTCGTCTTTAACTACGATCTCAAGCTGGAGATGGATAAGATCGCCGCAAAAAGCTACAAGCCGGGCGATAAGGTGAACATCGGAGCGTATCTGACGAGCAATGGACAGAAGCTGCAAAATGACGAACTGTACAAGAACATGAACGCCGCGCTCATCGTGAAGGATCTGGATAGCAGCAATACGGAAGAAATCAAACTGAACAATACCGGGGATAGATTCGAAGGAACGTTCAGTTTTGCCGAAGCCCACGATTATGAATTGAAGGTTCGCGCCGAGGAAAAAAGCTTCTACCGCGAAACCGATCCGGTGTCGCTGAGCGCCAAAGATAAAGCCGGAGGAGCGACCGCGCCTACTAATCCTAATCCGGCAGCAGGAAGCGATGAGAAGCCGTTCCCTTGGCTGATCGTTATCGGGTCGGCAATGGCTCTGGCCGTGATCGCTGCGGCCGCCTACTTTATTGCCGGCGCGGTCAAGCAAGCAAATCGCGGCTTCGTCGGCCAGATCGTCATCGAAATTCGCGACGAGAATACGAGCGAGAAATCCTTCCCGCAATATAAGAAGCTTACCGCGTTCAAGGGCAAGTTTAATCTCCATCAACTGCTGCAGCTGGCGCCCGAACTGAAGGAAACGGAGAAAATCGTGTTCACGCCGGCCAAGGGAGACCACATCACCCTGCGCAACGCCTCGGACGCGCGCCTCGAGAAATCCGGCCGGGCCGTGGATGCCGCCGCCGGGCTTGAGCTCAAAAGCGGGGATCGCGTGTCCCTGTCGCTGCAACAGATCGACAAAACGATTTTCATCGAGTATTTAATTTAGGAGGACAAATCAATGAAGCCAATCGTTAGAGAGCATATTCAGCAATTGGACGTTTCACTTGGCGGAGGGATCGTCAGCGATAAAATTCGAGTAGATACGATTGACAATCCGATCCTCATTATCGGTCTTGGCGGAACCGGGATCGATGCCCTGCTGCGCTTGAAATATCAAATTAACCGCAGATTCAGGCTGCCGGAAGATCCGTTGTCCAAGAAAAAACGCGATAAGCCGGACAATGTGGAATTCCTCGCGTTTGAGACCAATGAGCAGGATCGCAGCAAACGGTACAAAGGCATCGGCCTCGATCCGATCAATGAATTCGTGCTGCTGTCCAACCCGGAAATCGGCGGCTTGCTGCAAAACCGCAGTATTTTGGAGCCGTACATTACGGATTGGCTATCGCCCGAGCTAAGCATCACCGACGGCATGAACGGCGCGGCCGGGGTCCGGCAGGCCGGACGGCTGCTGTTGTTCACGAAGATCAACCAGGTCGTGCAGGCGATCGACAAGAAAATCAAAACCTTATCCGTGGGCACCAACAAGAAGCTGATGGTGTTTCTGCTTACCGGCTTGTCCGGCGGCACGGGCAGCGGCTGCTTCCTCGATATCGCTTATATCGTACGGGGCATTATCGAGCGCGATCACGGCTCCGCCGGGATTGACCGGGTGAACACCCTGGGCTATTTGTTCACACCGGATATCAATTTGTCCAACAAAAGCCTTAGCGAGCACACGCGCGAGTACATTAAGAAAAACGGCTACGCCGCGCTGAAAGAGCTTGATTACTGGATGAATGTGGATCACCGCGGCGAAAGATTCAAGCAGCAGTACGGCAATATTTTGAACGTCAACTCTCCGCTGCCTCCGTTTAACCTGTGTCATTTGATCTCGGCGACCAATACGGAGGGCAAGCTGCTGGAAAACGCCTATGACTACTGTATGAACGTAACCGCCGAGAACATTACGAACTTTATGGCCAGTGAGGAAAAGCAGTCCGGCGAGGAATTCGCCATCCATGACTATATCAGCAATATCCGCACGAATATCGCGCAAATGAACAAGGCTTATCCGGCCAATTATGAATACAACATTATCGGGGCCTCCTCGGCGGTGCTGCCGATCGAAGAGATGACGACCTATTTGGCCTATCGTCTGTTCGACAAGATGGAGAAAATGTTCCATCAGGCTCCGACCCAGGAGGAAGTGGAGAAGTTTGCCCGCAAGCTGGGCGTCGATCTGGACAGCATCGTCAAAACCTTCGAAGCCCGCGTGCCCGAACCGCTTCCGGGTTACGAGAACAGCGAGCGGCTGAGCTATGCCAACGTCGTGAAGTCCCAGGTCGTGAACCTGGACACGGAGCTGGAGCAATCCTTCCTGGCCCGGGCCAGAGAAGAGTACATCAAGGTGAAAAAGCAGCTTCCGGGCGAGCTGTTGGAGCAATTCAGCGACCAGATCCGCCGGCAGTTTCTGCATCCGGAGCAAGGGCCGTTTTATGTATCCAGGTTGATTCACACGGAAAAAGGCTTCTGCCTGCTGAAGATGCTGCTCTCCTACATTGAGACGCTGCGCGAGAATCTGCTAAGGATTCCCCGCGAGATTGAAGCGGCGCAAGATCATGCCGGGGAGAAGCTGGGCGACGCCAAAAGCGCGTTCGTATCCAAGGAGAAGAAGAAAAACGCCTATATTGAAGCCAAAATCAATGAATACTGGCTCCATGCCGATGTCGAGCGCACCGAGCAAATGATTGAATTTTACGAGGACCTGTACGACCTGCTGAACCGGGAAAACAACCGCATTTATAGCGTATTCACGGAAATCTTGAATGCGCTCAGCTCGATTTTCTCCAAGAATGGGGACATTTTGACGAGCGGCGAAGAGCAGGTGGATCATAAGGGCAACAAAACCTACTATTGGAACATCGTCAGCGTGCCCGATATTTCCAAAGTGGTCAGCGGCATTATGGAGCAAAAGGATGTCGACGATCTCATTCGCGATTTTGCGACGGAATTGCTGGACAACTCGAACCAGTGGGTCAAAGAGCAGGAAATCGATATCGTCAGCTCCATTTCCGATTTCCTTTCGGAGAAATTCGGCGATCTCATTACGAAATCGATGGAAGATTTCCTGATCATCAAGTACGGACAGGATGAGCCGATCGAGAAGTTTGTCGAGCGCCATATCGCCAACAAGCTGGATGAAGAGGCCGTTCCGGTATTCCATTTGTCGAACAGCACAGGCAATTTGCATTTTCCTTCCTGGGGGTTTGTATCCGTTCCGGTGCAGGCGCCGAGAATCCTGAAGGGGATTCGCAATTACCAGAACAATGCGATCGGCAAGTCTCATTTCACGGTGAAGGAAAGTGAAGTGAAAAACCGCATTTTCTGGCTGAACACACGAAACGGGGTGCCGCTGTTTGTCTACACGCCGCTCAAGGTTTATGAGGAAAGCTATGAACGGACGATTCTCGACAAGGAAGGGATCGGACGCCACCTGGTGCAGACCGAAAAGAACAACTGGACCTACCTGCCGTCGCCGATTCCCGAGAAGTCCTGGGGCGAAACTTACGTCAACCCGCGCGTGAAAACCTATAATGCCCGCGTGCGTGAAGAATTTGCCAAAGCGCTGGCGTTAAAGGTTATCGTGGAAAAAGACGCGGATCAAAATACGAGCAGCCGCTATTCGGCCGTGTTTACGAAGCCGTTCTCCCTGCAGAATACGCTGGCAGCGTACGATATGCGCCTTGATGCTCCCAAGCCGAATTTGGGCGAAGTGAAACGGGCGGCCGTTGAATTGAAACGGCTGCTTGCGGAGGGACTTCCGCAGGAAAGCGTTAAGGATATCTTCGGAAGCATCCATGAAGAGATGGCCAAGGAGAATTTGATCCGTTCGCCGCAGCTGATTGCCGGTGTGCGCCAGGAGATCGCCAAGTATGACGAAATCGCCGCGATGGCGGCGAAGCTGGATGCGGTGCTGGAGCAGCATCAGGATGAGGAGAAGTGGCTTGAGCAGTTCATTGAGGCGCTGTATACCGGCACGGTGACGAAAAAAGGGGCGCTGTATGTATACGACCGCGATCCGGAAGAAGAGGCTTGGGAGCCTTTTGCCAACCTGATGAAAAGCCAGAATTATGTGGAGTATGATGTGTTTGCTCATTTCAGAGGCCTGGATGAAAAGAGCCGCAGCGCGCTGATGCGCAAAGCGTCGCGCCGTGCCGCGGAGCTGACGGCGTCCGAGAATATCGAGCCGCTGCTGCAAACGCTGGATGAGCTGGCCGCACGATTCCTTGAGGGGCGGGACTCGCTGGAATATGAAAGAGCGGCGCTGGCGAACGGCGACGATATGTATCATTTCTACAAGCAGATTGCCGCGAAGCTGAACGACATCCGCAGAAGGCTGAAATAATGGTTAGACGGAAGCTAGAGCAGTTCGCCGCCGAGTATGACCGTTCCGAAGAGCGGCTTACCGGCAGCGGCGATGACCAGAGCAGCATTCATTATCCCGCCGTGTTTCTGTTTATCGGAGACAAAAGCCGTGAGGCCATCGAGCCGATCATGCGGATGAACGAGCAGAGATGGGAAAACAGCGAGGGATTGATTTATTTGTACGCAGGCTCCGCGCAGGAGCCTGCTAATGCTCGTCTGTTGGAGTATCATTTTACGCTGGCGGCGAAAGCGGAGGCGAACTCGCATACGCTGCGCCCTGACCTATACCGGCAGTTCTATGCGGATGCGCAGGGCTTGCCGGAGCTCAACCGGATTTTACGGCAGGCCAGCGGAGCTTTGGCGGAGTACGGCAGGCTGTATCCGTCCTTTGATCGCGTGCGTCTCTCGATCATTACGCGGGTCGACGATCCGTTTAATGTGCTGGTTCCGGAAATATCGCTGCTCGCGGAAGCGATATTCCGTCAGTCTTTTAAGGCGGTGCAACTGGATTTGTATGCCTTGATCAACGAGCGGGAAGGAGCCGAAGCTTTTGGATACAGCAGCTCGCTTGGCGTCGCTTTTTTGCGTGAGCTGAACCTGATGCAGCAGCCGGATTTCGCATTGACCGCCCCGCTTCACGTTACCGAGGATGGGCTGGCGATTCCGGTTTCGCATCCGGCTTCGCCCTTGTTTGATCTCGTCTATATTTTATCGGACCGCGACGAACGGGGAATTGCCTCAAGCCAGGGGATGCTGGGCTGCTATGAGGTGATATCCCATATTAGTTTGCTTAAGAACAGACAGTATAAGGAGCAGATGTTCCACGCGAACAATGCGGCTTACAACAATACTTCCTTCAAAAACAACATTATGACCGAATCCGGGCGGCAGGGTTTTGTCTCGGCCGGATTGTCCAAGGTGAAGCGTCCGAACCAGTCGATCGCGCTGGCCGTGCTGTATCATTTCTACAGGGGATTGCTCACGAGAATGAAGCAGGAGCCGGCGTTATCGGCGGCGGAGAGGCTGGCCTTTTTTGGAGTGGATGCAGCGGCCCTGGATCGCGCTTCTCTGCAGTTGACGCCCTCGGAGGAACGCTTGAACGAAATGCATGGCTTGATGACGAACGATATCAGCTATGCGGCAATCCGCAAACTGTCGCTGAAGGAAGCCGAGGAAGCTTTGTTCGGCGGTGGCGGGGAAGCCTTCTTCCGCAGCAACTTCCAGGAGGAAGCAGCGCGCCGTTTACAGGAATTCCGGGCCGGCGACTGGCTCGACGCGGCGATCAAGCAGTCGCTTTCCCAGCATCCTGATGTTGAGATCTATTCCCTGGCGGCCTGGACCGCAGATGAGGCGGACGGCGGCTCTTCGGGGATCATGGATCAGCTGAGGAACGGCCGCAGGGAAACGGAGATGCTGCTGGCATCGGGCAAAGCCGAGCTGGAGCAATTCCGCCAGGGCCGGGTGGAGGAGCAGGGCTTTCCGCGCCTGCCGATGATGGACCGGCATAATTTACGCAGCTTGATCCGCTATTTGTTTGACCAGGTTTATTCCCGAAGAAGGGATATCCTGCGGCTGGAAACGAAGCTGATGCTGATCGCCAAGTTTGAAGAAGCGATTCGGCAACTCCATGACCGGTATCGCGCCGTCATCACGCAGCTTGAAACGATGGAACAACTGCTCCGCGACACAACGCTCGGCAGTATCCAGACCGCGGATGATTATATCGGCCAGAATATTATGGAGTATTATGAGCGAGTCACCGCCGACATTATGGAGCAGTGGGAGAGCAAACGCGGGAAGCAGGCGTTTTTTGCGGACAGTACGATGGGGGATTCCCGCCGTCTGCTGGACCATGGGATCGAGGGGTTGGCGGATCGGCTCATCGAAGTTTGCCGCAAGGCGATTTTAGCGTCGCCAATGTTCTCGCGCACATTTGAGGAGGAATTGCTCCAGCGCGCCAATGTGACGGTAGAATACGGCAACAGGTCCGTGCTTACCAAGGAGGAGCTGTTCAAGAAGCTGTACCGTATCTTGGAGGATAATGCCGCGATCCAGCTTCGCCTGTACGATTACACCCAGGAGCACCGCTACGAGGAAAAATACGTGTTTGGCGATTTTACGAGCGAGTTTGTGCAGCATATTTTTCAGGCGGATGAGTCGTCGAGGATTTACAAGCTTGGCTGTGTGCACGAGAAGCGCAGCAGCGGCGTAGAGAAGCTGAACCTGATGGGCGGCTTCCACCCCGAAGATCTGATGTACTATGTGAATGGAAAAGTATACTATGAGACTTATCTTAAGAACGGGTACGAGTTCCACGGAATCGACCAATCCAGGCTGCCAGAGCTCTGTTGACCTCGTAACACACGAAAAAAGTTGTAGGGAGGAAGTGCAAATATGCAGCGTAAGATAAACTGGCTCCTAGTGCTGTTCAGTCTCATCGGCGGAGCGGTTGGGGCTGTGATCGGCGAACTGCTGCTTGGCGAGCTATTGGGCAGGCTGCCCGGATTTGTCGTGGTGGGGCTTTATTTCGGCATCCTGGCCTTGTCCGTCGGTTTATTCTGCCTGATTGCCGAAATGATCTCCCCCCGTCTGAGCGGGGCGTCATGGAGGCAGCGGTATGTCGGTACTTCATGGAAACTGCTCGTTCCGGTGACCTTGGTCATGCTCCTGCTAGCGGGAGCGCTCTTTGAGTTTTTATATGAGCTCAATGTGGGACGGGCGAGAACGGTGAAAGATATTGTCCTGATTATTGATAATTCCGGGAGCATGCAGGAGACCGATCCGGATGACCGCCGTTATGAAGCGGCAAAATCCCTGGTCGGGCAAATGGATAGCGGCAAGCAGGTGGCGGTCATCAGTTTCGATGATCAGCCCGTGCTCATTCAGCCTTTTGTTCGTGTCCGTGATCAGAGTGTAAAAAACGAAGTAAACGCCGCGATCGATGCGCTTGAGCCCACGAATGCGGGAACGGATATCGGCGAGGCGCTGCAGGCGTCGATGGAACAGATCAAAGGGCAGTCCGGCTCCAGAGGCGCGATGGCGATTCTGCTGTCGGACGGGGTCAGCTCCGTTAACCTGCCGCAAGTGCTCGCCGACTACCAGGATCGCGGCGTGTCCGTAAATACGATCGGTCTTGGCCTTAGCGCGCCGGGAGGCAAAATAGAGGGGGCGGCACTGCTCCAAGACATCGCTGCGCAGACCGGCGGACAATATTATGATGTCGCGGATGCGTCCAATCTGACTTTTGTGTTCCAGAAAATATACGACAACAATCGGGATGAACGCACTTTAGTGACGGAACGTACCGGGACAATGGAAAATAGCCCGTATTACATGATCCTGAGAATCGTGTTTGTGCTCGGGCTCGGTGCGCTGCTTGGCCTGGCGCTGGGCATGATGTTCGATAACCGGCATTTGGCAAAAAGCTTTACGATCGGCGGGGCCGTATCGGGGCTGCTTGCGGGCCTCCTGCTGGAGTGGGGCCTTGGCGGATGGCAACCGGGGGACGCGATGATCCGGCTGTTGGCCTGTCTCGTGCTGGCCGCCGTGATGACGATGTTCACGCTTGCCGTACCGGTCCCGGCGGACGGTGCCCGGTCTGCTATGCGCCGCAGAGGGGCTGCTGTTCAGAACGGCGCGGCCGGATATCAAGAGCCTGCCAGAAACCGGCGTAATAGCGGATTTTAAAGGGTGAAGGGGGCATCGCGATGCGATTCGTCGAGGCGGAAGAAGGCTTGCCGCTCATCACACAGCTAAGTTACAAAATCGATGAGGATCGCTGCAAGCTGCAGTGGCAGTGGCCTGAAGGAATACAGGCGGTTTATATTGACAAGCGGTCTGCCGACCGGGAGCCGCAGGGGGAGTATCGCAATCCCCCTTCTGCCGCCGGATTGAAGCTGTATACCCGTGAAGAATACAAAGCGGCGGGAGGGTATGTGGACCGGATCGACACGATTGGACTCGTCGCCTATACCGTTTATGCTTGCATGATGGAGGACGGAGACAAACGTTTGATCGATCAGCCTGACGCGCGGAATACCGTGGAGTTCAGCACAGGGCGGGCCAAAATCCGCTATTCCATCTCTCATAAGAGCGGTCTGCTGCGCAGATATAAAACGGTGCAAATCTCGGTGCTTGCGGAAGTGGAGATTCCGAAAGAAGCGCTTTGTTATGTGAAAAAGCAGGGCAATTATCCGGTAAGTACAGACGACGGGACCGTATATCCTTTTCTAAGGGATTTCCCGCCGGGCAGAAGCACCTTGCCTCCGATCGAGGTGGGGAAAAACGATTACGTGAGGCTGTTTTTTACCGACGGCCCTAAATACGGAAGACTGTACGAACTGATTCCGGAGTAAATGTACTGCGAGCGAGGAGGAGGAAAGAACACGATGGGTCTGTTCGATTTGTTTAAAAAGAAACCCCAAGCCGAAGCGCGGCCGTTATTTTACGATATTGTATGCCCCTATTGCTTCAGTAAATTCGCACCGGATGAAGTCGTATTCAGGGCGACGCATTATCGTGAAGACGATGAGGATTACGCGCTGGGCGAGGACGAAGCGCTGAATAAATACAGGGAGCGGTTTGGTCTCGATACCGTCTATGAGATTGAGGCGATTTTGCGCCCCCAGGACGTTCCGGAAGAGCATTTGATCTATTCGGATCATGTCCTGACCGGATTAAACGACCGCTATGGGGAAGTGACCCGGCGCAGATTATGTCCGCATTGTCATAACGAGCTGCCGGTAACGGCGGGCAAAGTGCCCAGCAATATTATTTCTATCATCGGAGCTTCCCAGGTGGGGAAATCCGTTTATATGACTTCGCTGATTCACACCCTGCAAAATACGACGGCGGATCATTTTGACGCGGCTTGTATGCCGCTTAACGCCGAAATCAGCCGTAAATTCCGGACCATCTATGAAGAGCCCCTGTTTGAGCGCGGTGAACTCTTGCCATCGACCCAGAAAGAGAAGATGCAGGAGCCGTTTATTTTTCAATTTGTGTTCAAGGATGAGTCGAAGCCTCCGCTAACGCTGGTTTTCTTTGACGTGGCGGGAGAAGGTATGGTGGATCAGGACTATCTTGGCTTGCAAGGACAGCATATCAAAAACTCTTCAGGCCTGCTGTTTATGGTCGATCCGTTGCAAATCCGCTCCATCCGGGAGAAAATCCGCATTAACGCCGGAGACAAACCGGGTGAGTGGGTATCGCAATATGATGAACCGCGCGATGTGGTGCTGACAATGTTCGGAGATTTTATCGCTTATGAGGATAAGGGGAAAACGGACATCCCGACCGCGGTTGTGCTGACGAAAAGCGATATGCTGCACGCCTTGAAGGATGAAGAAGGAGAGTATATCAAGTCGAACAGCAATATTTTTAATCATGTGGTGCACCGCAAATATTTTAATGTGACCGAATTTGAAAATATCGATGGCGAAATTCGCCGTTTTATTGAGAAAGTGGATCGGCCTTTCAAAGGTACGATGGACGTATATTTCAAAAACACGGGATATTTCGCGGTATCCGCGCTCGGCAGCAATCCGGTCGACCAGAAGCTGCAAAATGTTGTGCAGCCGATTCGCGTGGATGAGCCATTCATTTGGCTGCTGTATAAATTGAATTACATCGAGGGGAGAGAATGACCGTGAAGCAAGCTTCTCCCGTAATGATTCAGCAGCAGATCTATACCCGAGAGCGGAGCGGGTTATTTCGCGGAACGGAAGGTTTTGATACGGTTGCGGCATCGGATGGGCTGGACTCTGTGTTTATCAAGAAACAGCTCCATCCTTTCTGCTTATACGACGCTCCTGCGGAACTGGCTTCCCGGGGCGAGAAGGAGGCCGCCAGTTATCCGCCGGCGATCCATTTGTTCCATACTGATGGCGGAGATACGGTGCTGGGGCGGAGCATTTATCAGCCGGTGGATTTTACCGGCCTGCGCAGCGCGTTTCTTACCCATAACTATGTGATTCCGTCCGCGCGGCGGGATGAGATCGTCACCGATTACGGCCGTTATTTTGAAGCGGATTATGCCGAAAAATATTTCCAAGAAATCGGCCGGGTGCTGCCGGAGCTTGAGCATCTCCCACAGCGTGCGCGGAACAAGCTGCTTCAGCAGAACGGTCCATCCGGATTGCCGACGGGCGAGTTGCTGAATGAGCTGAAATTGGACGAGAAGAGCTTTAAACAGCTGCTGTTTGCCGTCATGACCGCGGTTGGGGAAGGCAGAAAAAAGGTATATGTTGCGCTGGATGTTCCGGCGGAGCAGATTACGCAATACGCTGCGGCGCTGCTTAAAGTGCTGTTCGCCAGTCTGCCGTTCGAACTGCGCCGGCGCTTCGGATTCCTCACTTACGCCAAGGAGCCGCAGAGCCGCAAACACATTCATCTGCAATTCGTGGAGCGCGGGAGCATGCGGCCGGGTGACCGGGAAATCGAAAAGGAATATGTATTTGATCTCGCTTCCGGGCGGCTGCCGCAGGATGAGGTGGAGGACGGCAGACAGCCTTACCTCGATTTTGTTTGGAGCAAGATAGACGATCTGGAAAGCTTGCAGGACTTTCATCGCTTTGCGGATAAGATGCTTGCGGCCAAGGAGCCGCAGAGCCGGGCCTTGTTGTCCGGTTACCATGAGTTGTGTGTGTTTTATCAGATTGAAACGGGACATTGGGATTTATATGAAAATCATAAATTAACCGTGCTGCGGGGTTTGCTTGGTTATTTGGAGCCGGCGGGCGCCCCGGATTCGAGCCTGCGGCTGAACGATATATTCCTTGCCGCCTTTGACCGGGAATTTGACTGGATAAAACAGCAGAATATAGCCGAGCTGGCGGTCGTGGAATGCTTCAGGGATTATTACCGGCTGGATAGCCGGAATTATGGCCCCAAGCTGGTCAATTATTTGATCCTTGCGATTAACAACGCGCTGACGGAAGGGCAGACGGAGCTTGCCTATGCCTTGTACGCTTTGGCCGAGAGCCAGCCCGAGCTGAGCAAAGCCTTTTTTGGCACGGTCCTGAAGCTTGATGAGCTATCCGACAGATTGTTTCAACCCTACATCCGCGACAAGTTTGCGGAAGCGCACGGGCCCAAGGAAGTTCTGAACATCGTGCATAGTTGGGCGATCGTCCATCCGGATTTGCTGCGGAACGCTTCTTTTCAGGAATATGCAATTGAAAGTCTTACGGACAAGCTTCGCAAGCAGCAGCGCTTGCTGTCTGCCGTACACATGGCCCTGGAAAATATCCGCAAATGGGAAAGAACGCCATGGCCTGACAGCGGAATGACCGTGGCGGATTCGGAATTGGCGGGGCGTCTCTCACTTGCCGCCAAAAACCTGCTGCTGAATGAACTGGAGCCGGACAAGCTGACCCAGGATCAGGTAGTGTCCGCCGTATTTTTGGGCGGAGCGGACGCTTTTGCCGGGCTGCAGCTTGAGGGCCGGCAGCGCGCTCATGCCGCCATGCTGCAGGCGCTGTACGAATGGTTTACATTGCGCGAGCCGATGGAGGATATTTTTCATAGATTGTCTCCGGGCGACATGAAGCGGGTACAGGAGCTGGGGCGCGAGTGGCTGCGATCCAGTATCGAATTGACACAATTTGGAAAAATCGTGCTGGCCTTTTATCAAGATTCTAAATCCGGGCTTGACGATTACGATCAAGTGTTGGAGTATTTCCAGCAGCATGCCAAGGATAAGGAAACGGTTTACGAGTTTATGCTTTGGTCACAAGGCCATCCGTTTTTTGCCGAGTCCGGGGGGCTTGTTCCAGCCTACGCCGCGGCGCTGATAGCGTATTTTGACAAGCATGACAGAAGCGCATTTAAGAGTAAGGAATACCGCACCCTTTACTTCGAGAAAGCGGGAGCGCCGCTGGCGAAGGTATTTGCTGAGGCCCGTCTTGCGCTCTCCCCTCCGCTGAAACGATTTTTTGCCCAAAACGGGAAAAAAGTCAGCGCGACTATGATTGTCCTGGCCTGCGGCCTCGTTGTGATTGCCGGTATTTTAATCGTGATGCAGCAGCAAGGGATGCTGGGGCCCAAAGCGTCTCTTGAGGCAACACAGCCACCGGCTCAGGTAGAGGAACCAGAGGCGCTTGTATATGCCGACAATGTGATGGACGACGACGGTACGGAGACAACTTCACTCGTATTTCTGTTCCCTGGGGCGGAGCAGTGTACTGCCCTTGTTCCGTCAGCCTTGACAATCGAGTCTCCAGGTCAGGCCGCTCAACAATTTACGAATTTGAAATACGCAAGCAGTTGTACCGCTGTAAGTCCCGGTTCCGGAGATTCGGGAACGGCCGACCCGAGCGGCGCGGCCGGCGGAGCTGCAGGAACAGATGGAGCGAAGAGCGACGATGCAGGGGATGCCGCAGGGGGAAATGAAGGAGACGCTGCGAAAGATACGAATGACAATGCAAAGAAAAGCGCAAAGGAAAATACAGGCGGAAAAACAGAGGAAAATGTGAAGGGAATGGCAGGGGACCAGGACGCCGGACAATCCGGAGATAAGAAGGCCGATTCAACCGGTGGAACTGGTGGCACCAATGCAGCGGACAATACCAACACAACTGGTACAACGGATGCAACCAATACGAACAATAAAGCCAATACGAGCGATAAAAGTAAGAAGAACGATAAAAACAGTAAGAACGATAAAGGAAATACAAGTAATACAAATACAAGCGATACAAGCAATAAAACCAATAAAACTGGTGCAGCCGACGCAAACAATAAAACGAATAACACCGAGACCGATCCGGCCAGCAAAACTGATAAAACCGTGACAGACCCATCCGGCACTTCCGGTACTTCCGGCACCGATCAGCTTGACGATGTTTCCAATTCCAAGTCCGATAATTCTACTGGGACTGGGGATGAAGAAATGAGGGAGTCGGCGTATCCGTATCGTGTTGCGGTTTCCCTGGGCATGAAGCTGAATTTGCCGGCAGGCAGCCTGATCAAATTGGGGGATCAGCAGTTTACGGTCATCACTCGCGAAGAGGCCGAGTCAAAGATGAATCCGGCAGAATCTCCGGAATAATATGGTACTATGACTGGGGATGAACTGCTCTTTTGCATTTCGCTGCCTTTCGCAAGCCCTGATCTATCGTACTCCCTATGCCAGATGGGGAGTAGGACAAAGACCTCGCCGCAGGCCAAGGCAATAGAGGTAAAAAAGGGCGTTATTTTCGGCAAAGTAGGGAGTTCAGATGAAATAGAGGAATTTTTTTCCGCTATTGTTGGTGGAAGGGGGCCCAAGGGCCCCTTTTTCCATCTTGGCCCCCAAATAGGGACAAAAAATTCCGTTATCTGGTGAGAACGGGGCAAAATGGACAATATAACGACATAAATTACCGCTATTTGGATGTAGACTAAAAAGTAGACACGCTGTACCAGCCATTTCCTGGCAAGGGAGAGGGGGAAAGGTGATTTTTACAAAAAGCGAGCAGGTCTCTCGCCCGGATTTCCGGTGAATGCCTGCTCGCTTTTGCAGTACGAGAATCAATTCGTCTTCGACTTATTATAGATGTCGAACGCGACGGCGAGAAGCAGGACGAGCCCTTTGATGCCCTGCTGCCAGTCGACCCCGAGCCCGATGAGCGACATGCCGTTGTTCATCACGCCCATCACAAGGCCGCCGATGATGGCGCCGACCACGGTGCCGATACCGCCGGAAGCGGAGGCGCCGCCGATAAAGCAGGCCGCGATGGCGTCCAGTTCAAAGTTCGTGCCGGCCTTCGGCGTGGCTGAATTGAGCCGGGCAGCGAAGATCAGGCCGGAGAGCGCGGCCAGCGTGCCCATGTTGACGAACACCCAGAACGTCACCTTTTTCGTCTTGACCCCCGACAGCGTAGCGGCCTTCTCATTGCCGCCGAGCGCATAGATATGCCGGCCGGGGACCATCCGGTTCATTACGAAGGAGTAAATGACGATCAGGAAGAACAGAATGATCAAAATGTTCGGAATACCGTTATAGGTGGCCAGTACCAGGGTAAAAAGATTGATCACCGCCACCAGCACGACGATTTGCAGCATAAACGTCCACATCGGCGGCACTTCAAACTGATATTTCAGCTGGGTCCGGCGTTCCTTCCATTCCTGCCAGATGTACAGGACGGAGAGAAGGATGCCAAGCACGATTGTTAATACATGCATCCCGCCGCCGCCAAACCAGTCGGGAATAAACCCGGAGCTGATGCGTTGGAACGATTTCGGAAACGGTGCGATCGACTGCCCGCCCAGCACGATCATCGTCAGGCCGCGAAACAGCAGCATGCCGGCTAGCGTCACGATAAACGCCGGGATTTTGACGTAAGCGACCCAGAAGCCCTGCCAGGCTCCGATCAACGCCCCCATGATCAGCGCAAGGATCACCGCCAGAAACGTGGGCACCTGCCAGTTGACCATCATGATGGCCGCCAGCGCGCCGATAAAGGCCGCGACCGAGCCGACGGACAAATCGATGTGTCCGGTGATGATGACGAGCACCATGCCGATCGCCAGCACGAGAATGTAGCTGTTTTGCAAAATCAGGTTCGTGATATTCAGCGGCTTCAACAGAATCCCGTCGGTCAAAATTTGAAACAACACTGTGATGAACACCAGCGCGATGATCATCCCGTACTGGCGGATATTTTTGCGGAAAAGTTCGGTAACTGCTTGCATCTGCCTACCCCCTGCCTCGAGTCATCGATTTCATCAACACTTCCTGCGTCGCATCCTTGCGGGCGACCTCCCCGGTGATCCGCCCTTCGCTCATGCAATAGATGCGGTCGCACATGCCGAGAATTTCCGGCAGCTCCGAAGAAATGAACAATATCCCCTTGCCCTCGTCCGCGAGCTGATTGACGATGGAGTAAATTTCGTATTTGGCCCCAACATCGATGCCGCGCGTCGGCTCATCGAGGATGAGGATTTCCGGCTGCGCGTAGATCCATTTGCTCAGTACGACCTTTTGCTGGTTGCCGCCGCTTAAGTTGACCGTTTTTTGCAAAATGCTCGGTGTCTTGATATTCAGCTTTTTCCGGTACTCCTCCGCGACAAGCACTTCCTCCTGTTCGTGAATGACGCCGCGGCGGGACAGCCGGCCAAGGCTGGTGAGCGAAATATTCCGCTTGATATCGTCGATCAGAATCAGTCCATATTGCTTGCGATCCTCGGTGACATAAGCGATCCCGTGCTCAATCGCCTGGCTGATGGAGTCGAACCGGACTTCTTTTCCGTGCAGGAACAGCTGGCCTTTAATATGCCTGCCGTAAGAACGCCCAAAAATGCTCATCGCCAGCTCCGTTCGGCCTGCGCCCATCAAGCCGGCGATCCCGACGATTTCGCCGCGCCGGATCGTCAGGTTGATATCGTCCAGCACTTTCCGCTCCTCCTGCTGGGGATGGTGGGCATCCCAGCCCCGAACCTCGAAGATTACCTCGCCGATGCGGGGCTCCCGTTCAGGGTATCGGTGGGTTAAATCGCGTCCGACCATGCCTTTGATGATCATGTCCTCAGTCACGTGATCGGCCTTCATATCCAGCGTCTGGACCGTTTTGCCGTCCCGCAAAATCGTGATCGAATCGGCAACCTTGCTGATTTCGTTCAATTTATGCGAGATGATGATCGAGGTAATGCCTTGTTTTTTCAGTTCGAGAATGAGTGCCAACAGGTTTTCACTATCGCTTTCGTTGAGCGCTGCCGTCGGTTCGTCCAGAATGAGCAGCTTGACCTGCTTGGCCAGCGCTTTGGCGATCTCCACCAACTGCTGCTTGCCGACGCCGAGATCGAGCACCCGGGTGGCCGGCGATTCGTCCAGCCCGACGGTTTCGAGCAGCTTCCGCGTCCTGATCGTCGTTTCGTTCCAATCGATGAGCCCGCGCTTTTTTTGTTCGTTGCCGAGAAAAATATTTTCCGCAATCGACAGATACGGAATCAGCGCCAGCTCCTGATGGATAATGACGATGCCGAGCTGTTCGCTTTGCTTGATATCTTTAAACTCGCAAACCTGGCCGTTAAACAAAATATCCCCTTCATAGGTGCCGTGCGGATAGACGCCGCTTAGCACTTTCATCAGGGTCGACTTGCCGGCCCCGTTTTCCCCGCAAAGCGCGTGGATTTCGCCTTCCGCCACCTGCAAATTGACGTCGCTTAGCGCCTTGACGCCGGGAAACGTTTTGGTGATGCCCCGCATTTCCAAAATAAGTTTTCGCAAGTGCCGCCACCTGCCTTTCTGCTGCATTGATGTAAAACAGCGGCGGCCGGGAAAGCCGTCCGCCGCGGGTGCCGGTTTGCCGCTGTACCGGCCTGCTGTGATGCCATTTCCGTAATCCAGGTATTCCGCTCCGGCCGCAGGGCTACAAGCCAAGCTCCTCTTTGGTGTAATAACCGGACTCGACCAGCGTTTTTTCCACATTGTCCTTATCCACGGAGACCGGCTCCAGCAAATAGGAAGGGACAACCTTCACACCGTTATCGTATGTTTCCGTATTGTTCACTTCGGCTTCCGTACCTTCGAGAATGCTTTGCGCCATGGCCACCGCCTTTTTGGCGAGTTCGCGGGTGTCTTTAAATACGGTTTGCGTTTGTTCGCCCGCTAAAATCGATTTGATCGAAGCGAGTTCGGCGTCCTGGCCGGTAACGATCGGCAGCGGCTTGTCGCCGTTGCCGTATCCCACGCCTTTGAGCGAAGAGAGGATGCCGATGCTGATGCCGTCGTACGGGGACAGCACGGCGTCGACGTTTTCCGTCGAATAGTGGGCGCTCAGCAAATTGTCCATCCGCGCCTGGGCGGTGGCCCCGTCCCAGCGCAACGTGGCGATTTGCTCCATTTTCGTCTGTCCGCTGCGCACGACCAGTTTGCCCGAGTCAATGTAAGGCTGCAGCACAGACATGGCGCCGTCATAGAAGAAATAAGCATTGTTGTCGTCCGGCGATCCGCCGAACAGCTCGATGTTGAACGGTCCTTTGCCATCCTTGAGGCCCAGCTTCTCCTCAATGTAGGCGGCCTGCTGCACGCCGACCTTGAAGTTGTCGAAGGTGGCGTAGTAATCGACGAATTCGCTGTTCATGATCAAGCGGTCGTAGGCGATGACCTGGATCCCTTGATCATGGGCTTTTTGCAGCACATCGGTCAGCGAGCCGCCGTCGATCGCCGCGATCACCAAAATTTTTACGCCTTTTGTGATCATGTTTTCGATTTGCGATACCTGATTTTCGATGACGTCTTCCCCGTATTGCAGATCCGCAGCGTAACCGAGCGCTTCGAATTCCTTCGCCATGTTCTGGCCGTCACCCACCCAACGCTCCGACGATTTCGTCGGCATGGCGAGGCCAACCGTGCCTTTGCTGGCGCCGGAGTTTCCGCCGCCGCTGTTGCCGGAGCCGCTTCCGGCCTCGTTGCCGCCGCCTGCTCCGTTACCGCCAGTTGCTCCATTGCCGCCGGCCCCGCCGTTTCCGCATGCCGCCAACGTCAGAACGACGACCAGCGCCAGCAGGATTGTCGTAAATTTCTTCATGACCCAACCTCCCAATTTGTAAATTTAATAATTTGAATGCGTTTGCAAAAGTGAGTATAACAAGGGACATGGGGGCGTGTATTTACAATGAATCTACTCTTTTTATAAAATTCAAACCTTTATTATTTTTTAATGACAGAAAAACCACCGGAATCAAGTTGGGAACCTTTGGAACCGGTGGTTATAAACTTATATTTAATTAATCGTAGCGGCGTGTGATCTTACGATCGCTGTTGTTCGCGGATTTCTCTAATTAGTTACCCCTTTCAGCCGAATTATCCGGCAGCGAATCGCCTTTCAATTCAGTATTTGAGACCAGAGTTGGAATAGTCACCGTAGCCAGATAAACTTGACGAGGATGACCATTCGAAAATTCCTGCGCCGCTTGAAACCATATTGCCGTTCAGCAGACGGACATCCGGTGCGCCGAATTCGTCCTGAAATGTTTTTGGATCCCTTCTTTGCAGCTCCTTCAGAACTAAGCGGATATCCAGCAGCTGGCAGGGGGAGAACTGAGGAAGATTGTAATCAAGAAGGGATTTTAACCGGCTGTAGCCGTATTTTCTTTTCCGGCGGTCGCCATATAAACACAATGTCGTAAAAAGCAGCATATCCATGAACAGCTCGATTTGTCTGCATTCCCGTATTTCTTTGTAAAGCGGGACCATTTCGAGAATGAGGTCGGTCAGCCGTTCGTCGTCCAGATTCTCATAAAACAATCGTCTGCTGTATAATGATATGTTTAACAGCTTTCCCATCAGTTTTCCTCCCGGGCAACCGGATTGGCGATTCAAGCCGGCCTTCTGGCAGGTCTTAAGTTTAATCCCGTCTGTTATTGCAGGATCGACTGATTTTAATTCCCTTTCGCTTCGATTCCTTTTTCGTCATTGCGGCGGCCGTAACGGTCCATTGCCCACCCGGCAAAGATACTCAAACAAGCGACCGCAGCCAGCGTATAAAGGAGGGATGCCGATGCCGAAAGAGAATACATTCCTTCAACGGACGGCAGCCAAACGCCCACCAAAGGAATTCCCACGGATCCGCCAAGATTACGGGACATCTGAATGATCCCTCCGGCCATCCCGCGTAAAGTTGGCCCCATCGCATCCTGAGCCTCCACAAGCAATGAAGGAAGAAGGAAGCCGATACCAAGCCCAATCAGCAGAGAAGCGAGCATTATCAGCATCTGATCGCTACCGGCGAGAAGGATGGCTAGCAGGAAAAAACCCGCTGCATTAACGAACCAGCCAAGCGTTGAAATCTTTAAGTACCGCCAGGTTCCCGCCAATCGTCCACCGATAATCCCGGAAATTCCCGCACCAAAAACCACCGGTATTAGAATAACGCCTGCCCGGGCGGCGGAGCCGCCGAAGACGGTGTGGGCCACATAAGGGATATAGCTGATAGATGCATTTTGAACAAAACCGGCCAGAAATGCCCCAATCAGCACGTTGCGCAGCACCGTATGACGGAACACGATAGGAGGTAATATCGGCGACGGGCGCACGGTTTGCGCCGCAAGACTTCTCCAGAAAAATACGAAAGCGGATGCCATAATGACAAGCCATAGCCACCAAACGGAGGGCACCGTTCTCCATTCCTGAAGCCCCCACAAAAACACGGCGGGGCCCGCACTCAAGGCGGCAAACGCCGGCCAATCGAGCGATTTCAAGCGCTGGACCGGAATGTTCTCCTTTGAACGGAAGCCTCCGATACTTATCAACGCCGCTATCAGCCCAAGGGGGAGAACCGCATAAAAGCACCATCTCCAGCCAAAGCTGTCCGTGATCCAACCGCCAAGCAGCGGGCCAAGCAGATTTGCGAGAACCTGTACCGAGCCCAGATAACCGAAAAGACGAGCCCGCCGTTCGCCTTCAAATAGAGCGCCAACCGCTGCCAGGACCGAAGTGCTCAACAAACCGGCTCCTACTCCCTGAATGGTACGGAATGCCACCAATCCGCCCATCGATTGACTCCCCCCAGCAAGAGCGGTTCCTATCAAGAAAAGTCCGACCCCTCCGAGCAGGACGATCCGCCAGCCCATTTCATCCGCCAGCTTGCCGTACAATAGCATAGGCGCCGAATTTGCCAGGAGATATGCCCCAAAAACCCAGCTGTATAAAGACAAGCCGCCAAGGTCAGCCGCAATCGACGGCATGGCGGTAGCCACCATCGTTTGGGTTAACCCGGTTAGACTCATCGAGAGCAATATACCGACTAAATTACGGGATAACGGCTTCATAAACCAACCGTCCGTTCGGAAGCCAAATCGTAATCTGGCCGCCGGCCCAGGATGACGGTGCCCCTGCCTCCGTCAACGACGATCTCCTGTCCATTGACGATATGCTTGGTCGCCCCGGGTACACCCATCACTGCAGGAATGCCGTATTCCCTGGCAACAATCGCGGCATGGGAAACCGCGTTGCCCGTTTCCGTCACTACAGCCGCGGCCGAGGCAAACAACGGAGTCCATGAGGGGTTGGTGTATGGACAAACCAAAATTTCCCCTGGCTCCAAAAGATGAAAGTCCATTTCCGATCCAATAATTCGGGCCTTGCCTTGAACTACGCCGGTACTGGCCGCCTTCCCGGTGAGCGTACTGCTCGGCCCACCCTTATCCGCGAGCGCCAGCTTAGACTGCCAGCGGCTGTTCAGTCGACGATAAGTCAGCTTCCTGCGCTCGATAAGTTTGCGGGCGTCGGCAAGCGGCGGAGCATTGCCGGATAGCCAGTCGAACATTTCTTCACGAAACAGGTAAAACACGTCCTCCGGCCGCTGCAGCCAGCCTTGGGCGCAGAGCCGCTCGCCGCATTGAATGGAAATTTCCTGCAGAGCGGCAAGCGGTCGGGTAAGATCAAAATGGCTGTTTTCCTCGAAAATTTGCAAATTCCGGTACAAATCGGCCAGCCGGTTAAAGGAGGGCCGAAATCCCGGCAGAAATCTAAGCCTCTTGCCGATTCGTTCACGAGTCCTGCGCTGCCGATCCGACCTGGAGGCAAACGGATAGCCGTCCAATCTGGCAAGACCGCGAAGCAAGCTATGGACCGGACGCGGATCATTCCGCCAAACCGGCGTCGATAAATACCAGGTCACGCCTTCGCGGTGACCGTATTTTTGCAAAAATACGGTCATGGATTCTTGTAAATATTCACCGTCGTTCGGATGGGTTTGGGCTGCCGCGGCAAGATCCCATAGCGCCTGGTTGACTTCAGTCGTACGAGTCCCCAGATCCTGAAGCAGATCGGCCAGGGCCTCCTCAACCTTGCGCGGGCCAAGGGCCAAGACAAGGTGGATTTTCAACAGCCGTTCGACGATATTCATGACAAACGTTCCGTACGCCCGTTCTTTCATAGTTTCGCCCCACACTAGGCTAATTGTCTGAAACCGGCTCAGCAGTTCGCCGGCAGTTAAGCTTTCCAACGGCGCTGGCGCGCATTCCTTCTCGAGCCGTTCCCGCCGCTCTTCGTCCCACCAGACCTTCCAGTCCCTTCTTAGCAAATTGGCCAGGCGGGGCGGAAGACCAATTAACCTGAACGTAGGCTTCGGATTCGGAATCCGGAAAGCATGCGCCCAAGCCTCTAATTCATCTGCCCGCGATCGTACGGGAAAGGAAAAGCCAAATTGGCCGAAAACATACATGGAACCGCCGATAAATATTTCCGCAGTCACGATATCCAGCGGCTTCGGTGCGAGCGGAAACCTCTCAATCACCTTGGACATAACAAGTTTCTGAATCGGGCGAAGCTTGGGCTCGGGGGGAAGCAGCACTTCTTCCTCGCTTAAAGTCGTGATGGGCCGAGCCTGCAAAAGCCAAATTCCCCCCTCGGTCACGGCGAATTCAATATCCTGAGGGCAGCCGAAGTGTTCTTCCAGCAAGAGCCCCATCCGCCCCAATTCAAGAATCGTCGCTTCCGCAAGCACAGGGGGGTGAGAGAATTCGTCCGCAACAAGGGTAAGATTTGCTCTGCGGCGATCCAGTTTAAATACATCTCCCGCAGTCTGTCCCGAAACAAGCGCTTCCCCCAAACCACTGGCCGCCTCGATCAGCATCCGGCCGCGATCTTCCGAAACGGGATCAACCGTAAACAGGACACCGGCAACTTCGGCGGGCACCATACGCTGCACGACGACGCAAAGATCGGTGGCAAAATGCGCTACGTTTCGGGTGTCGCGGTAGTGCAGGGCCCGCTCGCTCCAAAGGGAAGCCCAGCATTTCCGCACGGCAGCGAGGAACTCGTTTTCTCCTTCGATATTTAAGTAAGTTTCCTGCTGCCCCGCAAAGGTGGCGTCGGACAAATCTTCGGCAGTTGCTGAGGAACGAACAGCCACCGCTCCCTCCCCCAGCGAACGATACGCAAGCACAAGCGCGGACAGTAATTCTTCCGGGAGCGCCAAGCCGCTGAAACAGGCTTTCGCCTCGGCGTCGCAAGCTGCCCAATCGCGTCTTTGAACCGATTCATTCAACTTCTCCCTCAAGTTACAGCTGCTCACCGCCGCCCGATAAGCAGCCGCAGTGATGCAAAACCCCTGCGGAACCGGCAGACCGAGCCGGAGCATTTCCCCCAAATTGGCTCCTTTGCCGCCAACCTCCGCAAAGTTTTCATGCGATGCGTTTTCCAACCATCGGATGTACATTCCAATCCCCCTAATAGATGCAGCGGATGCCCGACTTCGCCGCATCTTCCGCAATTCGGGTCAATTCGTCGGCAAGCGCGTCCCCAAAACGCCGGATGTTCCGCGCTTTAAACAAAGAACAGCTATAATAAACGCCTATCATCAGCGTTCCATCGACGATAACGCAAGACAGGTCGAGCTGGTAAAGCCGATCTGCGCCGCCGGCTGATTCCGCATAATGATTGCCGACATTTTCAAAGTTGTAGTTCATCACAGGCTCCCCGCTTCTGTAGCCGAATCTGGCCAGTCCCTCAAGAAACTCGATTCCCGAAGCATTAAATGTATCGGCGCGGCCAACGAAATCGATCCGAACGGGAGACAACTCATGAGGCAACGGGAATTGCTGATTTTTACTATATAAATAATTGTAGACGGCTCCGTTCATCGAACCTTGCTCTAACGTGCGGGAGATCAGTCCAAGCTGTTCCTTAATCGGGCTTTCCCGCTCCAAGCGCAAGCAAACGGGATAATCGACGGCATAAAATCCCACGGACTTGAACAGATTCGCTTTCATCTGCAAATTTCGGCCGATGGAACGTTCGCAGACCGTTACGTCTGGCCTGCCGGTCCACTCGCGAAGCACGCGAACCAGCGCCAGCCATACATAAGCATAGATGCCTACAGAAGCTTCCTTCTCGCCGGAGAAACCGGTCACGGCCGACGGTAAATCCCAATAGACCAACTCCATGCGTTCACTGTCCAACCTGTTGTTGCCCAATCGGTGATCGACAGGCAAAAGGAGCGGTTCCTTGGGCAATTCCTTTTGCCACTTATCCGCATAATTTTGCAGCGTTTCGGAAGGAATCCCCTCCACATAACGCACATATTCACCGTAATCGTCCATTACGCTCTGAGCCGGGGGGCGTTGACCCAGATGAAGGGCGCGGTAAATAACCATCAGTTCCCGGCTTAGCGCCTTCACCATCAGAATGTCGCCGATGAGCGTCGGCACAACGATAACGATATGCGTTTTCTCGGCCCTATTGAATATTCCCAGTTGGAGCAGCGGCCAGGCAGTAAGGTCCACCTGGCGGTGAAGTCGCGCTATGCGCATGTTTAAGGCGTCCCAAAAGGCTTCTTCCGGAAGACCGCTCATATCCTCTTCCAAAATTGGCAAAGCTCCCGGGTCTTCCAATATGAGCATGCTCTCGCTTTCTTCCCGCTCCGGAAATACCGCGCGCAGCAACGGATGCCGCTGCAGCAGCAAACTGCATGTAGCGCGGAAAAGCTCGCCGTCAACCGGAAAATGAAGGACGCCGTGAATATATACGTTTAAAATCGGCTGCTTGGTCCAACGCCACCATTTCTGGGCAGGACTTAACGGAATGACCGTTTGGATCTTCTCCTGTAAGCTATCCTGTTTAACGGACATTCTTTTCCGCCTCCTCATGGCCGGACTTCATTTCGCCCACCAGCTGTAAAATGCACTCTGCCAGCAGGCGGATGGACGGGTATTCAAACAGTAGATGCGGTTTGACGCTCACTCCGGTCTGCTCGCGGATGATGCTCGTCAATTCGACCAGAATCAGAGAATCCAGATCCAATTCGGAGAAGTCCGTATCGATATCGAAGTCAACCGGTTCTATGAGTAACGACTCGATGGCTTCGGTCAGAAACAAGGTCAACTCGGCATGGTTCATTGTAGCGTAAGACATCGGCTGTTCCTTAGGAACGGAATCCGCCTCCAATGGAGCTAAGGTTTGAGTCAGCGTTGACGCAACCTCCGTTCTAGAAAGCGCCATGGTGGAGTTCAACCAATACCGTTGCCGCTGAAAAGGATAGGCCGGCAATCCTACGCATCTGCGGGTAAATTCCGCATCGAAAGCCTCCCAATCGATCGCCACCCCGCGTACGAACAATTGCGCCAATTGGTGCATCAGAGAGTCGGACGATGGCTCATCAACCTCGGTTCCCTCTGCAAATTCCCAAACTGACGGAGCCGCTTCCAGGCTCGACGCCGCCTCGGACGCTATGCCCAAACCCGCGATGATGCCTTCCCCCGTCAGGCCGGATGCCGACAGAGCGGCTGTTAGTTCCTCGGCGGACGTCGCTTCACTCGGCTCCTTCTCCTGCCAGAGAAGCATAGCCGCTTCTTGAGGGTTAAGGCTTTCATTCACGCAACGCGCGGCCAACGCTCCTTCCCCCAGTCCAACAATGCGCGAAGAGGGGACCCACTCCTTCCACAAGGAAGCGAGAGCATATCCTGCGGCAAACCGGACGGCATGCGGCGGGCTCGGATTTTCCAGCAGCACGGCGGTATCCGTATGGTCCGGAAGATTAAGTATGCGTCCGAACCTTTCCCGGAAGCGCATGCTTGACCGATGAAGATGAACGGCGGCTCGCAAAACAGCTTGTCCTCTTCCTAACACTAACGCGCTGCCCGGACCTTCATTGCCCTGGAAGCAGCCGCTGAAGCAAACCGCCGGAGCGTCCGGATTTTTCGCTTCATTGTCGGCCAGACGTATCAACTCTTCCTTCTTGTGCAGAACGGCCGCCAAGCGATACGGGTATTGTCCTCTCCCGGTATTCGCCGTATAGCATACGTCGGGAAGACAAAGCGACGGATTGGCGGACAAATGTTGAGCCAGTGCGGTCAATTGCTGTCCTAACGCCTCCTGCGTCCAAGCAGACAAGGTCAAAATATGCGCATCCCGCTCCATTTCATTGGAGTCAGCATGCGGAGCCGGAGCCTGTTCGATAATCATATGGGCATTGCTGCCGCCGAGGCCGAAGGAACTGATTCCGGCACGTCTTACTCCGGCACGGGGCTTCCATGGAATAAACTCCCCGCTGATCTGAAACGGGGTTCGTTCCAGATGAAGTTCGGGATTCGGTTCATCAAAGTGGAGCTGTCCGGGTAGTGTTTCCGTTTTCAGAGCCATGACCGTTTTCATGAGTGACGCAATGCCGGCCGCTTCTCCCAAATGGCCGATTACGGACTTGACCGAACCGATGCGGATCGGTTCCTCGCGCGACCGGGCCCCAAATACCTGCTCCAAAGCCTGGATTTCGATCGGATCGCCCAGCGGTGTTCCCGTTCCATGCGCCTCGATGTAGGAAATGCTCTCCGGAGCGCAGCCCGAGCGCTCCAAAGCTTCCCGGATTACAGCCGCCTGAGCCAGGGGATTCGGCGCGGTCAGAACGACCGAGTGACCGCCGTGATTAATGGCCGTACTTTTTATCACGGCATGAATCTGATCGCCGTCGGCCAAGGCGGCCGCCAAAGGCTTCAACAGCACGGCGGCCGCCCCCTCGCCCGCGACCGTGCCGTTCGCGTCTTTGTCGAACGGCCGGCAATGTCCATCCGCGGACGTGATATTTAAATTATTCACGACGGAAAAACGTTGCGGGCTTAAATGTAAAGCAACCCCGCCGGCCAATGCCGCTTTGCATTCTCGGCGCATAAGGCTCTGACAAGCCTGATGAAGCGCCACCAGCGAAGAGGAGCAAGCGGTGTCGACAAACATGCTCGGTCCATGCAGGTTCAGAAAATAAGAGATCCGGTTTGCTACCATATTCGGCTGGTTGCCGAGCAAAGCAAACGGTTCCTTGGCAGCAGAGCTTCGAGCAATCGCCAGCATGTAATCACTGGAGGAAGCGGTGACGAATACCCCCGTATCGCTGCCGGCCAGCTTGGTCCCGCCGTATCCGGCATTGTCGATCGTTTCCTGGATGACCTCCAGCAGCAGCCGTTGCTGCGGATCAATCAGTTCCGCTTCCTTGGAAGAAATTTTAAAAAACGCCGGATCAAACTGATCGATCTCTTCCAAGAACGCCCCTTTGGGAACATTATGCAGATCGGTTTCTTCGCCGAACCGTGCCGCTTCAAGCAGCCTTTCTTTCGGAATCTCCCGAACCTGGCTTTTTCCCTCCGTCAACATGCTCCAAAACTCCTCGGGCGTACTCCCCCCCGGAAAGCGGCAAGCCATGCCAATGATGGCAATATCGTGTTCGCTTACCTGCCCTGCGGACGATTCGCGATAGACCGAGGTATCGGAAGAGGAGGGAGCTACTGATTGCCTGTCCTTCCCATTCTTGCTTCCCCCTGGAGCCTGGCCGCGAATTTTTCCGAACAGCCACTCCGACTGCGCCCTCACTGTGGAATGAACAAACAAATCCGCGACGTCTACCATATCGGGATACGCTTCATCCAGCGACATTTTGACTTTTACAACCTTGATCGAATCTCCTCCCACGTCGAAAAATGAGGCATCGTCATCGAATTCATCGTGCTCAAGCACGGTTCTCCAAATGTCTGAAATCGTACGCCGCAGTTCCTCCAACGTTGCATCACTTCCGTTCCAAGACATGCTCTCCCCTCTTTCTTTGCGATTTAAATGATTTAACAGGGCCTGTCTGTCCGTTTTGCCGTTGCGGTTCCTCGGCAAGGCGTCAATCCGATGCAGCCGGTGGGGAATCATATAGGACGGCAGTCTGTCCTTGAGGTGCCGGCGGGCCAGCGCGACTGTTTCCGGCAAATCGCAAACGAGGAAACAGTGCATGATTTTACTGCCATCCTTCGCTTCCTGAACCACCACGGCCGCCTGGTCAACGCCGGGACAGCCGACTGCCTGGCTTTCAATCTCTCCAAGCTCGATTCGGAAACCGCGGATTTTGACCTGCAAATCCTTTCTTCCGACAATATCCAGATTGCCGTCGGGAAGCCAGACTCCCAAGTCGCCGGTTTTGTACAACAAGCTTCCGTCCGGGTGAAACGGATTCTTTACAAATGACGCCTGTGTCCGCTCCTGATCGTACAGGTAACCGTGGGAGACTCCTTCTCCGGCTATACACACTTCGCCGATTTCGCCGGGACCGCAAAGATTCATATTGTCATCGGTGATATAGACTTGTACGTTCGAAATCGGTTTTCCGACATGCACCCGCTCGGCATCGGAAGGCAGCGCCTCTGTAATCGGGTGGCAGCTCATCCAAATGGAAGTTTCCGTAGGGCCGTAGACATTGACCAGCAAGGTGCCGGGCAAACGGGCCGCCGCGCGTCTGACAAATTCAACAGGCAGCCTCTCGCCCCCGAGAAAAGCAAGCCGGAGCGAGCTAAGATCCGGATGGAAACCGGCGCCCAGCAGATTCATCCACAACGACCAGGTGGTCGGCACGGAGTTCCATACGGTAATGCGAAACTTTTCAATGGCCAACGCCATTTTCCAAGGGTCCTGAACATCCGGAGCGGCAAGAATATAAAGTTGCCCTCCGCTCAATAATGGCGAAAAAATCTCAAACATCGACATGTCGAATCCATAAGGGGAAACATTAAGGTAACGGTCGTTTTCGTTAAGCCCGAATTGCCGGTAATTGGAGCGCAAGCAGTTGATAATTCCGTGGTGGTGAAGCATGACTCCTTTGGGAGTACCTGTCGTGCCGGAAGTGAATAGCACGCAAGCCAAGTCGTACGGTAAATTGAGCGTTTCCGGGGGGTCTGGCGAAAATGGCGAAATGACGCGCCAGTCCGGAACGTTTGACGGCGTCCGGCCGTCCTCCGGACGGTCTGTGCCCGCGTCCAAACAGACGAACATATTCAGCAGCGGGACGTGATCGGCGACCTTTTGAGCCTGACCGAGCAACCTGTGCTGGGTGAGAACCAGCCGAAGCCCCGCCTGTAATGCAATCTCCTTCAAGCGGAGAACGGGCTGCCGCGGATCCAGCGGAACATAGGCTCCTCCCGTCTTCATAATACCGAGAAACGCCACGGGCAAGTCCGCGGATTTTTCCAACATTACGCCAACCAAATCGCCTCGCCGGATCCCTTGTTTCCTTAAAAAATGAGCAAGCCGGTTGGAATCCGCCTCCAAATCGCCGTAGGTTCGTTCCTTGCCTTCATACTGCACGGCCAAACGATGAGGAGAGGACTTGGCGACGAGCGAAAAGATTTCATGGACAAGCGAAGAAGACGAATCAACTTCCATACTATCCCTCATTTCTTTTTTACGGATGAAAGGATGTGTTCGAATACTAGGGTTGCCCCTCGCAGGCTTTATACTATTCTACGTTGTATCTATTCCGTATCCCTCCGTTTTTCATATATTTGCTTTTTTATGTAATAAATTTGAAATAAAACTTTCTATTTACAAATGTAAAGTATCATATTATTGTAATATCTGACAACAATTTTTTTCTTTTTTTAACATCAATTCACAAATTATAAACATTATAGATACTTTAATTTTACATAAATTTGATATTATACTTCTCATGCTTTTCGCATCCGCTTTATGTTTGCATATACTTCCTTCACATCTAGCTCTTTCATTGCTTTGCATTCTCCTTACATCCACCTTACATTCAATTAATTATTTAATCTTTTTTACAAATCTTTTGTTTGGAATCTCGTTCTCGTTTGGAATCCACTTGCATGACCACTTCTGAACCGCCGCACGAATATGCAAGTTTATCAATAAATCAGGAGGTTTTGAAAAATGAAGGGGATCTTGTTTTATGAACATGGCGGCCCCGAGGTGCTTCGCTATGAGGATCTTCCCGAACCCGAAGCCGGGGAGGACGAAGTCGTCATACGAATCAAAGCGGTGGGCATGAATTACAACGATATTTGGGCGCGCAAAGGCTTGCCGGGAATAAAAGTCATTTTGCCGCATATTCCCGGCACCGATGCAACCGGAGAGGTCGTACAGATCGGACGGCGGGTCTCCACCGTAAAAGTGGGAGACCGCGTTGCAGTTCATCCGATCCTATCCTGCCGGAGCTGCTCCTACTGCGCCTCCGGCCGCGAGTACTTCTGTAAAAACACTCTTGTATGGGGGTTCCAAACCGGGCCGCTGGTCGGGGGGTACGTTCAATATGCCAAACTTGCGGAGTCCAATGTATTTCCCATTCCCGACAACATCAGCTTCGAGGACGCCGCCTCCTTGACCGCCTGTCTCGGAACCTCCTGGCATATGCTAGTGACAAGGGCCAAAATCCAACCCGGAGAGACGGTACTGATTTGGGGAGCTACAAGCGGCATCGGGATTACGGCAATACAAATCGCCAAGCTGTTCAACGCCAGGATCATCGCCGTTGCCGGATCTGACGAGAAGCTGGAAGCGGCTAAACGGCTGGGCGCCGATGAACTCATTAATTACAACACGGAAAATGTGTTCCGTACCGTCCGGCGGCTGACGGACAAGCGGGGCGTCGATGTTGTATTCGAGCATACGGGAGTGGACACTTGGAACACCAGCATCCAATGCATGGCTTACGGAGCCCGGTTGGTTACCTGCGGCAACACCACAGGCTACAATGCCAAACTTGATCTGCGCGTTTTATTTTGGAAACAACTCAGCCTGCTCGGCTGCCATTCCATGAGCAAATACGAAGTGATGGAAGGGTGGAAGTTTGTCCAAACCGGGCGCATCAAAGCACTGGTTGACCAGATCATGCCGCTCGATGAAGCTTCCGAGGCCCATCGCAGGTTCGAGGAAGGTCAGAAGGTAGGCAAACTCGTCTTGACGCCTTGGTAACGAAAATTATTCAACTGGATTAGGAGGATTGCTATGCTTTTTGAATCGCATGGTTTTCAAACACTCGCTGACATGCTGCGCTATCGGGCACAGGAAAGACCCGACCATCCGGCTTGCACTTTTTTGCTTGATGCCGATACGGAAAGCGAAAGCTATACATATGGCCAGCTCGATCGTAAAATCCGTTCTGTCGCGGCCGCAATCCAGGCCGTAAGCGCGCCTGGCGAGCGCGCCCTATTGCTCTATCCGCCGGGCCTTGATTTTATCGTCGCCTATTTTGCCTGCCTGTATGCCGGCATTGTTGCTGTGCCTGCTTATCCGCCGCGGCAAAATCGCCACCTGCTGCGGCTTCAGTCGATCGTCTCCGACGCCGCTGCGACTGTCATTCTTACCTCCGGCGATATACGTTTGCGCGTTAGCCGCAATCTTGACGCTTATCCGCAGCTCGCCACCATCTCCTGGTTGGCAACCGATGAAGCGGGGGAGCCCGCCGATGCGGAAGCTTTTCAACCGGTTGATTTGACTTTCGATTCGCTGGCCTTCCTGCAGTATACTTCCGGCTCCACCGGCAATCCCAAGGGTGTCATGGTCAGCCACGGAAACCTGCTCCATAACTGCGACATGATCCGCTCCCAATGGGCTGTTTCGGAGAACGACCGCTACGTGTCCTGGCTTCCGACGTTTCATGATATGGGACTCATCGGCATGATCCTGACCTCGTTATACGTGGGCGCTTCCATCGTTTTGATGGCGCCGGTCACTTTTATTCAAAAGCCGCTGGTCTGGTTGCAATCCATTTCCCGTTACCGCGGGACGTTTACGGCCTCTCCCAATTTCGGCTACGACTTATGCGTAAAAAAGATCGCCGACGAAGATATCGCCGCGCTTGATCTCAGCTCCTGGAGAGTCGCCGCGAACGGGGCGGAGCCGGTGCGCGCCGCCACGTTGGAGGCCTTTACCCGGCGCTTCGCCCCGGCCGGTTTCCGTCCCGAAGCTTGGTGCCCTTGTTACGGTCTCGCCGAAGCCACCCTCCTGGTTAGCGGCCATGCCGGGAACGAGCCGCTGATCAAGGAAGTAGACAAGCTAGCACTGGAGCGAAACGAGTTGCACGAGGCGGAATCCGGACGTTCGGTTTCCGCCCTCGTGGGCTGCGGTCCGGCCGCCGACGGGATTCGTTTGGCCATCGTAAACCCGGACACCCTGCAGGTATGTCCGCCCGGTACTGTCGGCGAAATCTGGATCGCCGGGCCTGCCGTTGCCCATGGATACTGGCAGCGCCCCGACGAAACTTCCGCCGTCTTTCAAGCCCGCATCGCCGGCTCCCAAGACGGACCGTATCTGCGCACCGGCGATCTCGGCTTTCTTGACGGCGGCAACCTGTTTGTCACCGGACGGATAAAGGACCTGATTGTCATCCGCGGCCGCAATCTTTACCCTCAGGATTTGGAAATGGCTGCCGAACGCTGCCATCCGGCGCTGCATCCCGGAGCCGCCGCCTTCACGGTGGAGGAGGACGGGGAAGAACGCCTCGTATTGGTTCAGGAAGTAACACGTCACACGAAAGATACGGACGCGATCCTGCTGGCCATTCGCCGCACTCTGGCTCAGGAGTTTGAGGTGACGCCCACTGCCATCGTGCTCATCCGGCAAAGCTCCATTCCCAAAACCTCCAGCGGCAAAATACAACGCCGGGCCACCCGAGCCGACTTTCTGGCCGGGCGGCTGTTGGTTGTTGACCGCTGGCAGGCCGAACAAGCGGCTGTCGGCCGGACGGAGCATCCGGAACTAGAGCAAGTCCATACGGATACCGTATCCGTCCGTCCAGCGGCCTCGGCTGTTGAACGCTGGCTGACCGATGAGTTGGCCCGCGTCCTGAAGGTGAATCCCGCCTGTCTTGATGTGCGCGCTCCCTTTGCGGATTACGGACTCGATTCCGTTCAGGCCGTTGAATTGGCGGGACGCTTTCAGGAATGGATCGGCGTACCTGTCCCCGCCACCATGGCCTGGGATTTTCCCAGCATCTCCGCCGTTGCACGGCATTTTTCCAACGCCGGAGTTCGCCGGCCTGCTGTAAACGGCAGCATCCCCGGCGAGCCCACGGTTATGCCGTCGGCTTATGAGTCCGCCGTAAATTCCGCCGGCGACAGCGCCGAGCCGATCGCCATCGTGGGCCTTGCCTGCCGTTTCCCCCAAGCGCCCAACCCGGACGCTTTCTGGGAACTGCTCCGTCAGGGCCGGGACGCTATAGCCGAGGTCCCCGCCGACCGCTTCGACTTGGAACGCTTCTATGATCCCGACGCTTCCGTACCCGGCAAGACCTCTTCTAAGTGGGGGGGATTTTTGGAGAACGTAGACCAATTCGACCCGGCCTTTTTTGGTATCTCCCCCCGCGAAGCCACCAGCATGGATCCCCAGCAGCGGCTTTTGCTGGAGCTTGCCATCGAGGCCCTCAATGATGCCGGCCTGCCCGCCGCATCGCTCGCGGGCTCTGACACCGGCGTCTTTGTCGGCATCAGCACCAACGAGTACTCCCGCCGCCTGTTTGCCGACTCTCGACTGATCGACATTTACTCCGGCACTGGCGGCGCGCTTAGCATCGCCGCCAACCGCTTGTCGTATTTGCTGGACTTGCGGGGGCCCAGCCTGGCCGTCGATACCGCCTGCTCTTCTTCGTTGGTCGCCGTTCATTTGGCCTGCCGAGCACTGGCCGCTGGCGAAGCTGGCTCCGCGTTGGTCGGCGGCGTTAATCTCATATTATCTCCCGACCTGTCGATCAATTTTGCCAAGATGGGCGCCATGGCTCCCGACGGTCGTTGCAAGTCGTTTGACGCCCGCGCCGACGGCTATGTCCGCGGAGAAGGCGCCGGCATGCTCGTGCTCAAGCCCCTTTCCCGCGCCATAAAGGACAGGGACCGCGTGTACGCGGTGATCCGCGGCTCCGCCGTCAACCAGGACGGCCGCAGCAACGGTTTGACCGCTCCCAACCGCCAAGCGCAGGAGGAGGTTCTTCGCGAGGCTTACCGCCGTGCCGGCATATCTCCCGGACAGGTCCAGTACGTGGAGACTCACGGCACCGGCACTCCGCTCGGCGATCCTATCGAGGCTTCCGCGCTCGGCAGCGTGCTGGCGCAAGATAGAGCGGACGGCAAACGCTGTTTAATCGGCTCGGTTAAAACGAATATCGGCCATCTGGAGGCTGCCGCCGGTATCGCCGGATTGATCAAAACCGCCCTGGCCTTGTGGAAGCGGGAGCTTCCCGCCAGCCTGCATTTCGAATCGCCCAACCCGCATATTCCTTTCGGCGCGCTCCCGCTCCAGGTCCAGCAGACCCTTACGCCGTGGCCTGCCGCCCCGGGCGATCGGACGATTGCCGGCGTCAGTTCTTTCGGGTTTGGCGGCACCAACGCCCACCTTGTCCTGGAAGGTGTCGCCGAAGCCGGCGATGCAGACCTGTCCGCGGACAATAGGCCCCCGGTTCCGGTACGCCTGCTGCCCTTATGTGCTCATTCGCCGGAAGCTTTGACGGAACTGGCCCGTTCCTATGTCGCTTTTCTCTCCGCCACCAGTGCGGATCCCGGCGATCTCGGCTACAGCGCTGCAGTCCGTCGCGACCATTTGCCCGTTCGCCTGGCCGTTCCCGGCCGCACACCGCTTGACTGGGCAACCGAACTTCAGGCCGCCTTGGACGGTCAATCCACTGTGCGCCTGCCTGGTCCGGAAGATGAACGCGGTACGCCTCCCCGCGTCGCTTTCGTGTTCTCCGGCCACGGCGGCTATTGGCTTCGCATGGCCCAGGGCTGGCTGGACGAACCGCTCTTCGCCGGCGTGATCGACCGCTGCGATGAGCTGTTCCGCATCTATAACCCGACGATGCCGAAACTGCGCCGGCATTTCGAGCCCGACGCTTTGTCCGAAGCCGATATTGCGGACGACGCGGATAAACAGCTGGCTGTCTTCGCCGTGCAGGTCGCTTTATCCGCTCTTTGGCAATTCTGGGGCGTTACGCCCGCCGCCGTCTGCGGCCACAGTATGGGCGAGGTCGCCGCGGCTCACGCGGCCGGCATTCTCTCGCTGGAAGATGCCGCTTGCGTAATGTTTCACCGTTCCCGGCTCTTGCGACGCTTTTACGGCACAGGCCGCATGGCCGCCGCCGCCATCGCGCCCGATCCGGCACGCACGCTGGTCCGTGAAGCCGGTGACGGGATCTTCATCGGCGCGTTTAACAGTCCGCGAGCCGTGATTTTCTCCGGCGAAACGGCTGCGATGGAGGCCTGGATTCCGACGCTGAAGCGCCGCGGCATTGCCGCCCGCTTTGTCCAGGCCGAGACGCCGGGCCACTGCCCGCTGATCGAACCCATCCGCTCCGAATTGACGGCCGCTTTGAGCGGAATCCGGCCCCAAGCAGCCCGTGTACCGTTCTTTTCCACGGTATCGGCCGCGTTTCTGAACGGACCGGAACTCGATGGCGGCTATTGGGGGCGCAATCTTTGCATGCCCGTCCGTTTTGCCGACGCGGCCGCTTCCCTGCTTCAAGAAGGGATCAAAGGCTTCCTTGAGCTTGGCCCCCATCCCGTGCTAGCCTCCGCCATTCGCGATACCGCCGCGGATGTGCTGAACGCCGACGGCGATAAAGTTGAGGAAATTCTGATCCTCCCTGCCCTGCGCCGCAGCGACGACGATCGGGCTGTAACGCTTGCTTCGCTGGCCGAGCTTTACTCCGCCGGACTCGATATCCGGTGGGAAAATCTCTATCCGTCCGGCCGTCTTCTCTCATTACCGCTTTATCCGTGGCAAAGAAAACGATTGTGGTTCGAAGCCGATAACATGGATGCAACGAATTCCTATACGCTGCGTTCCGGCGGTCTCGGGCATCCTCTATTGGAGCGGACTGGGATTTTCGCCGCAACCGGTCACCATTTTTGGGAAACCGATCTCGAAACGTCACGCTGCCCGTATCTGCTGGATCACCGAGTCAAAGAAACGCCTTTGCTCCCTGCCGCGGCTTATTTGGAGATGGCCGCAAGCGCGGCCGCCGGGATGCGGCCGGATGCGGGCATTTTACTGGCGGATGTGGTCTTCAAAGAGGCAATGTTTCTTCCTTCACACCATGTACGTACAGTTCAGTTGCTCATATCGTCTCCCTCCTATGAGCAGGCATCGTTTGAAATTGTCAGCAGACCGGCAGGATTAACGGAAGCGCCTTGGACGGCACACGCTGCAGGAACGATCCGCTTTGTTCAGCAAAGCGAGGAACTCGCTTCACCCGTTTCCCTTGCCGAGCTATCCGAACGGATGGAGCAAGAACTGGACGTAGCTGCCCACTATAAACGTTTGCGTACCGGCGGCGGAGAGTACGGGCCAGCTTTTCAAGGCATGGAACGGCTCTGGCAGGGAAGCGGGGAGGCTTTGGCTCGTATCCGTCTGCACGACAGTCTAAAAGGCGAGCTCTCCTCTTACGGCATCCATCCGGTGCTGCTGGACTGCGCGCTCCAAGCCTTGGGAGGAGCTTTGAAAACGGACGGGCTTTATCTGCCTGTCGGGGTTGACGGGCTGCGCTTGTTCGCCAAGCCGGAGGGGATTCTGTGGAGTCATGCCGTTTTTGATAACGCGGCCTCCGCGGAAGATACCGTTAAAGGAACGATCCGGATGTATGATGCGGCAGGTCGGCTCGTCGCATTAATCGAAGGTCTATGTGTCCGCCGGATGCGTCAATCTAACGATCATGATGTGGAGAACTGTCTTTACAAAATGGAATGGCTGGAACTGCCCTCCCGGCCCATACCGTTCGCTGATGAGAATAGGGGCGAAGGCTTGTGGCTGCTGCTTGCGGACGGCTCCGGCGTCGCGGAGCATTTGGCCCAATTGCTTGCCGAGCAGGGAGACATTTGTCACCGGATTGTCCCCGGAGAAACGTTTGCCGAAGAGGAAGGCCGCCAATACCGCATTAACCCGGACCGTGCGGATGATTACAAACGATTGCTAACCCGTATCCGCGATCGAGAAACACGTCCCATTAAAGGAGTTGTCCATCTTTGGGGACTTGATGCCGGGCAGAGCTCTTCTTCGGGGAACGAGCCCGGCGGAAGCGGCAAGGAAAAACGGATCATTCAGTCCGTTGTGCATTTAATTCAACAAATCAACGGCTACGAGCCTGCCGCCCCTCGTTTGTGGATCGTGACACGCGGAGCATGCGAACTCGGCGCTGAGCCCGTATACCCGGATCAAGCGTTTTTATGGGGGATCGGCAGCACGGCCGCGCTGGAATTGCCTTCGCTCCGTTGCGTCCTCGCGGATTTGGACCCGGCCGAGAACGCGGAGACGGTATCCGCCCGCCTGAATGAAGAGCTGATCAATGACGGCGGCGAGAACCGTTTGGCCTATCGCTCCGGAAAACGATATGCGCCGCGGCTTGTCCGCTTGCGCGCGGACGATGCCTCGGATGAAACGATCCCGGCGGGAAAAACGCCCTTTCATCTCAAAATTGCCAAACGGGGGAACCTCGATAACCTGCAGCTTCAAACTGCCGCCGAACGTCAGCCGGGTCCCGGCGAAGTTGCCGTTCAAGTGATGGCCTCGGGAATCAACTTTACGGATGTATTAAATGCCCTGGATATTCTTCCAATTCCCGACCGCCAAGATATTCCCGGTTGGGAATGTTCCGGTTATGTATCGGCTGTCGGGCCGGATGTGAAACATTTCCATGTGGGCGATGAGGTAGTAGCGTTAGCTCCCTGGAGCCTTAGTTCTCAAGTGATTGCTCCGGCCGAACTTGTGACCCTTAAACCGGATCATCTGAGTTTCGTGGAAGCCGCTGGCATTCCTGCCGCATTCTTAACCGCATATTATGCGCTGCATTATATCGGCCGAATGCGCCGGGAAGACAGGGTTCTGATTCACTCCGCCTCGGGTGGCGTCGGTCTCGCCGCGATCCAATTGGCCCAGCTGGCGGGAGCAACGGTGTTCGCGACGGCCGGCAGCGCTGAAAAGAGAGCTTATTTGAGCAATCTTGGCATAGAATATGTCTATGATTCCCGCAGTTTGGATTTTGCCAAAGAAATCCTGGAGGATACCGGCGGCGAAGGAATCGATCTGGTTCTCAACTCGCTGTCGGGCGATGCTATTGAAAAAAGCCTTTCCCTGTTGCGTTTAAACGGGCGCTTTCTGGAAATTGGCGTTACCGACATCTATAAGAATCGCCACCTGGGAATGTTGCCGTTTCAACGCTCTTTGACCTATGCATCCGTGCTGCTTTATTACATCTGCGAAGAAAAACCGGCGCTCATCGGGGAAATGCTTCGCGAAATCATGGACCTGTTCCGCAACGGTTCCTTGAAACCCTTGCCCTACAAGGTTTTTCCGGTATCTCAAGCGATCGACGCGTTTCGCTTCATGACCGGCCGGCGGCACATCGGAAAAATCGTAATCGATATCTCGGAGGGCAGCCCCCCGATCCATCGCTCCATGTCCGGACCGCAAATCCGTTCCGATGCCTCTTACCTTATTACGGGAGGAAACACCGGCCTTGGCCTTCTATCCGCCAAGTGGCTCGTTTCCAAGGGAGCGCGGCACTTGATTCTTGCGGGAAGACGTCCACCGGGAGAAGAAACTTTGTCCGTTCTGGAAACATGGGGCGAGCTCGGAGTAAACTGCCTGACCGTCCAAGCGGACATTGGCGATTATGTTCAAGCCAAGGCATTGTTTGAACAGCTTTCCATGCATATGCCTCCGCTCGCCGGTATTATTCACTCCGCCGCCGTGTTGGAAGACGGAATGCTGTCCGACTTGACATGGGAACAATTTTCCGCTGTTATGCGGCCTAAAGTATCTGGAGCCTGGAACCTGCATCTGCTCAGCCGAGAAGAGCCGCTCGACTTCTTTATCCTGTATTCGTCGGCTGCCTCTGTGCTCGGTTCGCCCGGACAAGCCAACTATGTGGCCGCCAATACTTATATGGATGCGCTGGCTGCCTATCGGAGACGGCTTGGCCTTCCGGCGATGTCCGTCAGTTGGGGACCTTGGGCTGAAGTCGGCGGAGCGGCAAGGCCCGATCGGGGAGGACGCCTTGCCGGAAAGGGGATTCTTTCTCTTCAGCCGGAAACGGGGATCAGCGCGTTGGAACGGTTGCTGATGTTGAACGAACCTCATCCCGTTGTCGTGGCGGCCGATTGGGAGGACGTCCTGGCCTCCGTTCCGGGGAACTGGCCTATTTTGGACACATTGGCTCAGGAATACACCACTGCCGAAACGCAAGCCGCCGAATCTTTGACTGATGATCTTCGCACCAGACTCCTTTCAACCCCGGTTGGGGAAGAACGGGTTCGTTTGCTGGAGAAGGCTCTGCGGGAAACGGCGGCCCGAATACTGCGGATATCCAAGGAACGAATCTCTTCCGCTCATACATTGGTTAGTTTGGGGATGGATTCCCTGATGTCGATTGAACTGAAAAACTGGATCGAGCACCATACGGGGGTGTCTTTGCCGATCTCCATCCTCCTTCAGGGCGGAAGCATTTTAGATCTGGCGGCTAAAGTTTCCGATGCCCTGCCCCGTATGGATGACGGAGGAGGGATATCGGCCAAATCCGATGAGGAAACGGAACAGCAGGCCGAACGAAGATTAACGGAAAAGTCCCACCCGCTGACGCCTAACCAGTTATCTCTCTGGTTCATGCATCAGCTTTCGCCGGAAAGCTCTTCATATCATGTGCCAAAAGCCGTTCGCATTCCGATGCCCATTGATGCGGAGGCTCTCCGCGCTGCGCTGAATCGGCTGATTCGACGTCATCCGGCGTTACGTACAACCTTCACGACGGAGAACAAGGAGCCGGTACAGCGAATTCATCAAGATGCCGAGCTAAATTTCCGGACAGAAGAGGCTTCAAACTGGTCTGAAACCAAGCTGACGGAACACATAACCTTGGAGACTAACCGGCCTTTTGATTTGGTGAACGGTCCGCTGATGCGCATCTGCCTGTTCAGCCGTTCACCGGAAGACCACATCCTTCTGATCGTGTTCCATCATATTATTATGGACGGCTGGTCGTTCTGGATTTTCTTCAAAGAATTGTTCGAGCTTTATCACGCCGAGGTAACCCGCATTCCGCTTAAATTACCGTCCGTCACCGCACGGTATGCGGAATATTTAGAAGAAAGCGCACTGGGAGCGGATGGGGACGACCCGCATGCCGAATACTGGATCAAACAATTGGACGGAGCGGACACAACGTTAAGGTTCCCCGCCGATCGTCCCCGCCCGCCGATTCAGACTTTTAACGGAGCGTCATATTCCGAACTGCTGGATCCTTTAACGAGCGTACGGATCAAAAATTTTGCCGAGGAACGGGAAAAGACACTTTATACGGTACTCCTTGCCGCTTGGCAGACCCTGCTCCATCTGTATACCGGACAGCAAGATCTTGTCGTAGGAACCGCCGTCGCAGGACGAAATCATTCGGGAGTTGCCAATCTGATTGGGTATTTTGTCAATATGCTGGCTATCCGTGGAACCTTTACGGACGGAGCGACCCATGCCGAATTCCTGAGCAGAACGCATGAAACCGTGCTGGAAGCTTTTGCCCATCAGGAACTTCCGTTTTCTAAACTGGTTCAACTGCTGCGGTTGCAACGCGACCCAAGCCGTTCCCCGGTCTTCCAAGCCAGCTTTACCTGGCAGCAGGCCCAAACGGACCGTTACAAGGGCATGGACTTCCTTTCATTAAATTTGCCCGGACTTCGCTTTGATTCCGGCCCACTCATGTTTGAATCCTATCCGTTAAAGTGGCAGGGAGTCATGTGGGATTTGGCGCTAATGATGTCGGAAGTCGATGACCGCCTGGGTGTGCAGGTGCAGTACAATACGGATCTTTTTAATGAAAAAACGATTCAGCGGTTGATCTGCGATTTTTCGAAGTTGCTGAATGAAATTTCCACTTCGCCGGAAAGCCGCATCCAGCGGATATCGGTTTCCCGTCTTCACCGGCAAGATTAAAAAATCGTTGTTCATTATTGAAAGGATGTGATGACCATGAAAGCCTCTGCATCTTGGTTTGTTGTCCATCACCCCAATCCGCAAGCTAAGCTTAGACTTTTCTGTTTTCCGTATGCAGGCGGGAGTACAAGCGTGTTCAAAGATTGGGGAAAACTGCTGAAGGAGATCGAGGTATACACCGTCCAATTGCCCGGCCGTGGAATACGCCTTAAGGAGCCTGCCTTTACCCGGATGGAACCTCTGGTGGAAAATCTGATCGCTGACATGCTGCCTTTGCTCGATCGGCCGTTTATCCTGTTTGGTCATAGTTTGGGCGGCCTGATCGCTTTTCAGACCAGCCGTTTACTGGAAGAACAACATCAGCGCTCTCCCGTTCATCTGTTCATCTCAGGCCGCAATCCTCCCCACATCAGGGAGGATTGCGTCTACAATTTGTCGGATCGAGAGTTTGTCGAGTTGCTGCACCATTATAACGGTACGCCTAACGAGGTGCTGAAGGATGCCAATATGATGTCTTATTTTCTTCCGATTTTAAGAGCGGATTTTCAATTAAGCAACACCTACGAACTGAAAGGAGAGCCGAAATTGTCCTGCCCGCTCAGCGTATACGGCGGTACCGACGACCCTTTGATCGGACCGGAGGCATTGGAAGAGTGGGAACGCTATGCCAAATACCGTTTTTCGGTACAGCTTTTTGCCGGCGATCATTTTTACCTGAACTCCAACCAAGCGGAACTACTTGACATGCTGTATAACGAAGCCGCGGATTCTCTGTATGCGTACGGGTTTCGTTAACATTAATATGAGGCCTATTTCAAAGCTAGCCCCTCACCTCATGCGAGGCTGGTAAAATATATTTGGCAGTGATATAGCCAAGACCGACAATCGGCGCTAATATGATCCCAAACGGAAGGCTCCGCCAAACATCGCTCCAGTCGATCCAACCTTCCCCGATCAACCTGTAGAACATATAGGACGAATACGGCAGCGCCACCAGAAGTGCAGTTATTACGCCCGGCGTATATCGTGCAAGGTATAGGGAGTGTCCAAGATGCGTAAACACGTGGAGGAACATCACAGCGTTTATCCCCAGAAAGAACGTATAATGCTGTCGCTCTGCAGCAAGGAATGTAATCGGGATAAAGGCGATAAATTCAAAAGCTACCGGCACCGCAAACCGTGAGCTCGTCACATCCCCATACTTGCTCAACAACCGGGAGAACGCTCCCGGTATTTTTTCTTTCAGAGACGATCCATACTTCTTCATCCACCCCTCCACAAAAATGATCTCTTCGAGATCATGGATCATAAACGCCGCTAAAAATAGCCAGATCAAAGCTTTAATTTCAATTTGTGCATGTAGCGCTTCCAACATGGTTAAACTCCTCCCCACTTATGGACCTTCTTATCTTCTAAGAAAGCATCGATTCCAATATAATACATTTCTAGTTTATTATACATGAATATAATAAACTACGACGAGACGCCTAATGCCGGTCGCGAAGCTCCCACAAATCCAGTTGCTTCGTCGCGGCCATGTCCAGGTCTGCCGAAGGTTCGTCCATCACCAGCACGGCCGGATCTGACATGCGGGCGGAAGCAAGGGCCACCTTTTGCTTTTCGCCGCTAGAGGAGCCGATGTTTTTTTTAGAAATATGGGCAAGTGTTTTAAAGGAAAATGTAATTATCAATATGATATTGAGAAAATAGAGTCTTTGAGAAGGGCATTCTTGTAAGTTAGCCAGCTTATTTATTAGAAATAAGACCGTACAATAGAGCCAACAAACCAAACACTAAAAAACTAGACAAACCCGCTTGACCTTCAAGGGGCTTATTCCAACTTGAACGATGAGGAACGAGTCCTTTTTTGTATGCTCAAGAATTTCTCTAAGACGGAATTTAATCGACATTCTCTTTCCTCCAACATGGCATAGTAACGCCTTAGCGTATTTGGGACGTTAATGATGATGGAAATATACACTGCTAAGGAAAAACTTCTTTATAATTTAAGGTAATTTACGACAACACCCAGCATTTTACTAGCACTGAAATCATTTCACAGTTATTGCTTATCCTCGTTAAATCCCCCTTTGCGGTACTGGAGCGGGGAAATGCCTGTGGCCCGCTTGAACGCCGTACTGAAGTAATGCTGCGTTTCATAGCCGGCCTGTTCGGCGATTTCCGCGATCGTCAGCTCCGTCGCGTTCAGCAGCTGAGCCGCCCGGCGGATGCGGATTTGCGTCAAATAGCCGTTGAACGAGACGCCCAGCTCCTGCTTGATCACCCGGCTTAAATAGACGGGGGAGGTTTGCAGCGCTCCGGCCATCTGTTCCAGCGTCAACCGGCGATCGGAGAAGTGCTCCAGCATGTACTGTTTGGCCCGGCGCACCAAAGGTGAGACGGCGGTTTCTTTCATCACCGCGGCTTTGCCGCTGCGGTAAACGGGGGGCAGGTCCGTCACTCCGCCGCAGCTGCCGCCTTCGGCCAGATGAACGTCGACGGCAATTTTCAGGTTGGTGCGCACCGCAGTTTCGATGCGGTGGAAAACCGCTTCCGCCGCCAGGCTCCACAGCAGTACAACGATGAGTCCGAACGGGTCGCGGAATATAGCTTTGGGATAGGAGGAGAGCAATTCGGAAGCGATGTTTTCGATCGCAAACAAGTACAGCTGGCGTTCGGATTCCTTCATGGCTGCCGGCGCCCCGGCCGGCTCGCGCAGACGGATCACGCCAAGCCAATCGGGGCAGGCGGCCGGCAGCTTCAGAAACTGCAGCTGCTCCAAAATCTCGGCTTCCGTCAAACTGCCGTCCATCCATTCCTGGCAGAACCGTTCCCGCAGCAGCGGATAGCTGCGGGAGATTTGCCGGGAGGCCGCCTGCCAATGGAGCTGCCGGGCCGCTTCCTCCTCAAGCTCCGTCCGGACCTGAAGCAGTACCTTTTCGAGCTGCGCCGGGTTGGCCGGCTTGAGGATATAATCTTTGACCTGAAGGCGGATCGCCTGTTGCGCGTAGGCGAATTCGTCATGGCCGGTAATAATGACGATTTTGCAGCCCGGCAGCTGCTCGCGGACGCGCTTCATCAGCTCGATGCCGTCCATGATCGGCATGTTGAGGTCCACAAGCAGAATGTGAACGCCGTGCCGGACGGCCAACTCCAGCGCTTCTTCACCGTCTTCGGCTTCTGCCGCAACCGCAAGACGGAGCTGCTCCCAATTGACGCTGTCCCGGATGCCCTCCCGAATAATCATCTCATCGTCGGCAATCAGCACTTTCCAGCGGAAGGCGGGGGACAGGCTGTTTTCGTTCATGTTTTTTTCCATACGGTCACTCATGGTTTACCCTCTCCCAACGTACGTTGTTATCCCGGACCAGCGGGTGCGTCACCGTCACGACCGTTCCCCGTCCTAATTCGCTTTGGATGGCGATTCCGTATTTGGCGCCGAACGTCAAAGCGATCCGTGCCTGCACGTTCAGCATGCCGTAGCCTTTGCCGTCCGCGGAATCGGGTGCCGATGCAGGCTTCGGCCCGGGAGACTCGGCCGCGGCAGCTGCCCCTGCCGACTGCAGCTGCCTTTGTAGCTGAGCCAGCCGTTCGGGGGGAATGCCTTTACCGTCGTCGCGGATGGTGACCACGAGCAAGCCGCCGTCTTTGGCCGCCTCGATCACGATATGTCCGGGCCCCCGGCGCTCCTTGATCCCGTGATAAATCGCATTCTCCACGATCGGCTGCAGCATCAGCTTCAAGACGTAAACGCCTTGAAGTTCCGGGGCGATACGCAGGGTATAGTCCAGCTTGTTTTGGTACCGGACATGCTGAATTTGCAAATAGCTGCGGACATGCTCAAGTTCGTCGCTCAGCGGAATGATATCGTTGCCTTTGCTCAGCCCGATCCGAAACAGCTTGGACAGCGATTCCGCCATCTCGGCGATATCGTCCGCGCCTTTACGGCGGGCCATCCAATGGATCGTATCGAGCGTGTTGTACAGGAAATGCGGCTTGATATGCGCCTGCAGGCTGCGCAGCTCGGCTTCGCGTTTTTGCCGCTCCTGCAGCTCGGTCAGCGAGAGCAGCCGGCCGATCTGCTGCAGCATCGCGTTGAACTTGCGGCCCAAATGGCCGATCTCGTCGGTGCGGTCGCTCCAGTGGCGGATCGTCAGGTCGCCGGACTGGGCTTTTTGCATAAAGGACGTGAGCTGGGCGATTGGCCTGGAGATCGAGTGGGCCAAATAGAAGGAAGCGGTCATCCCCAGCAAGCAGACGACAAACACAAAGCTGACGACATAAAAGCGGATTTCCTGCATTTCCGCGGCCGACTCCTTCATGGTAAAAACGCCGACCGTCGTCCAGCCGGTGAACGGGGAGGCGCGGTAAATGAACTGCAGGTCGCGTCCGCCAGCCCGCGCCGAATACGTGCCCGAGCCCTCCGTGTTCATCCGGTCCAGCGGAATGCTGTCGGTGTAGGGCTCCGGCGGAGCATAGATCGGTTGTCCTTCTCCGTCCAGCACCGTCAAGTAGCCTGTTTTGCCCAACCTGACGTCTTGCGCGGTCTCGGCGATCACGCGGAGCTTCAAATCGATCAGCACGACGCCTTTGACCTGCTGAGTGTCGGGATCGAGAATCGCTCTGACGGCCGACACGACCTCGCTATCCTTGTAGCTTACGTGCGTCGTCACATTGCGCTGATGCGGGTGGCCGATCACCTTGAAGATGCCTTTGCTCCGCACCGCCTCTTTGTACCAGTCTTCCGCGGTCAACTTTTCCGGAGTTCTGGCGTACATTTCGTTGCTGATGTAGTCTCCCTGGCTGTTTACAACCAAAATGCCGGCCACTTCGGAATACAACGTTGTAAAGCCCTGCAGAAATTTGCGAATTTCGAAGTGGTCCGCTTCGGATTGCCCCTCAAGAAACCGCAGTACCTCCGGGTTAAAAGAGATAAAGTAGGTCATGTTTTGCAAATTTTCCACGTAGGTTTCCAGCGATTTGTTCACCTTGCCGATCAGTTGCAGCGTATTGTCGGTAATTTGGCGCTCAATGATGCGGTCGACCGTCCAGTTGGTTAGCAAGCCAAGACCGAGGGAAGGAAGGATGCTGATCAGCAAAAAATGCACGATCAATTTGTAGCGGATCGGCAAATTGTTTAGGGAGAAACGGCGCAGCTCCCAGCTTTTCCCGTAACGTTTATTTGGCATAGTAATCATCCACATTCTGCCGCGTTACGACGGTGATGCCGGTGTCCGCCTGTCTGGGTATCCGCGCGGTTCCGGCATTTGGCGAGCCGCCTTGCCCATGCTTCAGCGAAAACAAAAACTGCAGGGACCAATACCCCATGTTCCAGGTGCCTTGGGCCATGGTCGCGGCGATGTCCCCGCTTTTGACAAGGTCGAGCGTGCCTTTGTCGGTGTCGAAGCTGATGATCTGGGGCCCGCCGCCGCCCGCGTCTGCCCCGATCGCCCGCACCGCTTCGGCCACGCCGATGCCACCGTTCGCCTCCGTGGCGAAAATACCGGCGACGCTTGGGTACGCCCGCAAAATTTCCTCCGCGGCCTGCCGGGAAGCGAGCTGATCGCCTTTGCCGTTTTTGACATCGACAATTCGCATCCCGGGAAATTCCGCGGCAATCGTATCGGCGAACCCGTCCGTGCGCTCCTGATGGTTTTGCTGATTCGGCGTGGTGACGACGGCGACTTCCCCGCGGCCGCCCGTCAGCTCGGCCATTTTGCGGGCGGCCTCGACGCCTGCCGCGTGATTGTCGGTGCCGAGGAAGGAATACGCTTTGCTCCCCGGCGCGTTGGAGTCGAACAAGACGACCGGGATACCGGCGTCTACCGCTTTGTTGATCGTGGCCGTCAGCAGGGAGGGATGGATGGCGGAGATGGCGATACCGGCCGGTTTTTTGGCGATGACCTGCTCCAATACGGTGATTTGCTCATGGACGTCGCGCTGGGTGGAGCCGCGGTATTCCACCGACACGTTTAAGTCCTGGGCCGCGTCCTCAAAGCCTTTCAGCCCGCTTTTCCAGTAATCGATGCCCAATTGGAACGTCAGCATGACGTATTTTTCATCGATTTCCCCGCGCAGTCCGCCCGTTCCCCACTGCTCGTTCAGGCGGCTCTGCTGCGCCCGGAAATCCAGCACGTAGAGCGCAAAACAGGCGATCAGCAGCAAATAGACGATCCAAATCTTTTTCATATGAAACCCCTTTCAAAAGATAGCTTCAAAAAAAGAGATGAACTTCGACAACATCATACTATGTTTCGCCTGAAAATATCATTATGTTTTTGCGATGCAGTTAAGATACCGGGTTAGTTCAGTCACAATATTGTTATTTTAAATCGTGGTAAGCTAAATTTAAGTTTCTGAGCGTGGGGGAAGAATAGATGGGAGTCAAGTCTTAAAAGGCGGGGATGGTTGAGTATGTTAAGGGTGATGGCCGAAAAGATCAAACACCTGTTTCCGGGTTATTTTTCAATGGCGATGGCCACCGGGACGTTGTCCATTGCGCTGCATTTGCTGGGGATTCCGTTTGTTCCCAGGCTGCTGCTGTATTTGAACACCTGCATCTATGTTACGTTGTGGGTACTGACGCTGATTCGTCTTATCAAATATTTTCCGCAGTTTAGCAAAGATCTGACCAGTCACAGCCAGGGGCCGGGCTTTTTTACCTGCACGGCGGCGACCTGCGTGTACGGCAGCCAATGGGTGGTTGTGGCGCATAACGGCAAAATTTCCACAGGGCTTTGGGTCTTCGGCATCTTGCTTTGGGTCATCATTATGTATACCTTTTTTACGGCCGTGACCGTGAGAAAAGAGAAGCCGACACTGGCCGAAGGCATTAACGGAGCCTGGCTGATCGCCGCTGTCGCCACCCAATCCGTTTCCGTTCTCGGCACGTTAATTTCCTCCTACCTGGCGGAAGGCCGGGAGATCGTCCTGTTTTTTACACTGTGCATGTATTTGCTCGGCTGTATGCTGTATCTGAATATCATCACGTTAATATTTTACCGGTTTACTTTTGTCGACTTGAAATACTCCGCGTTGACCCCTCCATATTGGATCAATATGGGGGCGGTAGCGATCACGACGCTGGCCGGCTCCAACCTGATGCTGCACGCGGCCGATTGGCCGTTTCTGACCGAACTGGTTCCTTATTTAAGAGGGTTTACTTTGTTTTTCTGGATTACGGGAACATGGTGGATTCCGCTGCTGTTTATTTTGATGGTGTGGCGTCATGTTTACCACCGTTACCCGCTGACTTACGATCCGCAATTTTGGGGGATGGTGTTCCCGCTCGCCATGTATACGACCAGCACTTACCAGTTGTCGCAGGCCTTAAAACTGCCCTTTTTGGTCATGATCCCACGGAGCATGGGGGTTATCGCGGTCATCGCCTGGTTAGCCGTGGTGGCCGGCTTTGTATATCACCAATTTCGCTCGTTTCAAGCGCGGGGATGAGAAGGCGGAATGCAGGCGGAACCTTGTTATTTCCTGATCGTCCCGCCGGTTTTAGCCGAACTTTATAAGATGGGCGGGATCTGCAATAATGGAAGTACATAACAACATTCACTGGCTAGGGGAAGTTTCCTGCCGGAAAGGCGTTTGAGTTCGGAGGGGGAAACGTCGTCTATGACCAAATTGTTTTTGGGGTGCACATCGTTGTTGGCGGGAGTCATCGTCATTTGCACGGGGTTTATCGTCTCGGCTTTGGAGGGTATTAAACCCGGAAGCGGAAATTTCAGCTACAGCCTTTTTGACCTGAATTTATGGTGGATCATTATACCTGTGGTTTTGTTGGCCGCAGGAGGGGGACTTGTCTACTCCTATCAAAAAGATGTCAACTACGAGGAATCGCAATAAACTTATTACTTGTAAAATAGTAGACAGCCTGCGCTTAGGTCCGTTATTGCACTGAAGCGGATGAAACCGCAGGCTCTGCTACGACCTTACCTTATTGCGATATCTTTTTGTACTCATTTGGCGTCACCCCGACCATGCGCTTGAACAGCTTGTTGAAGTAGGCCGGGTCGGGATAACCGACCTCGCAGCCGATTTCGTGGATTTTCAACTCGTTTGATTTGCGCAGCAGCAGCTTCGCCTTTTTGATTCTTACCTCGATCAGGTAATCGGTGATCGTCATGCCGGTCTCGTGTTTGAACAGCTTGCTCAGGTAGCTGGGCGTCAGATAGACCATCCGAGCGAGCTGGCTCAATTCGGCCGGCTGGTTGTAATGTTCGGCGATCCAGCGCTTGATGGTTTCGACCGATTTCCCCGCCTGCGCCAGGCGTCCGGTCCGAACCTGTTGCAAAGCGCCGGCCAATTCGGCCAGAAATTTTTGCCGGATTTCATCAAAGCTAAGGCAGGACAACAACTCGGCTTCCAACTGTTTGGCTTTGGCGTGCGGCCATATTTTGCTCCATTCGTGCAGTTCGGCGGAGACGGTGCCCACTGCAAGACGGCATAGTAAAATAATGGATTCGAGCGGAGACCGGTCTTTCCGCACCTGCTCAAACAGCCGCTCCAAACAGGCAACCGCCCGGGGAACGTTTAAAATTTGCAGCTGTTCGATCCATTCATCTCGGCAGGCGGCAAACCGTTCGCCGATATCCGCACCGCCGCTGCCGGATTCGCCTCCCCCGCCGGCCGCACGGTAATTCCACGCCGAACTTCCGTAAATGCCGGACTCGCAGGCGCTTTTCGCTTCCGCATAAGCCCTGCCCAGCATCGTCGGATCGCCATATACGAAGCTGGAACCGGCAAGCGCGCGGCGGGGGCCGCATATGGCTTTCAAGACCGCCGCCATTTGGCGGAGTTCTTCCTGTCCTGGCTGTTGCGAAAAATAACAGGCCAGAGCAAGAACCTGCTCGCCGCTGTCGACCAGATCCCAGCAGCGGGCGGGGAGACTCCCGGTTTGCTCAAGCCCGCCGCGCAGCGCTTCCGGATGACAGCCCTTGAACGCATATACGACAAAATAAGGCTCCGGCAGGGAAAGCTCCGGCAGCTTTGCGTCAGGCCCAGGCCCAGAGCCTCCAGCGAAGCTTTTAAAGTGAGAGAGAAGCAATCCCGAGCGGAGTTGCTGCTCCTTGCCGCGGGCCGCCGTTTTCTCCTCATCAAGCGCGTAAAGCAGGGCGAACAGCTGCTTTTTGTCGATCGGTTTGAGCAGGTAGTCCACCGCGGAATACCGGAGGGCCTGCCGGGCATATTCGAAATCTTTAAACCCGCTCATGATGATGCAGCGGATTTCCGGCTTGATGGTCTTTACCTGTTTGATCAGCTCCAGTCCGTCCACCACGGGCATGCGGATATCGGTGACGATGGCGTCAAGGTCGGCTTCCCCGAGATAATCGAGGACGTCCTGCCCATTGGAGAACAAACCGTCGACGACGAAGCGGCCGCTCTCCTTGCCGATCATCTTACCCAGCCCTTCCCGAATCGAAGCTTCGTCGTCCACAATCGCGATTCGCAGCATAGGTTTTCCTCCTTTGAATCATTCCGTTTACGTCCGGATCAAACCTAGTAGCTCGCTTCTTAATAACGCTAGCTTTCCATTCCTGTTGGTCAGACCGTACGCGGCTAACGGACAGGAGCGCCCTTATTTGCCCGAAAAGCCGGCGTTTGGAATTCTAACGGACAGGAGTGCTCTTATTTACCCGAAAAAGGCCGAAAAGGCGTGCTGAAATGCCAAATAAGGTCTGTGGTGTCCGTTACATTCTGAAAGCTTTAGATTTTGCCGAAATAACGTCGCTGGTGTCCGTTAGGGCCGGAAAGTATGGCATTACGGCCAGCAAGAACGGCATTACGGTCAGCATCCCGGCAATATGGCATTACGTCTCGGCATTACGACTTGGTCGAAGCCGTGGTCAGGCCTCCAAGCCAGCCGTGGCCATACTTTAACTTGCTCATCCAACTCCCCCCGCGCCGTTACAGAACAGGCCGGCGATTCTGACCGTAACCGTCGTGCCTTCGCCCGGCCGGCTGCTGACCGTTAAACGGGAGTCAGCGCCGTAATGGAGCCGGATCCGCTCTCGGACATTGCGCAGCCCGATCCCGAATTTATTCGTTTTTCCGTCCGTCAAGCTATGATTCAGGGAGTCCAGGCGTTCTTCTGTCATCCCGACACCGTCATCCTGCACCGTGAAAATGGCGTCACCGAGCTCGTTCCATGCCCGGATCGTAATGGTACCCGAGCCCTCTCTTTTTTCCAAACCATGAAACACCGCGTTTTCCACAATCGGCTGAAACACCAGCTTGACGATCGGCAGCGGATAAAAATGCTCCGGGATCTCCACACGGAAGTTGAATTTGTCCGGAAAACGGAGCTGCAGCAGCAGCAAATAGTTGCGCACATGGTCGATTTCCTGGCCCACCGTCACGTGCTCGTCGGCATTCCGGGTAATGCTGTAGCGAAGCAATAGGCCCAGCAGATAGGTCAGTTCGGCGACCCGGTCATCGTCGTTCAGCTCGGCGAGCATGCGGATCGATTCCAGCGTGTTGTAGATAAAATGCGGGTTGATCTGGTTTTGCAGCGCCAGCATGTCGGCTTTTTGCTTGCTTTTTTCCGTTTCGGCCACCTCGTGGAGCAGGTCTTTCACGCGGGCGATCATCCGGTTGAACTGGCTACCCAAAAGGCCGATCTCGTCATTGTATTTGACGTTGACCCTGACGTCGAGCTTGCCGCGCTGCACCTGCTTCATCAACTGCACCGTCCGTTTTAGCGGCTTCGTGAGCGCGTAGGAGATAACGATGGCCACGAGCAGGGCGAAAAAAATAACGGACAACGTCGTGATCATCAGTTTATCGCGGTTTTGCTTCATCGGCGCCAGCAGCTCGGTCAAAGGAATGTAGACCAGCGTTTTCCAGCCGGTTTGCGCCGACGAAGTGTAAACACAGATGTAAGGGCGGCCGTCGATGGTAAGCTGGTAGCTGCCCCGCGCGCCCGCGGCCGGAGCAAGCAAGGGGCTGCCGCTTAAATCCTCGCCCAGCTTGGCGGGATCGGCGTTATACACGACTTTTCCGTATTCGTCCACAATCAGGGCGTCGCCGTGGGTTACGGCATTCAGCGGTTCGATGATCCCCTCGAACAGCTTCGCGTCAACATCGATCGCGATCAGACCGATATCGTGCAAGGAGCTGACCGAACGGATAGGGCGGACGACAGTAAACACCTGGCGGCTCTCCGTTTCGTTCACGCGGATCGCATGCGTACCGGCGAGGGCGGGGGACGAACCGGATTTACGCGCCAATGCCTTCCATTCGTTCAGCTGCGTTTCCGGGTACAGCATGTTAATGCCCGACTTCCGGTAGTAAAAAATCATATCGTAACGGTCCACCAGATAGGCGGACAAAATCTCATCCTTGGTATTGTTCAAATACATCAGAAAAATATCGATCGCCGTGCTTTTGTCCCAATCCGTCCCCTGCTGGTCCAAATATTTTTGCACTTCTTTGTTGTACAAGGGCAGGCTCGTATAACGCTTCAAATCGGCGATGTAGCGGTCCACTTTGTCCATCGCGTTGTCCGTCATCAGATGGGCGGCCTCGGTCGTGCTGCTTTCCACCAGTCTGAAGCTGGAACGGTACGAAGTGTAGCTGAAATAGGTGACCGGCAGCGAAATAAGGAAAACGAACACGATCACCAGCTTTTTCTGCATGGATAAATTGGCAAAAAACAACCAGGCTTTTCGGAACATGGCTCGTAGGATCATACCTCATTTTACCGCACCGCTGGTAACGCCTTCAAAGATATATTTTTGCAGGAAAAAATACAGCACCACGGTGGGCAGCAGGATCAGCAAAATCGCCGCGCAAATCAGGTTCCAGTCGGCCACGTTGACGCCCTGGAAGCGCATCAGCACCGTCGTCACGACGCCCAGGCTTTGCTTCGGCATGTAAAGGTACGGCGTGTACATATCGTTGTAAATACTGATCGTCTTCAAAATAATCAACGTAGCCGTCGCCGGGGTCAGCAGCGGGAAAATGATCGAACGGTATATCCGGAACAGGGAGGCGCCTTCGGCCATGGCGCTTTCGTCGAGATCGACGGGAATGTTGCGGATAAACTGCAAATACAAAATGATTTGGATCACGTCCGCGCCGACGTACAAAATGATCGGTGCCCCCAGCGTGTTGTACAACCCCAACGATTTGATGATGCCGAAGGTGGCGACCTGGGTCGTAATGCCGGGGATGACGGTGGCGAACAGATACAGGCCGAAGACCGCTTTTTTCAGCTTAAAAGAAAACCGCCCTAGCACGTATGCCACCATCGTTCCGAACAGGATATTGAAGACCAGGGACACGCAAATAATGACCAGCGTATTGCCAAACCCGCTCAACAGGCCGCCCCGTTCAAACACGATTTTGAAATTTTCAAAATTGAAAAAGCTTTGCGGCAGCGCCATCGTGCTGGCGGTGTTAAATTCATCGCTTGATTTGAACGAGTTGACGATGACGACGTACGGAGGGAACAGCACGATAAAAACTCCGATCAGCAAGGTCAGGTATTTCAGCGCATCCATTAAAGTGAATTTACGCCCGCTCATTTGCCGCTTCCTCCTCTGCTAAGGACAAACTGCTGCAGGCCTACGACGATGATCACGAACATCAGCAAAATAATGCTCATCGCCGAGGCCAGCCCGTAATGGTTGTAAGCGAAGGCGGTCTCCATCACCCGCTGCACGTACGTTTGGCTGGCGCCGGCCGGCCCCCCTTTGGTCAGGACGAACGGAAGGTCGAACACCTCCAGCGCGCCGGTGACGGTCAGGAACAGATTCAGCTGGATAACCGGCTTCATGTTCGGCAGCGTAATCCGCCAAAACGTTTGCATGGCCCCGGCGCCATCGATTTTCGCCGCTTCATACATGTCGCGGGGGATCGCCTGCAAAGCGGCGATGTAAATCACCATGTTGTACCCCATGAACCGCCACAGCCCGGTTGAAGCGAGCGAATAGTTGACCAGGCCGGCCGTGCCGAGCCAACTCGTTTCGCCGAGTTTGCTTAGACCGATGCTTTGCAGGAACAGGTTCAGCGAACCCTGGGTCGTATCGAAAACGTAACCGAACATAAAAGCGACGGCCACGGCGTTCATGATGTAAGGGAGGAACAGCAGGAGCCGGAAAAAGTTCCGGCCGCGCAGCCTGCTGTTCAAAATCACGGCGAAGTAAATCGCGATGATATTTTGGATGATGCCCATGACAAAATAGGCGAAGTTATGGGCGAATACGCCGAAAATGTCCGGGTTGGTGAATACTTCCCGGTAATTGGCCAGCCCGACCCACGGCTTCTCCGGACTGTACCCGTCCCAATCGGTAAAGCTGAACATGACCAGCTTCAACGCGGGATAGTAGGTAAACAGCAGGAGCAAAGCGAGCGGGACCAGCAGAAACGAGACAATGATAATATTTTTCTGCGTTTTGTAAGACAGCGTTCCAAACATGCCGTTTCCCTTCTTTCTCAGTAGCCCAGCTCCTGCTTCGCTTTGGCCCAGGCTTTGTTCCATTTGTCGAGCACGGCCTGCGGGTCCTTGGCCAACACAAATTCCTGCACGATCGCCGGCAGATCGATTTGCGCTTTGTTGCGGATTTCGATCACCTTCGGGTCATCGGGCTGGCCTTCCTGCAGCTGCACGCCGGTCGCCTGGAATTCGGCCAATTGAGCCAGCTTGGATTCGCGGCCTTCCAGCGGGGAGATAAAGCCGGCAAAATCCTCGTAACCGGAGTCCTCAAGCATCCATTTCAAGAAAGCTTTAGTCGCCTCCAGGTTTTTGCTGTCTTTGTTGACGGCGTAGAAGAAGTCCGGGCTAAGCGCGGCTCTGCTCTCGCCCGAGCCGTCGAACGGCAGCGGGAAAAACCCGATGTTGCCGGACTCCGCGCCGACGCCGATCACCTGATTGATGACCCAGTTGCCTAGGAAGTACATCGCCATTTTGCCGTTCGCCAGGTCTTTTTTGGATTGCTCCCAGTTGGTGGAGTTGATGTCTTTTTCCAGGTAGCCTTTGTCGGCCAACTCTTTGATGAGGGACATCGCTTTGCCGTACCCGTTATCCATAGTGAACGGAGTATCCGTATTGATCATTTCGTTGGGAAAGTTGCTGTTGTTCTCAATGACTCTCGGCATATCGAATACCCAGTTGTTCAGCGGCCACTTGTCCTTGAAGTTGGAGGCCAGCGGAATGACGCCGTTTTGTTTTAGCTTTTCGCAGGCGGCCAGAAATTCGTCCCAGGTTTTGGGGATTTCAGTTATGCCGGCATCGGCGAACGCTTTTTTGTTGTAAACGATCCCGGACGTGGAGTTGCCCGTCGAGATGCCGTACAGTTTGCCGTCAAAAGATCTGAAATCCTTGAACGTAATTTCCGCGCTCAGCCCCAAATCGTCCAGCGGCGCAAAATATTTCGGCAAATCGGAGTTCGGAATGTCCGGCACGAACATCAAGTCCGGCAGCTCGCCGCTGGCCATACGAACCTTGGCCTGCTGGTTGTAGTCCGTTTGACTGGCTTCGAATTCGATTTCGATGTCCGGATACTTTTCGTGGAATCGCTTGACGTATTCGTCGTATTCCTTGCCGATCATATCGGTGCGGTTGGTGAGGAAAGTTACCTTGCCTTTAAGCTGTCCACCCGGGTCGCCCGCTTGGTTGTTTTCCGCAGCGGTTCCGTTATCCGGTGGAGCTCCGTTGTTTCCGGCGCCGTTTGCGCCGCCCCCTCCGCCGCCGCAGCCGGCAAGTACGCTGGCGAGTGTAAAGATCAGCATGAAAGTCATCAGGAGTTGCTTTTTCAATGTGATCGCCCCTTTTTAGGAAAATATGTTAGCGCTTACAGTTAAATTGTATCGCTTTGTTATAATAATGAAAATGTATTGTGTTATTATTTATTGTCTTTGTTTTGCTTGTTTTTTAGCGGGGGTATGGAAGACAACATATTAATATATGATAACATCGAAATGATTATGGCCATTTTTATACTAACAAAAAACATAACAAAAAATAACGATTATCAACTATAATAGGGTTCATAACCTACAACTTGAGGAGGGCTTATGAACAATCAACGATATGTGCTCAGCGATTGGAAATTCAAGGCGTGCGATGAAACGAAGTGGCTGCCGGCGCGGGTTCCGGGAACGGTACATACGGATCTGCTGCGCTGCGGCGCCATTCCCGATCCGTTTTACGGCACGAATGAGCATGAGCTGCAGTGGATCGACAAGAAGGATTGGGAATATCAAACTTCGTTTGAACTGAATGAAGCGTGGGCGAAGCTGCCGAGAATTGAAATCGTCTTTGAGGGTTTGGACACGTATGCGGACGTTTTCGTGAACGGTCTGCATGTTTTTTTGGCTGACAATATGTTCCGCTGCTGGCGGGCGGACATCAAACCGCTGCTTCGCGAAGGGCTGAACACGATCGCGGTGCGGTTTCGCTCGCCGATTGCCGAGGATTTGCCCAAGCTGGAGCGGTTGGGCTACGATCTGCCGGCCGCGAACGACCAATCGGAACTCGGGGGGCTCGGGGACCGCAGAGTCAGCGTGTTTGCCCGCAAAGCCCCTTACCATTACGGCTGGGATTGGGGCCCGCGGTTAGTGACGAGCGGCATATGGCGGGAAGCCCGGATCGAAGCGTGGAGCGGTTTGGTCCTTCGCGATTTGTTCATCCGCCAGGACCGCGTTGCGCCGGAAGCCGCCGAATTGACGGCGATCGTGGAGATTGAAGCGGCTGCCGAGTGGGAAGGCCGGGTTCGCGTCTCCGCCGGGGAATCGGTATGGGAGCGGCAGGTTGCTCTGAAGCCGGGAGTGCAGGTGGTGGAGCTGCCGCTGGCCCTGGCGCAGCCGAAGCTGTGGTGGTGCCGGGGACTAGGAGAACCGGCGATGCATACGTTTAAGGCCGAGCTTGTTGGCGCGAGCGGGATTGTGGAAGCCGACGCGGCGGTGCGAACGGGCTTGCGCGAAATCAAGCTGGTCCGCGAGAAAGACGAGGCGGGAGCTTCCTTCCGCTTTGAGCTGAACGGCGTCCACGTGTTCACCAAAGGCGCCAACCATATTCCGAACGACAGCTTCATTACTGAGGTGACGGCGGAGCGCTACCGGCACGAGATCGCTTCGGCCGCCGAAAGCGGCATGAACATGCTGCGCGTTTGGGGCGGCGGGATTTACGAGCAGGATGTCTTTTACGAGCTGTGTGACGAATACGGGCTGTTGGTGTGGCAGGATTTCATGTTCGCCTGCAGCATGTACCCGGGGGACGCCGCGTTCCTGGAGAACGTCGCCCGGGAGGCGGAGCACAATATCAAGCGCCTGCGCAATCATCCGTGCATCGCCTTGTGGTGCGGCAACAACGAGATCGATTCGGCCTGGTCGCATTATGTGGAAAATGCCGGCTGGGGCTGGAAGGAAAACTATACGGCCGACGTTCGCGAGCGGATTTGGGCCGATTATGAGGCTGTGTTTCACGATATTTTGCCGCGGGCGGTGGAACGGCTGGCTGGCGGCGTGACTTACTGGCCGTCCTCGCCGCTGCGCGATCTGACGGGCGACACGGACCAGCACGCCTATAAGGTGTCCGGCGAAGGGGACATTCATTACTGGGGCGTGTGGCACGCGGTCGAGCCGTTCGCCAATTACAACACCCGGATCGGTCGGTTTATGAGCGAATACGGTTTTCAATCGTTCCCCGAGCTGGATTCGGTATTAAAATACGCGCCGGAGAGCGCGCTGGAGCTGGAATCGGACATTATGCTGGCGCATCAGAAAAACGGCCGGGGCAATCAGCTGATCAAGGAATATATGGACATTTATTTGCCGGCGCCGCGGGATTTCAAGGCGTTCCTGTACATGAGCCAGGTGCTGCAGGCGGAGGCGATCCGCACGGCGATCGAGGCGCACCGCCGGAACAAGCCTTATTGCATGGGCACGCTGTATTGGCAGATGAACGACTGCTGGCCGGTCGCCTCCTGGGCGGGCATGGATTATTACGGCCGCTGGAAGGCGCTGCAGTATGCGGTTCGCCGCAGCTTCAGGGACGTGATGCTGTCGGTGTTCGAACCGGAGGACGGCAAAATTGCCGTTAGCATCGTTTCCGACAAACGGGAAAACGTTTCGGGAACGCTGCGCCTGACGCTTTATGATGTGCGCGGCGGGGTGCTCAAGGAAACGGTGCAGGTGGTCGAGATCGCGGCGGACTCAGCTAGGGAGGCGGTCTCATTCGCCAGAGAGTCTTGGCTGGAAAACCATGATCCGCGGCAGGTCATCTTGCTCGCCAGCCTGGAACTGAACGGTGAAGTAGCGGACAGCAAGCCGTTTTACTTTGTTTCCGGCAAAGACCTAGTTTTACCGCAGGCGCAAATCGAGGTGCGGGAAGTGCCGGGCAGCGGCGGCGGCAAGTATACGCTTGTAAGCGGTGTGCTGGCGCAGCAGGTTTGGATTCAAGCCGAACGGGAAGGGATTTTCTCCGACAATTACTTTGATTTGATGCCGGGCGTGCCGGTGACGGTGGAGTTCCGCTTGCGCGGCTCCGCCGCGGATGACGAGGCGTTTATCCCGGGAGCTCCCGGGGAAATCCGAGTCCGGTCCATGGCCGATTTTGTGTAGATTGAATTTATTTTCAATTTATGGAAGTTCGATTCTCGATTTTACCGTGCTATAATAAACAGATAAAAAACCGTGTTTTTTGTAAAAACGGAATAAAATCGAGGTAAAAAGATGGGAAACATATTTACATCCAGTCGCTACAAAATCGTTGGAACGTTTGTGCTGATCGGCGTGAAATTGCTGTTGCTGCGGTACTTTTTTTACGGCGGCTTCCATCTGGCGGGTTTGCCCGGCGAACTGCTGTCGGTGCTGGCGCTCCTCTGCCTGGTGGAACTGGTGACGCCGGCCAAGGGCAAATGGTGGACATTCTTTGGCTTTAATTTTGTCCTGTCGTTCATTCTGTTTGCCGCCACAGTGTATTTCGCCTACTTCGGGACTGTGCCGACCTATAAGGTGCTTAGCGGACTGGGCCAGGTACCCGAGGTGAAAGCAAGCATCGGCACTTTGCTCCGGCCGGAGCAGTTCCTGTACTTCGCCGATCTGGCGGTGCTGGTCTTGGTCAAAATCATCGGGTTTGTCCGCCGCGGCGGTACGTCCCGTGCAGGGCGGTCGCAGGGAACTTTAAGTTTCGGCAGCCGGGCTTCGCGGATAGGGTTGAACTTCCGGACCGATCGTCCGCGAGCAGGGCTGGTTTGGAAGGTGGGCGTCGCGTTTATCCTGATCGCCAGCCTGCTGTTGTCCGGGTTGTACATCCGTGCGGGCAAAGGGATCGATAACGAGCTGGTGCGGGCCGAAAGCGTCGGCTTCCTCAATTTCCAGGTGGATGCGGCTATCCGCGACCAGGAAGAGGAACGGATGATCGCGGCAGGAAATCTGCAGGAGACCATCGCCAAAATCCAGCAGCTGCAGAGCACGTACCCTTACCGGGCGGATACGGAGAAAGCGACTCCCGACTTTTTCGGCGCGGCCCAAGGGATGAACCTGATCGTCGTGCAGATGGAGTCGTTCCAGAACTTCCCGATCAACCTGAACTTGAACGGGCAGGAGATCACGCCGGTGCTGAACAAGTTGGCTGAGGAAGGGTTCTATTTCCCGCATGTATTCCAGCAAATCGGGCCGGGCAATACATCGGACGCCGAGTTTATGTCCAACACTTCGATTTATCCGACGGCCGCGGCCGCAATGTCGACGAGCTTTGGCGACCGCCAGCTGCCGAGTCTGCCGCGTTTGCTGCAGGGGCACGGGTACGTGGCGAATACGTTCCATATCAACAAGGTGACGTTTTGGGACCGCAACAAGCTGTATCCGGCGCTCCATTTTGACAAGTATTATGACAAGCCGTACTATACGAACGACCATTTTAACGACTTCGGGGCTTCCGACGAGGAGATGTACCGGGTTGGCGTGGAGAAGCTGACGGAAATCAAGGCGCAGTCCAAGCCGTTTTACGCCCAGTTTGTGACGACGTCCAGCCATTCTCCGTTTGTCGTGCCGAAGGACCGCCAGCATATCCAGCTTCCCGCCGGCATGGAGGGGACGATGCTGGGCAACTACATTCAGGCCGTCAACTACACCGATTATGCGATCGGGACGTTGATCGACCGTTTGAAGCAGGCCGGTATGTGGGACAATACGATGCTGGTGTTTTACGGGGATCATTTTGGTTTACAGCCAAATGACGTCAGCGCCGAGGAAATCCGCGAAAAGCTCGGAATCGCTTATGACGAAAGGATTAGCCGCTTCAACATCCCGCTGATCGTTCATGTTCCCGAAGCGAAGAGCGGGCAGGTTGTGGAGCGTACCGGGGGCCAGGTCGATATCCTGCCGACGATCGCTAATCTGCTTGGCGTTTCGCTGGCCGACGAAGGCTTTACCGCCCTGGGCCAGGATCTGCTCAACATCGACCGGAACGTGATCGGCATGCGCTATTATTTGCCGACCGGATCGTTTTTCAACGATGAGGTGATGTTTGTGCCTGGCCAAGGCTTCGATGACGGTACAGCCGTGTCGCTGAAGACGCTGCAGCCAGTGACCGATATCTCGCCTTACCGCGGCGACTACGATTATGTCACGGAGCTGATGAAGCTCTCGGATGAATACGTGAAGCTGCTTCCCAAGCGGGGGCAGTAAGGTGCAAACAGCCCTGAGGCATATGCCTCAGGGCTGTCCTGTAAAAGCTGACCGTAAATCTAACGGTTGTAGTTGCGGCTATTTTCGGAAAAAAGACCTTTTCTAAATTCTAACGGTTGTGAACGCCGTTATTTGCCTTAATCTAGGCAAAAATAGCCGGATTTCAGTGAAATAGGCGCCATGGCAACCGTTAGAATTTGAAATCAACGTTTTTGGAACAAATAACGTTTGTGGCATCCGTTAGAAAATTTGTGTGGCTAGAAAATGTATCTTTGTCAGATCGGATTTGATGCAACGCTAGTGCATAACCGCTTAATTTTGACGAAATGACGAAATAAGGTACTTCGGTCCGTTAGCCCGCCCCAGGTACTTCGAATCGTTTTGTCCAACAACTGTCGAGCCCCTGGGCAACACCTGGGCAACACCCGTCTAGCCCCGATTCCGGTTTTGACCCTCAAAATAAGCACAAAAAAGGGCGCTATTTCCTGCGGTTTTGAGGTTCTGCACACAATAGGGGAAAATTATTCCGTTATTTTCATGGCGGGTAAGGCCATTTGCCGGTTATTCGCTCCGATAGAGAAAATAAGAACAAAAAATTCCACTATTGCCGTCAGCGCGCACCCAATCGCCGAAATAGGGGCAAAAAGTTCCTCTATTATCCTCGGATGGGTTTAGACAGGGAGGGGCTTCAGACGATGGATTAAACGGTGCGCCGCCCCGCCAAAGTCACGGTTAAGTCAATATCCTGTACTTGCTATGCACGCTGCCCGAGATGAGCTCGGGGAGTTCCCGGATCTGCAGTTCGTACGCTTCCTGCGTCAGGCTCCCCTGCTCCAGCCGCTGCCGCAGCTGCTCCTGCATTTCCTTGACTTGCAGGTCGATGACGCTGTCCGCGTCCTGGCCATGGGCTTCGGCGATATCGGCCAGCGACCGGCCTTCAAGCAGGGCATCGTAGATCTCCTTGTCCGAAGAGCCGAGTACATCGTTCAATTCATTCTGAGGGCTCAGCGTTGCGGTGCTAAGACTGGACGCCTTGGAGGCTTGAGCCGCATAAGCGATGCTGGCCAGGTAACCGGACAAGCTTGGGGTGATGGTAATGACAACGGCCATGGTGCCGACGATGACGACTTTTTTCAGTTTCATATGAGAGATCCTCTCCGATCGGGTAGTTGGATTGCTGTTTGAATTTGTCATAACTATTATTATTACGAATAAGCCCTTCAAGAAGTTTCAGCTACTTTTCCAGATTCAGGGTGGTGTTGGTGCAAGAGTAGTCGGTATAATGGGTTTCATGAGCTGTCCGGACAGAGGGCAAACGGCAGGGGGAAAGCGGATTTATTTTCAAAACAGGAGGGAATGGTGCGGTTATGACGGAACAAATGATGGTCCGGTCGATCAATGTGGGAAGACCGGTGCAGGTGGAGCATCGCGGCAAGGAAATCGCGACAGGGATATACAAAACCCCGATTTCCGGTCCGCTGTATCTGTCGGCGGTGAATTTTGCGGGGGACGGTCAGGCCGATCTTGTTCATCATGGCGGTACGGATAAAGCCGTTTGCGTTTATCCTTTCGAAAGATACGCATATTGGGAGCGAGAGCTAGGGAAAACGCTGACTTTCGGCGCTTTTGGCGAAAATTTAACGACGGAAGGGATGCTGGAGGACGACATTTGCATCGGGGATATGTTCCGGCTGGGCGAGGCGGTCGTGCAGGTCAGCCAGCCGAGACAGCCATGCTTCAAATTGGGCGTCAAACATGGAATGCCCGAGCTCCCCTTGAAAGTCCAGCAGACCGGTTATACCGGCTACTACTTTCGGGTGGTACAGGAGGGACAGGTCGTTCCCGGCGATTCGCTGATATTGATCGAAAGGCATCCTGCGGGCGTGACGCTGTCTTTTGCCAATCGGATCATGTTTTTGGACAAAGAAAATGCCGATGGTCTGAAGCGCATTTTGGAGGTGGACGCACTATCGGCCAGCTGGCGCGAGACATTGACCGCCCGGCTTCAGCGGGCAGAAGCCTAGTGAACGGACGGAGCTGAAAAATACATATGCCGATTAACCGCCGAGGAAGATCCGCTTTCCCTTTTTTGAAAAGGGAGGGTGGATTTTTTGCTTCTTTTAATGCCGGTGAAAAAGGCCCATACCGCCAAAATTTTTTTGGGCAAAAACCCAAAAACGGAAACTTTTTTCCGTTCCGGTTCGTCTTTGATTAGTGAGGAATGATTTTCCATATGATGATTAGGAGTTTGGAGGATGAGTTCGTGAAAAAAATCTGGACTGGAATTTTTGCTGCGATAATAGCGGTTCCGCTGCTGCAACCGCCGCCTGCTCAAGCGGCCAAACCGATCTCCGTCTATATTGACGGGAGCCGGCTGGCGACAAAACAGGCGCCGATTGCCATTAAAGGCCGGGTAATGCTGCCAATGCGCGCTATTTTCGAAGCGCTGGGCGCATCGATCAATTGGAACCAGAAATCGCAAACGGTAACGGCGCAAAAGAACGGAAAGACGATCAAGCTCAAAATCAAAGCAAAAACGGCGACCATCGGCAACAAAACCGTGAAACTTGATGTTCCGGCGCAAAACTTAAAGGGCACAACGATGGTTCCCGTACGTTTCGTCACCGAGGCGCTGGGTGAAAAAGTGGGTTATACCAACAAAACGAAAATCGTCAAAATCACCACGTCGGGCTCCGGCGGAAGTGGCGGCAACGGTGGTAACAGTGGTAACGTCGGAGGCGGCGGCAGCGCTACCGTGCCGAGCCCGGTAGCCAACGTTTCTGCGCGTGACATCGGGGACAACGGGGACGGCCGCGACTTGGAAGTCCGTTTCTCCAAAGCCTACAACGAATCGAATATAGACCATTACCGTGTTCTGATCGTTAAATCGGCCAATTCGTCTCAATTCGGTCTGGCTGCGGCGCGAAACGTGACTTCAGGGAACTATACGACCCTGTATCCTAACGGTTCGGATCAGGTGCTCACGCTTACGTCCAACTCGCGGGATGTGGACGGTGAGAATATCCGGGAAGACCAATCTTATGTCGCTATCGTATTGTCGGTAGGGAAAACGAGCGGCCAAATAGCTATGTCGGGCGCTTCACAGGTCGTTACGCTGCAGCGTGACTCGTCGGCAGCGGCGCCTACGAATGTCAAAGTCTCCGATATCGGCGATTACGGTGACGGCCGCGATCTGCGCGTCGAGTTTACCCGGGCGCAAAATGAAGGCGACATTGCGAACTACCGTGTGTTCGTCGTGAAGACTGCGGACGCGAACAAATTTGACCTGAACACGGCAAACAACGTGTCAAGTTCTTATTCAACGGTCGTATACAAGTCCGGGAGCAGCCAAACGCTTAGCGTGGATCTTACTTCGTCTTCCCGCGACACGTCCGGGGACTATATTAAAAACGGAGCATCGTACACCGTATTTGTGATGTCGGTCAGCAACAATACGAGCGTTAAGGCCAACAGGCTGTCGGCGGCATCGTCTTCAATCAGGCTGGATAGCGGCTCCTTGAATTACCCCGTAGTCACCGATGTGGAGGACGTGAACGATTATGGGGACGGCCGGGATTTGCAGGTAAGCTTTTCAAAAGTGAACGATGAAGCCAAAATAGGCTCTTACCGGATTTTTGTCGTGAAAAGCAAAAACTACAGCGACTTTACCCTGTCGAAGGCGAATAACGTATCGAGCTCCAATTATACCCAGGTCAGCAAAACAGGGTACAACATTAACGATTACCGCTTGTCCTCCGGCGCCAGGGACGTCGACGGAGATTATATCCGCAATGATGTAACTTACCGAGTGTTCGTCATGGCGGTAGGAAACGGGTCAAATGCCAACGTCCTGTCCTCGGCATCAAGCTCGATAACGCTGGATAACGGCTACAGCGGAGGCAATAAAGGCAGCGGCAAAAACGGTAAGGTAGATATCGTTTCGAATCTGACGGTCAGTGACGTGGACGATTATGGGGATGGCCGCGATCTGCGGGTAGAGTTCTCCCGGGCTTCGGATGAGTCGTATATCGACCAATACCGGATTATAGTCGTCAAATCGTCGAATGCGAGCAGCTTTACTTTGTCCAAGGCGAATGATGTTTCCAGTGGAAACTATACGCGCGTCTACAAGGATGGAAAAACGTTGTCGCAGGTGCTGAGCTCAAGCGCCCGTGACGTCAATGGGGATCTGATTAAGCAGGATGTAAGTTACAAGGTGTTTGTCCTGTCGGTAGGCAAAAGCGGTTACTCCAACGCGCTGTCCTATGCATCCAGCGAGATTACGCTGAAGAATGGCAACAGAGTGGGGGCCGTTTCGAATCTGAAGGTCAGCGATGTGGCGGATAACGGCAACGGCAGTGACCTGCGCGTCGAGTTTACCCGGGCTTCGGATGAGTCGTACATCGACCAATACCGGATTATGGTTGTCAAATCGTCGAAGGCGGGCAGCTTTACTTTGTCCAATGCGAATAACGTTTCCAGCAATAACTATACGCGCGTCTACAAAAATGGGAACACGTTAACAGAAGTACTGGGCGCAAGCGCTCGTGACGTTGACGGAGATCTGATTAAAGAAGGCGTAAGCTACAAGGTGTTTGTCCTGTCGGTAGGCAAAGGCACTTACTCGGGAACGAACGCGCTGTCGAATGCATCCAGCGACATTACGCTGACGAAGCAAGTTAACATTGGGGCCGTTTCGAACCTGACAGTAAGCGACGTGGGCGATAATGGCAACGGCAGTGACCTGAAGGTATCGTTTAACCGGGCCTCGGATGAGTCGTACGTCGATCATTACCGGATTATGGTCGTTAAATCATCGAAGGCGGGCAGCTTTACTTTGTCCAATGCGAATAACGTTTCCAGCAATAACTATACGCGTGTCAACAAAGGCGAAAATATGTTAACCAAAGTGTTGGATTCGAACGCTCGTGACGTTGACGGGGATTTGATTAAAGAAGACGTAAGCTATAAGGTATTCGTCCTGACGGCAGGCAGCGGCAGTTACTCAGGCACAAACGCGCTGTCCGCAGCATCCGGCGAGATCACATTACCCAAGAAAGTAGCCAATATTGAAGCTGTTTCGAACTTGAAGGTCAGCGATGTGGGAGATAACGGGAACGGCAGTGACCTGAAGGTATCGTTTACCCGGGCATCGGATGAGTCGTACGTCGATCATTACCGGATTTTGGTCGTCAAATCATCGAAGGCGGGCAGCTTTACTTTGTCTAAGGCGAATGACGTTTCCAGCAATAACTATACGCGTGTCATCAAAGGCGGAGATACACCGACGGAAGAACTGAGCGCAAGCGCCCGTGACGTTGACGGGGATTTGATTAAAGAAGACGTAAGCTATAATGTGTTCGTCCTGACGGCAGGTAGCGGCAATTACTCGGGCCCGAACGCCTTGTCTTCACCATCCAGCGCGATTACATTGAAGACTGAAGTTAAAATCATAGAGGCCGTGGCCGGATTGCACTTCGACATCATCGGGAATAAGGGCACAGTTAACGATATTTCCGTTGGATTCAATAAGCTGAACGACGAAAGCAATGTAGCGGAATACCGGATTATGGTCGTGCCGGCAGCCAAAGCCGCGAACTTTAAAGTGGCGAATGCCAACGACGTAACGCTTGCGGACAATTACACCCAGGTAAAACCGAACGGGTCCAATGTCCAGCTCACACTGCAGAAAGACAAAGACGCATTCGGCGATCCGATCAAAGCAGGGACGAATTATCAGTTGTTCGTGCTTACGGTAACGAAAGCGGGCTCCGGATACGAAAATGCTTTGTCCACCGCTTCAAATCAATTTACGTTACCAGCGAGTCCGGAGGAGGTAACGGTTCCGAAAGTAACCCAAGCGTCGGTGCAATCCGATGCTTCCGGGATATCGGTGAGCTTCACTGCGCCAGACGCTGAATATATCGCTTCCTACGTTATTTTCGCCGTTCCATCCGGCGGTTCCATCGATGTTCAGGAAGCTCAGAAATCTCCAGAAAAAGGCGTTGCGGTACCTAAAGCAGGGCCGCTTGCCAACATTAAGCTTACTAAGGATTTCGCAGGTCAAGCGATTAACAGTCAGTCAGCCTACGGCATCTATATTTTGTCGGTACCGGATATGACAAATGCGAAGCAATATAATTTGTCCGCATCTTTTGCCTATCCGAAGGTCCAGGCAGCCCAGCCTGCGAGAGCGGCGAAGCCGACTCCGCAAAAGAAGTGATGCCTTACCAGGCGGCATAATAAACAAGACGAAGAGCGGCCCAATATTTTGGGCCGCTCTTCGTGCGTTGGATTAAACTTACGGAATTTGCGGCAACCGTTTGACATTCTTTTCAAATTTTATGTACCCTAGTAAGAAAAACATCTATCGCTATCCATTCAAAGAAGACAGACCGCGTTCTGCGATAGTTTGCGATATGTATTTTAAGGAAACGCAGGGAAAAGAAACGGGAGCCGCATGATGGGGAATTTGTACGAATATGTTCGGGCGGAAGGAACGCTCGACGACAGCAAAATATGGAGAAGAGAGCCGCTTTACCGGGGGATGAACGGCAGGTTTGTGGAGCGCTTTTATCCGGCGAAGGGGCAAAGCTGCATTTTTAAGCCGTTAACGAACGGCGAGTCGATCGATCGTGAAATTTGGGTGCATAGACATGTGCTGCCCTTTTTCCCGCCGATTTATCCGCAGATGCTGGCGACCTCCGGGGAGGGCAAGGGAGCGGCCGGCTGGGCGATTTTTGAGGATCTCGGCGCTCTGGGACACGCGTATCGATTGGAGAATGCTTTGAAGGTTGCAGAGCGGATGGCGTGGTGGCATAGCCGTCCGGCGGCCGAATGGAGCGATTTGTCCATGCAGGGGCCCAAGCCCGGCATCGAGACCATCGCCGCCGAGCTTTTGGACCGGCAAAATGAGGCCGCCGCGGTTTTAAGCGAACTTGGACTTGGCCAGCCGGCGGGAATATTCGCTGAGGCCCGCGCGGCTCGCGCGGGGGAGCGGTTTGGCGGGCCGCGGGTGTTGTCGCACGGCGATCTCCACCAAGGGAATTACACCGTCACGGACGAGGGGCGGTTGTATATTTTGGATTGGGAACACGCCCACCTGAGCTCTCCGTTTTGGGATCTCTTTCACCTGATCGATATGTCGCATCCGATGTTTGCGAAGCGAATGACCGCTTCCGACCGGGAGCGGATTCTTGGCGAGTACTTGGGACAAGCCCGGCTTTACGGGGCCGAGTGGGGGCGGGGGGCGTTCGTCCGCGAATACGGGAGTTTTGCCGCGCTTTTCGGTCTTTGGATGCTGCTGCTGATTCAAAGCGATCTTAAGCGGGCGGAATGTGTTTGGCCCCGGGAACGGCTGCTGGCGCAGCGGGAAGAAACGGCGGCCAATTTGGCCGGCTGCATGGTTCTTATGGGGAGTTAGCGCAAGCTTGGATAGATGGAAGTTTGCAAGCATCACAACACAAGGTAATTGACATAGAAAATAAGGCGGGATCATATGAAAAAAGTCGGTTTGGTCATGCGGAAAATCCAGTTTACAGAAGCACAGGGGCCTCGCGTGTTTGCGGAACGGCTGCGCAACATCGCGGCGGAGCTTGGCGTCGAGATCGTGTTTATTTCTCCGGAGCGCCATGTCAGCGGACATGACTGGATTCCAGGATACGAGCATGAAAAAGGCGATCTGGTCAATTACGACATCGTGCTGGACCAAATTTACGCCCAGGGGATCGAGCACGTAATCTATACGGTCTCCGGGTTTACGTTTCTCAAAATGTTCATCAAAAACAGCGTGTTGTTCCCGCACAGCTTTCCCGATCCGGCGCTGACCGGCTACGAAATGATGAAGCCGTTTTACGGGATCGTGGACAAGGCGGTCGTGCAGACTGAGTTTTTGCGGCGGCAGCTTCGTGATGTGTTCGGGGTGACGGACGTCGACGTGATCCCGATTGGCTTTGACGAGGCGCTGGCGCGGAAGCATTTTGATCCAGCGGCCATCGTGGACAATCGGGTGCTTTGGATCGGGCGGGATGAGGAAAACCGGCGCCCCGACCTGGTGCTGGAGTATGCGCGGCAAAATCCGGACAAGGATGTCGTCATGGTTTTCGGCGGTGAGCGTTACCGGGAGAGCATGAAAAAATACGACATTCCGGGCAACGTAACCCTACGGTTCGCCCTGGCGCAGGATGAGATTTTCGCCTTGATGAATTCAGCCAAGGTGTATTGGAGCTGCTCGAAATTCGATACCTTTGCCATGCCGCTGACGGAAGCGCTGGCGATGGGGAAAATCGTCGTCAAACCCGAGCATCCCTGCTACGACCATATCAGCTCCCGCCACGCCTTTGCGGGCAACGAGCGAAACTGGTTCGAGCTGGTCAATATGGCGGCGGCCGCGCCGCAGAGATTTTCCGCCGACAACCGCGAGTACGCCTTTGCGAAATTTTCGGCCACGGTGATGAAGCGGGGCTACCGGGACTTTTTTGCGGGGTGGTTGAAATGAGCAGACGGATGGCAAATAGCGCCCTGGGTCACCGGCTTGAGGAGTTGGCTGCGAGCGGCTGGCCGCCGCGAGAGCTGCGGCGTCTAGGCTCCTGGCAGCTTCGAGCCAATGGCGGCGTAACGAGGCGGGCCAACAGCGTGCTTGCCGCAGGCCCGTTCCCGGAAGGGGATTGGCTGGAGGAGGCGGAGCGTTTCTATCGAGACCGGGGGCTGCCGCCTTGCTTTCATGTGAGCGATGCTTCGCCTCCGGAGTTGGATAGTCTACTCGCGGCTGCGGACTATGAAGAGGCGATGCATTGCCTGATGCTGGCGGCTTCCTGCCGGGAAATCATAAACCGCGCCGCAGACTTGGGGCTTGTTTGCCCCGCTATGGCCGCGGCGGAAGGGACAGAGGAATTCCGTTTCCTTGGAAACGGGGTCAGCCTTGCGCCGGAGGTGAGCGAGCCGTGGTTGGACGATTTTTTACGGATGGAAGGGTTCCCCGAATCACGGCGTGAAGGCTACAGGTCGATCTTTGCCGCTATGCCTTCCCCTAAAGTGTTTGTTACGATCGTGGATCAAGGGGAGCCGATAGGGGTGGCCACGGCGGTAGTCGAGGCCGGCTGGGCCGGAATCAGCAACGTTGTCGTCGATCCGCGCCACCGCCGCAAGAGTGCGGCCGCCCGGATGCTGCTCGCCCTCGCAGTCTGGTCGGCCGAAGCGGGGGCGGAAGGGATGTATCTGCAAGTGCTTGAGAAGAACGCCCCGGCGCTGGAGCTCTACGGGAAACTGGGTTTTTCCGCCGTGTCGGGATATCATTACCGGATTGGCAAATAGCGGGGAGGGGGACTGGCTCGTAAGTACTGGACTGGGTTGGATCAGCCCAAGATCGGCCCAAGTCGCCCGCACGTTGGAAATATCCAATAGAACTGGAAAATGCTTGGAAGATTTAGCGACTAGATTGGATAATTTCCAATAGATGAGGCTCGGAAGGCGTAAAATGGGCGATTTGAGCGAAATCTATTGGATTTTCTCCAATTAGAGATCGAAAAAGCGTGCAACTTCCGTCAATCTATTGGACTCTTTCCAATAAGAGTGGTGGGATGAAGAATTGACCGGGTTTCGGGAGACCTGGCGTATGCGTACGGCGCGGCAATCGCGACAATTCTGATGGGCGAGGAATATGTCGGGTGGCTGCAAGCAGGAATGTTCGGGTGGGCGGAAGAATACATTTTCAGGAAGAGCAGGCTTGGTCTTTGGATATCCTTGGATCAGAAAACCGCGATTCCTACTCGTAATGTAAGCGCTTCAACCAAATTCACTAACGAAACGGAGGCTTTGCGATGACATTGGCCGAGCAGTTGGGATATGAACCGGGAGCGAAGCTGCTCATCGTTAACGCGGATGACTTTGGCATGTGCCATGCCGAAAACGTGGCTATCATGCAATTGCTCGAGGAAGGGGCTGTATCCTCGGCTACCGTGATGATTCCTTGCGGCTGGGCCAAGGAGGCGGCCGCCTGGAGCGCGGTGCATCCCGAATACGATGTCGGCGTGCATTTGACGTTTACGAGCGAATGGAGCGGCTATAAATGGGGACCGGTCACAAGAAACGGCGATGTCAGCACGCTGGTGACGGAGGAGGGGTATTTTCCCGCCGATACCGCCACGTTTGAACGGCAGGCCGCGCGCCATCATGTTCGCCTGGAAATGGTCAACCAGGTTGAAACGGCGCTGGCGCTGGGGCTTGCGCCAACCCATCTCGACAATCATATGGGCAGTTTGTATGGGCTTGCGACCGGGCATCATTTCCTTGACGCCGTGTTTGAGGTTTGCGCCCGCTATGGACTGCCGTTCCGCATGCCGCGCGCGCTGCCCGATATCGGCAAGATGCCGGCGGAAGTCGCCGCAATGGCCCGGCAAGCCACCGAACTCGCCGACCGGATGGGCGTCGTGATTCTGGACCATTTGATCGGCCTTCCCTTCGGCAAGCAGCCGGGGGAAACGTACGAAAGCTATAAACGGGACATGGTCCGCGTGCTGCGGTCCCTGCGGCCCGGCGTCTCCGAGATCATTATTCATCCGGCTTTGGCGTCGGAGGAATTGAAGGCTATTCACGGGGAATGGGAGAAGCGGCAGTGGGATTTAGACTTGTTTCGCGATCCTGAGGTGCGGGAAACTATCAGGTCGGAAGGCATCGTCATGATCCGGTGGCGGGATTTGCGGAAGCTGCAGCAGCATCGGTAATGCGCATGAACGCTGCGGAAGGTGGCCTATAGCTCGAGCAATCTGGCCGTGAATCCCGCCGACATATAAAAAACGGCAAGGCCGAGAGGAACTTCATTCCGCCCGCCTTGCCGTTATCACTTTAATTTAAGCCGAATCCATATGATCCAGCGGCTCTATTTTTCGCTCCTTCAACAATTTTTCCATATCGGAAACGTTTAGAGGGCGGCTGTAATAAAACCCCTGAATTTGGTCGCAGCCATGCTTTTGCAAAAAATCGAACTGTTCCTTCGTTTCCACCCCTTCGGCCAAAACCGTCATGCCCAGCGACTTCCCCAATTGAATGATCGAGAGCAGCAGCAGGCTGTCCCGCTCGGAGCAAGGGGTCTCCTGGATGAACGCCCGGTCGATTTTCAGCACCTGCAGCGGCAGGGACTTCAAATAGTTGATGGAGGAATAACCTGTGCCGAAATCGTCGACGGAGAGGGAAATTCCCCGTTCCTGCAGGGCGACCAGCGTTTCTTTAATGATCACCGGATTGTTCAGCAGCGACTCCGTGACCTCCAGCTCTAGATACTGCGGCTCCAGTCCCGTTTCCTTCAGCACGTTCTCGACGGTGCGCAAAAACTGGGGATGTCTGAATTGGACAGCGGATACATTTACGGAGATCGGCAGCTTCGGGAAGCCGTTGTCCTGCCATTGTTTGTTGGCCCGGCAGGCCTCGCGCAGCACCCATTCTCCCAATTCGACGATAAACCCGGTATCCTCGGCGATCGGAATAAACGTATTCGGCGGAATATTTCCCTGGATCGGGTCTTTCCAACGAATTAACGCTTCGTAACCGGTAAGGTTCACGGTGGCGGAGTCCACCTTGGGCTGAAAATGCAGCTCAAACTGCCCTTCCGCGAGCGCCCGGGCCATTTTTTGCTCTAAAGAAACCCGTTCCAGCAGCTTGTCCATTAAGTAGTAGTCAAAATAGTGCGGTCCGTTAAGCGCTTCCTCCTTAGCTTCCTTTAGAGCAAGCTCGGCATGCTTCAACAACTGGGTGACATCGGGACCGTCGTCCGGGAAAAGGCTGATGCCCATGCCGAAACCGATTTGAATTTCTTCCCCGGCCAAAACGTAAGGCTCATGCAGCGCATCGCTCAGACCGAGCGCTAAAGTATGTATAAACAAAGGATCGGATATGTCAGAAACAAGCACGATAAATTCGTCGGCAAAGCTGCGGCACATTAGCGTTTCTTCGGCGAAGGAGCTCCGAAGCCGATCGGCGACCTGCCTGAGCAGTTCGTTTCCCGTGCTTTCTCCGTAGCTTTCATTGATATACCGAAACCGGTTCAGGTTGACGTGAAACACGGCCGCGGTTTTTTTCTCGGATTCCGCCTTAAGGAGTTCAGCGTGCATCAATTCCCGGAAGCGGCTCATATTCAACAAACGGGTGATTGGATCTAAATTCGAGAGTTGGCGGATCTGCTCCGTAGAGGCCCTGCGTTCTTCCATTTCCCGGGTGACGTCGAGTTGAAGCCCGATAAAATAGAGGGGTTCCCCATCCGGATCCAAAATGGGGCTAATGGTAAATTGATTCCAAAAGGTGCTGCCGTCTTTCTTGTAATTTTTGATCGTGACGGTCGACGGTCGGCCGCTTAGGATAGCTTGACGTATAACCTCCAACTGTTCTTTGTTCGTTTCTGCACCCTGAAGAAACCGGGGATTCCGCAGCAAAACTTCCTCGCGGGAATAGCCGGTGATCTCCTCAAATCCCCGATTTACATATACGAGGGGGTTGTCTTGCAAACGAGGGTCGGTAATCGCAAGCCCCACACCCATCAAATCGATGGCGTGCAGCAGCGTCGAGGCGTCGATGATTGACTCAAAGTTGGATTGATAGGCTAGCTGGTCGTCCACTTTTAAAAGCCTCCTCGAAATGAACCGCAAATGGTGTTAACAAGAACTCTGACGATGTCCGGCATACGGGAGAACATCCGTAACAAAACTTTATATACTCATCATACATGCGTCTTGAGGAGGAAAGCAATGGAATTCTTCAGTTACGGAAGTTCAGTCCATAAGCAGCTTTAGCAGCTGCGTCCTGTTGTTGGCCCCGACTTTTTGAAAAATCGAGCGCATATGTTTTTTGATCGTTACCTCGCTCAAAAATAACCTGGAGGCGATATCCCGATTGGTCATTCCTTCAGCGGCAAGCGCCGCCACCTCCTTTTCGCGGTGGGTTAAATCGCTGCGGGCGTAAATGACCTCCTCGGGCTTCGCTTTCGGCAGGTACTCCGGGGAAAGCCCCGAGGAAAGGGAGTGGTCTGCGGCAGGCGAATCCTCTTGCCCGGCCCCTGGTTCCCCGCCATTCTCCGGGCCGCCATATAAGGCTGCCAGCGCCAGCGGATGTCCGTCGGTCTGTTTCCAGACGCGGAAAATCAGTTCCTGGTCGGTGATACCGCGCCCGCGTAAATACGTGACGACGCTGCAGTAGTCCAAGTTCACCAAGGGCATCCGGTAAATGCTGCGTTTCCAGACCATGGAGTTCAGCCAATGCTCGGATAGCGGATTTCTTCCGGAAATGACGGTGAGGCAGCCGGCTTTAATCTGCGGAAAAAAGAAATCGCGAAACCAGTCGTCCAGATCATCCAGCAGTTCGTACGAGTCGAGAAAGAGAAGGGTCGGACCCGATTCTGCTCTCCGCTGGATGGCTTCGATGGCGGCTCTGACGACAAAACCGGGATCGGAAGTGGAAGGAAGTGTACCCAGAAGCCCGAGCTGTTTAAGTATTTGCCGGCAGAAATCCTCGGGCTTGGCCTTAAAACGGGCGGCATCCAGGGCAACGGTAGCAGCGCCTTGACGAATGGCCTGTTTTTGAAATTCCTCGGACAAGGCGCTTTTTCCGACTCCAGCGGCCCCGTAGATGTTTATGATCCGTTCCATCTTCAAATAGTGGCTCAAATAAACGGAAAAGGTCTCCAACTCCCATTCTCTTCCGAGCAAACGGGAGCCCAGCGCAGCGTCCGCTCTCTCATGCATTTGCATACTCATGGCTATTCACCCTCAAATTTCGTAGATATTTCCTATTTATCTTTAAGAGGTTGTTCAAAAAGTCCGCTTTTGATCACGAAGTAAATTCAAGTAGTAACTCGGCATCGAATCTTGAATTCAGCCGGGCCCTCCGGTGCTCACGTACCCAAAACGTACGCTCCGCTCCTCGGTCCTGGCTTCATCCAACCTTCTCGGTGCTGAAAACCGACCTTTTTGAACATGCACTTTAAGGATATCGTTGAATTATGTAAAGGAATAGTGACTTTTTGTATAGTCGTGTCGAAAAAGCGGCTCTTGAAAGTATACTTTGGGGTAATTTCTCGACGGTTATATCCATGATAAATTTTAATTTGTCGAATCGGAAATTTCTGTGGTCTGGACTACATTTAGAGGTGTTGCCATGAAACAGGTTCATATCACGATGCTTGTGCCGGGGGATGTTTTGGCCGAGCCGATTTTGAATCAGCACGGAATCGTCATGTTGGGGGCGGGAACGACGCTGACCGAAGCCCATATCAACCGCTTGAAAAAACTGGGAATCAAAGACGCGTTCATCGAAAATAAAGCAGCGCAGGACAACCGGCCCAAAGCCGAGCTCCAATTTGCGCCTGCCGCTGAAGGTTTGCATGCTCCTGAGCCTGTTCAAGGAATCAGTGAAAAGCGGGAAACGCGCCAGGAAATGAGGCAGGCCTTGATCCGGCTGGCCGACTCGGAGCTGGGGTTCGGCCGGCCGTCGACCCCGGAACTGGAGGAGCAGTTTCGCCGGGTGTTCCGCAACACTTTATATGAGATTATGAGCCATGACGGGGTGGTTGACGGTTTGATCCGGCTGCAGAAAGCCGACCCGTATTTGCTGGAGCATTCCTTTCACGTTACAGCGTATGCGGCTATTCTCGGTCTGGCCAACGGGTATGCCGGCGCCGAGATGCTTGAGTTGTGCGTCGGATCTCTGCTGTTCGACATCGGAATGACGGAACTGCCGGCACATACTTTCAGCAGCACCGGCGGCTTGACAGGCGCCGAGCGGTCGGCGGTCAGGCTGCATCCGGAGGCAGGCCACCGCATCATCAGCAGGATGGAAGGGGTCTCCCCGCGTTCGGCTTTATGCGCGCTGCAGCATCACGAGAGGTATAACGGGACGGGGTATCCTTCGCGGCTGAAACACGGGGAGATCGATGAATACGCGGAAATCGTGGCCATCGCCGATACGTACCATGCGTTGATCTCCCGCAGAAATTACCGGCTGGCCTATACGCCCGGAGAAGCAATCGAATACTTGCTGGCCGCGGGAGACCGGTATTTCAGCCTCGATCTGATTCAAACCTACTTAAGACATATCAGCATTTATCCGCTCTCCAGTGTAGTCAGGCTGAGCAGCGGCCAGTTGGGGGTTGTAACCTCCCTGGAAACGAGCCTGGTGCACCGGCCCGTCGTCAAAATTGTCCGCGAAGCCGACGGGAGCCCCGTAACCGCCCCCTACGAAGTGGATTTAATGCGTAAAACCGATTTGGTGATTTCCAGCCTGGTGGAAGGAATCGCGGATGAGAGCATCAAGTTGTAAGCAGAGGATCATCAAAACAAGAAGCCCCTTTGATCAAGGGGCTTCTTGTTTTGATGGGCCAATTCCTCCTTATGCCTACCTTTGTGGATTAGCTCCAGCAGTTGTCCGTTTTTACGTAGGAAGAAGGGCGGCCCGATGGGATCAACTGCAAAAATGCTTTTTATTTTCCGTGTTTCGACGAAAATCGCCTGCACTTTTGCATTTCGTGGGCTTCTCCTCAGCGCGGTGTTGCGCTGCATGACGGCGATCGGCCACTCCTTATATCGCAACGTGGCAGGTCTCTGCCTGCATCATTTCCAGCTTTCGGATGATTTCCTTTTGCCATTGCTTGTCGCCGAGTTGAATGGCAAGATTCAGCAAATCGAGGTAATCGTCGGTGCACAGCGCCGTTTTTCTCCGAACGGATAATCTCATCGCGGCCTTCATCTCCTCATTCTTTTATCTAATAATGATAATCATTATCATACGTCCTGATATCATTATGCATATTTGCCGGCCGGTTGTAAATACACCGTCCGCTGGGAACAATTCCCCGGAGTATTAGGCTCCTAAGATTTTGTTTTGACCGGCACCGGACAAAATATTAAGATATATAAAAATTGAAGGAAATCGACTGGAGGCGCTATGGAGACAGAATCGTTATTAAAAGTAGAAGAACTGGCACTAAAGAAGTACAAAATTTTCCGCCAAAGCCAAATCCGTTATATCGCCAGGGCGATGCTGGCCAGCATGTTTATCGGTTTTGGCGTCATCGTTGCTTTCAAAAGCGGCAACTATTTCTACCTCGAACACTCTCCGCTTACATACCCGATGGCGGCGATTACGTTCGGCGCGGCCATTATTCTGATCGCTTACGGCGGAGGGGATCTTTTTACCGGGAATACGTTTTATTATACCTTTGCCGCGTTAAGGAAGAAGCTGAAATGGTCGGATGTCGGCCGGCTTTGGGGGCTTAGCTATATCGGAAATATCATGGGAGCCGCCGCTTTTGCTTTGCTGATTTATTTGACGGGGTTGTTTACCGATGCCTCGGTCAACAGCTTTCTGCTGAGCGTCGTGGAGCATAAAATGGCCACGCCTACCCTTGAGCTGTTTTTTCGCGCCATCCTGTGCAATTGGCTTGTTTGCCTGGCTTTCTTCATACCGATGTCGCTGCAGGGCGATGGCGCCAAGATGTTCGCCATGATGCTGTTTGTTTTCTGTTTTTTCATTTCCGGATACGAGCACAGCATCGCGAATATGTGCACGTTCGCCATCGCGCTCGTGCTGAACCATCCGGGGACGATTTCTTTTGCCGGCGTGGTTCACAACTTAATCCCGGTGACGATAGGCAATTTGATCGGCGGGGTGATGTTGATGGGCTTTATGTATTACTTTGCGAACAAGCCTTATTTGGATGCCCAGGAGGCAGGCGATCTTCCGCAAGACAAACGTTGATTTCGTTGCCTGGAAAATATTTCGTTCGAAGCGCAAAATGAGGTTGCAGGTGGTAGTGGAAACCGTGGAAACCGTGGAACAGCCATGGCATTTGAGGCGGGCGAAGGGCAACGTGATTCAAGGTTATTAAGCTCCGGAGGATGATTGATCCTCCGGATTGTATTAAGCCAGCGCCTAGGCTTCCGCCGGTTCGCTATGCGGGTCGGCCAGAAAAGCGGTGATCGGCATGGATGCGGCGCCTAAAGCGGTTGAGCGGATGCCGAGATTGGCGAAGGCGACATGCGATTTTTTGCGATGATAGGAAAGGCTGCGGTTTTCCAGCGTTTCGAGCATCGCTTCCTGCAGCAGATCGCCGGCCAGCGACAGCCGGTTGCCGATGACGATCAGCTCGGGATTCAGGATGTTGACGAGGTTGGCCAATCCGATGCCAAGCTGGGCGCCGGTTTCGTTCAGGAGCCGGACCGCCTCAGGGTCGCCTTCGCGGGCTAGCCGGACGATCTGCTCCAGGTCGGGCACCTCGTGGCCCCACAGCTTACTGGCCCGGTCGAGCAGCGCTTTTTCCGAGGCCAAGGTCTCCCAGCAGCCGCGGTTGCCGCAGCGGCAGAGCGGCCCGTCCTCGGCAACGGTCATATGACCGACCTCGCCGGAAAAATTCGAGGTGCCGCGGTAAAGCTCCCCGCCCACGATAATCCCCGAGCCGATGCCGATCCCGATGCTTAAGTAGATCAGGTTGAGGGCGTCCCGGCCGGCTCCGTACAGTTTTTCCCCGATCGCGCCGGCGTTCGCCTCGTTATCAATATGAATGTTGGCGCCGAATTCGGCAGTGAGGGGGCCGAGCAAATCGACCTGGTTCCAGCCCAAATTGGGAGCGGACACGACGCGGCTTTTCTCGTCGACGAGCCCGGGTACCCCGATCCCGATCCCGACGATACCGTAGGCGGAGTCGGGCAGTTTTTTGGCGAGCTGGCGGATCGTTTTGCGGATTTGCTCCAGCACGCTGTCCGGGGAAGAATCGGTAAGCGCGGCTGTCTTCTCCTGCAGGACGTTGCCCTCCAAATCAACGAGCACGGCCAGCAGATCGTTTACGCGAATATCGATGCCGATCGCGTATCCGGCGCTGCGGTTGAACAGCAGCAGGGTGGGCTTGCGGCCGCCGCTCGATTCGCCCGGGCCGATTTCGGCGACGAGCCGGCTGTCGATCAGCTCGGACACCAGGGACGACACCGTCGCCTTGTTGAGCCCGATCGCGGCGGAAATATCCGCCCGGGACAAGGGCTGGTGCTGCCGGATCGTGTCGAGGACGATCGTTTTGTTCATTTTTTTGATCAGCTGCTGGTCGCCTGTTATCTTCATTTTTTCCTCCAAAGTTGCATTGCGTATATTATATTGCGTGTATCTTATTTACGTGCTTTATACGCATCATACACAACAGTCCTCCGAAAAATCAACAAAAAACAACAACTTAGTTTATTGGCTAGACAAACTAAGTATAACATGATACGATCTAGTTGTGCAGGGCATGCTGTCTGGAAACGGCGAGCATGCTGCTTATAAACCAATGGATGTAAAGGCTTACTTAAAAACCAAACCGGTTGGGAGGACTTTATTGTGAGTTATTTTAAAAACATCAACAAAATCCAGTATGAAGGCGCAGAATCCACGAATCCGCTGGCATTCAAACATTATAACGAAAACGAAGTCGTGCTTGGCAAATCGATGAAGGACCATCTGCGTTTTGCGGTGGCTTATTGGCATACGCTGACGATGAACGGCAGCGACCCGTTTGGTCAAGGCAACATGATTCGCCCGTGGGAAACCGTGAGCGGTCTGGACCTGGCCAAGGTGCGCGTGGAAGTCAACTTCGAATTCCTCGAAAAACTCGGCGCTCCTTACTTCTGCTTCCATGACGTGGACATCGCGCCGGAAGGCGAAACGCTGAAGGAGTCGAACGAAAACCTTGACGTCATCGTCGCAAAAATCAAGGAAGGCATGAAAGCGAGCGGTGTGAAGCTGTTGTGGAACACGGCCAACATGTTCTCCAACCCGCGTTTCGTTCACGGTGCGGCAACGACTTCTAATGCAGACGTGTTTGCTTACGCCGCGGCGCAAGTGAAAAAAGGTCTGGAAACGGCGCTTGAGCTGGGCGCGGAAAACTACGTGTTCTGGGGCGGACGCGAAGGTTACGAGTCTCTGCTGAATACGGATATGGGCTTGGAGCTCGATAACCTGGCGAGATTTTTCAACATGGCCCTCGATTACGCAAAAGAAATCGGCTTTAAAGGCCAGTTCCTGATTGAGCCTAAGCCTAAAGAGCCGACCAAACACCAATACGATTTTGACGCGGCCACGACGATTGCATTCCTGCAAAAATACGGCCTGCAGGATCAGTTCAAACTGAACCTGGAAGCGAACCATGCGACGCTGGCCGGCCATACGTTCGAGCACGAGCTGCGCGTAGCCCGCATCAACAACATGCTCGGTTCGGTCGACGCCAACCAAGGCGACCCGTTGCTCGGCTGGGATACGGACGAATTCCCGACCGATCTCTACGCCGTTACACTGGCGATGTACGAAATTTTGCAAAACGGCGGATTGGGCTCCGGCGGCGTGAACTTCGACGCCAAAGTAAGACGCGGATCTTTTGAACCGGAAGACTTGTTCTATGCGCATATCGCCGGCATGGACAGCTTCGCCAAAGGCTTGAAGGTTGCCGGCAAGCTGATCGATGACAAATTCTTCGACAAGCTGATCGATGAACGTTACGCCAGCTTCAAAACCGGCATCGGCGCCGATATCGTATCCGGCAAAGCCAACTTCAAAACGCTGGAAGCTTACGCGCTGCAAAACAGCAAAATCGTCAACAAATCCAATCATCTTGAACTGATCAAAGCCCGTCTGAACGAATATATTTTCAGCACGAAGTAATCAGGTTGGCCGGACGCCTTGTCCGTTTATATGTATGAAAAGGGACGCTTGCCGTCCCTTTTTGTGGTCGTACGCCCCTGCCTGCCGGGGAAATATGAAAGGAGAATCGAACGGATGAAATATGTGATCGGCATCGATCTTGGCACGAGTTCGGTCAAAACGCTGCTCGTCGGCCAAGACGGCGAAATCAAAGGGGAAGCCTCCGCGGCTTATCCGCTTATCCAGGAGCGTCCCGGGTACAGCGAGCAAAATCCCGAAGAATGGGTGAAGGGTACAGTTGACTGTTTAAAGCGGCTGCTGCAGGAGAGCGGCGTTTCTGCGGCCGATATCGAGGGCGTGTCGTTCTCGGGCCAAATGCACGGACTGGTGCTACTGGATGAGCAAAATAACGTGCTGCGCAACGCGATTTTGTGGAACGATACGCGCACGACCAAGCAATGCCGGGAAATCGAGGCGAAGCTGGGCGATCGTCTGCTCGAAATTACGCGCAATGCGGCTCTTGAAGGATTTACTCTTCCGAAGGTTTTGTGGGTGCAGGAGCATGAGCCGGCGTTGTTCGCCAAAGCGGCTCGTTTCGTGCTGCCGAAGGATTATTTGCGGTATCGGATGACCGGCAAAGTGCAGATGGAAATCTCCGACGCTGCCGGAACGCTGCTGCTGAACGTGCCGGAAGGCAAATGGAGCGATGAAATCGCCGCCGCGTTTGGCCTTCCGGAAGGCTTTTGCCCGCCGCTTGTCGGCAGCACCGAGGAGACGGGGACGCTGCTGCCGGAGTTTGCGGCGCAGACCGGTCTGTCCCCGGCGACGAAGGTGTTCGGCGGCGGCGCGGACAACGCCTGCGGCGCGGTTGGCGCGGGGATCGTCCGCAAGGGCGACGCGTTGTGCAGCGTGGGGACCTCCGGCGTTGTCCTGACTTACGAAGAGGACAAAAACAAAGACTTCGGTGGCAAGGTGCATTTCTTTAACCATGCCCATCCGGGGGCGTTTTACGCGATGGGTGTGACGTTGGGCGCGGGGTACTCCCTGAGCTGGTTCAAGGAGTCGCTGGCGCCGGAGCTGAGCTTTGACGAGCTGCTGAAGCCAGTGGGGGACATCGCTCCGGGCTCAGAGGGGCTGCTGTTCACTCCTTACCTGGCAGGGGAACGTACACCGCATGCGGACAGTGTCATTCGCGCCAGCTTCATCGGCTTGTCCGGCACACACCGCCGCGAGCATCTGGCCCGCGCGGTCATGGAGGGCATCACGTTCTCGCTGCAGGAGTCGTTTGACCTGTTCCGCCAAGCCGGTATCGCGGTTGAGCGCGTTATCTCCATCGGCGGCGGCGCGAAAAATCCGGTCTGGCTGCAAATGCATGCCGATATTTTCGGCAAGCGGGTCGTCGCGCTGAAGAACGAGCAGGGCCCGGCGATGGGTGCGGCGATGATGGCCGCCGTCGGGAGCGGCTGGTTCGCCAGCTTGAAGGAATGCGCCGACGCGTTTATCGGCTACGCGGCCACGTACGAGCCGATCACCGCCAATGTGGAGAAATACGCCTGCCTCTTTAAGCTGTACCAGCAAGTTTACGCGGCCACCCGGTCGCTGAATGAAGGGCTGCAGGAGTTCCGGGGGTAAGCGCATCCGGGGGTAAGCGCATATGTGATTTTAATCTCCGATCTGCCTGCAGCGGCGCCTGTTCCTTCGGGAACGGGCGTTTTTTCAATTTTCTAGAATTTGTAAAATTTCGGACATGGTAGAGGGCGCTGTGCAGGTACAGAGGGGATGAGAAGAGGAATCTGGAGGCTAAGGGACACCAGAGCCGTTATTTGAGAAAAAATGGAGGTTTGTAAAATGTAGACGGACACAGATGCTCTTATTTGCCTCAAATCGGCCTGAATGAACGGGTTTAGAGCGAAATAGGGGCGTTGGTGTCCGTTAGGCTGGGAAATACGCGGGAAATGGACGGATAAGGTCGCTGATGTCCGTTAGAGCAACGTCCAATGTTTAGGAAGGCCTCCAATCGCTCCAAAGTAGAAGTCAGAGCCATTAAAGGACGCCGTCAGCACTGGCGTTGCATAAACTCAAACTCTTGCACAAGACAACTTGTTGCCTTGATACATTTCAGTTTTTCCGCAAAGGCTTAGGTGTTCGAATTAAAGTTGAGCTTGCAGGAAATCTAACGGTTGTAGCAGCGACTATTTTACGAAAAAAGCCCTTTTCAAAATTTTAACGGTTGTGAGAAGCGTTATTTGCCTGAATCTAAGCAAAATGAGCCGGGTTTCAGCGAAATAAGCGCTATGGCAACCGTTACAATTTGAAATCAACGTTTTTTGCCCGAATAGCGGTTGTGGCAACCGTTAGATTAGTTGTGGCTAGAGGTGTATCTTGTCGGAACAATTGTCTACTTGTGTGATAGTGCAACGCTAGTGCGCCGTCAGGCGGTTTTCTTATCGTTGGTGGGCCGGACGCCGGTTTCCGCAGCCTGATGGACTAGTCCAGATTGGAAATATCCAATAGAACGGACATCCAGTGGCAGACACAACGATTTGATTGGATATTTCCAATAGATTGAGTTCGGCGGGGCGGAAATCGGGACATTTGAGCGAGATCTATTGGATTTTTCCAATGAGAGTCCTCAATTACGTTCGATGCCCCGGTAATCTATTGGATATTTCCAATGAGAGGTGGAGGGACGACTGGAATGAGGGAAGCTAAGGTGTATGGTGCGTGAAAATCACGCCAACGCCGATACGTGCTGTGGATTTCAGCCTCGGCCTCGCGCCCCTTGTCCGCCGATGGCAGCCTAGAGCCGCCAAGGCCAGGCTCCTCAAGGCCAGGGCTCCCCCAGGACAGGCCCCCAGGATATGCAAATCACATGCTCCGTTTGGCGTGATATAATTGACCTATGCGGGAGGAGGGGCGTCATGATGATCCGCAGCATTTACCGCAATTATTTCAAAAACAACTTGTTCATGAAAATCATCCTGGTTTTTTCGGTCATTACGATCGTTACGATCATTACGTTCTCCTACCTGATGTTCAAGTTCATGTCGGAGTCCGCGGTGCAGAGACAGCTGGACATTCAGAAACGGGCGATTGAAAGCGTAAGCAATTATATCGGCGGCAAATACGACTCAGTGCAGGCCATGGTGCGGGACATCTACCGGGACAGCGAGCTCGCTTCCAATACGTCCTATTTCCTGGAGCACCCGTATCAGGATTATGTGCGGTACCGGCTGGATCGTTTTTATACGGAAAATAGTTCTTTGACGGATACGGTGCTGTATTTCCGCAATCAGGTGGAGGATAATCCGGATATCCGCAGCCTGATGCTGTACAGCGCGGACCAGCAGCATTTGTATGCCTTTGGCAACGACAAGCAGTTTAAAATCATCTCCACCAACGCCGCCCGCTCGTACATCCCGGATGTTATGTACCAGCAGGACAGTTCGAACGTGGCGGCGGCCAACATTTGGGTGCGCAAAGCGGCGAGTTTGCCGGATACGCCGATGTATTCCGTCCGTGTGCCGGTCAACAACAACCAGTCGCTGCGGAATATCGGACAGCTTGTGGTTTATTTTGATACGGACAAGATTTGGAACAGCATGGCTTATTACAAACAAGACTTGAAAGGTTCCATTTTGGTCATCTCCGCCAACGGGGACGTGCTGTTCGATTCCTCCGGCACATACTACGGCCGGAAATACCCGTACAACGAGCAGTTAAACTCGATTTACGACAGCGGTGTGTTGGGCGGGGGGACGATCGTCACCAAGCTGACGCAAAGCCAGGGCGGATTTACGGTGCTGAGCGCCGTGCCGAAACAGGAACTCGCCAACACGTACGTTGGGCTAAGGAATACGATTCTTACCGTCAGCATCATCTGCATCTTTTTTGCGATTATGATTCCGTCGCTGTTCATCAGCAATTTCGCCAAACGGATGTACGGGATCATCCGGTTTACGCGCAAGGTGCGGGGCGGGGATTTGACAGCGCGGATCGCTGATTCGCGGGAGGACGAGCTGGGGCAGATTTCCCGGAGCTTTAACGAGATGCTTGATGAGCTGAATCAATACATCGAAAGGGTGTACAAGGCCGAAATCAAGCAGCAGCAGACCGAGCTGGTGGCGCTTCAGGCCAGGATCAACCCGCATTTCCTGTACAACACGCTGGAGGTGATCCGCATGCGGGCCATCTCCCAAGGGGCGAGGGACGTCGGCGAGATGATCTACAGCTTGTCCGTGTTGTTCAAAAGCCTGGTGCAGCAGAAAAAAATCTACACCCTGAAAGACGAACTGGAGGCCTGCCGGCTGTACCTGGAGTTGTTCAGAATCCGCTATAAAGACAGATTCAATTATAAGATCGTAGCCGATCCGGCCCTTTTCGGCAAATCGGTGATGAAGCTTTGGCTGCAGCCGATCATTGAAAATTACATCGTCCACGGCATCAGAACCGATCGGGACGATAACCGCTTGACGGTCAGAGTTCAGGAGGAGGGGGATATGCTGACGGCCGTCGTTCAAGATAACGGGAAAGGAATTGATCAAGGCAGGCTGGCCGAAATCCGCGAAGCACTGGAGAGCAAGGAAGAGCCGGAGGAAATGTTCGGACTTCGCAGCGTTCATAGCCGGCTAAGGTTTTTGTACGGGCCTGCATACGGGATTGAAATCGAAAGCCCGCCTGGAGAAGGGACAACGATTGTAGTACGTTATCCAAATCGGGAAGGAACGGATGCTGAAGATGTATAAAGTGTTTATTGTCGATGATGAGCCTTTTATCATTGAAGGGCTGTACGATATTCTGGATTGGCCGTCGTTCGGACTGGAAATTGTCGGGCACGCGGAAAACGGGCGGCAGGCGCTGGACGCGCTGCAAACCACGCCGGCCGACGTGCTGATCACCGACATTTCGATGCCGGTGATGAACGGCTTGAGCTTGATTTCCGAAGCGCGTAAGCGGCATAAGGATCTCAAGGCGATCATTCTGAGCGGCTTCAATGAGTTTGATTATCTGAAAGAAGGCATGCGGCTGGGCATCGAAAATTATTTGCTGAAGCCGATCAATGTGGAGGAACTGGAATCCACGCTGCGCAATACGGTGGAAAAATTGGACAGCCAGCGGTCCGAGGAATTGTACGATGCTTACGACGTGCAGATTCTCAAAGACAATACGTTATACCGCTGGCTGACCGGGCAGATCGCGGCCAGGGAATTTGCCGAGCGGGCCGAACTGCTGAGCCTTTCCTTAAACGGGCCTTTCATGGCCGTAGCTGTGCTGCGAACGGGCGGCACCCAAAATGAAACCTTTGATGAAACAGTTAAGTTTATGAAAACGAACAATGAAATTACGCCTTTCCGCGACGTTGACGGCGACATCGTGCTGATTGGCATGCTGCCGACCGCAGCCGAAGGGAAGCAGGATTTTCTCGCTAAGCTGCAGGAGCTTAAGGAAGCGCTTGCCGCCCGGCATACGCCGGTCCAAATCGGCGTCGGAAGCGCCCGCAGGCTGCGGCAGGAGGGTGCGCTGCGGTGTGAAGAAGGCGCTGCAAGCTACCAGGAGGCCAAACGGGCGCTGGAGTATTTTATGATCTATCCGGATCGGCCGATCATGGAATATAAGTCGCTGGAAGCCGATAAGGGAGGCGACGGCGGCGCCGTATCCCTGCCTTGGGACGAGTATGCCAAGCTTATTTTGGCCCGGGACGGGGAAGGATTAAAGCAGCGGATCCAAGCCGACTTTGCGGAGCTGCAGCAAACGCCGGGTATCCGCCCGGAGGACCTGCACAACGCTGCGCTTGAACTGGTTGTGAGATTTAAAATGGAGCTAAAAGAGATCAAGCACACCGACGAGACGGACATCTTCCGGAAAGGGCTGGACCGGGTGCAGGGCAGCGCCGCGTTCTCCGAACTGGTGCGGCATCTTCAGGGCGTGGCGGAGGAAACGGTCGGTTCGCTGCTGCAGGATGCCAAAAATCCGGTGGTGAGCCAGGTGCTGGAGTACATCCACGGCCATTATGCCGACGAGCTTTCCTTGAAAACGCTGGGCGCACAATACCATATCCACCCCGTTTATTTAGGCCAGCTGTTTCATAAGGAGACGGGGGGGTCTTTTGCGGAATATATCAATAAATACCGGATTGAAAAAGCAAAGCAGCAGCTCAAAAACACCAATTTGAAGGTGCATGAGATCGCCCGCAATGTGGGATATTGGGAGATCGGCTATTTTTACAAGCAGTTTCGGAAATATGTTGGCATCTCGCCCACCGATTTCAAAGCCCTTCATTAGCATACGATACAACAACGGGAGCACCCGGGGTAAAGGAAAGGAACTAACTCCTTATGTAAGGGATTCCATTCTTTATCCCGGGGTATTTTTTTGCCGCGAATCTTTTCTTTAATTTGTACCCTGATTTATTAAATTTAGCTTCTTTTTGAAACGGCTTTCATCCGGTAAGGTTGTATTAGATAAACTACAGAAATTCATTCAAAAGGGAGGATCCAGCATGAGTAGAAGCAAAAGAAGCTTTTCTTTCGCACTCGCGATGCTAACGGCTTTGGTGTTTGTGTTAAGCGCTTGCGGAGGAGGCAAAAACAGCGCTGAGGGCAACTCGCCAGCAACTGGAGGGGACTCGGGCAAAACCGTAAACCTCATTTGGTACACGATCGGCACTCCGCAAAAAGACGTGGACAAAGTCATGGAAGAAGTCAGCAAGTACACGAAGGAAAAAATCAATGCCACGGTTACGATGAAAATGGTCGACTGGGGTGACTACTCGCAAAAGATGCAGGTTAACGTTGCTTCCGGGGAACCGATGGACATTTTGTTCACCGCTTCCGGCTCCGGTAGTTTTGATTATGTGCAAAACGCCAGAAAAGGCGCGTTTATGGAGCTCGACGATTTGCTTGAGCAATACGGAAAAGACCTGAAAAGCACGATCAATCCGGCGTTCCTGGAAGGCTCCAAGGTCGACGGCCATAACTATGGTATTCCGGCCAATAAAGAGCTTCCACAGCTGGAGGCATGGTTCTTTAACAAGAGCCTTCTTGACAAATACAATTTGGATATCGAAGGTGTCCGGTCTTTGGATAGTCTGGAACCGCTCTTGAAAACGATCAAGGAAAAAGAGCCTGGCGTAACGCCGTTTGCGATGGATAAAAAATATATTCCTTACGTTCCGTATGATTACATTATCCAAGACCTGCCGATGGCGGTAAAACTGGACACCACCGACTATAAAATCGTCAACATTTTGGAAACTCCGGAAATGCAGGAAGCCCTGAAAACGATGCACAAATATTATAAAGCGGGTTATGTCGCTCCTGAAGCGGCAACGACCGGATCCATCGAGGATCTGAAAAAGTCCGGCAACTGGCTGTTATTCCGGCAACAAACTCAGCCGCTGGCCGACAATATGTTGTCCGCAAGTTTTGGATACCCGGTCGTATCCACGCCGGCGAGCGACGCCATCGTTACGAATACTTCAGTTCAAGGCTCGATCATGGCCATTTCCGCCAACTCCGAATATCCGGAGAAAGCGATGGAATTCCTGAACCTGCTGAATACCGATCCGGTGCTGCGCAACATGATCGACTCCGGGATCGAAGGCGTGCACTACAAGAAAGTCGACGACAAGCACATGGAAAACCTGGCGGAATCGAAAAATTACGACATGCCGTCCTACTCCTTGGGCAACAACATGCTGCTCTATTTGAACCCGAACGATCCCGACGACAAATGGGAGCAGTTCAAGCAGTTTAACGCTTCCGGCGTCAATTCGCCGATCCTGAGCTTTAACTTCGACAGCACGAAAGTGGCTACCGAAATGGCTGCTGTTCAAAATGTGAGAGAGCAATTTTGGTCCTCACTGATGACCGGGACCGTCGATCCGGAAGAATATCTTCCGAAAGCGATTCAAAAATTTAAAGAGGCCGGTCTTGACAAGGTCATGGCCGAAGCCCAAGCACAGCTTGATGCCTGGAGAGCTGAGAACAACAAGTAACATTTAGGGAAACTGAACATTTGAGGATCGGGCGGGTGAACGTTGCGCCCGATCCTTTTTGATTATAAAGACAGGAGGGGAACACAAAGATGGCCGCATTTTTCAAAAATGTGCTCAAAAACAAAGTCATGTTATTTATGGTGTTGCCGGGGGCCATTTGGTTTTTCTTTTTCTCATATCTCCCCCTGGTCGGCACCGTGGCCGCCTTTAAGCAGTACCGTTTTAGCCGCGAAGGGTTCTGGGCCAGCCTGGCCAAAAGTGAGTGGGTCGGGTGGGACAACTTCAAGTTCCTGTTCATGACGGACGACGCTTTTACCATAACGCGCAACACGCTGCTGTATAACCTTGCGTTTATTTTTATCGGACTGGTGCTTTCCGTGGCGATGGCGATCATCCTCTCCGAACTGGCCGGCAAAATGATGGCCAAAGTGTATCAAACCGGGATGTTTCTGCCGTATTTTCTGTCCTGGGTTATCGTCGGCTACTTTGCCTTCAGCTTCCTGAGCATGGACCGGGGGATGCTCAATCAAATCCTCGGCTGGTTTGGCGCCGAACCGATCAATTGGTATTCGGAGCCGAAGTATTGGCCGTATATATTGGTGTTCGTCAATTTGTGGAAAATGGTCGGCTACAACAGCGTTGTGTACCTGGCTTCCATCATGGGCATCGACAAATCGCTGTACGAAGCGGCCATGATCGACGGCGCGAGCAAATGGCAGCAGGTCCGCAACATCACGATTCCGCTGCTCTCCCCGATCATCATTATTATGACACTGCTGGCGGTGGGCAAGATCTTCTACGCGGACTTCGGTTTGTTCTATCAGGTGCCGAGGGATTCCGGTACGCTCTACGCCGTAACCAACGTCATCGACACTTACGTATACCGCGGTCTTAAGACGACCGGGGAAATCGGCATGAGTACGGCGGCAGGGCTTTATCAATCGGTCGTCGGTTTTGTACTCGTCATCGTTTCAAACTTCATCGTGCGCAAAATCGACAAAGACAGCGCCCTATTCTAATTCAAGCTGAAAGGAGTGTCAGACTATGGCGGAGGTTGTCAGAAAACACAAGGATTTTCATAATGTCTCACGCGGATGGAACACCGTTTTGCACCTGATCGCAGGCATATTCTCTTTTATGTGCGTGTTCCCCTTTTTGTTCGTCGTCATCATTTCTTTAACCGATGAAAAAACGCTGGCCACGGACGGGTACCGGTTGTTTCCGGCCAAATGGAGCCTGGGGGCTTACCGTTTCGTGTTCGAAAGCGGGGACTCGCTGCTTCGCTCCTACGGGGTGACGATTTTGGTTACCGTGGCGGGCACGATCCTCAGCTTGGTGCTGATCGCGCTGTACGCTTATGCGATATCGCGGAAAAGCTTCCGCTACCGGCGGTTTTTCTCCGTGTTTGCGATCGTGACCATGCTGTTTAACGGCGGGATGATTCCGACTTATATGGTCGTGTCCCAACTCATGGGTCTGAAGGATACGCTGTGGGCGTTGATTTTGCCGCTGGCGATGAACGCCTTCTACATCATGATTCTTCGTACGTTTTACAGCACCAGCGTGCCTGAAGCAGTCATCGAATCGGCGCGCATCGACGGAGCGGGCGATTTCTACATTTTCCTGCGCATCGTATTGCCGCTGTCGCTGCCGGGCCTGGCTACGATCGGCCTGTTCAGCACCTTGGGCTACTGGAACGACTGGTTTAACGCCTTGCTGTACATCGACAATCCGAATCTCGTGCCGCTGCAATCGATGTTAATGCGGATCGAATCGAGCATCCAGTTCATCCAGCAAAACTCGCAAAACAGCTCGCTGAGCTTGCAGGCGCTGTCGTCGATTCCGCAGGACACAGCGCGTATGGCGATGGTCGTGCTGGCGACGCTGCCGATTATTTTTGCCTATCCATTTTTCCAACGCTACTTTGTGCAGGGGCTTACGGTAGGGGCCGTTAAAGAATAGGAGAGGCCAGGAACCGGCTCGACCTAGATATGGTGCTTGATAGCCGGTTACTGGAACGACAGACCGTCGGCCTGCAAAATAGCGGTACTTTATGTACTTATTATCAGGAGTCCTGGCATGTTCGTTTTCATTAGCGGCATTTTATGTACTTATTTTCCTGTTAATGGTCCAGAACAAGGGCATTTCCTTGCGACGAAGGAAAATAGCGACATAAATTTCCCCTATTTCTCGCAAATGAAATGATATCAACGATATAGCGACATTTTTTGTTCTTAACACGCATTTAAAATTAAGCGAGGTGGAGCGTTTGCTATACAAAGACAGCACGAAGCCGGTCCCGGAACGGGTCGAACATCTGCTTGGGCTGATGACCGTGGAAGAGAAGGTCGGGCAATTGGTTCAGCCGTTTGGCTGGCAAACCTACGAGTATGTGAACGGCGAGATCCGGCTGACGGAGTCGTTTAAAGAGCAGGTGAAAAACGGCGGCATCGGCTCGCTGTACGGCGTGCTGCGGGCCGACCCGTGGACGGGCGTCACGCTTGAAACCGGCCTGTCGCCACGCGAAGGCGCTGAGGCCGTGAACGCGATCCAGCGTTACGCGATCGAGAACTCGCGGCTGGGCATCCCGATCCTGATCGGGGAGGAATGCTCGCACGGCCATATGGCGATCGGCGCGACCGTGTTCCCGGTGCCGCTGTCGCTCGGCAGCACCTGGAACGTGGACTTGTACCGCGAGATGTGCCGGGCGGTGGCCCGGGAGACGCGCAGCCAAGGTGGCGCGGTCACGTACTCGCCGGTCCTGGACGTTGTGCGCGATCCGCGCTGGGGCCGGACCGAGGAATGTTTTGGCGAAGACGCTTATTTGATCGGCGAGATGGCCGTGGCTTCGGTCGAGGGGCTGCAGGGCGAAAGCCTGGACGGCGTGGACAGTGTGGCCGCGACGCTCAAGCATTTCGTCGGTTACGGCAGCTCCGAGGGCGGCCGCAACGCGGGCCCGGTGCATATGGGGCGGCGCGAGCTGCTGGAGGTGGATATGCTGCCGTTCCGCAAGGCAGTCGAAGCGGGGGCGGCGTCTGTCATGCCGGCCTATAACGAAATCGACGGCGTGCCTTGCACGACCAATAAGGAACTGTTGGACGGCGAGCTGCGCGGCGAGTGGGGTTTTGACGGCATGGTCATCACCGACTGCGGCGCGATTGACATGCTGGCTTCCGGTCACGATGTGGCCGCGGACGGGCGCGACGCCGCTGTCCAGGCAATTCGCGCGGGCATCGATATGGAAATGTCCGGCGAAATGTTCGGTAAACATCTGCTGGAAGCGTTGCGCTCCGGCGAGCTGGAGGAAGCGGTGCTCGATGGGGCGGTCCGCCGTGTGCTGACGCTGAAGTTCCGGCTGGGCCTGTTCGAGAACCCTTACGGCGACCCGGACCGGGCGGAGCGGGTGATCGGCAGTGCGGAGCATGTGGAGCTGGCGCGGAAGCTGGCGGGCGAAGGCATCGTGCTGTTGAAGAACAGCGGCGTGCTGCCGCTATCCCCGGACGCCGGGAAAATCGCCGTGATCGGCCCCAACGCCGATGTGGGCTACAACCAGCTTGGCGACTACACCTCGCCGCAGCCGCGGTCCAAGGTGACCACCGTGCTCGGCGGCATCCGCAGCAAGCTGGCGGCTGCGCCTGAGCGGGTGGTGTACGCCCCGGGCTGTCGGATTAAAGGCGACTCCCGGGAAGGCTTCGAAACCGCCTTGTCCTGCGCGGAGCAGGCGGACACCATAGTCATGGTCGTCGGCGGCTCCAGCGCGCGCGATTTCGGTGAAGGCAGTATCGACTTGAAGACCGGAGCTTCGAAGGTCACCGGGAATTCCTGGAGCGACATGGATTGCGGCGAAGGCATCGACCGCATGTCGCTGGCATTGTCCGGGGTGCAGCTCGAGCTGATTCAAGAAATCCACAAATTGGGTAAACCGCTGGTAGTGGTTTACATTAACGGGCGGCCGATCGCGGAGCCGTGGGTCGACGAGCATGCCGACGCCATTTTGGAGGCGTGGTATCCGGGGCAGGAGGGCGGACACGCCGTGGCTGACATTTTGTTCGGCGATGTGAATCCGTCCGGACGCCTGACGATCTCAATTCCGAAGCATGTCGGGCAGCTTCCGGTGTATTACAACGGCAAACGTTCGCGGGGCAAAAGATACCTCGAGGATGATTCGCAGCCGCGTTATCCGTTTGGGTACGGGCTAGGCTACACGGAATTCAGCTATGCCGGATTGACCGTTCAGCCGGAGGCGATTTTGCCGGGTGAAACGGTCAAAGTGACGGTGGATGTCACGAATACCGGTGAGCGCGCCGGAGCGGAGGTCGTACAGCTGTACATCACCGATGTGGCCAGCACTGTAACCAGACCGGCGAAGGAGCTGAAAGGATTCCGCAAGGTGTGGCTTGCTCCGGGGGAAACCCGGAGGGTCGAGCTTACGCTCGGCGCGGAGGAACTGCAATATATCGGGCCTGATTACAAACCGGTCGTCGAACCGGGGGAATTTCATGTTCATGTAGGCAAAAACGTAAACGATACGCTGAGCGCCAAGTTTTTTGTGCGGGAGGGTTAATGAAAAATGGAACGGATCAGACGTTTTATTCGGGAACTGTCGGACACAGCGTGGTTGGAGCAAATCGAGCTGCGCAATTGGAAGATCACGAAGTCGGCATATTTGGTTCCCGGAAAGTACACCGAGGAGACCGGCTACCCGGAAGGTCAAGGGCTTGAGCGGTTTCCCAGCACGCAGGGAACGACGTATTTTTTTAGGAGTGAGTTAACGATTCCGGACCGCTGGCAGGACGGCCATGTCGGCCTCGTATTTGCCTCCGGGGGCGAAGGGCTGCTGAGAATCGACGGAAAGTCGTATCAAGGCCTCGACCGGAACCACACTTTTGTGACTTTGCCCCGGGAGCAGGGGAATCGTCCGCTTCAGCTTGAAATCGAACTGTTTGATCCGATTCCGGAGCCAATCGATCCGCTGAACTGGCAGGCGGTCATTCAACCGCCGATTTCTTCGATCCAGAGCAAGCTGGTGCTGGTCAACCGTCCGGTGCAAAGCCTGATGTATACGGCGACCGTGATCCGCGATTCCGCCGTGCTGCTGCCGGAGCAGGATATGCGGCGCACGCGGCTGATCGAGGCGCTGCACACCGCGATGGACGAATTCGTGGCGCTTGATCCTGACGCGATTCAAGATGGCGGCGGGATCGCCGAAATCGAGCAGCGGCTGGCGGAGCGGGTCAAGGCGATCGGCGGCAACGCCGAAGGCCTGATCCATATGATCGGCCAGTCGCACATCGATATCGCCTGGCTGTGGCCGGCGCGTGAGACGGTGCGGAAAGCGAGCCGCACGTTCGCGACGGTTGACGCTTTGATGTCTGAATACCCGCAGTACCGGTATGCGCAAAGCCAGCCGCAGCTGTTCGCTTACTTGAAGGACAACGACCCCGAACTGTACGAGCGGGTCAAGGCGAGAATCAAGGAAGGGCGTTGGGAACTGGTCGGCGGCATGTGGGTCGAGCCCGACCTCAACCTGCCGAGCGGCGAGTCGCTGATGCGGCAAATGCTGTACGGACAGCGCTTTTACCTGGAGGAGTTCGGCCAAACCTCGGATATCGAATGGCTGCCGGACACATTTGGCTACTGCGCTTCCTTGCCGCAGATTTTGCGGCATGGCGGCATCCGCTATTTTATGACGACGAAGCTGGGTTGGAACGATACAAACGTATTCCCGTACGACCTGTTCCACTGGGTTGGCATCGACGGCACGCCGATGTTGTCTTATTTGAACCACGGCGTCAACGAAAACACGCTGCCGAAAGACGTGCACGATCACTGGCAGTCTTACCGGGAGAAAGCCGCGCATCCCGAGCAGATGCTGCTGTACGGGCACGGCGACGGCGGCGGCGGCGTAACCCGCGAAATGCTGGAGTATATCGATCGCTCCGAACTGATGACCGGCCAGCCGGCCAGCGAATACAGCACGGCGGCGGCGTTTTTTGCCGGGATTGAAGCGGCGGAGCCGCAGCTGCCGTCGTGGCATGGAGACCTGTACCTGGAGCTGCACCGCGGAACATATACGACTCATGGCCGCAATAAGCGGAACAACCGGAAGGCGGAAATTTTGTACCGCGAGGCGGAAGTGTGGAATACGCTGGCGGCTTCGTCGGCTTCGTTGCTGACGGCGGAACGTCAGCGCGAGGTGCAAAACACGCTGCATGACGGTTGGAAGTTGATTTTACTGAATCAGTTCCATGACATCATTCCGGGTTCGGCGATTACGGAAGCGTACGAAACGTCGGAAAAAGAATATACGGAAATTTTCGCAAAAGGGAATTCCGGTCTGCGGCAAGGCCTGACGGCGCTGGCCGGGCAGATCGCCACGGCGGGCGAAGGCAAGCCCTACATCGTGTTTAACAGCCTCGGCTGGTCCCGCGACGCGGTGATCGAGGTTCCCGGGAACGGCTTTGGCCGCTCCGTCGCCGCCTATGACGAAAACGGCGCGCGGCTTGCGCTCGACTTGCTGCCGGGAACGGGCGGAAATGCCGAAGCGGCTTGGGTGCGCGTGCCGGAGGTTCCAGCGTTTGGCTACAAGACGATTTGGCTGAGAAGCGAAGCGGATTCGCTGGCGGGGGCGCCGGCTGGAGGAGCGGTAGACGAGGGAACGGATAAGGCGGATATCCTCGCTGCCGTCGGCCAGGTCCTGCAGGAGAAGGGCCTTGCCGCCAAGGAACGGATGTTTACCGACCGTTGGGAAACGGACCACTACGGCTTAACGTTTAATGAGCGCGGCGAAATCATTAGCCTTTGGGACAAAGCGGCGGACCGTGAAATCGTGAAACCGGGCGAAGCGGCGAACCGCTTCCACTTCTTCCATGACCGCCCGACGCTGTGGGACGCCTGGGACATCGACAGCCGCTACGAACAGCAGCCGGCCGGGCAAGCGAAATTGCTGGAAAGCCGGCTCGCGGTCCGCGGCAAGGTCAAGGATGTGCTGCAATTCCGCTGGCGCATCGGCCAGTCGGAAATCACGCAGGACCTGATCTTGTATCATCATGACCGGCGGATCGATTTCCGGACGAAGGTGAACTGGAACGAAGCTCACAAGCTGCTGAAGGTTGGGTTCCCGATCGATGTGGTGACCGACAAAGCGGCCTACGAAATTCCATTTGGGACGCTTACGCGTGTCACGCATCGCAATACGAGCTGGGAGCAGGCGCAATACGAAGTGTGCGGCCACCGTTTTGTGGACGTCTCGGAACGGGGCTATGGCGTAAGCCTGTTGAACGACTGCAAATACGGCTATGACGTTCAGGGCAGCACCATTCGCCTGTCCCTGCTGCGCGCGCCGAAATGGCCGGACGTCACGGCGGATTTGGGCGAACACGAATTCACGTATTCGCTGTACCCGCACCTCGGCGATTGGCAGGCGGCCCATACGGTGCGCGCCGCGGCCGAATTGAACCACATTCCGGCGGTCCTTGCCCAAGAGGCGCACCAGGGAACGCTGCCGTCCGCGCAATCGCTGATTGGCTTTACCGGCGAGCACGTCGTGCTCGATACGGTGAAACCGGCCGAGGACGGAAGCGGCGTGATCCTGCGGTTCTATGAATCCGCCGGCGGCCGCGAGCGTGTGGAGCTGAGCTGGAAGCAGCCGTACAGCAGGGTGTACGTATCGAATGCGCTCGAACAGGAGCTTGAGCCGCTGGCAGCCGAAGCGGGCTCGATCCGGCTCAATTTTGCCCCGTACGAGATCAAAACGATTAAAATCAACGGATGAATAAATCAGACCGATAAAGGAGCGAGACTGCTCATGGAACAATTTAGACTCCCGAAAATCCCGATGCCGAAGCTGGAGCTGCCGCAGGCCGTTCAGAATGTGCTGGCCGAAGCTGAGGTGAAGCTTGCGTTTCGTCCGAAGCTTTTGCAGCTGTTCAAAAATTGTTTCCCGAACACCCTGGAAACGACAACCAAGCTGATGGATGACGGCACGACCTTTGTCATCACCGGAGACATCCCGGCCTCCTGGCTGCGCGATTCGGTGGAACAGGTCATCCACTACGTGCCGCTGGCTAAACACGATCCCGAGCTGCAGCGCATCATCGGCGGATTGATCAAGCGCCATATCCAATACGTTCAGATCGACCCGTACGCCAACGCTTTTAATGAAACGGCGAACGATTGGCACTGGAACACGGCGGACGAAACGGAGATGTCGCCTTGGGTGTGGGAGCGGAAATTCGAAATCGACTCCCTCTGTTTCGTTGTCCGGCTAGCTTATGCGTACTGGAAAGAAACCGAACTGACCGACATTTTCGATGCCGGCTTCAAAGCGGCGATGCGGAAAATTTACGAGCTGTTCAAAACCGAGCAGCGCCATTTTGAGCAGTCGCCGTACCGGTTCACCCGCAACAACGGTATTCCGACCGATTCCTTGCGGAACGGCGGTCTCGGCATGCCGGTCAATTACACCGGGATGATCTGGTCGGGCTTCCGCTCGAGCGATGACGCCTGCGATTTCCATTACAACATCCCGGGCAACATGTTCGCCGTCGTCACGCTGCGCCAAATGCAGGAATTTGCCGAGTGGGTGTTCCGCGACATGGATTTCCTGTCTGAGCTCAAGGAGCTGGAATTTGAGGTCGATCACGGGATCAAGCTGTACGGCATCTACCGGCACCCGGAATTCGGCCCGATTTACGCTTATGAAACCGACGGTTTCGGCAATTACTGCCTGATGGACGACGCCGGCACGCCGGGCCTGATGTCCATTCCGTACCTTGGTTATGTCGGCGCGGACGATCCGGTTTATCAAAATACGCGGCGTTTTGCCCTGAGCAAGGAAAATCCCTTCTACTTCGAAGGCAAAGCGGCAAAAGGCATTGGCAGCCCGCATACGCCGAAGGAGTACATCTGGCATATGGCCTTGTCGATGCAGGGCCTGACGGCGCAAACGAAGGAAGAAAAGCTGGAGATGATCGCGATGCTGGAAGCGACCGACGCCGGCACGGGCTACATGCATGAAGGCTTCCACGCCGATGATCCGAACACGTTCACGCGCAAATGGTTCGCCTGGTCGAACAGCCTGTTTTCGCAGCTCGTATACCGGGCGATGCAGGAAGGCATTTTGTAGGGGCGTGTCCGATGGGCATGCCAGTGGGGCATGTCAGTAGGCGTGTCAGTAGGCGTGTCAGTAGGGCACATTTGTAGGGCGTGTCGGGGGAACGTGTTGGAAAGTCGTATCGGTCAGGCCGCATACGGCTAACGGACTCCAGCGCCCTTATTTGCCCGAAAACCCGGCGTTTCAGCTTCTAACGGACTCATGTGCACTTATTTGCGCCAAAATGACCGAAAATACGCACCGAAATGCTAAATAAGGTCCACTGTGTCCGTTACATTCTAAAAGCTCTGGATTTTGCCGAAATAACGGCGCTGGTGTCCGTTAGAATGAGACGCATGGGTGTAGACTAGCCTGCGGTTCGGACTCGATTGGACTCGATTGGACTCGATAAGACTGGACCTGGCATCATATCCGATAAATAAACCTTTTATACAAGAAGGAGACATGACGATGAGCAAAATTATTGGCGAAGCCCTGAAAAACATCCCTTGGCAAAACAAACCGGCCGGCTTGAACGCCCCGGTCTGGCGTTACTCGCAAAACCCGATTATCGAACGCCACGCGACCCCGAACTCCAACAGCGTGTTCAACTCGGCGGTTGTGCCTTTTGAAGGCGGATTTGCCGGCGTGTTCCGCTGCGATTCCCGTTCGGTCAGCATGGACATTTTTGCCGGATTCAGCGACGACGGGATCAACTGGAAAATCAACCACGACCCGATTCAGTTCGAAGGGGACGAGGAAGTGATCAAGCGGGAGTACCGCTACGATCCGCGCGTCTGCAAAATCGGTGACCGCTATTACATCACCTGGTGCAATGGCTACCACGGCCCAACGATCGGCATCGCCTATACGACTGACTTTAAAACGTTCCATCAGCTGGAAAACGCCTTTTTGCCATATAACCGCAATGGCGTGCTGTTTCCGCGCAAGATCGGCGACCGCTACGCGATGCTCAGCCGTCCGAGCGATACCGGTCACACGCCGTTCGGCGATATTTTTTACAGCGAAAGCCCGGACCTGACGTTCTGGGGCAAACACCGTTATGTGATGGGTACAATTAACGGCGACGCCTCCGCATGGCAATCCAAAAAAATCGGCCCCGGGCCGGTTCCGATCGAAACCGACAAAGGCTGGCTGCTCATTTACCACGGGGTTATCAATACGTGCAACGGATTTGTTTACCGCATGGGCTGCGCCCTGCTGGACACCGACAAGCCATGGATCGTCAAAGCGCGCTCGCGCAACTACATCCTCGGCCCGGAAACGCTGTACGAATGCGTGGGCGACGTGCCGAACGTCACGTTCCCGTGCGCGGCTTTGACCGACGCCGAAACCGGCCGGATCGCCATCTACTATGGCTGCGCCGACACGGTAACCGGCCTGGCGTTCACGACCGTGGACGAACTGTTGAGTTACATGGAAGGGTATCCTTTAGAAACGGAAGCTTGAACCTACCAAAACGGCGAATACCGCCAATATTAGTCTGCTGAAAAAATAAAGGAAGAAAATGTCGCTATTTCGGCAATATCACCCACTATGAGTGGAATAGAGGAGTTTTAGGTCGCTATTTTTTCGAATCGCAGGGATATGGCCGCATTTTGAGCCGCTCGTTGGAAAATAAGGTCATTAAATTCCGCTAATGGTGATGAACATGTCAGGTTCCGGAAAATAAGACCATAAGGTTCCGCTATTTTAATGAGGGGGTCACGGAATGAAGAAGAAAAGAACGGCGCATATCATTTCCCATACGCACTGGGACCGGGAATGGTATCTGCCTTACGAGAAGCACCACGTTCGCCTCGTTCAGCTGGTGGACGCGCTGCTGGACAAATTGGACGGCGATACGGCGTTCAAAAGCTTTTACCTCGACGGGCAAACGATTATTCTGGAGGATTACCTGCAGGTCCGCCCCGAAAACAAGGAGCGGCTGGAGAAGTATATCCGCAAGGGGCGTATCCTGATCGGGCCATGGTACATTTTGCAGGACGCTTTTTTGACGAGCGGGGAAGCGAATATCCGCAACATGCAGATCGGCCATCAAGACGCGAAACAATACGGCGCGCCGGCGAAAATCGGCTATTTCCCCGACACGTTCGGGCTCGTCGGCCAAACGCCGCAGCTGATGCGGCAATCCGGCATCGACAACGCTTTTTTCGGCCGCGGCGTGAAGCCGACAGGTTTCAATAACACCGTCTCCGACGGCGGGTATGAATCCTCCTTCTCGGAGCTGATCTGGGAAGGGCCGGACGGCTCGAAGGTGCTGGGCATTTTGTTCGCCAACTGGTACTCCAACGGCAACGAGGTGCCGGTATATGAAGCGGAGGCGAAGGCGTTCTGGGACCGCAAGCTGGCGGACGCGGAAAAATACGCGGCCACAGGCGAGCTGCTGTTCATGAACGGCTGCGACCACCAGCCGCTGCAGCTCGACCTGCCGGAAGCGATCCGCACGGCAGAGCAGCTGTACCCGGACACGAAGTTTGTGCATTCGAACCTGCCGGACTACCTGAAGGCGCTGGAGGGGGCGCTGAGCGGCCGCGAACTGTCCACCGTCAAAGGCGAGCTGCGCAGCCAGCGCACCGATGGCTGGGGCACGCTGGTCAATACCGCTTCCGCGCGCGTGTATTTGAAGCAGATGAACCAGGAAGGCCAGGCCCTGCTGGAAAAAGTCGCCGAGCCGCTCGCTTCGGTGGCGAATATGCTCGGGCAAGCCTATCCGCACCATCTGTTCACCTATGCCTGGAAAACGCTGATGCAAAACCATCCGCACGACAGCATCTGCGGCTGCAGCGTGGACGAGGTGCACCGCGAGATGGTCACCCGCTTCGCCAAGAGCCGCCACGTCGCCGAGGCGATCATCGACGACAGCAAGCGGGTCATCGCCGAGGCGGTGAACACCTCGGTCTTCGCCGGGTACGGCGAAGATCCGCTGCCGCTGGTCGTCATGAACACGACCGGCTGGAACCGCACCGGCACGGTGACCGTGGAGCTGGACGCCGCCCGCCTGTACTTGCGCGAGGGGCTCGGCCTTGAAGAAACCGCCCGCCGTCTGAAGGCGGTGAACCTGTCCGGCCGTGAGCTGGTGGACGAGGCGGGGAACGCCGTGCCTTGCACGGTGGATGACCTCGGCCTGCTGTTTGGCTACGATCTGCCGGACGACAAGTTCCGGCAGCCGTACATGTGCCGCCGGGTGAAGCTGACGTTCCAGGCCGGGCAGGTGCCGGCGCTGGGACATCGCGCCTATGCCTGGGTGCGCCGCCAAGCGGCCGCCGCGGCAGCACCGGCCTCGCTGTTCACCGGCGGCCTGGTCATGGAAAACGCCGGGCTGAAAGTGGAGATCGCCGGCGATGGATCGTTTGCGCTGACCAATAAAGCGACCGGCAAAATCTACCGCGATCTCGGCATCTATGAGGATACCGGAGATATCGGCAACGAATATATGTACAAGCAGCCGGAAGGCGAAAAGGCGCTGACCACCAAAGGACTTGCGGCGCAAATTCGCGTGCTGGAAGATACGCCGTACCGCGCTGCGGTGGAAGTGTGCCACGACTGGGAAATCCCGGCTTCTGCCGATGACAAGCTGGACGAGGAGATGCGCGAGCTGGTGTACTATCCGCAGCGTAAGGCGCAGCGCAGCAGCAAGCTGACAACGCTGAAGCTGCGTACGGTCATTTCGCTTGAAGCCGGCGGCAGAGGCGTACAGCTCGAAACGACGATCGACAATACGGCGAAAGACCACCGCATTCGGGCGCTGTTCCCGACCGATCTGGAGGCTGCTGTGCACCGCGCCGATTCGATGTTCGAAATCGCGGAGCGCAGCAACGTTCCGGCGCCGGAGTGGGAGAACCCGAGCAACACGCAGCATCAGCAAGCGTTTGTGGACGTGAGCGGGGAAGAGGGCGGATTGACGGTCGCCAACCTCGGCCTTAATGAATACGAAGTACTGCGTGACGGCCGTAACACAATCGCTGTTACTTTGCTGCGCTGCGTGGGCGAACTTGGCGACTGGGGTTTGTTCCCGACGCTGGAAGCCCAGTGCCTTGGCACGCATACGGCTCGGATGGAGCTGCTTCCGTACAGTGGAGACGGCATCGCTTCCGGGGCGTTTGCGGAGGCATACCAGTTCCAGGTGCCTTGGACCGTGTGCCAAACCGGGGTGCATGAAGGCATCTTTGCCCCGAATTTTGCCCCGTTCCGTTGGGAAAGCAAGGAGTTGGCTTTTTCTTCGCTGAAAATGAACGCGGAAACCGGCGATCTGCTGCTCCGTTGGTACAATATGAGCCGGCAGCCGGGAGAGCTGACGTTCTGCGCGGAATTTGACCACGAGCATTTTTACAAAACGACGATTCTGGAGGAGGAGGGCACCCCGCTGGGTAAAGACGCCGTCGGCTGTCTGTCCCTGATGACCGGACCTTGCGAAATCGTCACGATCGGGATTCGGCGTTAACGCAGCCGGACGAAGACTTTTTAACGGATAAATGATTTGGGCTACTGCCCCGTTGGTCAAGCGGGGACGTAGCCCTTTTTTTCTCCTAGCTTATACCCTTACCGAAATGGCCGGCGATATATTTATGTCTGCGGATACTGTGAAGGCCGTACCGTCGGATGTGTATATTTTGGGCTCAACTGCGGGTTGGCTCTTGGCCTCAACAGCATCCGGATTTCGTTGCGCGCTGGCCGGATCGTTGCCATGGAGTGCTAACTGCCCTTCTTTGCTAATCTCTACCGTATCGGCAGGTTGGTTTGCAACCTCTTGCTGCTCCTTTATTTTCGCTTCCATATCCTTTTGCAGTTTTGCTTCCTGCTCGGCTTTTTCTTGCTTTTTAGCTTGTTCCTGTGCCTTTTCCAATTCCTCCGCCGCATTATCGCTTTCACTTCTGGCAGAGTTGAGAGCGTTGCCGGCAACGCCTAAAGCTCTTCCCATTTTTTCCGTATCGGGATTAATTTTCGCCGCTTCCTTATTGTAAACCGCCATAGGCGTATTGGACGCATGCATATAATTGGAAGCTCCTATCAATCCGCTGATCACTCCCGGCGTAAGTATATTCATCGATTTCACCCCCTTTCCGCCTAATGATTGTGGTACTGACACCATATTTATCGTCTGAGAGTAGTGGAAAAATAATACAATCGTATTAAAAACATTGACTATTTTATTAACATTCCCACGACCAGTCCGGGCGGGTGGGCAGTTGAAATTTTACATAAATAAGGAAATCAATTTACATGTTGTTAATGCACAACCATTAAACTGGAAAATGTGAAATTATGCTAATTTTATGAGATGGAGGATGGTTCATGCTTGGACAGGGTTTGAAAAGGGTGGCAAGCTTGCTGATCGCCTCGGCAGTCGTTTTCACGGCATCGGCGGGTGGAAGCGGTACCGTGGCCGCGGAGGAGACGGAGGCGGCTATCAAAAATGTAATTATTCTCATTCCGGATGGAATGGCGAACGACGCTACGGCGTTGTCCAGATGGTACAAAGGCGGCAGCCTGACGTTGGATCAAATGGCAAGCGGTCTCGTCCGCACTCATTCGGCCGACGCGGCGATCGCGGATTCGGCTCCGGCGGGGACCGCTTTTGCCACCGGGCATAAGTCGCATACAGGCTATGTTGGAGTGCTGCCGGACAAAGCGACAATGCCGGGGCAAGCCAAAATCCAGGCGGGCGACGAGAAAAAGCCGGTCGCTTCGGTGCTCGAGGCCGCCAAGCTGTCGGGGAAAGCCACGGGGATTATCGCTACCTCCGAAATTATGCACGCCACACCGGCGGACTTTTCCGCCCATTATCCTGATCGCAAAAATTATGACGCGCTTAGCATGCAGCAAGTATACAACGGGATGGACGTCGTGTTGGGCGGGGGCGCCAAATATTTGGACGCTAAAGGCCGCAATGATGGGGCCAACTTGGTCGCATCCATCAAAGCGCTCGGTTACGATTATGTAACGACTTCGGCGGCACTGAAGTCGTCGAAATCGAACAAGATATGGGGAACGTTTGCACCGGCCGGAATGGCCTACGACATGGACCGTGATCCGTCCAAGGAGCCAAGCCTGGCCGAGATGACCGCCAAGGCGATTGAAGTGTTGTCCAAAGACGAGGACGGTTTCTTCCTCATGGTTGAAGGCAGTAAAGTCGACTGGGCCGCTCACGCCAACGACCCGATCGGGGTCATTAGCGATGTGCTGGCTTTTGACGAGGCAGTCAAGGTTGCGCTTGATTTCGCCAAAAGCGACGGACAGACCGCACTTGTGGCCGTAACCGACCACGGCAACGGCGGATTGACGATCGGCAACGCGTCGACGACCGGAAGTTATGACAAGGAGCCGTTGTCCACGTTTATCGGCCCGCTCAAAAAAGCCAAGCTGACCGGCGAAGGGCTGGAAGCCAAGCTGAACGCGAAGCGGACCAACATCAAAGAAGTGATGGCCCAGTATTTCGGCATTACCGACCTGACGGCGGACGAGATTAAAGCCATTAAAGAGGCCGAAGCGGGCAGCCTGAATTATACGGTGGGTCCGATGATCAGCAAACGGTCGGGGATTGGCTGGACGACCGGCGGACATACGGGCGGCGATGTGGTATTGTACACCTATGCGCCAAACGGCGACCGTCCGACGGGTGTGATCGACAACACCGATGTGGCCAAGTACATGACACGTGTGATGGGGCTTGATTTGGACGCAGCGACGGACAAATTGTTTGTAAAAGCCAAGCCAGCCTTCACGGCCAAGGGTGCGACCTACAAGCTCGATGACAAAAACGGCAAGATCGTCGTCACCAAAGGCAGCGATAAGCTGGAATTGCCGCTGCACCAAAGTATCGCCATCCTGAACGGCAAGAAAACGCAACTGGAAGGCGTGGTCGTGTACAACGGAACTGAAGCTTTTGTGCCGCAGCAGGCGCTTGACCTGATTCCGTAATAACCTCGGCGATACCCGATTTATTTTTCACCTGTAAATTGCATTACGTAAAAAGGGGGCGGCACCGTCAAGTCGTAAAACCGACGGATGGCCGTCCCTTTTATATGCGTTGGAGCGGAAAAACGGGCAGTTTGAGGGAATTTTATTGGATTTTACGAGGTATACTTTAGTATACCCCGCCCCTATAAACGCATGTTTCTAATGAAGTTCACGGCCGCCTGCCTACACTTCCTCCCAAATCCGCCGCACATTGTCGAAAGCGATTTTTGTCCCTTTGCGGCAGTCCTCCATGCCCTCGTATTCAATGGACAGGAAGCCGTCAAAGCCGGAGCGCTTGACGATGCGGAGAATCTCCCACAGGTCGAGGTCGCCCTGGCCGGCGATCGCGCCGCGCAAATATTGGCCGCCCGCGCTGCGGAACCAGCCTTCTCCGGGATTGCGGTCCGCCGGACGGATGTAGAAGTCCTTGACGTGAACCATCGACGCGTAGCCGATGTTTTTGTTCACCGCGATTACGGGCTGTTCGTCCACGCACACAAAGTTCCCGACGTCCAGCGTCGTCTTGTAATTCGGCCGGCCGACCGCGTGGATCACCGCCTGCACCCGGTCGCTGGCTTGGACGTAATAGCCGTGGTTTTCCAGGCTGGTCGTAATGCCGTACTGCGCGGCGTAATCGGCGATCCGCCGGCAGGCCTCGGCGATGCGCGGAAGATCCTCCTGAAAGCGCACGATCGAGGTATCCTGCCGGGAAGCGACATCATGGCGCATCAGCTTGACGCCGAGGGCATGGGCAATGTCCACTTCCCGCATGACCCGGCGGATCTCCGCCTCGTAAGCTTCCTCCGAGTCCGTTATGAAGTTGGCGCCGATGGCGTAGTTGGAAACGGCGATGCCGGCCTTTGCGGCCCGCTTGCGAATTTGCCCGATCAGCTCGGAATTTTGGCTTAAATCGAAGCCTAGCGGCACGATTTCGACATGCTCGCCGCCGATGCCGGCGATCCAATCGATCGCCTCCAGAATGGTCATGCCGTCCGCCTGCATGGCCTGATAAAGACTATAAGAGCTTATTCCGAGTTTCATATATTACCTCGCTCCCGGAATGACCGGATGAATTCGACCGCTTTGCTGATATCTTCCTCCGGCTTGTCGCCGACTTCCCGCTCAATCGTCAGATAGCCGGTGTAGCCGATTTCCTGCAGGGCGGCAAAATAAGCCGGAAAATCCACCCGGCCTTCGCCCAGCGGAACTTCCTCAAACCCGGCGCCGCCCGAGGAAGCCATGTCGGCGATCTTTTCGTGATCCATCGCCTCGTAGCCGAGATAGCCGTATACGTCCCGGGGGTCGACCGGGCGCAGGCGTACGCCGTCCTTCACATGCGTATGCACGATATAGTCCCGCAGCGTCTTGACGCCTTGCACTGGATCATCGCCCGTCACCATCACCATATTGGCCGGGTCAAAATTGACGGAAACGCCGTTCGTGCTCAGCGTGTCCAGGAAGCTTTTCAAATGAGCCGCCGGCTCCGGGCCTGTCTCGATGGCGAAATAGGCGTTCAAGCTTTTGGCGTAGACGCCAAGCTCCTCGCAGGCCTGCTGCATGGCGGCGTAGATCGGGCTGTTCCGGTCCTCCGGCACGATGCCGATATGGGTTGTCACGATGTTCGTGCCGAGCTCAACGGCCAAATCGAGAATGCGCTTCGACTTTTCGATTTTGGCCGGATTGGCGGCGGCGTCCTGAAATCCGTGGCCGCCCAGATCGCCGCAAAGCGCCGATATTTCCAGGCCCAGCCCTTCGATATAGCTCCGCAGCTCTTGGCGTTTCGCCGCGGTCAGCGCGGCTGGGTCCATTTCGCCGGATACGGCGTAGATTTGCACGCCTTCGGCTCCGAGTTCTTTCGCTTTTTTCAGGCCTTCCGTAACGCTCAGGCCCAAGCTGTCGACGATGATACCGATCTTATTGTTCAGCTTCATATGCTAACGGCCTCCTAAAACCGGATTTCTCGGCCTTCCTCGGCCGATTGGTAAATCGCGTTTAATATTTTGATGATCTCCACACCGTCTTCCACCGGGCTGATCGGCGGCACGCCGTCCAGACAGCTGTCCACGAAGTGGTTGATCTCGTTCTGGAAGCTTCCTTGGAAATCGAAAGCGGGCGTACTGATTTGCGGGTCGATATTGATGATCGTATTATGGCGTTCCGTAACGATCGACAACTCCGGCTCGATTTCGGCGCCGCCTTTTTCCCCGTAAATATTGACCAGAGCGGAGTTCTGCTTGGCATGAAGCGAAAAGCTGACGTCCACCATCAGGGAGGCCCCATTTTCGAAACGGATCAGCGCATTGGCCATATCCTCCACCGTGTTCAGGGAAGCATCGTAGTCCGCCGCTTGGTAAAATGCGTAGTTCTCGATGTTGGACCGGTTACCCAGCTTGTAATAGGTGTTGCCGCTAACCGATTTCACCTTGGGCCGGCCCATCAGATACCAGCACAGGTCGATGACGTGCACGCCGATATCGATCAGCGGGCCGCCGCCGGAGCGGGATTTGTCGGCAAACCAGCCGCCGGGATTGCCGAGGCGCCGGACCAGGCTCGCTTTGGCAAAATAGATCTCGCCGAGGTCCCCGGCAGCGATGAACTTTTTGAGCACGGCGATGTTCGAAGCATAACGCCGCACGTAGCCGACCAGCAGCAGCTTGCCGGTCCGCTTTACCGCTTCCTGTACCTGGAGCGCTTCGTCTACGGTAATGCAGAGCGGCTTCTCGCAAAGGACGTTTTTGCCCGCTTCGAGGGCGGCGATGCTGATTTCGGCGTGGCTGTTGTTCCAGGTGCAGATGCTGACCGCCTGTACATCGGGGTTCGCGAGCAGGTCGTGATAGTCGGTGTACACATGAGGAATGTTGTACTTCCGCGCCATGGCCCGGGCTCTGCTTTCGTTGAGGTCGCAGATGGCCCACAGCGCGGCTTTCGGGTTGGCCTGATAGGCCAGCAGATGGGATTCCGAGATCGATCCGGCGCCGATCAGTCCGATTTTGAGTTCGCTCATATTCCGTGCTTAGCTCCCTTTCGTCATCGGCATGAATTTGCTACAATAAAGCAAAATTCGCCGCGAGTTTGTTTTATTTGTTCAGGCACCCTTAATTTAGCACAGGAATTCTAAAGGGAGAATGTGCAGGATGACAAAATATCTGGATTATATGATCAGTCCGCATCCAATCCGCGTATTCAATCCGGTCGTCGACTCCAGCAGGCGGAAAATCCGTTCGCTAACGGTGGTCAACGCCGGCCACTTGCCCGGCAGAACGATGCAGCGCGTCCAAGCGAAGTTTAACTATTGGGCTTTTGTGGTGATTACCGGCGGCGGAGGTTATTACCAGGTTAACGGCGGGGAGAAGCAGGAGGTTTCCGCAGGCTCCTGGTTTTGCTTGTTCCCCGGCGCCGAGTTTAATTACGGTCCTCATGCGGGCGGGGATTGGGACGAGTATTATTTTACCGTCGAGGGGGAACGGGTTGGAGAATGGTTGGGCAGCTGGCTGCAGCATCCGGGGGAGGTCAAAAAGGCGGCGATCGATGATTCGGCCGTAAACCGGATGGAGATGATGTTCATGCTTCTGGAGAGCGGCGTGCCGAGCAATCTGGACCGCGTCTCGCTGCTGCTCGAAGCGTTCCTGTACGAGCTGGCAGCCCAGGCCGACCAGGCCGAAACGGGCAATCGGGGGCGGTTTGTGCTCAAGGTGATCGAAGACATCTCCGGGTCGCTGTACGCCCGCCGGGAGCCGGGAGAGCTGGCGGCCAGGCATCATATTTCCGTATCGACGCTGCGCAGAATCGTTCACGAGTACACGGGGTATCCGCTGGGCGAATTTATCCACCGGCTGAAGGTGGCCGAAGCGAAAAACATTTTGCTCAATACGGAAATGAGCATCAAGGAAATCGGGGAGGCGCTTGGCTATCACGATATGTTTTATTTTTCGCGGGTGTTCAAAAGAATTACCGGGCATTCCCCCAGCGGCTACCGGAGCCGGGGCGGGCAGTGATATCGGCGGCTTTGCATGATGGCCCACGCGGCTGCCTAAGAACCTCCCTCGCATAAATAAAGGAACTTTATGTACTTAATATCCGGATATAAGCAAGTTCGTCCCCATTAGCGGAATTTTTTGTTCTTATTTTCCTATGAATGGTGCAAAAAGCGGCTACCACTCTGCGATTTGAGAAAATAACGACATAAATTTCCTTTATTTTGCTCAAAGTGGGGGATATCGTCGGAATAACGCCACTTTTTTACATTTTTTGTGCTTATAACTCAACTTTCGCAGCAAAAAATCAGCAGACAAGCCTTGATTTAGCTGGATAAAACAGCAATCCATTGCCGGAGTAGACGCTGAATCAGAGGCGGACAGTGTCTTCCTGGCTTTTTGGGCTGCTTCGTTGATTAAGAGCATAGGAGATCCCTTGTAAAACGTGCCGGTGGCATGATCTCCAAATCGGGCAAGCTACTCGGCCGCTTTACTGCGGTTCCACTCAAACATGGGAGCGCTAACGATGAAGAGGACGTCACAATCCGCCGAGGTCAGCGCATCTACCTTTTGCACCGTAGCCGTTTCGAACAGTGTCTCAAATCGACGTCAGGTGTGGGGGCTAAAGGGTTCATGTCTTGGTGTCTTGGTTGTCTTGGTGCCCCCTGCCTACAGTCTTTGCACGATTATCCCCTTCGATCAGAGAGCAGGGAGCAGGTGGTAGGGGCTAGAGTAAGGGTTCCAAAAAAGAGAGAAGAAAAAGAGATGAGGAAAAAATGTGGCGGTTCAGGTGAGATTTTCGGCTTGATAAGAGAACGTACGTTTGGTATAATGAAATAAATCGAACATATGTACGTGAATTCTTGATGCGGGGGCGAGCGAACATGGAGGTCAATACAGGAACGGAACTTCAACCATTCACCAGCCGTTATAACAGCGAGCAGTCCTGCATGGAGGCGCTGATCGCGATGAAGTGGCCAAACGGCTTCGTCTGCCCGCGCTGCGCTCACACCCGGTGCAGTCGTCTGACCTCCCGGCATATCTCCTTGTTCGAGTGCGGAAAGTGCAAGCATCAAACGTCGGCTTTGGTCGGCACGATTTTTGAACGAACGCATTTGCCCCTGCTCAAGTGGTTCGAGGCCCTGGATTTATTCCTGCTTGAGGGCGGCATCTCGGCGATGCGGCTGAGCCAGGTGATCCGGGTCACCTACAAAACCGCTTGGTTGATGCTACACAAAATACGCCATGCCGTCGGAGAGTTCGATGCCCGGGAACTGCTCTACGGAGACGTGAAGGTGAACAGCGATTTGTATGGGCGTAACCCGTCCCGGTGTCAGCTTTCGCATCCATATGCCTCGGCGGTCATAGCCGGATGCACGGTCACGGAGTCGGGCGAGCCGGAGCAGGTCAAAATCCGCCTGGTGCCGCATAAGAGAGGAGACGGGAAAAGGGCAAACCGTCTCGAACTCGCCGCGTTCATCAACGGGCATGTGGATGTTCGTACATCGGCAGTACAGTCGTTTCCTCTAGCATTTCGACTGTATGCGCCCTTGCGGAAAGTGGTGAGAGAGGCGTGGGAATCGCTGAAGAGTACATATGGAGCCTTGGGACTGAAGCATCTGCAGGCGTACCTCAACGAGTACGCCGGACGCCGCCGGCTGCGTCTGTCCGGAGCGGAAGAAACGATGCGGCAGAAGTTGCTGCGCATGTGTGTGGCGATTCCGGCGATCCCTTACCGCCGGCTAATCGCACGTCAACCGAACCAGCCCCTTGCGGCTGCGGCCTGATCGAGACGCTGGAACGGCGGTGGGAGTTTGACGCAGATCAACTTAATGGGTAGGGGTTAGCTTAATGCGGATCAACTTGATTGGTGTGAGTTAGCACGAACAGGCGGGCGTTGCTGCAAATGGAAGGGTTCAGGCTACAGCAAAATCACGGTCTTTTCGTTTCCCTGGCGTCTTGTCCTTGATTCCTGTCTTGATCTCCTGTCTTGATCTCTTGTCCAGTCTGTTTCACCTTCCCTAAACCTGATTCCTTCTCCTAAACCCGTCTAAATTATCTCGAACCGATCTGCTTCTCCACTAAATATTTTCTTCTCCCGAGTTTGTCTGTTTCTCTGCTACCCTGATCAAACGGGATAATCGTGCAAAGCGTCCGGACAGTGAGTGTTGATCTGATGCCCACCCCAAGAAAAGAATACTATAATTCGTTTGGCCGTTGATTTAGGTCGGGCTGATGTCTATAACGATGAAAGACACCCCTTCTGTCTGATCGTAGAAGCTCGTCACTCTCTCTTTACCAAACGAAGCAGTGTTTTTCTATTTTGCCAGCCGCCAATCTTAATTCTTTGCTCCCAACATGGTGGTTCAGCGATTCGTCCGGGTTTGGACTTAGCTGTATTTATCCAGCAGCTCGGTCAGTTTGTGCTTGATCGCTTCGATCAGTTCCGGTGGGCGGGTGACGGTCGCTTCACGCCCCAAGCCGATGAAAAAATTGGCCAGGAACGGAATTTCTACCGGGGGAATTTGCCCCCGCAGCAGGCCCGATCCATCCTCGCGAAGTTCAAGACGAAAGTGGCGGAGGATCTCGCCCTCGCAGGCCTCGATCCCCAGCGGGGTTAGCTCGATGGTGCAATCCACGTAGATTGGCTTTCTATCAATGAACGATTCCCAATTACCGAGATGGACATGCCGCAGATCGAGCGGTTTTGGCGCGGAGTCCGCTTCCTCGATGACGGCCGAGCCGATACGGTCGCAGCGGAACAAGCGAAAATCTTCGCGCTCGAAGCAATACGCTGGGCAGTACCATAAACCGCGGCTGGCGTATATCCCGAGCGGTTGAATATGCCGGGTGGTCGTGGCGCCGGACCGCGAAGCGTAGGCGATGCGGATGACTTTTTGCCGGATAGCGCCGTCCAGCAGAACCGCGAGAAAAGGAAAGTCCGACTGCCTTTCGGGCGTCACGAAATCGACCCGGTTTTTCATCTGATCGATACGGTCCCGGACATCTCCGGACATATAATGGTAAAACTTGCTTAATGCCGAGGAAGCTTCCGTTTCAAACGGGAGAAAGCGGTAATGGCGCAGGGCATGGCTGGCGAAAAAAATGGACACCGCCTCCTCTTCGGTAAAAGCGATGGGGGGCAGCACTCTTTCGTTCAGCACCTGGTAGCCGCCATGCGGTCCGACCTCGGAATACAGCGGTACGCCCAGTTCGCTTAACTCCTGAAGATCCCTGAGGATCGTACGCGGTGAAACGCCGAATTCCCCGGCCAATTCCTTAACGGTGAATTTTCGCTTACGATTGACGGTCATCATTAATTCCATCAGACGTTTCGATTTGGACATGGGGAGCTCTCCGTGTTCATTTTTTTATTTATGACAATACTTGTCACTATTATGGGCTACAATAAAAATCGAATCAAGCGGAAACGGAGATCGCCACTTTCCCCCTCCGGATTCCGACCCATTAAATCCTTAAGGAGTGTGTTCACATGATTCTGTTGACAACCCCCCTGATTGCCCTGGATGGAAAAGCTGACGAAGCGATTGCTTTTTATGAGCAGGCGCTGGAGGCCAAGGTGGCGTTTAAGCAAACCTTCGGCGAAATGCCCGAACCCCAACAGCCGATGACTGGCGAGGTGAAAAAGCGCATAGCGCACTCCATACTGAAGCTGGGGGAAACGGAGCTTTATGTATGCGATATTTTTCCGGACCAGCCGCATCAATCGGGCAGCCAGGTTACGGTTTGCCTGACGTCAAGTACGGCGGATCATACGCGGAAGCTTTATGATGCCTTAAAGGAGGGCGGGCGCGTCGATATGCCGCTGCAGTCCATTTATTTCAGCCCGGCTTACGCCGTTGTCACCGACAAGTTCGGAGTGACCTTCCACCTGTTCACCACACGCCCGGCTTAAAGGTCGAATTATACCCATTCCCGGATTGCCGAAGGGAGCGGCCCGTTCGCATACGAAGCGAGCAGGGCCGCTTCTTGTGTTATGATTATGGGTAAAGGGGAGGTAGCCCATGGAAATTCGCGAAACAACGGAACAGGAATGGCTCGACCGCGCGGAACAAACCTCCGGCAAGGAGGCGTTGTTTTTCTTTACGGCGTTGTGCGGAACTTGCAAACTGGCGGAAAAAATGCTGGATATCGCTTTGGCGGCTGGGCCAAGCATCCCGGTATCCAAGCTGAATATCAACTATAGTCCACGGCTTCGCGATCAATGGGAGATTTCCAGCGTTCCTTGCCTGATCGTCCTGCAGGACGGCCAGCCGATGCAAAAGGAATACGCGATGCGTTCGGTCGTCGATTTGCGGGAGTGGTTGAAGGTTTAGGGAAACCCTCACCTCCGGCTATAAAGCGGCCGGGCTTTTTGTTAAGATGGAAAGGAAGAAATCGGTAAAAGGCGGTGTCGGTACTTATGGAACTGCGGGAAGCGATGGATTTGATCGGGCGGATTCGCCGCAATATCGGCGAGGTGGTCGTCGGCAAAGAGGAGGTGATCGACCTGCTGCTCGCTTCGCTGCTCGGGAACGGCCATGTGCTTTTGGAGGACGTGCCCGGCACAGGCAAAACGCTGCTTGCGAAAGCGCTCGCAAAATCACTCGGCGGCGAGTTTAAGCGAGTCCAGTTTACGCCGGATTTATTGCCTTCGGACCTGAGCGGCATTCATTTTTTCAATCAGAAAACGGGGGAGTTCGAGTTTCGGCCGGGTCCGGTGTTTACGCATGTGCTCCTGGCGGACGAAATCAACCGGGCGACGCCGCGCACGCAGTCCAGTTTGCTGGAATGCATGGAGGAGCGCCAGGTGACGATCGACGGCGTCACGCATGAACTGGGGGCACCTTTTTTTGTCATGGCCACGCAAAATCCGATCGACCAGCAGGGAACCTTTCCCCTGCCGGAGGCGCAGCTGGACCGGTTCCTGATGCGGATTGTGATGGGGTATCCGTCGCACGGTGAAGGCGTCGCCATCCTGCAGCGCTTTAAGGAACGCCAGCCGCTGGCGGAAATCGGGGCGGCCGCTTCGGCCGAAGAGGTGGCGGCGGCCCAGCGGTATACGCGGACGATCCGCATCCAGGATGATCTGCTCGGCTACATCGTGGCCGTGACTGAGGCGACTCGGAAGCATCCGGAAGTGAAGCTGGGGGCCAGCCCGCGGGCGAGCACGGCACTGCTGCGCGCTTCCCAGGGCTTGGCGCTGATTCGGGGCCGGGATTACGTCACCCCGGACGATATCAAAGCGGCGGCCGTGCCGGTGCTGGCCCATCGACTGGTGTTGCGGCAAGGCCTTCGCAGCGCCCAGGAGCAAGGAAGCGAAGCCGTTCTTCAGGCGCTGCAGCAGGTGGAGGTGCCGGCCGAGCCGCTTCTGACGGCCCGGGGAATGCAGGAGGATTGATCCCATGCAGCTGCCTTGGCTTATTTTAAGCGCGGTTCTCCTTATCGTGCTGGTTGCTGCGTTATACCGCCGGTGTGCGCTGAAGGGGATACGGTATGAGCGGTATTTTTCCAAACGGGCCGCTTTTGAAGGCGACGAGGTTGAAATGATCGAGGTCATCGCCAATGCCAAGCTGCTGCCGCTGCCTTGGCTTCGCCTGGAATCGAGCATTCCCGCCGGGCTTGCGTTTGGGAAACAGAGCAACCTGGCGATTCATGCCGGGGAAATTTATCAGAACCACAGCAGCCTTTTTCATCTCCGGCCGTACCGGCAAATTACGAGGCGCCATAAGGTCGTTTGCGCCCGTAGGGGGCTGTACCGGCTGGAATCGGCCACGATGACGACAGGCGATCCGCTGGGGTTGAACTCGGAGGTCAAACAGTTTCCGCTGGATCTGGAGCTGCTTGTGTATCCGCAGGTGGTTCCGCTGGAAGAATTGCCGCTGCCGAACCACAGCTGGCTTGGGGAAGTCGCCGTCCGGCGCTGGATCGTGGAGGACCCGTTTTTGACCGCGGGGATCCGCGCCTACCGCCCCGGAGATCCTATGAGCCAGATCAACTGGAAGGCGACGGCCCGAACCGGGGAACTGCAGGTGCACAAACGGGATTATACCGCCGATCATCGGCTGGTGATCTGCCTTAATGTGGAGATCAGCGATTCGATGTGGAAAACGGTGACCGAGCCGGAGCGGATTGAGCTGGGGATTCGTTATGCCGCTTCGATGGCGGAGTATGCGCTGCGTAACGGGTTAAGCGCGGGATTCCTGAGCAATGCGCAACTGCCGGGCGGCAAGGTGGAGCCGGTCCGCATTGAGCCGCAGGCGGCAACCGACCAACTGGAACTGCTGCTGGAAACGATGGCGCGGCTTGTTCTGGACAGAACGGTTTCGATGGTTCGGCTGCTCGAACTGGAGCTTGAGGCGGGAGCGGCCGACACCGATTACTTGATCATTTCCTGCCACTGGGGCGGGAAGCTCGCGGAAACAGCGGAGCTGCTGCGGCGCGGCGGCAACGGCGTGGAATGGATGGAAATTCCCGAATGGGCCGAGCAAAGTTCAACCTAGAAATCGGTGCTGGACAGTTGGCTGCTGGAACTGCCAATTGTGGTGTTAAACCCAGCCCTTTTAAAATAGCGGAACTTTATGTACTTATTATCCGGAGCCAGGCCTGTTTATCCTCATTAGCGACATTTTTTGTCCTTATTTTCCTATGAATGGTCCAGAACACGGGCATTTCCTAACGGCTGGGGAAAATAGCGACATAAAATTCTCTTATTGCACTCGGAATGGGTGGTATCGCCGAAATAACGACATTTTTTACCGCTATTTTAGAAGGATGCGGGTCCCTTAATAAGACTATAAATTCCTTGTACCCCCAGCTGGGATTTGGTCGCGCATTAAAGAACACCGTCGAAGCAATTCCTCCGGTGGTGTTCCTTAGTGCCTATCTTGATATTTGGTCAATGGTGCTTTATGTTAGGATTATAATTTTACCTAGTAAAGTTATTAGACTAAATTGAAGAGGTGATCGAGCATGGCTTTTCAGGCGAAGAGTACATTCATTAACTTGCCGGTGAAAGATTTGCAGAAAACGATGGATTTTTTCGGACAGATCGGATTTGAATTCAATTTGCAATTTACCGACGATAAGGCTACCTGCATGATTATCAACGACACTACCTATGCCATGCTGCTCGTGGAGTCCTACTTCCAAACGTTCATTAAGAAAGAGCTTGCCGATGCAACGAAAACCTGCGAAGTGCTTGTTTCCCTGGCCGCCGACAGCCGCGAACACGTGGACGAGCTCGTCAATAAAGCCTTTACCGCCGGTGCAACCCCCTCGAGTGATCCGCAGGATCACGGCTTTATGTATCAGTGGGGCTTTCAGGACATAAATGGGCATATATGGGAAATTTTCCATATGGCCGATCCTTCGTCCGAACAAGCGTAACCGGCTTAAACGAGAATAAGCAAGGTTCACCTTTTTGAGATGATACGGTATTGAGAGCCGCTATTCCGAGGTTTCCGCGTGCTGATCCAACGTGCTGATTGGAAAAATCCAACAGAAATAAATTTGGTGGTAAATATAGCCGCTTGATTGGATATTTCCAATAGATGAGGTTTGGTGGGGGCAAAATGGACGGTTTGCGCGAATTCTATCGGATATTTCCAATGAGAGCTAAAAGTGGTGTTCACTTTCCGTCGATCTAATTGGAATTTTCCAATGAACTACCCCATCGTCCGGCTCGGCGGAAATGTGAACACGAAATGAGTATCGGTGTTAGGGCAATATGGCGGCCACACTTCGGAATAGCAGCCGGGGGAGGCCGCCTTTCTTGTGTTACGAGTGACGGATACGCGGGCCAGAAATGGCGCCGGTTCCGCCGCAGTTATGGTATGATGGTTTTATCGGTGAATGAGTTAAAGCATGGGTTGTACAGCCAGTTTAAGTTGTAAAGTTCGAGTTATAAAATTAATGGAGGTTTTGGGCGTGAAACCAGATGTAAGCCGGGAGAAAACGGTTGACGCGAATTCCAATGGTTCCGCTTACATATACAACTCGTTTAAGCTTTGGTTGTCCTGCCTGATCGAACTGGGGCTTCTGCTCCCGGTTTGGCTTGTCGCTCAGGCCTATTTGCTTGGGCCGGGGACGGCAGCATGGCTGTGCGGGTTGCCGCTGCTGTCGCTCGGGGGCGTGCTGCTGCGCAACCGTCTGCGTATGCTGTGGCAGCGGTGGGCTGTCGCCTTGCTGCTGGGAGCGGCGATTGCCCTAGTGGCGGCTGGGGCAGAGGCTTGGACCGGAACATGGTCCGACACGGTCGCCGGCGCTAATGCCGGTGTTGGTGCTAGCGCTGGTACGGTCGCAATCGTAATGGCGGGCTCTGGAGCTGGCCCGGCCAACGCATCCATGGCTCTTGCGCTTGTGATTGTGCGCTCTAGCTTCTGGTTTGCCGCCGGTGCGTTTTGCTGCCTCCAGGGGGTTACGGCCGCGTTGCGGATCGGCAACTTCCGCCTGTACTGGTCCGGCATTGCCTTGTACTTTGCCACCGGGATCGCCTTTCCGCGCATCCCCGGGCTCGAAGCAACGGTTCCGCTGCTCACCTGGGCGGGGGCGGCCTGCCTGGCGCTAGCCTTGTTTGTGACGAACGACAGTCTCCTGCGTTACAGTTCGCTATCCGGCGATCCAGCGGAGCGGCTTCCCGGGGGCTTAAAACGCCATAACCGCCTGTTCATCGGCGTTATCGTCATCGTTTCCCTGGCGCTTGCGGCCGGGGCGGGCGGGTGGCTTGGCCGCCTGCTGTGGGGCCTGCTGAAAACGTTCGTCCAATGGCTGGCCCGCCCGGGGGAACAGGGGCCACCGCCGGAACAAGCGGTGGAGCCGCCGCCCGTGCAGCCCATGCTGCCGCCAGCGGAAGCGCATGAGCCGGGAATCTGGTCGCGCTTGCTGGACTTCGCTTTTTATTCCATTGGCATTCTGGCCCTTGCAGCGGCACTTGGTTTCGGCCTGTATTGGCTTTACCGGAACGCGGGCGGAGTATGGCGCCGGGCGATCGACCGCCTGGTGGATTTGCTGCGCAGGGAGAAACCTGTACAGGAGAATACTGCGTACCGCGACGAGGAAATCCGGATTTTTACGTGGGAAGCGGCGCTTAAAAAGTGGACAAAAGCGGGCGCTGCCCTGTTCCGCTCCAAGAAAGCCGAACGTTGGGAGGAACTTCAAGACAATCGGGAGAGGGTCCGTTATTTGTACCGCCGTATGCTGCAGGCGGAGCGTGAAGGCGGATACCGGATCAAGCCGCATCTTACGCCCTATGAAATGGCTTTGGATATTAGGCGGGAGCGCGGCGAAAAGGCGGTGCGTGGCAAGGCAGCGGGCAAGGTGAAGGAAAAGGCGGAAAAATCGCGCTACGTCAGCAAGCTGGCCGCAGCCGCGGCAGAGGCGGAGGCAGCCAAGGCCGCAAGGGAGGCCTTGTTCGCCAAGCCCGCAGCTTGCAATGAGGGCGCAAAGCCTGCCGAGCCTGCAAAGTCGGAAGAGGCAACCAAGTCTGGCGAACTCGTCAAGCCGGAAATAGCAGTCGAGACAACGTTCTCCACCATGTCCGCCAAGCCCAAACAAGCCGCCCTGACAGCAGATCGTCCGCGCATGTCCGAATCGTTAGAGCCTGCCGCTGCTAAAGGGCCGGGGCCGGCGGAGCCGCAGGCGGCAGCCGACACCAAGGAACTGCAAAATACGGGGTCAGGCCTGCTTGTTCGCTTGTATTATAAAGTCCGCTACGGCGATGAAATGCCACGGGACGATGAAGTGGCAGAAGTCCGGCGGCAGTTGCTGTAGTTGTTCAACGGACTCGAAACCAAAAAGGCTGCTCGCAAGTTTGGGTTAACCTGCGAACAGCCTTATTTATTTTATAGCGATCCGGCTCCTGACTATCCAGCCTCTACTACGGCCCTTTTTACGATTTCCAGCTTGCGGAATCGGTGTGGTTCTTTTTCAAGCAGCTTAAAGGTCAAATCCTCGTGCTCCAGCGTTTCGCCGATGTCCATGCCGGGGTTCATCCCGAACAGCCAGCCGCCAATCGTATCGACTTCCTCGGTGCTGAGATCGGTGAGCAGAAGGTCGTTAATCTGGTTAACCGTTACGGTTCCCTGGGCGATGACATGCGTGTCGCTGAGCTGCACGATCGGCTCTTCTTCCTCTTTATCGAATTCGTCGCGGATTTCCCCAACGATCTCCTCCAGAATGTCCTCGATCGTTACCAGTCCGGCCGTGCCCCCGTATTCGTCGATCAGAATAGCGATGTGGGTGCCTTCCAGCTGCATTTTTTTGAGCAGCTCGTTGACGGGTATCACCTCCGAGACAGCCATAACCGGCTGCAGAATCGAAGCGATATCCAGATTCGGGTTGCTCTCGTGGGCGAGGAAAAACTGTTTTGTATTGATGATCCCAATGACGTTGTCTTTGCTTCCTTCGACGACAGGGAATCTGGTGTATTGCTGCTCTTTGATAATCTCGAGATTTTCCTGCCGCGACTTGTCCTTATATAAGCACATCATATCGGTGCGGGGGACCATAATTTCTTTGGCCAGCAAATTATCGAAGGCAAAAATCCGGCTGACGTAGCCGTATTCGCTTTGATTGATTTTGCCGCTTTCAAAGCTCTCGTTAATAATTATTTGCAGTTCTTCCTCCGAGTGAGCTTCTTCATGCTCGGAAGCCGGCTTGATGCCGAACAAGCGCACGAGCTGATTTGCCGATCCGTTCAAGGCCCAGATAAACGGGCGCATGATTTTGGTAAACAGGATCAATGGCTTGGCCGTAAGCAAGGCGATTTCCTCGGATTTGCGGATGGCCATTGTCTTTGGCGCCAGCTCACCCACAACGACGTGCAAATAAGTGATAACTACGAAAGCGATGATAAAAGATAGCGCACTGCTTAGTGTATCAGGTACTTGGAGGCTGTGGAACAGCGGGTGCAACATTTTCTCTACCGTAGGTTCCCCGAGCCACCCGAGTCCGAGCGCGGTGATCGTAATCCCCAATTGGCAGGCGGATAGATAGCCGTCCAGATTGGAAGTTACCGTTTTGACCGCGAGCGCGTTTTTGCGCCCTTCGGCGATCAATTGATCCACCCTGCTGCCTCGAACACGAACAATCGCAAATTCTACCGCCACGAAAAAAGCCGTTAAAGCGATAAGGATTACGACCAATACCAAATTCAACCAAAGCCTGTCACTGTCCATTCTTTGCATCTACTCCTTATGATTTAAAATAAAATAAAGTGCTTCACCTTACATTATACAATATGATCTAGGAGTAATGCTAATCAGCAATACTAATATGTCAGGCGAATTCCTTGGAAATGTTCGTGTTTTAGGGATTTTTGAGTCCGAACGGAAAATTAAATAAATTATAAATACACCAAAATCCGAATAATAAAATTACTTTCCCTTGACTTATACGTTTATTTCTCATATACTCGGATTATTGCTGGAAACCGAATATACTAATATTTTGATTTCGTATATCCCCGGTGATACGGATCGGGGGTCTCTACAAGGAACCCTAAATTCCTGGCTACGAATAGGAGCTTTCGCATACCTATTGGATAGCCGGGATTTTTTTGTTTTTTCCGGGCTTGGCAGCCCGTTTAACTATGAGGAGGAAGCAGAGCAGATGAGTAAATACGATGTAATTGTGGTTGGAGCCGGGCCGGCGGGGATTTTTGCCTGCTACGAACTGACGCGGAAAGCGCCTCACTGGAAGGTGCTCCTGGTGGACAAGGGGCATGATATTTACCGCCGCCGCTGTCCGATTTTGGAGGAGAAAATTACGCTTTGTCCGCCTCCGGCCGGGAAAAAAGAATACGCCGGCTGCCTGCCGGCCTGTTCGATCACAGCCGGGTTTGGCGGAGCGGGAGCGTACAGTGACGGGAAGTTCAACATTACTACCGAATTCGGCGGCTGGCTGAGCGATTATATCACTCCGTCCAAAGTGCTGGAGCTGATTAAATACGTTGATGCGATCAATTTGGAGCACGGCGCCACGACGAACATCACCGACCCGCTGACCGAAGCGGTGCGCGGAATCGAACAGCGCGGATACGCCGCGGGGCTGAAGCTGCTGCGGGCGCAGGTCCGCCATTTGGGCACGGAACAAAACCTCGAGATTCTGAAGTCGATTTACGAGTATTTGAACACCCGAATCGACATGATGTTCAAGGCGGAAGTGGAGGATCTGATCACGATAAAAGCGGACGGAGGCCACCAGGTTCGCGGAATCCAGCTTAAATCGGGGGAGACGCATGAGGCTGATCTGGTCATGGTCGCCCCCGGACGGGACGGCTCCGCCTGGTTGACGGACATTTTAAAGAAACGCCGCCTGAAAATGACGAACAATCAGGTGGATGTCGGGGTGCGTGTGGAAACCTCGGACGTCGTCATGCGCGAGATTAACGAGCACCTGTACGAAGGGAAATTCATTTACAACACTTCGGTCGGCACGCGGGTGCGTACGTTTTGCAGCAATCCGTCCGGGCATGTGGTCGTCGAAAACCACAGCGGAGTAATGGCCGCCAACGGCCACTCCTTTAAAGATCCTGCGCTCGGTTCGCAAAACACGAACTTTGCGCTGCTCGTCTCGCACAAGTTTACCGAACCGTTCGATAAACCCAATGAATACGCGCGGGAGATTTGCCAACGAGCCAACGATCTGTCGAGCGGCGGGGTCATCGTGCAAAAATATGGGGACATTCTCCGGGGCCGCCGTTCTACCGCTACCCGGATTTCCGAAGGCTTCCTCGAGCCGACGCTCAAAGAGGCCGTGCCGGGCGACCTTGGCCTCGTGCTGCCTTACAACACGATGAAAAGCCTGATCGAAATGGTCGAAGCGCTCGATAAAGTAACGCCGGGGATTGCCTCCGAGCATACGCTGTTTTACGGCGTGGAAGCGAAGTTTTATTCCGCCCGCCCGAGGCTGGCCGAATCGCTGGAAACGGAGATTGGCGGCTTATTCTGCGGCGGCGACGGGGCGGGCATTACCCGCGGTCTGGCCCAGGCAGGTGCGGCGGGCGTCTGGATCGCACGCGGCATGTTGGAGAAGGCGGGAGTGTAGCAACGCGGCGCGGCGCGGGCTTCACGCAGAACGAAAATGAGCAGGGGCTGTCCTGAAGTCCATATGATATGGTCTTGGGGACAGTCCTTTTTCGTTGCGGTCCGGATGGGGCCGGTATCACCGCTGCAGTAATGCGATCTAACGGACACCAGAGACTTTATTTGCCTCAAAACCAGGGGGCAAAAATTGTAACGGACCGAGGAGGCCTTATTTCTTCAAACCGCGGGAAATGGCCTGCGCAGAAGCCAAATAGAGGCGCTGGAGTCCGTTACGGCGCCAGTCTATTTAATAGCTGATCTGCACATCGAAAAAATAAGTCAAAAAGACTATATATTAGTCAAAAATACAATTTTACAATACTTTAACACAACGTAAACAGTCAGTTTTTTATCGACCCTTATGATTAGGTAGGTAGTCCATTCTAAATTTAGGGAGGAGTCGATCCATGGTGAGGAGCCGTTGGAGCGAGAAACTGCTTGGCTTGATTTTGGCCGGCACTTTGGTCATGACAGGAATACCGGGCTTAGCCGCAGAAGCGGCGGAGCCGGCAAGTGGAGCGGAACAGGAACATATAACAGCAGAGGCAGGGCTTGTTCCAGAAGCCGGAACGGCGGTATCCGGAGAGAGTGGTGTTTCCGCGGAAAAAGTTGAATCTGCAGCTGCAGGGATCAGCGTAGCCGCAGCCATCGCCAAAGGTAACAGCGGCGAAGCCGTTACGGTGACCGGTTATGTCGCCGGACATGCCGCTGGGTCGCAGACCGCCGATTTTGAGGCGCCGTTCGGCAACGACTATAACTTGCTGATCGCGGATGCGGCCGGCGAGCGGGATACGGCCAAACTTGTGGACGTGCAGATTCCGTCCGGAATGAGAGCCGAATTCGGCCTGCAAAGCAACCCGGACATCGTCGGCAAACAGGTCACGGTATCCGGCACGCTGGCTGCGTACAACAACTTCCCCGGATTAAAAAGCGTGACAGCGATTGAATTTACCGCGGCGCAGCCGGGCGAACCAGGCGAACCTGGGGAACCTGGGGAACCGCAAGAACCGGGCGAGAACCCTGGCCAGCCGGAAAACCCGGGCGAGAACCCCGGTGAGCCGGAAAATCCGGGCGAGAACCCCGGTGAGCCGGAAAATCCAGGTGAGAACCCGGGAGATCCAGGCCAAAATCCAAGCGATCCGGGCCAGACCCCGGACTTGCCGGACGGCACTGGCAAAAAAGTGCTGTTTGACAACACGCACGCCCAAACCGCCGGTGCGGCCGACTGGGTGATCGACGGCGCGTTTTCCGATTTCGCCAATGGGCTGCGCGGAGCGGGCTTCACGGTTGCGGCGCTGGAGCGGCCGATCCCGTATACGTTTGGCGAAACGGCAATTACGTACGACGCGTTGAAAGACTATGATGTCTTCGTCATTCCCGAGCCGAATGTCCCTTTTAAAACCGGGGAACAAGAGGCGCTGGTGCAGTATGTAGAAAACGGCGGAGCGGTGTTTTTCATATCCGACCATTATAATGCCGACCGCAATAAAAACCGCTGGGACGCCTCCGAGGTGATCAACGGCTTCCGCCGCGGAGCTTACGAGAACCCGGCCAAAGGCATGAGCGCGGCAGAAGCGTCCTCGCCGGCAATGCAGGGGATCACGAGCTCCGATTGGCTGGCGGACAACTTTGGCGTGCGGTTCCGCTATAATGCCCTTGGGGACGTTAACGCTGGGGACATCGTCAGCCCTTCGCAGGCGTTTGGCATCACGAAAGGCGTCGATGCCGTAGCCATGCATGCCGGCTCTACGCTGGCGATTTTGGATCCGCAAAAAGCAAAAGGCCTTGTCTACGTTCCCGAAGGCGTGCCGGCCTGGGCGAACGCGGTTGACGAAGGCGTCTACAACGGCGGCGGAAGAGATGAAGGAGCTTATGCGGCGGTGTCCAAACTTGGACTCGGCAAAGCGGCTTTTATCGGTGACTCCTCGCCCGTAGAAGATGCAACTCCGAAATATGTGAGGGAAGAAAACGGCCAGAAGAAAACGACGTACGACGGCTTCAAGGAAGTCGATGACGGGCTGTTCCTGGTGCAAATCGTAAAATGGCTCGCTTACGAAGAAAGCTACACCTCCTTCGGCGAAGTGCCAGGGCTTGCGCTGGATGAACCGACCAAGCTGAAGCCAAACGAGCAGCCGGCCGCCACCACCGAGCCGCAGCCGGAGCCTTGGGCCCAGCCGGCCGCCGGATACAAATGGTACGACCCTGCGACGTTCAAGCCGGGCTCCTACGGCTCGTCGCAAGCGCCCGCTACAGAGCCTAAGTACGCATTCGTGCATCAGGCGCAACTGCCAAGCGCGCAGGAGTTCCAGATCCGCTTGACGGCCGATGGCTTAACGCCTGGCCAGACGGTATCGGATCTTAAAGTCGGCATTTATCTGGCCGGCGGCGAGCAGATCGCCCGCTACAAAAATGCCGACGGTACCTGGTCCGATTACAACTACAGCCCGGCATTTTCGCTGACAGGAAATGCCCAAGGGCACGCGGCAAAAGACCTGACCGTTCAGCTTAAGCCGGGTGTGACGGCCGCAAGCGCCACTTTGCGGCTCAAGCAGGGAAGCGGCAACGCGCTGACGAAGACGGTGGCGATCGCTGATGTCGCTGCCGAGCCGCTGCCGGGCGACCATCCGCAGGTGCCGGAATTGACCGCGATCGCCGATGCCCGTTCAGTAGCCGATGGCACGGTTGTTACCGTGGAGGGCGTCATTACGTCCGAACCGGGGCTGTTTGGCGGACAAGGCTTTTACCTCCAGGACGAAACGGCCGGTGTCTACGTGTTCCAAACGGCGTCCGGCTATCATGCGGGCGATCGGGTTCGCATCAGCGCCACCCGGACGTTGTACAACGGGGAGGTTGAGCTGGAGAATCCGGTCGTGATCGAAAAGAAAGGGACCGCGCAGCTCCCTCAGCCGATCGAGCAGGAGGCGGTCACGGACAGCAACCAGGGACAGTTCATCACATTAACCGATGTGACGGTTCAAGACGTGGTTGCGGCTTCTCCGGCCGGCTCGTTTGAGTTTAATGCCGTCAACGGTGACGGCTCGGCAACGCGCGTCCGTTTCGATGGCCGGACCGGTGTGGATATGGCGGCATTCAGCGCGCTTTTCCCGGCGGGTTCCAAGGTGGACATTACCGGCATCGCTTCGGCATTTCGCGGGACGTACCAGCTGAAGCCGCTCTCCCTGGATCACGTTGCGCTTAGCGAGGCGGTAGCAGACACGCTGGCTCCGGTGACCGAAGCGAACGCTTCGGGGGCCACGGGTCAAGAAGTGTACAATCCGGAAGACGTTACGGTTTCCTTGTCGGCGGAAGACGAGGGCGGAAGCGGTCTGGAACGGACCGAATACCGGATCAACGGCGGGGATTGGCTCGACTATGCCTCACCGATTCTGCTGACAGAGGACGGCAAATACGTGATCGAGTACCGGTCATGGGACCGGGCCGGGAATAGCGAAGCCGCGAAAACGGTCTACATCAATATCGACCGTCAGTCACCGGTTATTCTTTTTTCCGGGGAGCGGCAATTTTTACAGATCGAAACTGAGCTTCCGATTCAAGTTGACGTTGAGGACGCCGTAAGCGGAGTGAAAAACACGACATATCAATTGGACGGCCGCCCAATCGCCGATTTGCACGAAATCGCCCCGTTATCCTTAGCGGCGGGGAGTCATAAGCTGGTCATCAGCGCCTCGGATGCGGCCGGGCTCAATTCCGCGGAGCAGTTCGACTTTACGGTTACGATTGACATCGCCCATCTGGACGAACTGGTTGATGCCGGAGAAGCGCAAGGATACGTGAAGAATGGAATCGTCCAAAGCCTGGACGCCAAGATTACTTCCCTGCAAAAGGCGAAAACGGAGCGCGAGCGCCAGCAGAAAATCAATGTGCTGGAGCAGACGATCAACGCGCAAAGCGGAAAGGGCATCAACTCCAGCTTTGCCAAGCTGATGCTGGGCGATCTGGAGTATATCGTCAAACAAGCGGGATAAAACAGCTGCTGCAAGACAGCAGCGAAGAACCGGTCCTCAAAGGGCCGGTTTTTTTCTACCAGAATTTTTGAAATTTCGGGCATGGTAGAGGGCGATGTGCAGGTAGAGAGGGGAGGAGAAGAGGGACCTGGAGGGAGCTAAGGGACACCAGAGCCGTTATTTTCGAAAAAACGGGAGTTTGCAAAATGTATCGGATACAGAAGACGTTATTTACCTCAAATCGGCCTGGATGAACGGGTTTAGAGCGAAATAGAGTCATGTGTGTCCGTTAGGCCGGGAAATACCCGGGAAATGGGCGGATAAGGTCGCTGGTGTCCGTTAGAGTAGCGTCTTCTTCTCCTGGAACGCTTTATTCCCGGCAGCGGCGTTTTCTTACAGGGAAGCGCTTTACCATTTTTCGTGCAAACGATTGCTCAATTTTGATTTCGATGATATAATCCAGCACATAAAGATTAGGTGAGGCGGAAGAAAACGGGAGAAACAAGTGCTGGTGAGCGGCGGAAGCACGGAGGCGAGCTTATATCCTGGCCAGGAGCCGTTGTACAACACGGTGGACACGCCGCTTGGGTATATTCATATTCACGCCAGCTATGAATATTTGAAACATACTGGTGGGGAAGATGATTACAGGTTCATTCGCGAGGCGGTCTATCCGAAGTTAAAAGAAATCGTCGCTGGCTCCCCCAGCGGAACCGAATTTTTGATCGCGATGGACAGGACGGGCTGATTCATGCGGGGCTGATTCATGCGCCGGCGGGCTGGATCAGGTCACCTTGATGGACGTACGCGTAGGCGATTGGGCTGTGACGCCGCGGCACGGCAAGCCGGTGGAAATCAACGCTCTGTGGTATAACGCGCTGTGCATTATGGCGCGGCTGGCGGAACGTTTCGGGGAAACGGAGCCATATGATGAATTAGCGCGCAAGGTGCGCGATTCCTTCCGGCGGCGCTTTTGGAACGAGGCGGCGGTGTGTCTTTACGATGTATCTACGTTCTGCGGGAGGAGGGCGGCAAGAGCGATCACGGCTCCGTCCGGCCGAATCAAATCTGCGCGGTTCCGCTGCCGTTCACGATGCTGTCACCAGAGCAGGAAGCGGCTGTCGTGGTCACGGTATACAAGCATTTGTACACGCCTTACGGGCTGTATTCGCAAGCCTGGAGTGCGGGGGAAATACCTGCGTGCATATACGGAAGAAGTGTTTCCGCATTTGCGGAATATGCGGGGGAAGGAGTGAAGCTGTTTGTCCGTTCAAAAAGAATACAACGGTACGATAGATTACGGCGATTTGGCAGTTACCGGAGGAATTTCCGTATTTCATGCGGAATTCGACGCGAAGTTTTATTATGAGGGCGACGACTTGGGGGCCGTTTATACACCGGAGCAAACCCGCTTCCGCTTGTGGGCCCCTACGGCTTCGGAAGCGCGAGTCGTTCTGTATGAAACCTGGGACGGCGCGCCAGTTAAAGAGCTGGCGATGCAGCGGGATGCGCAGGGGACGTGGACGCTCGCGATTGCGGAGGATTGCCGGAACTTATTATACACTTACCGCGTAAAGGTGGGGGCGCAATGGAACGAAGCCGCCGATCCTTACGCCAAGGCGGTGGGCGTCAACGGGGATAAAGCGGCGATCCTTGATCTGCGGAGCACCGCTCCGGAAGGGTGGGATGAAGACGTGAAGCCGCCGCTGGCTTCAGAGACCGACGCGGTGATTTATGAGCTGCATGTCCGCGATCTGTCGATTCACCCGGGGAGCGGCATTTGCGAGAAAGGCAAATTCCTGGGTCTGGCCGAAGAAGGAACAAGAGGGCCGGACGGCATACCGACGGGACTCGACCATATCGCCGGGCTTGGCGTTACGCATGTGCAGCTGCTGCCTGTGTTCGACTACTCCAGGGAGAGCGTGGATGAACGCCGTCTGGATGAACCTCATTACAACTGGGGTTACGATCCGAAAAACTATAATGTGCCGGAAGGCTCCTATGCCACAGACCCATACGATCCGGCCGCGCGAATCGCCGAACTGAAACGCCTTGTGCAGACGTTGCATGCCCGGGGGCTCCGAGTCATCATGGACGTGGTCTACAACCATGTGTTCGACGGGTACCTGATTCATTTCACCAAGCTGGTGCCGGGCTATTATTTGCGCTACAAGGCGGACGGCACCTTCTCGAACGGAGCGTTCTGCGGCAACGAATGCGCCTCGGAGCGGCCGATGATGAAGAAGTATATCGTCGATTCGGTGCTGCATTGGGTGCGCGAATATCATATCGATGGTTTCCGCTTCGATTTGATGGGCTTGCTCGATGTCGATACGATGAACGAAATCCGCCGCCGATTGGATGAGATCGATCCCTCCCTGATCATGCTGGGCGAAGGCTGGATGATGGACACCGTGCTGCCCGCGGAGCGGCGGGCCAATCAGGCCAACACCGCGCGAATGCCGCGTATCGGCTTGTTCAACGACGGGGTCCGGGATGCGGTCAAGGGCGATATTTTTCATCCTGAAAAAAGAGGCTTTATCAGCGGCGGCGACGGCTTTGAGGATAGCGTGAAACGAGGCGTTGCCGGGGGGATCGATTACGGTGGGGAAATCCGTCAGTTTGCGGCGGAGCCGGCGCAGTCGGTCAACTACGTGGAGTGCCACGACAATCACACGTTATGGGACAAAATCACGCTGTCCACGCCCGAGGCGTCGGAGGCCGAACGCCGGGCCATGCACCGGCTCGCCTCGGCGATCGTGCTCACGAGCCAGGGCATTCCATTCATCCACGCCGGGCAGGAGTTCATGCGAACGAAGGGCGGCGTGGAAAACAGCTACAAATCGCCGATCGAGACCAACTGGCTCGATTGGGAGCGCTGCGCAGCGCTCCGAGCGGACGTGTCCTATATGTGCAGCCTGATCGCGCTGCGCCGGGCGCACTCCGCGTTCCGCTTGCGGACGGCGGACGAGATCCGCGCGCATTTGCGCTTCGAGGCAGCGCCGCCCCACGCGGTGGCGTATACGCTGCGCGAGCACGCCGGCGGCGATCCGGACCGCCATCTGTACGTCCTGTACAACGCCAATCCCGGCGCGGTGACGCTTGAACTGCCTGCGCTGGGGGCGTGGGAGGTACGTTTTGGCGGCGAGTGCGTTCAATCGCTGGGAGACGGCAAGCTTGCCGCTAACGGCATCGGCCTGATCGTGCTGGGTGTTCGGGCTTAGCACAGGGCTTTTAAAACGTGGAGGCGAAAGAATAAGCGTAGGATAACTGCGCATATATTTTGTACGCTTACAAGAGGTCCATGTAATTGCACATGGGCCTGTTTTTTTTAGATGCAAGCGAAGCGGAAACACGGGATTTTCCCTAGCAGTCTCGATTTTCAGTAATTTTTCTGTAAAAAAAGAAAGTGTTCGACAAGATTTTCCTTACTTTTACAAAAATCAGTGATATGATGGGTTTAAATGATTTGCGCAAACGTTTGAATAAATTATAAACCTGACTTTTGGAGCGCTCCTGGGGGAAAGTAGGAAAACTGGATGAAGGCATTAAGCTGGACGAGCCAGGACCAATTGAAGCTGTTGGAGCATGAGGCTCCCGCGTGCCGCAGATCTGAGGATGTCATGATCAAAATTGAGCTTAGCGGCATTTGCGGAACGGATCTGGCGGTGATTACGGGGAAAGAACCGGGTCTTCCCGGTGTTATCCGGGGGCATGAAGCCGCGGGTACGGTAATCGAGACTGGGTCGGAGGTAACGCGCGTACGGATAGGGGACCGGGTCGTGATCGATCCCAACTTGAGCTGCGGGTCCTGCCGGTTTTGCCGGCAGGGCCGGTTTCACTTGTGCATCGGCACGGACGGAAAGGGGATGAAGATCGCCGGCCTGAACATTCACGGCACCTTTGCTCCCTTCTATGTAACGAATCAGAAGTTCGTGCACAAGCTCCCGGAGGGTATGAGCTTGGAGGCTGCGGTACTGGTGGAGCCCCTTGCCTGCGTTCTTCACAACTTTAAGGAGGCCGGGATAACTCAGGAAGACAGGGTTCTAGTTATAGGTTCCGGACCAATGGGCATGCTGTGTCAAATTGTGGGCCTCGGGCTCGGGTGTGATGTAACCGCAACGGAAACGAATCCCTACCGAGTTGACTTTGCCCGCCGTTTTTCCCCAATGGTCTTCGTTCCCGAAGAATTGGAGAAGAAGAGCAGGGGGGACGAAGGGAGAAAGTACGATGTGGTGATCGATACGGCCGGGAATCAGCTGGGAGTGGCGGAGCGAGTGGTCGAGCGGGGAGGCAGAATCGTCCCTTTCGGGATCAACGGCGGATACCGGCATGTTCTGGCTCCGACCCGCTATACCCAGAATGCGGTCAAGCTTATCGGCGCTGGAGAATATTTGGGAACCTTTGAGGCGGCCTTGCAGTATGCGGCGGAATGCCCTAGCTTGGCCACGCTGGTTACGAAACGGCATCCTCTGGAGGCATATGAGGAGGCGATTCAAGAACTGTTGGGCAGCGGCTCGTCCGGGGGCGGGAAAACGCCACGCGGGACGATGAAATCGGTATTTGCCTTCTGAGCCTTCTAACCGTTGCGAAAGGGGATGACCTTGCATGACGCGTCAAGGACGATTGAAACAAATTTATCGATTTCTTGCTGCAAGTCAGAGCTATGCGGCGGAACCGATCTGGATTCCGGCGGTATGGAACGAGTGCGGATATCCGGCCGCCGCATCGGATGCTGAAAACAGGGAGATTCAGGTGCATCCGGTATCCTTTCTGGTGAGTCACCTTGATTATTTGTTCGACTTATCCGAAGAAAACGAGATGTTTGACGGGCGGGATCTGGACTATAGTGTGATCTACTGCTCGCTGGTGCGCTATACCGCCGCCTGGGATTACCGGCACACCGGGACCGTACAGTCAGGTACCTTTTTACGCTGGATGATCCTGCTTCCGCTGCTGAAAAAAATGGGCGTAAATATTGTGTACCTGCTGCCGGTGACCCGCTACAGCGAGCTGCATTGGAAAGGGGACATCGGTTCTCCCTACGCGGTCCATTCTTTGTTCGAGCTCGACCCCGCGTTGCACGACCCGCTGCTGGACGGCATGCCGGGTTTTTCGATTCACGATGAGATGGAGGCGCTGGTGGAAGCTTGCCATTTGCTGAAAATGAAAGTGGTGGTGGATTTTATTCCCCGGGTGACGGCCCGGGACAGCGAGGTGATCGAAGAACACCCCGACTGGGTATACTGGATCGGCAAAGAACATGTGAATGGTTTTCGTCCGCCGCGCGTGCCGGAGCTGGGCTTTTTTACGGAGTGTACACCGGACAATCTGGAAACCGTCTACCGCAGCGCGGAAACGGCTTCGTTTTTGGCACAATTTTCGCCACCTCCGAATGAGCTAAACCCGGCTTTATGGGAAAGCATAAAGCGGCGCGCGCGGGAGACCGGCGAGCCGTTGCTCCGGCTCGTGGAACGGGAAATGGGTATTACGACGGCTCCGGCACACTCTGACTGGATCAATGATGTGCAGCCGGTCTGGACGGATATCGCCTTTTACCGGCTGTACAAGGATGTTTCGCCGCAGGTCAAGCCGCTGCTGCCGCCGAATCAGCCCCCGTACGTATTGTTCGATACGATCAAATGCAACCTTTACCCCGGGGCAGAGCCGAATCGGGAACTGTGGGATATGCTGATTGAAGCCGTCAAATTCAACCTGCGCCGCTACGCTGTAGACGGATTCAGGATCGATATCGGACATGTGCTCCCTACGGCGCTGTTGGAAGAGATATTCCGGGCGACCAGGGAAATCCGCCCGGAGGCCATCCTGATCAGCGAGGACTTGTTTAACCGCAATCACCTGAAGGCGGCGGACGCAGGATACAATATGATGCTGGGCAGCGGCTGGAACGTCATGACGGATATCTCCGTTGAGCGGTTGCGGGAATATCTCGGGGAGTTGCCGGAATTGGCCATTCCAGTGTTTGCCTGCTCGGAAACGGCGGATACGCCGCGAATCGCCAGCCGCGGCGGCCAGGAACTGGCACGGATGATGAGCGTATTCAATTATTTTCTGCCGAATGCGGTTCCCTTCCTGACGACGGGCATTGAAATGAATGAAAAGCGGCCGCTTAATTGCGGCCTTGCCGACAACACCGGAGGGACGGAAATCCCCAGAGCGTTTTTTAATCAATTGACTATCGACTGGACTCATCCGCTTCCGATGATCCCGCTGCTGAATCGGCTGCATGGTTGCAAGAAGCGGCTTAAAAAGCTGATTCGGCCAGACCATTTCTTTATGCCGGACGCACAAGGGGAGGTGCTCATGTACGCATATTTGGAGGGAAACGAGTTGCTTGTCGGCTGTTTCAATCTGAGTGCTTCCGAGCGGCAGAGGGTGGATTTAAGCGCCGTCCATCCCGGGGCGGAAGGTTGGACGCTCCTGATCGACAGCCGCGGGGGCGGGAAGGCATCGCCGCTGGATACGATGGACTGCGCGGGCACTGCCGGTTCATGCTTGCTGGAGCCATATCAGGGCGGGATTTTCTATTATACGCAAATCGAAAAGATGAAGGCGGGAGGCGTTTACAATGCGGCCGGAGGCAAACAAATTAGTGATTTGGCATGAATTCGACGGCCCCGGGGACACGTCCATCGAGCTGCTGGAGCAGTTGTGCCGCGATTATTCCCGGACACATAGAGCAGAGGTCGTCCTGGAGATGATGAACATTTCAGAGTTGGCTTCCCGGCTGAACGGGATCGCCGCCGGAGGAGAGGCGCCGCAAATGGCTCTGGTGCCGGCGGATATGGCGGCTTTCGCGGACAAGGCGAGGTACTCTGTCGTGCCAGCGGAACTGCTCGCTCTGGTAAGCGGCCAAGGTATGGAATTTGCCCCTTCCATGAACTCCGCCGGCGTGCCGTACGGGCTTCCGGTTCTCACGGGCAATCATCTGGTGTTGTATTATAACCGTGATTTGTTCCCGGAGCCCCCCGGTTCCTGGGAGGAGATCGCGGAACTTGGCCAAGATCTGAAAAGCAAAGGGATACGGCCGGTCGCTGCTGATTTACAGGAGCCGTACTGGTTCATGCCATTTTTGACGGCTTTTGGCGGATGGCCCATTCAAGAGGGGGTTCCTGCTCTGCCGGAAACCGAAACGCAACAGGCGCTTGCGTTTGTACGAAAGCAGCTCGAGAAGGGGCTCCTGTGCAGCATGGACGGTTCCACCGAGCTGCTGGAGCGATTTATCGCCGGTGAGACCGGGGCGATTCTAGGTGGGGAATGGAGCTTTAACCACCTGGATCGGCATATGGGGAGCAGGCTGGGGGTGGCCCAGCTCCCCTCCGTCGGGGGACGGTCTTCGATTTCCATGACCTCGGCGATCGGACTTGTCTTCCCCGGCGGATCGCTGGAATCGGAGCTCCGCAGGGGGATTCTGTCTTTTGCCCGCTTTATGCTGAAGGAAGAGGTCCAGGAAAAGTGGGGAACTGCGGTTCAGCGGATTCCCGTTCACGCGGGCGCGCGCGAGCGCTTAAAGCTTTCCGGTCCGGCTAACCGTGGGCGGCTGGCGGAGTTGGCGGAGGAATGCCGGTCTATGCCGATCGAGCCGGCGATGTCCTCGGTCTGGGAAGCCATGAGGGCGGGCATGAGCCTGCTGCTTGATTATGGCTCGGAGACCGCGTATGCGGTCATGCGGCGGAGGCTGCAGCTCAGTTAAATGGGAGCGGAACGTTGGCAGGAAAAATTAATTCGTAAAGGGGATAATCCATGAGAACGAGTGTGTTTAGCCAAGTTTCGATCGACGGTAAGCTAACGCTGGGACCAGGTCAGTCGAGCAAGCCCTTGTTCAGCTTCTTCGACGGTCCGGATATGGAATTTATCCACAAATTCCGCGGCAAAGTGGATGGAATTATGGTAGGGAAGAATACGATTGTGACGGATGATCCGTTCCTAACCAACCGACACGAGGAGAACAAGAACCCGGTGAGGATCGTTCCGACAAGATCGATGGACATACCGATGGACAGCCATGTGCTGACCGATGAGGGGAGAACGATTGTGGTGACGACGGAGAACGGCAAGGATGAGGAAAAAGTGAAGCTGCTGCGGGAAAGAGGAAAGGAATGTCTCGTATGCGGGCAAAGCGAGGTCGATTTTCCGCAATTGTTCCGCCGTCTGGAAGCGGAGTGCGGAATTTCCACCCTGATGGTGGAGGGAGGCGGCTTTCTCAATTGGCATATGTTTAAGCAGGATTTGGTCGATGAAATCATCCTGATGCAGATTCCGATTATTATCGGCGGATCGTCCAATATCACGCTGGTGGACGGGGAGGGCTACAACAAGCTGGATTACGCTAAACGGTTTAAGGTAGCCGAGGTGCTCCCCAAAGACAACTATACACTGCTTCGCTATTTAAAAGCGGTATGAGCGAGGGAAAAGAGGTATCGCAAAGGATGAACCGGCCATCAAAAGACTTCTATAAAAGCGTATATCAAATCGCTCTTCCGGTCACGCTGCAAAGTCTGATTATGGCTTTTTTTACTTTGACCGATCAGCTGATGGTCGGTCAATTGGGCGACGTGGCCATCGCTTCGGTCGGAATGGCCGGGAAAATTTACGCGGTGATTTCCGTCGTGCTGGCCGGCCTTGCCGCAGGAGTATCCATTTACGTGGCCCAGTTCTGGGGAAAGCGGGACAGCAAGAACATCTCCCGCTTGCTGGGTATCGGGCTGATGGCGGGGTTTACGCTCTCTTTCCTGTTTACCCTGCTCGTATTTTTCAATCCGCAGCTTTGCCTTGGCGTGTTCACTACGGATAAGCGGGTCATCGGCGAGGGGGGCGTTTTTCTGCAAATCGTATCCCTCAGTTATGTTCCGGTCATGCTGACTATGCTGTATTCCGCCGTATTGCGAAGCACGACGCATGTAAAATTGCCAATGTCCGTCAGCCTGTTTGCGGTAGGCCTTAACATCCTGTTGAACTATATGCTGATTTTCGGGAAATGGGGTTTTCCGGAATTGGGGTTAGAAGGAGCGGCGATTGCGACATCGCTCTCCAGAGTGGTAGAGTGCGTAATGATCGTTGGAGCGGTATATTTGTTCAAGCTTCCGGGCCGGGCGCGCTTTGACGATTTGTTCGAAGGTTCGGGGGCTTTGGTGAAAAAATTCATTAAAACGACGTATCCCATCGTTTTGACCGAATTGATTTGGGTACTGGGGGAGACGGTGTACGCGGTCATTTACAGCCGGATGGGCACCACCGAAATGACGGCCATGACGATCACTTTTCCCCTGCAAGGGATATGTATAGGACTGCTGTCAGGCCTTTCCGGCGCGGGCGGAGTCATGGTCGGCAACAAGCTCGGCGCCGGAGAGGAGGAGACTGCGATGCAGTATGCGCTGCGCTTCCTCAAGCTGGGGACGATCGTCTCTGTTGCGGTCGGACTCCTGATCGCGGCGATATCCCCTTGGTATGTGTCAGCCTTTAACCTTTCCGGGGAAGCGCATCGTCTGGGCATTTATCTGGTATGGGTTTTCGCGGCTTTCCTCTGGGCTAAGGTGGGAAATATGATTATGGCCGGAGGGATTTTAAACAGCGGCGGAGACAGCAAATTCGTATTCGTCATGGAATCGGCGGCAACGTGGTTGATCGGAGTGCCTTCGGGCTTGATACTGTCCTTTGTGTTCAAGCAGCCGATTTACCTGGTATACTTCGCTTTGTCTTTGGAGGAAGTCGTCCGGTTCGGCTTCGGCATCGCGCGAATCCGGTCGCGGAAATGGCTTAGAAATTTGGTGCATGACATCGCCGCATGATGACCCGGAAAAGCCCAAAAAGCTGCTCGCCACGGCGTTTACGCCGGGAGCAGCTTTTTTTTGGCATGGCTTATTGGGGGACGATCATCAGCTCAGCGCGGCAGGAGCGGAACGCTGCGCTTGCACCTCGCCCATAGCGCCGACCGTATAGCTTTGGTCGTAAATCCGGATCGCCGCCGGCACATCCGTTTCGTTAACGACGATGATGCTGTCTTCGGTGACGTTCACCTGGAGGCGGGAGCCGCGGAACATCACTTTGAAGGAAAACGACTTCCAGTGAGACGGAATGAACGGACGCAGCATCAGCTCGCCGCGCTGCACACGAAGCCCTCCGAACCCTTGCACGATCGACATCCACGTCCCGGCCATGCTCGTAATATGGCAGCCGTCCTCGGTATCGTTATTGTAGTTGTCGAGATCGAGGCGGGCGGTGCGCAGGTACATTTCGTACGCTTTCTCCTGGTATCCCAGCTCGCAGGCGATAATGGCATGCAAGCAGGGGGACAGGGAGGATTCGTGCACTGTGATCGGCTCGTAGAAATCGAAGTTGCGTTTTTTCGTTTCCAGGTCATAGCGGTCGCCCAGGAAGTATAGGCCCTGGAGCACATCGGCCTGTTTGATGTAGCAGGAGCGCAAAATCCGGTCCCACGACCATTTCTGGTTCAACGGCAGGTGCTCCGGCGCCAGTTCATTCACCGGAACGATCTCCTTGTCGAGGAAGCCGTCCTGCTGCAAAAATACGCCGCGTTCTTCATCGTGCGGGTAGTACATGTTATCGATAATATGCCGCCATTTTTGGGCTTCCTCGTCCTGCAAATTCAGCTTGCCCGCCAAGGCTTCATAGTGGTCGGGTTCATTGCTTTTCAAATCGTTCAGCACTTCCAGCGTATATTCCAGCGTCCAAACGGCAATCCGGTTCGTGTACCAGTTGTTGTTCACGTTGTTTTCGTATTCGTTCGGCCCGGTTACCCCGAGAATAACGTATTTGCCTTTGGCCTCCGAGAAATTGACGCGCTCCTCCCAGAAACGGGAGATCTCCGCCAGCACTTCAAAACCGTATTGGCTGAGGTATGATTTATCCCCTGTATAATTCACGTAATTAAAAATAGCGTAAGCAATGGCGCCGTTGCGGTGGATCTCTTCGAACGTAATTTCCCATTCGTTATGGCATTCCTCGCCGTTCATCGTCACCATCGGATACAGCGCGCCTTTGGAGAAGCCAAGCTTCCGCGCGTTTTCCTTCGCTTTTTCCAGGTGCTTGTAACGGTAGATCAAAAGATTGCGGGCAATGCCGGAATCGGCCGTGCTGAGGTAGAACGGCACGCAGTAGGCTTCCGTGTCCCAATAGGTGCTTCCGCCGTATTTTTCCCCGGTGAAGCCCTTCGGGCCGATGTTGAGCCGGTCGTCGTCCCCGCTGTAGGTTTGATTGAGCTGAAAAATATTAAAGCGGATCGCCTGCTGCGCCGATACGTCGCCTTCGATGATGATGTCGCTCGTCTTCCACTTTTCCGCCCAGGCTTCGGCCTGCTCGCGCAGCAAAACGTCAAAGCCGGCCTCTTTCGCCGCCAGCAGCAATTTTGTCCCGGCCGGGGCCAACTCGGCCAGCCCGTGATCGCGGGAGGTCACGTTCGCGATGTATTTATAAAGCGTCACGGATTCGCCTTGACCAGCCCGGACCGCCACCTCAGCGGCCACATATTTCTCCCGCTCGCTGAAGACCTGCGAAAACTCCAGCGCTTGCCCGTTTTTCAACACATCAAAAGCCATGGCGGACGTCACATGGAAGTCCAGCTTTTTCGTTTTGACCGTCAGGTAGGACAGGTCGGCCGCAGCCTTTTTCTCCACTTCGACCCAAAACTTCTCTTCATAGTTGGAATCCTTGTTTTTTACGTCGCCGTCAAGGTACGGCATAAAACGCAGTTCCCCGCTGAAATTGAGCGGAGTCACCGTATAGCGGACCGCGCCGATTTCATGGCGTACGATGCTGACGAACCGCTTGGCCTCCACGGCGATTTCCTTCCCGCCTTCCAAAATAGCGGTAAAGCGCCGGGAGAGCCAGCCTTCCTTCATGTTCAATTCGCGGATGAAATCCTTCACTTCGCAAGCGGCCAGGTCAAGGGCGGCACCGTCCACCCAAACGTCGATCCCGATCCAGTTGGTGCTGTTCAGGACTTTGGCAAAATATTCGGGGTATCCGTTTTTCCACCAGCCTACGCGGGTTTTGTCCGGATAATAGACGCCCGCCATATAACTGCCCTGCAGGGATGGGCCGCCGTACCGTTCCTCAAAATTGGCCCGCTGCCCCATATATCCGTTTCCGATGCTGAAAATGCTCTCGGAAATCTCATGGTTTGCCGGGTCGAACCCTTCTTCGATGATCGACCAAGCATCTTCTTTTAAATATTGTTTCACTATAACCGGCTCCTTTGGACATACTAATATGAAAATGTTGATAAAAAGAAGCAGTGCTATTCGCTGTTGCGCACACTCCGGCTTGGCTTCACCAGCCCGCCGCAAGCAAAGCTGAGGCGGGGGATGACGGCGTTAAGAGACGGCCAGACCGCGCAGCAGGCTTATCGACACGTCCCCCAGCGAAGGAACGACGAGATCGGCCGCGCCGAGCGTATCCGGCGATCCGATGCCGATGCAGCGCATGCCGGCGCGGCGCGCCGCCTCAATCCCGGCCTCGGCGTCCTCGAAGACGACGCACGCCTCCGGCGGGACGCCAAGCTCCTCTGCGCCGAGCAGGAACACCTCGGGATCGGGTTTGGCGCTGGAAGTCCGGGTGCCGTCGATAATCGCGTCAAAATACGGCGTCAGCCCCGTATTCCGCAAAATGATCGGGGCGTTTTTGCTGGCGGAGCCGAGCGCGGTATTCAGGCCCTGCTCCCGGCATTGCATCAAGAAACCGAGCGCGCCCGGCAAAATTTCCGAAGCGTCCATTTTGGAGATGTATTCGACATACCAGCCGTTTTTGCGTTCGGCCAGATCGCGCTTAACGGCTTCTTCCAATTCCAGCCCGCCGACCTTCAGCAAAATATCAAGCGATGCCATGCGGCTGACGCCCTTGAGCTTCTCGTTGTCCTGTGCGGTGAACGCGAAGCCGAGCTCGGCGGCCAGCCGTTTCCAGGCCAGGAAATGGTATTTGGCGGTGTCGACCAGCACCCCGTCCAGGTCGAATAAACATGCCTTGATTGAATCCACTAACATTCCTCCTTCATAGCGCAAACGTTTGAATAAAACTTAAAAAATAAAAGAAGCGGTAAGCTTCCGTTATTTTTCGGGTGGCGTATCTGTGTTTACTTCTTGGGCACCGAATACATTGACGAGTCGCGGACGATCAGACGGTGCGGAATGATCTGCCGCTTCGGATACACTTTGTCGCTGCTGCCCTGAATCGCCTGGATCAGCACCTGGGAAGAAGTGTAGCCCATGTTGTAAATGCCGATATCCATGCTGCTGAGCGGCGGCGTCGAAAGCTCCGATAGCGGAATATTATTGAAGCTGACCAGACATAAATCTTCGGGAACCTTGTATTTCAGCTCATGCAAGCCGCGAAGCACGCCGAATGCCACGACATCGTCGATCGTGACGAGGGCCGTGGGGCGATCCGGGAGATTCATGAAAAACGACATGGCCCGATACCCGCTGTCCTGCAAAAACTCACCTTCGACAATCCATTCGGGCCGGCTCTCCAGTCCTGAATCCTTCAGCGCGTCCTGATACCCCTTCATCCGATCCTTGGACACGACGAGCTCCGGCGGCCCGCTGACGAACCCGATGCGCTCGTGCCCCAGCGCAATCAAATGCTTCGTGGCGTCGTAAGATGCCTGGATGTTATCATTATCCACCGATAAAATATCAGGATATTTCTCGCTGCGCCCGATCACAACAAACGGATGTCCGCCATTATGGAGAAAATCGATCACAGGATCGTTTTGCCGCGAATACAGCAAAATGACTCCGTCCACCCGGCGTCCGTTGATCAGTCTGGAGACGTTGTAGACTTCCTCTTTCTCGTTGGCGCCGGAGCTGATGAGCACATCGTAACCGAGGCGGCCGGCCTGCGTCACGATCCCGCGGATCAGTTCCATGAAGAAGAAGTTGGAGAACAGTTCTTCAGCGGACTTCGGTAGCATGATGCATATGCTGTTTGTCGTTTTGGAAACCAGGCTTTTGGCCATGATGTTGGGATGATAGCCAAGCTGGTCCATAATGAGTTTTACTTTCCGCGATGTTTCCGCGCTGATTCTGGGGTGATTGGACAGCACCCGGGACACGGTAGAAGGCGATACTCCGGCCTTTTTTGCAACATCCTTGATGGTGACAGCCATATAAACCTCCTGTGTGGAACCGTTTGCTTTACACTGTAATATTAATCGAAACGCAGCGGAAAGTAAATAGAAAGCGGCGCGGACAAGGCTTATCCCCCTTAAATAGAGCGATAGAAAAATGTGAAAAGAAGTTTAAAAGGGGGAAATTCGCTATGAGGTCTCGATTTTTCTCGGATCAAAAGAGATGCAAACGTTTTACACAGAGAGTCCTATATACTGTCCAGAGTGTTGCCAACTTCCGGGATTTTTGCTCAGCTGACGGAAATAAAGGAATAAAAGGGCGTTATTTTCGCGATGGTAAAGGTCCTTTGGAGAATAAAGCCCTTTTATGGCGCTATTTTGACTCGTGTGCGGTAAAAAGAAGTTTTTTCAGCGGAGGCGTGTGAAATAGGGACGAAATTTACCGTTATTTCCCTCCAAGGCTAGAATAGCACCCAAATAACGCCCAAAAAGTCCGCTATTTACTTGCCTTCTATGTCCGCACGCAAGGCGTGAACATGTTCCCGGAATGAGGGCGGGAACGGGCCGGGCCGGCCTGCCCAACCCCTGGACAAGCCACCCCAACTTTAAGCGCCGCTATTTACTTTCCGTAAGCACCGCGTACCCGTAGGCGGGCAGCTTGACGGCCAGCTTTCCGCTCTCCGTTTTGTAGGTTTTCCCGCTCATCCGGTCCTGCCAGGAGGCTCCGGCCGCGCTGACCTCGAACGTTTGACCGGCATCGTAATTGTTGAGCAGCACGAGCACCGCCTCCCCGTCGAGCTTGCGCTCGTAAGCCAGCTTGCTGCCGCCCGCCTCGGCGATCAGGAAGCGGATCGAGCCGGTGCGGAGCGGGGCCAGATCTTTGCGGACGGCAATCAGCTCGCGGTAGAACTTAAACAGCTCCCGGTCCTGTTTGTCCGCATCCCATTCCATGCATTTGCGGGAGTTCGGGTCCATTTCTCCGTCGAGACCGATCTCGTCTCCATAGTAAATGCAGGGCGCTCCACGGTATGTGAACTGGAACAGGGCGGCCAGCTTCATTTTGGCCTTGTTGCCTTCGCAAAGCGTCAGCAGACGCGGTGTATCGTGGCTGTCCAGGAGATTGAAGGCGACCTCGCTTGCCTGCTGTGGGTAACGGGACAACTGCTTGCCGATCGCATGGGCGAATCCGGCGGCATCCAGCGTGCCGCGGACGACGAAATCGATCACGGCTTCGGTGAACGGATAGTTCATGACGGCATCAAACTGGTCGCCCTGCAGCCAGCCGGAGGATTCATGCCAAATTTCGCCGAGGATGTAAGCGTCCGGGTTCGCGGCTTTGACCGTTTTGCGGAAATCGCGCCAAAAATGATGATCCACTTCGTTCGCCACGTCCAGCCGCCAGCCGTCGATCCCGACCTCCTTGATCCAGAACTCCGCCACTTTCAGCAAATACTCCTTCACTTCCGGATTCTCCGTGTTGAGCTTCGGCATCAGCGGCTCAAAAGCGAACGTATCGTAGGTCGGCACCCCGTCCTTGACGTGCAGCGGGTATTCACGGACATGGAACCAGTCCTTGTAGCGGGATTTTTCGCCTTTTTCCAGCACGTCGACAAACGGGGCGAACGTTTTGCCCGAATGGTTGAACACGGCGTCGAACAGCACGCGGATTCCCCGTTCATGGCACGCGTTTACGAGCTTCTTGACCGTGGCGATGTCGCCGAAGTGCGGATCGATTTTCATATAGTCCGCCGTATCGTATTTATGATTGGTCGTCGCTTCAAACAACGGCGTGAAGTATATGCCCGTGATCCCGAGCTCGCTCAAATGGTCGAGATGATCGATGACGCCCTGCAAATCGCCGCCGAAAAAGTTGGTGCGCTCCGGCTTGCCGCCCCAGGGAAGCACGTCTTTCGGACTTATGCTTGGGTCTCCGTTGGCGAAGCGTTCCGGGAAGATCTGATAGAAGACCGCCTCCTTAACCCATGCCGGTGGGGTAAACACATCGATCGGGTTAATGAACGGAAATTCAAACAAGCGCTCCGGCCCGGAAGGGCGCTCCCGGGTAAACTCGTTTTCGGTCATCCAGATTTGCTCGTCGCCGGATTTCAGCAAAAAGCCGTATCTTGTTCTGCGCAGCGGCGGCCGATAGGCGCATTCCCAGTAATCGAACAGCTCGTCGCTGGCCTTGAGGGACATGGGAATGAGCTCCTTGCTTTGATCCCACATGTATTTATCCCCGACAAAAGCATAAACCTCAGTAAGATCGTTTTTTTTCGAGCGCAGGCGCAAGTGGAGTGTCTCGTAGTCGTAAGCGTAGGCCCAATTGAGTTTCGGACGATGATAAATCGCTTCAAGCAGCATAAGATTCCTCCTAAAAGTTTTGTGAGCATCACTACGTCAGCGCAAGCTTCGTACAAAACTTGCATCGAAAGCATAAGCTCAGTTTTGTAAGGCGCGCTTTATTGACCCTACTTTGCTGCTTAGTAAGCAAAAAAAGCACATCCGGGCCGGAAAAAGGGCCGAGGATGTACCTTTCGATAGCAGAGCCTTCGATTTATGAATGATGGAAAGAGATAACAGACGTAGTATTCGTCTCATCGCTCCAGATTATAACACTGTTCAAACCATTGCACAAGACGAAAAATAAAACGCTTTAAAAAGCAGCCGCGCGGATGCAAAATCCTATAGGGCGGAATGCCAAAACCCTTGAATTCAAGGGTGAAGTGGAACGAGCAAAGCATGGAATCGGGAAGTCAAACACAAAGTTTGGGAAGGTATTTTGTGATATTGCGAGTAAAGTGAAGAAAATTAAAGATATTAGCATATAATTATCGATAAATCACCTGTGCAAACGTTTTTGCAAGGTCTATACCTTGTTGTATGATGATCCCTGAATAAAGCGCTTCCGAAGTAGAGGATGCTGAAGTTTATGAGTTGGAAGAGAAAAAACATAAAAATTTCAGCATTTTTCAGAAAACGTTTGCGCAAGATTTGTAGCGGTATTTCATTTAAAAATTTAGGAGGGGTTAATGTGATGAAGTCCAAAAAGATATTGACTTTGATTGCCGCGTTGACGCTGGCCGTCTCCATCACCGCTTGCGGACCAAGCAATAACGGGGGCACGGCTGCACCGGCAAACCAAACCGAAAATACAGGGAATGCAACCGGGGAAAATACGAGCGCTGAATCGATCGTTCCGGAAAATGGTGCCGAGCTTGTCGTTTGGGAAAGCAAGGAAGAGCTGGCGTTTACGGAAGAAATCGCCAAGCAATTCACCGCAAAATATGGCGTTAACATAAAAATCGAGGAAGTGGCTCCGACCGACCAAATCGGTAAACTGACGCAGGACGGACCTGCCGGGCTGGCCGCCGATGTGCTCATTGTACCGCATGATCATTTGGGCAACGCCGCAACTTCCGGGCTTATTTTGGCCAATGACGTGTTCGGCGAAGAAACGGCGCAGAGCAATACGAAAGTTGCGGTTCAAGGCGCCACCTATGATGGCGTGCTTTACGGCTATCCGAGAGCGGCGGAAACGATGGCGCTGTATTATAACAAGTCGCTGGTTCCCGAAGCGCCGAAAGATTTCAAAGATATTCTCGACTTTGGTAAAACGTTTACGGACAAGGCGAAAAATAAATTCGCGATTATGTGGGAAACCGGCAACATGTATTTCAACTATCCGTTTATTGCCAGCGGGGGCGGTTACCTGTTCGGCGAGGGCGGCACGAACCCGGATGATATCGGATTGGCCAAAGACGGCGCGATCGAAGGCTTGAAAGTATTCCAAAGCCTGAAAGGAATTTTGCCGATCAACAGTGGGGACATCAACGCGGACGTCAAACGCAGTTTGTTTGCTGCGGGCGATGTAGCCATGGATATCAACGGTCCTTGGGAACTGGCCGGATACAAAGCGGCGCTTGGCGACAATCTTGGCGTGGCTCCCTACCCGACAGTGGACGGCAAAACCGCCATTACTTTCTCCGGAGCGAAGGTATGGGTCGTCAATTCGTTTACCCAATATCCGAACGCGGCTAAGTTGTTCGCGCATTTTGCTTCTACGAAGGATGCCCAGCTTCTGCTGTACGAAAAAGTAGGCGCGGTTCCGACGAATCTCGAAGCCCTGGAAAGCGATCAAATCAAAAACGATCCGTACGTATCCGCCTTTGCGGAACAAGCGAAAAACTCGCAGCCGATGCCGTCCATTCCGGAAATGTCTAATGTTTGGGCTCCGATGAACGCGGCGCTCCCGGAAATCTGGAACAATAATGCTGACCCGAAAACGACGATGGAAAAAACGATTGCTCAAATTACAGACTTAAACAAAGGCGTAGCCCAATAAGTCTGGGATGCTTTGGACAACGAAACCGGGACAATGCCCGCCGCTTAGAAGGCGGCGGGCCGTTCCGGCGGTTTCTCGAGGAGAGGAGAAGGAAGGTTAATGGACCGACACAAGAGAAACGCAAGCGTACTGTCGATCATTTGCATGGGGCTGGGGCAACTCTATAACCGCCAATATATCAAGGGTTTGCTATTTTTGGCGGTAGAGGTGCTGGGACTCGCTTATTTGATCAAAAATTTGGGAACGGCGATTTGGGGAATTATTACGCTCGGCGAAGTACCTAGAATGCTCGTAAAAGGAAAATGGGTGGACGGGGACCATTCCATTTTCATTATGATTCAAAGCTTGATAACGCTGTTGTTTCTAGCGGTTTTTGTCATTGTTTATATTCTGAACGTGAAAGACGCCCGCAAAATCGGGCAGGAAAGAGACCGGGGCAAGAAGCCGAACAATTTCAAACAATCGGTTCGGTACGTACTTGATTATAAATTCGCCGTGGCCTTTTTAAGCATTCCCGCCGCAGGTATTTTATTTTTTACCGTGATGCCGATCATTTTCATGGTCATGCTTGCGTTCACCAACTACTCGGCTCCCAAACACATCCCGCCGGCAATGCTTGTCGATTGGGTCGGATTCGGGACGTTTAAAGAATTGGTTGCCCTCAAAACTTGGAGCCATACTTTTTACGGCGTATTGACCTGGACGCTTATCTGGGCGATATTGTCCACGATAACCACCTATTTTGGCGGTTTGCTCGTGGCTTTGCTGATCAATCAGAAGGGCATCCGCTTTAAGGGGTTGTGGAGAACGATTTTGATTCTTCCTTACGCGGTTCCGCAGCTCATTTCGCTGCTTGTAATGAAAAATATGTTTAACGGCCAGTTCGGGCCGATCAATCAGTATCTCGGTTATTTCGGACTTGGGGGATTGCCGTGGCTGACCGATCCGTTTTGGGCCAAGGTCACGGTTATCGTCGTCAACATGTGGGTAGGGATCCCGGTATCCATGCTGCTCATTTTGGGCGTGCTGACCACCATTCCGAAAGATTTGTATGAAGCTGCCGAGGTGGACGGAGCTACCGGATTCCAAAAATTCAAGATCGTCACGCTGCCGATGATTCTGTTCACGACGGCGCCGACCTTGATTGCGCAGTTTGCCGGCAACATCAACAACTTTAACGCCATCTTCCTGCTGACGGGGGGAGATCCGGTTAAGGGCGACTATCAGTACGCCGGCGCAACCGACCTGCTCGTCACCTGGCTATACAAGCTGACGCTGAACCAGAATAAGTACAACATGGCCTCTGCTATCGGGATCATTATTTTCGTCATTATCGCCTCGTTCTCGATATACAACTACCGCAGAACCAAGTCGTTTAAAGAGGAGGATATGATCCAATGAGCGTACGGAAAATAAGAACCGGGATTCGGCTTGGCGCCAGTTATCTGGTGCTTGTCCTGCTGTGTATCGCCGCGGTATACCCCGTGCTCTGGGTCGTATTCGGCTCGTTGCGGCCGGGCAAATCGCTCTACAGCAAAACGCTGATTCCGGAAAAATTTACATTAGTTCATTATGCTGAACTGTTCACCTCGAAAACATATCTGTTCGGCACCTGGTATTTGAACACGTTGAAAATTGCCGCCTGCTCCATGGTGCTGGGTGTGCTCCTGGTACTGCTGACCAGCTACGCGCTGTCCCGCTTCCGCTTCCGCGGCCGCAAAACGGCGCTGTCCGGCATGCTCGTGCTGGGCATGTTCCCGGGGTTCATGAGCATGATTGCGATCTATCTGCTGCTGCGGGAGCTGCATCTGCTCGATACGCATATTGCATTGATTATCGTGTACGCGGCGGGAGCGCCGCTCGGCGGGACGTTTATCGCCAAAGGGTTCCTCGATACGATTCCCCGCTCGTTGGACGAAGCGGCGCGGATCGATGGGGCCAGTAACTTTACCATTTTCGCACGCATCATTCTACCGCTGTCCAAGCCGATGCTGACGTACATGGCGTTGACTCAGTTCGTCGGTCCTTGGGTCGATTTTATCTTTGCCCGGCTCGTGCTGCGGACGAAGGAAAACTGGACGCTAGCCGTAGGGATGTGGGACATGGTAAGCAGCATCCAAAATAGCAATTTCACGCTGTTTGCCGCAGGCGCTGTTCTGATCGCGCTCCCGATCACAATATTGTTTATGTTCTTGCAGCGGCTGCTGGTCGACGGCTTAACTTCGGGCGCCAGCAAGGGGTAACGGCGTTCATCTTCTTACGAATATCGGCACCTGGGTATAGCCTCAGTTTTTCTGAGCGTCTATGCCCTTTTTTTGCCTCGAATTTGGGAGAGATCGGATTATGATTACATTTCAGGGCGAAAGATGCGGGTGAGAGGGTTGGAGAAGGAGAAAGCAAACAAGCTTACGTTTTTTGCTTTGACCTGGCCTATTTTTATCGAAATGCTGCTGGGCATGCTGATGGGAAATATCGATACGTTAATGCTGAGCCGGTTTTCCGAAGATGCGATGACGGCTGTCGGCGTGGCGAATCAAATTCTGTTTTTTGTGAATTTGATGTTTAATGTTGTGTCCGCGGGTACGAGCGTGCTGATCTCCCAGAGCCTGGGGGCGGGCCGGAATAAGTCTGCGCTGGAGGCAGCTTCGGTAGCCATCGTACTCAATTTGCTGTTTGGGCTGCTGGTCAGTTTGCTGCTCATGGGAGGCGGCCGCCTGATCTTCGGATGGATGAATCTCCCGGAGGAGCTTGCGCCTTCGGCATGGACGTACCTGATGATTACGGGAGGATTTGTGTTTGCCGAGGCGGTCCGGCTCACTTTATCCACCATTATGCGGAGCTACGGATTTACACGCGTCACCATGTACGTCGCCTTGGGAGTGAACGTTCTTAATTTGGGCGGGAATTTCGCTGTCCTATACGGCTCCCTCGGCGCGCCTTTTTCGGGAGTTTCTGGGGTAGCTTTGTCTACCGTGCTGTCGCGGATGGCCGGCTTGGCGTTCCTCTTCATCATGTTAAAGGCCAGGACGGATTTCCAGTGGCGGATAAAGGGAATGCGGATGGAGGGCGTTCGGTCACATGCCGGGGGATTGTTTAAAATCGGCATTCCGACAGCGGGCGAAAGCTTCTTTTCCACCATGGCGCAGATCTGTATCACCTCGTTTATCGCCCTTTTGGGGACCCAGGCCTTATCGGCCAAAATATACGCGCAAAATATCGGGATGTTTAACAATTTGTTTACGTTGTCTTTGGCTTTGGGCACGGAGATCATAATCGGCAGATACATCGGCGGCAAGCTTTACGATGAGGCTTATAAGCGCGGTAAAAATTATGCCTGGATCGCTTCGCTCGTCTCTGCGGGTTCAGCCCTGCTGATCGCTTCATGCTCAGGTTTCCTGGTCGGCTTGTTCACCAGCCATGGGGATACGATCCGGCTTACGGTTCATTTGTTGTGGCTTGCGGTTTTGCTGGAGGCCGGGCGTGCCGGAAACCTCATCCTTATCAATGCGCTGCGCGCTGCGGGAGATGTTAAAGTTCCGGTCTATATCAGCGTCACGTCGGTCTGGCTCGTCAGTGTTTCCCTCTCATACGTGCTGGGCGTGTATTTGGGCTGGGGCATGGTTGGCGTTTATGTCGCATTTATCGCGGATGAGTGGATGAAAACAATTTTGCTCCGGCTGAGGTGGAAATCGCGCCGCTGGGAGAGCATGAGTCTAATTAAGCGGGATAAGTCGTCGGGATACGTCCCCTTTTAGAGCTTTCAGGTGAAAGCTGTATTGAATGCATATACTATGCTTGGCCGACTGTATCATTTTCTGGAAAAATTATTCCTATCAAAATAGTCGCATTTATGATATTATATCGTCTGTAAATTGTTTCCGGCTCCATATCGTCCGGACGTTATTACGATACTTTGTACTATTTTGAGGAGGAGAGACGTTGTATGGATACCTTGAGTATCATCATTAACGTAGCTGTTATGCTGATTCTGATCGGCGTTCTGATCTGGATGCAGAAGAAGCATGTTTCTTTTACAAAACGGGTGTTTACCGGACTGGGACTCGGACTTGTGTTCGGCGTTATCTTGCAGTGGGCGTACGGGGCGGGCTCGGACGTCATTTCCGGCTCTGCCGACTGGTTTAACCTGGTGGGCCGCGGTTATGTCGGGTTGCTGCAAATGGTGGTCATCCCGCTGATCATGGTGTCGATCATTTCCGCCATCATGAAATTAAAGGGTGGACGAAACCTGGGGAAAATGAGCGCCCTGATCATTGGCGTGCTGCTCATTACGACGGCGATCGCCGCCACGGTCAGCATTGTGACGAGCCTCAGTTTCGATCTGAAGGCGATCGAAATCCAGGCCGGCGAGCGGGAACAACAGCGCGGTGCGGCGCTTGAGGAACGCCTCGGCGATGTGGCGGACAAAACGATTCCGCAGCAGGTGCTCGACTTTATCCCGACGAACCCGTTTGCGGACATGACCGGGGCGCGCAGCACCTCGACGCTGGCGGTCGTTATTTTCTCCGCTTTCATCGGGGTGGCCGTGCTTGGTCTGGATAAGAAAAAACCGGAGCAGGCCGATACGTTCCGCAAAATGGTGGATGCCGTTTACGCGGTCGTTATGCGGATCGTTACGCTGGTCCTGCGATTGACACCGTACGGGATTTTGGCGCTGATCACGAACGTGACCGCAACGACCAGTGTGGATGAAATCCTCAAGCTGATCAAGTTCGTAGGCGCTTCTTACGTAGCCCTTATCGTCATGTTCATCATCCATCTGATCCTGCTGGCCCTGTTCGGGTACAACCCGGTACAGTATGTACGAAAGGTGCTTCCGACGCTGGTGTTCGCCTTTACGTCGCGTTCCAGCGCCGCCACGATCCCGCTTAACGTCGAGACGCAAACGAAGCGGCTGGGCGTATCGGAAGGGGTAGCCAACCTGTCGGCCTCGTTCGGAGCGACGATCGGGCAAAACGGCTGCGCCGGAATTTATCCGGCCATGCTGGCCGTTATGATCGCGCCGACCGTCGGCATTAATCCGACGAGCTGGGACTTCATCCTGACGTTGATCCTGGTCGTCGTCATCAGTTCGTTTGGCGTTGCCGGCGTTGGAGGGGGCGCGACCTTCGCTTCGCTCATCGTGCTGTCGACGATGAATTTGCCGGTCGCCCTCGCGGGGCTGCTGATCTCCGTCGAACCGCTCATCGATATGGGACGGACGGCGCTGAACGTCAACGACTCGATCGCCGCCGGCGTCATCACCGGCAAAATCCTTGGCGAAAACGACACCGAAGCGTTCAAGCGCTCGGTTGATCTGGATGCCGTGCAAGCGTAATTCAAGTGTAAATAAAAGCCGTTCCCGCTCTGTGAACAGGCCCCTTGTGAGGGGGCAGTTCCATTCCGGGAGCGGCTTTTTTTTTGAGTGCGGGGCTCAAAGCCGCGATTCGGTACCTTGAACGTGTTGAAACCTTTGCGTGGAAGAATTATATGCCACTCCGGTTATGTTTACTTTATGCCGAGGGGAAGTCGCACGAAATGCAAAAGTGCAGGCGGTTTTCGTCGAAATTCCTCGAAACAGGTGGTTCAGATGTAAAAGTGCATTTCATTTCGGGTCAAAAGCTATTTTTTTATCGGATAGCCCTAAAAGAGATGCACTTTCGGCTTTTGCATTTCAATCGCTCTAAAGTGGTAATTTGCGGAAAATAGAATGCACTTTTGTAGTTGATCCCATCCCATCGGCCCGTCCTTCTTCCCATGAAAAACGATAAGCCCGGCTGCAGGCCTAAAGCAAATCTGGCCGGGTGTAAACCCTAACGGACTTAAAGGGGACGTCGATAGACGTTTTTCACTAGGACCACCATTGGTTGAAATAGGTATAATATACTATCGAATGATAGCGCTGAATAATTGAAAGGTTTATAATTGTAACTATGCCAAAGCTGCATAAATATTCAGCGGATGGGTAATCTCGCGATAATTCGCGCTGTTTTTTTTCTAGGACTTAAGGACTGGTTTTCTTAAGCGAAGTTTCGTGTATGCAATACATAAAGTGTGTGTTCAAAAGGCCGGTTTTCAGCACTGAAGCTAATATGATAAATTTTCCATGGAGATGGGGGAGGCCATGTACACAATCAAAAAAAGATTGGGTGAACTTCTTCTGGAATCCGGCATGATTACGGAAGCAGAGCTGCAAACCGCGCTGGAAGAGCAGCAGCGTTCCCGGAAAAAGCTCGGCGATGTGCTGCTGGAGCAGGGGGTTCTGACCGAGCATCAGCTCATCGAGGCGCTGGAATTTCAGCTTGGCATCCCGCACGTCACCTTGGCAAGGCTTAACACCGCCCCCCAATTAACCCAGGTCATTTCGGAGCAGATGGCCAAGAGGCACCAGGTGCTGCCGATTCGCGTGGACGGCCGGAAGCTGATGGTCGCCATGGCCGATCCCCTGGATTTGTTCGTTATTGAAGACTTGCGGATAAGCACTGGTTTTACGATTGAACCGGCTATTATTTCACGAGGGGAATTGCAGCGGGGGATCGCCCGGCTATACGGGCAGCAGAATTCGATGCACGAAGGGGCGGGGAGCGGCCAGATCGAGGTGGAAGAGTCGATGATTCTGGACGAAGATTCTCCGGTCGTCCGCCTCGTTCAGCAAATGATCGAACAGGCGGTGCGCCTCGGCGCCAGCGACATTCATGTCGATCCGATGGACGCGCAGCTGACGATCCGCTACCGCATTGACGGACAACTGCGCAAAGGGCGGTCCATTCCGAAATCGATGCAGGGCGTCATCACCGCCCGGCTGAAAATTTTGGCCCATTTGAACATCGAAGAACGCCGGCTGCCTCAGAATGGGCGCATCAAGCTGACGGTCGACGGCAAACAGATCGAAATCCGGTTGTCTTCGCTGCCGACGGTGCACGGGGAACAAATCGTGATGCGCCTGTTTGACCCATCCGAAGGGATACATAGTCTGGACAAACTGGGCATGGCCGAGGAAAATCTCGAATTGTTTCGGCGCATGGCCGGAAAGCAGCATGGGATGGTTCTGCTGGCGGGACCAGCGGGGAGCGGGAAGACGACGACTCTCTACTCCGTATTGCAGCATCTGAACCGCGAAGAGACAAGCGTGATCACGATCGAAGATCCCGTGGAATACATGCTTGACGGCATAAATCAGACGCAGGTTTCCCCTGCGGCCGGATTGACGTTTGCTAATGGTCTCCGCTCTATTTTACGGCAGGATCCGAATATTATTATGGTCGGGGAAATCCGCGATCCGGAAACCGCGGAAACCGCCATTCGCGCTTCGTTAATGGGCCAGCTCGTGTTTTCGGCGCTGCATACGAGCGATACGGTCGGCGCGGTCGTCCGGCTGCGGGAGATGGGGGTCGAGCCGCATCTGATCGCCTCCGCGCTGATCGGAGTAGTCGCCCAGCGGCTGGTCCGCTGTGTTTGTCCCGATTGCACAACCGGATACACGCCGGATATGCAGGAGCTTCTATACCTTGAGCGTCTGGGCTTCAAAGCGGACAAGCTGTATCGCGGCAAGGGCTGCGCCGCTTGCGGAAAAAGCGGTTACCGCGGCCGGATGGCGGTGCACGAAGTATTGCTTGTGGGCGACGAGCTGCGCTCCGGGATCGCAAGCGGACAATCCGCAAAGGAGCTGCGGCGGCTGGCCCGGGAAACCGGCACGACCACCTTGTTGGCCGACGGCGTTGGAAAAGTGCTGGAGGGACACACCACCCTTCAGGAAATTATCCGCGAAGTGGAAGAAGAGAGATGACAGCGGGCCGTTTGGCGGGGAGTGAATTGGTCGTGACTCGACTTGACTTGACTTGACTTGTTGCCTTCGTTCGCCGCGCTGCTGTATGATCAAATTGTTTATACCGATGTTTAACTTATACGGAATTTTCGGCTCAAAACCAACAACGGTTTTTGACGTACAGGAAGGCGCAGCCCCAGGGGCGAGTTGGCGCGTCGTTCTAACGGTTGCAGGCTGCTACTGAAGCGAACCAAGCATTGGCCTTCAAAATAGCGACACTTTATGTACTTATTATCCGGAGTCTGGCACTTACATCCCGATTAGCGGCATTTTTTGTCCTTATTTTCCTATGAATGGTCCGGAACGTGGGCATTTCCTTATGATTGGAGAAAATAGCGACATAAATTACCCCTATTTCTCTCAAGAGGATGGATATCGCCGGAATAACGACATTTTTTGTCCTTATATTTTTTCGCTGGAGGTTCTCATGATTGTTTGGTCAAGCGCCGTTATTGGTTTGAGCTTATTTTAGGGGGCTAATAAAATATACCGGCAGCTATGGAACGTACGACGCCGTTATTGGAGGGGCTATGGAAACGATAATGTTGGCGGCGCTTAACTTTATCGCCGGGTTGGCCGTAGGCGCCGGCCTGGCGCGGCTCGGGCGCCGCCTGGTGGCGCGGCGGGGGCTGGTGCCCGCGAGCGGAAGCGGCGTGGTCGGAAGCGGTGCGGGCGGAGGCGGTGCGGGTGGAGGCGGTGCGGGTGGAAGCGGCATCGGCGGAAGTGGCGCGAGCGAAAGCGGCGTGGGTGGAAGCGGCATCGGCGGAAGTGGCGCGAGCGGAGGCGGCGTGGGTGGAAGCGGCGCGTGCGGAAGCGACGTGGGCGGAGGCAGCAACGCGCGCGTGAGCGCTACGGCAGCGGCCGGCGGCACAGCCCCTGCCGCCGGCGCCGCACCCTCCGGCCGGCTGCGCCGGGCCGGAGACATCGCCGCCGCCTTCGCCGCGGCGGCGATGTTCGCCCTGATGCACCTGCGTTTCGGTGCATCGGGCGCATGGGCGGTCGGCCTGCTGCTGACCGCCCTGGCCGTGCTGATCGCGGTCACCGACCTGACCGCGAGAATCATCCCCAACGGCGCCTTGCTGTGCTTTGGCGCCGTGCTGCTCTCCGCCGTGCCGTTGGCCGGCGGCGGCACGCTGTGGAGCCATGCGCTGGGCGCGCTTGGCGGCAGCGGCCTGCTGCTGCTTGTCGCTGCCCTCACCCCCGGCCGGGGGATGGGGATGGGCGACGTCAAGCTGCTGGCCGTGTTCGGCTGGGCCGTCGGTTTCCCCGGCGTGCTCCTCGCCTTGTTCGTGGCCGCCGTCACTGGCGCCGTAGCGGTGGCGCTGCAGCAGGCCTTTGGCCGCAGGCAGCGCGGTCAAACGTTGGCGTTTGGCCCCTTTCTGGCCTTCGGCACCCTGCTCGTGTACTTATACGGCAACGAGATCATTCATTGGTATGCCGCCAACGCAGTCCTTCCCGGGTAGATGAGAAGGTGTTGTGCTTCACCGCGAATAGGCTGGTTTTCCCGTCAGGGCGCTGGCCTTTATCCGCCTTACCAAGCTTTATCCGCCTTACCAAGCTTTATCCGCCTTACCAAGCTTTATCCGCCTTACCAAGCTTTATCCCGCCTTTATCAACCTTTATCTGCACTAGCCTTGCATTAACCTTTGAACAAGATAACTGGTAGCCCTAAAACTCCAGATTTCCCGCAAAAGCTCAGGTGATCGAGTCGGAATTTGGGCCTGCCGGAAATCTAACGGTTGTAGCAGCCGCTATTTTGCGAAAAAAGCCCTTCTCCAAATTTTAACGGTTGTGATCGCCGTTATTTGCCTGAATCTAAGCAAAAATAACTGGTTTTAAGTGAAATAAGCGCTATGGCAACCGTTAAAAGTTGAAATCAACGTTTTTGGCACAAATAGCGCTTGTGGCAACCGTTAAAATTCGATTTGTGGTTAGTAATGTTATCATGTCAGATGTCAGTTTTGTTGCAACGTTAGTGCTTTATCCGCCTACCCGACTTCACCTGTCCTAACCCGTCCTAACCCGTCTAACCCGTCTAACCCGTCTAACCCGTCTTTACCTGCCTTTGCCCCGTCCTTTTCCACCTTCAACCATGCTTATCACCCCGCCCGACTTTATCCGTAATGGCGGACCAGCGCCCCCGCCCGCTCGCGGATTCGGTCCGCGATTTCGCGCGGCTCTAGCACTTTGGCGTCAGGACCCAACTGGAAAAAATACGCGGCAGTGAACTCCACTTCGCTCTCGTCGATCACGGCATCGATATAGCCGTGGTCCGGATCGGCCGCTGCGATATACGGTTCCAGCCAGGGCTGGCTGCGGCACTGCCGCATGCCTTCCCGGGTCAGCTCGACATACAGCCGCACCGGCGCTTTCAAAGGCTGTCCGGAGAGCTGCTCCAGCCAGCCTGCCAGACCGACGGGCGGGTCGAACGTTTGCGGCAGGGTTTCCACAAACAAAAGGCGATCCGTCCGAAACTGGCGGACATCGCCGGTGTTCAGGTCGACGGCGGGCATGTACCAGAAGCCGTCGTAGGCGTATACCCCAAGCGGCCCAACCTCTCTTTCTGTGTCCTCCGTTCTCGAAGCATACCCGATTTTCAGCACCTGCCGGTCTGCAGCCGCCTCGATAATTTCCTTCAAAAACGGTGAAGCGACGCTGCGTTTGCGGCTCCAAATCGCGACTACCGCGTCCAGGCGCTCCACTTTGCGCTTCATGTCGTCAGCCAGGTTCGCGTACAGTTTGCGGGAGACGGATTTCACATTGATGTCAAAGGGCAGCGACGGATAATATTTCAACGTTTGGAACGCGAAAAAGACGGCAAACGCTTCGTCTTCGTCGAACATCACAGGCGGCAGCATCCTGCCGCGAAGCAGGCGGTACCCTCCGGTTCGGCCCGGCTCGGTGTAGAGCGGGACGCCCATCTCGCTCAGTTCGCTCAAATAGCGGTGCGCCGTCCGCACGGACACCCGGAATTCGTCAGCGACATCCTGCGCCGTAAAGCTGCGCTTGGCGTTGATATACATGATCAGGTCGAACAAAAACCTCGTCTTGGACATCCAATCTCCTCCATTTTCTAAACCATGACAGTTTTTGTCATGGTTTTAATTTATTCTATTTTAAGTGAATCATCCAGAGGAGGGAAAGGAAACATGCATAAAGACGATTTCATTCATGTGTTCGGAGCCAGAGAAAAAAATTTGCGGGACGTTGGTGTCTCCATTCCGAAAAAGCGGATTACGGTGTTTGCCGGCGTATCGGGTTCGGGTAAGTCGGCGCTTGTTTTCGATACGATCGCGGCCGAATCGCAGCGGCAGTTGAACGAAACTTACTCAAGCTTTATCCGCAACCGGCTGCCCCATTACGGACAGCCGGAGGTGGAGGGAATCTCCAATTTGCCGGTATCGATCGTAATCAATCAGAAGCGGCTTGGCGGCAACGCCAGATCAACGGTTGGCACGGCCACGGATATCTACGCGCTGCTGCGTCTGTTGTTTTCCCGGCAAGGCGCGCCCTTCGTTGGTTATTCCGACATTTTTTCCTTCAACAATCCGCAGGGGATGTGCCCGGAATGCGAAGGGCTGGGCAAGGCGAAGACGATTCTTATCGACCGTTTGATTGACAAGGAAAAATCGCTGAACGAGGGTGCGATCCTGTTCCCCACCTTCCAGCCCGGCGATTTCCGCTGGAAAAGATATACCGCCACCGGACTGTTCGACAACGACAAAAAGCTGAAGGATTACACCGAGGAAGAAATGGATACGCTGCTATACAAAACGGGGTTCAAACCGACGAATCCGACGAAAGAGTGGCCGCCGACTTCGCTGTACGAGGGCGTCGTCCCCCGCATCAAACGGTCTTTCCTGGACAAGGATGGCCGGGATAACGCCCTTTACAAGGAAGCGATCAAACGGATCGCGTCCGAGGGGATATGCCCGGCGTGCCGCGGCGGCAGGCTTAAGCCCGACGTGCTGACATGCCGAATCAACGGCAAAAATATTGCGGACTGCGCGAGCATGCCGGTCAGTGAGCTGATTGATTTTGTGCGTACTGTCCGCGAACCGCTGGTCCGCACGGTGACCGAGGCGATCGTCAAACGGCTGGCCGACATGATCGAGATCGGGCTTGGGTATTTGAGTTTGAACCGGGAAACGCCCAGCCTGTCGGGCGGGGAATCGCAGCGGATCAAACTGGTGCGCCAGCTCGGCAACAGCCTGAGCGATTTGCTTTACATTTTGGATGAGCCCAGCAGCGGTCTGCATCCCCACGATGTCGGCCGGATCAACCGGCTGCTGCGGCAATTAAGGGATAAAGGCAACACCGTGCTGATCGTGGAGCATGACCCGGACGTGATCAGGATCGCCGATCATATCGTGGAAATGGGGCCGAGCGCCGGAACGGGCGGGGGAAGGATCGTCTACGAGGGAGAACTCGGCGGGCTGATGTCGGCGGATACGCTGACCTCCCGGCTGCTGAAGCGCCGGCTTTCATGCAAAAGCGAGGTCCGGCAACCGGCCGGATGGCTGGAAATTCCACGCACGAGCCTCAACAATTTGAAAGAGGTAAGCGTCCGGGTCCCCGCAGGGGTGATGACCGCCGTTACCGGAGTGGCCGGATCGGGCAAAAGCACATTGATCCGCTGTGCGTTTGCGCAGACCTATCCCGAGGCGATCGTTGTCGATCAAGGGGTTATCGGCGCTTCGAACCGATCCAATATCGCCACTTATATCGGCATAATCGATACGATCCGGGAGCGATTTGCCAAGGCGAATCGGGTCAGCCCTTCGCTTTTCAGCTTTAATTCGCAAGGGGCCTGCCCGGCCTGTAAGGGACTCGGAACCATTTACACCGATTTTGCTTTTATGGATACGGTGGCGACCGTTTGCGAAGCTTGCGGGGGAAGACGCTTCAACGAGGGAGTGCTGTCCTACCTGCTGCGCGGCAAAAATATCAGCGACATCATGGCTATGACCGTCGCCGAGGCGCTGTCTTTTTTTCAAGAAAAAGAGATTTTGACGGTGCTGGAAAGGCTGCGGGAAACCGGGATCGATTACGTTGCGCTGGGACAACCCCTCAGCACTTTGTCGGGCGGAGAACTGCAACGGGTCAAGCTGGCGGCCGAATTGGAGGAAAGAGGCAATATATACGTGCTGGACGAACCGACCACCGGGCTGCATCTGGCGGACGTCGACCAGCTTATCCGCGTGATGAACCGCCTTGCCGATCAGGGCAACACGCTGATCGTTATCGAACATCATCCGGAAGTGATCTGCCAGGCCGATTGGATCATCGATCTGGGTCCCGGCGCGGGGGCGGAGGGAGGAAGGGTGTTGTTCGAAGGCGTGCCCAGGGATATTACGGCTTGCGGCGAATCTTTAACCGGACAATATATCAAGACCGCCGCAGCCCGGGCGGAGGACTAGACTGCGGAAGCGGCACGGCATGTATGACAATTAACCGACAAATTACCTCGAAAAACCGCCAATTTTCCCGATTTTGCGCAAAATTACTAAAAAACCATTCCATTTGTTGATACTTTTTGGTATTGTCGCCGTATATATAATTATAACGCGGAAAGGTGGTGCAACAGGGGGATGGAAATGTGGGCCATTTGGCTGATCGCCGCCGGAGCTTTACTGGTGTTCGAAATGATGACGCTGACATTTTATTTGCTGTGGTTATGTATCGGGGCGCTAGTGGCGGCGATCGTGGCTTGGATAGCCCCCGAGGCTTATGTTTTGCAGGTGGTGGCCGGCTGTCTGGTCGCTTTAGGGTTGACCATATTTACCAAGCCGCTGTCGCGAAAATTTCGCGCATCGAAAGGGTTTAAAGATGTCGGCACCGAACTGGTAGGCAAACAGGGCATCGTCGTGGAACCAATTGAAGAGGGGCAATACGGCATCGTCAAGGTTGGGGGAGACACGTGGAGCGCCAAGTCCGTAGTGCCGATCGGCAAGGATGAGCGCGTGCGGGTGCTGAAGCGCAGCAGTACGATTATCGAGGTAGAACGATGGGAGGAAATTTCTTAATGCCGTGGGTTATTCTTTTAATTATTGTTGTCGTTGTGGTCGTATTTATTTCGCTTACGATCAAAATTGTGCCGCAGCAGCGGGTGGGTGTCGTCGAACGGCTCGGTAAATTCCACCGGTTGTTGACGCCGGGGTTGAACATCCTGATTCCGGTAATTGACCAGGTTCGCCTGTATCATGATTTGCGGATTCAACAGACGAACGTGCCGCCGCAAACCGTGATTACGAAGGACAACGTTCAGGTGGAAATCGATACGATCATTTTCTATCAGGTGGTCGATCCGGAACAAGCTACGTACGGAATTTCCGATTACGTATACGGGGTTCGGAACATCACGACCGCTACGATGCGGCAAATTATCGGTAAGTTGGAGCTTGACGAAACGTTGTCCGGCCGGGAAAAAATTTCGACGGAAATCCGCATTGCGCTGGACGAAGCAACCGAAAAATGGGGCGTGCGGATCGAGCGCGTCGAAGTAATCGACATCAAGCCGCCAATCGACATTCAGGAAGCGATGGACAAACAAATGAAGGCCGAGCGGAACAAACGGGCGATTGTGCTCGAAGCCGAAGCCGCCAAGCAGGACATGATTTTGCGCGCCGAAGGCGACAAGCAGAGCAAAATCCTCAAGGCGGAAGGCGACAAGGAAGCGCGCATCCGCGAAGCCGAAGGCTTGCGGCAGGCGCAGGAACTGGAAGCGCTGGGGGAAGCGAAGGCGATTCAGGCGGTGGCGGAAGCCGAGAAGGCGCGGATCGAAATGCTCCGCGACGCCGCATTGACGGAAGAGGTGCTGGCTTACCAGTCCTTCGACGCTTTGAAGGAAGTGGCCAAAGGACCGGCGAACAAAGTGTTCATCCCGTCCAATGCGATCGAAACGCTCGGCACCCTGGGCGCGATCGGCGAAGTGTTCAAGTCCGGCAAGGAAGGGAAATAATCTGGCTAGCCGTTTTCGGGGAATTTCGCCGAAACTCGCATGCCCTTTTGCATTTCGCGGGAGTTGGCTTGTCAAACGCGCAAAAACCGCCCGGGTGATTTCACCGGGCGGTTTTCTATATGAACGGCTCAGGAGTGCCGGGCCGATAGCTGCTGCTTGAGGCGTTCCAGCTCGGCGTTGACGGCGGGGGTAGGAATGCCGGCGTCTGTGCCGGCGGCGGCAGGGGAGGTTCCGTAGCCGGAACCGGAAAGCTGGCTATTTGCTTCCCATTCCAGGATCTTCTCTTCCATGCGCTCGAAGCCGCGGGCCGCCGTGCCGCTTTCAATGCCGCGGCTGATGCTCGGCGGCTGCTCCGCTTTCCGCTCTTGCGCTTTGCGGGCCCGTGCGGCCAACTCATTGCGCTTCTCTTTCAGGCGGTCGTATTCCGCCTTGCCTTCTTCCAGGCGGAGCTCCAGCTCCTTCACGCGCTCGCGGGCTTCGCTTGCGGCGGCGGCGTATTGCTGCGCCTGCTCCTCGTAGCGGAGCTTCTCCGCGGCGGCGTGCTGCGCCGTAACTTCGTCTCCGCTCTCCAGCGCGGTCAGCGCGCGGATTTCGCTTTGCTTGGCCAAATGGGCGATGTCCGCGCTTTTTCTTTCCTGCACGGCAGCGTTCATTTGCTGCTCCTTGATCGTTTTTTCCATGTCGTTCAGATCGTCTTCCAGGTTGCGCAGGTATTGTCCGGTCATGACCACCGGGTCTTCCATTTTGTTTAACACTTCGTGTATGGACGCTTTGGCTAAGTTGGCGATTCTGTCAAAAATGCTGCTCATAATCATCTCTCCTTAGATTGGTTTTCGATTAGTAGTTGGTGAACGGTTCGTCGTATCCGAGCCCGGCAAACGGTTCCCTCGGCACGATCAGGCTGGCGATCAGGTACAGGGCGACGACGGTTCCGACGCTGAAAAAGACCGCGATCAGGGCGACGAGCCGCACGACCGTTGCGTCGATCCCCAGCCACTGGGCGATGCCGCCGCACAAGCCGCTAATTTGTCTGTCCGTGGAGGAACGGAAAAGTTTTCTCATAAATAACCACTCGCTTTCTTTTATTTGAGGTGATTCAAAAAGTCGGCTTTGGATCACGAAAGCAGTAAGGCTGCAAGCCGGCTTTTTGAACATTAATTTTAAAATCGGGTTGGCGGTTCGTGTTGTTTCCGCTGTTCATGCTTTTATTTTAGCGGGATTTGCGGCTGGACATAACGGGCCTGAGACGGTTTGTGAACTGGACCTTGGTCGGGTTGGTTCCTCGGCGCAAGGTCGGGGATTATATTGCGGGACGAGGGGGATAAGACATCCCTCATTCAGATTTCGCGAAAAAACGCCAGCAATTGCATCTCGATGTCATAAAGATGTAAAACATCGTATAAAAATAGGGTAGGCGTTTATTCGGAAAATGAGCGGATAGGCTGAAAAGTAGATAGGGAAAGGAAGTGTGGGCATGCGCATCGCTGTTTTGCAGGGCAGCACCAGGAGTGGGGGCAATACGGAGCAATTAACGAACAAGGTATTAGAGGGGATTCCCTATACGGATATCGTTTTGCGCGCCAAAAATATCAAGCCGATTCACGATCAGCGGCATACGGAGGGCGGGTTCGATCCGGTTGACGATGATTATGAAGAGGTGATCCGGGAAGCGCTGGAGCATGACGTGCTGGTTTTTGCCAGTCCGGTGTATTGGTATGGCGTTTCCGGCCTTTTGAAAAACTTCATCGACCGCTGGTCGCAAAGCCTGCGGGATCCGCGCTACGATTTCAAAGCGGAGCTAGCAGGCAAAACGGCTTACGCCGTCGTGGTCGGCGGCGACAATCCGCGGATCAAGGCGTTGCCGGTCATCCAACAGCTGCAGTATACGTTCGATTTTGTTGGCATGCCGTTTGCGGGGTATATCATCGGCCAAGGCAGCAAGCCGGGGGACGTGTTAAGCGACAAGCGGGCGCTCCGCGACGCCGAGGCGCTGAACGCCGAATTGCGGGCGTGGTTGAAGGTGCAATAGGAAGTTGCGGGCAAGGGCATATCTTAGGCCATAAACCGGAGAGCGGCTGCTGATTAGGGGGCGGCGGAGTTCTCCGGTTTTTTCGTCGCTGGTGTTGGCAGCGTTACCCTTGGTTCGCATCGTCATTGGAAAAAATCCAATAGATTGACGGAAATCGAACGCTATTTAGAGCTCTCATTGGAAAAAATCCAATAGAATTCGCTCAAACTGACCCTTTAACGCCCCTTCGAGCCGAATCAATTGGAGATTATCCAATCACACTGCCGTATTTTCCACCTAATTTCCAATTCTATTGGATATATCCAATCAGGCCGCGCATCTATGCTAAGTTTCCAGCTTTATTGGATATTTCCAATCAGATCGCCACATAGGTGGTCCCATTTTAATATGGGTCTAACATTGCAGGATTATATTGGGAGGATGGACTATAATAATTTTAAGTAAATATCCCAAGGAGGAATCGCCATTGGCCGAAATCATCAACTTTGCGCACCGCGGGGCGGCAGGGCATTGCCCGGAGAACACGATGGCGTCTTTTGCCCGGGCGCTTGAGTTGGGGGCTACCGGAATTGAGACGGATGTGCAAATGACCCGGGACGGACAACTCGTGCTCATTCACGACGAATCGCTACAGCGGACGGCGGGGACGCCGGGGTGGATCAAGGACATCACGCTGGAGGAAGCGAAGCAATGCGAGGTGGGCTCCTGGTTCCACGAGGACTACCTGGGGGAAAGCATTCCGACGCTGGAAGAGCTGCTGGAGCTGGTGCGCGGTACCGATACGATCATCAATCTGGAATTGAAAACAGGCGTGGTGCTTTACCCCGGCATCGAGCAAAAGGTCATCGACGCCGTGCGGCGTTTTGGCCTGGCCGAGCGGACGATCATTTCCAGCTTTAATCATTATTCTTTGGTCGAGTGTAAAAAAATAGCCCCGGACATCCGCACCGGTATTTTATATATGGAAGGGTTGTACGAGCCCTGGGACTACGCGAAGCGGATCGGGGCGGACGCGCTGCATGCGTACCAGTATGCGCACACGCCGGAGCTGGTTGCGGCCGCCAAGGAGGCCGGGGTCGCTTATCACCCGTTTACGGTGAATGATCCCAAGGTAATGCGTGCGCTGATTCAGGCCGGGGTGGCGGGCATTATTACGGATTATCCCGATGTCTTGGCCGAACTGCTGGGTTAAATAAAGGAGCGTGAGCGGATGAAAAAAACATGGCTGCTGGGTCTGGGCTTTTTCAGCATCAGCTTGACCTGGGCGCTTTATAACGCATTTGTGCCGCTGTTTTTGGACGATTATGTGAAAAGCGCCGCCATGATCGGGTTCATGATGACGATCGACAACTATTTCGCCATCGTGCTGCAGCCATGGATCGGACACCGCAGCGACAAAACGATGACAAGGTTCGGGCGCAGAATGCCTTATTTGCTGATCGGCATGCCGCTCGGCGCCGTGTTCGCGGCTTTGATACCGCTGCATACCGGCTTTGTTACGCTCGTTTTGTTTATGGTGCTGATGAATTTATCGATGAGTTTGTTTCGGGCCCCGACGGTTGCTTTGATGCCGGACATTACCCCGGAGCATCTGCGGACGAAAGCAAACGGCGTCATCAACTTTATGGGCGGAATCGGTTCGGTGCTCGCTTTTGGCCTCGGCTCTAAGCTGTACGGAATCGGCTCTTACGTTCCTTTTTTGTTTGCCGGGATCGTGATGCTCGGCTGCATGCTGGTGCTGAAGGCGGTGATCCGGGAGCCGGCGGTTTATGCTTATTTAGGGGCCGGGGGCGGGGACGTATCCGACGTGTCTGCCGTATCCGACGCGTCTGCCTCATCCGACGTATCTGCCTCATCCGCCGAGCCAAAACGCCCGGTGCGGATCAGAGACCAATTGGACAAAACAACCGTCCTGATCCTGGCGGCGATTTTTTTCTGGTTTGTGGCGTATCAAGGCGTGGAAGCGTTGTTTACGCTGTACGGCACAAAACAGCTCGGCATGAGCGACAGTGAGGCTTCGTTTTCGCTGACGTTTTTCTCGCTGGCTTTTCTCGCGTTTGCGCTGCCGAGCGGCTGGTTGGGGGCTAAGTTCGGTAAGAAGGCGATCATTTTGCTGGGAGTGGCCGGGCTGTTCGTCGTTTTCGGCGCGGTCGTTTTCGTGGAGTCCGTGTTTTGGCTGCGGGTGCTGCTGATCGTCGGGGGGATTTTTTGGGCCTGCATCAACATCAACTCGTATCCATGGGTGGTAGCGACCGGACGGGAGGAGAGCATCGGCACCCGCACGGGGATTTATTATTTCGTCTCGTCGCTGGCTGCCATCACCTCGCCGCCGCTGCTCGGCTGGCTGATCGACGCGTTTGGTTACCCGGCGCTGTTCGTCAGCGCTTCGCTCGGGATGCTGTTGGCGCTGCTTTGCCTGCTGGGCGTCAAGTCGGACCGCAAATCCGCCGGGCGAGGGCCGAGGGATAAGATGCAGTAAAGTAACGCGGGACTGTACATCGTGCGCATTGCTCTCTGTGTTCACAGTGCCGGTACCGTGCGGGAACACGAATTTGTAGGGTCTGCGAGGGACAGCAACGGTTGTCGGCGTGGGTTGGTCAGCGTTTGGATTGATCAGCGTAGGCACGATGTTTTGTCAGACGACGGCTGGTCCAACTGCATGCCGCTTGGGATCTATTCCGCTTGGGATCTACCATCCAAGGGGTGCTTGCTAACGGACTGGAGCGCCCTTATTTACCCGAAAAAACGGGATTTTAAATTCTAACGGACCCGGGCGCTCTTATTTGCCCTAAAATGGCCGAAAACGTACAGTGAAGCGCTAAATAAGGTCGCTGGTGTCCGTTAGAATGTGTGAATAGAAAACCTCCGGCGACTCGCCCGTAATGCACGGGTGCGCTGCCGGAGGTTTTTTGTGATTTGGGCCAGGTTAGGCCGATTTACGCGCGGAGCGGAGAGCGAGCCACAGTGCGGCCAGCGAGACGATCAGGGCGGCGATGGACACCACCAAGGTGGCCGTTTCGACCCCGGACGTGCCGGCACCTTGCGCTGCGGCGGAGTTGGCTGCGCCTGCAGTTGCGTCCGCGCCGGAGTTGCCGCTTTGGGTGCCAGCGTTGCCGGCCGCCGCGTTGCCCGTGCCGTTCGTGCCGCCGCCGCTCGCCCCTGTGCCGGCGCCATCTCCGTTCGCGCCGCCGTCCGCATCGCTGGCACCGGCGCCGTTCGCGCCCTCGCCGCCAGTTGCGCTGCTACCGCTTGCGTCATGGCCGTGCCCGGCATCAGCGGTTGCTCCATCGCCAGCCGCTGCGCTGATTACCGTCAGCGAATGCGGATAATCGGCGCCCGTGCCGCCGGTCCATTCCACCACGCTGCCGTCGTTGTAATATTGGAAGGCGTCCCAGGCCACTTCGGCCTCTTTATCAGGGTTTTTGGCCACAAAATCGAATTGCTGGAATTCGCCGGGTCCGATTCCGTCGCCCTCGGCGGTCCAGGTGACTGCCGTCACGGCGCCGGCATCGTTTTTGGTCAATTCAACGTCCCAATCCGGAATTGGCCGATATTGCTTGAACTCTACGCCGTCCGGTATTTTTAGCGCGACCTTGACCGTAGGGATGTCTTTTTCGACGGGTACCTTGATGGTGTACGTTTGCCAGGCCCCCGGTGCGGATTCTCCGGGATTGACGGTCACATGCGCGCTGGCGACGCCAGCGAAAAGCAAGGTGGCCGCCGCCGCTGAAGCGACAGCGAGCCATAAACGGTTCATGCTTAATGGAAGGGCTCTAAACATGTTTATCCTCTCCTTATTTATTTATTGCATTAATGATTTACTAGTAGAATGATCCGGAAATAATATGGCTTATCTGCGGACAGGGCCATGGATCACTTTGTTCTATATTAGTCTTGTGCTCAGTATCGACCGTCCCCATAAATATAGAGGAACTTTAGGGTCTTATTTTCCGAATGTGAGCCTATTCATCACCATAGGGGAACTATTGGGTCTTATTTTCCGATGAACAGGTCGAAAGGGATGGCGTAAAATAAGTTGTGTAAGGACGGGTTAGTCTATCAAACGACAAAAAAGTAGGGTATCCTTGGGATTGCGAAGTCACCAAGAAAAGGAGCCCTACTCAATGACAACTATACAACAAAACTCGTTCGCAGAACAACTCGAAAATACAATGCAAAGTTTTCTAAAAGAAAAAATTGAAACTCTTTTAAAGGAGGAAATTAAAAATTACTTACAAGTAGAGCACCCGGAAGTGGCAAACAGCCGCAACGGATATTACAGTAGGAGCTGGGAAACCCGGCACGGGGTGATTCCGGATCTGCAAGTGCCGAGGGATCGCCAAGGCGACTTTCAGACGGAATTGTTCGCGCCCTACCAGCGGCGGGAAGCTTGGCTAGAGGACACGGTCATTCACATGTACAAGGGCGGGATGAGCACAAGAGACATCGCCGCCTTCATTGAAAAAATGTTTGGCGCCCAGTACTCGCCAACGACCGTGAGCAACATCACGAGCACGGTGCTGGAAGACGTTGCGGCTTGGCAGGCTCGACCGCTGGCCAAGCGTTATGCGGTCATCTATCTGGACGGGATGTACGTGAAGCTCAAGCGTCAGTCCGTCGCCAGTGAAGTCATTTATATTGCCATGGGTGTCGATGAGGCCGGACACCGTGAGATCCTTAGCTTCAGCCTTGGTGGCAAAGAAAGCGCCAACGGGTGGCGGGATGTCCTGCGAGACCTCTACAAACGTGGCGTGCACGAGGTGCTGCTGGGCGTATTCGATGGCTTAGCGGGACTAGAGGAGGCCTTCCGGGAAACGTATCCGCAGGCCGGCGTCCAGCGTTGCATCACACATAAAATGCGCAATACGCTACCGAAAATCCGCGATAAGGACAAAGCGGATTTCGTGACGGACATGAAGACGATTTACAGTGCCATGGATCGCGATGTCGCCATGGCCAATTTCGACCTCGTGTAAGCTAAGTGGGGCAAGATCTATCCGAAGGAGCTCGCGTCATGGGAGAACGAGTTACCGGTCCTCCTTCGCTTTTACGATTTCCCAACGATGATCCACTATGCCATTTACACCTCGAACCCCATCGAGCGAACAAACAAGGAAATCCGCAAGCGGCTGCGGCCCATGAACAGTTTGACGAACATGGATGCAGCAGAGAAAATTATTTATCTGGAGGCCCTCTCCTATAACGAACGTTGGAGCAGCCGGGTGTTGCGTGGATTCGCGGATGCAAAAACCCAGCAAGCGCTCAAAAAAATGTTTGATGAAAAATATCCCCAGGCCTGAACCGATGCAGTCGCGTTAGCCAGGCGTGGCACACGAAACACAACTGGAAATGATAGGGGAAATTTTTCAGGGGGGATCCCCCCTGAAGCTTGAAAACCAATGATATCCATTGTCCCAATGGATACCCTACTTCAAACCCTAAAAGATAATTACACAAAACTCTTGACGCTACCTCGAAAGGCGGCCTTTCGCTACTAAATCGTAAAAATAGCGCCATAAAATTCCTCTATTTCACGCAACGTGGGGGATATCGCTGAAATAGCGCCCTTTTTTTCCTTTATGTTGTCACCCGTGATCTTCAATAGACTAATTTTGCCGTTTTCTCAAGTCTTCACTTGCCATCATGCTAACGTTATTTCCAGAATCGTCTACTGGATTATTTGCTGCCGACCCGCAGCTCCGTATCGTAGTCCAGGGTGTCCAGCGATTTCAGCAGGATATGGACGTGAACATTCCAACGGCCGCCCATCGTGATGATTCCGTCAGCTTTGGCTTCGGGTGGATCGCTGCCAAACTGCTGGCCGGGAAAACCGATTTCTACGGTGCCCATATCCATTTCTTTGGAGGTCAGCTCCAGCGTGACTTGTTCAATATCCCGGCGGGGTTGGCCGTCCGGCCCGGTGATCACCGCCTGGAACGTGTTGGACCCTACAAGATTGGGCGAGATGCTGATCGTGAGTCGAGATCCGTCCGGGAGCTGGTTCGTCAGCTGGGCCGGGCCGGGATTGGCCGCGGCGGTCGGCAGATTGGCCAGCAGCGCCGCCAAAGCGAGAACAACCAAGCCGAGGGCGAATTCCGTCCATACCCCGGCTCCAAGCGGCCGGGAGGGCTTGCGTCCGCGCAGGAAGGCTGACAGCCCCAGCCCTAGGCACACCAGGGTCAGCAGTATTTTCCCCAGCAGCACTTTGCCGTAATCAGAATGAAACAGAGCATACCAGGTAGGCACATGAAGCAGGCTTCCGTATACACCGGTAAAGATCAGAACGGCAACGCAGCCTGCGGCCAGCATGGAGAAACGCCGGACCGCGCGCCAATAAAGCGTATGTTGCGGCGAATCCGCGGCGGTGGCAGCGGGCGGGGCGCCCGAAGGATCAACCAAGCCGCCAGTGGCCGCGTCCGGGTCCGTCGCTGGCGCCGACGCGCGTGCCGGTTCGGCAAGGGCCTCCACTGGCGTCGACGCGCGTGCCGGTTCGGCAAGGGCCTCCGCTGGCGCCGATGTGCGCGCTGGCTCGGCAAGGGCCTCCACTGGCGCCGATGTGCGCGCTGGCTCGGCAAGGGCCTCCGCTGGAGTCGACGTGCGTGCCGGTTCGGCAAGGGCCTCCACTGGCGCCGATGTGCGCGCTGGCTCGGCAAGGGCCTCCGCCGGCAGCGGCTTTGGCCGGGCAACCGCGGCCGGCAGCAGAAACGCCACTGCGCCCACGCCGCCGAGCCAGATCAATCCGGCGGCCAAGTGCAGGAAGTCCGCCGTGACGGCGGCGGATTTCACGGAGGCCGTGGCCGCATGGCCGATAAAAGCTTTGGCGAGCAGCAAACCAAGGCCGGCCGCGAAGGCCAGGGCAAGGAGCAGTCTGCCCGGGCAGGACTTTTTGCTGAAGGCGCGAAGGAGGAGGAGGGTCGCTGTGAGCAATACGATGAGCAGCATGGCCTGGTACCCCCAAATTTCGCCAAAGCTCGTGTAGATCAACGTTTCCTGCAGGCTACCGGGGTCAAACGCTTTGCTCCAGCCGCCGCCAGAATCGCTGGCGGTTTGCTGCGGCAGGCTGAGCAGCACGGCGGCCGCGGCTGCGGCAAATCCGAGCAGCAGGGCCGTGCGGCTGCGCCGCTTTAAGCGTTCGGGCAAAGCAACCGAACGTTGTTTCCCGGCGGGCAGCAGCCACAAATGGAACGCAAGAGTGCCCAAATACAAGGCCATGCCGCCGTAAAACAGCCAGCGGACCGCCAGCAGGCTCCAGCTGGGAAAGCTGTTCTGAGCGGTGGAGTCGTGCTGGGGAACGCTGCTTGAAGCTCCCTGCCCGATTTGAAAAGAAATCGTCCCGGAGACGGGATGCCCATCGCCGGAAACGACTTTCCACTTGGCCGCATACGCTCCCTCCGGCAGGTCCGGCTTTAGGGCAACGCTCAGCCGGGTAGGCTGTTCCGGATCGAATACAGGCTCGCCCGCGACCTCGCTGACACCGGACGGCCCGATTACTTGTAGCTCATAAAAGCCGGCTTCGATCGGCTCGTTGAATTCAATCCGGACGGAGCTCGGCGCCTGGTCCAGCGTTTCGTCCGCCGCGGGCGTCGAGGAAACGACATAGGCATGGGCCAGCGCGGCAGGAGGGCGCATGCCCAGCGCGACGAAACACGCCAACACCATAAGCGCGGCCCATTTGCACCATCGTGATTTCAACTTCATTACCGCCTTTATCGAAATAGTCAATGAGAAACTTCACAATAAATATTATTTTACAATGGCTGTCAAAACTTTAGTATGACTACAACGGGCTATATGGGACTAACCTGATCTGAATTTTTGTCGATTGTGTGAAGGTTCAAGCGGGCATTTTTTTTCAGCGTGAACAATGGCTAAACCTCGAAATCAGCGTTTGACAGCCGGCAATTGGAACGACCAAGGTAGCGTCGGCCTTCAAAATAGCGGTACTTTATGTACTTATTATCCGAAACCTACCATGTTTATCCCCATTAGCGGCATTTTATGTACTTATTTTCCTAAGAATGGTCCGGAAAGTGGGCATTTCCTTGCGACCCTAAGAAAATAGCGACATAAAATGGCGCTATTTTTTCAACTGGACGGATGTTGCCGTAATAACGACATTTTATGCCCTTGTTTTTTCGTCAGAGTGCTCGGGCAACCTGGTGTTGCAAATTTCGGCTTAGGATGAAGACTTTCTTTCGCCAGGTTGTTTTGTTAAGCGCCGTTTTTGGTTCTAAGCCAGAACATGAAAAAATACTAACTATGCATGTTAAGGATTTAAAATAAGCCAAGGGTAAGCTACAATGGGTAAGAGTCTACATTTGGAGGAGGAAGGCAAGTGACAACGAAGATCAAAGCGGGTATCGTAGGATACGGAAATTTGGGACGGGGCGTGGAACTGGCGCTGAAGCAAAATCCCGATTTCCAGCTGCAGGCTATTTTTTCAAGAAGAAAACCGGATGAGGTGGCAGCGGCCGGCGGCGTCGTACACATTTCCGAAATCGAAAAATATAAAGGCGACATTGACGTGCTCATTCTTTGCGGCGGTTCGGCTACGGATTTGCCGGAGCAGGGACCGGAGCTGGCGGCCTTGTTCAATACGGTCGACAGCTTTGACACGCATGCCAAAATCCCTGAATATTTCGAAAAAGTGAACGCAGCGGCGGCGAAGGCCGGAACGGTCAGCGTGATTTCCACGGGATGGGATCCGGGCTTGTTCTCGCTGAACCGGCTGCTTGCCGAAGCCGTGCTGCCGGAGGGCAAAGAGTACACGTTCTGGGGCAAAGGAGTCAGCCAAGGCCACTCCGATGCGATCCGGCGCGTTGCGGGCGTTAAAGATGGCAAGCAATACACGATCCCGGTTGAAGCGGCGGTCGAACGTGTCCGCAAGGGCGAAAATCCGCAGCTGACCACACGCGAGAAGCATTTGCGCGAATGCTACGTTGTTGCCGAAGCAGGAGCCGACCTGGCCAAAATCGAACATGAAATTAAAACGATGCCGAACTATTTTTCCGATTATGACACCACCGTTCATTTCATCAGCGAAGAGGAGCTTAAAGCAAACCATTCCACGATGCCGCACGGGGGCATGGTGTTGAGAAGCGGCCGGACAGGCAAGGACAGCACGCAGCTGATCGAGTTCGGCCTGAAGCTGGACAGCAACCCGGAGTTTACGGCCAGCGTATTGGTCGCTTACGCCCGCGCGGTGTACAAGCTGTCGCAAGCCGGGGAGTCGGGGGCGAAAACCGTATTCGATATTCCGTTCGGCCTGCTGTCGCCGAAATCGCCGGAGCAGCTTCGTAAAGAATTGCTGTAGTACGTTAAACAAAAAAAGCATCAAAAAATAAAACCAGGCTGTCCTTACGGATCTTGAACGATCTGGAGGGCAGCCTTTTTTGTGGTGATCGGAAATGGACAAAACACGGAAATAATGTGAATAAAATCACGAAATATCAAATCTATTATGACAATTCTGCGAACTATTAGAGAACGAGCCGTCATTGTGAACATTTATCAAAATCGCGTTTTTTGCCTGATTTTCGCCGAAAACGAGCTGTAAAGGGGATTGGTTGAGCTGTAAAGGAGGAATGTCACACTTAATATTAACATTATTTAACATAAATGACTATCTCTATGAATTGTTATTCGCTCTTCCCTTCCCTAACATTAAATTAGCTAAAAGACAACAGCCATCCCGGTCTATTCGTGATGGCATTCATAACGTTCACAACATTTACTATGAAGGTTCACAATGAAGAAAGGGGTATCGGTGTCCTATGAAAAGGAAAGGGTTGCTGTTTGTAGTATTTTCAGCCCTTCTTGTGCTGCTGACCGGATGCAATTCGTTAACGGTTTTGAATCCGAAAGGGCCGGTGGCCAAGACCCAATCTGACGTCATTATTTTCTCTATTTTGACGATGGCGTTTATTTTGCTGGTTGTTTATGTTTTGTACATTTACATGCTCTCGAAATACCGCGCCTCCAAGTTGCCTGCGGATTATGAGCCGCCGCATGAGGAAGGCAGCAAATGGCTGGAAATCACCTGGATCACCATCCCGATCATTATCGTTACGGTGTTGTCGGTCGTCACGGTCCGCAGTACGGCCGCCGTTGAAAAGGTGCCGGCAGGCTACGAGGACCAGAAACCGCTCGTCATCTACGCGGCGTCCTCCAACTGGAAATGGCATTTTAGCTATCCGGAGGAAGGCATTGAAACGGTAAACTACGTGAATATCCCAACGAACCGTCCGGTGGAATTCCGCCTGTATTCGTATGGGCCGATCACAAGCTTCTGGATTCCGCAGCTGGGCGGCCAGAAATACGCAATGAGCGACATGGTCAACAAGCTCAACCTCGTTGCCGAGCATGAGGGCTCCTACATGGGTAAAAACTCCAACTTCTCCGGAGAAGGTTTCGCTCATATGGAATTCGAAGCTTTGGCGATGTCTCCGACCGATTTCGACAAATGGGTGAAGGACGTGAAAACGACGGAGCCTGCGCTGACGGAAAAGGAATTTGATTCCCTGCTGAACACGGCATTTGTCGGCCGCAAATCGTATTCGTCCACGCACCTGTCGTTCAGACCGGCTCCGGAGGGCGAAAACGCCGGGCATCATCACGGCGGCGAGGGAACGGGGGAGGAAGGCACGACCGGTTCCGAAGAAATGGACCACTCCGATATGGATATGCCCGGCATGGATATGTCGGACATGAACGACTCTACGATGGATCATTCGACGCATAACTAAGGAAGGGAGTAGCTTAACATGAAATGGGACGAATTTTTCGTCACTGGGGAACCGATGATTTACGGCGCCATGGTCAGCATCGTCGTCGCGTCGCTGGCGATTCTCATCGGGTTAACCTATTTTAAAAAGTGGGGCTACCTGTGGCGCGAATGGTTGACGACCGTCGACCACAAGCGCATCGGGATCATGTATATCATCTGCGCCCTGCTGATGTTGTTCCGCGGCGGCGTGGATGCGCTCCTGATGCGGGGGCAGCTGGCGGTCCCGGAAAACGGGCTGCTGGATGCGCAGCACTATAACGAGATTTTTACGACGCATGGGGTTATCATGATCCTGTTTATGGCGATGCCGTTTGTCATTGGGCTTATGAACGTCGTGATACCGCTGCAAATCGGCGCCCGCGACGTTGCGTTCCCGCGGCTGAACGCCGTCAGTTTCTGGCTGTTTTTTGCCGGAGCGATGCTGTTTAACATCTCTTTTGTCATCGGGGGTTCCCCGGATGCCGGCTGGACCGCTTATTTCCCGCTGGCCAGCATCGAGTTCAGCCCGACGGTGGGCAATAACTATTACTCGATCGCCTTGCAGATCGCCGGGATCGGTACGCTTATGACCGGTGTCAACTTTGTCGCTACGATTTTGAAAATGCGCGCCCCGGGCATGACGCTGATGAAAATGCCGATGTTTACCTGGTCGGTGCTGATCACCTGCGTTATCATTATGTTTGCTTTCCCGGTGCTGACCGTGGCCCTGGCGCTCATGATGTTCGACCGGCTGTTTGGCTCGCAGTTCTTTACGATGGCCAATGGCGGGATGGATATGCTCTGGGCCAACCTGTTCTGGGTCTGGGGCCATCCGGAGGTATATATCGTTATTTTGCCCGCTTTCGGGATTTATAGTGAAATCATTGCGACGTTTTCGCGCAAAAACCTGTACGGCTACAAATCCATGGTTTACAGTATGGTCGTCATTTCACTGCTGTCGTTTATCGTATGGGCGCACCACTTCTATACGATGGGGCATGGCGTGATGGTCAACGGCGTGTTCTCGATTACAACGATGTTGATTTCGGTTCCGACCGGGGTCAAAATCTTTAACTGGCTGTTTACGCTCCGCAAAGGGCGGATCGAATTTACAACGCCGATGCTGTATTCCCTCGCCTTTATTCCGATCTTTACGATCGGCGGCGTCACCGGCGTCATGCTGGCGATGGCGAGCGCCGACTATCAATACCATAACACGATGTTCCTGGTGGCCCACTTCCACTACGTGCTGATCCCAGGTACCGTGTTTGCCGTGATCGCCGGCTTCTACTACTGGTTCCCGAAACTGTTCGGGTTCCGGCTGAACGAGCGCCAGGGCAAGCTGGCCTTCTGGATTATCACGATCAGCTTCAACGTCACGTTTATGCCGCTGTTTTTCCTTGGACTGAAAGGCATGACGCGGCGGATGTACACCTATTCGGAAAGCACCGGTTTTGGTCCGCTGAACTTGATCGCGTCGATCGGCGCCGTCGGTTTGGCGATCGGCTTCATCGTGCTGGTCTACAACATTTACTGGAGCTTCCGGTACGCCGAAAGAGACAAAACCGGCGACCCATGGAACGCGCGCACTTTGGAATGGAGCACGCACAGTCCGGTGCCGGAGTACAACTTTGCGGTCGTGCCTGAAGTGGACGATCTTGATCCGTTCTGGAAAGCGAAGAAAACCGGCAAGCCGCTGTATAATGGTAAACTCGAAGAGATTCATATGCCGAACAACAGCGGGCAGCCGATTATTTTGGGCATTATCTTCTTCTTCTTCGGATTTTCCATGGTGTTCAGCTGGTGGATTCCGGCGATTATTGCCGGTCTTGGCGTAATCGTTATGCTGGCGGTGCGTTCGTTCGAACGCGATCATGGCCACCACATTCCGGTCAGCAAAATCAGAAAAACCGAGGAAGCTTTGAGTAAAAAAGAATCGGAAGCGGGATTGCGGGGTGAACACGCATGAAAATAGATCATTCTTTGCCGCTCGAATACCAGACGGAAGAGAACAGCAATCGGATCTTCGGCTTCTGGCTGTTCCTGGGCGCGGAAATCGTGCTTTTCTGTACGCTGTTTGCCGTTTACCTCACGCTGTGGAACCGTACGGGCAGCGGCCCGGACGGAAAAGAAATTTTCGAAATCGGGCCGGTGCTCGCCGAAACGTTCCTGCTGCTGACCAGCAGCTTCACCTGCGGGCTGGCGGTGCATAGCATGCGGCTCGGGATGAAAAAGGCGTTTATGACCTTTTTCATCATCACGCTGCTGCTGGGCCTCGGCTTCCTCGGCGTGGAAATTACCGAGTTCGTGACGTATATCGGTGAAGGGGCGACGCTGCAAACGAGCGCTTTCCTGTCCAGCTTGTTCGTCCTGCTCGGCACGCACGGCGCCCACGTGACGCTGGGCCTCTTGTGGGGCACCGGGCTGATGATTCAGGTGAAACGCGAAGGCTTTACGCTCGATACCGCGAACAAATCGTTTATTTTTTCGCTGTACTGGCACTTCCTCGACGTCGTCTGGATCTTCATCTTCAGCTTCGTTTATTTGAAAGGAATGATGTGACATGAAAAAGCTCTTTCCTGTTCAGCACGTCATGGGATATATATTTTCGCTGATTCTGTCCGTTGTGGCGTTGTCAGTAGTTTTCTGGGATATGCCGCTGGCGGTGGGACTCACGATCCTGCTCATTTGCGCGGCGATCCAAATGTCACTTCAGCTGTTCCTGTTCATGCATATCAGCGAGGGCGGCACGAAAACCGCGTTGTTCACCAACATCGGTTACGCCCTGTTCGTCGGCCTGGTCACCGTTTTCGGCACCTTGTTCGCGATGATTTGGGGTTATCAGTAACATTGTGTACAGGAATTGTATACAGGAATTATGTACAGGAAAACCCGTTGTTACCTTAAAAGGTGGCGGCGGGTTTTTTGCTTGTTATAGCGGGGAAAGCAAGTACAGTACGGGAATATGGGGCTGGGAGAAGCCGGGGCGTTAGTTGCTTGGTGATAATAAGTGGCCTTTGTGATGATAGGAAGTAGCTTTTGCGGTAATAAGTAGCTTTTGCGGTAATAAGTAGCTTATGTGGTGATAAGGAGGCTTTGTGATGATAAGGAGGCTTTGTGATGATAAGGAGCCTCTATGATGATAAGGAGCGCTTTGCGAGGATCAAGTGCAAATGTGCATCTCATATCGCGATTTTCTTGCTTTCGGGACGTATGGAGTGCAAAAGTGCAGTTGAGTAGAGCTAATATGGTAAAATATGGTTGTATGACTGAGGTTGAACTGCACTTTTGCATTTGACCCACCTGTTTCGAGGAGTTTCGACGAAATTCGCCTGCACTAATCGGTCGGAGTTTAACGATCAGCCGAAGTTTTACGATCAGCCGAAGTTTTACGATCGGTCGAAGTTTTTACCATAGGTCGAAGTTTTACGATCAGTCGAAGCATTACGAAATGCAAATTGCAAAGCTCCGATCGAAGCATCCCTCCGTTGAACGCCAGCTTTTTATCGGCAACAGGGCTTGAATTGTGAAACAAATGAGGAAATAAGCGTGAAATCCAGCGCTACAGGGCAAGCTGAAAAAATTGCACCAACCCCTTTACATACCCCTTGGGGGTATATTATAATGAGCTTACCACAACAAGTTATGCTGGTTTGAAAGGAGAAGACGTATGGCGGAGAACATTCAGGAACATACACACCATTGCGGAGACCACGGAGCGCAGAATGAGGGCAAAGCTGAAGGCAAAACGGTCCGGCACAGCCACCATTCCGAAGCGATGAAAGGCAACCTGACCAGCCGTTTGAACCGGATCGAAGGGCAAATTCGCGGGATCAAAGGGTTGATCGAAAGAGATACTTACTGTGACGATGTCCTGAATCAGATTGCTGCCGTTCAGTCCGCGCTCAACAGCGTCGGCCGGCTGTTGCTCGAGGGACATATGAGAAGCTGCGTCATCGAACGGATTCAAGCCGGCGAGACGGAAGTGGTGGATGAACTGTTGGTGACGGTCAATAAGTTAATGAAGTAAAATATCGAAAATTTAGGAGGCAGGAATCATGCAAAATATTACGTTGAACGTGGAAGGCATGTCGTGCAATCATTGCGTTAAGTCGGTAGAAGGAGCCGTTGCGGGATTGGGCGCCACTGGCAAGGTCGATTTGGCGGCCAAAAAAGTAGAGGTTGCTTTCGACGAAAGCAAAGTGACGGTGGACCAGATTAAAGAAGCGATCGAAGAACAAGGATATGACGTAGTTTAATTCAAAAACCTAAGTTGAGTCAAACCGCTTCGAGTCTGATACGGATAACCGCTTGATCAGGCCCGGAATAAGCGGGGATTTTTTTGTCTGAAATATACCCCGTGGGGGTACATTGAAGCGAAACGCAAACAAATATGGAGGAATCACTATGGAAAAAGCACTGTCGGCTCCCAACGATCAAGCGATGCTGCAAATTACCGGCATGACCTGCGCCGCCTGCGCGGCCCGGATCGAAAAAGGGTTAAACCGGCTTCCCGGTGTGGAGCAGGCGAACGTGAACCTGGCGCTGGAGACGGCCCAGGTGACGTATGAGCCGGGGCAAGTATCGCTGGAGCAAATCATCGATAAAGTTAGCAAGCTCGGATACGGAGCCATTCCCAAACCTTCGGAGCAGGAGTCGGAGGACATCCGGACCCGGGAGATCCGCAAGCAGAGAAACAAGCTGATCGTGTCGGCAGTGCTGGCATTTCCGCTGCTGTGGGCGATGGCCGGGCATTTCTCTTTCACCTCGTGGATCTGGACGCCGGAGCTGTTCATGAACCCCTGGTTCCAGCTGGCGCTGGCGACGCCGGTGCAGTTCATCATCGGGCGCGGCTTTTACGTCGGCGCCTACAAAGCGCTGCGCAGCCGCAGCGCCAATATGGATGTGCTGGTCGCGCTCGGCACGTCGGCGGCGTATTTTTACAGTCTATATTTGAGCCTGGACGCCCTGAGTATGCCGCATGGGCATACCCCCCAGCTGTATTATGAGACGAGTTCGATCCTGATTACGCTGATCCTGCTCGGCAAATGGTTCGAAGCGCTGGCCAAAGGCCGTTCCTCGCAAGCGATCAAAACGCTGATGGGGCTGCAGGCCAAGACGGCGCTTGTCGTCAAAGACGGCGTGGAGACGGTCGTGCCGATTGAATCCGTTGTTCCGGGCGACTTGCTGATTGTCAAGCCGGGCGAAAAGATACCGGTAGACGGTATCGTGGCCGGCGGCTCGTCCGCGGTAGATGAATCGATGCTGACGGGGGAGAGCATTCCGGTCGAGAAAAAAGCAGGCGATCCGGTCATTGGGGCGACCGTGAACAAACACGGCGTGCTGCGCGTTCAGGCCACCAAGGTCGGCAGGGAAACGGCGCTGGCGCAGATCATCCGCGTCGTCGAAGAGGCGCAAGGGTCGAAGGCGCCGATCCAGCGGGTGGCGGACGTGATCTCCGGGATTTTCGTGCCGATCGTTGTCGGGATCGCTGTGGTGACGTTTTTGGTGTGGTTTTTCCTGGTGGCGCCGGGCAGCTTTGCGGAAGCGCTGGAAAAAGCGATCGCCGTGCTCGTGATCGCCTGCCCTTGCGCGCTCGGGCTAGCGACGCCGACGTCGATTATGGCCGGCTCCGGGCGGGCCGCGGAGTACGGCATCCTGTTCAAGGGCGGCGAGCATCTCGAGACCGCCCAAGGGCTCGACGCAATCGTGCTGGATAAGACCGGCACGATCACGCGGGGGCAGCCGGAGCTGCGGCAAGTCGTCCCGGCCGGGGGCTGGGACGAAGCGGAACTGCTCCGGCTCGTGGGTGCCGCCGAGCGCAGCTCCGAGCATCCGCTCGCGGATGCGGTCGTTGCCGGGGCGCGGGCGCGCGGGCTGGATCTGCCCGAGGCGACCGCCTTTGAGGCGGTGCCGGGGCATGGTATTGCGGCGGCCGTAGAAGGCCGCCGGGTGCTCGCCGGCACGCGCCGTCTGATGGCGCGGGAAGGCGTCGACGTCTCCGCCGCGCTGCCGGAGATGACGGCGCTGGAAGCCGCCGGCAACACCGTGCTGCTCGCCAGCGTGGACGGCGTCTACGCCGGCATGGTCGCCGTGAGCGACACCGTGAAGGACACGTCCAAAGCCGCGGTGGCGCGGCTGAAGGCGATGGGGCTTCAAGTGGTCATGATCACCGGCGACAACGAGCGCACGGCGAAGGCGATCGCCGCCGAGGTCGGCATCGACGAGGTGCTCGCCGAAGTGCTGCCGGAAGGCAAAGCCGCCGAAGTCAAAAAGCTGCAGGAACGCGGCCTGAAGGTGGCGATGGTCGGCGACGGCATCAACGACGCCCCGGCGCTGGCCGTGGCCGACGTCGGCATCGCCATCGGCACGGGCACCGATGTGGCGATGGAGGCCGCCGACGTGACCCTGATGCGCGGCGACCTTGAGGGCGTACCGGACGCGATCGCGATGAGCAAGCGCACGATGGGGAACATCAAGCAGAACCTGTTCTGGGCGCTCGCTTACAACACGATCGGCATCCCGGTGGCGGCCGTGGGCTTCCTTGCCCCTTGGCTCGCCGGCGCGGCGATGGCCCTCAGCTCGGTATCCGTGGTGCTGAACGCGCTGCGATTGCAAAGAGTGAAGCTGTAAGTTTAGCACGAAAAGAGCCCCAAGCGATAGCCGTTCCCGTTCTATTTCGGCTTCGCCTGGGGCTTGTTGTATGAGGATTAGGAGTTTCCGAAAGGCTTGAATTGGCGGTCTGATTGGATATATCCAATAGATGAGGCTCGGCAAGGCGAAATATGGGCTATTAAAGTGAATTCTATTGGATATTATCCAATGAAGGGTCAAAATAGCGTTCGATATCCGCCAATCTATTGGAATTTTTCCAATGAGAAGGGGCAGGGGAATAAGCTACTTAAATCGGTGGGATCTAGCGAATACGGTGAACAAGCTGCTATAGACATCCTCTGGCGAACTCGACGAACAAGCTACTACAGACATCCCCTGGCGAACGCGACAAAAAAGCTCCTTAATGAACATTTATGCCCGTAAAAAAGCGGTCTCCCGGGGTGAACCCGGTGAGGCCGCTTTTTTCATGTCATGGACGCCTGCTCACCGGCTACCGCATGGCGAAAGCGGACATTCCTCGCTTCGCTAACGGACACCAGAGACCTTATTCGGGGTAAAACGCAGGGTTTAAAATTGTAACGGACTCAGGAGCCCTTATTTCCAGTAAATCTGCGAAAAACTTGCCTCTTGGAGCCGAATAGCGGCATCTGTGTCCGTTAGAACGGGGAATATCCGGGAAATGAGCGAATAAGGTCATTACGGTCCGTTACGGGGACAGTGGCTCGAACAGGGACGCCGGTCGGCGTTTATGGTTTCTCGTAAATGATCCCCTGCTCATAAAGCCCTTGGATGAGCAGCTTCATGAGCTGCACACTGCTGACGAGGGCAGGCACATCGGGGTGTTTGACACTTTCCGAAAAACTTAGCGATGCTTCACGCGCTTTAAGGTGGAGCTTGATGTGCGCGCCCGGATGCTGTTCCAGCGCCTCGGCCAGGCCGTCCTGCTTGAGGACGGAGCGCAGCAGGCTGGGGTGCGACGCCCGTGCGCGAAACCGCTTGTTCAGGGCGGAATCGGGCAGCGCGGCAGGCCGTAAACGCCCGGGAAGCAAGCCTAACGCCGGGCGCTTGGCGGAGCAAAGGTCGAACTCCAGCTTGCGGCGGGGCCGGTAGCTGTATTTTATGCCGATAACGTGCGTTTGGCCGGAGGAACTGGAACTGGGGTCGGCCAAGGTGACGATGCATTCCCCAAGTTCGTGGGGAAGTCTGACGCGCACATGCTGTCTCGTATATTTCAGCCCATGAAATTTTGCGGCCTTGTATGTGCCTCCGGCGGTTTTGGCAAATTCCTTCAAAAGCGCGGCCGATTTGGACTCCCACCACGGTTTGCGAATCTGTTTAGTCTGTGTCATGCTTCTCCTCCTCTTTGCCCGGCGCCCGGTTTGAAGGCAGCCTGCCTTCACGGCGCAAAGCTTCCCGCAGCAGGTATTCGATATGGCCATTGACGCTTCGGAATTCGTCCGCTGCCCAGCGTTCCAAAGCTTGATACAAAATCGGGTCAAGGCGAAGAGGGAAGCTCTTTTTGCTGGCCATCGTAAATGGCGCCCTTTTAGTAAAGCGTGCTCGCGTTGATGACCGGCTGGGCGGAACGGTCGGAAACGACGGCAACGAGCAGGTTGTTGATCATCGCGGCTTTGCGTTCATCGTCCAACTCCACGACCTGGCCCGCCTGCAGGCGTTCAATCGCCATTTGCACCATCGTGACGGCGCCGTCGACGATTTTTTCGCGCGCGGCGATGATGGCTTCGGCCTGCTGCCGCTGCAGCATGGCGCTGGCGATTTCGGGCGAATACGCCAAATGGGTGAGGCGTGTTTCAATCACTTTGACGCCGGCGAGCGCCAGCCGGTTTTGCAGCTCATCAGTTAGTTCCACCGCGATTTCTTCAGTATTGCCGCGCAGGGAGAAGCTTGCCGTGTCCGGCTGGTCGTAAGGGTACTTGCTTGCAACGTGGCGCAGGGCTGCTTCGCTTTGAATTTCCACGAACGTTTCGTATTCATCTACCTCAAACAGCGCTTTGGCGGAATCGACCACCGCAAAAACGACGACGGTTGCAATTTCGATCGGGTTCCCGTTCACGTCGTTGACTTTCAACTTGGCGCTGTTGAAATTGCGGACGCGCAGCGAAACTTTTCGGCGCGTTGAGAACGGAATGGCCAAGTAAAACCCGCTTTTGCGAATGACGCCGAGATAACGGCCGAAAAAAGTCACGACGGCAGCCTGGTTCGGCTGTACGATCGTAAGGCCGGTGAGCAGCACGAGGGCGATGGCGCAAGCGGCGATTCCGCCAATCACGGGCAGCGCACCGGGAAGCGAGAACAAATAGCCGCCGGCCGCCGCGAATGCCAGGATAAACAGCAAAGCGGCAAAGCCGTTCAAATAAGACATTTCTTTTTCCTTGTACATACGGAACACTCCTTCAGGGTTAGGTTGATTCATATTGTATTGATATGACAATGATATCACTATTACAATAAAATGTAAATTGCCCAAATTGAAAAAATTTTAGCAGTTGCAATTTGGCGCTGTCTTCCATTCTCACCGATTTTAGGAGTATTTACTAAACAGTTTAGTTGTTTATGTTTGTATATAACTTAAATTAATCAATAGTGATTGACTGATCATTGATTAAGTTGTATTTTTAGGTCGTAATCTTCTTTTAAGCTAAAAAATGAAAAAAAAGTTTAGTTTAAGATCCGGCGGATTAGTATTAGGTTGTTTGGTGGCCGGGGGATTGTTCTTTTCTATGATAAGATCGGGATATCTTTTGACAGCTGGGGGTTGAAGTCATGTTTTGGAAGCGCTTATCTTATCAAAGAAAATTGTTGCTTGTGCTTATCGTCGTCAGCAGTCTGCCGGTGCTTCTGGTGGGAACGATCGCCTACCAAAAGTCTTCGGAAACGTTAATGAAGCGGACGGAGCAAGACCTGCAGGTGATTGCCGGACAGTTGATTTCGGCAATTCAAAAGCAAGTTAGCGATTTCGACCGTTTCAGTATTTTGCCGTACTATATGCCGGAAGCGTTTACAATTTTTAACCGGCCCTACGTTCCCGAAGAAGACTGGGGATCGGCCGAACTGAACGCGCAGCGGCAGCTCATTCGTTTAATGAGCGCGTATCCTTCAATTAATAAATCGATTAAAGCGATGGTTCTGTACGGCAATAACGGCCGGATCAGCGGATACCAACTGAATGGCAATTCCTCGATCAACCGGGCCTACGACGTTAAGCAGGAAGACTGGTATCAAGAGGCTTTAGGGAAGAAAGGCGGCTTCGTCGTCTCGGGCGTACATGAGGTGGGGCAATTCGAAGGGGGATCGTTCGAGGCCGTCACCGTATCGAGAATGCTGCTGGATGAGGAAATGCGTCCGCTCGCCGTGATCGCCATTCATATTTCTCCCGATTTTATTGAAAATATCATCGATTCCTCCGGACTGCAGGATACCGTTGTGACCGTAGTCGACGCGAATCACCGGCTGATCTACGCTTCGGATAAACAGATTGCCGCGCGGCTGCTGGAACGTCCGTTTGATGTAGGTACGAACGGCGCTTGGTCGGCGGAGAGCAAGCTCGATAACCTGAAGGTGAAATACAGTGGAGTGGTGAGGAAAAACAGTTATTTGGGCTGGACGATCTATGTGGGCAAAAATCAGCAGGTGATCCTGCAAGGCAGCAACACCATACGCAAATATACGGTGGCGATCGCCGCCGTATTGACGGTGGCCTCGGCGCTCGTATCCTGGCTGCTTGCCGGCAATCTGTCGCGCCCGATCAACCGGCTGATCCGCTCGATGCGGAGTGTCGAGACCGGCAAATTCGAGGTCCTGGAGGCGCCGACCCGTTATGACGAAATCGGGCAGCTGCATTTGAGTTACGCGCGTATGGTCAGGCGGCTGGACGAGCTGGTTCAGTCGATCGCGGAGAAGGAACGGCAGAAACGAAAGGCCGAGCTGTATGCGCTGCGGGTCAGGATCCAGCCGCATTTTTTGTACAACACGCTGAACTCGATCCGGATGCTGGCCATTTTGCAGCAGTCCCCGCAAATCGCCAAGCTGATCCATGCGCTTAACCGGCTGCTCCAATCCTACCTAAAGCTGAACGATGAGCTCATGCCCTTGTCCCGGGAGATCGATTTGCTGCGGGATTACGAGCAATTGATGGATTTGCGCTACACCAATACGTTTACCGTCGAGTGGGACGTACCTGAGGAATTGCTGGACGCGGGGGTTCCGGCCATGCTGCTGCAACCGATCTTGGAAAATGCCATTTTTCACGGCTCACGGGGACTGGGCCGCATGCTGGTGATCGGCGTGAAAGTCTCGCTGATGGAGCGTGACCGCGGCAAGCTTTGCATCGAAATCAAGGATAACGGAGTTGGGATCGCGGAGGAACAGATCGAGCGCCTGCTGGTGGGCGGTGACGGGGATGGGGACGGCGTTTCCCATATCGGGATCAACAATGTCAACGACCGCATCCGGCTGTGGTTCGGCAGAGGATACGGCCTTACCGTCCAGCGTCTGGAGCCGGGAACCGCCGTGATCATAACGATACCTTACAAACCGTTAAAGTTGAACAACCTTTTAAAAAGGGGGATTTAAAATGTGGAACCTGCTTGTGGTGGAAGATGAAGCCATTGTCAGAATGGGGCTGCGTTATATGGTGGATTGGGAGGCGCAGGGCGTGTGCTGGAAAGCCGAAGCCGCCAACGGTGAAGAAGCGGTGAAAGTGCTGGAGTCGGAGGAGATCCATATCGTGATGACCGATATCCGCATGCCGGGCATGGACGGGATCGAGCTGGGACACTATATCCGCAGCCAGCGGCCGCAGCATATCCAAATGATCTATTTGAGCAGTTATGACGATTTTCCTTATGTTAAAGAAGCGATTCGGCTGAATGCGCTCGATTATCTTCATAAGCCGACGATGGACGAGGAGGAAGTGAAAGGGGCGCTGCAAAAAGCGGTCAAGCTGCTGGAACAAAGCACGCCCAGAACGCTCCCGGCATGGCCGGAGGAGGAGCGCAACACTTGGCTGGTTTCCCTGCTGGATACGTACACTTATCCACGGGAAATGCTGGTGCCGGAGCTTGCGCCGGGGGGAGCGTTGTCCGAAGGACTGTGGCTTGCCGCCATCCGTCTGCGGGACGATGCTGCGGATCAGATCGCCGTGGCCGCAGGCAAGGACCACCTGAAATTCATCTCAATCCGCTACCTGATCGAAGAATACGTGGGCCGGGACTGGGGAGGACTGGTCTTTCACCGGGGCCGCCGGGAAATCATCTGGCTGGCGCCGGCCGCGCCGAAGTCGGGGGCGGGCGGCCGCTGCGGCAGGGAGCAGTATCTGGAGCGGCTGCGGGGCAAAATTTTCGAGCTGCTCAATGCCTCGATTGTGTATTCCTTTAGCTCTGTTTACGGGCATCCGCAGCAAATTCCCGAGGCTTATCTGGAAGCCGAACTGAAATTCCCGGTGAATCAACAAAGCGACAGCCTGCATATCCGCCTGGCGAAGGAATATGTGGATAGCCATCTGCTGGAGGATGTTACGCTGCAGAAGGTAGCGGACTCCATTCCGATCAGTCCCGGTTATTTAAGCCGCATTTTCCTGAAGGAAGTGGGCGAAAGCTTCAGCGAATACGTGATCCGCAACAAAATCATCCATGCGCAAAAGCTGCTGCGGGAAACAAACAAAAAGGTTTATGAAATCGCTGAAGTCCTCAGCTATACGAATCCGCACTATTTCAGCAAGCTGTTTAAGGACCGGGTGGGGATGACCCCGTTGGAATACCGGAACCGTTAGTTAGTGCAAAAAAAGATAGCAAAAAACAGGATTCGTCTATTGTACTCAAAATGGGCGATTACGAACAGCCGCAACGCGTCAGCGAAGTGTACGAAATGACAAACGCCGCTCATACCGGGCTCCGACCACGGGTAGTAGACTTAAAGCAGGTAAACAAGCGGAGCGCTGGTTTACTTAGAGTGCGAGTTCAAAAAGTCAGGTTTTCAGCACCAAGAAGGTTGGATGAAGCTAGGGACTGAGTAGCGGAGCGTACGTTTTGGGTACGTGAGCAACGGAAGGCCCGGCTGAATTCAAGATTCGATGTCGATTAAGCTCCATGATTCTACTTCGTGATCAAAAGATGACTTTTTGAACAACCTCTTGAAACTTACATCACATATAACGGGGGGACGCTTATGCGAAAAAAACGCTTAACTGCGGTACTGGCGGCGATGACGGCGATCATGTTGATGTTGTCGGCCTGCGGAGGAGGCGGCGGTTCGAAGAACGCCGAAGCGGGCAACAGCGCCGGAGGCGCGGATGCCAAAACGGCCGTGACAATCTGGGTGCTGAACGATCAACAGGCCTATTTGGAACCGATCATTAAAGAGTTCGAGAGCAAAAATCCGGATATCAAAGTGGAACCTACCTTCTACGGAACCGATCCGCTGAAGGAATCGCTCAAGGTAGCCGCCGCTTCCAAGACGCTGCCGGACATGTGGTTTACTTGGGGCGGGTCGCTGGGCTCATTTTATCCTGAAAACGGTCTCACCATGGATTTGACCCAAATCGCGGCCGAGCATAAATGGGACGAAATCTACAACCCCGCGGCGCTTGACCTGGTCAAATTCGACGGGAAAATAACGGGCGTGCCGTTCCATCTCGCTTCACTGGGGGTATTTTATCCGAAAGAGCTGTATGACAAATTAAAACTGACTCCACCAACCACGTTCGCCGAGTTTGAAGGGCAACTGCAAACGATGAAGGATGGTGGGATTACACCTTTTGCCGTCGGCGGCAAGGGCGGCTGGATGCTGATGCGTTGGGTTGAGCAGCTGATCGAACTGTACGGCGGCCCGGAACTCCATGACAAGCTGAACGCCCTGGAAGCTTCATGGGACGATCCGGCCGTGGTGCAATCTTTTGCCAAGCTGAAGGAATGGTCCGATAAAGGTTATTTCGAAAAAGGCTTCATCACGCTGGACCCGCAGGAAGCCGAGACGCCGCTTTACAGTGCGCAGCAAGGTTTTGCGCTGGAGGGGGCATGGGTTGATCTTAGTTTTGCTCAGGCGGGAGCCGATCCGAATCAGTTCGGCATCTTTAAATTCCCGAATGATCAGCAGCCTGTACGGATGTCCAGCTTTGCGGAAATGTTCCAAATCAACGGAAGCTCTGATCCGAAGGTGCAGGAGGCTGCCGTAAAACTGGGTGAATATATTACCGGTCAAGAGGTTGTGGATCAGTATATCGATCAGTACGGTTCGCCGGCCCTGAAGCAGTTCAAAACTTCCGCGCAGTCGCCGCACACCTCCGAGATGGCCGGAATGATCGGGGAAGGCAACTTCCTGATCGCGGACCAGGCTTTGCCGCAGACGGTGGTGCAAAAGCTGTTCGAAGCCCAGGATGCCGTCGTGCTGAACGAATGGACGCCTGAGCAGGCGGCCAAGGAAATTCAGAAAGCCGCCGAGTCGTATAAAAACAACTAGAACGATAGGCGTTTAGTGACAAACTTTCAGGGAAGCGGCCTGCCGGCCGCGCCCTGAAAGCTGTTTACCGGACTTGGAGGGAGGCGCTTATGAAACTGAAGGCTTGGAAGCCGTGGACATTTTTGCTGCCGGCGCTGCTCATTTATCTTGCGGTTATTGTCATACCTTCTCTATACACGCTGCAGCTTAGCTTGTACAACTGGAACGGAATTTCTCCCAAGAAAACGTTTGTCGGGCTGCAAAACTATATTTATCTACTAACAGAGGATACGGTATTCGGAACCGCGTTAAAAAATAACGTGCTGTGGCTGATCGGTTCGCTGACGATCATTATCGGCCTCGGCTTGCTGCTGGCGCTGCTGCTCAACAGGAGTTTGAAGGGCAGATCGATTTTTCGCAGTGTATTTTATTTTCCCTATGTATTGTCGGGCATCATCGTTGCACTTATGTGGACTTGGCTTTACCATCCGACGAGGGGGTTCATCAACACGGTGCTCGAAGGGATCGGGCTTGGCAGTCTGGCCCAACCTTGGCTGGCCGATCCGAAAACGGCGCTGTACGCCGTGTTCGTCGCCGCAGTTTGGCAGGGCGTGGGGCTGCCGATGGTGCTGTTTCTCGCCGGGCTGCAGAGCATCCCGAAGGACTGCTATGAAGCGGCGCTCATCGATGGGGCGAAGCCGTTCCAATCTTTCCGCTTTATCACGATTCCGCTGCTTAGCGAAACCTTTGTGATCGTTTTTGCGACCACGATGGTTAATGCCATGAAAGTATATGACATCATCTACGGCATGACGGCGGGAGGACCGGCCCAAAGCACGCAGGTGCTGTCGTCCTGGATGTATTATCAGACCTTCAAATTCAACAACATTGGTGTGGGCTCGGCCATTTCCTGGTTCCTTGTATTTGTCGCGATGGTCGTGATCATTCCTTACGTATATTACACAAACCGGAAATCTCACGTATGATTTTCACGGAAAGGGGGTGTTGTCTCCGATGGAAGAAACGCAAAAATCCGCCGCTTCGCGAGCGGTTTCCTATATATTGCTGTTTGGCCTGGCGGTGATATTTCTGGTTCCGATTGTTTTCATCGCCATGACAGCACTGAAATCCAACGCCGATTTGATGCGAAATCCCGTGTACGCTCTGCCGGAGACGCTGGCGTGGAGCAATTTTGCCGAGGCCTGGGATAAAATGAAGCCTTATATCGGCAACAGCCTGTTCATCTCGGTTGTGAAGGTGCCGCTCGGTATTCTCATCGAGGCGCTGGCCGCGTATGCGCTGACCCGGATGGGTTTTAAATGGGCGGACGCGCTGTTCGCCATGTTTCTGATCGGGATGATGATCCCGTTCCAAGCTACGCTGGTGCCGCTGAACATGATGCTGAATCACTTTGGGCTGGCAAATACGTATCCCGGTATTTTTATCGTGTATATCGGCTTCGGTATTCCCTTTGGCATCATGGTGCTGCGGGGCTTTCTCCGCTCCATTCCCAAGGAGTTGGACGAGGCTGCGTACATTGACGGGTGCGGGGAGTTGGGCAAGTTTTTCCGGATTATTTTGCCGATTGCCATGCCGGCTATAGCTACGCTGGTGATTCTCGACTTCCTGTCCACCTGGAATGAATTTTTGCTGGCGCAAATATTTATCACGAAGGATTCGATGCAGCCGGTTACCGCGGGCCTGCTTACGTTCCAGGGGCAGCATTCCACGAACTATACGCTGCTTAGCGCGGCGGTGCTGATTTCGATCGTGCCGATTTTGGCCGTGTATTTATTTTTCCAAAAATATTTCGTTTCGGGCATGGCCGGAGCGGTGAAGGGCTAGCAAGCGAGGCAGGTAAAATACGAGGCCCATGGGGCCGCGAAAATGAGGGAGAATGCATATGATTACTGAGCAAACAAGCGTGGGACGGATATGGTCCGACAAACCCGCCAAACAAATTTTGTTCAAGTATTTTCCGTTTCTTGCCGAAGAGGAGCATATCGCGTTTACTTACAAAATGCTGACGCTCGGGCAGTTTCTGGAGCGGCGGCAGGAGCTCGGGTTTCCGTCCGGGGAACGGGAAGCGCTGCTGCAGGAGATGGCTGGGTTACCTTCCAGCGAAGTCGCCGCGCCGAGCCGCGATTGGGGGAGCGGGAAGGAGCGGCTTGCGGACGTGCGGGTCGAAGGGGGCGGAGTGGTTAGCTCACCGGAGCACGCAGCCAAGTGGGATGTGTTCGAGCTGGAGCTCAAAGGACCGTCGCAGGGCAATCCTTATACCGATGTGGAGTTGGCCGCTGTGTTCAGTTGCGGCGGCGAGAGCCGCTCTGTGCGGGTTCCGGGGTTTTACAACGGGGACGGAAGCTATAAAATCCGCCTGATGCCCGACCGGGAAGGGGAGTGGACGTACCGGACCGCAAGCACGGTCAAGGCGTTGGACGGGCTGGAAGGGTCCTTTGTATGCGGACCACCCGCCGCAGATCATCACGGCCCGGTACGCGTGAAGGATACGTTCCATTTTGCTTATGAGGACGGTACGGCGTATTTGCCGTTTGGCACCACCTGTTATGTCTGGACGCACCAGGGAGAGGAGCTGGAACAAGAGACGCTGAAATCGCTGGCCGGGTCCCCCTTCAACAAAATGCGCATGTGCGTGTTCCCCAAGTCTTATTTGTACAACCGCAATGAGCCGCAGTTGTATCCGTATGAAGGTTCTTTGGAGAAGGGCTGGGACTTCAGCACGTTTAATCCGGCTTTTTTCGAGCATTTGGAGCGGCGGATCGCCGATTTGGGGCGGCTGGGGATCGAGGCCGATCTGATCCTGTTCCATCCGTATGACCGCTGGGGATTTTCGGAAATGGACCGGGAGGCGGACGATCTTTATTTGCGCTACATTGTGGCCCGCCTGGCGGCGTACCGGAACGTCTGGTGGTCGCTGGCCAACGAATACGACCTGATGTGGGCGAAAAACGCCGAGGATTGGGAACGTTTCGCCCAAATCGTCCAGGAGAATGACCCCTACGGGCATTTGCTGTCCAACCACAATTGCCTGGTCTTTTATGACCACAGCAAGCCTTGGGTGACCCATTCCAGCCTGCAGCGCATCGATGTGTACAAAACATCGGAAGCGACCCTGGAATGGCGGGAGCGCTGGGGCAAGGCTGTCGTCATCGACGAATGCGCGTATGAAGGCGATATCGACCAAGGCTGGGGCAATATCACCGGCGAGGAAATGGTGCGCCGCTGCTGGGAAGGGATGATCCGCGGCGGATACGTCGGCCACGGTGAGACTTACCTGAACGATGAAGAGATTTTATGGTGGTCCAAAGGCGGGAAGCTGGCCGGCGACAGCCCGGCGCGCATCGGCTTTTTGCGCCGGCTGGTGGAGGAGGCGCCAGGGCAGCGCTGGGAGCCAGTGAAGTCCGATTGGGATCTGCCTTGCGCGGGAATTCGCGATGATTATTATATGTATTATTTCGGCTTCAATAGGCCGAAGTTCAGAATATTTCAATTGCCGGCGGGCGTCCGGTATAAAGTGGACGTTATCGATACGTGGAATATGACGATTACTGAGGTTCCCGGCACCTTTGAAGGCACGTTCCGCGTGGACCTTCCCGGCAGACCGTACATGGCCGTTCGGCTGACCCGGGCAGATTAGGGCATATTAGGGCAGATCAGGGCAGATTAGTGGCGCAGGCTCTTCCTATTAGCAGGCTCATCCCATCAGCAGGCTCATCCCATCAGCAGGTTCTTCCCATTAGCAGGCTCTTCCAGTCAAAGGAAGGGCCTGTTTGCTGTTTCCGCCGGCCTTGGTCCGTGTTGAAATTCCTGCGGAAATACACGCGTTTGGTGATCCGCTGCCGGCTGTTGGAGCGACGATGACTACCTGCCATCGGCTGCTGGAACTACAATGATGACCCGCTGTCGGCTGCTGGAACTACCAAGATGACTTGCTGTCGGACTTCAAAATAGCGGAACTTTATGTTCTTATTTTTGGAGCCAGACATGTTCATCGCCATTAACGGAATTTTTTGTCCTTATTTACCTGCGAATGGTCCAGAACGCGGGCATTTCCTTGTGATTCGGGAAAATAGCGACATAAAATTCCCCTATTGTACTCAAAATGGGGGATATCGCCGAAATAGGGACATTTTTTGTTCTTATTTTTTCGCCGAGGTTCCTCGGGCGGCCTGGTTTTGTCCATTCTCTCGCTGCATTAAAGTCACCGCGTCCTGCTCATCAGCGTAACAAGGATCTAACGATCACCGCTAAACGTGAGATGCCCTCCTCCAGCTCGTCCGGCGCGGCGTAGGCGTAAGATAGGCGCAGCCGATCGTTGGCCTCCCGGTCGTAAAGATGCCCGGGGTTGATCAGCAGGCCCGCTTTCAGCGCAGCGTCAAACAGCTCCCGAGGCGCCAGGGCAGCGTTCAGCTTCAGCCAAATGTAGAAGCCGCCGCGCGGTGCCTCCCAGGCCGCCAAGCCGCTAAAATGTTGCTTCAGCGCGGATAAGGCCAGGTCTCTTCGGCGCCGCAGCCCGGAGCGCAGCTTTTCCAGATTGGCGTCGTACATTCCGCTTTCCAGCCATTCCGCAGCGGCCTGCTGGGACAGGGCGCTGGAGCCGTAATCGCTCTGCATCTTGATGTCGGCGAGCCGCTCGATGACGGGCGGGGGGCCGGCGATCCAGCCGATGCGCAGCCCGGGGCTCAGCGATTTGGACAGGCTGCCGACATACAGCACGCCGCCGCTTTGGTCGCGCGCCTTGAGCGGGAGCGGAGGCGGCGCATCCAGCCAAAGGTCGCGGTACACGTCGTCCTCGACGATCGGCAGCCGGGCGGCTTCGCAGCTTTCCAGCAGCAACTGGCGCCGTTTTTCGCTCATGACCGTGCCGGTCGGGTTGTGGAACGTCGGGATCGTGTACAGCAGGGCTCCTTCATATTGCTTGGCGTAAGCGCCGACGAGATCGGCCCGCAGGCCCTCCGCGTCCATCGGAATTCCCCGCAGCTTCATGCCGGCCGATTGGAAAACGGGCACCGAATACAGGTAGGACGGCCGCTCCAGCAAAACGGTGGACCCTCGCAGCAGCAGTCCTACCGAAATGAGCTGCAGCGCCTGCAGCGCGCCGGATACGATCAGCAGCGACGAGGGGGAGGCGGCGATCCCGAGCTTTTTCAGCCGGGCGGCGATGATTTCGCGCAAGCGCAGGTCTCCGGCGGGCTCGCCGTAGCCCAGGCCGGGCAGGCGATCCGCCATGCGCCGCAGCAGCTCGCCCATCTCCGCCTGCGGCAGCAGCTCGGGGGACAGTTCTCCCGTGCCCAGCCGGATGATGCCGGGGCGGAATTCGGCCCGGTTGATTTCCTGCACGGCGGGCAGATTCGGGCGCTGTGTCCCGGCGCTTACGTAGCTGGTCCAATCCGGAGGAGGAGCTGCGGCCAGCACGCCCCAGGTTTGGTTGATGACGAGGGTCCCGCCGCCTCTGCCGCCTTGAATCATCCCTGCGGCCGCCAGTTCGTCCAGCGCTGCGACCACGGTGCTGCGGTTGACGCCGAGGTTTTTGGCGAGCATACGCTGCGAAGGGATACGGGTGCCGACCGGCCACTCCCCGCCGGCGATTTTATCGCGGAGGTGTTCCATGATTTGCCGGTGCAACGGTATGGGCGAATGGCGGTTCGGTTGCCATAAAGGTTGTTCCATCGCGTTTTGATCCTCCTATCCGGTTGGAATCGCTTGTTCTACCCGGTTACTTTATACTCCATTATACGGTTTGGTTGGTTTGATAGCCAACCAAATGGATGGAGCCATATAGCGGGTCACAAGGTACAATAGGTCTCGTTGGTCAAGTTGAGTGGATAGGAAGGGGGTGCGCCTTATGCTGGGAGCTGCCTTGCATGGTTTTGTGCTGGCTTTTGGACTGATTTTGCCGCTGGGCGCCCAAAATGTGTTCGTTTTTAATCAAGGAGCTTCGGGACGCAAGCTGGTTCGGGCTTTTCCGGCTGTTTTGACGGCGTCCTTATGCGATACGGCGTTGATTTTGCTGGCGGTGCTGGGCGTGTCGGTGATCGTTTTGTCGGCCGTTTGGCTGAAAACGGCGCTGTTTGCGGCAGGCGCCTGTTTTATGGTCTACATGGGCTGGTCGATCTGGCGGACCGTACCGCGTCAGGCTGATGACGAAGCTTCAGGCCTGCCTGCCCGAAAGCAGGCGCTGTTCGCTATGTCGGTATCGCTGCTGAATCCGCATGCGATCCTCGATACGGTCGGCGTGATCGGAACGAGCTCGCTCGGATACGCAGGAAGCGCCAAATGGTCGTTCACGCTGGCGACGATTCTGGTGTCGTGGCTCTGGTTTTTCGGTTTGGCTTTAGCGGGAAAGATGCTCGGGGGACTCGATCGCGGCGGGCGGATTCAAGCGGTGATCAACCGGATCTCCGCGCTGATCGTATGGGGAATGGCGGTGTATTTGCTGTACAGCGCGGCTTCGGTATTCGTATAACACACGCTTTTGTCCGCCAAGATTGCCGCCTGCCGCCGCAAGTTTACTCCTTGGTATGCCGCTTTTTCAACGGGCGTCCGGCATCGGGCTCTCCAGCTTGCTTATCGGTCATGAAAGTACCATAATGGTACTGGAATAGGGATCAAGCGGTTCAATCTATTAAAGCAGGGTTGGGAGTGAAATAGCATGAATGAGACGAACGAAACGATATCATTGCTAATGGCCCATCGTTCGATCCGGAAGTTCAGCGGGCAGCCGGTGAGCCGGGAGCAGGTTGAAACGATCGTTGCTGCGGGGCAAATGGCCTCCAGTTCAAGCAACGTGCAGGCTTACACGGTCATTGCGGTAAACGACCCGGAGCGCAAAAAAACGCTGGCCGCGTTGTGCGGCAATCAGGCTTACGTGGAGCAGTGCCCCGTATTTTTGGTTTGGTGCGGGGATTTATCGCGGTTAAAACATGCGGCTGAACGGCACCTTCCCGCACAGGAAACGTATGAAGGAGCGGTGGAAAACTTCATCGTCGCCACAGTAGACGCCGCGCTGGCAGCGCAAAATGCCGCCGTCGCCGCAGAATCCCTGGAACTGGGCATCGTGTATATCGGCGGAATACGCAATCAGAGCGCCAAGGTGGCGGAGTTGCTCGGCTTGCCGGATTTGGTTTATCCCCTGTTTGGGATGTGCCTGGGGGTTCCGGACCAAGAGCCGGGGCAACGCCCGCGGCTTCCGCAGGAGGCCGTTTTGCATTGGAACGGGTACGACGTTTCCCGGGAAGAGGAGCATGTTGCCGTCTATGACGAGATCATGTCCAAGTATCTGCGCGAGCGGACAGGCGGGGCCAAAGATACGCCTTGGTCCGTGTTGATGGCGGAAAAACTCGCTCAGCCCTCCCGGCTCCACATGCGTGAATTTTTACGGGAGCGGGGATTTGAATTAAAATAGTTTTCCATGAAAAAAACCTGCAAAGCGCTTGCAGGTTTTTTTGCGTTTTATTAGCGATGTGTCAAGGCATTGCTGTGGTGTGGCGAAAATGCGCACGAGAATCTAACGGTTGCAGCAGCGGCTATTTTCCGGAAAAAGACCTTTTCTAAATTCTAACGGTTGTGAGCGTCATTAATTGCCTGAATCTAAGCAAAATTAGCCAGGTTTCAGTGAAATAAGCTCCATGGCAACCGTTACAATTTGAAATCAACGTTTTTGGAGCAAATAGCGCTTGTGGCAACCGTTAGAATATTAGTGCAGCTGGAAAAAGTATCTTTTCAAATCGCTAAACAGCATCCGAAGAACGCTGCCGGCCTCCAAAACGTCAGATCCCGTAAAAACGGCGGGTATTCTCGTAAAGCGCTGCGGCGGCTTCCGACGGGGCGATTCCGCGAATACCGGCCCAGGCGGCAGCGACGTGCCCCACCATCGCAGGATGGGTGAGCCGGCCGGAGAAAGGCCCTTCAAAAGGCCAGGGGCCGTCGGTTTCGGCCATCACCAGGTCGGCCGGATACATACGGGCCAACTCCTGAATGTCCCGCTCGTACAGGATATCCGGCGTGAACGAGACGTAATAGCCGCGTTCGGCCATGCGGCGTATGGTTTGCGCTGAACCTTTAAACCAATGAAAATGAGCCCGGGTCAGCCCGTGGCGTTCCAGCATGTCGCAGACGAGGTCGGCATCTTCATAAACGGCGTGCAGCACAACGGGTTTATCCAAATGTTTTGCCGCAAGCATCAGCCTCTCCAGCAGGTCGAAGTAAGGTTCGAGAGCGAAGGGCCGGCCTGTCCCGGGCGCTTCTGTTCGCAAATAGTAGGGGAGCCCGATTTCGCCGACGGCAATCATTTCGTTGGCATGCTCCTCCATCCAGTCCAAGAGGCGGCTTGCTTCGTCTGCGGACGGCACGGGCTGTTCGGGATGATAGCCGAACGCCGGATAGACGAGGCCAGGGAAGCGCTCCGCAAGTGACAAATTGAGCCGGGAGGAAGCCAGGTTCATCGATACGGCGATGAGAGCTTCCACTTTGTTTCCCGGCATCTCCTGCAGCAGCTTTTCCCGGTCTGCCTCGTCGTATAAATCTATATGAACGTGAGCATCGATCTTCGGCCACAACGTTTCCGGCGGTAACGCTTGCAGATGGGACGACATATTATCCGCTCCTTTCAAGCGGCGGTGTATGCCCCTAATTATACCTCCTTGTATAGGCATATGTCAGCGCGGAACAGCGCTTTGCAATCCATGAAAACAACTTTGCAAGCTGATTTTTACCGTGATCTCACATATTTTCTTATGACAAAATTATTCATGTCGTACAATAACAATTATGCGACACTATACATCGCCAACAGGAGGTACACAAGATAATGCAACAGAACTTTTTGACTGCAGTTACCAAACAATATCCGTTCCATTTTTCAAAACAAGACTATCAAGACGAGCAGATGATCCAAATGTTTTTGACCGCTTGCTCAAATGCCCCGAATACACGTAAAAATTACTACCGTGCGTTGGAACAATTCAGGCGTTTTTTATCGGGCATGCCGCTTAAGGATGTGACCTGGAGGGAAATCGAAGCTTACAAAATTTATTTGACGCACGGGATTTACCGCGAGTCCGGAAAACCGCTGGCACCCGCAAGCGTCGCGGCATTCATAGCGCCCTTGAAATCTTTTTATAAATGGGGAAGCGACCGGGGCATTGGAATTTTCGACCATAATCCGACCCAAAACATCCGAATCCCGACAACGGTCATCACGAGCCGGAAGCATTATTTGACGCGGAACGAAGTAGGCAAGTTGCTGAACAGTTTGCGGAAAGAGAGCCTCCGGAACTACCTTATCGGTCTGTCCCTTGTGCTGCTTGGTCTGCGCGTTTCGGAACTGACCGGGATAAAGTGGGGCGACTTTCATACGGATCCGACGGAAACCTCGATCTGGTTAACGATTTCCCACGCCAAGAGGGGCAAAAGCAGAGAGGTCAAAATTCCTCCGCAGTTATGGAGATTGTATCAGCATCATGCTCAAAATCTGTCGAATTGTGACGAACCGGAAGCAGAGTTGCGGATTTTTCCGATTACGCCAAGGCAAATTGAACGCATCATTAAACGTGCAGCCCAGCGGAGCAACATCAGTAAAGAACCGACGCCGCACTGGCTGCGCCATACGAACGCGACGCTCGCCCTGCTTCAGGGAGCATCGCTGCAGCAAGTGCAAGAAACGCTCGGGCACGCGCATATAAACACGACACAACGCTATCTTCACACCGTGGAGCAAATGAAAAAAGCAGCCCCCGATTTCGTTCAGGACTGCCTGAAGGAGTTCATAGAATGAAAATAATAGTTCTTTTTCTCTATTTCAGGACTAATATTAATGCAAAATTCGCTCTTTTGTCCTATAATGTAACATAAATGAATTACAATCCTTGCCACATTTCGACCATTTTCTTCCTCGATTTATGTCGCATAATTGTTATTGTACGACATTTACCGTTTTTTGACCGTGGGCTCTGCAATGATCGGGGGATGCGCGGTGAAAGTTGACGGAAAATAGTGATTTTTTCTTATTGACCTGCAACGTTGATGTTAGAAAAACCACCTGGGAATATGACGGGCAAGTGACGACACAGGGTTTAGGGGGCAAAACTTGTTGATTGGTCCGAGTGAATTCGTGGATGACTTGTATACGGATAATAACCCCGACGCGGTGAAGTGGTTTGAAATGCTTATGCGAAAACATCCAGAAACCTATCATCATTGCGTCCGGGTAGCCATGCTTGCGGAGAAGATTGCGGAGCCGCTGGGCATCGGTGGAGCGGAGAAGGACAGTTTAATACGAGGCTGCTTCATGCACGACATCGGGAAAACGATGATCCCGCGCGAAATTATCGAGCATCGCGGGCCATTGACGCAGCAGCAGTGGAATATTATCAAGCTTCATCCGGTGGTTGGCGCCGAATTGGTGGAGGTAAATCCGGCCTTTGGACCGGATGTTGTCGCAATCGTTCGCTGGCATCACGAGCGCTGGGACGGAGGCGGGTATCCCGACGGTTTAAAGGGGGAGGAGATCCCTTATAACGCGCGGGTCTGTTCCGTTGTCGACGCGTTTGATTCCATGACATCGGACAGGCATTACCGCCTGAAAAGGCTGACGATGAGCGAGGCCAAACTGGAGCTGCTGCGGCACAGCGAAACTCAATTTGACCCCGACATCGTCCACGCATTGATGAAGCTTTCCGACGACATGTTGAACATTTTTTCGTTGCTTTAATTTTGACGCTGCTGCTCGGCCGCCATGCGCTGGGCGATGTCGCGCTTTAGTTCGAGGAACATCGGGTCTTCGGCCACATCCTCGCGGCGCGGGCGGGAAAATGGGACCTTAACGGTATGCAGCACCCTGGCCGGACGGCCCGAGAACAAATAAATCGTATCCGACAACATCAGCGCTTCGTCTATGCTGTGTGTGATCAGCAGGACGGAGCGTTTGTTTTCCTCCCACATTTCCAGCAGCCAGCGCTGCATGTCGCTGCGCGTCAAGGCATCCAGCGCGCTGAAAGGCTCGTCCAGGCACATGACCTCCTGGGGAGCAAGCAGTCCCCGCAGGAAGGAAGCCCGCTGCTGCATACCGCCGGACAGCGTATGGGGATACGCTTTTTCAAAGCCGCCCAGTCCCGCTTTCCGCAGCCATTCCCGTACCTCCCCCCGCGAGCCCGCGCGCTTCATTCCGGCAATTTCCCGCGCGAGCCCGACGTTATCCTCGATGCTTCGCCACGGAAAAAGCGCCGGCTGCTGCGGCACATAGCTGATGTGGCCGCGTTGTCCGGTCACCTTGCTGCCCTGCAGACAGACCTCTCCCTGATCGGGGGCGGTTAAACCGCCGATAATGTGGAACAAGGTGCTTTTGCCGCAGCCGGACGGGCCGATGATCGAGACGAACTCGCCGGCGTGCACCTCCAGCGAGATATCGCGCAGCACAGGGACCTCCTTGCGCCGTTCACGAAACGTTTTGTGGATATGGCGCACCTCAAGCGCTAAGGGGGCTGCCGTTTTTTCTTCGGTATGAATATTCATGCGAGCTAATCCCCTTTCTGCTTGTAGCGGACCAGCCATTTTTCGAGCAGGGCGACGCAGACGAACATGGCCAGGCTGATCACGACGATAATGGCGATGGCAACGAAAATTTTATCCGTGCGAAACGACGATTTTTGCAGCAGCATATAATAGCCGATCCCCTTGTCCGCGCCGATCCATTCGGCGATGACGGCCCCCATCACGCTGTAGGTCGCGGCGATTTTTACACCGGAAAGAATGGCGGGAAGGGCATAGGGGACTTCCAGTTTGCGAAAAATCTGGCCTTTGGACGCCCCGATCATCCGCATATAGTTCAGCATCACCCGGTCCGTCCGGTTCAGTCCGTCCATGGCGGCAACGGCCACGGGGAAAAAGCAGACAAGCGTAATGACGATGATTTTGGGCAGCATACCGAAGCCAAACCAGATCATAAGCAGCGGGGCCAGTGCGATGGTGGGCACGTTTTGGCTCAAGATGATCAACGGATAAAGCGATGCTTTCAGAAATGGCACATAATGCAGCGCAAAAGCGACCAGCAGACCAACCAGCGTGCCGATGGCGAATCCAGCCAACATCAGGCGCAGCGTGGCGAAGGTGTGCTCCTTTAGACCGGCTGATTCGGCAGCCGCTTCTCGTCCAATGTCGAGCGGGCTGGGCAAAATCCATTGATCAATATTGAACCAGACCGTGGCCCCTTGCCAAATGAGCAAAAACAGGATGACCGCCGTAAGCGGCGGCCATACGCTGTTCCACAGGCTGCGGAAATTCATGGACGGTATTTCTCGGTCAGCTTATCCATGCTGACGCCCTGCGGGTTGTAAGAAATTTTAATCTGCGAAATGATCCCCGTGCTGCCGAACTCGATGACCGCTTCGTTCATCTTTTTGACGATGGCCAGCAGCTCGTCCAAATCGCCCTCCATCGTGGTCTCCAGCGGATTCACCTGATATTTGACCCCGGAGGCCTGAATGACCTCGATCGCGCGGTCGACATACGGAATAACGTCTTCGCCGTTTGGCGTTTTCGGAATGATCTGAATGCTGAGCAGTGCATTTGGCATAAATTTAACATCCTTTCTCGGTTTTATTTCTCTTTATTTACTCGGCGGCAGGCAAAAATTCGTTTGTAAACGCGGCGTCGACTTCAAGCGGCTTTTCCAGCAGCCCGCGCTCGTGCATCCAGTCGGAGTAGTTCTGCCATACTTCCTTCTTCTGTTCGCCCCAGCGGGCCGCGTCATCCCGGTATTTCGGGCTAAGCCATTTCTGGCTGGCGACGACCAGGTCATGATCAAGTTCAGGCACGGCCTTCAGCAAAATTTGCGCCGCTTCCTCGGGATGATCGATGGCGTAATTGTATCCTTTGGACACGGCGCGCATAAACGCTTTGACCAGCTCGGGATCGTTTGCGATCGTCTTCTCGTTCGTCACGATCACGGGCGTGTAATAGTCGAGCTTATCCGAGTAGTCCTTGACGTACAACATATCGAGCGGCTCGCCCCGGAGCTCCGCTTCAATGCCGGTCCAGGCGTAGAAGATCCAGGCGAAGTCGATGTCGCGCTTCACGGCGGTGAAGTAGTCGGCATCCCCGATGTTGAGGAATTTGACTTTGCCGACATCGGCGCCTTCCTGGTCCATGATGGACTTCATGACGGCTTCTTCTACCGGAGAGCCCCATCCGCCGTACGTTTTGCCTTCAAAATCCTTCGGCGATTTGATGTTTTTGCCGGCCGGAGCGGCGAAGCCGGAGGTGTTGTGCTGAATGACGGCCGCGATCGATACGAGCGGAACGCCTTGCGTCCGGCTTTGTGTGACGTTCTCCTGCACGCTGACGCCAAACGGGGCCTCGCCGGAAGCGACCATCGCTTCCGCGCCGCCGGCGCCCGGGAGCACGATATCCACGTTCAGGCCTTCCTCCTTAAAATACCCTAGCTCTTTGGCGACGTATAGGCCGGTGTGGTTCGTGTTGGGGCTCCAATCGAGCACGAGCTTAACGTCGCGCGGCGCCTTGGCCCCTCCATTGTCCGCGGCGGCACCCGCAGCCGGATTGCCTTCGCTGCCGCCGCAGCCGGCCAGAACCAGCAGGAAGCAGGATAGGACCGCCACGAGGGAAGCCCGCATGTTTTTCTTCACAGCAAATTCTCTCCCTTTTTATCGTTAAATTTCCGCAGTTTGTTCATTTATAACCTGGATACGTCCGAAAGCTTCCTGACGTCAGGTCCGGACAACAAAAAAACGTCCCGGTCGGGACGCTGATAGGCTGGCGGAATGAAATTCATTAACATGTTTCATCCATAACGCTCCCTACGCTGGCATTATCCAGATCAGGTTAAGGGTCAGTATCTTGATGGGATACAATCTCAGCCGGCCGATTCCAGCACCCCTGAACTATTCAACTGTGGATTTCACTAGTCATTATAATTTCCCGCGGCCCGTCTGTCCAGCTTGGCAAAGGGAATTGGCTTGAAATATCAGGAGATTTGCGTTTTATTTGGTAAAGCGTTATAATTAAATCAGCTTATGATTCGAGAACGCAATATTCACACATTGAAAAGAGTGTCACTTTATAAATGGAACTTTTTTCAATGTGTGAATTTTTTAAAGATAGGCATCACGCTCTTGGTGCGCCCATTTTGCGCCAGGAGCCGTTTTTATTCAGCTCATATAAGCGGCCTTGGCCGCATGCCGATTTGGTTGACCAACATCCATTTTGAGGAGGAAAAAGATGAGCTACCGTAAAAAACCGCTGGAGGAAATTCCCGAGGAGAACACGCCGGTCTGGTCTTGCATCAGTGAGGATTGCAATGGCTGGATGCGGGATAATTTTACGTTTGACTATACGCCGGTGTGTCCGTTATGCTCTTCGGAAATGGAGAAGGGGATGAAGATGCTGCCTCAACTGAAGAACCCCACATTCGATCCGAGAACGTCTTCTTAAGCGTAATCCGATAAATACCTTGCTTGCCCCAAACAGCCGTGTTCGCCCCAAAGCGAATGCGGCTGTTTGCCGTTTTGCGGCAACCGGGAGAAAAAGATTGCATCTCCATTTAAAATCTAATATGTTGGAGGTACTACACGAAAAACAACCAGAAGGGGGGAATTGCCCGCCTATGCATGGAAATTACAAGGTGGCATCACAGGTTTTCGACATTCCCTCCGGAAGCAAGCAAAGAAAATTCGCGGTTTTTCTGGCCATTTTGATCGTGGCCGTATCGATAGCGGCGATTTCGCTCGGCATAAGAAATTCGCCCGGGTTGGAGCTTTTTTTTGCCGCTGCCATCGCTTGGCTTATATTCGGGGATCTGCTGACCGCTTTTATCGCCTACAGCCAATACCGGGCGTCCGGGATTCCGTCGCTGCTGGTATTGTCCTGCACCTACCTGTTTACCGGAATCATTACCACCGCGCATATTATTACGTTTCCGGGGCTGTTTTCCGATGCCTGGTATTTCGGCGAACGCAGTCAGGCTGCGGGATGGTTGTGGGTGTTTTGGCACAGCGGATTTTCTTTGGGGATTTTGCTGTACGTTTTCACGCAATCGATATGGCCGAGGCCAATCGAGAAAAAAGAGCATATTTTCAATTGGGGCGTGGCGGGCATTTCGTTTACTTTGCTGCTTGCGCTTGGTTTTATTGAATTGTCGGTCCTTGGAGAGGGGACGCTGCCCGAAATTATAAGCCATGGTGATTACCGGCAGTTAAATTCGTCCGGGCTTGGCCCTGCCGTATGGCTGCTGAATCTGGCAGCACTGCTGGTGATGGCCTGGAAAAACAAAGGCCACACGGTGCTGCACTTGTGGCTGACGGTGGCGATCATTGCGCTTATGATGGACGTGACGCTGACCTTGCTGGCCGGCACCCGGTTTTCACTTGGCTGGTACATGGCCAAAATCAACTCGGTCATTGCGGCGATGGTTGTAATCTGCTCGGTGGTGAACGAGGTGAACCGGCTGTTTATCCGGCTTTCGGAACAGCACCGGCAATTGATTGAGTCCGGCTTCGAGCTGGAGAAAGCCAACGAGAAATTAACTCGGCTGACCCAGTTGGACGGATTGACCGAAATTCCGAACCGCCGCCGTTTTGATGAGATTTTGTCTCGGAAAATGGTCTCGCCGGGGGATAGATCGGCGCCCTTGTCGCTGCTTATCATTGATGTGGATTGCTTTAAAGCCTACAATGATCACTATGGGCATCAGGGCGGAGACGAGGTGCTGCGTTCCATCGCCCAAACGATCCACAAACGGGTGCAAGCGCTGGGCGGGTTTGCGGCGCGTTACGGCGGGGAGGAGTTTGTCGTGATCTTGACGGATTGCGGTGCCCGCGAAACCCGGAATATAGCGGAGAAGCTTCGCAGGGCGGTGTCCGGGTTGGCCATCCCCCATGAAGTTTCCGCAATTTCCGGCTGTGTTACGATCAGCATCGGGGGCTGCTGCATTTCGCCGCTTGATCCGGTGAGCGGGCAGGAATTGATCGGCTGCGCCGACCGCTGCTTGTACAAAGCGAAGGAGGCGGGCCGCAACCGGTCTGTGGTTGAAGACTGGACGGACTCGCAGCCCGCGGAGCTTTAATCGGAATTGGAAGGGCTGTCAGGGCCTGCCGTCATGGCGCGGTATTGCTTCAGCATAAACAGCCGCCAGCGGATAATCATCCCGTAGGCCAGCAGAAAGAAAACGGCGCCGGTCTGAAGCACGGAGATATATTGCTCCACCGCTTCGTGAAGCAGCATGCGCACAGCGAGCAGGCCGATCAGAATAAAAATAAAGCTGCGCGAGCGCTGGGCATAGACCTGGCCGTCCACCTTCTCGAATTTCGTGGTCCGGATGAGCGGATAGGAGAACAGCAGCCAGCCGAGCGCAAAGGCGATGATCCCCCAAGTGACGGGAATATGCGTCTCGGGAACGACGAACATCATGAACCCGGTCGTCATGCCGAGCGGGGGAATGATGATTTTCTGGATCGTCACGGGCCGGCGGCTCGCCTTAAGGCGGATAAACAGCACGGCTACCGCCATGAACAAGGCGCCGAAAGTAAAGGCGATTTGCAGGTAAGAAGGGTTTATCGCATTCATAGGAGATCCCTTTCTATATAAAGAAGTGATTGTTTGACAAAACTAAATATTTGTTAATAGTATTTCGCGAGAACATTATAACATAATCAACCGCTCATGTTTCAAACCTGCCAACGCAGAGGGGGGGAAGGACAATGAATAGCGAATTCACGGTTGCGGTCCATTGCCTGTTGTTTCTGGACAACAAAGAGGAGCAAATGGCCAACAGCGAGCAGATCGCCTGCAGCGTTGCGACCCATCCGGCTCGTGTGCGCAAAGTGCTTAGTGCGCTGCGGAAGCACGGTTTAGTGACAACGAAGGAGGGCGTCGGCGGGGGATATTCGCTCAATACGGAACTTGCGCGGGTGACTTTGGGCGACTTGTACCGAATGTTTGCACGCGGTTCGCTGCATCCGGGCTGGTGCTCCGGCAGCGAGGAGTCCTCCTGCCAAGTATCTTCCAATATGCACACCGTCATGGACCGGATTTTCACCGGCGGGGAGCAGCGGCTGGAGTCGTATTTCGATGAACTTTCCTTGTCGGAGGTCAAACGGATGCTGGATGAAGCCGACAGCCAGGCCGGAAGAGAGCATTGTACGGGTAAGTACAAGGATATGAAGGATCTGTTGGAAGTGCGGAAAGCCAAGGGAGGAGTGCTGAGGTGAGTATTTTCGATCGCATGGATTTCCGGTTGTTTTACGCAGGATCTTATGCGGAGCCGGGCGACCCGGGGATTTATTTATGCGAACTGGACCTGCGGAGCGGCGCCATGCGTATCCTCGGGCAAACGGACGGGATTGTGAACCCTTCTTTCGTAATCGCGGATATGGATGCACGGCGGCTTTATGCGGTCAGCGAGCAGAGCGAAGGGAAAGCGGTCAGTTTCACGATCGATCCGGCGGACGGCGGATTAACGAAGCTAAACGAGCTTCCGACGCTGGGGGCGGATCCCTGCCATCTCGCGCTGGCGAAGGCCGGCGAGGAGGGCTGGCTGCTCGCCTCCAACTATTCCAGCGGCAATGTGATCAGCTTTGCGCTGGGCGAAGCCGGAGCGCTGGCGGGGATGCGATCGAACGTTCAGCACGAAGGCGGCGGCGTTCATCCGGAACGGCAGGAGGGCCCCCATGCGCACAGTGCCGTTCCCAGCCGGGACGGGAAGTATATTTACGCCTCCGATCTGGGGATCGACCGGATCGTGATTTACCGGCTGGAGGACGGAGAGCTTGTGAAGCACGGGGAGGCACGGCTGCCGGACGGCTCCGGCCCGCGCCATTTTGTCATTCATCCTTCCGGGCGGTACGCCTACGGGATGAACGAATTAAACAATACGCTAACTGTATACGCTTACGATCTGGATCAAGGACGCCTGGATCCATTGGAGCATGTCAGCACCTTGCCCGGAGATTTCCGGGGTAAGAACTATCCGGCCGACATTCACCTGTCGCCGGACGGCCGCTTCCTGTACGGCTCCAACCGGGGGCACAACAGCCTCGTCCGCTTCCGCGTCGATCCGGCCAGCGGCAAGCTTGGCGATCCGGAGTGGATCGGGACCGGCGGGAACTGGCCGCGGAACTTCGCCGTGCTGGACGGCTACGTGCTCGTGGCGAACCAATACAGCGGCAATATCGTGGCATTCCGGCGGGATGCGGAAACGGGCACGCTGTCGCCTGCCGGCCAGGAGCTGGCCATCGCCAAGGTCGCTTGCATCGAGCCGCTGAACCCGGGGCCGTTGTAGAGGCAAGGCCCGAGGATGCCGGGAAGAATACGGGGCGCGTATTTCGTTTGCGCGCCTTTTCGTGTCCCTCTTCACGCCCTCACCTTACGTGCCCCCGTTTGACATAGCGGTAATTTATGGCGTTATTTTCCCCGATTTGAGCTGTATTGTTGAAATAGAGGAAAAAAATGTCGCTATGTGTTCGGAAACGGGCTGATATCAAGTAAATATACGTGTCGGACGAAGAATAGAGGTAAAAAATTCCTCTATTTTCCCGCTGACTGTGAAAAGTGAGATATAGCGACATTTTATACCGCTATTGTGGTTGCAACTATGTTTAATCCGGCCGCTCTCTCCAACCCGGCTGTCCCCTAAGCGAACCTGACCAAATCCGCCCACATCAAATCCGACCACATCAAATCCGCCCACACCTGCTAACCACATGTACTATTTCTAGCCACGCTTTTCCTGGTACGCATACATGCGCAACTCTGAAGATCCTCCCACGCCAAACTCCACATTTCACCGAATATCCAACCCCCATTTTGCGGCTCGTACATTCGTCTTTCGCAATATAAGGGGACCTTATAAATAATTTGGTTTTTTTGAATAAAACGTTTGACAATTTTAGGCCCCTGATAATAAAATAACACCATAGCATACTAAACAGGTAGGAATAATTTAAAATGTTCTAACCGTACGGGCGGAGGAACGCTCTATTGCCTTGGCAGACACGGGTAGCGACTCGGTTTGACCGTAGGGACTGGAGCGTTTCTCCGTTTCCTCTTTTTAGGGGATGAGCTGCGGTATGAAGCCTGCCGGCAGTGTAAGGAAAATAACAAGAGAGCAAGGGGAGTGATACGATGATCAAACTGTGGAAGCAAGGGGTTCTAATGAGTTTGGTGCTGGCGATGCTGACGGTGGTGACGGCCTGCGCGGCGGATAACAAGCGGGGCGAGGAGGCCAGCGCGCAAGCCGGTTCTTCAGGCAGCGGGGAGAAGCTTAAGGAAGTGGAGCTGCTGAACGTATCCTACGACCCGACCCGGGAGCTATATGAAAAATACAACGCAGCATTTGCCGCTTATTGGGAGAAAGAGAAGGGTCAAAAAGTCACGATCAAGCAGTCGCACGGCGGCTCGGGCAAACAGAGCCGGGCGGTGATCGACGGTCTGGGGGCGGACGTGGTAACGCTGGCGTTAGGTTACGATATTGACGCCATTCAGCAAAGCGGCCAGATCAATGAGGGCTGGCAGCAGAAATATGAACATAACAGTTCTCCTTATACCTCGACGATTGTGTTTTTGGTACGCAAAGGCAATCCGAAAGGGATTAAGGACTGGGACGATCTGATCAAAGACGGGGTGGAAGTCATTACGCCGAACCCGCAAACCTCGGGGGGCGCCCGTTGGAACTACCTGGCGGCATGGGGATACGCCCTGCACCATAATAATAACGATGAAGCCAAAGCGCAGGAATTCGTCAAGAAACTGTTCCAGCACGTCCCTGTTCTGGACAGCGGCGCCCGCGGAGCGACGACGACCTTCGTTGAACGCGGACTGGGCGATGTGCTGCTTGCCTGGGAAAATGAAGCCTGGCTTTCCGTAAAAGAGCTCGGACCGGACAAATTCGATATCGTTTATCCATCGGAAAGCATCCTGGCCGAACCTCCCGTAGCGGTGGTGGACAAAAACGCCGACAAACACGGAACCCGGGAAGTCGCCGAAGCATACCTGAAATATTTGTACACGGAGGAAGGACAGACGATCGCGGCGGAAAATTATTACCGTCCGACGCTGGACAGCGTAAAAGCCAAGTTTGCCGACCAGTTCCCCGATATCAAGCTGTTTACGATTGACGAGGAGTTTGGCGGATGGGCGGAAGCGCAGCAGAAACATTTTAGCGATGGAGGCATTTTCAGCCAGATTTACGTACCTCAATAACCGGCCGTTCCAAGCGGAGGACCAGGTTCCGGGAGAGACGCCGCACGTTGCGTTAGCCTCTCTCTGGCCTGAATAGGAGAAAGGATGAAGTAACATGCACAGTAGCGCCACGAAGCGCGGAGTACTGCCCGGATTCGGGTTGACCATGGGATACAGTGTGCTTTATTTGAGCTTGATCGTGCTGATCCCGCTCTCCGCCTTGCTGCTGAATTCTACGGGACTTACCTGGGAAAAGTTTTGGGATGTCGCCACGGATCCGCGGGTATTGGCCTCTTATCGGGTTAGCTTTCTGACCGCGGCGGCCGCCGGCCTGATCGATGCCGTGCTGGGGCTGCTGCTGGCTTGGGTGCTTGTCAGATATGATTTTCCCGGAAAAAAACTGTTTGACTCCATGATCGATCTGCCATTTGCACTGCCCACCGCGGTGGCCGGAGTATCGCTGACGGCGATCTACTCGTCGAACGGCTGGATCGGCTCCTTGCTTGAGCCGTTGGGCATCCGCATCGCGTTTACGCCGATAGGGATCACGCTGGCGCTGATGTTTATCGGCATCCCGTTTGTCGTCCGGACGGTGCAGCCGGTGCTTCAGGATCTCGACGCGGAGGTGGAGGAGGCCGCGGCCACCCTGGGTGCGAGCCGGTTCCGCACGTTCCGCAAAGTCGTGCTGCCGGAGCTGTTGCCGCCGCTGCTCACCGGGTTTGCGCTGGCTTTTTCCCGCGGCATTGGGGAGTATGGCTCCGTCGTTTTCATTTCCGGCAACATGCCGATGAAGACGGAAATCGCCCCGCTGCTCATCATGTCGAAGCTGGAGCAGTTCGACTACGCCGGCGCAACGGCGGTGGCGCTGATCCTGCTGCTCATCTCGTTCGTGCTGCTGCTGCTGATTAACTCGCTGCAGCGCCGGATGCGCAAAACCGCGAGATAAACGGACCAAACAGGATGATTTAAGCATGGAGGAGGAAATCATATGGCGGGTTCTGTACCATTAGCTGCCCATAAGCCTACTGCGCCCGGCCGCCAGACCCGAAAAGGATCGGGCGCCGTAAAATGGGTGCTGATCACCCTCGCGGCGCTGGTGCTGATCTGGTTGATCGTGCTGCCGCTGGCCGTCGTAATCACGGAAGCCCTCAAAAAGGGCTGGGGCGTTTACGTGGAAGCCATCCGCGATCCCGACGCCTTGTCGGCGCTGCGGTTGACGCTGCTCGTTGCCGTGATCACCGTTCCGCTGAACACGATTTTTGGCGTGGCGGCCGCATGGGCGATTACCAAGTTCAATTTTCGCGGCAAGCAGGTGCTTGTGACGCTGATCGACTTGCCTTTTGCCGTTTCCCCCGTCATCGGCGGCCTCATTTACGTGCTCGTCTACGGGGTTCACGGCTGGTTTGGGCCATGGCTGCAGGAGCATGATATTACGATTATTTTTGCACTGCCGGGCATCATTTTGGCGACCTTGTTCGTGACTTTCCCGTTCGTTGCCAGGGAACTGATTCCGCTCATGGAGGATCAGGGGCAGCAGGAAGAAGAAGCTGCGGTTACGCTGGGCGCGCGAGGTTTTCGGATTTTCTGGAAAGTGACGCTGCCGAACATCAAATGGGGGCTGCTGTACGGCATTATTTTGTGCAATGCGAGAGCGATGGGGGAATTTGGCGCCGTGTCCGTCGTATCCGGCCATATCCGGGGAGAAACCAACACGCTGCCGCTGCACGTGGAAATTTTGTATAACGAATACCAGTTTTCCGCATCGTTTGCGGTGGCGTCCCTGCTGCTGCTGCTGGCGCTCGTCACGCTGCTGTTCAAAAGCTGGTTTACGCGCAAAAGCAGCCACTAAAACAAGGTGTGAGTCTCAAGATTCGCTAAAGAACAGGAGGGCGATACAAATGGCAAGACCACTAAAGGTAGACGATGTCTGGTTGGAACGAATTGCCGGTCTGTTGGGCGGAATGGAATTCGGCTCCCTGAACATCGTCGTTCATGAGGGGCAGATCGTTCAAGTCGAACGCACGGAACGAAAGCGGTATGAACTAAGCTCGGGCAGCTCGGCCGGCTCGGCCAGAACTGCCAAGTCGTCCCGCCAAGCAGTCAAGTCTTTACGCGAATCGGGTTCCGTGCCGAACTGAATATTATTAAACAACCCCGCTCCAGGCAGCGAAGGCCCTGCGCCGTGCTGTTTTTGGAGCGGGGTTTCGTTGTTTTTTTAGATGCCAGAAAGTATAAACTTCATGGGAGCGGGTGCCTGATATCGCAAGAAAAGTTACCTCTAAGCTTCTTACACACGTCTTATACGCATCTTTTGCGTGTCGCCATCGCCTGTTTATGCTGCAGCCAACTGCAAAAGTGCAGTTCATCTGGCGTGATTTCCCTCTCGGAGGCGAATGAAATGCAAAAGTGCATCTTTTTGGAGTTGATATGGAAAAATATGGTGATATAGACGGTGGTGAAATGCACTTTTGCAGTTCGAGTGACCATTTCGGGGCGTTTTGACAAAAATCGCCTGCACTTTTGCATTTCGCGGCGTTTCGCGGAATTTTCGCTTGCGGCCCGGCTCCAACGGCGTCCTCCGACGGTATCCCGATGCGACAAGCGCCGGGAATGTGAGCGTTGCGCCAAGAACTACGCGACGTTAGTGCGCATTTCCCCCGGGAACAACACGCTTAGCGCTCGGGAGCCCGGACGTCAAGCGACTATCAGTCCCGCGGTTCGTCGTTCTTTTTGGCGTCCGGGTGGCCGCCGTCGCTGCCGCTGCTGTCGCCGGAAGCTGCCGATGGATGGCCGACATATGGGCGCGATTTCCGCGGTTTGCGGCCGTTCAGGCGGTAACCCCAGCTGAAAAGCAGCAGCTGCAGGCCCAGAATATAAGGAGCAAACATGTACCCGGCGAGATGGAACAAGGCGAATATGGCGATCAGCGCGGCAAGAATCCGGGCGAGCGCCGAGCTTGCGCTTTTGCGGCGGAGGCTCATCGATGCCGGATAAAACACCCCCAGCGCCAACCAGGTTGAAACGAGCTGGATCCATGACGCCCAATACCGCCAGCGGTCAGGCCCTTCGCCCGTTGCCACGGTGAACTCGTCCACCAGCCGCAGCAGCCATAAGAACGTGAAAAACAACCCGGCCGCAAAAAGAAACGGCAGCGAGGGGCGGAAATAACGCCACAGCCATTGCCCCCATCCCGGCTGCTCCATCTGGCGCAGCAGCTTGTCCCGTTCGGCGATCAACTGCTCGCTTTCCCTTTCCAGCGTCTTCAGCAGCAGTTCAAGCCGGGCGGCGTCGCCATCGGCAGCGTAGGCCGAAACTTGTGCCAGCGCGTTTTCCGTAGCGTAAGGAGCGGCGCGCAATGCCAGCAATTTGTTCAGCAATAAGCGTTTTCCCGCCCCCGAGAGAACAGGCTTGTCCAAGGCACGCATCAACGCCGCGATCGCGGCCGCGTACAATTCCAGGCTGTTTTTCAAATGCTCCAGCCGTTTATGTTCTTCAAACGCCGCTCTGCGGCGGGCGGTCCCGTACAACCAGAGAAAAATCACGAGCGCCAGGAAGGCGGTTACAGCGGACCCCTGATGCAGCCGAAACCAAGTCAACCATTCCGAAAAGGACACCGTGATCCCCCTTTCCATTTTCCTCTTTCCACTATTGCACAGGAGCATGGCGAATTTCAAGGCGCTTCGTCAAAAAAACGGCAATTCCCGGAAATTGAGGGTGAAGTCTGAAAAGCAAAATGTTATACTTGGTAGCTGACGATAGGAGCAGGCGGTGTTTTTTTTGCGGTTATCGGAAGGAGTGTACATATGGAAGTGAACCGGGAGATCCGGGTCATCCGGGACGTACCGAGCGTACAAGATTACGTCAGGCTCAGAGAACAAGCGGGATTAAGCCCTCGCAGCGCGGAAGGAGCGGAAGTCGGGTTAAGAACTTCGCTGTTCGCCGTATCGCTGTACGATCCGGAAGGATTGGCCGGCATGGGACGGGTGATCGGCGATGGGGGCTGTTTTATGCAGATCGTCGATATCGCCGTTCGCCCGGATGCCCAGGGGCAAGGGCTGGGAAACAGGATCATGCGGGAAATCGCCGGTTTCTTGGAGACAAGCGCGCCGCCGCTGACCTATGTGAGCCTGATCGCCGATCCGCCGGCGGACCGCTTATACCGGAAGTTTGGTTTTGAATATACGGCGCCTCAGTCGCACGGCATGTTTATGCGGATCGGCAACCGGGCGTAAAATATTAAGAAAGGCCTGCTCAGCACAGAATTTGCTTTTCGGCCATTCTCGCGCGCATCATACGCCGGTTTAGCGCCAACGTTGCGCATCGTGGTCAGCATTTCTGCAAGTCGTCACGGAAAAATGATCAGCAAAGGAGATGCAGTTTTGACAACGATCGTTATTGAAATTTTTCTAATCGCCATATTGGCGGGGATCGTGGGCTCGATTCTGGGCCTTGGCGGGGGCATTATCGTTACGCCGGCGCTCACCCTGCTGTTTGGCGTCGACATCAACCATGCGATCGGGGCGAGCATTATATCCGTCATCGCCACGTCCAGCGGTTCGGCGGTGGCTTACCTGCGCGACCGGATCACCAACTTGCGGGTCGGCATGTTTCTGGAAATCGCCACGACCGTCGGGGCAATCACGGGGGCTTTTATCGGAGCGTTGATCGCGCCGCGGATTTTATTTTTCATTTTTGCCCTGCTGTTGCTGTATTCGGCTTATTCCATGATCAAAAAGGGCAAGCAGGAAGTGCCGGAGGGCGTCCGGCTCCATCCCGTCGCGAGGAAGCTGGGGCTGCAGGGAGAGTATTACGACAAAGCGATCGGCAAAAGCGTAGCTTATAACATCGACCGGGTCTACGAAGGCTTTGGGGTCATGTACGGGGCGGGCGTCGTTTCCGGCTTGCTTGGGATCGGCAGCGGCAGCTTCAAGGTGATGGCGATGGACGTGTTTATGAAAATGCCGCTGAAGGTGTCCACGGCCACCAGCAATTTTATGATGGGAGTCACGGCGGCGGCCAGCGCGGGCATTTATTTGCTGCGCGGAGACATCATTCCGACCATTTCCGCCCCGGTGGCGCTGGGCGTTCTCGTCGGGGCCACCGTAGGGTCGCGGATCATGCAGCGGCTGAAAAGCAAAACGATCCGCAAGCTGTTTATTCCGGTCATGATTTATATCGCCTGCCAAATGATTTACCAAGGATGGAGGGGTTAACATGAACGAAGGCCATCCTGCGGAAAAAAACCGCGCCATCGAAGCGGAAATCATCGTCAGCAAAATGCTGCGGATCGGCGTCATCGTGGCCGCCGCCGTGATCATCGCCGGCCTGCTGCTATTTTTGCTGACAGGAAACAGCGGCTACCCGGGAGACACGTTCCCGACCAGCTTTGGAGACATCGCGCAAGGGCTGATTGCCTTGAAATCGGCCGCCATCATTCAGGCAGGGCTGCTGCTGCTGATCTTGACCCCGGTGCTCCGCGTGTTTGTTTCGCTGTTTGTGTTTTTGGCGGAAAAAGATTACCGTTTCGTGCTGATCACGGCGGTCGTTTTCGTCATTTTGATCATCAGTTTTTTGCTCGGCAAAGCAGGCTAAAGGAAATGGGCAAGAACGGCCAGTTGAATGGCTCGGCGAACATATAAACTGGTTAAGCTCCTGGCAGAAGCGCCGGGAGCTTTTTTTAAGACTATAGAATCCATAAATTTTCGGGCAAGGTAGAGGGCGATGCGCAGGTGGAGAGGGGGGAGAAGCGGAATCTGGAATCTGGGGGCTAAGGGACACCAGAGCCGTTATTTGAGGAAAATGGAAGGTTTGCAAAATGTAAACGGACACAGATGACCTTATTCACCTCAAATCGGCCTAGATGAACGGGGTTAGAGCGGAATTAGGGTCATGTGAGTCCGTTAGGCTGGGAAATACCCGGGAAATGGGCGGATAAGGTCGCTGGTGTCCGTTAGAGCAATGTCCACTGGATGTAGACTACAGATGGAAACGGCCGGGGAACCGCAAAACTTAGCAATACCGGGGGGAGGTGGGGTTTTGAACTGCCTTTTTGGGATGATTATAATAAGAGCAGCCGAATAGGGTTGACGACAAGCGTAGAGAGGACGGAATAGATACCAATGAACATCGCATTGTTTGGAGCCACGGGCACGATTGGAAAAAGCATTTTGGCCGAAGCGCTGCGGCGCGGCCATGACGTGACGGCGGTGGTGCGCGATCCGTCGCGGCTTGCCGAAGCGGACCAGCAGGAAACAAGGACGGGAGCGGCGAAAGGCAAACGGGGAACGCTGCGCGTGATTGAAGGGGATATTTTGATGCCTGATTCCATTGCCAAGGCGGCGGAGGGGCAGGATGTTGTCATCAGCGCTTACGGACCGCGCTTTGGGGATGAGGACGAGATGCAGGAGGCGACGCGCTGCCTGATCGAAGGGACCAGACGCGGCGGCACCTGCAGGCTGATCGCCGTGGGAGGCGCGGGAAGCCTTGAGGTAACGCCGGGCGTCCGGTTGATGGATACGCCGGAGTTTCCGGAGGAGATTCGCCCGCTGGCCCGGGCGCACAACGAGGCGCTGGCGTTGTATCAAGCCTCTGACCTGGACTGGACGGTGATCTGTCCGCCGGCGGTCATTGAACCCGGCATACGGACGGGGCAGTTCCGGATTGGTTTGGATCGTTTGATCACGGATGAACGGGACCAAAGCCGGATCACCGTCGAAGATTACGCGGTGGCGCTGCTGGACGAGGTCGAAGATCCGCAATTCCCGGGGGCACGGTTTACCGTTGCATATTAAGAGAGGAACTAGTTAAAGTTTTTTAGCGCGATATGGAGATCGGACTGTGTGGCTAGGTGTTAGCGTGGATTGGTGAAGAGAAGACGAATTGGGGGAAGTTTGTACATAACGGCGAAGTCGGTAAGGCATGTCAGCGATTTGGAGTAATTTCGGAGAAGGCAGCCGATTCCGGTGTTGGCGAAATTGGCGGTTGGATAGGAAGGGAGGAGCAGGAATGAGATTTGTGACATCGGAGCAAATGCGGGAGATTGACCGGCATGCGATTGTACAGATGGGGATTCCAGCGGTCGCGTTAATGGAGAACGCCGGACGGGCGATTGCTGAAGAGGTGTTGGCCTTTTGCCGGAAGCGCCGGCAGCAAGCTGGGGAATGGTCCGCACGGAGAGGGGAAGAGGCTGGCGAACGAATTTGCGATGACGGATGGGATGTTCGCGTGAACAAACCCTTGCAGGCATTTGGACCGGACATCCGCGAGAGTGGGGCCAAACAGGGGGACGGGGGGAACGCTCGCGTTCATCAGCTTGTGCGGACTGGGGGATCGGATGTCCACATGTGCGGGTCGTTACAGGGAGACGGACGGCATGGACGAAGCGTGTTTGAGAGCCGTGAGCCGCTTTTTGGGCTGGTTTGCCCTAACGCCGGGGGCATCGGCGAGTTGGGCGCGACGGGCGGTGATCCAGAGCATTGGCTGATTCTGGTCGGCAAAGGGAACAACGGCGGTGACGGCCTGGTGTGCGCCCGGCATTTGGCCGACGCCGGCGTAAAGGTAAGCCTGCTGTACGCCGAGGCGCCGGAAAAGCTCGGCGGCGAAGCGGCGCTGCAGCAGCGCATTGCGGAAGCGCTGGGGCTTGCGGGCGCGGCGTACGCTCCCGGTGCCGTGGCGGCGGCCCGATCCCGGGGAGTAACCGGGATCGTTGATGCGCTGCTCGGCACGGGCGCCAAAGGCGCGCCGCGCGGCGTTTACGCCTCCCTGATCCGGGAGGCGAACGAAAGCGGGCTGCCGATCGTTGCAGCCGACATCCCCAGCGGGCTGGACGCCGATACGGGCGAAACGTACGACCCGTTCATCCGGGCCCGGATTACGGTGTGCCTCGCCTTTTTGAAGGCGGGGTTGACCCAGTATCCGGGGGCCAAGGCAGCGGGGGATGTGATCGTTCGCTATATCGGCATCCCCCGGGAGCTGCCGCAGGGCATGGCGGCAGCAGGGGTTGTCCTCACCGGGGAGACGCTGCGCGGCGAGCTCGGTGTGGATCCGGGCCTGCGGCGCGAAGCCGACGGCCATAAGGGCACGTACGGGCACGTGCTGCTCGCTGCGGGCAGCCTGCCGCTGAGCGGCGCCGGCCTGCTCGCCGCCAAAGCCGCGCTCCGCGCCGGCTGCGGGCTGGCCACGTGGGCGCTGCCGGCGGCGCTGCTGCCGCATGTGCTCGGGGCCGTGCCCGAGCTGATGCTGGCGCCGGCCGCCAGCGGCGACGCCGGCGCCTGGAACGAAGCCGCAGCAGACGAAGTGCTGCGGCTGCTGGAGGCGCGCGATGTGCTCGCCGTCGGCCCGGGGCTGGGCCGCTTCTCGGGCGAGGACGCCTTCCTGCGCGCCTTATGGGAGGGCGCTCCACGTCCCCTGGTGGTGGACGCGGACGCCCTCAACATCCTCGCCACGGCCGGCGGCCTCGCGGCGTGGAAGCGCCGCGACGCGGCGACGATTCTGACGCCGCATCCCGGCGAAATGGCCCGGCTGGCCGGGCTGCCGACGGCCGAGGTGCAGCGGGACCGCATCGGCCTGGCGCGCCGCTTCGCCCTTCAGCACGGCGTCACGCTCGTTCTGAAGGGCGCGCGCACCGTCGTGGCGGCCCCGGACGGCCGCGTTTTCGTCAACCTCACCGGGCACCCCGGCATGGCAACTGGGGGATCGGGGGACGTGTTGACGGGCATCATCGCCGGGCTGCTGGCCCAAGACCTGGACGCCGTTCAGGCGGCGGCGCTTGGCGTGTACCTGCACGGCCTCGCCGGCGAACGCGCCGCGGCCGCCCGGCCCGGGTCTCCCGCTTCTTTGCTGGCCGGGGACATCATCGAAGCGCTGTAAGCGGCTTGGCCGCCCGGCTCTTGGCCCTGGCCCCTTTGGGAATTCACCCGGATATGGCGATAAATACCACGGTAATCGCACAGCCTGGCAACTATGGTACAAAGTCACAGCATCGTCCAACCGGGATAGAGGAAGTAGAATAGCCGCGGCAGCGCTACCCCGGACACAGCAAAAGAATGTCCATGGCGTCGTTACCTCGGACACGGCGAAAGAAAGTCACGGCAGGTAGCTCACCCCAGATATAGCGGTAAAAAACGTCGCTATTTCTGACTTTTTACTGGACTGGCGCAAGATAAGTGACTTTTATGGCGTTATTTATCCGCTGAAGGCGGGGAAAGTTGATTTTTCCCGGGAGCAGAGATAGATAAGCACATAAAATACCGCTATTTTGAGCGGATAGTTAAATTCCGGAAATTAGCGCCATAAAATGCCGTTATTTCGGGCAGAACCGTGAGAATGCCAACTTTAAGGTTAAGGACGCCCCCGGAGGGCGCCCCCAACGTCCCTTTTTCTAGGCCGTTACCATATCGCCGCCGTTGACGTGCACGGTTTCACCGGTGACGTAAGAGGAGTCGTCGCTGGCCAGGTACACGTAGGCGGGAGCCAGTTCATACGGCTGGCCGGCACGGCGGATCGGGGTGTCCGTTCCGAACGTCGCGACCTCCTCGGCCGAAAAGCTGGAGACGATGAGTGGTGTCCAAATGGGGCCGGGGGCGACGGCGTTGACGCGGATGCCGCAATCGATCAGGGAAAGGGCCAGGGAACGGGTGAACGAAACGACCGCTCCTTTGGTGGCGGAGTAATCGATCAGCGTTTTGTGCCCCTTGTAAGCGACGATGGAAGCGGTATTGATGATCGAGCAGCCGCGCCGGAGGTGGGGCAGGGCGGCTTGCACGAGGAAAAAGTACGGGAAAATGTTCGTTTGAAACGTCTGATACAGCTGCTCTTCAGAGATGTCGGCGATACTGCGCTGAGGGTACTGAACACCGTGGTTGTTGACCAGGACATCAAGCCGCCCGAAGTGCCGCATCGTCTCGTGGATGATCCGCTCGCAGTTCGCTTTGCGGCGCAGATCGATTTCGATGAGCAGGCAGCGCCGCCCCAGCGCTTCAATTCTTCTTTTCGTTTCCTCCGCGTCGGAGGTTTCCCATAAGTAAGGGATGACCAGGTCTGCCTCTTCCTTGGCAAACGCCACCGCCACGGCGCGTCCGATGCCGCTGTCGCCGCCGGTCACGACGGCTACTTTCCCCCGCAATTTGCCGCTGCCGCGGTATTCGGGATTGTCGAAAATAGGCCGCGGATGCATTAAGCTTTCCAGACCGGGCTGCTTTGCCTGATGCTGCGGCGGAAAAGCGATGGGCTGCTCTTCGCAGACCGTTTTTTTGCCGATATACGGATACACGGGATTCATGATTACGAACAGGCCCCTTCCTAAAAACGGTAATTTTGCTTCATCGTATGCAACCGCCCATGGGGATGTGCCCAGACGCCGCCCGAAGCGCCGGAGTGGCTTTCATTGACTTTTGCTTAAAATATTGATAGCATTTTTTTAAAACATAGCGTGTTCATCGGAATTTGACAGAATGCTTAGTGTGACGGACCGTCTGGTGCGGCAGGACACTTGGTGCGACAGTACACATAGTGTGACAGTACACAAGTGCGACAGGACACATAGCGCGATAGTACACATAGTGCAACAGTACACCTAGTGCGACAGTACACAAGTGCGGCAGTACACATAGTGTAACAGTACACCTAGTGCGACAGTACACAAGTGCGGCAGTACACATAGTGTAACAGTACACATAGCATGACAGTAGACATAGTACGACAGGTTGTATGGTGACAGCGGTTCGTATGCCGATTTTGAGAATAAACCACCCTATACATAAAGGAGAGATCCAACATGGCAAAAGTTACGATCATTAACGGCAGTCCGACGCCGGGGTCCCGGCTGGTGGCCGTCCTTTCTCTGACGGAGGAACTGCTGGGCAAGGAAGGGTTCGAGGTGCGGCATTTGAATGTCGGCGAGCTGCCGCCGGAAGATTTGATCCATACCAAATTTGAAAGCGCGGCGATCGTTAAAGCCAATGCGATGGTGGCCGAGGCGGATGCCGTGATCGTGGCCAGCCCGGTATACCAGGCCTCATACACGGGTGTGCTCAAAACCTTTCTCGACCTGATCCCGCAAAAGGGCCTGGCCGGCAAAGTCGTATTGCCGCTGTTCATCGGAGGCAGCCTGGCTCACCTGCTGACGATCGATTACGCCTTAAAGCCGGTATTGTCCGTGTTGGGCGCACGTTATATTTTGGGCGGCGTGTATACGGTCGACTCGCAAGTGGTCCGCAAGGAAGAGGGCGGCTTCGAAATTGCCGAGGAGCTAAGGATCCGGCTGGAGGAGAACGTGAAAGAACTGGTGCGGGAAACGAAGCTGCGCCAGCAGTCATCTTGAACTTCCGGCTCATGACCCGAGCCGCGTATCCGGCTTTCTTTGGTTGACATCCTCCCCAAATGATTGTTAAAGTTGTAGCATAATCAATCAAAAATGACACGGGGATGTTACCGCTCGGGCATAACCTGAACGCTCCAGTACGCACCGATCGTGCGGCCGGGGTTGTTCGGGTTTTTTTGTTACGAAGGGTCGTCCTACAACGCCAGCAACAAGAAAGGAGCATGATCATGACCGGTTTTAGATTCCCGGAAAACTTTTTATGGGGCGGAGCGATTGCCGCAAACCAGGCCGAAGGCGCTTATCTGGAGGGCGGCAAGGGTCTTACCCTGGTGGATTTGCTGCCGACGGGGGAGCAAAGAAGAAGCATCATGAAGGGCAACGTTCCGTCGTTTAAGCCGCTGGACGGCGAATTTTATCCGTCCCACGAAGCGATCGATTTTTACCATCGTTACAAGGAAGACATTGCCCTGTTCGCGGAGATGGGCTTTAAGGCGCTGCGCGTCTCGATTTCCTGGGCACGTATTTTTCCCGCCGGGGAAGATGCCGCCCCAAACGAGGCCGGTCTGAAATTTTACGATGCCCTGTTCGACGAACTGCTGAGAAACGGCATTCAGCCTGTCGTCACCCTGGCCCATTTCGATGTGCCGGTGGCCCTGATCGAGAAATACGGCAGCTGGAGAAACCGCAAAATGATCGAGCTGTTCGAAAGATATTCCAAGACCGTGCTGGAACGTTATAAGGACAAAGTGAAGTACTGGATGACCTTTAACGAGATCAATATGCTGCTGCATCTGCCGTTTCTGGGCGCGGGCCTGGTATTTAAGGAAGGCGACAATGTCAAGCAAATTCAATATCAGGCGGCGCACCACCAACTGGTTGCTAGCGCGCTGGCGGTTAAAGCCTGCCATGAATTGATTCCGGACGCCAAAATCGGCTGCATGCTCGCGGCCGGCAGCTTCTATCCGTATACCTGCAACCCGGATGACGTGTATCAAGGCATGGAAAAAGACCGCGAGTCCTACTTCTTCATCGACGTGCAATCACGTGGTGAGTACCCGGGGTACGCCAAGCGTTTCTTCCGCGATCACGGGCTGACCATCGAGATGGAGCCGGGCGATGCGGAGATTCTGAAGGAGCATACGGTCGATTACATCGGCTTCAGCTACTACTCCAGCCGCACGACAAGCACGGATCCCGAAGTGAACAAAAAAATGACGAGCGGCAATGTGTTCGGCTCCGTCGCCAACCCTTATCTGGACAAATCCGAGTGGGGCTGGACCATCGATCCGCTCGGCCTGCGCATTACGGCCAACCAATTGCACGACCGTTACCAGAAGCCGCTGTTTGTGGTGGAAAACGGGCTTGGTGCGCATGACGAGGTCACTCCGGAAGGAGAAGTGAACGACGACTACCGGATCGACTACCTGAAGCGCCATCTGGCCGAGCTGGGCGAAGCGATCCAGGACGGGTGCGAAATCCTCGGCTATACGTGCTGGGGGCCGATCGACATCGTCAGCGCCTCCTCCGGTGAAATGAGAAAACGCTACGGCTACATCTACGTGGACCGGGACAATGAGGGCAAGGGCACGCTGAAACGGATCAAAAAGAAAAGCTTCGGCTGGTACAAAAATGTCATTCAATCAAACGGCGAAAACCTCGGCGAGTAATCGCACCGGCTTGATGAACATGGAAAATCGGAGGTCCCGGATAACCGGGGCTTCCCTCTTTGTTCTGTAAGCGTTGACAATTCTTGGTCCGGCATTCATTTTGCCGTGCCGGGGTTTTTTCTGTTTGTACCGGAGAAAATGATATAACGAGAAGGCAGGGAGCCGGCTCAGGCCGGTTATAAAGGACGGGGGTTCATATGAACATAGCCAAGGTCATTAACAACAATGTCATCAGCGTGCTTCAGGAGGACGGCACGGAGCTGGTGGTCATGGGCAGGGGGATCGCTTTTAAAAAGAAGCCCGGCGATAAGGTGGACGAGAGCCGGATCGAGAAGGTGTTTGCGCTCAAAAACAAGCAGACCTCCGATAATTTCAAGATGCTGCTGCGCGAGGTGCCCATCGAACTGATCGTCATCGTCGAGGAAATTATCGATTACGCCAAGAAGAACCTCCCCAAGAAGCTGAACGAAAATATCTACGTTTCTTTGACCGACCACGTCAACTTTGCGGTGGAACGGCATCAGCAGGGGCTGGGGATCAAAAATGTCCTGCTATGGGAGATCAAACAGCTGTACAAGGAAGAATTCCGCATTGGCTTGAAGACGCTGGAACGGATCAAACTTAAGCTGGGCATCGATCTTCCGGAGGACGAAGCGGCCTTTATCGCCATCCATATTGTCAATGCCGAGATGAACGAGGAAGTCGGCACCACCATGGACATCACCAAGTTCATGCAGCAGATTATCAATATCGTCAAATATCACTTTGGAACGGAATTTGAAGAGGATTCGCTGAGCTATTTGCGGTTCATAACGCATCTGAAATTTTTTGCCCAGCGGGTGCTCAAGGGGACGCACTACAAGGAGAACTATGACAACCTGTTCGATTTGATCAAGGAGAAGCACAGGGAAGCCGCGTTATGCGCCGAGAAAATCAAAATGTTCGTGGAAAAAGAGTACAATCACAAATTAACCAACGAGGAAATGCTTTATTTGACAGTGCATATCGAACGGGTTGTAAACCGCTAATAAAGCGTTGACAAAGAGAAGAAAGCGGTATATTATAGAGCCATCAAAACCAAATCAGCATCTTAATGGGATTGTTACTGGTGATGCAGGCAAAACCTAAGTCGTGAAAAATAGCGAGACATTGCGGTCTACTATTTTTCAAGGCTTAGGTTTTTTATTTGCCAAAAAACACCAAATTATTGCTTTTATTCAAAATAGTGGGGGTGCACAGCATGAGTTACGAGAATTTAGCTAAAGAAATTGTTCAGGGCGTAGGCGGCGAAAAAAATGTCGTTTCGCTCGTCCACTGTGCGACGAGACTGCGGTTTACCCTGAAGGACACATCCAAGGCGGACAAAGCCAAGCTGGAGAAGACCGACGGGATCATCACGGTCAAGGAAAGCGGCGGGCAGTTCCAGGTGGTCATCGGAAACACGGTGCCGGAGGTTTATAACGCCATCGGCCGGGTTTCCAACATTTTGAGCGACGCCAAGCCCGAGGAGACAACGAAGGGTGGCAAAAAAGGCTTTGGAGCCGTAATCGATGTCATTTCCAGCATCTTCGCTCCACTGCTTGGGGTCATGGCGGGAGCCGGTATTCTCAAAGGGCTGCTGCTGATTGCCAGCAATTTCGGCTGGCTGCATACGACGGATACGACCTACATCATCCTGTATGCGGCGGCGGACAGCCTGTTCTATTTCCTGCCGGCGATGTTGGCGGTTACAACGGCCCGAAAGTTCGGCGGCAATATGTTTACGGCCTTGGCGATTGCCGGAGCGCTGCTCTACCCGACGATCATCCAGTTGAAAACAGAGGGAACGGAGACGCACTTCTTCGGCATCCCGGTGATCATGATGAGTTATTCGTCGACCGTGATTCCGATTATTTTGTCGGTTATCGTGATGAGCAAGCTGGAAAAGTTCTGCAATCGCGTGATTCATGAGAGCATCAAAAACTTCGTGACACCGCTGATTTCGCTTGCGGTTATGGTTCCGCTGACTTTGATCGTATTTGGACCGTTTGGCGTGTATGTCGGCAACGCCATCGCGAGCGGCCTGCTGGCCGCCTTCGCGTTCAGCCCGCTGATCGCCGGCGCCATTCTGGGCGCGTCCTGGCAGTTGCTCGTTATTTTCGGCGTTCACTGGGGCCTGATCCCGGTATTCATCAACAACATCGCGGTTTACGGCAAAGACGGCATCAAGCCGGCGGCTACCGCTTCGGTTTTCGCTCAGACGGGCGCGGCGCTCGGCGTTATGCTGAGAACGAAAAACAAAAAGCTGAAGGCGCTGGCGGGTTCCGCCACACTCTCCGCCCTGTTCGGCATTACCGAACCGGCGGTGTACGGGGTAACCCTGCCGCTGAAACGTCCGTTTATCGCGGGGGTGATCGGCGGCGCCGTCGGGGGGGCAATCATCGGCCAGGCCGGTACTCAAGCCTTCGCATCAGGTGCTCCCGGCCTGCTGACGCTGCCGATTTTCTATGGCCCTGGCGGTCAAGGCTTCCCGGGGTTGATCATTGGGATTACCACTTCGTTCCTGCTGTCCGCGGTATTGGCTTACGTGCTGGGCTTCAAAGACCCGGTTGAAGAAGAAGCCAAAACCGGTGCTTCGGCCGAGCCGGCCCGGGATCAGGAACAAGGCGCCGCTTCCGATAAACCTAGCGATATGGCGCTCAGTCCGTTAAGCGGTAAGGTGGTTCCGCTGTCGGAGGTGCCTGATCCAGCCTTCGCCGCAGGGGCGATGGGCAAAGGCGTGGCCATCGAGCCGGCCGCAGGCCGGGTCGTCGCTCCGTTCGACGGAACCGTCACCGTGGCGTTCAAGAAAAAGCACGCCTTGGCGGTGGTGTCGGATAACGGCGCGGAAATTCTGGTCCATGTCGGGATCGACACGGTCAAGCTGGATGGTGAACACTTCACTTCGTATATCAAAGAAGGCGATCGTGTTGCGGCTGGCCAACTGCTGCTGGAATTCGACGTGGACAAGATTCGGGAAGCCGGCTACTCTACGGTTACTCCGGTGATCGTCACCAATACGTTCGATTACACCGATGTGCTCCCGCTCCGGCAAGGAGAGGTTCGTGAAGGGGAAGAACTGCTCCGGATCGTCGGCAACGACGCTGAAGCGTAAGGGAAACCCCGGCAGTTTTTTTCGGGAAAAGCCATGGATTGCCCCGGTAAATCCGGAAAAAGCCGTGGAATCTCCTCGGTGAATTTCCCCGGTGAATCCGGGAATGGGCCGTGGGATCTCCTCGGTAAAACCGGGAATGGCCGTGGAAAACGTCCCGGTAAAATTTCCGGAAACAACCGGGGCTTCCCCGGCAACAAAAGTAAGGTTCCGCGCTGTTTTGCGCCGGCCCTGTCCGCTGGTGTTTCTCGCGGATGCCTTGCCTTGCGGGCAGAGGGTTGCAAGTCGTCCGTCAGACCCCATACGGCTGCAGGTGTGCCGATTTCCAATTGTATAGTACAATGGGATTAGCTATAGGCAGATACTTAAGGAGGATCGCTACATCATGCAGAAGTTGGTTTTTTTTGTGGGCGTCGCCGGAACGGGGAAAACGACGGTGGCCCGTAAGCTGGCGTTTCGCATGCCGGCGGCTTTTTTGGACCGCGATACGGTCGGCGGACGATGTGTCGAAAAAATCCTGGAGATGAACGGGCTGGACGTCAACGATCGCGACTCCGATTTTTACAAACATCATCTTCGCGATCTGGAGTATGACACGACCAAGGACATTTGTATCGAAAACTTGGCGGCGGGCCAAAATGTTTTTATGATTTCCCCGTTCACGGCGGAGCTTAAAAATAAAGCTTGGATTGATGAGGTGCTTCAGGCGGCGGGTTTAAGCAAGCGCGAAGTGGACGTCAAGGTCGTTGTCGTCACGTTGAAGGATATGGAGACGCAAAGGGAAAGGATCATCGAGCGGCAAACCGAGCGTGATACCTGGAAGCTGGAGCACTGGGACGACTTCAAGCACCGTGTGCAATTCGTGCCGGAGATCAACTGGGACATTCCGTCCTCATCAATTTTCGTCTTCGATAACAGCGGCGACCTGACGGAGGAAAAGGTCGAAACTTTGTTCCAATTCCTGCAGGGCGTCGGCGTCGGAGCCTAGAGCCCGGAAGATTCCAAGGAACTCATAACATACTATTAGCAACAACGCCTGTCCGGCGGCTTCCGGCCGTTTTTCGGACAGGCGTTTTTAATTGTGGATTACACTTGGACAAGTAATGGGGCGGTAGTCGCTGACCGGTTTTGTGTATTCGACATCCTCATTGGATTTTTCCAATTGAATTGAAAATTTACTGGCAATTACAGCAGTCTGATTGGAAATATCCAATAGATTTAATGCTTCTATCCGAAAAAAGAGGGTTTGGCTGAATTCTATTGGATTATTTCCAATGAGCACCAAGAAAATGGAGCGTTATCGCCCAATCTAATTGGAAATTTTCCAATGACACGGGCGTACGTACGCGCATGATGGACGAACAAGCCACTGGGACCGAGGGGACGGTTATATTAGCCGGCGTATCTGTTTTATAATGGAACGGCATAGTGTTGCAGACGTGTTTGGTGAATGAAGTGGTTTGAACGCGGAGGAGGCCTAATCCTCATGAGAGGCCAGTGCATCTAGATGGAAAGGAGGAGATTGGTTTTGGACATGAACGTCTATTTGCGGAAAATTGCTTTACGTCGTGAGGAAGTGCCTTCGTTTGAGCGGTATCCGTTTCACCTTCCCGCGGTGGCTTCGCTCGATCAACTGGAGTTCCATCCCAAAGTCACGTACATTGTCGGCGAAAACGGGATGGGCAAATCAACGCTGCTGGAAGCGCTGGCGGTAGCGCTCGGCTTCAATCCGGAAGGCGGAACGCTGAACTTCAGCTTCGCGACGGCGGAGACGCACTCTGAGCTCTACCGTTACATCCGTACGGTGCGCGGGGCGGTCCAGCCGCGGGATGGGTTCTTTTTTCGCGCGGAGAGCTATTACAACCTGGCCACGGAAATCGACAACCTTGACCGCGATCCGGCTTTCGGGCCGCCTCTGATCGCCTCCTATGGCGGGAAGTCGCTGCACATGATGTCGCATGGGGAGTCTTTTTTTGCGGCGTTTATGAACCGTTTCGGGGGGCGTGGCCTATACATTATGGACGAGCCGGAAGCAGCGCTGTCGCCATACCGGCAAATTGCGATGCTATCGCGCATCCACGATCTGGTCCGTTCGTATTCGCAATTCATTATTTCCACTCTCGCCGATTTTAATGGCTTATCCCGACAGTGTGATCTACCAGTTGACGGCGGACGGCATCCGTAAGGTCAAACTTGAGGAGACCGACCATTACGTCATCATGAAGGAATTTTTGAACAATAGGGAAGGGATGCTGCGGGAACTGCTCAAGGATTAAGGGCCGGAACTTAAGGCCAAGGGCTAAGCGCGTCCCGGGGTTGGTTGCTTGAGGACTAATTAACCCGACTTTCGCAGCGAATCTATGATTTAGCTCCTGCAGTTGTTCGTTTTTCATGGGGAGGAGGACGGCCTGGTGGGATCAACTGCAAAAGTGCATGCTATTTTTCGTGAATCACCATTTTAGAGCGATTGAAATGCAAAAATACATCTCATTTAAGGCTATCCGATAAAAAAGTAACTTTTGGCCGGAAATGAACTGCACTTTTTGCATTTGACGCGCCAGTTTAGAGGTTTTCGACAATAACCGCATGCACTTTTGCATTTCGTGGGATTTGCTCGACATGCAGCTTTTTTCCGCGAATGACGAATGATTGAATCATTTTCTAGCACTCCTTCCGTTCCAGCTTCCCCTCCAGCGCCTCGCCCACCAGCAAAGCCATGACCGCATCGTCCATCGGCGGGTTGTGCAGGCCGGCGCGGACGTCGCGGTAGTAGCGCTCGAGCGGATGGCTTTTCGCTAAGCTTGTTCCGCCGACGATGCGCATCGCCAGATCGACGATCCGGATCGCGCCGTTGGTGGCGATCGTTTTGGCGAGTCCGAGGTCGGATCGCAGTTTCGGCCGCAGTTCGGGATGGCGGTCCCAACGGTCCGCTGCGGCGTACAGCATCTGCCGGGCCGTCCGCTGCTCCAGCTCCATTTGTCCGATCAACTGGCGGATATTCGGCAATTCGGCGATCGGGCCTTTGATGCTGTTCGGGCGGTAGGAGGCGGCAAAGCGCAGAGCAAATTCCCGCGCAGCCAGGGCAATGCCCATATAGCAGGCCGGAATGTGCAGCAGCCATCCGCCCCCATCGTCAATCGCAGCGCCGCTGGGCTTCAGCAAATGGTTTTCCGGTACAAAAACATGGTCGAGAATAATGTCATGGCTGCCCGTAGCCCGCATACCGAGGGTGTCCCAGGTTTCCTCGATCGTTACGCCGTCGTTCATCATGACTAGGAACTCCTCAGTTTTACCGGTCGTTTCGCAAAAAGCAGTGACGATGCAGCGGTCGAGCGCGGGCGATAACGTGCTGAAATTTTTCCGCCCGCTCAGCACCCAGCCGCCCTCTGCGGCCACAGCCGTCGTGGCGGGCCGTCCGCCGCGGCTTGGGCTGCCGGTCGCCGGCTCGCTGGCGAACGCGTTGATCATGACGCCTTTTTCCACAATGTCCCGGCATAGCTTCGCCCATACCAGTTCAGGCCAACTGCGGCTTTCCCGCAAGTTCAGCACCTTGCCGACATGCCATCCGACCGCCAGCGCCGTGGAGCCGTCCCCCATCGCCAGCCGTTCCTGCAGCTGCACCATTTCATATAAAGAAATACCGTCGCCGCCAAACACCTCGGGTACGGTCAGTTTCATATAGCCAAAATCGCGCAAATCGTCGATGTTCTCATGCGGGAACGTGCCAAGCCGGTCATGCTCCGTGGCCCGCTCCGCAAACTTCACCGCGAGCGCTGCAAGCCTGTGCAGGCGTTCTCGCTCCTGATCGCTGCGAATATACGGATCATGTTGAATATTCATTCGCGTATCGCCCCCTTATTTCGGTGTTATATGCCTTTGCCGCCGACAGGGCGGATTTGGATGGATTCCACACCGGCGATCAGCGGCATGGCCCGCTGGATGGACGCTTTCGTCGCTTCTTGTTCGAGTGAGGCGCCATGAGCTTCCTTGCTGCTCCATACCTCCGTCACCCATACGGTATCCGGTTCCGTATCGGAGACGTTGACGATGTACAACTCGCATTCCTGAACCGACTCGGCTCCGGCGGCCGCTTCCAATAAGATAGCGACCAGTTTGTCGCGCTCGCCGGGTTTGGCGGTAAATTTGGCGTACATTCCGTATTTGCTCACGGTAAATCCCCCCGTTATCGTTTTGGTTGTAATTCGGATAGCCTAAATTATCGCTTAAAATTTAATGATTAGCAATGTTTGCCAAAGCAGAACCGATGGGTCCGGTGGACCATTTTGCGGGATTGGCGGCTTTGGGCAAATTCAACTCCGAAACCATGATATAATGACGACAATATATCACGAACTTTGTCCATTTTATTTGCGACAGGAGTGGATTCATGATGCCCAAAGTGGTGCTTGCTGGAGGTACGGGGTTTGTCGGCCGGGCTTTTGAGCGCCGATTTAAGGATATGGGATATGAGATCAGCATGATTTCCAGGCAGTCCTCCCACATTTCCTGGGATGACCGGCCGGGAATGACGCAAGCGCTGGAAGGGGCTGATTTGCTGATCAATCTGGCCGGCAGATCGGTGAACTGCCGTTATACTCCAGAAAACCGCAGGCTGATCCTGGAGTCAAGAACGAAGACCACACGATTGCTCGGGGAGAGCGTTTTGGCATGCCGCCGTCCCCCTGCCCTGTGGATCAATTCAAGTACGGCGACGATTTACCGGCATGCGGAAGACCGCCCCATGACCGAGGAAGGCGGCGAGATCGGCACGGGATTTTCGGTTGATGTGGCCAAGGCGTGGGAGCAGGCTTTTTTCGCTTTTGACCTTCCGGCCACACGGCGGATTGCGCTCCGCATCGCCATCGTGCTGGATGATGGCGGGGTGATGGGCCCGATGCGCAATCTGGTCCGCTTCGGGCTTGGCGGGCCGCAAGGTTCCGGGCAGCAGCAGTTCAGCTGGATTCATATGGAAGACCTGTTTCGGATCGTGGTGTTCCTGCAGCAGCATCCCGAGCTGGAAGGCGTCTTTAACGCTTCTGCTCCCCATCCGGTCACCAATCGGGAACTGATGGCCAGCTTGCGCCGGGCGATGGGCGTTCCCATCGGGCTGCCCGCACCGCGCTGGATGCTGGAGCTCGGGGCGCGGCTCATCCGCACCGAGACGGAGCTGGTGCTGAAGAGCCGCTGGGTTCTGCCGGAACGCCTGCTGCGGGAAGGGTTCACGTTTAAGTATGAAACACTGGATGGGGCATTAAAGGAGATCGTGTCTCGATAGCGGTTAGTTACGTGTCGAACGTATTCGCTCGCACTTGGGCGGAACCAACAACTGCTTTAGGGCCGAACTATTTTGGCATGCGGGTTTAAGACTGTGGAAGATACGGCCGTTGGCAGGGGCAGACCGGTGTCTGTCCCTGCCGTTGTTAAAAGGTTTTGGATAAATTCAAATGGATTGATTGGAAATATCCAATAGAATTGGAAGTTTAGTGGCAAATACGGCGATTTGATTGGATATTTCTAATAGATTAGGTACGGAAGGGCGCAAAATGGGCGATTGAACGAAATCTATTGGATATTTTCCAATGAGGGCTCAAAATGGTATTTGTTTTCCGGCAGTCCATTGGATTTTTTCCAGTCACAACTACCAAACCCACGCTTTAGATTCAGGGATTCCTGAGAATTCACGCCTGCGAGGACTTTATATTTTCATTATCTGATGGGGACGAACTGTCACAGCTATCGACAACCTAGAAGTGGAGATGGGGAAATGCAGCTTAGAAAAGTAAAAATACTCGGCACGGGGAAATACATGCCTTCACGGCGCGTCACGGACGAGGAGATAGACCGCCTGCTTGGCGTTCCGGCCGGATGGACGGGCAAAATCACGAGGGTCGGAGAACGCCGCTATGCGGCCGAAGGGGAGACATCGTCCTATATGGGAGCAAGGGCGGCGGAAATGGCGCTGGAAAACGCCGGGCTAAGTTTCGCCGATATCGACTGCCTGGTGTGCACGAGCGGCACGAAGGAACAGCCGCTGCCCAGCACGGCCGTTTTCATTCAGCAAGCCATGGGCCAGGAAGACTCGGGGGTACCGGCATTTGATATGGACGCCACCTGCCTGAGCTTCCTGAACGGGCTCGACGTGATGTCATACCTGGTCGAGGCGGGCCGGTACCGGCGGGTGCTGCTGGTGGCGACGGAGATCGCTTCGGCCGGGCTGAATTGGGACGATAAAGAGAGCGCGGCGCTGTTCGGCGACGGGGCGGCCGCTGTGGTGATCGGCCAGGCTGAACCCGAGGAGGCTTCGCGGATCGTTTACGCCTCCATGAAAACATACAGCCGCGGCGCCCGGTACTCGGAGATCGCCGGTGGCGGAACCCGCCGCCATGCCTCGCAATATTCGGCGGAGCGCCCCGAGCCGTTCCTGTTCAGCATGAACGGACAGGCGATCTTCCGCATGGCCTCCAAGCTGCTTCCGGAATTTCTCGACGGTTTGCTGGCTCCGTCAGGCACCCGTTTGGAGGATATCCGGCTCGTGATTCCGCATCAGGGCAGCGCGATGGCGATGCGCCTGCTGCGCAAGAAACTCGGCATCGCGGAGGACCGCTTCTTCGATAATACGCGGAACCACGGGAATACGATCGCCGCCTCCATTCCGATAGGGCTGCATGAAGCGATCGCGCAGCGGCGCATCCGGCGCGGTGACCGGGTGCTGATGCTGGGGACGGCGGCGGGCCTGTCGCTGGGAGGGCTGCTGCTTGACTACTAGGCCGCTGCGCATTCTGCTCACGGGAGGACGGGCTCCGGTTGCACTGGAGCTTGCTCGCCTGCTGCATCTCGCCGGGCACCGGGTATACGCGGCCGAGAGCGCGCGGCATCACCTGTGCCGGCGTTCCGCGGCGGTGGAGCGGAGTTTTCACGTTCCGCCTCCGCGGCAGCAGTCACAGGATTATTTAGCCGCCCTGGAGGCGGTGATCGAGCAGTGGGACATCGACCTGTTGATTCCGCTGTGCGAAGAGATCTTCGTCATCGCTGGCGGAGCGGAGCGCCTGAAGCGCCGCTGCCGCGTGTTGGTGTCGCCGCTGGAGCTGCTTCACGAATGGCATCATAAATACCGTTTCGTTCAGCGCGCCGCTTCGCTGGGCTTGCCCGTCCCGCCTACAACGCTGCTGAACGGCCGCGAGGCATGGCAGGAGACGATGAGCCTTGCGGCTTCGGAAGGTAGGCAGGTGGTGCTGAAGCCGGCCTATTCGCGTTTTGCTTCCCGTGTCATCATGCCGGTGACGGCGGGGGCGAGCACGAGGTGGGGCCTATCGGCGGCGAAGCCGAGGAAGGGCGCAGCGGCGGAACCGCCCGGGGAGCGCCTTGGCAGGTCTGGCGGGTCAATGCCGCTCACGAGCGGCGGGGCTATACCATCACGGAGTGGCGGGAGTATACCGCTAAGGAGCGACAGAGCAATGCCGCCAAGGAGCGACCTGGCTAAGCCGCACAGGAGCATACAGCCGCCTCCGGAAGGAAGCGAGCTGTCGGAGACATCGCCCTGGGTGGCGCAGGATTTTATTGCCGGCCGGGCGATATGCACCTACAGCGTCGTGCACGAAGGGTGTATCGTGGCTCATGCCGCTTATGGCAGCCGTTACCGAACCGGAAAAACGGGGGCGAGCGTTCATTTTGAATACATGGAGCATGAAGGGGCTTCGGAATGGGTTCGCCGCTTCCTGGACGGAACGAGGTTCTGCGGACAGATCGGCTTTGATTTGATCGAGCAAAACGGCGGGGAGCTGTACGGGATCGAATGCAATCCCCGGACGACCAGCGGCGTTCATCTGTTCGAGCCCGGCATCGGTCTGGAACGGGCGTTGCTAAGCCCAGAGGAACTGGCGGCCGAAGGCGCCATCGTCCGCCCCCGTCCGGGGAGCAAGGCGATGCTGGCCATGCCGATGCTCGGCTGCGGTTGGCGGGAGTTGTTGCGCGGAGAGCTAGGCTCCTGGCTGGGGGCGCTCCGAGGGACCCGGGAAGTCATTTTTCGGGCGGATGACTTTAGGCCATGGCTGGAGCAGGCGCAGGTCGTATACGATGCCTTCCGCACCGCCCGCAGATTGGGGATTACGCTGACCGAAGCGTTAACTTACGACATAGAATGGAACGGTGAACCATCATGAAAGCATTGGTAACTGGGGCGACGGGGTTTTTGGGAGGACACCTGGCGAGGCGGCTGGTCCGGGAGGGCTGGGACGTAACCGGTCTCGGGCGCAGCCCCGAGCAGGGCAGGCGGCTCGAGGCGGGGGGCATCCGGTTCCGCTGTCAGGATTTACGCGACGAGAGCGGCACCGCCGCGGCCTGCTCCGGGCAGGATGCGGTCTTTCATTGTGCGGCATTATCCTCGCCATGGGGCAGATACCGCGATTTTTACGGCTGCAATATGGAGGCGACCCGGATACTCGCAGAGGCCAGCCTGCGAGTGGGAGTGCGCCGCTTCATTCATGTATCGACTCCTAGCGTATATTTCGATTTCGTCCCCCGTCTGGGTATCCGTGAGTCCGAGCCGCTGCCTGTAAAAGGAGCGAATCATTATGCCGCCACAAAACGGCTGGCGGAGCAGGTTGTGGAGCGGTATCACGCCAAGGGGCTGCCATCGGTCATTATCCGGCCAAGAGCGGTATTCGGCCCCTATGACCAGGCGCTGTTCCCGCGTATCGTCGCCGCGAGCGGCAAGTCCGGCGTACCGCTGATCGGCGGCGGGAAGGCGCTGATCGACGCGACCTACGTGGACAATGCCGTGGACGCGCTGCTGAACGCCTGGAATGCCCCCGAAGATGCGGCGGGCCGGGCCTATAATATTACGAACGGCGAGCCGCGGGAATTCGCCGGGCTGGTGGAAGCGCTGTTCCGTATGCTGGACCTGCCATTAAAGACCCGCGTCATCTCCTACCGGAAAGCCTACGGAGCGGCCACGGTGCTGGAAGGGCTGCACTGGCTGATCCCGGCGCTGGGCGAGCCGCTGCTTACGCGTTATACCGCCGGTACGCTCGCCTTGAGCCAAACGCTTGACATCACGGATGCGCGCGCGCTGCTCGGTTATGCTCCGCGCGTCAGCCTGGACGAAGGGCTGCGGCGTTTCGCGGACTGGTGGAGGGAGCGGTCATGATGAAGAGCATCCAAACGAGCGTTCCGGCCAGGGCGGCCGGGGCCTTGACAAGCATCCTACCAGATGCGCCTAAAGCTCAAACAAGCCTCCCCATTAAGGTTAAGGTGCAATTGTATTTGGGCGCTGCCGGGTACTGCACTCATCCGGAATTTTTGACCCTGCGCGGCGGGCGGCTGCGCCCGGTCCGGTTCCCGGCGGGGTTTGCCTGCATCGTCCATCCCCGGCATGGGCCGGTGATGGTGGATACGGGGTACAGCTCCCGCTTTTTTGCGGAGACCGCCAAGCTCCCGAATGCGCTGTACCGATATATTACACCGGTGGTATACGAGGAGCGCGACAGCGCCGCGAGCTGGCTGCGGGAGAGGCTGGGCATGGATCCGGAACAGGTCAAATACGTGATTTTGACACATTTTCATGCCGACCATATCGCGGGTGTCAAAGATTTTCCGCAGGCTAAACTGATCTATTTGCTCAAAGCCTACGAGGCCGTACGCTCGCTGCGTCCCCTGGCCGCCGTCAGAGCGGGGTTCCTGCCTGGCCTGCTGCCGGATCCCGAGCAGTTCGCCGCAAGATCGGAGCCCATTGACGACGGTGCGCAGCGCTTTCGCTTCGGGCCGGAGTTTCCTTTTGCGGAAGGATTCGACGTTTTCGGGGACGGCAGCGTGATCGCCGTGGAAGTATCCGGCCATGCGGAGGGCATGATCGGATTGTTTGCGAGTACGGAGGAAGCCGATTATTTTCTTTGCGCGGATACGGTGTGGTCCAGCCGGGCGTTTCGCGAAGGGCGCAGGCCGCATCCGGCGGCGGGAATCATCATGTCGGACAGGCGGGAGTACGGACGCAGCTTCGACCGGCTGATGGAGTTGCACCGGAAGTATCCGGACATCCGGATCGTGCCCAGCCACTGCACCGAAGCGCTCAGGCTGTGGGGAACGGAGGCGAGGGAACGTTGAGCATTTTGGGTACGCTGCGGATCGTATATCATTACTGGTTAACGCGCCGGAGACAAAAATGGAGCAGCCGCGCCCGTCTGGAGCGTTGGCAGGAGCGCCGGGTGCTTCGCCATATCCGTTGGGTTCGGACTAACTCTTCTTTTTTTCGCGAGCATTGGAACGGTCTTGAGGATTCGGCCTGGAGGAGTTTTCCCTTGATGGACAAGACACTGATGATGGCGCACTTCGACCGGCTCAACACGGCTGGCATCCTGAAAGAGGAAGCGCTGGCGTTGGCCGCCGAGGGGGAGGTTACCCGCAATTTCAGCCCTGCGATCAAAGGGATAACGGTCGGCCTGTCGTCCGGAACTTCGGGCAATCGCGGACTGTTTCTGGTGAGCGGCCGGGAGCAGGATGCTTGGACCGGAACGGTGCTGGCGAAGCTGCTGCCTGGAGGGCTGCGAGAGCCGGCAAAGATCGCTTTTTTTCTGCGGGCGAACAGCAATCTGTACGAATCGGTGCGGCGCGGTAAGCTGGAATTCCGGTATTTTGACCTGCTGGACCCGGTCGACAGACTGGTGGAACGCATGGAGGCTTATCGGCCGATGGTGTGGGTCGCTCCGCCTTCCATGCTGAGAATGCTGGCGGGCGAATTCACGGCGGGCAGGCTGACGGCACAGCCGTCCAAGCTGATTTCGGTTGCCGAGGTGCTGGATCCGCTGGATCGGGACGTGATCGAAAAAACGTTCGGGCAAACGGTACATCAGGCCTACCAGTGCACCGAAGGTTTTCTGGGGGCGACCTGCGAGCTGGGGACGCTGCACTTGAACGAGGATGTCGTCCACATTGAAAAAGAATACCTCGACCCGGCCACCCGGCGCTTCGTGCCGATCATAACCGACTTCTCCCGCACCACTCAGCCGATTGTGCGCTACCGGTTGAACGATGTGCTGACCGAAGCGGCGGAGCCCTGCCCCTGCGGCCGTCCTTTCACCGCTATCGAGCGGATCGAGGGGCGTTGTGACGATATCCTGTATTTTCCTCATAGCCGTACAGGGGAGCCGGTCGCGGTGTTTCCGGATTTTGTGGCCCGGGCGGTCATTGCCGCCTCGGCTGCGATCGAGCATTACCGGGTTGTCCAGCTCGCCGGAGGGGAACTGGACATCTCACTGCAGCTTGCGCCGGGCAGTTCCCGCGCGAACGTGGAGGCCGAAGTAACCAGGCAGCTTCAGGTGCTGAGCCATAGACTGGAGAGCGACTTGCCCGAGGTCCGCTTCAGCCCGTACATGTTCGTTCCGGGAGCGGTCAAGCTGCGCCGGGTCGAACGGCGTAAAGCGGCGGTTAGGGAGTAGCGTGGGAAGTAACGGAGGGCTGGGACGGACGAAAACAGCAGCATAAGCAAAAACTTCAGTGAAAAAAAAGGCACTGTTTCGGGCGGCGGAATAGCCCATTTGGAAGAAATAGGGCAACAGCGTTGCATTGCATCGAATGTTTCTGATCAACATTGTTATTTCTAAACGGTTGCCACAGCCACTATTTGCTCCAAAAACGCCGATTTCAAACTCTAACGGTTGCCATCGCGCTTATTTCACTGAAACCCGGCTAGTTTTACCCAGATTGAGGCTATTAACGGCGCTCACAACCGTTAGAAATTAGCAAAGGTCATTTTTCGTAAAATAACAGCTGTGACAACCGTTAGATTTCTGGTAGACAGGGGGAAAGATTTATGGCGGAGCAACAAGCTGGGCGAGGTGCCGATGCCGCTCTGGGAAGCGGCGGCCTGCCGGTCGCCGTGATTACGGGGACGTCCAGCGGATTTGGCCTGCTCACGGCTCTGACGCTCGCCCGCAGGGGATACCAGGTCGTGGCCACGATGCGAGACCTGGAGCGCAGGCATGAGCTTGAGGAGCGGGCGGTCCGTGAAGGGGTGGCGGATCGAATCTGCTGCGTTCGTCTTGATGTGACGGAGCATGCGTCGATAGGATCGGCCGTGGACGAGATCTTCCGCCGGTACGGGCGGCTTGACGTGCTGGTGAACAACGCGGGTCTGGCCGTCGGCGGCTTCATCGAAGAGGTGCCGATGGAAGACTGGCGGCGCCAGATGGAGACCAATCTGTTCGGAGTCATTGCGGTGACGCGGGCGGTGCTGCCGGTGATGCGCGCGCAGCATCGGGGACTCGTGATCAACGTCTCCAGCGTTAGCGGCTTAGCCGGTTTTCCCGGTTATGCGCCTTACGCCGCTTCCAAATTCGCTATCGAGGGCTTTTCGGAAAGCCTGCGGCATGAACTGCGGCCGTTTGGCGTCCGAGTCGTGCTGGTGGAGCCGGGAGCCTATCGTACTCCGATCTGGAACAAAGGAATTGGCGAGATCCGCAGCGATCCCGGTTCCCCTTACCGGGCGCAGCTTGAGGCGGTGCTCCGGTATTCGCGCAAAGCGGCGGAGACAGCGCCCGATCCGCAGGAGGTGGCCGATCTGATCACGCGAATCGCCGGCATGCGCGCTCCGCGCCTGCGGTACGCACTGGGGCAGGGCTCCCGTCTGCTGATCTGGGGCAAAGCGCTGCTGCCGTGGAAGTGGCTGGAATGGATCATCGCCAAGGCGCTGCGTTAAAGCCGCGGGAAGACATCTGAGTCGACAGCCATCCAAGCAGCCCCGGACCTTGCTGTTGCTCCCCATCGTGGGCACTGGTATGATGATTAAAACAATACATATGGTGAATTGGCGATGAGATGTAAGCTCTGCGGTAATTGCCCGGTGCAGTTGCATAAACCGGTAACCGGCTTCACCGGGCTTAATTGATGGGTTATCAGGCAACTGCACCGCGCGTTTTTTAGAACACCAATAAACGAGAGGGGCAATTGTGCGATGAACGCGATAAACCGGAACGAATTAAGAAAAAGGTGGCAAGCGGAAGAAGCGAAAGGCTACGTCACGAGCCGGGAACATCGTTTTTATATTTTAGCGCGTAAACCGTTTATGGGATGAACAATACCGTCGCTTTTGTAAAAGGAGAGGAAGCTTTTTGGCTTATTTTACGATTTTTGCGTCCCGGAACGATATCCGCGATATCGGCGGGCTGATTCACGAGGTGTTTGGGGATGGCTTTAAAGTAATCGGCGGAGGTCCGGGCGAAACGGAGTTTTCGGTCCTGCCGAAAGGCTGGTTTAAAAACAACAAAATTACGATTCGCGTGGCCTCGGAGGATACCGATCCGGATTATTTCGATAATAACATTCCGGGGATGATGGGATTTTACGACAGCATTCCGTTTGAAGACGAGGAGTTGAAACGCCGCGTGCTGCTCCAAATCTCCGTGATCAACACGATGCTGGCGATCGAAACCGAAAAGGAGTACGGGCAGGATTACTTCGAACGCTTTGTGAGTCTTGCCGGAAAGGTGGACGGGATCGGGTTTATTTCCGACGGTACGCTGCTGGACCGGGATGGACGGGTGATCGTGTATCCGGACGGCCGGTCTGATGCCGCGGATTTCAGTCCGCGAGCCTGCACGAGGAAGATCAGAGGCGAGGACCGTTCCACCCCGGAGGGAGCGGAGAGAAAGCAAAGAAACTTGGCATATCTCAAAGAAAAGCAAATCCCGTATTTGGAGCATCTGCCTGAACTCCCAACGTTAAGCGAGCTTAAGGTCAAGTCCAGGGAGGAAATCGCCCGGCGGGCGGCGGCCCTGCTGATCGCCATCCAATATGCGTGCGACGTCGCCCAGGAGAGCGATCTGGCGGAGGCGAAAGCTTTTGTGACCGGCCTGCTGGACCAATTCGGGGTGGCGGATGAACTGACTGAAGCGGAGAGAGAGTTGCTGGAGCAAGCGGAGCCTGCCCGTCAGGACGCCATCAACCTGACCTGGCAATACGAGGCCTATTGGGCGCTTTTGTGGGCGCTTGGGGTGGTGGACTCGCTCGATTTTCCGGACCATACGTGTGACTGCGATTTTGCGATTCAGGCGGTTTCAAGCTGCGGCGGTTTTGCCGAGTTTTTGGAGCGGACGTCGCTGCGCCGGCCGGAAGAGATTTTAGACGAGGCCGACAAAATCTACCGGCTGCACTGGGCCTGCGTCAACGACCGGATTCAAGGCCGGGAGCCCGCGGGCGGCCTGAGCGAAAGCGTTGTGATGGAGCGGCGCCGGGCACTGTTCTGGATGATCGGCTACCGGGACGAAGCGTGGGACGACATTAGCATGGATACGTGATATATAGATATAGGTACGCGAACTCAGTTGGAGCTGCTGGACCTGCCGGACCTGCCCTTAGGGTGGGTCCTTTTTTGTTAAACTAGTTTTCCTGGCAGATCAGCTGGCGGAAATAGCGGAACAAAAGGGCGTTATTTTCGCGATATGTCGGTCCTTTCGCCAAATAGGGCCGTTTTATGTCGTTATTTTAGGCGTGGGCGGTAAAAAGGCGGTATCTCCGGGGGCTGCAGGGGGAATAAAGACATTTTTTACCGTTATTTTGTGCGCAAAGGGGAACAATGCCAAAATAACGCCCAAAAAGTATGCTATTTCGGAGCTGGCCTAGCCCCTGGGAATGATCACTGTACGGTGCAGTCCGGCGCAGTGTTGAGCTGCGTTTGGGTGGCCTCGTTTTTTCACCTTATAAAATTTCGGACATGGTAGAGGGCGAAACGCAGGTAGAGAGAGGGGGAGAAGAGGAATCTGGAAGCTAAGGGACACCAGAGCCGTTATTTGCGGAAAAACGGAGATTTGCAAAATGCAACGGACACAGATGCTCTTATTTACCTCAAATCGTCCTGGATGAACAGGTTTGGAGCGAAATAGGGCATGTGTGTCCGTTAGTCTGGGAAATACCCGGGAAATGGGCGGATAAGGTCGCTGGTGTCCGTTAGAGCAACGTCCACTGGATGTAGACTACAGATTGGAAAGGGCCGAGGTACCCGGCGCTATACTGTTCATGAAAGAAGGGGAAGGCTCTCGGAGTAGAGCCGAAGAGGGAATGGGTATGGGGTGAACCCCCATACTCATCCCTCCAATCGCTCCAAAGTAGAAGTCAGAGCCATTAAAGGACGCCGTCAGGCGTTTCTCTTAGCTGGTGCGGGAGTCCCACATCCGAAATTTTTCACCCCTCATGCCGCGAATCGTCACCTTCCTAAATTGATAGCGCTAACATTACAATGGGATTGACTATAAATCGAGGGGGGAATTACCGGATATGAAAAAGAGACTGACCCAGAAATGGATCGCTATGATTTGCGGCGCCGCGATGCTGGCGCTTCTGCTGGCCGGGTGCGGCGGAGGGAGCGAAACCGCCGGCAGCGGCGGCGGGAATGGCGGGGAGAAGGTGAGCATCTCCATCTGGCATAACTGGACCGGGCAGGACGCCAAGGCGGTGGCGATGCGGAAAATCATCGAAGATTTCCGGGCGCAAAACCCGGATATCGAGGTGGTCGACGAAGGGTTGCCGACCGATGGGCTGAAAACCCGGCTGCGCACGGTGGCGGCGGCCGACGAAATGCCCGACTTGTTCGTGATGTGGCCGGACGCGATGACGAAGGAGTTTGTCAAAGGCGATCTGCTGCAACCGATCGATGACGAATTGAACGCCAATCCTGACTGGAAAAACGGCTTCATCCCGAACGCCTTGGACGGTTACACCGTGGACGGCAAGACCTACTCCGTACCGATGAACCTGGCGCCGAGCTCTTTTATTTTTTACAATGATGGGCTGTTCAAAAAATACAACGTCAAAGTGCCGGAAACGTGGGAGGAGCTGGAGGCGGCGGTCCAGACGTTCAACGACAACGGCGTGATTCCGATCGCGCTGGGCAACAAAGCGAACTGGGTGGCGCAGTCGACGTTTTTCAGCACAGTGGCTGACCGGATTACGGGGACGGATTGGTTCCTGAAAGCGGTGGAGCAGGATGGGGCCAAGTTTACCGATCCTGAATTTATCGAGGCGCTTAAAACATTCCAGAAGCTCGGCGAAATCAACGCGTTCCAGGAAGGCTTCAACAGCCTGGACGAAACGCAGATGATGCAGTTGTACTTCCAGGGCAACGCAGCGATGGTCGTCAACGGCGGCTGGGCACTGGCCAACCTGGTCAACAACGCGCCGCCGGAGGTGCTGGACAACACGCATATCACGATCGTTCCGGCGATTGCGGGCGGCAAAGGCGATCCTGCTACGACCTCCGGCGTCGTGGGAACGGGCCTTGGCGTCAGCAAGAAGCTGGATGGCGGCAAAAAGGAAGCGGCGATGAAGCTGTTTTACGCGCTGGCCGGGCCGGACGGGCAAAAGGCGACGCTGGACAGCAGCACTCTGGTCAGCTACAACATCGAGCTGGACAAGAGCAAAGCCCATCCGCTGTTCGTGGAGCTGTACGACTTGGTGCAGGGTATCAAAATTGTGCCGGTCTATGATTCCAAGCTTGGCTCGGCCACGGTCGAAGTGGTCAACAACGGGCTGCAGGAGCTGCTGATGGGCGGCAAACCGGAGGATATCGCCCGTAAAATCCAGGACACGCAGGCTGCTGTAGCGGCGAACTAAACTTAGACCCCTTCCCCTTGAGGGGAGGGGTTATTTTAATCAAGGGGGAAGTGAGAGCTTATGAATGCGCTGCGCAGCAGGCGTTTTATCTTCACGGGCCTGGCGCCCGCCGTGATTCTTTATGCGCTGTTCGTGTTTGTGCCGGTCGTCTGGTCGGCATATTACGGCTTTTTTAACTGGTCGGGCATCGGTGAGGCGAAGTACAACGGGCTGAGCAATTATGCGGAAATTTTACGGGACCCCGTGTTTTGGCGGGCGCTGAAAAACAACATTATTTTCGTGCTTGCTTCGGTGTTCGGGCAAATCCCGCTGGCGCTGGCGTTGGCGGTGTTGCTGCATAAGGAGAGCGGGGTGCAGCGGTTCCTTCGCTCGGCCGTTTTTTTGCCGATGGTGCTTTCGACGGTGGTGATCGGGATGATCTGGCAGTACATTTACCATCCGCAAATCGGGATTCTTAATTTTTTGCTGGATGCGCTTGGGCTGGAGAGCTGGAAGCTGCAGTGGCTGTCGGATGGAAATATCGCCATCTATTCGCTGCTGCCGCCGCTGGTCTGGAGTTATGTGGGCCTGTATTTGATCATCTTCATATCCGCGTTGCAAAATATCCCCGGGGAAATCCACGACGCGGCCAAAATCGACGGGGTGTCCGGGGTGCGCAAACTGTGGGCCATTTCGCTGCCGATGATCAAAAATACGGTCCAGGTCGCGGTCGTCCTGTGCATTTCCGGGAGCCTGAAGTCGTTTGACCTTGTGTACATCATGACGAAAGGCGGGCCGGCTCACGCTACCGAACTGCTGGCGACGTATATGTACAACTCGACGTTTTCGACCTACCGCTACGGCTTCGGCAGCGCGATTTCGACGACGATTATGGTGATCAGTTTGCTGCTGATCGGAACGAGCCAATGGCTGACGAGCCGCAAGAAAAGCACGGCGTGAAAGGAGGGGGGATTCAAGAATGAACACGACGACGCCGATATCCGTAGTGACGCCGCCAAGAGAGGGAAGTGGCGTTCTGCGAAAAATAAGCAATGGAATTTTATGGACGGGGCTGACGATCTATGGCATTTTAACGTTGTACCCGTTTTTTTGGCTGGTGATCAGCGCCTTTAAAACAAATGCGGATTTTTATGCCCGCCCCTTCGGGCTGCCTGAGGTGTGGCGCGGGGACAATTTCGTCCGGGCGTGGGAAAGCTCGCGGCTGGGAGCGGCCTTCGGCAATTCGCTGGTGGTGTCGGCCGGCTCGCTGGCGCTTACGCTGTTTATCGCGGCGTTGACGTCCTTTGTGCTGGCCCGCTTTCAGTTTCGCTGGAAGGGCGGGGTGTTCGCCTTTTTTGTGGTCGGCATGCTTATTCCGATTCACAGCACGCTGGTGCCGCTGTTTATCCTGATGAAGCAAATGTCGTTGCTGAACACGTATTGGGCGTTGATATTGCCCTATACCGCTTTTGCGCTGCCGACGGCGATTTTTGTGTTGACGGCGTATTTGACAAGCGTGCCGCGCGAGCTGGAGGAGGCCGCGTTTATCGACGGGACCGGGCTGTGGGGCTTGTTTTTCCGCATCATGCTGCCGATGTCGGCTCCGGCGCTGGCCACGGTTACGATCATTAGTTTTCTGCACGCCTGGAACGATTTCTCGTTCGCCCTTGTGTTTATCAACAAAACGGCGCTCAAAACGCTGCCGCTCGCCATCGCCAACTTCGCCGACGGCTACCAGACCGATTACGGCCTGACGCTGGCGGCAATGACGCTGTCCGTCCTGCCGACGATCGCGCTTTATTTGCTGTTCCAGGAACAGATGATGAAGGGGATGACCGCCGGTGCGGTGAAAGGATAGGAGGCAGGGGAGCGCGGGGCTTGGTGCGGTAAGGCGTGTACGGGGGGCTGATGCTGAAGGTTGCGGGAACCAGCGTTGCATTAACTCTTGCACAAGACGATTAGTGGTCCTGGTACTATTGAGATTTTCCGCAAAACGTTGGTTTTCGAGTGGATCATGCGCTCGCCGGAAATGTAACGGATGTGACAGCCGCTATTTGGCGAAAAAAGGCATGTTCTAAATTCTAACGGTTGCCAGCGCCGTTATTGTCTTAATCTGGGCTCAAATAGCCGGATTTAAGCGAAATAAGCGCCATGGCATCCGTTAGAAATTGAAATCGGTGTTGCTGGAGCAAATAGCGATTGTGGCAACCGTTAGAATGTTTTTCATATCACCTTAGAGAAGGGAGGGGCTGCGGTGCGCGGCTGGCTGACTTCATCGCTGCAGCGGCGGCTGTCGGTGGTGATCGCGGGATCCATGATCGTGCCGATGCTGGCGCTGGGCCTGTTTGCCTTTCTGATCTCCTCCAACATCACCGAGGAAAAAACCAAGCTGACGGGCAGCGACATGCTAAAGCAAATGGACGCCAACCTGCGGTTTATGCTGGAGGACATCGAAACGCTGTCGATCTTCCTGATCGGGGAGCGCGATTTGCAGGTTTACCTCAGCAGAGACGAGGATGTGGAAGCCGAACGGACGGCGCTCGTCGGGCGGATGACCAATCTGGCCGCTTCTAAGCATTATATCGCCAATATCGCCGTTTACCCGGAGCGGTTTGACGCTGGTTTGTCCACGGCGACGTGGTATGAAAGCGAGCTTCCGGCGGCTGCCAAGGAAGCCATCGCCGCCGGGGGAAAAAGCTGGTCGGACGTTTACCGGATTCGCGATTATGCCGGGGATACGCAGGTCATCACCTTGTTTCGGCCGATCCGCAGCATCTACGATTTCCGCCATCTCGGCTGGCTGGCGATCAGCCTGGATGAGCGGGAAGTATCGCGGAATTGGAGTGCGCCGGATTTCGGCCAGGGGGCGGGCAGGATTGAACTGATCAGCGCGGAGGGGACGATTCTCTCCTCCGCCGACAGGTCGCGGCTGGGTCGGCCGTTGGCTGCCTATGCGCCCGGCCTGCTCGCGCTGTTGACGGAAGACGCCGGCCGGCAGCAGACCGGGAGCGGCAGCGTCATATACGGCGAAGGCGGCGGGAAGTCGACCGTCCTCTACCGCCGGGAGCCGCTTACCGGCTGGATTTTGCTCGGGACGGTGCCGTATGAGCAATACCGCGCCGAAAACCGCTACATCCTGACGCTGACGGCCGCCGTTGTAGGGGTGTCCGTCGTGGTCTGCGCCACGCTGATCTGGCTGACGGTGCGCCGGATCACGCTGCCGCTGCGCGTTTTGACCCGCCATCTGTCGCGGATCGATCCGGAGCGGCCGCTGCCGCGTTTTCCGGCCACCACGGACGATGAGATCGGCCGGCTCGGACGGAGCTACAACATGCTCGGCGCGCATATCGAACGGCTCAAGCAGGAGGTCATCCGCGGCGAGGCGCGCAAAAAAGAGGCCGATCTGCGGGCGCTGCAGGCGCAGATCAACCCGCATTTTCTGTACAACACCTTGTCCTCAATCCATTGGATCGCCCTGATGGCGGACGAGAAGCGGATAGCCGAGATGGTCGAGGGGCTTAGCGATTTTTTGCGGATCAGCCTGAATCAGGGCAAGGAGTACTGCCCGGTGGAGCAGGAGCTGGCGCATATCCGGAATTACGCGCGGGTGCAGGCGATCCGTTTTCCGGGCAAATTTACCGTCGACTATATTGTGGACGAAGGGCTGCTGGACAAATGGATGCTGAAGCTGCTGCTCCAGCCTTTGGTGGAAAATGCGCTGATCCACGGCATCCAGAAACGCGAAGGTCCCGGAACGATCACCGTTCTGATCCAGCCGGAAGGAAGGCGGATGAAGGTGGCGGTCCTGGATGACGGGCCTGGCATGACCCCGGAGCGGCTGGCCGAGGTGCGCCGGATGCTGGAGCGGAGGACTCTGGGGGAAGCTGGTTACGATGGGGGGCAGAGCATTAGGAGTGAGGCTGATCCTGGTCCCGCTGCCGTGCGTGAGACTCCAGGAGAGGCCGTCCCCAGTACCGGATACGGGCTTGGCAATGTGCACGAAAGGCTGCTGCTGCATTACGGCCGGGACTCGGGGCTGGAAGTGGATAGCAGGGAAGGTGAAGGGACGGAGGTTGCTTTTTCGATTCCGATCATGGAGGTATCGCCATGAAACTGTTGATCGTCGATGACGAGGTCATTATCCGGACCGGACTGGCGAGCGTTATCACCTGGAACGAGCTGGGGCTGACGCTGCTGGCTCCGGCGGAATCGGCCGAAGAAGCGCTGCGGCGCATCCGGGAGGAGAAGCCGGAGATTTTAATGACGGATATCCGCATGAGCGGCAAAAACGGACTCCAACTGGCCGAAGAAGCGAAACGGATGCTGCCCGCGCTTGAGGTTATCATCTTGTCTGGTTACGGGGATTTTGCCTATACCCAGCAAGCGATCCGCCAAGGGGTCGGCGACTATTTGCTCAAAACGAGCAAGCCGGAGGAGATCATCAAGACGGTGCTGCAGGCCAAGCAGCGGATCGCGGAGCGCCGCGCCGAAGATTCGCGGGCAATGCGGCTGGCCCGCGAGGAGCGGCAGCGGCTGCTGCTTAAGTGGATCGTCGAGGGCGAGCCGTTAGCCGGAGACGCGTTTGCCGCAGGCTTGGCTGAAGCCGGAGGAAGTGGGCCGGCGAAACAGCCGGACCGCTGGCAGGCGCTGCTTCTGTGCGCCGGCGGCTGGGGGGCGGATGGAGCGGCCGGCGGGCTGCTCCGGTTTGCCGTGCAGAACATGCTGGAGGATTTGATCCCCAGCGCCGCAGTGCTGATCCACCGGGAATTCATCGTCTGCGCCGTCCCGCTCGCCGCCGGTGAACCTGCCGGGGCCAAGCGGTTTAAAGGCGCCTTCGAGCGGATCGAAGGCTTGCTCAAGTGCCGGCTGCGGATGGCCGCCGGAGAGGCGGTGGCAGGCGCGGAGCAGGTGCACCGGAGTTACGCCACGGCCGCTGCCGCGTTCAAATACCATGATTTGCTGGCGGGGACGATGTTCGACTATGCCGATTTGGCGGGGCGAAAAGGCGGAAAAACGGTGCTGACCCAAGAGGAGGAAAACGCTCTGGGGATGATTTTGCTGGATCATGACCGGATGGCCTTAAAAGCGTGGACGCAGACGCTGGCCGATACGCTGACGGCGGACCCGGAATGCACGCCTGAATCGTTCCGGGCCTGCCTTCATTCGGCCGCGGCCATCGGGCACCGCTGGCTGGAACGGACGCTCCGCGCTATTGGCCGGGAGGAGAAGGTGCGCATCGAGCCTTGGCCGCAGGAGCAGCCGGAAGCCGGGAGGCTGAGGGATGAGCTGTTCCGGCATCTGCTTGGCATTATGAACATGTATCATACGTCGCCCGGGGCAAGCCAAATCTCCCACGTTCAGCGGGCCAAGGCGTATATGGCATCCTGCCCGGCGGAGGCGCTTAGCTTGCAGCAGGTGGCCGCGTACGTACACCTACACCCCGGCCATCTCAGCGAGCTGTTCAAAAAAGAAACCGGGAGCACGTTCGGCGACTTCGTGACCGGGATACGGATGCGCCGGGCGATGAATCTGCTGGCGGTGACCCCGGCCAAAGTGAGCGATATCGCCGCGATGACCGGGTATGAGGACGTGAAATATTTCAGCCGCCTGTTCAGAAAGCATACGGGAAAAACGCCCAGCGAGTTCCGCGAGGAGGCGCTGGACGGCGGTTTGCTGTATGGGGAAGCATAAACCAAATTTTTTCGGGAAGTAGGGAAGCAGCATGGAATTGTCGGGTCCTTGGAAACTGCAGCATTTTGAAGTAGGGGAAAAACCTGCCCATGAGCTGGCGGCGCCGGGTTTGGACGACCGCTTTTGGATCGGCGCCGCCGTGCCGGGGGACGTGCATTCGGCGCTGCTGGAACGGAGCATCATCGACTCTCCGTATTTCGGGCATAACGACGCCAAATGCCGTTGGATTGAGCGCAAGGAATGGTGGTACCGTACACCGTTTACGTTGGACGCCGCGCCGGAGCAAGGGGAGCGAATCGAGCTTAAGTTCGAGGGGCTGGATACGTTTGCGGCGGTTTATGTCAACGGGCATGAAATCGGCAGGACGGCCAACATGTTCCGGGAGTATGTTTTCGACGTGACACGGGTTGTGCGCGAGGGCTGGAACGTGCTAGCCGTCAGGTTCGATCCGCTGCATTTGCATCACCGGGACAAGGAACAGTTCGAATGGTCCTCCTATACAAAAGAACGGCCCTGGATCCGCAAAGCGGCAATGAATTTCGGCTGGGACTGGGGGCCGAGAATCGTGACCGCGGGCATCTGGGGCAAGGTGCACCTCACGCGCCGCAAGCTGGCCAAGCTGACCGGCGTGTACGCCTGCACGCGGTCCGTGGAGGCGGGGGAAGCGGTGCTTCATTTTAGCGCGGAAGCCGAGGTTTTCCGGAAAGGGACGTTGGCCGAGGTCGCGGTCCGCTTGCTGGATGCCGGCGGGCAGGAGGCGGCGTGCGCCGTGCTGCCGATCCTTGGGGAGCAAGGGGCGGGAAAATGCGGCGCTGCCGGGGGCGCAGGCAGCGGCGACGGCGGCTTGACATGCGCCGGTGATAGCGGCGGCGACAGCAGCCTGGGAAGCGCCGGTGCTAACAGAGCCGACACCAGCATCGGCACCGGCTACACCCACGCAGGCAGAGCTTTCGGCCGGGCCGAAGCCGAACTGCGGGTCCGCGATCCCCGGCTGTGGTGGACGCACGACTTGGGCGAGCCGTATTTGTACACGTTGGAGGTTGTGCTGCGCGCCGAAGGCGAGGAGGTCGACCGCTACATCCAGCCATTTGGCATCCGCACGCTGGAGCTTGCCCTACGTAACGACGATGGCAGCAATGCGTTTGCTTTTATCCTTAATGGGGTTAAGGTTTATGCCAAAGGCGCCAACTGGATCCCGGCCGACAACCTGATCGGCTCGATCCCGGAGCCGACCTACCGCGGGCTGATTGACCTCACCGTGGAGGGCCGGATGAACATGCTGCGCGTCTGGGCGGGCGGTATCTACGAAAAAGAGGTCTTTTACGACGAATGCGACCGGCGGGGCGTGCTGGTGTGGCAGGATTTTGCTTTCGCCAACGCGTTGTTCCCCGATTTCAACCAGGACTTTATGGACAACGTGCGGCACGAAGTCATCGATAACGTCAAAAGATTACGCAACCGCACGTCCCTCGCGCTTTGGTGCGGCAATAACGAAATCGACTGGCTGTACGATATGAAAAGCGCTGCCGGGGACATTACCGGGCCCTTTTTTGGGGAGCGCATTTATCATGAGCTGATTCCGGAAGTGCTGGCCGAACTGGACCCGGCGCGCCCGTATTGGCCTTCTTCGCCTTACGGGGCAAACGGCGGCTACGACGCCAACGACCCGCACACCGGAGACCGCCACAACTGGCAGGTTTGGCACGGTTCGGTGTACCCGCGGATGCAGGGGGAGAAACCGCAGCTCGACTACAGCATCGAAGGTGTGACGTTCAAAAATTACAAGCGGGATTTCGCCTTGTTCAGCAGCGAATTTGGCATGCACGCCGCGGCGAACCGCTACACGCTGGAAAAAAACATCCCTGCCGGCCAGTTTGTCTGGGGGAGCGTGGAGATGGCTTACCGCAACAAGGATACGAACCACCGCAAAGGCATTTTGCTGATGGAGGGCTACACGGGGATTCCGCACGATATCGAGGAATACATGGATTTTTCGATGCTGACGCAGGCCGAGGGGTTGAAGTACGGAATTGAGCATTTCCGGCGGAACCGGCACCGCAACAGCGGCGCGCTCGTCTGGCAGCTTAACGACAGTTGGCCGGGCACAAGCTGGTCGATGATCGATTACGAGCTGCTGCCGAAGGCTTCTTTTTATTATGCCAAAACGTTCTATAACCCCGTGCTGCTTTCGCTCGAGCATGAGCCGGGCGAACCGCTGCAAGTGTGGGTGGTCAATGATACGCTGGAGCCGCTGCGGGGGACGGTGGAGCTGACGGTGCACGCCTTAAACGGCGGCGCCTCCTTGTCCCGGGCCGCTTTTGCGGCGGACATTCCGCCGCAGTCCGCGGTGCGGATCGGCGCGGTGGAGGAAGCGGCAGCCTTGCAAGGGGCCGTGCCGGAAGAGGTGATGGCCGGACTGTCCGCCTCCGGTTTTGCCGCCCCGGCGAATCGCTACTATTTGCGCGATCCGAAGGATTTGCGCCTGCCGGAAACGCGGCTGGACGTAAGGGTCGACGAGGCCGCGCAAGCGGTGACGGTAACTGCGGCGGGCCCGGGGGCCGCGCGTTTCGTGAAGCTGGAGCTGCCGCTGGGCCGCGTCCGCTATAGCGACAACTACTTTGATCTGCTTCCCGGCGAAAGCCGGACGGTGCACATAAGCCATCCGGAGAGGCTGCCGCTGCCATGGGCGGAGCTGCGGGTTTCCGCTTTGAACGGCAAGCGCGGCGCCTGCGGTATCTAAGGCTTAATCCGCATTTCCGGCCAGAACGCGGTCGCGGTATTGTTTTACCGCGGGAACATCGGTTTGCTTGCCGTTTTCTTTGGTGAACACCTGCCAATCCGCACTTTTCAGCACGTCCAGAAAGCCTTGCACGGCTGTGGCCGTTTTTGTGCCCGGGTACGTTTTGACCGTGTGTTCATAACTGGCCTTAACCTCGTCGGTTAATTTGAACGTATCGAAATCGAAAATTGGCGTATTATCCAGCCCATAAAGATAGGTTGTCAAGTAGCGGGTATAAAACAGCTTTTTGGCTTGCTCGGCCTCAGACGTTCCCGCATATTGCGTAAAATATTGTTCGGCGGCGACGGCCCGCTTGGCCAATTCATCCCAAGTGATGACGAGCCCGCCGTCGCTGGCCATTTTGGCGTCCGAATCCATGGCAAGCAGCGCGATGAAGTCCTGCATTTTTTCGCTTAGCGCCGAATTGTATTTTTTAAGCGCTCCGTAGTTGACCACGGGAAACACCATGCCTTCGGCCGTTTCCAGCTTGTAGCCGCCGGCCAGGGCGCCCAGGACGGTTTGGCGGACGGCATCGTCTTTGATCTGCTTCAGCTGTTCGTCCGGAATGGGCCAGCCGAGTTCGGAGAGCGCCTGGGTAACGGGTTCTTCGGCAAATTTATCCTGCGTTTTGAGCAGGTCTTCCTCGTAAAAAGCGAGCAGCTTTTGCATCAGCAGGTCGGCGTCAGCTTGAGGCAGGGACGCCAAATGTTCATCGAAAAAGACCCAATAATCCTTGGCTTCGGGATCACCGGTTTGCAGACGCTCAAACTGTTCAAGGATTTGCTCCCGTTCGGAGCCGGACTCCGCCGCAGCGCCATTTCCGCTGCTATTTTCACTTCCGCCAACGTTGTTTGCTTGTCCCGGCGCGTTTTGTTCGGTACCGGTTTGCCCGGGTCCCGGGCCGGCAGCCCCCTCTTTATCGGTGCATCCCGTTAATAAAGCCCCCGCCAACATCGCGGTTAGCGACAGCGACAGCATGATTTTTACAGTTGATCGCGGCATTTGCAGGTACACTTCCTCCCGTAATTTATCTTGTTTACTTGACGAACGAGCGGGGGAAAAGGTTCCTTGCGCCGAAAAAAAGGGCCGCTCCAAAGGTTGGCAAGCCAACCGGAACAACCCTTGTTTGAAATTTCGTGTTATTCGGCGTGTTCAATCAGCGTGACGCTTTCGACCTGGTTGACCATTCTCCTAAGCTCCCGGGCCTGTTCCCAATTGATGCTGCCGGCTTCGTACATGTTGTGGATTTCCGCACGTTCGGCATCCATCACCTGGATGCGCAGCTCTTCTTTTTGCGCTTCCATCTGTTCGCTGAATTGCGGCCCGGGACTGGTCAAGTGGGCGATCACTCGCTTGTACTGGAGAATCACTCTTTGCAGGGCGAGGTCCTGCTCTTTTTCCCGGGGGAGGCCCTTCAAGTACTCGAGTGCCGCTTGCAGCGCTTGAAGCTGGATTTCCTGGCCGTGGCGCAGCCCGGCAAATTGCCGGTACTTGCGGGTGGCCCGCCGCCAGTCGCGGACGGCGCTGCCGACCAGGAATGAAATGCGGGCGCGGGCGGTTCGGCAGAGCCCTTCTTCGCGAAGGTCCAGCGCCTTCTCGAAGGTTTCGAACATCTCCTTGCTCATTCCGCCGCTTTGCATCGTTTCGTGGATGTAATTCCGTTCGGCTTTTAGCGCGGCAAGCTGGATTTCGGTCATTTTCCCCAAAGCTTCCGACCGCTCCAGTCTGTGGGCGTTCTGCTGAAGATACACGGGGCGGAACAGCCTTTTGTATTCGTCCATCAATTGATAGGCGGCGGCTTTGTTGTGCTCGTTCATTTCAGCTTTAATCTTCTGCACCGCAACCCGCAGCAGTCTGCTTCGGGCCTCGGCCATGTCGATGTATTCGTCCGTCGCTTCGCCTTCGGTCGCTCCTTTGCTGAACAGCGGCAGCAAGAGGGTGGCCGCGACCAGAGTGAACAAAATGACGCCCGCGGCCAAAAACAGGATGAGCGAACGCTCGGGAAAAGCCTGTCCGCTGGCGACCACATAAGGGATGGACAACACCCCGGCCATCGTAACGGCCCCGCGGACGCCCGTCAGGCTGACCAGAAGGCTGTATTTAACGCTCGGTTTTGCTATGGTTTCAGGCGATTTGGAGGCTTTATATTCGTACAGGGAAAAGAAGTAAGACCAGACGAAACGAATCGCTAAAATGGCTACCCCAATGGCCAAAACGTAACCGATCGCCAGCGTATTGCCGATGTTGGGGTTTTCCACCGTGGCGCGCATGGATGACGGGATGATCAGCCCCAGCAGCAGGAAGACGACCCCGTTCAGGATGAACAGCACGGTTTGCCATATATTTTCCGTCAAGACCCGCTCCTCGGCGAGCATCGTTTCCGTCCGTTCCCGCAGCAGGGAATGCACGATGCCGCCCACGACGACGGCAATGACGCCGGAAGCGTGCAGGAGGTTTTCGGTGACGATAAAAATAATAAACGGAGTTAGGATCTGCAGGAGCGAATGCAGGGTGGCGTCCTTAATGCCCTGTTTGCGGAGCGAAAACCGCAGCCAGGTCATGGCCAGGCTGAGCACGAGGCCCAAAACGGCGCCAATAATAAACATGTATGTAAAGTCGTAAACAGCTTCTCGCAGCGAAAAATAGCTGGTCACGACCGCCGCGACCGCATAGTTGAAGGCAACCAGGCCGGAAGCGTCGTTGATCAGCGACTCGCCCCGGACGAGGTTCAGCACTTTGTCCGGAATGTGGATTCGCTTGGCGATGCCGTTCACGGCGACGGGGTCGGTCGGCGAGAGAATGGCCGCCAACGCGAAGGCGGCGACAAGCGGGATTTCCGGAATGATAGCGTGGATGAAATAACCGCCGCCGATCGTCGTCAGCAAAACGAGGACGATGGCGTTGCCTAAGATCGGCCCCCGCATTTTCCACAGTTCTTCGCGGGGGAAATGCCTTCCGTCGTTGTACAGCAGCGGGGCTACGAACAGCAGCAGAAACCATTCCGTTTCGATTTCCAGATGAATTCCGTCAAAGGCGAGCGCGATGGCGATGCCAAGCACGATTTGGGTGAGCGCGGTGGGGATAAACGGAATGTAGTGGCTGATAATGTTGGAAACGACCAGACAGATGAGCAGCAAAATAACCGTAATCAATAAATCCATGTATCAATCTTCCTTCCCGAGCGGATTGCTTTGCAAGTCGACATTATTCTATTATATCCCACTTTTTAAACTGAAGATAAACAAAGCGTTGGGGGAAGCGTCCGAAAAAAAAGAGCGCAGCAATCTGCGCTCTTCGAGAATCCAATTTATCGCATGAACGGGAGGCTTGGCTCCCAAAGAACCGCTTGTCCGCTGTCCAGGCTTTGCCGGATATCGATCAGCCGTTGGTTCGAACTGCCGCAGTAGAGCAGAGCAGGGTCGCGAAGCGCTTCGACGAAACGCCCGTCCACCAGCACCTCGCAGCGCCGCAGCAGCTCATATTCGGGGGACCCGGGATGCTCTGTCAACTCCTCATACGTATATCCGCTGTAAATCCAAATCGAAATCGGCCCGGTCTCCGCTACAAGCCGGTCGATAAACCCGCTGACCTCGGCGGCGGAGAAGAAAGGGTCTCCACCGAGGATCGTCAGACCGCTCAGCAGGGGGTTGTTTTTAATGTCATGAATGATTTCGGCTTCCCGCTCCGCTGTGAATGGCTCGCCGTAATTGAAATTCCACGTCTCCGGGCTGAAGCAGCCTTTGCAGTAATGGCGGCAGCCGCTGATGAAGATCGCGGCCCGAAGGCCTTCGCCTTCATTGATGGATTCCGGGTAATAGCCGCAAATATTCATGCGTCGTGTTTGACCCGGTCGCGGACTTCCGCCTGTTTGGCGGCGTTAAACCGCGTTTGGTAATCTCCCGTCAGGTACCCGGTGACCCGGCGCAGGCGGCGGATATGCACGTCGTTCTCATGGCTGCCGCAGGAAGGGCAGGTTGCCCCGATGATGCCTTCGAAGCCGCAAGCCGAGCAGCGGTCGATCGGATGGTTGATGCTGAAATAGCTGACCTGCTGCTGCAGGGCGAATTGAACGATTTTCAGAAAAGCGGCCTGATTGTTCCGGGCATTGCCGTTGAGCTCGATGTACGAAATGGCCCCCGCGTTGCAAAGCCCGTGGAACTTGGCCTCCAGCTCGATTTTTTTTGCCGCGCTGATGTTGTAATACACCGGGATGTGGAACGAATTGGTGTAGTACTCTCTGTCCACTACGCCCGGAATCGGACCATAAACCGCGTGATCGCGTTTCGTGAACTTTCCGGACAAGCCTTCCGCCGGCGTGGCGAACAGGGTAATGTTCAAATTATGAATATCGCTTTGGCGGTCGCAATAATCGCGCATGTAGGAGATGAGTTCGTACGCTTTTTGATAAACAGTTTCATTCTCGCCATGGTGCTTGCCGTACATCGCCTTCATGCATTCCGCCAGCCCGATGAACCCGATTGACAAGCTGCCGTGCTTGAGCAATTCGCCGACTGCGTCCTCCGGCCCGAGGTGTTCGCCGCCTTCCCACACGCCTTCGCGCATCATAAAGTCGGATGCCTTGGCTTTTTGGGCCGCTTGAATTTTAAACCGATGCAGCAGCCCTTCCAGGGCGATGTCCATGTAATGCGTAAGCTCGCGGTAGAAGCCGCGCTCGTCCGCCTCTGCCCGCCGTCCCAGCGCAATGCCGTGCTCCAGGCCGAGCTTGACCAGGTTCAGCGTGTTGAACGACAGATTGCCTTTGCCGGAAAGATGGTTCCGGCCGAAGCGGTCGGCCAGCACCCGGGTGCGGCAGCCCATCGTGGCGAATTCCGTATCCGGATCGCTCGGGTCGTAATGCATCAGGTTAAGTGGGGCGTCCAGATTGGCGAAGTTCGGATACAGCCGTTTGGCCGAGCATTCCACCGCTTTCAGGAACAGCCCGTAATTCGGTTCGTCCGGGTTCTGGTTGACGCCTTGTTTGCATTTGAAAATCTGGATCGGGAAAATCGGCGTTTCCCCGCTGCCCAGCCCCCGCATCGTGGCCGTCAGCAGGGAGTTAATCACCATTTGCCCTTCGGGCGAGGTGCAGGTGCCGTAGTTGATGCTGGTGAACGGGATTTGCCCGCCAGCCCGGCTCGACATCGTGTTGAGGTTGTGGATCAGGCTTTCGGCCGCCTGCAGCGTTTCGGCTTCGGTTTCCTTCAGGGCAAATTTAAACGATTTCGGATAACGCTCTTGCAGGTCGCTGCGGCTCATTGAGATGTCCCCGTTCCCGGCCAATTCGGCGTCGCGGGCGCCTTCTTCGAAATATTCCAGGCCTTTGCGGAAATATTTCTCGAACGATTTGGCCACATAAGGAGCGAGGTCGTAGTCCAGCTTGTTGGCCGATACGCCGCCATACTGGGAGTTTTGCTGGGATTGGAAAATGATCGCTACCAGCGCCATCGCGGTCATGATCGAATTGGGCGGTCTGACGCTGCCGTTGCCGGTGTTGAAGCCTTCACGCAGCAGCTTTTCGAACGGGATGAAAATGCAGTTCGTTGTCCCGATCGCATACTGATCAAGATCATGCACGTAGACGATGTTGTCTTTAATCGCCTGCTCCACCCGCTTGGGCAGGATGAAATAAGTCGCATACCATCTGGCGTACTCGCTGCCGAATTTGCTCATTTTGCCCGAGAAGCTTTCGCCGTTCAAATTCGCGTTCTCACGCAGCACCTCCAGGTTGCGGCTTTGAATGATTTCCTCGCCCATTTGAATGACTTCATCCAGCATGGTGTCCCGGCCGGTGAAGGTTTGGTTTAGCAATGCCATATTAAAATGCTCCTCCCCAAAAGCTAATTTAACGCTAAGTAAAAAGGCATCTCCAACCTGCCCAGGTTGAACATGCCCGAATGCGCTGCCTAGTGAAGCTTCTTCTACAACGGCTGTCGATCCAATAAGGCATATGTAAAAGCTGCATACGGACATCATGCCTGTTCCTCGCAGGTTTTAGCGGTTTACACTATATTTTGTTTCGCTGAAACAAGATTAGCACAATATATTGTGTTTAAAGTGTGACTTGCATCACATGGACAAGCCGGAATCCGGGACAAATCCGCCGGAGCCCGCGGGCGATGCGCGGAGTGGGGAGCGGAAAAAATTTTTTAAACTTTTTTTGGGGGAGCCACCTAGAAATCGGTGCTTGATAGCCGGTTGTTGGTACGGAGAACCGTTACGGCCAACCGCCGGCCTTCAAAATAGCGGAACTTTATGTACTTATTATCCGGGGCTGAGCATGTTCATCCCCATTAGCGGAATTTTTTGTTCTTATTTTCCTATGAACGGTCCAGATTGCGGGTATTTTGTTACGGTCCGAGAAAATAGCGACATAAATTTCCTTTATTTTCTCAAATTGACGGTTCTCGCCGGAATAACGACATTTTTTGCCCTTATGTTTTTGAGCCCCTTTTTGTTTGTATTTACCGGTGAGGAATTGATAAAATAGTACTCGGACGAGAATTAAATATAGTAAAGTGAGGGGAACGGAAATGGCAATCGCTGAAGTAACGGTTATTCCGATCGGTACGGGCAGCACTAGCCTCAGCTCTTATGTGGCCGAGCTGCAACGGGTGTTGGAGAAGCAGGAAGGTATTAAGTTCACGCTGACGTCGATGAGCACGATTATTGAAGGGACTCTGGACGATGTATTCGCGGCCATCCGGGCGATTCATGAAGCGCCGTTCCAGTCGGGCGCTGGACGGGTGTCAACCTCAATCAAGATCGACGACCGCCGCGACAAAGCGAGTTCGTCCGAGCAGAAACTCCAATCCGTGAGGGAGAAGCTGTAGTGCAAGCGGTTTGGTTGTGGTAGCATTGTGATAGCACCACGTGTGCGGCAGGACCATGTCGCTGCACCGTTACGCGGCATTCAACGCACGCCGGAAGCAGCAAGAAATCTAGGCAAAACGGGTTTGCGCAAAATTTCCAAACTTTAGGGCTTGCATTATTTTTAAAACACGGTATAATAATTTTTGTTCGCTAAAAGTGAACTTGCTGATGTAGCTCAGCTGGTAGAGCAACGCATTCGTAATGCGTAGGTCGGGGGTTCGAATCCCTTCATCAGCATAGCAAAAAACATTGTAGTAGCGCAGTTTCCGGGGCAACGGATTCGGCGCTATTTTTATTTCTGCAAACCAATTGCAAACCTTTATCCTGCTAAAGTGTAATTTGTGGGGATTAATCATCATCTTTACCATCACTTATGATTGACCCTCCCAACCTTTTAAGAGCGGCTTCTTGTAAGCCTGGCAGAACGTGAGAGTAGGTATCTAGTGTTATATTGATGGATGAGTGTCCCAGCCTCTCTTGAACAATTTTTGCGTGAATACCACGCTTTAAAAGTAAAGTGGCGTGCGTGTGTCGTAAATCATGAAATCTAATATGCGGAATATCATTTAATTTGTCTAAAATTTTATAGTATTCCCGTGATAAATTCCTTGGGCTTACCGGAGTGCCTATGTGGGTTTGAATTACAAGGCCGTGATCGTTGTAAAAGGCTTTGTTTTTTTCTTTTTCTCTGTCTTGCCTTTCTTTGTGTATTCTCAACAAATCAACGGTATCAGGAAAAAGAGCGATCGACCTTTCCCCACTTGCTGTTTTAGGTTCGTTGAATTCATATCCTTCATGCGCTTTCGTGTAAGCCTGACGGATTGAAAGCTTGTTATTGTCCAAATCAACGTCAACCCAACGAAGCCCCAATATTTCCCCGATTCTCATGCCCGTAGATGCAGCTAATTCAAAGACGATATAAAATCTATTATTTTTTGCGGCATCAAGAAATATTTTTAATTGGTTTTCATTCCAAACCTCAAACTTAACCTTCTTAACTCTTGGTGGAGTTACAGCATTAGCAACATTCTTTGATATGTCACCAAACCCGATCCCTTCATCCAGGGCGTCTTTGATTAATCCATGCAATTTTTTAATTGAATTGGCCGAAATAACATTTAACAATTTTTGGTTATATAAATCATTCAAATGTCGCGGCTTAAGATCAATCACCTTTATTCTTCCTAAGTGTGGCTTTAAATGGGTATCGACAAGCCATTTATAGGATTTCCATGTTCCCGGCCTAACTTGATTCCTTTTGTTTATTAGCCAGTTCTCCATAAAATCCCCGAATTTTTCATTTGAATCATCAACAAATACACCATCATTTAATTCTTTGATTTTATCTATCATCGCCCTTTCCGCATCTTTTTCTTTTTCATATCCAGAAAACCATTTTTGCTTTCTAGCCCCGGTCACTTCATCCCGACCGATATCGAGGACAAAACAATATTTTTTTCCTCTTTTTCTTACATGTCCTTTCATTCAAAGCGCTCCTTTCGTTGTTGGTACGACATTTATTTCGTTTCACACCACCTCCTTTAAGTAAAAAGGCATGACTAAATAAGCCGACCCAGATAAGAGCGGATTGAAATTAAAAATATTTAACAAAATTTGCTATGCAAATTATTTTCTTTCTTTCTTTTTCTTCTTATCGTCCCAAAAAATTGCGGTAAGTATATCGTTGATTCGTCTCTTGTCGTCGTTCGTTAATTCAACGCCATCAAATGCAATTTTAGTGTCATTAGTAAGAAAGTTTTTGAAATCCTTTATTTCTTCTTCTTCGTTTTGTTTTGTATCTTGTTCATTGCCAGTAAAGAAATCCACCTGTTTATCAAAGTAATTTGAAATTACTTCCATCATATCCAAACGAGGGTGTTTTGTTTTCCCGTTTAGAATTTTATTGATTCCTGTATAAGAAATCCCTGTATCTTTAGATAGCTTGTATGCTGATATGCCTTTTTCGTCCATTAGTTTTTGCAGTTTTTCTGCAATGCTCAATTTAACTACCTCCACGACTATAACTCAATAAAGTAATAATAAAACACAAAAGAGAGATAAGTCAAGCATGGCGGAGGAAAAAAGAGATATTAGGCTATTTTGTGACACAATTGAGTTATAATCGCAATTGAATATAAAACTTTTGAGTTATAGTATTGAGGCGGGAGGTGAGCAATGATGGCAATCAATGTTGAGAAGAATGTCCAGAAACTAATTGATAAAAAGGGCTGGACGATTTATCGACTATCCAAGGAAAGTGAAGTTTCATTAACTGCGCTCTACTCCTTGGGGAATAAGAAGAAAGGGCCGAATGCCGAAACGCTTGTTAAGCTTTCTGAAACTCTTGGCGTAACCATTGACGAACTGGTTAAGGGGTGACCGGAATGAGCGAAGAACTTATAACCATTCCTGAAATGGCTAAAAGGCTAAAAATCAGCAGGGTATACGCCTACGAATTAAAAAGACGTGCTGGATTTCCATTTTACAACTTTGGAGTTAGGCAAACAAGAGTCCTTTGGTCAGAAGTTAGCAAATGGGTTGAAGAAAATTGCAAGTTTTCGGAGGAAGCTAATTAACCACAAGGAGGAATCAAATGAACGGGAAAATCCAGTAAGGAGGTGAGAAGAGTAGATGAAAGTAAGAAACTTAACTTTGGTCAATGGCGAGCTATACAGCACGGCGGAAATAGACTCCCCTGGAATAGTCTTGCCGGAAGAAATGGACGCAATGGTAGCTGTAACGGTCGGCAAGACCACCATTTACATTAATGCGGCAATGATTATTTCATTTGAAGCAGAACCAGCAATACGGGCTGTGTAACTACTTCTTCTTGGTTTGAGACAGCGCGCTTCCTGCAACTTTTTTAGAAGCATCACTGTATCTGCCATCTGTCAAGATTTTTGAAGCAGTTTAAGCGACTTTCTTGGATGTTTGTTTCTTGTTTGGCATAGTTTCACCTCCCTTCATAATCCAATATTCGACAGGGGAGGGCAAAAGTCCTATTAGAAAGGAGCAATGAAATGAATCTAACATCTGATGAACGGATCATGGTCGTTATTGCGCTTGAAGCTATGGTGGCACAATTTGCCGGCCAAGTACACACCTTTAAAGGCAAAAAGAAGTACGCCAAGGAGTACGCAAGTTCCAAAGCAGACCTTGAGAAAACAGTTGATCTGATTAAAAAATTCGAGGAGGTGCCGTTTTGAATCAATTGGTATTTATCGAAAATGGCCGCGTTGTTACCGACACGTTAATTGTCTCAGAAATGTTTGGGAAAACGCACGACAACGTAATGCGTGACACTAGGAATCAGATTGAAAAGTTGAACGAGGCAGGAGAATTCGAATTTTCACTCCTCAACTTTGAGGAGTCAAGTTACACGAATGATCGGGGCCGGGTTTACCCAAAAATCGATATGACAGAAGAAGGGTTCGTTCTAGTTGCAATGAGTTACGTAACCCCCGAGGCAATGAAAATGAAAGTGAAGTTTATTCAAGAGTTCAAACGGATGCGCGAACAATTACGATCCGTGCCGGTGCTTGATTCTAACACAGCAATTGCAATCGCTCTCCGACAGACGGCTGATGTGATGGAAAAACTTCCAGTTATCGAAAGCAAGCTTGAAACGCTTGACCACAAGGTAGAAACCCAAATCACCTTAGATAGCGGCCAACAACGCCGGTTACAGCAAGCGATTAACAAAAAGGTATGTGCCGTAGAGACTGACAAATCCGAGCGAAGTGAATTGTTCCGGCAACTTTACCGGGAAATCAAAGACCGCTGGCAGGTTCCAAGTTACAAAGATATTCTCCGGCAGGATTTACAAGACGTTCTGAATTACGTTGAAGCGTGGAAACCGATTCGGAAGACGGCTTAGAAAGGAGGATAAAGTGGAAAAAGTTGATTGGAAGTCGCTCGAAATAAAACCACACAACATTATTGTCGCCTGTACATCAGAACCTGATTATGAAATGCAACGGCAGATACTTCTTGAAATTAAATACGACAAATATGTAGTGCTGGAAGGGTGGCACTGTAGTTGTTACGACTTTGACGAAACAGAATGGGAGGCTATTGAATACACATCCCAAGAGCTAAAAGAACTAGCTGCGGCTAAGTATAACAAAGAAAAAGAGTTTTGGAAAAAGGTAAGAGAACAAATCCACTAAGGAGTTGATACCCCTTGATCGGCATACATCCAATCCACCGCAAAATGGCGTTGATTACATGGATGTCGATGAATCAAGACGGAAAAATCAAATTGGACGAAGTCGCTATTCAGATGCTGAAACCACTCTTGAAACAAAACTTGATGATGATTCAACGACTGGACGAATTAAAAAGCTTGTCCTATATCGCGTATGTGGCGAAGGAAAACGAATGGCACCATGACATTTGCGCAAGGATAGAAGCTTTGGAAAAGGACTTATTCGAAGTTTAGACCAAGTTTCCGCATCAAAACACTAATAAATTTTAGGAGGAATTATCAATGACAACTAAAGGGATTAAGGGTTTTGACAAGGACTTTAAGTGCCGTGGAAAGCAATACGCAACACAAACAACGTTTGAAGAGGAGCGCGCAGAGGCTTGCGAAGTGGGGATGCACCTTGTTGAATATCCGCTCGACGTGTTTGGCTATTACCCACCCGCAGATAGCCGGTATGCGGAGGTTGAGGCAGACGGTGTGATTAGTCGTGACGGGAAAGACAGCAAGGTAGCTACCACCAAATTACACATCAAAGCAGAAATTGGTTTGCCCGGACTTATCAAAGCCGGAGTCGATTTCATCAAATCTAAGGTAGATTGGGCAAACGCCCAAGAATCGAACACAGGCGACTGGAGCGCAGCCACCAACACAGGCGACCGGAGCGCAGCCACCAACACAGGCGACTGGAGCGCAGCCACCAACACAGGCTACCGGAGCGCAGCCACCAACACAGGCTACCAGAGCGCAGCCACCAACACAGGCAACCAGAGCGCAGCCACCAACACAGGCTACCAGAGCGCAGCCACCAACACAGGCAACCAGAGCGCAGCCACCAACACAGGCTACCGGAGCGCAGCCACCAACACAGGCGACTGGAGCGCAGCCACCAACACAGGCAACCAGAGCGCAGCCACCAACACAGGCTACCAGAGCGCAGCCACCAACACAGGCGACTGGAGCGCAGCCACCAACACAGGCGACCGGAGCGCAGCCACCAACACAGGCTACCAGAGCGCAGCCACCAACACAGGCGACTGGAGCGCAGCCACCAACACAGGCGACCGGAGCGCAGCCACCAACACAGGCGACTGGAGCGCAGCCACCAACACAGGCAACCAGAGCGCAGCCACCAACACAGGCTACCAGAGCGCAGCCACCAACACAGGCGACTGGAGCGCAGCCACCAACACAGGCGACCGGAGCGCAGCCACCAACACAGGCTACCAGAGCGCAGCCACCAACACAGGCGACTGGAGCGCAGCCACCAACACAGGCGACCGGAGCGCAGCCACCAACACAGGCGACTGGAGCGCAGCCACCAACACAGGCTACCGGAGCGCAGCCACCAACACAGGCGACTGGAGCGCAGCCACCAACACAGGCGACTGGAGCGCAGCCAGTGTAGAGGGCAAGGACAGTGTAGCAATCGTAACGGGATATGATAGCAAAGCTAAAGCTTCCCTAGGTAGTGCAATCACTGTTGTTGAGCGCGGAGACTGGAATGGGGACACATACCCGCTACTTGCCATTAAATCCGCTATTGTGGACGGGGAAGCAATCAAGGCAGACACATTTTACAAGTTGCAAAACGGCGAATTTGTGGAGGTTGATTAACATGAGCGCTCAACGCCTTTTAGAACGCTGGCACGCTTGGCGTAGAATCTGCGAATTACGCCGGATGCTTGAAAGTGGGCGCGTAACGGACCTTTGCTGGATCAACTTTTTGAAACTGGAAATTGAAGAACTGGAAGCAGATTTAAGGGTATTGGAGGCGGCGTGATATGTGGGTACATGAAATGACTGACGAACAAAAGCGGGAATATGGGTTCTTTAAAATCCATGAATCGACCTTGAAGAAACTTGGCTACAAGCCTGTAATCGAAGGTTGGAAGGCGGTGGAAAAGCGTGGTGATGTGCGGGTGTGGCAAGGAGGCGAAATACGAGTTATACGAATCAAACCAGCCCCATTGCCTTGAATGTCTTTTAGAGGCTATTGACTGCTCTGTATATGTCCATGTTAGGAGGTTAGACGAACTTGCATATGCCCGTAAGGATCAAAGCGAAAGATGATTTTGCTTCAATGTTAGCTATGTCTCTTGTCGGTGGTCGGTATGTTGACGGGGCCTTTCCGAGATTCTGCTTTAGTTCTCCGGTTCAGCGTTCAGAATATGAGCGCATCAGAAGGGATTTACAAAAGAAAAATGACCGCTGCGCCAACAGCGATCACAGCACATGTGTATGAGTTTGTACGGAAAGAATAACACAATTTTTAGGAGGTTGTAAAGATGTCCTCTGAAACGATGAATATTTATCAAAAACTATTGGAGGTTAGAAAATCCGTCTCTTATCTCAAAAAAGAGGCGGAATCGGCCCAATACAAATATACGGGTAGCGCCCAAGTGCTGGCATCAGTCAGAGACAAAATCAATGAAATGGGCCTGATATTGGTTCCGAAGATTTTGGAAAAGAACCTTCTAACCGAAACGGTTGAGTTTATTGAAAAAGAAAAGCCAAAGAAGACGACTACCTATTTTACCGAACTGACACTATCTATGACGTGGGTCAATGTTGACAATCCATCCGAATCGATTGAATGCCCCTGGTACTCGCAGGGCGTTGATATCGCCGGGGAAAAAGGCGTAGGCAAGGCGTTGACCTATGGCGAGAAGTATTTTATCCTCAAATTTTTTAACATTCCTACTGACAAAGATGATCCAGATGCATTTCAAAAAAAATTCGAACAAAAGGCATCCAAGGAGATGCAGGCAAAAATCAGAGACACGTGGTCTACCAAACTCGGGTTAAAGTTTAACCTCTTGGAACATCAATGTAAAACCGTTTACGGATGTGGGGTTGCTCAATTAAGCGAGGGCGCAGCAGAAGAGTTCCTAACTATGTTAGAAAGCAGACTTGGTGATCAAGATGGAGCTTAATAAAGAAAACTACTACAGCCTTGAAGCAAACCGACACTATATGTCCGTCAGCCAATTTAAAAACTTCCTTCCTGCCTATGATGGATGCGAAGCCGCTGCCATGGCGGAATTGAAGGGAGAATACACCAAAGAACCAATTGAGGCATTTACAGAAGGTCATTTCCTCCACAGTTGGAACGAAGGCGTGTTACATGAGTGGAAGGCAAGTAACCCACAGATATACGCAAAGACGGGCAAAACTGCCGGTCAGCTTAAAGCAAACTTCAAACATTGCGAAAAAATGATTGAAGTTTTGGAGAACGATCCATTCGTAATGGATGTGTTGTCAGGGCAAAAGGAAGTTATATTTACAGCCGAACTGTTTGGGATTCCGTGGAAGGTAATGTTTGATAGTTACAATCCCGATGCCGCTGGGATATTCGCCGACTTGAAAAGCATGAAAGAAATGGACGGAAAGTTCTGGAACAAAGACGCTCAAGCCTATGAAAATTTCATTGATCATTACGGATATAACGTCCAAATGGCTGTATATGCCGAGATCGAGAAGCGAGCAACCAAACGAGATTTGTGGCTGATACCCAATATGGTTGTAGTTACAAAACAAGAGCCGCCAGACCATGACATTATCTATTTTGACTATGATGCAATTGAGGCGGGTTTACAGATCGTGGCAAGGAATATTGAACGGGTTAAGGCGGTAAAGGCCGGAAAAGTTGAGCCTATTCGCTGCGAGAAATGCGAATACTGCCGCCTAACCAAGAAGATAAACCGGATCAAACATGTATCAGAATTGAGCTTGTATTAGGAGGCGATCAAGTGAACGTATTCTCTTTTATCGGGAATTTAACAAAAGAACCTGAACTGAAATATAGCGGCGAAGGCAAGGGGTATACAAAGTTTTCTGTGGCGGTGCCTAGACGATTCAACCGAAACGAAGCGGACTTTTTCAACTGCACAGCCTTTGGGAAGATGGCCGAGAACGTGGCGGAGTATTGCAAAAAGGGTTCGAAGGTTGGCGTTGTCGGTCAGGTCAATATTGACCGTAAGGACGATAAGACATACACCATTGTTTTGGTTGATTCAGTTGATTTTCTATCACCCAAAAGCAGTGACAAAACAAACAACGGCCAACACGACCCATTTACCGATGACGGAAAACCAATTGATATCGCAGACGAAGATTTGCCGTTTTAGGCGGTGATCCTCATGTATGATTTCGGATTTAACCGATACACCAAAGAACAGCAATTAGGGAGACGCAACAAAGTGGAAACTCCTTTGCGTGAAAGGAAGCAGGAAAAGAAGCTGACAAAAGAACAGGTCCGGGCAGAAGTCAAAAAGCGTGACGGAAATTGGTGCCTAATTAGCGGCAAGCCCGGGCCTGGGCTTCATCTCCATCGAGTTGAGTATAGCGGCATGGGCGGCGGTGGAGGCAAGTATGAGATTTGGAATTGCGTGCTTCTGTCAAACGAGATACACACGCTAGTACATTCCAATAAGCGAGTGTTTATGCCGCTCCTGATCCAGTATTTAAACGCTAAGAAGCACGGCCAAGACCCAAGCAACATTCTAGCAAAATTACGAAGTAAGGCAAAAGAGTAGGTGGTGAAATGGACGGGTGGATTAAGCTTCACCGTAAAATCCAAGACCATTGGATTTATCAAGAGAAACGGAAGTTTTCACGGTATGAAGCTTGGCTAGATATGATCATGATGGCTAACCACAAAAACAATAAATTTTTACATGGGAATGAGCTGGTCGAGGTCGAGCGCGGCCAGTTCATCACCTCGGAATTAAAGCTTATGGAACGTTGGGATTGGGGCAAGAACAAACTTCGACTTTTCTTAGACTTGCTGGAGAAAGACGGAATGATTATCAAAAAAACGGACCGCAAACGGACCGCCATAACCATATGTAACTACGGGCTTTATCACGATTCGGAATCTGAAAACGGACCACAGCCGGACCACGAGCGGACCAATCGCGGACCGTCAGCGGACACAAACAAGAATGAAAAGAATGATAAGAATGATGAAGAAGATGAAAAACCATCTCCCCCGAAAAATCCTAAACGGATTTATTCGGAAGACGAATTGTATTATCGGCTTGCCAAAAGGTTTCATGAACTGGCCTATAAGAACGCTCAAGATAACGGCACCGCTCACTTAATCAAAGAACCAAACTTTCAGTCTTGGGCAGACACCTTCCGGCTGATGTTCGAAAAAGATGGAGTCAAAGAAAATGAAATCGGCAATGTCGTTAAATACGCCTTATCGGATCATTTTTATCAAACTATCATTTTCAGTCCAAAGAACTTACGCAAACACTATAGAGCGATCCTTACAAAAATGAACACGGGAGGCGGTGGACATGGAGGGAATAAAGGGAACAATGGCGGAAGTGCTTCAAAGGGTGGAACGCCTGAAAAGCGCGGCAAAGACCGATTTAGGGGAACGGTCGCCAGGGAAGTCGCCGAAGCAATCAATAATTTCGAATGATGGCTGCGAGAAATGCGACTATACAGGAACGATAAACACTTTTCGATGGGTGGATAGCGACACACTAGACAAATATGGCAAGCCCATGAAAATACAAATTGCAGCAGTTGAACCTTGCTCCTGCCTGAAAGAAAGACAATTCCAAAAGTACAACGCCGCTGCTTCCTTCACAGAAAAAGAGAAGGGATACACTTTCAAAAATTCGGTGATTGATCAATTCAACGAGGATGCCTTTGCAATCGCCGTTCAGTTTATCAAAGACATCGACGAAAACTTGATAAATGGAAAGTGGCTTTATATCTACGGAGATGACAAGCGGGTTGATGGTAACGAGTTATCGGCATTCGGGACGGGGAAAACGTATCTAATGCAATGTATCGCCAATGCTCTGGCGAACCGCAAGATACCCGCGATCTACGTGACAGAGGAAGAACTTTTCGGAGATATCAAATCAACGTATAACAGAGATTCGGAAGAGTCGGAAACAGAAGTCCTTAATAAATACTATTTTGTCCCGGTGCTGATGATAGACGATATATTTACCGCTCAATACAAGGATTGGGCTGAGGGGAAGTTGTTTAGCATCCTGGAAGAACGGAACAAAAATGACAAGATCACCATTATGACAAGCAATTACGTGCCGGATAGAATCCATTACCGACTGCCGATCAATGGGAAGAAGATAGCGAGCCGGATCAAAGGCAAGTGCGGCAAAGAAGGTCTGATTGAATTGGTTGGGCCTGACAGAAGGGATGAGCAAAGTGGAACACATTGACGATTACGACCTGTTCGATAAGGATTTTGAAAAGTTCGTGCAGCTAGGGCGTGAAGCATTTGCGGAGGAAGGGAGGGCGGAAGGTGTTGAGCTTGGCAGACAAGATTTACATTGCGAAGTATTTCGAGCACGACGGATCGCCATCACTAGGCGCAGCAATGGGAGTGACACAACAATGTATCATCAGTTGCGTTAAGCGGATGAAGAAAAACGGGGAATGGGAGCTATATAGAAGCCTGTCGGATGAAGAATACGAAAAGATCGTCGAGGCAACGGAACGGAGGGTGAAGCAAAATGCATTGTAGAATGCCAGGATGCACAAGGTTAGCGAGCAAGCATTGGAAATTAGTAGACGTGTGTAGGCATCATCACGAAGCTTTGCAAAGGGAAACACGAAAGTTTTACGCATACAAAATTACAGCGCCTGAACGGGTGCTATACCACCAAATCCAAAAGATAAAGGCGGCGAGTCGATGAAGCGCCTAATCTTACCGGGAGTGGCCCCAAGTGTAAACCACATGTACGTCAACGCCTATGTGAAAGGCCGGCAGATGAAAATCCTAAAGCCCGAAGCAAAAGCATGGCTGGAAGATACGGTTTTTCGAACGAACCAATGGCGAAAAGAGAATTCGTGGTCTACGGCATCCAGCAAGGTCATTGTACGGCTTTGGTTCTTCTTCCCGGACAAACGGAGGCGCGATACACACAATGGCTTAAAAGTCCTGCTAGACGCCTTAGAAGACGGAGGCATTTATGAGGACGACAAATTAGCATTGCCGCAAGTAATCGACTTTCAACACGACAAACACAATCCAAGAATTGAAATAGAGTTCGAACGCGTAATTTAAGCACCATAATCGCCCCGTACAGACGTTTTAATAGTTCGGTAGAGTATTTACTAGGGTAAAACTTAGAAGTGGATTATAAAGCCTCCTAGAGCGTCACAACCATAATACAAAGTATACAGGGATTAAAACTAAGTTAAGGAGCGAATGAAGATGTACGAATATGATGATTTTTACGATGAACCAAGCGAATTTGAGCAGCAAGTAGACGAGTTTAAACAATCGCTTTTGAATGCTGT